>NZ_JHZW01000002.1:0-2290000 GCF_000688315.1 Maribacter sp. Hel_I_7 | reverse complement strand
CTTGACGGGCGGTGTGTACAAGGCCCGGGAACGTATTCACCGGATCATGGCTGATATCCGATTACTAGCGATTCCAGCTTCACGGGGTCGAGTTGCAGACCCCGATCCGAACTGTGACAGGTTTTATAGATTCGCTCTGCCTTGCGACATGGCTGCTCTCTGTACCTGCCATTGTAGCACGTGTGTGGCCCAGGACGTAAGGGCCGTGATGATTTGACGTCATCCCCACCTTCCTCACGGTTTGCACCGGCAGTCCCGTTAGAGTCCCCATCATGACATGCTGGCAACTAACGGTAGGGGTTGCGCTCGTTATAGGACTTAACCTGACACCTCACGGCACGAGCTGACGACAACCATGCAGCACCTTGCAAATTGCCCGAAGGAAAATCTATCTCTAGACCTGTCAATATGCATTTAAGCCCTGGTAAGGTTCCTCGCGTATCATCGAATTAAACCACATGCTCCACCGCTTGTGCGGGCCCCCGTCAATTCCTTTGAGTTTCATTCTTGCGAACGTACTCCCCAGGTGGGATACTTATCACTTTCGCTTGGCCGCCCAGAACTCAAGGTTCCGGACAGCTAGTATCCATCGTTTACGGCGTGGACTACCAGGGTATCTAATCCTGTTCGCTCCCCACGCTTTCGTCCATCAGCGTCAGTATATAGTTAGTCACCTGCCTTCGCAATCGGTGTTCTATGTAATATCTATGCATTTCACCGCTACACTACATATTCCGGCAACTTCACTATAACTCAAGACCGACAGTATCAAAGGCAGTTCTACCGTTGAGCGGCAGACTTTCACCCCTGACTTATCGGCCCGCCTACGGACCCTTTAAACCCAATAATTCCGGATAACGCTCGGACCCTCCGTATTACCGCGGCTGCTGGCACGGAGTTAGCCGGTCCTTATTCTTACGGTACCGTCAGTAAGCTACACGTAGCTCTTTTTCTTCCCGTATAAAAGCAGTTTACTACCCATAGGGCATTCTTCCTGCACGCGGCATGGCTGGATCAGAGTCTCCTCCATTGTCCAATATTCCTCACTGCTGCCTCCCGTAGGAGTCTGGTCCGTGTCTCAGTACCAGTGTGGGGGATCCCCCTCTCAGGGCCCCTACCCATCGTAGTCTTGGTAAGCCGTTACCTTACCAACAAACTAATGGGACGCATGGCCATCTTGTACCGCCCGAAGGCTTTAACCATATCCCGATGCCGGGTCATGGTACCACGGGGCATTAATCCAAGTTTCCCTGGGCTATTCCCCTGTACAAGGTAGGTTCCATACGCGGTGCGCACCCGTGCGCCGGTCGTCAGCGGAGCAAGCTCCCTGTTACCCCTCGACTTGCATGTGTTAGGCCTGCCGCTAGCGTTCATCCTGAGCCAGGATCAAACTCTTCATCGTTGTTTTGTAAATATTCGTCCCAACGAAGTCCAAATCTCTCCCGGCCCCGACTCTCGATTCAATTCCTTATATATACCTTACGATATACTAAATTGTATGTTTCCTTAATTCTTGTTCCTCTCGAACAGGTCCTCACCTATTCTCGATTCTTATCTCCACAATATTTCAATGAACTTCTATCCACTCCGCACCGAATCTCTCGATTCCCTTGCTTCGTTTCCCTTAGGTGTTTCCCTAAGCGGCTGCAAATATACAACTGTTTTTTAACCTGACAACTTTTATCGAAAAAAAATATTTTTTCTTTTTTCGCCAAACCAAAACAACATATCTATGAACCTTTTTCCAACTAACGATTCAGAACTAATCTTCCTCGTTTGCGGGGTGCAAATGTACACACTATTTCTAAATACACAACTACTTTTAAAACAAAATAAACAAAGTTTTTTGCACCAACTCCCAACACCTTTGTTTACAGGTTTCTATAACTCTGAAATAATATTACATCACTGCTTTTTAATTATAGATCCCATATCGAACCACTATTGACCTATCATATATATGACAACTTCACCCCCTACTACCCTATGCAACATGGAACACATCTACCCCCACAAAACTAAAAAGCAAATCATAACACCATTCTATTGTAGACGTGGATAGTTCATTGAGGCTTTAACCTATATAAGAACGGAATATACTGCTTAACAAAAAGAAGACATAAACGAAACTAAAAGAATTAATACTTTCAATATTGTTGAAACATAAAGCTTCACTTAATTAGAAATTACAGTTTAAACAAAAAGAACACATCATGTAGACAAGTATTTGATGCGAGATTTGGCATAGCCGTTTAAGAGGGATGGCGACATGCCCGGAATATAGATGAGATAATTACAAAATAAAAGGTCTCGACTATCGTATGATACTCGAGACCTTTTTATTTAAAACAATTTTGAAAGACCTGTTACATTCCATATTAACTATTCACATGTACCAATTGAGTCTTCCCTGAATCTTATTTGATCTTGATAAACGGTACAATAACTAAATATTTTCCGTAATACACCCCAGTTATCCTTGATAAACCACCGGCAGGGTTTCGATACACTGTAAGTTTCGGTTCCAAAAAAGATAACTAGTTTATAGCGAACCTCTATAATCGTCTTGTACCGTATGCCGGGACGGGTTCTTGTTGTTATATATAAAATGTTCTTTGCAAGTCTTGATATGTAAGGACCGTACCCCTTGCGTTAAATCTATGGTATAAAAAAAGCCCCTTACATTTCTGTAAAGGGCTTTCGAAAAAGGCGGCTACCTACTCTCCCACTTGGTATAGCAGTACCATCGGCGCAAACGGTCTTAACTTCCCTGTTCGGAATGGTAAGGGGTGGGCCCCGTCGCCATGGCCACCTAAGTTTTAGTTCGGGCATTCCCGAGCGCGGCCTCCGCCGCAATATCGTTGACATGAATGGAACAGGATCCTATAAAGGAAAGAAGCACTTATAGTATTAAGTATGTTTCGGTATAAAAAGAAAGAAGTAAAGATCGTCGTCCGCCCCGTTCCTAAGAACGGGACGAGCGTATGCGCAAGCCTGACGGGCAATTAGTACTACTCGGCTACGGACATTACTGCCCTTCTACCTATAGCCTATCAACGTGGTCATCTCCCACGGCCCTTTAAAGAAATCTCATCTTGTGGCTGGTTTCGCGCTTATATGCTTTCAGCGCTTATCCAATCCCGACATAGCTACCCAGCGATGCTCCTGGCGGAACAACTGGTGCACCAGCGGTCAGTCCAACTCGGTCCTCTCGTACTAGAGTCAGATCCACTCAAATTTCTAACGCCCGCAGTAGATAGAGACCGAACTGTCTCACGACGTTCTGAACCCAGCTCGCGTGCCACTTTAATGGGCGAACAGCCCAACCCTTGGGACCTTCTCCAGCCCCAGGATGTGACGAGCCGACATCGAGGTGCCAAACCCCCCCGTCGATATGAGCTCTTGGGGGAGATCAGCCTGTTATCCCCGGCGTACCTTTTATCCTTTGAGCGATGGCCCTTCCATGCGGAACCACCGGATCACTATGCTCTTGTTTCCAACCTGATCGACCTGTATGTCTCTCAGTCAAGCGCCCTTGTGCCATTGCACTCTACACACGATTGCCAACCGTATTGAGGGCACCTTTAGAAGCCTCCGTTACTCTTTTGGAGGCGACCACCCCAGTCAAACTACCCACCACGCACTGTTCTCTCATCGAGAGTTAGGCCCCGGACAAGCAAAGGCTGGTATTTCAACAATGACTCCACCACACCTAGCGATGCAGCTTCAAAGTCTCCCAGCTATCCTACACATTGCTTGACCAAGGTCAATACGAAGCTATAGTAAAGGTGCACGGGGTCTTTTCGTCCCACTGCGGGTAACCGGCATCTTCACCGATACTACAATTTCACCGAGCTCATGGCCGAGACAGTGTCCAGATCGTTGCACCATTCGTGCAGGTCGGAACTTACCCGACAAGGAATTTCGCTACCTTAGGACCGTTATAGTTACGGCCGCCGTTTACTGGGGCTTCAATTCAATGCTTCTCCCCGAAGGAATGACATCTCCTCTTAACCTTCCAGCACCGGGCAGGTGTCAGGCCCTATACTTCATCTTTCGATTTTGCAGAGCCCTGTGTTTTTGATAAACAGTCGCCTGGACCTCTTCACTGCGGCCCCCCATAAGGGGGCGACCCTTCTCCCGAAGTTACGGGTCTATTTTGCCTAGTTCCTTAGCCATGAATCTCTCGAGCGCCTTAGAATACTCATCCCAACCACCTGTGTCGGTTTACGGTACGGGCTGCTTCACTTGCTTTTCTTGGAAGTCGATATGCTGGATTATCACCTTGACCGTGGTCTCGGTGTACTATCGGGGTATTACTACTCCCTTCAACGTACAATTCCGTCTGTACGCACCAACTTCTCGCCTCCGTCACTTTTAGCGTGAGCAGGTACAGAAATATTAATCTGTTGTCCATCCACTATCCCCTTCGGGTTCGCGTTAGGTCCCGACTGACCCCCAGCTGATTAGCATAGCTGGGGAAACCTTGGTCTTTCGGCGTGCGGGTTTCTCGCCCGCATTATCGTTACTTATGCCTACATTTTCGTTTGTAACCGCTCCAGCATCCCTCGCAGGTACACCTTCGACGCAGTTACAATGCTCCCCTACCCCTCATATTAATATGAAGTCACAGCTTCGGTGATATACTTATGCCCGATTATTATCCATGCGGAACCGCTCGACCAGTGAGCTGTTACGCACTCTTTAAATGAATGGCTGCTTCCAAGCCAACATCCTGGCTGTCAATGCAGTTCCACCGCGTTATATCAACTTAGTATATACTTTGGGACCTTAGCCGGTGATCTAGGTTCTTTCCCTCTCGGACATGGACCTTAGCACCCATGCCCTCACTGCGCAGAAACATTTTATAGCATTCGGAGTTTGTCAGGAATTGGTAGGCGGTGAAGCCCCCGCATCCAATCAGTAGCTCTACCTCTATAAAACTATCTACACGCTGCACCTAAATGCATTTCGGGGAGTACGAGCTATTTCCGAGCTTGATTGGCCTTTCACCCCTACCCACAGGTCATCCCAAGACTTTTCAACGTCAACGGGTTCGGTCCTCCACTATGTGTTACCACAGCTTCAACCTGCCCATGGGTAGATCGCACGGTTTCGCGTCTACTACTACTAACTATGGTCGCCCTATTCAGACTCGCTTTCGCTACGGCTCCGGACCTGAAGTCCTTAACCTTGCTAGTAAAAGTAACTCGTAGGCTCATTATGCAAAAGGCACGCCGTCACCCATATGGGCTCCGACCGCTTGTAAGCGTATGGTTTCAGGATCTATTTCACTCCGTTATTCACGGTTCTTTTCACCTTTCCCTCACGGTACTGGTTCACTATCGGTCTCTCAGGAGTATTTAGTCTTGGCGGATGGTCCCGCCGGATTCATACAGGGTTTCACGTGCCCCGCACTACTCAGGATACCACTATCTAAATGCTCTTTACCTATACGGGACTATCACCCTCTATGGTCGCTATTTCCAAAGCGTTCTAGTTCATTACACCTCGAATGTCGTGGTCCTACAACCCGCACATGCCGGAACATGTACGGTTTGGACTAATCCGATTTCGCTCGCCGCTACTATCGGAATCACTTTTGTTTTCTCCTCCTCCGGGTACTTAGATGTTTCAGTTCCCGGGTTTGCTTGGCTTACGCCATGACATATCTTCAATATGCCGGGTTGCCCCATTCGGATATCTACGGATCATATCGTGTGTGCCGATCCCCGTAGCTTTTCGCAGCTTATCACGTCCTTCTTCGCCTCTGAGAGCCTAGGCATTCCCCATACGCCCTTTTCCAGCTTGTCGCCAGATCTTTAATCTATTCTATTTTATTCGTACTCTTTACTTAATAAAGATTCGTGTTTCTTTCTTTTTTAGTCGGCAATACATTAAAAATGTATTACCTCCTGTTCCAATATGTCAATGAACGTTGTCGACTTTCGTCGCTGTGGAGAATATCGGAGTCGAACCGATGACCTCCTGCGTGCAAGGCAGGCGCTCTAGCCAGCTGAGCTAATCCCCCGTTTTAAGTTGCCGGTGATCAGTAACCAGTAACCAGTTTTTATGCTGTTGTACTGTGTACCGCATACCGCGTACTGTAAACTGGTCTTAACCAACTTCTAAAATTTCCTTCAATACTTAATGAACGTATCGCCTATTGCTAAACGATTTTCTTGTTTGTAGTCCCAGGCAGACTCGAACTGCCGACCTCTACATTATCAGTGTAGCGCTCTAACCAGCTGAGCTATGGGACTGTCCCTACTCTTTCCTCTCGGTATAAATACCTCGCAAAAAAAGCAATTACTTATATATCATAATTATGGAGATCATTTATTGGAACATTTACTAAAGAAACTATTATTAAATCAAAAGACCGGGACCGTAGTTCCATTCTTCACTTCGTCAGGGACCGTCCTTAAAGGACAATCTCTAGAAAGGAGGTGTTCCAGCCGCACCTTCCGGTACGGCTACCTTGTTACGACTTAGCCCTAGTTACCGATCTTGCCCTAGGCCGCTCCTTACGGTGACGGACTTCAGGCACTCCCGGCTTCCATGGCTTGACGGGCGGTGTGTACAAGGCCCGGGAACGTATTCACCGGATCATGGCTGATATCCGATTACTAGCGATTCCAGCTTCACGGGGTCGAGTTGCAGACCCCGATCCGAACTGTGACAGGTTTTATAGATTCGCTCTGCCTTGCGACATGGCTGCTCTCTGTACCTGCCATTGTAGCACGTGTGTGGCCCAGGACGTAAGGGCCGTGATGATTTGACGTCATCCCCACCTTCCTCACGGTTTGCACCGGCAGTCCCGTTAGAGTCCCCATCATGACATGCTGGCAACTAACGGTAGGGGTTGCGCTCGTTATAGGACTTAACCTGACACCTCACGGCACGAGCTGACGACAACCATGCAGCACCTTGCAAATTGCCCGAAGGAAAATCTATCTCTAGACCTGTCAATATGCATTTAAGCCCTGGTAAGGTTCCTCGCGTATCATCGAATTAAACCACATGCTCCACCGCTTGTGCGGGCCCCCGTCAATTCCTTTGAGTTTCATTCTTGCGAACGTACTCCCCAGGTGGGATACTTATCACTTTCGCTTGGCCGCCCAGAACTCAAGGTTCCGGACAGCTAGTATCCATCGTTTACGGCGTGGACTACCAGGGTATCTAATCCTGTTCGCTCCCCACGCTTTCGTCCATCAGCGTCAGTATATAGTTAGTCACCTGCCTTCGCAATCGGTGTTCTATGTAATATCTATGCATTTCACCGCTACACTACATATTCCGGCAACTTCACTATAACTCAAGACCGACAGTATCAAAGGCAGTTCTACCGTTGAGCGGCAGACTTTCACCCCTGACTTATCGGCCCGCCTACGGACCCTTTAAACCCAATAATTCCGGATAACGCTCGGACCCTCCGTATTACCGCGGCTGCTGGCACGGAGTTAGCCGGTCCTTATTCTTACGGTACCGTCAGTAAGCTACACGTAGCTCTTTTTCTTCCCGTATAAAAGCAGTTTACTACCCATAGGGCATTCTTCCTGCACGCGGCATGGCTGGATCAGAGTCTCCTCCATTGTCCAATATTCCTCACTGCTGCCTCCCGTAGGAGTCTGGTCCGTGTCTCAGTACCAGTGTGGGGGATCCCCCTCTCAGGGCCCCTACCCATCGTAGTCTTGGTAAGCCGTTACCTTACCAACAAACTAATGGGACGCATGGCCATCTTGTACCGCCCGAAGGCTTTAACCATATCCCGATGCCGGGTCATGGTACCACGGGGCATTAATCCAAGTTTCCCTGGGCTATTCCCCTGTACAAGGTAGGTTCCATACGCGGTGCGCACCCGTGCGCCGGTCGTCAGCGGAGCAAGCTCCCTGTTACCCCTCGACTTGCATGTGTTAGGCCTGCCGCTAGCGTTCATCCTGAGCCAGGATCAAACTCTTCATCGTTGTTTTGTAAATATTCGTCCCAACGAAGTCCAAATCTCTCCCGGCCCCGACTCTCGATTCAATTCCTTATATATACCTTACGATATACTAAATTGTATGTTTCCTTAATTCTTGTTCCTCTCGAACAGGTCCTCACCTATTCTCGATTCTTATCTCCACAATATTTCAATGAACTTCTATCCACTCCGCACCGAATCTCTCGATTCCCTTGCTTCGTTTCCCTTAGGTGTTTCCCTAAGCGGCTGCAAATATACAACTGTTTTTTAACCTGACAACTTTTATCGAAAAAAAATATTTTTTCTTTTTTCGCCAAACCAAAACAACATATCTATGAACCTTTTTCCAACTAACGATTCAGAACTAATCTTCCTCGTTTGCGGGGTGCAAATGTACACACTATTTCTAAATACACAACTACTTTTAAAACAAAATAAACAAAGTTTTTTGCACCAACACACAACACCTTTGTTTACAGGTTTTTATAACTCCGGAATAAAGAAACACATACAAAACACTAACTACCAGACACTTAATTAATCAGGTAAACATAACTTTCCAATAATCAATGCTTTACAACTTATGCAATAAGGTTAAGAAAAGAAATTCCACACCAAACCAAAGCGTATTACAAAATCTCGATATGGGTAGTTTGGTGCTGCATAGTAATCATACCCTGAGAAAGAAGAATTAAAATGTTCTGCCTTTAAATAAATTCTTGTCTGTTTAATTCGTGCATTAATAAAGAAATCTAATAAAGGATACCCACCTAGCTCTTCTTTATTCTGAACATAAAACTCACCTAAAATAGGATTGTAACCATTCATATTATAACTAGTAAAGTATTTAAAGGTAATACCTGTTTGTAGGTACATTGCTTTTTCAAATACATCGGAAGAAAAATACAGTGTATTCCTTGTGACTAATTGCGGAACATTCAAAACTTGGGTATCTTGAGTTACGTTTTGATACATTACCGTATTATTCAAGGCAAACATTCCTACCTTAAATTCTTTTTCATATTTAACCTTTAAATGTGATACAGTTTTACCTTCTTGTAACGGTTGCAAAAAAGCATTATCAAAACCATCTGCTATTTCTTCATCTGAAACCGGTGCAAAATATGTATAGTTATCTAAATCACTATACTTTACCATTAAGTTACCCCACTTTTTTGATAAGAGCTCCCCTTTTAAACTACTAGTGCGTTCTTTTTCAAAAACATCACTATTATTCCAATTATAATTTAAGTATTCGCTTTGATATAATAGATAATTGAAATCTGGCATCCTTGAAGAAGTGTGCAATGAGAATTTCAACTTATTATTCTTATTAATACTATATGATGCCGAAGCATTAAAAAGGTTACCCGCCAATTGACCTGAAAGGTTATATTTCAAATCAGCATCAAAATCAAAACCTCCTATTCGTTTTTCATACTTACCCCCTATTCCAAACTCTGTTCCATTTAATCTATTAGGTATTATTGTCCCATCTGCTTCTATAAATTGACTATTAAAGTAGTAATCATAATTATACACGTTAATGCCACCCGTTAACCTACCTAGGGTTCTATTATAAAACTCAGCATTAACTTCGTTATAAAAAGATTTTAAAATTGCTTTATCATCTATACTACTTAAAATTGCTTCACCGAACAAATCGTTATTACTCGTCTGGACAAACTGATAATATTTAGTCTCATAATCAAAAGTATGACCTATAGATAAAGATGTTTTTTCAAAGCGAGTTGAATCTAACTGCTTTCTAACTAATTTATAGGTCTGATCCAAATAATACCTTTTACCTAAAATCTTATTATTTGCATCATCTAAATAAACATCTACTCTCGGCCTATTGATGAAATCTGGATCTCCTGATTCAAATTGATCTTCTTTTTCTGATAAACCTCCATTTTCTTCAGAAGTAATATTCTGGGCAGCTATGTGGGCCCTTAACGCATATCTACCGTTTTTAGACAAGTAATTTGTTGTGGTGATAAAGTTTCCTGACTCTATTTCAGTATCATTATATTTCCCTAATGATCTAAAACCGGTATATCCTATAGAGAAGTTTAATCTTCTGGAAGTATTAAAAGTTAAATTGGCATCTAAAAGTTGACCTTCTTCCAATGTTGTTTTAAAAAAGAGCTCTGTCATTGGTGTTGCTACATTATAATAATCTATTTGCTCTTTTTCCAAATACTTGCGATCTTTTGCTTTAGCACCTAAACTGGGATAGCTAGTTATTCTATCAAAATCTACTCCTAATTCATTATAAGCTTGACCAATATTAGAAAAGGACATCAACTCAAAATCATCTTCACGTAAGTAATTATACTTATATTCCTTTTGAATGGTAAGGGTAGTATCTAAAAAAGTAGTATCTCTCTCAAAAGAAATTATTTTATAATCTTCTATTGTCAATGTTATAGAATCTTTCTGCAACTTCTCTTTTGGACTAATTGGTTTGGTCTTTTTACCCGGCGGAAGTGAATCATTCTTTCTTTCTGACTTCTCAATTACATCTTGGCCTAAAGTAATCGAAGTTGTTAAACACAATAAAACTATAATTATATATCTCATGAAGTCTTGTTACCCTTGCAAAGTTAATTTTTTTGTTGCTAAGTAAATGTGAAAATTCAATTGACTTTAATAACCACAATACAAAGGATTCCCAAATTAATATTAAATTTTAACTGATGTCTTTATTATATAAAGGAATATTTTTCTGATTTTTATAAAAAAATGTTAATGAAAATATTGCTTTTTAATGCATTCGCATTCTTAGCGTTTGCATCCGCTTCTGCACAGTTCAATGAAAATGCGCCTTGGATGAAAGAACTAAACGGAAATGAACAAACCTCAAAGTCTTTCAAAAGTACCCATTCTTTATATGATATCTCTGATGCGTTCAATGATTATTGGCGAGATAAAGACTATTCTAAAAAAGGTAGCGGATTTAAACCTTACAAAAGGTGGGAGAATTACTGGAGTTATTATATAGATAAGAATGGAAATTTACCTACTTCTTATGATTTATGGGAATCATGGAAAAGCAAACAAGAAAGTATTGGCAAAGAACTTAACCCAACTGCTAGTTGGAATGCAATAGGTCCTTTTACCCATGACACCTATTCTGGTGCTCTTTCTGGTCAAGGAAGGGTAAATGCAATTGCAGTAGACCCTAATAATGCTAACATTTGGTATGTTGGCGCACCTGCCGGTGGAATTTGGAAATCAATTGACGGTGGCGCTTCGTGGGTAAACTTATTTGACGATTTTCCCCAAATTGGTGTTTCGGGTATAGCAATTGACCCTAATAATTCGCAAATTATATATATAGCTACAGGTGATGATGATGCCGCAGATTCTTATAGTGTGGGTGTTTTTAAATCTATTGATGGCGGAAATAGTTGGAACGAAACTGGATTAAACCCTAGTACTTCTAACATTAATTTATTGATGAATGAAATTACCATTGACCCGACCAACTCTAATACTATTTGGGTAGCTACCAGTGTTGGCCTTCAAAAATCCATAGATGGTGGTACAACTTGGGAAGTAAAAAGAGCAGGTAATATTCAAGATTTTAAATTAAAACCTAATGACCCGAACACAATTTACGCGGTTACGTCTAATACTTTTGTGAAATCTACAGACGGAGGAAACACTTTTACTGAAATAACAGATGGAATTCCTGGAAGTTCAGGAAGGTTAGTTATAGGAACAAGTGTAGCAAACCCAAGTGGGGTATATCTACTTAGAGCTTTAACAGGAGGAAATAGTTTTGCGTTTGGAGGGCTATATAAATCTTTAGACAGTGGTGAATCTTTTACAAAAACAGCAAGTGAACAAGATATCTTTGAATCTAATCAAGCTTGGTTTGATTTAGCCATTGAAGTTTCCCCTACGAATTTTAATGAAGTATACACAGGTTGTTTAAATGTATGGAAAAGTACAAATGGCGGTAACACTTTTATTAGAGTAAATAGATGGAATGTTAGTGACCAAGGTTATACCCATGCAGATATACATACCATTAAAATTTTCAATAATAAGGTATACGTTGGTAGCGACGGTGGAATCTATATGTCTGAAAATGGGGGAAGCACTTTTACCGATTACACTGCTGGAATTTCTATTAGCCAGTTCTATAGAATTTCTGTAGCTAAAAATGATTCAGGGAAAATAACTGGAGGACTACAAGATAACGCTGGTTTTATTAGAGATCAAGAACAATGGAATGTTTTTACCGGTGGTGACGGCATGGATTATGAAATAGACCCAAACAACAGTAGCTTGGTTTATGGATTTGTACAGTTTGGTGGAAGTTTATTTATTTCTTCGGACTCCGGTCAATCTGTTGGTGTAGTTGGTGCACCAAATGATGCCAATGGAAATACAATTCAAGGAAACTGGATTACACCATTAGCTATAAGTTCTGACGGCAATGTTTACGCTGGTTTTGATGCACTCTACAAATTAGAAAACAATGAATGGACTAAAATTTCTTCATCTATAGGAACAGGAAATATAGATGATTTAGAAATAGACCCGCAAAATCCCGAAACTATTTTCGCTGCTGAAAGTAATATACTGTACAGAAGTAGAAATGGGGGGCTTACGTTCAGCTTAGTAAAAGTTATGGATTCTGAAATTTCAGATATGGCCATTAACTCAAACGACAGTAATATAATATACCTCACAACTTCTAATAGAGTAGGACTTGCTTTAACAGACCAACCAGCCGAGAGAGGTGTATTTAAGGTTACTATTGGTGAAACAGAAACTACTTCTGAGAACATAACTTATGACATACCTACAGATCAAGCCTTTTTCTCTATAGCGCATCAAGGCAGACATACAGATAACCCTATATATGTAGGTACTAGTTTAGGTGTTTACAGATTAGATGACACTTTAACCGAATGGGAAGAATACTATACCAATTTACCAAATGTTGCGATTAGCGATATTGAAATAAATTTAGATGGAGAGAAAATTATTGCCTCCACTTACGGTAGAGGTGTATGGGAATCAAGTATACCTATACAAATTCCCGATGATGAAATTAGATTGGTTTCTATAAGCCCATCATCTAATGAAGTTCTGTGTAGCAATTTTATTCCTACGGCGACGGTAGAAAACCAAGGTATTAATACAATTACAGCTGTGGATATTGAATATTCCATAAACGAAAGCCCTACTCAAACCTTTACTTGGACCGGTAACCTTTTAAGCAATGAAACTGCTATAATTGAATTACCCTTAGAAACCACAGTTACTTTTGGTACCTCTACAATAGCGTTAACGGCAACTATTGCCAATGACACTTATAATGATAATAACACTTTACAAAACAGGTTCTTTTTGAATGAACCTGGCTCTGGTGGTACGGTGAACACTTTTGAAACAGAAGAAGAATCGTTAATTACCTATAATGATGGTAATTCTGAAAATGTTTGGCAAAAAGGTATCCCAACAGGAACAAAATTAAATACATCAACATCGGGTACTAATGTTTACGGTACTAATTTAAGTGGCGATCACCCAAACAGTACCAAAGCTATTCTTTTAAGTAATTGTTATGATATGACTACTATTATAGCTCCAGTGCTGAAATTTAATATGGCTTATGACCTAGAATTAAACTTTGATGTGTTGTATGTAGAATACTCTATTGACGGAGGTGGCAATTGGGACATTTTAGGAAATATTGATAGCGAGCCAAATTGGTATAATAGTAATAGAACCAACGCACTTTCTGAAGAAGCGGACGATTGTCAAAATTGCCCTGGTGCACAATGGACAGGTGAAAATACTGATATGACAGCATATGCTTATGATTTTAATTTGAATGCTGCCAATGGAGAACAAAACCTTACCGGTGAAACTAATGTTCTATTCAGAATTGTTTTTCAATCTGACCCTGCAGTAACTCAAGAAGGTGTAATTATTGACGATTTTGTCGTTGATGGTTTACCAGATGATGATGACGATGATGATGATGGTATTTTAGATATTGATGATAATTGCCCATTAATTGCTAATGCCGATCAGTTAGATACCGATAATGATGGAGCTGGAGATGTCTGTGACACTGATGATGACAATGACGGTATTTTAGATGTTGATGATAATTGCCCATTGGTTGCCAACCCAAATCAAGAAGATGATGATTTAGATGGTATTGGTAATGTTTGTGACGATGACAGTGACAACGACGGTGTACCAAACGATATAGATTTATGCGATGACACACCAAATGGTACAGTCGTAAACATTGATGGTTGTGAGGTATTTTCTTTGCCAAATACTAACTTTCAGATTCAAACAATAGGCGAAGGTTGTAGCATAAGTAATAATGGTAGTATTTCAATTACCTCTGCAGATACATCTTTTAACTATAATGCAGTTCTAACAAACTCAAATGGCTCTGCAAACGCCAGCTTTACCGAAGAAAATACATTTACAGATTTAGCCTCTGGCAATTATGAATTATGTGTAACAGTTGAAGGACAAGATGATTACCAAGCATGTTTTGAACTTACTATTTCTGAACCAGATGCATTATCCGTATCCGCTAAGATAAATTCATTAAACAACGAGGTAACACTTAAGCTATCTGGAGGTGAATTATATACCATCTTTTTAAACGATAAAATGTATTCTACCACGGAAAAAGAAATTACTTTGCCTTTGGAAGATGCTTCTACATTAATTTCAGTTAAAACAGGTTTAGATTGCCAAGGAGTATTTAAAGAAAAAGTAGTACTGAGCGATGCTTTACTTATATATCCGAACCCAATTGAAGGAGGAGATTTAACTATTTATCTTGGAGCAGAAGCTGCACCTGAAATAACCATATCACTTTATAACGTAAATGGAACAAGTGTTTTATCTAAAAACATGAAACCATCTAATAACGAAATAAAGCTTAGTGTTGACGGTTTAGCCACCGGAGTTTATCTATTAAATATAAAATCTGGCAGTACACTTTCTAATTACAAAATTATAAGAAAATGAGAATATTAAAATATACATACTACATAATACTAGTAAACCTACTACTAATATCTTGCGGTGGTGGATCTGATAATGACACTCCTGTTGACCCCATAGTACCAGTTGTACTAGATCCAGATGCGGCAAGCTTAATATTTCCAGAAGACAATACGGAATGTAATGAAGGTGTTGTAAGCACTAGCGATGAAACAAAAAGTACCGTTACATTTGAATGGTCAGCTGCAGAGAACACAGATTCCTATGAGATTAAGCTTAAGAATTTAGATACGGGAAGTGTAACAACTGCCGTTTCTAATACTAACGAGAAAGATATCAGTATAAATAGAGGCACACCTTATGAATGGTATGTTATTTCTCTCGCAAATGGCACATCTACTAGTGCAACTAGCGACACTTGGTCTTTTTATAACCAAGGACCTGGAGTTGAAAATTACGCACCTTTTCCTGCTATTGCTATTAGCCCACAAAGGGGATCTACAGTTTCAAGTTCTAGTACCACTATAATTTTAGAATGGACAACATCAGATGTAGATGATGATATTGTCTCTTATGAAGTTTTGTTCGATACTAGCGAAACACCTACAGTTTCTTTAGGTGAAACAACCGAATCAACTATAGAAGCTACTATTGCTTCAGGCAACACTTATTATTGGAAGGTTATTACAAAAGACTCATTTGACAATTCTTCTATCTCTGAATTATTTGAATTTAGAATAGAATAACAAAATTAAAAAAGCCAAGGGTGCAATTGCACTCTTGGCTTTTTTAATTTAATAAATATTTTTTTATAGCGAGTTATAATAATTAAGGAAACTAATTACATCTTTCTCTTGACGAAGGTTCAATTTATTTTCCTTCACATATTCTTTCATTTCCTCTTTTCTATCTCCCGTAAAGTCCAAAATACTTTTTTTCGTTAGACGTACTTTAACCGCATGATTTTCCTCATCGACATCAGTTTCATCTAATAAATAATATGAACTGTTCCACACATATGTTGGTGGAGAATACTTTTCATAAGATGTACTTGGGCTACGTGCTTGTTTCAACAAAGCTTCCGGCTTGAACAATAATTTCAAGTTTCCTTCATTTAAATTCGTAAAATAGCTTGTCTTTATAGATTCATCATTATCAACATATGTATAAATACTGTACATCTTACCACCAATTTCTACCTTTATATAGGCTCGCTTTAATAAGGAATAAAAAGAATCTTTAGAAATATTATCTAAAATCTCTACTTCATTTCTGTATGCGTTATAACGCATCTTCCCTATTTCTTCAACTTTATCATTTACAATAACTTCTCCATGAACAAACTCTTCATTTAAATAAGGTGTTCCCTTGGCTTTTGAAGGTTCTATCTCGGTACTACTAGTAACAAAATTCACTATACCTTCCTCAGGTACTGGCGAATAAGCGTTTTGTCCATTTACGTTGTTGATTACAAAAGTGGCAATGAAAATTACCGTTAAAATTTTATTCATTTTATGCATTGATTATGGGACAATTTAATTGTTTATTATGAATTGAAGTGTTTAAAAACTGTTATTAAAAACTTAAAATATATAGTTTTATAACAAATTATTATACGACCATTCTACTGTTAATTTTAAATATTACGGAGTATCATTATTTAAAAAAGAAATAGCTGGACTATCAAGATTATAGTGATAAGATCTCCAGTAGAAACCAGTACCCTCAAACTCCCAAACTACTTCTTTTGCATTAGTTACTTCGATAACACCCATAGAACCAGAAGTTATCAATGTATTGCCATTATCTAAACGAATTGCTCCCGAAACTCTAGCAGAATAAAGATTATCCCTAGTGTATTGCCATACAGTTTCTGGTTCATTATTTTCATTTGGAATTAAATTCAATTCTGCCGGTAAGCTAAATTCGTAAACTACAGATTGTTTAGTATCGCCATTTCCATTAGCATATACTAAAATATTACCAGCACCCGGCAAACCATCTTTTAAAATATTAGGGAAGTGATTATTGTAGAATAATCGTTCACCACTCTCGTTATTATAAGCCCTAGGATTTCCAAAACGATAAACTAAATCTCCACCTTTACCAAAATTACCACCTGTATCTATTATAGCTTCCTCAGCAGTTGTACTATGATCAATAACCCAAACCTCACTAAAATAGTTTACACTTAAATAAATTAAATCTTTATTACTATCATAACTTAATCCATTTGCATGCATAATATCACCGTCAGGACCTGTTTCCTCTCTTAAAACATCTATAAAGTTGATGTTAATTTTTTCAGGGTTATCTACCACAACACCAAAATACGGTTTAGAACTATCAGCATCTTGAACTATATGGTCCCAAGAATCCCACTTCCAAACAACTTCATTTGTAGTTGGGTTTATTTCTATTATGGATTCCGTATACACTTTTTCCTCCTCACCAAGGTAACCTATGGCGTCAAGTTCATCGGGTAGTCTTAGATCCCACACTAAGGCCAATACATTTCCATTAGGCAACATTTCAACATCATGATGGATGATATGTTCTTCATTTGCCAATATAAACTCCCAATCAATTGAATTATCAGGATTTATTATTTGGATTATTCCACCAAATCCACCAAAACTAAAAGCTGGAGAATCTACTCCCAATGACGCCAAAAGCTGACCATTAGGCATTAACTCCACATCATTACCTAAACCAAATTCTAATTGCCATTCATGAACAATTTTTGCAGAATCTTTTTCCATTAAATACACCCGATCCTCAGTAGCTTCGTTGAACAAAACATATCCTTCTTTTGACAAAGAATTATCATACAGCAATACATTACCTGTTTCCCCTTCAACAGGATAAGCGGTTTGAACAGGATCATCTGGTTCTGACTCCTCTTCTACAACTTCTTCTTCTTCCCTTTCTTCAAAATTATCTACAGTTTCATCATCTGAAGAACATGCAATACTATTTAACAAAAGGCAACTTAATACACCGATAAATAATTTATGTTTCATAACAAGTTATAATTGGTTTTATATTCTGTCGTACTATTAGTCTAAACTTTAACATAAGGTAAAAAAAAATCAGGCTAAATTGCTTCAGCCTGATTTTTATAAATTAAAATAAATCTTTATTGATTAATACAGAACTCTTTAGCTTCTGAAGAACCAAATGCTCCTCCACCTTCAAGTACATTAAGAATAGAACAAGTAATGGTATAACTACCAGTTACAGTTCCGTCAACTTGACCATCGCCATAAGAATCAAAAATTGTGAATGTATAACAACCATCTTCCAAGAAAACTTCTTGTGTATAAGTATCACCTCCTGTTACATTAACAAAAGGACCATCAGAAGCAACTACCGTACCATCGGCATCAGTAATTTCCCAAGTAGTTTCTCCACCATAAGTATCTGTAACTACGGTCACCAAAATATCGTTACATACAATCTCCTTGAAATACTCAATTTCCAAAGTATCGTCAAATGCAACACCACCAGCTGGTGCAGTTAGATTTACTATTAAAGAGTACACCTCACCATCTACTAATGGATCAAAGTTTAAAGAAACATTTAAAACCCCGCTATATTCCCCTGCCGGAATAGTTACAGATCCAAGTGCGTAGTTAGACGAACCACCTACGGATTCTTCATTTACGCTTACATCAAAAGTTCTATCCGCATCAGCTACAGTAGTTACATTAACGGGAACTTCAATATCTAAACCTTCAGTAGGAACAGAAACATTAAATTCAGTTTCTGCAAAAGAAACACCAGTTTGACCATTTTCATTATCAAATACTATATTCTCTTCTTCACAAGAAACAAAAGCAAATAGTACTGCAATTATTAAAATATATTTTTTCATAATTCTTTAATTTTTAATAGCCAGGATTCTGAACCATGTTTTGATTAGCATTGATTTCTGCAATAGGAATTGGCAACTGAAATCTAAAATTGTCCGCTTCTAAAGTAGGAAACTCAGGCGGAGTTCCAGAACCGTCAAGTATATCTCCCATAGTTGAACGCTGTACAGGTTCACCACGACGCTTTAAATCAAAGAATCTATGCCCTTCAAAAGCTAACTCAACTCTTCTTTCAAATTGAATGGCATCTTCTAAAGCTTGACCAATTTCACCACCTTCATATGACACGTATCTTAAATCTCTAAGTTCGTTTAGAGTAGATAATGCGTCCTGACCTAACTCATACTGAGCTTCTGCTTTATTCAATAAAACTTCTGCAGCTCTCATAACTTTGACATCCACACGACCATTCACTTCACCAGCTTCACCTAAAAATTTTGATATAGCATTATACTGATTACCACTGTTTTCACCGATGTAAGAAATCTTGTCCAATCTTAAATCATCTTCATCAAATGAATTGAACAAATCAAAATCAAATGCAAATTCCAAAACATCCGAAGTAGTAGTTTGACTATATAAGACCCCTACATTGTTACCAGTACTTTCAACAGATGTATTAATTGCTAATTTAATTACTAAACCTGCTTCATTAACATCTGTATACATATCCTCTAACTCTTCAGCTGTAGCCAAAGGAATAGATACTTGATTAGCAGCATCTATTGCTAATTGATAATCTCCATTATAAAGATATACTCTAGAAAGAAGACCATAAACACCATCTGCGTTTAATTGACCTTCTCCATTTTCACCAATTAATAAACTTGCTCTTTCCAAATCACCAATGATCTCAGCATAGTTACTTGCAACTGTTTCTCTAGCAGGCTCAGCAAATGGATCTTCTGTATCCCCATCCTCAACCTTTAGATAAACCACACCTAAAGAAGCGTTAGCATCAGCAGACTGTGTAGGTATTTTACCATAGACCCTAACTAAATCAAAATGAGCCCAAGCTCTAATAGCTAATGCTTGCCCTAAAATGTTATCCTTTTCATCACCGTCTGCCAAATTATCTATTTGACCGATAATCAAATTTGCAACATTAACTGCCTCATATGCCTCACTCCAATACAAATCAATAGCACCAGCTGTACTAGCAACATATCTATAGTCGTAATATGCACTATTAGACAACCTACCTGTTTGAACTTGAATTACATTATCAGAAAGGATGTCAGGAATACCCTGTAATCCAGAACCAGTGCTTGAATAATAATTCCATAATTGTCTATATGCACCGTCTACACCGTTTTGGAATGCTGAAACACTATTAAAAAATGTTTCAGGGTTACCTTCTACAAAAGGCTGTAAATCATTCAACTCATCATCGCAGGACATAAAGAATCCGAACGAAAACAAAAGAACTAATAATTTTATATTATTTTTCATTTCTATCTTTTTTTAATTTTTAAAATCCTACTTCAACACCAAAAGTATAAGACCTTGTATTAGGATAACTAAATAGGTTAAATGAACCAGGAACAAATCCATTATCACCAGGCTCACCAGATTCCGCAGAACCTAAACCAACTTCTGGATCTCCATTAAATTCAGTAACTGTAAATAAATTTTGTCCGGCTACGAAGAATCTCAAAGAATTTAATCCAATACCATCAATCATATCTCTAGGCATGTTATAATCTAAAGTCAAAGTACGCAATCTCAAGTAATCACCCTTTTCTAAAAATCTAGTAGAGGTTTGATCAGCCGTACCTTCAAATAATGGACTAGGCAAAACATTGGTATCACCCGGTTGTTTCCAATAATTAAAAGCTTCCACTCTTTGGTTACTTGCAATACTCCCAATTGCGACACCTGAAGAACGCTGGAAGTTATAAATATAATTTCCTCCCTTGTAAACGAAATCACCCCTTAAACCAAATCCTTTATAAGAGAATGCTGTATAAAACCCGCCTTCAAAATCAGCTATAGGCGATTTTCCTTCTTGTATTTGCTGAAAACTATCACTAAACTCATTGGTTATATTACCATCTAAATCATAATACAATGGTTCACCGTTAGCTGGGTTAACTCCTGCATATTCAACCGCATAATAAGAATTGATTTCTTCACCTACGCGTAAAATGTTATCTCCAAATGTACCTGTTATGATATCTTCACCATTTACTAATTCAACAACCTCATTATCAATAAAGGTAATGTTTCCACCTAAAGTCCATTTGAAATTCTGAGTTCTGATAACATCTCCGCTTAAAGAAATCTCAATACCAGAGTTTTGAACTTCACCAATATTAGATGCGATAGAGTTATCCTCATCACCAATAGTATAAGAAATTGGTCTATCTAACAATAATTCTTTAGAATTTTTCTTAAAGTAATCCACAACACCATTTAATCTGTTGTTGAACAAACCAAATTCTACACCAACATCAAATATTGCTTGAGACTCCCACTGAATTTGAGGGTTACCTACACCTACCGGTAAAGCCGTTGTTTGCCCATTATATGTATTTGCAAAATCTAACAAGTTCAAATACTGGAAATCGTCGATATTCTGGTTACCCGAAGTACCGTAAGAAGCTCTTAATTTCAATGTATTGAAAATAGAGTTTTCCATAAAGCTTTCATTAGCAATGTTCCATGCCGCACTACCACTATAGAAGTATCCATATTTATTTTCCGAACCAAATCTAGAAGAACCATCTCTTCTAATAGATCCAGAAAGAATATATCTACCATCATAGTCGTAGTCTGCAAATAAACCTTGAGAGAATAAAATTCTTCTAGATTCTGTAGAAAACGCATTTGTAGGTTCAGCCGCAACAGCTAAATAAGGAATATCTGGTGAAGGAAAGCCTCTACCAGCAGTCAATAATTCTGTTGCAATATTTTCATTATATTCTAACAAGAAACTTGCAGAAAAATTATGAAGCCCATTAAAAGTATCCGAATACGTAAAAACGTTATTTACATTATATTCAAAGTCAACATTTAATTCGTCTGTCTGAGTTCCGGGAAATGCAGCTGAACCTACAATAGAATTCAATACACCCCCTGCTATAGATCTGCTGGTTCTATTGTATCTGTTACTAATTAAACCGACACTAAAATTATTAGAAAATTTATCACTAAAAGTCATTCCAGCAGTTAAATTCCCTATCAACAATAGATTCCTTGTATCTTCTGGCTCAGTAATTAATGCATTTGCAACAGAAAAACCTGATCTGGTTGGGTTATATACATTTTCTCCTTGACTATCCGTAACCAATGACCCGTCATCGTTCGTTAAAAATAATGGCTCATAAGGGTTATAGTCATACATTGCCCTAAACGGATTCTGCACATTGTTCCTATCCCTTGGCAAATCTGTAGTACTACGAGATACAGAAACATTAGCCCCAATATTTAACCAATCTTTTGCTTGATAGTTTGTATTCAATCGAGTAGAAATCCTTTCAAATCCATCGATATTTTCAATAATACCAGAATTCTTGTCATATCCTAGAGATAAAAAATAAGTTAATTTTTCATCACCTCCAGAAATAGAAAGGTTATTTGATTGAATCACAGAATTTTTCAAAAGAGCTTCTTGCCAATCAGTATCTAAAGCAATTAAACGTGCAAGCTCAGCATCATCCGCAGTTGCACCAGGTCGACTTGCAGCAGAAGGCACACCCACAGCAGCATACTGACGCTCCAACTCTAATTTTTGAGATGCATTCATAATATCAAAATTGTCTGGAATTTTTTCACCAAAACCGTAAGAAGATGAAAATTTAATTCTAGCATCACCTGCTTTACCTCTTTTCGTAGTAATTAAAATAACACCATTAGCACCACGAGAACCGTATTTAGAAACGGTAGCCGCATCTTTTAATATTGAGAATGTCTCAATATCACTTGGATTCAAGTTACTAATTGGGTTAAAATCTCTTTCCGTATCAATTGGAATTGGAACACCATCAATAACATACAAAGGAGTAGTTTGTGCATTAATTGAACCAACACCTCTAATTTGAACGAAGGCAGTATTACCTGGTCTACCATTTGCAGCAGTTACCTGTACACCTGCAGCTTGACCTTGCAAAATGTTATCAATACTAGTAGAAGGTACAAATGCTTCAATTTTCTCAGCAGAAACTGTAGAAATTGCAGATGTAGAAAGTTCTTTAGATCTAGAACCATACCCTACAACAACAACTTCTTCCAATGCCTCAGCATCTTCTTCTAATTGTACATTAATAGTGTTAGATGCACCAACACTCATTGTCACTGTTTTTTGACCTAGGTAAGAAAATCTTAATTTTTCACCTTGATTTACGTTGATGGCATAGTTACCATCAAAATCTGTTTGAGATCCGTTTGTTGTTCCAACAACTACAACCGACACTCCCGGTAACGGCAAACCGCTTTGATCGGTTACAACACCGGTCACTGTTTTTTCCTGTGCAAAGGAAAATGTCATGAAGAGCACCAATAAAGGTGTCAACATCCACGTCAACTTCTGTTTCATAAAATTTGTTTTTGAATTAGCTTGCGCCAAAAGTCCAAAAATTTGCTTAGTATTCCAAAAGCTATCTTAACCCAAAAAAGTTATATGTTAAAAAAACACGTATTATTATTTTTTTCTTTTCAAAAGGAGAAATTTGTTGAAAAAAAAACAATTATTTAACAATAAATCATTATTTAAAATTCAAAATTTTAAGTTAAAAAAAACATAATGCTTCTTAATTTTTACAAAAATATTAACGAAACAGGTACCGACGAGGCTGGCAGAGGCTGTTTAGCAGGACCTGTCACTGCTGCCGCAATCATTCTTCCCGAATCATTTGAGAACACTATTTTAACAGATTCAAAGCTATTATCAGAGAAAAATAGAGGATTATTAGAGCCTCTTCTAAAGAGCGCAAGTATCTGTTATGGTATATCTCATATACAACATGATGTCATAGATGACATCAATATCTTAAATGCTTCTATTTTAGCAATGCACCAAGCAATAGATTCATTGTCCAAAACTCCAAATTATATAATTGTTGACGGCAACAGATTTAAACCATATAAAGACATTCCGCATTCATGCATAATTAAAGGAGACTCTAAATATTTAAGTATTGCCGCAGCTTCAGTTTTAGCGAAGACGGCTCGAGATGCCTACATGTTAAAACTTCATGAAGAATACCCTATGTATAACTGGAAGAAAAACAAAGGCTACCCTACCAAAGAGCATAGAGCGGCTATTAAAAAATATGGTCCTACTAAATATCATAGAATGAGTTTTAAGCTTTTGCCCGACAACTAAACCTAATTATACAAATAGTATAACTTTGCAAAAACTTATCTGAATGAGGCATACCTTATTATATGTAGTAATAGTACTATTATGCATAAACTGTACGAATAACAAGACCACGGAGAATTACGTATTAGATTTAGTTCCAAATAATGCTGCCTTAGTTTTTAAAATTAATGATTTTGAGACCTTAACAGATGTACTTTCTACTAACGAAATTTTAAAATCGCTAGAAACTCAAAAGGCATTCGCCAATATAAAAAATACCTTAAAACCGTTACAACATCTATCTAACCAGAAAAAAGGTTTACTAGCCTTATCTATTGACAGCACACACTTAGATTACACCTATATTTCAAATGATAGTCTTTTAATACGCAATTGGGACAGCATTACCAGCAAAAGCATTGAGACCATTTCTTTCAACAATACAAAAATTACAAAATACGTAATTGAAGATTCCACTTTCTTTAGTTCTCATATCGAAAACAATTGGGTTTTGTGCTCTTCTCAAACTTTACTACAAAACATAATAACCAATATTGAAAACCCTAATACCAACGAAGAATTAAAACGATTCTATGATGTCTCTAATGAAGAAAAGATTTTGAATGTTTTTCTTGACATTGAGCATGGCGAAACATTGCTTAAACAGCTTTTTGATGAAGACCAAAATATTTCGAATTTTGCAAGATGGTTAACTCTAGACCTTACCTTAAACGACACGGAAATTCTACTAAACGGCGTTGCAGAATCGAATACTGATGAAAACAAGTTTTTAAGTTTTTTTCAGAATACTAAACCAATACAGAACAAAACATGGAATTTAGCGCCGAGCGATGTAAACTATATAACATCATTTGGTTTAGATGATTTTAAAAAATACTCGGCAAACAAAACAGTCTTAAATTCTGCTAAAACAGCATTAGACTCCTTATTGACTACAGTTGAAGAAATTGGAATTACCGAATATGACAATGAGCATATATTATTCTTAAGAACTTATGGTACGGCAACACTATTGGATTACTTTAATGAAGAAAAAATTTCTACCGATGAATTTAGTGGCAACGAAATCTGGGAGTTAAAATCAAACCTTGAAATTTTTGAACCATTGACCCCATTAATTGGCGAACATTCATTTAAATATTCTAGTATAATCGAAAACACTTTTATCTTCTCAAAATCTAAAAGCGTATTAGAATCGGTTATTACAAAAATTAAAACGGGAGATACTTTTGATAAAACCATGCTTTTTAATAATGCCGAAAGTAAACTTACTTCGTCATCAAGCGTACTTTCTATTTCTAACTTAAAAGGTGCTGTTTCAATTTTAAATGAATCGGTTTCTAAAACACTAGGAGATTCATTTAATAAAAGTGACTTAAACGATTATGTTTATGGCTCGCAATTTATTGCCGATGCCGGTTTTTTTCACACAAATTTTTTAATTAAAAAAATAACAAAAGAAGAAGATCAAAACTCAGTCTCTTCTGCATTTGAAGTTCAATTCAATACAGATCTAGCAACATTGCCTCAATTTGTGACCAACCATAGCAATGGAAGAAAAGAAATTGTAGTCCAAGATCAAGAAAATATACTTTACCTTATTTCTAACAGTGGGAAAATTTTATGGAAAAAACAACTAGACGGACTTATACAGGATAAAGTACACCAAGTAGACCTATTCAAAAACGGCAAATTACAATTAGCATTTACAACAAATAATGAATTCTTAATTTTAGACAGAAACGGCAAGGAAGTAAAACCGTTCACCAAAAAATTTACTGGAGGAAATTTAAACCCTCTGGCTGTATTTGATTACGAGGGCACCAAAAACTACAGATTTGTTGTTACTCAAGATAAAAAAGTGTTCATGTACAACGGTAAAGGTGACATTGTTAATGGTTATAAATATGACAAAGCCGAAGCTAATATTTTAGCTGCCCCACAGCATTTTAGAATTGGGAAGAAAGATTATATTGTTTTCAAGCTTGAAAATGGGCGCTTAAAAATAACTAATAGAGTAGGTAATACAAGAGTTAATGTAAAAGATAAATTTTCGTTTTCCGAGAATGACATTAAACTTTATCAAAATAAATTCACCTTCACATCTGAAGATGGAATCTTGTATCAAATTGATTCTCAAGGAAAATCCACATCTAGTAATTTAAACCTTGCAAAAGACCATGGAATAGATGCCACTTCTAGAACATTGGTTATTATGAATGATAATATATTACATATACGCGATAAAAAAGTGGA
The DNA here is from genome assembly GCF_000688315.1 of Maribacter sp. Hel_I_7. Classification (NCBI taxonomy): domain Bacteria; kingdom Pseudomonadati; phylum Bacteroidota; class Flavobacteriia; order Flavobacteriales; family Flavobacteriaceae; genus Maribacter; species Maribacter sp. Hel_I_7. The sequence goes on along the minus strand of NZ_JHZW01000002.1, from coordinate 2,263,575 downwards.
ACTTGAATTAGGGGTGTATTCTAAACCAATCATTTTCTACCTGAACGATAAAATTTACGTTTCGGTTACCGATATTCAGAATCAGAAAATTTACTTGTATGATAGTCAAGGAGCATCTATACCAAACTTTCCGATTTTCGGCAGTTCCAACATAGATATGGCAGATATGAATCTAAACAAAAGAGCAGAGTTTGTTTTTAAAGATCAAGAAAACAGCATTAAAGTCTTTAAAATAAGATAAAGTATCAAACTGAAAAATACACAAACATTTATACCAATTACACAAATAGGATAAATAGATAATTTGATTTCCATATATTTAAGTAGTTATTAAACAGAACCTTAACTACAAGTAAAATGAAAACTAAACTTCTTCTTTTCTTATCTTTCTTAATTGGCACTACTTCATTTTTTGCTCAAGACAATTGTAGCAAATTTTACCCTATGACTGAAGGTGTATCTATGGAATACACCAATTACAATAAAAAGGGCAAGGTTGAAAACGTTAGCTCGTTTAAGGTTGTTGATGTAAATAATACGGGAGGTGCCACAAATGCTACTATGGATATCAATTTAAAAGACCATAAAGGGAAAGACATCTATAGTACCAACTATAATCTTACTTGCAAAGACAATGTTGTTACTTTAGATTATGAATCATTATTGCCTACAGAAATGATGCAGCAGTATGGTGATATGGATATTGAAGTTTCTGGTAATGATATTGAAATACCAAACAATTTAAGCGTTGGCCAAAACCTTAGAGATGCCAATGTATCTATGAAAATTGGCATGAGCGGCATTAATATGAATATGACCGTTAATATGGTGAATAGAAAAGTAGAGAAAAAAGAGAGTATTACTACTACTGCAGGAACTTACGATTGCTTTGTGCTTTATAGCGAAAACCAATCAAAAATGATGATGGCAAACCAAGTATACCCAACTAGAGTTTGGTTGGCCGAGGGTGTAGGTATGGTAAAACAAGAGACGTACAAGAAAAACGGAGATGTAATGAGTAGTACAATGCTCACAGCATATAGTAAATAACAACTTCTACACCTATCAATAAAAAAAACCGAAGCTTATGCTTCGGTTTTTTTATGCCTTATTGTTAACCTTTAACCAAGTGCTTCATTAAGAGGAAACAATCTTAAAATATTTAAAATGAAGACAACAACAAATTTTATTAAGTGTGCAATTTTGCTATGCGCAATTATATTGACCTCATGTTCAAAAGATGGAGACATTGGTCCAATTGGACCTCAAGGTGAACAAGGAATACAAGGTGAGCGAGGTCCCACAGGAGAAGACGGTGAAGATGGAGAGAATGGTGAAGACGGTGAAGATGGCAACGCCAATGCGATATCTTCTAGTTGGCTTGTAGCAGATTTTCCAAATAATTATTCTTTCTCTGCAGCAACTGTTACCATTAACGATTCTAGAATTACGCAAGATGTATTGGACAATTATACTGTTTTGGGTTATTTTTCTTTTAGTGACAGTTATTCTGAAGTTTATGCCATACCGTTTACAGAACCTTTATTCAGATCTTTTATTATGGAGCAAAAAATGGCTATTGGCGAATATAAAATTACCGAAATGGGTAATTTAGATACTGTAGACACTATTGATCCTGTAGATGGTTTCGTACGCTATGTTCTAATTGCTAATTCCACAATTACACTTAAATCTGGAGAGAATAATCTACATACCGTTAGCGCTATGAAGGCCAACAACGTAAATCTTTCTAACTATCATGAAGTAATGGACTACTTAGGAATAGATTATTAAACTATGAGTTTAATCAAATGAAAAAACCGAGGCTTACATCTCGGTTTTTTTTGTACACTATTGTTAACCTTTGCTACTTAGTTTTCATTAAAAAGAAATAATCTTAAAATAAGAAAAATGAAAACTACAATGACTATTATTAAATGTACACTCATGACTATTGCTATTGCATGTACCTCATGCTCAAAAGATGGGGATATTGGTCCTAGTGGACCCCAAGGAGAGCAAGGCATTCAAGGAGAACAAGGTCCTGCTGGCGAAGATGGCGAAGCACTTGGCATACCAGGTCCACAAGGTCCACAAGGTGAAACTGGAGCCACTGGAGCCACTGGTCCGGCTGGTGAGGATGGTACAAATGGTGCTGACGGGGAAGACGGCAATGCAAATGTATCAACATTCACTTATGATCTTTCAACTGAATCTGGTGCAACTATTGCTATTACAGCCACCGCTTTAACTCAAGATGTTGTTGAAAACGACCTTATACTTGGTTATCTTTTAAAAAATGAAGATACCTACACCCCTATTCCTTCGTCAATATATGCTTTTGGACTAAATGACAATAGTGATATAGCTGTTGAAATACAACTAAATAGATATTGGATGTTTTTTTATGAAGTTGGCACAGAGAATTTTAAATCAGTTACTGCTGGGCAATTGGACGAACTTAAATTAGTGATCATAGAATCAAACAGCACAACTTCTGGAAAATCAAGTAAAGAGGACATACTTTCAAAAATGAAGTCCGATGGAGTAAATACCGATGACTACTACGCAGTAATGGATTACTTCGGTTTAAATTTTTAAACCTATATAAATACACACTAAAAAACCGAAGCTTATGCTTCGGTTTTTTCTATTATTTCAGCTTCAAAAAGTACTTGAAAATGCTTCAGTAATTTTTGTTTAACTTCCACCAAGTCCACCTCTTTTTTTCCTAATTCCACATTTAATGAAGTAACAGCTTTTCCTTTTATACCACAAGGAATCATCATATCAAAGTATCCTAAATCGGCATTTACGTTCAATGCAAAACCGTGCATGGTCACCCAACGGCTAGCACGTACGCCCATTGCACATATTTTACGTGCAAACGGAGTACCAACATCTAACCATACTCCTGTTTCCCCTGGTGAACGTTCAGATTTTATTCCGTACTCTGCTAAAGTTAAAATGACCATTTCTTCCAGAAAACGAAGGTATTTATGTATATCGGTAAAGAAGTTGTCCAAATCTAAAATGGGATAGCCTACAATTTGCCCAGGACCATGATAAGTAATATCTCCTCCTCTATTAATTTTATAGAAAGTTGCACCTTTGGCAGCTAATACTTTTTCATCTACTAATAGATTGGAAATATCACCGCTTTTACCCAACGTATAAACATGAGGGTGTTCAACATATAAAAAGTGATTAGGAGTTTCTAAATCCAGAGCTTCTCTCCTATTTCGGATTTTTAAGTCTAAGGTTTCCTTAAATAACTGTTCTTGGTAGTCCCAAGTTTCCTTATAGTCTTTAAAACCTAAATCTTGTATTAGCACTTTCTTGTTCATCTTACAAAGATATGAAAAGCTAAATCCTATTTTTCTAGCTCTACTTCAATTACAATAGATTCTGGATTTTTCATCATATCCAAGAAATTTACTTCGTGAATCATGGTTTTACCATCCATTGAAAATGTAGCCTCCTCAATATTAGTAGATTTAACCCGCTTTGGAAAATGGTATTTAAATGTATATGTAGAACTGGACAGAAACATTTCTGCACTTGCCAAACTATCAATACTTTTTTCAAATAAGGCTTGATCTAAAATAATAGTCTCACGTTTAAACTTATTCTTTTTAAAAGTATAATTAACTTGTGTTGTCTCCTCTGTTGCACTATTTGGCATAGATTTGCCTCCTGCAATTGGACCTACAGCACTAGCATTTTGAAAAGCGTTGAATGCATCATTTACTTCAGAAACCTTTTTAAAATCTGTATACATATTAAAGTTCATTACCCCATTGTCTGGATCTACCTTCATATGTAATTTAAAAGGCTCTAGCCTTTTCAATTTAGCCTGCTCCTCTGCAGATAATTGAGCAATACTATCCTTTTTATCTTGTAATAAATCTTTGAATACAAGTGTTGAATCTATTGCTTTATCTAATTGTGTAGAATCTGAGGCAGGTAACATTTGCATCATTTCTCCACCATCAAACAGTATGCTCATTTTACCAGAACCGTCTTTATTAAAATAAATCTCTTCGGTAAAATTACAAGCAGCAAAAAGTACTGTTATTAAAACAGCTGACAAAATTTTAAAAAGTCTCATGTATTTGATTCTAATTTGGATTATTCAATATGACCAATGCAGCGATTACACCTGGCACCCAGCCGCAAAAAGTCAAAAGTAGAACAATTAGAAAAGACCCACAACCTTTACCTAAAACTGCTAAAGGGGGAAAAAATATGGCAAGCAATACTCGAATTAAACTCATTTGATTATTATTTTGATTGATTGATGTACCTTATACGTCGCAAGTATAATCGCTTTGTTACAAAATCTGTTATTTTAAATGATTATTATACCACCAATGCTTAGAAAGTTTTTCTTAATTATTATTCTTCTCTCCTCTTCCATTGGTCTATCTCAATATAATTTCAAAGGTCAGATTGCAGAACAAAAGAGCGGCAAAACTATTTATCTCTCCATCATTGAAGATTACAGAAAGTTCGGTAGAATTTCTATGAATCAAATTCTAAAAAAAACCACGACAGACTCTTTGGGTTATTTCAGTTTTAACGGAAACAACCTTATTAACGAAAATAGAATCTATAGAATTCATTTAGATGGTTGTCCAGAATCCTCTTCTAGTTCAGAACATTTTTTTGGCAGTTGCGAATACAGTAAGAGTATACTATTTATAGCCAATAATACTGACACCATTACATTTCCCACCTCATTTAATAATGAAGCCCTTTGTGAAATTACATCTACAAACAGTAAATCATCTACCTTTTTAGATATTGATGTATTAAAGGACCAAATGGCTTTCGATTTTAATGATTTTAGAAGTGACGCCAATAGAAAACTAAACTCCAAAAAATGGTTCTCCACCTTGCAAGATTTTGGAGAAAAACTAGATGAGCCTTTAGCCGAACTATATATCTTCAATTTCTTATCTGACAAAAGAAATGAAACCTACAATTATTACTTAAAAGACATTGGCAATACAGACTACTATATAAAACTTGGCGAAAGATTAAACGCAAAATACCCTAAGGCACCATTTACCAATCTGTACTTAAATGAAATTGCCATAGACCAACAGATTGCCGATAGCAACGAGCCAACATCGCAATTATGGAAATGGCTTCTACCATTATTGCTTACACTGTCAATTGCACTGAATATTTACTTTTTAATTAGAAATAAACAAAATGTAAAAAATGCAGACAATGAAGCTCTTGAAAAATTAACGGAGCAAGAGCAAAATATTGTTCAACAGATTCTTGAGAATAAAACAAATAAAGAAATTGCTTCTTCTATGTTTATAAGTGTTAGTACTGTAAAGACACATATCAACAACATATATAGAAAATTACAAGTAGCTTCAAGAGATGAAATTAAACGGCGATATAAATCCCTAACTTAATTTCCACCTAGGGTCTAGTACCTTTTTCCACCCCATTAAATCCGTTTTGCACTAACAATTTCTAGAATTTTCAGGTCTAATATTAAAACTGAAAATAATGAAATTATCATTTGTATTGACCACACTTCTTTTGAGCTTCTTCCTCAACACATTTTCTCAGAACACCAACCAAGAGGTTAGTATTGAAAATCAGCAGCCGTTTTTATTAGGAGAAATAACTATAGACGGCCTTTTATCCAACACCTATAAAACCTGGTTTATATCTAATTTCGATAATTATAACACCGACAGCAAACAGATAGATTTGATTAAAGATAAATTGAAACCTTATAAAATTTTAGTTTTTATGGGTACTTGGTGTGGCGATAGCAAACGTGAAGTGCCAAGGTTTATAAAAATTCTAGAATCTTCTGAATATGCTATGGATAACTTAAAAATAGTAGCCTTAGATAAGCGAAAAGAAACTTATAAAAAAAGTCCTCAAGGCGAAGAATGGGGTTTGAATATACGTAGGGTTCCTACTTTTATATTCTATAAAAACGGACGGGAAGTCAATAGAATTATTGAAACCCCTATTACAACTCTAGAAGATGACATTTTAAAAATTATTTCAGAGGAAGAATATATCCCTAATTATTCAGCATCATTACATTTCGACTGATGTACTTTTTGGTAAATAAATGCTATAAAAAAAAACAATAATAAATCTAGGTATCACCAACATCTAAAAAAAAGGAATGAACCAAAAAGATTTTGCAATTATTGATAGATTGCATCGTTCAGCACTCAACTATAAAAATTTTGCATAAAGACTATATCCTTTAGTGCTTTCTAAATTGAAAGATTAATACATATCGATTATATTTGCCAGCTAAATAAACGACGGCATGCAATTATCGGAGCAAGAGCTTATCAGAAGAGAAAAATTGGAGAAATTAAGAGCACTGGGTATTAATCCTTATCCCGCTGCTTTATATCCTGTTGATGCTACATCAGCAAGCATAAAATCCAATTATGAAGAAGGCAAACAAGTGGTTGTTGCCGGAAGGTTAATGTCTCGTCGTATTCAGGGGAAAGCATCTTTTGCCGAACTACAAGATAGTACCGGTCGTATTCAGGTATATTTTAATAGAGATGAAATTTGTACTGGTGAAGATAAAACCTTGTACAACGATGTTTACAAGAAATTACTTGATATTGGTGATATCATTGGTATAGAAGGTGACCTTTTTACCACGCAAGTAGGTGAAAAAACGATTATGGTGAAGAAATTTACCATGCTTAGTAAATCACTAAGACCTTTGCCATTACCTAAAAAGGATGCAGAAGGTAAAGTTTATGATGAGTTCAACGACCCAGAATTACGCTACCGCCAACGTTATGTTGATTTGGTTGTTAACCCAAAGGTGAAAGAAACATTCATTAAAAGAACTAAAATAACAACCAGTATTCGTGAGTTTTATAATGCAGCTGGGTATTTAGAAGTAGAGACTCCGATTTTACAACCTATACCTGGTGGTGCAACTGCGCGTCCGTTTTTAACGCACCATAATGCATTAAATATTCCTTTATACTTAAGAATTGCTAACGAACTTTACCTTAAGAGGTTAATTGTTGGTGGTTTTGATGGTGTTTATGAATTCTCAAAAGATTTTAGAAACGAAGGAATGGACCGTACCCATAACCCAGAATTTACTGTAATGGAATTGTATGTTGCATACAAAGATTACAACTGGATGATGGATACCACTGAGAAATTATTGGAGAAAATTGCGATGGATTCTAACGGTACTACAAAAATAACCGTTGGCAAACATGAAATTGAATTTAAAGCTCCGTATGCACGTGTACCAATTCTTGAAGCTATAAAAATACATACCGGTTATGACGTAGCTGGTATGCCTGAAGATGAACTTCGTGAAACAGCAAAGAAGTTAGGTATTGAAGTAGACGAAACTATGGGTATCGGTAAATTAATCGATGAAATTTTTGGTGAAAAATGTGAGCATCATTATGTGCAACCTACATTTATTACAGACTACCCTAAAGAAATGAGTCCGCTTACCAAAGAGCACAGGGACAACCCTGCGTTAACAGAGCGTTTTGAGCTTATGGTTAATGGTAAAGAACTTGCAAATGCATATTCTGAGCTTAATGACCCAATTGACCAAAGAGAACGTTTTGAAGACCAATTGAAATTATCTGAAAAAGGTGATGACGAAGCTATGTTCATTGATCAAGATTTTCTTAGAGCTCTTGAATATGGTATGCCTCCAACTTCTGGTATTGGTATCGGTATTGATCGTTTGGTGATGTTGATGACCAACAACGCATCGATTCAAGAAGTATTGTTCTTCCCACAAATGAGACCAGAAAAGAAGCCTTTACAACTGTCTGAAAATGAAAAGGTAATTTTCGATATTCTAAAGGCGGAAAAGAAGATGGAGCTTGACGCCCTTAAAACAAAGTCTGACTTAAGTAATAAAGCTTGGGACAAAGGCATTAAAGGGATTACAAAGCAACAATTGGCTAAAATCTATAAAGAAGATGACGTTCTTTTAGTGGAAATTTTAAAATAGTCATTTCAAGGAACGTTAAAAAATAGTAGCTTAGAAGCTGGCTAAACCAACCAGCATGAATTTAAGTAGCAAAATAGGTCTGTTTACAGGGCCTATCATATTTTTCATTATCCTTTTTTTACCCAATGTACTTATATCTGAAAATGCAGATGCTGTAATTGCTGTTGCCCTATGGATGGTTATTTGGTGGGTTACCGAAGCTGTCTCCATATCTGTTACCGCACTATTGCCATTGCTGCTTTTTCCTATTTTAAAAGTGATGCCCATTGGTGATGTTGGCGCTAATTATGGTAGCCCTATAGTTTTTCTATTCTTTGGTGGATTTGTAATGGCATTGGCATTGGAAAAAGTCAATCTTCATAAACGTATTGCCCTTAATATCATTAGACTTACGGGTACAACGGCTAATAAAGTAGTGCTCGGTTTTATGATCGCCACTGCCGTATTAAGCATGTGGATCAGTAATACAGCCAGTACGGTAGTTATGCTACCCATTGCCATGTCCGTTATTAATCTGTTGATAGAAGATGAAGACGGTTTTACAAAACGAGACCGAAACTTTGCTTTAAGTGTCATGTTAGGGATTGCATTTGCTGCAAACGCTGGTGGCATTGCTACTGTTATTGGTACTCCCCCAAATTCTGTTCTAATTGGCTTATTAGAAAATGAATACAATATTGAAATATCATTTCTAAAATGGATGATCATTGGGCTACCATTTTCCCTGATTATGATTACTATTTGTTACTTTGTATTGGTGAAAGTATTTTTTCCTACTCACGGCTTAAAATTCAAAGCATCTAAAACAATTATACACAAAGAGCTTCAAAAATTAGGGCCTACATCTGGAAAAGAAAAAATGGTACTTACCATATTTGGGGTTACTATATTTCTATGGATATTTAGAACATTAATCAATTCCATATTTCCGAGTTTAGGCTTATCTGATACACTGATCAGCATGTTTGCAGCCATCACACTATTCGTACTACCTTATAATCTCAAAAAAGGAGATTTTATCTTGCAATGGAAAGATACCCAAAAGCTCGCCTGGGGAATTCTAATTCTATTCGGTGGCGGACTCTCATTAGCCAAAGGTATGTCGGTTTCTGGTATTGTAGATTTAGTAGCAGCAGTTATTGGGCAAAGTGATTTAAGTATTTTACTCACCGCGTCTTTATTGATTATACTAATGTTGTTTATGACAGAGCTAATGAGCAATGTAGCACTTGTTGCCGTTCTTGCGCCTGTAGTTGCAGGTATTGCTATTGGTCTTGGTATACCTATCACCTATTTACTTATACCAATTACAATTGCTAGTAGTTGTGCTTTTATGCTACCAATGGCTACACCACCAAATGCAATTGTTTTTGCAAGTGGTTACATAAAGGTTCATGAAATGGCACGTGCCGGTGTTATTCTAAATCTAATTGCAGTGCTATTATTAATAGGACTATTTCAATTTATACTACCACTAATATTTTAGTTTTCAACTGAATAAAAAAATAAAGCCCTTGCTATTTGCAAAGGCTTTATAATTGACTAATTCAGAATGAAAAAATGTTTATTCCTACTTAATAGACGCCTTTCTCATGGTAATGTTACAAATAGGCTTAAGAAATTATTAACTATTTGTTCCATATATTATTTCAATCTTTGAAAAATTACCTAACTAACTCAAAAATGAAAAGAAAATTACTATTAAAATTATTACTCCTATTATGTGTTCTTGGCTACCAAAATGCCGACGGACAAATCTTTAAAAAGAAGAAAAAAGATACTGAGCAAGAAGCTGGCAAATCATCAAAAGATAAAATTCAACCTTACAATAAGGTAATTACCAAAGATGCCATAAGTGATACCGGACTTTTCACAACACATATAGTTGATGAAAATCACTTCTTTGAAATTCCAGATTCTCTTTTCAATAAAGAAATGTTGATGGTAAGCCGTATTTCTAAAACGGCATCAGGTATTGGTTTTGGTGGCGGAAAAATTAATACACAGGTACTGCGATGGGAAAAGAAAGATAAAAAGGTATTACTTCGTGTAGTATCGCATGATGTGGTTGCCGCAGATTCTTTACCTGTTCATGAAGCTGTTCTAAACTCCAATTTTGAGCCAGTTTTATATTCTTTTGATATTAAAGCTGTTCAAAAAGATTCTCTAAACCCAACTACGGTTATTGAGGTTAATGATATTTTTATAAAAGATACCAAAGCTTTTGGTATGCCAGATAGATTTAGAAAAAGATATAAGGTATCTCGTTTAGATGAAGGCAGAGGCTATATTGAATCGATCAAGAGTTACCCTTTAAATGTAGAGGTACGCCACATTAAAACATATTTGGCAAGTGCCGCACCTAGTAACCAGAGTTTAGGTTCAATTTCTGTAGAAATCAATAACTCAATGGTATTGTTACCTGAAGAACAGATGAAGCGTCGTTATTTTGACGAACGTGTTGGTTGGTTTGCCAGAGGTCAAGTAGATTATGGTTTAGATGCCCAAGAAAGTAAGACTATTAAATTTCTTGATAGATGGCGTTTAGAAGTTAAAGATGAAGACCTTGAAAAATTTAAAAATGGCGAACTCGTTGAGCCTAAAAAACAAATTATCTACTATGTAGATAGAGCTACACCTAAAAAATGGGTGCCGTTCATTAAACAAGGTATAGAAGATTGGCAAGTTGCTTTTGAGGCTGCAGGTTTCAAAAATGCAATTATTGCCAAAGAGCCACCAACTGTAGAAGAAGATCCAGAATGGTCTCCTGAAGATATACGCTATTCTGTAGTGCGTTATTTAGCATCACCAATACCTAATGCTAATGGACCACATGTTAGTGATCCACGAAGTGGTGAAATATTAGAATCTGATATCAACTGGTATCATAATGTAATGACTCTCTTAAGAAACTGGTACTTTGTACAAACAGCAGCTATTAATCCAGCGGCTAGGGGCGTTTCTTTTGATGATGATGTAATGGGCAGGTTAATTCGATTTGTATCATCTCATGAAGTAGGACATACTCTAGGTCTGCCACATAACATGGGTAGTAGCGTTGCTTACCCTGTAGATTCGCTTCGTTCTAAAACTTTTACAAAGAAATACGGCACCGCTCCATCGATAATGGATTATGCCCGTTTCAACTATATAGCCCAACCTGGTGATGAAGGTGTCGCATTAATGCCTGACATTGGTGTTTATGACAAGTATGCTATTCAATGGGGTTACAAGCCAATCTTGAACACTACTGCAGAGGAAGAAAAATCAATATTAGATAAATGGATTACAGCTCATAGTGGTGACCAATTATATCGTTTTGGCCATCAACAGGTAGGAGATATCGTTGACCCTAGCTCGCAAACCGAAGATTTAGGTGATGATGCAATGAAGGCAAGTGAATATGGTATTGCCAATTTAAAAAGGATTGTTCCTAAATTAATTGAATGGACAGCCGAGGATGGTAAGAACTACGAAGACCTAAATAAATTATACGGTCAAGTATTCTCCCAATTCAATAGATACATGGGGCATGTTTCCAACAACATAGGTGGGGTTTACGAAAACCATAAAACTTATGATCAAGAAGGAGCGGTATACACTGCAGTTCCTAAAGCCCATCAACAAAAAGCAATGGCGTTTTTACAAAAGCAATTATTTAATACGCCTATGTGGATGCTAGATCAAGATATTCTTGACCGTACAGAGTATTCAGGATTCTTAGAGCAAATGCGTTCTATGCAAGTACGTACACTTAATAATGTACTTAGCTTAGGAAAAATGGCTAGATTAATTGAATATGAAACCATAGATAAGGCCGAAGCCTATACATTGGTTCAAATGATGAGCGAACTAAGAAAGGGTATTTGGTCTGAAACAAAAAACGGCAAATCAATTGATACCTATAGAAGAAACCTTCAAAAAGCACATATTGATCGCTTGGAATACCTATTGACCGCAGAAAACCAAGCAAAGGCTTCAGATTTTGGTGGCTACAGAAAATCAACAGTTGTCAACACCAGTCAATCTGATATTAGAACTATAGCGAGAGCAGAATTAAATATTTTGAAACGAGATATTAGAAATGCGAAAAATAGAACATCTGATATGATGACAAAATATCATTACGACGATGTTTCTGAGCGTATTAACGTCATTCTTGACCCAAAATAAGAACACGTAAAAACATCGATTAAATGCACCTATCGATGAAAAACCAATATCATCGATGAATGTAATATGTTTACCACATATTAGATATCCTAAACATCAAAAAAAGCCCATTACACAACAATGGGCTTTTTCATGCGTTATTGTTTTTTAGATTAGCAATGAATTTAAAACCCCCAAATCATGACCAACAAATTAAAGAGTCTTATTTACCTAGCTTGTTTTATCTGTGCTTCTGTGATATACCACCAAAACACAAATGATAATGTACAAGAGGATATTGTAAATACTACTTACGAACAAGATGTTGATATAGTTATCAATCCCTACAAAAACATTGAGGGCAGGACTCAACAGAATTAAAAAACATTAAAGAACTTACCTACTTAAAAGCGCGGCCCTAAAGCCGCGCTTTTTGATTTTTAAAACTTTCTTAATCTCGTTAAATATTTACTAAAGTGATTATGATCCTTAAACCTATCTGTAAAATTCATGTCCAAGTAACAAATACAAAAAATAAAAAACATGAAAAAACTAGTAATGGCCATATTAATAATGGCAGGCATAACCGCAAGCGCACAAGATCATAGTAAAAAAGGAAACAGAGGCGATATGAAGGATTTTACTCCAGAACAAATCGCAACTATCCAAACAAAAAAAATGACTTTGGCTTTAGACTTAAATGATTCTCAGCAAGCAAAAATCAAACAGATTCTAACTGAAGATGCGAAGACTAGAAAGGCTAAAATAACCGAGAGAAAAGCCAGTAAGGAAGAAGGTAAAAAAGTACTGACGGCAGATGAAAAATACGCTATGGCAAATGAGCGATTAGATCATGAAATTGCACGTAAAAAAGAAATGAAATCTATACTTAATGATGACCAATTTGAAAAATGGGAAAAAATGAGTAATAGAAAAAAAATGCGCGGTCATAACAAAGAAAGGGACGGCAAGAATGGAAAACGTACTTCTAGAGATTAATATTAAAAAATCAGGATAAAAAAAAGACTTGCTTTGGGCAGGTCTTTTTTGCATTTAATCGATTTGCAAATTCCTCTCCATAGCTCCAAAAACATACTATAATGCACTATAATGATTCATTCATGGATGAATTTGAATATTTGACCAATAAATTTCAATGCCCTATCATTATTAAAGTACTTAGTTAGTTCTAATTGAGAACCAAACATTTTTTGTTTCAAAGGCGGTCTCTAATTAGAACTTAAGACACCAAGCCATGATAGCAAAAAAAATAGGTTATTTATCACTACTTATAGCCTTTAGCTTGTTGACCAGTTGCCAACAGGAATTATACAAGTCTAACAATAAATTTAATATTCCAGAAAAAAGTACGGAGGAGCCTCTTGTACAATTCTTAATTGAACCTACAAATTATAGCGCTATTCTTGAAACCGAGAATTTAGCAAAGGCTTTAGACTATTCCAAAATTGCACATAAAACGCTATGGGTAAATCAATTCAACGAGAAACTTAATATTTCACCGACTACAAGAGTGATAACTGTTCACGAAACTGCTGGTTTAAGTACTACTGCCATAGATAGCCTTTTAAAATTCGTATCTAAGGGCGGAACACTTTTCGTTACCAAAGCAGCTAAAGATGAACGTTTATCTTACTTTTTTGGAATGACACCAGATGCTGACTGGAGTACGAATAGAGAAGCATCAGGGTTGTTCTTCAATAAAGCCCTATTCCCTGGTATGCAAGGGCGTGGTTTTGATAACAAAACAGTTCACCTTGGTTTTGATGGCTCTAACTTTTCTAGTCACGTTAATGTTTTAGTAGCCGCCCACAACAACAAAAACTACCCTGTCTTAATAGAAAATAGAATAGGCAATGGAAAAGTAATTCTTTACAACTCATCTCAAATTCTAAAAAAGGAAATGAGAGGCCTTTTATTTTCCGCAAGTTTATTAGGGCTAGAGGGTATTCCTTATCCAATTGCAAATATTGGAACTTTATTTCTCGATGATTTTCCAGCCGCTATGTATGATGACAACGGAAAAGCCATCAACATACAAAATGGCATCAGTAAATCTGAGATGTTAAAAGCAGACTGGTGGCCTAAAATGAAGAAATTTGCACAAGAAGAAGATATAAAATACTCTGCTTATGTAACTTTTAATGCTAATGAAAAAAACACTGGCGATGCTAATTTTAAAAGTTGGGATCAAACCGGATTATTAGATGGTAAAAATGAGAATGGCACCAACAAATGGCTTACCAACGAATTTACCAATATAGGTCATGAACTTGGTTTTCGTGGTTATAACGACCTTCCGCTTTCTAAAAAGTTATGGAAAGACACTGATCTAATTCTAGATAACGCCAAAGCTTCTGCTAATAAATGGGAAGACGATGTATCAAAAACATTACCAAGCTCATACGCAGCCCCAGACAATCAAATAGATAGTCTAGGTCTTATAGCTTTAAAGAAAGGTTTTCCTAGCTTAAATTTTGTACATACTTCTTTTTCAGGAGATGTGTATAAAGGTGGAAATAGAGAGTTTGACCCAGACCCATTAAACAATAAGTTTTTTGACTACCCACGTTTAAGCAGCGGATATGAAATATCCCAAAAAGATCAATGGGCTTTAGAATCTACTTACCTATATACCGGGATTTGGTCACATGTATTAAATACCAATGATATTTTAAAAATTGGAAGTACAACGAACGCTATCGGTGAACTAAAAAAGCATATTGTAGATTATAAGCGAAGACACCCTTACATGAAGTTTTTAACCGCCAAACAATCTACAGAAGCAGCTATGGACTGGCGTTACCAAAGTATACGCCACTTAAGTTACGAAGGGCAATACGAGGTTTCCAGTTCTTTAAATTCTGACGAGAAAAAGGACTCTTATTGGCTAATGTATGTTGAAGAACATAATAATGTTAAGGTACATGAACAATTATTCTTTAACCAAGTTGAGTTTAGTTCGGTTCCTTTATTGAACGGTTTTCTGTATAGCATTAAAACCAACACCCCAAATATTAGTGTACCAGATATTAGACCAGAAATAAGAACACTTATAGGCACAACCTCAACTTTAATTACCAATACAAAAAACGATTATAAATCGTATAATAAGAGTAAGCAAACTATGGTTCCGTTAAAGCAAAAAATCGACAGATTGGTTGTGGAGGAAAAAACAGAACAGGCAACAAATTTAATGGAGAAGTTATTTAAGGATAATAAATTCATTAATGACCAACAAATAGTTACTTATGCCGAAGGCATGGAAGCACAAGGAAAAACCGAGGAATTGTGGTCTCAATTAAATGGCATGTACCTTAAAAATCCTTCTAGCTCTTATGCAGATTTTTCTAGAAATATTAGCACCGTAAGTAATTATCCATCGCCTGCTGTCAAAAAAATGTGGATGGAGAGACAAATGGAATGGGGACAAAATGACGTAGCTATTCTAAAAGAATATTATCAGGATTTCAATACTGACGACAACACCAAAATCATAGAACAAGTCTTAGAAGTACTATATACTTTAGAACCCACTGAAGCGAATAAATTGACCTATTACGAATTTCTAGTAAAGTCTAATTACGAAGATCTTTTGAGCAAACTTGATGCTATTGAACCCTGTAGTATTTCTAATAAAGATTTAGCAACTTCAATTAGCCATGTCTATGCCGATAAACTAAATTTTGAAAAGGCAGAATTATGGCAAAAATGCGGGAATATTTCTCCGGAAGTTGTTAAAGAGTGGAAGAAAAAAACGAAAACTATAGCAAGCAAAAAGTTTACAGATTTCGAATATTACACAAGATACTTATTGGTCAATGATCCAGATAAGGCGGTTGAAGAATTACAGGATATTGAACCTTGTAGACCAGACCTTATAAGGCTGTCTAAAAATATAGCATTATTATTTGCGCAATATACCCAATACCAAAAAGCATTAGATTGGAGTACCTGTACCAATACTATACCCATATCAAAATTATTAGATTGGAATTTAGAATTTGCCAATGGTAGATATCTAAAGAAAGTGTATGCTGACCATATAGAAAAAAATCCTAGAGATTATAAAACTATGAACCACATGGTGAAGTTGCTATTATTAAAAGGTGATGTAAACGGTGCCGGTGAAATTGCCATGAACATACCATCTTCTAAAATTGATTCTGATTTTAAAATAGCTTTTAACAATGAGGTGAAAACTGAATCCGACGATAAACAATCACTATACATAAGTAAATTCAAAATTCTAATGGATGATGCTATTGTCAAAAAATCAGAGATTGAAGCAAGAAAAAAGAAAGGCCATTCTATAGGTCTAACTTCTACTGCTATAGCCGATGAGTTTAACCCTACATTATTTAACAATGCTTTCAATTTTGGATTTTACAATACAAAATTAGATTTTCATCAGTTCTCTATTGTTCAAGGTACTGCATATTCTGTTTTAAAAGACACATTGGTACCAAATGATATAGGTAGAGATTTATTGGGTGTAGAATATATGTACAAGAAGGAATCTAACAAAAAAAGTCCGTTTTATGTTGGTGCAAAAGTAGAACTTGACAACTTCAATAAATTATTCTTTCACGTAAAAACGGGTATAGATTTTATTGGAGACAACAACAAATCTTCTTTAGCTCTTAAAACTAATCCTGTTACTACCGGACCTGGATATGATTTAAACATCTATGATATTCAAGTTAAGGCTACGCAAGAATTTGAGTATTCCCAGAACCTGAATCACGAATTTTATGTGAAAGGAGATTATTATACAGATAGTCAATACTACGCATTGGGCGGCACAAGGTTAGAATACCATCTAATTAATTTAGATAAGTTTAAAATTGGACCTTTGGCTGAAGGCGCCTATGGTGTTGGTTCTGAAGACAGAAGAAACGGATTTCCATATTGGTTAACAGAAGATAGACTTTTTGCCGGTGGAGGATTACAATTACAGTTAGGAAATGAAGATTCAGATTTTAATCTAAAAAGTGACTTCTCACTTTTTGCAGAACAAGACGAACCTACTTTTCAACGGTATGAAGGTGAATTGTCTTATAGAATTAAAAACTTTACTACTATCAATTTAAACTACTCTTACTTTACTATAGACCAGTTTTTCTCAAATGCTGTTCAGTTGGGTGTTCAGTACAATTTCAAATAAAAAAATAATCACGCATAAAAAAAGAGCCTTGCATAAGGGCTCTTTTTTTATTTCTGTTATTCATATATAATCTGATTTGCTATAAGTCGATTTCCTTTAGTGCATTTATAGTTGCATCTAAATCTTCATAACTTAATGCATCGTTTAGAAAATAACTTTCAAAGGCACTTGGAGGTAGATAAATTCCTCTTTCTAACATACCGTGAAAATATTTCTTGAAGGTGTCGTTATCACCTTTTGCAGAAGATTCGAAATCAACCACAGGCTCATCGGTAAAATGGACGGAGATCATACTACCAAAACGATTGATTTGATGCGGTACATTTTTCTCAGTAAGCACTTCCCCAATACCTTTATGTAAATATGCTGTTTTCTCTGCTAGACTTTTAAATACTTCCTGGGCATTGTTCAACTCGGTCAACATTGCCAAACCTGCACTCATGGCAAGTGGATTTCCACTTAAAGTTCCTGCTTGATATACAGGACCATCAGGCGCTAGATAATCCATTATTTCTGTTCGCGCAGCAAAAGCACCTACTGGCAAACCGCCACCAATAACTTTTCCATAAGTAACAATATCAGCTTTTATATTCAATACTTCTTGTGCACCGCCTTTTCCTAAACGGAAACCTGTCATTACCTCATCAAATATCAATAAGATATTTTCTTGGGTACATATTTCCCGTAAACCTTTTATAAACTCATCGGTAGGCACTATGCAACCCATATTACCGGCTATAGGCTCAATAATAATTGCAGCTAATTCACCTTTATTTGCTTGAGCCAATTTTTTGACCCCAGCCAAATCATTGTACGCTGCCAACAATGTATCTTTTGCCGTGCCCTGGGTAACACCTGGACTATTAGGACTACCAAAAGTTACGGCCCCACTACCCGCTTGAATTAAAAACGAATCTGAATGCCCGTGGTAGCAACCAGCAAATTTTATGATTTTGTCTTTACCGGTATAACCCCTTGCCAAACGTACAGCACTCATACAAGCTTCTGTACCGCTGTTTACAAACCTTATCTTGTCCATATTAGGCACCATAGAGATAGCTAGCTTAGCTAGCTCTGTTTCAATCTCGGTAGGCATACCAAAAGAAGTACCATTTTGCGCTTTTTCAACAACTGCTTTTATAACAGGTTCATATGCGTGCCCTAAAATTAATGGACCCCAAGATGCTATATAGTCAATTAACTTATTGCCATCCTCATCATATAAATAAGCTCCTTTTGCTTTCTTTACAAAAATTGGATCACCGCCAACGGCTTTAAATGCACGTACAGGAGAATTTACTCCTCCAGGTATATATTTTTTAGCCTCAGCAAACAAGGCACTACTTCTTTGATAAATCATTTCTCTTAATTGATTTTACTATTTTTTTACTTTAATAGGTTGCCCAATAGACAAGTCAGAACTACGTAAATTATTCAATTGCATAAGTTCATCAACACTCATATAATACTTTCTAGACAATGAATATAAAGTATCTCCTTTTTGTACTGTGTGTATGTTATCTGAATCTGTAGCAACTATAGTTGTATTATCATAACCTGCTTTTTTTATTTGCCTATCATACTTATGCAAATCATATTTCTCTATTAAATAAATAAGCTTCTGCGGGTATCTTGGATCTGTTGCGTAACCTGCTTTTCGTAATCCTCTCGCCCAACCTTTATAATCCGTATGTTTTAAATCGAATAAAAAAGCATATCTAGACCTTGTAGTTAAAAATATACTGTGGTCTCTAAATGAATACATAGGATGGTTGTATTTTCTAAAACACTCTCCTTTTTCATCGTCATCATGAAAATCATAATCACCCTCCCAACCTTTATGGCATTTTATCCCAAAATGATTGTTCGTTTTCATAGCTAATTCACCTTTGCCATTTCCACTTTCTAAAAGACCTTGTGCTAAGGTTATACTTGCAGGTATTCCATAACCCATCATTTCTAATTGGGCTGTTTCTGCAAATGTAGAAATGTAATCGGGTGGAGAGTCTATTCTAAATTGTATAAATTTTGAAGGTTCTGCAGGTAAATCTTCTTTCCCTATTTTTTTAGAATTAGTAGTTGTTGATTTACTTCGTTCATTTTGAACGTTTTTAGTTCTCAACTGGTCTGAATACCTTTTTTTAGATTTACAAGAGGTAAAACCTAAACCCACCAACAACGCCAATAAAATTATCTTTTTCATATATTCAACAAAGGTAAATTTTTCTTTTCCAGTACACTATTCATGCCAACAATTCCTTGCAAGCCACCGGTATGTATTGCTAGAATTTTAGTATTTGGCACAAAAATATCAAGCTTGATCATATCGAACAACCCAAACATCATTTTTCCAGTATAAATAGGGTCTAAAGGAATTTTAGTTTTTTCCTTAAAGTCATTTATAAAATTAATTAGCTCTTCGGATATTTTTGCATACCCACCAAAATGATAATCGGTATTTAAATCCCATCGGTCATTACTGGCTAATTTCTGAATATCATTTTTTAAAAAATCTCCCTTTAGGGCGGAGAATCCTAATACTCTTTGATGTGAAAAAGAAGCATTTATTAATCCGGATGCCGTACCGCCTGTTCCAGCACTTGTACAAACAATATTGAATTCCTTATCGTTATGTGTCAAAATTTCCTCACATCCTTTTATAGCCAAGCTATTTGTTCCTCCTTCAGGCACTAAATAAAACTCTCCAAATTCTTTTCTTAACTGTTCAATAAACTCGGGATCTTCTTTCTTACGATAGTCATTTCTACTAATGAATTTAAAACGCATTCCATCTTCATAAGCCCGAGATAATGTAGAATTTGATTGCCAAGAATTTTCTAGCTCTTCGCCACGTACAACCCCTATTGCACGAAATCCTTTCTCTTTCGCCGCATATGCGGTAGCTGCAATATGGTTAGAATATGCTCCGCCAAAGGTCAATAAGGTATTTTGATCTTCTGCTTTGGCAGCCAATAAATTGTATTTGAGCTTTCTGTATTTATTACCAGAAATGAAAGGATGCAGTAAATCTTCGCGTTTTAAGACAAGGGTAACTTGCTTTTCTGATAATAAAGGATGTTCAACAAGTTGATTGATGCTTTGCAAGTAGGGCGAATTTAACGCCAAAGATATTTAATAAAGCTAAATGTTCTGCGGCTAGACAGATAATCCATATTATTTTCATGCATATATGCCTCTTGCTCAAAACTAAGATTCTGATAAGCCTTATAAGAATCTAAATACCAAATGGCTCTAATTGCCCACTCGGTTAAGTAAAGTACATAAAAAGGTAAAATCAATAATTCTTGTTGTTGACGTAAATGAATTTTTTCATGATTTATGAGTACATCGTCATTTTTTAAACTTCTAGTTTTTAAAAATATAAAGGGCCATAGTGAAAGCCCCACATAATTTTTATAGAAGAAATGTCTAAAAACCAATATCATAGATTTACTTTGGTATTACTATAACAAAGATAAAGCCAAAAATCCCTTGCTAAAAACTTACCGGTTTTTGTTGCCAACAAAACCGATTAAATGCCAAAGCTAAGCTTAAGCGCTTTTACGTCTATCTTCAAGTCATTAACTACCAAGGTTATCAACAGAAAGAATTAACTTTATATCATTAAAAATCAACGATTACATGAAAGAGATAATTCCGATAGAGGAAGGAGATTTTTACTGGTCTGAAAACGGATTTAGAGTTTTTACAAAACAGTATCACTTAAAAAGAGGTTATTGTTGTGAAAGTGGTTGTAGACATTGCCCGTATGGATATGACCCAAAAACTAATATGCAGTAAGTTTTTAACATAGCTCGGCATGATATTTGTACTTAATTCTATCAGAAAATTGAGTCTTTAAAAAATATAACGTTATGAAAAACATCAAATTACTTGGTTTACCATTGCTACTTCTAGTCCTTATTTCTTCTTGTTCTTCTGTAAGTGTTCTTTCAGATTACGACCAAAAAGCAGATTTTAATGGCTACAAAACCTACGCCTTCTATAAGACAGGTGTTGATAAAGCACAAATATCAGATTTAGATAAGAAACGAATTCTACGCGCCATTGAAACTGAAATGAGTTCTAGAGGCTTCGTGAAATCTGAGACACCAGATTTGTTAGTGAGTATTTTCACCAAAGAACAAGAAAGAGTTGATGTCTACAATAACAACTACGGTTGGGGCGGTGCCTGGGGATGGGGATACAACCCATGGGCTTGGGGTCCTGGTTTTGGCTGGGGAGGAACTAGTGTAAGTGCTAGTACACAAGGCTCTCTTTATATCGATTTAATTGATAACAAATCAAATGAGCTAGTATGGCAAGGAAAAGGTGTTGGCACATTGTCAAACACAAGCAATATTGCTAAAAAGGAAGAACGTATTCGAGAATTTGTCTCTCAAATATTAGAACAATACCCACCTAATGCTATTGCTTTAAAATAATAAAATATCTACTTAAAAAAAGAGGCTGTCAGTACATGTATTGACAGCCTCTTTTTTTATTTACAATAATGGAAAATTAGTATTATTCTTTACCTCATTTAAAACGAATGCACTTTTAACACCTCCAATACTAGGTAATGAAGCAATTTTAAATTTTGCAAAATTATAATATGCATCAAGGTTTTTTACTACGACTTTTAATAGAAAATCGAACTCACCACCCACAACAAAACATTCTACCACTTCTGGATATTTCATAACCTGCTCAAAGAAATCATCCATCATTGCTCCTTTTTGTGCCTCTAAAGAAACAAAGCTAAATACCGTTATGCTCTCCTCTATTTTATCCTTGTTTAATAAAGCTACATAGTTCTTTATAAACCCGTCATGCTCTAATCGTTTAATACGTTCATAAACGGGTGTTTTTGTCAATCCTAATTGCTCTGCTATAGTTTTGGCACCCGTCTTAGCATCTTTCTGTAAAATCTTTAATATCTCCCTATCTATAAAATCCAGTTTCTCCACCATACTTTTTCCTTTTTTTCGAATATAACTTGTGCTTATAAAGTAATTATTCCTTTAAATATATATTTAATAAGTCTTATTTACCAATTTAAATAATATTAACAATTAATTGATCTGTAAATTCTATATTTAATAGAAATAATTAGAGTAAACTCTAGAAAACTTAAGCGTATGAATACTTCTGAATATGAAAGCAATCCTATCTTGGATAAACTTCCTAAACATTTAAGACAGTATATTAAGCCTCAAAATTATGAGGATTATACGCCAGTTAACCAAGCTGTATGGCGCTACGTAATGCGTAAAAATGTGGATTACCTCAGTAAGGTAGCCCATAAGTCCTATACCGATGGTTTACGCAAGACAGGTATATCTATAGACAATATACCTAACATGTACGGCATGAACCGTATTTTAAAGGATTTAGGCTGGGCTGCAGTGGCTGTTGATGGTTTTATACCACCTGCGGCATTTATGGAGTTTCAGGCGTATAATGTACTTGTTATTGCTTCAGATATTAGACAACTCGAAAATATAGCTTATACACCAGCCCCAGATATAATTCATGAAGGCGCAGGACATGCCCCTATAATTGCAAATCCAGAATATGCGGCATATTTAAGACGTTTTGGAGAGATTGGCTGTAAAGCTATTTCAAGTGCAAAAGATTTTGAACTTTATGAAGCGGTACGCCATCTATCTATTATTAAAGAAGCAAAAGGGACTGCTTTAGAAGAAATTGAAAAAGCTGAAAAACATATAGAATTTCTTCAAGATAATATGGGTGAACCTAGTGAAATGGCTTTTATAAGAAATCTTCATTGGTGGACAGTTGAATACGGGTTAATAGGCTCTCTAGAAGACCCTAAAATTTATGGTGCGGGACTTTTATCTTCTATAGGGGAAAGTCAATGGTGTATGACCGACAAGGTCAAAAAACTACCCTATTCTATAGAGGCGGCAAGAACATCTTTTGATATTACCAAACCTCAACCACAACTATTCGTTACACCAGATTTTGCCTTTTTAAGTCAGGTACTGGAAGATTTTGCTAATACAATGGCGCTGCGAAAGGGCGGATTATCAGGTTTACAGAAACTTATAGACTCTAAGGAATTAGGAACCATAGAACTGAGTACTGGATTACAAGTATCTGGTAATTTCGAATCTTTAATTTCTCATGATGGTAAACCTATCTACTTTCAGACTAAAGGGAAATCAGCACTTGCATACAGAGAAAAAGAATTAGTTGGGCAAGATGTAAATCAACATGAAACAGGTTTTGGCTCACCTATTGGGAGACTAAAAGGGATAAATATACCTATAGAAGATATGAGTCCGCGCGATCTAAAAGCATACAAAATTTACGAAGGAGAAATCGTATCCTTAGACTTTACCGGCGGAATCAATGTTACCGGTAAAATTGTAACCGGTACGCGTAACCTTCAAGGTCGTATTATTTTAATCACTTTCGAAAATTGTAAGGTTACCTACAAAAATGATATTCTTTTTGAATCTTACGATGAATTGTATAACATGGCCATTGGAGAAGAAATCGTTTCTGCATACCACGGTCCTGGAGATTTAAAGAGTTTTGACCTTTTAGACCATTCTTTAAGCACCAACTGTTACAACAATCATCAAGAAGGCTTAACCGAATTGGAGTCTTACTATAAATTAATTCGTGATTTTAGAGAGGGCAATAACACTATAATCTCTAGAACAAAAGTTTTTGAAGTAATACAAGAAAAATATCCAAATGATTGGTTATTGCCTATTGAAATTTATGAATTGGCAATTCTAAGCAACGAAAAGAAATTAGCCGAAAGCATAAAGAAACATCTTGAAAATATTAAACTAGACCAACCTAAACTTGGGCAATTAATTGATGACGGACTAGAATTGGCAACTGTTACAACTATGGCTTAACTACTTGTACACCTTCTAAAGATTCTATGGTTTGATCTTGATATGTTAAACGCCACCCCATAGAATTGGTAAGAATGTAGAATTTCTGTAACTCACTGATCAGTCTATTTTCTGCATTGCTACGAAGCGAAGAAGCTTCTACTTTTTTCATTAAGGAAGCTTTGACCGTTTTTTTAATTTTATTGTAATCTGCAGCATCAAACTGATTTAAGTAATCTGCAGTTACATCATAATATTCAAAATCTGGATTTAGTTTTATTTCAGCTTCTGGAATGCTATTTATTTTGACTGTCTTTGTTGCTTCATCAATCTCAAAATTAATGAGACTTAAATCATATGCTACGGTTACATCTGCATTTACTACAACCAATGCCTTTTTTTCTGCTCTTAGCAAAGGGCCAAAAAGCTCCTTAGAATCTTTGTAATTATAAACTTCAGAAAAATGACCTTCGGTTACTATCAATTTAGAAACGTTAGTTATCTCTTGCTGAATGAGCATGGAGTTTTCCTCAAGAATGGATTTATCTACATTACCATCATTGCAGGAACGAACAATAAAAACAATTGCCAAAGTAATTAAAACGCCTGCTACAAATTTCCTCATGCTTTTGAAGTTTTAAAATCCATAAATGGATGTGCATTCTGTATATACGCAATTTTGTGTGTGAGTGATTTTAAAAACTTTTGATGTGCCTCTCCTTCGGGATTAAAAGCCCTATGTTGCAAACCGCGCTTAATTTCATCTACCTTTTTCATTACTCCATTACTAGTTTCATCAATCCATACTTCTACAAATTTCTCCCAAATATATTCTATTGCTATTTCGCTTGGATGAATCATATCTTTAGCATAAAAACGATAATCCCTAAGTTCATCTATCATTATTTCATAACTAGGAAAATACGAAATCCCATCACTGTCAATGACTTGATGAATAGCCGAAATTAAATGCGCTTTACTCAACTGGTTTTCAACGAAACCATCCTTTAGATGCCTAACTGGTGATACGGTAAATATAAATTGCACTTCTGGGTTTACTGATTTCACCAAGGCAATAATACGCTGAAGACTCTCTTTTACCTTCGAAACACTTAATAATTCTTTTGTAAAATCTTTCTGAGGCACTTTGTGACAATTTGCCACAACTTGTGCGCTTATCGTCTTTAGATACACCCAAGCAGTACCTAAAGTAATAATTACGTGACTCGTCTGTTTTAATTGAACCAATGTCTGTTCTACCTCACGATTTAAATCTGAAATTAATTTTTCTTTGGATGGATTACTGAGTTCTGAATGCGCATCAAAACAATGCCATTGTTCATTTATAAAGAACACATCATCTTCAGTATAAACATACTCCTGAACCGCCCTTTGAATTACTTTTTCAATAGCCAACGGATGAAACAAAATCCCGAACGGATTCTGCAGCCCTTGAAATTTATAATACTCAAGTTTAGCACCTATATTTTCAGAAAAACAAGAGCCCAAAAGCAATAATTGACTAGAATAATCAATCTGATTTTGGGCTTTTGATAATGATATTTTCGTTAAGAGATTCATCTATTGGAATTAGTATCGTATTACGAATTTCTTAAACTGGAATTACTTATTTGATATAGCTCTCTGCCATTGTTAATGCCTCATCAATACCTCCAGGATTTTTACCTCCTGCGGTTGCAAAAAATGGTTGACCACCACCGCCTCCTTGAATATACTTACCAAGCTCCCTTACTATAGTACCTGCATTCAAATTTTTAGAAGCCACTAGTTCCTTTGAAATATAGCAAGACAATAATGCTTTACCATTTTGCTCAGAACCAAACAAAAGAAATAAATTATCTTTCTGATTACCCATTTCAAAACTTAAATCCTTGATTCCCGATGCATCCAAATCAATTTTTTTAGCTAGAAATTGTATTCCGTTTACTTCTTTAAGTTCTGACAGCAATTCTCCTTTTAAGTTCTTCGCCTTATCTTTCAATAACTCAGCTACTTGTTTTTTAAGATTGCTATTTTCTTCTTGTAAACCAGATACCGACTTAACCGGGTCTTGAGTGTTACCCAGCACATCTTTTATCTTGGTTAAAAGCATATCATTATCTATATGAAAATCTTTTACCGCATCACCCGTAATTGCTTCAATTCTACGAATACCAGCAGCTACCGCACCCTCAGATTTAATTTTAAATTGCCAGATATCACCAGTATTTTTAACATGGGTACCTCCACAAAGTTCTATAGATTGTCCAAAACGAATAGTTCTAACAGCATCTCCATATTTTTCACCGAACAATGCCATAGCTCCATCATCAATAGCTACTTTCATAGGTACATTTCGCTGTTCTTGAAGTTGCAAATGACCATCTATACGTGCATTAACAAAATTCTCTACCTCCCTTAATTCTTCTGCTGTCATTTTAGAAAAATGCGAAAAATCAAATCTCAAATATTTGGAATGTACCGAAGAACCTTTTTGTTCTACATGCTTACCTAAAACTTCACGAAGTGCTTGGTGCAACAAATGCGTTGCCGTATGGTTCGCCTCTGTTCTACTACGTTGTTTTTTATCTACTACCGCTTTAAAACTTTCTCCTAAATGTTTTGGTAGGTTTTTAGCAAAGTGAATAATCTCATTATTTTCTTTCTTGGTGTCGATAATGTAAACAACATCGCCATGTGCATCTTCTAAATAACCTTTATCACCTACTTGACCACCACCTTCAGCGTAAAATGGAGTGAGATTAAATACCAATTGAAACTGGGTTCCATCCTTTTTAGAAACGATTTTACGGTATTTAGTGATCTTTACTTCAACATCAAGCATATCATAACCAACAAATTCTTGTTCGTTATCTTCTTGTAATATTTCCCAATCTTGTTTTGAAACGACTGATGCAGATTTAGAACGATTTTTCTGTTGTTGCATAGCCTCGTCAAAACCAGCTTCATCTAATTGATACCCCTTTTCACTTAAAATTAAAGCCGTTAAATCTATAGGAAAACCGAAAGTATCATAAAGCTCAAAAGCTTTACCACCATCGACTGTTTTTCCTTTAGTATTTTTAATAATTGTATCAAGCAATACCAAACCTTGATCTAATGTTTTCAAGAAAGAATTCTCTTCTTCCTTAATTACATTTTCAATTAACTGCTTTTGTTCTTTCAATTCAGGATATGCATCCCCTAAAGATTTAGTCAACACATTAACCAAACGAAACATAAAAGGTTCTTTGGTATCCAAAAATGTAAATCCGTAACGAACTGCTCTTCTAAGTATTCTTCTAATTACATAACCAGCACCTGTATTACTAGGTAATTGACCATCTGCAATTGAAAAAGCTACTGCACGTATATGATCACTTATTACACGTATTGCTATATCATTTTCCTCATTCTTACCATATTCGGAATTAGTAATGACTTCTATTTCACGAATTAATGGCATAAAAATATCCGTATCGTAGTTAGATTGTACACCTTGCAATACCATACACAGACGCTCAAAGCCCATACCTGTATCTACATGTTTTGCAGGCAAACTTTCTAATGAACCATCTGCTTTACGATTATATTGCATAAATACGAGGTTCCATATTTCCACTACCTGCGGGTGATCTTGGTTTACCAAGCTCGCACCAGATACTTTTGCCTTTTCTTCTTTAGATCGGATATCAACATGAATTTCAGAACATGGTCCACATGGACCTTGATCGCCCATTTCCCAGAAATTATCCTTTTTGTTACCCATGATAATTCTATCTTCAGGTACAATATTCTTCCAAAGCTTGAATGCTTCTGTATCCAGTTCTAATTGATCCGCATCATTACTTCCTTCAAATACCGATACATAAAGACTATCCTTATCGATTTTAAAAACTTCTGTCAACAACTCCCAAGCCCAGGTAATAGCCTCTTCCTTAAAATAATCACCAAAACTCCAGTTGCCCAACATCTCGAACATAGTATGGTGATAGGTATCTTTACCAACTTCTTCTAAATCATTATGCTTACCACTTACGCGTAAACATTTTTGAGTATCAACTACTCTAGAATTTTTAGATTGGCTTATTCCTAAAAAATATTCTTTAAATTGATTCATACCCGCATTTGTAAAAAGCAGGGTTGGGTCATCTTTAATGACCATTGGCGCAGAAGGCACTATTTTGTGTTCTTTTCCCTTGAAAAAATTCAGAAATTGAGTTCTTGTATCTTTTGAATTCATCTAAAATGCTAAGCTTTTACAAATTGTAACGGTTTATATAAAACTATTTTTATATTTGTTTGTTCCCTAATAATTAAAGAACAAAAATAGGATAAATAACATACATGTCTAAGGTAAAATACTATTACGACCCAGACACGCTGTCGTACCGTAAGATAGAACCCGAAAAATCTAAACGTTATAGAAATATAACCTTCTTTATTTTGGGGGCATGCCTTTTTGGTTTTTTAGGTCTTATTCTTCTTCTAAACACCAATCTTGTCAACACGCCAAGAGAACTTTCACTATCTCGTGAAGTAAAAAATTACGAGCTTCAGTACGAGTTACTGAACAAGAAAATGGAACAAATTGAAGAGGTTCTAGGTAACATAGAAGATAGGGACAATAACATCTACAGATTATATTTTGAAGCTAACCCTATACCAGACGAACAGCGAAAAGCTGGTTTTGGTGGTATAAACAGATATAAATCTTTAGAAGGCTTCAACAATTCTGAAATGATTATTTCTACAACAAAAAGATTGGATATCATTAAAAAGCAAATTGCCATTCAATCGAAGTCGTTGGATGAGATTACAAAACTGGCAGAAGAGAAGGAGAAGTTATTAATGTCCATACCTGCAATTCAGCCTATAAACAATGAAGACTTAAAGCGCATGGCTTCTGGTTATGGATGGAGATCAGATCCTTTTACAAAGGCAAGGAAAATGCATTACGGAATGGATTTCACTGCCCCAAGAGGCACGCCTGTTTATGCTTCTGGAGATGGCAAGATAACCAGGGCAGATAATAACTCATCTGGTTATGGAAAGCACATTCGTATAGATCACGGTTATGGCTATTTGAGCCTATATGGGCATTTGAGCCAGTATAATGTTAAAAAGGGACAAAAAGTAAAACGAGGTGATTTAATAGGTTTTGTAGGAAGCACAGGCCGCTCAGAAGCACCGCACTTGCACTATGAAGTCTGGAAAGATAATGACCGAATCAACCCAATGAATTTCTACTATGGTAGTTTATCACCAGAAGAATTCGAGAACATGTTGAAATTCGCTAATCAAGAAAATCAATCACTGGATTAATGCAGATAGAACTCCCTGAAAAAAGATATTATGGTATTGGCGAAGTAGCCCGTGCCTTTGGTGTAAACGCCTCATTAATTCGTTTTTGGGAGAAAGAATTCGACGTGCTTCAGCCTAAGAAAAATGCGAAGGGGAACAGGAAATTTACACCTCA
The DNA here is from genome assembly GCF_000688315.1 of Maribacter sp. Hel_I_7. Lineage (NCBI taxonomy): Bacteria > Pseudomonadati > Bacteroidota > Flavobacteriia > Flavobacteriales > Flavobacteriaceae > Maribacter > Maribacter sp. Hel_I_7. The sequence goes on along the minus strand of NZ_JHZW01000002.1, from coordinate 2,233,867 downwards.
AGACATCAAAAACCTTCAATTAATTTATCATTTGGTAAAAGAAAGAGGTTTTACTCTTGATGGCGCCAAAACCCATTTAAAAGAAGAGAAACAAAAAACACTCTCCAATTTTGATATAATTCAAAAACTTGAGCGTGTAAAGGCTGAACTAAATAAAATTAAAGACCAATTATAACACAACCATTATGAAAAAAGGAATTATTGCATTAATCGTTATCGTAGTCATCGCATTTGGCTTATACCAATGGGGCGTAGGTTTTAATAACACTGCTGTAGCATTAAAAGAAACATCTACTAAAACTTGGGCGAATGTAGAAAGTGCTTATCAACGAAGAAACGACCTAATTGGCAATTTGGTTAAAACAGTACAAGGCGCAGCAGATTTTGAAAGAGGAACATTAACTGATGTTATTGAAGCGAGAGCCAAAGCTACATCAGTAAGCATTGACCCAAGCAACATTACACCAGAACAATTAACACAGTTTAATCAAGCACAAAGTGGACTTAGCAGTGCATTAAGCAGATTATTGGTAACCGTTGAACGCTACCCTGATTTAAAAGCTAATCAGAATTTTCTTGAGTTACAATCTCAATTAGAAGGTACTGAAAATAGAATAAACGTTGCAAGAGATAGATTTAATGCAACCGTTGAACCGTATAATCTTCACATTAAAAAGTTCCCGAATTCCATACTTGCAGGCATCTTTAATTTCGATGAATTAGCGTACTACAAAGCAGATGTTGGTTCTGAAAATGCACCAGATGTTAATTTTGATTTTGATTAATATATGTCTAAAGTAGAAGATTTTTTAACGGCATCAGAAGAGCAAGAGGTAGTGGGCGCTATTCTTGAGGCAGAAAAAAACACTTCTGGAGAAATTAGGGTACATATAGAAGCCCACACCCGTAAAGAGCATTACGAGCGCGCAAAAGAGGTTTTTCATTTATTGAAAATGGATAATACCAAACAAGAAAATGGCGTTTTAATTTATGTTGCCGTAAATGACAAGAAATTTGTTATTTGTGGTGATAAGGGGATTGATGCCGTTGTACCCAAAGATTTTTGGCAATCTACTAGAAATAGCATTCAAAGACATTTTGAAAAAGGAGAATTTAAAGAAGGACTAGTTGCCGGTATTATAAAAGCTGGTGAAGAATTAAATAGCCATTTCCCTTGGCAATCAGATGACACCAACGAATTAAGCAATGAGATATCTAAAGGTTAGCCTTATAATTCTTTTTTTTTGGTGCACTCCTTCATGGAGCCAATTTGAGATACCAGATAAACCCGCATTACAAACCAGTGTCTACGATTACACCAATCTTCTTACCGATCAGCAAAAGGTAGCATTAAGCCAAAAACTGGTTCGTTATTCAGATAGCACCTCAACCCAGATTGTAATAACAATTATTGCTAGCACTAATGGAGAAAACATTAATTACCTAGGTGCTAACTGGGGGCAAAAATGGGGGATTGGACAAGATGGAAAAGACAATGGTATACTTATAATACTTGCCGAGAATGACCGAAAAGTTGCTATTAGCACTGGTTACGGAGTAGAAGGTTCATTAACAGATGCCCTTTCGAAACGTATTATTGAAAATGTTATCCTTCCAGAATTTAGAACCGGTGATTATTACGCAGGATTAGACAAAGGATCAGATGTAATTTTCCAAGTACTTAACGGAGAATTTCAAGAAGACAGAACCTTTAGTAATAATGGAAGTAATCCATTCTCATCTTTTCTACCTTTTATCATATTCTTAGTCATCTTGTTCATACTTTGGAGTCGCAAAAACGATGACAATGATAGTAATGGCGGCAGAAGACGTAGAGGTTTAAGTCCGTGGGATATGATTATCCTTAGTAATATGGGTCGTTCTAATGGCTCTGGCGGATTTGGAGGCAGTAGCGGAGGCGGAAGTTTCGGCGGTGGTGGATTTGGTGGAGGCTTCGGAGGCGGAGGCTTTGGCGGTGGCGGTGCCTCTGGGGGTTGGTAAACACCTAAATGCGATGTAAAAAAAATTGGTCAAATAGTTTTGTGTAAACACAAAACTATTTGACCAATTTAAACTTATAAATCCTAAAGATTACTTCTTCCTCATAAATACCGTAATCGGCACACCTGTAAAGTCGTATTCTTCTCTTATCTTATTCTCCAGATATCTTTTATAAGGCTCCCTAACATATTGCGGTAGGTTACAAAAGAACGCAAACTGGGGATAAGGAGTAGGTAATTGAGTACAGAATTTTATCTTAACGAATTTACCTTTATATGCTGGCGGTGGATAGTTCTCTATTAAAGGCAGCATAGTTTCATTAAACTTACGGGTAATAATCTTCTTATTACGATTATTATAAACCTCAACCGCAGTTTCTATTGCTTTGAAAATACGTTGCTTTGTCAAAACAGAAACAAAAAGTATCGGCACATCTGTAAATGGCTCAATAGCTTTTTTAATTTTATCAGTATAGTGCTTTATAGTATTGGTTTCTTTATCCTCTACTAAATCCCACTTATTTACAAGAATTACTATCCCCTTATGGTTACGTTGAGCAAGCCAAAAAATATTCTCTACCTGTCCATCAAAACCTCTAGTAGCATCTAACATTAAAATACATACATCGCAATGTTCAATAGCTCTAACAGAACGCATTACAGAGTAAAACTCTAAATCTTCCTTAACTTTTGCTTTTCGGCGTATACCTGCAGTATCGACCAGGTTAAATTCAAACCCGAAACGATTATATTTGGTATCAATACTATCTCTTGTAGTACCTGCAATATCAGTTACTATATACCTGTCCTCACCAATAAGTGCATTAATGAAAGAAGATTTACCAGCATTTGGTCTTCCAACAACTGCAAATCTTGGCAATTCACTTTTTTCCTCAATAACATCAGGTAGTTTCTCAACTAAGTCATCTAATAACTCTCCGGTACCTCCACCATTTATACTAGATAGTGTGTAATACTCACCTAAACCTAGAGAATAGAATTCAACTGCGTCTTCTGCTCTTTTAGCATTATCAACTTTATTGACAGCTAAAAAAACAGGTTTTTTAACTCGTCTTAATAATTTAGCTACATCTTCATCCATACCGGTCACTCCGGTTTCAACATCTACCATAAAGATAATAGCATCGGCTTCTTCAATTGCCAATTCTACTTGCTTATCGATTTCCTTTTCAAAAACATCATCACTACCAACGACGTATCCACCGGTATCAATAATAGAGAACTCTTTTCCGTTCCAATCACTTTTACCATAATGACGATCGCGCGTAACACCACTAACGGCATCAACAATAGCCTCGCGTCTTTGAATTAATCGATTAAAAAATGTTGATTTTCCTACATTAGGTCTCCCTACAATGGCAACAATGGCACCCATAGCTTAAATTTGCTGCAAAGGTAGTACTTATAGTGGCAATTACAATATATCTTAAATGGAGAGATTTGACTTGAACTCATCAAAACTATCTAATTTGAAAAATTGTTGTTTTTTAGGGGTAGACAGATATGGTTCGCCAACAGCTCTTTTTCGAATAATTCTAGCAGGTGAACCATATATAACCAGATTATCGCCAAAATGATCAACAACAAGAGAACCGGCTCCTACAACTGAATGCTGACCTAATACAATGTTATTAACAACTGAAGCACCTAAACAAATTGAAGAGAAACTTCCAATGGACACATTACCGCCGCAACAAGACGATGGAGCTAAACTGGAGTAACTTTCCATTAAACAATCATGCTCCAAAATCGATTGAGAATTAAGTATGCAGAAATCGTGAATAATAGAATTTGCATTTATTATAGAACCTGGCATAATTACATTACCACAACCCAATTGCACATCTTTCCCTAAAACGGCATCAGGATGAATAGTGTTAACAAAATTAAAATATGGAACTATTTTAGAAATTCTATCTACAATCAATTTTCTAGTCCAATTATCACCTATTGCCACTAAGCCTCCTGTAATGTTAAATCTACTTATTAAATATGGTAAGTCAATTTCGCTACCTAAGACCTGGTACCCGTTAATTAGTGAACCTTTCTCTTTAAAAGAATCTACAAAACCAATTACATTGTATTTACCTTCTTTTTCCAAACAATCCAAAACAACACTACCATGACCGGAGGCACCAAAAATGATTATATTTTGCATTTCATCGGATTTTTTAAACAGTTTGTCGATGAATCAAAAATAGTCTTTTATTGTTGTAATGAAGAATTAAAACTCCATTTGAGATAAATATTTTATGATAAATATCAATAAAAAAAGGTGAAATCTAACAAACACCTGATTACTAGCTGTTCATGAAATCCAAGGATAATATTTCGTTTTCCTTTGCTTTATAAAACTGAATTTAACTTAGATATGGTAGAATTTTATTATTTATTGTATCCAAAGCGCTTTAATTGACGAGCATTACTTCGCCAATTTTTATTCACTTTTACATACAACTCTATATGCACTTGTTTGCCAAAGAATTTTTCTAAATCTTTTCTAGACTCAACACCAACTTTCTTTAAAGCTGCACCTTTATGACCAATTATAATTCCTTTTTGAGAATCACGTTCTACCATAATCACCGCGCGCATACGAATGATGTCTTCATCTTCAAAAAATTCCTCGGTTTCTATTTCAACCGCATAAGGAATTTCCTTTTTATAATTTAATAAAATTTTCTCACGAATAGTCTCATTAACAAAAAAACGCTCTGGTTTGTCTGTTAATTGATCTTTTGGGTAATATGCTGGAGATTTAGGCAACAATTCAATAATACGCTCAAACACCCCTTTAACATTAAAATTAGATAGTGCCGATACAGGATGTAATTCTACACTAGGCAACATCTCTTGCCAATATTGAACCTGCTCCTCCAATAATTCTTGGGTAGCAGTATCTACTTTATTCAACAGTAATAGAACAGGAATTTTACTGTTCTTTATCTTTTCAAAGAATGCTTCATCCTTTAAGGCTTTCTCCCCTATCTCAACCATATATAATAGCACGTCTGCATCTTCAAAAGCAGATTTTACAAAATCCATCATACTACTTTGAAGTTGGTATGCGGGTTTTATGATACCTGGAGTGTCAGACAAAATCATCTGAAAGTCATCTCCATTTACAATACCTAAAATACGGTGCCTAGTCGTTTGTGCCTTTGATGTAATTATGGATAATTTTTCACCCACAAATGCATTCATTAACGTTGATTTACCAACATTAGGATTACCAATAATATTTACGAAGCCTGCCTTATGATCTGCCATCCTTATACTTTAATATATATTTCTTCAATTCCACATTTACCTTTGGAGCCAACAAAAGTACGGCAATCATATTGGGAATCACCATAAGAGCATAAGACAAATCGATTAAATTCTTCACAAGTTCTAATGAAGCAACTGCTGCAAATACAATCATTATAACAAAATACCAATTATAAAATCTACCAATTTTAGCATTCGTTAAAAAAGATAATGATTTAACTCCGTAATAGGAATATGTAAAAAGTGTTGATAATGCAAAAGCCGTAACAATTACCATTAAAAGTATATCTCCCCACCCAAACAACGTAGTTTCAAAAGCTGACAAAGTCATTACAATACCACTAGAATCCTCTAAATATGCACCACTTAAAATAATAACTATTGCCGTAAAGGTACACACCAATATAGTATCAATAAAAGGACCTAACATTGCTACCAAGCCTTCGCGAATAGGTTCATCATTTTTAGATTGTCCATGATACATTGGCGCACTACCTAAACCTGCCTCATTGGAAAACATTGCCCTTCGAACCCCAATAATAACAAGCCCCCAAAACCCACCAGTTGCCAATGATTTAAAATTCCATGCCTCTGTTATAATCATTTTTAGAGATGGAAGTATTTGTTCTGAATTTAAGGTCATTACTACAATTACCGCAACTAAATACAAAGCCACCATAAAAGGTACTATTGCGGATGCTACCTTTGCTATATTTGACAAACCTCCAAAAATCACCAAGGATGTTATTATCGCTAAAACTATACCAATAGTCCATTTCCAATTCTGATCACTCATTTCAATCAGTGTAGTACCAGGATCTACAACACTCATGAATGTTTCTGTAAATTGATTAGCTGTAAATACGCCTAAAAATCCGAACAAACCACAAACAGCAAAGAATATTGCTAACGGACGCGCCTTTTCACCTAATCCTTTGGTGATGTAATACATTGGACCACCTTGTAACTTACCCTCAGAATCTATACCACGATACATAATTGCCAGACTACAAGAATAGAATTTAATACACATACCTATTAAAGCTGTCATCCAAATCCAAAAAACTACCCCAGGACCACCGTCATGAATAGCAATTGCAACTCCAGAAATATTACCTAAGCCTACGGTAGCAGCAACAGCGGCAGATAGTGCTTGAAAAGAACTCACATCTCCTTTTGAATCTTTATTATCATATTTACCTGCTGTAATTGCGATTGCATGACCGAAAAAACGGTAAGGCATTAGTTTTGAATAAAAAACAAGAAAGAGTCCGCCTCCTATTAACAAAAGAAACATTGGCCACTCGGTATACGGCAGTGCGCTCGCTATAAAGTCATTAATTGTATCCATAATATTGCAAAAAACCGAAGTTATGGATTTAATGTTTTTTAAAAGATAATGGTCTTAAAAAATATTATTTAAATAAGTTTTGAATATAGAGAAAATGTGTTGTATATTTGCAGCCCGTTACAAATAGTAGCGCCCCCTTTATCTCGTCAGCTTAATGACCTGAAGTTGCAAAACAAGTGAGATAAAAACCCATATCGCGGGGTAGAGCAGTAGGTAGCTCGTCGGGCTCATAACCCGAAGGTCGCTGGTTCGAGTCCAGTCCCCGCTACTAGACAACCCATTGATTAACAGCTTTTTAAAACTGTTGTCAATGGGTTCTTTTTTTGATATATTGCAAAGCGCATACGCTACCGCATACAAACACGGATTGGAGAGAAAAAAATATACGGAACCTAAAATCTATCATGGCGGGGACAATTTCGACCTCTCCAAAAGGTGGTATGTCTACTATTCCTTCGCCAAACCCGACCTTTTCGACAAACTCGGAAATCCCGTGCTGGTTCGCCAGACACCGGTTACGATGAGTGTCAACAAGAATTTTAAGACCAAAACGGCAAGGTTATTACACTTGGGGATCATCAAGGAGGTTTTGCTGGAAATGTTGAAAGAAGGATATTCTCCTTACAAGGACAAACTTAAGCTAAATTCAAAATCCTTGGAATATACGGCGGGAGCGGCACTGGATTATGCGTACGGCATAAAGCTCAGTGAACTTTCAGAAACTTCCGTCAAAGATTACAAAAGCCGATATGGCAGGTTTAAAACTTATTTGGATAAAAAGAATCTACTTGACAAAAGTATCCTCGGCATTACCAAACAGACCGTAAACGATTATCTCCAAACTATTGTCAAAGCGTCAAGCGCAAGAAATAGAAACAACACACGTATTGTATTGAGTTCCCTATTTGGTGAACTTGAAAATAACGACGTCATCCCAAGAAATTTTATCGAGAACATCAAGGTACTTAATACCAAATCGGTAAGCCATAGGACTTATTCCTTAGAAGTTTTGGAAGGTTTGTTTGCCTACATGAAGAAAAACGACCCTGTTCTGTTGCTTTTCATAAAGTTCGTTTCCTATAATTTTTTACGTCCAATTGAGGTATGCAGACTTAGGTTAAAGGATATTTTTCTTTCTCAAAAACTATTGCGCGTTCAGGCAAAGAACAAACCGGAGAAGACTAAAATCATACCTGATATCGTTCTTCGCGAAATTCAGGATTTCGACTTCTCTGTACAAAATCACTTTTTGTTTACTCCTACCGGCATTGGAGAATGGGAAGCCATAGAATCCAGTAGAAGGGATTATTTTACAAAACGGTTTTGGAAGCTGAAAAAGAAATATAACGAATATCTACTTGCAACTGGTGAAACTCTGCAACTGGGAAGTGAATATACCATCTATTCCTTTAGGCATACGTTTATCACGCTGCTTTTTAGGAAGCTTAGAAAAGAGTTTTCATATACCGAAACTTGTGATAAGTTAATGCTAATTACAGGCCATTCCACTCTAGATGCGCTTAAGGCTTATTTGAAGGATATTGATGCAGAGCTTCCGGAAGACTATAGTGGCTTACTATCTTTAATTTGAGGCAAAAGATTGTAGAACAAGGTGATTTTCCAATCAGTATATGCTTCTTGCCTTGTCCAAAGTTTTTCATTGTTGTTATCGTGAAAAACTTTTTCGCTTAGAACTAATCCACGGAGATGTTTTATTCAGTTCTCCCTGCAAGGTTAAAGGAGAATTAGGATACCCGGATTATACATAATGTGAAAAATTCCTAAATTCCTTTACCACAAAAGTGAATTCCACTCTTTACGAAAAGCGGATTTTGTAAGGAGTATCACTTTCGCAAAGTATATTTGAGCTAGTTTATCACAATTTTTCAATCATTGCCATAAGGCATAATGTAAAGAGTCCATTTAAACGCTTACAGGAGTAAACTATATCGGGTTTCCCTTGTCTACAAATACTTGGGTTTTAGAACACAAATTTCAACTAAATGGAAAAATAGAATTTATGTAAAATTCAAACATAACAATTGTGTTAAGGATACCCATTAAAGAATTAGATGTACCCCAATATGACGACGATCATGTGATTCGGTCATGGAAATGGTTTATGTCGTTTATGTCCAAAAAAGATTGGCAAAGAAGAAAAGCTGATATCGAGAATAAGATAGCAGTCCATTTTAAGGCTACACAACCTTTTTCAGGGCCTATTTCAGAAGGAACTTTATTAGTTGAAAAAAACGATGTAATTGGTTGGTATCTATATCTTTTGGATATGCTGATCAATGAACCACATAAGTACGAATACTTTCAGGGATCCAGAATTGTCCCGATTTTCAAACGTTTTGGACTAGACTTCGAATTATTGAAAAATATTGGAGGAGTCGAAAAGAAAATAAAAGATTTGATAAATAAAAGAAAATCAGAAGCCGATGCTTTTCTTTTTGAAATTATGACAGCACTTCTTTGGGCCAGAAATGGATATCAAGTAGCCTTTCTTGATGAAAAAAAAGCCGGTAAAACTTCGGACATCATAGCTAAAAGAGATGAAGAGACCTGGAGTATTGAGTGCAAAAGGCAATCAAAGACTTCCGACTACACTTATAGGGAAAATACGAAAAGACAAAAGATGGTTTCTTATATCAGCAAAACACTCTTAGAAAGAAACATTTTACTGGATATTGAATTTCATGTAGAACTTGAGAACCTACCCGATACTTTTTTAAAAGACCTATTGGAAGAAAAGCTAAAGAGGCCAGTTACTGGAAAAATTGTTTCAAATACCAAAGTGGATATAGAATTATCATTTGTTGATATGTTCAAAATAAAAGAGCATCTAGAAAATAATTCCGTTAAAGATTATTCCCCTATGCTACATAGTTTGATAGGAAAAAAGCCGATAGACAACAAGGGATTTACATGTGGTATAGCTGCCGATTATTTTAGAATTGGAGAAGGTGACGTTAATAACTTATACATATCATATATCAGTAATGCTTTTGGTGTTTATTGTAGCTGTGATGCCAAGGAAGCCTTGTGGGCCAAAGCCAGAGACATTAAAAATCAGGTGCATAAAGCAATGCAACAATTCAATTCTCAAAATAATGCCGTAATTCATGTGGGCATGGAGACATTTGACGGCCCCCAAGTTGAAAAGAAAAGATTTGATAAGATTAAGAGTACAATAGCACAAATAAGCACCGAGAACACTAATTTAAAATGGATTTTTTGTAGCTTTTTTCAAGCATATTCGAGACCTCACGAATATTATATTTTTGACGAGACCGTTTCAACGATATCACCATACTTAACGCCAAAGCCACCTCTTGATACACGTTTGATGATTGTACCCGAAGATGAAAATACCGAAGATGATTTGAATCATTGGGATAGGCCGTTACCATGATAAGAATTCATGTTAGTGATGGGTATATTATAGCCTCCCCTCATCAATCCATAAATTTGGATATATTCCAACCTTTAATACATCATCGATTGTCAGAATCGCAAAATCATTTGTACCTTTAGATTTAATTTAGTAAGTAACTAACTCTCGGGTTTTTTGGACGACCTTCGCTATGATCGATTTTGATATAATAGAAAATCTAGGCTTGGACAAGGCCGTCTCTGTTACGTCGAAATCGAATCAAATTTCTGATAGTCAGTTAGTTGTAATTAATCAAGTAAAAGATTTCGGTATTGATGAGATTTACTTCAGCACCGACGAAAATCATAATAGTTATCCTGCGGTTTTTTTAAAAAGGGTTCAAAAATTTGATGACCGAGCTCTTCGACAAGTTGCAATTGCTCAAAAAAAAATCTGGAACTTCAAAAAGGTTATTTTTCTATACGTTTATTCGGAAACTGAAATTCGTATTTACAATTGTGCGGAAAAACCTCTTTTGATCAAATCAGATGATTTTGATTATAAGAAAGAACTAAAAACACTCGAAATAGAGTCTTACAAGTTCTCGGATAAAGCCAAGCTTCAACAACTTCAAAACCTTTTTTCCACTATTGCCATTGATACAGGTATCATATGGACATTGGAAGAAGCGTTCGAGATTAGAAAGAAAATAAGCCTGCAACGAAGGGTCGATAAATACCTTGTAGAGAGCCTTACATATACTGCTAGGCAACTACAGGGAGAAGGATTGGACGTAAACCTTATCCATAAAATAATAATGCGTTCTCTATTTCTTCTATATTTAGAAGACAGGGGCGCAACTGATGAGAAATTTTATTCGAAAATAAAAAAAGGAGCAAAGTCCTATTTTGATATTCTGGACGATGCAGATAAAACATATTCCCTTTTCAGGAAACTGGAAGAATATTTCAATGGTAATGTTTTTACTCTAGACAGCAATGAGTCAATTTCTAGGGACCATCTAAAAATTATACGAAAGTGCTTTATCAACGGCAATGATAATTCTTTACAGCAGAATCTTTTCGAAGACTTACGTCTTTTCGATTTTAGTATTATTCAAATAGAATTATTAAGTGAAATCTACGAGAATTTCCTTGCCGAAATAAACCCAACTTTAAAGCAAGATACAGGTACGTATTATACACCACCTTCCCTAGTTGAACTCATATTGAATGAGAAATTACCGATTTCTAGAACAGAAAAAAAATTCAATATTAAGGTATTAGACCCAACTTGCGGCTCGGGTATTTTTTTGGTTGAAAGCTTTAAGCGTTTGGTAAAACGCCACGAAAATGCCAAAGGAGAAAAACTTACGGACTTCAATGCGCTGAAGAAGCTATTGACGGATAACATCTTCGGTATAGAGATACACCCTCAGTCCATCAAGGTAGCGGCTTTTAGTCTTTACCTGGCTTTGGTGGACAACTTGAATCCCAAGACGATTTGGCAGAACAAGGACTATCGTTTACCCTATTTGATAAACGACCCTTTGGATGATACCTTAATAGAACAAGGTGGTAACTTATTTCGTAGCGATACAATTCAGAAAAATCCCGAAGTAGAGAAAATCAATTTTGATTTGGTGGTGGGAAATCCGCCTTTCGGTACAAAGAACTTGTCCCAATCTATCCGTGATTATAGTGATAAGCACGGTTTTGCCAAGGAGATGGTTCTTCCATTTCTACATAAGGCGACAGCCTTCTCCGAATACGGGGAAATTGCTTTGATTTTTAATACCAAAATACTCACCAACACTAAAATAACATATCAAAATTTCAGGAAGTGGCTATTCAATGAGTGCTATGTGGAGAAAATATATAACTTCTCAATTTTAAGGAATGCACCTAAAAATTTTGGAGGTCAATTGTTCGGTTCGGCTACTGGTCCAATAAGTGTTGTTTTTTATCAAAAAAAAGCACCCAAGAAAAAATCGAGTACTATTGTTTACTATGCGCCTAAAACTTTTATTAAATCTAATGTAATTGAAGGTGTAAGCATTGATAGTTCAGATTTAAAGTTTTTACCGCGCAAAGAATGTGAAAAGCAAGACACCAAAATTTGGAAAGTTGCAATGTGGGGCGGATTGTCCGATTTTAGACTTATAGAAAAATTAAATTCTAAATCTTACCAAACTATTGAGCAATTCAATAAAGAGCATAGTATTGAATCGGGTGTTGGATTTCAACTTCTGACTCAAAAGAAGGATGAACCCAGACATTCGGAGATATTGTCCGAGCTACCTTATTTAGATGCCAGTTCAATAGAAAGGTTCTACACACAAAGTTCACGATTGAAAGGCATAAGAGATTCTGTTAAAACACCAAAATCAATATCCTTTTACAAAACGTTTTACAATGTAGATGATATCGATGATATTGAAAATTTCTCTCACTTCAGACGTCTTGGAGATATTCAAGCATTTGTAAATACCCACATAGTTGTCAAAAAGGGATTAGAAAAGAATAGTGTTTGCTCATCCTTAATCGATGTAGATTGCTCTTTTAGAGATGGTGTTTACGGTTTTTATTCAAGTAGTAATGATAATTCGATTCTTAAGGTTCTAAATTCATATTTCAATTCCAAGCTAAGTAGTTATTTCTTATTTATGACCATTTCTTCATATGGTATAGAAAGGGAACAGATTATGAAGAACGAATATCTTTCAATCCCCATTAATCTTAAGGAATCTGAGATTTCAAAAATTCTGAAGTTATCCGAAAAGTTTATCAAGAAAATCAAAGGTTTGGATTTTTGGAATATTGAAGAAAAGCGAAATCAATTGATAACTACTTTCAGTAAAACTGTAGAGGGTATTATCAATAAAAGTTTTGGATTGAATGAAGATGAAATTAACCTTTTAAATGATGCTTTGGACTACAGCTTAGATTTGTTTCACTCAAAAGCTAAGTCAAAAGCCCTGCATCCTGTTCGCAGTATTGAGGACTATTCAAAGAAAATTAGTGAAAGATTAAATCAGTTTTTAAATAGGCAAAACCTATTTGCGAATGCTACAGTATTTGATACAAGTCATTTTTCGCCTTTATTGCTAATGAAAATTTCGTTCGAAGAAAATGAAAAACAAGTTTTAAAATCTCAAGAGAATGTAACACAGGAATTACAAAAGCTGGACAAGCATTTATGGACTAAACAAAGCACAAATATTTATTTCAGGAAAAAATTAAATTACAAAACAGGCAACGAGATTTTTATTGTTCGACCCAATCAGAGGCGATTCTGGACTCAATCAATGGCGATTGAAGATGCTTCAGAATTAATACTGGAAATCCTTAATGAAGTATAATAAATGGGATTAAACAAAGTTATAGTTGCCAGCTTCAAAAGAGGCTTTGAAGAAAAATGCTTTCGGCTGATAACAGAATCTTATGTTTCAGCTATGGAAACTAAAGTCATCAAACTAAACTGGGATGAAAATGACATTACTTCGGAGTTACACGATCACGTAAAAAAAAATCCACTTAGATTAAAGTGGAGTATTGTTACGAATGTTGAGCAGCACTTACCAAAAGATGAAATCAAAAAAGAAAAAGGCTTTGCTGCTAAACTACCTAGAATAGACCTTAGATTGGTAACCATAAATTCATCCTTAGAGTATGAATATCATATGGAAGCCAAAAATCTTGAGGAAAATGATTCAGGTTTAAAGCGACGTTATATTGATACTGGAATCAACAACTTTGTTTCAAAGAAATATGAGAATGGATGCCTACTTGGATATGTACTTGATGGGGATTTGGAGAAAACGGTAGACGGAGTTAACAAGCTTTTAAAGAAAGACCACAGGGAGCCTGAATATTTAAAACATCGAACCTCTGATTTACACGATAAATATTACGAATCAGAACACCCAGATAATTTGCTTATAAAGCATTTTATGTTTGATTTCGCCTCTTTACATAGTGCTTAAGGAAAATGAAGGGCTGTTCTTTTTTAAAGTGCTAGGTGCAATTTTAGTTCCGCATACCAATCTCAATCCCCTTAATTTTTCTATATAATTCTGTTGCATAGATGTCCGTCATTCCAGAGAGATAATCAACTATGCCCATCACTTTATCGTAGTTGGATTCGCTTTCAGTTCGATATTGTTTGGGTATTAAGATGAGAGCTTTTTTATCGGATTTCTCTTTTTTCTCTTTTAAGATTGGATATACAAAATGATTTAACAGCTCATACATTACATTATAACCGGCATTCTCTATTTCTACAACTGAACGGTCGTTGTAAATATGCTCTACAGAAAAATCTACAATTTGTTGAAGTGCGTTACAATCCTCAGCTATCATATCGAATAATGCCTTGTTATGTTTTCCAGCCACAATATTATCAAAATGCAGTTTATAAAATTCAAAAGCTTTAAATATCAGACTATTTATGGATTTAGCTCTTAAATAACTAATTCTTTCGTTTTTATCACTTATGGTAATTAGTGTTTTATCAAACTCCGAGACATCTTCAACGCCTAAACATCGAATTAAATTATCGAGCAACCCCTCACAATGGGAAGTTTCAATAATTCTTAGCCTCTGCGCATCTTCTAAATCTATAATATAATAGCAAATATCGTCGGCAGCCTCTACTAACCATACAAAAGGATGGCGTAAATATGATAAACCTGAAACTGACGTATCGATAATCATTCCCGTTTCTAATGCAACTTTTTCAAATGTTTCTTTTTCTGACTGTAAAAACCCAAACTTTTTTCTGTGCGTAAAATCGTTATTCCTAGCAGTAGATTCACAGGGATATTTTGCTATTGCCGCTAAAGTTGAATATGTAAGCCTTAAACCTCCTTTTGGTTTTCCATTTAGTTGCTGTGTTAAAACACGTATTGAATTTGCATTACCTTCAAAATTTGTTAAATCAGAATATTCTTTATCACTAAATCTTGATTTTAATTCCTTCTCATTTTTTTTGAAAAAACTGACCATTGCATCCTCTCCCGAATGGCCAAAAGCTGGATTTCCAATATCATGACACAAGCAAGCGGAAGACAAAACATTTTTTAAATGATTTCGATAGAAAGGCTTACTTTTTGAATCTAAATCATTGGCATAGTTGTCATAAATATACTTTCCAACAAGTGAACCCAAAGAACGTCCTACTGAAGATACTTCTAGTGAGTGTGTTAATCTATTGTGCACAAAAACACTCCCAGGTAATGGAAATACTTGTGTCTTATTTTGAAGACGTCTGAATGCAGATGAAAAAATGATTCTATCGTAGTCTTTTTGATATCCAGACCGTGGGTCATCATTATCCTCGGGTTGGTCAACACCTGTACGTTGGGAAGAATATAGTTTGTTTAAATCCATATGTTTTTTTCAAATTGCACCTAACATTTGATATTTGAAACCTAAAATACTGATTTAACAATTGACTTGAAGAGATAAAGCAACTTTTTCATACGCATTGCCAGATTCTTTAGAAATCGTAAACCATTTGGAGAAGATTAGATTTAGGGCTGATGTTAATACATCGAATTGTACTTCCTGAGGCCGCACTTGGATATACTCTTTACAGATCGCACCTTTTGTTAAGAGTTAATTGTGCAACCAGATTTTTAAATTCTTCCTTAAAAGTACAAATAACGACCTCCTATTTATTTAAGTGTAGCTTACCCATAGAAAGGAATAGGTTTCTATAATGTTTTTTTAGTTTTTCTTTTTCAGTCATGGGTTTGGGTTTATGGTCAGGACATGCCTTAGCTATCTTCTGGGATAGAATAGCTTCCAAATCCTCGACGGACAAGCTATCCACCAGGGCATTTAACAATTTATCGCTGACCAAGCCTCCTTCCATAATATGCTATAATCTCCTTTTTTTTCTCTTCTTCCTTCGCTTCCAGCGGTCAAAATCCTCCAACTCCATTTTGAACGGCGTAAAAGGATCGTCATCTAAGTCATTCTTTTGAGTGCCTCCCAAATCGTATTTTGGTTTTTCACTAATTTGGATTGTCCCTCCCGCAGCATCTTTTGTTTCTCCGCCAACGTTCCTTGATGAGCCTGTATCTTGAGCAACAGCTCCTTTATTTCCTTGTTCTGGATGATTATTTTCGAGAATAACTGTACGGTCTCTGATTTGTTCATAATCGATTTGTTTTATGATGTTGTTCCATGAATATTTTCGGCCCAGACTGCTCCCCTTATAAATCACTCCTTCATATTTGAAGGAGATACCGGAGACCCTTCCCGTTGTTTTGCTGATATTGAATTTTGGTCGAATATCCTTTGACCGCAGCTGTTGAAGAAACTCTTCCGTATTGATGGAACTTTTTAGTGCCGCTCCCAATTGCTGTTGGAGTATGCTTTTGATAGGTGCGCTCCCCGTCCGTATCGCCTTTTCGATTTCTTTTTGGGTCAGTGCCGACTTTTGTTTTATTGTCGGGTCCGGAAGTTGCGAAAGACCGTACTTCTTTTCCAGCTTCCTGACCAGTCCTTCGCTTCGCTCGTAATTTTTACTATCGCTAACTAATTCCCCGGACAGTTTTACCCGATTGGCAACGATATGAATATGCTGGTGGCTCTGGTCATGATGTCTGTAAATGATATATTGGTTGTCATCAAATCCCATACCCTTCAAGTAATCCTTCCCCATGGAAACGAATTGATTATCGGTTAGCTCTTCTCCGGGCGGTAGATTCAACGATACGTGATTGACCGCTCTACCAAGACGCGGACGAAGTTGTCGTATCACGTTGAACTCCTCCGTCATTTCGACCGTGCTTCCCAAATCAATATTTGCATCCAGAACGACCGCTTCGTCCGATTCAACCTTTTTTTGGTTATAGGCCAACAGTCCATAGAAATCTTTCCCGATTATTTGTTTGGCTATCATTGTTTTTTGATTTCGGACTTTAATTCATGCAGGACCCTTCTCAACTCCTCTAATTGGTAGAACAGGCTTTTCGGAGCGTGCATTTTTAAATGGGAGTTTCTTGTCAGTTGATTAATGTTGTTCCCGATACGGCTTAGCTCGACGAACAACTTTCTGTTCTCCGGGCTTATTCTGGTCCTTGGAAGCGGTCTACCGGATATCTTCTTTCTAATGTAATCGGGGATTGTAATTCCCAATGATTCTGCATTATGTGCCAGTGCCAAGTACTGGTCAACTGACAATCTGAAACTTGTTATTATCGCCTTTATCGATTCTATGTCTTTTTTTGGCCTTGCCATATGCTATATTTTAGGGGTTCGGGGAGATTCCCCGACAGGCCACGCGAACAAAGTGAGCGGTTTTTGTTTACAAAAACATGGCTTGCTACGTGACCTCCGATTAACTTAGGCCAAACCTAAAACATATCGCAAGTCAACAGGGGCTTTGGCGTACATGGGGTATTGTACGGTAAATGGATTCAGCAGAGTTTTACATCCTCGAACAGGATTTCGAGGGAAGTTTCGGCTTCGGGAACTTCAAAGTATCTATGAGATTCCAATACAAGATATTGCAATGCCGATTTGTAGCGTGCCTTGGCATGGGCATTGTCCTCATAAAAAGTACAGGGGTCTTTGGGATGTACCTCTGTCGGCGTGGTAAAGGATTTTACGTCCCTGTTCATGTACTCGAACCGTTGGGAAGCCCTTCTGTGAATTCCGTCAAGGGTCAGGTCATTGGGATATTTCGGGACATCGTAATAAAGTTCTTCCAAGATTACGATAAAAGCCCTTCTACGGGAAAGTTTCGGCTTTTGTGAAGCGATGCCGATTGCTTTTTGAAGATCTCGTACCAAACGTTCGGCCAATATAACTTGTGATTGGGAATATTCCTTTCCATTGATTTCTGGATGTTCCTCCTTGGCCAAATCTTCCAGATACCTGAGTAGTTTTTCGGATGGAATCATAACTTTGGACCGCCCCTGCGTTTGTTTATGGTTGGAAGATTCTGCAAAGCATTTTTCAAGGTCGAGGCAAGTTTTTCAGACCGTAAGGAAAGGCCCAATAGGTGTTGTTGCGTTATCGAACCCGCCAACAAATAATCTGTTAGAGCAGACTTATCTGGCCACAGCTTGGACTTCACGATAAGATGCAGCAGTAGTTGTTCATGCGCATCGAGATTATAGCGGGAATTTTCCAATTCCTTGCCAAAATTTTTGAGATAAACCTCGGGACGCGGTTTCTTTTCTTTCACGTTTTTCTCCACATTTTCCCATCCGTCCTGTATTGATAAATGCGCGGCCAAATAAGCCATAGAGAATCGACCATATTCCCATTTTCGGTACGAGGTGGTCTGGTCTAACAGTTCCATTTCCACAAAATCCACTAGCAATTCATTGGTCAATGGTTTTTTCAAATCATACTCAATAATCTGGAGTGCTTCCAACTGTAATTTCGCGTGACCATCCAGGTTGTTTATCAGATGTCTTGCAAATGTTTGGGATAGGTCGAACAGCGGTTGTTTACCTTCCAGAATTGCCTTTAACAGCAGTTCCCTTCGCTCTTCGGGGACTTCGTCGTAATGAAGTCCATACGTAAATACAGTCGCGATAAGGGTTTTCAATTGACCGTCGGAAAGCGTAGAGGTATTGTGGGAAGTGGAATTCAATTCATCCATGACCTCCCCGAAAGATTGTCGATCGATAGGCCGACTAAAATCCAGTACTTTATATTGGGTTTCCGACATGGTATAAATTTAATCAATGTAAATTGTTCTTAACTTTTTGGCAAGGGAAATTCCATTCCCATTTTCCAATCCAATGCATTCATCTTTTTTAAGAAAGCTTGAATTCCCTGTACCAACTTTTCATAGGATGGGGAATCCCCATAAATCATCTGCTCCTGCATTGTTCTGTAATCCGACCTCCATGCTTCTTCAAATTTCGATGATGGAACGGGCCGTATGTGTTGAGGCTGGTGGAAATTATAATCGACCCCACCAAGTTTCGTAAAAACAAATCTATGGTTTACGATGGTTTCATATAATCCTTGGTTATGGATGGCATTGGTCGCAAATTCCGTTTTCGATAATTGAAAAATATCGTATAAATGACGGCTTAGCCTGTCTACCCTTATTTTTTCCTTGGGACGTTGGAATTCCTCGTGCAGTAGGAACAGTTTTTCCAAAAAAGTTCTTTCGGGGGTTACGGAGGGAACGGATACTTGAGGTTCGACAAATTCGGCATCAGGATATTGTTCATCCACAAAAGAGCTTATCGGTTTTACATCAAAAGGTTCTCTTAGGGAGCGGCAACCTAGTTCGACCTGCACCCTTGGCTGAATATATCCGGGAGATTTCGTGATATAAGGATAGTAGATTTCAATAATGCGCGGGTCTTGGTCACTTGATTCGGCGGGAACGATGTTGAAACCGACATCCTTGAATCCTTTTTTCTTAAATCGCTCTTGTAGCTCCGGATAAAATTCCCCAGAAATATAGGAGCTTGTGTCTTTCCTCAACTTAGTGAGTTGTTTTTTTGATAGGTCCCCCGAATACCCAAAAAATCCGCGGTCAACGGCCAAGTCAACATCTTCACTAAACCGTTCTATGAGTTTCCATGCCTTGCTTAGCGAGGTCCCGCCCTTAAAGACCAAATGTCCCGCTATCCCCATTTCAAAGATGACCTTCAATGACTGGACGACCCACCAATCCTTTTCAACGGCAAAATCGGGGATTCCCGTTTTGTTTTCCACATTTTTATAAATGGCAAGCCTGTCCGCTACAGGTATGTCGAAAAATCTCATTTTATTCATGCCCCAAGCTCTTTTCCATAATTTTCCGAATCCATGCCGGTGCCAATGCTATATCGTGAAGTAGGTCTTTTTGGTCTTCTTTTTTCAAAAGCGACACGATTTTTGCTTCTTCCTCATCGGTCAATTGTTCTTTTCCGATTTCACGAAGGGCCTGTATTACCAATCGGCTTATCTCTCCCTTGGCCGATAAGTTCTTGGGCGTGGTCTTCTTTAATTTTATACTCCGTTTTCCCAGTTTTATCTCCCGAGGAGCTCCGTCGGTAAGAAATACGAGTTTCATGGGAACTTGTGTGCTAAGCCCCAACGCACTTAGGGCATATACCCCGGTAGGCACCAACCTGATCTTGTCCCTTTTGGCAATGGCCATTGCAATCTCCTCGGCCGTTGGCAACACCTCTCCCACGTATTTACTTACCGTGGGGCGTACATAAATCCCTTGGGCTACCCTTTTTATAAAGCCCTCTTTTTCTATTCTGTGAAGTGCCAAACGTATTGCTTCGGGCGAACCCAGTTCTCTGAAGTCATCAGGAAATACAAGTTCTCCCCTACCCTTTTTAGAGATGGACTTTTTAATTTTGTACTCAACGCTCTCCATGGATACAAATCTATTTTGTAACAAATTTAGTAAATTTTTGTTACAAATAAGTTTAATGCCACCATTATGGAAACAAGGTCGAACGGAATAGCAAAAAAACAGTCTGAACCGATAATATGAAAGGAAATGTGTGGAATCCCCGTAGGGGACTTCCATACGTTTCCGTTCCGTTTCGAGGGGGTTGCGCGAAAGCAAACCGTTCGGCCCCGACATCCCGCAGGGATGTCGGGAGGCCGATAAGGTGCGGCTTTTGCGCAACTTCCGCAGAAACCATGGGGAGGGAGAGAAAGAGATAGGTCAAATAGCCTAGAACACCGAATGTTACGATTAGGAATACGACTTCTACCAACTTTTTGCAACATAGAATCCCCAAACCGATATTTCGATAGCACCGAAGAGCCATATCAGATCCTTAATAAAGGGTATGCCGACCATAATGAAAAGAAAGAGCAACAACGGGATTCTCAAGAAACGTTTGAACCTAAGCAATCCTTTAATAATAATGGCCATGAAAATGATAAAACCTAGAAAGGGTAATTTTTGATATAGAATTTCAAGTGATAGCATAATCTTTTAATTTTAAGTCGAATCTGTTTTTATATTCAAGGCTGACAAAATCCTTACTTTATCCCTGATTTTATTTGTTTAAGTAGTTTGAACTTTAGGAATTCATTTATGAACCATTGATTTTGATTTTCCAAGATTACCTAAAGCCCTAAGGGCTACAATCTTTAGTTTGCACGGAAAAAAAGTCTTTTTTGAAATCCCTGTTCGTATAAAGCCTATAAAATCCTGATCCGCATACTCTATTACCTTTACACCATAGAATTCATGGTCTGTACCGAAATCCAATGGTTTTCCTTTCAATTGTATTAAGCGGTAGAGGGCTTCGAGTTTTTTCCCTTGTAATCGGTTTCTATCGTTACGGTAGACGAAATCATGGATTACCCAATAGTGTTCTTTTTTAAGAAAAACCTTCTCATGTGTTTCAAAAATTTTCATAATCGGTAACCTATACTATTCTTGTTGCTTTTAGAATTACATTTTTACACATTTCAGCCTGATCCCTTGCCGCCCCCTGATAGGATTCGGGCAATTCCGAAATACAATTAAAAAGGGTGTTTTTGGATTTTTCCAACGCTTCCAAAAGATTTTTGGATTCGACCATTAAAAGGGCATTGGCATTGATTTGTCCTACTGTCAAAGAATAGGGGCATTCGGCTCTGTCCAACGGAAGTTTTGCGATAGTGTTGATATGGTTTTCTGATAATCTGTAATCCGTTATGATTTCTAAATACCTGTGTTCTGAACCGTTGGTAAAAATCGTAGCATTTTCCCTAATAGTCCAATTTCCTTTTGTTCCTTTAAATTCCATTTTTGTTGTTATTTTTTTTTCTAAAAAAAGTCAGACCCCGATCGAGTTTACCTTGCCCGATTCCAAATTCACGAACGCCCCGTGCTTCTGTATCTGCTTATGATACAACAACCGAAACAGACAGTCGGACGCATGTGCGACCAATACATCGTTGATAAACAGGGATTGCTCGTTCAGCTTATCGGAGTAGGCGCATCCCTCCCCTTGTAAGTTTGGGGTATCGTGCGCATCCAAATCGGGGAAGAAATCGATGATGTTTTTCAATTTATCCACCATTTCAAAATCTTCACGCTCCATTTTCCGTTCTTCATCGAAAAGCGTTCCCAAAACGAACTGCCCCGTGTTTCTGCTGTTGCCCATATCCAACCAATAGAACATGGTTTCGTAATCTGCACCTTTATGGGGGTACTGAAATGATTTTGCCAATCGCAAACGAAAGTTGGCGTTGTCAACACAAGTAATGACGATGTTTGCCCGAATATCCTTGCCACTTGACAATGCATCCATCGGAATACCCTGCCATTGCAGTCCAAAAGCCATGTTGACCTTATTGACCGCTTGGAAGACTTTATATTCCCCTACGTCAGATAGGGTGTACAACTGTCGCCCCACATTATTGGCTTCCACTCTATCGGAATCATAGGCGATTACATGAACCCCTGGGTGTCCTGTTTGCCGAAGGGCATAATCTATCCGTGCCAATCTTGCGAGCATCAACGAACCTGTACCCCCTACTCCGATCAACGCTATCGTAATAGGATGTGTTGGGTTGTAAAAATAGTTGGGTGCAAAATGGATTCTAGTTTTCATAGAGTTCGTTTAAAGTCATTTTGTTCACTATCAATAATCCATCATCGAATGACGGTTTCTCGAAATTCTGTTTCATGACGTTTACAATATTGCCATCGACCAAACTAGTATGGTGCGTTTCGGTAAAAACCGAGCGGAAAAACTGTTGTTCGACAAATCCCATAACATCCTCATAGTAATCAAAGCCGTCATAATCCATCGAAGCATTGCCCATACAAACGTTGCCTTGTTTACCTGTATTCAGCATCGGGGCATGATATAAGGCGGTATTGTCCGTTAGAGTGTCCTTTCGTTTTATGGCGAATACCTTTAATGAGTTTCCCTCTAGTTTAAAGACCAGTTTGGGCAAGGGGTATTTGCCTGACGGGATACCCGTTTTGGTCTCAAAATAGAGCATCCGTTGTTTGGGATGGGCGTACCATATCAATTGAAAATTGCCCTTGAAATCGAAGTGTATCAGATTTTTCGGAAGTATTCCCTTAAACCGGAACTTTATCAATTCCCCTTCCAAACAGGTAAAGATGTTTCGGGCGGTGTCCTTTGTCAAGGGCATTCCTGCGGTCAACTTTGTTCCTGCTACTTCGTGATACGAAAAATAGTGGTCGTTGCGGTAATAGTTATCTTCCTTGGCATGCCCGATAATGGCAAACTTAGGTAGATAGTGGTCGGTTGCCTGTAATATTGCTACTCGTTCCATGTGTTAGAGTTCGTTTAAAAGTTCGTTCAGATCGCTGATAAATTCTTCCAATCGGTTCAATCTATAAGGAATCCCTTCATCAAAAGGTTCGATATTGCCATCTTCGGCAATGGTATGTTGATAGGTGGATATGATATCGTAGTCGTTGGAGCAATCGTTCAGCATTTGGATATACCCATTGGCAAATGCACTATCGGTACGATCGACGACTAAAAACGATTCCCAATGCTCGAACATACAATCATACTCGTCCCTGACACTCAACTGAAAAGGCACTTGAAAATCAATTTTTTCCGCCTTTAACAATAGTTCTTTGATTTGCTTGTAAATGGGTTTTCGGGGGCGGTAGCTATCTAATAAGGCTTTCCAATCCCTGATTTCATAGTCTTCCAAAAAAGTCTTGTACCTCGCATAGAATGTTGTGGAATGGTTCTTCATGATTTTTTTGTTGTCTATGTAATTCTCAACTTCCTCGAAAAGAAATTCCCATAACCAATCGATTCTCGATTCATATTTTGGGAACAGACCCCCATAGGGTAGGCTCTTGATAAAGGATAGCAGGATGTGATAAAGTTTGCAATTTCGATGTCTCAGTTCGATTACAGGAAGGATCGGAATCAGATACACCGTGCTGCGGTTGGCGATGAACCGTTTCAGTATCAGTCGTAAATGTGCATCGTCCTGTAACACTTCGATATGATCGATATTGCCCTTCACAACAAGCCTATTCATACAACGAAGTATCAAATCGTCCAGACTATCGGAGACCGAGAATTGCCACTCGTCAATATTGCCCGCAAAATTTCGGGTTACGTTTATCATTAATCGGGCAAGTGCCTTCGTGTCAACGTCATATTCTTCACTCACTAAAGGTTCCGCAAGAACTGGCGCAACGCTTATGTCAGAAAGGGAAAAACTTTCGGTTGCAGTACTTTGGGTCTTTGCGTTCCCCTTTGGTAGTGTTTCTGTTGTACCGCCCGAAACAATCGGTCGTGGAAGGGTGCGAGTTCTTTGGATGGGTTCGATCTGTATTTCGGTGTACATTGTTCTTGTCTCAAAAATTCGTCTACGTTCATGGAATCATCCTTTCGTTCCCGCCAAGGTCTTGAAGTGGATTTCATGGTAGCCGTTTACGATACCCTTGTCCGTGATATTGGCGTTGGTCAGTTCGGGATACAACTGTGAATAGTGTTCCATGACCTGCTCGTGGCTCAATTCGTAATCAATGTCGTCCAACTCAATGGAGTTATTGTTCCCGTCTTGATAAACATACTTTCGTGTGATAGTCGCTACTTCCATTATCTGAACAGATTTGGGGATTCATACACTTCCATGTCCTTGACGACCTTCTGCGCTTCTTTGTGGTTCGGATCTATCTTCAAAATTGCTTTGGCAAGATCGGTCGCCTTTTTGTGGTCTTCCATCGGGTTAAAATCCTTCTCCTTTAAAAGTTGTTTTAACTCGGTCGCCTTCTTGGAAACGGATTCCTTTTTCTTTTTGGCCTGTTGGGTCTTCTGTTCGGTTTCTTTCAATGCTTGCTCAAAGGCAACGGTGTTCCTGAATAGGGCATTGGTCTGTTCCAAAGGTTTTTGAAGTATTTGAAAGAATTTCTCGTCCACTTCTTCAATCGTTCCTCTAAGGGTAAGTGGTTTTAGGGTTTGGAGTGCCTTATCCTTGGCGTTGGATTTTGGAAGCACGGATACGCTGACCGTCTCATCATCGAACAGAATGCTGATGCCGTACTGTTCGATACCCATCTGTTTTAAGGTCGAAAAAAAATTGCTCATCTTGAAGTAGTATTTGATTGTTATACAGTCATTTAACTACTTTCAAGATACGCCCAAACCTTCGGCAATACCCGAAAAACCGGACAAAATTCCACCCTTGACTTCTTTCTCCCTATCCACAAAAAAGCGCCCCGAAGGGGCGTTGGAACAGGTGTTCGTATGTTGGGATTGGGCGGATTGACACAATTGTCTATACGGAGTTCGATTAATTTTATAGCCGATTGTAAAAAATGATTGGAAATAACATTTCAATGATGAAAAATGAATGTGGGGATTGGTTTTTTGAGTAAAATTTTTGAACCTTAAAATGTCCCCTAAAAGGTCAATTAACGAAACTATTAAAAAGGACCAAGTTTGGGACACCCTTAAAATAACAGAACGGCTTTATCCAAAGTGTCCCGACAATTGGCCTTTTTATGAGACAGTTATTTTTCCGACACCAATTCTTTGAAAGTTAAGTTGAATCATCATAGCTGCATAAAACATGTATATGTTTTATCCGCTATATTTGGTGCATAATGAACATATATTTATTATGCCTACGTTGGGGCACATACTGAAAATTTTTAGCATTTGGATAAAATATCTGAAAATATGAAAACTTTGGCAGACACTTTGGGCACAGTAAACCTTCAAAATAAAGTTGGCGTGTCTCCTATGTTAAACGATTCTGTATTGAAAATGTTGAAATCAACTAAATGGCAAAGCCAAATGGCTGGATTTGCAATACAGAAAGAACTGCTGAAAAATATTAATGGACTTGACACAAGGATTGGTTCAATTTTAAAGCAAAGTGACATTGCAAGATTGGCAGCCTTTAAATCGAATACAATATTTCCAAAAACGGTGTTGGATTCATTAGCAAAAATAGAGACTCAACATAAATCTTTATTTGCCAGTTTTGATAATCTAGCTATGAATTTACCTTCTGCTAGCCAAATAGCAAATTTACAATATGCGTTTACTGGAGTGTCTAGCGAATTAGCAAAGTTAGCCGCATCACAACAAAAATGGAATCTCTTTTCGGACTTTGAAGAGATTACAGCTAAAGCAGTTTCAATTAATGAACAAATAGTTAATGACGAAGGGATTACAAAAGAAAACCTTAAGGAACTAGAAGATTTTTTAGGTAAAATAGAAATTAAAGTTGACCAAATTGATAAAGAAGAAAGCTCCGTAATTTGGAAAATAATTGCAATACTAAGTTTTCTTTTAGCTATATCAGGCGAAATAAGGAATTGGACTCCAAAGCCTGACTTTGCTACCAAAGAGGAGATTAACGAGGTTATAAAAACACAATTTTCAACGTTCGAGAAAAAAATCAAGGAACAAAAGGAGTTTAGAACGACCAAAGTTGAGTGTAAAGTAATGCTAAAACCCAAGAAGAAAACTTTGACTCTTGACACTTTGCCACCAGATTTTGAACTGATTGTATTGAATATTAATCACAAATGGGCATTGGTCAGCTATCTAGATTTACAAGACCAATCACCGCGTACAGGTTGGATTATGAAAAAATATCTTACCAAAAAATAGTGGACGGAAAAGTACGATGCCCCAACAATGCTATAGCAAATAGGGCATAAAGTGCTATATTTAATGGCTTGGGCTTGTTTACTAAGTCCGCCAAATCTTCCTTTGGCAATTAAAAAAGAAAAAATAATCACAAAACAAAAAGCTTTGGCTACGAGCGTAGACGTAAACGAAAAGTTTCCTTTCTACCCTACTTGCTGTAGCCGAGACCGTTAGCAGCAAGTTAAACTGACATTGCGTTCATAAACACATAAGTATAGAATTCGAATGTTAACATACGTTGAGCTTATAGAATTAAGAGACAAACTCATAAATAATGAGATTGGGATAGAACTTGCAAAAGAGCAATGTTGGAAAGACTTCAAAGAAGGACAACGTTCTTGGCATACAAAAGACTGGAAAGAAAGAAGGCTGAAATTCATTAAAGAAAAATGCCAAATATGCAGTAGTACAGAAACTTTAACGTTACAGCATCTGTCTCATCCAAAGAAATACAACGAATATTTAAGAAAGATAACAAGAACCTACACAAATCACTACATAGATAGCAATTCCGAAATTGATAAATCCAAATATAGAAATCACGTATTAAATAATTATGAATATGTGCCGATTCCATTGTGTTCAAATTGTATGAGTAAAAACCCGAGCGAAAGGGTAAGAAAAATTCCAAAATATCGATGTGCGGATTGTAAGCACGAATTTGAAGAAGCGATTTATAGGTCGGCAATCGAACTGATTTCTATTTTTTTCGAAGATGAGGACGCATATGAAGTGCGAGATAAGTGCTTTGTTTCAAATGATAAATGGAGAAATAAACATAACCTATCAAATATTAAGTATTGGTTTCAAAGAAATATAGCAAAGAATAAAGACGCTGAATCTATTGAAAAAAAAGCGTTTATACTTTATCTAAACGACAACATCAAATACCTTTCCTTTGAAGATACAATAACAGCTTGTAAAAAATGTGCCTCTAACTATGACTTGTACAAAATGGAATTATGCCCAAAATGTAAGGAGTACTACAAGGGAATTCAATATCCAACTTGTATTCAATGTTTGCCAAAAGAAAAACGAAAAGCAGTAGAGGAACAAATTGAGTTCGGTAAACAATGGCGAGAAATGGAAAAAAGACTTGGAATTGACTAATAAATTAAAATTAATAAAACCAGTTGCTAATAACTAAGAACTATAAGTAATTGCTTGTTCTCGCCTACTTCTGAAAATCCGCGAGGATTTTCAGCTTGGTGTGTACTTGCAAAGTTTATTGCTAACCCACGCAACTACTCGAGCCGAGGCCGTTAAAATCTTATTTTTATCAAAAGTGTTGTAAAGGGAACCTTTTTCGAGACAGTATTCTCTTTTCTGCCAGCAAAAACTATTCAAGTTTATTTGAACTTCTTAATTTCTGGAAGGTTGGGAAATGCAAAAGCTTAAATGAAACAAAATGATATTCTCGTAGAATATTCCTGTTGGGTATATACCTTGGACTGGCCTAGATTTTAACCTGCGCGTTTTCGCTTGAGCGTTTTAATTTCCTCTTTTAAAACCTGCATTTTCGCAATCTTGTCATCAGGAAAACCGATGGCCGTTTTTTTGCGATGGGTTTCCAAAGTACGTAGATTATAGTTCAGATCAAATTTTTTCGATTTGATCTCACGCGCCACTTTTTGACATAACTTGATAAGTTGCATGGCCACTTTTTCAGGGTCGAAGCGCTGCTGCTTTCTACCCGAAATATGTATGTTTTTAAACTCCAACCTAAAAGAGTAAAGATAATGCTCGTTTGAAGGTACATAGTCTGCCTGAAAAGCGAGATTCGCATTTAACGATGGAAAATGGGCGACCCTTTTGTGTTTTTGAATGTTCAGGTTTAGCTTTGACCGTTCTACGATCGTAAAACCTAGATGCCTAAGAAACTCCTTGGGTTCCTTGGTCACGAGTTCTTTGGTGACAAGAACGGAACTTGAAATTAGATCGTTCAGTCCTTCCTTCAATTGAAACGAATCCTCGAATGCATTTTCATCATCCGGTAAGTTGAAGCCTTTTATTACTTTTTGTGCGCCTTCAAGCTCGACCAATTGTGCGATGATATGTTTGTTCTCAGTTTCGATCCGTTCAACGGCCTTATAGGAATTGGCCTTATTGAGTTCGTGCAATCGTTTCTGCGACTGTAAAAACTTAAGATCGTCGGAAAGCTTTACCAATTGAAACTGGTCCATATCGCCAATTAGGGCGGCCTGCATCTGTTCATAGGAAAGGCTTTTGTCATCGGGAACAAGGTCATCGTAAACACGTTTGTTCGGGTCGGCTTCCCTTATCTGTTCCCGAAATTTTTCTTTATGGGTATTGAGCGAATAGGAAAAGATATCGGTGGAATCCTTTATGCCATAGAAGCGTTCTACGACCGTATTGCCATAAACTTGTGCTACCTCATTGCCCTTTCGTAGACCGCGTCCGGCCCGTTGGTCAAAAGCATCGGGGGAATAGGGAATATCCATATGAAATATGCCCACCACCCTTTTTTGAATGTTGGTGCCCGTGCCTAATACTTGGGTACTGCCCAGAGCTACCCGTATTTCCCCGCTCCGGATTTCCTCCTGCATTTTATCGGTTCTATTCCTTGCTTTTTCCTCTTGTGCCAAAGCAATTTCATTTGCAGGGATGCCGTATTCTTCAAGAAGTATCTCACGCACCGTATCGTAGGAATTGTACTGGCCCGGTTTCCAAACGTTCAAGTCGGAGAATACTAGGCAAACCCCTTTGTGTTCCGATGTTTTTTTGTAAAGTTCAGCTACATCGCGACACAGCCGGTGCAGTTTGAACTGGTCAAGTTCCGTAAATTTTACGGCCATATTATCCTTGGCAAGAGGATCGATCAAAAGCGACCTATTGATGTTCAATGCGGTAATATGTGCGGATTTCATTTGTTCATCATCATATATAGGCAACTTGAAAAGCGCTTTTTGGTTCCGGTTCTTGGTAAATTCCAGGGATGCTTGCTTAAGTTCTTCGTATGCCGGAGTGGACTCTAAAATCACAAACTCCCTATCGGCTTCCAGATTATGTGTCTTGAAATGTTTGTCCCGGCAGATGTGCGTAAAGGAATTGTACATCTTGCTCAGCTCGGGGAGGTTGGTATAGTACCGAAAACGGGCGTGCATTCTCGGGTCTCCGAAGATATTGGGTTCAATACTTACACTTTGCTTCAAAAATATAGAGGCCCAGGCATCGAAATTAAAAATGTTCTTGCGTTTCAATGCCGATGGCGTCAGGTAGCGTTGATAGGCGTACAGTTCCGTTACGGAGTTTTTCAAAGGCGTACCACTATAAAAAAAGACATTATTGTCCGTTCCCATCCGCGCATGAACGGATTTGATACTGATTTCAAGGTCGAGGTTCCGTTGGCTGTCCGAATGACTGTTAAGACCTGAAACGTTCTGATGCCGGGTCGTGAAACCGATATTTTTGAAATAATGTGCCTCGTCTATCATCAGGGCTTCGATACGCAAATCGGTCAAGGTAATCTCGGTTTCCGTCGAACGCTCTTTCAACTTTTTTAGTGTGGCCTGTAGCTTGTCCTCCAAGTGTTCCTTTCGTTTGATCATCCCTTTGATCAATTTCTTGGATTCCTTACCATTTCCATATTGCTTTGCGGTTTCCAAATCCTGCTCTATCATCTCGATTTTTTCTTCCAAGGTTTCCAATACAAAACTCCGCTCTTTCGGTATTTGCTTTAGATGTCCATGTTCGGCGATTATCAGGTCAATGGATTTATTGTCTTTTATAGTGCGTAAGGTTTTGGGCCGCTTGCTTTTGGCCATATTCTTGGAACTTAACCGAAGGATGTTCAGTTCGGGAAAGTTGGCCCTGATTTCTTCCTCGATTTGCGGGGCTACACTTTTTAGGGTAAGTAGCATAGTGCGCTCGCTTTTCTCGTGTTGTTTCAATTTATAGCCCAACATAGCCATAGAAAGGGTCTTGCCCTTGCCGACCTGATGGTCGTTCAGGGCGCTTCCTTTTGTAAGACCGAAGAGAGTGGAGTCGATTTGATGCTGATAGGGCGGGTACACCAAGGTTTCAGGAAACGTGAGCCAACCTTTGGGTACGGTAATGTTGATGTCGGCCAAAAAAGCTTGGTAGTAGTTATCCTCAATGGTAGCTTTCAGTTCTTGGCGCCCTTCTATAAAGGATTTGAAATGGAGCTGTAGTTCCTCGTACAGGTTTTGTGCCATCAAGGTAGCGTCCTTATCCAATTTTCTAACGGTCTTCCCTGAGCTGTCCCTGTAAGAAGTGAAAATAACGGGATATCTGTTTTCCGCGAAATGCTGTAATATTCTTTTGTAACCCGCCTTGACCTCATGGTGCAGTACTACGCTAAAACGTTCATGGGCCTCCAGATTATAATCCCTTGGAAATAGTAGCGTCAAGGTTGAATTGAACTGACCTACGTTAATTCGCACTTTTTCGTTAATGAGTTCCTCTAAAAAGGATTCCTTCGCGGTAATTGGGATAAAATGGCTTTCAAAATTGAACTCGATGTCGTTCAGGTCCAGTTTAACCGGCAACAGATTCGATAAGGCCCGTTCCACTTTTTCCGATTCGATTTCATATGGTAGGGGGTTGCCCTTAAAGAATTCGATTTTATCTTGGATGTAGCCGCTGGAAAATAGAAAATAGGGAACTGTTCTATATCCGGTTTCGGATTGCGGATCGGGCTCCAGAAAAAAAGAACGTGTTTCGAGTGCGGTAAGCAACAGGTCCTTTTCATTGGTCTTGAACGCTTCCGCTATTTTTGATAAATCGATTATTCCTTTTTGGTCGAACTGGTAGCGCGCCATTTCTTCAGGATTCTCAAACCGCTTTTCTTCTGGCGTTATATGTAGTTGCTCGCCGGTTTCCGGTATTTGTTCCTCTACCCGTTCTACGGGTTTCGATCGTAAAAATCGTTGCAGGGTAAACTCGGGGTTCTTACCATAGCTTTGTCCCTCCAATTTTTTTTCGAACTGTTGCCGGATATGCTCAAAGTAATGGTCATCTTTCAGAAATATCAGATGCCCCTTCAGGGGGCCCCATTTGAAATGGAAAGTGTCCAACTGGTAATCGATATCCTGAAAGCGTTGGGTAATATCCTGTTCAGAAAGTCTGCCCTTATCTATATTGAGGTTCAAAAGCACTAGGTCGTTCCGCATTCTGGCGTAATCCTGTATCAGCTCGGTAATTTTGTTTGGTACTTTTCTAACGCTATGAGGGTCCGTGTAAAAGAAGACCGTTCCCTTCTCGTCAAAATTGTAGCTGCCAAAGAACAAGCGGGTAAACTGTTTGGCATCGTTGTCCTGCAATTTTATCGGCACGGGACCAACTTCCAATTCAGGAACTGTGGCTACTATGGGTTCCTCTTTATCGATCGCTGATGCTTGGGTAACGGTTTCCTGAACTTTTTGGGTCGTTCGAGGTGGGGCGATTTGTACAAAATCGAAATTATTGGACTGCCGTTCCAAAAACTCCGACAAGGATGTTTCATCAGGTTCGATCACCATACTCGGTCGGTTATGGAAAAAACCAAGTTTCGGACTGCCGTTGACCTGTTCGATATGCTCCTTAAAGAATTGATTGGTCATAAAACTTTGGCCTTCTATTTCAATGGTATCGGTTTCGACAAATTGCATTTCAATTTTGGAAAGGACGTTTTTGTTCGTTGTCTTTCGATAGACCAATAAATCCGATATGACCTTTGTCCCTTCTTCGGAGAACAGATCCGTGTTGAAACGATTGGCCAGGAGTAAATCGTTTTCCATTAAGATTCTTTGTCTAAAATCATCATAGGCACTTCGTTCGGAGAAGGCCGAAGAGGTAATCAAGGCCGTTATACCGCCTTGTCGAACCATTTTAGGTGCGTATACATTGAAATAATTACCAACGTTCTTAAGCGTAGGTTCGGTAAGATAATCGTGCTGGTAGGCCTTGGTAATCGGGATATCCCCAAAAGGGATATTGGTCATGACCAAATCAAATTTCCCCTGTTTTGCATGATTCAAATAGAATTCCTCGAAAGGGATGTTGAGCATCGTTACATTCGGACTTTTGATATTATTGGCCTTCAGTATTTCAAAGGATAGGATATCCGGTTCCAAAGCGGTTATTCGGGCATTGGGGAAGGCTTTTTTTAGCTGCTGAACGTAGCCCCCGTTTCCAGCCGAAGGTTCCAAAATGGTCTTTGGTTCAAAACCATTTTTTTTCAGCAGATTGATTTTATACTCGATTAGCTCTTTTGGCGTATAATAACTGGTCAGATGGTATCGTTTCAGGGAATCGAGAATTTCTTTCGAGGTTTCCGGAAATGCTTCTTTGATAGTTTCTAACAAATCATGTCCTACTTTTTCCTTTCCATTTGGAGGATAGAACAACAGCTGCCCCAATTTTGCCAAGCCACCGTTATTGATATAAAAATCGCCGGGATTGGCAGCTTTTATCGTATCAAGAATGCGCCTCAAAATATCATTTTGCATCGCGAATTATTGAAGGGTTTTTACAATGGCTGCCAGTCCTACGGGCCTTTTTTCATTGAGCGCACTATAGATTTTCAACAGTTCGTTGTTGGCGTGTTCAAGGGCGATCGGCCCGGTATGCCCATCGTCGAGAAACTGTTCCTGTAATCGGGCATGAAGGATATGGGCATTAATGGCGAAATCCAGTCGGTATTCGGCAGCGTCAAGATGTGCAATCAGATTGGGGTATTCCTCCAAGGCATGATAGCAAAAATGAAGGTCGGCGGCACACTCGTCCTTGGCGAGCTGTCGTTCCCAAATCTTGATAGTTTCAAAATGTTCCGCTCGGAAAGCGATAACGCTATGGGTAAGTAAAAGTTCTTCTTGTGTCATTGTATTGATTTTATAAAGGTTCCTTTAATTTATAAGTTAATTCCAAATCAGTTTCTCGACTTGCTAGAGGACTGTTAAGCTCGATAAGCCGGTCGTAAAGAATATTCTTGAAAACCATTACCGTGCTCAATTCAGCGAAACGGTAATCGATATGACACTCTTTTTCGGATAGGATGGTGAGCTTAAAGGTCTTTTCATCCTGGTCTTCGGGGTCATGGATTACCATATCGGTGGATATGTCCATTAAATCCGTGATACTATCCATATAAAAAATATCGTTCAGAATAATATGCCCTACCGTGTCGGTAATTTTGATTTCAAATAACATAGGTTCAAATTGAGATTTTAAAAGCTTTTTGTTTGTGCGACCTTGCAGTTTCCGATTGAATGGTACGTTCGCGAGATGCCCTATATAGTGCATAATAATGAGGATAATTATCCTTTAGCGATGCAATCGGTCTATAAGCTTCCAGCTTTGGCCTGCGTCCATTTTTCATCAAGGCGTAAAATGTCTTGTTGGAACCATAATGTTTATTGATTGTTAGTACCGTTTTCGTACTTTGAATGGGAATGTCATCCGTCATGACGAAAAAGTCCTTCTTCTTGATTACATCGTTTACGATCCTATATTTCAGAAGTTTGGAAATGTTTTTGGAGTTCAAAAAATCGTCAAGCGCAGTCCATTGTTTGAGAGTGCCCCCATAATTTTCTCCCGCCGTCGCTTTTAAGAATAGTTTGTCATTGAAGGTTCCAAGTGATAAACCAATTTTAGTTTCGGCAAAAGGAGTGATCGATTTTTCCCCAAGTAGGGAACGGAATTCTTCCGTTGAAAAATAAACTCGGTTCCGGTCATTGCTCACGGCAAGATAGGGTGCCAAAATCACATAATCCTTCCGGATAGTGGTCGGCACGAATATTCCGTTCTTACCATCTTCAATACGTATGGGCAGCCCACGGGATAATTGCTCGGTAATATCGGTCGGCGGTGCAATGCTCTGAATTCCGTTTTGAAGGAACTTATTCCGCGAATACATCGTTTTCAAAGCGGTATTGAAAAATGCTAGTGATTTCTTTTGGATGGTTTTATCCAGATACGCTACGTCTTTATGAAAATATCGATGTTTCATAAAGAGTTTATCGGATCGGGACGGATAAATACGTTCTACAAGTCTCACGTATTCCGAATTGTCATTGGCGTACCAAACTGGACAATTGTTCACTTTGTTGTAGGATAGGTACTTTTTGCTTTCCGACTTGCAGTACCCTAATAGAATGGACATCAAAGCAGTATCGCCCTCCAAAATGGTTATGCGTCCTACCGGAATGATCGTTCTATCTTTTTGGAACAAAAGATCTTTGTGCTTTAAGCGCGTTAATTGTTCTTTCAATGCCGTATTGATGAAACCGGAGTCGGCCAACTCAAGATTTCGAACATAACGTAACTTTTTCAAGTCGTTCAAATCATCGGTAGGATCGACCTTATATTCAAACTTCTGGAATGTATTGAAACTAGGGTCGAGAAAACGGGACACCAAGTTCCTGACTTTGAAAAAAAGTTTGATCGGACTGCGTGGGTCAAGTTTTATTTTCATGGCTTTTGGTCGGTTATAGGTTTTTCAATTTCAGGTATACTTCATACTTCAAATTGAAGGAGCTTGTTGGGTCTATCCGCTTAGCGTTTTTAATGATTTCGTAGTGAAGATGCGGACCCGTTGAAATACCGGTACTACCTACGGTTCCGATAAAATCGTGTGCGCCGATGGCCTCCCCTTCAGTAACCGAAACCGATTCCATATGGCCGTAAAGTGTTTGGAAACCATGGGAGTGGGAAACAACGATGTGTAAGCCGTGACCTTTTGGACTGTTTTTAATACGTATGACCTTTCCGGCAGCGGTAGCGTAAATCGGAGTATCCTTTGCCGCAGCCAGGTCGACACCAAAATGGTTTTTGGAAATCTTGTGTACGGGATGGTGGCGTTTGCCATAGGGACTTGAAAGAACGTAATGTTCACGAAACAAAGGAACTGCCGAGGGAACGCTATCCAAAATTTTTGGAAACAACGGAAGGAAAGGTTTTATTCGTTCCATTTGTTGGAAATTCTCCATCTGGACGAACAGTTCGCTTAGTTTTAGATATACTATGTCATCCGTCCGTGGCTCGTTTTCAGAAATTTTGGGATGCTGCGTCAAGGCACCAAGGTCTTCCGGTTCTTGAACACCCCCATAAATAAAGCGGTTGGCAATAAAACAGAGAAAGAACAATCCGACGTAAATCCAGTAGGCGGCATTTTGTGGGGTAAAATGATCGACATCGTTTGAATTGGTCACACCGCCTACTTTTGAGGCGTATCCCTTTATCCATCCGACACTTGTTTTCCTAATACTTTTCCACCAGGCCATAGTTTCTCTTTTCTAAATTTTCGACCAAAAGTTTTGACACTCCAACAAATTTATTATATTTGCTGTAATAATTGCAAATATATGTAATTTTTACACACATGAACAGTAAGTGGCGAAAATTTGACGAAACCCTCGACTTGGTTTTTCTATTGGAACATTTTGGATTGGCCGAAAAGCGGAAAATGCGGAAGTATATCAGCTATTGCGCCCATGGTTCCAGTTACATAGTTATCAGCACCGATCTGGGTTATCGGTACTATAGACCGAACGCTCCCGAAAAGAAGCTCACTCCATTTGATTTTATATTGGAGCGTATTTCACGCAACGATACAAATACCAAATCAGGGCTTTGGTCAAGGGTCGATGAGTTCTATACTTTCATAGGTAAGAATCCTGACTTTTTTTTGAACGATACATCTAAAAGTACATTGGAGACCGTTGCGCTCGATTACAATCATTTCAATGATTTCGATTCGGAGTTTTCATTGACCGTGCAAACAGCTCGGTCGGCATCCTTGCAAATCTTCGAGAATAGGATATTCGAAAATTCCAAAGGCCAATTATATTTTCCATATCGGAATCTCGCCAACAACCTTACGGGGTATGTCACGGAAAAGGGAGGCAAGCTATCCTTGCTCGCAGAAAGTGCCATATCCGAATCGGTTTGGTTCAGTAAGGTGCCCAAGACCATAAAAAATCTGGTCGTGTTGCGAAACCCAATGGAGGCCTTGGCATTTCAACGCAGGTTTGAACTGGAAAATGTGATTTTCCTGGCACTTTCCGACATCAATTACAGAAGTTCTAAAATACTCCTGCAAATCTTAAAGCGTACCAAATTGAAAAAGATGGTGCTGAGTTTTACGGGTTCCTCAAAAATCGAAGGTTATATACAGGATTTGATGCTGATCTCCTTTATCAACGATTCCCACTTTTTAGTCAGGGTCGACAAGGAGCATCTTACCGTGAAATTCCACCCCGAGGGACAGAAACCTTTGGCGAAACTGCACAATGAAATCCTGAAATACAACGGTGGTCTGACGAAGGAATACCTGAAATTCAACAAAATTACCGACCAGTCCCTACTCGATAGAAAGAGTATCGTATTGAACCAGGAGAAGGAGTGGGTAGCTTGCCGAATTCCCTATGAGGTAAATGCGCTCCGCTATTTCCTTTGGAGCTATTATCGTAATTACATGCATAAATTCATAGAAATAGTAAAACCGACAAACGCCAATTGGGCAATAGAGTATGAAGAAAACGGGGCCTATACCGGCACCGAAAAATTAAAGGCCTTTAAAATGGCCGTATAAAAAAAGGGGGCGCTCCCGCCCCCTTTTATCCTTAATTCTGAACATGAAAAATGGAAATCTCATGCTTAGAATTGTAAAGTTAACAAATGTTTATTAATCCTTAATTTAAAACTTGAAAAATGGAAAATCAAGCAGAAAAGGTTTACGTAAAGGTAAACCAAAAGTGGCAACGGGCCACGGTAACCGGAAAGCAAGACGGCAAGGTGTCCGTTATGACCAATGATGGGCAATCGTTCAACCTGCCCAAAAACAGCAAGTATTTCGAACCTATCGTTTCCAAAGACCAAAAATTCGCTTATGGCGATGTCAAGGAGCAATTGGAGGGCCAATACATCAGCTACGCAAAACTCTCTGAAAGTGTGCGTGACAATTTGGTCGAAGGGAAAGAATATTTTCACGAGTCCACCTATATTTCGGAAGGGGAGTTGAAAGAGGGCGCGAAGATGGTTCAGATGGTCTACGACCGTAATCTTGGTACTCGTTTGGACGTACAGTATCGAAGAAACGAGGTGGTAACTTTGGATAAAGCCTCGGCTTACAATCATAGCTTTAGTGCCGATGAATTCCGGCGTATGATGGAGCAGAAAGAGTTCGTGGTATTTCAAGGAAGTACGAGCGACGGAGAGGTCTTTCAAAAACTGGCCTATTATGAACCCAGATTACAAGATATCCGCACCAAATCCGCATTAACCCCGAATAAGTATTTCTACGGAGAAAAGTTGACTACTAAGCAGGCCGATGCACTCAATAAGGGCCAAGAAATAGAAATGGTCATCAAGAGCAGAAAACATGGTGTCAAACCTTATTTGGTATCCTATTCTCCGCGAAGGGAATCCTACATTACCAAAAATGTCGAGTTGGCGAAAGCCAAAACCATGGAGGTACATCAGGACGAAAAAAAAAAGCCCCGCAGTCGAGGCATGAAAGTCTGATGGATTGACTATCGACCACCAATAGGCCGTCCATCCTGGACGGCCTTTTTTACCATTTATTTTATTATACAAGACATAAGCAGTGCTCAACTTACGGCATGCTGTGTGTTTTTTTTACGCGACTATGATGATAAACTATTCCGAAGACCCCTTACATTACAAGAAACTGATAGCCCAAATCGATGAGGAGGTCGATTTTTCAGGATACTTGAATAACCAAGGATATCGGATTATGAAAAAGAGTATAGGTTCTCAAGAATTCAAGAAGAATGACGAGCGCATCGTATTACAGACCAAAAGACATCCCGTTACCTATTTTAATCGCAATGACAGTTTGGACAAGGGACGATTTTTTAAGTTCATACATACGCGCTCCGCGAATTTCTACGAAGCCATAAAATCGGGACTGGAAGTAACAGAACGAACATATCCAACGATACATACTACCACACCAAAAAAGAGCACTAAGAATTTAATCAGTTTAGAGGAACGTTATAACATTCAACCTTTGACGAAACCCATTTATTTGACCGAGGGACGACATCTTAGTTTGGAAACGCTTCATTCCGAAGCATTCAAGGGCAGAATCTTCAATGCCTTCCATATCAACGATAACAGAGGCCGTATTGCGAATGTCGCCCTTCCGAAATATGGAACGGACGGCAATATCAAAAATTACACCTTATACAATCGACCATATCGGGACAGAAAAGACGGCAAAACAAAGAAATTTCGATTATTCCTGAACGAGCGGTACAAATACCTTTTTGTTTCAAATCCAGAAGTCAAGGCGGACAAGGTGGTTTGCGTAGAAAGTGGTTTTGACGCTTTGGCATATCATGAACTACATGGGTTTCCAAAGGCCTTTTACATTTCGATGTCGGGCCATATAGATGATCGCAAGTTGGAGCAGTTTTTCCAATGGAATACCTTGGTTGGAGGGGCCACTAATCTACCGATTCATTTAGCATTTGACCATGATATCGAAGGAATGCGCTACGATCTTATGGTTGTGAGGAGTTGGATCAATCGACGGTCGGACCGCGTATTTATGGAACTTGATTGGAAGCGACCGAATATGCAAATTAAGCTGAACTATCATTCCGGCTCTCTGGCCGAAATGGAGCGGGATGCAGACTTTATCAATAAGCAAATTGCCAGTGGCCCGGAAGGGATAGCGCTGGTTTTTGAAAAGGCGATCTGTTTTAAGGACAAGGTGGTTTGGGAACTCGATCTTGACAGAATACAACAGTTTTCACAAGCAACAAGAAGCTATTGGAAGAAGGTAATCGGTATCCTTTCCGAATGTTTTACAAGGGGCACTATTAAAATAGATAAATCTCCTAACCAAAAAGATTGGAACGATGAACTGATTTCGGTAAAAAAAAAGTTTCATTGTCAGCTAGCTCATCTCTAACGAACAAGATGGAAGAACAACAGAAGAAACGCAAACGGAAAGGATATGCAAGATAAGAACAAGGGGTACATGGGAATGTACTTGTCAGCTTTCTACTTCGTCATTATCGCCTTTCGGGAATATTATGCGCTGTATGTTTATCACTATGGTCAACAACCTTTATTGGATAAGACCTACACGTATTTCGTGAAATCCGGTTTACCTACCAAGGGTATGATGGCGCGTGTGCTGTTATTAGGTCTTTTGATGGGCGGGATCATGATATACAGACCCATCAAGAAGGAAAATATCGATCGCACAAAAAGTGTTGTAGGATTTACAATTTCCCTAAGTATTCTTTTTATATCAGGTCTTCCTTACGGAACCGCATTGAGCGGCATGTATATCACTTTGATGCTTTTAGCCTGTGCTTATCTGGGCCTGATGACCTATGGTATGCGTTTGTTCCAGTTTCTCGATTTTATGAACTTGGCCGATAAAGACCCGTTCAACGATGCGAACGAAACTTTTGAGCAGACCGAAGAGCGAATCGATACGCCCCACTCCGTAAATATTCCGTATGCCTATACCCACAAGGGGAAACAACGAAAAGGGTGGATCAATTTTGTCAATCTTTTTCGGTCTTTGCTGGTTATCGGAACCCCAGGTAGCGGTAAGTCTTTTTCGGTAATCGAGGAAATCATGGCGCAGTTCATCGATAAGAAATTCGCTATGGTCATCTACGACTTCAAGTTCGACACCTTGACCCGAAAAGCCAATGGATACTTGCAAGAAGCCAAAAAAAAGCAGGGGGATAATTCTGAAATACCTTTTCCAAAATTGTATCGAATTTGCTTTGACGACCTGAGAATGACCCATAAAAACAACCCTATGGATCCCTACAGACTGACGAATCAATCGGATGCCATCGATACCGCCGCGACCCTTATGAAGAACTTGAACCCGGAATGGATCAAGAGGCAGGACTACTTTTCGCGAAGTGCAATCAGTTATACCGGAGGCTGTATCTGGTATCTTAAGAAAAAATCCGAGGAGACCGGAAACTATATCTGTACCCCAGGTCATTTGACCATACTGACAACGGTCAAAATCGATATACTAATGGAAATCATGACCAAGGACGTCGAAATGAGACAAATACTTGTACCCTTTCGTGACGCGCTCGAAAAAGAGGCCATGGAACAATTATCGGGTCAGACCAGTACCGTTCAGATAAGCCTTTCCAGTATGGCGACCAAAGAAATTTTTTATGTGATGTCCGGCAATGACTTTAGTCTTGATGTCAATGAACCAAGATATCCTAAAATCGTATCGCTTCAGAACAATCCCGAGCGCAAAGAAGTCTACTCCGCTCCTTTGGGCCTGTATATGAACACCATTCTAAAACAGGTCAACAAACCGGGCAAGCGCCCGATGGCCCTTATCATCGACGAAGTGCCAACGTTGTTCATCATGTTGTTACGGACTATTATCGATACCGGTCGGGAAAACAAGATTGCCACTATCTTAGGTCTACAAAGCGTAGGGCAGCTTATCTTGGACTATGGCAGGGAATTGGCCGATGTCATTTACGCCAACTGCGCCAATGTTATTTGCGGTGCGGCCAAAGGGGAGACCGCACGGCGATTGAGCGAACTTTTTGGAAAAATACATCAAGAACGAATTTCAAAAAATACGAGCAGTTCCGATGTGAGTACCAATTGGAGCACACAAATGATGGAACTTTTGCCCAAAAGTAAGGTGGCTTCAATGTCGACGGGTCATTTCGCCGGGATTTTGGCGGATACTTTCGAGCATCAGATACCGGAGAAAAAATGTTATGGCCAGCTACTTCCGGATATTGAAGGAAAAGAACGGGCCATGAAACATGAGCTACCCATTGTCAACGATTTCAGACCTGCGGATTACAAGGAACGTTTTGATGCGGAAATGAAACTTATCCGGGAACTGGAACTTCCGAAAAAAACCAGTCTACTTTTCGCGAGAGAAATCGGTTACATCGAGTTTTACGGAGCGCATCTGGACAAAGTGGGCAAGAGTAGTTTTTCCAACGGTACCAAACGCAGAATCTTTAAAAGCGTGGTCAAGGAACTTCGCCTTTTCGAATACAAGAGTTCAATTTTAGAACTTTTAAACGAAGATGCCGATTCCCTTAAGTGGGGAAAGCTGTTCGGACACATTATAGAAGAGTTTTTGGTGCAAACGGAAATGGACCGGGTAGCTCAGGCGAAATTTGATCAGATCATCAACGAAGTCGATGAATTGGTCAAGGACGAGTATAG
Organism: Maribacter sp. Hel_I_7; assembly: GCF_000688315.1. Lineage (NCBI taxonomy): Bacteria > Pseudomonadati > Bacteroidota > Flavobacteriia > Flavobacteriales > Flavobacteriaceae > Maribacter > Maribacter sp. Hel_I_7. The sequence goes on along the minus strand of NZ_JHZW01000002.1, from coordinate 2,192,063 downwards.
GCGCAGCACCGGAAAGGAACTGAAGAGTGCCATATTTGACGAAAAGAAAATAAATGGTGAAATTGCAAAGTCGTTAAATAATTCGGAGACGGAAGTTGCCGAGTTTATGGATAACTTTGAAAAAGAATTGGAAGACCCCGAAATGAGCATTTTGGCCGACCTCCAAGAAGAATCAGAAAACATTTTTGAGGAGAAATTTTCCTCTCATCCCATAGAAAATTTTGAATAATGGATATTGAATCAATCATTGCACTAGACTCCAAAGACCTTGGATATATCGGGGAACGCTTGAGGGAAATACGACTTGAACTCGTCGAACTGGACGATATAGAGGACAAACGGTTCAGTGCGTTCTCCATTACCAATTTGAGCGAATACCTGAACATGGACCGCGCCACTTTGGCCAATGTCGAGCGCGGTTCTTCAATGGTCAATTCGATAAAGATCATTCTCTATTTCTATAGCCTTGGGTACAATCCCATATGGATTCTTTTGCCCGACAATGAATTTATACAAAAGCGGAAGCTTGGGGAGAATATGGTCTATCAGGAAGGTCTTCAAGAAAAATTCCTTGAACTGGAAGAACGTGTGTCGGATGCCATAAAGGATTTTAAATCCGAATTATAGCATCTTTTCGCAGCCCTTAAGTCGACTGGCTTTTAATTTCTTGTAACCGCATAATCCCCTCCTTCGAATACCTACAAAGCAATGGTCATTGCTATATAGCAATATAGATTCAATGCGTTATAGCTGTATAGCAACAATGCTATATAGCCATATAGCGTCATTGTGTTATTGCATCGAATGCCCATAGTACCATATGGCCATATGACGCTATAATCATATGACCATATAAATTTAAAAGTATACCTATGGAAACAAAAATTATCTCCTGTACGGGCGAAAAGGGCGGTTGTGGCAAAACGACCCTGAACATCATCCTGGCCACCAACCTTTTCCATTTGTACGGTAAAAAGGTCGTATTGATCGATATGGACAATCCGCAGTATTCGGTCTACAAAAAGCGGAAACGGGATTTGTCGCAAATCGGTAACATGGAAACAAATGCCTTTCCCGTGGAACGGGCGACCATCCATACCTTGGAACCGTTGATCAAAAAATATTATGGTACCATGGATTTTATTATCATCGATTTTCCCGGAAACCTGAACGAGGAGATGGTCAGGGGTCTTCTCTATGTGGAACACATCTTTATTCCCTTTTTTCTCGACGAATTGGAAATCGATAGTACTGCTGTTTTCTATAAGACGTTACGGAAGAATTTTCTGGGCAATGACAATAGGGTATTACGTTCCGTCAATCTTTTTTTTAACCGTTATGAACTCGTCAAGGTAAATAAGTTCAATGCGGTCCGCAATACTCTGGCGAGCGCGGGAATGCCCATGATGCGACAAGTGGTTATGGAACGAACCATTTACAGGGAGAAATATCGGAATACGCTCGTTCCCATCCCTTTATCTAAAGAAAACGGAGAACGAGGGCTTAAGCGATTTATGGAAGAAGTACTTGAAATATCAAAAAACTGAATATGGGAAAGAAGTTAAACGTCAAAGATTTGCTCGAATCAGCGATTTTGGACAATATGGATACACAAAAAGAAGTTAAAGGTCTCAGGGATGAGCGCGACCCGGACATGGAAAAGGATAATTTGACCGGTAATGATTCGGAAAATTTCAGACCGCAACATTTGATTAGGGATAGTTTTCCCACGTCTAACTTAAATGAGAGTGAACGAAAAGAGGTAGCGGATTTCGAAATGTTTCTTGAGCAGGATCGGTACACCGATAAGAAGGAACAGTTCATCTTTCGGTTGAGCAAGACCTGTTTCGAAGATTACGAAAAACTGGCAAGCGCCTATAATTATAAGTTGAACAAAAAAGTGTCACGCAATGACATCATGCGAAAGGCCTTGGAACTGTATCATGAAAAAAGCGTTATAAGATTAAAAGATATTATCGATAAGATTTGAATTGGCAATGGGAACATATCGTCTATGTGGTCATCTGTACTCTAGGGTTACTTTGGTACATGGTCGTCTTTGTCATACTCAAACGAAATAAAAAAGAAAAGAAAGTTCAGGAAAATGATTCATTTGTGCAAAAATCTTCTATATTTGTAAAAAACACATCTTTAAAGGAAAAAGATATGGACCAGTTACTCAACCGTGTCGATGAAAACGAAACCAGCTCAGAGCTGTTGGATATTTTCAATGCTTCCGATAAGGATGTTCAGAATGAATCCTTAATTCCAGAACATGAAAAATTTAAGATTATCAAAAATTCCGAACCGCCGCCGGAAACGGAGGTGGACGATTCCGTGTAGTTATTTCTTGACTTTCTTCATTACTCTTGCCTTCCATCAGCTTGGCTATGCCCAAATCGACGAACTTGTCGACCAGGTCAACCAAGCGGAACAGGGTACGGTCCAGATCGGCAACAGTATTTTCAGAATCATTAAAGTTGCCGCTAGCGTTCTATTGGGGATCGCGGCCATTGCCTTTCTGATTATCAGGGAACAGAATCAGGACATGGCACGTAAAGTGGGCAATGTTATTTTGGGGCTGGTCATTTTCTATGGCCTTATCGAGATTGGGGAAAACTTGGCCGGGTAGCGATGGAAAACAAGCTGGTAAGAATCCCAAAGGCCCTTCAGAAGGATGTCTTCTTCTTCGGGCTACGCGCTAAATATGTGGACCAAGCCTTCAAAGGCACGTTCCTCTCCTTGATGTTGGGGCTGTTTTTGAGTACGGTCATACCTACTTTTCTCAGTCTTATACTTTCCTTTTGTACTGCGGCACTTTACATCGGGCTGATGTTCTTCTATTCCAAAGCCTATGGTGAAAACGGTTTTATTAAATCCCGAGCGGACAAGAAAGGCCCGGATGCCATCAAAGGGCATGTGAACAAAAAACTCCTCGTGCTATGGAAAAAACGGTAAATCTATTGGACGCCTTTCCCATTTATGGGTACGAGGCCCCTATTCTGGTGTCGAAAGAAAAAGGTTGTATCAGTATTCCGTTGGAATTGGAGCTTCCGGAAATCTACACTATGGATGGAAAGGACTATTTGAACCTGAACCGGATAGTCTCCGGTATTCTGGAAATAATGGGGGGAAATTGCCTGTTGCACAAACAGGATCTTTTCTTCGGGGAAACCTATGCCGTTGATCCTTTGCGGATGAAACGCGATTTTTTCGAGACGCAGGATGAACTCTATTTTAAGAATAGACCTTTTTTAAGACACCGTTCTTTTTTGGCGATTCACAAGGTACCCAAGGGCTATATTGGCCGAACACCCCTAGGTGTCAATTCTTTTTTGAAAAAGGAACGCGGTTTCTATGGGAAAAACCCGCTACCCGCAGAATATTTGAACACAGAGGTCATGGCCGATTTCGAGGCCCGTGTCGGGGCCGTGAACGACCTGATTAACGATTCCGGTTTGATAGGTTCCAAAATATTGGGATATGAAGAACTTTTCGGATCGGCCGGGTACTACGACAATTATCTGGAAGCAAGCTACCAAACGGGTACTGGCAAGGATGTTGATTTTTCGGGGAACACCTTGCACATCGGGGACAAACAGGGGCAGTATTTTACGCTGGAAAACTTGGACCAATTTTCAAAAGAGGATATGGCCTTTCACGAGTACTTCGGAAAATACACCACCGGTGAAAACCTGTTCCCTATCGGGAACCTGTTCTCTTTGGGCTTCAAGATCCCACACGAACATATCATCAACCAATACATCTATATCCCAGAGAAGGAAAAGGCCATGGGCAGGCTAAGGTCAAAGGCGAAACGCTTGAACAAGTACGCCACCAATCGCAAAGGGGACAAAAACAGCACCTACCGGGACCAAATCTATGAGTTCCAACAATCGATACTGAACGACCACAAGGAATTGGTGTATTACCACCTGAACGTATTGGGATTGGCCGATTCCAAAAAGACCTTTCGGTCGATGTGCAACACCGTAAAATCCGCATTCGGAAAATTGGGCATCCATGCCAAGGAAAATTCCGTGGACCGCAAAAATCTATTTTTCGGGGGCATTCTCGGTAACGGCATCGGTACGAGTATGGAACTGTACAGTCCGTTCTCCTCAGAAATGGCTTCCAGTCTATGGTATTTCGAAGGAGGTTATAAAAATAAGCTTCACGGTCCACACGGGCTGCGTATGGTCGATAGGGCCACGGGACAACCTTTACTGGTCAGCCTCTATCGCGAGCCGGAAAAAAAAGACTGGATTTTCAACCGGGGTATGCTCATCGCATCGGGATCGGGCGGAGGGAAGACTTTCTTTACAAACGCCTATCTGTACTCTGAATATCGGGAAGGTGCGGAAATTTTGATTCTTGAAAACGGAAATTCATATGACAAGCTATTGGACCAACTGAACGGGGTCACAATAGCGAACGACGACCAAAACCCGTTTACCTTCAATCCCTTTATACTCGATCCTATAGATGTTGTCGTTAAGGATGGCAAGAAAACCCTGACCGAACATAAACTGACCCAACTTATCGCTTTGGTGTATTTGCTATATGGGCGTAAGGATAATGAAGCAGGGGATACCCATGATAGTGCGGTAGTCCGTACGATCATCGAATTCTTGGTTCAGGGATATTATCAGCATCAGTTTTCTAATGGTAGTTCCGACGATTCTTTTAATACATTCTACGACTACACACATCAAAATTTGAAAGCCCTAATGCAAACGAAGGGCATCCGGGATGAAATATTCGACCCCAATCTGTTCTTATTGTTGCTCAGCAAATACGCTCACGAGGGACCGAGGGCCTATCTCTTGAATAGCAGGGATAAAAGAATAGCCCAACTGAGCCAGGAAAGACTGGTCTATTTCAAATTGGAAAATCTGGTCAATAATGAAGAACTTTTTCCCATCGTGGCATTTTTGATGATCGACGTGTTCGACAAAAAGTTGAAGGATTCAAAGAAACTTTCCCTCAACAAAATATTGGCCGTGGACGAGGCGTGGAATCTGTTCGACAACCCCATTATGGCCCACTATTTCGATGCGAAATCCAGAATGGCAAGAAAGTATGGAGGACAGCCCATATTCATATCACAGAAGGTCGACGATTTCGTAAAATCAAAATTTATCGGCAAGACCATCGTGGTTAACAGTCATATCAAAGTGCTGCTCGACCTTGGTGAATTCGCCAACTCCTTTGATGAAATCCAGAAGATATTGGGTCTGAACGCCAAACAAAAGCAACTGAACCTTTCCGTCAACAAGGATCTGCCGACAGGTCGAAAACTAAGGGAAATGGCAATTTGTTGGAAGGAACGGGTCAAGGTTTTTGGACTGGAAACATCCTTACCGACCAAATGCCTGTTCGAAACGAATCCGAACGAAAAAGCAAAAATCAATAGGCTGCATGAACAGCACGGTTATGATTGGGAACGAACCGCGATCGCATATAAACAATTGGAGATGGAACAAACCGATAGGGATTCGAAAACCCTGAACGGAAATAGTAAGAACACTTAAAACCAAAAAAATGAAAAATCAAAGACTAAAAATGGCTATTGCTATATGTTTTATAGGGATACTCCCTTGTTTGGCAACTGCGCAGATTCCGGTGACCGATGTAGCGGCGAACGCACAATTGGTACTGCTCAACTCAAATGTGGCGACGCTCAATTCGCAATTGGCAACGTTGAACGCGACCATGGGCAAGCTATTAGCACAGATGGAACGCAACGTTACTGCCAATTCCAGTTCCTCCAAAATCCTGAGTCAAGACCTGAGCGCGAAAAGAACGCCGGCCAGCTATGTCATGGGAAGTCCTGAAATGAACGAACTCTACGAACTAAAGGATAAGATCATAGCCGCCTATAAGGGTACGCAGAAGAACCTGCGAACCTTTACCAACTTGGAAAAAGTGGAAAAGAAGAGGGCTGCCGAGACATTGGCGGATGCCGTTTTACAGGTATCCTCCCTTGTTTCCCAAGGTTCACAAATTGCCTCCACCGGTGAGATTATCGAATCAGCGGACAGGCTATCGGCGCTCAGATCGATTTTGGAAAAGATGAACGGGTTATTGGACGATGTCATCAAAGTCAACACATCCCTTCTACAAAAAAACGAACACCGTAAAGCCGTCCAATCACTTATAAAAACAAATTAATGAACGCCTTACAATCAAGTTCGGGCTTTCGGGTAACGGTCAATTCCATATTCGACCAGTACATCGGCGATGCTTTTGCCAGTTTGGGGCCTACGTTGAGCATCGGATTCGGAATGGCGAAAATCGGTTTGGGCATTTTTGCCCTTACACACTTTGCAGGTAATGATCGAGCGGATGTTATTAAGGCGTTGAAATGGTTTCCCTTAATGTTCATTTTGTTCAACTATTCGGAATTCGCACACGCCATTTTTGAATTTTACAATAATCTAGGTTCATCGTTTGTTAGCACCCAAAAAAGTTGGGATACCATCGGACAAAAGATAGCTTTGGCGCAGATCGATGTAGCGGCGAACAACCTTGTGGAATGGAACCTGTTGAGCATGGACATCGATGGGCTACAGTCGTTCGCCCTTACCGGACTGGCCGGTTCGATAACGGCGTTCGCACATATTATTTCCACCTTGATATTCATCGGCATCAAGGCATTGGCCACCATTTATCTTTTCATCCTTATCATTTTCGGGCCTATCAATATCGGACTTTCGTTCATTCCAGCTATTTCGGGACTCTGGAAAGCATGGCTGCAAAAGTTCATGAGTATCTGTCTTTGGCTGCCCATGCTCTACGTGGTGGATATGTTCATGGTCAACCTTGTGGACCAGTTGGTCGATCATTTGCTTCGATACGGTTCCTATGATCTGGGACTGATCTTAAGTTCGTCCATGTTGATACTGATGACCTCTTTTTTTTATATCAAGGCACCCACTTTGGCAAATTTTGTAGTCCAAGGCCTTAATATTTCAGGGGGTGGAATCGTCGCCAAACCGAAACACTATGGTAAAAAAGCGATTCAAACGGCTATGGACGCAAAAAGCGGTGGGGCTACCAAAGCTGTCCGAACATTAATCCAATAATCAACTTATGGAAGGAAAATACGGGATAATCAATGACATCGCCCAGAGCAGAAGGCACAACAATAGATTGGTATACAGTTGTTTGGCAGTTGTCATTATGGTTTTTGGTATGGCCACCTACTATGTAATGAAGGCGGATCAGCGCGCCAAAAACAACGCCTATCTGCTTCATGGAGGGCAGAGATTGCCCATGGCCCCCATTAGGGATGTAAAGGAAAATCTGGAAATACTTTGTGAAGGCCATCTTTACAATTTTCATGAGCTCTTCTTTTCCTTGGAACCTAATTTGAAGCTAATTAAAAGGAACATTGAAGGAAAGGCATTACACATGGTCGACTGGTCAGGCAACCGTTTATACGCCCGTTTGGTCGAAAAAAAGTACTTCCATGATGTGGCAATGCGCGACTATCGCTACTTTGTGGAACTTGATTCGATTCATATCGATTATGGAACCTACCCGTTTCCGTTCACATTTTACGGCAAACAGGCCATAGAAAAAGGCAAATCAACGACGTATAGGAACCTCATTACTAGAGGACAACTAAAAAAGTCGGGGGTCACCCCAAACAATTTAAACGGCATAAAGATTATTGACTTTCAGGTCTTGGACAATTCCGATCTGGAGCGCATGTAGTATGAAATTAAAAGAACAAATACAAGTTGTGAAGAGATTGGGTGGTCAGAAACCAAAAGGTTGCTATGGCTTTACCTCTCATTCTGATAATGACCAGCTTTTTTGTCATCGAAAATCTAAAGGATTTTCAGATGGGCGGTAATGACGCGGCAAACCTGAACGGGTTCAATTCCGAACTACCGGGCGAAACACCAACTTTGGATTCCGATACCGCAGGCCGACTATGGAAGGTCAAGGATTCCTTAGAAAAGGAAGAAGTAGAAAATACCGAAGCTGCAACTAACCTAAAAGATTTGGAAAATTCCGAGAACGACTCGCTTCAGCGGATCTTAAAACAACTGGAAGGGCTGTCCATGAAGTCTAGTACCAAGGAAACCGCCAAAGCGGAAATCCCGGAAACCAGAAAAAACATGGTTAGGGAAAAGCAAACCGAAATAACGGCGAATGAGAAAAAAAAGCAGTTCGCGGAGGAACGGTTGGCCTATCGTGAAAAGCTTTTAGAGGGTAAGGAAAAAATGATCGGCGATACTCAAAACACTCATGGGAATTTGTCCCCCGCTCCGGTTATGGATATTAAAAAGTCGATCTCATATAGAGCTACTGTATATGGCGACCAATTTATATTGCCCAATGAGAATGTCCGATTACTGCTCATGGAAGATATGGTTCTAGAGAAGAAAAGGTTCAAGAAGAATACGTTTGTATACGCCATGGCCTCGATTAAGGAGAATAGGGTTTATCTGGACATCGCCAATATCGAACATCATCCGGTTAGTCTATCGGTCAGAGATTTCAACGATGGCCGGGAAGGCATCTATAGCACACGTGCGGGGGAACTATGGCGGGAATATAAGGCGAATGCAAGCAGTAATTTATTGACCAATGCCACCGATGAGCTGACCAACGGTTCTCCCGATCTGGTGACCGATATAGTAAGAGGATTGGGTTCCTTCCTTAGAAAGAAAAAATTACGGGAGAAAGAGAAGATTCTTTTGATGGACGATTACGAACTTTTATTGGTAACGCAATGAGAATAAAAACCTTCATATCATTATTTGTATTATTCGGTGCGCTTTTTGGAAATGCGCAGACGGACACTATTCCTGTTTCCAGGGATTATAAGACAATACTCGTCCTGCCCGGAATTTTCGATTTCTCCATCAACGGGAAAGAACTCAATTTCATCGAATCCTTCCCTGTCAAAAATGCGTCCGACAATGCAAAACGTATCGTCCTGCTAAGTTACAATGACGTGGCACCCGATACCGAAGATCATACCAATTACACGGTGTATACTAGGGATGGTCTTGCTTATGATTTTATCTTAAGACTGGTTGAAGTTCCTGTTAAGAAAAGATGGCCGATTACTAGATCTATGGCGGAAAACCCGGAAGCATTATCCGCCTCGGATGATATTTCCGATGTCTCAAATTCAAATGTAACGCCACAACCTCAAATCAAGCGTTCCGATAATACTACAACAATAGAAGAAAATCTGGGGGTTTCGTCGGATAAAGGAACGACCGAAGAACCTTTGCCGCTCACTAGGGAACTCTATGTGCTCGACCGCATGGAATACGTTCGTCGGCGATGTTACTATAATCAGTTCAACAAAGGCAAGGTCATTCGCTATTTCGCCAAATACGATGACGTGTTCTTATGGCTTGAAAATGTCTTTTATGAAAACAACGAAATATACCTACAGTTCCGTTTGGAGAACAAAGCGCACATGCCCTACGATGTGAATTTTCTCAAATTCCGTATCGCTTCCAATTATAGGAACAGTCCGAACAATATTGACAAAAAACACGAGCCCTTGTTCCGGTATAAGGTTCCTAAAAGGGTAGAAGGGAATTCCGAAAACTACTTTATGGTGGTCTTCGATAAGTTCACATTGGATCGGAAGAAAGTACTTATGGTCAATGTGGACGAGGATAAAGGCAATAGGAACCTATCCCTGGATATCGACCATAGCGTTATCAATAACCCGTTAGCTTTTAAATTATGAGAAATGTTCGTTTTTGTATAGCGATGGCATTATTGTTATCGGCTTCATTCTGCTTTGGCCAACTGAGGGGTAATCTTGCCTCATCGGTCGGTTTGAGTGGTGGGTATGTCGAAGATGGTTACGGCATCATGGGTACCTTCAATTTCCATCCCGACAGGTACCGGTATTTTCAGATAAGCGTATTGGCGGCCATTGCCGAGGATAAAGGAAGTCAGGATATCCCCTACAATATTTTTACCATACAACCTGGAATCTATTACCGGGTATTCGTGGCACCGCGAAAGAGAAATTTCAGCTTGTTTCTAGGCGGGGGCGGACTCTTCGGATACGAGGTCATCAACAATGGCAGTAATGAACTTCCAAGCGGAGCTTTGATAAACGCCAAAAGTCAATTCGTCTATGGCCTCTATGTCGGGGCGGAAGCGGAAGTAGGTATCAGCAATGATTTTTCCCTGCTCATAAAAGCGAACGAATACTACCATATCAATTCCGATGTTGGGAATTTTTATCCGTATGCCGGAGTCGGCCTACGTTATTTTTTGTTCTAAAAACGATTGTATGAAAATGAATGCCCCACAACGGATATTCGCGGTAACAACGCTATGTTTAGCTCTGATATTGGCATGTAGTAAGGACTTTGAGGATATCGTACAAGATTCCTTCGACTTTACGTTTGAAGGCACCAACGAAGAAAATGGATTCGTATTCGAAGCGACTAAAACGGATTTCATATTGGAACCCGAACGGATGGTTTCCAATGTTTCCTATTTCATGAAATACGATAATATTGACGGAAAAGGATATTACATAGGAACCGAAAACGATACGGTCCATGCGAACGATACCATATCGGTCAAAAATTTCAATCTTTCATACCGTTATATGCCCATTGATACAGGAATGCATAAGATAAAAGTCTTGGCTTGGGATTCCAATAAAATTGAAAAGGAGCTTGAGCTGATATACAATGTCAAGTATGCAAGTTTTAGCTTTTTACTGGGCAAGGGTACCGATGATTTCCTCATCAATAGCCCAAATCCAGTCAATGTGACCTTATTGAGGGATAGGAACACCGCTAATCCCGACCGAGAATCGTCAGAAGAGTTTGAGATTACCTACCAACTGGAAGATGGTTCGGGTAAACTTCTTCTGGGGGATACCGAATACAATGCCGGAAAACCTTTTATGTTACCCAAAGGCGTTACGGAATTTAGCTACCGACCGGAAACCTTGGGAGAACATAAATTGACAATGACCGCAAAGGCTCCCGATGGTGCCACATTGACCAATGAAATGTTATTGACGATAGAAAATATTGACTTTACTTTTAGGGCCACGGCGGCTTCCTCGCAGGTCGAGCTAGAAACCAATTTGGCTATCAATATCGACTTGCAGACCCAAGAAGAAGAAAGTGAGGTTACTTTCGACATAAGCCATTCGTTCTCGTCGGATAGCCAAGGTGCGGGAACCGTTCGGGATCAGAATGGTGGGGTAATGGATCCCGGTACTTTTCGTAAAATCAATCCGGGCAACTACAATTTCACTTTCGAGGACGATGAATTGGGACAGCGTAAAATCTATTTCGACCTCCGCGACAGCAATGGTCAGATAAAAAGGGACAGTGTTGAAATCGAAGTGGCCAATATTCCGTTCACGTTTAGTGGTAACTCGGAAAGTAACCAAGTTTTTGTAAACCAGCGGACACAGCTTAATTTCAACATCAAATCGAACGGCAACACATCCAACATCGATTACTTCCTGACCTATGATTTGGAGGAAGGAAATGGAACGATTTCAGGGGTCGGCGGAAATACGATTCAGAACAATTCGGACTATCCGGTGGACCTGGGCAATTTCCCATTGTTCTATACGCCCGAAACCCTGGGCCCGCATCGGATCAGCTTTCTCGCTACCGACAATTATGGGCAGGCCGTCGGGCCTGTCGAAATCGATTTGGAGGCCAAACAGCTAGAACTGGAATTTAACGCCTCCGCTAATAGCAATGAAGTATTGGTAGGGCAACGGGGCACGGTTTCATTGAGCCTCATCGAAAAGGGGGAGTATAATGGAGTATCCTATGAACTAAATTATTTTATTTCCGGTGGTAATGCCGGACTATACAATGGAAATTCTCAAATTTCTCCTAGTCAATATTTTACTATAAGTCCAGGAAGTTTTGCTTATGATTTTATAGCCGAAGAATCAGGAACTTACGAAATTACCTTTTTGCTTCGAGACAGTAATGGACAGATTTTAGAAGAAAAAGTAACGATGGTCGTTGCGAACAATGATTTTGCTATCAGTATGACCCCATCGAAAGCAACGGAATTTTCCAATATTCCGGTCGGGATTATTGTGGATATTGATGAAGTACCCGAGGGAGCGAACGATAGTTACACAGCCTTCTTTTCATCGAGCCAGAACGGTTCGCTATCGGTCAATGGTGTTAACTACGGTCCCGGGGAAGAATTCCCATTGGGTGCAGGAGTCAATAATCTTACCTATACCGGACTTGAACCTGGCCAGCACAATATCATTCTTAGTGTAGAATCCGGTTCGGATGTTACGCGAACGGCCAACACCACAATCACGTATGACCAAGTGGATTTTACCTTTACGGCGGGAACGCAAAAATCGGATATAACGGTCGGGGAAACCACCGGACTCAATTTCAATATTTCGGAAAGTGTGGGGTCTTCGAATTACACCATGCGCTTTAGCATGAACGGGAACGCACTCATCAGGGATAATAACGGTATCGAAGTAAGCCCCGGGAACAGTTACGATGTCAATATCGGCAACTTTAACTGGTCGCTGGAGGGAACCAATGAAAGTACGGTTCGATTGGCTTTCACGGTTCGAAACGATACAGGATTGGAGAAAACAGTGGATATTACGGTAAATGTGGCGGCCAAGGATTACACCTTTACTGCATCAGGCACATTGCAGCAGGCCTATACTGGAGAACAGGTAGATATTAACTTCAATATTTCCGAAATCGGAATCGGTGGGGATACCTATGAGATGTATTTTTCGGCAAGTGGCAACAATGGTTCTTTTGAATATGGAGGCACTAGCTACTCCGCTGGGGAAAGTTTTGATGTACCTGTGGGGGCATTCTCGGGAAAGTATTCCGGAACGACCGAGGGCAATCACAACATCACTTTCACTGTGCGCTCTTCATCGGATGTGGAGAAAACGGCCAGTGTCAATATAAACTATACAAGGTATGAGGAACCGTTCGAGTTGACCATTAGTCAGGCCCCGGGCGAGCGTTTGGAAGGGGAATTTTTCAACATTGCGGTTATAACCAATGCAATCGGCACACACGACCCCGATGTAACTTATCAGATGACATTTTCCTTTAGTGGAAACCGTGCCGGTTATTTCTTTTACGGTGGAAATAGATATGATGAGGGGCAAACGATTCCATTGAATTATGGGAGTACCAACCTTACCTTCTATCCCGATAGCCAAGATACATTTACCATTGATTTTGAAGTGGAGAATTCAACAGGGCAATCCCAAATCGAAAACACATTTGTGGACACCATACCAAGACCTGTGGCATTGGTCAAAGGTGAAAAGTACAATGTCAGTTGTGGGGGATTGAACGGTTGCGATTATCAAGTCAGGATCTATACCTGTTTTGATATTGGATGTTCGGAGGCCTATGGCGGTGCTACGCTAGATCAGGTAGAAATCAGGATATTCAACAGGAGTTCCAATCGGTGGGATACCCTCTTATTCAATTACAACGAAGCCACGGGCGATGGAGTTGACAGGTATTTTATGTTGGAAGAGGAACCCCGTGAAAGCCGTTTGAAATATCTCGACCAAGACTTCGAGGTCAGGGTTAGGGATACCAATGGCCAATGGAGTGAAAGAGTAGCTGGAAGAGTGGTTAGAGTTTAAGTTTCATGGACGTTTTCTTTACCATTAACTAAAAGCAATTAATACTAGCTTCTCTTAAAAGTATAGGTAATAACGACATCTTGATCATCCAAAAAATCTTCTTGGTCAACGACCAATCGGTTTTTGGTAAACTCTACGATGACCCAATCGTTCCGATTCTCAAATCGTATGATCTCATTGTTTATCAGCTCGTACCTATCATCTTCGACATTTTGAAATGCGGGTACTTCCCCACAGGATAGTCCGTTTTCATTAATAGAAAAAGCACTTTTTTCTCCAGGCCCCCGAGAGCTGAAAAAAGTTAAATTATCTTTTAGACATTGACGTATTTCGTTGGTGTTGAATAAGTCCACGTTGACCGTACCGTCCCCATTGATATCAACGGCAGTATTGGAATCAATGGCCTCGTACTCCCACTGGCCCAACAAAGCTTGGCTCCTGTCCGACTCTGCTACGCCATCATCATCGCCACTACATGAAAAAAATAGTAGCATTGGGAATGCAAGTAAGAAGAAAACATTTGGTTTCATTGGACGTGCCTTGGATTAGTACAAATATATTAATGAGGATTACATATTTTAAACAAAAATTTCCAAAATTAATTGTGCGCAGGCAAGATAAATGCAAGCAGGCGATTTTTTTCGCATGCTTTGGATTTATGTGTGGTTTCGAGGATGTTCAACAAACCTGAAACGGAAAGACCCCGAGTGCGGACCAGCGCAGCGTGTCCGCTCGGGAAGTCTTGTAGTGGAAGGTTTGTTGAACTTCCGCAGGAGCATGGCAAACAAAGCCAATGCACCAGAACTAATGGTGCACACTTTTGATTCCTTTTCATTGTAAACGCGCATACTAAAATTCCTCCATTAGGCTCAATTTTTTTAAAGTTAAAAAAAGATGATTTGCACTAAACTCCATTTCGTCATCAAACTAACTTATCAATTACGATTAAAAATAAATGGTAACGTAAAGCCTTTAAGTCATGGAAAATAAACGCATCCGCATTCAGCTTCTATTTCTACATGCAAAACTAACATTAACTTCATTGTTACTTTTCTTGTTCTTACCTTCGGCTAATTCCCAATCTACGAGTAAGGGAAATGACGGGCACAAAATGATACAAAATCTTCATGCTACCAACACTTCGCCCATAAATAGCAAATCGATTGAAAACATGGACCATAATTGGCACTACGCGACCGAACATCCGGTTAGTCATGCCCCATTGGTCAAAAACGGTGCGGTCTATTTTGGGGATTGGGGAGGCACGATATTTAAAGTGGATGCGGAAGAGGGAAGTTTAATCTGGAAAAAAAATATCGAAAAGCCCATGACAGAATGGACCTGGTACGGTTTTGCGGGAACTGGCAGTCTTGGTGACGGCAAGGTATTCGAAGCGAGTGTAGAGGGAAATGCCTTCGCTCTCGACCAAAATTCGGGCGAACTGCTTTGGCAGACCGAATTTACAACCGATCCTGAAGCAGGTAATCTTAGCGTACTGCTCTATCATGATGGTTTGGTATATATCGGTGTTTCTTCTGTCGAGGAAATGCTTGACTCCCCATCGTTTACCCCGAATCTTCAGGGAAAGGTAATCGCTTTGGATGCAAAGACTGGGGACAAGGTATGGGAAAGATTTCTGGTGGAACCTCCCCAAAATGGCGTACCGATGTGGACGTCATTTGCCCTCGATACTGAAAGCAACACCCTTTATTTTACCACAGGAAACAACTATACGGGAGAAGAGGCCTCCAAGATGTCAGATGCAATGGTTGCCGTAGATTCCAAGACCGGGGATGTCAAATGGTTCTATCAAGTTACACCTCATGATATATGGACGCATCATCAAAAGAAAGGTCCTGACTATGATTTTTCCGGGGGAGCGCAATTGTTTACCGCCGAAATTGATGGGGAAATGAGAAAACTAGTTGGAGCCGGTCAAAAAAGTGGCGTGTATACCGTCTGGGATGCAAAGACTGGTGACAAGGTCTGGGAATCCGTTATTGGATACGGAGGTGTAAAGGGAGGCATGCACAGCGAAGCTTCCATTGCTGACGGAACTGTGTATGTCTGGAGCAACAATAATTATGCGCATAAGCCTCCGACCGACACGCCTCTAACCGTTAAGGCGTTGGATGCAGCCACGGGAGAGTTAAAATGGGTGGCAAACGAATCGCAACCGGCTTCCCTTGTGACGGGATATTTGGCAAACGATGTTTATATCGTTGGATCCGTCGAAGGAACAATTCAGGCCTACAACACCAAAGACGGAAAGAAAATATGGTCGCACAAAAATCCCGCCCCAATAATTTCTTGGCTGATTGTTGATGACGACTCGCTCTTTTTGGGCGGTGGCATTCCTAAAATGTTCGGGGAATGGGCTGGCTCTAACCAAAAAGGACATGGCCTATATGCTTATTCGCTGAAGCAATAAGCTGCAAATCAGTTGTATGTCAAATTTTAAATAAATCCAAAGGATAATTTTTTATACTTTTGTAGTTGATGCAAAAAGCAAATAAAATAGCGGCATTTTTTTTCTTAGGCTTGTTTAGCCTAATGGTGTTGCACCAAGCTTTTCCGCACGTGCATCATCAGCACGAGGAAACGCATTCCCATTCACATATTGCCCATACTGGCGAACGCCATCATCACGATGAAAGTTCTCACGAAAAAGAAGAATCCCCAAACGGTTTCTTTGGGTTCTTTATGGATATGCACGTCCACTCAACGGTATCCAGCGATATTGTTGTACTTAAAAGGAATACGGTTGAGCAGCAGACTATCGTAGATGATAATATCGTAAAATCTAATTCTGATTTTCAAGAATTTTATGTCTTTGATAGTAGGCAAAACAGTAAACCGCCAATTTATCATCCACCCAATAACTATTTTAATTCTTACCTCTCATCCCTCGATTTACGAGGCCCACCATCTTTAGGTTAATCGTTTAGGAATACCTATCGCTACGGAAGGAATCCTTTTATACATTAAGATTAAACCTAAAATTTCAAACAATGAATAAATACATCGTATCCGCGATTTGCGGATGCCTGTTCTTTGTTAATGGTTTCTCACAGAATAAAAACATTGGGGAACTGCTTAACGAAATAGAACAGAACAATACAGAGTTAAAAGGCTATCAATCATTTATTGAAAGCCAACAACTCGAAAACAAGAGCAACAATAATTTACCCGACCCACAGCTTTTAGGATATTATTTACCTTTTGGCGATAATGCGACGGGAAATTATACCGAATATGAAATATCGCAATCCTTCGAATTTCCGACGGTATATGGTACACGCAGTAAATGGAACGAATTAAAGTCAATGCAACTGCAAACTTCCTATGCTAAAAAGAGGCAGGAAGTTTTGTTGGAAGCAAAAACGGTATTGATTGAACTCGCTTTCCTTCAAAAGCAGAGAGCCATAGAAACCCAAAGAAGAGCCCAGAGCAAACAGGTTTTCGACCAGGTTAAAGAACTGTATGAAAAAGAGCAAGTTGGAATTTTGGATTTGAACAAGGCGAAAATTGCTTGGATTCAAGAGCAATTTGTGGTCGAACAGATTGAAAGCGAAATCCAAATTGTACTGTCCAAACTTAAAACCTTAAATGGCGGGCATACCATTGATGGTTTTACTTCGGGTAGCAATATGCCTATTGAAGTTGCTGCGGTAGAAACGCTTTGGCAGGAAAGGTTGGCCAATGACCCTTCTCTACAAGAATTAAAGGCTTCCGAAACGGCTTCACTTCAAAAAGTAAAATTGGAAAAAAACAAGGTGCTACCGAATATGGCACTTGGTTACAATTATCAGGGCGTTAGCGGCAGTAATTTTTCGGGTTTTTACGGTGGCCTTTCCATTCCGTTGTGGAACAGCAAGAACAAGGTAAAAGCCGCCGAAGCGAATTATGAATATCAGCAATCGAATACCCAAGTGATTACGGCCTCGCTTTACGCACAATTTCAAGAAACATACAATCGATACGAATTGATGCTCGAAAAATATAATAAGTATCTAACCACAATGGGTAACTTAAATAGTGAACAACTACTTTTTAAGGCTTATATGCTGGGCGAATATTCGTTTATGGACTACTATTTAGAGCTTCAGTTTTACCGTAATGCATCTGACAGAATGTTGCAAATGGAAAAAGAAATCCAATTACTACAGGCACAATTATTAAAACATCAATTATAAACTATTAAACATACAACTATGAAATCGAAGATTCACGAATACCAAAACAAATATTTAACAATGAGTAAAATTTCAAAAATAATATTCGCAATAGCGATAGGTTCAATGATTACCGTAACCTCTTGCAGAGATACAAAAACCGAAAGTACGGATGACAGCGGCCACGAACACAATGAAGATGGTAGTCATATGGACGATGAAACCATAGAACAAGAAGAATTTCAAGTAGGAAAAGATTCTATGGAAACAAAGACCGAAACCCACAAACACGATGATGGTTCTGAACACCACGACCATTAAAAATCTAATAAATACGAAAGATGAGATATATAATAGTAGTGCTTGCCTTTTTGGCGATGTCCTGCAACAATAGGGAAGAAGATGCACACGCACACAACGAAGATGGTAGTCACGTGGGTGAAGAAATTCCACGATTGAGCGAGACTATCTGGACGGATGAAACAGAGCTGTTTGTCGAGTTTCCTGCACTTGTAGTGGGCAACGGAAGCAAATTCGCAGCCCACTTTACGGTTTTGGATAAACACCAGCCCGTTCGAGAAGGTTCTGTTACGGTTAGCTTGATAAAAGATGGCCAAGGCATCAGAAATACGGTAGATGCACCGATATCACCAGGTATTTTTTCGCCTTCCATTCAACCAAAAGAAACGGGTAGTTACCAACTTGTTTTTGAATTGAAAACGCCAGACTATTCAGATAAAATAACGATTGACGATGTTACGGTTTATGCTAATGCAGACGAAGCCATAAAAGCTTTGGGTGCAGCCGAAGATGATGGGAGCATTTCGTTTTTGAAAGAACAAGCTTGGAAAATCGATTTTCAAACCGCACCTGTGGTTTCAGGTAAAATTTACGATGTCATCAACACCTCTGGTGTTTGGATGCCTTCGCCTGGTTCTGTAAAGTCCTTGGCAGCAAAATCCAATGGGGTGGTAGATTTTAAAGTTAGTAATCTCACGGAAGGCACAGCAGTAAAAAAAGGTCAGCTCTTAATGAGTTTGAACAGCCAAGGTTTGGCATCTAATAATTTAAGTACGGATATCGCTTCCGCGAAAGCGAAATACCAACAGGCCAAATCTGAATATGACAGAAAGAAAGAACTGTACGATTCTAAAATTGTCCCAAAATCTGAATTCGAAAAAGTGGAGAGCAATTTTGAAATCGCCAAAGCCAATTATCAATCATTGGTGTCGGGCGTTTCGGGAGGTAGCAAACAAATTCGTGCACCTTTTGATGGCTTTATAAAATCCATTACGGTTTCTAATGGCGATTATGTGGCACAAGGCGTGGCATTGGTAGCTATTGGCACACACCAATCCAAAGTATTGAAAACCCAGTTAGCACCTAACTATGGACTCACAATGGAGAACGTACAGGGAATCTGGTATCAAACGAGCAACGGACAATGGGCAAATGTAACAGATGCGGAAGGCGAGATTCTTTCCATAGGTAAAGATGTAGAGCGTGAAAACCCATTGATTTCAGTTTTTGCTCAAGTAAATGCAGAGGTCGATATGCCAGAAGGAAGTTTAACGCCCGTGCAAATTGCAATGGGAAATGCGACCCAAAATACTACGATTCCTGTAAACGCCTTGTTGGAAGACTACGGAAGCTATTCTGTTATCGTGCAACTTTCAGGCGAAAGTTTTGAAAGACGACCTGTTAAGATTGGAAAACGCAATGGCGAGAATGTAGAAATAGTACAGGGCTTGGAAGTTGGCGAAGTAGTGGCAACTACAGGAGCATACCAAGTTAAAATGGCTTCAATGTCGGGTTCAACACCTGCACACGGTCACGAACATTAAAAACGAAGAGAAATGTTAAACAAAATATTATCAATTTCACTTCAAAATAGATTGCTCATACTATTGGGAGCGGTTGCCTTGAGTGTGTTGGGCGTGTATTATGCACGTACAATGAACGTCGATGTATTCCCAGACCTTACGGCACCAACGGTAACAATTCTTACCGAAGCACACGGAATGGAATCTGAAGAAGTAGAAAAATTAGTAACCTATCAACTTGAAACAGCCTTAAACGGTTCGCCCAATGTGAGACGAATCCGTTCGTCATCGGCAGCAGGTGTTTCCATTGTTTGGGTAGAATTTGAATGGGGAACAGATATTTATCGAGCTCGCCAAATTGTTAGTGAACGCATCCCGATGGTACGGGAAAATTTGCCTGAAGGTATCGGAGCACCAACTATGGCACCAATTTCATCCATTATGGGAGAGATAATGCTTTTGGGAGTGACATCCGATAGTTTGTCGCCAATGGAACTGCGAACCTTGTCAGACTGGACAATCAGACCTCGCATAAAAGCCATTGGCGGTATAGCAAATGTGGTGGTCATTGGTGGCGATTACAAGCAATATCAGATATTTGCCAATCCCGAAAAGATGAAGTATTACGATGTGAGCCTATCAGAATTGGTGGAACACGTCAAGGAAGCAAACCAAAATGCGCCCGGTGGTATTATAAACCAATATGGCAATCAGTATATCATAAAGGGAAGCGGTAGAGCGTATGCGCTTGAAGATTTACAAGAAGCGGTTCTAAAGGAAGTGAATGGTCAAACCATCAAAATAAAAGATGTAGCAACTGTACAAATCGGAGCTGCCGATAAAATTGGCGACGGTTCATTAAATGCAAAACCCGCTGTGATTCTGACCATTTCAAAGCAACCCGATGTGAATACCTTGGAGTTGACAGACCGCTTGGACGAAGCCATTGCAGACTTGGAAACAACCTTGCCAAAAGGTGTCAACATCAAAAGCCAAATCTTTAGACAGTCCGATTTCATAGATGCTTCTATTAGTAATCTAAATATGACTCTTTTAGAAGGTGCGTTTTTTGTAATGATTATCCTGTTCATCTTTTTAATGAACTGGAGGACTACCGTTATTTCCTTGCTGGCTATCCCTATTTCATTATTGGTTTCCATCATCATATTAAAATGGTTGGGTTACACCATAAATACAATGAGTTTGGGTGGTATGGCCATTGCCATTGGTGCATTGGTGGACGATGCAATTATTGATGTAGAAAATGTGTATAAACGTTTGCGTGAAAATATCAGAAAACCAAAAGCGGAACGGGAATCGACAATAAAAGTAGTGCGTGATGCTTCAGTAGAAATACGAAGTTCCATCATTATTGCGACCTTGATTATCATCGTATCGTTCGTTCCCTTGTTCTTTTTAAGCGGAATGGAAGGTCGATTATTGCAACCGCTGGGAATAGCCTTTGTAACATCTGTATTGACCTCATTGATTGTTGCTGTAACAGTAACCCCAATTTTATGTTCTTATTTATTGGACAATGAGAAGCTTCTAAACAAACAGGCTGATGGTACAAAAGTAGAGCGTTGGTTGCAGAAACATTATGGCAATCTTCTGGAACGAGCGACACGAATACCTAAAACCATTATAGGCGTAACTGTCATTGCATTTGTATTAAGTCTTCTGGTTGTAACGCAATTGGGAAGAAGTTTCCTGCCAGAATTCAACGAAGGCTCTTTGGTAATAAGTGTCGTTGGTCCACCGGGAATGTCTTTGGAAGAAAGTAATAAGACTGGAAAGTTAATAGAGACCATTTTATTGGATATGCCCGAAATAGAGGTCGTTACTCGAAGACAAGGACGTGCCGAACTGGACGAACACGCCCAAGGTGTTAATGCTTCGGAAATTGATGTGCCCTTTGTTCTCGAAGACAAAACCAAAGAAGAGTTCTTTGAAGAAGTCCGAAATGAATTGAGCATCGCACCTGGTGTTAATATCACATTAGGACAGCCCATCGCTCACCGTATTGACCATATGCTTTCCGGAACACGCGCCAATATTGCCATAAAGATATTTGGTTCCGATTTACAACGTTTGTTTGAAGTTGGTAAAAGTGTAGAGCAGAACATAAAGGATATTGATGGATTGGCAGATGTTGCGGTAGATCAGCAAATTGAAGTACCACAAATACGCATCAAACCCAAACGCCAGATTCTCTCGGCTTATGGAATGACGGTTGGTGATTTAATGGAACAAGTAGATATCGCTTTTGCAGGCGAAGAAGTGGGCGAAATTTACGAAGGACAGCAATACTTTGACTTGGTAGTGCGCTATGAGAAACCGTTTCGAGATAATATTGAAAACATTAATAAAACCTTGATGAGTTTACCGAATGGCGGACAAACTACATTAGGCGAGTTGGCAACTGTCCAATCGGTAAGCAGTCCAAACACCATCAATCGGGAAGATGTACAACGAAAGATTGTGGTCGCAGCCAATGTTCAAGGTAGGGATTTACGTGGTGCGGTAAATGAAATAAAGGAAGTTGTGGGCAGCAACGTGAATATGCCAGAAGGCTACCGTGTACAATATGGCGGACAGTTTGAAAGTGAATCCAAAGCATCACAATTGCTTATGATAACAGCCATCGTTGCCATAGCCATCATTTTCCTGTTGTTATACTATGAATTTAAGGATGTAAAACTGGCATTTGTAGTATTGATTAATCTGCCTTTGGCGCTAATTGGTGGAATCTTGATAGTGTATTTCACGTCAGGAATCATCAGTATTGCAGCGACCATAGGTTTTATCAGTTTGTTTGGTATTGCCACACGAAACGGTATTTTATTGGTTTCACGGTATGAAGATTTGAGAAAAGAAGGAGTACAGGGTTTTCAGTTGATAAAAGCTGGGGCTTTAGATAGATTAAACCCTATTTTAATGACTGCCTTTACCACAGGTCTGGCATTGATACCATTGGCTCTAAAAGGTGGCGAACCAGGTAGTGAAATACAAAGTCCGATGGCAGTTGTTATTTTAGGTGGCTTGTTGTCTGCTACTGTTTTAAACTTGGTTGTAATTCCTTGCGTGTATCAATTGGTGGTAACAAAGAAATAAAATATAAGCATTATAAGGTTTTTCGGGGCGGTCGAAATATTAATATTTCGACCGTTTTTTATTGATTAGTAAAAACTTAGGTTAGTCCCACTTCATTCTTTGCAGCCTAACCGCATTGAAAATAGCCAAAAGTGCCACGCCCACATCAGCAAAAACCGCTTCCCACATTGTCGCAAGTCCACATGCACCGAGAATTAGTACAATGACCTTGACACCAAAGGCCAAACCGATATTCTGCCAAACGATTTTTCGGGTAGAACGACCTATTTGAATTGCGCGTGCGATCTTGCTCGGTTGATCGGTCTGGACAATAACGTCTGCAGTCTCAATAGCGACATCGCTGCCCAGACCACCCATTGCGATACCCACACCACTAGCTGCTAAGACAGGGGCATCATTAATGCCATCGCCTACAAAAGCCACTTTCGTATCGGGTTGTTTCTTGAGTTCTTCGACTTTGTTCACTTTGTCTTCCGGCAACAATCCGCCTTTTGCCCAATCGATGTTCAATTCTTTAGCGACTTGCTGCGTAATGGAATCTTTGTCGCCTGACAGCATTATGATTTTGGAAATCCCAGCATCTCTAATTTGTTTAATGGCTTCGTGCGCATCTTCCTTCAATTCGTCGGCTATCGTTACATAGCCTGCAAATTTGCCGTCGATAGAAACCATAACGGTTGATTCCACGATACCATCCGTTTCAGGAGGAACCTCTATTTTGTTCGAGGTCATCAAAGCTTTGTTGCCTACCAGCACGGTTTTTCCGTTGACCGTTCCTTTCAATCCCTTTCCGGCCACTTCCGAAACATTGGCCGCTTCATAATCCGAACCGTCCGCTTTATATTCCAGAATCGCCTTTGCGATGGGATGGGTGGATTGTTCTTCCATGGCCATCAAGTACTTCATAAACTCGGCTTCCCCTTCGGCTCCGCTCAGGGCAGGCTCAAAGGTTATGGACTTGATTTCCTTGATTTTGAAAACTCCTTTGGTAACGGTTCCCGTTTTGTCCATTACGACGGTGTTCACTTTGGTCATCGCATCCAAGAAGGATGCACCTTTGAACAGAATGCCGTTGCGCGATGCAGCACCCAATCCACCGAAATAGCCCAGGGGAATGGAAATGACCAAGGCACAGGGACAGGAAATCACAAGGAATATCAAAGCGCGGTACAACCAATCCCGAAACACGTAATCATCCACAAAAAAGTAAGGCAGGAACGTCAGGCCGATGGCGAGGAATACAACGATAGGCGTATATATCCTTGCAAATTTTCTAATGAACAGCTCGGTCTTGGATTTTCTTGCGGTCGCGTTCTGTACCATATCGAGAATACGGGCAATGGAACTGTCCTTGAATTCCTTGGTCGTCTCGATTTCGATTACGCCGTCAAGATTAATGCTTCCGGCAAAAACCGTATCGCCCTTGGCAATGGTATCTGGTTTGCTTTCGCCTGTCAAGGCCGCGGTATTAAAAGAGCCCTTTTCAGAAAGTAGCATACCATCGAGCGGTACTTTCTCGCCCACACGCACCTGAATTCTCTCGCCTATCCGGACGGTCTCGGGATCGACCGAAACAAAATCCCCATCACGATATACCAATGCCTCGTTCGGGCGGACATCAAGCAATGCCTTTATGTTTCCTTTTGCCCGATTGACCGCTGCATTCTGGAAGAGTTCGCCCACGGCATAGAAAAGCATTACGGCCACACCTTCCGGATATTCCCCGATGGCGAACGCCCCCAAAGTCGCAATTGACATCAGGAAGAACTCGGTAAAGAAATCACCTCTTTTGATGCTTTCCCACCCTTCCCCTATCACGGGAAATCCAACCGGAATATAGGCCACCGTGTACCATAATACGCGAATCCAACCAGAAAAGTGGGGGAATGCTTCAAAATAGTCAAAAAGGATGCCTGCCACCAGCATTACAAAACTGAAGATGGCAGGGATATACTCTCGAATGTTCAGCTGTGATGAAACCTTATTATTCATAGAAGCATCCTTTTTGTCACTATCTGCGACCTTGAGGTCTCTTAAGCTTAATTTTTTCTTTTTCGTCATTTGTTGTCATTAAATATAAGGCACGGAAGTATGTTTTTGAAATACTGAATTTTGGTTATTACAATACCTTATTTAAGTATGAGTATGGGAATACTGGAACCAAAAACTAATTTCCTTCTCAGCCCTTTCTCGAATAATCGTTCAAAAAATTTATGTTCCCTAAAGAGAAGTACCAATACATCAATTGGTTTTTGACTAAGAAACTTGTCAATCCCTTTTTCAGGGTCTTCGTTTTGAAAAGTGTTGAAATGGAATTCTTTTTGTCCCAAGAAGTTTTTATAATATGCACGCACCGCATTTGCATTTAAGGGCATCTCATTTTTATTCGTAATTTGTACAAGGTGCAAATTGGCAGTGAATGATTCCAGCAAGTTGACCAAGAGATCTAAATCGACATCATTTTCTAAACTATCCTCATCCAACGCTAAACCTAAATATCTGATGGAAGTGAATTTTACGCTCTCTGGAACAACCCATACCGAACAAGGGGCATTACGGCTAACTTTTTCACTCACCGTACCTATAAAAAACTCTTCGATTGATGAATCCGCACCTTTAGTGCCCATTACTATTAAATTGGCATTTTCATCTTTTGCTGTTTGGCAAATGACATCTACGGTCGCACCAAAACCAACCTGACTTTTGTAATCGATGGATGTCAGGTCAGGAAAACTTTCAAGATATTCCCTAAGTTTTTGTTTATTTAATTTTTTCTGGGATTCGTGGGTTCCTGAAACTGGAGCTGCCATAGTTCCCATTCCTATTGGGGTGCTCGACGGATATGCCACGGTGTAAGCGTGAACAAAAATAATTTTCGTTTTTAGTTGCTTAGATAGACCAATAACATAGTCCGCCGTATTTTTCGCTACCGGAGTAAAATCTATCGGCACCAAGATTGTTGTTGTTTTCATATCACTCTGTTTTTGTTACGTATTAAAAAGAAGGTAGAAGAAATATAAAATAGCATCTAAAAAGTAAAGGATAAACAATACCATAAACATCGCAGCAAATATCAACATACAGGAAACTTTATCCCTCTTCGTTATTCCGTCAACTACTGGTTTTCTGTCTTTTTTTGTTTGCCTTCTCTCCCTTCTATTCTTAGACATTGTCAATATTTTTTATTGTCTATTCACCATTTATTCAGCCCCCTAAATCATAGAACCACGCTTCAGCTTGCATAATGGCTTACCAAAACAATATCCTACACGCCCAATGACGCACTGGTAACATTAATGACCAACTCAGGGCTGGCGGTAACGATGGCAAGGAATCCCGCCCCTGCGGAAGCGGTCAGTCCCCATTGTTTGCGCAGCATCTTTAAAGGTGTCAACAGTTGGTCCGCACCCCAATGTGCTGCCCAAGCTGCCAATCCTAATACTACTACCCAAAGCCAAGCGTTCATATCTTTGTATTATTTGGTTCTAAGTGAATGTGCACATCCATTATCTGAGGGAATTTATCAAATAATTCATCTTTTACTTGATGTGCAATACTATGCCCTTCCGTAATGGTTTTGTCTCCTTCGATCCATATGTGCATATCAATATGATAGGCCGTTCCCATCTTGCGCAACCGGCATTTTTCAATTCTTTGAACCAAAGGAATTTGTTCTGCACTAAGCTTAATATCTGAAAGGAATTCCGGCTCAATTGCTTCATCAAGCAATTCGCCCAATGCGGGTCTTGCTATTTTATAGGCATTGTACAATATGAAAATAGCGGCAACTATAGCCGCAAAATCATCAGCTATTTCATAACCCTTTCCACCCCACAATGCAATAGAAATCCCTATAAAGGCCGCCAAAGAGGTAATCGCATCACTGCGATGATGAAACGCATCCGCTTTTATAGCATCACTTTTTGTGTGGTTTCCCGTTTTCAGGACAAAACGATAAAGTAGTTCTTTAACGACCACGACCACAATCAACACCACTAAAGTAAAGGGTGCGGGTACTTTATGGGGCGTTTGAATGTGACGGATACTTTCTTTGGTTATTATAAAAGCAGCCAGTGTAAGTATGCAGGATATGCCCAGTGCAACAAGGGCTTCTGCTTTTCCGTGGCCGTAGGGATGACTTTTATCAGGGGCTTTTGAAGACCACCTGATGCCTAAATACAATAAACCTGAAGAAACCACATCTGTAGTGGATTCTATGGCATCGGCGATAAGGGCATAGGAATGCCCGAAAAATCCACCAAAAAACTTGATGATTGCCAAAAACATGCTGACTACGATTCCTATAACCGTAGTTTTCAACCCTTCCTTTGATATATTATTTGGATTTCTGCTCAACTCTTTAGATTCTTACATTAGATGATTTTACTTAATATTCATTATTACTTTTTAAAATAATTTACTTAATTCACCTCGACAGTTTCAATATCCTTAAGGCACCACGCATTACAAATGTGAAAACGATGCCGCCAATCACCAAATCGGGCCATTTACTATTAAGAAAATAGACCAGTACCCCTGCTACTATAACACCACCGTTTACGATAATGTCATTGGACGTAAAAATGGCACTTGCCTGCATATGGGCCTCTTGGCTCTTGGTCTTGTTGATAAGCCAGAGCGATATCAGATTACCTGCCAATGCGAAAATTGAAACGATAATCATCCATTGGAACAAGGGTGTTTCGGTGTTACTAAAAAATCTTCGTAAGACCTCTGCAAACCCAAGTGTCGCCAGGGCCATTTGAAAGTAGCCACTGAATCTGGCCACTTTCTTTTTTCTGGAAATAGCGCCGCCGACCGCGAACAGACTAAGTGCGTACACTATGGAATCTGCCAACATATCCAACGAATCTGCAATAAGGCCCATAGAAGAAGATATCCAACCTGTGGTCATTTCGATAACGAAAAAACCGAAGTTGATGCCCAAGACCCACCATAGAATCTTTTTTTGTTTGGATTGGTCTTCTATTACAGGTGGTTCGGCTTCTGTGGTTCCCTCTAAGGAATCCCCAAGTTTTAAGCTGGCTATAGACGTTTGTATGGCCTTGATACCGTCCACGTGATATACTTCCAATTTTCTGTTGGGAATATCAAAATCCAGATATTTTACTTGAGTGTAAGCCTCCAACTTCATCCGAACCATCTGCTCTTCTGAAGGGCAGTCCATTTTACTGATTTTAAAAGTGCTTTTATTCATTTATATACTACTGAATTAATTGTCCTTTAGTGCTTCATATGTTTATGCGATTCTATATATCTTTCCAAGATTGACTTTAAGCTATCCAAATATTCCACGAACGAGCTGCCGGAAATCTCGGGTGTTTCGCAATCAGGGATTGTAATAGGATTTTCATCAAGATATTGGTATAGTTCGGGGTAGTCCTGCTCAATTCTCAATGTCAATTCGTTAATTTCCTTGGTCAATTGCTGAAGCTTCTTCATCCTTATTATTTTTTTCTACAACTTTCACATATTCCTTTTAACACCAGGTTCACATCGCTCACTTGATAATCGTTTGGTAAGCTTTCTTCCGATATTTTATTTGGTAAACAGATTGTTTTCGTACAATCGGTACAATGAAAGTGCAGATGTAAATCTGTACCGTATTTATCTTTGGCATTTTCATCGGAAATCGCATATTTTGCCACTCCGGTCCCATCATTAATCTGATGAATCAACCCTTTATCCTCAAAAGTCTTGAGATTGCGATAAAAGGTGGTTCTGTTTGCCGTTTTGTTTTTTTCACTTTTGGCGATAAAGACTTTTTGCATTTCCTTTAAGGTTACGGCATAGGTCTTCCTCTTGAGGTATTTGTAAATTTTCAACCTCATTTCAGTAGGGCGTATCCCTTTGGTAAATAATATTTTTTCCGTGTTTGTCATTTAATATTCTTTCAAAAAACTGGATTCTTCTAAGTCCCAATTTTTCTAATCTTTTTTATAAGCCAAAAGGCGCAGCGCATTGGCCACTACTACCAAGGTAGACCCCTCGTGAAATGCCACGGCTATTCCTATGTTTGCCCAGCTCAAAATGGTGGCTGGTATGAGCAGTGCCACAACACCAAGGCTTACCCAAAGGTTCTGCTTGATAATAGCTTTTGCTTTTCTACTCAAGCCAATAGCAAAAGGCAGGGTTTCCAACTTGTCGGCCATTAGGGCAACATCCGCCGTTTCCAAGGCCACATCGCTTCCAGCCGCTCCCATTGCTATGCCCACGGTACTGTTCGCCATTGCGGGTGCATCGTTTACACCATCGCCTACCATTGCCACCTTGGATTCCTTTTCCTTTAGCTCTTTTATGGCATCCACTTTTTCCTCTGGTAACAAGCTCCCCCAAGCATCGGTCAATCCTATTTCTTTCGCCACGGCATCGGCAACCTTTTGGTTGTCACCAGTAAGCATAATCATTCGTTTGATACCGATTTCCTTTAATTTTTTGAGGGTTTCCTTGGCAGCTTCGCGAGGGGTATCCATTAGGGCAATAACACCTATATATTCTTGGTTTTTCCGAATAAGCATCGTAGTATTTCCCCCACCTTCGAGGTCACGGACTTTCGTTATTATCTCTTCGGAAGGGGTGCTCTCATCAAGCCCTTCGTACAGGTCGAGGTTACCGACATAGATTTTGTCATTGCCCAATGACGCTTTTATACCTTTGCCAAGCACGGCTTCCAAATCGGTTGCATCAGGTATTTCCTCGCCTTTCAAACGTTCCTTCCCATCTCGAACCACTGCTTTTGCCAGAGGATGATCACTTAGATTCTCTACGGCTACAGCTATTTTTAAAAGTTCGTTTTCAGAAATATCGCCAAGCGGGACCACTTCGGTAAGCTTGGGTTTTCCTTCGGTCAGGGTACCCGTCTTGTCAAAGGCGAGCGCGGTAATAACCCCCAAGTCTTCCAAAGGACGACCCCCTTTGATAAGCACTCCACCACGAGCGGCCCTCGCCACTCCACTCAATACCGCACTCGGGGTCGAAATCGCAAGGGCACAGGGGCTGGCAGCTACCAATACGGCCATAGCCCTATAAAAACTAGCACTAAACGGTTCATCGACGACCAAAAAAGCAAAGAGCAACAACACTACCAATACCAGTACGGAAGGAACAAAATATCTTTCAAATTTATCGGTAAGCAACTGGGTGGGCGATTTTTGGGTCTGGGCCTCATTCACCAATTTTACCAATCGGGACAGTGTTGAATCCTTTGCCTCTTTGATTACCTTAATTTCAAGCGTATTGTTGCCGTTAATAGTTCCTGCGAAAACTCGGTTTTCGTCCTTTATATCATCATCCTCTGAATAGTCCTTGCCGGAATCTTCCACAGGAACTTTATCTACTGGGACACTTTCCCCGGTAATGGGGGCTTGGTTGACACTGCTTTTACCATCAACAACAACGCCATCGGCAGATATTTTACTGTTTGGCTTAACTACAATAATATCGCCTTTACTCAACTTTTCAATACCAACTTCTTTGGTCTTCCCATCTTTTTTTAGCAAGGCCGTTTTTGGTGCTAAATCCGCCAAAGCCGCAATAGATTTTCGGGCTTTCTCCATCGCATAATGTTCAAGGGCGTGCCCCAGACTAAAAAGGAACAGTAACAAGGCACCTTCCGCCCATTCGCCCAAAGCAGCGGCACCGATAGCGGCGACTAACATCAAGAAGTCGATTTCAAAACCACCTTTGGCCACTGTCTGAATGGCTTCTTTAGCTGTAAAGTAACCTCCAAAAAAGTAAGCACCAATGTAAAGGGATAAACTCACCCAATCCGGTATTGATTGTACGTAGGAAAGGCCAAAACCAATACCCAGAAGCGTACCGCAAATGATGGCAAAAATAAGTTCGGTGTTCTTTCCAAAAATACCACCGTGGGCGTGTGCCTCACCTTCACCCTCCTTGTGGTCGTGTTCTTCGCCATCTTTGTGAACGTGGTCTTCGCTCTCGCCAACGTGTTGATTTTCTTCCTTGTCTTGAGTATCTTCGGATTGTTCTACACCGTTGGAAATTTCCATCTTTTGTAAATACACTTCTGTATCAACGGAAGGTTCAATAATAGTAAGCCCTTGTTTTTCTATTTTCTTTTTAATCGCCCCAAATCCTGTAATACCCTTATCAAATTCCACACGTATCATTCCTGAAGCAGATGCGGAAACTTCGAGAACTCCATCGACCTCCTTGACTGCTTTCTCGATGGTTCGGGCGTGACGGGTGTGGCGTATCCCTTCCA
This sequence comes from Maribacter sp. Hel_I_7, assembly GCF_000688315.1. Lineage (NCBI taxonomy): Bacteria > Pseudomonadati > Bacteroidota > Flavobacteriia > Flavobacteriales > Flavobacteriaceae > Maribacter > Maribacter sp. Hel_I_7. The sequence goes on along the minus strand of NZ_JHZW01000002.1, from coordinate 2,161,058 downwards.
CGGCTATTAGCCTATGCCCAAATTTATCCGTGATTTGGGCGCCAGTAGTCTCTGCCAGGGATTGTACCCTATCAAGGGAAATGACATCAGGGTCGTAATGGAAACAGAGTTGCGGAACACCGTCCGCTTTTTCATCGGATACGTGTACATTGTCAATGCCTTGACGTCCTTTTAGTTTATCGATGAGCCTCTTGACACAGGCATCTTTTTCGTCCGGCACCTGCGGAAGGATTACAGGAATGTTGATTTTTAGTTTTTTCATATCCTTAGTTGATTTGTATCCAGTTTTTTGCTTGTTCCTTATCCTGAAGGTCAAAATATTTGACTTCTGAACCGGTAAAGAAATCGGTGGCTTTGGCGGCCCATTTCTGCCATTTCTTATCTCCAACGAATGCCATTTTCCCATAATCCGATAGATGTGCGGCATCTACCTTTAAATCTGCCCATAAACCTTCAAGGTCATAGCCGTCAATATCTTCCAGTTCAAAGTAAAAGTCCACCTTATGGCCTTTTTCGATGATGTTGTGAGTGAGCGGATGGATTTTTTCAATATCCTTCTTTGTAATTTTACAGGTAATCTTGGTGGCAATCACGTTTTCATTTTCTATGTTCAGAATCTGTATCATTTTTCCAGTTTTAATTGCTTTAGGTTAAAATCATAGAATTAACACCCGTGTTGGGGCATTTTTATTTATTCAATTGTATAATGCTTTTCTTGTATAGAACATCAGGGCAAGACTGCTTCCCATAATACCAAACAGGGCATTTTTTAGGATTTGGTCCATATCCCTAAACCTTGCAGCTTGCCCGACTGCTTTTTTGAACAAATACCACCAGTTGCCCACATCAACACCTTGGTCATACTCGAACAGGGAAATGCCCAAAGGCTGTATGATGATTATGCCAACTGCGAACCCTAAAACAATAGCAATAAGAAGTCCTTGCCTGTTCAGTGCTCCTATTTTTTGATTTTGTAAGCCATTGGACGGTTTCATTTTCAGCTATTTCTCGGTTTAGAAATCAGATTGTCCAATTCCAAATATTTTTCTTTCATAAGACTTAAAGCAAAAGCTCCGGCAGATGCACTAAAAACAGAAAAGTCAAGCACTCCTTTAATTCCGGTTGAAAAAGTCATTGACACAGCAAATAGTAACAGTAGAAATCCGCTTAATTTTGCAAATAGTTCTGTTTTAAATCCTATTATCAAGAAAATCGCAAAAACAATTTCGGCTACGGTTGCCAAAATTCCGATTGTTGGGATTAGTGAATTCGGAATCCAAGGATTTATCATTTGGGTATAACTCAAGAAACTGTCCCAATTTCCCCAAACAGAAACTTCTTTGCTCCAAATTCCAAATCTATCGGCTACTGCTGATAAAAAACCGAATGAAATTGCTAATCGCAAAAAGACTTTAATAATTTTGGCATTCATATTTTTTATTTCTCGTTTCTAATTTCTGTAGAGTTCGGTTAAATGCAACGCAACCTGTTTTCCTGTGACCATTTTTTACAATTCTCAAAATCTTTCTCGCTTATTTTGCCTAATACAAAACGTCCCTCAGGAATTCGATTGCACAGTTTTGTTTATGGAATTTGGGATGAGGGTTATCCAGTGCTTCCAGTGTAAATCGCATTCCCCAAATTTTAATAGGAAATTATAGTTCTTTCGTTTAAATTAATTTAACTGTTTTAATTATTTTATTTCTCTATCCATTCCTTGGCTAATTTTTTTTCATCAGGACCGAAAAATTTAATATGCGCCTTTGTAAAGCGTATCAAAACTTCCGTAAACTGTTCTTGCCATTTGGCATTACCCGCTAATGCAACCCGTTTTAATCGTTCCTTATTTGGAAGTTTGATTTCAATACCTTTCCAATACGCACTTGAGGTCCAACCCTCAAAACTTTCCATCTCAATGTACCAGTACACTTTGTTGTGTGCCTGTATGTGGTCCTTTAATTGAGGTATCAAATTTTCATAATCTGTAGCATCCAACCTATTTTGAGCTACCATATATACCTTACATTCCTTTTTATAAATCGTCATCATTGTTCCAATTTTTTAATCAAAAATGGTTAATCCAAATCATCACTGCATTTCTCACAGACACCCTTTACCACAAGATTGATATCTTCTGCCACATAGCCTTCGGGCAGGTTTATCGTCGGAATTTTATGCTCGGTCAGGCACACCGTTTCACCGCAACTATTGCAATGAAAGTGTAAGTGAAGGTCGTTGCCGACCTCACATTCACAATTTTCCTCGCACAGGGCATATTTAACAATACCGGTGCCATCCTCAATTTGGTGCACGATTCCTTTTTCCTCAAATGTTTTCATAGTACGGAAAAGTGTGCTCCTTTCTGAACGTTCAAAATCCTTTTCGAGCTCGCCCAGGCTAATGGCCACGTTTAATTGCGCCAACCGTTTATAGGTCATCAAGCGCATTGCCGTAGGGCGGATGCCTTTGCTTTCTAAAAATTTTTCAACTTCTTGCATATTTACGTGATATTGTAGTTGATATTTTTTGCTTTGTTAAATGCTTCCCAACCTTCTTTTGCAGCGTATGGAACGATGAGCAAGGCCGCTACAGGATCTGCCCACCACCACTCCAGCCAGTTGACCAATAGCAATCCTGTCAATACGACCACTGTCTGGTAAAGACAAATAAAGGTGTCTTTTGCATCAGCCAATAGAGCTGGACTTTCCAGTTTGTTACCATATTTTCTTTTAAAATATATCAAGATAGGATTGACAACGAGCGAGACCAATAATATGACCAGTCCCAACGTGCTCCAGCTTGCGGTTTCCTTATTGATGAGCTTGGTAATGGAATCATAGGAAATGAAAATACAGATGAGCGTAAATGAAACTGCAATCACGTTCAAGGTAATTTTTTGTCTTCGTTTTACCTTTTCTTCATCGATGCCTTTGAGCTCGCCGTGCAGACGCCATCCAAGTGTTGCGGCACTTATCACTTCTATCGTGCTATCAAGTGCCCAACCTACGAGTGCGGAACTATTTGCTGTTATTCCAGCAATAAGCGAGACGACCACCTCTATAACGTCATAAATGACGTTCCAAATTTGAAGTGTTCTGGCCTGTTTTAAATTGGTTTTTCTTGTTGTTTCCATATTTTTATGGCTCTATTATTTTGTATCTTTTTGCTATCCATTTAAGCCTAATTATTTTTCTTCAACGCATTAATTACGAAACAATTAAATTTTGAATTGTTTTAAAGATTCCTCTGTTTTTATCTGAAAAGCATCTTCAATCTCAGACAAATAAATGATGCCATCACCAGGATTTGGGGTTTTGCCATTTTTGAGAATGATGTCTATTGCAGATTGTGCTTCCTCGTTCTGGCAAACGAGTTCCAATTTTACCACAGGGCTGTTTGTTACGTGAAAATCGAGTGAAGGTTTAGCTCCTTTTGCCTTGAAAGCCCCAGTTCCTTCTGCTTGTGACAGGGTCATACTTTTAAATCCGTTATCAGTCAGGGCTTCTATGATTCTTTGTATCCTGTTCGGTTTTACAAATGCTTTTATTTCTTTCATAATTATTTATTTTTAATCGATTTTGAACCGAGCCTATCCTTTAATTTTAACTAACTAAATAAGACGATAAACAGACTCGGAATCAAAACCATTGATTGTTATAGAATTAATGCCCGTGTTCCAGTTCACCCTTGACCATTTCCGAAGAAAGGGTGTAGGCTCCAACTGTGACTACCCTAATATTTTTTGCCATTTCTGAAGGAATATTGATTTCCACAAAGCCAAGGTCATTGACGCCTGTACTTACGGGGATTCTTCTAAATTTCACCGAGTTTTCTTCGGTCTCCTCATCCTCATCCACAGTGAAAATATAGGATTGTTCGCCTTCCTTGACAATGGCTTCCTCTGGAACGGCATATCCTGATTTTTGTCCTTCCGCAATCCTGCCTTCAACATACATACCGGGAAGCAATTCGCCATTTTTATTATCTATATCGGCGTGCACGTGCAAGGCCTTAGGGTCTTCCTCAAAGGTTTTACCGATGGAATGTACTTCTGCGGTCAACAATTCATCGGGTTTAGAAGCTACCGTAAAGATTATTTTCTGTCCTTCCTTTACCTTTGGAATATCCTTTTCGTACACTTTTAAGTCTAAATGGATTTTAGAATTATCGCTCACGGCGAACATCTTGGACTGTGGTGCCACATAGTCCCCAAGACTTACCATTACCTCGTCTACATAGCCCGATATTGGCGTAGTTATAGGTATTGCAGAGTAGATTTCTCCTTGCTCTACCTTGGATGCGTTAATTCCCAATAAACGTAGTTTTGACCTTAAACCGTTTACACTTGAGGTCGTGGAACGAAATTTTGATTGTGCCATCTGGAATTCCTTGCCTGAGGAAACACCTTTGTCGAACAATATTTTTTTTCGCTCAAAATCCTGCTTTAGGAATACGAGTTCATCGTTCTTTTCCTGATATTCCTGCTGCATACTTATAATATCAGGATGTTCAAGATAGGCAAGCACTTCACCCTTGCGCACTTTATCACCTTCTATAACCTTAATCGACCTAACATTACCACCCATAAACGGACTGATATTGGCCTTGTCTTGAGGGAAAAGTTCGAGTCTTCCTGTAACCTTGATATTGTTACCGAGATTACGTTTTTCCAACAGTTTGGTCTCAAGACCAACGGTTTCGATTTGGTCGTTGGTCAGTATTACCACGCCTTCCTGGCCTTCTTCTCCATTTTGTCCTTCATCCTCAACTTCCATTTTATCCGTCACCGCCTCGTTTTCTGAATGCCCTAATTCCGATTTGGGCTTGTCGTTGCAGCCAACCATAAAAAAGGTCATTAATGCTACACTTACTATTGCTATATTTTTCATTTTTTATTCTTTTTTTAGATTATAGGTTACCCAATTGGTATTGCAGCTCAATAAACTGCTGGTTATACTGATTTATAAACTGTAAATGGTTTTGTTTTATCCTAATGGCACTGTTGAGAATGGTGATATAGTTCACATAATCAATTTCACCTTCCTTAGAGGCCAGTTCTGCCGTTGCAATCTGTTCCTCGGCCAATAGCAAGGCACCTTCCTGATAGTAGTCAAGTGTTTTTTGGGTCTTTTCCAGCGATTTTATGAGCTGTGACACCCTACTTTCGGTCATCGCCTTTTGTTCGAGATACTGGTTCTCGGCAACCATAGCATCAGCCTTGGCCGCCTTTACCCTTGATTTCTGGGGAAAGAACCAAAGCGGTATGCTGATACCTGCCTGATAGGTATAGAACCCTGAAGCATTATCTACCTCTTGACGGCCATAGGTAAGGTTGAATTGTGGCAGGAACTGTGATTTCTCGACCCCGATATTGGCTTTGCTTACTTCCGCATTTTGCATAGCATATTGAAGCAAAGGATTATTGGCTGCGGAAGCCGAATCCAAATTGGCCAAAAAATCCATCGGTTCATAGAGCTGACCGACCGTTTCTATTTCTTGATCTATGCCCAAATACTGCTTCAATGCCCTTTTTGCAATTTCAATATCATCATAGGCTTGCTGCCTTAAGACCTGAATCTGTTGATATTCTGAAGAAGCGGCAATAAATTCCAGCTTGCCAGTTTCCCCTGTATCATAGCGCAATTCGGCAGCGGTCCTAAAGTTGGCATAAACACTGTCCAACTGTTCCGCAAACCGCAGTTGTGCCTTGTTATAGTTGATACGGTCGTAAGCCTGCATCACATTACGGATCAATTGCTGTTCGTTGACGGCGTAGAACTTTTCGCCCAGTTCGACCCGTTCTTTGTAGAACTTGGATTTTGAAAAACCGGAAAGTAAATCAATATTTCCCTGTTGTACCCCAATTGTGGTCTGTACACCGGGAAAGTCATTGCCCGCTTCTTCCTTCCCCGTAAAAATCTGCGTATTCCCCAAATCGAAGCTAGTGCCTTTCATCGCCTGTTCACGCTCAATAAAAGCTTGGCTTTCCTTTAGGGAAGGATAATTCTCCTTGGCCATAGATATGGCTTCTTCCAAAGTAAGGGTTTGGGCCAACTGATTGTCCTGTGCATTTGCTGAATTTGGGGTTAAAAGCCCTCCCAAACTCAATAATACAATAATAACCGTTGTGCCTTTGTTAATGTAACTTACATCGCCACCATTCTCCTTCTTTTCTTTTCGGGATTCAAGCCAATAGTATAATACGGGTAGAACAACAAGCGTTAAAAACGTCGCTGTAAGTAATCCACCAATAACCACCGTTGCCAATGGTCGCTGCACTTCCGCACCCCCAGAGGTAGAAATAGCCATTGGGATAAAGCCCATAATGGCTGCCGTTGCAGTAAGCAAAATTGGACGTAAGCGTTCGTGCGTTGCTTCGTATATTCGTTTTTTTAAGTCTGTCATTCCACTTTCTTTTAATTCATTGAATTTGTTTATCAGTACCAATCCATTTAAAACCGCAACTCCAAAGAGCACAATAAAGCCTACGCCTGCGGAAATACTAAAAGGCATTCCCCTTATCCAAAGGGCAAATACGCCACCAATGGCCGCCAAAGGCACTGCCATATAAATCATTAGTGATTGCGAGAATGAACTCAAGGCAAAATAGAGTAATATGAATATTAGGAAAAGTGCAATAGGCACTACAATCATTAATCGGTCTGAAGCACGTTGAAGGTTTTCGAACGAACCTCCGTAGGTTACAAAATAACCAGGTGGCAGTTTCACGTCCGTTTCCAATTTTTGCTGTATTTCCTCGACCATCGACTTTACATCACGTCCACGAACATTGACACCCACGGAAATACGACGAGAGGTGTTGTCCCTTGAGATTTGCATTGGTCCTGGCTTATAACTGATTTCCGCCACTTCCTTTAATGGTACTTGTGCTCCGTTTGGTAGGTCTATGTAAAGATTTTTAAGGTTATTGATATCTTGTCTAAATTCCTTTGCCAATCGGATGACCACATCAAATCGTTTTTCGCCCTCAAAAATTACGCTCGCTTGTTCGCCTGCAAAGGCAGCACTTACATAATCATTCAATTTATCGATGGTCACGCCATATTGTGCCATTTTTGCCCGATTGTATTCCACTGTCATTTGAGGTAAACCGCTTGTAGCCTCAACATTTAAGTCTGCCGCTCCGGGAACTGTTCTGATGACCGCAGCAATTTCCTGTACCTTGTCTGCTAAAACGCCCAAATCTTCTCCGTACAATTTAATTGCCACATCCTCACGAACACCCGTAAGCAATTCATTAAAACGAAGTTCTACAGGTTGTGTAAAAACGAAATTTACGCCGGGAACTACTGAAATTTTTTCTTGGATTTTTTCTATAAGTTCTTCTTTACTATCTGCGGAAGTCCATTTACTCTTATCTTTTTCAAGAATAATGTAACTATCGGCAATGTCCATAGGCATTGGGTCTGTTGGTATTTCAGCCACACCAATCCTTGAGACTACCGTTTTTACTTCGGGAAATTCATTGATTAAATTTTGAAGTTTCTTTGAAGCCTCAATCGACTCGGTAAGACTGCTCCCCGGTTTTATCAAAGCTTGAAACGCAATATCGCCCTCATCAAATTTAGGTATGAATTCGCCACCCATATTACTGAAGATAAATCCTGCTATTAATAATAAGGTAACTGCGCCAATAACGACACCTGCCCGAAAACGAAGTGCAAAATTGAGCAATGGTACATACGCTCTGTTTAGACCCGACATTATTTTATCACTGAACCTATCAATTTTATTTTCAAACTTGGCAAACCAACTATTCTGATTTCTTGTAGGTTTAAGGAACATTGCAGAAACCATTGGCACATAAGTAAGACAAAGAATAATAGCACCTAAAACTGCAAACCCAAAGGTAAATGCCATTGGACGGAACATTTTTCCTTCTACACCGGTTAAGAATAAAATTGGCGTAAAGACGATAAGAATAATCAATTGTCCGAAAAATGCGGAATTCATCATCGTACTTGCAGATTCATAGGCAATTTCGTCCATTTCAGCCTGCTCGATAACCTTAGTTGATTTTTTCATCCGTTGATGAATATGGAAAACCATTCCTTCTACAATGATTACCGCACCATCAACGATGATTCCAAAATCTATTGCACCCAAGGACATTAAATTTGCCCATACACCGAATTGTTTCATCAAAATAAATGCGAACAATAGGGATAAAGGGATTACCGAAGCCGTAATCAAACCACCACGGAAACTTCCCAACAATAGCACCAAGACAAATATCACAATTAATGAACCTTCTATGAGGTTTGTTTGTACTGTGCTTGTGGTTCTTCCTATCAATTCACTTCGGCTTAAAAACGGTGCTATATAAACACCTTCTGGTAGGGATTTTTGAATCTCATCGATACGTTTTTGCACATTTTCTATTACAGTACCCGGGCTTTCGCCTTTTAGCATCAAAATCTGTCCGCCTACAGATTCGTGGCCATCTTGGGTAAATGCACCATAACGCACTTGATTACCGTAGCCTACTTTTTCCGCGACATCCCGGATTAAAACAGGGCTTCCATTTTGAGTCGTCACAACCGTGTTTTCCAAATCGGCGATACTACGTGCCAATCCCTCGCCACGGATAAAATTGGCTTGGTGGTTTTTTTCAATATAAGCTCCACCGGTATTGGCATTGTTCACCTTAAGGGCTTCAAAAACCTGGTTCATTGTAATGCCAAAACTTTTTAGTTTATCTGGATTTATGGCTACTTCGTACTGTTTTACATAACCTCCAAAAGCATTGACCTCGACGACTCCGGGGACTAATGCCATTTGGCGTTTTACAATCCAATCTTGGATGGTACGAAGCTCCATTGCGTCATATTTTTCCTCATAACCATCTTCTACTTTTAAGGTGTATTGAAAAATCTCGCCCAAACCTGTTGTTATGGGTGCCATAAAAGGTGTGCCGAAACCTTCAGGGATTTCTCCGGCAACTTCGGTTAATTTCTCTTGTACCAATTGCCTAGGAAGATAGGTTCCAGCCTCATCCTTAAAGACAATGGTAACTACAGAAAGACCAAAACGGGACACCGAACGTAGTTCGATAACGTCAGGTAGATTTGCCATTGCCAATTCTACGGGATAGGTAACAAATTGTTCTATATCTTCTGTTCCTAAATTTGGGGCAACTGTTATAACCTGTACTTGGTTGTTGGTAATATCGGGTACGGAACCTAGGTTTATTGTGGCCATAGACCAAATGCCCGTGCCGACAAGTGCCACTATAAAGAGTCCAATAATAAATTTATTATTAATGGAATATGAAATGATTTTGTTAATCATAGAAAAAGTATTAATTCAGTTTAAACCTCGCAATGCAATTAGATGCAATGCGTTTATAATGCAATGCTTACTTTGAAAAGCATCACGTAAGGATATAGCTATCCTTAAAAAACTGAATTATACTTTAGGGGGTTGGAAAGGCGATTCCAGATATCTGGAAGTGAGGTTTACATTATGTAAGTTAAACTGTTTTTTTCCTTCAAACTTTAGTTGATTGGTTAAAGCCGAATTGTTGTTCGCAATAATTAATACTAAAGGGTGACAACATTGATTATGGGGATGAACTGGTGTATTCTCCTTATCTGGGTTATTATGATGCCCTTCCTTTTTTGCATCACTGTCAATGTAATCTTCAACTACATATTCAATGAAAGAGTCGCCATAAACTTTATGGTCTTGATAATGGGTAATAATACTTGAAATTTCTTTAATTGGACCACAAAAGTCCATATCTATGCTAATCCCTTGAAAAAAGAATAGAAACGACATGGATATGGAAACAAGTATTTTCATAAAGTTTGACAAAGATACAAATTAATCGATGCACAGTTTGTGCAAAGATTAAACTGAATTATGCCCGAGGTGGCTGTAAAAGGGAAAGTGAAATATCCTTGCCCAAACTGTCGAAATGGGCAAAATTTGCTAGCGAAATAGTAGGCTGGATGGGTTCAAAAATAGCCAGGCCGAAATCGATGGTATGCGAATGGCAACAATGGCATTGACAGAATGGGGAACACAGTTCGCAGTCTTGACCGTGGTCGCCATCGAAGTCCATTACAGAAACGACCTGTGTGCCATCATCAACACTGCTGGCATCGCTACAAGGCACGAAATTGAGTGCCAGAAAGTAGATGGATAATATGATTGCCAAAAATTTCACGATGCAAAGATAAAGGAATTATAGTGCAACTGTGTTGCAAAGGAGTGATGGAAAAAGGGCAACGTTCGTAAGAACGCTATTAAATTAAAATATTAGACAATAAACGTAAAAACTTTAGTCATTAGCGCTTATCCGCCAAATCGTATGCGTTTTATCATCGGTTACCAATAATGAGCCATCTTCAGTGACTATGGCACCTACCGGCCTACCGTATACTTCGTCCTCTTGGGGATCGACGATAAAACCGGTCAGAAAATCCTCTTCGGGCCCGGATGGCTTTCCGTTTTCAAAGGGGATATAGATGATCCGATATCCCGATAGTTTCTTTTTGTTCCAAGAGCCATGTTGCACGACAAACGCCCCACCGTTATATTTTTCCGGGAAACTATTTCCGTCATAAAAGACCAACCCCAAGGAAGCGGTATGCGATTTCAGGGCATAATCGGGAATCAAGGCTTCGCCCCTTCTCGTGGGTTGTTCGATTTTAACTCTCGGATCTTCATGTCCGAAGTAGGTATAGGGCCATCCGTAAAAACCATCTTCTTGAACGCTGGTCAGATAGTCGGGTACCAGAAAGTTGCCCAATCCATCGCGTTCGTTGACCACCGTCCATAGAACTTTTGTTTCGGGTTCCCAGTCCATCCCTACGGGATTTCGAAGACCAGAAGCAAATATTTCCAGTTCCGAGCCATCAGTGTTGCAACGTAGAATATTTGCCTTTAGCAGCTCCTTTTCGATTCCTTTCTCGGCGATGTTGCTCCCACTTCCCACAGCAATGTAGATTTTCGATTCGTCTTCATTCGTTATGATGTTTCGGGTCCAATGTTGATTGGCTTTTCCAGCGGGCAGGGTGGCTATTTTTTCTCCTTTGGCGGTAATGCTCATCTGTCCTTCTTTATACGGATATCGCATCAATGCATCGGTATTTGCCACATAAAAAGAATCTCCAATGAGTAACATACCGAAAGGTTGGTTCAAGCCATCGTGAAGAAAGGTTTCCCTGACATCGGGCATTCCATCCTTGTCCGTATCGCGGAGCAGGGTAATTAGGTCGGCGCTGTTTGAGAGGTTCTTTGATTTACCGGCACCGATAAGCCATGCCCCTATCTGCTTGAAAACTCCGTAATTGGAATTGCTCTGGGCCACGAGAATATCGCCGTTGGGAAGCTCGTACAACCAACGTGGGTTTTCAAAGCCATCGGCGTATTTGGTAACGGTAAAACCTTCTGGCGCTTTGGGCGTCCTTCCGTTTTCCCAGCCTAGTACATTTGAAAAGTTCGAAACGGATTTCGTAGCGAACGGTTCTGGAAGTGAATCTATCGCTTTATCCTGTCCCAAGCCGTAGGCGGATATAATAAGGCTAAAAAATACTGCTAAAGTTCTCATAATGTTCGAATTTGATTGTTGATAGTCAAATCAAAATCAACCTTCCTTGTTTTCCAAGACTAATCTTGCTACTCAGTTAGGTTTCGTGTTTCTTCGTCTAGCTTTCCTTCAAATTTTGGCAATGGCCTGTTTTTCTGTTCCTCTTCCGTTTCTACTACACCATTTTCATTGATATCGTTTATCAGCCATTCCATTTCCATAATTTCCCTACGTTGTGCCTTTATAATTTCGTCGGCGAGTTTCCTTACGCGGATATCCTCAATTTGAGACCGCTCACTTGTCAAAATGGCGATGGAATGGTGTGGGATCATACCTTCCATATAGTCAACGCCCGTCACGGTTACCTGACTTCTAACCAAACCAATACCACTGGCAATCAATACGATGCCCAACCCGATTATCGCTATGTTCACTCCCCGATTTTTGTACATACCCAGCATAAACAGAAGCATTATAATGATCATGGAGCCGGCCATGATTAGAGTCATAAAAAACCTTGTTTCACTAAACCAAAAGTGATCAATAATTTGGTAAGAATTTGTGTACATTAAAAAGAACATTGCCACCATTGCAGTAGCGATCATTCCGAAAAATTTACTATAGTTGTTGCCGCTTTCTTGTTTGTTTTCCATCTTTTTAGATTTTATAAATTAATAGTTTTGATTGTTATTGTTTAAAATTAAATTCTTGTAAGAGTGCTATCCTCTATACAGGCTGAATATTTATGGATGCTCAGGCCTGTGAGGACGATTTGATCTTATGTTTTAATTACCCAAAGTTCATATAACTGTTATGAGTATTTAACGCTAACCGACTTTCTGTGGCTGGATTGAATACTGGCTATTTTGCAGCGCCTCTTGTAAGTTTTCTAACGGCACCTCATATTGGGACTCTACGGTTGCTTCCGCATCTTCCAAATCGACCGACACATCGGCGACGCCCGTTACGTTCAAAAGTGATTTTTTTACATGGCCGCGACATCCGTTGCAGCTCATTCCTTCGATTGAATATGTTTTTTTCATTTTCTTGGATTTTTAATCTGTTACTTTTCTATTACTTCTTCAACCAAACCGCAGTCCATCATCTTTTCCCTGACACGTGGATTTTTGATTTCCGGAACGTTCGACACCATACTCGTCCCCAAAACTTTCTGTGAGGTATTTGGCCACTTTATTAGTCCGGTAGAGTTCCTTGACTTTTTGAGGTGTAATTACCTTTACGCTCTGCTTCTTTTTACCTTCCAAACAGGAGGTCAGCACTAAAAATGGGGCTGGAAATACAGCTGTTCTAAAAATAATTTTCATCTTGCTGTATATTTGAGGTTTCATATTTCACTAACATATCCTTGCAGGCAGCCGCACATTTTCTACAGGCTTCCGCACATTCCACACAATGTTGGTATTCGTGTTTTTCACATTCCGTGGCACATGACGTACAGAGCCTATGGCAATACTTTAGCAGGTCGCCAATGTCTTTGTAGGTCGTGGCCAGTATCTTCGCGGTCGTATTGCAAATTTCGGCGCATACGCGATTGGTGCGAATGCAGTCTACGATAGAGGCGACGTCATCTTCATCCAAGCAGGCATCGGCACAACGATTACACTGAACAACACAATTGTTCAAGGTTTTTATTAATGTCATTGAATTATCCATGATTGTTTTTAGATTTATCCGCTGTTTGGCCTTACCTATTAAAAAAGACAACTTTGCCAAAGTTTTACTAAAAATATCATTCGAAACCGTATAGGGTTGCCGTAAAAGATTTCATTTTTAATTCTATTAGAAAACCAGTTAAGTTATATTGAAATGGTTCTGCTGTGGAGGTCAAAATCAAATTCGATGTTTGAACTATTCTGTGGGGGAGGTAAAAAGTTGGGGATATTTTTTTATAAAGCTTTGGGCAAATAACTGCTCTTCATAAGATTATCAAAAAAATAGAAACCACAAAGGCCGCCCTCTTCGAGGAAGACCTTTGTGGCTTCAATAATTGAAAAGCTTTTATCTAACCAGGTCCAATATTTTAAAAATTATCAGCAACAACATCAATCCCGAAAACCTTCGACCGCATCGCCCAGGTCATAGACTTCTACGCCCTTAATCCGTTTTAAAAGGATGCTGCTCGCCGCTGCGCTACGATATCCGCTTGAACAGTGAACCACCGGATTAGGTTGTAGTTCACTTCCACTTCATACGCTGCAACCTAACCGCATTCAATATAGCTAATAATGCTACGGCTACATCTGCAAAAAACCGCTTCCCACATCGTTGCCAAACCACCAGCTCATAAAATCAACACGATGACTTAAACACCAAATCCTATAATGATATTCTGCCATACAATTTTTCGAGTAGAACGACTTATTTTAATGGCTTTGACCACTTTGGAAGGTTGGTCGGGTTGGATGATTACGTCTGCGGTTTCTATAGCCACATCGCTTCCCAAACCACCCGTTGCAATACCAACATTACTTGCGGCTAAAACAGGTGCATCATTGATGCCATCATTTACTAAATTTACATTTTTATTTTATCGAATAAAATTTTGAATTGATTCGGTTAACGTTTTCCTCATAAAACATCTTTTTTTGATAGTAAAAGAATAGTACTCACCTCTAAAAAGATGTAATTATGAAAAGTAAACTACTTTGCACAATACTGTTCCTTGGATCTCTTCTTTATAGCTTCTCTCAAGAATCCGTAGGGCTCGAATTAGTAGCCGATAACTTTGTCTCTCCTGTGGCCCTTGTCGAATCACCTGATGATTCTGGAAGGTATTTTATTGTGGACCAGGTGGGAGTCATAAACATTTATTCGCCCAAAAGCGGTGTTATCCCTACTCCTTTTTTGAACTTGAAGGATAAAATAGTTTCCCTAAAGGACGAACATGAAGAACGTGGGCTTTTGGGACTGGCCTTCCATCCAGATTATCGGGACAATGGAAAGTTCTTTGTTTACTATAGTGCTCCATTGAGCGATGATGGACCTGAAAACTGGGACCATACCAGCCATATTTCCGAATTTCGTGTGTCTCAGAATAACCCCAATCAAGCCGACAGGTCTTCGGAGCGAATAATTCTGAAAGTGCATCAGCCACAGGACAACCATAATGCCGGTAATATTGCTTTTGGGCCCGATGATTATCTGTACATAGCTCTAGGGGACGGCGGGGGCGCCAACGATATTGACAGAGGCCATGTGCCTGATTGGTATGGCGAAAACGCTGGTGGTAATGGCCAGGATGTAGAACAGAATCTTCTGGGAAGCATTTTACGTATTGATGTGGATGATGAATTTTCCACCTATGGAATTCCTGAGGATAATCCCTTTATTGACAAAGCTAGCATGGATGAGATTTATGCTTACGGCCTACGGAACCCTTTTAGATTTTCCTTTGATCTTAAAGGAGAGAATGAACTAATTGCTGGAGATGCTGGACAAGTTTCTTGGGAAGAAGTAAGTGTGATTTCTAAAGGCGGCAACTATGGTTGGAACGTAAAGGAAGGAACCCATTGCTTTAACGCCTATAATAACGATAAGAGTAAAGAAGAATGCCCCGACGCGGATAAAATGGGTCAGCCCCTAATTGATCCCGTGATTGAGTTTAAACAAGGAGGAACTGATCAAGGTGGAAAAGGCCTTGTTGTAATAGGCGGACATGTTTATAGAGGAGATATGATTCCCACACTGGAAGGCAATTATATATTTGGTACTTGGACCCAACACCATGGCAAGCCTGCAGGAGCAATTTTTGTATCGGATAGGCAGCAATCGGATTCCGGAATGTGGAATTTTGAGGAACTAAAATTAAATCAAGAAAAGGGACTCGGTCATTTTCTTTTGGCATTTGGCCAGAACAACGAGGGTGAAGTATTTGTTCTTACCTCCGACGAGCCCGGTCCTGTAGGTAATACCGGAAAGGTTTATCAGTTGGTAAAAGGTGAATGATGAATGAACGTGACTGAGACCTGTTCCCGAAAAAAGTCCGTCCAGCGAAAATTATATTTTGATTGACATCGTAACTCCAAACGTTGCAGGATTTCCCAAATCAATACAGCTTAATAGCAGAAGAAAGCTTATACCGAACCACTGTATTAAAAATCAATCATAATCTTCAATTACGATTTTTTCGGCAGCAACCCCTAAACTTTTTAAATCCTCAGTAACACTCTCCGTCATTTCGGGTGGGCCGCAAACATAGAAATGTTGTGAAAAATCTGTTATAATAGACTTCAAAAAATCCCTGTCTATATGGCCCGTGGGATACTTTTGCGTTTCTTCTTCAGAAAGGATGTTCATAAACCTTTTTTAAAGTAACGTTTCAAATTCTTGCTCAAGAAAAATATCCTTTTCTGTTTTATTGGCAAAAATCAAGGAATTATGATCCATTTCGTTTTGAAATCCCAATGACTTGAAAATCGCAATAAATGGCGTTACTCCGGCACCTCCAGCCAAAAACACCCCCTTACCCTTGAACTGGATAGCCCCGAAGACATCTCCCAGAATCAGTTCGGCCCCTTCTTCCAGTTTAGAAAGTTTTTTGGTAACCCCATCAAGTGAGGGATAGACTTTAATCGTAAACTTCAAATCTTTCTCTCTTGGTAAATTAGTAAACGTGAAAGGTCTTTTTTCGTTCTTACAACCTTCCAAGTTGATTGCTATTTCTGTGGCCTGCCATGGTTCAAAATCATAATTTTCTGGTTTTTCCGTTACCACTTCCAGAACATTGTAATTTATGAACTCTATGGATTTGATTTTAACAATGTGCTTTTTCATTTACTCCTATTTTCAAATTTGTATTTCTTGACAAAGGCTTTTTTTGCCCAACTTTGAATAGCCATTATCTTTTAATCGGAAAAAAGGTTTTGAAAAAAAATCATATTAATTTTTTCCATCTTATTCTTGACGCATATGGGACTTTCAGCCATACAGTCTTCACAACTATCGAAGAGAGTACAAGGGGGTCAACTATTTTTAAAATCAAATGGATTAACAGTTTACAGGAATACATACGCATTGGAGGATATCCTATTTTTGCCCACGTCAATTATACATAGGCTTCTGCCGGAAACATTCGACTAACATTTGGTACAAATCAGGATGTTTCTTTTTAAGCAAATCTGGACGCTCAAAAAAGTATTCCAAAGCTACCGCAAAGAATTTAGCTTGATTTGTACCTCCATATTTTCGGATATCAGAATAATTGATAAACGTTTACCATAAATTTAAGAACTTTTAACGAGTGTTGCATTCTGTGAATTTTAGAGTTAGGATTTAACTTCTTTAATTGGTTTCTATACGATTGATTTTATTAATAATTTAAATTAAGACCAACCCCAAAACCCATATCGCTGTCGTAATGAGTGGTAATCCCCAAATTACGTGTTGTGATATAACGCAAACCTGCCATATATTCCTTATCTGTATTCCACATCAGGTTCATACGCAACCTTTGGGTTATGGGTATATCATTGCGCTCAAATTGTATTCTGACGTTACCGTCCGTAAATATTTCTGCTTGTGCCATTACCAACATCGGTAGGGTGTAATTGACCCCTACACTCAATAAAGAGCGTTTATCCTTGGTGTTTTTTTGACCGAACAAATTTTCCTCAACCTCCTTATGTCCCAATTTTCTATAGCGCCAGTCAAACCCAACAAACGGCATAAGCCACTGCATTTTTCCAATATATCTTCCTATGTGTGTTTCTGTTTCATAACCGTGCATATCATTGTAGCCCAAACGCCATTCGGTGCCAAAACTCCATCGTGTACTTTGAGCCATCAGCAATCCATCATTTCCGTTGGTCGCAAAATCGTTTTCTACCATCAGGTGGAAATCCCGGTCGTCACCTTTTAATTTTCTTAACGCCAATTCAGGGTTTGGTATCAAAGGATTTGGCTCTTGGTTTTCATAACTGAAAACCCTGCCCATACCGCTCATCATATGGTACAATATGTGGCAGTGAAAAAACCAGTCGCCTTCTACATTGGCCTCAAACTCGATAACATCGGTTTCCATAGGCATAATATCCACTACATTTTTTAGCGGTGCATACTCGCCTTGGCTGTTGAGCAACCTAAAGTCGTGGCCGTGCAGGTGCATCGGGTGTCGCATCATTGAATTGTTATACAGGGTAATCCTTACTTTCTCCCCTTTTTTTATTAATATTTTATCGCTTTCTGAAATAACCTTATTGTCCAAGCTCCAAACATAACGGTTCATATTGCCGGTTAACGTAAAGTGCAGTTCCTTTATGGGTGCATCCTGTGGAAGTTTTGTTACCGTAGGCGATTTCAACATAGCGTAGTTGAGGGTCGTAATGTTTGCAAGTTCGTTGCTCTTGTACATAGCTTCGCTCATCTTCATTCCATCCATATCCTGTTTTCCATCGATTTTGTGGCCATTAGGATCTTCGCCATCCATTTCCATTTTCTTGTCTTTTTCGTTATCCTCAGGACCGGTTATTTCAGGATACATCACCACGTTCATATCCATTTGCTGCATACTCATACTCATTCCCATTTGGTCCAGATCGCCGTTCATCTTCATCATTTCGTTCATCATTTCCATACCTTCAAAATATTTCAGTTTTGGAAGCCGTTCCGTAAGTTGTTTGATGCCCTCTCCAAGATATATGGAAGCCGATTTTGTACGGTCTTCCGGTGTTACTAAAAATTCAAAGGCAGTATTGTCCGCAGGAATGGTAACAACCACATCATAGGTTTCTGATACAGCAATAAGCATTCTATCAACATCCACAGGTTCCACATCATTACCGTCGTTGGCCACCACGGTTATTTTACCACCGGCGTAGGTAAGCCAAAAATAACTGGAAGCACCGCCATTTGAAACGCGCAGCCGTACTTTATCGCCAGCTTTTAAGCCCTTGAGGGATGTATCTTCATTTTCACTTTTGCCATTGATGAGGAATTTGTCATAATACACATCGCTCACGTCCATTGCAAGCATCCGTTTCCATTCATTATGAAGTTTTGTTTTAAAGTGCCCCTTTTTAATAGCCTCGGCATAACTCTGTGTAGTCCCTTTTTTTATGGCAAACCAGTCGGATGCGTTATGGAGCATACGGTGCACATTTTCTGGTTTCAAGTCCGTCCATTCGCTCAATACTATGGGAATGGTGGGCAGGTCGTCAATGCCTTTTCTGAAGGTCTTATCGTCCGGTCTCTTGTTCAAAATCATAGAACCATACATACCAATCTGTTCCTGAAGCCCAAAATGGCTGTGGTACCAATGGGTCCCGTGCTGTATGATTGGGAAGGTATATTTATGGACGGTGTGCGGCGGAATGGGCATTTGGGTAAGGTAAGGTACGCCATCTTCCTTATTGGGCAAAAACAGACCGTGCCAATGCAGGGCTGTTTCTTCATCCAACTCATTGTGCACATAAATTTCGGCAATGTCGCCTTCTGTGAACGTTAGCGTTGGCATTGGTATTTGTCCGTTCACTGCGATGGCACGTTTTTCCTTACCCGTAAAATTTACGATGGTATCACGAACATATAGTTCGTAGCGCACTATATTTTGTGCCTTTATGGAAAGCGTTCCGAGAAACAGGATTATTATAATAATTTTTTTCATTTTGGTATCAAAAATCAAATTTTATTGAATTCAATTTTTATTGTCAATAGTTTCCACAGTAGAGCCACAGCTTAACATTTGAGAACCATAATAGGGATTTTTAACGGTCTTGTCCTTGCTCAACCAATTGGCATCCTGCATTGGGCAGTATTGGTAATAAAGGGTCTCATTGGTATCGTAAAAAGAAGTTATATCGTGCATATATTTTGACAGAACCTTGAATGTTTCCCGTTGCTTGCCAATATCCTTGGTTGCTGCAATGCTTTTGGCGGCTTCCATTAAAGATGGCATTACCTTGGTTACAGCGGTTTGCCCTTCCGCCGTCAACGCTTCTGTTTTCAAGTTTTTTAATATAGTCAACAATTCCGCAGATTTTCCATTCGCTATCGTGGCATTGGTTTTTACCAGGGCATCTTTTATAGCAAGATAATTATTGAACACGGCTTCCATTGGATTTGTTTCCGTCATTTCGGGCATTGTCATCTCCGAATGTTCCTTACCAGATGGCATCGCCATTTCCTGCATTGGTTCATTCGTTTCCATCTCCATTTTGGTATGGTCCATAGCAATTGCGGGCTGCTTTTGCTGACTTTCGTACTTGCAACATTCGGCAAGTTGTGCATACCCAGCATTCGGTGCCAGATATTCGTCGTTGTCATAACCTGCCAACGCGATGCGTTTTAATATTTCGTCCCGATTTGTTTTTTCGGAATCGAAGGTTATTTTGGCCATTTTACTGTCCTTGTTCCAAGTAACGCTGGCCACATTTGTGAGGTTTCCCGCATTTTCGATAGCAGATTTGCACGTATCGCAGTTACCGGGAATTTTTACAGTTTCCGTTTTTGGGTTTTTAATTTGGGCGAAGCCGAAAGTTGTTGATAGCACCACTGATAGCACTATCAATATGTTGAATATTGATTTCATACATGAAAGATTTAAATTATTTGATACGTTTGAATTTTGAAAACAAGGATATAGTTTTCAATCTCACACAGCTTTGGCTGTGAAGGTAGGTGTACTAACTTAATTTTGGTGGAGACCAAATCTGGAAATAGACTGGTTTTGGCTGTTGTTTTGCATAGTTCCAAAGATTTTTGAAAGCAGCCATAGCAACAGGATTTGATGCTTCTGAAGTTGAAGAATAATTTATTGGTAAAATTGTGGTTGATGGGCAATGGCAGGTAATACTTCCACAAGTTCCATCGCAATCCTTTTCTTTCTTGTCTTGGCTTTTATGACCCTTGCAACAATCGCTCTTTGAGTGTTCTGCACTATCTGCACAACTGATTTTTTCAGATGGGTGGGAAAGGGCAATACGTGCCCATACGCTCGTTGGCACTAAAAAAATACCAAGGGTAATTACCATTATCACTATTTGAATCTTTTTTCCCATTTTGAATAACGCAGCGAATGTAGTGAAAAAAGCAATCCGTTTTACAGCTCGGTCTTCTGTAGAATTAAATCTGTGCTTTTATTATGAATGTCTGTCCAACTTCATCAGTTACACTTTCGGAGCTTAATATTTTCGGAAAAGCTTCTCGTACTAAAGAACGATAGAATTAATGAATGTGCTCCTCTTCATTCTGTTCTCATAAATCCATTTTATGGTCTCACATCTTTAGGCACATCAGTCATTTTTTGATTAAAACATTTAACCAACATCCCGTATAGCTCAGGATGCTTCTTTTTAAGCAAGTCCGGACGCTCAAAAAAGTATTCCGAGGCGACAGCAAAGAATTCGGCCTCATTGGTTCCTCCATATTTTCGGATATCAGAATGATTATCGTTTATGGCTTCCATTTCCTTATGAATTAAATTCAACCAAGGTAATGCATATTGATGTTCTAATAATCGCTCTGGAACTCCATCTGTACTATCATCCAGCTTATCAATAAGATGCACAAATTCGTGTATGCCAGTATTACTTTTATCGGTTGTGTTTTTAAAGCCGTGGTACAATGCTTTTTTAGATAAAATCATTTGCTTCTCAAAACGTCCATTCCCAACTATTCCACCAATATTTCTTGAGTTATCCTTACTACTAAATTGCATATCCTCATTAAAATAATCTGGATATAAAAGGATACCGCTTAAGTTGGTGTAATGCCATTCTTTAAAACCAAAAACAGGGATTACTGCGCTTGCCGCAATTAAAATCTTGTCCAATTCTTCCAATTCAAACTGCACAGCATCGATATAGACCTCACTTAAAAATTGCATCATTTTTTGCTGAAAAATAAGCTGCCTATCTTTTGAAAGGTTTCTATAAAACAGCACATTATCCATCAGTAATTTGTGCCAATCCTCTGGAAATGACTTTACACTATGGCGTTTCGCTTTTCTATAAAAATGAACAGCAAAGAGAACAATCACAACTGAAATTAAAATGTAAGCCATATTAAAAAAACGTATTAGTCTACAGGTTCCGCCTTAAATCCTACTTTTTGCAAAGTTGATTTTACGTCTTCTTCGGTTGCACCATCGCTTTCAATGGTTAGGATTTTATCAGGATTAGAGGTATCTACTTCCCAACTTTCTACACCTTCTTGTTTGTTTAAAAAAGGGGTTACTTTCGATACACACCCACCACAATTGATATTTGTTTTAAATTTCAAAGTTTTCATTATATTGAATTTATTTATTATTAAAGTTTTATTCGTTTAAGTCTTAAGCTATTTGCAACTACAGATACGCTGCTGAATGCCATTGCTGCACCTGCAATCATAGGGTCCAATAAAAATCCATTTACGGGATAAAGAACCCCTGCTGCGATTGGAATACCAATGATGTTGTAAATGAATGCCCAAAATAAGTTCTGACGTATGCCCAAAACAGTTCTTTTTGATAATTCCAATGCTTTTGGGATGGATTGTAAATCCGATGTTATCAAGGTCATTTTCGCTACATCCATTGCTATATCCGAACCTTTACCCATTGCAATACTCACATTGGCTTGCGCCAAAGCGTGCGAATCGTTGATACCATCGCCTACCATTGCGACTATCTTTCCATCTGCCTGTAATTTTTCAACAAAAGCGGCTTTGTCCGAAGGCATTACTTCGCCCTGGTAATTTGAAATCCCCACCTGATTTGCCACGGCGGAAGCCGTTTTATTGTTATCTCCCGTGAGCATATAGACCTCGATGCCCCTTTCTTGAAGCGTAGCGATGGCTTTTTTTGAAGTTTCTTTAATCCTGTCCGCAATTGCCAGTATCGCAAGCACTTGATTTTCGTTACCCAAGAATATGACTGTTTTTGCCTTCTCTTCCAGACTTTCTGCTGTTTGTATCAAAGAAGCGTCGATTTGAATATTCTTTTCGACCATAAGTTTATGGTTGCCCACATAATATTTTGAACCATTCTCTGATTGGGCCTTTACGCCTTTTCCCGTGATACTTTCGAAGGAAGTAATTTCTGCTTGTACAATATTTTCCTCTTTTAAATGATTGACTACCGCTTCTGCCAAAGGATGTTCTGATTGTGCTTCGATAGCCAAAAGAATTTCCTTGTATTCATTTTTATTTTCAAGCTTATGCTTCCAAAAAATGTCGGTTACCAATGGTTTTCCTTCCGTAATCGTACCCGTTTTATCAAGGATTACTGCATTCACTTTATGTCCAAGCTCTAGACTTTCGGCATCTTTTATCAAAATATTATTTTCCGCTCCCTTGCCGATACCGACCATTATGGCAGTCGGCGTTGCCAAGCCCAGGGCACAGGGACAAGCGATAACCAATACGGCTACCGAGGTCAATAAGGCTTGTGAGAAGGCATTATCGCCTCCTACTGACATCCAGACAATGAAGGTTACAATGGAAATACCCAATACCACAGGAACGAAAATACCGGCAATCTTATCGACCAGTTTTTGAACGGGGGCCTTACTCCCCTGCGCTTGCTGCACCATTTTAATGATTTGGGAAAGCAGGGTTTCCCCACCTACTTTTTCAGCGGTAAATTGAAAGCTCCCTTTTTGATTAACCGTACCAGCAAACACCTTTTCCCCTTGGGATTTCTGAACTGGCACGGGTTCTCCCGTAATCATACTTTCATCTACATACGAGCTTCCCTTGGAAGCTTCGCCATCCACAGGAATCTTTTCTCCGGGACGTACCAAAATGGTCTGACCCACCTGTACGGATGCAATAGGGATTTCCTTCTCTTCCCCATTCTCAATAATTTTAAGGGTTTTAGGCTGAAGGCCCATCAGCTTTTTAATGGCCGAAGACGTATTTGATTTTGCTTTTTCTTCCAATAGTTTCCCCAAGGAAATAAAAGTGATAATCACGGTAGCCGCTTCGTAATACACGTGAGGTTCGATACCACGACTCAACCAAAATTCAGAAAAAAAAGTATTGAACACACTAAACAGAAAAGCGATTCCGGTGCTTAAAGCTACCAATGTATCCATATTGGCTTTTCCGTGTTTGGCCTGCTTGAAGGCATTGATGAAAAAGCTGCGCCCAAACCAAAAGAGTATAGGAAAAGTCAATACCAAAGAAATCCATTTGCCTGGTTCCCATTGCATATAGAACATTCCCAAAACAAAAATGGGTAGTGTAAGGATAGCCGACCAGATGGTACGTTTTTTTATGTCCTTATAATGCTTTTGTTGAAGTTCTTGCTGTACTTCCGAAGGGTCTTCTGCATCTATTATAATATCATAACCCACTTCGCGAAGTGCATTTTGAAGTTGATTAGGACTCAACTCCTTGTCATATTCCACAAGAACGGAACTATTGGCAAAATTAACACTTGCATCAAACACACCTTCTGTGTGTTTTAATACAGATTCAACACTCGCTGCACAAGAGGCACAGGTCATTCCCGTAACAGGAAATGATTCCTTTACTCCTTTTTTAGTATTCTTTTCTTTGGTTTCAAATATGTTGATTGTCTCCATAAACCCATTCTTATTTGTATGTTACAAATTTCAGGATTAAAAGACTTTAATGTGTTACGTAATATGCTGAATGATTTGTAGAATTTGCTCTTCACAAATTATTACTAACCTATTGGATAAGTCGTTTTCAATTTATCTTTTATCACCGCAATGGATACGTGTCTATCAATCTCTACTATTTGTAATCAAATACCCTTTTGATTGAATGACCTTTTTTATCTCATCGACATTCGTTTTAGTGGTATCAAATTCTATAATTGAAGTTCCTCTTTCGAAAGACGTAGTTACATTTGTAACCCCATTAATTTTGTTTATAGAATGGTTGATATTTTCTTCACAACCAGAGCATACCATCCCTTCAATATTCAACTTTACAGTTTGAATATGTGTATTGTTTGTTGCAACAATTCCTTTTGTGGCCATTGGGTGAAATATTTGTGGATAATAAGAAACCAATGTCATCACAACAACAAACACAGTAACTAACCACAAATAGAATTTCGACTTAAAAAATGATGGTTTATCAGTTTCACAGTTGTCACAATCGTCCACCTTCTTTTTTTTATAAACCTGATAAAAAGCCAATCCCAATGACAAAAATGCTATGGCCAATAGATAAGGTTTCAATGCAATAAGCCAAGAAAAATAGACAGAACTCCCACTAATACCAACTACACTTGTAAGTAGCAAAGGGCCCCAGCAGCATAGTTTGAGGGAAACTGCTGAAAATACAGCAGTCCCCATAGATGCTTTTTTGTTTAATTTAGTAATTGCCATACCTAACAGCTTCCTATGCCTGCATTTACCAAATCATCTCTTGTGATTTTGATGTTGGTGCAGCAATTCAATAGTTTTCCGTTAACAGCAATGGCAGGAACTCTTGTAACCCCATATTCCTTCATTTTTGAAACACAGATTTTACTTTCGCATTGCTCAGACAGATTATGAAGTGTGATTTCGCAGTCCTTTCCTGCTGTTTCTTTTACTAATTGCACCACAGGCTCGCATACTGGGCAACCTGCTGTAAAAATCTCGATTTGTCGTTTCATCTTATTTTAAGTTTAAATTAATAATGGAACAAAGATGAGAACGTGAGGTAGGGGGTCACCAAACTTTTTTTAGTCTTTTTTTTCGTTGTAGTCTTTTAATCTGGTTTCAATGGTTTGGATTTCTTTTAATTTGTTGGTTAAATCTGATAATTCAATATTTGGGAATTCGTTTTTTAAATAGGCTATTTTGTCTTCATTTCCACAATCTCCCGGACAAGAGTCAAAAGCCTTAACGATTCCAATAGCCAGTGCTTTTCTGTAAACCTCATCCAACAGTAAGTAATGTGCTTTTTGAATGCCTTTATCAATAGATTTGAACTGTATGTTTATTTGTTCGGGGTCTTTTCCCTCATCAAGCATTTTAACAATGCCGTTTAATTGACCGCTCAAAGTTTTTAATCTGGATTTAATATCCAAGATTAAATCAGTAGGTAATTTGTGTTGTTCCGTTTTCATAATTTGAATATTATATTGTTGACAACAACTTGCATCATTACAACTTTTATTTTCTTGAATTGGCGGGCAGGCCACAGTACCGTAAGAACAGAATACGCAACAATCTCCCTCGTTTGGTCTTAATACTTCTTTACAATTCTCGCACTCGTAAAAGAATTGACAAGCGTTCGTCGGCATTTCTTCTTCTTTTTTGTGTCCACATTTCGGACAAGTAATTTCTGATTTTAATATAGTTTTCATTCTATTTCTTTTTTGCCAGTCACTTTATAACCTGTAGAATTAATTGCCTTTTCAATAGCTACTTTAGAGGTTTTAGACTTATCAAACTCTACGACGGTACTTCCCTTTTCATACGAAGGGGTTACATTTATAATACCGTCCAATTCATTTACAGCGTGTTTTATGCTTTCTTCACAGCCAGAACAAGTCATTCCTTGAACATTAAAGTTTGCGATTTGAATATCTGATTGGTTTACAATGACCACTTCTTTTTTATTATCCGGATAAAAAATGGATGAATAATATGGAAATGCCAGCATTATAATTGCAAATGCTGTTACTATTCCCAAAAAGGTTTTTGACTGTATAAATTTTGGTTTCTCGTCCGTATCGCATTCACAATCGATTTCCTTTTGAGGTTTTAGTTTTTGATACCAAGCAAAGCCGAGCACTAAAATTGTCAACCCGATTAGATAAGGTCTAAAAGGTTCAATCCAAGAAAATGTTGAGGCAATTCCACTTGTTCCGGCGATTAAGGCCAAAACAGGTGTAATACAACATAATGAAGCCGTAATAGCAGCAAGTAAACCTGCACCAATTAATTTGTTCTCACGTTTCATATCGTTTCTAAAACTTTGTTTTTATCAAGTATTTCAAAAAACGGATTTAACAATGTTGAATATTCAGGGGTTAGTGAGTAAAAAATCGTTTGGGCATCTCTTTCGGTTTGCAATAAATTTCTGTCTTTCATTTTTCTCAAATGTTGAGAGATGGCAGAAATGTTCATTCCGAGAATGTCGCTTAAATCACAAACGCAGAGCTTTTTTTCCTCAAAAAGTAAATAGAGAATTTTCAGTCTCACGTTATTTCCAACCAATGAAAGTCCATTTGCTAAGTAATCAAATGTTTCGTTTAATTCTGAAACTGTTTCTTTACAACGGTTTATCTGTTCAATATCCGCCTGTTGTCTTATACAAGAATTATTTTCCATAAAGCAAAGTTACAATTATTTCTTATTTAAGCAAATGCTAAAATATAAATGTGAAATGATAGATAAATTTTAGCCATTATGTTTCTTTTGTTTTGATTTGTGTTTTTGTGAAAACTTAAACTGCTAAAATGTGCATCTGTTCTTTTAGCTTGTGGGTGAAGGTATTGCTGGCTTTACAGTTAATTGTCTTTTAAAACTACAAAACAGAAAATTCTGTATGGTGTTGAATGGTGTTGTGTGGTCCTCTGTTACACAGTGAATTTTGTCAAATCCTTTTTTTAATTCCGATGTTAATTCCTCTTCATTGTATTGTTTTATTTCAAGTCCGCTACATTTTTTTGGTCCATTTTGTGAAAAGGTTCCTATTATTAAATAACCACGTACAAATTTTGACGCTATCTTAATATATTTTTTAATCTGGTCATCCGTTGTAAGAAAATGAAAAGTTGCCCTGTCGTGCCAAACATCGAAAGATGTGTCAGGTTCAAATTCGATAATGTCGCTTACAATCCAATTTACTTTACTCGCCTTTTCTCCCAGTCTTTTTTTAGCTTTCGCAATTGCTTTTTCTGAAATATCAAGTACAGTAATGTTCTTATATTCTTCTTCAAGTAAATAGTCGACCAGTTTACTGTCGCCACCACCAATGTCTATAATTCTTGCATCTTTATTTAGTTTGAACGAACGTATAAACTCCAGTGAAGTTTTTGGTATTTCTTGCGTCCAACTTACCTGGTCTGGATTTTTAGTTTCGTAAACTGTTTCCCAATGTTTCTTTCTGTCTAATTTCATTTTGATATCTTAATTCAGTTTATTGGTAAATCATTATATTATCTATTGATTTAAAATGTCCCATTAAAAGTGGTAAAAAACCTTAAATCTCATCCAATGATTTTCGGTTTTTGTCCACAGATTTCTTAAACTGCGTAGGTGTCATTCCCGTTACTTTTTTGAATTGATTGCTTAAGTATGCAACGCTACTATAATGTAGTTGAAAAGCTATCTCACTCAAGGTTAATTCATCGTAAACTATAAGTTCTTTAACACGTTCAATCTTCTGGTTGATAATGTATTGCTCAAACGTGATACTTTCTACCGACGAGAATAGGGAACTTAAATATCTATAATCCAAGTTAAGTTCGCCTGTAACAATATCTGCCCATTTGAAATCGGTCTCTTGATTGGAATGATGGATTTTATCTACAACCAATGTTTTCATTTGTTCAATAAGTTGACTTTTACGGTCGTCAATCAAACTAAAACCTGCATTTTGTAGCTTTTTTTGCAAAGATTTTTTTTCGAATTTGTTGAGCATCGAAACCAATTCTACTTCTCCTAACTTGACAGCTTTGTAATCAATGTTCAATCCTACCAAAATTTGGGAAACTGCCGATATACATCTCGGACAGACCATATTTTTTATGTGGATGGTATTATTCATAGGTTGAACAAATGCCTAATAAAATCTAAATTTAGATATATGATTAGTATTACAACAGCAATAAATAATCCTATCATCGCTGAAATTCCGATTACCTTATCTTTTTTTGTAATCGGATTTTTCTGCTTATATGTATTTTTCTTGTTTTTTCTTCTATTTCTTCTACTTTCACTCATCATCTTTCTTCTCTTTAAAAATATCAATGTCTGAAGAATCCTCTTTTTACCAATTAACTCTAAACCTGATTATTTTAATGTATCCCTAACCTCGCCGCAGGTTAACATTGCTTCACCATAATATGGGTTTCGGACTTCTTCCTCTAAACTTATCCAGTACGCTCCCTTGTTGTTGTCTGCCATTGGACAAAACTGGATATATACATCTTTATTGACCCCAAAGAGCTGTACACTACTAATCATATGTGCAGACAAATGCTTAAAATGCCCTCTTTGTTTTGAAATATCCGTATTACTTGAAATAGCGTTTGCCGAAGTATTTAATTCCTTCTGAATAGTCATCCAATGGTTATGTGCTTTTTCATCAGATAATAATTTCATATCCACTTTTTTCAAGGATTGGTTTATTTGTTTTCCTGCCTGTTGAGCGCCCTTGGCATCATCATTTACCAAAGCATCTTTTAAAAGGATATAATCATCAAAAACCTGTTTTAACTGATTCTGAAATTTGTTTGAAACTTCAATCCTTTCTTTCATTTGAGAATGGTTGGCTTCATTTGTATTTTCTCCAGAATTATCTTCTTGCATTCCCAAATGCCCTTCGTGACCCGTCATTGTCTTGCCACCTTCTGCGTTCATCATCGATTTTTTTCCTTGCAATTGGGCTGCAGCATCCACTGTAAATGTCCCATTGGTCACTATTTCGTCGCCGCTTTCCAATCCGCTCAAAATGGTAAAGCTTTCTCCGTTGGTATTTCCCAGAGTGACCTCCCTCATTTCAAAAATCGGTTCGTTGGGGTTGGTCTTTACGTAGACCACGGAACGTTCGCCCGTCCACATGACGGCAGTTGAAGGAACATTAATCACTTCATCGGATCTTTCGCTGGACATATCTATTCTGCCCTCAACGAACATACCAGGTTTTAATAGGTCTTCCGAATTGTTAAGCACTGCACGGACCATTACCGTTCTTGTAGCGGAGTTCAACAGTGGGTCCACAAACGATACCTTCGCCGTAAATTCTTTATTCGGATATGCATTGGTGGTAAGCTTTATCTCTTGACCCGTCTTCAGGGATGCTATCTGGTTTTCGTAGGCATCGAATACTGCCCAGACGGAATTCAGGTTTGCTATTTTATAAAGGGGTTGGCCCTGCTTGACATAATCCCCTTCTTCTACCATTTTTTCGGTTACCGTTCCGGACACTGTGGCGTACACCGGAAAGTTTTCCTGAACCTGCCCCGACTCTTCAATGCTATTGATTTGTTTGTCAGAAAGCTTCCATAATTTTAGCTTGTTACGTACGGCCTTGTATAAGGCGGGCTGGGATTCTTTCATGGATGCCGCCGTAAGCAATTCTTGCTGTGCCGAAACAAGTTCGGGGGAATAGATTGTGGCAAGTAGCTTTCCTTTCCCTACGCTTTCCCCTGTATAGTTTACATACAGTTTTTCAATCCTGCCTGCAAAATAAGTAACCTGTACGGCGTTGGCCTCTTCGTTTTCCCTAATCTTCCCTGATAGTTTCAAGGAATTTCCATCCATACTGCCCTTACCGACCACAGAAGTACGAATGTTGGCTAAGGCCATGGCATTGTCGGTCATCTTGATTTCATTGGCACTAAGGCCTTCGGCCCCGGTCTCCGCAGGAATCAAATCCATTCCACAAATAGGGCAATCGCCAGGTTCGGGCTGCATAATCTGTGGGTGCATGGAGCAGGTCCACATTTGTTCGGCCGTTTCGCCAGAGTGGTCGTGCGTATCCGACATATCTGACAATTCCTTTACCGCCATCTCATCCTTAGACGAACTGCTGAAAATAAGATATCCTGCTAACAGGCCAACAATAAGGGCCGTTCCAATATAAATGATGTTTTTGTTCATGATTTTAAGTATTAATGCTGTTTTATTGCTGTAGAATATTCAGTACAAATTGCTTGACTAATTTTTGTTTTCCTTTTTAGTATTACTTCGTCTTTTGATTTTTATGACCGAAGGCGATGATATATACCATAATAAAAACCCGCTTAAAACGGTTATTAGGCCTAAAAGCGAAAAGGCTCGGAGGACTATGGTATTAAAATCGTCCCTTCCTTGGTAATCCATGGTATGGGTCATCCATAGAAAGTCGAACCAACGCCAATCGCGATGGCGCAATGTTTGGAACGTACCGTCTTTGACAGACACATAGGCTTTTATATTTTCGGGTGTTTCATATGATATAGCATAGGCTGGAAGGGGTCTGCCTCGATATTCGCTATGGCTCCCCACTTCCTCGATTCGTTCTATGCTTTTGACTTTTAATTCAGGCAGCATATTTCTCTCCGCTACCTGAAGGGCATCCTGTTCCGATATTTCAGCTTTTAATGCACCTGTTTTTGCATTGACCAATTGACTGTGATTAACCCAATAATAAGGCTCTCCTGATATTTCTCTTAGTTCCAAAGAGGATATGGCTTTGGCTTTAATTTTTGTTGGACTGATCAAATCCGTATACGAAATTTTATCGACAGGATCCCGTCGAAATTGGTCGCCGTGTATCTCATCGATATCCGTCCAACTGAAATACATGCCGCTGATGGTCCACATTAAGAACTGAATTCCTAAAAAGAGACCTAGATAGCGATGTACCTTTCTTATCTTTAAAGCTGTTTGTCTTTTTACCATCTTATTTTACTTCAAAAGGAAATTCAATAGTGACTTTCTCCCAACTCATTTTAATAGTTCCTGATGTCTCGCTTGTTTTGTTGACTGTATATTCCAGATGTTCCTGAATATTTTCTGAAATCCTAGGAGTTGTCGAAAAGCGCAAAACATCATCCTTCTCATCATATTCATCCTTACCATGTTGGTCCCAGTTGCTATTAAAAATTACTGTCCATTCTTCTTGATTGGGAATTACAAAAAACCCATATTTTCCAGCTTTCAACATTTTTCCATCAATGGTTAAATCTTTGTTCATTTCTATCCAGGTCGCCATATGAGCTCCTGCCTGCCAGATAGCATCATAAGGAAGTAAACCACCAAAAACAATACGGTTCCGAACTCCTGGCGACGAATAATCAATATGAATGTGCGCATCGCCTACCATTGCCATTGTCTCGGTATGTGGACTTAATGACTTTTTCTTATCAGGTTCAGCAGTTTGAGAAATTGTTTCTACCTCTTTCGCCTCAAATTCTTTGGTCTCTTTAACTTCTTGCTTACAGGAAGCAACAAGGATAATACCGAGTACTACTATGATTTTTTTCATTTGTGATAGTTTTATTTTGTGTATTAAAGTATTCTTGTTAACATAACGACTGCCATCACAATCATAATGGTGTTTTCTATAAAGGTAGCTTCGGTCATAGGTAGTTTGAGTGCTGTACCCAGACAAGCGCATTGTATCGATTTTTTGTCCAGCAATATTTTGGTTACGCCCACGGTTGTAATCCCCAAAATGATTAGGGTTGCGATTAATGCGATGGGTATTTCAAAACGCATCAAGAACATCAATCCAAGAGCTGTTTCTATAAATGGATATACCCAAGCATAGGCTGGTACTATTTTGGCAAGTGGGTCATACATTCTAAAACTATCTGGAAAGCCTTTCAAGTCTAAAATTTTAAAGAAGCTAAAAACAATAAAGAACAACCCCATAAAGTCGAGCATCGCACTATTCCAATTTTCCCGTTGATAATTGAGTAACACCGTTGCGATAGCGATATAACCCAAAATAATGAGCAAAGGCTTCAACTGTTGTAGTTTTGATTTTTCAGTTTCCGCTTTCGAGAAAATGTTATCTTCATCGTTACCATTGCCAGTACTCGCAAAAACATTTTTCTCTGTTTTCTTTTCTGAAATGGTGTATTTTTCTGGAAGTGCTTTTTGAAATGTTGCGGTATCTATATGACCTTGCATTTGTATGATGGCTTCTTCCTTTTCAAGATTTACAGATACATTTGTGACACCGCTTACTTCCGAAAGCTTCTGCTCGACGCTGGTACGACAACCATTGCAGGTCATCCCTTGTATGTGGTAAGTGTGTTTCATAATTATGGTATAAAGAATTTTACAATCAGTCCACCTGCCAACCATATATAACAGATATAGGCTGCATATTTTAAAACACTCTCAAGCAATGGACTTTTCGGTGCCATTTCGCTCATTGAGTGCTCTACATCCTTTCTCTTGAAAAACCCTAAGTATATGAGATATCCTGAAATTGCGAGAAAAGCCATATTCAAATAGAAGGTATAGTCAATTTTGAAATGCTCTTTGTCCTGTATTTTAACTTGTGATGTGTCAGGCAACATACCCAACAAATCGAAAGAGTAATGCAGAGCCAAAGCTGTTCCTATTAGTGCCGTAAACAGTAAGAATAAAATGAACAGCGACATTTTCCACCCATAATACTTGGCGTTAATACGAAGTACAGGAAAGACTACCAAATCACTAAAAATAAAAGCCATAACCCCTGCAAAACTCACGCCCTTTCCAAAAAGCAATGCCGCCAACGGAATATTACCCATTGAGCCAATAAAAGTCAAAAATGCGGCAATAGGTCCTACAACGATATGTTCCAATATTTCAAGAAAGGTAAAGTCTGTATTGCCCTGACCACTATTGATAAATAGTGTCTGGAAGAAAGAATCGGGAACGAAGGCTGCAACGATACCTGCAATGGTAAAGCCAACGGTAACGTCCTTCCATACCATCTGCCATTCCATCTTATATTTTTTGGCAACCCTTGCCCAACTATCTTCTTTCTTGATTTGTTTTTTCCAATCTTTGGAATCATCCATTGAATCGTCATCTTCGTTCTCTAAATTCTTGCGCGCTTTTTCTATGAGCTTTTTAGGATTGATTATTCGTATCAAAATCCACGAAATAAGAATTAAAAGGATTCCACCTACATATTCGCCTACTACAAACTGCCATCCCAAAAATATGGAAATGATGATTCCAAGCTCAATTACCAGATTGGTCGATGCAAGAAGAAAGGCAATGGAAGACACAAAGCTTGCACCTTTTTTAAAGATAGATTTTGTGCCCGCTAAAGCCGAAAAACTACACGAGCTGCTTATAAAGCCGAAAAACGTGCCTAAGAGTACACTTTTACCTTCACTCTCGTTCATTGTTTTTTGCATCCTTTTTTCAGTCACAAAAATCTGTATCATACTACTGATGATATAGCCCAAAATGAAAGCCCAAAGTGCCATCCAGAAAAATCCAGTGGTCGTATAGGCTGCTTCGCCCCATTGTTTTAAGAATTCGCTCACAGTTTAAATTTTATTTTACATTTCTTGACGAAGAATGTGTTTTAATAATCTTCCATTTACCATCCATCTTTTTTAAGATTGACGTCGCTACTCCTTTTTTCTTTATTGTTCTACTTTCGCCTTTTTCATCTGGGTTGAGCACGATAGTGTAGATGTAGGTTTCGGTTGTAAATGCATAGGGCAAATCTACTTCCGCATCAATTTCATAATCTGAAAATTCAAATTTTTTGAAATGCCCCAACTCAGGTCCCAAATGGTGTTCTATATAGTGCGCATACGAGCCTTCTACACCACCAGATTCAAATACTTTGGAATCTTCGGTAAATAATTCAAAAGTACCTTCTGTCGTTAGGTTTTGAAGTGCATCCTTATATGTTTTCATTACTGTAAGCACAGCTTCTTTATCCGTATCTGCATCTTGACTGTACATTTGGCCTGTAGCCATTACAAGCAACATTAAGAGTGTTGTTAATTTTAGTTTTTTCATAATTTTTAGTTTTAAAGGTTATTTATTTACTCGAATTCTATTCACATTTGCAATACCAAAAACGAGTACAAAAAATCTAAGTGCCACCTCAAGTGCCACCAATGTCTTAGCTGTAACCGTTATTGGAACTATATCGCCGTAGCCCACAGATGAGAATGTAATTAGACTAAAATAGGACATATCGAAAAATGCCAACAGCCCATTACTTCCCGAACTATTAT
This sequence comes from Maribacter sp. Hel_I_7, assembly GCF_000688315.1. Lineage (NCBI taxonomy): Bacteria > Pseudomonadati > Bacteroidota > Flavobacteriia > Flavobacteriales > Flavobacteriaceae > Maribacter > Maribacter sp. Hel_I_7. Next base: position 2,126,676 of record NZ_JHZW01000002.1, on the reverse strand, counting down.
TTATCTTAAAATGAGCAGAATCAATAAAATGTAATGCTGTATAATCTATGGCAAATGAAAGTACAATCAGAACAATTAAAAATCCGAATAACACCAAAACGTGGCTCAACAAATGGCTCTGTCCGATAATTTTCATCAGTTGATTAAAGGATAAGGCTATGATAAATCCTATTTTTATTAGCGTAAGGCTCAAGAGTATAATCACGGCGTAAGAAGCGTTAATATTAGGCAGGACATAAAGCCCAATAGCACTAGCAATAAGTACTACTAATAGTACGTACTTTGAACTATTGAAAAGTTGCCCATAAAAGGCAGCCGTAGTTTCTATGTCATTTTCTTCGCTCATTCGTTTGAGGGTTTTATAAAAATTTCGTCATAAGTCTTTGTCTCGGTTTCGTTTATTCGTCTAACAATGAACTTTCTAAGTATGCCCTTTCTATTTTCAATACCCATTGAACCTAATAATTCTTTAAGGGCTTTCATTGTGTTTTTATGGTAATTCGCCACTTTGGTTTTCTTGTCCTCTACAACGATGGAAGCAACCCGGGAAGGCACCATTGTGGTGATTCCCGTGGGGCAGGTGTCGAGGTTGCATTTTAAGGATTGTACACAGCCCAAGGCAAACATCATTCCTCTGGCACTATAACAGGTATCTGCGCCGAGTGCCAACATTCTGTAGATATCAAAAGCCGAAATGATTTTACCAGCTGCCATTACTTTTATCTCATCTCGCAACTCATACTTTTTAAGAATGCCGTTTGCGAAATGGACGGCTTCAATTATTGGCATACCTGCCCAATGTAGGGATTCCATATGGGCAGCACCAGAGCCACCTTCGGCACCGTCAATGGCAATGAAATCAGGATAATTTTTCTTTTCAGCAAAAGCACGAACCATTCTTTCAAATTCATCTTTCTGTCCGATACAAAGCTTTATTCCTATGGGTTTTCCACTGGAAAGTTTTCTCAATTTTTCAATGAACAAAATCATTTCCTTTTCGTTTCCAAAGGCAGAATGGTGTGGTGGCGATAAAATTTCCGTTCCCTGCTCCACATCCCTGAATTCGGATATTTCCTTTGTGTTCTTCTTTGCTGGCAAAATTGCTCCAAAGCCAGGTTTGGCACCTTGCGATATTTTTATTTCAATCATTTTCACTACATCGTTGGTTGCGATGTCGGCGAATTTTTTGGCGTCAAAATTTCCTTCTGCATCACGACATCCAAAGTATCCCGTTCCAAACTGGAAGATAATATCTGCACCGTATTCTAGATGGTAAGGCGTAAAGCCACCTTCGCCGGTGTTTTGAGCAAAACCTGCTATTTTTGCACCACCGTTAAAAGCAAGGGTGGCATTTTTGCTTATGGAACCAAAACTCATTCCCGCAAGGTTGAGAATACTGGCAGAGTAAGGTGTTGAGCAGTGGGAACTTCCTATAAGAACCCTGAAATCATCATTAACTTCTTTTGCAGGATAGGTGGAATGGGTAAACCATTCACGACCTACTTTATCATACGGAATTTGTGTTCCAAAAGGCTGACTTTTATTGGCGTCTGCGGCACGCTTATAGACGATTTCCTTTTGTATCCAAGTAAAGGGTTGTCCTTCCGTACGGTTGAGCAATAATGTTTCTTGGATAACGTGGCGCTGCTCCTCAAGAAAATTTGTGATTCTACCAAGCAAGGGATAGGTTCGCCTAATATTATTGGATTTTTGACAATAATCCAAAAGTCCTAAAATTAGGAAAGGAAGTATTACCAAGGCGAGCCACCATAGTAATGGATACAAGACGATTATGGCAACTAATGCCACAACCAAGATGATGCTCGTTATGATAAATCCTTTTCTCATTGCTCTTGTTTATAGTTCTTGTTTAATGTGAATGTTCATCACTTTCTCCGTGACCTTCTTCGCTTTCGGTTCCGATATAATTTCCTTGTGGGCCAACTCCCTCTATATATACCAGCTGCGAACCATAATGTCCTGCTTCGGAAACTGAATATGCCGAAAAGGCCATAACTACAAAAACTGCTATTTCAAAACCACGCTTTAGTTTGACCCAAAACAGGCTTACTATTTTCAGAATAGCTGCAATAGCACTCGACCAAAGTGTCCAATCGGCATATTTGTCGTGTTGTTCCAGTACACTTTTTGCCATTTCGGTAAGACCTTCTGTGTGCGGGTGCACAAATGTTCCAGCGACATACGCCCCAATAAACCCAGACCCTACCATTAAGAGGATTACCCAGTCCATTGTCCGGTTCAAGGTAAACAACTGTATCAATTGTAAAACCACCGCTAACAGCAATAGTACAATGGGAAAATGTACGACCATAGGGTGTAGGTTGGGAAACGCATCAAAATCTGCTTTTACGGAATCTGACTGGGCGACCGATGTTATGCCAACCGCTAATTCAGTTGCATAAAGGCTATTTCGTTCTTCATTTAAGGCAAGGGCTTTTGTCAAACTGCCCAAAAAGGCAAGGATCAAAATGATTGAAAAAAAATGTTTTGTTTTCATCTCTTACGGTTTTTAATTAATCCCCAATTAGTTGTAATGCTAAAGCCCAAAAAACTATGACGGCTATAATAGCATACATTATATAATTGAACCACTTATTTAATGGGTTCTTATTCGGCGCTTTCCGATTACCTGTATTACAACAATCTTTCATTTATTCATTCTTTGTGCCTGTCGAGGGAGGGGCAGTAAACACCAACCATTAACTAACTATTCCCTCCCTAACAGGACTTTTCATATTGATAATCTGGGCGGACACAAAATTTGTTTCACAAACAATCTAAAAACACATTCCTGTCCAACCCAGATTTTACATTTCTAGATTTTTATCAGGCATAAACCGATTAATTCCCGAGAAAATTATGTAAGGCAACAATGCGAATTGTAGTAGCGGAGAAAGTCCAATTTCCACTAATGGCACCAAGGGCATTGCTTCTGCATAGCTCCAATCCCCATGCGCAATATGCCAAATTTCCCCAATAATTGCGCCAACACTTCCAATTAAAATCAAGGGTACTATTTTTTCATTATCTAAATCCATTATCCAATATATATTTCTATAGACCAGAGCAAACCCGAAAAAGAGTATAAGGACCATCAACATATCGGCAATGGATGCCAACGCACAAAATGAGATATGTTGCCAATCGTATTCGAACCCTTCGTACAGTGGGCCTTGCGCCAGCTCCCATATAAAATTCAATACAAAAGACGTTACTGCCACTGCAAACACAAACCTCTTATATTCCCCTACGTCTTTTACCTGTTTCGCAAAATACAAATAGCCCAAAATGACCAAAGTCAACGCTATGGTGGGCACAACGAAAATGCCGAGGCTTAATTCTTCCATTTATTTTCTACTTAGACTGCTTTTTTAATACCACTAAAATTGGCGTTCAATTCTTTGGCCAATACCAACCGAATATTACCTGAAAGGGAAGGGGCTAACCAACTAACCAAACTAAATCGCCCCTTCCCATATCAGGCTTTTATTATTCGATTACTTCCGCAACTTTTCCGCAACTGAGCATTTGGGCGCCGTAATAGGGATTGCGAATATCTTTGATAGATGACAACCAATAGGCTCCACCGTTCAAGGCCATGGGGCAAAAATCCTTATACAGTTTACCCGACGTTATTTTTCCTCTTAGAAGAGCTTCCATTTCAGTACTTAATTCTGAAAATGCTTTTCGCTGTACCTTTAAGTTATCCGTAGCGGCTATCTCTTGTGATACCGATAATGCGGCATTGGCACCTTCAACTTTATTAAGTGCTTCGTTCAACATCTCCGCACCCTTTTGGGCATCTCCCGGATTTGAACCGACCAAATCATTTTTGATGTGTTCGTAATGTTCGTAGACATTGGCCACATTTTCATTGTTGAACTCAAGTGGGGTTTGCTTCATTTCCATTTTGCTGTGGTCATGGTTCAACTTTATCTTTTCCTGTGCGAAAGAAAAAGTAAGGGTTAGTACCAGTATTGCTGAAATCCCGTTTTTCAAATTCTTCATTGTTATCTTTTTTAAATTATTTAATTATAGACTGTCCTTTAATTTTGACACCCAATCCAAAACGATTTTCTTTTCGGTGTCCGAAAGTCTTGCATCTCTATGGATGAGCGTGTAGGATGCAAGCGGCATTTCATCATCCTCGATTTGGCTTATAATGGATTTTAGCTTGCTGTTCTTTCTTCGTGATGAATAGGAATCCCATTCATTAAAATTCAATTCTTCCTTGCCATGCTCCACATGGTCTTCCAAGTACCACGCCACCGGTTGTACCTTATTGTACCAAGGATAGTCGGTATTGTTACTGTGGCAGTCATAACAGGAGGTTTTGATGATGTTCTCGATATTTTTTGGCACCTCGTTTACGACCATAAAATCCGTTTTGGGTATAAAATCGCTTTGATTGCGATCGGTGGGCATAAACTGGATGCCCACCAACGCAACCAAAAGAATCCATCCTGTGACCTTTACCGCCTTCACTTAATTGATCTGCTTTTGTACACTTCCGCAGCTCATCATTTTGCTTCCGTAATAAGGATTCTTGATTTCTTCAGTGGCACTCAACCATTGTGCTCCCTTGTTATTGTTGTACATGGGGCAAAAATCTTGGTACAAGGTTTGTTCCGTTCCTGTGATGGCAATCAGGTCAATTACGTCCTTGCTCAATACATCAAAATGTTCCCGCTGATGATCGATAGGGCTTTTTTCGATATGTTCGGCATGTTCCTTGGCATCTTCGATGATATCCTTTAATTCCTCCTGATGTCCAGAGGGAAAAGAACTCGTATCAAAATCATTTAAGGAAGCAACCATGGTTCCGCCTGCTTTCGCCGCTGCCTCTTTGTCATCGGCAACCAAAGCGTTCTTTAGTTCCAAATAATCCCCGACAATTTTGGAGGACATCATCGAATGTTCGTTCGTAGACATCATACTTTCGGAGGATTGCATGTTATCATGATCCAAATCTGAATGGTCGTCCATTCCATCGCCCATGTGCCCATTGTCATCCATATGTTCGGATTGTACCCCGTCTGTACTATTACCCTCTTTTTTCGTGTCCTTACAAGATGTTGCACTTACTGCAATTACTGCTATTGCCAGAATTCCTATTGATATTCTTACTTTTTTCATTGTTTGTAATTTTTAATATTGATTATAGTTTAAAGTGACTTTGTTCGATGTTATCCAGCACCTTCGTCAAGGTTGCTTTCGTGTTTTTTGCTATATCCTGTATTTCAGATTTCATGGATGCTGCCCAAGTGGTATCCGTATCCTCAATGGCTATTTCTATTGCCGAATTGTCTTGAACCTCTTTGACGGTTACATTGCAAGGAAACAGAATACCCATTTGGGTATCAGTGGTAATCAGTTGTGAGGCCGTTTCCTTCTCGCAGACCAAGAGAATAAGATGCTTGGGCATCTTCTCTATTTTGGATTTTAAATACTGCTGTACATCGAACTCGCCAACAATATCGAAGCCCAATTTCTCAAGTCCGTTTTTGAGTTTTTTTACCGTCTGTTCGAACGTTTGGCCATATCGCCTTGTTATGCAATAGGGAGTGTTCTGGCTTTCCGCGTAATCTTGACCGGGAATTTCCCTTGTCTTCTCTTTGCCGTTTTCCATCGTTCCGTTTTTAAAGCTTTTCTATCACGTGCTCAAGCTTGGCCGTAATCTCGTCGGCCACCTCGGCCAATTTTTCATTTTCTACGGCTTGCATCGAGGCCATTGGGTTTACCGCGGCCACCTCTACCGTACCCTCCTCGATTTCCTGCACGATTACGTTACACGGTAGCATGGTCCCTATCTTATCTTCCGCTTCCAATGCTTTATGTGCATAAGGCGGGTTACAGGCACCGAGTATTTTGTACTTCTTGAAATCGACGTCCAATTTCTTTTTCAAGGTTTCCTTCACATCGATTTCCGTCAAAATGCCAAAACCTTCGTTTTTTAGTTCTTCGGTAACCCTTTCGATTACGCTTTTAAAGTCTTCGTTTAGGGTTTTATTGAAATAATAGTTCATCTTTTTAGTTCTTAGAATTAATCGTTCGTTTTTGTTCTTCGTATTCTTCCCTGGTTATCTCACCCTTTGCGAAGCGGTTGTCGAGGATATCCATAGGATTTTCCTTTCTTTGGGAGCTTCGCGAACTTCCTCCTCTGAAAAGGAATATTGCTAATATCAAAATAACCGGGATCAGTATCCACCACCACATCATCATAACTATATCTTTTTAATTGTTAAACAAACTGTTCTCATTGCCAATGGGATTCGGGGATTTACTGCCCCTTATTCTTCATTTTCTCTTTCATTTTTTGCATCATTTCAGGATTTTTTTCCATCATCTTCTGCATCATTCCCTCCATCATGTCCGGATTCTCTTCCATCATTTTTTTCATTCTTTCCTTCATTTCTTTTTTCATCATTTCATTATTGTGCATTTTTTCCATCAATAGCTGTCGGCCCTTTTCGCTTTCCATCATTTTATCCAGCATTTTGGAATGCATCTTTTTTTTCATTTCAGGGTTCTTGTCCATCATTTGCTGCATATGGGCTTGCATTTTTTCTTTCATTTCCGGATTCTTGTCCATCATTATTTTCATATTTCCCGATTCCATCTGTTCCATATGGGTCTTCATCATTATCTTTTTGGCATCTTCGTTCTTTCGTGCCTCACTGATGAAATTTGTGAACTGAATAGGGTTCGAAATGATTTCCTGATAGACGGCATCTCTATTTTCTTCCACTTGCAAGGTCTCGGTGGCGTTGAAAGTTGATTTGCATCCCGTAATTGTTCCAATAAATCCAATTACTACTAAAATCTTTACCGTTGTTTTCATGTTTTCTAATTTTTAGGTTAATAAATCCTTTATACTGTGTCCGATTTTACATCAGACTAATCTTTTCTTTTCAAAAACCATTTTTCCCCCGTAAATATGAGTACCATCAGTACTGCCGCTACGACTACCACCAGTATATCGCTCGATGCCTTTATATATAGAAAGGCTCCCAGAACGATAAGATCCAGAAAAATGGCAGTTGCGATTATGTAGGTGTTTGCCTCTATTTCCTTTTTCAGATTTTTTAAAATGCCCCAATGGATTCCGATATCCATGATCAGATAGAGGATCGCACCCAAGGAGGCGATTCGTGTGAGGTCGAACAAAACGGTCAACGTGATGGCCAATACAACGGTGTATACCAGCATATGTCTTTGGATATCGCCCGACATGCCAAAATGGTTATGGGGAATAAGCTCCATATCGGTAAGCATGGCCGTCATTCTGGACACCGCAAAAACACTTGCCACGACCCCAGAAATTGTGGCCACAATAGCGATGCCTACCGTAAACCAAAGACCATATTTGCCAAAGGCCGGTTTTGACGCCTCTGCCAATGAATAGTCTTTGGCTTTTATAATTTCTTCTATGGAAAGATTGGATGATACTGCAAACGCTACCAACAGGTATATTAAGGTGCAAATTGCCAGTGAAAATGATAATGGCCCTGCCTACGTTTTTATTTGGGTTTACAATCTCGCCCCCGCTATTGGTTATAGTAGTAAACCCCTTATACGCCAAAATCGATAAGGCCAAAGCCCCCAAATAACTTGTAACGGGATATTCGGTCAAATCGCTGGATGGAATTACCTCGCCAAAAGAAAACCCTGCGGCCCAAAGTCCACCAATGGCAAAAATGGAAATGCCGCCAATCTTTAAGATGGCCATGACCAAGGATGATTTACCGATAATATTGTTCCCTGAAATGTTGATCAAAAAGGCTACGACCAATAGCAGAACACCCAAAATAGGAACCCAAATACTATCATCGCCCACATCGAACAATTGTAAGGTGTAGGATCCAAAAGTGCGTGCGACCAGACTTTCATTGATGACCATCGAAAAGGCCATCAACAATGCCCCGGAAGCGGTCAATGCACTCTTGCCATAAATCTTTTTCAGGTAATTGGCTATTCCACCCGCGGATGGATAGGCATTTGACATTTTTATATAGGAGTACGCACTAAACCCTGAGATAATGGCACCGACCAAAAATGCGATGGGAAACCATTGCCCTGATAGCTCGGCCACTTGGCCCAACAGCGCAAAAATACCGGCACCGATCATGACTCCGGTACCCAGGGATACGGCTCCGGTCAAACTCAGGCTATTTTTTTTGTATTGTCTCATATTTAAAATCTTACCAAAAGTCCGCCGCCCCAACCATATCGATTATTGTAGTTTCCTTGGACTGAAAAATTTCGGGAAAGAATGTATGCAACCCCTACCAACCATTGTGTTTCACTTTCAAAGGATTGGTTATTCTCTAAATCATTGACCCATCCAAAGTCTGCTCTATACTCGTATTCTCCCTCTAGAAAAATTCTAGGAAAAATCAAAAGTTCTCTGTCCAAACGTATTCTTGGGCGCAGTTGATGGTCCATACTCACGTCTACATTAAATCTATAAGGCGTAAAATATTTAACACCAACCAATCCTACGGTATTAAATGTGTCGTAAGAATCTGGTGTTGACGTTTCGGTATTTACTCCTGCATAAACACGTACCCAATCATTCAAGTACCTATTATAACTTACTTCTATTTCGGTATTTTGATTGTAGTCAAATTCGGCACGCAAACTATATTCGTTTCGGATATTACTCGACGTTAAAAAGAGTTCATTAAAGTTTGAACCTGCACGAGCCAATCCCCATGAATAATAATGGTCTGTCTCATCGATAAGTTTCTGAACTGGGTAATCTTTCATTCTTTCATCCCTAGGGGTATTGTAACTAAACACTCTTGCCATACCACCCATCATATGGTACAATACGTGACAATGAAAGAACCAATCGCCATACTCCTCGTTATAAAATTCAATAATAACTTTCTGCATTGGTGGTACGTTCACTGTATGCTTTAATGGGGAACGTTCTCCTTTTTCATTGATGACCCTGAAGTAATGACCGTGCAAATGCATTGGATGGTGCATCATAGTCAAGTTATTTAATGTAATTCTGGTTACCTCGCCTCCTTTAATATTTATCTTGTCGGTTTCTGATAATGGTACACCATTCATACTCCATACATAGCGATTCATATTACCTGTTAGGTTAAGTAGCAGTTCATTTACCGGTAAATCTGCCTTGAATTCAGTTTTTTCTTTTGCCTCTAAAAAATCATAGTTGAAGTAGGTCTTTCGCTCTTCATAACCAAAAGAAGTAGAATCCTTCTGCATCATTGGCATATTGTGCATATGACCTTCCATTTTACCTGATGCTCCATTATGGCTCATTGACATCGAATCTTTTTTCATTCCCATTGTATCATCCATCTTCATATCCATTTGGTCATTCATTTTGCCATCTTTCATCGACATCTTATCGTTCCCCATTTTCATCTCGCCGTCCTTCATATTCATCTTCATTCCGTACTTCTGCATTAAAACTTCGGGTGTATTCTTCTTCTTGTTTCCAACCATTGCAGGTGCTCCCATTTTCATATCCATTTTAGCCATTTGCTTCATCATCGCTACCTTATCAGGTCTATCAATTCTTTTGGCTGGGTAAAGAGTGCCATTACCTAACTGTATAGAGGTATGACCTGAACCATCTTGAGCGGTTGCGGTAATTTCAATAGTTCCTTCTGGAATAGTTACAATTACATCATACGTTTCGGCTATGCCAAAGAGAAATCTGCTTTTGGAAACGGGTTGCACGTCAACACCATCACTGGAAACCAACATTGGGTTACCTCCGCCAAAGTCCATCCAATAATAGGTAGAAGCCGATGCGTTGATAAAGCGAAGCCTTACTTTTTCGCCAGCCGTAAATTCTGGATACTCTGCCAGTTTTTTACCGTTGGACAAAAATGCGGGATAATAAATGTCTGCAATATCAGCTCCTTCCATACGGTCTCTCCAAAATTTAAGTTGAGCACCAAAGGCACCTTCTGAAATGACTCTACTTAATGGCACTGCTGTGCCTTTTTTAACTTGATACCACTCGTTACCTCTTTTAAGGTTTCGTAATACATTCATTGGTTTTTCATTGGTCCAATCTGATAATACCACGACTAAATCTTTATCATATTCCAAGGTTTTCTCTTTTGGATGAATGATAATAGACCCATAAACACCTTTTTGTTCTTGTAGCATTGTGTGGGAATGGTACCAATATGTTCCCGATTGGTTGATTGGAATCCTGTATTGGAAGGTTGTTCCTGGCTCAATCGGTGGGGTAGTTAAATATGGAACCCCGTCGTAAAAATTGGGAAGTATCAATCCGTGCCAATGCACTGAAGTTTCTTCATCCATTTTATTGGTTACGTTGATTATAGCAAGGTCTCCTTCATTAAATTCCAAAACAGGCCCAGGGATACCTCCATTGATGGTCATTGCATTGGCAGTAACACCACCAAGCGTCATTTTGTTTTCTTCAATGGTAAGGTCATACTCCTTAATAGGTCGTCCATCTTCTTTTCTATCTTGTCCGTTGGTTCCTACTTGAGCAATGCCTTCACATGAAATGAGAAGTACCAACAACACCGTAATTTTTCTGATCATGATTCTCTTTTTATTATTTATAATATCCTACTATATCAAATTCAATCAATACATATTGCCCTTATCGATATGGGTCTTAGCTCCTTAAATAATTAATAATGGCCGATTGCACATAGTAGCCCTTGATGGATTCGATTCGATTGATTTGAAACTTTAGCTGTAGCTCTTGAATATCGAGCACATCGTTAAAGTCGATGGTTCCCGTTTCATAACTTTTTATTAGAATTTCTTCGCCATCATTGGCCTGTTGAATATTTTTAGTTTGAGTTCTGAAACGAATCCTGGAGGACATTCTGTTGTTAACAGCCTCGCTCAAAAGCGTCTCCAATTTGTTCCTTCGTTCTTGCTTTTGGGCAGTTATTTCTTCTTGCCTTAATTTGTTCTGTTGGGAAATGGATTTATATTTGTTATTGAATATGGGGATGGATACCGATACCATTGGCATTAAAATATCCTTCCCGTTGTCAGCGAAAGACATATCGGGCCTTTCGGCGACCGGTATATAATCCAATCCGAAACCAAGGTCAGGTAACCCCTCTTTTTGGTTCAAGATTTCGGATTGTTCGACCGACTCGTACAATTTGTCATACTTCAGAAGTTCGGGGTGTAGGTCAAGACTTCCCTCTTCCGTTATCGGGTCTTGTTCCGGTACTGTTAATCCATCGTAAGCAACAACTTGGGTCTGTTCGTCACGATTCAATAGGTTGTTAAACAAGGTTTGTTCTGCCAGATACTCTTGTTCCAGTACCTCCTTTTGCTGTTCAAGTTCGTTTTGCCTGATCTGAAGGCGAAGTACATCAACGGCCGAAGCGTTGCCCACCTCTACCGAAGTCAGGGCAAGACGTTCATAGGTCTCCAGTAATTCAATATTCTCGTCCAGCACACCTTGCTTTGCCCTAATCGAGAAGAGTCGGTAATAGGATTGCGAGACCGATAAGGCCAATTTCCGTTTAACAATTACCAGTTCTTCGTACTGAGCATCGGCCAATGAACTTGCATAATTTTCACGGGCGGTAATAGTACCGAACCACGGAATCATCTGTTTTGCCGAGAACCGTGCTTTCTGTGCTCCGGTCCGTGTTTCGGGTTCGCTTACAAAAAGCCCGGCACTTAGTTCTGTATTGGGCAATGTGTTGACCTCGTTCACTTTTTCGGAGGCGATATTGTACCGCAGCTCAAAAGCCTGGATTTCTGGATTATTAAGTTCAGCTTGCTCGATAAAGTTTTCCAGTTCCTGTCCTTTTACGGAAGCAATGGAGACTATTCCGATCAATATGTATAGGTATTTCTTCATTTGGACACTCTTTTTAATTGAAATTCAGCCTTCCAACTGAATAAAACTGGAACTACAAATAAGGTAACCAAGGCGATAAGCATGCCCCCGAAAGAGGGAATCGCCATCGGTATCATAATATCACTACCGCGGCCCGTGGATGTCAATACTGGAAGCAATGCTAGAATAGTGGTAGCGGTGGTCATCAAACACGGACGTATACGTTTTTCGCCGGCTTCGACGACCGAGTCCCTGACCGCTACCAGTGAATCGGGTTTGTTTCTATCAAAAGTCTGGGTAAGGTAGGTGGCCATGACTACACCATCATCGGTGGCAATACCGAAGAGGGCGATAAATCCTACCCATACGGCAACACTCAGGTTGATAGTGTGCATCTGAAAGAGGTCTCGTAGATTTTCCCCGAAAAAGTTGAAGTTCAAGAACCAATCCTGACCATAGAACCAGATCATCAAAAACCCTCCTGCGAAGGCGACCGCTATACCTGTGAACACCATTAACGATGTACCTACTGAACGGAATTGGAAATAGAGAATCAAGAAAATAATTGCCAAGGCCAAGGGCACTACAACTGATAGTGTTTTTTCTGCGCGCAACTGGTTTTCATAAGTACCTGTAAACAGATAATTGATGCCCTTGGGGACTACCAGTTCTCCACTATCTATTTTTTCTAGTATCAAGGCTTGGGCGTTCTCGACGACTTCTACTTCGGCAAAACCGTCCAACTTATCAAACAGTACATAACCGACCAAAAAGGTGTCTTCACTTTTGATGACCTGCGGACCTTTTTCATACCTAATCGTGACCAATTCGCTCAACGGAACAGGGCTTCCTTTAGCAACGGGCACATAGATATTCTCCAAGTCCGCTGGATTCTCCCTTAATTCCCTTGGGTAGCGTACTCGAACGCCATAACGCTCACGCCCCTCAACGGTCTGGGTAAGCACCATCCCCCCAACGGCAACCTGCAATACGCTCTGCACGTCTTCAATGGTAATTCCGTATCGTGCGAGTCTTTCCCTATCGATATCAATAAGCAAGTAAGGTTTTCCAACAATTCGATCAGCGAATACGGCTTCATCTTTTACCCCATCTGCCTGCTTTAAAATATCTTCGAGCTTGAGGCCAAAGGCTTCTATTTCCTTTAGATCCTGTCCTTTTACCTTGATGCCCATGGGAGCACGCATGCCGGTCTGTAACATGACCAATCGGGTTTCTATCGGCTGTAATTTCGGAGCAGAGGTAACACCTGGGAATTTGGTGACCTTTATAATTTCTTTCCAAATGTCATCTGGAGATTCGATTTCAGGTCGCCAGTTTCTGAAATATTCCCCATCTTCATCGGGAATCAAATCTTTTTGCCGCACCGAATAAACCGATTTTATTTCCGACGCTTTGTATTCATTATCGCCGTCCGTTTCAAGGTTGGGATTGGTCACAAAAGTACCGTCCCTGAGTTCGAACATACCGTCCTCATTAACCTTGAATCGCTGTCGCTCCCTTTTGTCGTTCAACATGTATTCCGGCTTGTACTGAATTAGGTTTTCGTACATGGACAGCGGTGCGGGATCCAATGCAGATTCTGTTCTACCCGATTTACCGACCACAGTGGCTATTTCAGGAATACTGGCGACCGCCATATCCAACTGTTGTAACACCCGTTTGTTCTCTTCGACACCGGCGTGCGGAAGAGAGGTAGGCATCAACAAAAAGGAACCTTCGTTCAATGAAGGCATAAACTCCTTTCCGGTATTTTGCATGATCATAACCCCAAACACTACTATAGCGGTGGGGATAGAGAGAAATATTAGTTTATTGCGTAAAGCCCAACGCAGTATCCTCGTATAATAATTTTGGAATATGGTAAAGAAACCAAGTAACCCGAAACAAATAAGCGAAACGAAAATCAGGTTCCAAAAAATACTTTTATCAAGACCCAGCGGTCTCCAATATTCGGCCAGAACGAAAACAATGGCAAATGCCGAAATAATGATATTGATTAGATTTGCACGTTTTTCCGAAAGTGAAAATCCACCATAAATGCGGGATGCCAATTCCGGATTTTTAAGCAAGCCTACAGTGCCGAAAGCGATTAATATCAGTCCGAGTAAATAACCATAAAAAATGGCCAGGACCCCTAAGAGTATCAATATTCCATTGAGGCCATATCCGGCTGTTTTCTTGATGCTCTTTTTTCGGAAAAGAAACGCCGCAAATGGAGGTAACAAAAAGAGGGCTACTATAAGGGATGCTGTAAGCGCAAAGGTTTTTGTAAATGCCAGGGGCCTGAACAACTTTCCTTCCGCCCCGATCATTGTAAATACCGGAATGAAACTGATAATAGTGGTCATTACCGCGGTTAATATGGCTCCCGATACTTCTGCCGAGGCATTGTAAACTACGGTATTTATAGGTAGGCCCTCCTCATTTTCGTCCAAATGCCTTATGACATTTTCGGAGAGAATGACCCCAACGTCCACCATGGTTCCGATGGCAATGGCTATACCCGAAAGTGCTACAATATTTGCATCCACATTGAATAGTTTCATCGCAATAAATACCATAAGCACTGCAACCGGTAACAGTCCCGATATCAGGATGGATGCCCTTAAATTGAAGACCATGATGATGATAACTAAAATGGTAATCAAGATTTCCAAGGTCAGGGCTTCATTGAGCGTACCGAGCGTTTCTTGAATAAGTTCGGTCCTATCATAAAAAGGAACAATTGTGAGCTGGGATGTTCTGCCGTCTTCAAGTACTTTTGAGGGAAGACCGGCGCTTAGATCATTAATTTGATCTTTTACGTTATTAATGACCTCCATGGGGTTGGCGCCATATCGTGCGACCACTACTCCACCCACAACTTCTGCGCCTTCCTTATCCAAGATGCCACGTCTAGTAGCAGGTCCATAAGAAACATTACCAATATCCTTTAAACGGATAGACGTGAAATCTTCCGAGGTTATGACTGCATTTTGTAGATCCTCGATGGATTTCACATAGCCAAGCCCACGAATCAGATATTCGGCCTGATTGATTTCCAAAGTTTGGGCACCGATATCCCTATTGCTCTGTTTTACCGCTTTTACCACCTGCTGTAACCCAATACCATATTGCTTCATCAATTCCGGATTTACATCCACTTGATATTCGAGCACGTAACCGCCGATAGAGGCTACCTCCGAAACACCGCTTGCGGATGATAGGGCATATTTCACATAGAAATCCTGTATACTGCGAAGCTCCTGCAGATCCCAACCTCCGGTAACATTACCATCTTTATCTCGGCCTTCAAGTGTATACCAAAAAATTTGGCCCAATCCGGTGGCATCGGGTCCCAATGCAGGGTTGACACCTTCCGGTAACAATCCTGCCGGCAACGAATTCAATTTTTCAAGAATACGGCTACGGCTCCAATAGAATTCGATATCCTCTTCAAATATGATGTAGATACTTGAAAACCCGAACATGGAAGAACTACGGATAGTCCTAACGCCAGGAATTCCTAAAAGTGAAGTTGTCAACGGGTAGGTTATCTGATCCTCGATATCTTGAGGTGAACGACCATCCCATTTCGTAAAAACAATTTGCTGGTTTTCGCCGATGTCGGGTATGGCATCAACGGCTACCGGATCTCTCGGTAACGAGCCCGTATTCCATTCAAAGGGTGCGTTTACGGTTCCCCAGCCCACAAAAAGGACTAAGAGCAAAACGGCTACCAATTTATTCTCGATAAGGAATTTAATGCCTTTATTTAGCATGGTATTGATGATTAAGTAATTAGAAGTATTGGCCGAAAACCAACAAAAACAGGATAAGCCCTAAACTGCTATCAATTGGGCTTTAAAATTCTATTACTTAAAAATCAAATGAGGAAAATCTGATCTAGGATTTGTATATCCTTGACCAAAACCGGAGGAGGGTAATCACTAAATGGGACTATGTTTTCAGGTAGTCCCTCATAAAGATTAAGATATGTGTAGTTGAAGCTAGCAACAAACTGTTGTTGTTCAAAACTTAATTTTTCGAAAGATACTTTCAAGTCGTTCTGACCATCAACGGTAAGAACTTCATCGTTACAGCAATCGGTTTTAACCAAATTGCACTCTGGCAATTCTGCTGTTTCTTGAACTTCCATACCACAAGACTCGGCATGGCCGAATAAGGAATAATCCACCAAAATATCGCCACAATAATGCTGATCAACGGCAAAGGAGAACGTCGATAACAGCACAATAACTGCCATTACAAAAGATGATATTTTGAAAAAAACTTTTTTCATGTGGTATGCAAAGCTACAAAAAATTTAACATAAGACTTTTGTTTAACAAAATTTTGCAGTTTTACGTATGTTGATTTAGAAAGTCCAAACTTAGTTCATCCTATTTTTTTACGACATGATATATATCATGTTTTGGCTATATACACAAGCTAGATGAAGTATCGATAAAAAAGATATATTATTTAGAATTATTCTTAATAGTATTGTGAAAGATTTAAAAAAATAATTTATGTTTGCGCTTTATTTTTATTAAATCTAAATAAGTATAATATGAATAGGTTCTTTTTTCCGCTCATTTTTTTTCTTTCTTTTTATAATATTATGCTATCTCAAGAGCAAAATGCCAAGAAAGATTCCGCAACCGTAAAAACCGAAATCTTAAACGAAGTAATTGTAAATGGGAGCACAATATTAGGCAGTAAATTCGAAGCCAAGAACAGAACAGGTTCTGCGGTCTACATATCAGAAAAAGAACTCCAAAAATTTGATTACAACGATATTAACAGAACGCTAAAAAGTGTGCCTGGGGTCAATATATATGAAGAAGATGGGTTTGGTCTTCGTCCAAATATTAGTTTACGGGGTACTTCACCCGAGCGGAGTGCGAAAATCAACCTTATGGAAGATGGTGTCTTAATTGCCCCGGCCCCATATAGTGCCCCAGCAGCGTATTATTTTCCGACCATTGGCCGAATGCAAGCTGTAGAAATATTAAAAGGAAGCAGTCAAATTCAGTATGGGCCAAATACAACTGGTGGAGCGATCAACATGATTTCAACTCGCATTCCCGACCAACTTTCGGGAAGGGTCGTGTTGTCTGCGGGTAATTTCAACTCAAAAAATACACAGGTCATAGTTGGTGACAACTATCAGAATTTTGGGTTTGTTAGCGAATACTACAACTACAATTCCAATGGCTTTAAAAACTTGGACGGGGGTGGCAATACAGGTTTTGATAAATCGGACTATTTGGCAAAGTTTCGTATCAGTACTGACGAGGATGCCAGATTCTATCAATCCCTTCAATTTAAAATTCAGTATTCAGAAGAAAAGGCCAATGAAACGTATTTGGGACTGACAGATATAGATTTCAAGGAAAATCCGTACCGCAGGTATCGGGCCTCGTCAAAAGATGTGATGGATTCGGAACACCAACAGTACCAATTGACGCATTTTTTAAAAATTTCCCCGGCATTGAGCATACATACTACAGGCTACCTTAATAAGTTCAAGCGCAATTGGTATAAATTGGATGACGTTAATCTGGGGGAGCGTGTCGGAATCAACAAAGTGCTCGCAGACCCTGAGAGGTATGTCATGGAATACAATGCATTATTGGGAAATACCGATACGGCCGAAGACGTATTCGGTATAAAGGCCAACAACAGGTCATATTCCTCCAACGGAATACAATCCGTAGCAAGGCTTCAGTGGGGCTCTGATTGGTCGCAAAATCTAGAGCTGGGGATCAGATACCATGAGGATGACGAGGACAGGTTTCAATGGGTAGACAGGCACGGATTTCAAAATAGCGAACTCATACGCACAACGGTCGGTGCTAAGGGAGCCGATGCCAACCGAATCGGTTATGCAAAAGCTGTCGCCACACATTTTTTATATAAATTAAGTATTAACGGACTTACAGTTACCCCGGGATTGCGCTATGAGAATATAACTTTGGGTAGAACGGATTATGGAAGCAACGATGCCTCTAGGTCGGGAATCGACCTTTCCGAAAGGGAGAACAGGGTGGATGTTTGGATTCCGGGATTGGGTGCCAATTATAGATTTACCAATAATTTGTCCGTTTTTGGTGGAATTCACAAAGGGTTTTCCCCTCCAGGAAGTACCGACGGCCAAAATCCGGAACAAAGCATAAATTACGAACTGGGCACACGTTTTAACCACAGTGGCCTAAGAGGCGAAATAATAGCGTACTATAATGATTATCAAAATCTACTGGGCAATGACCTTGCCGCCACTGGGGGTACGGGCAGCCTTGACCAATTCAATGCGGGCGAGGTACGGGTCAACGGAGTAGAGGTACTATTGCACTACGACATTTTTAAGAACAGCTCAGAAAAGTTAAGATTTCCCGTATCGGTATCCTATACCTTGACCGATACCAAGTTCCTCAGTTCCTTTGAAAGTGATACCGATATATTCGGAGAGGTCATGGAAGGCGATGAAATCCCTTACATCGCCAAAAATCAGTTTAATTTGAATCTTGGGCTGGAGCATGGAAAATTTGCCCTAGATATGGGTTTGCGCTATACCGATGCGTTTAGGACACGAGCGGGAACAGGTACGATTCCGGCAAACTTCAAAGTAGATTCCAATTATATTATTGACCTCTCGGGTCGATATTTTTACAACAAGCACCTTATCTTTTCTACGAACATTATCAACTTATTGGATAAAACCTATGCTGTATCCAGGGTTCCGGCAGGGCTAAGACCGGGGCATCCTTTTGGCATCAACTTTTCAATTGGCTATAACTTTTGAAATAAAAATCGAAGATTACTTATTGTTGTATCTGATTTGGTATAAACGTATGTATTTTTGGTTTTATTCCGTATAGCGAAGAATCATGAATAAAATCTGAATCTTATCCTTCAATTTCTCCCTCAAAATTTTGAGGGCCTTAGTAAGATGGCCTTCTACCGTTTTTATGGATAAACCTAGGTAATCTGCGATTTCATTATTGGTCAGTCCTTCCTTTTTACTCAACAGAAATACTGTATTGCATTTTTTTGGAAGATTTTGAATTTCCTTTTCAACAATTTTTATTTTACATTGTATATCTTCTTGATGGGTCCTTAAAATAACATCGTCCAAAGTATCGGCAAAAGCCGTTTCGACTAAACGGATTTCTTTATTATGCTTTTTAATATGGTCCAAGAACTTATTCCGCACCGCTGTATGCAACCATCCTTTTATGATTACGCCGTCCTTTAAAATTTTCCTCTTTTTCCATAATTTAAAAAATGCTTCCTGTACCAAATCCTTTGCCAAAGCCTCGTCACGGCATAAACTCTTGGCGTAGCCAAAAATTTCATTATAATGACGTTTTATGATGGTCTCAAAGACGTCATCATCCACAACCTCAGTCGTTAAAGTTTTAAGATTCGTTTTCTGAAACACTACATACATAATACAATTTTAACAAAAAAAAATTATGTTTTACGTTAAATTATGATAAAAGCAAGGGTTTTATACTATTCAATCGTTTTAAGAACAAGGATTGGCATTTTTTCAAAAAACACTAATGAAGAATAAGAAAATAAAAATTATTGTCCATAGATTTTTGAACCGTACGGCGACCCAAGAAGAGATAAAGGTATTGTCCAAGTGGCTCAAGGAGAATAAATCTACCTTTCGTGAAGAAGTGGAACTCCACCATTTAATTACCGGTGCTATTGAAAAGGAAAAAGCAGAATATCTGAAGAAGGAATTAATAGCTGCTTTCGACCAAACTAACATAATCAGAAGGCCCACGAGAAAGAACAGACTACTGAAGCATGTAGCTGTTTTTGTTGGCCTCATGACGCTGGGTATTTATTCCTATCTGCAACGTGGCCCTGAAGTAAAAACTCTTGAAAAAGAGGCCACCATCACTTTTGAAGATGGTTCGACAAAAGAGACCTTAAATGATAAGGCATCCGGAATAGTATCTTCTACAAATGCTTATGTTGTAAAACAAGAAGGCACTAAAATTACCTATAAAAAGGTAGCATCCGGTCAAAAAGAGACAAGTCAGTTGGTTTACAACACCTTGGATGTACCTTATGGGAAAAGGTTTCAGTTGGTGCTGTCCGATGGTACAAAAGTGTATTTAAATTCGGGGTCCTCTTTAACCTATCCCGTAGCTTTCTATAACAAAGGGGCAAGGAATGTGGTTTTACGAGGAGAGGCCTACTTTACCGTTACTTCGGATTCATTAAGACCATTTACGGTCAGTACCAAGTTTATAGATACAAAAGTCTTGGGTACGGAGTTTAATATATCAAGTTATCAAGACGATGGACATCTTCAAGTGGTGTTGGTAGAAGGTAGTCTGTCGGTTGGTTTGAAAAATACCGCTAACTCAAGTGATTTGCTACTGAAACCAAATCAACTGGCTTCCTATTCCTATTCCGATACTAAATTATCCACCGAGAATATAGATGTTAGCAGTTACGTTGCATGGAAAGACGGCGTACTACTTTTTAAGAACGAAGATTTTTACCATATCGCCAAAAAACTTGAAAGGCACTATGACGTAAAGATCGAGATAAAGGATATGCAGGTAAGTAATGAAAGATTTACAGGGAGGTTTAAAACAGAGACCATAGAAGAAATTTTAAAAGCATTTCAAAGGATTAAAGGATTTGATTATACCATAAATGAAAATCGCATCAAGATAAACCCTAAAAAGTCAAGTATATGAAATGAACTCTAAAAGAATCAGGGATTGCTGTAACAATCCCTTGATTCTAAACAAATTTAAAAACTGAATCACCAATTTTTAAACCATCTCAAAAGTATGAAAAACACACTATGTAAAAGGTATTATACGATTAAAATAGACCTGAAAATGAAAATTACCGCATTGTTTTTATTGCTTGCCCTGTTTCAACTTCAGGCAAGCAATACCTATTCACAGAAATCCAATATTTCTATGAATATGAAGGAAGCCACCATAGCATCGGTATTTGATGAAATAGAAAAAACAACGGATTTCAATATTCTGTATAAGAACTCCAGTTTGGACGTCGGTAAACGGATTTCCGTAAATGTCGATAAAGTCAAGATAAACGAGCTTATGGATCTTATTTTAAAGGAAACCAATGTATCCTTTGAAATTAGAAGAAAGCTTATTGTATTGCTTGAAAAGGACGAAACTTTAAATTCCGACATACGACCCACTTCTTTGAATCCACCAAAGATTCAGGAACAGACCTTGACGATAACGGGGAAAGTAACCGATCAAGACAATATTCCCTTGGGCGGGGTAAGTATTGTAATAAAGGGCTCCACCAAAGGGGTTTCCTCCAATTTTGATGGGGAATATGAGATTGAAGCTTCTGAGGGCGATATACTCGTGTTCTCATACATCGGCTTTACCTCAAATGAGGTCAGCCTAACACAGGAGAAAGTTATTAACGTTACCATGAAGCCAAATTCGATGGATTTGAACGAGGTAATTGTTACCGCAACCGGTGTACGGCGTAAAGTAGAGATGGGAAATTCCATTGCCAATCTCAATGTTGTCGATGACGTAAAACAACGCCCGATAAGTAATGTTTCAGACTTGCTTCAGGGCCAGGCGACCGGTGTTCAGATTTCCAGTAGTGGAGGTTCTACGGGTATGGGTTCCCGAATTAGGATCAGGGGTTCCAATAGTGCATCCCTTTCCAACGAACCCGTAATTTACATTGATGGTATTTTAATCAATAACGAGGCCAATTCGATCTCTTTTGAAACAGGTGGGCAGTCCCCTTCCCGGTTGAATGATATCAACCCCGAGGATATTGAGTCTATCGAGATCATTAAGGGCCCTTCCGCGGCAACATTATACGGATCTATTGCGGCGAACGGTGTAATTCGTATTACCACTAAAAAAGGTAAACAAGGAGAACCGAGATGGTCTGCATTTTTGGAGAGCGGGTTGGTTGAGAACGTAACGACCTATCCCAAAAACTATCAAGCACTTGACGCAGCTGGCAATCCTGGTTTTAACTTTGAGGCGGCAGAAGGTACTTTTGTCCCCAGTACGGTCAATTCTTTTCAGCCCTTGAACGACCCACGCACCTCACCTTTTAGAACGGGACAATCTTATGGCGGTGGGTTGAGCGTATCCGGAGGTTCAGAAGTGCTTACGTATTTCCTTTCAGGAAATATTACCGACGGCGAAGGGGTGTTGCCTGTCAATAATATAAAAAGAACAAATTTCCGAGGGAATTTCGGAGTCAAAATTACCGATGATCTAAAGGTGAATTTAACCACGGGCTACACCAACAGTAACCTAGAACTACCCTTGAACGATAATTTCGCCTTGGCTCTAATGAGTCAGGGTCTTAATGGTACATCTACTATAGATGTTAACAACGGTTGGGGCGAGTTTACGCCCGATGAACTGTTCACGATTGATACCCGTCAACGGATCAATCGTTTTACCAGTGGTCTTGAATTGTTATGGCAACCCTCTGAAAAATTGAATTTCAGGGCTTCTGGCGGGCTTGATTTTACATCCCGATGGGACAGCCAGTTCTTCCCGACCGGAGAAGCGCCCGCTTTTCTTAATTATGATGAAGGCGCAAGATTCTCCAATAGGTTCAATGATTTTGTATATACCTTGGATATGGTAGGCACTTACAAAACGGATTTATGGGAAGGTATTAATTCCCGCACTTCATTTGGGGGCCAATATTTACAGAATTTATCTCAAGGCACGTTCACAACGGGACTTCAGTTGGTTGCAGGGAGTAACTCCATTGCGGGGGCCGCGGTAACACAGAGCAATGAACAGACCATAGAATCACGCACTGTCGGTGTCTTTTTGGAGGAACAGATTGGCTTTAATGATAAATTATTCGTGACGGGTGCGGTAAGGGCAGATCGTGGTAGTTCGTTTGGTGCCTCGTTCAACTCGGTGTTTTACCCCAAGGTAAGTGCTTCATGGCTTATTTCAGAAGAGGATTTCTTTAATAACGCCGATAAATATGGAATAAGCTCGTTACGACTTAGGGGGGCATGGGGTGCCTCCGGGGTACAACCAGGTACCAATGATGCGCTTAGGTTTTTCAATCCTATAGCCGCTACCTTGGATGGACAAAGTGTAACCGGGGTTACCATAGGAAGTGTTGGCAATTCCGATTTAAGCCCAGAGCGGTCCACAGAAGTCGAATTCGGCTTTGATGCGAAACTATTGTCCGAGAAGATCGGTTTTGAAATGACCTATTTTAATAAACGTACCGAAGATGCCTTGATTTTTAGGCAATTACCCTTGTCGCTTGGCGTGGGTGAAGGTCGTTTTGAAAATTTGGGATCCGTTAAAAACTCAGGTATTGAGATAGCGTTAAATACCAGAATCATCGAAACTGATAAATTTTTCTTTGGAGTTGATTTTGTAGGTTCGTTCATAGATAATGAACTAAAAGAATTGGGTCAGGATATTCAACCGATCATTTTTGGTCAGCAGCGCCATGTTGAAGGCTATCCGCTTGGCGGTTATTGGGATGAAACCTATACTTTTAGCGATGCGAATGGCGATGGTTTCATAGGGCAAGATGAGGTGCAAGTAGGAGAAATAGGGTATTTGGGCACCCCATTTGCAACGACCGATATTTCTTTTACCCCAACACTAAGTTTTTTCGAAAATCAATTTGTAGTAAGAGGACTCCTAAACTACAGAGGCGGTCAAAAGCTTTATAATAATACTGGTGCCTGGAGAAACGGGAACAGTAATAACCGGGAACTAAATGACCCCAATGCCTCACTTGCCAATCAGGCAAGAGCCGTGGCATCCAAATTTTTGGGAACAAATGCAGGGTATATCGAGGATGCTTCGTTTTGGAGGCTTCGTGAAATCTCATTGACCTATAACGCACCTAGAACCTTTTCAAGCAAACTGGGCTTTAATCGTATAAGCCTAACACTTTCTGGGCAGAATCTAGGCGTATGGACCGACTATTCTGGGCTTGACCCTGAAATTAGTTCTGAAGGGCAGGCTAATTTTACTACCGAAGAATTTCTCAGTCAACCGCCCGTCCGTTCTTGGAAAGTAAGACTTAACCTATCGTTTTAACAAAAAAATCTAAGAAAATGAAAAAGCTATTAAAAACAAAAAACAACTTTTCCAAATTACTATTTAATGCAATTGTTCTGATAACACTTTCATCATTGAGCATATCTTGCGATTCCGTTGTAGAAGTTACGGATCCTGATATCGTCACACCAGAATCGCTTAACACGGAGGCTGGTTTACAAACCCTGCGTGCGGGATCCTTAGGAGATCTTGCTGTGGCATTAAGCGGTTCTGCGGCAGGCCATGGGGCTACTACGGGATTAATTGTGATGAGTGGCCTTGTAGCGGATGAATATACATATTCGGGAACCTTCCCTACTAGACGCGAGGCCGATACCCGTATCCTTCAGGATATCAATACTGATATGAATACAATTTATGGTAACCTTCATAGATCACGGACCGGAGCAGAAACCACTATAGATCTTCTTGTTGATTTCGGTGGCAACCCCGAAATTGAAAGTGAGATGCAAAGTGTAGTTGGTTACGCTTATGTTATGTTCGCAGAAACCTTTTGTGGTGGTGTTCCCTTTAGTAAATCACCGACGGACGGTGGCGATTTAATTTATGGTGAACCTTTGACTACTGAACAAATGTTCAATGAAGCGGTAAGTTGGTTCGACCAAGCACTTATTAACGCTAGTAGCAACGATAAATTGGCCAATTTGGCGAGAATTGGCAAGGCACGTTCCCTTTTGGGACTAGGTCAGATTGATGCGGCCGCGGCTGAAGTAGCGGCTATTCCGTCAGATTTTGTTTATAATATTGAGCAATCCGATAACAGTTTCAGACAAGAGAACGGAATTTACATCATGAGTACTGTTCGTCGCCAATTTTCTATAGCCGATGGCAAAGGGGGCAATGGTTTAATGTACCGCTCCGCTATGGACCCCAGAACACCTTGGGATGGGGGTACGGAATTTGGTCAAGATGATATTACCTTATATTACAACCAATTGAAATACAATTCATCTAGCGTACCCGTAGCACTGGCATCAGGCATAGAAGCAAGGTTGATAGAAGCCGAGGCAGCGGCCAATGCGGACGATGCTCAAACCGTCGAAGATATACATAATGAACTCAGGGCTACAATAGGTTTGTCAAATTTAGACCTCTCAGGAATTAGTGGTGACGACCTATTGTTTGCCCATTTTTCAGAGCGTGCCTTTTGGTTGTTCAGCACTGGTCATCGTCTGGGAGATCTTAGAAGACTTGTAGATCTTTATGGCATGATGCCCTCCAACGTATTTCCATGGGGTCCCTATTTCAAGGGAGGCGAATATAGTTCCAACCTAAGATTTCCGGTCCCACAGTCAGAATCGAATAACCCTAATTATGTTGGCTGTTTAGATTGAATCGAATACTTCAAAAAAGCGACATAAAAAGAAAAGAGGCTGCTAAAAAGCTTCTTTTCTTTTTATGTTTGTAAGATGCAACGTTGTCCATGACCATTTTTTATGAAAAACAAGTTTACGTTTACAAAATCTGAACGTTCGGGAAACTTTGTTTTTCTATATGCCTTGTTTTTTGTGTCCGGCACCGCCGGCTTGATATTTCAGGTGGTATGGATGTACCGGTTAGGACTGGTATTTGGTAACGCCTCATATGCCACAGCGGCAACATTATCCGCTTTTTTTCTTGGATTGGCCCTTGGGGGACGATTTTTTGGCAAGGCCTCCGCACGTTTTAAACGGCCACTTGGCATGTATGGCCTTATGGAGCTTGGCATTGCGTTAACTGCCCTCTTGTTGGTCCCCGGTATCGATTTTTATGAAAGGTACTATTCCGACATCGTATCTTTTTTAGGTGATACTAAGAGTGTTCTTTTGGGCATGAAGTTCCTCTTTGGTATTTCACTACTATTTTTTCCGTCATTTCTTATGGGAGGGACCTTTCCAGTTTTAGCACAGCACATAGGAAAAAATCGAAATGATCTTTCAAGGCGTGGAACTATTTTATATGCCGTAAATACCTTAGGGGCAGCCCTTGGTGCTTTTATTGCCGCATTTTACTTATTATCCGAATATGGGGTTCGCGTAACCTACGGTTTTGCGGTGGTCTTGGCAATCTTCGTAGGCGTTTTGGCCCTTGTTCTAGATTGCTGGCATAAACCTCCTTATCCCATTATTAATGAAGCATCTAAATATTCTGTAAATAGCAAAAAATCGACTGATTTTGCATTTCAGCTAAACAAAAACCAATTTATCTTAGTCGCATTTTTTTCCGGAGCATTGGCATTATCGGCAGAAACGTTATGGACTAAAATGTTCGCCCAAGTTTTACAAAATTCAGTCTATTCGTTCGCTGCGATATTGGTGGTATTCCTTTTGGCCTTGGGGCTCGGTGGCATTTTATCACATATACTTGTAAGGCTAGGGGCACCTTCAAAAACCTTGCTGGTCCTATTGTTGTCCACGGCGGCTGTTTTGATTGGGTTATCTCCAACGGTTTTCGATAGTGCGACAAACGGACTTGAGTATCTTGCGATTAACGCATCTTGGTTTACGTATATATGGTCCGTCTTTAAGCTGAGTCTTATGGTCATAATGCCTCCAACTATTATTTTAGGGGCTGTGTTTCCTTTTCTGTTGAAAGCGGCCCCTAAAGCCGATATGCCGTCAGGATCCATTGTCGGCAAATTGGTACTCTACAATTCTTTAGGTGGCTTCGTGGGGCCAGTAATAGCAGGTTTTGTTCTGCTTGATATAGCAGGTCTCTGGAACAGCATAAAAATCATTGCTCTTTTGTACGGAATCCTGGCTATTTTAATAGCCTTTCCTTCTTACAGAAAAAAGAAAATTACTTTCCTTTTATGGCCTGCTGTAGTAATTTTAGGAATAATTATTTTGAAAAATCCCCCCGTTGTAAAATTGGAAACCGGTGAAAAAGTATTGGATTATTGGCAATCAAGCGACGGGGTAGTCTCAATAGTACAATTGCCGGAGAATATAGAAATGCGCCTGGATAATTTTTATGTACTTGGTGATTCGAAATCGTTTTTGGTCGAGCAAATGCAGGCCCATGTTCCGCTTATGATCCATCCGGCACCAAAAAAGATATTGTTTTTGGGTATGGGAACCGGTATTACGGCAGGTGCCGCGTTAAACCATGATGTGGAAAAGGTAGTAGCGGTAGAACTGGTGTCCAACGTGATTCCTGCAGCAAAACATTATTTTTCCCCTTGGGCCAATGGACTTTTCAAAGATGATCGGTCATACATAATAGCTGACGATGCAAGAAACTTTCTTCTGGGCTCCAATGAACAATTTGACGTTATTGTCGGAGACCTTTTCACCCCATGGCATGCAGGCACGGGAAGCCTTTACACCCTTGAGCATTTTGAACAGGCCAAAAAGCGGTTGTCGCCTGGCGGGATCTTTGCGCAATGGTTACCACTATACCAGCTTACTTCGGATAACTTCAATACTATTGCGGCTACATTTGCGGCCGTTTATCAACAAGTGACGCTCTGGCGAGCAGATTTTTCGACAACCCACGCCAGTATCGTGCTCGTTGGCCAGGAAGCAGGTGTACGGCTTGATGAGAATACCTTACGCCAAAATATTGTTCATGTAATCGGTGAGCAAGCTAACCCGGAAAACAACCACATGGCCGGCCTTTTTTATCTTGGTAATTTGGAGGCTATTCGAAATCGGTTTTCGGGCGTTGAGCTGAATACCGATGACAGAAGGTCTGTTGAATTTAAGGCGCCTATCCTATCACAGCAGGCCAATTCGGGTCGTGCAACCTATATTACGGGCAAAGAGTTGGATAATTTGTTGTCCCTATTGAGGAGCAATCTTCCTGCCGAGAAAGACCCCTATCTTTCCAACCTACCAAAGGAAGAAATTCGGTTTGTAAAAGTAGGTTCACTCTATCATCGTTATATTGAGCTTATAAATGCGCGGAAAGACAAAGAAGCAAAAATAGTACTTAAACGGATACAGCTTCTGGTGCCCGACTTCTTGAAAAAGGAAACCGAATCCATTGACGAAACAAAATAATAAAGTGTCTAAAAGCATCAAATATTTTAAAAAACTTTAGAATAATCAAAGAACATATGAAACTATTAAATCATAAACCATTTCCTTTTTCTATCCCGATAATCCTGCTCATGTTGCAATTGAATCCCTTAGTAGCGCAAGAAAGCGTCATAGACAAAGCCATAGAGGTTTCGGGTATGGAAAAAATGAAAAATGCGGAGGCTTCCTTTACTTTTCGTGAGCACACCTATGAGTTCAAACGGCAAAATGGACAATTTACGTATACAAGAATCGGTAAGAATAGAGATAGCAGTCTGGTCCGCGATGTGTACACTAATAAAGGTTTTACCCGCTATATTGCCGATACCATTGTAAACCTGACCGAAAAAAGAAAAAATACATATACCAATTCGGTAAATTCGGTGATGTACTTTGCATTTCTTCCGTTGTGGCTAGGGGATGCTGCCGTGATCCTAGAGGATAAAGGAAAGAGCGTAATAAAAGGTAAGGAATACCATAAAATCCGTGTCACTTTTCAACAAGAAGGCGGTGGTGATGATTTTGAAGATGTATTTCTATATTGGTTCGATGTTGAGAATTACAGTATGGATTATCTTGCTTACAAATACTTTACTGGCAAAGGGGGAATGCGGTTTCGTGTGGCCTTTAATCAGCGTACTATTAATGGAGTGCTCATACAGGATTATCGGAACCTGCACCCTAAAATAAAAGATAGTGTTAATTTCGAAAAAATCGAGGATGCCTTTGAAAAGGGCAAATTGGAAGAACTCTCGCTCATCGAACTGAAAAATGTAAAAATCGATTCTATACCCAAACCTTAACTCAGTCTCGATTTCATTCAAAGATCCGAAGTATGTTTCCGGTAAGTTCTGTCTGGAATATTTTCAAGGGGTTACTGGTAATACTGTTCAAGGGCTTTCCGGTTTGGTCAAACCGTGCGCCATGGGTAGAACAGTAGTAAATACCGCCGTCGTTCTCCACAAACCTAACTTCCTCGGTCTGTTGATGGCTACAGATTTGACTGGCCGCAACGAAATCACCCTCTAAATTTTTAACTACCACTACATAATTTTTCAGGATAAAGTCCCCGTTGTTTTGTAGCCCGCCCCCCTCTTCTGAGTTAAGGTCAATGGTAAAATCGATTCCTGTAGGAATAGGTCTCATATCTTCAGGTGCTACGTTGCCATCTTTTGAGCAGCCCTGAACGCAGGGAAAAACTATGGCGAATGCCGCTCCGGCACCCAAACTCCGTAAAAACTCTTTTCTTTCCATATCAAAAAGGTTTATAAAGAATCAACGCTTTCCCATGAAAAATAGTATTAGTCCATAGGCGCTATTAATTATTAGGCGATTTTCAATTTTTACAACATATTTCCTACCAACATGACAATGGTCATGTTTTTGTTTAAACACTTCATTTACCTTTGGACAGTAAATTAGGCCAACAACATCATAACTTACAAATATTTAGTGATTTGTGAATTTAAAAAATAAACCGGCTATTTGTAAATCTTAAACATTTTTGACTACCTTAATATAATGAAACGCTTTTTTCATAAAATATTAGCCTTCACTTTAACTTTCGCAGTGCTTTTTTCCACTACGTCTTTTGCAGCAGATATGCACTTCTGTTGTGATAAATTGGTGGATCTTGCTGTTTTCAGTAAAGCAAAGCTATGCTATGAAAAAGTTAAGAAACAAGATGAAAAACCTACCAAAGAATGTTCCGTAGGGCAAATGGATTGTTGTAGCGACCAAACCTTTGTAAAGCAAGGGGAGGACAATCTAAAATCGGTTTCCTTTGAACTAGATTCCAACAACGTAGTTTTCTTAAAAGCATTTTTCTATACCTATATTAATCTTTTTGAAGGACTTGAGCTTAAAACAGTTCCCTTTATAAACTATGATCCTCCCTGGATTGAACAGGATATACCTGTACTTTACGAAACTTTCTTGATTTGATTTTTATGTAAGCAGATTATTGTTGCGATAATCTGTGCTTCCCATTGACCAGCAGTCCATTGTTGGTTATCTATTGTCGCGCCTATTTTCCAGCGACAACCTTTTTCGACCTGTATTTTATCGGAGAATCAATTCTCTGACAGCTTTATTGCTTAGTTAAGAACACTAACATTTTCATACATGGAATCCACTAGAATTTATTGGATCATGAACATGGTCTGTAGACGCTGTCTGAAGGTCATAAAACATGAGCTTGAAGAAATCAATATTGAGATACTTTCCCTTGAATTGGGAAAACTGACTGTTCGTTCGATTAAAAACATTGACAAAGAAATAGATGCGAAGGTCCTAGGTGTTCTCCATTCCAATGGGTTTGAAATCGCCAAAAGCGAAGATGAAATGTTGGTAGAGGAGGTAAAAATAACGCTCATAGATCTTGTTAAAGATTTGCCAATGCATATAAAGGAAAAGACCTCGGAACATTTGGCAATGACCTTACATCGTGATTATAAGATTTTGAGCAAACTGTTTTCCAAAAACGAACATACCACCATTGAAAAGTATTTTATAAAACTAAAGATCGAGAGGGTCAAGGAGCTGATACAACTGCAACAATATACCTTCTCGGATATAGCCTATATGCTTGACTACAGTAGCGTAAACCATTTGTCGAGACAGTTTAAGAATATCACGGGTATAAGCATGACCGATTATAAGAATGCAGAAGGTTGGGAGCGCAATTTCTATGACGAAATTATATAAATATGAAAGAAAATTATGCAGATAAAGGCGTCCTATTAAAAAGATATTTGTTAACCACGAAATACCAATAAAATGAAAAACAAAAAAGTCGTACCGACCGTGACTTCAATGATGGTCATAAGTTTCCTGTTCATAGGAATCAATTCCCATGCACAGGAGAAATGGGTGGCCCCGGCTAGTGCCGACGAGATAGTCAACCCACTCAATGGAGATGCCAATGCAGCGGACTCAGGTAAAAGAACCTATAAGATGCTGTGTGTCGTGTGCCACGGTGCCAAGGGCAAAGGCGATGGTGTGGGAGGCGCGGGCTTGAAGCCTAAACCAACCGATTTTACCAGTGCCGAAGTCCAAGCCCAGACCGATGGGGCCCTTTTCTGGAAATTGGAAGAAGGCCGCTCACCGATGGCCTCTTATAAAACTGCCATCCCTGAGAAAAAACGCTGGGAGATCATTAACTACATAAGAACCCTTAAGTAATGAAAAAGCTAATAGTATTACTAGTCGCAGTTATTTTTGGCGGTCAGATGTACGGCCAAACATACAACACTTTTGAACCGAGCAAGACCCAGTTTATGCTAAGGGGCTATGGGCATACTGGATTTGAATATATGGACTCTGGGGATGAAACAGAATCCACATTTTTGGGAGCTGCCTTTGCCCCGATATTCTTATACAAACATTCGGACAGGTTAATGTTCGAGGCAGAACTGGAATTTAAACTTGAAGGAAATGAATTGGAGACTGGGTTAGAGTATGCCGATGTGATGTACGTGCTCAATAAGAACATGATTGCCAGGGCAGGGAAATTTCTATTGCCTTTTGGAACTTTTATGGAGCGATTGCACCCAGCTTGGATTAACCGCCTGCCCAATGTTCCTTTAGGCTACGGACATGATGGCATTGCACCCGCTTCAGGAATTGGAGTGGAGCTTAGGGGAGCCTTCGACTTGGGCGGCCCAACATTGAATTATTCGGTCTATGCCACTAACGGCCCAAGGCTAAAAGATGGAAACGATGAACCGGAGGAAGCTGGTATGCTGATGTTTGAAAATTATGAAGATACCAACCTGGGCAAGGCCTATGGTGGTCGCTTGGGATTATTACCCTTTTCCGATTCTTCAACGGAGATTGGTTTTTCTGCCTATTCTACAAGTGACACGGGGGAACAGGACTCGGAATACGAGGATGTCGGGGCGTTTTTGTTCGCCTTGGATTTTTCTTTCGTAAAGCAGATATCGGGGCTTGGTGGAGTAATTGACGTAAAGGCACAATACAACAATTCAAACGTGGATACGGCCACTTATTTTGAGCTGGAGGATGATATACTGGAGGAATACTCTTTTGACAACCAAAGCAACTCCTTTTATGGGCAGCTGAGTTACCGGCCTACTATGGCAAGCAGCGATTTTGTCAAAAAACTGGAGTTTGTGGGCAGATACTCGGACTTTAATGCTCCGGAAGGTGCGGAATGGGAAGAGAAATCGGTCCAGTACGCTTTCGGTCTCAATTATTGGCTGAGCTGGCGTTCGGTTGTCAAACTTAGTTATCAGGCCACTGAAACGGAAGGTGGTCATGACGGAGATGGTTTAACCAACACGGATGGCCTGTTTTTGCATTGGGCCATAGGATTCTAAAAACAATATATAATACATAGAAAACATGAAAACAATATATAAAACAGTAATAGGCGTCATTATCATGACAATTGTGGGCATTACGGCTGTGGCCTGTTCTTCCACAAAAAAGGTATATACCGATGTTCCAGATACCGCCACCGCGGCAGCGGAGGAAAAATTTAAAATCGAAAAATCGGGAGCCCAAATGTGGGGAGAAACCTGTAATCGATGCCATATCGCACCATCCCCTGCGGATTATAACGATACGGATTGGGAGACCATCAGCCTTCATATGAGGGTCAGGGCCAATCTTACGGAGCATGAAAGCAAGAAGATAGAGGAGTTTTTAAAATCGGCCAATTAAGATGGCCAAAACACTCCAATAGTTGCTTCGATAAAACAGCGATAGCGGCAAAATAATGCCCGAATCCAAAAATGTAACAAGACAAATTTAGGACTAATTTAAAATAGATATAATGGACAAATTGCCAAAAATTGCGTTGCCAGCAATAATTATTTTTATTGTACTGGTTATTTTGATCGCAAAATCTGCAGTAACGATTGGATCCGGGGAAGCCGGGGTACTCTACAAGACCTTTGGGGGCGGAGTGGTTACGGATCAGCCGCCTTTGGGCGAGGGTTTTCATATCGTGGCACCTTGGAACAAGGTTTTTGTATATGAGGTTAGACAGCAAGAAGTTTTCGAAAAAATGCAGGTGCTCTCTTCCAACGGATTGGAGATAAAACTGGACGCCTCTGCTTGGTTTGAGCCAAAGAGGGAATTTTTAGGAAAGCTTCATCAAGAAAAAGGTACGGAGTACGTTAACCGTGTACTACTGCCCACAATAAGATCTGCAGCAAGAAGCGTTGTGGGGCGCTATACCCCAGAGCAATTGTATTCCAGTAAAAGAGATGCAATACAGGCAGAGATTTATGAAGAGACCAAAAAAATCGTTGACGGACAGTACATTCAGCTCAATGAGATACTAGTGCGAGATGTTACTTTGCCAGGCACCATAAAAGAAGCTATAGAGCGTAAGCTTAAACAAGAACAAGAGTCGTTGGAATATGAGTTTCGTTTGGTTACCGCCAAAAAGGAAGCGGAAAAAGTAACCATTGAAGCACAAGGAAAGGCGGATGCGAATAAAATTTTAAGCGCTTCCCTGACCGATAAGATATTACAGGACAAGGGTATCGATGCAACATTGGAACTAGCGAAGTCGCCTAACTCAAAAGTAGTCGTAGTCGGTGGTGGCGATTCCGGACTACCGCTGATATTGGGTAATAATTGATTTTTTGTTCAGCACAATGGGACAAAAAGTTGAAGTGAACCCATTTAAAATTTTTGGATCGAAGCGAAAATCAGGGCACAAAATGTGCCTCTGAAACTTCGGAAGTAAGTAAAGGATAAAATTAAAACGAATCGAGTAAATCTTAAATTAAATACAATGAAAACAGCAACACTAATTTTTTTGACGATCGGGTTGTTTGCCTTAAACGGTTGCAACCAGAAAACTGATGTTAACGCAATGCTCGACAACTCCGAGACACGTAGTGAAATTTTTGATGCCATTGCGAACAATCACGCATACATGACCGGCCTTATGGAAAACATGCAAGAGAGCGATCATGCAATGCAAATGATGCAGGGCAACCATAAAATGATGGGCGGCATGATGAAAGGCGATGGTATGCAAATGATGATGAAAGACAGTACGATGATGAAGAACATGATGCAATCCATGATGAAAGATGGTAAGATGATGGGAAATATGATGAAAATGATGCATGAAAAAGGCATGATTAGCGAGGATTGTATGGAGTCCTGTAAACAGATGATGGGAGAAAAAGGCATGGACATGATGGGAATGATGGATGATGACATCAAAATGAAATCATCTGAAGATGACCATTCCGAACACCACTAAAAACATAAAATTATAACGTAAATACAGCAATAATGAAAAGTCATTGGATATGGATGGTTATCGGTTGTGGGTTGCCCCTACTACTGATATTTTTTGCCCCGGCATTGGGGATTACGGGGTATAATGGGCTTTTTGCCTTTATAATCGTGATGTTCGTATTACATCTATTTATGCCGCATGGCTCACATGGTCGCAGTGGCCATAACCATGCCGGCCATAGCGATAAGAAGCAAGGAGAAGGTAAAGAAGAAGTGCTAGATGGGGACAAAAAAGGACATGAAGGGCATCGACATCATTAAAAAACAGTAAAACTTGGACAATGAAACGCAAATTTCAAATCGAAGGGATAAGCTGTGGCGGATGTGTGACAAGGGTCAAAAGAGCTTTGGAAGAACATCCGGCAGTAGAGAAAGCACAGATTTTCTTGCAGCCGAAAGGTGCCACTATTATCAGCATGAAGGACGAACTTTCAGTAGATGAGTTACAAGAGCAACTCAATAAACTTGAAGGCTATACCATAACGGAAATCAATTAAAATAATAATAACCTTTAAATCTAATAGTATGTTTTACAGAGACGGAGTTTTTTGGGGCATGCACCTTATATGGTGGGCCATATGGTTTGTATTGCTGGGCTGGATTTTCTTTGCCCCGTCCAGTTCATCCTATGATGAAATTGAAGACGATGACCCACTCACGTCACTCAAAAGGCGGTTTGCCAAAGGAGAGATTACCAAGAGTGAATATGAAGAATCAAAGGAGCTTTTAAAATCGGACGGATAGTCCACAAAAACAAGTATTAACAACTAAAATTCAAAACTATGCACTTTTTCGACGGACATTACGGCGGTATGCACTTTATATGGTGGATCGTATGGTTCATCCTATTGATATGGGTCTTTTTTGTGCCCTACGACCTTCCCTATACCAAAAACAGGAAAGAAGACCCACTACGTATTCTTAAAAAGCGATTTGCCAAAGGCGAGATCACGAAAGAGGAATACGAGGAATCCAAGAAACTTTTAAAATCTGAATAAGGAGTAAACTACCTCGGGGCAAGCCCACGAGGCATTTAACGGAAAAAACATTTGATTTCGAGGCAAGCCTCGGAGTATTTAAATCTCGATTATCGAATAAAATTTTAACACTTAAAACAAAATGAAATGAAAACAAAAATCAAAATGGCAGCGGGTCTGATTCTGGCCATTTTTATACTATCGGCCTGTTCGCAAAAACAAGAGAGTACCATAAAGGACCAACTCAAGGATCAGTCCCAACAAGAGGAAGTCTTGGCATTCATAGCCGAGAACCATGAATTGGGCCAAAAATTTATTGCAAAGATGATGGATAATGACCATGCCACGGGCATGATGGTGGACGAACTCGTAAACGCAGCGGCAAACGATACCATTCTCGCTGGTAAACTTAGCGATATGATTACCAGATACCCTGAGCTTATGTTGCTAACCACCCACCATTTTATGCCGGTCATCGCCAACGACAGTCTTTTGAGCGACACCTTTTGTGACCATACCTTGGAGCACGAGAATTTGGAAATGACGATGCACGAGAAGATGGAGTACAGAAAGAGTCTAGAGCAAAATCACTAGTTGCCACTTAGGATGGAACTAGTTGTAAAAACTATTAACACAAAACAATAATCATGAATCGTATCAACGTAAAAAAATTTGGATTTGCCATGGGCTTAACAGGAGCTTTGCTCTATGCAGGCTGTATGATTGTTATGGCAACCGCAGGCCAGGAAGGAAGCATAGCATTTTTTAACAGCCTTTTGCACGGCTTGGATACTACGAGTATCATTAGAATGGATGTTCCCCTTTGGGAAGCCACCATAGGCATCATTCAAACATTTATTGTCGCATGGCTTATAGGTGCCCTTATTGCGGCTTTTTACAATGCACAACTTAAAAGAAGATAAACAAAATTATGGATAGAAGAGATTTTTTGGGAACCGGAGCGGTTTCTTCGGCTGGTATGCTTTTTTTTCCGGGCAACCTATTGGCAACAACTGCCAAGGAACAGAACAAGCAACGTCTTGTACAACCTTTGCCTTACAAAATGGACGGGGGGTGGAAGGAATTTGAACTCTATATAGATATCCATACCCACGAACCGGCACCGGGCTTCGAATACCATACCCTGGCCTTCAACGATATAATTCCCGGTCCAGAGATTAGGGTCAACGCTGGTGACAAGGTACGGGTAAGGTTCACTAACAGAACTGATTTGAACCATACCATTCATTGGCACGGCCTATATGTGCCATGGCGTATGGACGGGGTGCCGTTTGTGACCCAACTACCCGTGATGCCCAAAAATGAATTTATCTATGAATTTGTGGCAGAACCCGAAGGCACACATTTTTATCACTGCCATTGGGGAACGTTGATGCATATGCAGGCGGGCATGTTCGGTAGTGTGATTGTTGAAAATCCTGATGACTCGATAAAAAAGAGGTTTCCTTATGAAAGGGAATATACATTGGTGTATTCCTCACATGATACCAACTATATCCGCGAAGAGATGAACAGTATGTTGGAACGAATGAAACAACGCACCTTTTTGATGAAAGAAGGAAGGTTTACCAGTGAGCAATGGGCGGTTTTCGATAGCAAGGAACAGTTAATGGAGCGCATGGAAAAAGGGTATAAGCCGCCTTATTTGACCAATAGAAGAACAAATTCGGACCTGCCCCAGGCACAATGGTTTACCGTAAACGGAAAGTCGTACCCATCAACACCCTACCTATTTATCAAGTCCGGTGAAAATATCAGGATACGGCTTATTAATGCCGGCGCGGAAACACATCATCTTCATATGCACGGTCATGATTTTTGGATGGTTGCAGATGATGGGGTGCCCATTGAACATCCTTGGAAAAGAAATACGGTGCCGTTGACTCCGGGCAAGACCTTTGATATTATAGTCGAGGGCAAAAACAGGGGCATCTGGACCTTTCATGACCATGATACCCGAAAAGTTACCAATAACGGCTTGTATCCTGGAGGTAATTTGCTGGCCTTGGTCTATGAAGATCTTCCGGAAGAGGAACTCATTATTTCTAAATACTCCGGAAACCCCATGTACAATCCGAATGCCGGAATGACCAATATGGAAGGAATGGAATCCATGGAAAAAGATAAAATGGCACGTATGAATAAAATGATGTTTGGACAGGACAAGCTTCCAAAAATTGCCTTGGACGAGTAATAACCGGATAGAATCAATTATAGCAAAATGAGAAAATTAATATACATAGTACTATTCATTTCTGGTTGGGGATATGCACAGATTACGCCCGAGTTTGAAATAGGCGCAAAAGGGGTGTTTTCCGGAAATCTAATTTTAAACTCGGACGAGTCCAGTGCCGTTTCCGATTTTTCGGATACGCAATTATTAATGGGGCTACAGCAAAAGTTATACAATGATTGGAGGACACAATTTGTACTTGGCCTGCAATTTCCTGATGCAAATTCCAATCTTGGTGAAGTATTCTACAACAACATTTTTGTTCGATTGGAGGATAAAAAGAATGTCGTGAAGGTCGGAAGAACGCTCGCGCAGACCAACTTGAACGAATTTCCTACACTTAGGGATGATGATGCGCAACGTTTTACCTATGCTTTGAACCCCTTTTCAGATGGGGTAAATACCGAGCGTGACCAGTATGCAAATGTGTTGGAATATTCACGTATTTTCAAGCAACGGCTTTTTGTTTCGGTACATGGCGAAAATTTCTACGACAGTAGGGAACCTGATGATTTCAGGTTGAATTCCATGGGATTGACACTCATGTACAGGGTTCCTGAAAACCAGCGATGGAACAGGAACGTTTTGCAGGAAATAGGATTGAGTTTTAATAACTACTTTACCGACAGGCCGGGTTATTCCAACGATTTTGATGCTTCGGTAAAGAACGTATTGTTCAGCACAACGGCCAATCTTAAACCGGATCCCATAAACTTTATCGATTTTAGGTTCCAAGCCATCCAAAATTTTGGATGGGACGAAATAACCCAGCTCGATGACTACTTTGATTATACCCGAACGGAATCGACCACCCTCTTTGGAACCCTTCGTTACCTGAAACAGAAGCTAGAGCGGCCACATTATCAATTTTCTATGGGTGCGGGTTACAAATCCCTATCAAACCTACAAACAGATTCAGATCAATTGTTGTTCATCGCCAACGGATTTTATCGACTTGGGGAAAACTTCGATATAGGGCTGCAATATCGATATACCGAAAATTCAGGTTTTACGGAAAATCTCTTTGGTCAAAACGAGCACAGGGTGCAATTGGCAATTGTCTATTCTTTCAGTAAAATATTCAATAAACAATTTGGTGATAGGGAAGATCTATTGAATTTGGAACACAATTATATCAAATAAATAAATGCAATACGTCTGGTTCATATGGTCCCTAATCATCCTCGCCCTTTGGGTGGTAATCTATCTATTTAAAAAGGATATAAGGATAGAAATGCTCAAAATGAGTTGGATCACCATGCCCTTTGGCCTTACGGAACCCCTGTTCGTACCCGAGTACTGGTTCCCCCCTTCCCTATTCAATCTGGCGGAAAATACGGGGTTCGACATAGAGAGTCTTATTTTTTCCTTTGCCATTGGAGGTATAGGAACGGTGCTGTACAACCTTATTTTTAAAAGAAGGTTTGTTGAAATGCCGCATTCGGAAAGAAGCCACCGGAGGCATTCGCTTCATGTTTACATTCTTTTTGTTCCTGTTCTGATTTTTGCGGCACTAAGCCTTTTTACAGGTCTTAATCATATTTATTGTGGGGTCATCGCCTTGTTTTTCGGAGGACTGGCAACCCTATACTGCCGCCCCGATCTAAAGGGTAAAATCTGGGTCGGTGGTATGCTGTTTACAGTGCTCTACTTTGTCTATTTCGGAAGTATCCTTCCGTTTTACCCCCAATATGTGGAGCTGTACTGGAATCTGGAAAATCTAACGCATATTCTTGTTCTGGGCATCCCCATTGAAGAACTTTTATTCGCCTTCACTTTTGGGATGTACTGGTCAGGGCTATATGAACATCTGTATTGGAGAAAAGTAATAAAACCGATAACCATTGATTAATGGTTATTTAATACTAACATAAAGTATCACTTATAAATTAAATGTCATGAAAATACTATTAGCAATAGATGGATCGGAATACAGCAATACAGCGGTGGAAGAACTTTCGAGAATGCCGTTCCCGTCCAATACCGAAGTACGTATCATCTCAGTTTTCGAGAATCCGTTATTGACCGCTCCGGGCGCCGTTCCAATGGGAGGCACTCTTGGCAACTATTATGAAGAAGCCGTGTCAAACGCAAAAAAAATGGCAGAAGACATCGTGCAGAATGCCAGTCAGGTATTGCAAAAGAAGAACGCCGATGTATCCGTTACGACGGATGTTGTGAACGGCCTTCCAAAAATCACGATTCTGGAAGAGGCCGAGGCTATGGGTGCGGAACTAATCGTGGTCGGGTCACATGGCCATGGTGCGTTCAAACGTTTCCTGCTGGGCTCGGTTTCCCAATCCATTTCAGTTCACGCCGATTGCTCGGTATTGATAGTTCGTAAACCCGCTTCAGAAAATGAAAAATGATGGGTTGAGTGCCAATGCTGCTATTGAAAATTAGCATGGATAAAAATGAATACAACAATGTTAACATGAAAAAAGGCAACACGTTGAACACTTCTATGGGAAATACCTGTAAGGTAACAGATTCCATCTGTTTGCCAGACACCAAATTGCCCCGGGCGGTCGTGGTAGGTGGTGGCTTTGCGGGCCTTGCCTTGGTAGAAGGGCTAAAAAAGAAAAACATACAGGTCGTATTGGTGGACAAGAATAATTTCCATCAATTCCAGCCCCTCTTTTATCAAGTGGCCACCAGTGCACTGGAACCCGACAGCATTGTATTCCCTTTTAGAAAACAGATCAGCGGTTACAAGAATGTTCAATTTCGCTTGGCGGAGGTCGAAGAAATAGAACCCTCCCGGAATACAGTGGTTACCAACAAGGGCATATTGACCTACGATTATCTCATATTGGCCACGGGAACGGCCACCAACTTTTTCGGACTTGAAAATGTGGAAAAAAATAGTTTAGGGATGAAAGACATTCGTGATTCCCTGAACATCCGCCACATGATGCTGCAAAACCTGGAACAGGCAGCGATTACCTGTGATGATGAAGAGCGCGATGCCCTGACCAATTTTGTGATCGTGGGCGGGGGTCCCGCAGGGGTTGAAATGGCAGGGGCCTTGGCAGAGTTTTGCAGGTACATCCTTCCAAAGGACTATCCCGAATATCCCTCTTCAATTATGAAGATCTATTTGGTGGAAGCCATGGACGAACTACTGGGAGCCATGTCCGACAAGGCCTCGGAAAAAACATTGGAGTACCTTAAAAATCTTGATGTTGAAGTTCTATTGAACGAAGCGGTCAGTGATTATGATGGCAAAGTAGTACAGACCAAGAGCGGTAAAATGCTATTGGCAAGAAACCTCGTTTGGACAGCAGGGGTCAAGGGACAATTTCCGAAGGGAATCAGCAAAGAATCCATAGTAAAAGGGAATCGCTTAAAAACAAACGGGTATTTACAGGTGGACGGCCATAAGAACATCTACGCCATTGGAGACATTGCCGCATTGATTTCTGAAGCTACGCCGAAAGGACATCCACAAGTAGCACAGACAGCCATTCAACAAGGAAAATATCTTGCCGAAATGCTGACCGATCTAATCGATGACAAACCATCAAAACAGTTTAAATATAAGGATAAGGGATCGCTGGCCACCGTTGGTAAACGAAAAGCGGTAGCCGATCTGGGCAAGCTGAAGTTTGGGGGATATTTTGCCTGGTTATTATGGTCCGTGGTGCATTTGATGTCCATCAGTGGGTTCAGAAACAAACTGTTGGTAGGCTTTAATTGGGTCATAAGTTATTTTACCTATGAAAAGAGCAATAGGGTCATCATTAGGAATTTCAAACAAAGTTCCCATATAGACTCCCCATCGGATGAACAATTTGGGACATTGGAAAAGTCCGAAAATATGCAAAAAACAAAAATCGATGCTTAAAAACCGAAATAACATAGGCATTCGAAAATTCTTTGGCCATTATACCAAGGGCCTCAACAATAGTGGGGTTGTTCTCTTTGTAACCGTAGTTGTTGCAATGGTCTGGGCAAATTCCCCTTGGAAAGAATTTTATACCGGTCTTATGCAAACTGATATCGGCTTTTACATTGCGGATTTTCGGTTATCGGAACCTTTGCTTTTGTGGATCAATGATGGGTTGATGGCACTGTTCTTTTTGCAGGTCGGGTTAGAGCTTAAAAGGGAAATATTGGGAGGCAAACTTTCATCCCCTAAGAATGCTGTATTACCCATAGGAGCGGCAATAGGGGGAATGGTAATCCCCGCCTTCATTTACTATTTGTTCAACGGTTCCGGGGAGGCTTCCCAAGGATGGGGCATTCCAATGGCCACCGATATTGCCTTTTCGTTGGGGGTCCTGGCACTTGTGGGGAAAAGATTGCCCACCGCTCTAAGGGTATTTTTGGTCACATTGGCAATCGTGGACGATTTGGGCGGTGTTCTGGTCATCGCCCTATTTTATACTTCCGGTATTTCGGGAATGGATTTGCTCCACGGGCTGCTCTTCTTCGGACTTCTCATCATAGGAAATTTTGTCGGGGTAAGAAGCACTTGGTTTTATGCTATTATAGGAATAGGAGGCGTGTGGCTGGCCTTCTTTTTTTCCGGGGTGCACCCTACAATTGCAGGAATTCTTACTGCTGTGGCAATTCCGGGTCGGGTAAAAATTAAAGAGGGAACCTTTCTAAAACGTTTGGACGCACTCCATAAAAGATTTCAGGAATCAAAGTCGATCAAAGGCACCCTTATATCCAACCAACAGTTGGAAATATTGGAGGATATTAAAACCACAAGTTCAGAAGCCGAGACTCCGCTACAAAAACTGGAAAGGGCTTTACACCCTCTGGTCAGCTTCATCATTCTTCCTTTGTTCGCCTTGGCAAATGCGGGGATACACCTTCATGGGGATTTGCTGAAGGTACTGACCGGCCCTGTTGGCCTAGGGATTGGTTTGGGGCTGATTTTCGGAAAATTCATTGGTATTACGGCCTTTTCAAGAATTCTTGTGGCCCTTAAACTTGCCAAACTCCCTGAAAACGTGAGTTGGAATATGATTTATGGGACGGCCTTTTTGGGGGGCATCGGTTTTACCATGTCACTGTTTATTAATGAACTGGCCTTCTCAGATGAATCTTTGATTTTCACTGCAAAAGTAAGCATCCTGTTTGCTTCCCTAATTTCAGGAATAGTAGGTGCCATACTCTTGCATAAAAACAGTAAAAAATTAATAACAATTAAATAAAAACAATATGAAAAAAGTAGCAGTAGTAGGATACGGGGTCATCGGGAAAAGAGTGGCCGATGCCATTAATTTACAAGATGATATGAGTCTTGTCGGGGTATGCGACATCATTAGCGATTGGCGCATACAGACCGCCCTGGAAAAAGGTTTTGCGGTATTTGCCGCAACCAAGGAAGCCGATGAGGAAATGCGATCGGAGGGAATATCCGTCGCAGGTTCGATGCAAGAACTCTTGGAACAGGTGGATCTTGTCGTGGATTGTACGCCCAAAAAGATTGCGGCAAAAAATGTTGAAATCTATAGGGAAAAAGGTATCAAATTCATTGTCCAAGGTGGGGAAAAACATGAAACCACCGGTCATTCCTTTAGTGCCGAGAACAACTATAACTCGGCTTTGAATTTGGATTCGACTAGAGTGGTTTCCTGCAACACCACATCCATTTTAAGAACGTTGACCGCACTAAAAAGGGCCGACCTGTTGGACTATGCCAGGGGCACTTTGTTAAGAAGGGCCACCGACCCGTGGGAGAGCCATTTGGGAGGCATTATGAACACAATGGTTCCCGAAAAGGATATCCCCAGCCACCAAGGTCCGGATGCCCAAAGTGTAGATCCCGATCTCGATGTGATTACAGCGGCGGTAAAGGTGCCCGAAACTTTGAGCCATATGCACTACTGGAACGTGAAATTGAAGAAAAAGGCCACTAAAGAAGAAGTGCTAGCTGCCCTTAAAACCTCGACCCGTATCCACTTTATTCGCTATGACCAAGGGCTGGTGTCCAACAACACCATTAAGGAAATGTATTTGGATATGGGACGGCCATGGGGCGATATGTACGAAGTGGCCCTGTGGGAAGATATGCTGAAAGTCGTGGGCGACGAACTGTTTTATGCCTATGTGGTGGACAACCAAGCTATCGTAATTCCTGAGACCATTGATGCCATACGGGCATTGACAGGTATCGAAAGTGATGGTCAAAAATCTATCGTCAAAACCAACAAAAGTTTGGGAATCAATTAAAAAAAAGACAATGAAAACATATGAACATATCGTGGAACTCTTAGGGGATAAAGCATCCTACTATCTGGACCACGTGAGCGAGAAAATCACGAAGGACGAATTGCAACTGCCTGAAAAAAATGTGGTGGACAAGGTATTCGTACCCAGTGATCGGAATACACGGGTCCTCGGAAGCCTATCTAAACTCTATGATCACGGCAACCTTGCAGAAACGGGATATCTGAGTATTCTTCCGGTAGATCAGGGCATTGAACACAGTGCCGCCTTTTCCTTCTATAAGAACCCCGATTACTTTGATCCGGAGAATATCATAAAATTGGCCGTCGAAGCGGGCTGCAATGGGGTGGCCTCCACCTTTGGAGGCCTGGGCCTTTATGCTAGGAAATATGCGCACAAAATTCCCTTCGTTGTCAAGATAAACCATAACCAGCTGTTGACCTATCCCGCTCAATACGACCAAACTCTCTTCGGTACGGTGAAGGAAGCTTGGAACATGGGTGCAACGGCGGTCGGTGCGACCATCTATTTCGGTTCCGAGGAAAGCAATCGGCAGTTGAGGGAGATTTCCGAGGCATTTGCGGAGGCACACAGTCTTGGAATGGCCACTATTCTTTGGTGCTATACCCGCAATGAAGCCTTTAAAACCGATAAGGAAGACTATCATTCATCGGCCGATTTGACATCTCAGGCCAACCATCTAGGGGTTACCATCCAAGCGGATATAATTAAACAAAAGTTGCCAACTACCAATTAT
The DNA here is from genome assembly GCF_000688315.1 of Maribacter sp. Hel_I_7. Taxonomy (NCBI): domain Bacteria; kingdom Pseudomonadati; phylum Bacteroidota; class Flavobacteriia; order Flavobacteriales; family Flavobacteriaceae; genus Maribacter; species Maribacter sp. Hel_I_7. Next base: position 2,082,240 of record NZ_JHZW01000002.1, on the reverse strand, counting down.
GGATTCAAAAATATTGGGTTCGGCAAATACGACGATGCCATGTATGAAACCTTGACCACGGAACATCCCATTGACCTATGTAGGTTACAAGTGGCGAATTGCTATATGGGAAAAATCGGGTTGATCAACTCGGGAGGTGGCTCCAAGGGAGAATCCGACCTGACCGAAGCCATTATTACGGCAATCGTCAACAAGCGGGCCGGAGGATCCGGTCTGATTCTAGGAAGAAAGGCTTTTCAGCGACCGTTCAAAGAGGGTGTGGAACTTTTGCACGCGGTACAAGGTGTTTATCTGGAAAAGAAAATAACAATAGCATAACGGATACTAAGGAATGTTCGATACGGAAATAAAATCACTGAAATCGCTTAACCATTACCTGCAAAAATTGGTGGAAGATAGGTTATGGCTAAAGGTTATCATCGCTCTGTTCCTAGGTGTAGGCCTTGGTCTTTTGTTAAGTCCGCAAAATGGTTGGATAACCAAAGGCACAGCTGATGTTCTGGGCAATTGGTTGGCCCTGCCGGGCATGCTCTTTCTCAAGTTGGTACAAATGATTATGATTCCTTTGATCGTTGCCTCTATAATTACCGGCATTGCCAGCAACGACAAGGAGAATTTAAAAAAACTGGGGGGCGGTGTACTCTTGTATTTTATATCCACAACCATTATCTCGGTAACCATAGGTACAATCCTTGGATTGATCTTTAGCCCTGGAAAGTATCTGCACCAGCAAGCGATTGTCGATCATGAACAGGCTTTGGCCAATACGGCCGAAAGCACGGAATTATCGTTTGGGATAAACGATATTCCCAATGCCATAACAAATTTGTTGCCTGACAATCCGCTGGCATCCATGGTAAGCGGTGAAATGTTGAGTATCGTCATTTTTACCATTATCATAGGGGTCGCCGTATTATCCCTTCCCGATGATTTGCTACGGCCCGTAAAGTTATTGTTGAGTGCCATACAGGAAATCTGCATGACCGTGGTCAAATGGGCCATGTTGTTGGTTCCGGTAGCCGTGTTCGGCTTGATGGCGCAGCTGACCTCCAGCGTTGGTCTAAATTCCCTTTCTGGGCTGGGCTTTTATGTGCTCGTCGTATTGATAGGGTTACTGTTGCTGGTCGTAATTTACCTCATAGTTGTAAGCCTTTTGGGCAAGGTCAATCCGTTCGGGTTTTTACGTAAGATTAGGGATGTCCAACTGCTGGCCTTCTCGACCACAAGTTCTGCTGCAGTAATGCCTTTATCCCTTGAAACGGCGGAAGAAGAACTGGAAGTAGATCCAGCCATCAGTAATTTTATCATTCCAATCGGAGCTACCGTTAATATGGACGGTACGGCACTTTACCAAACCATAACGACCCTGTTTATTGCCCAGGCCTACGGATTGGAAATGGGCCTTATGAACGTTATTGTAGTGGTGATTACTATCGTAGCAGCTTCCATTGGTACTCCGGCAATACCGGGAGGGGGAGTAGTGATTTTGGCTTCTGTACTTTCCAGTGCAGGCATACCTGCCGAAGGAATTATCATCATTATAGGGGTGGAACGGTTACTAGGGATGTTCCGTACCGCAGTTAATGTCACAGGCGACCTTACTGCCTGTATGGTGTTCAACCGCTTCTATGGAAATAAGCCCGCCAAAGGCCCGAAGAGTATTTTGAAAACGAAAAATGAGTATTCCCCTGTTTAAAAACAAAAAAAATGATGAAGTCAATCAACGGTATAGATCTTTCCCCAAAACTGAACAAGGAATATTGGGTAAACTGCCATAGGGAATGGCGAGAGGAAATCATCTACTTTCTTATGGTAGACCGGTTTCATGACAGCAACAAACGGAGCTCCTTGGACTTCGATATTCGGCATTCAGGTTTTGGCAATGAAGACGAATTGCAAAAACCCTTTGGGGGCACTATCAAGGGAATCATCGACAATATAGAATACATCAGAGACTTGGGCTGTACGGCCCTTTGGCTTAGTCCTGTTTTTGAAAACAACCCCCAATCTTACCATGGCTATGCCATTCAGAATTATTTGGATGTGGACAAACGCTGGGGCACAAAAAAAGAACTGGAAAGGCTCGTTGACAAAGCACATAAATTGGATATACGGGTTTTCTTGGATGTCGTTTTGCACCATTCCGGTGACAATTGGTCGTACCCGTTCGATTACCCTTATTACTATGCAAACGGACAACGTTTCCCGTTGGGAGATTGGCGCGAGAAAGATAGGCCGCTACCGATAGAACTAAGAGATCCCGAACTTTACAACCGAAAAGGGCAAATAAGGAATTTCGATAAGTATCCAGAAACCCAAGAGGGCGATTTTTTGACCCTAAAAACATTCCGGAACGATGGTTCCCCTGAAAGCGAGAAGTTAGGGGAACTATTGGCTGCCATACATTGTTACTGGATACGCGAGACCGACGTGGATGGTTTTCGGTTGGATGCCGTCAAACATATGAAGGGACAGGACATTAGCCGTTTTTGTTCCACCATTCGTGAATATGCCTACTCCTTGGGCAAGAGAAACTTCTTTTTGTTCGGTGAGATTATCGGCAATGACGAGACGGGCAATCCGTATCTGGGGCCGAAAATGTTGCCGGAAGACCAGAACGTGTATTATGGGCTGGATTCTGTTTTGGACCATCCGCTACACAGTGTTCTAGCTGGGGTCATTAAGGGTGTTTCCTCTCCTGAAAGACTATTGGAACGCTATTCCTCATTGCAATGGAATGCCCTCAGCCGGGGTGAATATGGGGATTTCTTGGTGACCTATATCGATGATCACGACCAAGTGGGCACTGATTTTAAGCACCGCTTTGGCTATAATGCCACTCCAGAACAGATTGTAGCGGGCATGGGCTTTCTGCTCTGTGCCCTTGGTGCCCCATGTATCTATTATGGAACGGAACAAGGTCTGGATGGAAATGGGATGGATGACCGATATATCAGGGAAGGTATGTTCGATCCAAATGATACCGAGACCAACGTATTGAACCGCAATTCGTGGATATACAGGACAATTGCAGATTTGGCAAAACTTAGGCAAACAGAATCTATCCTGAAATTCGGTAGGATGTATTTTAGGGAAACTTCAAAAAACGCAGTTGATTTTCACTATCCCAATTGCGAAGAATGTCTTTTGGCCTTTTCCAGGGTACTTCACAACGGAGAGATTTTGGTGGTATATAATTCGTCCCCAAAAGATACGAAAGAAGAGTATGTCTTAATTGATAATGGCATCAACAATGAAAACACCTATATGAAATGTATTTATGGAGGTAAAACTAAAATAAAAGTGCAAAAAAATTCAGATAGACAAGATAGCCGACTTTATATCAAGTTAAAACTGAAACCCATGGAGTTTTTGATATTCAAGAACAGTTAGTTAAAACAAGGATATTGTAGTAAGAGCTAGATTATTTTTTACGAATCAAATACTAGTTATAATCGAGTAGAACCATGAAAGATTTCATTATTAAAACGGGAAAAAGGATGTTGGTCTTATTACTGGTAGTAGCCGTACTTTTTATTTCTATAGTTGGGTATCAATACCTTGTTGTTGCCGTAGCACCTAAGTATAATCCCGAAACCATGGCCTTGAATTTTGAAATAGTGGGCTCTGGGGATAGGAATCTGGTTTTTATCCATGGCCTAACGGGCTCCAAAAACTATTGGAAAAGGGATTTGGATACCAGTTCAGGCACACATAAACTTCTGTTGGTCGACCTGCTCGGTTTTGGCGACTCCCCAAAGCCCAATAGCGATTATAGCCTTGAGATGCAGGTGGGCGCTTTGGAAGCGATTATTTCAAAAGAAGGTTTCGATGGGGGCAGAACCGTGCTTGTCGCACACTCCATGGGCACTGTCATCGCATTGGCACTTCTTGAAAAACATCCCGATTGGTTTAAAGGGGCAATAGCGATAGGTACCCCGGTATATAAGGATATGAAAGAATTTAATGATATAATGTCAGAACATTCTCTTTTTGACAGGCTTACGGCAAACAAATATTCCAAATACCTCTGTTTGCTGCATCCCATTTTTATGACCCGGATATTCAAGCCCGAAAACCTGTCGGATGACGTATTTGCAGATGCCAATAAACACACTTGGCAGAGCTATTACAATTCGTTGAACGAAATAATCCTGGATACTGACCTATATGCCATCGCCAGAAACATCGGAAACAAAAAAGTTGTTTTTATCCATGGCGATCAAGATACCACGGCTCCCCTGGTTAATGCGGTAAAATTGGCCAATACCGTTTCAAATGCCGAATTTCTGACCGTCAATGGTGGCGACCATCAACTTTTTTTGAAAGACCCGAACATCGTCTGGAAAGCAGTCACGGATTTTTTCGGTTGATCGGCAGTAAAAATGGATTAGAATAAGAACTGGAAAATAAAAATGAAGATGAAAAAAACAAAGAACACTACGCATCAACTCTACGGATCGATGCACACCGACATCGAGGGAGTAGAAAACCTCATAGAACTTGCCCTCAATATACGATGGTCATGGAACCACGCTTCCGATGAACTTTGGCAACAATTGGATCCCGAACTGTGGGAATTTACGCGGAACCCTTGGGTCATATTACAAACCGTTTCAAGGGATCGGTTGGAGCAACATTTGTCCGATCCCGATTTCCGGGAAAAACTCGACGGTCTTTTAAGACTGAACAAAGAGGTACTCTCCGCTCCCTCTTGGTTTCAGCAAAAGCATCCAAAGACCAAGCTGCGAACCGTTGCATATTTTAGTATGGAATATATGCTGAACGAGGCCCTGCCTATTTATGCCGGTGGCTTGGGCAATGTAGCTGGCGACCAACTAAAATCGGCAAGTGATTTGGGCGTGCCCGTCGTTGCAGTGGGGCTGCTCTACGACAAAGGGTACTTCCGTCAGGAAATTGATAAATACGGCACCCAGAATGCCATGTTTCCTTACAATGATCCAGGTCAGTTACCGATTACGCCGTTACGACTGCCCAATGGGGAATGGCTTCGGTTAAAAGTGTCTTTACCTGGCCACCCGATATGGCTACGTGCGTGGCAGGTAAAGGTAGGAAGGTCTAAGCTCTATCTATTGGATAGTAACGATGCGGCCAATTTACCTGTCCACCGTGGCATAACCGATGAACTGTATGGCGGTGGCCCAGATCATCGTATAAAACAAGAAATTGTTCTGGGCATCGGGGGTTATAAATTGCTCAAGGCCTTGGATATCGATCCCGAAGTTTGCCATATGAACGAAGGCCATGCCGCTTTTCTAGTACTGGAACGTGCCAACGATTTTATGAAGGCGAACGGCACTTCGTTCGAAGAGGCCCTTGCCGTAACCAGGGCGGGCAACCTATTTACGACGCACACTGCGGTCCCCGCCGGTTTTGACCATTTCAGCCCATCGCTTATGGAGCAATTTCTTGGCCGGTATGCCAAGGAAGAACTGGGTATCGATTTCAACGACTTGATGGCTCTGGGTCGGGCAGATTCCAATAATCAATGGGAGAGTTTTAATATGGCCTATCTCGCCATTCGTGGAAGTGGTGCCGTGAACGGTGTTAGCCGGTTGCACAGCGAAGTAAGTAGAAATCTTTTTACCAATCTTTTTCCACGATGGCCAATACCCGAAATCCCCGTGGACCATGTGACCAACGGGGTCCATATGCCGTGTTGGGATTCCAAATATGCCGATGAACTCTGGACGGAGTCCTGCGGAAAAGATCGTTGGAGAGGGGAACTCACAGACCATGAAGCACATATTTCGAAAATTCCTGATGCAAAATTATGGCAATTCAGGAACCGGTCCAGAAATCGACTTGTAAGTTTTATCAGGGAAAGATTTGAAAGACAAGCTATTGTTTCGGGTCTTCCTTCGGAAATAGTTGAAACGGCAAAAAAGGTGTTTGACCCCAACACCTTAACCTTGGGCTTTGCCCGGCGATTTGTACCGTACAAGAGACCGGACCTGCTATTGCACGATCCGGAACGCTTTATCCGTATCCTTACCAATCCAGAACATCCCGTTCAATTGGTACTGGCTGGTAAGGCACCACCTTTCGATGAATCAGGGAAAGCTTTGATACGAAAATGGGTACAATTTATCCAACAGCATAATTTGCACAGGCATGTACTTTTTTTGAGCGACTATGACATGATGTTGACCGAGAATTTGGTACAGGGTGTCGATGTATGGCTCAATACCCCAAGACGCCCGTGGGAAGCCAGTGGAACCAGTGGCATGAAGGTGCTGGTCAACGGCGGCCTTAATTTATCGGAACTGGACGGTTGGTGGGCCGAAGCCTATACCCCGGAGGTAGGTTGGGCCTTGGGAGACGGTCAAGAACATGGCGATGACCCCGCTTGGGATGCCGCTGAGGCAGAAGCCTTGTATGACATATTGGAACAACAAGTTGTGCCCGAATTTTATGCGCGCAACAAAAAAGACGTACCCGAACAATGGGTAGCACGGATGCGAAAAAGCATGGCGACCCTTACTCCCCAATTTTCTGCCAATCGCACCGTACGGGAGTACACAGAACAATTTTACCTTCCTGGGGCGGCAAGATATAAAAAAAGAGCGGCAAGAAAAGGAGCCGCAGGGAAAAGGGTTTTAGATGCTGCGCATGATCTTGGGCAAAAATGGGATGCCATAAAATTCGGAAAAGTTCAAATTGAGAGCGAGCGCCAGAAGCATCATTTTAAAGTCCCGGTCTGGCTGAATGAAATAAATCCTAAAAATATTATTGTGGAGCTTTTTGCAGAAGGCTTGAACGGCAAACCACCTGAAAGAATCAATATGAAATTTGACTGGATGGGAGAACAAGGGGAACATAATTTTTATGCCCAGGTCAATACTCCCCGACCCACCAATCACTATACCGTTCGTATTCTACCGGATTACGAAGGCGTTGCCGTGCCCTTGGAGGACAACATGATTCAGTGGCAACATTAACTAGATATAAAAATTTTAAAATAAATACGCAATGAAAACACTTGAATACCATGAAGTTGTGCTAAAGAAAGTAAGCTTTGACCATGACCTGTTAAAGAAGGAGTTGGAAAAGGCGGTCAGGAATACCACTTGTTCGGAACAACCTGCGCTGTTGGAATGGTGTGCTAGGGAACTAGGACCAAAATATGAAAAAATCGCTACCTTCTATATGGAGGATAAGGATTGTGCCTTGTCAAAGAATTGATTCATGATAAACGAAAGTAATGGGTCAATCGATTCAATGGGTTGAATCTCATTTCTAAAAGCTAAATTTTTTTATCTAATACAAATAATGTACCCTGAAAATTCAAACATATTTACTATAAATGGTGGTTCGTCCAGCATCAAGTTCGCCATGTATGGAATGGCCAAGACTCCGAAGCCTATATTTTCAGGGAGCATAAACCGTATTGGATTAAAAAATACAAGCTTCAATGTTACCTACGTCGATCAGGATGAAAAGATGAGCTATGATGTATACTGTCCCGGTTTTTACGAGGCCGCCATCTTTTTGATACTCTGGTTAAAAAAACAAGTTGGGTTTGATAAGGTCAAATGCGTCGGCCATCGTGTCGTCCATGGCATGGAACATTCCCGTGCCGAAGTGATAGATGCAATTTTATTAAAGGAATTAAAGCGAATAAGGGATTATGACCCAGAACATTTACCCGCTGAAATCGAAATCATCGAACTTTTTAAAAATAGATGCCCGGGAGTATTACAGGTAGCCTGTTTTGATACTGCCTTTCATACAACAATGCCACGCGTGGCAAAAATATTGCCTATACCAAGGCGATTTGACCGAGCCGGTGTTCATAAATATGGCTTTCATGGCCTCTCCTACGCCTATCTCATGGAAGAACTGAAGAAGACAATAGGTGTCAAAGATACTAATGGCCGCATCATTCTGGCCCATCTTGGGAACGGGGCCAGTTTGGCTGCTTTGAAAGATGGCAAGAGTATGGATACCAGTATGGGCTTCACGCCCGCAGGTGGATGTATAATGGGCACAAGGAGTGGGGATTTGGATCCGGGAGTTGCTTGGTACATGATGAACAGTGAAGGAATGAACACCAAAAAGTTCAATCATTTGATCAATCATGAAGCCGGTCTTTTAGGGGTTTCGGAAACGAGTGCCGATATGCAAGACCTTCTGAAAATGGAAAGCTCGGATGTAAGGGCTGCAGAAGCGGTGGCCTTATTTTGCTATCAGGTAAAAAAATGGATCGGCTCATTTATGACCGTATTGGAAGGCCTGGATACCTTGGTTTTTTCTGGCGGCATCGGGGAGAACGCACCCATAATCCGATCAAGGGTTTGCGAAGGCCTTCGTTTTGTAGGAATTGAATTGGACAAATACCGAAACGATCAAAATAAATCCGAAATTTCGATAGAGGGTGGCAAAGTAAAAGTATTGGTAATCCCTACCGATGAAGAGCTCATGATCGCGAAATGTACGACGGACCTCTATATCGAATCAAAAATAAAGAACAACGGTTCAAAATTAAGTAAGACATGGAAAAGCAAAATAGTGAAATAGAACAAGAGGAATTATCCAAAGAACATCTAGCGAAAATAGATGCCTATTGGAGGGCCTCCAATTATCTTTCCGTGGGGCAGATATATTTGCGTGACAATCCGCTGATGCGGGAACCACTGAAACCGGAACATATCAAACCCATGTTATTGGGGCATTGGGGCACTACCCCCGGCCAAAATTTTATATATGTTCATCTGAACCGTATCATCAAAAAATATGACCTGAACATGATATATGTATCGGGACCCGGCCACGGCGGACCGGCTCTTGTTGGCAGCACCTACCTTGAAGGAACCTATGGCGAGGTGTATCCTCACATAAGTCAGGATGAAGAAGGATTAAAAAAATTGTTTACCCAATTTTCCTTTCCTGGTGGAATCCCAAGCCATGTCTCCCCTGAATGCCCCGGCTCCATCCACGAAGGCGGTGAACTGGGCTATTCCCTGAGCCACGCATTCGGTGCGGCCTTTGACAATCCCAATCTCATCGTGACATGTGTAGTGGGCGACGGGGAAGCGGAAACCGGTCCGTTGGCTACGGCATGGCACTCCAACAAATTCCTTAATCCCGTGACCGACGGTGTTGTGCTTCCGATTTTACATCTCAATGGGTATAAGATTGCCAACCCCACTATCTTGGCCCGTATCGGGAATGAAGAACTGGAACAACTTTTTTTAGGGTATGGATGGAAACCCTATTGGATCGAAGGGGAAGACCCAATGGCCATGCACCAAAAAATGGCGCAGCTATTGGATCAGGTAGTCGAGGAAATTAAAGCGATAAAGGAGAATGCCGCCCAGGATGACAATGCGAAACGTCCACGTTGGCCCATGATCATTCTCAAGTCCCCCAAAGGGTGGACGGGACCCAAGTTTGTGGACGGCCTACCGGTGGAAAATCATTTCAGATCGCATCAGGTACCCTTATCTGATGTGGCAAGTAATCCAGAACATCTAAAACAGTTGGAAGATTGGTTCAAAAGCTACGGACCTGAAGCGCTTTTTGATGAACACGGAAGATTTTTACCCGAATTGGCCGAACTGGCCCCTAAAGGTGAACGGCGAATGGGAGCCAATCCGCATGCCAACGGAGGAATTTTATTAAAGGACCTGCACATGCCCGATTATAGGGATTACGGTTTGGACATTCCGGAACGGGGGAAAATGGGAAATGGCGACACCCGTGTTCTAGGCGAATTTGCCAGGGATATAATCAAATTGAACGAAGCACAACGAAACTTTAGGGTTTTTGGCCCTGATGAAACGCTTTCCAATCGCTTAAACTCGGTTTTCGAGACCACTAATCGACAATGGGAAGCCGAAACCATGGCTACCGATGAACTCCTTAAAAAAGACGGTCGTGTGGTGGAAATGTTGAGCGAGCACCAATGCGAGGGCTGGCTGGAAGGGTATCTCTTGACCGGACGACATGGTCTGTTCAATTGTTACGAGGCCTTCATCCATATTATCGATTCCATGTTCAACCAACATGCCAAGTGGCTAAAAGTAACCTCAGAGTTGCCGTGGCGTAGAAAGATTGCTTCCCTGAACATACTTTTGGCGTCCCATGTATGGCGACAGGACCACAATGGGTTTACCCACCAAGATCCCGGCTTTATTGATCATGTGGTCAATAAAAAAGCAGAAATAGTCCGAGTTTATTTGCCGCCCGATGCCAATTGTCTTCTATCCGTCATGGACCATTGTTTTCGAAGCAAGCATTATGTGAATGTTGTGGTCGCCGGTAAGCATCCCGCACCGCAATGGCTCCCTATGGAGGAGGCGGTCATACATTGTGCCAAAGGCATCGGTATCTGGGCATGGGCAAGTAATGATGAAGGTACAGAACCCGATGTCGTTATGGCCTGCGCAGGCGACGTGCCTACCCTTGAAACCTTAGCGGCCGTATCCATACTCCGCGAAAAATTACCGGAACTAAAAATACGGGTTGTGAACGTGGTCGATTTGATGAAGCTCCAGACCGAGACGGCCCATCCACATGGGCTAAAGGATGCCGATTTCGATATGTTGTTCACTAAAGACAAGCCTGTCATTTTCGCTTTTCACGGCTATCCGTGGCTTATCCATAGGTTGACCTACAATCGTACAAACCATGTCAATATACATGTAAGGGGCTATAAGGAAGAAGGCACGATAACTACCGCTTTTGATATGACGGTATTGAACGATATGGATAGATTTCATTTGGTACAGGATGTCTTGGACAGGTTACCGAACCTCGGCGACGAAGTGGCTTACCTGAAACAGGAGATGCAAGACAAGCTGATCGAACACAAATACTACATCCGTAAAAACGGGCAGGATATGCCCGAAGTCAGAGATTGGAATTGGAACGGGCAAGCCTAATATGATAACAAAGCTCTTTTAAATAACAATAATAATAGTTTCTAGAAAAAGGAAAATGGATAATAGTAAAACTAAACATATCGGGGTATTCACTTCAGGGGGCGATTCTCCGGGAATGAACGCTGCGCTCTACGGAACAGTAAAGGTAGCTGAGCAACATGGCATCAGGGTAAGCGGCATCCTAAAGGGGTACGAAGGCATGATAGATGGGAATTTTATCCCTTTGGAAAGCCAACAGCTACAAAAAACGGTACACCGTGGTGGTACGGTATTGAAAACCGCCAGAAGCGAGCGCTTTATGGCCGTGGAAGGAAGGCAACTTGCCTTTAAAAACCTTCAGGACAATGATATCGATGCTGTGGTAGCCATTGGTGGCGACGGTACTTTTAAGGGCCTGCTTGCTTTTTCAGAAATTTGTGACATCCCATTCATAGGTATTCCCGGGACCATAGATAACGATATTTCCGGCACCGATTACACCCTTGGTTTTGATTCCGCGGTCAACACAGCCATTGAAAATATCGATAAAATTAAAGATACTGCCGAATCTCACAATCGGGTATTTATTGTGGAAGTAATGGGCCGGGATAGCGGCTATATTGCCATTCATTCCGGATTGGGCGTTGGTGCCGATGCCATATTGATACCTGAGAGCGGTGAAGATTTTCTCCAGTTGCTTAAAAAAGTCAAGGACTATAAAAGTGAAGATGGGTTTATCGTAGTGGTTTCGGAAGGAGATGAATTGGGAGCAGGACTCGTGGCGTCAAAGATCAAGGAAATCAATTCAAAAGTGGACCTGCGGATTACAAAACTTGGTCATGTGCAACGGGGAGGAAACCCCTCGTCCCTGGACAGAATGTTGGGAATCAGGCTTGGATCGGCCGCAGTGAGGGCACTTTTGTTGGGCCGAAGAAATGCAATGGTCGGGGTTTTGGACAATCAATTGAGCCTTACCCCCTTTGAGCAGGTGGTAAAACAGCACCAAGTTAACGATGAACTGCAAGAACTTTTAAAGATATTTGGAAAGTAAGAAATGATAGAAGTCTTTAAAAATATTAACCCATTTATCCTCGGATTGCTAATCAGTCTGGGCATTGGCCTTATTCTGGGGCTGGAACGTGAATACGATAAATTGAAGGATGAACGAGGTTTTGCAGGTATAAGAACCTTCCCTATTGTGGCAATCATTGGTTTTATATTAGGCAACCTTACCACAGCTTACACACCTTGGTTGGTCATTATTATTTCGGCAGCATTTCTTTTGTTTTTATCCTTGAGCCATCTTTCTATCGTACAAAAACACATAATGACGGGTATAACCACTAATATGGCATTGTTCGCTACGCTGATTTTGGGCGTGATGGTTGCCAATCATTTGCACAAGGAAGCAGTTGCCACTGCAGTTATAGTGGTTACCCTGTTATCATTGAAAACTACCTTTAATACCTTCATTAAAAATATTACTTCAGAAGAGCTTTTTGCTTTTATTAAGTTTTCAATTATTACGCTTCTTATATTACCTTTCTTACCAAATCAAGACTATGGTCCAGAAGGATTGCTCAACCCTTTTGAGATTGGAGCAATCATAGTGATTGTCTCTTTTCTGAATTTCATCGGCTACTTTCTTGTAAAATATGTCGGTTCTAAACGAGGTATTTTGCTCACGGCAATTTTAGGAGGATTGATTTCAAGTACAGCCGTAGCTTGGATATATGCTTCAAGAAGTAAGGAATCGCCAGAACTTTCAAAAGAATATGCTGCGGGTATCATTATAGCTTCCGCCATAATGTTTCCCAGACTTGCAATTCTGGCCTATATTTTCAATAGTGCCATACTTTCCTATTTATTAATTCCATTTACTATTCTTACCCTTATTTGCTTGATTAGCGCACTCGTATTCATTAAAAAGAATACAGATGTGCCAAAGACAGCTATCAAGCTTGGTAATCCACTCAATATTTGGAACGCACTCGGGTTTGGGGGTATTTATGTGGCTATCCTTTTTGCCGTTTTTTATGGAAATCAATTTTTTGGCGAAAGCGGTTTATACTATTCAGCCCTCATTGCTGGATTGGCGGATACGGACGCCATTACCATTAGTATGGCAAAATTTGGGTCGTTGGAAGAAAAACTAACGCTGGCCACCAATGTTATTATAACAGCAACGATAAGCAATATGGTTGTAAAGTTGGGGATAGCCTATTTCAAAGGTTCTAAAAAGACAGGTAAACTTGTAATGCTAATTTTTGGAACTGTTGTCATTGTAGGGATAGCCTACATAATAATACAATCAGTAATTTAAAAATGAAATAATGAAAACAACGGTATTTAGTGCACATAAATTTGAAGAAGCCCATTTAGTATCCGCAAACAATGGCAGACACGAACTGAACTTACTTGAGCTGCGATTAACTGAAAACACGGCATCCTTGGCAGAGGGGTCCGAGGCTATCAGTCTTTTTACAAGTGATGATGCCTCGGAGAAGGTACTTGAAAAGTTAAGTGCCCTAGAGGTAAAATACATCGCGCTTCGTACGGCGGGTTACAATAACGTGGCCACGGAAAAAGCGAAAGAATTGGGCATCAAAGTTTCCCGAGTTCCAGCCTACTCCCCTTATGCCATAGCCGAACATACGGTCGCACTGATATTGGCCTTGAACAGAAAACTGATCAGGGCGCACAATAGGGTACGAGACATGAATTTCTCCTTAAATGGTCTCACTGGTTTTGATCTAAACGGAAAGACGGTGGGCATCATCGGTACCGGTAAAATCGGAGCAATCCTTGTTAAAATCCTTCACGGGTTTGGATGTAAGATACTGGCCCATGACACTTCTGAGGATGTAGATCTTATAGAAAAGTACGGCGTTCGCTATACCGATTGCGAAACGCTATGTGCCGAATCGGATATCATTAGCCTACATGTTCCCTTGACTTCTGGAACTAAGCATTTAATTGACACGAATCAAATTGGAATGATGAAAAAAGGGGTCATGCTGATCAACACAAGCAGAGGGGGCTTGGTGGATACCAAGGCGGTCATCGAAGGTCTAAAAACAGGTAAAATCGGCTATTTCGGGATGGACGTGTATGAAGAAGAGGAAGGACTTTTCTTCGAGGACCGTTCGGACGAAATACTACAAGACGATGTCATTGCGCGTTTGATGACCTTCAACAATGTTTTGATAACCAGCCATCAGGCTTTTCTGACCGATACGGCGTTGACAAATATTGCCGAGACCACAATCTACAATTTGGATTGTTTTGAGAAAGGAAAAAATTCTGAAAATGAAGTCTCTTAATTGAGAAAAACAAAATATGAATACAATAATTATATAAACTTAAGATATGGATCGAGTAAAAAATAAGGTGGCTATTGTCACAGGAGGTGCCTCCGGCCTAGGAAAATCAAGTGCTATTTTGTTGGCGCGGGAAGGAGCAAAAATAGTTGTAACCGATATCGATGAAGAAAATGGAAATCAGGTAGTTCAACAAATAAAGAATAATGGCGGTGAGGCCATATACATTGAACAAGATGTATCCAAAGAAAATCAATGGGAAATGGTTATCGAAACTACGTTCAAAAAATTTGGAAAGCTCCATGTTGTAGCTAATGCCGCAGGTATTGGACTCGGTGGAACGGTAGAAGAAGTTAGCCTTGAAGATTGGAAAAACCTTTTGGATATAAATCTGAACGGCACCTTCTTAGGTACCCAATATGGCATCAAGGGGATGAAAGAGACCGGAGAGGGCGGCTCAATCATTAATTTCTCGTCTATCGAAGGGCTTATTGGTGACCCCAATTTACCAGCATACAATGCGAGTAAAGGAGGTGTTACCATATTTACCAAATCTGCTGCGCTCCATTGTGCCAAACAAGGTTATAAGATTCGGGTCAATTCTATTCATCCAGCTTATATCTGGACACCGATGGTAGAAAATTTTCTGAAAGCCCAAGGTGATGTGGAAGAAGGCAAAAAACAATTGGAAAGTTTACACCCCGTCGGACATTTGGGAGAACCCGATGACATAGGTTATGGCGTAGTGTATCTGGCCTCTGACGAATCTAAATTCATGACCGGCTCCGAATTGGTAATCGATGGAGGTTACACCGCACAATAAATGTTACACCAAAAATTAGAAAGAATGAGAAATATACTAGTACCAACAGATTTTTCCGAAAACTGCAATAAAGCTGCCAATCTCGGAATAGCGATGGCCAAACTTTTTGATGCCGAAATCCATTTCTATCATTTAATACATACCCCCGTGGACTGGGTCAAATTGGATAAGCAAAAGGAAAAAAGATATCCTAAAACACTTAGAGAAATCGGGGCCGCAAAATCTGCTTTGCGCGAATTGGAAAAAAGGGCGGAAAAGGAAGGTCTAGAATGTCGAACCTTTTTGGAATATCAAGTTGAGACTACTAAAATTCTCAAACATTCCGGTCATTTTCATCATGATTTTATCATCACGGGGAGCAGTGGTACCAAAGGTACGGTCAGGGAATTGTTCGGTAGCAACGTTGAAGAAATAGTACGAAAATCAGTTGTTCCCGTTATCGTGGTCAAAGAGGAAGAGGTTTCATTTCCATTTAAGAATATCGTGTTCGTTTCTGATTTTGAAGAGGATGTAAGTGAAGCCTTTAAGCATGTAATCTCCATCGCTGACAAGTGTAATGCACATATCCGTCTATTGCGCGTCAATACGAAAACGGATACCAATAGCATTGAAGCGGGACTAAATCCGATTAAAACTTTCCTTGAAAAATTCCCAGACCTGAAAAATTATTCCATGTTCGTCAATAATGAACCTTCGGTAGAAACCGGTATCAATACTTTCTTAAACTATGAACCGGCGGACTTAATTGCCATGTGTACCCACGGAAGTACCGGTTTTTTGAGCTTATTCTCAAAAAGTATCGCCGAGGGTGTGGCCAATCATTCCACACTTCCGGTTATGACGATTAAAATTTAAATAAATCATTTTAAGATGTCGGGAAGCTTAAATCAAATACGAGAAAAACCCTTTTATAAATTATTGTTGGGAAGAACGACCTTGCCCCTTGTTACCATTTTGGGTATTGGCATCCTGTATGTTGTTTTAATGTCAATGGTCGACCATAAATCGTTGCCATTCCACATTATCATTGTAACAGCAGCATTGGGTAAGACCATCGTTATTACGATGACCACTTTAAAACGATTATCAAAACTGATAAAGATCTGTAATTCGTTGGAGCGGTTGCTATGGGTTTTTGGTTTGATAATCATTATAAGCATTTTTTCTTTTGCAACTGATTATGCCTGCCTTTTTCAATTCAGTCCTACCACATTTGAAGGTGTTCCCGATTATTCAAATTCGTACTTGTACAATTTGTATCATTTTTTCTACTTCAGCGTGATAACTTTTTCAACGGTAGGCTATGGCGATATAATTCCAACGTCGGATGTAGCCCGGTTCGTTGTTATGCTCGAAATATTCTTAAGTTTTTTCTTGATCGTCTTTGCTTTGGCCAATATTAAAAAAATACACATTAATGGATAAGATAAATATCATAAAGGCAAGTGGCGAGAAAGCACCTTTTGAAATAGAAAAAGTGATACGTTCATTAGAACGGGCGGGTGCCGATAAATTGTTGATCAAAGAGATAGTTCAAGATATTGATAAGGAAGTTCACGACGGAATGACTACAAAAAAGATATATCAAATGGCCTTTAACATATTAAAGAGAAAATCTAGGGTAAGTGCCTCAAAGTATAAGCTGAAAAAAGCCCTGATGGAGTTGGGCCCATCAGGATACCCCTTTGAAAGGTTCGTTGGTAAGGTATTCGGCCATGAAGGTTATGAAACCAAAGTAGGGATTATTGTTCAAGGCCACTGCGTACAACACGAAATTGATGTAATCGCGAAAAAAGATAATAAACACTTTATGATTGAATGTAAATACCATAGCGATCAAGGCCGATTTTGCAATGTAAAGATTCCGCTATACATCCAATCACGATTTCTGGATGTACAAAAGCAATGGGAAAAACAACAAGGCCATAAAACCAAATTTCATCAAGGTGGTGTTTGTACCAATACCCGTTTCACGAGCGATGCCCTACAATATGGGAACTGTGTCGGATTGATGCTTGTAAGTTGGGATCATCCTAAAGGTCACGGTTTGAAGGAACGAGTAGACAGACTCGGCCTACATCCTTTAACCTCTTTGACCACATTGACCAAAGCTGAAAAATCCAAACTATTGGATGCAGGCATTGTGCTCTGCAAGGAAATTAACGAAAACCCATCACTATTGGAGCAAATAGGTATCCCCAAACAAAGACAAAAAAACATTATCAAAGATTCAAGGGAATTATGTACAGCACATTAAAATAATTAAACATTTAGTAATCCTAAAAAATAATACAGATGAAAACAAAAGAATTGCAAAAACAGAAGAGTATCAAGTTAGAGCCATTTTACCAAGCAATGGAAGACGATCCAATGTTGCTGGAAGAAGCCTTTGAAATACTATTGGAAATGGTCAATTCAGAGCCTAAATCTGCTAAGAAACTAGCCCTTTTGATTAAAGAGGACTTTCACGATTTGTATAAGGAAATAGAAGCATTGTGCAAACCGGACCAAGACAAAGGAAACACACCTTCCTGCTGTGGGGGACTCTAGCAACGGACAAATAAAAGACCTCAACAAATGGCAGTATCCATTGAACAGGTCTATACCCCTGCCAAGGCGCGGGTTAGTGAATGTAGTGATAAGTAAAATTAGTAATAATAAAATGTGATGTTGAGTTTGGAGACAAGCGGTAAAACGATTTTAGGAGATTTACAAGAGTTCGGCAACCAGCATTAACGAATAAAAGTAATGGAAACAGATACGATAAAAATTCATTTTTTAGGTGCGGCGGGAACCGTTACCGGCTCCAAATATCTTCTGGATACAGGGGACAGAAAAATACTTGTGGATTGCGGTCTATTTCAGGGGCTCAAAGAACTACGCCTGAAAAACTGGGAATATCCACCTGTAAATGTCAACGAAATTGATGCCGTATTGCTTACCCACGGCCATATGGATCATACGGGCTATCTACCGAGATTGGTAAAGCAAGGTTTCAAAGGGCCAATTTATGGCACCTACCCCACTCTGGACATCGCCAAGATTATATTGAACGATAGTGCCAAAATACAGGAACAGGAGGCTGAACGTGCCAATAAGGAAGGGTATTCAAAGCACAGTCCCGCAGAACCGCTGTACGATTTAAAGGATGTTGAAAAGACCATTCCGTATTTCAAGGGAATACCGCCCAACCAGTGGCTTCCCCTGTTAAAGAACGTAAAGGCAAGATTTCAGTATAACGGACATATTCTCGGGGCAACCTATATTGAATTGGATGTGCAGGGTAAACGATTTGTCTTTTCAGGGGATATTGGTAGAACGAACGATTTGCTCTTATATCCTCCAGTAAAACCAAAAAGGGCGGATGTGTTGTTTATGGAATCAACCTATGGCGGCAGGTTCCATCCCGAAGAGGAAGAGGCCATCCCTCTTATAGAAAAATTGGTCAACGAAACCATTTCAAGGGGCGGTAGCCTCTTTATTCCGAGTTTTTCGGTTGAACGCGCGCAATTGATGATGTTGATATTCTGGAGGCTTTTAAAGGAAAACAAAATCCCGAAAGTTCCAATGATAATGGACAGCCCCATGGGAGCGAATGTCTTGGATCTATTTCACAGAACACGGGACTGGCACAGATTGGAAGATGACGAGTGTGACAAAATGTGCTCCCATTTTACGGTCGTGAGCAGTTACCATGAAACTATGGAACTGAGAAGTGATGACAAACCAAAAATTGTCATTGCCGGAAGCGGAATGCTCACAGGTGGCAGAATGTTGAACTATCTGGAAACGCAGGCACAAAACCCCGACAACACTTTACTCTTTGTTGGCTATCAAGCAGAAGGTACCCGTGGAAGAAAATTGTTGGAAGGAGAAAAGGAATTAAAAGTGTACGGAAAGACCGTATCCTTCAAAATGCAAGTGGCCGAGATAGAAGGACTTTCGGCCCATGCAGACCATGCCGAACTGCTGGATTGGTTGAGCAATATAGAAGAAAGACCGGAACGGATATTCATAATCCACGGAGAAAAGGAAGGAGCGGAAGCCTTAAAAAAGGGAATTAAGGAAACCTATGGTTGGGAGAGTGAAATTCCCCAACTCTATGGTATCGAAGAGATAAGATAGGTAATGAAAATAGACAAAAATTAACACGGAAATGGAACAAAAATCGAATATCCTTAAATATAAACCTCTAGGTATTTACACACAGAACGAGAACGTTGTATACATGAGGGAAGATTGTCATGTATGCATTTCCGAAGGTTTTGAGGCATTGACCCGAATACGGGTGTCCAAGGTAAGTACCTCGGTTGTGGCGAGCCTTCACATAATTACTTCTGACGTACTACGGCACGGCGAAATAGGGCTGTCACAGGTAGCGGCGAAAAAACTCAAAGTATCCGACGGCGAAACATTATATGTGTCCCATTTGGAACCAATTGAATCGTTGAGTTATGTGCGGGCAAAAATTTACAATCAAAAGCTCGATTACAAAGCTTACAAGGACATCATTACGGATATTATCGAAGGGGATTACTCCAACATCCACCTATCGGCATTCATTACCGCTTGTGCGGGCGACCGAATGGATATCGATGAAATCTCCGACCTTACCAAGGCGATGATAGCCTCGGGAAAACAATTGGATTGGAACAAGGAAATAGTGGTGGACAAACACTGCATCGGAGGCCTACCGGGGAATAGAACAACGCCTATAGTTGTCGCAATTGCTGCCGCATACGGGCTGACCATGCCCAAAACTTCATCACGGGCCATTACTTCGCCAGCGGGTACGGCCGATACCATGGAAGTACTAACGAATGTTACCCTCTCTGGCGAAGAAATCAAACGTGTCGTGGAACAGGAGGGTGGATGTTTGGCTTGGGGCGGCACCGCCCAATTAAGCCCAGCGGATGATATTCTCATTAAGGTGGAAAAAGCCTTGGATATTGATAGTGAAGGCCAGCTAATCGCCTCTGTATTGTCAAAAAAAGCGGCAGCAGGTTCCACCCATGTGGTCATCGACATCCCTGTTGGGGAAACGGCCAAGGTGCGCAGCGAAGAGGCCGCACAAAAACTCAAGGAACATATGGAAGCCGTAGGCGATGCCGTGGGGCTTAAAATTAAGGTGGTCATTACCGATGGCAGCCAGCCCGTGGGCAAGGGTATCGGCCCCAATTTAGAGGCGGTCGATGTCCTACTCGTTTTGCAGAATAAGGAGGATGCACCACAAGACCTTAAAGAACGGGCACTATTGTTGGCAGGGGAACTTTTGGAACTATCGGAAAAAGTGGAGACAGGAAAAGGCTTTGAAACAGCCAAAGAACTGTTGGAAAGCGGAAAGGCCTACCAAAAATTTGAGGCCATCTGCAAGGCCCAAGGAAGATTTTCAAAAACCTATGTTGCCCCTTATCAATTTGAGATGCATGCCCCTAGACGTGGTACGGTCAAAAAAATAAACAATCGAAAGATTGCAAAACTCGCAAAATTGTCGGGAGCGCCACAATCGAAGTTGGCAGGCATTTCGATGAATGTCCGTTTGGGCGATGCCATTGATAAAGGAGAGTTGCTCTACAAACTCCACGCCGAAACAACTGGGGAATTGAACTATGCCCTCGAATATTATGAGAATCACGATGACATTATCGAAATCGAATGATGTATGGTAGAGAAAGATAAAATATTGATAATCGGAGGGTACGGTACCGTTGGATCTATTGTCTCGCGACAGCTTGCATTGCGATATCCTTCAAAAATAATCGTCGGAGGCAGAAACAAGGTTAAGGCCCAAATGCTTATTGAACAAAATGGACTTAGTGCCAAGGCCATATATTTAGATGTTGAGAAAGAAAGGTTTAAAGAAGTAGATTTCAATGAAATACATACTGCTGTAAGTTGTAGAGAAACCATGAATATTTCCTTTATTCTTGAGTGTCTACAGTTCAATATTAATTATACAGAGGTTGGTGCCTCTTTCAAGGCACACAAACGATTTTTTGAACTATCGGATTACATCGACAATGCCGATTGTTTAGTAATTCCCAGTGTTGGTTTGGTGCCAGGTCTTTCCAACATTTTTGCATTAAACGGTGCTAAACGATTTGCCGAAATAGATGAAATACATACCTATGTGATGCTTGGCCTTGGAGAATCCCATGGTATTGATTCCGTTAGGTGGATGCTGGAAAAGGCAAATAGTTCATTCAAAATAAAGACAAAAGATGGCAGTGTTTCCGTGAAGGGTTATACCCATCCAAAATCGACCCGGTTATTGAACGAACAAAGGGAACGGACTTTCTATTTGTTCGATTTCTCGGACCATCACACCATTCCACTTCTTGTCGACACCAAGGCCATAGATACCCGCATCGGTTTCGATTCCAGAACGATTACATATTTGTTTTATCTACTTCAGAAAATCGGTTTTTTGAAATGGTCTAAAAATCTAGGTCCAAAAAGATTTAAAAAAGTTCTGGATTTCATCCGGATGGGTTCGAAACGGTTTGGGCTACAAATAGAGATTAATGGAAGAGACAGCTTAGGTATTCAATCCAGTATGAAATATTTGGCAACCGGCGAAAACGAAGCTATTGCTACGGCAACGGTTACTTCATACGCCGCAGAACTGATGTACTTGAATAAAACCCAAAAGGGATTGAAACACATTGAGGAAGTTTGTGATTTTGATGAATTGAAGGGCTATCTGGAAAAACATAATGTTAAAATTTTAAATACAAGTGATTATGAAAACGATACTGTTCAGCCTTCCGGGCAACCAGGAACTTACGGCACAACTAGCTAAAAAGATGAACGCCGAAATCGGGGAGTGCAAATTGCGCAAATTTCCTGACGGCGAATCCTATACCCGTATCCTTTCCGATGTGAAAGGCAAATGTGTAGTAATGGTCTGTACCCTTCACGAACCCGATGAAAAACTGTTGCCGCTCTACTTTTTAAGCCATACGGCCAAATCATTAGGCGCTATGTGCACCTGTTTGGTGGCACCCTATTTGGCATATATGCGTCAGGACAAAGTGTTTCACGAGGGGGAAGGGGTTACCTCCACTTATTTCGGAAAATTGATTTCAGGATTTGCGGATAGCATCACTACTATTAACCCGCATTTGCATAGAATAAGTTCTTTGGGCGAGGTATACGATATTCCGAATAGGGTCATCCATGCCGCGGATGCCATCTCCAAATACATCAAGGAAAATATACACAATCCGGTACTGATTGGCCCTGATTCCGAAAGCGAGCAATGGGTCTCCGATGTGGCAAAAAAAGCAGGGGTTCCGTTTACCGTATTACAAAAGGTTCGTCATGGCGACAGAGATGTTGAAGTTTCCGTACCCGATGTAGAAAAATATAAAGAATCCACCCCGGTTTTGGTGGATGATATTATATCTACGGCAAGGACCATGATAGAAACCACGGAACACTTGAAGAATGCCGGAATGAAACCAGCGATATGCATTGGTATCCATGCCGTTTTTTCCGAAAATGCCTATCAAGACCTTTGGGATGCCTATGTAGAGAATATCATTACATGCAATACAATTCCACATCAATCCAACCGCATTGACCTAAGCGATATTATTGCCAAGGAAGTAACAGAGCTGATGCACCATACATGAAAAGAACCATTTACATATTAACCGTTTTAATGTCATCCTTTTTAGCGCAGGCACAAGAAGAAATGCTTATCGGCCAACTCGTAGACAGATTGGTAGTAAGGGAAAATTATAACGAAAATGGAGTTTTTCTGAACAAGCAAACCTTTCAGGCGGGAGAGTTAAAAGAAACGGATGGATATTATGAAATTGAAGTGGTCACCGAGCTTTTCGATAAAAACGGAAAATCCACGGATAAATATTCTACAAGCTACAGATGTCGGCCCGAAGAGTCGAGTATAATGGTAATGGCCTTTCCCTTTTCCAATCCCAAATCGAAGGAAACCGAAATCAACACCAACTCCGAGAATTTCAAGGAGCTGTACGATTTGGATAATTTGGAAGATGTTGAACTGGAAATGAGTTTCGATTCAGGATTACTGGACTTCTTTGGCTCCAAAAGCAAGATCAAAATTTATGACCGGATTTTGGAATCCAATGGAAATGGTAAAAGCATCAGATCAAAGATCAATATCAAAGCCTATGCAATCGGTATACGAATTAAGCAGCTTAATTACGCTGTAAATGAAAATCTGAATAATAAAGGATTGCTCTCCCACCAGAAATTCACTGAAGAAGACGGTAGCTATTTTACAATGACCTATAAATAAGAAACGATGAAAAGTTACGATACACTTTCCGAAGCGATACAAGACCTTCAAAAAAGGGGTTATATCTATGATTTCAATCTCAAGCCCCATTGTTTGGAATGCGCTTCCCTAAAACTGGAAATACACCCAGATGACTTTGAGATAGATGAATTGCACCGTTTTGAAGGGATGAGCAGTACAGATGACAATAGTATCCTGTATGCCATCTCTTCTAAAAATGGA
The DNA here is from genome assembly GCF_000688315.1 of Maribacter sp. Hel_I_7. Taxonomy (NCBI): domain Bacteria; kingdom Pseudomonadati; phylum Bacteroidota; class Flavobacteriia; order Flavobacteriales; family Flavobacteriaceae; genus Maribacter; species Maribacter sp. Hel_I_7. The sequence continues at coordinate 2,058,705 of NZ_JHZW01000002.1, read as the reverse complement.
ATCAAGGGAACCTTGGTTGATGCCTACGGAGTATATGCCGAGAATATTTCAGAACAAATGCGAAAAAAATTACGTTAACCCTTAAATAGAACAAAATGGACGATAACAAAGATCACAAGGACAAAAAAATGGACCATTCGAAGATGGACCACTCAAAAATGGATCATTCAAATATGGACCACTCGAAAATGGAAGACCCAAAATCGACCGACCATAGTAAGATGGACCACAGTAAAATGGATCATTCAAAAATGGATCATAGTAAGATGAAACATGGTGATCATGACAGCATCCCCATGGGTATGGCAGGCCACGACCACCATAAAATGATGATTGCCGACTTTAGAAAAAGGTTTTGGATCACGTTGATTTTAACCGTACCCATACTATTCTTTTCTCCGATGATCCAGGAATTCTTTGGATATAGTTTTCTTCTTCCTGGAAACCCATACATTCTTTTCGCCCTTTCTACCGTAGTATATTTCTATGGTGGCTGGCCTTTTCTAAAGGGTCTCGTTTCTGAGATTAAAAAGGGTGCACCGGGAATGATGACCTTAATATCCATGGCCATTAGCGTCGCCTATTTTTATAGTTCAGCGACGGTTTTCGGGTTACAAGGCGTCGATTTTTTCTGGGAACTGGCTACCCTGATTGCAATTATGTTGTTAGGGCATTGGATTGAAATGAAGAGTGTTCTAGGTGCATCAAAAGCCCTACAATTATTGGTCAGTATGATGCCCGCTGAAGCACACCGGGTAAAAGGAGATACTATTGAGGACATCAAGTTGGAAGACCTTTTAAAGGACGATGTTATTCTGGTCAAGCCTGGGGAAAAAGTACCTGCCGATGGAATCATTACAGAGGGCTCCAGTTACTTGAACGAATCTATGCTTACCGGAGAGTCCAAACCGGTCAAAAAGGAGTTGAACGATAAGGTAATCGGGGGTTCGGTAAATGGAAATAGTACCCTAAAAGTCAAAGTAGAGCACACCGGAAAAGACAGCTATCTCAACAAAGTGATCAAGATGGTAGAGGAAGCACAGAAAACCAAATCCAAAATGCAGAACCTGTCGGATAGGGCCGCAAAATGGCTGACCTATATTGCATTGGCCATTGGTTTTGGCACGTTGGCGGTGTGGCTTATTTTGGGCTTCCCATTTGTGTACGCCTTGGAACGGATGGTTACGGTCATGGTCATTGCCTGTCCCCATGCCCTAGGTTTGGCGATTCCTTTAGTAGTTGCCATTTCCACGGCAGTTTCTGCACAGAACGGGTTGCTGATCCGTAATAGAACGGCATTTGAAGAATCCCGAAAAATATCGGCTTTGCTGTTTGATAAGACCGGTACCCTGACCAAAGGGGATTTTGGGGTTACCAGGATTGAATCGGTAGATACGAAGTATTCTTCAGCTGAAGTCTTAAGACTGGCCAGTGCCTTGGAACAAAGTTCCGAACACCCGATTGCCGTTGGAATTATCAAAAAAGTCAAGGAAGATAGTGTGGCCGTCCCAAAACCAGAAAATTTCAACGCCATTACAGGAAAAGGTGTTGAGGCGACCGTGGAAGACAAAAAAGTAAAAGTGGTAAGCCCCGGTTATTTGAGGGATGAGAAAATAACCATTCCCGAAGATGCCTACAGCGATGCTGCCGAAACAGTGGTATTCGTTTTAATCGATGGAAAACTGGCAGGTTACATCGCCCTTGCCGATGAGATCAGGCCAGAATCCGCCGAAGCCATTAAGATATTTAAAAAGAACAATATCAAAGTATTGATGGCAACTGGGGACAATGAAAAAACCGCTAAGGCAGTAAGCGATAAACTTGGCTTGGACGGTTATTATGCCGAAGTATTGCCCCACCAGAAAGTGGAAATCGTAGAAGAATTACAAAATAAAGGGGAATTTGTGGCTATGACGGGAGATGGGGTAAACGATGCCCCAGCATTGGCAAAGGCTAATGTCGGCATTGCCGTTGGATCTGGCACCGATGTTGCCGCAGAGACCGCCGATATTATTCTGGTCAACAGCAACCCACAGGATATCGCCAACCTGATTTTATTCGGGAAGGCCACCTATAACAAGATGATCCAGAACCTGATTTGGGCTACTGGTTATAATGTTGTTGCCATTCCGTTGGCTGCCGGGGTATTATATTCTTCAGGATTTGTTTTAGGCCCGGCCGTTGGAGCGGTGTTTATGAGCCTATCCACCATTATAGTGGCCATTAACGCCCAACTATTAAAAAGGAAAATCGGAAAAAAATAATGGACAAGAAAGAAAAGCTCAACAGGATATTTTTGGTTCTGTTGAGTCTATTTGTGGTAATGTTGGGTTATGGTATTCTGCTGCCCATTCTTCCCTATTATACGGAAAGATTGGCGTTAGAGGATAATCTGGATCCTGACCTGATCAATTTCCATATAGGAATGTTGACCAGTATTTATCCACTTTTCCAGCTCATATTTGTGATTGTATGGGGTAGACTTTCCGATAAATATGGTCGTAAGCCCATAATTTTAGTGGGACTTATCGGATTTATAGTAATGAACTTGCTGACCGGCCTGGCCACTTCGCTTACGATGCTATATGTCGCCCGTATCTTAGGGGGGATATTTACTTCCTCAGTGATTCCTGTCAGCAATGCCTATCTTAGTGATATAACTTCGGAGAAACGAAGGACCAAGATAATGGCATGGTCCGGGGTTGCCATTAGTTCCGGTCTTATCTTCGGCCCTGTGTTGGGAGGTCTTTTATCACAGACCAATGTCCATTTGAAGTACTCATTTGGGATATTCCATTTAGACCGATTTTCGGTTCCTTTTCTTTTTGCTGCAGTACTAGGTTTAATCGTATTGTTCGTTATAATAAAATGGCTAAAGAACACAGCTATAGTAACCAAGATTAGGAAAAAAGCGACAAAATTCAGTGTCTCCTTTAGTAGCTATTTTATAGTTCTGTTAACGCTGTCTTTCGTTATGCAATTTGTTGTGACCCTCTTTGAAACCGTCTTTTCTATTTATGGTAAGAATGAATTAGAGTTCAATAGTAGCCAAGTTGGTATTGGTTTTATGCTTTGCGGTTCCGTAATGGCGGTTTTACAGCCAGTTTTCGCTACTTATGGGGAAAAGATAATGACCTCGAAACAACAAATCACAGTAGGCTTATTGATAACCGGACTTTCGCTCATTGTATTTCCCTTTATGGGCACTGAGCTATCTGTATATGGACTGATAATACTATTTGCTACTGGTGGTGCAATGGTAACCCCAAATCTGCTTTCAGCGGTCTCTTTGTTATCCAAGGAAGATACGGGTAGAAACATTTCCGTACAAAGCTCCACGAACAGCATCGGACAGATTTTGGGCCCCGTATTGGGAACTTGGTTGCTCGCCGGAGGGTTTTATTATCCTTTTATAATTGCAGGATCGGTCGTTTTGGTTGCAATAGGATTGGTTTATTATTTAAGGCAATAGAATGGAAGGTTTTCATTTTGTATTGCGATTACAGTAGAAATGATATGGGAATAATTAAAAAAATACTAGTGGCTATTGACGGAAGCGATTCTGCCTTGAACGCTGCAAACTACGCTATAGAACTAGCAAAACAGATTCATGCGCAATTAGAAATAGTTTACGTAGTGCGCTATTCTCCGGGAAGTATTCCAGCGGGTATATTTCCAGCTGACGTTGAGGCCCAAGAAAAGGCAAATGCCATCGAACTAATCAATAAAATTAAGCAGGCACATCCAGAAGTAAAGATTCAAAATTTTGAAACCCTTGGTCGACCTGCTGAAGAAATCAATAAAACCATACGGAATTGGAATGCGAATTTACTCGTTATTGGCCACCATGCCCATCGATTCTTTACACATTTGCTAAAAAATAGTATCGAGAAAAAGCTGTTGAAACATCTCAAAGTCCCATTGTTGATTATTCCCGAAAACTATACAATAGAACCCTGAGTCAGTTATTTGATAACGCTAAGCAAAATTCCAGATGTATAGACTAATTATAAATTGTATTTGAGAATTGTCCGAAAATGGAAGGCATGCTAAACCTAAAAAATGATGGTTCATAGATCAACAGAAGAAAATATCAAAAAATCAGGGCACGACATGAGCCATGACGAAGAATATATTGAACTGGTCCATTCAGGCGAAGATTATTTTTATAGGTTGGAAAAAATAATTGGAAAGGCACAAAAGGAAATCCATCTACAAACCTACATTTTTGAAAACGATAGTACGGGAAATCGGATAGCTGCCCAACTGAAGGAAGCCGCCCGACGAAATGTAAAAGTGTATGTACTATTGGACGCTTATGGCAGTACTTCGCTTCCCAATAGTTTTATCAATGATTTCGTACAACATGGTATTTCACTACGTTTTTTCTCCCCTTTGTTCTCTTGGAACAATTTTTATCTCGGTAGGCGCATGCATCACAAAGTAGTCGTTGCCGACGGAAAAACAGCACTGATCGGGGGAATCAATATTGCCGATAAATACCACGGCACAACTGAATCCGAACCTTGGCTTGATTATGCCGTGCAGTTGTATTGTCCGGCCGCAGAAGATTTACAGAAACTGTGTAGGGGTTATTTTTTTAAACAAAGTAGCTCAAAAAAAATAAAGCCCGTCTTGCATTTGGTGGAAAAAGCAAGGGTTGGAATCTTACAGAACGACTGGCTTAAAAGTAAAACTGAAGTCTGCGATGCCTATACCAATGCCATACTTCATGCTGAAAAAGAGATAGTTATCGTAGGCTCGTATTTTTTGCCTGGAAGCATAATGGCAAAGGCATTGAAAAAAGCCTGCAAAAAAGGAATAAAGACAACGGTAATCTTAGCGGGCATTAGCGATGTGCCGTTGGTACGTAGGGCAACCGAACATTTGTATTCCTCTTTTTTAAACCACCATATGAGGATATATGAGTGGAACAAATCTGTAGTGCATGGTAAAGCTACGGTGGTAGATAAAAAATGGTCCACCGTAGGCTCATTTAACCTGAACAGTCTCAGTTGCTATGGCAGTATCGAAATGAACGTGGAAATTCACTCCGTAGAATTTGCCGAAAACCTTCGCACTGACTTTGAAAAGGTTATCAGCGAGTGTAGCGAAATTACCTGCGAGACACTCAGACAAAGAACAGGGCTAATCAACAGGTTGGCAAATTGGGTTTCTTATCAAATGGTACGTACAACCATGCTTTTTTTAACCTTTCTTCCACATTTAAGGTTTTTGAAAGACTACAGGTTATAGAATATTGATAAATGGTTATATGAACTATGGTGTCCGATTAGAAAGCTAAATACTCTAAGATGATAAAAATGTGAACACAAAGTCATTTATACATTTTAAGATAGCGAAAGAATGAATGGCTTATTAAAAGATTTGACAATGAAAAAATTTTATTACAACGAAGAACAGCAATCCTATGATGCGATTGTTGTGGGAACCGGCATCAGCGGTGGCTGGGCCGCCAAAGAATTATGTGAGAACGGTCTTAAGACCCTGGTTTTGGAACGCGGAAGAATGGTGCGTCATATCACGGACTACCCCACGGCTTACAAAGATCCTTGGGATTTTACGAACGGAGGAAAGCCGACACAGGAAGACCTTAAAAAACAACCAAAGCAGAATAGGACAGGCTACACGACCAATGCGGCAAGTGCCCTGTGGTTCGTGAACGACTTGGAACACCCCTACAACGAAATCAAACGTTTTGATTGGATGCGGGGCTACCATGTGGGAGGGCGCTCCATTATGTGGGGGCGACATAGTTACCGTTGGAGCGATATCGATTTTACCGCCAACCAGCGCGAGGGAATCGCAGTGGATTGGCCCGTTAGATATAAGGACATTGCCCCTTGGTACGATAAAGTAGAAACCTACATCGGAGTATCGGGGGAAAATCTTGGTCTGAAGCAATTGCCCGACGGCCAGTTTTTACCCATGATGGAACTCAATTGTGTCGAACAACATTTTAGGGAAAAGGTAAGTGAGAATTTAAATGGCCGTGTGGTCACGGCAGGAAGAGTCGCCAATATCACTGGAACTAAAAAATTCGAAGGCCGGCAACATTGCATGTTCCGAAACCGCTGTATACGTGGTTGCCCATTTGGGGCGTACTTTAGCAGCAATTCCTCTACCTTGCCCGCCGCCGAACGAACCGGAAACCTAACGCTAAGACCCGATTCTATTGTACACGAAGTGATGTATGATCCCGATACCAAACGCGCGACAGGAGTAAAGGTCATCGATAGGATTACCAAGGAAGCGCATGAGTTCAAGGCCAAAGTAATTTTCCTATGCGCCTCGTCCATTGCCTCAACATCCATATTGATGCAATCAAAATCCGATCGCTTCCCTAACGGTATGGGCAATGATTCCAATCAGTTGGGAAGGAACATTATGGATCATCATTTGGGTGTGGGTGCCCAAGGCAAGTTTGACGGGCTTGAAGACAAATATTATAAGGGGCGAAAACCAAATGGGGTATATATCCCGCGCTTTAGAAATCTTGGTGGCGATTCCGACCGCAAAGATTATAAGCGGGGTTTTGGCTATCAAGGCGGTGCCGGAAGAGGCAATTGGGACGATGCCGTCGCCGAACTCTCTTTCGGGAGAGATCTAAAAGAGGCCATCCTGAAACCAGGCGGATGGACCATGGGTCTCGGCGGCTTCGGCGAAGTGCTTCCGTACGAAGAAAATAGAATGACCTTGGATTATGATAAGTTGGATGGTTGGGGGCTACCTACGGTAACTTTCGATGCCGAATTCAAGGAGAATGAATGGGCCATGCGGAAGGACATGAAGGAATCTGCTGTCGAAATGCTCGAAAAAGCCGGGCTACGCGATGTGGAACCTTTTGACAACCCCGGGGCCCTAGGCCTTGGAATCCACGAAATGGGCACCGCACGTATGGGAAGGGACAAAAGAACATCGGTACTCAACGGAAACAACCAAATACACGAAGTGCCCAATGTATATGTGACCGACGGATCGTTTATGTCATCCGCAGCCTGTGTAAACCCATCCCTTACCTATATGGCATTTACGGCGCGAGCCGCAAACCATGCAGCACAACAACTTAAAAAAGGAAATATATAATCGATGGCGGAATACAAGCGAAACCTACACATCGTACAACTCATATTAAAAGATCAGTAATTTTAAAAAAAATGACTATGACAGATTTAACAATTAGCGCAAGTGCGAATGTCCTCAGAAACAATTACCTGGGCCACTTGGCCTATCTATGGCAAGGAAAATCCTATTTGATTCCTATTACCTATTATTTTGATCATGCGGACAATACAATTATTAGCTATACATCGGAAGGCCATAAAATCGATGCGATGCGAAAAAACAACTCGGTTACCGTACAGGTCGAAGAAATGCAATCTATGTTTAATTGGGAGTCGGTTATGGTGCACGGCACATTCGAAGAACTTGAAGGCACCATTGCCAAACAAAAGTTACACCTATTTACAGAAGGCATTAAAAGTATTATAAAACGAAAAGAACATAAAGAAGTCGAGTTCATCAACGAATTTTCAAGTAAATTATACTCCAGGGGCATTCCTATTGTTTACCGTATTAAAATACTGGAAATTATGGGAAAACGCAGGGAAACGTAAAGGCAACATCGCTAATCAGATGGACCTTTTTGGCTTTAAGAACCCTAACAGATCTAAATTCCAAAGTAAGAATCTCAATTGCCAACTTAAAAATAATTAGCGGACGACCATTTAAAATAACTTTTGAACTCATCGAACAATCGCTATTTGCAATTGGAGAAAAAATGCTAAAGATAGATATGTTGAATGTTATGATAAAAAGTAACTTTATATTAGTTAAGTTATGCTAAAACAAACAATTTACATATTGTCACTTTCATTGTTGGTTATCATGGCATGTAACGACGATGACCAAAGTTCACAACAGGTTAATCTGTTATTTACTGAAGATAATCTAGCAGGGGATTGGAAAAGGATTGCAGAATTTAGAGGGCAACCTAATGATTCGTTGGGAATTTTAGAGCCTACCGAAGATTTATTCGCTCAAATCGAAAGTTGCCAAAAAGACGATATGATACGATATGTAAAGGCATTCCAACAAGAAGAGAACTCCTATTTCTGGGGAATCGGAGAAGTTGCATGTCATAGCCAGATAGCCCAGTCATTTATAGAAATTGGTACTTGGACTTTTGAGGAATCAGGAAAACTAAGCCACTTTAATTCTGAGGTTAGCAAACCATTTATTGTGGTCCTATTGACGGGTCAACGATTGCGAATTCGAAAGGAATCGGGAATGGTAGAACCTGATGGGACTATCTATGAATTCACTGAATATGAACGTGTGAGATAAAGCTATTGGGCAAATTCTAATTACCATTCGGATTCTTCCTTTTTCAATTCAGGATATAAAGCATTTAGCAAGGGTATGCAATCAACTTTCTGGTTTGGACTCGTAGCATGGAACTTTGCCAACTTTTTTTGAAAGGTTTTCTTTTTGTCTAAAAGCATCAATTTTTCCCAAATACCATAGTTCTTAAAGGCTTTTTCGATGTAGCTCCAATAGTCGGTATAACTATGTATGGCATTGTTTGCGAAGGCTATCCATTGATTTTTTTGATATCTGTAGCCGATAACCTTATCTCTTTTTGCGCTTTCAATTATGCATATAAGAGGTTTGTGTTCGAAAAGTTCACCAATCATGTAACTATTATTAAGCTCATTTGCCAAACGAAAAATTATTAATGTCGATTCGTATTCAATAGGATCTGTTTCGATTTGGGCCAATATTGTTTCGTCCCCTTTCTTTAGTGTATACCCTTTTCGGATAAGTCTTCTTAAAAGCCACATTTTATCCTCAATAGCTTTATTTTCAAACATAGTTGCAAGAAGGGTATTATTGTCCTTGGATTTTTCGTTTAAATCGATTTCCAAATATGAACTATCGATCATATGCTCAAGAAAACCCATATGACCCTTTTTTGCTATTGAAAACCAGTAGTGAATTCTTGGCTGGCCATCTTTAGGTTTAAAAGCATCGGATTCATTCAATACTGATAGTTCGAATTCGTCCAAATTTTCCATATCATTTTCGATTGAAGAAAAATTATAACCTTTACTTTGCCATAAGAATCGAAGGTCATCTATTATAGAACTTGCTTTTTCTTCTGCCACTACCTTCCTTCGATGCGTTTGCATTTTGACTTGCTCTTGTCTTTCCTTTTGAAGAAGTTTGGCATGTTCCTTCTCCCTAACCTTCAGTTTTTCCGCATAGTCATAGTAATAAACCTGACAGGATTCAACGCTGAACTTAAGTTGCCGAATGCTCACAGATTTTTCTATCCATTTGCTAAGCAGTTTATTATCATCCGTTAGAAATGGATATTTGTACGTACACAGCAATCTAAAAGGTTCTGAGTCTTCATCCAGTTTGAAGAAGTTTTGAAAATCCGTAAGATATTTGATATCGCGTTCCATTTGTCGCTGGCCATGAACATCAAAATCATCCAATATCCAAATAAGAAAGATCCCTTTCCGTTGGTAAAAATCATGGCGGTCATAGATATAACGCAGGGATAGGTCGGATAACTGTATCTCGAAAACAAGTTCTTTGTCCAAATATTTACAATACACATCGGGCCTGCGTTTTTCATTTTCATCGTAAATAAAGGTATCATCTACGCAGATAGAATGAACACCATCTATGTTGGAAAGTTTTTCGGCTATTTTGTTCTTGAGTGTTTTGTGCCTTGTACTTTCTTTTCCCCGATAAAGCTGTGCCATTTGGTCTGTTTCCTCTTGCGATAGGTTGGCTTCTTTTAAGTAACAGAACGACGCATTTGGTGGGTGCTTAAAATGTAGTCTATCATACTTGCTACTGGAAACATTCAATTTTTGGTCACACTCGCAACAGTAGAGTTCTACTTCATCCCTATGATACTGCCTGCGAAGTTCAAATGAATTTTTAGCTGTGTCAAAGACATCATCCGCTTCAAGAATCTCTCCTGAAGTTTTGTCAAAAGCTACTTTTATTGATCTTTGAAATGGCATTTCTATTATTGAGTAGTTTTAAGGTTCGAAAACAAGTTTTGTAACACTTGTTTATTCGCATTCATTTTCTCCAATCGAAGTATCGCCTCCTTTAACAATTCCATAAAATCCAATTGTTTCTGTACAATCGGTAGTTCTTTGATGTAAATGCTCTCTGGATTGATTCCGTTGTTGGGATATCTTGTCATAGAACTATGTTGAATGGTCAATAGAGCACAGAAGTACAACGTATAATCTATAAATATAGAATCAAATTGAATTGGTATTAAACGATGTATTATATCTTGAAAAAAGCTTTGCGATTTATTTTTATCCGCAAGCAAATCCATAATTTCCTTTTCTGCTTCTAAAGCATCTACCGTTCCAAATTGGCCAAAGTATTTTGCCATGGCTTGCAAGTGCGATTTAAGTGTTGAATTACTATTTTCCGGAAACTTATATTCTATAGTTTTTAACCCTTTTAGCAATTCTAGATAGTCATCGAGGTCTTCCAATGTAAAATTAACCAAATCGTAATTTTTCAAACTGTCTATGACACGAATACCATCCGAAATTGATTTGTAGTATCTGGCAAAACCCTCATTAGAAAAATGCTCTAAATCTTTTGGCATTGGATAGAGTTCAAGAAGCTCTATTGCAGCCTTCATTTTTTCTTCTTTTCGCACCATAATTTTTCTGGGGATTTTAAATTGATTGTGGGAGGCCTCCTCGACTTCCTTTTCTGTAAAATCGCCGGAGAAAAGAGCCGCCGCTTTATTGGCTTTCTCACTTGCCTGCTGGAACAGGAAATAAGAGTTTCTAAAATGTCCTTTTTGATGCAGTATGGAGGCAGATTCCAAATCTTTATCGGCAATATTTAGCCAAGTATTAACAGCTATTCTCATAAGGGATGTACGTGTTGCGTGAATAATAATATTGATATTTCAATCAGTTTGTAAAACATAAACCGGCATGCCAATATACTTTCTTAAATTTACTAATAGTAAATGATAAGTTCCTGCCATTTTTCAATGGTCATTGAGATTTACTATTGCGAAAAAATATTGGCGAATGCAATTAATAGATAGAAAAGATCTAGAAAACTGGGCAGACACCTATGATTCCATGGGCTATCTGCCCTACTTGATGTTGCGTTTGACAAGGGCTTCTACACCGAATACGACTTTCGTTGATATTCCGTTCGGAAGTGCTGTGACCGTTGGGGGTTGGGACGGAGTTGTAAAATGTTCGGGTTGTGGAAACCATGTTCCCGATGGAATTTCATTATGGGAGTTTGGGACAGATTCAAATGTCAAGGGCAAAGCAGAAAAAGAATATACTAAACGAACTGCCGATCCCTTGGGTTATGACATAGGTCAATCCACTTTTGTTTTTGTAACACCAAGATTTTGGAAGTTCAAAGAGAAATGGAGACAGGAAAAGATTGCCGAAAAGAAATGGAAAGATATAAGGGTATACGATTCTTCTGATTTAGCACAATGGTTGGATTCAACTATGGCGGTTGCCAGATGGTTCTCAAGTTACATCGGAAAATACCCTATGGACGGTATTGTTACGGCTGATGAATATTGGGAGGAATGGTCTTCGGGACCGGCTGGAATTCTACCTCCTGAGACGGTTACCTCGGGACGGCAAAAGGAAATGGAATTATTGGCAAATTTTCTAAATGACCGTCCTGCAATTAAAGGTGTTAAAGCTTCGACCAAAGGAGAAGCGATTGCCTTCATTATTGCTTGTGCGAAACAATTTGATCAGCCACTGAACGAGAGATTCTTTTCTAAAACCCTATTGGTCGATACTGAAGGAAATTATAGAGGTATTCGCATTAACACGACAGCTCTCAACCTAATTCCAAGATTTGAAGACACCCAACCCCTCTATGCGGCAATAGCCAAAGGTCATCACGTGCTTGTTCCGCTTGGAGGGGATGATTCCTTCAATCAAGATACCATTGTGCTACCAACGATTGAAAAAGATGGGCAAGTAGCTAGTCTAATTGATATGGGCCTATCAAGGGAGGATGCAGTAAAGTATTCTAGGGAATCAGGTCGCAACATTACAATTCTAAAAAGATTGATAGGTTTTCCACATTTGTCCGCAAAGTGGCTAAATAAGGAAGATATCCGAGATATAGTACCAGCACTACTGCTCGGCAGATGGAACGAAAACCACCTTGGAGATAGGGAGCTTCTGGAACAACTATCGGGTCAGACCTATGCCGACTATATTAAAGTCATAGCATACTGGAGGGATATCGATGAGTCCCCGATAATTCAAATAGGCGAAACTTGGAGGCTCCTCTCTCCGCTGGATGCATGGACGCAATTGGCACCTGTACTACAGGAAGAAGACTTAAAACTTTTAGGGCAGTGCTTTCTACAGGCTTTTCAAAATGGAAATCCCGATATAGAGGATGCTAATCCGTTATTTTCTGAAGTGCAATATTTAAGTCGAGAGAAAAAATTTTCTGGTTGGGCGCGAGAAGGCTTGATACAGTCTTTGATACTGATAGCACATTTTGGGAAAAGTCTTAAAATTCCCCAACTTGCCATGCCACAAGATTGGGTGGATGGACTACTAAGTCAATTGCTTAATGATGCGGACGGAAAACTTTGGATATCGTTGGATCATGAATTACCACTAATTTCGGAAGCTTCCCCAGAGGTTTTCCTTAATTCGGTCGATAAATCCCTGTCTATGGACCCGCCCCCAATAATGGAAATATTCGAGGAGCATGAAGGGTTCTTGTATAAGAATAGTAATCATACCGGTTTGTTATGGGCATTGGAGGGATTGGCTTGGGCTCCTGAATACTTGTATGAAACAACCGTTCTATTATTAAAGTTATCCAAATTGGATCCCGGTGGAAATTTATCCAATCGACCTACCAATAGCCTTGCTGAAATTTATAAGCCATGGCACTATCAGACCCTAGCTGATTTTTCCGAAAGAATGGATGTTTTGAAAAGGGCGGTATTTGAGGAAAAAGAATTAGGTTGGGTACTATTATTGAGTATGCTGCCAGATAGCTTGGGTGTTGCACAGCCCACTCACAAAATGAGATGGCGTTTGTTTGCCGAGAATGTCAATCTTACGTACACCTATGATGAAATCTTTGGCACATATTCCACTGTCGTTGATTTACTTATTTCAATTTTTGACAACTCCGATGACAGATTGTCCGAGCTGATAAAAAATTCTGTAAAACTTTCCCCGCCTGATAGGGTTAAAATTATAGAATTGGCGAATCAGAGTATTGCAGATTTGAAACGGAACAAATTTGTTACGTGGGATGCGATTAGGGAAATCCTAAACCATCATCGGTCATACCCCGAAACCGATTGGGCGTTGCCGGAAGAAGTATTGGCTGATTATGAAGCCCTCTATAAAAAACTAGAGCCTCAAAATACCGTCAAAAAACACCTATGGCTTTTTAATGACCACTGGCCCCATTTTCCAGAGGGCTTTAAAGATGTCAACGATGCAGCGGTCGATCGCTATAAAACACAGGAAATAAAAATTGACGAAGAAAGAGAAAAAGGTTTGATGGCTATTCTGAAGGAATTGGGCATTGGTAAAACTCTTGAATTAGCTTCCGACGTTAAGGAGAAATGGAGTTTTGGCAAGGCATTGGCTCATATAACGGATAACCATGGATCTGTGCTGACAGTACTAAAACTTCTGAAAACAGGAGATTTTGAAGAATGGTTTGTCCACAGTTATATATACTTTAAAGTTCATGAGAATGGTTTTGAGTGGCTTTTGGAATTTTATGAACAAATAAAAGGAGATTTTAGCGATGAACAGTTAGCGCATTTGTTCATACCATTGGATCAATCGAAAGAACTTTGGGAGTTCATAGATAACACTAACAACGAATTAGTCGAAAAATATTGGGTCAACATGTTACCTAGATTTCATAATTTAAGCCAAAAAGAAAAAATATACGGTACAAACCGGCTGATATATTTCAAAAGATTTTTTACAATCATCAATAGTGGACATACAATTTTCGAGGACATCCCATCGGATTTGTTGGTTGAACTATTAGAGAAAACGGCGTTAGTCAAGGCGAATGAAAAAGTCAATTTCAGGGAATATGAACTCTCCAAAATTTTCGAGGTTCTTGATGCAAGGAACGATGTTGAGCACCAAAAGCTCATAAACTTAGAATGGTTGTACCTTCCTGTATTGGCAAGATATGGTGCCCATAGAAGTCCAAAAATTCTTCATAAAGAACTCTCTGAAAACCCAGATTTCTTTATTGAATTGTTAAAGTGGGCTTATAGGCCGAAAGATAATGATAAAACAGAGGCCGAAGCAAAAGATACTTCGGATCCGGATATTCAGGAGCGTGCAAAACAAGCCTATCAGCTTTTAAGCTCATGGAAAGGTATTCCTGGGGTTGAAACAGATGGAACCATTGCTAAGGATAAAATGTTGAGCTGGATCGATCGCGTAAGAGATTTGGCCAAGAAAGCGGATCGTATCGAGGTAGCTGATGCAAAAATAGGGCAAAGTCTGGCTCAGTATCCGGAAACTGGTATAGAATGGCCACCCGATGAAATCTGCGAAATTATCGAGCGAATAAACACGGATAGCTTAAAAAGGAATTTTTCAAGTGCTACCAGCAACAAGAGAAGTTTTTCCTCGAGGGGTGCCTTTGAAGGTGGCGACATAGAACGTGATAAAGCTATGTATTTTGAAAAATTAGCTTTAAGGATAAAATCAAAATATCCGAATGTTGCAGCAATACTTCAAAGGTTATCAAAAGGATATTTGATAGATGCAAAAAGAATGGATGATCGTGCTGAAAGAGATAAATTGGAGTATTAATCCAAATTATGCATTTTAGGAATCCTCCTTTTCAGAGGGGTAAACCGAACTTTGTCTGAAGTTAAATTAATGTGTAAAATCATGTCGCCATGATTACCCACAAGTGAAGGTTGTTATATTTTTTTCTGAAATATCCATACGAATCTTTTGAAACAAAACTTTTTTATGATACTTTTACCGCATATAAAACCGCATACTTTGTATGTAGTTAATGAAATTTAAGCGATTATTAACTCGCTGTTAATTAAAGAGTTATAAAACCGCGGGATAGAGCAGTAGGTAGCTCGTCGGGCTCATAACCCGAAGGTCGCTGGTTCGAGTCCAGTCCCCGCTACTAAGACTTAGGTCAATGAAAACAACGGTTTGTGTACGCACAAACCGTTTTTTTATGTCTTCTATTTCCGTACTTTTACTTAACGTACACGAAAACGTACACGTTTTACGCATGAAACTGAACTATTCCGACCCCAAAATCTATACAGGTGGAGTCGATATTACCCAATGGTCAAAACTGACAAGAAAGGAGCAAAAGACCGCACTTCTAAAAGATTGGTATGTATACTATCGATTTAGAAATCCAAAAACAGGAAAACTTGTCAAACAGACAAATCTAAAGTTGGGTGCCAATAGGTACAAAGATAAAACTAGCAGATACCACATTCTAAAACAGATTAAGCTAGCAATAGAAATTATTTTACAAGAAGGGTTCGATCCATACGGTGATAATGGAAACCTTAAAAAATACCTAGAGAATAGAGGTAAGGAAAAACACCTACGATTCAAAAACCTGTCATACAAAAGGTAACACCAACCCCAGAACAGTCCATCAGTATCGAAGATGCTTTTAGCACAGCTCTCAAAATCAAAGAAAAGGTATTAGGAGAAGATTCATTTAAAAAATACAAGAGTAAAATATCACGTTTTCAGAAATGGTTGACCGCTAACGGTATTACACCAAAGCATGCTATAACTTCAATTACCAAAACAACTGTAATACAATACTTGAACGATGTATTACAAGATACTAGCCCAAGAACAAGGAATAATTCACGAACTGATATAGCTTCATTGTTCCAAACCTTAGAGAATAATGAAATCATAGAATCCAATTATGTAAAAAATATAAATAAATTACGAGCCATACCAACTCGGCATAAAAGCTATTCCCCTCAACTATTAGAAAAAATAGACTTCTATTTAATTGAGAATGAAAAGGTGTTACGTCTATTCATACAATTCCTTTGCTTTAATTTTCTAAGACCGATTGAAGTATGCCGACTAAAAATTAAAGATATTGATTTAATTAACAAACAACTTTCTGTAAAAGCAAAGAACCAATCCCTTAAAGAAAAATTAATCCCACAAATGATGTTAGACGAGATGCCCGATATTTCTTCATTTGATAAAAATGGCTATCTATTCAATAAGAACTCATTAGGTGGGACATGGGATGCAAAAGAATCAAGTAGAAGAGATTACTTTACTAAGCGATTTAAAAAGGTCAAAGAGCATTTTGACTTAGGAGAAGATTACACCATGTATAGTTTTAGACATACATATATAAGTAAACTATATAGAGAATTTGAAAAAGAATTTAGTCCGAATGAAGCTAAAGGCAAACTTATGCATATTACCGGTCACAGCACCATAAAGGCGTTGGAAGATTATTTGAGAGAAATTGATGCAAGCCTGCCAAAAGACTATTCAAAATATTTAAAATAAATGGTTTATAAAAATTTCGGAATTGTAACGCAACCAGAATTCAGTGATTGGAATGAAGATACTCAAAACCAGTATCTACACGAAAAAGGATATTTTACTACAAAACTATCCGCTACCAGTATGCCCACTAAAAACTTAAAGGTTCCAGGCGAGTATAATTTTACTTTTCAATTTAAACAAGAGGATTTAATTTACATCTGTAGTACCAAGCTTCAAAAACTTATTTACAATTATTTACTAGATAGATATATATCCTATTTGAAAGTCATTTCTTTAACGTTCTTTAAAAATTTTAATGACTCAATATTTGGAAAAAAAAACAAGAAAGCCAGAAAAGTAGCGCTAGATAATTTCAATAATATTTATAATAATTTAAACATTAAATCGAATTCATTAAAAAGCAGATTCGAACTTTTAAAGTTAGAACGAGAGTATTATTCATCAGTATTATCAGAAGAAAGAGAGATTGTCCTAGCATATTTGACAGGGGACGAAGAATTTTTCAATGTTTCCTTATATGATTCCAATAAATACTTACAGAACATTATTTTATTCGAAGGAAATCTTGAAATTTTGCTAGAACTGAATAACTTATATGATTTTGAGACTGATATCTATTTTGATGAAAATGCGGGCTTATTTGAAAAATATCAAAACATTGACAACCCATCGTTTTCTTTCGAAGTCTTTAAATTTATGAATCATCAGATTAAAACTCTAGAAAAAAGCAAACGTTCTGATTTAGTAAGCCTATTATTCTTTTTAAAAGAACTTGAATTGTTTTCAGGAACAGAGAAAACATTTCGTAATATGATAAACGACTTATTTCTCCCAATTTCAGCCGAGTTAAAACTCGCTGACCCAACAAATAAAAATCACATAAAGAGAATGGAAACATTGAATCTAGAATGGAGTAATTACAATAAATAAGTGTTAAAATTTTCAGCTCACCCTAATTAGGTCAAATTCACCCTAATTCACCCTAGTTTCACCCTAATTATCACCTTTTACACATAGTTAAAAACATAAATCTTGCAACTCGAACATAAAAGTTCAAGTATAATGGATATAACTATAAATATTAGGGCTAGTGAAACCCTCAAAAATTCACTACTAGAACAAGCGGAATTATATGACACTACTTTGTCAAATTATTCTAGAAACATTCTCATAAATCACATAGATGACCTGAATAATTTAGATTCTTCTTACCTAGATGAAGAAGATGAAAATTATATTGACGATTCTATTGACGACCATGAAGCATCCTTTGAGAATCCTTACGAAAAATCATATGAGTTTACATCTCTTCTCGTTTGGCTATTTTGCAGACAGATGCATCCGCAGGATAATAATCCAAAAAACGTTCTCAGTTCATTCAAACTGAAAATTGAAAAAGTACTTTCAGAAAGTTCCTTCTCTAATGAGTTAAAATTGGAATTTTTAAAAGTTCTAGGGGACTTGAACAGGTTCTTACTGGAACCAGATTATGAAGGTAAAAAGTTTGAATTCCCTGTACACGGTAATCATCTTTCCTTTGACTACTACAAGTTGATGAACGAAATATGGTCACTTGAAATTCCTGTGCTATGAATTCAAAAAACAACACCAACACAATAAAGCACATAATTCAATCAGATATTCAAAGCTTAGAAACAGATTTAATTAAAAAGGAATCAGCTAAGGAATGCCTAATTATAAAGCCCGTTAATGTATGGATGGATGAAGCAAAAAACCGTCCTATACCAAACATGCTTTTCAGTGAATTATGGTATGAAAATGAAGTTTGTATTCTATATGCTGACACCAATGTTGGCAAATCAATTTTAGCGGTTCAAATTGCCCAAAGCATTAGTTCCGGTGTTCCAATTAAAAATTTCAAATTAGAAGCGCAACCCCAAAAAGTGTTGTATTTAGATTTCGAACTTTCTGATAAACAGTTTGAAAAAAGGTACTCCATTGACTATAAAGATCATTTTATATTCCACTCCAATTTTCTTAGAGCTGAAATTAATCCAATGTTGGATATTCCTAAACCATATAAAGGTCCTGAGGATTACCTAATTGCGAAATTAAACGGGATTATTGAGAAACATAAGGCAAAGGTTGTAATCATCGACAACCTAACTTTTTTGCAAAATGATAACGAAAAGGCTAAAAATGCTTTAGAACTCATGAAGCAACTAAAAATAATATCAAAGCAACAAAATGTTTCTGTGATGGTTTTGGCACATACCCCTAAACGTGATGAATCTAAAGCTATTAGCGTTAATGACTTAGCCGGAAGTAAAATGTTAAGTAATTTTTGCGATAGTGCATTTGCAATTGGCAAAAGTACCGAAGACCCTAATTCCAGATATTTAAAACAAATTAAACAGCGGAATACCGAGCATTTGTATCATACCAATAACGTTATAATATGCTTATTGGAGAAAGATTATAATTTCCTGGGATTTCGATTTCGATTTTTTGATTCTGAATCAAACCACCTTAGACAAATAACAACTAACACATTAGAGGATAGAGATGCCGAAATGATTAGCCTTGTCAAGGAAGGACTATCTAAGGTTGCAATAGCCGATAAATTGAACGTAAGCGAAGGTGCAATAAGAAAAAGGCTTAAAAAGCTTGCAATCTAAAAGATGAAAGCTTCTGACGTATATACAATAGCCAAAGCACTTTCCTCTGAGGAATATGCACTGCTATACAATATGCTCAAAGCAGATTTTAAGGAAACTAAAACGACAAAGAAAGTGCGTAAAAAACGACCTGACTATACTGTTGAAGATGCACTACAAGATTTATTAAAATATCACATCAAATAATTCAATTCGTACCATCGTACCATCTTAGAAAGGTACGATGGTACGAATCACCAAAACATTATGAATTCATATAAGTACACATTAGATAAATCAAGTAAAAAATTTCGTTGCCCAAATTGCACTAAAAAAACATTGGTGTATTACGTGGATAGCGAAACAGGCAACTACCTTAGTTCCAAATACGGTAGATGTGATCGTGAAAGCAATTGCGGCTACTTTAATCAACCATCTGGCAACAAATCTATAATAGCTCCATTTCAAAATATTCAGACGTTAAATCCTTCATATTTAAGTGAAAAGGTTATCGAATCATATTGTAATAAATATGACGACAACAACTTCGTAAATTATTTATTGGAACATTTTCCAGAAGAGGATGTAATACAAACTATAGAAATGTATTACATAGGCACTACTGATATATGGAATGGTGCTACAATTTTCTGGCAAATAGACAATCACCATAAAATACACACTGGAAAAGTAATGTTATATGACTGTGATACAGGCAATAGAGTTAAAAAACCATTTCCTCATGTAAATTGGATGCACAAAGTATTACAAATTGAATCTTTTGTATTACAACAATGTCTTTTTGGTCTTCATTTAATTTTAGAGCACACTCAAAAGAATACTATTTGCATCGTAGAATCA
Organism: Maribacter sp. Hel_I_7; assembly: GCF_000688315.1. NCBI lineage: Bacteria > Pseudomonadati > Bacteroidota > Flavobacteriia > Flavobacteriales > Flavobacteriaceae > Maribacter > Maribacter sp. Hel_I_7. Next base: position 2,038,604 of record NZ_JHZW01000002.1, on the reverse strand, counting down.
GAAAAGACTGCAATTATCATGAGTATGATATTACCGAATTATCATTGGATGGCTACCGGTTCAAAAACCAATCTAAAACATGAGCTACTTAATCCAATAAAGAATTTTAAAATAATCCTATTTCCTGATAAATCAGAATTATTAGTGTGGGGTGATAAAATGAAAAGTTTAATAGATTTAGGCTATAATCTTAAATGCAGTAGTTTAATCGAAAATACAAATTACATAGATGGATTTGATTTAGCTGATTTTATTATGAAATAGTTGCTTTAAACTTTCAGCTATAATTACCTGTAAATACTCTAAGAAACTTACTTAATTAAGACAAAAGCTGCCCAATAATATGGATTCTTATATTTTTTTTTAAAGGTTTCCTGTGTAGCTAAATATGAATCACTTATGCTCATCTCATTTTGAACTAAATTTTCATAAAAACTAACCATATACTCGCTAGTGATTTTATCATCTACTTTCCAAAGTGACACCAACATATTATCTACTCCTGCCATTTTAAGCCCTCTCTGTATTCCGAAAACTCCTTCATTTGCATTTGATTCACCTAGCCCAGTTTCACAAGCAGACATAACAATTAATTCAACATCATTCATATTTAAATTAGACAATTCATTTGCAGTTAAAATACCATCCTCCAAATTATCACCAATGTTTTCACCATTTCTCCAAAAATAATTAGCTCCAGACATGGCTAATCCTGAACGGTTCATAGGATCGTTATCTTCTTGAAATTTAGCAAAACCTAGCATGTTAGTCATAAAGTATTCATCTGTTAAAGGTTTTAAATAAAATGCATGAGTCGCAATATGCATTATACTTGGCTTACTTGTAAGTGCAGAAATAAAATTACTTTCCGTTGCCTTGTCATTTTCATAAGTGAGGGTATTTATACTATTAGAAATTAAAATTTCATTAATATTTTCAATTTCATTCTTTGTACCAGTTAAATAATCAAAATCCCCACTTCTCAAGCCAGAATTGCTCATGGTAGAATTATTCAATTTATCTATTTCATAAGTAATATCACCAAACAAAATTGACGACTCGATACTACTAATTTCATTATAAGAAATCACTTCTTTGGTACTAGTTAATTGATGTAATATGAATTTCTCACCTAGAAACATATTGTCATTGTTTGGTAATGCTGCTAAAGCTACATTATGGATTATACCTGTAGGTGAAAAATAAACATCCTCGACTCCTTGCAAATGGGTTTCTAACTGCTTCCAAATTAAATTATATATTTTATTACCATTGACTTCATATAAATCCTTAATTACGCTAGCAGGATGATTGTTTTTTTTAACGATAGGACTTATTAAATCATTCAATTGAGATTCTTCAAACAAGTTAATATAAATGGGAAACTCTAAGTCTTTTCTTAAAACAAAAGCTCCATAATAACTTTCTTTTCTATTCACTTCACTAGGCATAAAGTTTACAAATTCTATTGCGACATCTTTTTGTTTAAGACTGTTTTTAACATCTTTCCAATCTACCCTTGACCTATTATAGCTCTCTAAAATTGAATTTTTACCTCTTAAAACAAGTTCTTTTTCATATACCCTAGACAAATCCATTAATGAATCTCGATTAGTTACATTTATTTTTTTTAACTCTTCTTTGACTTTTGTCCATTTAGAATTTATATCTCGTAATTCTGGAATTTTATCTAAAGAAGCATTGTTTCTTATTGTATTTGAAGTGTTAAGCAATAGTTGTTTTGTCATTAAGGCATAATTATACCCAAAACCAACCAGGGGTTTTGATGGATCTTTACGTTTGGACAAAAAATAGAATAATAAATCGGGATTATACTTTTCATTCTTGTAGCTTAACTCTCGTGTCTCTTCATCCAACCCCAATAATAATTCAAAATAGGGTAGTTCAAACTTTTTAGCAAACGCTAACATATCATTATCAGCTTCATTAAAATCTTTTCTATGAAAATTAACAAATGCACTTTCAGCTAGTTTATATAAATTATATATTTTGAAGTATCCCTCTTTTTCCTCCATTTGTGTTAAATCAAGATACTTTTTAGCTTCTGAATATTGTTTATTAGCCGCCAAATAGACAGATAATTGAAAATAGGCCAAAGAAAACATATAATTATACTCGCCAGATTTAGACTCATTTAAAAATTTTAAATACTTTAATTGCCACTCAACAGCTTTTTCAAAATCATTTAGTTTATAATATATTTCAGCAACAGTAATGTAATCGAAACTATCATCTGTAACTTTATCTTCAATAGCTTTTAAGGAGTATTCTAATGCTAATTCAAATTTGTTTTGAGAAGAGTACAACATTGATAAATTACTATAATAAGAGTGATTTTCAACCTCTTTTTGAACGAGTTTACTTAATTTAGGATAATAAACATTTGCTTCATTTATGGACTTCAGGGCATTGTCATAATCCCTAAGTGCAAGATAATTATAGAAATTAAACTTATAAATCTGATAACTTAGTTTATTATATTTTTCAGGATCTGACTCATCGAAGCCATAATTTTTAATTACTTCCTGCAATCTCGTTTGTTTATTGATTTGCGTCTTAAGCATTCCTGTTGTATATAAATTTAGATTATTAGTAAACTGCTTCTCAAAAAAATCAATATTTCGCTCCGTATTAGGGGCTATTCTGGAATTATTGGATTCTTTCACATAGGATTGAAACTCACCATTTTGAAGCATTTTCTGATTTAACAAAATTTTATTTAAACCTATTAATGACTTAATTCTTTCAATAGCAGAATCTTTTTCTTCAAATTCTTTAGTTATCTTAAGTTCTCCTAAAAGACCATTTAATCTCATTTTTACTTTTTGTAAATCTTCAACCGTCTCTGTTTTCATGGCATTTACCATACTTAACTTATTAGCAAAATATTGGAAGTAAATATATTCTTGTAAATTATTTTGCAACTCTTTGTCATCGAAATATGTTCTCTTGAATTCATTTTTAAGAGCAGTTAGCCTTTGTGTCGATTTTTTTTTAGACTCAAAGGATTCATCCATTGCTTCAATATAATTATCGGCAGCATCTATCTTTTGTCTAAAATAATAGTCTGAGTGTTGATCACTATACTTTTTATATGGCTTGATTCTTTCTGCTTCTAAATATTGAAATTCATATAATTTTAGAAATTCTTTTCTTTTTTTATATATTCTAATTTTCACTTTGACCGCAGCCATATAATTACCAAAAACGTTCGGATTTTGTAGATTGTCAGTATCAATTAGTTTTTGGTGTATAGCTGTAATCCTTTCTAACGGTTTGCTTAAATCTTCGTTATCAAGACTATTTCTAACATTACGAATAGCCTTATGCTCTTCAGAAAAAAGATAATGATCCTGTCCTTTAATAGACGTAATAGCAAAAACAGTAATAAAAAAAATAATTTTATACTTAAATAAGTAGCTCAAAATGGAATAATTAAATTATTAGAATAAAAACCAATTAAAAATAATTAATACTTATTAAAGAAAGTTATTTTTTATATTGAAAATCAATTCATTAGATTTATAAACAATACAAAAGTTGCTTTATGAGAATATTTTTTTGTTTTTATCTATTAGGGACATTACTTGTCTCTTCGCAAGAGAAATTCAGAGTTATGCAAGTCTTCGGCACTATAACCACAGATTCATTAAACCAAAGTATTAAACCTGATGATATTATTAGCGGTAATCCAACTTTTCATTTTTCAAGCAAACATGATAAAGCATTATTGTTAAGTAATTCAAAAGCAAGAGTCGTATTGTTTCAAAATATGGCAGATTCTAAGCCGTCAGGCAAATTAATTTACTATTTTGAAAGAAACATTCTTCCATTTAAAGATTACACTGGCACAAGGGGATTTGAGCAAAATACTCAATTTTTATTTTTTGATAACTGGACATTGAAAAAGGTGAAGAGAATGAAAATTTCTAAAGCACCTTCTTCTAGCGATTCATTTTATCAAATTTCATATAGCTTGTCTAGAAAAAATTACACTAGAAAATTAAGTATTGGTCAGGAAGGATACCTAGAAATAAAACCTGAAACATTCAACAACATAGGTAAATACAAGCTTTTACCACAGCAAATAAAACTTTCTTATTATGATTCTAACACTGACACATTTATTGAATTAAATAATCTATACTTTCAGAGTATAAGTATCAAACAAATTAAACAAGAAATTGAAATTTATACTAAATGGCTTAAAGAGTTAGGAGAGGTGGATATTGAAAATAAAGTTAATCGTCATTTAAAAAGTGTTTATGGGAATGATTTCAATTTAAATCATTAAAAATTGAAATACTTCAATAAAAAACATGCTAGATTTAGTTTGATTAATGCAACTGTTGCAATTATTCTATTTTTCATAGCCCAAACTATCTACGTTCTGCCCGGCCAAGACAATAAAGCTTTTTTCTATGGACCAATTGTAAATGATTTTTTGTTTAAAAATGAACCTAACCTAAAAGATATAGTTTTCATTAACACCCATTATGACAACATGATTGTCGATAATTTAGATGAACATGGGTTTTCAAATGGAAATACAGTAATTACTGATAGAAATAAACTAATTAAGTTTACCCAGTTACTCCAGCAAGAAAATAGTTATAAATATGTGGTATTTGATATCTTTTTTGAGGACAAATCTATGTATGACAGAAAATTAAGTGATAATTTAAATAAATTAAAAAACGTCATCTTACCTAGGAAAGATTCCCTGAACAAAACCCTAGTAGACTTTAGGTATTTAAATTTAGGGTTGGGAACAATAACTAAAGCTGGAGATATATTCTTTAAATACAAACTCTTTAACAACAGTATAAATGGTAAATCTTTACCACTTAAAATGTATGAAGATTTAAACAACGTAAATTATACTTCTTATGGTCCTGTAGGTTTTTTAGATGGGCAATTGGTTTTAAATGACTTCGTTCCAAATATAGAGGTAAGTAATTATGATCTCTATTCTAAGAAATATAGCTTATACAATTTAAGTGATTTTATTAAAGATGACTTTACCAGTGCTGATTTAGAATTTTACAGGTCTATAATTAAGAATAAAATTTTAGTGATTGGTAACTACGAGACAGATATTCATTCAACAATTTACGGGGAAATACCTGGTTCTTTAATTTTAATAAATACATTCTTAAGCCTAGAAAAAGGTGCAAATACTATAACTATACTTTTAATTATCTGTCTTTGGTTTATATTTTTCTTCTTTTCTTTTTTAATTATCAAAAAAGAAAATAATTTTAAAAACAGACTGCTAAAATATCCTGTCTCTAATTTCCTTTTAACTTCTGTAACCTATTTTCTTGTATTTACAATAGTATCAATTTTAGTGTATTTAATTTTTGGTAATAACATTAGCTTGACTTTAGTTACTATTTTCTTTTTTCTTGAAAGGCTTGTAGTGAAGAATAAATCCATTTTTAGAAAAAAAGAAAAATTGAAATAATCAATTTACTTAAAACCCTTATTACTTTAGAATACCCCTTTCCCCTATCACTTCCATATTAACAATATAAGTAGTATCTATTCTATCTCTAAAGGTCACCGTATATTCAGCGATAATATTGTTAGACTTATTGCGGATGACATCTTTCTCTTTTAAAGCGATAAAAAGAAAATCATGACCATGAACTTTCTCACAGAGCATTTTCAATACATGTGTCCAAAGAACTTCTTCATAATCATCTGCAATAACATGTAATGAACGTTTTCCATTAGGCTTACCTTTTTTATGATATTCGACATTATAAATAAATTTTCCATCCATTTTGCAACTATTTAGTTTCGTGCAAGTTTAGGATAGTTTTTTAACTTAAGAAAACACTATATCTTATCGTGTTGCGTTCGGTATATCCAACAACCTAAATCATCTTTTTTGTTTTGGAATAACACTTTCATTTTCAAAGTTATAGCTAGTTTGTATCTCAAAAAAACTAATGAAATTCTTTTAATCTACCTACTATATTATTCACGAAAATAGTGCATCCATGTATGGCTGACAATTGGTTAATTCAATAGATAATAGGCTTTTCCAGTGATTAAACCCAAGTGTACTTCTGTTTAAATTATTATATTCGATTATTATATCAATAATATCCTGCCTAGCGAGTCTCCCTTTACTTACCAAAATTTGATGTTCGATGTTTGTTATTACTTCATTTGTATTCATTTCAAATCTCCGTAAAAGACCCAATCTAGTGTAATGAGTTTCAATAATTGAGTATAGCAATGGGTCTATTCCATTTGGATTTGCTATTGTAAAATTAACCGCAGGTAATCCATCAGCAAAACTAACTGACACAAATAGAAATTGAAGATTAGGGAGAGTATCAGTATATAAATTAAGAAACAATAATTGTCCTCCATCTTGCCAATACCTATTTTTCTTTCCATTGCATTCCATACAAGAGGGAAATAAATTTTTGGGATGTACAGAAAATTCACTTAGCTCTTCTTTAGGTAGAATATGGTCTAAACTATTTACAGCATTTATTGTACAATTTTGGCAAGTATTAATTACTCTATCTTTAGATGAAGTAGTTACTTCAACCTTTAATTTTTGCAACAAAGGCGTGTCATACTTATAAAGTCTTAATAAATCTTTCTTTACCGGGTCAACATAACCTTGTGGGGGTGTAGTCCCTAAACTTCCACTAATAAACCTATGATTGTAATCAGCAAAATGAAGTCTAATATTTGGTTTGTATGTATTAACTCTTGATTTATAATTAACATCTTTGGGAGAATTCTTTTTAGATGCTAACACCCTATCAAAAAAGTCATCTGGGTCTTCATTGGAAACTCTAAGATTGGTCATTTAATAAACTTTTAAGATAAATACTTGCATTAATACTTAACGGGATTTGACCATACTCTAGACGCTCTTTTATCTGTTCATAAGTCAATCTTGAATCTACCATTTCTTTCAGTATGATTTGATATTGTTTGGGTATCTCTCGATTTCCGAACACCTCTTCGCTCAAAATCGATAAATTTTCCCCAAAAGACTCAATTCCAATCCTTCGTATCGAAGAATAATACCCCTCCCTTTCAACAACATATACATTTTTAGAAATAATTTCTTGAATGATTAATGGTGAATGAGTTGTTATTATACAGTAAGACTTGAATTGATGAACTAAATGATAAATCGTATTTACTAATTGAGAAATGGCATTTGGATGCAAGTGTGTTTCTGGTTCATCATATAGAATCAATGAATCAAAACGTATTTTTGCAATTAACTCAGTAATTATAAATAGAATAATACTTTGTCCAGAACTCAGATGTTTCACCACCTTACTAAACGCTTCGATATCGAACGTAAACACCTTATCGGTAGTCTCAGAATGTTCCATTTCGAAGCCCATAAATTGAGATAATGAATCCTTGTCAATAAAATTCTTTAAAGTATCAATCCATTGACCGATTCTACCTAATTTTTCAATATCTAATCGAGTTTCATGAAACCTTAAAAGAAGTTCTTCTTCCGTTAAAAGCTTATTATCCTCATTCCTAAGCCCACAATAATTATAATTAAATTTTGCATTGTTTCTAGGTAGTTCAAAGCTATCAAACGAACTGTAAGAGACAGCAATCACCTTACTAAATAGTGGTGCTTTTGGCTTAAAAATTGTATCATTTTTTTTAGAAATATCTAATGGAAGAGATGTGATTAATTGTGTTTTTCCTGTACCATTCTTACCTATTATCCCATAAATTCTATCATAGGCAAAATCACTATCTTTAAAATTAAAATCTACGTTCAAATTATTTTCTGCGAACTTAGGATTGAATTTATACGAGAAGGAATATAGATTCTCTAAATCATAATCATATAGTAAATATTTCGCTTCTCTAAGTAATCGCTCTGCTGTATTTTCCCTAATTAAAGAATTTTTAAAATTGGAATTTTGTTCAAAACGCTCTCTATTTTCCAAGAAAAAGGCTGAATCTCTTAACGCCCACAAAATATCTTCAAATTCTTTAGGAAACAACTCCTTTAAAGTTTTATAATATTGACTACTCTGACCAAGTGAGCAGAAATCAGAAGTTAGATTTGTAAATTCAGCAGGAACAACCTCAGAAGCATTAGTCGCACTTTCATGAATAATTTTAACCTCCCCAACATGGTAAGCTTGAATATTGTCTCTATGAAAGAACAAATGAAATGTGGATTTTATTTTATAATCATTCCATCCGTAATTAAAAGCTAAAACAAAACAAGGAAATTTATTGATTCTCCTATGAGATTTTATTCGGTTTGAATGCCCGTTGGGTCTAAAATCAACTATAAATGGAATTGAATTATCTTTTAAACCAAATGTACTTATACTATTTTCTTCGTATTGTTCAACTTCATATATTGGTAATTCATTCGATTTAAATGCCTTACGTTTAAAACCTAAATCAGCCCTCTTCAAATAAGGTTGCAAAAGGTAATAGTATGCCATTATACTTTTTTCGTCACCTCGTGTATCAGGATGAATTATTCTATTTAAGAATTTTATAAAAATATCATTGCTTTCAAGTAGATTTAATCTTTCTATAAATAAGTACTCATAATCCCAATCATCATTATTAATTATATGTTGAATAATATCACCATATGCATCTTTATATCTTCCATCTGTATCCGGCATTGCTCTTAAATCCCAAATGGATAACAGAAACTCCATAATATCCCCATCTTCACGATAATAGAATGGTGATTGCTGAGTTAATAGTTCTCTTAGTATTTCGAGTTTTAAACCTTTATTCATTCAATCGTTTATAAACCTTCTTAAGCATGTAATTCTTCACTAAAGCACCAAAATCTTTATCATCCATCATCTTACTAAAGATGTCTTGGTTCTGCTCCATACGTCCAATTAGCTTATCCATAAAAGCATCTTCGAAACCAAATTTAAAGTTGTCAAGAGTATTACTCTGAGCTTGTTCTGATAGCTTGCCATCTGCAACCAACTCTTCTTCAATCTGGTCAAAGAAAAGTTTATCAGCCTCTGCGAACTCAGTACCAAATCTTTTGTTTAATACATTAACAATTTCCGACAAAGCTTCTTTTTCCTCTTTAGTAGCTCTAATCCCAGATTCAGAAATACCATCTAAACCATACTCCCCTTGACTTTCTAGTACTAAATTTTGTTCTGCAATTTGTTGTAGTCTATAGTACTCTAATGAAACTTCATCACCTAACTTAAATCTGTCTTGCTGACTTTTTCTTGGTAGTTTTTTTAATAAAAATCTACTATAGGTAAAGAGCTTTTCTAGGTCAACATCTGCAAAAGGCATTATTTGAGTTAAAAAAGAGTAGGTTCTTGTAAAAGTCTGTAAAGCATGCTTAAAATTATCTTGTGTTACTTCTGTTCCTATTACATCATCTTTAGAGTCTTCCTCTGGTAGTTGTTTAAACCGTTCAACAGCAGGGTCTACAAATGCATTTAACTTACCTTGCTGTTTTACATTCAGCACACTCATGGACTTGAAATACACATTACAAAAATTATCCACCTCTGACTCCCAAATTATTTGAGCTTTTTCTATCTCTCCTTTTAAATCGTATAAATGGTTTGGGTTTGTATTGGTTTCTATAGTGGTTAGCTCATAATAGGGCTGAAAAGAATTTACAATGTCCTCAACTTCGTTTGTAAAATCTAAAATAAAAGTATCTTCTTTACCTGCATGCATTCTATTTAACCTAGATAAGGTTTGCACACACTTAACCCCAGATAATTTTTTATCTACATACATTGTATGCAATAGTGGCTGGTCAAAACCTGTCTGGTATTTATCTGCAACTAAAAGTAGCTGATACTCATTACTAGAAAACTTTTTGGGTAACTCTTTTTCTTTAAAACCATTCAGTTCTACTTCTGTTACTCCTTCTGGGTAAGTATCATAAATTACTTTACCAGAAAATGCTACTACGGTTTTAATATCTGTATAACCTTTATCTTTTATGTATTTGTCAAACTCTTCTTTGTAACGTACCGCATGAAGCCTAGAACCTGTTACAACCATTGCTTTAGCTTTGCCACCAATCTTTTTGGATACTATTTGTTTAAAATGCTCAATTATCACCTCAGTTTTTTGAGCCAAATTATGTGGGTGCAATGACAAGAACCTTCCTATAGCTCTTGAAGCTTGTTTTTTATTTACTTTGGGGTCTTCTTCTATTTCCTTGGATAGTTTAAAATAGGTCTTATAGGTCGTGTAATTTTGAAGTACATCTAAAATAAAACCTTCTTCAATAGCTTGTTTCATACTATATAAATGAAAAGGCTTTGGAATATCATTTGTCCCTTTAGAACCAAATACTTCTACTGTCTTAGCTTTTGGGGTTGCTGTGAATGCAAAGAAACTTAAATTATGTTGCTTACCTCTCGCTTCCATTGACTTTCTAATCTCATCTTCTGCATCTTCATCTAAGCCTGAATCTAATTCTAAATCTTGTGCTTCTTCTAAGGTTTTAGCAGATAGCACTTCTTTCATTTTTTTTGATGCTTCTCCTCCTTGTGAAGAATGTGCCTCATCTATTATGACAGCATACTTTCTATTTGGCAACTCTCCTATCTTATCTAAAATAAAAGGAAATTTTTGAAGGGTAGTAATTACAATGTTTGACCCTGCCATTAAAGAGTCTGCTAACTGTTGAGAATTTTTATCTATTTTTTGAACAACTCCCTGTTTGTGTTCAAACTGGTAAATAGTATTTTGTAATTGACTATCTAAAACTTTCCTATCGGTGATAACAATTACGGAATCAAAAATCCTATTGTTTTCAGCATTATGAAGACTAGACAATCTGTAAGACAACCATGCAATGGAATTGGATTTACCAGAACCTGCTGAATGTTGAATTAAATAATTTGTACCTGCACCCTTCGCTTTTGCATCCGTAGTCAACTTACGAACTACATCTAATTGGTGGTAGCGGGGAAAAATTAATGTTTCTTTTTTCTTACTTACTCCATTAAGTTCAAAGTCTTCTATTTTTAAGTGTAGAAACTTTCCTATAATATCTAAAAAGCTGTCTTTTGCCCAAACATACTTCCAGAGATAATCTGTCCTATACCCTTCCTTATTGATTGGGTTACCTGCTCCGTTATTATAGCCTAAATTGAAAGGAAGGTATCTTGTTGACTTACCACTTAATTTAGTGGTCATAAAACACTCATCTGTATCAACTGCAAAGTGAACCAAGGCTCTTTTCTTAAAGGAAAAAATAGGCTCATTAGGTTCACGGTCAAACACATATTGCTTTTTTGCATTGGTAACATTCTGACCCGAAAATTGATTTTTTAACTCTATTGTTGAAACTGGTAAGCCGTTAAGACTTAAAACCATATCTAAAGAATTGTTGCCTTTTCGCTCATAATACAGTTGTCTTGTTACGCTTAAATGATTCTTACTATACAACAGCTCATCATCTTCATTGAGTGTTGTCTCAGGCTTAAAAAAGCCCATTTTAAACTTTACTCCATAATCGGTAAATCCGTTTCTAACAACATCAAGTGTGCCTCTTAAATCTAATTCCCTTATTAATCTTTGAATTACTTTATCTTCTACCTCTTCTTTATGAATGTTACTTAACTTATCCCATGCTTTAGGTTGAGAATCTTTAAGAAAGTCTGTAATATAAACAGGAAATAAACCTAACTGAGTATTAAAGTCTCTAGAATGTCCTTTAACATAACCACCATCTTCTAATAATGATACTTCTATAGCTTCTTCAAAAGTTAGTTCTGTATGTATTCCTTTAGCCATATTCTAATCTTCTTATTTATGTTACCCTTTTAAGTTGTCTATTCAGTTTCTCTCCTTCCTCTTCATTCAACTTCTAACTTAGTTACTACCTTAGTTACCTCCTTAGTTACTTTGTAAGTTTCTCTATTAACTTCTTACTTAGTTTCTACTTCTATATCTTGTTTAGTTTCTCTCTTAGATACTGTAGGTATTACCCTCTTATCAACTTTTTAAGTTTCTCTCTTTCCTCGTCATTCAACTTCTACCTTAGTTACCTCCTTAGTTACTTTGTAAGTTTCTCTCTTAACTTCTAACTTAGTTTCTCCTTCTACATCTTGTTTAACTTCTCTCTTAGATGCTGTATGTATTATCTTCTTATCAACTTTATAAGTTTCTCTCCTTCTTCTTCATTCAACTTCTAACTTAGTTACTACCTTAGTTACTTTTTAAGTTTCTCTCTTATTTACATTTTTACTTATTCTCTTATTAACTCCTATTTTATCTCTCCTTCTTTAATAACATGAAGGACTCCTTTTCCTAAGTTAGAAGTATAGTATTTTTGCAATTGGCTAGTTGGTTTATCTGGTAACGTCATACTAATTAAATTCATATCCATTAACGGTTCTATATGAGTGGTAAAATTTTTAGTCTGATTTGACATCTTCAAACAATCTTCCAACAGTTCTTTTTTCTTAACAGGCTCTAAAGCATACTTCAATATTTCTATTTGAAGCTTATCTAATGATTTTGCTATTTGTACATACTTTTCGACATTTTTACTCATTACATCTATAAATGTATCATGAATAGGTAACTCAATTAAAAAATGAGTTCTTTCTGGCTCATTAGTATCAAACTTTGGCTCACTAGACCCATTATCTTTTAAAGCCTTTACAATAGTAGGTATACCTGTACCACGACCTTCTGTAAGTCTCAATTCCTTTAAAAACTCCCCTACTCTTCTATTTCTATAACGCCTAGCTCTAACAATACCCTTATCAAAATCAGCTTGTTTTAAAGCAGGGTCTGCACCATTAAAACTTATTATCTCAATAGCTTCTGGCAAAATTCTTACTTCTATAGGGTCTTGCAACTCATAATTTCTATGATATACTGCATTAGACAAAGCTTCTTCTATAGCATTAAACGGATAATTAAAAACCCTATCAGAAGCAGCCTTATTGACATGTTTAATTACTTTCTCTTTTATAACATTTGTCTTTATATAGGAAAGCACATCTATCAATTGTTTTTGAATTGCTCCTTCAAAAATTTTCTCATTAAACTCTTTTGCAGCAACTCCTTTAGGAAATTCCACAACATCTATTTGAATACCCTTAAAGTACTTTTCTGGATGGTTTGAAAACATAAGTAAGCCCACATTTTTAGGAAACAGATGTTCTTTTGCTCCCTGAGATAGGTTCATTTTTTCTGCCAATTCTTCAACAGTCATAGAATCACTTTCTTGATATAATCTACTTTTAGTTTTTTGTAAATGTTCTCTCATTAAAGAGAAACTTAAATCGTCAATACTGGCTTGCGTATTTACCCTATCATCAAAAGGAATTTTAGAGGTCAATTGAATTAACTCTGTTTCTTGTTCTTTATTCGGAACTATACTATTGGACTGAAAACGAATACGATAGTTATAGGTTTTATGTTTAGCGATAACATCGTCAGGAACTTCATAAGGTCTGTTGCTACCTGCCGGAATCCATAATACCAAAACATGTTTATCATCAATACTTTCAAGTGAAACTCTTGGAAAATATGAAGGCTTTATAGTATTACAATACCCCAAAAGCTCTTTTTCAACCTTTTCAAGTTGGGCAGGGTTAAACCCAAAAACAGGTCGTATAGGTTTACCATCAACTTCTTCAACACCAATTATAATATAACCACTCCCTTCATTCTCAAAATCGTTGGCAAAAGCGCAAACAGAACGCATTATAGGTGTAGGATTCCAACCTTTTTTAAACTCCATACGAGTGCCTTCTACGACACTCCCTGACAACAACTCTTCTATACCAACTAATATACTCATAGACTTTCAAGATAAGAGGTAATATTAAATTCTGAAAACTCTTTATCATAGGATACATATAATGGATGTCTTGGATGACCATATTTGGTAAGTTCGTCATAATGAAGCCACCTATAAGAGGAATTAAAATTTTTAGAAAGCTCAGTTAAACAATCTTTTAAATTTGCTCTGTGTTCTATGGTTGTTCCCCATGCTGCCCATAAATCAGTAAAATCATAGCTACTCAACACTTCCTTAATTGCTTTGTTATTTTCTTTAATAAGATATGCATCACTTTCTGTACCTAAGTTTTCTGGATAGGTATCTCGTTGAGGATATACATTGAGCATTAACCAACCATCATATCCTTTTTGTTCTGCTATGTTGCTTACTTTCCTTAGTGTTGTATCTAGTTTATCTGGAGTTGCTGTGCTAGGGTTAATACCTACACAAATTAAATTCCGATTTCCTACCTTACCCAAAGTATATCTAGCAGTATTATCTTCATTATGCGCATAAACCCACTTATGCTCATTAGACTGCATTTTTAAGAAATAAAATGCTCCTTTATTTATCCATGTAAAATTGTAACTACCTTTCAAAATAATAGATACTTCTTTCCCTCCTATTGGAGTATTTAACTCAATTCCATTTGCAATACTATGTCCGTCAGAGATATCATAATCCCAACTTTTACCATTTTTATTTCTTGGAAACACAAAATTTCGAGCATCAGTCATAGTTAATTGTACTCCCGATATACGGTTATCACCAACATAAGACTCCAACAACTCTAAATCTTCATAAACTCCAAATTTAAAGAGGTCTTGCGCACCTCTTAACTTACCACTAGATGAACTTATATTCCTATAGCATTTCAATTCAATGGGTAACTCAATTTTATCCGTTCCTTTTTCAATATGAATTATAATATCGCAAACTCTAGTTTTCTCACCAACTCGAATTCCCATTTCAAGCTCTAGTTCAACAGATTCGTCTTCGTTATATACAACCAAGTCCAAACTATTTTTGATCAAGTACGCAAACTGTAACTGCATTGAAGCTTCTTTATTAATAACAATAAGACCACAACCAACTTTTGCCGAGAAACTATCCCAACACAAATCTATAATACCCTTAACCCTATTAATTATTGCTTCCATTAAATTCTCTCAATAAATTTTGCCAGAATATTAAACTCTTCTGTACTTGATGTATATGTACTTTCAAAGTCTTCTACCTTTAGATATATTTCCTGAACATCTTTATCAATGTTATTTCTTCTATCAACTTCTATTTCTTGATCATTCCAGTTGGTTCTGTATCTTGATTTACCTATACACTCCCATTCTACCTCATTGTTTAACTTTGCTTGTTGGAGTGCTGAAAATAATTCGCTTATCTCTTTAAATTTCATATTGTAAAATTCTAACTTAACACTTCTTCTCTAACATCAATTTTACCTGTAACCACATCACTAATTAATGTAGTTTTGTATTCTTTTAACAAGCTAATTTCATTAGAAATTAAAAGTGTTGTATTCTCAATTTTATAAAATTTATTTTTAATTGATTCAGCTATATTAATTTGCTCTTCTTTACTTGGAAGTGCAATTTTAATATTGTTCAAATCTTGAGTTGTTATAGATGGGTAACTTACACCTTTTGACAATGAAATTATCTCCCCAATAAATCCTTCGTCTCTTACTAAATAACCAAGATATTCTGATACAATTAATTTTGGTGTCAAGACAGCAAATCCCGTTGATGCAATAAAGCCATCAAACTCTTCATCAATTGATGCTATCGCCTTCAAATATGTTCTTACCGTGGATACAATTACATCCCCTTTAGAAATTATTCTTCTCGCTCTTGAAGGAGCATTTTTAAATTTATAACTGGTATATTCTTGAATACCATCAGAAGTACTAACATTTCCAATTTCAATGTAATTTATTTCCAAGTCATCAGCAGTTTGTTCAGATAAACTTTCCTTGTTACTTTCAACCAAATACTTTAATGGCTTAACTTCCCAATGTTCTGGAATCTCACCCAACCAAACAATACCAGAATCTTTCATTGGTACTGTAGAGTCAAGACCTTTGGTAACTGCTTGGTTTATAATAACAGTACGCTCTTCTTCTAATAGTTGAATGAGTTGCTCTTTTTTGGCTATTAACCTATCTATTTGAATTGTTTTTTGGTCGAGGTAATTAATTATACTTCTTTGTTCTTCTAAAGCAGGACATGTAAACTTAAACTCATTAAAGACATTTTGATAAAGATGTTGAATTGTGGAACCAGACTTATTATAATCATAAAATGACTTAAATACATCAGACTCCAAGACCCAATACAGATATTCTGAGGTATAATCATCCGTTTTAGGTCTAGTAACAAAGACACCACTATTTAAGGTTGCTATTTTCGGCATATCCTTCACAACAGCAATTTTCCCGATAGTCCCATCTTTTGTGATTAACAAATCATCTTCTTTAAGCTGTATAAATGGGTCTTCATCATACCTATCCTTTGGAACTTGATAACAAGTATTCCATTTTACTATTCCGTTTTTGAAATCTGTACCAGTCACTACATAACTATCACTTTTTTCTAGAAATTCATCCGACCTTAACCCCTTCCAGCCTATTCGTCCTTTAACATAAGTAGTATGTTTAATTCTCTTCAGTTTCCAAGAAGCTGGAATCTCACCAATCCACTCTACACCAGAATCTTTATATGTTTCGTAACCCTTCATTAATAATATTTAGAAAATTCTTTAGCCATTTTTTCAGCCTTTTCAAGGAGCCAACTAAAATAGGTCTCCCACTCTTCTTCATTTTTTAGGTCGGCATTTCTTCCAACGGTAATTCTTGAAGCTAAACGTCCTTCTAATTCTTGCCATTCTAAAGAGAACCCCAATCCTTCTTCTATAGCCTCCTTGTTTAACTTGAATTTGTCAAATAATTCTGGTGACCTTGATATATAAATACTTGATGCTATAACATTGTCCCTCGTACTTATTGTTAAAGCAATATGTGCATCAGAAGTCCCAAAACTTATATTATACCAATGCTGCGCTCTAGCTTTTCTACCTATTCTTAAAATAGTATTGTTGGATTTAGCATAATCCATAAACTGTTTCCAAAAATCTAACTGACTTAATTTGGTATCGGTCAATTCTTTAGTTGCAGTAGTGCTTTCTTGTAATGCTTTTGCCCAGTCATTAGGCTCAACTATAATATGAAATTTTGGAGCAAAAGGTGAATCACCAATTTGCCACAATTCCATACGAATCAAAAAGAAACTTAAATCTGCTGAAGTGTTGTTGTTTAGCCACTCCATTGCTTTTTGGTGTTCCTCTCTAACTTCCTTAACAATCCAAATTATCATACTGGCATTATAACCAGATGCATATGTAATTATTTGACCTAGATGTTTATGGTCTGTATATTCTAATTGATTTTCTATTATCACTTTACGCTCAGAATCTTCATCGGTAGCCACTAAATCAACATTATATCTCCCTATAGCCTCTTCTGGTCTAACATTGACAAGCGAAACACCTATTTCGTCACTTAATAACTGAATATTTTCCTCTTTTGCTAACCATTGGGTAAAGTCAAGAGCTTCATGCGCCCAATATTCCCTTAAATTGACTTTGTTTAATTTCCCTAATCTTTTATTCATTACCTTATAACTTGTTTAATTAAACCATCAGTTTCTTCCTCCAATGCTAAAATATCAGCCCTTATTTCTTCTAAAGACCTTAATGGCTTGTACTCATAAAAGTATTTGGTAAAGTTAATTTCGTAACCAATATTCGTTTTCTTTTCGTCTATCCAAGCATCTGGCACATGAGGCAATACTTCCCGTTTCAAATACTTAGCAATATTTTCTTTTAGAGGTATGTTTTCGGTATCGCGTAATTTACTATCTGGTTTTGGGTAGCCTTTGCTATCGGTAACTATTTTACCATTTTTTAAAACTGGACGTTCTACGGTTACTTTAGAATAACCGAAGTCTTCATTATCAAAAATTTTGCAATACTTACTCTCTTTAAAGTTCCCGTAAAGAGCTGTAATCTCTTTTATATGTTCTTCACTTAACTCATTACGTTTATCTCCCAATGACTTGCTCATTTTTTTAAAGAAGTCAATAGCATTAATAAGCTGCACTTTACCCTTACGTTCAGCAGGTTTATGATTGCTAATTATCCAGATATAAGTACTTATACCTGTATTGTAAAACAATTGATTAGGGAGAGCTATAACAGCTTCTAAGAGGTCGTTTTCAATTATCCATTGTCGTATAGTGCTTTCATTTTTTTTGCTGCTAGGCGAGCCGGAAAACAAAGGTGAACCATTAAAAACAATTGCTAAACGAGAACCACCTTGTTCTTTAGGTTTCATCTTAGACATTAAATTCATCAGGAACAAAAAAGAACCATCACTTACCGAAGGTAAACCTGCCCCATAACGCCCACCGTGACCCAATTCTTCATGTTCGTCTTTCACCTCTTTCTGCACCTTACCCCATTTTACACCAAACGGAGGGTTTGTAATTAGATAATCGAATTTCTGGTTTACAAACTGATCACCTTTTAGCTTGGTATCATCTTTACGCTTTAAGCTATTGCCCTTTGCAACGTTAGAAGGGTTTTGACCTTTAATTAGCATATCCGATTTGCAGATAGCATAGGACTCTGGGTTTAGCTCTTGACCAAATACCTCTAAGCGCGCATCTGGGTTTAATTCTACTAAATATTCCTCTGCTACAGACAGCATGCCCCCTGTACCCGCACAACAGTCAAAAATTGTCTTTACGATTCCTTTTTGGGTTAGAATTTCCCTGTCATTCATGAACAACAAATCGACCATTAACCGAATAACCTCCCTAGGTGTAAAATGTTCTCCTGCTGTTTCATTAGAGATTTCAGCAAACTTTCTTATAAGCTCCTCAAACATATAGCCCATTTCCATACTAGAAATACGCTGAGGGTGCAAATCAACTTCCTGAAAGCGTTTTAAGACCATAAAAAGTAGATTGGCATCATCTAGCTTTGTAATCTGATTATCGAACTCAAATTGCTCTATGATTTCTCTGGCATCTTCTGAAAATCCATTAATATAATTTCTAAGGTTAGAGGCTATATTATTTGGGTCTGCTATTAACTTGTCAAAATTGAAAGGGCTTTTATTGTGAAAGTTATAACCTGCCTCTTTATTAAGTATGGGGTCAAGATTTTGTATGCTCATTGTCTTCACCTGATTATACTTTTTTATTACATCAGGTTTGGTGTTTTGCAACACACAATCTAAACGCCTTAGAACAGTTAACGGCAATACTACCTTGCCGTAATCACTTTGCTTATAATCACCTCTTAAAAGGTCTGCAATAGACCATATAAAGTTAGCTGACTCTTTTATGTTAGTCATAGAATACTCTAAATTAAAATTGTTAGGGGGAATAAAAATTG
The DNA here is from genome assembly GCF_000688315.1 of Maribacter sp. Hel_I_7. NCBI lineage: Bacteria > Pseudomonadati > Bacteroidota > Flavobacteriia > Flavobacteriales > Flavobacteriaceae > Maribacter > Maribacter sp. Hel_I_7. The sequence goes on along the minus strand of NZ_JHZW01000002.1, from coordinate 2,019,316 downwards.
AAGATAACAAAGTTCTAAATTATAGCGACCCTATTCCCATTTAAAAGTTACATTTTCAATTTCCAACTCATCGACAAGTTCAGATAATAAAAAAATCCTAATCTGTAATTTTAAACTCAAATAGGTTCTTGTTCATTTTCATAAGACAGTTGAATAAACAACTTATAATTCCAACTTTATAAGTGTATAATTAGCATACACGGAATATTCTCACAAGTTATTCATTATTGCAAATCTTTGATTACGGAAAACCGTAAAGCAAATTTCTAACGCATATTTAATTATAATATAATTTTTATACCAAATGATTCCAAAAATCAGTACTCTCCTTTATTTTATAAATGCCTATCTAATAAATTATAAATATGGTTAAAATATAAAATGAATAACAAGACATTTTCAAGATTAGAATTATACGAATTAGTATGGTCGAAACCAATCTCAAAAATTATTCAAGAATTTGCGATAACTAATAATGCTTTTAAAGAATTATGCAAAAAAAAAGATATCCCTTTACCCCTAAAAGGTCATTGGTCTAAGATAAAATACGGAAAGATAGTGGCTCCAATTCCCCTATTAGAAAGTTCTATTGACAATAGCGATATAATATTACCTAAACGTATTTCAGGAGAACCAGTTTTAAGTAAATTAACTGAGTTAGATTTATTAATTAGAGATATAAAAAGTGACAATATATTACCTCAAATAATAACAACAAAACTTAATAAACCAGATAAATTAGTTAAAACAGCTAAAGAGTATTTTACAAAAATTAAAAAGGCTAAAAAATATACCAGAATTGACCCGCCAAAAGAAGGAGTATTATCCATTAATGTTTCTAATAAATTAGAAAAAAGAGCATTAATTTTCACTGATGCACTAATCAAGCTATTAAATAGAAGAGGACATTCTTTAGTCGTGCACGCTAATCAACAATATGCTAATCATAACGGCACCAAACTAATTGTTTTTGGAGAGACATACTATATAAGAATTAGAGAAAGCAACATCAGGGTAATGGAGCAACACCCAAAATACGATTGGAAAGAAGCTAAATATTTTCCTTCAGGTAAACTAACACTTAAACTTGATAACTTTCATAAATATACTTGGAGTGATTCCAAAAATAAATTACTAGAGCACAAGTTACCTGACATTTTAGCTTATCTAGAGCTCAGGGCTAAGCGTGAGATTAAGGAAAGAAAGGAGAGGGAAATTTGGCACAAAGAATATGAGCGGAAGAAAAAAATTGAAGAAGAATTAAAATTACGAAGAGCTAAAGAATTAGAAACCTTCAAGTCTGTTATAAACCACTCTAGCCGCTGGCAAAAATCAATGGATTTACGTAACTATATAAAAGCTGTAGAGCTTAATGCTATAGAGAATAACAAAATGACTTTAGAGCTAAAAGAATGGTTAAATTGGATAAATCAAAAGGCTGATTGGTATGACCCATTAATAGAAAAAGAAGATAAATTATTTGAAAATATTAATCGTGATACGCTTCTATAGTTATTTAACTAAAACAAAAAATAATTTATCTTACTCCTACTCTTTTTCGCATATGTATGAGCCTTCGGTAAAATAACTGTTTAGTCAATAAGCATTCGTTTTATAGATTTTCTAATTTTCAAATCACATTATTTAAGATTTTCATCGCTTTACAAAACCATTCTTAAATGAGATAAATTATTTATCAAACTTCCTAATCAAACTCACTTTAAAAAAGTTAACAAAAGTCATTTTAGTGATTGTTGACTTTACTATACAAATCATATTCATTTATAATTGTAGTATCACGTGCAGTAACTTTTATTGAAAAATAATTACCATGACTATCTAAACCATTAGATACCGAAAATGGTATAATTTCAGATTCAACATTATCATTACCGAAAACATAATAAAGTCTTTCTTCTACTTCAAAAACTTCCAATGTTCTTTCGGGAAAAATTCTCGAATAATATACACCCTCCCATAGTTCGAAAGTTTTTTCGTCTACCATAAAACTTTGGTCAATAATAGGTCTATCTAATGATTTGGCAATTTTCTGATAACATTTTATCGCTTTATCTCTATATGTTAGGGCATAATTCAAATGACCATTAATTCCAGTATCCCAGTAATGCTTTGCTTCATTTTTAAATCTCCAATCTAAAATAATTTTGATCAAATCATCTCTAAGCATTTTTGTGGATGAATAAAATGGGTTATTTTGTACACGATAGGTCGTATTATCATTAACTAACTCATCCATTTTTATATTATAGAGCTCTACTCCTTTCTTATCAGACAAATTTAACTTTGTCAAATCTTCTACAGCTTCCTTATATTTGGAAGGAATTACATCAAGGTTATTTGTTAAATGTTCATATGCAAACTGACCTAATTCTATCTCTGTAATATCCTGAGTAAGATTATATATTTCATATAATTCTTCATTTGTCAGCTCATCAAACGAAAATTCATAATTAACATACTTTTTATAAATAGAATCTTTCTGATTATAGAAACGAAATAGAGAATGTGTATTGCCAATATTTCTAGACAATTCGATTAAAACATCTTGCATTATCAAATCAATTTTTTGATTTGATTTATTATTTTCATTATTATTATTGACTTCTACAGCTATAAGAATACCAAGTACGATTAAAATAACCTCACCTATAGCGTAATAAAAATACTTTCCCAATCTATTCTTATTAATCATAAACTTTCTAATCCTGCTGAAATATGTTATCATAATTAAGATAGTTAAATAGTATGTCGTGAATACCAACACAACAGTTCTATACCAACGGTTTAGAAGATGGTTAATTGTAAAATATTTACTACAATTAACAAATATCTTTTGATAAAACTATCTCTTTGATAAATCACCCCTTATTACAAAATATTGATTGAGAGAAGTTCTATGACGACGTTAGTTGAAGTTCAATGAAAATTGATTGCTATTTTAAAATTCAAAAAAAACATGTATTTTTCAATTTTATTAAATGTATAATTAGCGTACACGGAAACGTACACGTTTTCATTACAACAAGTCAATAAATACGGGAAAAACGGAAGGTTTTGGTGAGCTCATAACCCGAAGGTCGCTGGTTCGAGTCCAGTCCCCGCTACTAAGTTTAAAGCCTCTGAAATTTCAGAGGCTTTTTAATTTCTAATCTATTTTTGAATTGAAACCTTTATTTACAAAAAATAAAATAGGCAATCAACTCTACAACTGATTATTTATCTTTTATAATTCTTTCTAACTGCTTTCCCATAATCATATAACCTTCACGATTAGGGTGTAACCCATCTGTAAATAATGATTCATTTATTATTCCATTCATAAGCAATAATTGGTCATCTATCTTTCTAAAATCTACAGCTTCTAAAACTGCTAATTGCGCTATTTTAAGATTTAGTTCTTTTATCAGTTTTTCTTTACCAGTTCTAGGTAATATTCCTATCATTAAAATTTTACTTTTAGGTTGACGGATTTTAATAGCTCTTATTAATGTTTCTAAACCTATAATTATTTCAGTATCACTATTAGAATTTATATTGTTAGTACCTATCATTAAAATAATCTGTTCAGCTTCAAAACCATCAAGTTCATCATGGTATACTCTCCAGAGAACATTTTCTATTCGGTCCCATCCAAATCCAAAATTACGAACTCCTAAAGGTTTCAAAATACCATCCCAAGAATCTTGCCCTCTGGCTATGGATGATACTGGCTCTCCTCCCCAAAAATTGATTATTGAATCGCCAAAAAGACATATTTTTGGCTCATCCACTTTATTTAGCTCAAGTACTTCTTGATGTCTTTCTTCCCATTTATAAACATCAATATCTCTACTCTGGGTTTTAGGGGTAGTAGTACTTAAATCTCCAATCGATTCTTTTAAGACCTCTCTAATTAATTCCTCATAAACCATCGCATATTGGATCATACCATAGTCATTTGGATGTATATGATCTACATACATATCAAAACCAAAGGCTAAATCTTGCTTTTTTAGTAGAAAAATATTTTCTATTCCTTCTGATTCTAAGTCATTATGAGCTCTTTCTAATTCCTTATTAAGCTTTATAACTTCTTCAGCACTTTTCTTTCTGGTCAATTCATCTGCATAACCAATATGCGTAGTAAGGATTATAGGTACATTAGGTCTTTTTAATCTAATTTTTTTTACCGCATCTATCGTAAGTGAATATGTGTCATCTGTATTGGGATTCAAATTTGGCAAACAATCTAAAATGTACAATTTTGAATCAATTTCAGTCATTAGACCTATGACTTCCGTCTCTAATTTTCCATTTCCTGAAAAGCCAAGATTAATGATTGGTCTTTCAAGATTTCTCTCTAATATATTAGTCCAGGCCATTCCTGGGCGTGAAGCACATGCTCCTTGACAAATAGAAGTTCCGTAAGCAACTATAGGCTTCTCTTTTCTGATTGGGAGCACCTCGAAAGAGTATTTTGAATCTACACCTATTTCTAAAACCTCAACTTCATTATAAAGTGGTAAAAATAGCTGATACTCCCTACCATATTTTTTATATGATTCAGAATCATCGTCAATTCTGAAAGAATAATTGCTTTTTGTTTCAATTAAATAAGACCCCCAACTACGAAGCCATTCCCCATCATACGTTTTACTGTATAAGTCTAAACCACTAACTCCTGTAGCAGGCATGTGCACCATATCGATAGCTTCCTTAAGCTGATATTTAACAAGAATACTGTCGGCATTAGACCAAAAACGTATAGACAAACCTGCTGACTGTTTAGATAAATTCCAAACTTTTTCTCTAATAGACTTTTCTGCTCTTTCCGGAAATCGGTGATAAACAGATTTCACCTCATTGGGCCAAGCTTGACCTGAAATTACCGGAACTACACTATTGACCGGGTTCCACCATTCTATTTTCTTTTCCGATTGGGAAAAAGAATTATGCACAATAAATATATACAGTAATAATATTAATGATTTTCTCATCATAGTATAATTAGTTCCAATAAAAATTATCTCATTTTAAATTATTCAGCTAATTCATTAAAGTTATAAACCTCTCTATATCTGTTAGAGATTCCATAAACGCAATGATATCTTTAATTTCTTGTTTGGACAGATTTAATGGAGTACTAGATAATGTTTGGTTTTCAACTGGCAATCCCATTCCTGCACCACCACCAAGATTGTAAAACTCTAAAACCTCTTCCAAAGAAAGGAATGAACCGTTATGCATATAAGGTGCTGTTAATTCTATATTTCTAATAGAAACAGTTTTGAAAGAATTTTTAAAAAAAGGATAGTTATCTGCTTTTAACCCATTTTTCATTCTACCTAAATCTTCATCTAATTTTGGATTAATTGAATCAAAACCTTGTATTATCCCTAAAACTTCCGATTCAGATTCTACGTAAAAAGGAGGTACACTACCATTAAAAATTGGTGCAAAATGACAACTACCGCAAGCTCCTTTACCCATGAATAAATTAAAGCCTCTTTTAGCACTCTCTGGATATTCATTAATTTCATTTCGCACATACTTATCAAACTGGCTATTAAATGATTTTAAAGAATTAACATAAGCCGCAATAGCATTGCTTATTGAACGCTCATTAATATCATTTTTTACAATGCCGCCGTAAGCAGTTTTAAACAGTTTTTGATAGTTAGAATTTTTATTCAACTTCCTAATTATTGTATCAAAACTGGTATTAAACTCTAAATTATCATCAATGACGTGAGTTACTTGCTTTTCTAAGTTAAACTCACGCATATCCCAAAAATATCGCGTAGCGTATCCGGCATTTATTACAGTTGGAGAATTTCTTGCAGTAAAAAATCCTTCTTTATTTGATGCACTTTTAGGTAGCCCATCAGTAAAACCCAGATTTGGATTATGGCAGCTTAAACAAGACATTGTATTATTCTTGGATAACTGCGCATCTTCAAACAACATCTTTCCTAAGTCAATTGTCTTAGGGTTGTCTAATGGTAGGTACACTAATTCTGAATAAAAATTAGTGCTCAAAAAATTGACATCGAAAATGTTTTTTGATTTATAGTCTTGCGCATGCTTTCTATATGGTTCTAGTTTAATACTATTTAAATTCTGAAACTCCAATAACCCCGCATACAAAGGATTAATTACTTCTTTTAAAAACACCATTCTATCAAAATCATTAAAACTTGTATTAGAGCTTAATAAGCTTTCTCCTTTCTCAAAGAGTTTTTTGATAGTATTGAATTTACTCTTGGCCTGGGGCTGGATATCTGCTTCAAAATACATTAATGCATTTTTCATACTCCGAAGGCTTACATAACTTTCTTGTATTCCATTTACAGATCCTGGTGTATCAAAACCAGTAATACCTAAAGTAAAAATTCGTACCAATCCTGATCTGATACTTTCAATAATTTGACTGGGCTTTAATTGAAGTGGAAAATGTATTTTTGAAACATAATCAACATGTGTTCTTAATCCTGCTGCTAATACTTTTATGCGTTTTAATTGCTCTTTGGAAGCTTCTTCAAAGACAGCTTCATCTAACGCCTGCAAACCTGATGGTTCAATAACATTTCCTCCTTCAAAATATTCACTTATTTTAGGTAAAGGAGCCCCATTAATATAAGCTCCATTATATGCAGATTGGTAATAATCGAAAATAAATTCAATCTTTTTATAAGCCAGTCTCGTTTTTCCAACTTGCCTTTGCAATTGTAATTCATTTCCAAACATTGAATTATCGGCTAGGCTTACTAATACTTCTACTTCGTTTTTGAAACTTTGAAAATTGATTGCATATACTTTCTCCAGTTTTTCTGGAATAGTCTCAGAGACAGCATACTCTACCTTTTTACCTGACCAGATAAAAAAGCAGATAAATACTGACCCTAATAAAATACATCCCTTTTTCATTTTTGACTAGAGATATTAATACGCTTTACATTAGCGTAATTAGTAGATTACTTAATAGTAACAGATTCTGTATATGTCTTTTTATTTGTAACAACCTCAACAACATATAAGCCTTTTGCCATCTTACTTACATTGATGATGTCTCTTCTACTTTTGCTAACCAATTCGCCTATACTATTATAGAATTTCACCTTCTTTAAACGTTCTTTCTCATTTACAGCAATAGTAATTAACTTACTATCTGCTATATACGTAAGTATTTTACTTTCTTGACCTGAATTATTTTCGTTAACATTTGGTGTTACAATTCCTGTTTTGTTTATCGTAAAATAATCATCGATCTCATTATTTTCCCTAATAAACTTTACAATCAAATTTTGCCCACCTTTACCATCATCTTCTACCTCCATAACACAAGAGCCTAGTTGATTTAAGGATATATACATGGCTTGATGATTTAAATCTCCACCTGATATTTGACCTGCAGAACCTGTAGTTATATAAACAGCACCTTCAGTTGCATCTTTACCTTTTTCATATGCACCATTGCTGTCCGCTTTTCCATCTCCATGGCCTGTTGAACCAACGGTATGCCCACCTTTAGAAATTTCATCTGGATTAAAAGTATTTGCAAAACCTTGGTGTCCGTTTAAAAAATAAGAACGCTCGTAAGAATGACTATGACCATTTAAAACTAAATCAACCCCATTAGCCTCTAACATTGGCATAAAATTTTCTCTCATTTCTATAGGTCTATGATCCTCATCAGAATCATGAGATCCCTTGGAATATGCTGGATGGTGAAATAAGGTAACAATCCAATCATTTTTAGTATTCTGAATATCTGTTAGTGCCCAATTATACATAGCCCCCCCAACTTCGCGACTAGAATGATGAGAATCTAATATGATGAAATGAATATTGGCATAGTCAAAAGAATAATAGGCTTCTGTACCTGAGGCTGTACCCCCAGCTTCCCCTTCTGTTGGAAAAGTAAAAATATCATAATAAGGTCCAGATTGTGTAGCTGAATCTGCTGATTGACCATCATGATTTCCTAAGCATGACCATGCTACAGACTTTTTAAACATATCTCCATAAACATCAAAAAAGGCATTTTGATATTCAGCATCTTTACCCGTGTTATAAGCATTATCACCCAAGAACAACATCATGTCAGTTTTTCCTGTGTTTATTGGAGCTGTGGCTACGTAATCATAATAGGCATCTCGCACTTCTCTTTGACTATTATTTGCTGTACCAGGATCACCTAATATCCATGCACGAACAAATTGTTTTGTTCCATTAACTGGTGCCGTTATCACATACATATCTCCTAGAAGATCTTGATATAAAACTTCACCTTTATTACCAATATTAAAGTAGTACTTTGTGTTCGGAGCCAAACCAGATAAAGTCACTTGATGATCAGTATTCAAAGAAGTATCCTTTTTAGTCATCGACAATGAACTTAATACTGTACCGTAATTAACTACAGATTCTGTTGCAATATTTGTCCTCCATTTTACAATTACACTTGTAGGTGTTCCGCTTTGTAAATACGGTCCCCTCTCTACAGTTATAGATGGTGCGCTATTTATAGATTCAACAATTGCAGTCTCTACTATTTCCGTTTGCGAAAATGAATACACAGTAAAAAGCAACATTACTATTTGGGTAATTTTCTTCATCATAATATCTAATTGTTAATAGTGCTTTCTAAGCTTTTAATTTCTTTTTTTAATTCTAAAATTGAATCCATATTTTTAAACTTAGTATCCAATTTTTCTATTGTTGCGGTAGCTAGTTTCAAAGATATGTTCGCATCTATTGGCTTATTAACTGAAGCTAAATACGCTGCTTTTTTATAATACCAAAACTCTTTTCTCTGATACTCAAGAATAAAATAATTGTATTGTTCTATTGTTTTTTCTACTTGACCTGATTTTTTTAAGTATTCCAATTTTTTAAGCTGAAGTGATAATGTATTTGCACCAACTTTTGCTAATCCGAAATCTATAACATCAATTGCCTTTGAGAAATTCTTATTGTTTTCTGCCAATATGATACTAGTATATTCTAAGATGTCTTCTGGACGAATATCAACCATAGTATTCATAACAAAATGGTAAGCGTCTATAGATTCTTTATACGCTTCTAACTTGAATAGTATTTTAGCTTCAAGCTTTTTAGCTTTTACATCTACGCTATCTACTTCTAAATACTTTTTTATATTCGATAAGGCATTCTTATAATCTTCGGATAAATAGTTAACCTCTGCAATTCTATACATTAAGACTTTATCTGTATTGCCTAAAGATGTAGATTTAAGATAATCTTCCATTGCCTTATTCAATTCAACGTGTTGTTGATATAAAAAACCTCTTTCGTAGTATAACTTATAATCATTAGGACTTTCTGCTATCTCTTTTGTTTTCTGATTTATTCGTTTAGTTAAATCTCCATGAGAAAAAACTTGACCTGATATAAAAACAAACGTGATTATAAGTAGTGCTCTATGCGTTACTAGTTTTAAAATCATTTTTTATGAAATATTATAAATTACTTGTGTTTTATAAGACTATTACGCTCTAAATTTCTTTTGCATATCTGTAGCACTTATAATGTGTTGCTTATGCGTTTTAAGCTCAAATTCTTCAAGTATATCTGCAACGTTAATATCAGGAGATAGGCTTTCAATTATTGACCATTCTTCTTCATCGTAATTGGTGATCTTTACTTTTCTTCCATATTTAGCATGTATATCTTTGAACTTCTTTATGTATGGCCATGTGTGTAAAAATGCTTTATCAAGATTTAATGGTGCTATTGCCCAATACTTGTCCCAGAACCCGGTTTTTGCAACTTCATCACCAGTTACATCACATATTTTAGCGGTACCATTAATTGTACTAGACACAACACAATATTTGTTTTGCCAAGCCCTAGTATTAATCGCTTTTCCCCCAGAATATGCGGAACAGAAAAATACAATCTCAGCTCCTTTTTCCTTCAGTTTTTCCCATCCATCATTCCATTCAAGGTCAAAGCAAATTTGCACCCCAATTGTTCCGAAATCGGTTTTAAATACTGGTGGATCAAGTGGTCCTGGTGTAATTCCCTTACCCATCTCCCCTTCGGTAGTATGTGTTTTTCTGTATTCGCCTACTATATTCCCACCTCTATCAATAACAACAGCAGCATTATAATACTTACCATTCTCAGTAGTATAAAGTGGGCAAATTATATATGTATTATGCTTCTTGGCAAATTCAGAAAACCTACTAGTTATTTTCCCCAACGGTTCTTCTGCAACTTCAGCTATTAATTTCTTTTCTGAAATATGGAAAAATGGAAAAACTTCAGGGAGACATATTATATCTGGATTATAATTGACAATATCTGCCATATGACCTAGTACCTCGTCAACCATATCTTCATGATTAACTGCATCAATCTTTGTTAAAGTAAGGGTAGCTATCCACACTTCTCTTGGCAACTTTACAGGCAACAAATTTTCTTTACTATTAGAGGCTATTGCTGCCGAAGGAGCAAGAGTAATTCCTGCACCTAGACCAAGTGCTGAGTTTCTTATAAAATTTCGTCGTTCCATATGCTTTATTTGAAGTTGTTAAGAAATCATGTTTACCGAATTAATAACTTTCTATTGCTCCTATATCAGGTGCATTACCTTTATACAATAAACTTACCGGTGCTTTATCTTTCCATTGTATTGCGTTCTCTAAAATCATATAACCCGTGTCATAATCAATACTTTTTATCTGAACTTTATTATCTCCAACACGAATGATATCTCCTTCAACAATACTAAAGCCATCAGTAAAGAAATAAGGATCCTTGACTTTCAAAACAATACTTGTATCACCTGCGCCAATAGCATAGGTCAAAAATGCACCTGCATCTATACAAATACTATCTTCTGACAATCTATAATCGTCTTTCACAATATGTTTTAGGTTGGGATTTTCAATTTTAAATAGCGGATTTCCTTGAATATTATTCTGAATATAATCTGGATAAGTTTGTTCAAATGCATTTAAAGTAAACCCTTTATCTTCCTTTCCTATAAAAAATACCTCTTCATCTTTATTACTCTGAGCTGTTATGTTATTATTATAAAAACGGGTTTCGCTGGGATTGCTAGAGGTGCTAAAAGCAACTTGAACACTTGGTACATCTCTTTTTGTGTGTGCATCCTTAAATATTCTATTTGCATAAAATATATTGTTCATGAAGATATTATCGTAAAATTCAGTGTGTAAGTTATGTGACACCTTAACTCCCGGTCCACTGCCATAGCGTCCTTTTCCTCCATTGGAATAGACCGTGTTATTGTAAAAACGGTTGCTATAATTGAAAGCTGCTTCTGGAGAATCATCGCCACCGCCAACCTTACCATATCCACAAATATCCATACCACCTTCACAGCCTGCGAAAATATTATTTCGCATTATACACTTTACCCCTGCAAATTGTACTCCCCAACTTGCCGGTGGCTCTTTACCATTGTAATGCCCTTCTCTATGCGAATTAGGTCCGAACAGATTATTTTCAATTAGAATATGCTCGCTTTTACGATACGGGGCAGACCATTCTCTATCACGAGTAGCAAATATTTCAAGTAACTTTTGATTCGGATTAATTAATGAGTTATTTCGAATAGCAGAATCATGCACCCCCATAAAAACTAAACATGTATGTGATGCCGTATCAAAAGTATTACCTTCAATTAAATGAAAACTACCCCCTTGTATAGAAAGTAGATCGGTACCATTTTTTACGATATTATTTCTAAAAAGAAAAAAATCGCCCATATCTTTTAGCTGACAAGATTCCCACATTGTACTGTTTTCAAATTCACAGTTTTCAATATTAATATGTGAAGCTGCTCTTATGGACATAAATTGAGGGCAATCTTTAAATTTTAATCCGTCTATAGTAATATATTGCTTTTGGTCAATCGAAATAGCGGGGGCTAACGAAGCACCAGTAAACTCAACTATTTCGTTTCCATAATTTTTAAATACAATATAATTGTTCTCCCCCCCAGAGGATTGAGGACTAAGCTGTTCTTTAAATACATCCTCCCTAATCAACACCTGAGTGCCTGCCGTGGCAGCATTCGCAGCCGATTTTAATGTTTTATAAGCATCACCATCTACACCATTACAGGCACGGTTAGAAATAGAATAAGTACCATTACAGTCAGTTGGCAATAATGTATCAACATAAATTATCTGTGCATACGAATGCATGCTGCCTATTAGCGTAAAAAAAAGGAACAGTAAATAGTAATTTTTCATTTATTTTTTGAATAATGCTTAATTAAAAAAGACATCGCTCGTTGATGATATCATCAAAAGAAAAATATGTTTATTCAGTAATAGCGTTTTTATTTAAAATTATATTGGTATAAATCTCTACCACTTTTTCTATCTTATCTACATAGCAAAACTCATCTGTTTGATGAGCCATTTCTGGTTGACCCGGACCTAAAATAACCGTTGGAATACCTCCATACGCACCTTGAAGCACTGAACCGTCGGTGAGATATGGCAATGCTTTAGGATAACCAGGAGAATTCTTTAAAATACCACAAGCATTATACACCCTTTCAACAAAAGGGTCTTTTTCTTCAGTGGAAACTGCTATTAAATCCGTTAAGGTTTCAATCGACACTTCCTCTCCCAGTTCGTCTTTAATTTTAGCTAAAAGCTTATCGTGATCTACCTTAGTTGTAGTTCTAGCATCAATGGTGAATTCAGCATAATCTGGTACCGAATTAATGTTTTGCCCACCAAAAACCTTTCCTACATTCACTGTCGGCAAACCAAGTAAATCATCTTCTTCAACGTCAAAATCAAATTTCTCAATCTTTGAAATAGCCTTAGCTGCTTTATAAATTGCATTTTCTCCTAAATGTGGCATAGAGGAATGAGCTGTGACCCCAGAAAATGAAAGATTAAGATAGAGTCCGCCTTTATGACCAATTGCCGGAATATTAGCAGTTGGTTCACCAACCACAATACCACTTGCCTTACCAAGTCTTGGATATGTTTTTATTAAATCTTTAGCGCCTTGGCAACCCAATTCTTCTCCTGCTGTTAATACCAACCTCACGCCACCTTCAGGAGACCCTAATGAGAAAGCATTTATCGCAGCTACAACCATAGCAGCAACTCCGCTTTTCATATCACTTGATCCTCGTCCATATAATTTTCCGTTCTTCTCTTCTCCTCCAAAAGGATCTACTGACCATTTTTCAGCACCTAAGGGAACTGTATCAAAATGCCCTGTAAAAACTATTGGCAAATCAGTTTCAGAAAATCCTTTTCCTGCAATAACATGTATTCGTTTACCTTCAAAAGGTACGTATTCAACATCAAACCCATTTTCCTCCAATAATTCACCCACATATTTAGCCGCATAATACTCGTTGCCCGGAGGGTTTACGGTATCCATAGCTATGAGTCTTTTTGTAAGATCCAATACGTTAATCATAATTTGAAATCTTTTAAATTATTAATATTGATTAAATCATTAGACCTAACTAATTATGTCTAATGGCTTGGTTGTTTTCCAATTTCCTCTTGTAAAATCAGGAAACTCTTGTGGGGCACCATTTTGTGCAACAGAAGCTTCACTTAATGCGCCAACAGAACTCCAATAACAACCTTCATATACGTTTTGATCTAAAGGCTCTCCATTTCTTAAACACTCAATAATCCGGTATCTCATTATAAAGTCCATTCCACCATGCCCACCCATTTTCTTTGCTAAATCTCCCAAGCGTAAGTATAATGGATGTTCATACTTTTCAAATATCTTTTGTAATTGCTCTCCTTCGGCATATTCATGGTGATTTTCAGGATCTCCCTCTACGCCACCTTCTAAAGCAACACGAGTTGGAAAACCAGTTAAAGTACCTTTTGTTCCTTGAATCAGGTTATGTCTAGTATACGGTCTAGGACTAGTTTCGTCCCACTGAACCATAATTGTTCTACCTAAATGCGTTTTAACGATAGATGTATTTATATCACCACCCTTAAAATCTAATTGGTTCCATTTATGGTCAGGTGGAAAGTTTTTAGCAGCATACAAATTCCTTCCTTTTCCCGGAGAAGAAAATGAGTTTATAAATTTAAAGTTATCTTCTCCCCTTGCCAAGTTCATGTATTGAGCAACCGGACCTAAACCATGTGTTGGATAAAGGTTACCATCGCGATTTACATATTCATATGTTCGCCAAGAGCCAGTACCACGTACTACATCGTTCATCTGAAATCTTAATTCATGAATGTAGGCAGCCTCCCCATGAAGTAATTCGCCAATAACACCCTTTCTACACATATTCAAATAGAGTAATTCTTCCCTATTATAATTGACATTTTCCATCATCATACAATGCTTCTGGGTTTTCTCAGAAGTATCAACTATCTCCCACATTTCTTCTAAAGTCAAAGCAAGGGGAACTTCCACAAAAACGTGTGCTCCACTTTTCATAGTTTCAATAGCCATCGGTGCGTGTAAAGACCATGGAGTACAAACAAAAACTGCATCTGGCTTTTCCTTTTTTAGCATTTTTTTCCAATCGTTTTCACCATCGGTATATAAAGTAATATCCTTATGTCGGGTTCCAGCACCGTTTTCTAAACAAGCCTTCGCAGATCTTTCTGCTAAATCTTCATATAAGTCGCTGATTGCAACGACCTCTGTTCCTTCAATAGCGGAAATTTGTTCCACGTGACCCGCTCCTCGATCACCTACACCTATAAACGCACATCTAACCGTATCTAATTTTGGTGCGGAAAAACCGCCCATATAAATGGCTCCTGGTTTTGATGCTGGTATATTATTAATACTGCTACCAAGAATTGAATTTGACCATACCGAGGCAGATGCCAATCCCATACCTGCAATCGATGTTTTTTTTATAAAATTTCTTCTATTAGAACTCATGAGTTATGTTTTTTCTATTAAATGTTATATTTCTAAATAGTCTGGTATTTGCTAATTTTAGAGTGCCGCTTTAACCTTTGAAACTTCATCTTCAGTAATACTTGGGTGACCGTTACCAAATGATGCCCTTACATAACTAAGCACATCTGCCAATTCTTTATCTGTAAGAAATTTAAAACTGGGCATATCTTGGTTATATGTTTTTCCTTGAACTACTAATTTACCAGACACCCCCTCAATTACACTTTTCATGAATCTCTCTTTATCGCCAACACCTTCTGTTTTGGATAATGGAGGAAAAAAACCATCACTACCAGAACCATCGGCTTTATGACAAGAGGCACAATATTTTTGATAAACAGCCATACCCGCACCAGCAATACCATTGGCCATAGCAGCATTATCAACAGGCGTCTGTTTCTCTGTCATCTCTACCAAACTGCTCCTTAAATCATCACTTGCCTGTCTAATTCTAATTATGCGATCATCATCTATCATTGGTAATTTTGTATCACTATAAAATTCAGGATTAGCTTTTGGGTGCCAGTCTTTATTACTAGTACATAAATATATATCGCCATTAGGCGCTACTATAACATCTCTAATTCTACCAAACTGTCTATTGAAAGCTACGCTCTCCCCTTCAACTTTTGTTCCGTCCGAAGAAAGTTTCAAAACTCTTAAGCTTGTACCTTTTAGAGACCCTACCAGAATGCTGTTAGTCCACTCAGGAATTGTGTTTGAACCAAAATAAGCGATACCTGAAGGTGCAATGGTCGGTGTCCATTCTTTTATAGGCTCTACTATTGTAGAATCTTTACAGTATGCAATTTCATAAGGTTCATTGCAATAGCCTGTAACATCTGGCCAACCATAATTGCCATTTGCTTTTATAATATTCAATTCATCATCATTAGCTTCGCCATGCTCCGAACTATATAGTATGTTATTGGCCATCACCAAGCCTTGCACGTTTCGGTGACCTCTAGAATAAACAGGACTTTCTTTTATAGGATTATCGATGGGTATAGAACCATCAAGATTTAATCTCAGTATTTTGCCTGATATTACACTCGTATTCTGAGCTAATCTTTTTTTTCCGGCATCACCAAGGCACAAGAAAACTTTATTATCTGGAGAAATTACAATTCTACTTCCGTTATGATAGCTTCTTCCGGGTATATCCTCCAACAATATTAAAGGGGTTTCTAACCTTCCATCGTTATAAGTATACCTAATTAGTTTAGACCGTATCTCATCATTTTTAGCATAGGTATAATGCAAAAAAACATAAGGATGCTTTTCCATATCTGGATGCACTGCAAAACCTAAAAGACCATAAGATTTCTTTACTAAAACATCATCTACCTGTAATAGCGTTTTAATTTCTCCAGTATCGGTATTCAATTGGTTAACTGTCCCTTTTATTTCTGTAAACCATAAGATGTTACTGTCCTCTCCTCCCCAACAAAGATCCCAAGGATACTCCAAATCTTTTGCAACAACAGAAACTGCCAATTGAGACGTCTCTAAAGACTTTTTAAATAAATACTTTTGATAAGATTTATTTTCACTTGATTTTTTATTAGAATCCGCACAGGAAAAATTCAATACTATTAGCAACAAAAAACATGTGTTTAAAGCTATTGCTGTGATACTTCGTTTTAAATTCATTCTTTTATTATTACATTAAGTGGCTAAAAAACCAATTACCCCAACTCTGGTCCCGCAATTAAAAACTGTTTATTAACCAACCCCGCAAACGAATTATTTTTCAAATACATTCTTACAAATGATCTTTGAAAGGAGAAACCTAGGCTAGCTAGTCGCTCTTTAAATTTGAACTGATCATGCAAAACATCGATAACTATAGATTGACCTACGTTATTTTCAAGTATAATCTCAATAAGGTTTAAAGCATCATCGACGGTTTCTGCCATAAGTGGACCTAGTTGAAAATAATTACGTCCAGGTCGTACGAAAACATACCCTACGATACATTCATTTCTAATAAGACACCATCCTTTATTTTTTTTCTTTAAAAAATTGATTAAATCAATTCTGTTGGCTCCAAAAAATTTCGAATCAAGTTTAGATAACTCAACCAAATCATTCTCTGATATTACTCTAACAATGTCTCTACTCCTATTATTTATAATTGAATTAAAGGGGGTAGTTACCATTCGATCAATTTCCAATTCTTCTTGAAAACCTAATTTTTTATACACTGGAATACCTGCAGCAGTCGCATCTAATTTTATTGATTTACAACCTTCTAATTTTTCAATAATGGTATTTAAAAGACTTTTACTTACTCCCAAACCTCTAAAGGCTTTAGACACCAGCATCATCCCAATCCATGCAACATCATTTTTATAGTTTATTGCTGTTACTGTACCTATTATTGCAGTTTTATATGTTGCCACAAGACATAAATTGGAGTTCAATTCTAAAAACATTTGCCAATCTACCTGGGTTTGGTTCCAATTTTCTGCAAGAACCAATTGCATTGCTCCTGGTATATCTGTAGCAACCATTTGTCTGACATTAATATTTTTTGGTACAATTTCCATATTCACTTATTATTTAAGCCAAGCTTCTAAATTCTCTGCTATAAAACCATCATCATTAAGTTCAGGGTAAGCCCCATAAACCCTATCTATTTCTGCCTTTTGTAATGGACTTAAATGATCCTTTTCATTTAAGGTCCAAGTACCTTCTAAAAGCCCTTGTCTTCTTAAAACTTCATGCAGCCCCACAATACAGCCTTTGAAATTATTTGCAGCATCAAAGAATGCAGCATTACTATCTGTAATTTTAGCTGCCATGGTTAACATTTTAATCGAGTCTGTAGAATAAGACCCTTTCTTGATATTTTCTAAAAGAGTTACTGCCTCTTTTGCCCAAACGGACCAATGCCCTAACAAGCCCCCTACGATTCTCTTTTTTATGATTTCACCATTTGATTGAACTTCAAATTCAGTCATTAAATCAACCAAAATATTATCATCATTACCAGTATATAAAGCTATTTGATCTGCCCGACCAGAATTTATAACAGCACGTACTACATCAAACGTTTGATATCTATTGAAAGGAGCCATTTTAATTGCGACTACGTTCTCAATTTGTGCAAACTCTAACCAAAAATCAAAATCTAGATAACGACCACCAACAGCAGTTTGCATATAGAAACCTATTATAGGTATCACTTTAGACACCTCTCTACAGTGATTCAACAAATCTTGATTAGATGCATTTGGTAATGAAGCTAAGCTTAACAAAACAGCTTGATATCCTAGATCGGACGCTAACTGAGCTTCTTGCAAAGCTTGATTAGTATTACCAATTACACCTGCAATACGAAGAATAGTTCTATTTGTCTTTGATGTATAATTATCCATTTCTTCTTTAGCCAATTCTAATACTGGCTTAAAAAGATTTATATCTGGCTTTCTAATTTCAAATTGGGTTGTATGAACGCCTACTGCTAAACCTCCGACGCCCGCATCTAAATAATATCTTGATAATGCTCTTTGCCTTTTCTCATCTAACTTTCTAACTTGATTTAATGCCAAAGGATGTGCTGGTATTACCGTACCCTCATGAAGTAATTCTTTTGCTTTTGGGGATAATTTATTTATGCTCATATGTACTCATTAATATTATTAACCGTTTATTGACTCACCGGTATTAGCAACCTATTTGCTCTTTTAAAAATCATTTAGAATTCTTAATACTTTCCGTCTTTCACTTCAAAATGTGTTGGCTTTCCATGAACAGACTTACCTGCCTTTACCCAATCAGCAGTCCATTTAATTACCTCATCGGCAGAAACTTCTGGGCTACCCATTTCTTTAGTGATCAATGATGAATTTGAAAGAAGCGCTACATCGTCTTCCTCTCCTGTAACCACCACTTCTTTGCCCATTAGTTGTCCAAATTCAATAGCTACATCTTTTACCGAAATTGTTTCCAATCCGGTTATATTCAATATTTTAGCAGGACTTTCACACATTAATAATGACCGTAATATAAATGCATTAGCATCACCTTGCCAGATAACATTGGCGTAGCCCATAGTAACATCTACTGGTTTATTATTCTTAACTTTTAAGGCTATATCTACTAAAACTCCATACCTCATTTCAACAGCATAATTAAGCCTGATTAATGAAATTGGCGTCTTGTTTTCCATACTTCCATATTGAAACAGACGTTCTCTTCCTAAACATGATTGTGCATATTCGCCAACAGGTAATGCCTGATCTGATTCTAAAGAACCTCCAGAATTTACATCTACCAAAGGATAAACACAGCCTGTAGAGAGAGCCACGATACGCGATGTTTTATACTGCTCAACCACTAGTCCTGGGATAAAAGAATTCATAATCCAAGTGTAGGGTTCATTTCCTTGTGTGCCGAATTTTGTACCTGCCAAGTAAATTACATTGTCAACATCTGGTAGGCTTTTTATAAAATCTTGACTAACAAGGTCACCAGCAATCGTTTCAATACCAAGAGATTCTAAATAATCTTTATTCGCTGCTTGACTAAAACGAGAAACGCCAATTATCCTCTTAGTAACACCTGCCAAGTCACAGGCTCTTTTAGCCATATGAGCCATAGAAATACCCATTTTTCCAGAAACTCCTAAGAAGATAATATCTCCTTTAAGTTCTTTCATCATATTTACTACAGATAGCGTTGGTCTAGATATGGCTTCTTCCAATTCTTCTTCATTCTTAAAAACCTCTGGATATGTCTTTTTCATCGTTCTTTATTATTAATTATTTCATTTAAATTTTACCGCCCTTTATATTGTTAGATACCCAATAAGTTTTCCGTACATAAAATAGACAAGAGCACTAATTAGAATAAAACCTATAACCGCCATAATGTTTTGTAGAATACTGTTCTTATACTTGCCCATTATCGACTTGCTATTAAGTACCAAAAACAAACCAATAGCAATAAGTGGTACACCCAGTATAGAAGACGCTTGGGCCATTATTAATGCATATATTACATTACCTCTAAAAAAGACGGCAATGATCATACCTGCCAATAGTATTATAACTGTAAATACTTTAGGCATCTTTTCGTTCATTGAACTACCTAAGCCCATGCTATCTGCCAGTAATCCACCACCAGTAACAGAATTGACCACAAGCGAAGAAAATGCTGCAGCCATAAAACCAAAACCAAATATATACTTAGCAAAACTGCCTAGTAACATTTCTAATTGAATGGCCATATCTGCGGCAGAGTTCACTGATATTCCCTTAGGTTTCAATGTGGCCGCTGCTGTAACCACAACAAGTGTCGATATTAAAGCAAGTAGAAATACCCCTATTTTAGTGTCTCTTATACTTTTATGCATATCTGCTAATTTCCAACCTTTACCTTGTACAAGGTATGCTTGAAAGAAGGCATTATGTAATACAAAAGTTGTCCCTACCAGGGCAGCTATTTCATTAAAATCACTACCAGAAATTGCTCTTGGTATAAAGCCCATAGCAGCAGCCTCTAAATCTGGTTTTATAAAAATAAGATTGATAATGAACGCTAAAATTAAGATGACCACCATAGTCATCATTATTTGTTCAAGTGCTTTATATAGGTTTTTTGTAAAAAATACCAACACAATTGCCAAAGGCGTAAATATTAAAGGCCAAATAGTTTCATTAATTCCGGTTAGCGTCTTCATGCCCATACCAACCCCAAGATTATTACCAAACTGAAAACTTAATGCTGCTAAAAATGAACATACCCCAATGGCTACTGAGAGCCATTTCCCATATTTCTCAGCAATCGTAGTCAACAGCGATTTCTCATGTAAAACACCATAACGTACACTCATTGTAGTATAAACACTCATAGAAATTGCTCCTAACGCTATTACCCACAATAATGAATAGCCATGTGTGGCTCCTATTTTAGAAGAAACCGTTATACTACCAGGACCTAAAACTACCGCTGCTATTATAAACCCAGGACCTAAAGCTTTAAAGAAATTTTGAATTTTAGATTTCATATAGATGGTTTGTATTGCACAATAACAGGATTAGACAATTGGTTGTAAAGCGTCTGTATTTCTTTGGATGGATTTGTGTTATCAAACTTGAAAATTGAATACACATTATCTTCAAAATATCTACTTCCTTTTGGCACTTTTAATTCTCCACTATCTACAAACCTTCTGTCCCAATATCTCCCTTCATTATTAGAGTAGGATATTTTGGTTTGAGCATCGGTCATTGGTGACATAGCACCATCTAAGTTTTTATAATCAAATCGAAGACGAAGACTTCCAAACCCATAATTAGTACTATCATTATAAAAACCAAACCAATTCGCATTTGCATCAATTGGATGCTTACGAAGTTCTTTAACTGTATAATGAGAAATTAACGGAGGTTTATCATACAAGATTACTGTCTTTACTTTTCCATTCTTAAGTGGGGCAAATGCATGGGTGAAAAATTTATTCATTGTCATTTCATCGTTTCTTAACATGGTCACCGTTAAACTATCTATCATAGTCATTTCTGAAGAAAACCGAAAGAATGGTTGACCTGCATAAAACTTGTATTCTCCTTTAAGTTGAATTTCTTCATAACCTTTAACTTTCCCTGAGCGATATACCGAAATAACATAGGGACCTTTGTCTATATGAATCGAATCAAATTCATGTAAATGTGCCATTGTTTTATACTCCTCATTTTTCTTTTGAAAACTAGGGGACCAATGCATTTTAATATCTGGTCGTTCTAATTTTATTCCATCATATTCTTTTAAAGAAATGAAAGTAATTTG
The DNA here is from genome assembly GCF_000688315.1 of Maribacter sp. Hel_I_7. Taxonomy (NCBI): domain Bacteria; kingdom Pseudomonadati; phylum Bacteroidota; class Flavobacteriia; order Flavobacteriales; family Flavobacteriaceae; genus Maribacter; species Maribacter sp. Hel_I_7. The sequence continues at coordinate 1,997,590 of NZ_JHZW01000002.1, read as the reverse complement.
CCCTGGGGCCAATGGTATATTTTTTGAAGATTTTTTAGCTGTTAAATCTGCCTTATAGAATTCATTTTCCACAAAAAGATTTAACCACTCACCTTCTGCTTTCAAATCCGTAATAGTCTCTTCATCTTTCTGAACAACAACCTGATATATATTGGTTTCATTTGATTGAATATGTATCGGAAATAAACAGCGAACGAGGTTAGAATCTAGTAATACTTCTGACGCATTTAAAATCTGTCCTTTTACTAAATTGCCATCATTAGTATCTTTTAAAAAAATAGCATTATTCTTAAGTTGATGTGTATCTATTGGTATTTTCACCTCTACATATTCCAAACCACGAGCCACACCTATCGGTTCTGTAATAGTTAGAGAACCTATAACACCATCATCTTTACAAGAAAAAAGCATTAATAGAACAGCGCCTATTAAAATGTAACCACATGTGGTGAAAAAAATAATTCTTGATTTCATTTCTTTGTGTCTTATTATTTAAAGCCAAACTAAATTTCACCAATCTTTTCTATCAATATTCTCCTAAACCTTTATAAACAAAGGGGGTAGAAAGAATTTTACACTAAAAAAAACAATTAAAACCAGTCACTAAATAGTCACTACTAAAATCTTAGAAGATTTAGCTGTCAACATAAATAGTATGTCCTCATTATGGATAAAATCAATTATAATAAACCAATCTTGACTATACTGTCAACAGATTGGTACTACTCAAGCCAGATGCCATTTAACATCACCCTTTCAATGTTATACATATCTCGTATATTTTCAGTGGGATTACCACTAATCAAAAGTAAATCTGCTTGTTTGCCTTTTTCAATACTACCAAGGCGATGGTCTATTTTTAAAAACTTAGCATTCTCTAAAGTAGATGCCTTCATAATTGCACCATTACCCATACCCGTCTTAGAAAGCAAATCCATTTCATGTTGATACGACCAGCCCAATTTAGCATAAGGCACCCATGGCCCATGAGAGCCAACTGCAATTCTCACATTAGCTTTTGCACATCTACCAATAAATTCACTCATATGTTGAAAAGCAATTAATGCAGTACTATCTGTCTTATCTCCCTCAATTATATACTCGTAAGGTCCTAAAGTTGGTGTTAAGAAAGTTTGATGTTCTTCAAAAAACTTAATCAAAGAATCTGCTTTTTTACCATTTACATCAATGTCTTTCCACATTTCTAATCGCCCAGAAATTCGTGACTTATTATCTGCCATCATTTTTTGACGAAACGCTTCAGCTTTTCTTTTAGATACCAATGCTGTTCCTAATGACGTTATATGTTCAACCCCATCTAAGCCAGCTAAAACTGCTTGTCTTACATCTGTAATTTCTAAATGGGCAGTAACCGGTAACCCTTTACTATGAGCTATATCCGTAACTTCTTTAATTAAACCAAGAGGTAAATTTTGATAAATTTTAATAGCTGATACATTCTGACTAAAGAGATAATCCATAGCCTCTTTTACTTCGGCTTTATCCCTAACCATATAAGAATCTTTAGGCCATGATGGCGGCGGCATGTCTATATGTGGACCTGTTAAAAATAATCTAGGAAGAGGATCACCTGTTTCACGTTCAAAATCAAAAGCTTCTATCCATTGCCCTGGATCTCTAACAGAAGTTACTCCATTACGAACAAATTTTGTAGGGAAATGTTTAACATGGTCATAATGAAAATGGGCATCGACCAAACCTGGCATAAGAGTAAGACTATCGCCTTCAATTACCGTAGCATTCTCTGGTATTTCAATTTCTTCTTTTGGACCTACCTTATCAATTAAACCATTTCGAACTATAACAGTAGAATTTTCAATAGTAGATTCGCTTAATCCATCAAAAAGTGATACTCCAACGATTGCATATATATTATCGCCTAAAGGAATCTCCTCATGATTTACCTCTACCGGAAAAAATTTTATTTCTTTTTCAGAACCTTGCTCTTGCAAATTCTCTTTACAAGAAAAAATGACTATTACAATTGATAGATATAATAAGCTATACTTCTTCATTTTAGTTTTGTTTAATGACAAAACCAGTAACTCTAAAATTTATTTATGTTCATTGGTATAAAGGCATTCTTCCTAAGAATGAATGCCCATATACAAACTAAACTAACAAACTCTTAGTAACCTGGATTCTGAACGAAATTCTGATTCTTGTCTATTTCTCCCTGTGGTATTGGCCACAAATATCTAAACTCACTAAAATTTGATTGAGGCTCTAATCCTGATGGACCAAAAACTTCGCTTCCTAAATTCCTACGTACAATATCATACCATCTTTTAAATTCAAACGCTAATTCAATACGTCTTTCCTCCAAAATTATAGTTCGCAAATTATCAGTACCAGTTGCAATAACATCTTCAGGATAAATGGACGGAGCGTAACTGTCATAACCACTACCATAAAAATCAATAGTTCCTGCATTTCTAGCACGACCTCTAATTTGATTTACATAACCTATAGCTTCAGAAGCAATCCCTAATTCATTTGCAGATTCCGCTGCAATAAGTAAAACTTCGGCATACCTAAAAGCTGCGTGATCAAAATCAGATCTCCAACCAGCAGTTGTTCTTCCCTCGCCAGGAAACCTATTAAACTTTGCTATATGAGGTCTAGCTACCTCGAATTCAGAAAATGGTCTAACAATATCCGTATCATCAGCCAATATCAATGAATCGGCCATACTCACTTTTAGCCTATAATCATTGGCATCCCAATTATTGTAAACATTAATATGAGGTACTAGCATACTCCAACCTCTTATAGGTTTTGCACCACCTTCAACACCGTTGAACGGTCCTATTTTATTATCATTTTCATAAGTAATTGGGTTTGGATTCTCACCAGTTTGATTGCCCGTAAAATCTATAGAAAAGATATACTCTTGAGAAGCCCATTGTTCACTTTCTCTAAACACATCTTGAAAATCATCTGCCAATGCGTAATTTAATGTCCCTGCATTATCTATTACCCATTTAGCATTATCATAAGATTCTTGCCACTCGCCAATTGTCATATACACTGAAGCTAAATATGAAGCTGCCGTTCCCTTTGAAGGTCTTGATCTTACACTACCGCGCGGCTCCATTTCTAAATTATCAAAAGCAAATGTCAAATCTTCAATAATTTTCACATATACTTCTTCTGTAGTAGACTGCTCAATGCTTAATGGATCTTCTATATCTGGACTATCAATATATGGTATATTACCATAAAGCCTTACTAAATGATAATACATAAAAGCCCTAACAAACCTAGCTTCGCCTTCTGCCAAATTCTTATCACTCTCATCTACATCATCACCTAAAAGCTCTACCCCTTGAATAGCCGTATTAGCTGTAGCTATAGTTTGGTATGATGTAGCCCAAACTCCACTTACAAAAGAATTTGTAGGGGTTACTAAGAAAGGACTAAACTCAGTATAATCACTAAATTCAAGTCCGTTATCAACCATATCACTTGATAATTGTAATGGCGTGGTAAGTCCACTTCCATAATAATTTGAAGATGCCATTAAACCATACGTGCCATCTGTCATCGCATTAACATCATCTATTGTATTAAAAAAACCGATGGGAGTTAATGTCCCAATTGGTTCTTCATCTAAGTTCGCGCACCCAACAACAAATGTCAAAATAGATAGTGCAGAAAATTTTATTATATTCTTCATAATTATATTTTTGATTATTGTTAAATACTAAAATCCAATATTTAGACCTAAAGTGTAAGACTTCACATTTGGATAACTACCATAGTCCAACCCAAGATTACTACTTGAATTACTATAAGATACTTCTGGATCAACCCCTTTATAATCTGTAAGTGTGATTAAGTTTTGACCACTTATATATAGTCTAGCTGATGATAATTTAATTTTTGACAATAATGATTCAGGAAAATTATAACCTAAAGAAATGTTTTTCACTCTAATGTAGCTGCTATCATCTATCCATCTATCAGACGTCACATAACTTCTACTAATTCTAGCCTGTGGTATATCTGTATCAGTATTGGTTGGAGTCCATCTATTAAGTGCCGCTGTAGTTACATTGGTTCTGCCATTTAAAGCTCCTAATTCCATAAGGGAATAATTCATCATTTCACCACCTTCTGATCCCTGAACGAAAATATTAAGGCTTAAATTTTTATAGCTAAAATCATTGTTCCAACCCCACGTAAAATCTGGGTGAGGATTTCCAATAACACTACGATCATCATCAGTTAAGGCTCCATCTCCATTAAGATCTTTAAACTTTTCACCACCGACTTCTTCTCCTCCTTCAAGAATAATATCGTCTGCTTGAACAACACCATCGTAAACATATCCCCAAAATTGACCTACTGATAGACCTTCTCTTAGTATCTGTGTATTTCCCGCTCCAGATAAAGGAGCCGAAGAATAGTAAATATCATTTCCTTCGGTATCGTTATCAACTAGTTTAATAATCTCATTATCATTAAATGAAATATTAGCAAATGTTTTCCATTTAAAATCGCCTTGAAAAATAGCTGCGTTTACTGCAAATTCAAATCCTTTATTTTGTACCGTACCAATATTTTGTAGCTGTGTTTCAAACCCTGTATAATTTGGAGTAGGAACATTAAACAAAAGGTCGTTTGTCTCCATTATATAGTAATCGGCAGTAAAACCAAATCTATTTCCTAAAATACCAAAGTCCAAACCAATATTTGTTTGAGTTGTAGTTTCCCAAGTTAAATCGTTATTAGAAATCGTTGAAGGTCTTAAAGCTGTTACCGCATTACCCTGTACTGTCGTGAATACATCTGTAAATGATGCTAAAGATTGATAAGGACTGATAGCCTGGTTACCTACTTGACCATAACTTGTACGAAGTTTTAGTAAACTAATAGTATTAGAATCGACTAGAAATTCTTCATCAGAAATTTTCCAACCAAAAGCTGCAGAAGGAAAAAATCCATACTTTTTATTTTCTGCGAATACAGAAGCTCCTTCGTAACGGCCAGTAAACGTAAACAAATACTTATCGTTCAAGGTATAATTCAATCTACCAAAGAATGCTTCAAAAGTAGATTTTGTCAATTCTGAATCAACAGATGCCGCATTTGTACCTGCACCTAAATTCCAAAATGAAAAAGAATCAGAAATAAAACCTGAAGTTATAGTAGATGAGATTTCGGTTCTATCTTTTTGATAAGAATAACCTGCCATTAAAGAGATATCGTGGATATCGGCAAACACCTTTGAATAGTTTAAATAATTCTCATTAATTAAACTTGTGTTTCTATAATTAATAAAGGTTGCTTCACCACCAGTACCATTACCACGTTCTAAAGTTGTTGGGTAATACTGACCCGTTCTTGACCCATTAGCTTTGACACCTAAAGTTGACTTAAATTTTAAGCCCTCAGCAATTCCGATTTCAGCATATACATTACCTTGAAACAAATCGCTAATAACTTCATTCTGGTACTCTGTAGCCATGGCATATGGGTTATCAATAGGATAACCAACCACACTCAACGAATAAACGCCATTTTCATCAACTAGACCTTGAGTAGGAGAGAATTTATAAGCTCCCGAAACAACTCCAGTTTGAGATGCATCACCACCTTCTTGAGTTCTAACTCCATTTCTATTAGTTCTACGTGCGAAAAGACTTGACCCTATATTTACTGACTCAGATACTTTTAAATCTAAATTAGATGTTATTGAGTATCTCTTATAATCAGAATCTTTAATGACACCCTGTTGGTCAAAAATTGCACCTGATAAATAATAGCTTAATTTATCTGTACCTCCAGAAACTGATAATTGGTAATTCTGAATATCACCCGGTCTATAAATTTCATCTTGCCAGTCTGTACCAGTACCAGTTAGTTCTGGTACAAAATCTGGATATAGTTCTTGAATATAGCTGGTAAACTGATCAGCGTTTAATAAATTTAAATTATTGATTTCTGTTTGAGAAGAGTAAGAAGATGAAAAACTAAATTGTGGCTTGCCTTCCGTTCCTCTTTTAGTAGTTACAATAACAACTCCATTTGCACCTCTAGCTCCATAAATAGCTGTTGACGAAGCATCTTTAAGAATTTCCATAGACTTAATATCCTCAGATGGAGGCATTATACCACCAATAAATCCGTCAACTACAATTAATGGATCATTACCCGCATTAATAGAAGTATTACCACGAATTTGGATACTATAATCTGATCCAGGAGCACCATTTGTAGATTGTACAGTAACACCCGCTGCTCTACCCTGTAATGCTTGAGTAGCATCAACTACAGGAAAAGCCACTAAATCTTCTGAACTTACAGATGATACAGAACCTGTCAAGTCACTTTTCTTTACACTTCCATATCCTACAACAACAACCTCATCTAAACCAGCAGCATCTTCCTCTAGTTTAACAGAAATATTAGTTTGCCCATCTATGGATACCTCACGTGTAGAAAACCCTAAATAAGAAATTACTAAAACACCATTTTCATCTTGAACATCTAAGGAAAATTTACCGTCAAAATCTGTTTGCGTTCCGTTGGTAGTTCCTTTTTCAACAATACTTGCACCAGGTAATGGCTGATCCTTAGAATCTAATACTACACCTTCAATTGAAGTTTCTTGAATTGAATTAACCGTGCTTACTTTTAAGTCTTTTTTAGGTGCTAATTGTGACTTCTTCACCAAATAAACGCGTCTGTCATTTATATTGTATGTAGACTTGCTATCTTTAAATATGCCATTTAAAATGGCATCTATTCCTTCATTTTTAACTTTAATAGATACAGTTCTATTTAAATCTACATCCTCTATTTTATATACAAACTGAAATTCAGTTGTACTTTCAATCTCATCTAAGAGATTACCAATAGAAACATTGTTAAAGTCTAAAGTTATTTTTGTGCGTTGTGCATAGCTATCATTGGCATGAAGACTAAAAAAAGTAACCAATATAAGCAGCGTACTTAATTTCATTTTTAAGTTATAAGAAGATAAAGGATATCGCCTTCTTGAGTAATTAAGAAGTTTTTTCATACTTTTAAGGTGTTAAAATGTGGTTATTATTATGATAATCACTAGTACTAAATCGGGAGATGTTCGAGCATTTTCCGATTTTTTTTGTCCGTTTTGACAAGTTGTATTCAGTAATTATTTTCTTGGTATTCTTTTTAGACTGTACTTTTTATTTCACTAGCATCTGTTTTAAATTTTTATAATTATTGTTTTTTTAATCAATTACAACTTTACCATCATCCATAATCTTATAATTTAGACCATAGTTGAATTTTAATTCTTCAAGGACTTTCTCTATTGGTTGATTCCCGAAATTTGCATTGAATTTTTTAGCGGATAAAACTCTGTTATTATTAACTATAGAAACATTATAATGTCTTTCAAGCTTCTTCACTATGTTATCAAAGGTCATGTCTCTAAAAATAAGTTCACCATGCATCCAAGAAGTATATATTTCTGTATTCACTTGATTTTTATCCATTTTGCCATTAATCTTGCCAAAACTACCTTTATAACCAGGTTCTAATAAAATTTCATTCTGAACATCATTTTCTTTTAAACTACTAGACATACTTACAGATCCTTCTATTAGAACAACTTCTGTAATTTCATCTTCCGGATATGTTGAAATATTAAATTGTGTTCCTAATACTCGAACATTTAATTCCCCTGCATTGACTATAAATGGATGTGCAGAATCTTTTGCTACGTTCAAGTAGGCTTCACCTGATATAATTACGTTTCTATCTTGACCCTTTAAAAATTTGACCGGATATTTTAAAGATGAACCAGCATTAAGGGTTGCAATTGTACCATCTGAAAGTTTCAATTCAAATTTTCTTCCAAAAGGCACATTCAATGTATTGAAAACAAGTTCCTCTACACTACTATCTTCTGAATAAACTAATTGATTTCCATTTTGCTGACCTAATACAGCACCTGTCTTATCGGTAACTTTAACCGTTCCATTTTCCTCTATAATCTTTAAACTTCCATCTTCAAGTTCTAGAGTAATGGCGTTTTCTGGAATGTTATATGAAGTAGAAGAATTCGTATTAATAAAATTATAACTTAATACTCCAATAAAGATAGCAGCAGTAGCTGCTAATAATTTCCATGTATTGGTTTTACCCTTTTTCAAATTACCTTGAGTACTTATCTCACTCCACAAAGAATCTTTGATATCTTTTTTATCAGATTCATTCTTAAATTGTACATTCTTATTTGCTGAAGAAACCTCTTCATTAAATTGATTAAGAAGGTTATTCTCTTCCTCAGAAATTGAACCACCCAAGTACTTTTTCAATAATTCACGAAATTCGTGTTCACGCATATTTATATCTCTATAATTATATGAACCGAATAAGCCATCTAACTCACATCAGAAAATCGAATTTAACATTTTATTAACATATTTTGATTAGATGAGCTACATCCAAAATAATAACAAGACTATTATTATAGTGACTAGATTAATTAAAAAAGAAAAAGATTACTATTGGTAATTTATGCAGTACTCCTAAGTTTCGTCTAATTAATTTTAGTGCTAAAGACACTTGATTTTCAACAGACCGTTTTGATATACCTAACTGTGAAGCGATTTCTTCATTAGTATTATTTTCAACTCTACTTAGTTGATAAACTTCTTGACATCGTGGAGATAATTCTTTTAATGAATTAGTTATTACAATTTCAGTTTCTTCTAAATCGTATTGATTTTCAATTTCTGGTTTACAACATCTTAATGAATCAATTACATTAAGTTGCACTGTATTGAATTTATTATCCCTTAAATATTTAAAACAACCATAATTAACCGCTCTAAATATATAAGCTTCAAAATTCTTAATTTCTCCACTTTCTTTCCTTTTCCATAATTCTACCCAAATATCTTGAACAATATCTTTCGCAACATCTTCACTAGAAAGTATACTTTTAGCTTTCAGAAACATAGGTTCCCAATAAAGCTCAAACAGTTTTTGAAACGCCTTTCGGTTTCCGTTTCTATACTGAGAAAGAAGCAATTCGTTCATGTAAGCTTTTTCTTTCGACATTGTTATCGACTATTCGATTATGAACTTTGATAGATTATAAATGTATAAAAAAATATAGTACACAGTCTTTCTCAATATTTGAATTAAGTGAATAAAACACAGTAAAGAGCCAAAATATTTAATGAATTAGGTAAATTAAAATTCATCATTAAATAGTATTCAAGCATTATTACCACAAATAAATAAACCAAAACAATACTTCTTTAAATAAATGTATTACAGGTAATTGCAAAATATTCATTTATATAAAATAAAAAGTAAATAGCTAGAAATAGCTTGCAAATAAGTGATAAAATCAAGCTATTTAGATACAATTATGAGTATAGTAAAATTGACAATAACTTAATATCAATTTAAAATCTAGCATAATAAATTGTTTAAAAATCAAAATTTCATTTCCAGTTCATAAATATTAACAAAATGTTAAACTCGATTTTCTGATGTGAGTTAGTTGGCTCATTTGGTTCATATATGTGTACGAAGTAAAAACAACTCACATAAATCTATAGATGTTCCATTATCAAATTGTACTGACAGAACTATCACTAGAAGCAATTTTTACATAAACCAATTCAAAAATATGAGAAGAGCGATTTTAATTTCACTAATCTTAATAACTGTCTTTAATGCTTATTCTCAAAATGAAGAAAAAATAGATATAACAATACTAGAAGATGAATATTGGTGGGGAGGACTAAGTGCTATTGGTCATAATACACCTTATGATGCAAATACAACCGAAAGTCATGACCTTTGGGGTGATAATAAGGGAAATCAAGCACAACCTTTACTTCTATCTAATAAAGGTCGGTATGTCTGGAGTGAATCGCCAATAAAATATTCTTTTAAAAACGGACATATTACCGTTTCTACAAGAGAGGGTGAAATTAAATTTGGAACTGCAGGTAAAAATTTACGCGATTCATATAATTAAGCCGTAACCAATTTTTTCCCACCTAATGGAAAAATTCCAGAAGCCTTATTATTTACAAAGCCCCAATATAATACTTGGATAGAATTAATCTATAACCAAAACGAAGTCGATATTTTAAAATATGCACAATCTATTATTGATAAAGGCTACCCACCAGGAGTTTTAATGATAGACGACAATTGGCAGGAATATTATGGTACTTGGGAGTTTTCTCCTCGCAGATTCAAAGACCCTAAAAAAATGATTGAAAAACTTCATGAAATGGGCTTTAAAGTTATGTTGTGGGTGTGCCCTTTTGTAAGTGCAGATACAGAAGTATTTAGACATTTGGAAAAGGAAAAAATGTTACTATTAGATGCCGATAAAACACAAGATGTGCTGTGGGCAAACACAAAAAATAAAGCTGCAATATTTAGATGGTGGAACGGTGCAAGTGCCTGTTTAGATTTAAGTAACCCAAAAACTCAGGGTTGGTTTGAGGAAAAGTTAAATTATTTAATGGATGAATATGGAGTAGATGGATTTAAATTTGATGCGGGTGATGCGGGGTTTTATACCAATGATATAGTTTCTTACGCTCCTAATACCAATCCTAATGACCACACTACCTATTTTGCCAAATTAGGATTAAAATTTCCACTAAATGAATATAGGGCATCATGGAAAATGGCAGGTTTACCTTTAGCACAAAGGTTACGAGACAAACTCCATACTTGGGATGATTTAGAAAAATTAGTCCCAGATTTGATGTCCCAGAGCATTATGGGTTACGCATATACTTGCCCAGATATGATTGGTGGCGGAGAACACCAATCTTTTGAAAACTCAACAACAATTGATGAGGAGTTGGTAGTACGTTCAGCCCAAGTTCATGCCCTAATGCCTATGATGCAATTCTCTGTAGCACCTTGGCGAGTACTTTCTGAAGAGAATAACCAACTATGTCTTGAGGCTGCATTATTACACACTAAAATGGGAAACCTATTTTTAGATTTAGCAAAAGAAGCTTCTAAAACAGGAGAACCAATAGTTAAACCTATGAGTTTGACCTACCCAGATAGTGGTTACGAAATGGTTAAAGATCAATTCATGCTTGGAGACGATATATTAGTTACTCCAGTCGTTAGAAAAGGGGAACGTAAGCGTAAAGTAGTTCTACCAAAAGGGAAGTGGAGAGATGAGAAAAACAAAACCTTTAGAGGAGGACAATCCATTGAGATTGAAGTTCCTCTAAACCGTTTACCCTACTTCACTAAAGTTCAAAAATGACATTGAATTTAAATGATTTCTATCTTAATTACTTATATAATATATTGATAATCAAAAAACTAAAACTGCATACATTTTTGAACATGATTTTATAATTTGATAGCGGCTGAGCCCAATAAAACTGCAGAAAATTTTCCTGACTAGGAGCTTATAAACAGTAGGTCTCTGGATCGAGTCCAGTTCTCGCTACTAAGTTTAAAGAGTTAATTATCTTTTAATACGAAAGTTCATGCTATTAATTTGAAACTAGTATCTCTTCTCATTTTTCCATTTTAGCAAAACCTAAAACGTCTAATTTTCTCTAAATATTTTAAATACTAGATCTTTGGTAAGTGGTTGTCCCTTTGCCTTATCCCGAATTTCATCAAAGCTAAATCTAAAATCACAACCAGCTTTATATTCACTGCAGCCATAAGCTGTTTTTCCTTTTAGAATGGTGCCTTTGTTGCATTTCGGACAAGTATTATCTTCAGAATTACTTTTTACTTGAACTTTACCTTTTTTAGGTTCTAACTTGAGTTTGAAATTTTCATCAAACCTAACTAATCCTTCAACTGAAGTATTATTAATTTTAAAGCCTTTTAAATTTACCGTAGACCCTTTTTGAAACAACCTAACAAACTGTTTTTCTGAAATGGTTTTACCTTCAATTTTAAATGGCATTACAAAATCGCAAGTCTTATTAAATTCAGAACACCCATAAGCTGTTTTTCCTTTTCGAATGGTGCCTTTCTTACATTTAGGGCAAACCTCTGTTGTTATTCCTGTGGCCTTTTTAATAGCTTTTTTCTTAGAAGCCGCTGCTGCCGGTTTATTATTTATCGCTGAAATATTCGCCTTTTTTGTTTCACTTCGCACTTCGTAAACCAAATGATCTACCATTTGCTTCATTTGCTTAATAAAACTACCAGCACTAAAAGTTCCTTTTTCAATATCTTTTAACTGCTTCTCCCATTTACCAGTTAGCTCGGCAGATTTTAGCATTTCGTTTTGTATGGTATCAATTAATTGAATACCTGTAACTGTTGGAATTACCTGCTTTTTATTTCGCTTTATATATTTTCTACGGAACAACGTTTCAATAATATTGGCACGTGTAGAGGGTCGTCCAATACCGTTTTCTTTCATTATCTCACGAAGTTCATCATCATCAACTTGTTTTCCTGCAGTTTCCATTGCTCGTAATAGTGAGGCTTCAGTAAATTGTTTTGGCGGCTTCGTTTGCTTTTCAATAAACGAAGGTTGGTGTGGTCCCTTTTCGCCTTTCTGGAAAGTTGGCAATATTCCAGGCTCTTTGGAGGTGTTATTGGGTGTTTCGAAAACAACACGCCATCCTTTTTCCAAAATCTCCTTACCTGTTGCCTTGAATTTTACTTTCTCTGCTTTACCAATTACAGTTGTATTAGATACTTTACAATCTGGATAAAATACAGCAATAAATCGGCGTACAATTATATCGTAAACCTGTTGCTGATTGTATTGTAAGTTTATTTGTTGCCCCGTTGGTATAATTGCATGGTGATCCGTAACCTTACTATCATCAAAAACCTTTTTAGTTTTCTTTAATTTCTTCCCATCTAGCGGTTGCGTTAAAGTTGCATAGTTAGTTAAGTTCTTTAAAATTCCTGGAACTTTTGGATATACGTCATTTGGCAAAAAAGTGGTATCTACTCTTGGGTAAGTCACTACTTTTTGCTCGTATAATTTCTGAACTATTTTTAAAGTTTCATCGGCACTAAAACCGAATTTGGTGTTACAATAGACTTGTAAACCTGTTAAATCAAATAGCTTGGGTGCATATTCATTACCTGCTTTTTTGGTCGTAGAAACAATTTCAAAATCATGCTCTTTTACAATAGAAGCTAATTTCTCCCCGTCTTCCATTTTAAGAAAACGCCCTTCTTCATAACTAAATAGTGTATCGCGATAAAGTGTTTGTAATTCCCAATACGGTTGTGGTTTAAAATTTTCTATCTCATTAAACCGGTTAACCAACATTGCCAAAGTAGGCGTTTGCACACGACCAACAGATAACATTTGTTTATAGCCACCATGTTTTAAAGTATATAATCGTGTTGCATTCATTCCTAAAAGCCAATCTCCAATAGCTCTAGAAAAACCTGCGTAATATAGATTGTCGTAATCTTCTGATGGTTTTAAGTTTTTGAAACCTTCTTTTATGGCTTCTGTCGTAAGTGAAGAAATCCAAAGTCGTTCAACTTTTCCTTTATAATTGGCTTGACTTAAGACCCAACGTTGTATCAGCTCTCCTTCTTGACCAGCATCCCCACAGTTTATAACAACATCTGCTTTATCAAATAGTTGCTTAATAATTTTAAACTGTTTTTTTATACCAGAATCTTTAGACACTTTGGTTTCAAAGCGTTCCGGCAGCATGGGTAGATTGTTTAAATCCCAACTTTTCCAATGTGGCTTGTAATCATTTGGCTCCTTTAAAGTACAAAGATGTCCAAAAGTATACGTTACCGCATAACCATTGCCTTCATAATAGCCATCACGTTTGGTATTAGCTCCAAGTACAGAAGCAATTTCTCGTGCTACAGATGGTTTTTCGGCAATACAGACTTTCATTTTATAAATTATACAGGTATAAATATTGTGCACACTAGCAGAGTGCTAATAAAAACAGCGCTAAAATACAGTTATGTAGATTTTGAATTAGTGTATTTAGTAAAAATAATTGCGACACTAAGCAGTAGCAGCGAAAATACCATTAACAAGTGAAGTGTTATGGGTTCCTATTTTCTAGATTTATATTTTTACCTAGTACGTCAAGGTATTATAACCATTAGCTTGTAATTGAAGCACCCTTACCGAAGCTGTTGGCGTTACGTTGAGTCCATCAAAAAGTGTCTCTTCAGCTACACCTAATTTTTCCATGGCAACACTACATACGCTTACTTTGACCTTTCCTTTATATTTTTGAAAAAACTTCTCTAGTTCAGAATCTTTTACCAGTTGCGTAACTACTTTCCCTTTGACCACTATTTCATAATCTTCTATTAAAACTCCATTTTCAATAAGTAAATCGTACATATTTAAAACTCCTTTAAAATGCCTTTCTGTAGTAAGTACAAAAGCATACTTAGGTGTTTTTTGTAAATCGGCAACCGCTTGTTGGTCTAATTTTTTCTGCCCTTGAACTTCTACTGTAGCAGTAATCATGACCATAATGACTAGAAATGTTCGGAAAATATTGTTCATGACTTTTATTTTAATATATATATTAAATAAAAATACAGAATTATAATGCCATTTCTAATTTACGCTATGTGAAAATCCATAACTCTATTTACATCATTAGCATTTTACTACAAAATGACTAAGAACAAATTAAAAAGTAGTAAAAAATACGATCGCTGACAATGACTGTACTAACATTTAATTCGTTCAGAAATCAAAATAAATTAAACAATGTCAAAAATGAAATAATTAAAATTACACAGCTAAAAGCTCTCCGTAATTTTTGAAATGAAGTGCTTTTTAATTGAGTTTCTTTTGCTCTAATTTATTAAGTAAATTCTTAGCCGCTAGCCAAAACCGCTTGGAAGTTGGGTTGGGAATAACAGACATTTCAGGAATATCGGATTCAGGACTGACCATTAATTTAATATATTGAAAAGCTTCATTTGGTATGTCATCTGATAGATAAGCCATACTCCAAGTATCAAATTCTCTTGAATATATATTGCCCTTAGAAAGTAAAATCACTTCATAATGACGTGAATCTACCCTAATTTTTTCAAATAATGCTAGAACTATCTCAGCTTCCCCTTCCAAATACTGTATAAAAAATCCTTTATGATATATCAGGCAACCTGTAATATCATGTCTCTTATTGAAATCTCTTGACTCATTTAAAATATCATCAACTTGCGTTGAAGAAAGAGTATTGGCTGTGGATCTATACACAAGATTGTACATATACATCTAAGAATTAGAAACTATTCAATTAAATTATAAGTTAACAACTTTCAACGAATAAAACTCTCTAAACGTATTCTTTTTCTTACATATTTGTTTTAATGAATAGGCTTCATATCTTATGATAATGGTATTCAGCAATTAAATCTGATGCGTTAATTTTAAATTTAATAGCGACTATTGAAACCCATTTTTAAACATAATTTTCAACAGAACTTTAAACTGAGAAATTATGAAAAATAAAATATTAGCAACTTTAGTATTAACGGTAGTTTTAGCTTCTTGCTCAGGCACTAAAAAAACAACTTCCAATACTGAAAAAGCAGATACAGTAGTTTCTGCAGAAAAGGAAAATACCGAAAATAGCAATACAACTTCACAAGTATCTAATGCTTCAACTCAGCCCAATATTGCCGTACAAACAAACGGTTCTACAGGTGCTATGAGTAATAGTATGGCAAAGATCAATACAAAAAGTACTTCTAAAGAAAACTCTCAAATGTTCAAAGCCCTTGAGATGAGCGAAGAACAAGTTACCACATATAATACTGCAATGAACCAATTTAAAACTAAGCAAGCCAATATGCCAAGTGGTGAGATGTTAGGTAGTATTGAGAGTGAGCGAACACGACAATTAAAAAACATTTTATCTAGTGCCCAATTTGCTAAATACGAAAAATGGCAGGCAGATAATCAGTAGACATACATCTTAGAACCAGTTTTAAAAGATATGATTGTGCAACTTATAGAATCAATTCTAAAAGGTATTCAACTAACATACCGCTATTACCTCTTGTAACTTTACGGCATAACATTTAAAGAACATAACAATGATAAAACCCACAGCACAAGTACCTGAGTTAAAATTACCTCTTATAAACGATACACAATGGAGTTTATATGATCAAGACAGTACATCATTTACCATGCTAGTATTCTATCGTGGTCTGCACTGTCCTGTTTGTAGAAAGTATTTAGAATCTTTAACTAAAAAACTTAAAGATTTTAGTGGTCGAGGAGTACATCTAATCGCAATTAGTATGGATAGCGAAGAAAGAGCTAAAAAAGCTGGAAATGAATGGAATATTCCTGAACTTCCTGTTGGATATAATTTACCTATTGAAAATGCAAGAGAATGGGGATTATACATTTCTAAAAAAACGTCTGAAAAAGAACCAGATGTATTTTCAGAACCAGGGCTATTTTTGATAAGACCTGATAATTCACTTTATGCCAGTTCTATACAAACAATGCCTTTTGCAAGACCAGACTGGGACGACATTTTAAATGCTATAGACTATATAACTAAAAACGATTACCCTGCCAGAGGTGGAGAGTAATCTTACATTTACTTAAAATAATCAGTTAAAACACAAAAGTGATTTGTTCCTTGATATGAACAAATCACTTTTTTTATGTTATTCTTACTTTATAATTAGAACAAGTAATTTAATTTTTATCTGACTTCCATTTTTCGAACATCGCTTTTATTTCTTCATCTACCATTGGGTACAAGCCTATAATAGCTTTACCTCCCTTTACTTTTTCCAAAACAAAATCTTCATAAAAAGTCATTTGAATACATTCATCCGCAACCTCATCCGCCAAATGTGCAGGTATTACCATTACTCCATCATCATCACCAATTATAACATCACCAGGAAAAACGGCTACATCTCCGCAACCAATTGGGTCGTTAATCGCTATTGCTTGATGCAATGTTAGATTAGTAGGTGCGGTAGGTCTATTATGATAGGAGGAAAAATCTAAATCCGCTATTTCTGCAGAATCCCGAAAGCCACCATCTGTAATAATACCAGATGCTCCCCTTACCATTAAACGTGTTACTAAAATTGACCCTGCCGATGCTGCTCTTGCATTTTGGCGACTGTCAATAACCAACACAGCTCCCTCTGGGCATTCCTCTACTGCTACTCTCTGTAAATGCTTAGGGTCCCTAAAAACCTCAATGGGATTTAAATCTTCTCTCGCAGGTATGTAGCGCAAAGTATAGGCTTCACCCACCATTGTTGGTCTTCCTAATCTTAATGGTTTTACACTCTGTATGAATTGATTTTTTAACCCTTTTTTAAAAAGACAAGTAGCAACCGTTGCCGTACTTACTTTTTTTAGTTTTTCTTTGGTAGAAGTTGATAGTTTAGTCATGATATCTTTTCTATAGTTTATCTTATTGCGCTCTTTGCCATGCTTCCCTAATAAAAAGCAAATCATGTTTCATTTTGGCAAATACTTCCTTTTTATCCATGGTAATTTCTTTTGCTCCATGTTCTGCCCCGCCAAGGTCATATTCTAAGTGTAATGATATTGGCACATTGATTTTATATTTTTTAAGAAGCGAAAAATACTTATCAAACTCAACCACCCCTTCACCTAATGGAGTATTAATAGGTTCGTATTTTCCATTTTTATAACCCCACTTAAAATCTTTTATAACTATCGATTTGATAAGCGGCTCAATACGGCGCAAATCTAATTCCCAACTTTTTCCACCTTCTACTACTGCATGCCGAATATCATATTGGCACCCCATATAATTATCATCTGCTTTTGATAAAATTGTAGGCAAATCCCAAATAGGTGCTCCAACATGATTACCAGCGTGGTTTTGATAACAACCAATTAAACCCAGTTTTTTGTTGACCTCCCCAAGTTTAGCTGCTTGCTCTGAGAATATGGCCTGACTCTCTTCTATTGAAGTATTCTCTGGGTATGTAAGCCAACCTGTACGGTAGTGATTGAAACCTGCCTTACTTGCCGCCTCTAAAACACGCTGTTCAGTTTCATTAGAAATATCCCAAACGTTTGTTGTCAACATTTGTGGTTTTAACCCATACTTCTTCATTGCTTCTACCGCTTTTGGCAAATCTTCTGTAACATTTTCCGGTAGTACATGACCTTTTGGACGAACGGTTAAATCCAACCCATTAAAACCAATATCAGCAGCAGCAGAACACATTTCATTATAGTCTAAAAATTGTAGATGTTTAGAGAATAAATTCACCTCAATATCATTTCTAGAAACTATAGAAGAAGCTAAAAGAGGGCTCCCTATTTGCAGTAATGATATGCCTGCCAATGCAGTAGCAGATTTCTTTGTAAAGTCTCTCCTTGATATCCCTTTATTATCATTTCTCATTTTAACGAACTTAAAATTGTTTTAAAGGTAGATTTTATGTTAAAAATTTGGATGTCTTACAAATATATGTATTTTTGGTCAACCAAACTGGTTAACCAATATTATCAAATTCAAATGAAAAATAAATTCTTATTCAAGGCATTTTTATTGATCATGTTTATCTTAACAATTTCTTGGGTAAATAAAAATGATGTCCTAGTTCATAATATCGCTGAATTTGACGAAGCAGTTTCTAATGCAGAGCCTGGTACTGTAATTGTCTTGGCTAACGGAATATGGAATAATGTTCAGTTTAAATTTACAGGAGAAGGTTCCAAAAATGCTCCAATTACAGTAAAGGCAGAAACACCGGGCAAAGTATTTATTGAAGGGATTTCTAATTTAGAAATTTCCGGAAATTATTTAATAGTTGACGGACTGTTTTTTAGAAATGGTCATACCCCAACTGAAAATGTAATTGCGTTTAGAACAAGCGAAGAAAATGTAGCTAATTACTCTAGGGTAACTAATTGTGTAATTCTAGATTATAATCAGCAACAACGAGACAAAGATGATCTCTGGGTTCAGTTTTATGGTACTCATAATACACTAGACCATTGTTATATTGCTGGTAAAACAAACGGTGGACCAACAGTTAGGGTAGATTTGAAAGGAAACCAAAGCATTAGAAATTACCATCA
Organism: Maribacter sp. Hel_I_7; assembly: GCF_000688315.1. NCBI lineage: Bacteria > Pseudomonadati > Bacteroidota > Flavobacteriia > Flavobacteriales > Flavobacteriaceae > Maribacter > Maribacter sp. Hel_I_7. The sequence goes on along the minus strand of NZ_JHZW01000002.1, from coordinate 1,978,521 downwards.
AATTGTTGATAATCATTTTGGACCAAGACCTAGAAAAGGTGGCGCTAGAGGAGAAACTATTCAACTAGGAAGCAGCTTTACCTCTATGTCGCCAAGTAATACAACTATCGCCAATAATTTATTTGAAGAATGTAATGGGGAAGTTGAGATTATTTCTAGCAAGACAAATTTTAACGAAATTAGAAATAATGTATTCTATAAAAGTGAAGGTTCTGTTGTAACACGTCATGGTAATTATGCCGTTATAGATGGTAATTATTTTATTGGTGATGGAGAAAATAAAAATTATGGTGGAATAAGACTTGTAAATACAGGACATTGGGTTATTAATAATTACTTCTATAAAATTATTGGTGAAAACTTTAGAAGTCCATTAGCTGTAATGAACGGAATTCCTAAATCACCATTAAACAGATATAATCAAGTTACAGATGTTGTGGTTGCCTATAATACGTATGTTGATTGTAAATCGCCATGGCAATTTGGAGTGGGTACAAACATTGAACAAAAAGATGTACTTCCAGAATCAGAAATACGCTCAGCCCGAGCTCTTAGAACAGAAGTTGCCAATAATATTATCTACAACAGCATAGGTGATGAACATATAATCATTGAACATGACAAAGCTGATGGAGTAAAATTCAAAAGCAATATTATTAATAACCAAGGGATAGGTTTTGGCGATACAGCAAGAATTAAGGCTAGTGAATTTCAATTGACAAAAGTTGGCGAGTATGTCTATCTACCTAAATTAACCAGTGAGTTTGATATTTACCAAGGTTTTGGTTTTAATACAATTACCAAAGATCTTTTTGGAAATTCTAGAGAAGATAAAAATTCAATTGGTGCTGTGGTTCAAGGTGAATTTAAGGACACTGATATTTTAAACAAAGCTAAATACGGAGCAAGTTGGTATTCTAATATTGTAAAAACTACATCTCCTAACATTATAGAAGTTTCCAAAACCAAAGGAGAATTAGCAGCCAAAATAGCTACTGCTAAAGCAGGAGATATTATCTCTTTAAAACCAGGAAAATACAAAGTATCAAAATCGATACTAATCAACAAAACAATTACAATTCAATCTAAAGAAAACGAAAAAGCTGAAATCGTTTTTACCGGAGCAGATAACACTCCTCTATTTGAATTAAACCCTTATGGAATTTTAAATCTTAAAAATGTTTCACTTAGCGGTAACGGTAAACAAAAAGCATTTTCTAACCTAAAAGAAAATATGTCTAACCAATACGGGCTAACCGTTACGGGTTGCGATATCAATAATTTCGATTATGTATTAAAAGCTTATAAACAAACATTTGCCCAAGAAATCACTTTTAAAGATACTGCAATTGCCGATTGTGAAAACGGTATTGAATTGTCTGAAGAAACGAATGACAAAGGAGATTACAACGTAGAATACTTAACTATTCAAAACTGTACATTCATTAACGTTAACCAAAATGTGATCGATTATTATAGGGGTGGCTATGATGAATCAACCATTGGAGGAAACTTATTGGTTACAAACTCTAGCTTTTCAAATTGCGGCTCTAAAGAGGAAAACGGAATTTTGTTAAACACTAGAGGTATCGTAAATGTTGATATTTCAAATAATACTTTTAAAAACAATAATGTAAAATTAGTAGCATTACTTTGGGGAGCAAAGAATAATTCACATGCTGATAATGTAATTACAAACTCAGGTCAGATTAAGGTTGAAGAAAATTTGAAGATGAAATTAATGTACTAATCCAAAGATAAAAACACTACCCTATAATTCATTTGTTTCAACCTTCTGCAATAAAATAGTTTTCAGAAAAGAGATACAATTTCAAATGATTTTTGAATAGCAAAATAAAAGAATGTATATAAAAAGAATCAACTGGGCGATAATAACTATCACATGTTTATTTATAAGCATATGCCCTCTAATCATTCAAGCTCAAGAACATCCTAACCTTATTTTAACCAAGGCTGGGGTAGAAAAAATTAGAGCTCAATTAGGTAATGTTCCTCTATTTGATGCTTCACTTCAAAAACTAAAAGAAGAAGTAGATGCAGAAATGGCTCTAGGTATAGACACACCTATTCCTAAAGATTATTCTGGTGGCTACACACATGCACGTCATAAGCGGAACATGACAGTAATGCAACAAGCTGGTGTTCTATATCAAATATTGGACGATGAAAAATATGCAAAGTATGTAAAAGACATGCTAATGCAATATGAGGGTATGTATAAAACATTACCGCTGCATCCAAAAACAAGATCTTATGCTAGAGGTAAATTATTTTGGCAATGTTTAAATGATTCTAACTGGTTAGTTTACGTTAGCCAGGCCTACGATTGCATCTATAATTACCTAAAAAAGGACGAAAGAAAAAAATTAGAAAAGAATCTTTTTAAGCCATTTGCAGATCATATTTCGGTAGATAGTCCGCAATTTTATCAAAGAGTTCACAATCACAGTACATGGGGTAATGCCGCTGTTGGTATGATAGGTTTGGTAATGAATGACAAAGAGTTAATTAATCGTGCGCTATATGGTATCAAAGGGGTGAATTTAGATAAAACCGCTAAAGATGACGATGGTGGTTTTTTGAATAAAGATGGAAAAGCAGGTTTCTTAGCGAATATAGAAGAACCATTTTCTCCTGATGGATATTATAATGAAGGTCCTTATTACCAACGTTACGCGATGTATCCTTTTTTAATTTTTGCTGAAGGATTACACAACGTAAAACCTGAATTAAAAATATTTGAGTACAAAGATGGTGTCCTTTTAAAATCAATTAATGCACTCATTAATTTATCTGATGCCGATGGCGATTTCTTTCCATTAAACGACGGACAAAAAGGGATGTCATACTATAACGATGCTTTAGTTACAGCGGTAGATATTTCTTATTTTTTCGGGAACCAAGACCCAGGCTTGTTAAGCATTGCTGAAAAACAAAATAAGGTCTTATTAGACGATTCTGGCTTGGCAGTTGCGCTTGGAGTTAAAAATGGTGAAGCCAAACCATTCGATAAAAAATCAATTAACCTATCTGATGGACCAGATGGTACCCAGGGTGGAGTTGGTATTTTACGTAACGATGATTTAGAGCTTGTTTTTAAATATGCTTCGCAAGGATCAAGTCATGGTCATTATGATAAGTTGTCCTATTCATTCTACGATAATGGAGTTGAAGTACTACAAGATTACGGTTTAGCCCGTTTTGTAAATATTGAGCAAAAAGGTGGCGGTAACTATTTAAAGGAAAATAAAACTTGGGCAAAACAAACCATTGCCCATAACACACTAGTGCAGAATGAGAAGTCTCACTACCAAGGTAAATATGATATTGGAAGTAAGTATCATCCAGATTTATATCTTTTTGATGTTTCTAATGCCAACGTTCAATTAGTAAGTGCAAAGGAAACAAATGCGTATCCAGGGACGGAAATGCATAGAACTATGGCTATTATCAAAGACGAAAGTTTTGAAAAGCCATTCATGCTAGATATTCTTAAAGTCAAATCTGACAGCACAAATCAATACGATTTACCCTTTTATTTCATGGGACAAATATTGAACACAAATTTTGAATATGAAGTTCCTAAAACGCTAGAACCTTTAGGAAAAGACAATGGATATCAACATTTATGGTCAGAAGGTTGTGCTAATACAACAGACGAAAACACCAAATTAAGTTGGTTAGAAAAAGGGAGATTCTACACCTTAACATCTGCAACTTTAAAAGATGATGAACTACGGTTTGTAAGAATAGGAGCTAACGACCCAGAATTTAATTTAAGAAGAGAAGCGGGCTTTATTATTCGTAGAAAGGATTCTAAAAACACGCTGTTTGTTTCGACGATAGAAGCACATGGTAGTTATAGTCCTGTCTCAGAATCTGCGTTGAACTCTAAAAGCAACATTACAGATTTAAAAGTGATTTTAGATACAGTAGATTATACAGCTATTTCAATTACTACTATAAATGGTAATAGTAAATTGCTTATTCTAGCAAATAATAATGCTTCTAAAGAAGCGAAACATATTTTGCAAATAAACGATAAGGATTACACTTGGACGGGTTCTTATTATTACAATTAAACTAATATTAAAACAAAAAAAATGAAGCGATTTAGTGAAAAGTACGTCATTTCAAAAGATATGGAATGGGAAAAACTTGGAGGAGGTGTATTACGAAAGTTTTTAGGTTACGATAATCAAATCATGATGGTGAAAGTAAAATTTGACAAAGGAGCATTAGGTGCGCCACATCAACATTTTCATACTCAGGCTACTTATTGTGTTTCAGGTAAATTTGAATTTGAAATTGATGGGGTAAAGCAAATTGTAGAAGCAGGTGACGGAGTTTATATAGAACCTAATTTATTACATAGTGCCGTTTGCTTAGAAGAAGGTATGCTAATTGACACTTTTAGCCCTGTAAGAGAAGATTTCTTAAGCGGAGGTGCGGTATCTTATTTCGGAGATAAAGAATAGATAACCATCAATCATTATTATAATTTTAATGGTTGTATTTCAATTCGAAAATATTTCATGAAGTAAATATTATTTTAATCACATTTTAAATGCTGAACTAAAGATTATGACAACGGAAAATATATCCATTACAGGGAAATTTAAAAGGAGTCTTAAGAATTTTGGTCCAGCATTTTTTATTATCGGCTATGTTGTAGGCACAGGTAGTGTAACCTCTATGGTAGTTTCTGGTGCTAAGTATGGGCTTAGCCTTTCATGGGCACTTCTACTCTCTTGCTTTTTCACATACTTCTTATTGGTGTCTATTAGTAAGTTGACCATCGTTTCTGGAGATACCCTAATGCTCAATTTTAAAAAGGTTTTTGGAAAACCGCTCACCATTTTTATTATTACCGCATTACTGGTATCAATAGTTTCTTCATGTATAGGTGTAATGGGTGTTGTTGCCGAAGTAACTATGGAATGGATTTCAGTAAAAACCTCCGTTTCATTTCTTAACAAACCTATTGTTTCTATCTTTTTCATCGCATTACTTATTGGTCTTTTTTGGACCGGTAAACACGAAAATTTCATAAAGGCAATGAGTATTATGGTTGGCTTTATGGCACTGGCTTTTATCATTACTAGTTTTATGGTGGTACAGGAAGCTGGCACTTCTATTTCCGAGTTCTTCCCAGAATTACCTAAAGGCGATAATAACGGATTAGTAATTGCCGGAATAGTAGGTACTACTATGGCGGGTGTTTGCTTAGCTTCTAGAAGTATTTTGGTTCAAGAACAAAACTGGGGCTTAAAAGATTTAAAGACAGAGAATAAAGATGCCATGTCTTCAATGGTAATGACGTTTTTAATTAGTCTTGCCATAATGATCAGTGCAACTGGCACGCTTTACTTTAAAGGTGCTCCTGTAGATGATGCTACTGATATGATGCATGCTTTAGGACCATGGGCAGGAGATTTTGCCCTTACCCTATTTACGTTAGGTATTATTGGCGCAGGATTATCATCAATCTTCCCCAACCTATTATTATTTCCTTGGCTGATCGCAGACTATACAGACACTGAGCGCGATATGAAAAAACCACTATATAAGGGTATAGTAGTTTTAGTAGCACTATCTGGTTTAATCGTTCCTATTTTAGGAGGAAAACCAGTTTGGATACTAATAGCCTCTCAAGCATTGAGTCCGTTCGTAATGCCTTTAATTACGCTCTTTCTTCTTATCCTTCTAAATAAAGAGAGCATTATGAAAGAACATAAAATAGGTCTTTGGATGAACCTGGCTTTAGGTGCTACTTTTATATTCAACTGCTATATGCTATACGTTGCCTTAAATGGATTTATTGATTTTATCTAATCTTACTTAGGAGGATAACAAAGTAATATCTTCGATGCAATTTTGGAGGTAAAAACAACCTCATCTATTGCCGCGGAGAAGAATATTTCATCACCTTGAGAAAAACTATATTCTTTTCCCCCACATGTAATGCTACCCTCACCAAAATAAATTACCGCAACAAAAAAGCTACCATTGGCTTTGATTGAATGCTCTCCATTCAGATCCAATTCGCTTAAACCAAAGCAATCTGTGTGCGTCTCGTTAAATATGGTATTTAAGGTATGGGTATCAGAAGAATCTATTGTTCTAGGAGACACCTTCCATCTTTTCAAGGCTTCCTCATAAGAACAGCCATCATAATGAAAACAGTCTAACATATTTTGCTCTCCTACTCCCTGATGTATCAGTTCATCCGAGATTTCTAGACCTGCAGGTGTAATCTTTTCCACACGCATGGTATAATCCGTAGGTTCTTGAACTTCCATTAAAAAACAACCACTACCAATAGCATGCGGAACACCACCATAAATCATATACGCATCACCAGCGTTTACTTCTATTTTATGTAAGCACCCCAACATACCTTCAATATTTTGATTTACAAATAGGGTTTCCCATTGTTCTTTTGTAACACCTTCCTTAAAGCCCATGTAAATGACACTTTTTTCGCCATTTACCTCGCGCTTGTTCAATACATACCAAGATTCAGTTTTACCGAAAGCCGAGTTAAGCATAGTGCGGGCATAATCTTTATCTGGATGTACTTGAATGGTTAATCGCTCTTTAGAATCAAGCATTTTAATGAGCACACCAGTAGTGCCAAATTTATCAGCTAAAGCTTTTCCTAAGTATAATTCTTTGTTAGAAGCCACTAATTCTTTTAACGAATGTGTGCCCGACGGTGTTTCAACCAAAGACAACCCTTCATTCTCAGGTCTTCCATTTCCTCGAGCCGTAACGGTAGACATAATCCACTCTTCTGGCATACTACCATCCACTTCTGGAGTCACTTGTTTCCACTTATCTATTAATGCGCCACCTTCATAAGTACGCCAAACCCTATTAGAATATTGTTTTAATGGTATATATGCGTATTGCTCAAAATTGTTCTTCATAATACAATGCTTATTGTTCAATAAAATTATCAGAACCCAATGAATATCAAAAGTTTGAATTCATTGAATACTATCTATTCTTAAAAAATAATTGAAAAATTAGAGAGGAAAACCATTCAAATTTAGTGATTTTACGACTAAAACCCTCTCCAAATAAGAGCATATTTGAGAAAATTAAAAAAGCCTTATTTGTTAACAAACTGCTATATCCTCAATAATTTATAGGGTTAAAAGAATATTTCAAAAATTATAGCGACTCTAAAGTTGTTAAAATGCAAATTTCTCTTTTTTTAACGATTAAATAACATATATTTGGTAAACCAAATTGGATAACCAGTTTGGAAAACCAAAAATGAGTCATCATTCCTTAAATTAAAATCGAACTTAAATTTCACTTAAACTCAATGACAAAAAAATCAGATTAACACATTTACAACATTACTTCTCATTTAAATGGAGAAGATTAATTACAACATGTATTATTTGCTGTTCATGTTTTTTCCTTAAGCAAGAGTTTAACAACTTGAAAAGAACATAACAGATGTAAAAATGAAGTTTTACTCAAAGTTTCATTTTAGAATGCTTTAATCAGACTTTAATAAGTCGAACTTAAATTAACATAACAAGACTACAAATGAATTTAAAAACGAAATTAGTATTAATGATGGTATTGTTACTCAACATATCATTATTCGCACAAGACGGCTACACCTTAACTGGTACGGTACTGGACGAAACAAATATGCCCGTTCCAGGAGCTAACGTTGTTATCCAAAACACAACTACAGGTACTTCTACCGATTTTGACGGTAATTTTTCAATTACAGTTTCTAACGGTGATGTTTTAGAATTTTCTTCTATTGGTTATGCAAAAAAAGAAGTAGCCATTACCGGTCAACAAACTTTAAACGTTGTTCTTGCTGAAGACGCTAGCCAACTTGAAGAAGTTGTTGTTGTAGGTTACGGTTCTCAGAAAAAGAGTTACATTACCGGTTCTGTCTCTTCAGTTAAATCTGAAGAATTGAACGCATATCCTGTGTTAGATGCTGCTCAAGCTCTACAAGGTCGTGCAGCGGGTGTTGTAGTACAATCCAACAACGGTGGTGAACCAGGCGCTCCAATCAGTATAAAAATTAGAGGTAATACTTCTATTAATGCGAGTAGCTCTCCGCTTGTTGTTGTAGATGGTTTTGTAGGTGCTTCTATGCCACAGGCTAATGACATTGAGTCAATGGAAGTTTTAAAAGATGCATCAGCAACTGCTATATACGGATCAAGAGGTTCAAATGGTGTTATACTTGTAACAACTAAAAAAGGTAGAAGCGGAAAATTATCAATTGAAGCTAACACCACTTACGCAATTCAAAATATATCTAACAGATTAGATTTGTTGAATGCTAGTGAATTTGCCGATTATCAAAATCAAATTAGAACTAACAATGGTGTTTCTACGCCATATGCTCAAGGACCTGCTAATACTGACTGGCAAGATTTAATCTACAGATCAGGTAGCACATCTAATAACCAAGTATCATTTTCAGGTGGTAGCGAGAAAATTAATTTCTATGCTTCTGCCAACTACTTTAAACAAGATGGTATTATAATCGGTTCTGATTTTGAAAGATTAACTTTCTTATCTAACATCGACGCTCAAGTAACAGATAAATTAAAGTTAGGAATGAACCTTTTTGGAAGTAGAGGCATTAAAAATGGTTCTGCAACACAATCTAACGGTTCAGTTTCTGCTGGTGGTGATGATGTAATTACATTAGCTTTAAGATATGCACCGGATCAACCTGTTTATAATGCAGATGGAACTTATACATTTGGTAACACTGTAGGTGACCCTGTTGACAACCCATTTGCTGTTGCAACAGAAAGAATTGATGAAACAAAAACTGATAATTTTAGAGCTAACTTATATGCTAATTATGAAATCTTAGAAGGTCTTAGTTTTAAAACTACTTTTGGTTTAAGTACAGAAAATCAAACTAGAGGTATCTTCTTACCATCATTATTAACCCAGACTGCAGGTGGGGAAAGCGGAAGAGCAATAGTAGATACTAATAGAGAAACAAGTGTTTTAAGTGAAAACTATTTGACTTACACTAAAGAATTTGGTAAAAGTAATTTAACTTTATTAGGAGGATATTCTTACCAAAAAACCGTTAATGAAAACTTTTTCTCTGAAGCTACCGGTTTCATCTCAGATGGTTTTTCTTACTATGGTTTAGGTTCCGCAACAAATATCTTACAACCAAGTTCTTCAAAATCAGATGTAGAAATTCAATCTCAATTTGGTAGATTTAATTATGACTTCGATGATAAATATTTATTGACCGCAACTATAAGAAGAGATGGTGCATCAAACTTTTCGGCTAATGAAAAGTATGCTCTTTTCCCTTCTGCCGCTTTAGGATGGAAAGTTTCTAATGAAAACTTTCTTAAAGACAGCAAGGCTATTTCTAATTTGAAATTTAGAGCTAGTTACGGTGTTACTGGTAACCCTTCAATTGGTGCTTACGAATCTTTATCAAGACTTGAGACGCTTTATGCTTCAAGCAACGGACAAACTGTTAGTGCTGTAACTCCAGAACAACCTGAAAATCCTAATTTGAAATGGGAATCTTCATACCAAACAAACTTTGGTATTGATTTGGGTCTTATTAACAATAGGGTATCTGTATCCTTGGATTACTACAACATAGATACTAAAGATTTGATTTTAACGGATAACAGTATCACAGAATATTTAGGTTTCTCTGGTGATGATATTTTAGCCAATGTTGGCGAAATAAACAACAGAGGACTTGAAATTGCTTTAAGTACAAAAAACATTCTTAAAGAAGATTTTAGATGGACAACCGATTTCAATATTGCATTCAATAAAAATGAAGTAGTTAGCTTAGTTAATGATGCAGATTTGTTTTTCGATGCTACGCCAAGTTATTTTAGTCATGACAGAAGTTATGTTTTAAGAGTTGGTGAAGAAGTTGGTCTTTTCTGGGGTTATGAATATGCTGGTGTTTATCAAGGCGGTACAGCTCCTGCAGGTACACAAACCTTATCAGGTGGTGTAGCAGGTGATCCATTATTCGCAGATATTGATGGAAGTGGTGATATTACAGAAGCAGATAGAACAACGATAGGTAATCCTAATCCTGAATTTACATGGGGCTTCACTAATAACTTTAGCTACAAAAATTTAGATTTAAGTATATTTCTTCAAGGTTCTCAAGGCGGAGATATCTTTAACTTGACCAATGTTCAGTTAACGAATGGAGATGCAAATACTACTAGAGCTTACTATAATAGTGCATGGACTCCAACAAATACAGACACAAACGCTCCGCGTGTTGGTAACAACAGTAACAGAGAAATTTCTTCTCGTTTTATAGAAGATGGTAGTTATGTTAGACTTAAGAATATTTCTTTAGGTTACACAGTACCTTCAGATATTACAGAAAAATTAGGTCTTGATAACCTTAGATTATCTTTAAGTGGCCAAAACCTATTAACCTTTACAAACTATTCTGGCTTAGATCCTGAAGTAAGTTACTATGGTTCTGGTGGCAACAATAACACTTCATCTAATACCGCTCAAGGTTTTGACTTTGGTAACTACCCAACGGTAAGAACTGTTACTATGAGCCTTAATTTAAAGTTTTAATAAAGAATTAATTTAAAATAAGAAAAATGAAAATATATAAATTATTACTATTATTGGTAGGGTTATCAATAATGGGCTGTTCAGATTTAGAAGAAGAGCCTGTAGGTATATTGTCTGCTGAAGGTTTCTTTGAAACTCCTGCAAATATACAAACAGCGGTAGATGGTTCTTTAACTCATGCAATCAACGAGAAGTTTTGGGGTAGAAAATTGTCAATTGCGTTAATGTTACGTTCAGACATGGTTAGTCTTGCTTCTAATGAAACAAGAAGGGTTGAAATGAACGAGTTTACTACTCTTGCCAGCAATGGTATGATCAGTGAATTTTGGCCAAGAACCTATCAAGGTATTGCTGCTGCGAACGCTGCAATTGCTGGGGCTGAAGATGTAGATGTAGATGATTCCATAAAAAATCCTATAACAGCTCAAGCTTATTTTGCAAGAGCGTTCTACTATTTTCACTTAGTACGCCTTTTTGGAGATGTTCCTTATATCGATGCTCCAGTAACTGATTTTGATGCCGCTACCTCTATAACTAGAACTCCAGCTGCAGAAGTATATGAAAATATAATTTCAGATTTAGAGTATGCAAAAACATGGTTGCCAGCAACAGTAACTTCAAGAGCCACCCCTTCAAAAGCGGCAGCTAGTTCTTATCTAGCTTTAGTTTATTTGACATTAGAACAATGGCAAAATGCTTATGACGAAGCTCAAGAAGTTATTGATAATGCAGGAACTTATAATTTAGCATTAGAGTCTAACTTTCAAAACCTATTTAATGCCGATGCCATAGATGCATCTCTTGAACCAATTTTTGCATTAGATTATAATAATTTTGAAGCTGATGATAATGCCTATGACCAAACAGCTCCTATGACCGGTATCAGAGGAGACGATAGAAACTTAGGAGGAGGATGGTCTGTAGCCGTACCAACTTTAGAAGTTTATACAACATGGGATGCAGGAGATTACAGAAGAGCTGTTAGTATGGACGACGAAGTATCTATTGGAGGTACAGTTGTTGACTACACTCAATTTGACATCAGTGGTCATGAATTTGCCAAGAACAACCCTTACGTTGCAAAATACACACGTTTTCCTGGACCATTTGCTCGTGCAAACGCTAGAGCAACTAGCCATAACTATTCTATGATCCGTTATGCAGAAGTATTATTGATCGCAGCGGAAGCAGCAGTAGAACTAGGAGACAACGCAACTGCACTTAACTATATCAACCAGGTTAGAGCAAGAGCTAGAATGGGTGGAGAAACTCAAACTGGGGCAGGTGTTCCTGTAACTTTTGAACCAAGTGCAGTTCCTGCGGACCTTACAGGAACCGTTACAATTGACGACATCTTAGAAGAAAGAAGATTAGAGTTTGCTTTTGAAGGAATAAGATGGTACGATATTGCTAGAAGAAAAATAGGAAATGAAGTATTTGGAGCATCTGGATTAGAAGGTGAAAAGCCATTTTTCTCTGAAGATGATTATTTACTTCCATTACCTGAAGACGAATTAGAAAGAAACCCTAACCTTACACAAAACCCAGGGTACTAAATAATATATAAGTTAATTAAAAGAGAGTTGTTTGAGTTAGTTGTTAAGATTGCTGGCTTGTTAAGCGAGCCAGCAAATCTTTTAGAATAAGTATCTAACATTAAGTACTTGAAATAATTAATAACGAGGTTATTTTTATAAATTTGAAAAACCAATCTGGTTAACCAATTTTTTGAAATAACAAAATGTGAAATATGAAGCTACAAATCCTTACTAAATCCGAACATAAAGATCTTCATAATGATATTATCGCTAAAATTCGAGATTTAATCAATAACAAAAATCTTGAGCCTGGAGATAAATTACCTTCAGAGCGTATGTTATCAGAACGATTTAATGTAAGTAGAGGAAATGTGCGCGAATCAATTCAGAAATTAGAATTCTACGGAATCCTAAAATCTAAACCACAAAGTGGAACATTCGTAGCGGACATTGGTCAAGTAGCAATGAACGGTATGATGGATGATATTCTTGGACTAGAAGACCCAGATTTTAAATCATTGGTGGAAACAAGAATCTTATTAGAACTAAAAACAGTACGACTAGCTGCACAAAGAAGAACAGATGCAGATTTAGTAAAAATGGAAGCGGCATTAGATGCTTACAAAGAAAAGGTATTGAATAATGAAGATGCTGTTCAAGAAGATTTACTTTTTCATTTAGCAATTGCCCAAGCTTGTAGAAATAGTACTATCAATAGAATGATGCTAATTATTACACCAGAGATCATAAACAATTTTGAAAAATATCATGTTTGTGACAAGGATCAAAGCTTAAAAGGAATAAAAGAGCATCAAGATATTTTTGACGCTATAAAAAGACAAAATACACAGGAAGCAAAACAGATGATGAAAGTACATTTCAATGCTCTTTATCAATATTGTTACAATATATAAAAGGCTTTCCTTTAAAAAATTTATAACCAAGCACTAACCAAAAAGAACAAATTATTATGAAAGTTAAAGGTTTAAGATGGTGGATTATCACATTGATTTGCTTGGCTACAGTAATCAATTATATCGATAGAACAGCTTTCGGTGTCATGTGGCCAGAAATGGGCAAAGATTTGGGTATGGACGAATCTGACTACGGAATAATGCTTAGTATTTTTATGGGCACCTACGCCATAGGTAAATTTCTTTCAGGTAAACTTTATGACATTATTGGTACAAGAATGGGGTTCGTTGTATCAATTGTTGTTTGGTCAGTAGCATCTGTATTTCATGCTTTTGCTAGAGGACTTATTTCACTTACTTTATTTAGAGCCCTTTTAGGTTTAGGGGAGGCAGGTAATTGGCCGGGAGCCGTAAAAAGTAATGGAGAATGGTTTCCTGTAAAACAACGTGCAATAGCTCAAGGTATATTTAATGCAGGTGCATCTTTAGGTAGTGTAATAGCTCCACTATTAATTGCTTTCCTTTATGGGCATTTTGGATGGCGAATGACATTTATAATCATTGGTTTAGTAGGTTTAATATGGGTAATTCCATGGTTGTTCATTAATAAATCTAAACCAGGAAAACACCCTTGGATTACAGAGGAAGAGCTAAAATTTATTAATAGCGATAGAATTGTAGATTTAGATAAAGATGATGATGAAAAGGGACTATCTGTTGGTCAAATATTAAGTTATAAAGAATCTTGGGGTGTATTAGCATCTAGATTTTTTATAGAACCTATATGGTGGCTATTTGTAGGTTGGATGCCACTTTACTTGAATTCTGAATTCGGCTTTAGCGTTGAAGAAATTGGATCGACCATTTGGATTTCTTATTTAGGTGGAATGGCTGGTAGTATTATTGGAGGTTGGTACAGTGGAAAATTAATGGAAACCAAATCTGTAGATGCCGCTAGAAAAATTACTATAACTATTGGCGGTGTCTTAATATTCCTAGGTCTACTCGGAATCATTTTCTTAGTTAATGAAAATAACCCAATGACATTTATTTATATAGTAGCTGTTGTTCTTTTTGGCTTTCAATTCGCCATTGGTAACATACAAACTATATCAAGTGACCTCTTTAGAGGCCCATCTGTAGGAACCCTTGCAGGTTTAGCAGGCACGGTTGCCGCTGTATCGGTAATCATTATGAACTCTTTAATTCCAATGATTGCGCAGGTATCATACACTCCGGCATTTATTGTAATAGCAGTATTAGCCCCAATGGCTGTGCTGTCCATTTATGTATTGATTAAAAAAATTAGACCAGTAGAAGTTGAATCAGAATAACAATTAAATAATTATGAGTACAGAAGGAAAAGTAGCAGTAATTACAGGAGCAACTGGAGGAATCGGTTTTGAAGTTGCTAAAAGATTAGGACAAGACGGTTTTACAGTTATCTTAAATGGTATAGATGACGAAGCTGGCGCCAAAAGAGTAAAAGAATTGACCGCAGAAGGTATTACTGCAGAATATTTAGGTTTTGACGTTACTAATGAAGAAGCTGTAACCAAAAACATCAAAGCAATTGGTGATAAATACGGTAAAATTGATACACTAGTAAACAATGCTGGTGGATTAGGAGGTAGATCAAGATTCGAAGAGATGACTACTGAATTTTACAGATCGGTAATGGCATTAAACCTTGATTCTACATTCTTTGCATCAAGAGCAGCGATCCCTTACCTTAAAAAAGGTGAACACCCATCTATAATCAATTATACATCTAATGCAGCATGGACCGCAGGTGGACCAGGTGCAGGTATATATGGTACATCTAAAGCAGGTGTTAATGCAATAACTAGAGCTTTAGCTAAAGATCTTGCAGAATATGGTATTAGAGTTAATGCAGTATCTCCAGGTACAATTGATACTCCATTCCATGCACAGATTAAAGCTACTAAACCAGAAGTTTTCGCTTCTTGGGCAAATAACATTATGTTAGGTAGATTAGGTCAACCTAGTGATGTTGCTGGTGTTGTTTCTTTCCTTGCAGGTAAAGATGCAGCTTTCATTACAGCAGAAACTATCCAAATTGGTGGTGGTCAAGCTTTAGGAATCTAGATTAAATTCTTTATATACATACTAAAAAAGCGTTAATGTAATTTCAATAACGCTTTTTTTTATTCAGATGAACTTCTAACTATTAATTCTGAATCTAGTATTATTTTATTCAAAGATTGTACAACAACATCACTTTCTAAATATCCCAAAAAAGTTTCAGCGGCCAGCTTACCTATTTGCTCACTATGTTGATTAATACTAGTAATTGAAGGAGTAACCAAAGAAGTGAACGGCTCATTTCCAAACCCCACCAATTTTATTTCTTCGGGTACTTTTATTCCTTTTTCCTTTAAAACCTGTAGAGAACCCAAAGCAGCATAATCACTTGCTACATAAACCGCATCTGGTCTATTTTTTAACGCCAACAATTTTTCTATTTGTTGCCTTCCATCTTCTAAAGTCAAACTACTTTCTATCAATAACTCATCATCATGTGGCAAGTCGTGCTTTTTTATCGCATCGATATAACCCCTTATTCTGTTATTAAAAATTCGCGTTCTTCTATATCCGCCAATATGTGCTATACGCTTACAACCTTGTGATACTAGATGATCAACAATCATATGACTACTCTTATAATCATCGATACCAACATAATCCACATTTAAATCATTCTCCCCCCTATCAAAAAGAATTAGCGGAATTCCATAAGATTTTATTTTTTCATAATAAGATAAATCGACCGTCTCATTCGCCATAGATGCAATAATACCATCTACCTGGGTATACAATAGGGCATCAATATTCTTACATTCCTTTTCAAAAGACTCGTTAGATTGTGTGATAATAATATTATACCCGGCTTTATTGAGTACCTCCTCCATGTTTTCAACCACCGATGAGAAAAAACTACTATTAGTCCTAGGCACTATTACCCCTACTAAATTGCTTTTTCCTTTCCTAAGAGCACTTGCTAAATGATTAGGTTGATAATTTAATTCTTTGGCTACTTGCTTAACTGCTTTTTTGGTTTTTACGCTAATGCGCGCATCATCGTTTAAAGCTTTGGAAACAGCTGCGGTAGAAATACTTAAAACATTAGCAATGTCTTTTAAAGTTGTTCTTTTTTTATTCAACTTCTTTATATATATTTGTTTAATCGATTAACCAAAAGTAAGACTTTAATTAACTTAATCAAAAAATGTCTTTTTTGGTTATTTTTTACCCTAATTGGTTAATCGATTAAACAAGCAATAAATTATTACATATTTAACTAATAGTCAACATGAAAAAAGTAGTAACATTCGGGGAGATAATGCTTCGCTTAGCACCTCAAGGATTTTTAAGATTTTCACAAGCCAATAATTTTGATGTCGTATACGGTGGTGGAGAATCTAACGTAGCGGTTTCTTTAGCTAATTATGGTGTTCCTGTAGATTTCGTAACACGTTTACCAAAGAATGATATTGGTGAATGTGCGATGATGGAAATGCGTAAAAGAGGTGTTGGAGTAGATAAAATCGTTTATGGTGGTGACCGTTTAGGTATCTATTTCTTAGAAACCGGAGCAGTATCTAGAGGTAGTAAAGTAGTTTATGACAGAGCACATTCGGCAATTGCAGAAATTGAATCAGGAATGATTGATTGGAATGCTGTTTTTGAAGGTGTTGAATGGTTTCATTGGACAGGTATTACGCCAGCAATATCTCAAGGAGCCGCTGATGTTTGTTTAGAAGCTGTTAAAGCTGCAAGTGCAAAAGGAATTACAATCTCTACAGATTTAAATTATAGAGCTAAACTTTGGACATACTGTGACGATGCTCACAGAGAAAAAGTAATGGCTGGTTTAACTGAGTATTGCGATATTATTTTAGGGAACGAAGAAGATGCTGAAAAGCATTTTGGAATTCACCCAGAAGGATTGGATGTTCATAAAGATGGTGCCGATGTTAAAGCGGAAGCTTTCTTATCTGTATGTAAGCAAATGATGAAGAAATTCCCTAAAGCTAAAAAGGTAATTACTACTTTAAGAGGTTCTATCTCTGCATCGCACAACACATGGGCAGGTGTATTATGGGACGGTTCTAAAATGTACGAAACACGCCAATACCAAATTACAGATATCGTTGATAGAGTTGGTGGTGGAGATTCTTTCATGGGAGGTTTGATCTACGGATTATTAAAATACCCAGAAGATGACCAAAATGCATTGGACTTCGCAGTTGCTGCATCATGTTTAAAGCATACAATTAAAGGAGATGCCAACCTAGTAACAGTTTCTGAAGTAGAGAAACTAATGGGTGGTGATGCTTCTGGTAGAGTTGCTAGATAATTCAACTCAATTATAACACTTAGAATATCCTTTAAAATCTAAATATGTCTAAAAAATCTGTTTTAATTCTTTGCGGTGGCGGACCTGCACCAGGTATAAATACCGTTATCAGTACCGTTGCAAAAGCATTTTTAAAAGATGACTACAGAGTATTAGGACTTCATGAAGGTTTTAAAGGAATATTCGATAAAAATCCTAAAATCAAGGAGTTTGATTTTTTCTATGCAGATAGGATTTTTAGCAGGGGTGGCTCAACATTAATAATGAGCCGTTTTAAACCTAAAAACGAAAAACTAAACACTAACCTGTTTATTGATAATAATGTAAAACTGTTGGTAAGTATTGGTGGTGACGACACTGCTTCTACTGCCAACAGAATTACTGGATTTTTAAAGAAAGAAGGAATAGCTATTGCTAATATTCACGTACCCAAAACCATTGATAACGATTTACCCTTACCAGATAGAAACCCAACATTCGGTTTTCACTCCGCAAAGGATGAAGGTGTACGTATTGGCAATACAACTTATGAAGATGCACGTACCAGCCAAAACTGGTTTGTAATGTCTACTATGGGGCGTTCCGCAGGGCATTTGGCATTTGGAATTGCAGCAAGTTGCCACTTTCCAATGATGATTATTCCTGAAATGTTCAACCGTACTTCTATCACTTTTGATAAAGTGGTACGTATGGTAATTTCTTCCATGATCAAACGTAAAATTGAAGATATCCATTATGGTGTAGCTCTAATTAGTGAAGGAGTTTTTCATAATATGCCTGAATCTGAATTGGATAAATGTGGTATTAGTTTTACCTATGATGATCACGGACATCCAGAATTAGGGAATGTTAGTAAAGCGCATATTTTTAATATGCTGGTTCAAAAAAAATTAAAGGAGTTAAGTATTGATATTAAAAGTAGACCGGTTGAACTGGGCTACGAATTACGCTGTTGCAGGCCCATAGGTTTTGACCTTACACTATGTACGGTTTTAGGTCTAGGCGTAAAAAAATTATTTGACGAAGGTAAAAGTGGCTGTATGGTCACCGCTAATTCTAGAGGGGAAATAACGCCCCTATTCTTATCGGATATTCAAGATGAGAATGGCAAAATTGCACCTCGTTTGGTAGATATTAATTCAGAATTAGCTGAGTTATGTTTCCAAAACCTATTCTATGTAAACGAAGGTGATTATAAGGAAGCAAAAAAATATGTACCCAACCCTTCAGAATACGATTTCAACAAAATTTTAACCGAGAAATAAAAATACAAATGGCACAATATTCAAGAATAGAAGTAGCAAATGTAATGAAGGAATCTGGTATGGTCCCTTTGTTCTACCACCCAGATATAGAGTTAGGTAAAAAAATATTACAAGCTTGTTATGATGGTGGTGCAAGATTAATGGAATTTACCGCTCGTGGCGATTTCGCTTTTGAAGTGTTTTCTGAATTAAACAAATACGCAATTAAAAATCTTCCAGGTATGATTATGGGTGTAGGATCAATTACAGATGCTGCAGCTGCTTCATATTATATGTCTATTGGCGCAAATTTTATTGTAACACCTTCTTTAAGAGAAGATATAGCAATTGTTTGTAACCGTAGAAAAGTATTATGGTCTCCTGGCTGTGGTTCTTTAACGGAAATAAACAAAGCCGAAGAAATGGGCTGTGAAATTGTAAAATTATTCCCCGGAGACCTTTACGGCCCTGGTTTTGTAAAAGGAATTAAAGGACCTCAACCTTGGACAAGCATAATGCCAACAGGTGGTGTAAGTACAGATGAAGCCAACCTTAAAGCTTGGTTCGATTCTGGAGTTACTTGCGTTGGTATGGGATCTAAACTTATCAGTAAAGATATTTTAGCAAATAAAGATTACGCAGGATTAGAAGCTTTGGTTAAAGATACCTTAGCCAAAATCAAAAAAATGCGTTCATAAAGTATAAAGGCATCCTTAAATGAATTAAACACTCATTTTCTGTAGCCTTATAAAAGTGCATATTTAAGTTGTTAGTTGGAAAAGAGCATTAAAATCTATGGCATTACGTCAGATTTTGTGCTCTTTTTGTTTTTATATTACCAAAACAGAATACTGCCGTTCAAAATTAAAACTACCTAATTATTTAACTATCAGACAGATAAACTTTACGCCTTTAATTAATGTAAATTTTACACGTTACATTACTTAAATCAGAAATGTAAATACACAAATTGTTTTTACTTTAGAGGAATGGAATACAAAAAAGTGCCATCTCCCAACCATATATTTTTCCTCTTTATTTGGATTTTACTACTACCTTTTTATTCCATAGCACAAATATCAAATGACACCATTCGCTATTACCATAATGCCATTACAAACCCATCTGTACCACTAGATCTTCCTTCTGGAATTCAATTCTTCACCAAAAAAAAACAGATTGATTTAAAAACAAACGACACCTTAAGCGCCATATATGATTTAAGGTTATTATCTATTGCTGAATTCAAAATTGGAAACAATTTTAATAGTGAAAACCACATTGTTGAAGCGCTAGACCTTATACAATCGATGACTTCAGGAGATACGTTGATTAATGCAAAAGTTGGTCTTTACAATCAACTTGGTAGAATTTATAGAGCTTCAGATAACTTTTCGGAAGCCATAAAAACTTATGACAAAGCTTTAGCCATTGCCCACAAGCTAAATGATAGTGTTGTTATTCTCAACAATAAAGCAAACATATACAAAGACCTAACAGAATTTAATAATGCCTTAGGCATTTATACATTACTAAATGATAAACGTTCGCAATTAAATAACGACAACCAAAAATCTTTGATAATTGATAACCTTGGGTATATACAATCTAAACTTAATTTACCAGAGGCTTTTGAAAATCTGCAGAGTGCTTTAGCGCTACGAGAAAAAAATAGTGATCTCATTGGTCTTCATGCTAGTAATACCCACTTATCTGAGTATTATTTAGACAAAAAAGATACTACCAATGCTATTATTTATGCAGAAAAAGCGCTGTCTTTATCTAACAAAATCAATAGTAATTCCTTTAAACTTGAATCCATTTCTAAACTTATGGATATGAATAAAAATCCACTTATTCATGAATATAGAAAATTGACCGATAGTATTGCAAAAGCCAAACAAGTTGCCGAAAACAAAAATGCTTTTCTAAAATATAATGTAGCTGAAGAACAGAAAAAAACACAAGCCAGTAAATTACTTCAAGAAATTGAATCTCGTAAAAGACTAGCATACCAATCGCTTGCCTTTGTCATTTTTCTAATTTTAATTGGCTCCTACTTTATTTATCGTAATAGATATAGAAAAGCGAAGATTGAAGAAATCTATAAGACAGAAACCAGAATTGCCAAAAAAGTACATGATGAAGTTGCAAATGATGTGTATAAACTAATGGCTTCTCTTGAGAATAATTCAAATATCGATAACAAGTTGATAGATGAAATGGAGAAAATTTATACTAAAACAAGAGATATTTCGAGAGAAAATAGTGCAATTGACCTTAATCAAGATTTTGGCATTCAATTAAATGATTTGCTGTTAGGTTATAAAAACGGTAATGTAAATGTAATAACCCGTAACCTGTCTAAAATACCTTGGAACACTATTCATGAACTAAATAAAACTGCTATTTACAGGGTATTACAAGAGTTAATGACAAATATGCGTAAACATAGTCAAGCGACTTTTGTAACCTTGGTCTTTAAAAAAGTGGGATCAAAAATTCATATAAATTACCGTGATAACGGAGTGGGATGTGATCTTTCTAAAAAAAATGGACTTCAACATACGGAATCCCGTATCGCTTCTTTAAAAGGAACTATTATTTTTGAATCTAAGCAAGGTGATGGCTTTAAGGCATCAATAATAATTTAGCGCATGTTCAAAAAAGTTTTAATCGCAGAGGATATGGAAGACATCAATAAAGGTGTACATACCCTACTGACAGAGTTAGGAGTTTCACATATTGATCAGGTTCAATATTGCGATGACGCGTATTTAAAAATCAAAAGAGCTGATCTTGATCAAGAACCTTATGATTTGGTCGTCTCTGATTTGTCTTTCAAAGTAGATCATAGATTACAAACGTACACTTCTGGACACGCTTTGGTGGAGAAGTTAAAGGAAGAATTCCCCGACCTTAAGGTAATCGTTTACTCTGTAGAGGATAGACTGCAAGCCGTTAGAACCCTTTTCAATCAACATAATATAGATGCCTATGTTTGTAAAAGTAGAAACGGACTTAAAAACTTAAGTCTTGCCATTAGCGAAATAGCTGAGGGTAAAACTTTCTTATCTCCCGAAGTGTCCAATGCTTTTAGCAGCGCAAACGAATTAGAAATTGATGACTATGATATCTCCCTGTTAGACAATCTAAGTAAAGGATTATCACAAGATGAAATAAGTGCTTTGTATAGAAAAGAGAATATTTCACCTGCCAGCCTAAGCTCTATAGAAAAACGACTTAATAAATTACGTATCCAGTTCAATGCCAACAATGCCATACATCTTGTGGCAATCGTAAAAGATTTAGGTCTAATATAAAATTAGAATTTTTACATCACTCTTACGGAAAACCGTAACTCCGTTTTACAAAATGCGCTTAGTTTTGAAATCGTATAACTAGAAATTTAAACACTAAACATAAACTATAACTTTTAATACTATGGCCATCCTGCTGAAGAGGTATTTCGGGGGAACTAACCAACTTGGCAGGTATGGCTTTTATCTAATATTCAAAGAGACTAAATACTTATCTGCCGAGGTTGTTTTTCTAAATTTCATCAATTCCTTTTTAACAAAAAAAATACAACTACATCATTAATCTCATCAAAATTTCACCCCTAGTATATCAATATCACATTAAACTCTTGAATGTGTAAATATCCTTTCAATTTTGGCTTTTTCAGAATTGGTGCTTACCTTGTTTGGCAGTCTATTTTTTAAGCAACCATAAACCATGATAACATTAATTGAAAGAGCCAATTCGTTCAGCGAACGAATTGCCATTAAAAGTGATGGCCAAAAGTATACATACAATCGATTATTAGAGCAGTCAACATCCGTTGCCGCTTACCTTCTACAAGACCAAAAAGATTTAGACGAAGCTAGAATTGCATTTCTAGTTCCTTCTAGTTTTTCATATGCCGCCGTTCAATGGGGAATTTGGAGAGCTGGTGGTATTGCTGTTCCTTTATGCGAAAAGCATCCCTTGCCATCAATTCAATATGTACTAGAAGACACTAAAGCAACTACAGTCATCTATACCGAAGCATTCGAAGAATTGCTTTCGCCTCTTTTTAAAAGCACCAATATTCAATTTCTAAAATATGCAGATATTACTCCTAAAAAATGTGAGTTACCCACAATAACCTTAGACCGAAGAGCACTTATCTTATATACAAGTGGCACTACTGGGCTACCTAAAGGTGTGGTAACCTCTCATGCCAATATTGAAGCACAAATTACGGCGCTAACAACGTCTTGGGAGTGGAACAAAAATGACCATGTGCTGAATGTTTTACCACTGCACCACGTACACGGTATCATAAATATGTTGAGTTGTGCCTTATGGAGTGGTGCCTGTTGTGAGTTCTTACCAAAATTTAGCCCGAAAGCTATATTTGATATTTTCTCAAAAGACGCGGTTAATGTATTCATGGCCGTACCCACCATTTATTTTAAATTAATCACCTACTTCAATGAACTTCCCCAAAATGAACAATTAGCAATTTCCGACCATTTGTCCAAATTTAGGCTCATGGTATCAGGGTCTGCTGCATTGCCGGTTAGTGTTTTAGAAGAATGGAAAGATATAAGCGGACATACATTATTGGAACGTTATGGAATGACAGAAATGGGCATGGCAATCAGTAACCCATTCAACGGCACACGTAGACCAGGTCATATTGGTCAACCATTACACGGGGTATCTATTCGACTTGCAGATGAAAATAACAATGCTGTTGCTGTTGGTGAACAAGGAGAAATTCAGATTAAAGGGCCTAATGTATTTAAAGAATATTGGGGGAAACCAGATGCCACGGCAGAGACATTTACGCAAGACGGATGGTTTAAATCTGGCGATATAGCCATTTTCGATATTGATAGCTATCAGATTTTAGGTAGAAACTCTGTAGACATTATTAAATCTGGGGGTTATAAAATCTCGGCATTGGAAATTGAAGAAGTACTGCGCACACATCCGAATATTAAGGATTGTGGCGTAGTTGGTATTCCAGATTTAGAATGGGGTGAAATTATTGGTGCAAGTATCATCTTAAAATTCGGAGAGTTATCTACCGATGATTTAACCTCGTGGATTCAAGAAAAATTACCAGCTTACAAAACTCCTAGAAGGTTTTTTTTTCAAGATGACTTACCTAGAAATGTTATGGGTAAGGTTACCAAAAACGAAATTAAAAAACTGTTTATTTAAAAAATCATCCAATGAAAATTTACGGGGTAGCACTATTGGCAGCATGTTTTTTAGTTGGAAAACTATTAGGGAATCTCTTAGGAAAACTGATTAACATTAATAGCGATATTGGAGGAGTTGGCTTTGCGATGATTCTATTGATCGCATCTAGTATTTACCTTCGAAAAAAAGGATGGTTAGTTCCTGAGACAGAGAAAGGCATCTTGTTTTGGAGTTCCATGTATATTCCGATTATTGTTGCAATGGCCGCAACATTGAATGTAAAAGCAGCCGTCTCTGGTGGCTTCGTTGCTGTCGTTGCCGGCATTGTAACCACTTTTGCATGTATGATGCTTGTACCGGTACTTTCCAAAATTGGTAAAAATGATACTAGCCCTAAAAACTAAGTATGGAAATCATTGATAAAGTCATTGCTAAAAACGGACTCATATTTGCCTTTCTCTTTGTTGGTTTTGTAATGCTGTTTTCATTTTTAATTTCTAAAAAGCTCTTACGTAATAAAATACCTGGTGTTGCCATTGCCATTCTCATTGGTTTGGCGCTCGCATTTACAGGTAATAAAAAAGGTATGGCCGATATTCCGCTTTTTGCTGGCATGGCAATTTTAGGCGGTTCCATGTTTCGAGATTTTGCTGTTGTAGCTACAGCCATGAGTGCCGATATTTCAAAAATTAAACAGGCCGGACTTGCAGGTATTATTTCGCTATTTATTGGGGTAACCGTGACCTTTTTTTTAGGTGCAACCATTGCTTATTTCATGGGGTACACCGATGCTGTAAGCATGACCACCATTGCTGCGGGCGCAGGCACCTACATTGTAGGACCTGTAACCGGTACAGCATTAGGAGCCAGTTCAGATGTGATTGCTATAAGTGTAGCAACGGGTGTTATTAAAACAATTTTTACAACTATCATCACACCTGTAATCGCAAAAAGAATAAAATTGGATAATCCGCATGCGGCAGTTGTATTCGGCGGTCTTATAGGTACTACGAGTGGTGTAGTAGCCGGTTTGGCCGCAACTGACGAGAAGCTTGTGCCTTATGGAGCTTTAACAGCTACATTTTATACTGGGGTTGGATGTTTGTTATACCCTTCAGTTTTTTATCTGATCTTAAAGTTCTTCGGGTTTTAGTTTTACAGTTAATAAACTAGCTATATAATTTATCATACGGAAGCTATATCAACTGATACATGCAATTTACTCTGTCCACTGCCGTACACTACTCCTTTTAAAGGCGGTACATCATAATAATCTCTGCCCCAACCCACTACAATATGCTGGTCTTTGGGTATTTGGTTATTGGTAGGGTCAAAATCTACCCAACCAAAACCTGGTATAAAAACAGCGAACCATGCATGCGATGCATCGGCACCTACCAACTTCTTTTTACCCGGTGCAGGTAATGTTTCTATATACCCACTTATATATCTCGCAGGTAAACCAATCGAACGAATGCAGGCAATGGCTATTTGGGCAAAATCTTGACAGACACCCTTCTTCTCTTTCATTACCTCTTCTATCGGAGTAGATATTGTAGAGAATTCTGAATCAAAATCAAAATCTGTATAAATACGTTGCATCAATTCATAAGCGGCTTCAAATACAGACCTTTCCCCTTTAAAAGAAACCTCAGCATAATCACGTATCGCCTTATCTGTTCTTCTTATAAAAATAGACTCTAATATGTATTGCTTAGCCTCTAGAATTTCTGGGTGCATGCCATTTAATGCTGCTAATGCATCGTTCATCGTTATACTCATACAGGCATCACTATTGAAAGATTCTTGAAATTGAGCATACGCTCTTTTAATTTTACTTCGAGTAGTAACCTTTAAGGTTTTATGTTCTGTCTGTATAGAAAAACGGGTAATATAATTACCGAAGAAATCTACTCGCTCACTTATCTCTGCCGGCTCTGGCGAAATATCAATACTGTATTCTAATAACTCTTGCCCTTTAGATTCTCTTGGGCGTAGCGTGGCTATATTATGACAATAGCTTACAGGAGCATTATAATCGTACTTAGTAATATGTGTAACGTTAAATATCATAATCAAATAGGAAAAGACTGCGTAAACAATTGGGTTTGCTTGTCTGTATGATTGAAATAGGTATTGGAAATGGACTGCGATGCCTTGTACAACAAATCTGAAAGCTCCTTTAAAAGCGTATCTAAATCTTCTCTTTTAAAATCTGTTTCTGATTTGGTCATTGCCAACTTTGTAGACTCTGCCAACCTCAACTTAGAAAATGCCTCGAAAATATACTTTTGATAATTATTTAATTGATGGTCATGCTTAGAATGTGGCAAACGTGCAATATCTTTTTGAATTCTATTAATCATAAAGGTCAACGAACGTGCATAGTCTAAATCTAACACTACCAAATCTAACACATGTGCCAACTCTATATGAGAGCGATAACTGTATCTATAAATATTTAAGCTTTCATGACTGGTCAATAAATATTCTAGCAGATCATACTCAACCTGCTCATCATACTTTATAGTCAATAAGGCTCTACATTTGGTAATATTTAAAGTGCTTTGCTCTAATTGTAAGCCTATGAAGTATAATAACAAACCTTGTTGTACCATAATGCTTTCTTCAATCAATCCCATAAATGCAATTAAGCGGGTAATTAATTGATTCAACACTTTTAAAATTTTATTGATTGAATGGTCTTCACCTTCTACCAAGGCATTCCATAGTTTTTGTATATTGTCAAACACACGCCACATGTCTGATGACCAAAGATTGCGAATGGAGTAATAGGAATTACTGAACATACTAATAGTATGTGCCAAACTACCTATTCTATTTTTATCTAAAATAACGGATAGCATCTCTTCATACGGATTGTCCATTGCCAGATTACCGTTCTTATCCTTTTCTACAAAACCTGGGTATGTACCCGTTAACTGAGTAACTGCTTTAAACAGTACTTTAAGCTTCTCAGAATCTGGCTTTTCATCTCTGTTCTGCACTATTGCCATTTGGCGCATTACCGTACGCAGAAACCGTGCATTGACCAATGTACGACCTACATAACGACCTGCCCAATATAAATTCTCGGCTGTTAAACTTGGCAGATCATCAAGACCAGAAATAGCAATCGATGATTTCTTTTGCCACTGCCTGTTTTTGTCTTCTTTTATTTCTGCATCATCCAAAATCCAAAAATCTTTACTTGTACCGCCTCTTTGGTTTGAAACTCTTACGGTTTCACCATCGGGTGCTACTCTTACCAAACCGCCTGGCATAACTGAATATTCACCTTTTGATGCAATACAAAATGATCTAGCGACCACATTTCTAGGTTCTAGTTTATCTTTGGAAAGATTAGGTGCGGTTGAAAAATTAATTCGCTCTTGCGCAACAAAACGATAAGGGCGCTCTATAATAACTTTTTTAAGCTCTTCTAATTCTTTAGCGCTCATTTGCTCACAAAAGTATATACTCTCTCTATTGGTGCGATCTATTCTCTTTATTACCAATTCAGATATATGCTCTAGCACATAGTTTCTTTCTTTCTCTTGCCCACACCACCACGACGCAATCTGAGGTAATTTTAATTCTTCCTCCAAAAAATACTTTGCAATTGCAGGCATAAAAGGAATCAATCCTGGATTTTCAATTACTCCGCTACCAATAGGATTGATGACAGCTACATTTTTTCTTCGTACTACATCTAGCAATCCGGCAACGCCCAAATGGGAATCTTCACGCAATTCTAACGGATCTGTAAACGCATCGTCTACTCTACGTAAAACTACATCTATCTGCTTTAAACCTTGCAATGATTTCATCCACAGAAAACCATCTCGCACTACCAAATCATTACCCTGAACTAACGGGTAGCCTAAGAACGAAGCCATATAGGCATGCTCAAAATACGTTTCGTTGTGCGAACCGGGAGTTAATATTACAATTGTTGGATTCTCTTTTTTACCTGGTGCCGCATCAATAAGCATTTGATTGAATTCTTGAAAGAAACCAGACAATCGCTTTACCTTCATTTCGGCGTACATATCTGACAGAATTCTACTTGTAGTAGATCTATTCTCCAATGCATACCCCATACCTGAAGGTGCTTCTGTACGATCATTAACTACCCACAATCGCCCATCTGTACCACGACAAAGATCTGCTGCATAAATGGATAGATACTGTTCTAATTTAAGTTCCATACCAGAACATTGCCTTAAAAAACCACGGTGACCATAAATAACTTCATAGGGCACAATGCCATTTTTTATAAGCTTTCGTTCGCCATAGACATCTTTAAGAACCAAATTGAGCAGTTCTGCCCTTTGCTTTAAGCCTGCCTCTACTTTTGTCCACTCATCTTGGTGCAACATAAAAGGAACCACGTTCAGGTTCCAAGGTCTGTGCATCCCTTTTGGGTCATTATATACATTATAGGTGACACCGTTCTCTGATAACAACCAGTCAATATCTTTTTGACGGGCGGTCAATCCTGTTATTCCTAAAGTGTCAAATTCGGTTAATAATTTATTCCAATAGGGCTTCATTCCACTGTTCAATGAATACATTTCATCATTGCCCTTTTGGGTATCATAATTATTAAACCCGCTGGTTTTCGTTGTTGGCATTACTTTTTTCGTAAATCGGTTACATGTGGATATTCAGGATTGACTGGCATTTCCTTATACACAAATGTATTTGAACCTGACTTAGGTTTTACCATTCTACCTTTAAAATTTGTTGTAGCGACCAATTCTTTCGGTGTCTCTTCATCTTGGGTCAAACCAATATCCCAAAACCTATTTATTCTTCTTGATTCCGCCTCAAGACTGTTTATAGGATAATTATCATAGGAAAGTCCGCCAGGGTGTGCCACAAAATAAGTACATCCTCCAATAGACTTTTGATTCCAATCATCTACAATATCAAATACCAATGGCGTATCTACACCAATAGTTGGGTGTAACGCCGACCAAGGGTCCCAAGCTTTAAAGCGCACACCTGCTACATATTCACCTTTTGTTCCGGTCGGACTAAGGTCTACTTTTATTCCGTTACAGGTCAGCGTATACCTTTCTAAAATGAAATTGTTAAGTTTTACCTGAATGCGTTCTAATGAAGAATCTACATAACGCGAAGTACCTCGCCCAGTCATTTCCTCACCCAATACATTCCAAGGTTCTATGGCCATACGAAGTTCTAATTGCATCGCATTTATTTCTACCATGCCATATAATGGAAAACGGAATTCGAAAAACGGGTCGAACCAATCTAACTTAAACGGATAACCCGCATCGTTTAATTGCCCAACAATATCTTTTATATCTTCTTTTACGTAATGCTCTAACAAAAATTTATCATGTAGTTCAGAACCCCAACGCACCAACTTATGCTTATAGGGCTTTTTCCAAAACCAAGATACCAATGTACGCACCAACAACATTTGCATTAAGCTCATTTGTGCGTGTGGCGGCATATCGAATGCTCGAAGTTCTAATATTCCCAACCTACCTGAAGAAGAATCTGGGGAATATAATTTATCGATACAAAATTCGGCCCTATGTGTGTTTCCTGTAATATCGGTCAGTAAATGACGAAACAACCTATCGGTCAACCAAAATGGCACTTCTTTATCGTCGGGTATTTGCGAAAATGCAATCTCTAACTCATATAAGTTTTCTAATCTAGTCTCGTCGACTCGTGGCGCTTGACTAGTTGGTCCTATAAATGCTCCTGAAAATAAATACGATAACCCAGGGTGATGCTGCCAAAAGGTCAATAAACTTCGTAGTAATTGTGGATTACGCAATAGCGGACTGTCTGCAGGAGAAACCCCGCCCAAGGTAACGTGATTTCCACCTCCTGTACCGGTATGCTTACCATCTAGCATAAATTTCTCAGTACCTAAACGTGCTTTTTTAGCTTCGGCATAAAGCGTCAATGTATTGTCGGTTAGCTCTTGCCAGTTGTTTGCCGGATGAACATTTATTTCAATAACCCCAGGGTCAGGTGTAACTTTCAATACTTCTAATCGATTATCGCGTGGCGGCTCGTACCCCTCTAAAATAACTGGAGTCTTCAGTTTTTTAGCAGTTGCCTCGATACTCGCAACCAAATCTAAAAAGTCTTCTGCACTATCTAAAGGGGGTAGGTACAAGTATAATTTATCTTCTCGAACCTCTGCACAAATCGCCGTACGTACAAAAGGTTGATTTTTGAGATTTCTTGTTGCATTTTTCCTTCTTCTTCTTCGTTTTAAATCGATGCCATAGGCTGGTAAATCAGGTCGTTTCTCAAAAAGTTCTGGCTCGGCAGTAGGTTCAGAAGGAATTTCAGGGTTTTTTGGTAAAGAGTCTAATGGTAATCGAAGCCCTATAGATGAATTACCAGGGGTCAACAATAAATGTTTACCTCTAAATTTCCATTGATTGGTTATCCATCTGCCTTCTTTTTTCACTAAAGGAAATACATGACCCACAGCTTTGCCAATACCTTGCTCTAAAATATCACCCAACTTACGACGCAGGTGCGTATCGTTCTTATTATATTTTTTTGGATCTACATCAATAGGCAATTTACCTTCTTCCCATAAAAAGTAAAAAGCATCTTCGTAAGCAGGTATGACAGATTCATTATCTGCTCCTAAAAATTTAGCCAATGTATTCAAGAACGCTTCTGTAATATTTACAGGCAGTTTATATTTTTCTGCAAAGGATGCCAATAATTTCGGTTCTCTCCAAATTGGCTCTCCATCCTTACGCCAATGAATTCCTATCAACCAACGGGGTAATGGTTCACCAGGGTACCATTTTCCTTGGGCATGATGCAAGACTCCACCTTTACCGAACACATCCATTAATTGTAAAGACAATTTACTTGCCAACTTACGTTTGTGCTCACCATCGGCCTCGGTATTCCACTCACCCGACTCCATATCGTCTACAGAAACAAATGTTGGTTCACCACCCATGGTTAATCGTACATCATTTGCCTGTAATTCATCTTCTACCACAAAGCCTAAATCATAAATGGCTTTCCATTGCTCTTCAGTATATGGTTTGGTAACCCGTGGAGATTCGAATATACGCGTAACAGAATTTTCAAATTCAAAAGTAGTTTCGGCAAAATCAGAAAATCCACTTACAGGCGCTGCACTTTCATAAGAGGGTGTACATGCTAATGGTATGTGACCTTCACCCGCCAAAAGACCAGATGTTGCGTCTAAACCGATCCAGCCTGCTCCTGGCAAATACACTTCTGCCCACGCATGTAAATCAGTGAAATCTTCTTCAGGACCCGATGGACCATCTAATGACTTTTCGTCGGACTTCAATTGTACTAAATATCCAGAAACAAAACGTGAAGCCAAACCTAAATGACGTAGTGTCTGCACCAACAACCATGCATAATCTCTACATGAGCCTAATTTACTACTTAAGGTTTCTTCACAGGTCTGTACCCCTGGATCCATGCGTAAGGTATAGTTCAAAAAATTGTATAAATCGCTGTTCAAACCAATTAAAAAATCTATACTACGCTTAGGTGTCATATCAATTTTACCCAACCACTCTTTTAAAAGCGGACCACTTTCAACCTTCTCTAAATAGGGTAGTAATTCCTTTTTTAATTCTTCGGAATACGTAAAAGGAAATTCTTCAACAGCTTCTTCAACAAAGAAATCAAACGGATTAATCGTTTTTAGATCAGCAATGATCTCAACATCTACCGAAAGTTCTGTAGTCTTTTCTGGAAATACGATTCGTGCCAAATAATTACCGAAAGGATCTTGTTGCCAATTAAAGAAATGATTCTCTGGTTTTATCTTTATTGAATACGATTCTATCGGAGTTCTACTATGTGGCGCAGGCCTCAATCTAAATATGTGTGGAGATAGGTTTATGCTTCTATCATAAATATATTTTGTCTTATGCTTAATTGCAACTTTTAACGCCATAGGTCGGTCTTATTTGTGTCTTACCTAATATAAGCACTTATAATCATAAGTATGCTTTGTAAGAAGCTAATCATCAAATTTTTGTCCATAAAATAATTGATGTGCCATAAATTGATAGATTGATAATGTTTTACCCGATTATATTATTTTTATACAGTTCTAATCATCCCATTTAAGAAAGAATTCATTCGTTCTTTTTTAGAAATATGGTAACTTGATAGTCAATCATAAAATATACCAATGAAGTATTCCATTTCCGCAAGTTCGACTTCAAAACAAAATGCCGCCCTCCATATTAAACAATCTGAAATTACTTTTGGAACTATTGCTGAATCATCGGATACGTTACCAAATCCAGCAGAATTATTTTTAGGTTCACTTGCTGCTTGTATTCTTAAAAATGTAGAGCGTTTCTCTGACTTTATGAATTTTGAATACACATCTGCTGAAATAAAAATAAGCGCTACTAGATTGGAAAAACCTCCAAGAATGGATGAAATCAATTATGAATTAATAATTAATAGTCAAGACAAAAGTATAAACCTGAACTTACTCAAAAAAAACATTGAAAAATTCGGAACTATTTTCAATACCGTATTAACCTCTTGCACTATTAATGGAAAAATTGAGATAGTATCCTGATTTAAAAATTGAGGTCTAAATCTGTTGAACATCAATTTCTGAAAAAGTTTTTATAGTTGAGAATAAATTTTAAAAATCGTAACTTATTTATCCGAATTTAAATGGACTAATATGGAAAAGGCACTGCAAACCATGATTGATAATATGCCCGAGAAAACCGGCAAGTCTTTAAATGAATGGAAATCTATTCTCAAAACAAAAACATTCGCTAAGCATTCTGAAGCTGTAAATTATCTTAAAAAAGAACATAATGTCACCCATGGTTTTGCGAATACCATAGTCACCTTGTCCAAAGAGGAAAACAATTCACCAGCTGATTTGGTCGACCAACAATATAAAGGCAAGGAAAACCTAATACCAATTTACGACGCACTTTTAAACGTTGTAAAAAGTTTAGGTGATAATGTTACTATTACCCCTAAAAAAACAACAGTAAGTATTATTCGCAAAAAACAATTTGCACTAATAAAACCTGCTACCAAAACCAGAATCGACCTCGGAATCAAAATTAAAGACAAGCCTACCACTGACCGACTAGAATCATCTGGACCGTTTGGTTCTATGTGTACCCACAGGGTTCAATTGATAGATGCGACCCAAGTTGATGCCGAGCTTAAAACCTGGCTCACTGAAGCATATAAAAAGGCAACATAAATTTGAATTCCTTTTCTAAATTATTCAATAAATACAGCTTATCACATATATTCACTTTTTGGTGTAGTACCTTTGCTTCATGAGCATTGAACAGACCGCAATTAAAACCACTTATTTCAGTATTATAGGGAATATATGCTTGGCTTTAATTAAAGGATTTGCTGGCTTTTTTGGCAATTCTTACGCCCTTATAGCAGATGCTATTGAATCTACTACAGATATATTTGCTTCCGTTTTAGTACTCTTAGGTTTTAAATATGCGGAAAGACCTGCAGATGAAAATCACCCATACGGACATGGAAAAATCGAACCTATTATCACATTTCTAGTTGTTGCTTTTTTGGTGGTTTCCGCCACGGTAATCGCATATGAGAGTATCGAAAATATTCAAACTCCACATAAAGTTCCTAAACCATGGACATTAATCGTTCTAGGAATCATAATTCTATGGAAAGAAATCTCATACCGTGTAGTTATCAAAAAGAGCGAAGAGACCAACAGCACTTCATTAAAAGCAGATGCGTGGCACCATAGAAGTGATGCTATTACCTCTATAATGGCATTTATAGGAATTTCGATTGCTGTTATATTTGGTGAAGGTTATGAAACAGCAGATGATTGGGCCGCACTTATGGCATCGGGCTTTATTCTGTACAATAGCTACTTAATTCTAAGACCTGCTTTAGGAGAAATAATGGATGAACAACGTTACGATGACCTCTTAGAAGAAATACGTATTAAATCATTAGAAGTACCGGGTATTATAGGTACCGAAAAATGTTTTATTCGTAAAGCGGGAATGAAGTTTCATGTTGACTTGCACGCCATGGTAGACGGTAATATCTCGGTTACCAAAGGGCATGATATTGCACACCTATTACAAGACCATCTCAATAAGGAGATTCCTAACCTAGAACATGTGTTAATTCATATTGAACCTGATGATGCTACACATCAAGATTATTTTTAGCCTCCATACCACCAAATAGATTAGTCCATTAGAAAAATTTTAATGCTTTCCATAGAATTTCTAACACAAAGGATATTATCGTTTTTCATTGTTTGTCTCATTTTTTAAATTAAGGCATTGAAGAAACTCCTTTGGTTCACCCTTATGTATGTGTCTTTCAAACCCGTATCACTTTTAAACAATAACAATTAACCAGAAATTTATGGAACATCCTGAAAAAAATGAAAACCAGAAATATACTACGTTTTTATTAATGTGTATTTGCTCTGGACTTTCCATGTATATAACCATGTATTTCAATACATATGAAATTAGCCATATTTATTTTAGCTGGACACGTTTATACATGACCCTAATTGGCGTTTCTGGCATGGCCATTATTATGTTCCTATTTATGCGTAAAATGTATACCAATAAAATAAAGAATATGACCATTGTAGGTGTAAGTTTATTGATAATGGGACTATCCACATTCTTGGTCAGAAATCAATTACCAATAAACGACATTGCATGGATGAAAGCAATGATTCCACATCATTCGATTGCAATACTTACAAGTACCAACGCCAACATCAATGACCCAGAGGTTCAAAAGTTGGCCGATGATATCATAAAAGCTCAAGAGCGCGAAATTATGCAAATGAAAGAAATGATCAAGAGGCTGGAGAATTAATAAACAAAATGTAAGCTACATTAAATGCCAGTTTATAGATGCAACAATGCTAAAGCATCTTCAGTTTTACCATCTGCTAACCACCGTTGCGCTAATTTGTGTATTTCTAAAACATCTTCAGCTCCATTTAAAATAGATTTTACCTCAGCGTGTTCTGTAATCTTGGCGATAGCTTCTTTAGTAGGCAATTCTTCTAAATTTCCTAATCTACCTAAATTATTGCCTGTTAGCACAACGCTATTTCGAACAGCTTCCGGTAGCATATCTACTCCTATTCCTTGGGTACGTATTGGTTTAGGTATTTCAAATAATGCATCACCATTTGCTCTGCAATACCAATTACCCCCCATGCGGGCAACTAAGTCTAATTTTGGAGTATCTAGATTTCCGTCAGCATCCAAAAACGCTTTCTTTACATGTATCTGTACCACTTTAGCCAACACCAAATTACCAGCTCCTGGTCCGTCACCCAATGCTATTACTTGATCTACCACACACTCAAAAGCTACAGGCGCCTCGCCTACTCTTGGTGGTTTTACTTTATCGCTTGGCACTTGAGTCAATCCGGCTTTTACAAACTCGTTTACGCCATCGCCATATTCGGTACTTGACAAAGACATTTGCTCTACCATATCATAATTCACGATATTGATCACCGTTTCTTTTACCTCCAACACATTCTCTAACGTATGCTTCGTAGTATTGTCACGACCTCTTCTAGAAGGGGAGAAAATCATGATTGGCGGATTTACACTGAATAGATTAAAGTAGCTGAACGGACTCAAATTTACATTGCCATCTTTATCAATCGTACTTGCAAAACAAATAGGTCTTGGCGCTACGGCAGATAATAGATACCCGTGTAATTCTTGTTGAGAAATACTGTTTGGATTTATAGAATTGATTTCCTCGTTCTTTGACATGTGTTATTCTTCTATTTTGTAAAGTATTCTTTTATTTACTTGGCAATATTGTTCCGGTTACTTGGCCAAAACCCACTCTCTTTCCGTCTTTTTCTGCAAAACCTCGCATAGTTACGGTATCATTATCTTCTATAAAAGTACGTTTGCTACCATCTTTTAATTCAAATGGTTTTTTACCGCCCCAAGAAATTTCTAATAATGATCCATATGAACTTTCGTCTTTGCCAGATATCGTTCCAGATGCCATTACATCGCCTACATTAATATTACATCCGTTTACGGTATGGTGCGCCAATTGCTGCATCATATTCCAATACATGAATTTGAAATTAGATTTGCTAATGGTGGTTTCTTCTGAAGTTGGCGAAGACATTCCGACCTCTAATTGAATATCATAATTTCTTTCTCCCTCGTACGCTAAATACAACAAGACTTCTGGTTTCTGTTCAGGACCTTGAACTTTGAATGGTTCTAAGGCTTCTAAAGTTACGATCCATGGTGACATAGATGATGCAAAGCTTTTTCCTAAAAACGGACCTAAAGGCACATACTCCCATTTCTGAATATCGCGGGCAGACCAGTCATTGAACAGCACAAATCCGAAAATATGTTCATCAGCTTCTTTTGTAGAAACGCGTTCACCTAACTCAGTACTTTTACCAACTACAAAGCCCATTTCCAATTCAAAATCTAAATTGCCTGAAGCTTTAAAAACTGGCACTTCCATATCATTGGTTTTCACTTGACCCATAGGTCTGTGAATATTTGTACCGCTAACTACAATTGATGATGCACGACCATGATACCCTACTGGAATATGCCTCCAATTTGGCAACAAAGCGTTTTCTGGATCACGAAACATTTTACCCACATTGGTAGCATGCTCTATACTAGAATAGAAATCGGTATAATCACCCACATGCACAGGCAAATGCATTTTTGCATCTTTTTGACCAACAAAAACTTCTGAATGATTTTTTAATGGTGAGTTTTCAATGGTCAATAATCGTTGCACATCTAAACGGACTTTATTAGTGATTTTCTTTCCTAATGCGATAAACTCATTTAAGGTTTTCTGTCGAAAATAAGATGCATCAACAGTTATTAAACCTAAGTCTGAAATTGCCGCTAAATCAACTATCTGCTCACCAATAGCCATGCCTGCTTTTGGGGTATCACCATTAACAGAGAAGACTCCAAAAGGAAGATTATAAATAGAAAAATCTGAATTATCGGGTACGGAAACCCATGTTTTTAGTGTTGTCAAGTGTTTACTTATTTCTGTTATAACCAAGATTGATAATAATCTCCATCATCTAATTTCATTGCATTTTCCGTAACCATTAAAGGTTTAAAAGTGTCAATCATTACCGCTAGTTCTTCTGAACCTTTTTGACCGATACTACGCTCTGCCGCACCTGGGTGCGGACCATGAGGGATACCTGCGGGATGCAAAGAAATATTACCTGGCTGCACTCCGTTTCTACTCATAAAATCTCCATCAACATAATACAGCATCTCATCAGAATCTATGTTCGAATGATTATAAGGTGCCGGTATCGACAGTGGATGATAGTCATACAACCTTGGGACAAAAGAACAAATTACAAAGGCATTTGTCTCAAATGTTTGATGTACTGGTGGCGGTTGGTGAATTCTACCGGTAATAGGTTCAAAGTTGTGAATGGAAAATCCGTACGGGAAATTATAACCATCCCAACCTACTACATCAAAAGGATGCCCAATGTAGACCATTTCATGCATGACACCTTGCTTCTTCACTTTTATCAAGTGCTCATCGGTATCGGTAAACGTTTCTAAATCTTGCGGCAGTTTATAATCGCGCTCACAAAACGGAGAATGCTCTAATAACTGTCCGAACCAATTGCGATATCTTTTAGGAGTGTAAATAGGAGAAAACGATTCTGCGTACAGAATACGATTGTCTTCGCTATCAAAATCTATCTGATAAATCGTTCCTCTAGGAATAATTAAATAGTCTCCATATTCAAAAGGTATTTGTCCAAAAATGGACCTTAAAACGCCAGTACCTTTATGAATGAACAACATTTCATCGGCATCGGTATTCTTATAGAAATACTCGCGTAACGATTTTCTAGGGGCAGCTACGCCAATAATAATATCGCTATTTACCAAAAGTGGTTCTCTAGCTTCCAAAAAATCATCTTTTGCCGGAGCATTAAAACTCACTAATTTCAACGAACGTATATTCTTCTCCAAAGCAATTTTAGGAGAAACATCTGTACTCTTCAATATCTCTTTGACCATTGTTGGTCTATTGTGGTGATATAATAAAGAGGACATACCGTCAAACCCTATAGTACCGAACAATTGTTCTGAATACAACTCTCCATCTTGTTTTCTAAACTGCGTATGCCGCTTA
The DNA here is from genome assembly GCF_000688315.1 of Maribacter sp. Hel_I_7. Classification (NCBI taxonomy): domain Bacteria; kingdom Pseudomonadati; phylum Bacteroidota; class Flavobacteriia; order Flavobacteriales; family Flavobacteriaceae; genus Maribacter; species Maribacter sp. Hel_I_7. The sequence goes on along the minus strand of NZ_JHZW01000002.1, from coordinate 1,940,393 downwards.
GGCGGCAACGCTCCTTGCTTATGATATATAGGCATATACGTTGATTTTACTCGAAAGTCGAGATTAAAAACTACGAGGCTTACCCCGAAAATTTGAATTTATGTTTTAAGAATACCTCATGAAAAATCCACGAGGTATGTAACTAATTCTTCTCTTAAAAATACGCTATTCTTGGTTGCTCAAGAAATCTGTTGAACTTATAAAGTTCCTCTTAATTCTTGCTCACGTTCAATAGCTTCAAATAATGCCTTGAAATTTCCTTTTCCGAAAGAAGTAGCTCCTTTTCTCTGAATAATTTCAAAAAACATAGTTGGTCTTGCTTGTACCGTTTTTGTAAAAATTTGAAGTAAATATCCTTCATCATCACGATCAACCAAAATACCTAGCTTTCTTAACGATTCAATATCCTCATCAATTTCACCTACCCTTTCAGTCAATACATCATAATACGTAGTTGGTATTTTCAGGAACTCAACTCCTCTACTTTTAAGATCTGAAACCGTCTTTACAATGTCGTCTGTTGCAACGGCAATATGCTGAACACCTTCACCTTCGTAAAATTCTAAATACTCATCTACTTGAGATTTTTTCATACCTGGTGCCGGCTCGTTAATTGGGAACTTAATACGACCGTTACCGTTACTCATTACCTTACTCATTAATGCCGTAAAATCTGTAGAGATATCCTTATCGTCAAAAGACATAATTTGCTTAAAGCCCATAACATTGGCATAGAAATCTACCCAATAGTTCATTTTACCCTCGTGTACATTACCTACCATATGATCCACAAATTTCAAACCTGTAGATGTTGGTTGGTAATCACATTCCCATTTTTGGTATCCTGGTAAAAATGTACCATTATAATCTTTACGCTCAACAAAAATATGAACTACCTCACCGTAAGAGTAGATACCAGAAGTAACCACCTTACCATGTTCATCTTTCTCCGTCTTAGGCTCCATATAACTTTTGGCTCCTCTTTTCATAGCCTCTTCATAAGCATATGTAGCATCATCTACCCAAAGTGCAGTAACTTTTACTCCGTCACCATGTTTATCAATATGTCTACCTACATCAGTACCACTTTTAAGCGGAGATGTCAATACCAATCTTATCTTATCTTGCTCTATTACATAAGATTCAAATTCTCTACTACCAGTCTCTAAACCTTTATACGCTAAAGATTTAAACCCGAAAGCTGTCTTATAATAATGTGCTGCTTGTTTAGAGTTACTTACGTACAATTCTAAATAATCTGTTCCATTGATAGGCATAAAATCTTGTGCCTCTTTGTGTTTGTTCTCTGCTTTTGTTGCTGTTGACATAGTGTTGAGTTTTATTTTTGTTTTATTAATTGTTGCTCCTGCAACATATATTGTAAAAAAAATTATGCTGTTGTCGTTTGGGTTTTCATTAAAACGGCTAAAGCGGCTAACAATGCTTTATTAGCTTCTCTGACACCAAATGAGATTCGTACTTTACCTGGAGCTCCAAAATTGCCTACAGGGCGTACCATAATACCACGCTGCTCTAAGAATGAGGTAAATTCCATATCATTGATTGGCGGATCTATTAGTACGAAATTACCTTGTGCAGGCCAGTATTTAATATTCAAAGCATCAAGTCCGTTCAAAACAAAGGTTCTTTCTTCTTTTATCAGAGCTACGGTCTTGTTAACAAAATCTACATCTTCCAATGCTGCAATTGCCCCTTCCAATGCCAATGAAGACAACAAAAATGGCTTACAGATTCTTCTCATATAGTTACTGATCTCTAATGGAGCATAGCAATATCCTACGCGTAAGCCTGCCAAACCATAGGTCTTTGAAAAGCTGTTAATGGCAATTACATTTTTGCCTTCTACAACAAATGGAAGACCAGATGTATAATCTTCTGCATCAGCAAAATGTCTATACACTTCATCTAACACCAAAATTACATGCTCTGGTAACTTTTCTATGAAGCTTCGCAATTCTTTCATAGGAATGTAATTTCCTGAAGGATTATTTGGAGAAGCAAGAAACACAAGTTTCGTTTTATCGGTAATAGCCTTTAGGATTCCGTCTAAGTTATAATCATAATTTTCGGTCATAGGCACATTAATTGCCTTTGCCCCCATCCAACGCGTAAAAGCTGTATAAGGTAGAAAACATGGCTGACTGACAATAACCTCATCATCTTCACTTAAGAATGCCTTAGAAATCATATCTATTATTTCTGAACCACTATTTGCCGTAATGAAATTGTCTGCAGTCAAAACCCCGTCAAAATCCTTTACTAATGCTTCTCGCAATCTGATATCCGTATTATCTGGATAAAAACTTAAATCATCAAGAGTTTTTGCTAAAGCTTCTTTTACTTTTGGAGAATAGCCTAGCGGATTTTCATTTGAAGAAAGCTTGTGTACCGTAACGCCATCGGGCATTACAATTTTCTTACCACCACCTTTGTAAGTGCTATCTTCTAATATATATTTCTTGAAACTTAGTTGCATATATTTCTACTTTAGACCATTTTACCCTATGTAAAAATACAATTATTTTTTAATATTGTTGCATTAACAACAATATTAACGATAAACTCCTTTACTTTTGGAAGAATAACATATGATGTATGGACAGGACCGAAGGATTTGGAGTATATATAGACCGTACTCTTAAAAAAGTACAGAGCACCTTTTTACAAGTATTTGCCGAAAACAATATTGATTTAACTATTGAACAATGGGTCATATTACAACGTGTACATTTAGAAGGCAAAGATGCTTCACAGGCAGATATTGCCAAATCTAATTTTAGAAATAGGGCAACAACATCTAGAGTTATTAGCGGACTTTGCAAAAAAGGTCTGTTAAGAAAGTCTAGATTTAGGGATGATCAAAAAAGATATAAATTGGTAATCACCGAAGAAGGATCTGCACTCATCAAGCAGGTGATGCCATTTATTAAAGACTTAAGAAGAGTTAGTACGCTGGGAATCACCGAAGAAGAATTTGAAATATTCTACAAAGTACTTGATCAGCTATGGGAAAATTTCGATCAATACGAGGGGCGTTCATAGCCGTAAATTGGCATATTAAAGAAATAATTAAATTTTTGTTGATTTTGGTTTTACCAGTCTATAAAAATCACTAAGTTTGCACCCACATTTGAAAAAATGGTGTCGGTCGCATAGCTCAGCTGGATAGAGCATCTGCCTTCTAAGCAGACGGTCGGAGGTTCGAATCCTCCTGCGATCACTCTGAAGCCCCTTTTAGGGGCTTTTTTGTTTTTAGTACTTTCCTCTTACATTCATTTTCTTCACTTATCTGCCTATCTATAGAGTTACTTTAACATTTTTATTATTTTTACCAATTAAGAAAAAATTCATTTTAGATGTATACTTTGACTTATGAATCTGTCGCTACTGAAACACTTAAAAGCTTTGAAATGGAAGAGCTTCTTGAGAAGGCGCGTGAGAACAATATGCGTGATGATATTACAGGTTGTCTAATCTATTACAAAGGTGGATTTGTACAGTTGCTTGAGGGCGATAAAGAAAAGATTGAAGCTCTCTACGCTAAAATTGAGATAGATCCACGCCATAAGAATGTCACAATTTTCTCAGAGGATGAAATAAGTAAGCGAACTTTCCCAAACTGGGGCATGGCCTACTACCCAATTAATGAGAATAATACCAACCAATATGAGTACGAACAGTTTAAAAGAAATCTAATTCTTTTATCTGATCTAGTTGAACCTACCAATATTACCTCAAAACAATTCTGGAAAAAAATTAAAACCATGATTGCGGAGCCACCAATGTAAAGATTGGTATTTAACGACATTTGGTTTTATAATATTACTCGTCATTATCATCATCATCTTGTTGAATTAATGGGTGATCAGTTTTGCCCAACCCTATAATTTTAATAATATTAATTATGGTATTGTAAAGCATTAGCACTACCACTATTAATGCAGAACTCAATATTGCACTTACCGCTATAGTTACATAGTAGATGAAATCAAACCAATTCTCTGGAATGTTTTCACTCTCTGTAACAGGTAAATTGAATACCAAAAAGAAAAGTAACGATGCAATAAAAATAGCCGTATCCAACTTTGCTATTTGCATAATATGCATGTAATGATCATTTTTTAATGTTGAATTAGTTCCTGAACTAACACCTAACAAGGTCAACATTAAAGCTAGAATAGTAGCCGAAGCTAATACGATGGTATTACACAAGGTGTTTAAACCTGTTAAACTAGACTTGATCAGAACTTTTGCCTCATAACCACTTAAATTGCCTAACATAAAAGTACCCAACCCTATAAATCCTAAAGAAATAATTCCTCCTATTATTGCCCTCTTTGTGTATCCTGATATTTTCATGATTAATTATTATTAATGGTTGATTGAAAATCGACTATTACCTACTAATTCTTGAATATGAATCTGATAAACACCCAGGTTACCACTACCCCAAAAACTACATGAGCTACTACTAACTGAACAAAAAAGGAATACCAATTAATTTCAGGTGGTTTAGAATGGCAATTCTTCATAATTAACCATCCTGCTATACCAATTATTCCCAAAACAAATCCAAGAACTATTCCTAACCATAGACTTATATAATTAGAGATATACAAGTAATAGAAGTAAAGCATTGCTGCCATACAAATGCCAATAGTAAAATGGAGTATCCATCCCAAAAAATTATTCTTCTGAATATTTGAATTTGAAAACTTAGAACGATTTAAAAGACCATTCAACAAATGGGCTTCATTAAACTTTGATCCAGTCAATAATTCTAAAATATGACTAAAGACAGTCATCATCAACGTACCTAAAATTCCCGAAAAAAATATCTTCAAAACTTCCATAGTACATATTAAATTAAATAGTTATAGTTATGAAAATTAGTGAATTAACCACTTAATTCATCGAACAATATTTATTGCGCAAACAATTCATTTGAATGGATTATTTTTTGAATGAACCTAACGCTTTTTACATCTCATTAGTTTTTATTTTGCAGTAGGCATGAAGTATTGTCCGCAACTATTTAACAACTACAAAAACCAATTACTAATTAAAATTTTTATGGAAGAACTAATAGGAACTTTAGCAGGAATATTTACTACGGTAGCCGCTGTACCGCAAATATTCAAAGCATGGAAAACTAAAAAAGTAGATGATGTTTCTCCCAAAATGTTTTTAGTATTAACACTAGGCGTTGCACTGTGGACAGTTTATGGCATCTTAAAAGCAGATACCCCCATTATTATAACAAACGGAATCTCAACTATATTGAATAGCACTATGTTATTTCTAATTCTAAAATTTCGAAATACTTAAAAATTGTATTATTAGATATTCTCGCCTATATCAGGTGGGTTAAACATTGCATTATATGGACAAATGGAAGTGGCCAATATTCTCAAACTTTGCAAAGTGAACAATTTTTCTCACTTAAAACTATCAAAAAAATGAAAGAACTATTCAACACCTCTTGGGAAACAGCAATGCTAATTATACTTAGTACTCTAGGTATTTATACTGCGGTTATATTATTTACCAGAATAAGTGGCAAACGTAGTTTTTCAAAGATGTCAAGCTTTGATTTTGCGATGACAGTTGCCATAGGTTCCATTGTTGCCTCAACGATTTTATCCTCTTCGGTAAAATTGATCGAAGGTGTTTTAGGTTTGGGTGTGGTTTATTTAATACAATCCATTATTGCGTTTGCACGTAGAAATAAGACCGTTCAAAAAATAGTTGACAACTCTCCATTATTATTGATGGACGGTAATGAAATTATCTCTTCCAATTTAATAAAGGCAAAAGTTACTGAAGGCGATTTACGTTCAAAATTAAGAGAAGCGAATGTAACCGAGCTTAGCCAAATAAAAGCAGTAATTTTTGAAACTACCGGTGATATTTCTGTACTACATAAAGAGGACAATAATCCTATTGACCTTTGGTTAATGAAAGATGTAAAAAGAAATTAATGTCTTTAGAAAATTCTTTAGAACAAATCAATCATTTATTTTTAAAATCTCAATTTCTCAATACTTCTAGCTCTTTTGCTTTTACGTTCATCTTCTAATTAAAAGAGCAAATCAATTGTGTTTTCAAATTATAATTTCATGGTTCAAAACATAGAACTAAAAATTAAAATTATGATTTCTAAATATCAAAATTGTATAGACGCGTGCCAACAGTGCTTTATTGATTGTCAAAACTGTATTGTAAATATGGTTGGTAAAAGTAGTATGAACGATTGTCCTAATTGCTGTATTGAATGTGTTGATAGTTGTTTATCCACTATTAAACTTTTAATTGCCGATAGCAAATTCGCTACTAAACAGGCCGAGTTATGTGCAGAAATATGCGAATGGTGTGCTCAACAATGTCAAGAGAACGACCATGAACACTGTAAAATTTGCGCAGAGTCATGTCTTACATGTGCAGCAGAATGTAGAAAATTGGCAGCCTAATTGAATACTAAGAACCCCGTATAAATCTATAGAAATGAAAGATATCCAAATTAAAAAAAGTGAGGAACAATCTTCCCAACCTGGACAAGAATATAAAATGACACCAGAACCAATTTCCATTCGCGATAATTATAATGGAAGTGATAAATTAAAAGACAAAGTAGTTCTTTTAACAGGTGGTGATAGCGGCATAGGCAAAAGTATTGCTTTACACTTTGCAAGAGAAGGAGCCCACTTAGCAATTATTTATCTAAGTGAAGATGATGACGCTAGACAAACCATGGCTGAAATTGAAAATGAAGGCACAAGATGTTTATTACTTAAAGGCGATATTAAAGATGAGGAATTTTGTATAAAGGCAGTCAATAAAACCATTTCACATTATGGCAGCCTAAACTGCGTTATAAACAATGCTGCAATGCAATTCCCAGCAGAACATATAGAAGAGATAACCTCAGCAAACCTACACACTACTTTTGAAACGAATATCTACCCTTATTTCTATATCGTAAAGGCAGCCATTGGTTTTTTAAATGAAAACGATACTATCATAAACACAACATCTGTAACCGCATATAGAGGATCTGAGCATTTAATAGATTATGCCAGCACCAAAGGGGCCATTGTTTCCTTTACGAGAAGCCTGTCTAAATCATTAGCTAAAAAAGGTATACGGGTCAATGCAGTTGCTCCTGGTCCTATTTGGACACCACTAATACCAGCAACATTTAATGGTGAGGATTTAGAAAACTTTGGAAAAGATGTGCCTTTAGGCAGACCGGGACAACCAGCTGAAGTAGCTCCTGCTTACGTATACCTAGCAAGTCAAGATAGTAGTTATATGACAGGACAGGTTTTACATGTTAATGGCGGAGAAATAATTGGTGGATAAATTATAATGGGATAAGATGAAAGCGAATGAAACCTTTTGCATTTACATGGCTGAAGACGATATGGATGATCAACAAATATTCAAGGGCGCCATTTCAAGTATAGATAAGGATTTAGAACTTACCATATTCTCTGACGGCGTAGCTTTACTAGAGGCTCTTAACAATAAGAAACATAAACCAAATGTTATCTTTTTAGATTTGTATATGCCCAAAATGAATGGCGAAGAAACACTATTAAAAATAAGGCAAAATTCAATTTTAGATAGAATTCCCGTAGTCATATTCTCAAATGAATATAATATAGACCACATATCCGATTTGTTTGAATATGGTGCAAATAGATACTTACACAAACCTAATTCGTTTCAAACATTAACAACAGCACTTAATAGAACTATTGAATCTATAAAAAATAACACTTTAGGAGGCACTGCAATAATTAAATACGCAGAATAAACATTTGACAATCAAATTTAGAATGGTCGTTAATATAATTCAGGGTGTAATATTGAACTCTTGAATACGTTAATCTATTAGTGATTGAGCTATTTTTAAAACCAATCGCATTACAGTAAAGGCACATTTACCTATACCTTGCAGTTAGATTTTAACATATTTTATTTAAATATTTTATTTTAAAGATTACTTATTTTTAATGTTTAATTCATTTTTTTGACATGAACAAAACTATATTAAATGTCTTCCTGGCTGATGATGACAGCGACGACAGAACTTTCTTTTCTGATGCATTGCGGGAAATTCCCATACAGACTAAAATATCTGAATTTAATAATGGTGTAGATTTAATGGCAGAATTGCTTTCGGGCAATGCAAACAAACCAGATGTAATATTTCTAGATTTAAAAATGCCAATGATGGATGGTTTTGAATGTCTTGCAGATATACGTGATTTAGACAAATACACTGATACACCTGTTATTATTTATTCTACTTCTTTTCACCCTAAAGAAATTACACGATTAAGTGAAATGGGCGCTTCGTTATATCTACAAAAACCATCTTCTTACAATCAACTAAAAACACTTCTACACAAATGTCTACGATATGTAAACAATACAGAAGGAACTAAAATTGACAAAGAATTCGTTATCTCCATTTAAAGAATACCACCTAAAGCTTCTCCTTATATTTTAATATAATTCTAAAAAGAATACTTACCAAAACCATAATTAATATCTAGGATTATCTACTTCTAGAATTACCTCTCCATATTATTAGTTTTACATTCTACTACCCTTTATCCAAAAAGTAATTATCTCTCCTTAATGCTCTTTAAAGACAATATATAAACATTCTTTTAACTTATTATTGAAACAATTAGAAACAAAAAAGCCAACTCAATTGAGCCGGCTTCTTCATTTTCTGTTTTAATTTATTAAGCTGAAAGCGATACGTTTCTAATATTCATTAAATACGCTTTAGGTGTACACTTAAATTTATTTCTAAATATTTTAGAGAAATAACTTCTGCTCGTAAATCCTATTGAATAAACAATCTCTGAGATATTCATATCAGAAGTTTGTATCAACTCTTCTGCTAAAATCAATCTTTCGTTTCTAATGAAATTTGTTACCGTAGTACCTTCCATTACTTTAAATCCTTCTTGAAGCTTTGTTGGTGAAAGACCATATTCTTTACTTAAGTCTGTTACTGTGTATGGAAACTCTGGCTTTCTTTTAATTGCATTAACTGCTTCTTCAATTCTTAAAAGCTCTTTTTTAGTTAAAATCGTAGAAACTTGACCGCTGTTCTCAATATCTTGCTTACAGTGTAAAATTTCTAATGCCAATGTGAAGTTTACAATACCTTCTATAAGAAGTTTTCTAACCAACCCAACTTGAGTAATTGCTCTAATCTGTAATAACTGTTCTTTTATTTTAAGATTAAAAGTACCTATATGTGGTTGACCATCCTCATTTGAAAACGAAGCGAACAACTGCTCATATAGCTCTGTATTATTTACATTCTTACTTAAAGCTTCTCCATCTTGGGTTACTTTAATTATAGATATGTTAGACTTTGTAGCCTCTCTTAATTTTATATTGATTGTTTCGTTTGACCCACCTACAACTACTGTTTGTAATGCTTCAACCTTATTCGTTTCTTTTCCTTTTGTAAAACTGAAATTACCTTCTAAACAGTAGATAAAATATAAACTACGGTTTTCATCCAATTTTAAATCAAAATTGAAATTTTCTTTCAGATCCATATCATATTCCGTATAAGAAATTCCAGAACCTAAAGAAACTGTTTGTATTCTCCCTGTTCCTTTCTCGTTATCATATTGAAGTATACGGTCTCCTTGAAAGCTAGAAATACTACCTCCTAAAACACTATTGAAATAACTTAATTGATTATGGACTACTTGCATGATATATTATTTAGATGGTTATTGCTATTTGCAGCTTCTTGCGCTTTAAAAGCACCTGAAAAATTAGAACTAACTTGTTGCTCGTTTAAATTTTGGTCATAAGAACCTTTGGGTCTTACATTACCAACTCTAGCATATTGAAGATTTTTCATAAAGCCTACATTTCTTGTTGATACAAAGATGCAGGGTATGCAAGGTAAATCTGTTACATCATTTCAAGAAGCTGTTACACAATTTTAAGAAAGATGTAATTTTAGATTATAAATTTCAATCTAATTATAACAATGTGGGAAGATAAATAGTGAACTCGGCACCCTTGTTTAGCTCACCTTTTGCCAGTATAGCACCATTGTGAGATTGTACTATTTTTTTACAAATAGATAAACCTAATCCTGTTCCGGAAAATTCGGTTTTTCCATGAAGTCTTTGAAATATCTCGAATATTTTTTCTTGATACTTTTCTTCGAACCCTATTCCGTTATCTATAAATTGTAGTTTAACATAATTGATATTGGGTAGTAAAGCATCTACTGAAGACGTATTACCATTAACCACACTGCTTAAAATTTTAATTTGTGGCTGCACACCTTCTTGTACATATTTAAGGGAATTACCTATAAGGTTGGCAAATAACTGCTCTAACTGAAATTGTATTCCGTTTACTACAGGTAAGCTCACAGAATCTACTGTAGCGTTTAAATCATTAATACGCTCTCCCAAATCTTCAAGTACATTATTTAGAACGTCGTTTAAATCTACACGCCTTGGCTGCTCAGTAACCTCATCTACTTTTGAATATGATAGTAGATTGTTGATTAGATTACGCATTCTGTCGGATGAAGATTTAATTTTATCCAAATACTGCTGAGACCTAATACTTAAATGCCCCTGTTCCTCTTCATCTAAGCGACTAACGAACATTTGAATCTTACGCAGGGGTTCTTGTAAATCATGACTGGCAACGCGGTTAAAGGCTTCTAAATCTGCGTTTGTCCTCTTAAGTTCTGAGTTTTTGATCTGCAGTACAGATTCTGATTCTATCTGCTTGGTTACATCTCTTATTACACCTACCATATACCAATTACCTTCTTTTTGGTAACATTCGCCAATGGTATTCATATACTGTAATTCACTAGATTTTGTATAAACCCTAAATACCAAATCTAACTTTGCTTTGTTTATTCTAGCTTCTTTAAAACTCGCCTTTACTTTTTCCAAATCATTAGGATGTAAAAAAGTCAATAAACGGTCGTATTTATTGTCAAACTCATTAGGCTCAAAACCAAACAATCGGTAAACATTATCCGAATATTTAATTTCTTCTTTTCCTAAATTCCATCTAAAACTGCCAATATTAGCTACATGCTCTGCTTCAGACAATAATCTATTCTGAATAAAAAGTTGCGCTTCATATTTCTTTTCTTGAGTAACATCTTTAGAAAAAAGAACTAATCCATCATTCATTTTAACTGCACGCGTACTGAGCCATATCGAGACATCATTAAAAATAAATTCTCTAGTATATTCTTTATTCTCCCCTGTATTATAGCATTCGGCAAGTATACTTAATACTCCATTTTCTAAATTTTTAGGGTAATATTCTAGAATAGTCTGTCCTGCAATTAATTCTGTTTCTTCATTAGCAATTTCTCCCATTCGATTATTTATATAATCAATGAGGAAATCCTTAATCTCATTCTTTTTATTGAGAACAGGTTTTAAATAACAGATTATACTATCATTACTATCTAAAACTCTTACACCAAAAAGGTTTGATATTTCAAGTTCGCGTGTACTGGATTCAATATTTCCTAAAGGTAATTTTGATTCTTTGTCTAATATATAATCAAGTTGTAACTCCGTAATAGTAATTAAAACACCGTCATAAAACGATTCTATTTTTACATTGTAATTGATGGTATCGGTATCCTCTATTCTTGAAATATTAAAAACTTCGGACTCTTGGTTTTCTAAAACCTTATTTGCCAATAAGATAATTTCACCACCATTATTAAATTGAATTAGAGGAAGACCTTTTATACTCTCAGAAGAATTTGTAAAAAATTTATTAGCCTTATGGTTTGCATACTTTACAATATACTCTCTAGTCTTTAAAGAACCTTCAACTGATGTAGCTATATACAATAGAGCAGCATTGGCATCATCTACTATTTTCTTAAAAAAATCATCTGCCATACCGTCTAACATTCTTTAACACTTTTTAAATAATCTTTTTATTAAGATACTACAAAATAAGTGGTTCTATAGCGTTTTCACTAGTGCTAAAACAAAAAAAGTTGTTCCTAATGAAACAACTTTTGTACTACTTATTATACCTAGAAATTAAATCTTCAATAAAAAATTCTCTTTCTTAAAATCATTCAAATGATATGCCCAGTTCATTTTCACTACTTGCTTTAATGACTTTTTAAGCTCAGTAAAACTAGATGGTTTTTTAATATAAATATTCGCTCCTTTTTCAAATGTTTCTTCAATATCTCTTTCAGCAGAAGATGTTGAATAAATAGCAACCAATAAATCTTTTAAATGAGGAGTACGTCTAATAGCTTCCAAACATTCAAAACCATTCATAATTGGCATATTCAAATCTAGAAACACCAAATCTGGAGTATTATCGGTATCGCTCAATAAATATTCCATACAGCTTTTACCATTTTCTAATTGGTGTAAATCTGTATTTAGTTCAATCCCCTCCAATGCATCTGCAAAAAACTGTCTGTCGTCTTCGTCATCGTCAACGAGTAGTATTCTTAATTTATCCATTTTCACTTTTAATGTATTGAAAGAAGAACCGTTCTTCTCACTTTTTTCTAAACTTCAAATACTGAGTAATGGTTAACCCAGTAACTTTTTTGAACTGATTTGATAAATGAGGTACGCTACTAAAATTCAAATCATGAGCAATCTCACTTAAACTTGTATTATCTAATAGCACCAACTCCTTCACTTTTTCAATGCGCACTAATATATAAAAATTCTCTATTGAGGTAAAAGTTTTACTAGAAAATAGATTAGAAAGATATGGATAACTAAAACCCAGCTGATTAGATAGCGATTCTGATATTTTTACGTTTCTAATATCGCCTTCATAAACCATTTTCTTTATATAAATCTTAATCTCCTCAACGATATCTCGATTCTCTTTCGTTTGAATCTTTATACCAAAACCTTCTAGTTCTTCTGAAATTGACTTAAGTTTTTCATCACTTAAATTTTCAGGCAACTTAATGGTTCCATCTTGCAAAATTTCAAAATCAACCCCAGCAGCGACCATTGTTTTTTGAAATACTTCATTAACCAATTTTTCAGGGTTATATATGAAACTATATTCCATTCAATAAATCACAATTAATTCGCAACATAAAAGTTTGTAAAATTATTATTTTAGAAAAACATTATATAACAAAATACGATAAATTATTACCACTTTTAGACCCTAGACAAAAAATCATATACAATGTAAGATTTAAGCTACAAAATTTAAGTTGTAAGTAATAAACTACAGGAAAATCATTACCCTTTGGTAAAAATTAAAGAAGCGTATGCCGGAATATTAATCTTCCCTGTCCAATTTTTAGCATCTGTATTCTCTTCTACCACCTCAACACTATCCACCGGCAACTCAGAAAAAGCTTCATCATAAATTTTACTGGCCGCATTTATCTTTAATTGAAAAGGCTCATTTGCTTTTAAACCAATACCATAATTTTCATATTCTTGGTTACTAAAATTCAATACTACGAGTACTGGTTCTGTGGGATCATTAGCGTCAAATCTGTTATAAGCCAATATCTTAGTATCATGATTAACGTGCAAGATTTCAATGTGCTGACTTCGCAATCCTTTAGCACCTGCAGATTCTCCTGTTCTCAATTTTATAATATCTCCAATCAATTTCTCTATACCCTTGTGTTTCTTTTCCTTTTCCCAATCTAAGCCTTCGGTATCTTGAAAATATTCGTCCTCAATAAATTCTTGCCCTTGAAATAACATGGGTATGCCAGGCGCGGTCAATGTAAGTACAATACCTAAAATGGCTCTTTTTTTAGCAAAATCACTTTCTGCATCACCAGGCTGAATCTCTTCTGGTACTCTTGCCTTACCATTAGCTACCTCATCATGAGATTCTGTATACACAATACGACTAAAGGCATCATTACTATACCTAAATTCTAAAGCATCTACCACTTTCTGTAAATCTCTGCTGTCATCATGTGTATCTTCAATTACCTCTCTTACCGGATGTACAAAATTCATATCCCACTGAGAGCCATAATCCAGTCCATTTTCCTCTATAGAATCCGTTACCCTACTATCACCTTTTAAATCTTCTGCAATAGTAAGTATATGTGGATACTTCTCTCGAATTTCTGAATTGATATCGCGCATAAGAATATTACCTTCTTCAATTTCAGTATCATATCCAAGACCACCACCCTCATAACGTATGTAAGATGTAGCATCCATTCTAAGACCATCACAATGATATTTTTCAATCCACATTAATGCATTGTCCCTCAAATATTGCCTTACCTCTTCCCTACCATAATCTGGTCTAGTATCTCCCCAAGGTGTATCGCTTCTATGGTCATTGTAGAAATAAATTCCACCTTTGTCATTCTCGCTCCATCCATCAAACTGCCATAAATCTACATCAGACGGACCAAAGTGGTTGTAAACCACATCCATGATTACAGCAATTCCTATTTTGTGCGCTTCGTTTACCAATTTGGCAAATCCATCAGGACCACCATAATCCTGCTCAATAGCAAATGGGTGTGCAGGATTATATCCCCAAGATATGCCACCGGCAAATTCTGCAACAGGTAGTAATTCAATGCAATTAATACCTAATTTCTTTAAGTAAGGTAATTTGGTTATTACATCTTCAAACGTACCAATAGCGTCTGGGGCAGAACGGTTAAATGTACCTACATGTAGTTCATAAATAACAAGCTCGTTCCAACTTGGCATATTAAAATCGGCATCGTCCCATGAGAAATCTAGTCTTCTAATAATAGAATTACCATCGCTATTCGTTACTTCAAAAGCATATGGATCATTTCTAGATAACAGTTTACCGTTATATTCAATAAAGAATTTATACTCATCTTCTTCAGAAGCTGCATCGGTACTTACAGCCCAATAGCCATTTTCTTCTGCTTCAAGAGCAATTTCATTTTTATTCCAATCATTAAAGCTACCACCTACGAAAACCTTCTTCGCATTCGGAGCCCACACTCTAAAGGTTACAGCACCATCATTTATGACAGCACCCATACCTGCCGATTTTGTTATTGTAGTATTCATGTGTCAAAAGTAGACTGCATGAAATGCAAATAGTATCCTTAAAAGGAGATGCTTTAACTCTAAAACTATTTTACACTAAATTTTTATTAAAATGGTATCGCTGCCTGTAGTTTACTGATGATTAGGGGAATATTAAAAATATGACCTCGCTAACCAAACAAAGCAAATGGCTATAAATGAATTGAAAAAGCGATACTCCAGACTAAAAAAACTATTGATTTTTAGGTACCAGTATTTTAAACACAGAACCTTCGCCTGGAATGCCTTCTGCACTTATACTACCTAAATGATTTTGAACAATCTTTTTTACAATAGCCAATCCAATACCTGTACCAACATACTCTTGCTTAGAATGTAGTCGTTGAAATACTTCAAATATTTTTTTAGAAAATTGCTCTTCAAATCCAATTCCATTATCGGTAATGGTGATTTGAACATATTCTTTATTATTCAATAAATTCTCATCTATAGATTTAGCATTTGTAATTATCTCTGTTTCTACGGTAACTACTGGCGCTACATCGCTTCTAGAATACTTAATGGAGTTCGATAAAAGATTGTACATCAATTGGCGAAATTGGAATTTTACCACTTCAATTTCAATTGAATTTTTTAGCGTAATTGTACCACCCTTTTTACTTAATTCTTCTCCTAAATCATTTTTAACATCGTCTACGAGATTTTTTAAATCGATTGTTTCAAACACCCTTTTTTCGGTATCTGCACGAGAGTATGATAAAAGGTCATTTATTAATGATTGCATTCTGTATGCGGCAGACTGTATTTTTTCAAACTTAGTCTTTCCTGAAGATGATAGTTTATCATATTCTTTCTCCATCAACACCTCAGAAAACATTTGAATTTTACGTAGCGGTTCTTGTAAGTCATGACTGGAAATATAAGCGAAGGACTGAAGTTCTTTATTCATTTCCTCAAGCTTTAAATTACTATCTGCCAGTTGTTTTGTTCTACTACTTACTTCTTCCTTTAATTGATCAGCAAATGATTTTTGCTTGTCTATATTCATGGCAGTACCAATAAAACCTACCATTTTACCTTCCTCAAATTTAGGAACTCCCAATACTTTAAACCATTCAAATTTACTAGTAGCATAATTTATAACCCTATATTCTAAGGCAAAACCTGTCTGTTGTTCTACTGCTTTTCCAAAACCTGCATATACTATTTCTAAATCATGTGGATGTACAACATCGACCCATACTTGTCCGGTAAAATCAGATTCCTTTTTTATGCCTACGTAATCTAATAATGCCTTGTTTGCATATTCAATATTAATATCATTGTCGGTAATCCAAATCCACACTGGAGATAGATTTGCCAACTCCCTAAACCTACGTTCACTTTCTCTTAATCGCCTCTCAGCAAGTACCGCTTCAGTGGTGTCCGTACAAACTGTTAAAACGCCAGCAACATTTCCAGATTCATCTTTTACAGGGCTATAACTAAAGGTCCAATAAATATCTTCAATTCGACCATTTCTATAAAAAGGTATGAGTTGGTTTTCCATTTTAATGGTCTCCCCTTTCTCGGTTACAGCTGTCAATAACGGGTTAATTTCATCCCAAATTTCCGGCCATGATTCCTTACCATTTAATCCTAAAATAAAAGGATGTTTACCATCTGTACCCAAACTTGGCCTATATGCGTCATTATAAAATCCTTTTAATTTTTTTCCCCAAAACAAAAACATGGGAAATGGGCAATTCAATAAAATATTTAAAGTGGTCCTTAAACTTTGAGGCCAACTTTCTGGCGGACCTAAAGGGGTCAAAGACCAGTCTTTCTCTCTCATTAACCTACCCATCTCACCACCATCATCGAGAAAATGAAATTTTTTATTCATAAGAATCTTAAATTGAAGTATCTATATTACGATTAACGGTCAAAATTCTAAACATGCCAAAATAAATCGCGCAATAAGAATAACACAATTTTCAACACAATATTTTGAATTGTATTTGCAAATAAAGCAAATTGAAAGGATAATCTTAACTCAATAAAATTGAATTTCGTTTTTTTTTAAAATCAATAAACCACATACTATAAAAATCATCAAAAAACTCTCATTTTCACCCAAAAACAAGTAAAAAACCATTGAAAATAGTCAAATAATTCATAAAACGCGTAAATTTCTTGCATTTTAACTAATTTTTACTATGTTATAGATTAACCCAATTATATTCTATGCGACAATTAAAGATTACCAAACAAATTACGAACAGAGATGCCAAATCATTAGAAAAATATTTCCAGGAAATCAGTAAAATAGATTTAATTACTGCAGACGAAGAGGTTGAACTGGCACAGAAAATTCGTGATGGTGATCAGAAAGCACTAGATCAACTAGTGAGCGCAAATTTAAGGTTCGTTGTGTCGGCTGCTAAGCAGTACCAAGGTAGAGGTTTGCGCCTAACCGACCTTATCAATGAGGGTAATTTAGGGTTGGTCAAGGCAGCTAAACGCTTTGATGAAACCAGAGGATTTAAATTTATTTCTTACGCCGTTTGGTGGATTCGCCAATCTATTCTACAAGCACTATCTAACAAATCTAGGATGATACGCATACCTCAGAATAAAATTGCCGTAAACACTAAAATCTATCAAGTATATTCCACTTTAGAGCAAGCCAATGAACGACCGCCAAGTGCCGGTGAAATTGCCACGGAACTAGATATAAATGTGTCAAAAGTTAAAAGTTCAATTAAGAATTCAGGTAAATCTATTTCTTTGGATGCCCCTTTTAAAGAGGGCGAATCTTCATCTTTATACAACGTTCTAGAGTCTACCACAATGAACAGTCCAGATAAAGGAATGATTGCAGAATCTTTGGAGACCGACATTAATCAGGTATTGAAAAAAATACCAGAGCGCCAAGGAGATGTCTTGCGCCTTTTCTTTGGCTTAGGCAACCAACCCGCCATGAGCCTGGTTGAAATTGGTGAAGTTTTTGATGTAACCAGAGAACGTGTGCGTCAAATAAAAGACAAAGGTTTAAAATCGTTACGCCGCACAAATAATACAGAAATCTTACGCGCTTACTTATAAAAACAGGCTAAACACACTAGCTAAAATTCTCATTTAGAGCTTATTATTAACATCTGTAAGCAATAGTATAACACAAGCTTAACACCTCTAATTTGGAGTTGGCAAGGCATATGTTATGTTACTGCTTTAAATATTATTACATGAAATTTATTTACATCAAAAGAGAAACTCATATCAAAGAATTATACAGAACACGTACCGGACTTAAAAAAGCGAAAGTGACATCTATTGCAAAATACTTTATGGGCATTCGCATAAAAACATTACACACTTATAAGCAAATTTACCTTGGGCGTAAAAATAATGCCATTGAAAAAATGCTTTTTATCTAAAAAAACAATTACACATATATTATCCAATAATTTAAATTGAATTCATGAAAATACTAGTAATAGGAGCCGGAAACATGGGATTGACGTATGCAGAAGGCATGTCCAAATCAAAATTACTGAAGAAAAGAAATATAATGGTACTCGATACTTCTGAAGATAAATTAGAAGAATTAAGAGAAAATCCACAATTTGATGCTTTTGATGATTTAAAGAAATGTGCCCCACAGGCAGATATCATTTTTATAGCTGTAAAACCATATCACGCAGAGAGTGTTTTTCTAAAATTAAATCCGTTAGTAAAACCTGGTCAAATCGTTATTTCGATAATGGCAGGTGTTACTATAGAAACCATTCAAAACTTAACCGGACTCACAAAAATAGTGCGCGCCATGCCTAATTTACCAGCATCAATAGGCAGAGGATTGACCTCATTTGTTGCTTCTGAAGAAGTAACCAGAATTGAACTGCTGACTATTGAAAGTTTGCTTGACACTACAGGGAAGTCTATTCAAGTAAGTAATGAAAATTTCATAGATGCTTCTACCGGAATTTCAGGTAGTGGTCCTGCTTATGTATTTTACTTTATGCAAAGCATGATGGAAGCTGCATTGAAAATGGGCTTTACACCTAATGTATCTAAGGTATTGGTAGCACAAACATTTACGGGAGCTATTGAACTTTTTAATCAAAATGAATTGTCACCAAATTCTTGGATGGACAAAGTTGCCAGTAAAGGCGGTACCACACGTGCTGCCTTAGATTCTATGGAAAATAATAATGTAGGAGAATTAATTAAAGATGCTGCGTTCGCCGCATTTGAACGTGCCGTTGAACTTGGAAAAGAAAAGGTAAATGTATAAACAGAAAATAGTAATAAAGGTAGGCACCAACGTAATGACCAATAAGGACAATCGTATTGTGAGACCGGTATTGCGAAATTTGGTACAACAGATTGCTGAATTATATGAAAGAGATATTATAACCGTACTAGTTTCTTCAGGCTCCGTTATTGCGGGGCGTGAAGTATTAGGTGCTTCATCTATTGAAGACGATACACAACGCAGGCAAGTATACTCAGCCATAGGGCAACCGCGTATGATGCGGTTGTATTACAATATATTTAATGATTACGGAATGAAATGTGCACAGGTACTGCCTACAAAGCGAGATTTTACACCAGGTGTGCATAGACAGAATATGATTGATTGTGTCGAAGGATTATTATCTGAAGGTGTAATTCCTATTGCAAATGAAGATGATGCCGTTTCGGTAACCATGAGCATGTTCTCAGATAATGATGAGCTAGCCAGTTTAATTGCACAGCTTATTGATGCCGATAAGATGATTATTCTAACTGATATTGACGGACTTTACACTGGTCACCCAAATTTAGACAGTAGTGATCTTATTGAACATGTAAATCCTGATGAAAATCTTGATGAATTTATAAAAGACAGTAACAAAAAAGCCGGTGAAGGTCGTGGCGGCATGGGGTCTAAATTAGATTATGCCCAACAAGCAGCTGCCAACAACATACCAACCTACATTGCAAACGGTAAAAAAGACCGAACCATAATTAATATTATAGACGGAAAAAATGTGGGTACAAAAGTGACCCTAGAAGAAAAAGCAGAAGCGTTATGAAAATAATTTCAACAGATATAAAGAATAAGGTTTTAAGTAGTATGATGCAACTTTTGGATACTAACCGAAATAGCATTCTTACTGCTAACAAAAAAGATTTAGAACTATTTAATCTAGAAGACCAAGCGATGTACGACCGGTTAATTGTTACCGATGGCAAGATTGATGGTATGATAGCATCTATTAAAGAAGTTAGGTCACAAGAAGATCCCGTGAGCAAGACCATTTCTACAAAGTTATTGGAGAACGGATTGGAAATAAATAATAGAACCTCTCCATTTGGCACTATTTTAATTATTTATGAATCTAGACCAGATGTTACCATTGAAGCGGCCGTATTAGCATTTAAAGCTAACAACAAAATTTTTCTAAAAGGTGGTAAAGAGGCATTACATAGTAACACCGTTCTTGTTGAACTTTGGCACCAAGCTTTAAAGGAAAACGGTTTATCAAAGAATTTCATTCAACAATTGATTTTAAACCGAGAAGAAACCCAAATGTTCTTGAAAAATCCGCCAGAGAAGTTAGATTTGATTGTACCACGTGGTGGCGAGCGTCTTATAAACTTTGTAAAGCAACATGCCACATGCGCCGTGTTAGTTAGTGGCCGCGGTAATAATTTTCTATATATAGATGAAGATGCCAATTGGGAGAAAAGTGTAAAGGTTATTCTTAATGCAAAAACCGCTAAAATATCTGCGTGCAATGCATTGGATAAAATATTAATTAGCTCACAAATTGAAAATTATGAGGATAAGCTAAAGGACCTTTACAACTTACTAACTATAAATGGTGTTGAAACTTTGGTAGACTCAGATGTCAGTTCCTTAATTAAAGTAGCTAATCGCATAGAAAATCCATCCGTTTGGAAAGAAGAATTTCTAGCCATGAAATGTTGTTTGGGTTCTGTGGAATCTCTTGAAGAAGCAGTTGAGAAAATCAACGATAATTCTGGAGGACATTCTGCCACGATTATGACCACCAATAAAAATTCGGCCATGCAATTTATGGAAGAAGTAGATTGTGCTGCCGTGTACCAAAATGCATCTACAAGGTTCACAGATGGTGGGCAAATGGGTGTTGGCGCAGAATTAGCCATTAGTACAGATAAGCTTCACCATAGGGGGCCACTTGGTCTCAAGCAATTGGTCACCAATAAATACTATGTATTTGGCGATGGTCAAGTTCGAGAATAGCTAACGGAATAATTTACTAGAAAATCGAAATTTATGTTTGAAACAATTGAAAACATAGACGGTGCATTAGTCTATCATGGCAATATGCACAATCGTATTTATTTAACCGAAGCAGATCATGTTGATTTAGACAGCCTACTTCCTAAAATGAAACAACTTGCCAAAGAAAAGCAATATGAAAAAATTCTTGGCAAGGCCTCTGAAAAAGGGGTGAATACTTTTAAGTCTAAAGGGTTTACGATAGAAGCTAAAATCCCCGGACTTTATAATGGTACTATAGATGGTTATTTTCTTGCCGATTATACCAATCAAAAACGTCTTTTGAATGATGAAAAAAACAATAAGACAATTGCCACTGTAAAAACTATTGCTAAGGCAGCCAATAAACCAAATTCGGATTCACATTTTGAGTTGCCATTGAATCTCAATATTAAAGAGCTTACTTCTATTGATTTTAGTACATTAGAAGATTTGCACGAGAAAGCTTACAAATATCATCCTCATCAAATTAAAGATGTTTCTTATTTCGCACAACTAGAGCAATTGGACCATCAATTTTATGGCCTGTATAAAAACGGAGAGTTATTAGTCTCTGCCATTTTAGACGTGAATACCAATGAGGCAAATGTTGAAATTGTTGATTTTGTAACTCATCCAGATTATAGAGGTCAAAATTTATCTTATTTCTTGGTACAAGAGATTAAAAAACAAATGGATAAACTTTGCTGCAAAACCATATACACAATGGTTAGGGCCACTTCTTACGGATTAAATATTACTTTTAGTAAACACGGTTTTATTTTGGCAGGAACGCTCATTAACAATTGTATTGTTAGAGATTCTTTAGAAAGTATGAACGTATGGTATTACAAAGGTATTAACGCATAAGTCTTTTAGACATATCATTAGCTATAAATATGCTGATTAAGAATGCTAGCCCATTCTTAATCAGCATATTTTGTCTATTGTCTCACTTTATGACAATAATTCTTTGATTCCATATATTTTTGTGCTTTATTTGATATATTACAACTAATATATTATCAAATTCACTAATGAAAGGTTCAGATAATACGAATTTCATACCCAACCTTTCCTATGATTGTGTCATTTTCGGCTTTAATGGGAAAACACTAAAAATACTTATTCTTGAATATCAGAATACTGGCTTTTTTGCACTTCCTGGCGGATTTATCAGAAAAAACCAAAGCTTAAAAGAGGCGGTAGACCAAGGGGTAGAAGAACGTACCGGCTTAAAAAATGTATTCTTAGATCAGTTTCAAGTTTTTGGATCTCTTGATAGATCTGATTCTTTTGCAATGCGTAAAATATTAGAAGCAAATAATAAAGATATAGAAGAAAATAAATGGATGATGAACCGCTTTATAACCGTAGGTCATTATGCATTAATAAATTACGAAGACGTAGACCCAAAACCCGATCACCTTTCAGATAGTATTGGCTGGTATGCAATTGAAGATGTTCCCAGATTAATGATGGACCATAATGATATTGTTGACAAAGCACTTGAGGTTCTTCGCAATAACATTAGCGAGAAAATAATTGGTATGAACCTGCTACCTCAGAAATTTACCATGAAGCAATTACAACAAGTCTTTGAGGCTATTTTAGACCAAAAATTAAGACGTACCAGTTTTCAGCGTAAAATGCTATCCTTAGACATATTAGAACGGCACGAAAAACTCTTTGAAGGCAAGGCTCACAAAGCTCCGTACCTATACAGCTTTACATAAAAAATTAAATCTAAATCAAATTATTAAAACAACAACAATGAAAAACTCAACACTCAACAACTTTTTAAAATGTTTCGTTCTCGCCATTTTCATGAGCGCTACATTAACGACCTATGCCCAAAAGAAATTTGGCGGTCTTGCACTTTATACGGTAAGAGATGACATGGGCACAGATGCTAAGGCAACTCTACAAGCCGTTTCAGATGCCGGTTATAAGAACATTGAAGCAGCTGGTTATGAAGATGGCAAGTATTACGGCATGACACCTACTGATTTTAAAGACCTATTGAAATCTTTAAAATTAAAACCAATAAGTACGCACCAAAGTGCGGTTACTATTGATAATGCAGATAAAATGATGGCAGATGCAAAGGCTGCAGGTTTCAAATATTTTGTAGTTCCAATTCCACCAATGGGTATGTTTACTTTTAACCAAGAAAATAGAACAATGGGCATGACCGGTACCGTTGAAGATTTGGCTAAAATTTTAACTACACTTGGCGAGAAAGCGAACAAGGCAGGATTGAAATTATTATACCACAATCATGATTTTGAGTTCAAGAAAAATGCTGACGGTATCGTACCTATAGATTACCTATTAGAAAATGTAAATCCTAAATTATTGAATTTTCAAATGGATTTATTTTGGGTAACAAAAGCTGAAGCAAACCCAATTGCTTACTTCAATAAATACCCAGGTCGTTTTAAAATATGGCATGTTAAGGATATGGATGAGCAAGGTAGATTTGCACCAGTAGGTACAGGTTCTATAGGTTTCAAAAATATTCTTGATAACAAAGAACTTTCTGGCATGAAATACTACATGGTAGAGCAAGACATGACTTTTGAAGGTCTTAAGCCTTTAGATGCTATTAAAATTAGTCATGACGGACTTAAAGAAATAGGGTTTAAATAAGCAGTTAAAACTACAAGAAACATTATGAAAAATCTTATTCAATTAACGACTATACTAGTCGTTACGATATTCTGTACTTCTATTTCTGCGCAAGATGTGGTACTTACGGGATCACAGGTTCCTGCTACAACTACTGAATTCGGACAAATACGGGGTTATATCCATAATGATATTACTACGTTTAAAGGTATACCCTATGCACAGGCAAAAAGATTTGAAGCTGCCGTAAACCCTACAAAATGGGAAGGTATTAAAAGCACGACCATGTATGGTCCGGTTGCTCCTTTATTGAATCCTACTACTGCTATTCAAGATGAATCTGAATTCGTTTTTGATCATGATTGGGGATTTCCAAATGAAGATTGCCTTAGTTTAAATGTATGGACACCTCAAGCAACTACCGCTAAAAAAAGACCGGTATTATTTTGGATTCACGGTGGCGGATTCACAACCGGCTCTAGTCACGAATTACCATCATATAACGGAGAGAACTTAGCTAAAAAGGGTGATGTAGTGGTCGTTTCCATCAATCACCGGTTAAATGTTCTTGGTTTTTTAGATTTATCCGCTCATGGCGAAAAATATAAGCACTCTGCCAACAACAGTATTCTAGATATGGTAAAGGCGCTAGAATGGGTAAAGAACAATATCGAAAACTTTGGTGGCGACCCTAATAATGTTACCATTTTTGGTCAATCTGGTGGTGGAGCCAAAGTAACTACCCTTATGGCGATGCCTAAAGCTAAAGGACTTTTTCATAAAGCTATAAATCAAAGTGGCTCTTTTAGAACAGCCATGTTAGAGAAAGAAGATACGCAAGCAATTGCCACAGAAACATTAAAGATTCTCGGTTTAAACACAACGAATGTTGACAGTATTCAAAATATACCTTTTGAAGTTTTAGCAGAAGCAAGTGGCAAAGCACTTAAAGTTGTTGGCGCACAAATGAAAGCGGCAGGCAAACCTGTTATTGGTTTCGGATTAAATTGGGGGCCCAGTAGAGATGGCACGGACCTTCCATATCAATTAAGCTCTAAAGAAGCGTTAGCAGTTTCTAAGGATATTCCTTTCTTAATTGGTACCGCAAAAAACGAGTTCGCCCCTTTTGCTAATATGCGTTTTGTTGGAGCTTCTGATGAAACTATCATGAAGCACATTAAAGATACCTACAAAGATAAAGCTGATGCCTATGTAAAAGCCGTTAAAAAAGCATACCCAAACGATACAGAAGCAAAAGACCTTTTAGATGTTGACACCATGTTTAGACCTGGCGCCGTACAAGAAGCCAATGATAAATCTGGGTTAAATGGAGCACCCGTATATATGTATTTATTTACATGGCAATCTCCAGTGTTTGATGGTAAATATAAGGCACTGCATTGTATGGAACTTCCGTTTGTTTTTGACAATATAAATCTTGCCAATAAAATGACCGGTGGCGGTGAAGAAGCTCATCAACTTGCTGATAAAATGAGTAGCGCATGGCTAAATTTTGCAAAAACCGGTAATCCTAATCATGCTGGCTTACCAGAGTGGCCAGCATATAACAGTAACAATACCGCAACGATGCATTTTGATGTTACGTGTGAAGTAAAGCCACAGCTGGATAAAGAATTATTCAGTATTGTTTTAGGCAATTAAATAGTTGATCCTATTTATTTCGAATAAAAAAGCCCTGTCGTTCAGATAGTTAAAATGGTCGTTGGCAGCATTTCATTCTTTAAATAAACCCTCAACATTTAATTTCCTAGAATATCAATTTAACATATAAATCAATGAAAAAAATAACTTTCAAATTTAGCGCAACTACCTTCATCATACTTTCTATGATGGCAAGTTGTAGTGAAAAATATACTTCTGAAGTTAAAGAAGGTATTACTATAGTTACAAATGAAGATGGTGCTACTTTAGGATATTCAACCGAATCTGGCGTTGCCATTATTGCGCAAGACAGATATGCGTTTAAAGATTTGAATAAAAATGGAAGCCTGGATAGTTATGAAGATTGGCGATTGCCTGTAACGGAAAGAGCCAAGGAATTGGCAAGTAAGATGAGTCTTGAAGATATAGCGGGACTTATGCTATACAGCTCACACCAGTCAATACCATCTGGCAGTCGTGGATATGGCTCTTCGGTATATAACGGAAAACCATTTGAAGAAAGTGGCGCTGCTTCTAGTGATTTATCTGACGGGCAAAAGAAATTTTTAACAGACGATCATTTACGCCATGTATTGATTACTTCAGTTGAAAGTCCGGCAGTAGCTGCACAATGGAACAATAATGCCCAAGCATTTGCTGAGAGTTTGTATTTGGGTATACCGGTAAATACCAGTTCAGACCCAAGACATGGCAGTGATTCTTATGCAGAATTCAATGCCGGTGCAGGTGGCGCAATTTCTATGTGGCCCGGCACTTTAGGCATTGCCGCATCTTTTGATCCAGAATTAATGAAGCAATTTGGGGAAATTGGCTCTGTAGAGTATAGGGCTTTGGGTATCACAACTGCTTTATCTCCGCAAATAGACCTGGCTACGGAACCACGTTGGAGCCGTTTTGATGGTACTATGGGTGAAGACCCAGATTTGACTACAGATTTGGCACGTGCGTATGTAGATGGCTTTCAGTCATCAGATGGTGGCGATTGGGGAACACAAAGTGTCAATGCCATGATAAAACACTGGCCGGGTGGTGGTCCAGAAGAAGGTGGTCGTGATGGTCACTTTGGTTATGGTGCTTATGCTGTTTACCCAGGAAAAAATATAAAAGATCATTTACAGCCTTTTACGGAAGGGGCATTTAAGTTAAACGGACCTACTAAAATGGCTTCTGCCGTTATGCCTTATTATACCATTTCAGACGGTGAAGGTGAAGCGGTTGGTAACGGATTCAACAAATACCTTTTAACAGATGTACTTCGTGGAGAATATGGTTACGAGGGTGTCATCTGTACCGATTGGGGCATTACAAACGATGTCAAGGCGGTTGACAAATTTGAAGGTAAAAGTTGGGGCGTAGAGACTATGACCATTGCAGAGCGTCATTATAAGGCAATTGCTGCAGGTGTAGATCAATTTGGCGGAAACAATGATATGGGACCGGTAATAGAAGCCTATAATATGGGCGTTGCAGAACATGGGGCAGAAGCTATGCGTACCCGTTTTGAAGCCTCGGCCGTTCGTTTACTGACCAATATTTTTAGAGTCGGACTATTTGAAAATCCTTATTTAGATGTTACCGAAACTTCTAAGACCGTAGGTAATAGCGAATTCATGAAAGCTGGTTTCAACGCACAATTGAAATCAATAGTGATGCTTAAAAATCAAAAAAACACTTTACCAATTAAAGATAAAAAGAAGGTGTACATACCACAACGATATGTTGCACCAAGTACCAATTGGTGGGGTATGACATCTGAAGAAAAAATGGTTGACCCATACAATCTAGAGGTGGTAGCCAAGTATTTTGACGTGGTATCTACACCTGAAGAGGCAGATTTTGCCCTAGTTGGTATTTATAGTCCAGATGGCGGTGTTGGTTATAACCGTACCGATCTAGAAAAAGGAGGTAATGGTTACGTTCCTATTAATTTACAGTATGTAGATTACACTGCAACTACGGCTCGTGAAGTTAGTTTGGCCGGTGGTAGTCCATTAGAAGATTTTACGAATAGATCTTATAAAGGAAAATCTGTTAAAACTATTAATACAACAGATATGCAATTGGTCAATGAGACGAAGAAAAAAATGGGCGACAAACACGTTATCGTTTCCGTAAAAGTTTCTAAACCAATGGTTTTTTCTGAAATCGAGAAAAGTGCTTCTTCCATACTAATTCACATGGGCGTTCAAGACCAAGCTTTAATGGAAATTATTACAGGAGCTGCCGAACCCTCTGCACTACTCCCCTTTCAAATGCCTGCCGATATGTTAACCGTAGAGGCTCAATTTGAAGATGTACCAAGAGATATGCAGCCGTATATAGATTCTGAAGGTAATTCATATGATTTTGCATATGGATTGAACTGGAACGGAGTTATAGCCGATGAACGTGTAAAGGCGTATAAATAATTACAATTACCAAACAACGGAGATTGCCCTAAGGAGATTTTTCTTCTTGGGGCTTTTTTTTGGATGAAATGGTTTATTCATTCTAATTATCCTTTCAAATGTATAAGGCATATTAAACCTTTCCATAAAAACAATGTCTAATTCCATTAGTATAGATGTTTCTATTTTTGCAGACAGATCAACAACCATTAAGAATTAAAAAATGAGAATGACTACAGGATTACGCATGAGAATTATTCACCGCTACTTAGGTTTCTTCCTAGCTGGTATTATGGCTATGTACGCCATTAGCGGAATTATCATGATTTTTAGAACTACCGATTTTTTAAAGAGCGAAAAAATAACGGAAAGACAATTGGACCCAAACTTGTCTGCCGGTGAACTTAGTGGTGCTCTTCGCATCAAAGGCGGCGTAAAACCTGAAAAAACAGAAGGAGATATCGTTTATTTTAAACAAGGTCAATACAATTCAAAAACAGGTATGGCCACGGTAAAAAAAATGGAGCTTCCTTTTATCTTGGATAAAATGGAGCACTTACATAAAGCGACCACCAATAGCCCTGTGTATTTTCTGAATATATTTTTCGGCTTGTCATTACTCTTTTTTGTAATTTCTTCCTTTTGGATGTTTATGCCAAAAACTACTGTATTTAAAAAAGGTGTTTATTTTACTTTGGGCGGTATGCTACTGACCATCATACTACTCTTTGTATAAGTAATACGCATAAAATTATAGCTTAAAAGCCACCAGTTGAGGAAACTTAAATCGTGGCTTTTTCATTTTTTAACCACTACTACACTATAAAAGTAATTCAATCTTAGTATCTTGAAGATTATAAGTTAAAATTACTTCCCCTACCACTTTTACCCAAACAGTTAAATAACAGCTACATACATAAAGCTGTCAGCTATCTATTTTCACATACACCAATATTTGTGTTGGTCAATACTTTTAAAAGGTTCCCGAAAATTAAAATCAATAAATTTCTAAAACCATTACTATGAGTAAACCAAATAACAATGAAGTTCGTGAATATGAATTAGAAACATGGACAAGATGCGCTACCAGTTATAATGATACTTGGGCTACTTTAACTAATGAAACGTTGCCATTATTAATAAGAAAAACGGTTATTAAACCTACTAGTTCTGTATTGGATATTGGCTGTGGTGCAGGTAACTCTACTAAGAAAATTAGTGATTCTGGAGCTGACGTAATTGGAATAGATTTTTCCGAAAAAATGGTAGCGGAAGCAAGTAGTACGCATCAAAATATCACCTTTAAACAATCTGATGCAGAGAACATTCCAATTGAAGACAACTCAAAAGATGTGGTGATTTCAAATTTTGTAGTGCATCATTTCGCAGAACCAAGTAAGGTCTTTAAAGAAATAAGTAGAGTTCTTAAACCGAATGGAAAATTTGCCTTCGCTGTTTGGGGAGCAAATGAAGAACAAAGCTCGTTAGGTGCTTTTTTTCAAGCCTTCGCTAATCATCATGAATTATCAGCACTGCCTCACGGTCCGTTATTCGGAGTTACAGATTTTGAGACTTATGACGAACTTGCAACTCAAGCGAATCTGAAAAATTTTAAACTAGAAAAGATAGATACGCAGTGGAAGATGGATTCGCTAGACCCACTTATAAATGGTTGTTGGGATTGGGGCAACCTGCATTTATTCCCTAAAGAGAAACAACAAGCCATTAAAGCTGATTTTATTAAAAATTGCGAGCCTTTTAGAAATGAAAATGGATACTCATTTCCGCACTCATCAATGATCGGGTATGCAGAAAAATATAGCTCTTAGCTTAAAAATATATCTATGATAAAATTCTTTCGGAAAATTCGTTTACAACTTATCTCTGAAAATAATCCTTCCTCTTCGACAGGTAGATTCAGTAAGTACTTACTATACGCTGTAGGAGAAATTATTCTAGTTGTTGTTGGAATATTGATTGCCTTGGCTATTAACAATTCCAATGAAAATCGAAAAAGTTTAGCGCAAGAACAGGTAATTCTAAAACAGTTAGCAACAGATTATAAAGCGAACCTTATACAGTTAGAAAATAAAATTGAAATGAGGCGTAGACTAATCGCTGAAAGCTTAAATGTTCTGGACATTACCGCAAAAAACAAAACTATAAGTGAAGATTCACTTTCCGTAATTTTTGCTACTTTTTTTATGGACCCAACTTTTGACCCCATAGAAAATGATGTGATGAATTCTGGCAATATTAAATTGATACAAAATGACTCACTGAAACAAGCTTTGTCTCACTGGACATCGGACGTAAAAGCCTATTCAGAATCTGAACATATACAACATGACCATTACATTTCTGAAATAATACCTTTTATGAAAGAAGTAGGTATTATGCGTAATGCAAACCACGTTTTTTGGAGGGCACAAGAACTTAGAATGGGATTTTTGGATAAGGGTAAAAACGACAAAATTTTAACCATCGGTAAAAGCCAAAAACCAATAGCTGTGGATGCTATTTTAAAAGACCCAAGATTAGAAGGTCTAGTCACCTTCATTTTTACATTTTCTCAAGTTTGTAATTTAGAGGGACAAACACTGAAAGAGAAAATGGAAAAAATTATTGAAATTCTTGAAAGTGAGATTGAATAGATAAGCACATTTGTCATAAAAGAACTTTGGTAATGAAGCACCAACTTAAAATCATATTGACCTTAATCATGTGTCCACTACTCTATTATTCTTGTAATAAACGACTCTACAGCTCAACGTTTCATCACAACAACATAGACCGTGAATATGTCCTTTATATTCCTGAAAAATTACCAGAAAATGCCCCGTTAGTTTTTGTGCTTCATAGTTATGGGCGTTACGCAAAAGACCATATGCAGAGCCTTCAATTAGATAGTCTTGCCGAAGTACACAAGTTTGCTGTCTGCTACCCACAAGGTACTTTAGATGTTAATACAGGTCAGCCCTATTGGTCTGGCGGGCTAGGTTCTACATCTATTGATGATGTTGGCTATTTAACTGCGCTGGCAAAAGAGCTACAAACCACTTATAAACTAGATGCAGATAGAACTTTTACGTGTGGTATTTCTAATGGCGGTTTTATGAGCTATACTTTGGCTGCAGAAGCTCCAGAGGTATTTAAAGCTGCGGCTTCTGTAACGGGAACTATGACAGGGCGCGTTTGGGACACCAGAAAAACAATCTCCAAACCAGTACCTATTTTACAGATTTCCGGAGTAAAAGACAGCGTTGTTCCTATAGACGGCAGTATGTCTACCGAATATGGATGGGGAGGTGCTCCACATATGGATATCATTATGAAATATTGGGCTGCATTTAATCAATGTACTAAAATTGACACTTTGACTATTTCAAATACTATTGATGCCTATCACTACAAAACGTGTATAAACGACAATGAAGTCTGGTATTATAAGTTGAAAGAGTTTGGACACGATTTACCTACTTTAGAAAATTCGGGCATTAATGCCAATGAACTGATATGGGAGTTCTTTTGCAGATACTAAATTCAATCTGTCTTTGAAAATTGGTTAAGAGCGCTATAAATTATCGACCTTAGCCTAAGATAAAAATAGACCATGACTTTAGAATCCAATCAAGTATCAGTTGTTATGTTAGGTGCAAGTGGTGCAGTAGGTACAAAAGCCTTACATACACTTCTTCAGTTAAAGAATATTAAGCAAATTACCTTGCTGGGCAGAAGTCCTATTTCTAATATTACTGCCAGCAACGTGCAACAGCATAAAATAGATATTAGTGATGCTAGTTCTTACCAGAACTTTGTACAAAATAATACCATTGCAATTTGTACACTTGGGGTTGGTCAGCCTTCAAAAATCAGTAAAGAAGATTTTATAAAAATCGATAAAACCGCAGTATTGGATTTTGCGACGGAATGTAAAAAAGCCGGAGTGAAACATTTTGAATTATTGGCATCGGTAGGTATTAGTTCTACCTCATCATCTTTTTACCTCCGCACTAAAGGCGAGTTGGTAGAAGAGCTAAAGGCTTTGAATTTTGACCGACTAAGTATTTTTCAACCTTCTATGATATTAACGCCCAACAATCGCTACGGCATTGGGCAAGCAATTACCTTGAAAGTATGGCCATTATTAAAACCGGTATTAATTGGAGGTTTACGAAAATATAGAGGTGTTCCCGTTAGCATTTTAGGGCAAGCCATGGCAAAGAATATTCTGAAAGATGGTAAAGGGCATGAAACCCTTCAATGGGACGATTTTTATGCTATCAGTACCTAAATCAGCAAAAATCATATCTTAAACCTAAACACCATTTAGAGCATAATTATGGCTCTAAATTTATCAACCTAACATAAAATAAAACGCGCTTTTCTGAATTTCAATATCATAAGAAAAATACCATCAAACTTCTGTATCTTGCAGTAGACCAAGCTAAGTACACTCCCCTACCACTTAAGCACATCTAATATTAATTAAAAATTCTGAAACTATTATTCGCAATCCTTTTGGGAAGAAGTGAATGCTTGTTAGTTTTCATATTCAAAATATATAGTATAAACCTAGCCCAATAAAAGGCTACAAGAACCAAACTACCATTTATGAAACATTTTTTACTGTTATTCCTATTTGTAACAACATCCATCTCAATTCATGCCCAATCTAAACTGATCATAGCAGATTCCTACCTAGATGTCAGAACCGGAAAATTAATTTCTCCGGCTAATCTGCTCATCGAAAACGGAACCATAAAATCTATTAATCCAAAGGTATTGCCTGAAGGTGTAGAAACTGTAGACCTATCGGGTAAAATACTTTTACCGGGTCTTATGGATATGCACGTGCATTTAGACGGTGATTTTACAGGCAGCTGGGATTATGTCTATAAAGAAAGTGCTAGCCAAGGTACTGTTAGGGCTGTGGTCAATGCAGAAAAAACATTAATGGCTGGGTTCACTACCATAAGAAGTATCGGGCAATTACATATTACACCCGAACTTATCGATGTTGCCATTTCCGAGGCTTCTGATAAAGGGATGATCGCTGCACCTAGAATTATTCCATCGGGACATATGATTTCTATTAGTGGCGGACACGGAGATATTTCTCTTGGTCTTGCCGAGGGATTAGTGACTGTTGGACCTAATGACGGAATCATCAACGGAAAATATGATGCTATCGAAGCAGTGAGATATCAAATTAAACATGGTGCTAAATTCATTAAAATGCATGCAACGGCAGGTGTACTTTCTATGGAAGATGCAATAGGCGCACAACAATTAAGTAATGAAGAAATGAAAACCGTTGTAGACGAAGCCGCTAGACATCATATTAAAGTAGCTGCCCACGCACATGGTACCGAAGGTATTAAAGAAGCTATTAAGGCTGGTGTGTATTCTATTGAGCACGGTTCTATAATAGATGAAGAAGGCATCCGGTTAATGAAAGAAAACGGAGTTTACCTAGTACCAACAAGAGGACTCGCTACCATAATCGAGCCTATGATCGATAAAATGGATCCCGTTATGGCCGGTAAAGCTGAATATGTAATGCCTATTGCCAAGCAAAACCTGAAGAATGCTATAAAAGCTAATGTGAAAATTGCCTTTGGTACAGATACACCTATCATCCCTCATGGAAAAAATGCTATTGAATTTGCGGCATTAATGGAGTGTGGCATGAATTCTATGGAAGCTATACAAACAGCTACCACCAATAGTGCAGAAATGTTAGGTCTTGTGGATCGTGGTGAGCTAAAACAAGGGTTACTAGCAGATATTATTGCCGTAGATGCCAACCCCATAAATGATATCTCCACTTTAGAACATGTGAAGTTTGTAATGAAAGGTGGAGTCATTTATAAGAATGAAAAGTAAATAACCTCGGGGCAAGCCCGCGATACATTGTATTGAAAAATAATTAATATTTCGACACAATCGTCGCGGCATTTGAATCTCGATTATCGAGTAGAAGCCACTTGTTGGTACTATAGTCAATCAATTAAAAAACAACATCATGAAATCATCGCATCACATTTTAATCAGAACACTTCTTTTAGGCTTTTCCGTAATATTATTTTCAGGTACTGTAGCATACGGCCAAACGAAAGCCGAACAGATAGATGAGCTTTTAAAGGAATATCTAGCCTATTCTAAATTTAATGGTTCTGCTCTAGTTGCCAAAGATGGAAAGGTCATTTTCAAAAAGGGATATGGCATGGCGAATATGGAATGGGATATTCCAAATAACCCCAACACCAAACATCGCCTAGGCTCTGTGACCAAGCAATTTACTGCCATGCTTATTCTACAATTGGTAGCCGAAGGTAAACTAGATCTGCAGGCACCTATTACTAACTACTTGCCAGAGTATCCAAAAGAAAACGGAGACAAAATTACCACCCATCATTTATTAACCCATACTTCTGGTATACCGAACTACACGTCATTTCCCGATTTTTTCAAAGACGTAAGTAGAGACCCGTACACACCAGAAGAGTTTACTACAAAGTTTCAAGATATGGAGCTAGAGTTTACTCCCGGCGAAAAGTTCAATTACAGTAATTCCGGTTATTTTTTATTGGGAGTGCTTATTGAAAAACTATCCGGTAAAACGTATGAAGAAATGCTAGACGAGAAGATATTTTTTCCATTAGGTATGAAGGAATCCGGATTCGATCATCATTCCGACATCCTAAAAAATAGAGCAACAGGTTATGAAAATAATGGAAACGGTTTTATCAATTCCTCTTTCCTAGATATGTCTATTCCGTATGCTGCAGGATCGTTATACGCTACCGTAGAAGATTTATATCTATGGGACCAAGCATTGTATACCAACAAATTGTTACCCCAAGAATATATGGATATGTATTTTAAACCACGCATACCCGCTTTCGGCAGTTTTTATTATGCCTACGGATGGATGGTAGGTACTGAAGCCCTAGGTAACACAACCGATAGTATAGCAGTAATTACCCATGCTGGTGGTATTAACGGATTCAATACACAAATTTCAAGACAGCTTTCAGACAAGTCATTGATTGTGCTTTTAAACAATACAGGTGGTGCCCCATTAGGTAAAATCACGCAATCTATACTTGGTATCATAAACGATAAAAGTTACGACCTCCCTAAAACTCCTTTAGCATCTAAACTTTTAGAGGTCATAGCATCAAAAGGTATTGATGCAGGGGTTGCATATTTTAATAAAAATAAAGACAACAAAGATTTTGATGTCAATGAAAATGAAATGAACCAAACGGGATATCAACTATTGAGATCGGACAAAACCAAAGAAGCTATTCAAGTTTTTAAACTGAACGTAGACGCGTATCCAAAATCTGCCAATGTATATGATAGTTATGCCGAAGCATTAATGAAATCTGGCGATAACAAAGGTGCTATTGAGAACTATACAAAAGCGGTAGAAATGAATCCTGGTAATGAAAATGCCATAGATATGCTTACAAAATTAGGTGTCGATACCAGTAACTTAACAAAAGTGTTCGAAGTACCAGAGGCACTATTAGAAAGCTACATAGGTGTCTATGAATTAATGCCCACTTTTAAAATTACCATAACCAAAGAAGACAAGCAATTAAAAGCACAAGCAACAGGGCAGCCGATGTTGGATATTCTCGCCAAATCGAACGATACTTTTTATTTAAAAGAAGTTGCTGCTCAAATTCAGTTTATTAAAGATGAAAACGGAGCAATTGAAAGTTTAACTCTATTTCAAAACGGGCAAGAAATGAATGGTAAGAAGGTGGAATAGTGTGAGATTATTTAGTCTTATCACCCACCCCTAGCCCCTCCCAAGAGGGGAACAACTAGCGTCTTTAAATAAAATATATTCTAAGAATAATTTTATGAAAACAGAAGTTTCAACTAACAATAATTTCGCAATCAAAAGCGTACTTCTCCCCTCTTGGGAGGGGATAAAGGGGTGGGTCTTACGATGAGAAAGATTATTCCATACAACCCAAATTTAGTTGAACTCGCCAGAACATTAAGAAATAAAACTAGAAGCCCGAAAATCTTGCCCCAACCCTAAAGGGTGGATTTTCTACAATAGAGAAATGAAAAAAGATAAAACAAACATATCTGGAATGCATCATGGAGCAACACCTTCGGTATTTAGAAATGCCGCAAAACTGAGAGCTTCTATGACTGAAACAGAATGTATTTTATGGAATTATCTTAAAAACAAACCACAGGGTTTCAAATTTAGAAGACAACACCCCATTGCAGGATATGTTTTAGATTTCTATTGTCATAGATTAAAACTATCAATTGAAATTGATGGTGGTTATCATTTAAAACAAGAACAAATAGAAAAAGATAAGGAAAGAACGATGTACCTAGAGGATATCGGCATTTCAGAAATTAGATTTACAAATAATCAAGTTATAAATGAATTTGAAGCGCTAATTGATGAAATTAACTCAATATTGCGCGCGGGCGCCCTTTAGGGTCGGGGCGAGCGCTGGCATTATAAAAACGCAATTCCCCAACAATCAACAACTCGCAACCAAAAACGAAAACCTCCCCTCTTGGGAGGGGATAAAGGAGTGGGTACTACGATGAGAAAGATTATTCCATATAATCCAAAATTAGTTGAACTCGCCAGAACATTAAGAAACAAAACAAGAAGCCCGAAAATCTTGCCCCAACTCTAAAGGGTGGATTTTCTACAATAGAGAAATGAAAAAAGATAAAACAAACATATCTGGAATGCATCATGGAGCAACACCTTCGGTATTTAGAAATGCCGCAAAACTGAGAGCTTCTATGACTGAAACAGAATGTATTTTATGGAATTATCTTAAAAACAAACCACAGGGTTTCAAATTTAGAAGACAACACCCCATTGCAGGATATGTTTTAGATTTCTATTGTCATAGATTAAAACTATCAATTGAAATTGATGGTGGTTATCATTTAAAACAAGAACAAATAGAAAAAGATAAGGAAAGAACGATGTACCTAGAGGATATCGGTATTTCAGAAATTAGATTTACAAATAATCAAGTTATAAATGAATTTGAAGCGCTAATTGATGAAATTAACTCAATGTTGCGCGCGGGCGCCCTTTAGGGTCGGGGCGAGCGCTGGCATTATAAAAACGCAATTTCCCAACAAACAACAAACTCGCAACCAAAAACGAAAACCTCCCCTCTTGGGAGGGGAACAGCTAAAAACTATAATTGAATAATTACATACCTATACCCATTTCCTCACCCAACACTGGTATCTTGCATGTATAAATTACCATTATGAAAATCAATTTATTGTCTTGTGATGCCCCAAGACCAGACAGAAGGGCTATTGCCAATTGTATTGTAGAGATATCAACTAACTGTAGTGCATCGCTAGCAAATGAACTTACCGATATACTTTTAGAAGGTGATGCCGTTGACATAGAATTGGATGATAAAAATACCGGGTCTGCATTACGTGCTTTGCGAAAGCTTAGTATTGACTATGAAATTATAGAATAAAACACCTACCCCTAGCCCCTCCCAAGAGGGGAACAGCTTATAATTATTATTCATTTTTTTAGATATATCAACACCGAACTGCGCGCGGGCACCCTTTAGGGTTGGGGCGAGCGCTGGCATTATAAAAACGCAAATCCCCAACAACCAACAACCAAAAAAACCGCAACCAAAAAAGAAAACCTCCCCTCTCGGGAGGGGATTGAGGGGTGGGTGCTACGGTGTACTAATTTCAACTACAAACCCAGCTCGTTATATTCTCTTTACACCCTTATATTTTTCTTAGAATTTTACGGAAACCCGTAAGAAAATATACCGTAATCTTCTTTATATTGCAGTACCAAGCAAAGTATACTCCCCCTACCACTTTAGCTGAAATATTGCACATACACCATACTAATTACGAATATTTGTAATTGTGCACATAGACAATTGTTGTGT
The DNA here is from genome assembly GCF_000688315.1 of Maribacter sp. Hel_I_7. NCBI lineage: Bacteria > Pseudomonadati > Bacteroidota > Flavobacteriia > Flavobacteriales > Flavobacteriaceae > Maribacter > Maribacter sp. Hel_I_7. The sequence continues at coordinate 1,902,376 of NZ_JHZW01000002.1, read as the reverse complement.
GTCATGCAAAAAAAGACTTAACCAAATAATGGAAATTGAAGATTTTTTAAAACTAATTCAAAAATGGGCGAATAATGTTCCCTTAGTAATACTAGGGAGTGGTGCTTCTGTTCCTTTCTCTCTACCTTCAATGTGGACTTTGGGTGAATATCTAAAAAACAATATTACTTTTTTAGAAACAGAAGACATAGAACAGTTCAATGAATTTGTTAAAATTTTTGATGAAACAGAAGATTTAGAAAGAGCTCTTTCTGATTTAAATTTAAACCCTAAAGTATTAACAGAAATTGTAAATAAGACATGGGAATCCGTAAACACAGCTGATTTAAAAGCTTATGAACAATTTATATCTACAAAAATCGATTTTCCACTAACAGAATTAATTAAACATTTATTGTCTTCTGCTGGACGTAAAGTATCAATAATTACAACTAATTACGATAGACTTGCTGAATATGCTACAAGTTTTGCTAATGGAGTAATTTGTACTGGTTACAATCAAAATCCTATTGGGTATTTTTCAAGTACAATCCATAAAAACAATTTAAAAAGCTTACAAGGATTTTCAGGTCAAGTCAATATTTGGAAAGTGCATGGTTCTTTGGATTGGTTTAAAACAAAAGATGAGGAAAATATTCAATTTCCTTTACGACATACAATTCCTAAAAACTACATACCATCAATTGTAACTCCTGGTTTGAGTAAATATTTTCAAACGCACCAAGAACCTTTTAGAACTATTTTCACAGAAGCAGATTCAGAGATTGAAAATGCAAGAGGTTTTATTTGTATAGGTTATGGTTTTAATGATTTACATGTTCAACCAAAACTAACAGGTCAAATTAAAAGTGGAAAACCAATTATAGTAATAACCAAAGAATTAACACCAAAAACTAAACAAACTATTATTGATAATGATTGCCCAAACTATATTCTAATTGAAGAAGACAAAAGTAACTCAAAGAATTCAAGAGTATTTTCTTCAAAATTCGGAGAACAAGTAATTAATGATGTTAGCTATTGGGAATTAAGTCAATTTATTAAACTAATCAAATAACCATGTCAATATTCAAATTTGAAGATAAACAGTCCATTGGAACAGTGTATAGTGTTGACACGTCTACTTTAGTTATTAAAATAGAAGATTTAGACAAATTAAGACGCTTACAAGTAAATCATCTTGTAGCTATTAAAAGTTCAAAATCTGGACAATTCTTAATTGGTATAATTAATAGAATTACAAGAAAGCAATTTGACGACCAAACAGAAGTTGAAAACAGTGAGCTTTCCAGTTTTATTTTAACGGAAAATATAATTAAAGTTAATTTAATCGGAACAATTTTAGACAAATATGGCTCAAAAGAAAATGTATTTAAAAGAACTTTAGATACTGTCCCAGAAATTGATGCAATGTGTTTTTCTTTAGAAGGAGAAAACATTACTAATTTTATGAGAACCATATCAACACAAGAAGATTATGCCACTCCATTATCAATTGGTAATTATTCTATTGACGAGCAAGCTAAAGCATTTTTAGATGGGGATAAATTATTTCAACGTCATGCGGTTATAGTTGGTAGTACTGGTTCTGGTAAATCTTGGTGTGTAGCTAAACTAATAGAACAAGTTGCTACTTTGCCAATGGCAAATGCGTTGTTATTTGATATTCATGGTGAATACAGTACAGACAGCTTTAAAGCTAATGGAATACAACACTTTAAAGTCGCAACTCCGTCAGATTTAGGTAAAAAGGGAAACTTAGAAAAAGGAATTTTAATGCTCCCCTATTGGCTACTATCTTATGAAGAAATGCTAGCTATGTTATTAGATAGAAGCGACAGTAATGCTCCAAATCAAGCAATGCTGTTTTCTAAAATAGTATTTGAAGAAAAATTAGCTTTTTTGAATTCAATTGGAGATACGGAATTTAAAGATGCAATAACAATAGATAGTCCTATTCCATACAAAATGGATAATGTAATCAATAAATTAAAGAGTCTTGATACAGAAAGGGTTGCAGGTGCTAGAGGAGATAAAGCTGGTCCATTCAATGGAAAATTAACTAGATTCATTCAAAGGCTAGAAGCTAAAAGTCAAGATAAAAGACTAGGCTTTTTATTTCAAATCTCAACTGATGAACTTGATATTAATTGGATGTCTAAATTATGTGAAAACTTAATATTAGGTTCTGAAATAAATTCTAATAATGCGGGTGTCAAAATTCTTGACTTTTCAGAAGTGCCATCTGACGTTCTTCCATTAATTATAGGGTTAGTAGCTAGGTTAGTTTTTAGTATTCAACAATGGACATCAAAAGAAAATCAACATCCTATATCACTATTATGTGATGAGGCTCATTTATACATACCCGAAAGAACTAGTCAAGATTCTGCTAGTAGTTTAGGTTTAAAAAGCTTTGAAAGAATAGCTAAAGAAGGGAGAAAGTATGGAGTTAGTTTAACCGTAATAAGTCAAAGACCTTCAGAAGTAAACAGAACAGTTTTAAGTCAATGTAACAATTTTATATCATTGAGGTTATCAAATGCAGAAGACCAATCTGTTATTAAGAAACTTTTACCTGACAACCTTGCAGGATTAACTGATGTTTTACCTGTCTTAGATATTGGAGAAGCTCTTGTGGTTGGAGATTGCTCTTTATTGCCAACTCGAATATTAATTGATGAGCCAACAATAAAACCAGAAAGTGCTACCGTCAAGTTCTGGAAAGAATGGAGTGATAAAGATGCTAAACAAGATGTAAAAAATGCAGTAATCGGATTAAGAAAGCAAACAAAATCATAAAGCACGAACACACAACAATGGCTATAGTTAATGCGGGTTTTTGTACTGAATCCAAAATTTAGAGCCTTTAACCAAGTCCGCCAAATCTTTTGATTTGGCTTTAAAAAGAAAAGATAAAACAAAATAAAAAGTTTTGGCTAAGTGCTTAATCGAAAGTTCACTGCTTTTAATTCCCGCACTAACCATAGCCGAGGCGTTACATAAAATCTATTTAAAAGCCTCCCAATCAATTTCAAACCTATCCGCAATACCTGTTCACCAAAACTTACCCATTCAACAATTTCACCCCATTTTCTAGCAATATGATAGCAATTATCACTATTTTCAATAGCATCTTATTGAAAATAGCTATTTCTGTGCATTAATAGCATTTTTATCATACGCTTTAAGCATAAAGTAAGATGATATATCTAATTAGATTGTTGATTACAATTTTCATTATAATCTTACTATCGAAATTTACTTCATGAAAAAACATAAACTACTAAGCATTATCTCAATCATACTATCTATTACTGGACTAGTCTTAGCCATTTATGGACGGGAAAGCGAGGGCAAATCTGGTGATTTGACTTTTTATGGAATGCTATTACTTGTCGTAGCACTACTTGTTTCTGCCGTAAGCACTTATCTAAGAAAAAAGAAAGTATGAAGAAATGAATGCTTAACTTCATAAGCAACAGATATTAAGTATTGCTATAAAAATCTATTACCACTACACTATTATGAGACAGTTTGCAATTACTATCATTTTCCTATTTTCATTCTTTTCAACCTTTCCTCAAAATAATATTACCAATACCACTCCGTCTTTATTACTTGGTCAAGGAGATCAACTCCTTCGCATAAAAAAAGAGCTTGCAGCAGGTAATGCTGATTTGGTGGCTGCTTTGAAAAAAATCGTTGAAGAAGCAGATGCCGCACTTGGACAACCTATTGTAAATGTAGTAGCAGAAGGTGCTTTGCCACCAAGTGGCGACGCTCATGATTACTTCAGCTATAGCCCATATTGGTGGCCAGATGCTGAAAACCCTGATGGTCCTTACATTTGGCGCGACGGGGTTACTAACCCAGACCGCCGCACCTCTGATGTCTCCAGGCTTGAGGCGATGAACAAGGCGGTAACATCTCTTGTTCCTGCTTGGTATTTCACGGGCGAAGAAAAGTATGCCGAACGTGCCGTAGAACAAATTCGCGCTTGGTATTTAAATCCTGAAACTAGAATGAGCCCTAATTTTCGCTATGGTCAAAAACGCCGTGGTCACGACTATAACAGTAGTGGTGGTATACTAGAATCTAACCGAATGGATTGGGTGGTTGATTGTGCCATTCTGCTAGAGGACTTTTCTGGCTGGACAGCTAAAGACCAAACCGACCTTCGTAAGTGGTTTGGCGAACTCGCTACCTGGATGGTGGAAAGTCCGGAAGGTATTGAAGAAGCTATGCAACCTAATAACCATGGTGCGTGGTACAATCAGCATCTCATTCTCTTTTCGCTCTACGGTGAAAAACCTGAGATTGCAAGTGCTTTTCTTGAACGCATGCCTGCACGTATTTTTGGACAAGTTTTCATAGATGGTCGCCAACCGCAGGAACTTATTCGTACAAATGCATTAAGCTATAGTATTTACGGTGCACGTGCGCTAGTAGGTGTTGCCCGCCTTGGTCGTCATCTTGACGTTGATCTATTTGCCTATCGCAGCACTGAAGGTAGAAGCATACGGCTTGCCATAGATTATATAACGCCATTTATTCTCGGTGAAGAAGAATGGCCAGGCAGTCAAATTAGACCGCTGCGTACTGGAAGAGCTTACGAGTTATATTGGAATGCAGCCCTTGGATTTCAGGAGCGTGAATTTGCCAATATTCTACATAAGTTACCGGGAGACCAATTACCATCGCCCATAGTACAGTTATTAGACCCATTACCTGAAAGCTGGTAAGTCAAGTAGAAGAAATGGATTTCGTAATTTTAATTGGAGTAACTTAGATGTTCATCAATCAAAATAAATCAATATGAAAAATCTCATTATCATCACATTACTTCTATTAACTTCCTCTCCGCTTCTAGCCCAACAAGACAAATTCATTGACGACTCCATAGAGCGATTAGAAAACTCACGCAAATACTTATTACTGGTAGCTGATATGATGCCCGAAGAAAAGTATGGGTATAAAGCAACAGAAGAGTCCTTGAGTTTTTCAGAGAACCTAATGCATATTGGGTATGCGCTAGATTGGCACAGCCAGTCGCTCATAGGCGACCGAGAAGCGCGCGTGTACCAAACGGACACCATTTTTAAACCTGCCAATAAAACAAAGGCAGAAATGATGGCACGTATAGACCAAACGTTTACCGAAGCCATTGCGCTTTTACAAGATGTTGAACCCGCACAATTAGATATTGAACTAGACTATTTTGGATCTACCAGAAGTAAGCGCCAAATTTATATGCTATTGGCAGACCATATTACGCACCACAGAGCACAAATGCTGGTTTCTATGCGATTAAACGGGTTGGTGCCGCCTAGGTATGTGCTGTATCAATAAGAACCTTACTCTTGCTTTTTCTTATCGTTCTTCATTAAATTTAGAACAACTAGTACAAGCCCTAAACATACTACTCCAAAACTGGCAATAAGAATTACGCCATAGCTCCAATTAACAAGGGGTATCATCTGTGAAATCATAGGTCGGTTATTTTAGAGCAACAAAAATAGATTGAAGTTGCAAGGCATCATATGACAATTGTCAGTAAATCAAAATACTACAACATTTATATATTTTCATTTCATAAGAGTGCGATCAAATATTGTAGGCTTGGTAAGGGTTCTGTATTTTTATAGTTGAATTTGGTATGTTATAAATGATGGTAGATAAAATTAAGTGTCCCAATTGCGCACATGAGTTTGATGTCGAAGAGGCGTTGTCCGGTAAAATGCAAGCACATTTTAAGGCGGAGTACGAGCGTAAGGTAGCAGAACAGGCAGAAATCTTTAATAAAGAGCGTAATAAACTTGCGCTAGAAGTTGAGGAATTCGAAAAGAAAAAAGAGAAAGAAAACGAGCTTTTTAAAGAAAAGCTAGCACAACGCCTTGCCAAAGAATCTGAAAAAATACAACAGCAGACCAACGAATCTTTTGAGCAAAAGTTAAAAGCGCTACAAGAAGAGAACGAGAAAAAGAAAGAGGAAAACAGGGCATTACGTTCGCAAGAAATAGATTTACTGAAACGGGAGAACGAGCTTAAAGAAAAAGCGGAGGACCTAAAGCTGAACGTGCAAAAAGAATTGCTGGAAAAGCAGACCGAAATTGAAGAAAAAGCCAAGGCTAAAGAGCGCGAATCTATGGCGCTTAAGGAGAAGGAATACCAAAAGCAACTAGACGATCAAAAGAAGCTTATTGATGAAATGAAGCGCAAGGCAGAGCAAGGATCTATGCAAATGCAGGGCGAGGTGCAAGAATTGGCTTTAGAGGAGCTGTTACGTGCCACCTACCCTTTTGATGATATAGATGAGGTGGGCAAGGGTATACGTGGTGCAGATTGCGTGCAAACGGTTATTAACTCGCTACAACAAACCTGTGGTTCTATTGTTTATGAGAGTAAGCGTACCAAGAACTTTAGTAACGACTGGATTAATAAATTAAAGCAGGATCAAATTAACTGTAAGGCAGATATTGCAGTGATCGTAACCGAAACTTTTCCGCCAGATATGGATCGCTTTGGAGAGAAAAACGGTGTGTGGATTTGCGGATTCAACGAGGTAAAAAGTGTATCGCTTGTATTACGTGAGTTGCTGCTTAAAACCCAATCTATTAAATCTTCGGATGAGAATAAAGGTGATAAGATGGAGCTGCTATATTCTTACCTTACCAGTAATGAGTTTGTACAGAACATTAATAGAATTATAGAGAACTACGATTCTATGATCAAGCAACTGAATTACGAGAAGAAAGCGGCATTCAAGAATTTTGCGGTTCGTGAGAAACAAATTTGGGGCGTTCAAGAAAATATCAACGTGCTATTCGGTTCTATTAAAGGGATTGCGGGTAATGCGTTATCTACTTCTACCATTTTAGAATTACCGGATGCGGAGATAGACGATTAATGTTTAGTTGTTGGTTGTTGGTTGTTGGTTGTTGGAAATTAGAATTTCCATGTACACAAGCAAATTTCAACTGGAAATCATTTATAACACTTTTGAAGACCTATATTAGCACATTACACAATTACGACTCAAGTTTACGAACAGCATAGCACATGGATATTTTAGATTGGATACAAGATTGGTTTAAGGAGAATTGTGATGGCGATTGGGAACATGGAGAGGTTATACAAATAACCACCATAGATAATCCTGGATGGGAGGTTGAAATTGACATTTCCAATACTTCTATTGCCTCTATGAACCTAGATTGGATTCTTAATGAAACCAGTAAACAAGATTGGTATGGGGTTAAAATAGCGGATCAAAAATTTACTGCAGCAGGTGATATTGGCAAACTGAAATTTTTGCTAGGACTTTTTAAAGAGATGATCGATAAAATAGAAAATCAGTAGTGAGAATTTCTTTTCTAGTAACGGTTGATTAAGAGCCTACCCAACTTTTAAAGTCCGACGCTTTTGCCTTGCTTACCACAATTCGTTCGCTACAAACAGGGTGAACATCAACCAACAATTTACTATTAAAATGGAATTTAATGGCGGTAATGGCTTCTCGCCTAACAATAAACTGCCTGTTTGCCCTATAAAAAACTGAAGGATCTAGAGCTTCTTCTACATCTTCTAATTTTATATCCAACACATACGACCGATCTTGTACCGTTACGGCTTTTACAACACCCGTATCTATAAAGAAATAGGCAATATCAGCTGTTTTAACGGGTAATAACTGATCACCGACACCTACCAAGAACGTTTGCTTAAAATTAGCCGGTTTGGCCTGTATTAGATGCAGCAGACTTTGTATTTGCACCTCATCTATTCCCTTTTGTTGATTTAGGGCATTAAACCGATCTAGCGCATCAGACAATTCTTCTTTATCTATTGGCTTCAATAAATAATCGATGCTATTTACCTTAAATGCTTTTAACGCATATTGATCATAAGCGGTGGTGAATATGATCGGAATATTAATATTTACTTGATCAAAAATCTCAAAGGAGATTCCGTCTGCCAAATGAATATCCATAAATACCAAAACCCCATCATGCGGCTTGGAAAAAAAATCAACGGTAGCTTTTACCGTATCTAGAATTTGAATTACCTCTATGTCTGGATCTATTTTAGTCAATAGATACGACAGGTTATCACTGGCGGCAAGTTCATCTTCTACAATAATTACTTTCATGCCGGTTGGTTTAAAGGGAGTTCTACTTTAAAAGTTTCATTATCGTTGGTTACAATCACTTCATTTTTCAACAAAAGAGAATACCGCTTTTTAAGATTATAGAGTCCGGTTCCCATGCCTTCTGCCAATGTGCTACGGCTACGAATTGGGTTTTCTACAAATAACGATTCTCCGTTAGAATATACTTTTACCGTTAACGGGTTGGTAGAGGAAATCTCATTATGCTTCACCGAATTTTCTACCAGTGATTGCAATGCCAACGGTGGCACCATTCGATCCAAGAAATCATCTGCCACATCCACTTCTATTTCTATGCGGTCCCTATAACGGGTTTCCATTAAAAAAATATAGCTACGTAAAAATTTTAATTCGTCTTTTACCGTCACCAAATTAGTTTCCCCACTCTGTAAAATATAACGATACATGTACGAGAGTTTATTTACGAACTGGGTCGCCTTTTCATTCTCCCGAATTAACGATGACAACGAATTTAAGGAATTGAATAAAAAGTGTGGATCTACCTGGTTTTTAAGTGCAGCAAGCTCATTCTCCAAGTTCTGCTGCTTTAACTGCTCGTTCTCTATTCTACTCTCTTGCTTATCTGTACTTACCCGCAACAACCGCGCGATAAAAAACAATACGATCGATAGATTGATAAATGTAAAATTGACCCAGCCTTCTTCATGAGAATCCAAAACCCGACCATTTATTAGTGGATAGAACAGCTTAATCACTTTTACTACTGCCAATAGTAGTATAATATTAATGATCAATATGAGAATCCACTTTACAAAAGGCGGCCATTTAAGACTATCATAATCTATGTTGGCATTCAACTGAATAACGGACCACGAGAAACAAAAAAAGAACAGGTAACGGTACAGAAAATCTGCCACCCAAGACATGGAGAAATCTAAATTCCCCTCCATGATACCATTATACAAATAGATGGTTTTAGGTAGTGAAACTAGAATACCAATTAATAGTGCCGTTTTTACAACCTCACCCTGTTTTACTTTCATTATTGCCATGTAAATCCTTTTCTAACGGTACGCTATAAATGTACCTAATAAACCTATTAAATCCGTAACCACAAAAAGCTGATCTTCACAAAAGCGAAGACCAACCTTAATCTAAACTACACTAACTTCTTAAAGCGCATAGGCATTAAACTCAGATGGTAAATATGCTGTAGTATCAAAACCTAAGTCTACTATTTCTTCGTTTTCAAAAATATCAAAGTCTTGTTCGGTTAAATCTGTACCTGCATAGGCATTAAATCCTATTGGTAAATATTCAAAAGCATCAAAACCTAAATTTACTTCCTCGTTGATTTCTACCAATTTAATATCATCAACTTTTAAATCGTCCATTTTTAGCGATGCTTCCAATTGTGCATTAAGGTCAATTATACAATCATCGAAAATTGCGGTGATTTCTGCCTTTTCGGCTGCTTTATGTTTTTGAACTCCTTTAAAGGAAATAAAGGTGACGGCCAATATAACTACTGCAGATAAAATTTTAATGTTTTTCATTATGTATGTTTTTAAATTTTAGAATTGTTTTTCTATACCCCAAAGATATTGAGGATTACCGCTGCCCGATAGGATAAGTAACCCAACCGACTATATTGCCATCTAAAACAGCTTTAGACTATTATGAAATTTTAATAGATTGAAAATGAAGTGTATGTAGTTGTAAAATTGTTAAATTTTAATAGCAACAGTTGCAACTTTAAATCAATATTATCATGTGGAAAAAAGCAGGAATCGCCATCGTTATTATTCTAATTGTCATTCAATTTATACGACCGGATAAAAATATTTCTGGTGATAATACATATGCTTTAGAAACCAAATACAGCATACCTAACGATGTAGAAAACATTTTGCAAGTTTCTTGTTATGACTGCCATAGCAATACCACTACATACCCTTGGTATTCAAACCTGCAGCCTATAGCGTGGTTTCTGGATGAGCATGTAACGGACGGCAAGAAACACTTGAACTTTTCTGAATTTACCAACAAGCCCTTATTTGTACAAAACCATAAGTTAGAGGAAACTATAGAAATGGTGGAAGAAAAGGAAATGCCATTGGCTTCTTATACCTATTTTGGACTTCACCAAGAGGCGGACCTCACCGAAGCACAACGCCAGAAAATTATAGATTGGGCAAACTCGCAAATGAGCTACTTAAAAGAAACGTACCCAGCAGATAGTTTGGCGTTCCCAAAAAGAAAATAATAGTGCTTACTTCGTAAACCAATCTCGTACGGTTTCTTCTGCCAGTTTATTGTTGGGTGTAAAGGCATTGTTATCCTCGCCACGATATTCAATATAACTGGGGAATTTCCACCATAGAATGCCTTGGCACCAAGGTTCATTTTCTATGCCCTTAAAAATAATCTCATACCCTCTTTGCTGTGCCTCTTCATTTATGGTATCATCTGCCTCTGCATGCGGATTCTTCCACGGGGTATCTACACTTCTAAATCCGATTTCGGTAAACACAATAGGCTTTTTAAAACGGTCGTAGACTTTTCTAATTTTCGTCTTCACAGTATCAAACTGTAAACTCATCTCCTCATCTGTAGGATTGTCCTTTTTACTCAGCGGATAGTAAGAATTAAGACCTATAAAATCTAAATCGTCCCAAAACTCTATTTTTTCAAATTCTTCACCCCAATTGGCTGCATACGTTAATTGCCCGGAATATAGCGCTCTGGTTTTCTTGATCATTGCACGCCAAGCATCGGGCTGCGATAAGGTTGCTTTGGTAAACTCTACACCAAGGCACAATGCATCCATATCATGTATTTCCGCTAAGAACGCGTAATGGCGAATCCACCGGTAATAGTAATCATGGAATTTGTCCCACTGCTCATCGGTTGGCATATTTATACCTCCCGGCCAGCTACCACCCACATATATTTGAGGTTTTAGCAAAGTATACATTCCCATGTTGCTTGCCATGGTCACCGCATGTACCACGGCATCATCATTTTCACTACCCGCATTATCACTAAAATGAAGCGGTGTTGGTGTATTTATATCATTAATGCCCGTATACGGCACAATTGCCATGGCATTACTACTCATATTCTTTTGTTTCAATAAAGATTCCGTAGCCTTTTTAGAACCATAGCCATTGTAAATGCTGTAGCCTTCGTGGGCAAAATTGAACCCTTTTAGATAGGGTAATTTTTTAGATTCTTTCTTTTCCTTGGGATGTGCCTTTGATAAACCCGCTAAATATCTTTGCCATTTGGTTTCTAATTTCGCCACTTCACTGCTTGAAAGCGAAACATTTTTATAGTGCTTTAAATACCTTTCCTTGCCCCAAGTGCTAATTAGAAAATCTGTAAACGCCCCCGCCATGCAATCTCTAATAAGGGAAGATTCCATCTCTAGAAAAGAATTATTTAAAAGCTCCCTTACCGTATACGTATTCTCAGATTCTGCCAATCTTGCAGACCAATATTTATACCCTTTCATTTGCCAGGTATCGGTAAAATAAATAGGTAGCCCTAGCGTAAAAATTGTTTTATTACTTTCACCTATAAGGTTGTGAAGCAACAAGGCATTATCCCTACCAATATGATTATTGGCATAAATTTCATTGACAATCGTGTGAACGGAATTGGTAATCGTGTCAAAAGTAGAATGGTCAGTGTTGCCCGTCATTAAACCTTTCTCTTCTGTACAGGTATAAAAATTATAGGTAATCTTAGGCACGTCTTTACCATTTACAAAAGCGACGATCTTTGCTTTTGATGCTTTTACTTCTGCCTCTTTTTCTGCTACAGCCGAAGGCTTAATTGCTTTCTGATGGTCTATAAATTGAAACTCATCTGTATCTAACAATACTTTGGTACCTGTTGCAAAATTGAAAAATGTTGACCCTTCTATACCCCAATTTGCATTGAAGTCGCCCATAACCAAGCGTTCTTTATTTACATACACCTCATATTCTAAATTCTGACGGTAAAACGACTGCCCCATCTCCGATACTTTTTCGGCAAATAAATCATAGACTTCAGTAGCACTGGTACCCGTTAAAAAACTGAAAGGAACTTTTTGATCTGCAGGACTCGGGTAAAAACATACCCCAAGAATAGCGTTATTATTTGGCACCTGTTTAGCGCCTATTTGTATTTCTGAACTTGATATTTGAAAAGGCGTGCCAAACAAGTATTTTTTTATAAGCGGATTTTCATCTACCGCGCCTACTAAATACACAATTGATGAACTCAACGATTCTTCAGCAACCTCATTTACATTGGCAAAACTTACCTTGGCACTTCGCCATGATTTTGTAACTTCTTTTAAAGAAAGCTCCTCTAAAATGTTTTTATACTGTTGCTGTAATGCTGAATCTTTGGCACCGTAGACCACTAAAATTTCTCGTTTATCAAAGAAGCTTCTGCGTAAATCTCTACGGGTAGCAACGGTATCTAACGCCTCTGGAACAATCTCATTTTCGGTCTCTGGAAAATATTCCGAACCGGCAAAACCAACAATCCCAACAATAACAAATAAGGCAACTAAGAGATATTTCTTCTTCATAAATTCAACAATAGGCAAACACTTGTATAAGATAACAAAACTGCAAACCTTAATTACAACTACACCATTATTTAACTTTTTAAAAGGAGTTTTAAGTGCGCATGTCCAACTCTGTTTTAGAGACATTTTTGTGTATCCGTTTCTACTCCCCCAAAATCACTTGAACTGGCAATGTATTGCTCATGAACTTTAGTTAGATAATAGTATTGCAGCCACCCCTTTTAAAAGCAACCACTACCCTTTTGTGGTATTCCCCGTTTTGTACCTTAACTTTGCCGTATTAAACAGCCAACGTTTCATGAAATCATTTCTACTTTTTACTCTTATCATCTGTGCTAACCTAACGAGTATTGCACAAAACAATGTAACCATACCATTAGAAGAATTCACCGAATTACGGGTTTACGACAGAATAAGTGTTACACTAGTAAAAGGCGAAGAGAACAAAATTGAAATAGCCACAGAGAATAAAAAAGACATCAGCATTACCGAAAATGATGGTCGGCTACGTTTAAAAATGTGCTCAGGAGAGTCCTTACTTAATAGCATTCTAAATATTAAGCTCCATTATACAGAAGTACTAGCCGTTATTGATGCCAATAAAAATTCTAGAATTATCTCAACCGGACTGGTAATTGGTACCGAACTAGCCATTGAAGCGCAAGATGCCAGTACCATAACCCTAAACATTGCATATAATGACATTACAGCTAAGAGCACTAGTGGTAGTGAGATAAAACTTTCAGGAACTAGCGGAAGCCAATATGCGACTATAAATACAGGCGGCAAACTTCTAAACAAAGGTTTAAAGACAAAAAGCAGTACCGTAATTGTACTATCTGGTGGAAATGCGGAAGTTTATGCCAGTGAAGCCGTTATTGCAAAAGTGAAAGCGGGAGGTTCTATTACTGTTTACGGTAACCCAAAATCAGTTGATAAAGATGATACTTTTGGAGGCAAAATTGCCATACCAGAATAATTACTGCTCTATACTCTGAACATTAAAACCTATAAGTTCATTATCTTGAAACTGAGGAGTAACTTCTATAGGGTTACAACATACCTCGCAATCTTCTACATATGTTTGTTGTGACACAGAGGGGTCTAGAAGCATTGAAACTTCTTCCCAGCAATACGGACATTGAAAATAATGTTCGAACATAGCAATTTATGTTTTCAATGCCTTTGCCAACTCTTGCAACGTAAGGGTTTGGATTACATTTCCTGCATTGGAGGTAAATATAGTATCATGCCCCAATTTTAAAGAAAGAACTTCTTCGCCTTGGTCTAAATGAATATCCGCTGCATTGATTTTTATTTCTTCTAACTTTACATCGAAACGTTTTTTAAGCGTAATCAATCCGCTGTGCTTACTTAATTCGAATCCAGAGAAATCAAACAATCTTTTTAATCCGCTGAAAAAGCTAAATCCAATAAATACCAAAGCTGCCATTGCAAATTTATAGGCTAAAGTAAATACGTCTAACTCATCACCATTTAAAAAAGTAAGTACCAGATTTACGCAACCATAAACACCTAACAAGAATACAAATAGACCTACAACTACTGCAAGTATATCTGTCAACATTGCTTTTTTGGTTCTTGTAACAGTTAAACCATCTACACTTTTATTTGCCTGAAAACCAAAATCCTTTAAGTACTCTAAATTATGTATCTGTTCCAGTTTATTGGCAATGGTAGATTCTAAACCGCTTAGGTCTACAACAACAGCACGTTCCTCTAGCTCATCTCGCAAACTTAATTGCGCTTCAAAAGTGAGTAATGAATGTTGATCCAAAATCTCTATGAGCTCGCTATTTGTTTTATCGCTATACATGTTCTTACCTAATTTGTTTACTCGATAACCGAGATTAAATGCTACAAGACTTATCTTAAAGTTACTATACTACCTACAGTTCTATATTTAATAACTGACCCGTAAGTTGCAGTAATTGAAGCTCTGCCAATTTTGCATCGTACTTTGCCAAATTCTTATTGGTCTGGGCATTCAATAAATTTATCTGTGCCTGTCTAAACTCAATAGATGTAATACTTCCCAATTGAAACTGCTCGCGAGAACGTTCAAAATTGTTTTGGTTTGTAAATACATTCTGTTCTTGAATTTGATATATTTTTAATAGATTCTCATACAATGCCATCGCATTCTGCATATCTCTATTTACTTCTAATTCTACCTGCTTGCGCAATAACTCTTGATTGGCATAGGTGATTTTTGCATTTTTTACACTTACCGTTGTACTACCACCATCAAAAAGATTCCAAGTAAGACTTGCGCCTAAAGAGATACTATTGGCAATTGAATTGGTACCTGGGAATACAGCCCCTGTTAAGAAAGCTGATGGTGCATTTTGGTTTCTGTTCCAACCATAAGAACCTGTTAAGTCTAATGTTGGTAGATACCCAGACTTGCTAACCTTAATATCATAATCATTAATGCTCAAATTAGATTCCGTTTGAAGCATGGCAACGTTATTCGTCATTGCCTGATCCATGAATTCTACTATCTGAAATTTAGGTAAGAAAACAATGGTGGTATCTACCTGATACTGCGTATTTAAATCTTGGTTCAATACCACATTTAAATCGCGTTTAGCATTCGCCAATTGTTGTTCCGTATTTAATAAATTGATGCTGTCATTGGTTTGATCAACCTGAGCATTCAATATATCTAACTTAGTGTTCTGCCCATACTCAAAAGAATACTCGGATCTCTTAATTCTATCCGTTGATATTTCCAATGCCTGCTTTTGTACATTTCTATTCTCGGTTAAACGAGCAATTTCAAAATACACACTGAACATTTGGATCATGGTATTTTCAATAGTCTCACGAGCTTGTAATGTACTTAATTGATACTGCTCTTTTAATCTCTTGTAATTATAAAATCTTCCAAGACCATCAAACAAAGTATAATTAAGATTTAAAGCTGCGTTATACCTTTGGCTTTCCGCATCATTTACTTCAATATTACCCCTATCGCTACCATCTTCATTAAATTGACCCGGAAACTCAGTAGTAGTATCATTAGTATTGTACGTTGCACCAGCAGTACCTGTCAACGTAGGCAAATATCCCGAGTTTAAAAGGCTTGCATTATTATCTGCAATGTCCACCTGATTTTTGGCAATTTCAATACCGTAATTATTCTCCAAAGCCTTAATAACGGCTTCTTCTTTAGACAGGGTTTTCTCTTGTGCAAAAACTACACAAACAGGGAGAAATACTAATAATATGATGAATTTAAATCTACTCATTACAACTTATCTATATTCTTATGTGATTGTGAACCTTCTATTTGGTCTTGATGATTACCGTCTTCAATTGCATGTTGCGAATGACCTTCTAAATGGGCGGCTTCTTTTCTTTCTTTAATTGCTCTTTCCACTTCTTCTTTCGTAATCTTATGACCAGAAGCAAATGATCTATTCTGTGCTTTTAGATTATTACTGAAAGACAAAAACAATGGTAACATTAATAATGTAAGTACCGTTGCAATACCAATACCGTAGGCTATAGAAATTGCCATTGGTTTTAAGAATTGTGCTTGTCTACTTGTTTCTAACATTAGTGGCGCCAAACCTGCAATTGTTGTCACAGATGTAAGGAAAATTGCCCTGAACCTAGACTTACCAGCTTCAAAAATGGCATTATCAAATGTCATACCCTCACGTAAGTTTGAATTAAACTTACCAATGAGCACCAGACCATCATTCACCATAATACCTATTAATGCAATGATACCCAATATAGAAAGTACGTTTATTGGGAAATCATGGATCCAATGTCCCCAAGCTACCGCTGTAAAACTAAATGGCACTAAAAGCAATAACATTAATGGCTGACTGAAACTTCTAAACGTAAATGCAATAGTGATGTAGATTAAAAGTATTACCGTGAAACCTACCAATTTCAAAGAACCAGTTAATTTCTCTAATTCTCTATTTTGACCTTCATAAGACGCACTTACTGTTGGATACTTAGATTGTATCTCTGGCATGTGTACATTCTGTATTTCAGTCATTATTTCTGTTGGACTATCCTTTACATCTTTCATATCGGCAGAAACCTGAATTTCTCTTCTACCTTCCAAACGGTTAATGGCTACATCGCCACGAACAATAGTATAATCTGCTATTTCACTCAATGGAACACGTTCACCAGTAGGGGTTACAATACGCATATCGTCTAAATTAGATATCGAAGAACGCTCTTCCCTATCGTAACGTACCCAAACCCTAATTTCATCTTGTGATCGCTGAAAACGTTGTGCCTGTACCCCAAAGAAGCCCGCACGAACTTGATTCATTAACGTCTGTAAATCTAAACCTAACAAATAAGCATTCTCCTTTAATGTTAATCGAATCTCTTTAATACCCGCCGGGTCATTATCGGCAATATCCTTTAACCTTGGGTTCTTAGTCAATATACTTTTCAACTCAGTCTTAGCAGCTTTAAGCTGTTCTATATTGTTACCTAATAACGATACAGAAACTGGTAACCCACCAAAGTTACCACCAGAACCATATATTAAACTTTCAACACCCAATACCGGACCAACAAGCTCTTCTAACCTTTTGGTTACCATATCGGCAGAAATCTCATTTGGTCTTTCTTCACCTGGTAATAGATTAATTGTCAATACCGCTGAAGAAGATCCAGGACCTAATCTTTTGATAACATTTTCAAATACTTCTTTGTCTGAGCCTACAATATACCTTTCTGTCAATTCTTGGTTGACAATCTTGGCTTTCTCTTCTATTAATGAAATAATAGAATCTGTAATTTTTTCATTAGTACCATTTGGCATCTCTAATTCTATACCTACACGGTCACTGGCAATTCTTGGAAAAAACGCAGTTCTAATAATACCACCACCTACAGACCCTAAAGTCAATATAAAACATGCCGCAATTACAGAAAATACAAATATTTTGTACTTCATAGAAAAGCGTAATACCGGTGTATACAATTTATCACGCATCCAAACCATTAGCTTATCTCCAAATTCGTTGATAACCCTAAGTTTAGCAAATGCATTTGCGAATCCGCTTTTTGGTTTATTATCTATTGGCTGTAATGCTTTTGAATGCGCCAAGTGAGCAGGTAAAATAACTAAGGCTTCCACTAATGACACTACCAGCGTCAAGATTACAATAACAGATACTTCACCAAAGAACTCTCCAATTCTACTGTCCAAAAACAAGAAAATTGAGAAGGCTAGTATCGTAGTTATAATAGCAGAAATAATTGGAGGCAATACCTCCATAGTACCATCGACAGCTGCTTGAACAGGTGATTTCCCTTTTTCATAATGCTGGTAGATATTCTCAGCAATTACAATACCATCATCTACCAAAATTCCGATTACGATGATCATACCAAACAATGATAATACATTGATGGTTACATCAAAAAAACCAGCAAAAACGAACATTCCTAAAAATGCTACCGGTAAACCAAAGGCCACCCAGAATGCTAATCTTGTGTTCAAGAACAGTGACAAGAAAATCAATACCAACACCATACCCATTATGGCGTTCTCCGTTAATAACTGTGTTCTTTGGTTAAGTGTCGTAGACTGATCAGAAACAACATCTAACTTAATGTTATTATACTTCTCATTAAATTCGTCAACATATTCATTAACCTGATCCGCCGCTAAAATAAGATCTTCATTATTAGTACTTGTAATAGAAACACTAACAGATAAATTACCGTTAAAATAACTTGCATTTGGTGTTTCGGCAAAACGATCTCTTACCACTGCCACGTCTTTTAAACGTATTACGTTACCAGATTGATCTGCCCTAACAACAAGATTATTTAGTTCACTACCATAATACGAACGGTTATTGGCACGAATTAAATACTCTTCGGCATCAGTTTTAATATTACCACCGGTTACAAGTATATTGGCATTGCCAACTGCACTTGCTACTTCTGAAAACGAAAGACCGTATGCCAAAAGATCATTCTCATTCACTGCAATTTCAATTTCCTCATCTGGAAAACCAGAAATCTCTATTTGAGATATACCGTCCATTGCACGTAGGTCATTCTCAATTTCCCTACCTACACTTTTTAATGTTGCCAACGGAATATTTTCACCACTTATGGCAAATGATATGGTTTGGCGAACAGTTTCTAACTTTGAAACTATCAGAGGCTCCATACCCGTTGGAAAGGTTGGTACTCTATCTACCGCATTCTTCACTTCCAACAACATAAAATCGATATTCTCGCCTTTCTCGATTTCTACGTTAATTGTACCACTATTCTCCCTAGACGTAGAGGTTACACGATCAACACCTTCTAAACCTTTTAAGTTATCTTCTATCTTAAGAACGATACCTTCTTCCACCTCTTGTGGTGAAGCACCTGGGTAGGTTATAGTAATAGCAATGTTCTTAGAATCCGTTAAGGGAAAGTAAGATGACTTTAATGCCTTTGCACCAACGATACCGAAAAGTGCAAAAGAAATTACTACAACGTTAACGGCAACATGATACCGAATAAAATATTCTATCAGTTTACGCATTATCCTTTTGTATTTTCTGGTTGTTCAGCATAAATTTTCACTGCCATACCCGTATAAGCTCCGCTTATTGGTTTTGACACTATAGTAACACCATTGGGAACGTTTTTAAGAACTACACGTTTATCCGAAAAATAAACGGGCTCTACGTCAATGACATCAAGTATAGAATCTCTTACAATAAAAATCTTGTTGCCTTCCAATAATAGTCCTCTATCGACCTCAATAGCATTCTCCTCTTTTTTAGCATCAAGATCTGCCTCTAAGTACATGCCTTCCCTTAGATTTTTATCTTCTACCTCTATGTATGCATTTACGGTTTGGGTCGCTTGATCAATACTACCATTGATTCTAGTAACCTTACCTTTATATGTGCTGTTATCATCTAAATTGGTTAGCTCTACCGATTCGCCTACTTTCAACAAATCTGTATAACGTTTGCTAATGGCAACCTCTAACTCATATACTTCTGTATTGATAAACTCGCCTAGTTTTTGACCAGACCTAACCAAAGTACCTTCTGTAACCAAAGTCTCGGTAAGAACACCCGAAAATGGCGCAGATATACGATACTTAGAAAGTCTTTGCTCTAAATTCTTAACATTGTAATAACTAGTTAAAATACCTCTACCTGATATAAAGAATTTTTCTTTCTCCGTAGTTAACTCAGGAAGTGCCGGAGTGCTTTTAGACATATCGAAGTTAGAAAGATAGTCTTGCCATTTGGAATAGATGTCCGGATAATCTAATCTTAGATCTGGCATAACTGCCGTTAACTGATTAAAGAGATTACTTTTTGCAGATTGTACGCTTGCAGCATATTCATCTGCATCTATACTTATAATTGTTTCTCCTTGACGAAAAGCCTGCCCTTCTTTAAACAACTTACTGCCTTTCTTAAATACACCTTGAACCTCAGCATATAATTCTACACGTTGCTTAGCTGTTAAATTACCATTTGCAGATACTACAATTGGCACTGTACCATTTTCAACTACTTCTGTAAAAACTGTTTTCACAATTTTCTCAGATTTGGGCTTGAATGTTTTTTTACTATCAACAATATACCCCGCTAAAAAAAAGGATACTACAATTAGTAAAATACCTAGTACGGTAAAAATAATCTTTCGCATTTTATTATAATTTATAAGCGTATTTCAAAAAACACAGAATCAAAAATAGTTTTAAATATTCTTAAGGATTATGCTAATTAAATGAAACGACCAAATTCAGAAGTGAAACGACTTTGAACCAATATCAGTTTAAACCAGTATAATACTTAATGAACATCCTTTAAAAAATCAAGCTTCCAAAAAACCAAAATAAATTTCTTTCATCTGTGTAAACATTCAAAATAGTGTTAAAACAGAACGAGTATTTTATAATGATTTTAACTAGAAACTTTTGGAAATCAATTAATCGTTCGCGAAACTACAAAAAATCCATTCTGACATTGAGCGGAACAATGGTTAAAGTAATCACAAAAAACACCGTGATTTTTGTTTTATCTATATAAAAAAAGGGATGCTTTCACATCCCTTTACCTAATATTATATTGTTTTTTAATTTCTTTTTACGTCTTCATATTTAGTATCTACTATACGTGTTCTACTTGCTTCTGTAGTTCCGAATTTCATGTTTAAAAATTCATCATCACTATCAAAAACAGCTAGTTTTGTACTTTGCATTCTTAACAATGAATTTAATGATCTAAAATCATTGCCTTGCAATTGCACAAACTCAAGATTGCTCAAAGAAGCCATACCACTTGGCATATCTCCTTCAAACTGGTTATATGATAGAATCAATTCTCTTAAATTAACCAAACGCCCTAAATCTACTTCAATGGCACCTGCTAATTTATTACCGAATAACTCCAAACGCTCTAGATTACCTAATTTTTCAATTGACTTAGGAAGACTACCTTCTAAATAGTTGCTAGATAAATTTAAAGTTTTAAGGGTTGAAATTTCTCCAATTCCTTCAGGAATAGTTCCTTGAAATAAATTATTGAACATAGACAACTCTTCTAAGCTCTTCATTTTAGAGTAATCTTGAGGTAATGTACCTGTCAGCTTATTCATTTCTAAACGTACAGAGGTCAATGCTTCTAATTGAAACATATCTTTAGGTAAATTACCTTCAATAGTATTAAAAGCAAGATTCAGCGTTTTTAAATTTGAAAGTGCAGAAATACCTTCTGGTATTGCACCTTTTAAATTGTTACGGTATAGCTTTAAACTGGTTACATGACCGTCTGTAATCTCTACACCATACCAAGAGGATGGATCCGCCTGTAAGTTCCACTTATTCTGCCATTGCTCACCAAGTGTACTTTTGTTGAATTCTATTAAATATTGCTTCTCACTTTTTGGTAGCTGGGCATTAACTGCAAAACTGCAAGCCAAAAAGAGCATGAAGCAGGTATAGTTAATTATGTTTTTCATAATGAAAAAGTTAAATTATTTGGGGACATTTTTAATAACACTTTTCGTCTTAGCACTGTCATTTAAAAGTACTGCCGTAAAAAGCACTTATACCATAACGTGCAAAAAATACATTTATGATACTTTACGAACGTTAATGTTCAAAAAGAAGAAAGAGATGCTGTTCAACATCTCTTTCTTTCACCAAACTAACTAAAAGTGTAAACTACTCTTACTCTTCTATATCTTCAAACTTCGTGTCTGCCATTCTGGTCTTACTGAAGTTGATATCTTTAAATTCTAATTTTCTGTCTTCTTTGTCATAATCAAAAACTAAATATTCTTTCGTTTCTAAAAATTCTAAAGCTTTAAAAGAACTGAAATTATTGTTCTGTATTTGAAATACTTCTAAACTCGCTAACTGGGAAAACTCATTAGGTATATCGCCAATAAGTCTGTTATTGGCCAAAACCAATTCTTTCAACTTACTTAATTTGCCCATATCTCTTGGGATAGCGCCTTCTAATCTATTTTCAAAAAGACCCAAAGTTTCTAATTGAGATAATGCACCTAATGAACTTGGTATATCTCCATAAAATTCATTACTAGAAAGATTTAATACTTTCAAGCCCGTTAGATTACCTACCGTAGCAGGAATTTCACCAGTAAAGAAATTATTGAAAGCTGAAAGTTCTTCTAATTGTAATAAACTACCAATACCATCAGGTAACTCACCATTAAACCTATTCATTTCTAATTTCAATACTTTTAAATTAGATAGGTTCTCTATTTCTGAAGGCAATTCTCCTGTAAGAGAATTGAACGCAAGGTTCAGCACCTTTAAATTTTCTAAATTCCCAATTTCTGAAGAAATTGATCCCATTAGATTATTGTGGAATAAATTAATCCCTACTACTTTATCATCTTCAACAGTTACACCGTGCCATTGAGAAACCGGAGTTTTTAAATCCCATTTCTTAACCCAATGGTTTCCATTGGTAGATTCATAAAGATCTACTAAAGCTTTCTTCTCTTTTTTAGAGACTTCTGCAAAGCAAACTGTTGTCAGAAATAATAAACTGAAACTTAAATAGTATAGTTTTTTCATGTGATGGTGGTTTGGCAAATTCTATTACTAAGAATTATCCTACAAATTTCAACTAATAACGTTGAAAACTGAAATTTTATCGTTGATTGACCCCTGTTTGTTGTGAAAGTAGCAGAACTTGTTGTGAAAACACTAAAAACGTATGTGAAGTAATTGCTTCTTACCCTAAAGATTCAATATCAATTGTAAGAATTTCCCAATCTTTCATAAGTGTTTCGAGCTTTTTCTTTTTCGCTTGGTAACCATCGAAAAAATTAGCTTTTGCAATGGTAGCATCGTAATCTACCAAAAGGTTATGGTCTATCTCTTTTATTTCTTTTTCAAGAGAACCAATTTTACTCTCAATAGAACTTAATTGATTTTTTAGACTCTTTAATTTCTTTTGATCTTGAAAAGAATTAGATGGTTTAGATTTTGTCTTTTCTGCAACAACTGCTGTTTTTTTCTCAATAGCTCTAAAATCTTCAACCTTACGCTGCTCTAGATAGAAATCTACATCACCTAAATACTCCCTAATTTTTTGATCTTTAAATTCATAGACCTTATTAGTAAGACCTTGTAGAAAATCTCTATCGTGAGATACCAATATTAAAGTTCCTTCAAAATTTAAACAGGCTTGTTTTAGAACGTTCTTAGATTTAATGTCAAGGTGGTTGGTAGGTTCATCCATCACCAGAACATTAAAAGGTTGTAATAACATTTTTGCAAGTGCCAAACGGTTACGCTCGCCACCAGAAAGTACTTTTACATACTTATCCACTTCATCTCCCCTAAATAGAAAGGATCCTAAAATATCTCTTACCTTACTTCTATTCTTTTCATTGGCAGCATCTATCATGGTATCTAAAATAGTCTTGTTACCATCTAAATACTCTGCCTGGTTTTGAGCAAAATATCCTATTTGTACGTTATGCCCAAGCTTTAAATGTCCGTCATACTTCAAATCACCAACAATAATCTTTGCTAAAGTAGATTTACCTTGACCATTTTGCCCTACGAAAGCAGTTTTACTATCACGTTCTATAAGTAGATTAATATCATTCAACACCAAATTGCTACCGTATGCTTTAGAAAGTTCTTCTATTTCTACCACTACCTTACCTGGTGTAACCGAAATAGGAAAACGAAGACTCATAACACTGTTATCATCTTCATCTACCTCTATACGCTCTATCTTATCTAATTTTTTAATCAAAGACTGGGCCATTGAAGCTTTGGTCGATTTTGCCCTAAACTTTTCTATTAATCGTTCTGCTTGCTGAATTTCTTTCTCTTGATTCTTTTGAGCGTTTACTTGTTGCTGTTTAATTTCATTTCTTAACACCAAGTACTCCGTATACGGCTTGTTATAGTCATAAATACGCCCCAATGAAATTTCTATGGTTCTATTTGTTACATTATCCAAGAACATTTTATCGTGAGATACAATGACAACCCCACCGGTATAATTATTCAAAAATTGCTCGAACCAAATAATAGATTCAATATCCAAGTGGTTGGTAGGCTCATCTAAAAGCAATACATCATTACTCTGCAATAATAATTTAGCAAGCTCTATACGCATACGCCATCCACCAGAGAACGTTTCTGTCTTCTTATCAAAATCTTCTCTTCTAAAACCTAGACCCTGTAAAATCTTTTCTGTTTCTCCTTGATAGTTGTACCCTCCTAATATTTCATAGTGATGGCTAACATCATTTAAGTCTACAATAAGCTGACTATACGAATCTGATTCATAATCTGTACGTTCTGCCAACTGATGATTGATTTCATCAAGTTTCAACTCTAATGCCTTTATCTCTTCAAATGCTTGGTATGCTTCTTCTAAAACCGACCTACCTTGAACAAAATCAATATCTTGTCTTAGAAATCCAATTTTAATATCCTTTTCTACCGCTATTACACCGGTATCCAAAGCCATATCCTTATTCAATAATTTCAATAAGGTTGATTTTCCCGCCCCATTTTTACCTACTAACCCTACTCTATTACCCCCATTTAAACGAAATGAAATTTCTTCAAATAAGTATTCTCCTCCGAAAGAGACTGATAGGTTGTGAACGTTTAACATAAATTCTAATTATTCTTATAGTTACTTAAAAACCTCATTTTTAATTCTGATAATTTTTAAGCTAAATTATTCTTGTAACTGTAGATATACGACCTGAAAAATATCTTAAAATCGTACCTTAGTGTAAAGTTTTGCAAATGTTAAAAAAAGGAAACAAACTCTACAGTATTTTAACAGGAAGTTGTCCAAGATGTCACCAAGAAAGCATGTATTTGGACAAAAACCCTTATCATATGGGTAAAATTTTTAAAATGCATGAGAGATGTGGTCATTGTGACCTCAAATATAAAATTGAACCGTCGTTCTTTTATGGTGCTATGTATGTGAGTTATGGTGTGGGAATTGCCTTTGCCGTAGCTGCATTTGTTATAGCTTATTTATTTATAGGTGCAGACCTTATAGAGACGTTTATCGCCATCGTCATAACCATGATTGTTTTTATGCCTATTATCATGAGATTATCTAGAAATATCTGGATCAATTTTTTCATTAGCTATGATGCTAAGGCAACAATTAAAAAAACTCATGCTTAAGTGAAACGTGCTATATTTATTTCTTCCAGTAATGACACATTAGACTCAATGCGGTCATATAGTAATCTTGCAGCCCAAGGCGCTATTGTAATACCGTGAGAACCAAAACCATTTAATACCCATAAATTATGATATTCATGATGTTGACCAATCAATGGTCTTCTATCTTTTACCGTAGGGCGCATTCCTGCTTCGTGATCAACAACCTCATAAGTACAATCTAAAAGACTATCTAGCTTAGTCATTAGTTCTCTTTTTGCCTCTTCGGTAGTCTTATTATCCTTTTGACCTCTATTATAGGTTGCACCAACCTTATACAAATCATTACCTAAAGGAATTAAAAATATGGATGATTTTATGATATTACATTCATTTAAGTCTTTTGCCTTAATGACTAGATACTCACCTTTTGACCCTTGCATTGGTAAATAATTGAAATACGGATTCTGCATTAATCCATAGCCCTCGGTGAACACAATATTCGTAGCCTTTATATTTTTATATTCAATAAAACTTGAATCGATTAGAAGCTGGTCGTAATCGAATGTTTCTGAATATAACAGATTCTCTTGCTGTAGCCATGTCTCATAACTATCAAAAAGAAACTTCGTATCTAACTTTCCAGTTTCAAGAACTTTACCAAATCCGTTCGGAACCTTAAGTCCTAAATTCTCATTTTTCACCAATGTAGTATCTAAATAAGGTTTCAGTTTTTCCTTATCAGCTGCTTCAAACCATAAATTCTGTTCTTCTATTGAGGCAAATTTGCGCAATACATTCAGCTTTTCATCAAACCGTACTTTTAGAAAATTTTCAAGCTTTGTGTAGAAATCAGTAGCAATAGGCAGCTGTTCATCTGCCCTCCATGACAGTGTAAAACGCTTTAAAATAACAGGATTATAAAGACCTCCAGCAACGCGAGACGATGTTTGAGACCTATCATTAAAAACAACGAATGTCTTGTTATTTCTACGAAGGGTATCGCAAAATGTCGTTCCGGCCAAACCCAGTCCTACTACCATATAATCTACCATGTCGCAAATGTAATGACAATTGAATAAAACCTAATACAAAAACAAAAGGCCCAATCTTTCGATTGAGCCTTTTTTATGTGAATTGGATTTTCAGTAAGCTTAATAAGCCCACATGTCTTGTTCCTTATCTCTAATTGCTTCTTTAATACGTTTTGCTTCCAACAACTGGAACAAAGCATTGTCAGCAATGTAGTCATCTACTTTTCTATCGCCTTGTACGTTATCTTCTTTATAAATAACCGCATCGAATCTTCTTGCATTTAACAGCATATCAAAAGAAATAGGCTGAGCTGAATTTTGTGAATTAAATACTTTAGCCTCGTGTAACATTTCACGTGCATCTGGATACCATACCCAGAAAAGTTCTACCATATCTGGATTATCATCATCCATAAAGTTAACATCTGGCGCTACTGGAGCAATACCTAAAAGACGGTATTTCAATTCTCCCTGTCTCTTATCAAAATACCAGATTCCCTTTACGTGATATTCTTCAATATCAGCTGCAGAAATACTTCTACGAGTAATATACTCTTCTGAAACAGTTTCTCCTGCATTCATTTGCTCATACCCGTAATCTAGAGTATCAACCATTTGTAAGGCATCTTTTAAATCATCAAAAGATCTTTTTTTAGTGAAATAAGAATCTGTATAAGTTTCTAATTTTCCACTCTTTAAATTTTTAATTAGAACGTGGTATAATGACCTTCTATCTGGGCCAATATCCATAGTATCTGTTGGATAATATAATGGGAAATTAACTCTCTCATCTAAATCTATGGTCTCCCATAAAGTTTTAGACCAAAGTATATCCCTATCATCTACATAACCATATTCTAACGGAGCATCGTTATCCACAGCTTTTTGCGCTTCTGTACGAATACCAACCTCATCTGGTTTTTTAGCATTCAATACATTTGCTTGGGCCATCATTGATAAAGGTAACATAGTTACCACTCCCATTACTAAAACATTTTTCCAATTCATGTTTGCTTCACTTTAAAATTAACCGGGTAAAACCATAGGGCTTACCCGGTATCATTCTACTTATTTAGTTTGTAATCTCCACAACTACTGGAGAAACTTTCTTCAACTTGTAACTTTTATTATTTGTGATATAAGCTTCGATATCAAATATTTGAACGATATCTCCTCTTTTAGCACGTGATAAAGCTGATTTTGCTTTACTATCCATTTTATTTCCTCTTACAGAAACAGTTGGTTGACCTGGTACTTTAAATTTAAATCCGCTTACTGCAAGGTTTAAATCAAAATCGAAGTCTTCTAAGCCAGCACCGATCGTAGCGATCTCAACATTCCTTTTTGGAAGTTTAATACTACCTGTTTGCTTACTTACGCTACCTTCTGGTCTTGGAATATCTTTAATTCTAAACTCAGACTTAGAAGATACAGCTTGACCATCTGGCAAAGTACCTGAAGCTGTAATAGTAACGTTTCTTCCAGTTCCTGGAGTCATTACATATTTACTACCACTTACAGCCTTAAGACCTGGAGCAGATGCTCTTACTTTGTTATTTGGTATACCTGGTATAGAGATAGACATTGGGTTAGCAACACCTCTATATACAACATTCATTTTATCAGCAGCAATCAAAGCAGCATTAGGCTTAGATATTGTTGCGAAAGAATTTTTAACCTCAACAGGAATTTCTTCACCGTCTTGCTTAAAGTAGATAGTACCTTTTACTTCATGATCACCAGCAGAACCAGAACCAATCAACATTTTAACACCACCAGCTTCTAATTTGTAATCAGAACCTTCAGATAATTTTCTACCATCTAAAGTCAACTCCGCTCTTACAGGAGTAGAAGAATTATCAGTTTTGCTGATAATGATTTTACCATCATATTTCTCACCTGCATAGTATGCAGATTTAGTAGATGAAAGAGAAGTTGCAAAGTTCTTTAAAGAAACTTGGTTTGTTAGCTCACCTTCTAGCATAGATTTTAAAGCTGCTTCTTCAGTAACTTTAACGTCTGCTTGTAGTGCAGTTAACTTTGCAATAGATGCAATTAAAGGATACCCTTCGTAGTGATAGTTGATCCAATCTTGCATACCATCTTTAGCTTGAACTTTACCTTCAGCGTTTCCTGTTTGAAAACGATCGATAACTGAACTTTTTAAAGAAGCTGGTACAATTTTAGCAACATTATCTCTATAATCAGTAAGTCTTTTTAAGAACTCTTTACCACCTTCTGAAAGGTTGTCTCCTTGAAAGAACTTTTGATCTAAGTAATCTGACATGTCCATTCTTGCATAATCCTTAGGATTTTCAAGACCTTCTGTCATTCCAGTTTTAAGTCCCTCTAAGTAATCATAATACTCTTGAGACATTGACTTAATCTGTTGAGCATTCTTGTACAGCTTGTCATATTTAGCTGCATCTTCAGATGCTTTAGTTTCCAGACTACCTAAGAACGCTTCGTTACTTGCGGTTGTCATTGCGTTTGAAGTTTCTAGCTTTTCATTCATTATACCGAATGCGGCTAATACCTCTTTACTCATGTTTAACGCCAACATTGCGATGAAGATCAAATACATTAAGTTGACCATCTTCTGACGTGGTGAATTTTTTCCTCCTGCCATGGATTTATTTTTTTAGATTTTAATTAATAATTGACTTGGGTTTTATTAAAATCCAAATTAGTTTTTACTCATTGCAGATAACATACCACCGTAAACACCATTCAATGAAGAAAGGTTTGTAGATAACGATGCCATTTGATCTTTAAGTGCACTTGCATTTTGAACAACTTCTTCATTTACTGAAGCTTGCTTGCTTGCACTTTCTAATTGTACTTTATAAAGACTGTTCAAAGACTCCATTTGAGCTGCAGCTTGAACCATTTCACTAGAATATTTCTTAGTAGATTCCATTGCATCAACTGTTGGAGCGATACCTTTAGCAGCACCTTCAAAGTTTTTAATGCTAGAACCTAAGCTTTCCATTAGACTTGCATCTACACCAGCTTCTTTTAACAAATCATCTAATTTCTTAGATAAAGATGCTTCTGCTTCTTTAACTTCTGTAGCCGCTTGTGCTTTTTTAGGTGCACTGCTTTCACCACCAGCTAATTCTGGGTATACTAATGCCCAATCTAAATCGTCATCTACCGGTTCAAATGCACTGATCGCAAAAATAAGTGCTTCTGTTATAAGACCTATCGCTAGAAGAATACCACCATTTAATGGACCTAACTCCCAGTGAAGAATTTTAAATAATGCACCGATAATTACAACTGATGCTCCTAGGCCGTAGGCCATGTTAAATAATTTTTTTGTGGATTTTGACTGTGCCATGATTTTAATTTAATTTAAGGTTTAATAAAAAAGATTTGGTTAAAAATTAATTTGAATTTATTATAAAACTGTTATTATTATTATTTATTGCGTAGAATCTTCTTCGCCCATATAATCTTGTACTGTTCTGAAACCTATGTAACTACGAGCTGAATCTGCGTATTCGTAATCTCTAGTACTTACTTGTAAGAAGTAAGCAACATCTTTCCAAGAACCACCTCTAATTACTTTTCTGGTATTAGATTGATCACCTCCGTTAGGGTTCATTGTTGATACGTAATCATAGGCGCTAGGGTCATAACTTGAGTTTGTCCACTCAGATACGTTACCGGCCATGTTGTACATATTAAAGTCGTTAGGCTCATAAGATTTAGCTTCTACAGTATATAAAGCAGCATCTGCAGCATAATCCCCACGTTGTGGTTTAAAGTTTGCCATGAAACAACCTGTATCACTAATTACATATGGTCCACCCCAAGGGTACGTACCACCTTCGATACCACCTCTTGCCGCGTATTCCCATTCAGCTTCTGTTGGAAGTCTAAATTGATTAACGAATTGTCTACCACGACTCTTGTTGTCATCGTTTTTGAATTTCGTTCTCCAGTTACAAAATGCTTTTGCTTGTTGCCAGCTAATACCTACTACAGGATATTCGCTATACGCATCATGCCAGAAATAATCATTGTGCATTGGTTCATTATAAGAATATGAGAAATCTCTAATCCATACTGTTGTATCTGGATAAATTTCTACTTCTTCTGTACGGATAAAGTCTTTACGACTACCATTTCCTTTAATGGAAGCTCTTGCTGCAGCTTCAATATCCATCCAGCTATATTTATACTTTAATTTTTTAACGTCAATAGTACGTTGACCGTTATAAGATTCATCTTCAGACAAGTAGATAGAGTCCATTATTTCGGTATAGTACTCATCTGGATAATCTGAAGTATCCCAAACAAGTTCCTCATCTTTGCTTAACGCTCTACCTTCGTAGCCTGTTTCGCCCATTCCAGAGTAATTGTCTAACATATACTTATCGTATACAGATGCTCTAGTTGTATCTGCATCCTTAAATGCATAGTCGCCTATACCTCCTTCTTCAGGTCCGATACCCAACTCATCAGCTAAAATGGCTAACTTGGTTCTAACTATAGAATCCTTCACCCATTCTACAAACTGACGATACTCACTATTCGTGATTTCTGTATCATCCATGTAAAAAGAACGTACCGTAACTGTCTTAGTCGGTGCATTTAATAATTTTGCTTGGTCTTCTTCACTCTTTCCCATTATGAAAGAACCCCTTGGGATAAGTTCCATTCCATATGGTTTTTCTGGATACCACTTTTTTCCCTGGACTCCAGTTAGCTCACCTTTCTGCTTAGACCCACAACTTGTGAGTAAAAAAACAAACGCTATAGAGGATAACAATAGCTTCTTCATACTTTAGGTTAAATTTCGATTATGGTTTAAACTTCAGAATACAATAAATTATTCTAACAACTAAAACTAGGTTTTATATAAAATATTGTATTAAAGTCTTTTAATGCTTTAAAAAAAATAATGTTAATTAAAGCCTTTCTTGTAGGCCTTAAACCACCTTTCAGGAATCTGTTGATTACATGCATCTAAATAATCCTTCTCGGTGCAAGGTAATAACGCTGGTGTATGAGCTTTAGTATGTGAAGTAAAAATAGATGGAACCTCTGTCCACCATCTTTCTGTTAATAAACTTTTGTAGAACACCAATTCTTCATCTTCGCTAGGTACGTTATACTTAACAAAGTCATCGGTTTTGGTATATGGAGA
This sequence comes from Maribacter sp. Hel_I_7, assembly GCF_000688315.1. NCBI lineage: Bacteria > Pseudomonadati > Bacteroidota > Flavobacteriia > Flavobacteriales > Flavobacteriaceae > Maribacter > Maribacter sp. Hel_I_7. The sequence goes on along the minus strand of NZ_JHZW01000002.1, from coordinate 1,870,792 downwards.
TTCTTTAATTCTAAAATTGATACCTTCTATGAAGTACCATATTATCTGCGCTATCAGCTGTTGTGACTGTACGGTATTCTCCATTTCGTACAATCCAAAAACAGATACTTTATCACTTATTCCTGCATATCTAGAAATAGCACAGATCTCTCTACCGTTAAATCCGTTAGGAGAAAAATTTGCTGATAAAGAAATTTCACTTGCTTTAACTGATCGCAAATCTAAACTAACCATATGTGCATTTCTAAGCACAGGTTCCGCTAAAGAAATATCATTTGCAACTTCTCCAAGTCTATAGGCGTCAAAAAATAAACGCTCCATTAAATCTATTTCTTCTTGTGCGTTAAAATAACTTTGATAGCCAATATTTGAGAAATTAAATAGATTATTGGGCTTATCGGTTATAATCTTGCTCATGTAAGAATGTGAAGATATGAGCTCATCTTCTATTCCAAAATCGAACCTACTATCTATCGCTACCAGGTTGATCATATCTCTAATACCGTCAAAAGCTCTATATGCTGGATAGGTAATATCTTGAGTTGCCCCAAGTATAATTGGTATAATATCTTCTTCTAATAAGCCAGCCACAACTTCTTTGACGACAAAATAAGTATCGTCCACAGTGGCTCCTTCTTCAATATCGCCCAGATCTACTATAGTAGCATTCCAGTTTCCTATTAAAAGCTTGTAGAATTGTAATCGTATTGCAGAGACATCTAACTTCTCATGCTTTTTTTCATATGCATTTCTTGATTCCCTTACCCCTACTATAGCTACCGTGGCATTAGCCAACACCGGTAAACCATCCTTTTCGGTATGTATATAGGTGTTTTTACCAATAGATTGACTTGGCAATAACTCATTATGGGCTAAAACTTTGTCCGATACCGGAACTAAAAAATCAAAGGCCATTTATTAAAGGGTTTTGGAAATCATAAAAATACTATACTTACTCTTTTGACCTAAAATTAAATTACTTTTTTGACTTAGGTTTAGCTTTTGCCTTTTTCTTTGGAGTTTTTTTCTTCGGAGTCTTTGCCTCAATCAACTTCTGAGCTTCTTCTAAAGACATATTAACAACATCGACAGTTTTAGCCAATTCTACCTTGATTTTGCCTTTTATTACATTATGACGGCCCCATCTCGCTTTTTCTATACGAATGCCTTCTTCTTCCCAGTTATGTATAACCTTATCTATCTCTTTTTGTTTCTTAACTTCGATAAGCTCTATAATATCGTCGTTAGATAAATTGTCAAAATCGTATTTTTTGTTCACGTTAATGAACATGCCATTCCATTTAATGAACGGTCCAAATCTACCGGTGCCTTTGGTAACCTCCATGTCTTCATACATGGCAACCGGCGCATCTGCTTTTTGTTTAGCAATAATAAGTTCTATTGCTCTATCCATCTCAATTTCAAAAGCACTTTCGCCTTTATCCATAGAAATGAATTTTTCACCAAATTTCACGTAAGGTCCAAACCTACCTACATTGGCTAAAACCTCTTCTCCTTCATAAACCCCTAATTTTCTTGGAAGCTTAAAAAGATCCATTGCCTCTTCATAAGAAATAGTATTCAAAGACTGCTCTGGCAATAAACTTGCGAACGTCGGTTTTTCTTCATCATCAACAGTACCTATTTGTACCATTGGCCCGAATCTACCTAAACGTACAGAGACTTGTTTTCCACTTTTAGGATCCTTACCTAATATTCTTTCTCCACTTGCACGGTCTGCGTTTTCTTCTACATCTACTACATTAGGATGAAAATCTTTATAGAAGTTCTTCATCATTTTCTTCCAATCTTCATCACCGGAAGCAATTTCATCAAAATCTTCTTCTACTTGAGCAGTAAAATTATAATCTAAAATGTTTGCAAAATTAGTTACCAAGAAATCTGTAACAATCATACCGATATCTGTTGGTACCATTTTACCTTTATCTGAACCTACATTTTCGGTAAGATTCTTTTCTTGTATCTTATTTGACTCTAAAATAAGCTGTTGATATTTACGCTCCTTACCTTCTATAGTACCTTTTTCAACATAACCTCTATTAAGAATGGTAGAAATTGTTGGGGCATATGTAGAAGGTCTACCAATACCTAATTCCTCTAACTTCTTAACCAAAGATGCTTCAGTAAATCTATAAGGTGGTCTTGTAAAACGTTCTGTAGCCGATATAAAATTATTTAAAAGACGTTCGCCATCTTTCATAGCTGGCAACATACCTTCTTGTTCTTCGGCAACATCTTCATCATCTACACCTTCCATGTAAACTTTTAAGAAACCGTCAAACTTAATAACCTCACCATTTGCAGTAAACTCTTCTGAATGCTTGCTAGCCTTAATCCTTACATTGGTACGCTCTAATTGGGCATCGCTCATTTGAGATGCAACCGTACGTTTCCATATTAGGTCGTATAATTTAGATTGATCACGCTCCAATGATGGAGATTGATTACCCATATCTGTAGGTCTGATGGCTTCGTGAGCCTCTTGAGCTCCTTTAGACTTACCAGTAAAGTTTCTAGTTTCGCTATATTCTTTACCGTAATTTTTAATAATCGCTTCTTTTGCAGATGTCAATGCCTCATTAGAAAGATTAACACTATCCGTTCTCATGTAGGTAATTAAACCTGCTTCATATAAACGTTGTGCTACCTGCATAGTTCTACCTACAGAAAAGTATAATTTTCTTGATGCCTCTTGCTGTAATGTAGAAGTTGTAAAAGGTGCTGATGGTGATTTCTTAGCAGGCTTTTTATCTAATTTACTTACCGAAAAATCTGCAGAAATATTCTTCTCTAAAAAAGCTTTTGCTTCTTTCTCTGTAGCGAAGGTTTTATTCAATTTGGCAGAAAAAACACTACCTGCTTCCGTTTGAAATTCTGCTGCTATTTTAAATGAAGCTTGTGGCTCAAATGCCTCAATAGCTCTTTCTCGTTCAACTATTAACCTTACAGCAACAGATTGAACACGACCGGCAGAGAGTCCCGGTTTAATTTTTTTCCAAAGTACTGGTGATAATTGATAACCCACCAAACGATCTAAAACTCGTCTAGCCTGTTGTGCGTTTACAAGGTTGTAATTAATTTCACGCGGATTTTCAATTGCTTTTTGAATGGCGGCTTTTGTAACCGAGTTAAAAACGATTCGTTTTGTCTTTTTCTTATCTAGACCTAGCTCTTCTGCCAAGTGCCAAGAAATAGCTTCTCCCTCTCTATCTTCATCACTCGCGAGCCATATAGTTTCTGCTTTATCAGCAAGACTCTTCAGCTTTTTAACTAAAGCCTTCTTGTCTTTATCAACTATATATTTGGGTGTAAAATCGTTATCGACATCTACTCCCAACTCTTTTGAAGGTAAATCAGCAATGTGACCAAAGCTCGATTCAACCTTAAAATCTTTTCCCAAAAACTTCTCTATAGTTTTGGCCTTTGCAGGAGACTCAACAATTACTAAATTTTTCGCCATCAACCTTGTTTATACCTACAAATGTATACTAAAAATTGAACTTTAGAATTTTGGAGATTTATTTTTCCCCATATTTCAACAGAGTTTAGCTTGTAAAATCATGAATTTCATTACTATACCCAAGCTTTAAAATTTATCAATACTATTCTTCAAATAAAAAAGGGTAGCTAAACTAGCTTCCCTTTTTTATCATTTAAAAATTTTATAATTCAAATGTGCTTAGCAATCTAATATCATTATTTATATACTCATATTGATACAACAATCCATCTCCTATCATCAATAGAGATGAAGATAACGGAATTACATCATAAGCTACAATATCTTCAAAAGTATTTATTAAAGTAATATTAGGAGCATTACTTTTATCGTATACTTTTAAACCAGACGCTCCATCACATATAAATAAGGTACCCTCTTTAATACCTAATCCGTTTGGTCCATCCATCGGATAAATAACTTTTAACTCTGGATTTTCTAAATTGGCGATATCTATCACATATAATCCGCTTTCTGTATTCCCACAGAAACCACCACCTTTCAAAGTTACATATGCATATTTACCATCTACTACCACAGGATCGCAAGCGGTGCCATGCCTAAACTCTGAAATAAACTTGGGTTTTTCTGGATTCTCTATCCCATATATATACATGCCTTGCGAACCTCCTATAAATAATATATTACCTTGACTATATATAGTTTCTATATCCCAAGCTACTTGAACATCATCTAAAATTTTCACATTTTCAACATCTTCAATGTCAAAAATGTTGATGTCGCTATAATCAACTACATACAGATAATCTCCTATTATTTTGAAGCGAGCTAATGACCCTCCTTGACCTACGGATGGTTGAGGACTTTCACTATAATTTTCAGATGCATCGGAATTAAGGCACACATCGCAATTAAACTGCTCTTCATATTCGGAAACAAGTCTTCTCTCTGTTCTTACCTCCCAACCTGTTACTATATCCTTATCGTAATCTATATCGCCATAATCGTAAAAATCCGCTTGTGGAAATTCAATCGTTGAAAGCCAGACATCATTATTATATATTGCATTTACAATTCTACTTTGTATAGAAATATTATTGATATCTGAAATATCAAAAATCACCAAATCCCCATAACTATCTGCGTACAGTTTATCATCCTTGATGGAAATATCAAAATTGCCTTCTAATTTTATGAATGCAATACTTTCTGGTGATGATGGGTTTTGATTGTCAATAACGTGAAAACCTTTGTTCACATCATTTACAAAAATGTAGTCTCTATAAGCATAAATTTTACCTGATGATTCAATAGGAATTGGTTCCATAACATCAACCGCTTCTGCTTTAAAAGAGATCACATCTTGTAAAATTGGTCGAGCTACTTGATAATTTTCATACGGTCCATCATCATCACAAGACACCAATACGGCTAAAGCAAAAGTGCATAAAACAAAAACTAAATTCCTCATAGTTTTAAAATTAGGTGGTTACACCAGTAAGATGCGAATAACGGCGAATAGTTGCGTTATTGACAAATTCAAGTTTACACCTCTTGATTAAAACCTACTCCGTCTTTATACATATAATATGCTGGCACTTTACCTAACATTGCAGTAAACAGCACACCTACACAACATAATACGAAACCTAATTGCGCCACAAAAGCGGTTACGAATACTAGACCAAATATCACTAACCAGTTTTTGTTACCTAGCGTAAAGCTAGCCTTCACCATTTCTAATGGAGATAATTCATTTGAAAATGCTAAAAAAGCTGGTATTAATGAAACAGGAACCATTACATAAAACATACCTACCCCGCAAGCTAGTGCTCCAAGAATAGAAAGTCCAAAAGTATATAAAGCAAGAATGAACACTTTGCCCAAACGCCCTTCTTTAAAATAAAAGAAATAATCATCGCTAGTTTCATCTCCAATATCTTTTTGCCTACAGATTCTTAAAAAAGCAGCATTTAACGCTAATGCAAATGTCGTAGCCCCAATAACAAAAACTGGAACAAGTATACTCATTGCAATAGCAAGCAGTGGTGGAAATTCATTATGCTGAAGTGCTTCTGGATCAGTTATACCCATTGCAATCATAGGAATATACATAACTATATAAAACGGCAGAATTACTACAAAAGTTAGTAATAAAATAATGAAGCCTTGCAACCATACTTTCTTAAAAAGGTCAAAAGACCTGCTGAATATGGAGCCAAATTCTAAATCTGGCTTCATTTTAATTTGTTGTGTCAAGTTTTCTAAATTCATAAGTATTAGTGGTTATATTAAATGCTAAAACTAAATAATTTTTATACTGAAAGCTTAAACTATCCCTAAATAATCATGCCATCTTGTCATATTTTTGATTATAGTAGTATCTTTGTCTTCCAAAATATTTTATTGCAACGTATTACAAAAATGGAGAAAACCATAGACGAAAATGTGCAGGGCACAACTTTGGTAGTTGAAGGAAAAGAAGTGAACAAACGTAATCTATATATTGAAAGTTACGGTTGTGCCATGAACTTTTCAGACAGTGAAATTGTAGCTTCTATATTAGCGACTGAAGGTTTTAACACCACCCAAACGTTAGAAGAAGCCGATTTAGTACTTGTAAACACATGTTCTATTAGAGATAAAGCAGAACAGACCATACGAAAAAGATTAACGGAGTATAATAAGGTAAAGAAATCTAGACCTCATTTAAAAGTTGGCGTATTAGGCTGCATGGCAGAACGCTTGAAAGACAAACTTTTAGATGAAGAAAAAATAGTGGACATGGTCGTTGGACCAGATGCCTATAAAGATTTACCTAACCTTATAAAAGAAATAGATTCCGGTAGAGATGCAGTCAACGTTATTCTTTCTAAAGATGAAACATATGGTGACATTTCTCCTGTTAGACTAAACACTAACGGTGTTACCGCTTTTGTTTCCATTACCAGAGGATGTGATAATATGTGTACATTTTGTGTGGTTCCTTTTACAAGAGGTCGCGAACGCAGTAGAGACCCACAATCTATTTTAGCCGAAATAAGTGAACTTTCGCAAAAAGGATTTAAGGAAATTACGCTTCTAGGTCAAAACGTAGATAGTTATTTATGGTATGGAGGCGGACTTAAGAAAAACTTTGAGAATGCTTCTGAAATGCAAAAAGCCACAGCTATAGGTTTCTCTAAACTATTAGAAATGGTAGCATTGGCGAACCCAAAAATGCGTATTCGCTTTTCCACATCTAATCCACAAGACATGACTTTAGAGGTGATTAGAACGATGGCAAAGCATAAAAATATCTGTAATCATGTTCATTTACCGGTACAAAGTGGTAGTAACCGAATTTTAAAGGAAATGAACCGTTTGCACACCATTGAAGAGTATTTTGAATTGACCGATAATATTAGAAAAATTCTTCCTGGGTGCTCTATTTCACAAGATATTATTACTGGTTTCCCAACTGAAACCGAAGAAGACCATGCCGCTACATTAAGAGCTTTAGAATATGTGAAGTATGATTTTGGTTATATGTATTCATATTCTGAAAGACCTGGTACAATGGCCGGAAGAAAGATGAAAGATGACGTACCTGAAGTAACTAAAAAAAGACGCTTATCCGAAATTATAGCCTTGCAAAGAAGCCACTGTCAGTACAGAACTGAAAAGCATCTGAACAAAGTGCAAGAAGTTTTAATTGAAGGAACCTCTAAAAAGTCCGAAGATGAGTGGATGGGCAGAAACTCTCAAAGCACTGTGGTTGTTTTTCCAAAAGAACAATACAAGGTTGGTGACTTTGTAAACGTACAAATTAACGATTGCACTTCTGCCACCCTTAAAGGTGTAGCAGTTGGGTATTCTGATAACAATTAACTTTATAGTAGCCATTTTATATGGAAAGCATACAAAGTATAAAACAACGTTTTGAAATTATAGGGCAAGACCCAAAGTTGAACCGCGCACTTGAAAAAGCAATGCAAGTTGCCGCAACCGATATTTCGGTGTTGGTAACTGGTGAAAGTGGTGTTGGTAAAGAAGCTATCCCTAAAATCATTCATTCACTTTCCCATAGAAAGCATGCAAAATATATAGCAGTAAACTGTGGTGCCATACCAGAAGGCACCATTGACAGTGAACTTTTTGGACATGAAAAAGGCGCATTTACAGGTGCAACACAAACAAGAAGTGGTTATTTTGAAGTTGCCGATGGCGGTACCATATTTTTAGATGAAGTTGGCGAACTACCATTAACTACACAAGTACGACTTTTACGTGTTCTTGAAAATGGTGAATTTTTAAAAGTTGGTTCCTCTCAAGTACAAAAAACCGATGTACGTATTGTAGCGGCTACCAATGTAAATATGTTCGAGGCGATCAAGAAAGAGCGTTTTCGCGAAGATTTATACTATCGTTTAAGCACCGTAGAAATCAACATTCCACCATTGCGAGAACGACAAGATGATATTCATTTATTATTTAGAAAATTTGCATCAGATTTTAGTCAGAAATACAAAATGCCTACCATAAGGCTAGATGACCAAGCAGTATCTTTATTAATTAAGTACAGATGGCCAGGTAATATTCGTCAGCTAAGAAACATAGCAGAACAAGTTTCGGTGCTAGAGGAAAATAGAGCTATAACAGCCGCTACACTACACGGTTACATACCTAATAATAATACCAGTAATTTACCCGCAGTAGTTTCCAATTCTAAATCTGAAAGTGATTTTAGCAATGAAAGAGAAATACTTTACAAAGTATTGTTCGACATGAAAGGTGACCTAAATGACCTTAAAAAGCTAACGATGGAGTTGTTGAAAAACAATGACTCAGAGAAAGTTCAAAAGGAGAATGAAAACCTTATTCGAAAAATTTATGGGAACGAGGACGAAGAAGATGCTGATATTGAACATGACAGCCAAGAAGAAAAGGCCATGAATGTTTTGCATTTACCTGAACCTAAAAAGGAAGAACCTACGTTTATTCAAGAATCATACGAAGACAAATATCATTTTGCAGAAGAAATTGAAGAGGAAGAAACTCTATCTTTACAAGAGAAGGAAGTTGAATTAATTAAAAAATCTCTTGAACGAAATAGAGGAAAAAGAAAAGCTGCAGCCACGGAACTAGGTATTTCTGAACGCACGCTTTATCGAAAAATAAAACAATACGACCTTTAATATAAAATGAATCCCATTTCAATGAGATCCCTAAAAAAAGCTATTCTTTATATCTTACCTCTAACCCTTATTTTTAGTTGTGGTATCTACAACTTTACAGGTGGTAATGTTGGTGAAGCAAAAACATTTCAAGTAAACTATTTTCAAAATTATGCAACCCAGAGTCCGGGTTCAACTTTTGAACCTGGTGTTGATAGAGATTTTACGTTAGCGTTGCAGGATAGAATTCTGAACCAGACCAGTCTGGACCTTATTTCATCTGGTAATCCAGATTTACTTTATGAAGGAGAAATTACGGAGTATAAAATTTCACCCATGTCTGCAACTGCGGCACAAACAGCGGCACAAAACAGACTTTCAATCAGAGTCAAAGTACGCTTCTACAATCAACTGAAAGAGGACGCCGCTTTTGACCAAAGTTTTTCTTTCTTTTATGATTATCCAGCTGACACGCAATTAGCTACTATTAAAAGTGAAGCTCACGAAATAATTTTCGAAAGACTGACACAAGATATTTTCAACGCCTCATTGGCAGATTGGTAGGCTATATGAACGTTAAGGACTTTACATATTTTCTAGAACATCCTACCAAAGTGGTAGAACCTATTCATACCAAACACCTAGAAGATATTATTGCAGAATACCCTTATTTTCAGGCTGCACGAGCTCTTCATTTAAAAGGACTTAAGAACTTAAATAGCTATAAATACAATAAAGCCCTAAAAACAACCGCTGCATTCACCACTGACAGAGATGTTCTTTTTGATTTTATAACCTCTAAAGACTTTTTACATCAGAATTCAACTTATAGCTATGTTGAAGAAAAAGAAAAAATTAAAGACGTTGTAATTATTAACGAAACTGAAATTGACCCAGAAAAGAATGATATTGAAGTTTCCACGACAATAGAGAAAGCAACTATCGAAGAAGATACTGAAATAGCCAATGTAGACATTTCAACAACCGAAATAGAAGTTGCAGACGCTGAACCAGAAGGGAATTACGCCGAAGAATCTGTAGTCAACCCCTTAATAGCACCTTCTGATGACAAGCCCTTACCGCAAGACGAACATGACGCCGATCAAATACTAGATCCTGAATTATTTCAATCTAAAGATCCTGCGAATACAGAGGAAGAAAATGCATTGGATATAGGAAAGCCCATAACTTTTGACGCTAAAGAGAAATATTCCTTTTCAGAATGGTTAAGCTTAGCTTCTAAACAACCATTAGAAAAATCTGAGAAAGAGAAAACTATTGTTGACGATATTGACTCTAAAGAACCAATTGCCGAAGCTCCTATAGAAAAAGTTGAGGAAAAGACTAAAGAAAAGAAAGTAGCTTTAAAACCAGTAAAAAAACCTAAAGTTAAAAATGAAACCATTAAAAAGAAATACGATCGTATTGATAAGTTCATCGCTTCAAATCCTAAAATAGTACCAACAGAACAACAGAGTGTTAGTGTAGATATTTCTAAGTCTTCAAAAATTGACAATAACGAGTTAATGACAGAGACTTTAGCACGGGTTTATCTTGAACAAAAAAAGTATAAAAAAGCTATTCAAGCTTTCAAAATTTTAAGTTTGAAATATCCAGAAAAAAGTAGTTTCTTTGCAAACCGAATTAAGGCGGTAGAAAAATTACGAAAAGATAATAAATAATATAGAATGAGTACATTTTCAATTTTCCTAATACTTATCATAGTCGTTTGCTTATTGTTAGTATTAGTGATTATGGTACAAAACCCAAAAGGTGGCGGACTTTCTTCTTCATTTGGTGGAGGAGGAAACCAAGTAGTTGGTGGAGTTAAAAAAACAGGTGACTTTTTAGATAAGAGCACATGGACTTTAGCGGGTTTATTAATAGTTTTAATCTTAGCATCTAACATTGCCCTTAAAGGTAATTATGGTGACGTAGATTCTAAATTATTACAAGGCGATGACATCGAAACAGTAGTGCCAGAAACACTACCAGAAGAGGTTACACCTCCTGCAACAAACCAAGCTACACCTTCGGATAGTTTATAGAATTATTTACAACATTATATTTAAAATGCCAGCTTATGACAAGCTGGCATTTTTTGTTTCCAATTTGTCAGGAAAGAGGCAATGGCATAATTTCTGCCTTTACTTACACACAAAACTAAAAATCAATTTAAAAATTAATAATTATGGCTAAAGTTAATATCAAACCATTGGCAGACCGAGTTCTTATTGAGCCAATGGCAGCTGAAACTAAAACTGCGTCTGGACTTTATATTCCTGATACTGCAAAAGAGAAACCACAAAAAGGTAAAGTTGTAGCAGTAGGTCCTGGTACAAAAGATGACAAAGTTACTGTTAACGTTGGTGATACTGTTCTTTACGGTAAATATGCAGGTACCGAATTAAAGTTAGAAGGTAACGATTACTTAATGATGAGAGAAAGTGATATTCTTGCTATTATCTAAATAGCAATTGGCTAAAGGTTTATTTCCTTGGCCTTTTAATTTCACGAGATTTACTAATTAATAATTTTCTTGATCCTAAGCATTATGTTTAAGATCAAAATCTAAATAAAAATTAAAAATGGCAAAAGATATTAAGTTTGACATAGATGCAAGAGACGGTCTTAAAAGAGGTGTCGATGCATTGGCAAATGCTGTAAAAGTTACATTAGGACCAAAAGGTAGAAACGTAATTATCAGTAAATCATTTGGTGCACCCCAAGTAACCAAAGATGGTGTTACTGTTGCAAAAGAAATTGAATTAGCTGACCCATTAGAAAATATGGGCGCACAAATGGTTAAAGAAGTTGCTTCTAAAACCAATGATTTAGCTGGTGACGGTACTACTACCGCTACAGTTTTAGCACAAGCTATCGTTAAAGAAGGTTTGAAAAACGTTGCTGCAGGTGCAAACCCAATGGATTTAAAAAGAGGTATCGATAAAGCTGTTGAAGCTATCGTTGCTGATTTGGCTAAACAAGCTAAAAAAGTTGGTGATTCTTCTGAAAAAATTAAGCAGGTTGCTTCTATTTCAGCTAACAATGACGAAACAATTGGTGAATTAATCGCTCAGGCTTTCGGTAAAGTTGGTAAAGAAGGTGTTATTACTGTTGAAGAAGCTAAAGGAACTGATACGTATGTTGATGTTGTTGAAGGTATGCAATTCGATAGAGGTTACCTTTCTCCATATTTTGTTACCGATTCTGAAAAGATGGTATCTCAATTAGAGAACCCTTACATCTTGTTGTTCGACAAGAAAATTTCTTCAATGAAAGATTTACTTCCTGTATTGGAGCCAGTTGCTCAATCAGGAAAACCTTTATTGATTATTGCTGAAGATGTTGATGGTGAAGCATTAGCTACATTGGTAGTAAACAAATTAAGAGGTTCTTTAAAAATTGCCGCTGTTAAGGCTCCAGGTTTTGGTGACCGTAGAAAAGCAATGTTAGAAGATATCGCAATCTTAACCGGTGGTACCGTTATTTCTGAAGAAAGAGGATTCTCTCTTGACAATACTACTCTTGATATGTTAGGTACTTGTGAAAAAGTACAAATAGACAAAGACAATACTACTATTGTAAATGGTGGTGGTGTTGCAAAAGATATCAAAACAAGAGTTAATCAGATTAAATCTCAAATTGAGACTACTACTTCTGATTATGATAAAGAAAAACTTCAAGAGCGTTTAGCTAAGTTAGCTGGTGGTGTTGCCGTACTTTATGTTGGTGCAGCTTCTGAAGTTGAAATGAAAGAGAAAAAAGACCGTGTTGATGATGCCTTACATGCAACGAGAGCTGCAGTTGAAGAGGGTATCGTAGCTGGTGGTGGTGTTGCATTGGTTAGAGCAAAAACTGTTCTTTCAAAAGTAGCTACTGAAAACGAAGATGAAGCAACAGGTTTACAAATTGTAGCCCGTGCAATTGAAGCTCCTTTAAGAACTATCGTTTCTAACGCTGGTGGTGAAGGTTCTGTAGTAATTGCAAAAATCCTTGAAGGTAAAGGAGATTACGGTTATGATGCTAAATCTGAGAAATATGTTGAGATGATGAAAGCTGGTATTATTGATCCTAAGAAAGTAACTAGAGTAGCATTGGAAAATGCAGCTTCTGTTGCCGGTATGATCTTAACTACCGAATGTGCGTTAACTGACATTAAAGAAGATACTCCTGCTGGTCCACCAATGGGTGGCGGTATGCCAGGAATGATGTAGTGACGAGCCGTCACAGCCAATAATTAATTGGTTTGCGCAGTCAGTATAAATTAAAACCGCTCTTGAAATATCAAGAGCAGTTTTTTTGTGCGCCACTTTTACAAACAAAAAAACCACCTTCTTTATTTACAGAAGGTGGTTTTCATGTCCAAATGGTAAGCCTACCCGTAGGCTAGTACCGACTACTTCTTTCTAGGAGCAGCTTTTGGAGCAGCCTTTTTTCCAGCTTTTGCTGGAGCAGGCTTTGCAGCTGGTTTCCCTGCTGATTTTGCTTGTGCCATTAGTATCGAATTAAAGATAAACTTAAGCTAATGTATTTCAGATTTTGATTCGTGATAATCACGTTGGCAAAATATTAACTAAAACTTTTTAAACAATTTATAGCAGTTAAAAACACCTCAATAATTACTAGTACTTCGACTAGTTTTTATGAAGCGCACCATCGTCAGAATTATCTTCTCTATACAAACAGCATGGGTGTACGCTATTGTAAGCTTCATCTGTTGCCTTCAATTCTTTAGTATCATGACCAACGGCTACAATTGCTGTTTTAATCTTCATAGCATCAGTTTTACGCTCATCCATAATAACCGCTAACTGATGGGTAGGAATATCCCAATTTGCATATTTTACTCCCTTTACATTTAATGCAGCCTCTTCAATACGTTCTTTACACATGGCGCATTTACCATTCACATCAAAAGTCATTTTCTTATTCTTGTCCTGTGCATAGGTTACCACAGCAATTAATATCATTGCGAAGGATAAAATAGTTGTTTTCATAAGTATAAATTTACGTGTTATAAAATTTTAAATCTAAAGCCGCCATAAAACATTCTACCCATTATTGGCGCATATACAATGGTAGTATCAAAATTTGGACCAAAAGGATTATCAGCGCCCAATACAGGATTAATTTGCTGTACATCCGAAAGGTTTTCACCACCCACATACACTTCAAATGAATTAGAGAATACTTTTGTCACTTGAGCATTCATTAGATTATAAGTTGGGGAAAAAGCAGGTAATTGGTATTCCACCGGGTTAGCACTTGTATCTGGCAACCGCGCTTCTCCAAAACTATGAAGGGTATAATCAAATTTCCATTGCGCACCATTATCCTTAGCCTCGGTCTCATACCCTAAATTAACAAAAAATCGATGTTGTGCTTGTAATGATTTCTGTAGATTTCCGCTTTTATAATCTGTAGATACATCATAAAACTTATACGATGTTCTAAAATTAAGACGGGTCAAAAGCTCATAATTTAATTCTACTTGAAAACTTTTAGCACTACTCTCTCCTTCCAAATTATAAAATGAAACTTCTTGCGGATTTTCCCAATCCACCACCACTTGGTTTTCAAAATCTGTGATGTAATAATCTAAAGAAATATCTCCCTTTTTATTCAAAAAATTAAATCCTTGTAGAAAACTAACTCCATAATTCCATGCATCTTCTGGCTCTAAACCATAAACGTTGCCACCCGAACCTGCAATATTAATTTGCCTAGCAGAGGCAAACAATTGCTGATTTTCGGCAAAAATATTTGCAGCTCTTTTTCCCCTACCAAATGACCCTCGCAGACTTCCTCTATCCCATGGGGTATATCTAATGTGAAATCTTGGTGTTACAAATGTTCCCAATCGATTATGATTGTCTACACGTAGTCCGGCGGTTAAACTTACTTTTTCTAAATTTTCATAACTATACTCCAAAAAAGCACCCACAGACCTATCTTCCCTAGAATAATCATCAGTAGTCACCACCTCATCATAACCGTCATATGCAAAAGAAATTCCGGTTTTAAACTTATTTCTTGTATCTCCAATTATAGAATTAAAAAGAAGACTAGAATAAATGCTTTCATGGCTAATATCATATGACCTAAAACCAAAATAAGAATCTTGCTTATGAAAACTGTAAGCTGTTTGAAAACCAAAACTTTGAAACGGAAGTTCTGGAAAAACATAGCCCAATTTCAATGAGGTATCAAATCTGCGGGTATTTATCTCACTACCCCACACTTCGGCTCCGCTCAGTGAACCACCATTATCAACTCTATCGGTATTAGGATTAAAATCTACCTGCCCTACTTGTTTCTCATCATTCAAAAAACGAACATTTAAGAAACTTACAAAACCTGTTTCAGGATTCTGATACTGCCAACGGTTCATCACATTTATTTGCTCCCCCAAAGGCGCATCTAAAAATCCGTCTTCATTATTATCTTCTTTTTGAGTTCTTTTGTTACCATGAATATAAAGACCGGTACTCAATTTATCGGTCAGCTTTTTATTGAAATGTGTATTCAATTCATAACGCCCATTCTGATTGGCATAGCCATTTACAAAAACTGCATTATCGGTTAACGGCTTTACCAACTCGGTATTAATCTGACCTGATATACTTTCGTAACCATTCACCACACTACCAGCACCTTTTGTAATCTGTATACTTTCTATCCACGTACCTGGCGTAAATGTTAATCCGTAGGCTTGAGATGCACCACGTACCATAGGAATGTTTTCTTGGGTAATCAATAAATACGGACTCGTTAATCCTAACATTTGAATTTGTTTGGTTCCCGTTAATCCATCAGAAAGATTTACATCAATTGCCGGATTGGTTTCAAAACTTTCTGCCAGATTACAGCAAGCGGCTTTTAACAACTCATCACTGTTTACTGTAATTACATTCTGCGGACTAAAATATGTTTTCTGTATAGCATCTCTTTCCTGCTGAACAACAACCTCATCTAATTCATTAGATGGCTTAAGATTAACTCGTATTGTTTTTGGAGCATTTATAGTTAGTGTATCCGATTCAAAACCAACATAACTTATAATCAATCTATTAAATTCTTTAAGATATGGAATGGTGAATTTACCATCGAAATCTGTTACCACCCCAGTTTGTGAATCTTGCCAATAGACATTAGCTCCCGAAAGGCTCAATGCATTAGATGCGTCAGAATCAAAAACAACACCTTCTACTTTTTCCTGAGAAAAACTAAAATAAGGCAACATGCACAAAAGCAATACTACTATATATTTATTCATTTAATTTTCAATTCAATTTGATTAATCAATTTTTACCGTTCGCAATCGCAATGCATTGGCAATTACCGAAACAGAACTAAAACTCATCGCTAAAGCCGCAATCATTGGAGAAAGCAATAATCCGAAAAATGGATATAGCACTCCCGCCGCAATTGGTATACCTACCGTATTATAAATTAAGGCGAAAAATAAATTCTGTTTTATATTCTTCATAACCGCATTACTAAGGTTATATGCCTTTACAATTCCATGTAAATCTCCTTTTACCAAAGTAATTGCAGCACTTTCAATTGCAACATCCGTTCCCGTACCCATGGCAATACCTACATCGCTTTTAGCCAGAGCAGGCGCATCATTAATACCATCTCCTGCAACAGCTACCTTTCTTCCTTCAGATTGTAAACGCTCTACCTCAGCCAATTTATCCTGTGGTAACATACCAGCCTTAAAATCTGCCAGACTTAATTGTTCCGCTACCGCTTTTGCCGTATCATGATTGTCCCCGGTAAGCATTATCACTGCAATACCGGCTTTCTGCAACTCTTCAATAGCTTTTTTGCTCGTCTCTTTAATTTTATCTCCGATTGCAACAAAACCAACTGCCTTATCACCAATTGCCAAGTAAGAAACTGTTTTTCCAAGTTTTTGATGAGAAACTACATCTGCCTTTAAACTATCTAAAATGGATACTTGAGCCTCATTCATCATCTTCTCATTACCCAAGGCAGTAAACTCCCCATTTATTTTCCCGGTGACGCCCATACCTGTAACCGAATTAAAATCTTCAACTTTTAAAATATTTACATTATTCGCCTTTCCATACTTTACAGTTGCATCTGCCAATGGGTGCTCACTTTGCTGATTTAATGAAACAATATATTGCAATACCTTTCCCTGATTAATCTCAGAAATACTACCCACCTTTTCTACGGATGGTTTCCCTTCCGTAATTGTACCGGTCTTATCTACAATTAACGTGTCAATTTTATCCATTCGCTCTAAAGCTTCCGCATTCTTTATGAGTACGCCAGATTGCGCTCCTTTACCTACACCCACCATAACGGACATTGGAGTAGCCAAACCTAGGGCGCATGGACAAGCTATTATCAACACAGCAATAGCATTGACCAAAGCATATACATAAGCAGGTTCTGGACCAAAAATGACCCAAACAATAAAGGTGATAACAGAAATGAACACTACAGCAGGCACAAAATAACTAGAGATTTTATCCGCTAATTTTTGAATTGGCGCCTGGCTACGACTTGCCTTGTTCACCATATCAATAATTTGGGAGAGCAACGTATCTGAACCAACCTTCTCTGCTATCATCACAAAGGAACGCTTACCATTAATTGTCCCTGAACTTACATTATCACCCTCCACTTTCTGTACCGGAACAGGCTCGCCCGTTATCATTGATTCATCTACCGTACTTTCGCCTTCATGCACGCATCCATCAACAGGTATTTTATCACCAGGTTTCACCCTAAGCAAATCTCCTTTTACTATGTTATCTATTGCAATCGTCTCCTCTTTCCCATCAACAATGCGAATCGCTTTATTTGGAGCTAGCTTAAGAAGTTCCTTTACCGCAGAATTGGTTTTACTATGCGCACGAGCCTCTAATAACTGCCCGAACAAGACTAGAGTTAATATAACCGTAGCTGCCTCAAAATATACATGAACCGTGCCTTGGTCTGTCTTAAACTGTGGAGGAAAAAAATCTGGGACCAAAATAGCAAATACGCTAAATAGCCACGCTACACCTGCACCAATACCAATCAACGTAAACATATTTAAATTCCAAGTTTTTACAGAACGATATGCTCTCTCAAAAAACATCCAAGTTGCATAAAACACAACAGGAATTGATAGTGCAAACTGCACCCAATTCCAGTTTCTTAAACTCAAAATATTATGAAGCGGATTATTAGGAATCATTTCTGACATTGCTATAATAAAAATGGGCAACGTAAAAGCCACCGCTATTTTAAACTTTTTCAAAAGCTTATTATAACTTTTCTCTTCAGCAGAAACATCAGCCTGTTTTGGCACTAAATCCATACCACAAATAGGGCAATCACCCGGCTCATCACGAACCACCTCAGGGTGCATTGGGCACGTATACTCCTGACCTTTATGACTACTGACACTCGCCTCTTCTACCAAATCCATACCACAAACCGGGCAATCGCCAGGCTCTGTATAGGTTTTATCTCCTTCGCAATGCATGGGGCAATAAAAAGTACCATTGCCATTTTCTACTTTCTTAGGTTTCACTTCTTTATGATGTTGCCCTCCTAATTCATGAATAGAATAATGACCGCCATCTTCTTTCATGGCATTTTGCAAAGTAGCTAAAGTCAATTCTGAATCCATTTCTAAAGTAGCTTCAGCTTTTTCTAAATCTACAGAAGCACTGGTTACACCAGCAATATTCGCCAATGTCTTTTCTACATGAGACCTACATCCATTACAGGTCATGCCAACTATAGTATATGTATGTTTCATACCTTTTATTATAATTATTATATAAATCTGAACACCTAATTAGATATCCTATTTGACCTTTTAATCCTTCACAACAATCGGCTGTTTATCAAAAATATTAAGCTTGCCGTTTCTATAATTAATTACATACA
This sequence comes from Maribacter sp. Hel_I_7, assembly GCF_000688315.1. Classification (NCBI taxonomy): domain Bacteria; kingdom Pseudomonadati; phylum Bacteroidota; class Flavobacteriia; order Flavobacteriales; family Flavobacteriaceae; genus Maribacter; species Maribacter sp. Hel_I_7. The sequence goes on along the minus strand of NZ_JHZW01000002.1, from coordinate 1,852,231 downwards.
GCATATCGTCCTTGACCATCATATCCGTTGGTTTTTCTATCTGGTCTTTTAACACCTGTAGCAACTCACCAGTCATATTAAAAACCAAAACACGGTTGTTTTCAAAATCAGTTACAAACACTTCATCAACCGAAACAAAAATCCCTGTTGCCGCATTCATCTTTTGATTTTGACCCATCATTTGAAGAAAACCGCCTTTTTTATCGAACACTTGTACTCGATTATTATAGGCATCTGCTACCCAAATCTTATCCGTGGTAATCTGTACATCTGTAGGATAATAAAACTCCCCTTCTGCTTTTCCTTCTTTACCAAAGGAAATCCAGCTTGCACCATCAAAATAGAGAATCCGATTATTGTAGAAATCTGCAATTGCCCGTTCATTTTCAAAAACAGAAACTCCCGCAGGTGCATCCAATGAATCTGAAACCTGCATTATGAACCTCCCTTTTTTATCAACTGTTTCAATAACATCTTTCCCATATTGAGGAATAAAAATTGTCTCCTTTATAGCATCAATATGCATTGGTCTGTCTAATGAATCTACAGTTTCCGTGATTTTGCCTTCTGTATCAATTTTCACCAAACGGTTGTGGTCGCCATCTGAAAGCCAAATAGCTCCATTTACCTGAGTTAACCCAATAGGATTCACGCCATCTAACTGAAGAGTTCTAGACAACACCCACTCTTTAGGAACAGGTGCTTTTTCTTTACAAGCAGACGCAAAGACTAAAACGATGAGTATACATATACTTTTTCTCATTATTTATAGCTTAAACGTTCGTACTTACAACATGCTGGTAGATTTCCATAATCGTCGGTATGTGCTTGATGATTTTTGGTATCATGACCTGCAACCGCAACTTGCTTTTCAATTTTTTCAAGAGAAGTTAATCCCGCATCAAATGAAACCTTCATGATTTTGGTATCCTTATCCCAAGAAACGGCGGATACACCTTGCACAGATTCTGCAGCTTTGGTTATTCTAGCCTCACACATAGCACAATTACCGGCTACCATTACATTTTTACTCACCGTTCCTTCAGACTTTTTAGTCATTTCACTCGCAGATGATTCTTCAATTTCACCATTGGAACGCTCAACTTTTGCTGTAATAGGTGTGTAACCCGCTTTTTCAACTTGCTTCTCTACATCAGCTAGTGTTAATGCTTTTTCCGCTGGATAAGAAAAACTAAAGTCTCCTGTTTCAATATCTATTTTCACATTCTTAATGCCTTTAAACTCTTTGAACTTCTTCTCAAGTCCATATGCACAAAACGGACAGCCTAGACCATCTACCTGCACCATAAACTTATCCTTACCATCTTGTGCAACCGCACTAAAGACAACCATTAGCGTTAGTAACGCCGATATAATTATTGATTTTTTCATTATTTTATGTTTTAAAAATTTTTATTAAAATGAATATCTAGAACCTAAAAACAGGCTATAGTTTAATTTACGACCTGCTTCAATATCGTTTACCAAAGGCACCTGTACAGCTAAGTCGAACGTAACATTCTTTCTTGCATACTGTATACCTTGTGCGTACAACAATTGATACCAATCACGCTCTACCAGCCAAGAGTTGGTATATTCAAAATACAGATTGATTTGTTTATTAGGATACTGTGGCTTTAACAATGGAAGACCAAAACCAATTTTATGGGTCAACGCATCCAAGCTACCATCGGGCACCCAATTATAGCCTAGTTCGTTAGAAATACCATATTTGAGCGATTCGTAACCTGCAACAATACCATAATACCCTGCATATTTGCCCGTACTTAAATCCATTACATCTAGTTCCCTACCAGTAGGCAATGTCTGAAGTGTTTTCGCAACCATTCTAAAGGTCTTACCAGTACCGTCTTTTCTAAAGAATTGATATTTACCCATTATTTTAATATCCGCTAAACTGCTACCACTTGGTCCGTTTTCGATATCATAATTTATATAAGGTAAATGTATTGCCACCAAAGAATTAGAAGTTGGCAAATAATGTAGCATTACCGGAACATAGGTAAAATCACCTCTTTCCGTATGCCGTATCTCTGTTAAGGTTTTTGCAGTAAAGCTACCGCCACCCAACATAATTGGTTTATCGGCAGTAATAGGAGGACCTTGTGCCTCACAATATTGTATCCCAAATAGGATAATGGCTAAAAGCCAAGTAAAATTTTTCATTGAATATTAGATTTGATTAAAAAATGTGTGAACGCAAAAAAGCGACGTATAACACGTTTTAAATCAAATCAAAAAAACTTGGTGCAGTATGTTCAAATCCTCTGCCAATATAGGCGGCGGATAAGAATCAAAAACAATTACCTTATCTGTAGACTCTTGAAATAAGTTTAAATAAGAAGTTGTAAAAGAAATTAAGAAGACTTGTTGAGAAAAATCTAAATTAAAAATGTCATGGCTTAAATCATCTTGACCTTGCATGGTAAAAGATTCATCATCACAACAATGTTTTATGAGTTGCGAAGAATCATCCAACAACGCCAAACCGGCATCCATACCACAATCTTTTGCAGCGTTGAACAAGGCAATATCCAATACCCGCCCCATACATAAATGTTTCTCTACCGTCCACGAAATGGTGGACAGCAACAATAGCAAAGCCATTGTTATAGAAAAAAGTTTATGGAGTGAATTTTTCATTATTACAAAAAAATCGATATTTAAAATCCTAAATATCATTTCTTTAACGAAACATTGGCGCGATTAACTAAAATTCTCTCATACTTGTTCAAAAAACAGGATTCTTAGTATACGATAATTGCTGTTTTCAAGTTAAAGGAGTAACACATTTTAACAGTTAACTATCATTAACCATTTTAAACACTAATTATTAAATTTAAAAAAACATGAAAAAACATTTAAAATACACGTTTCTAATATGTACTATCGCTCTTTTTATAGGTGGTTGTAGCTCTGACGACGGTTCAGTTTTTGACACACCAATTCCTGACAATACAGGTGGAGAAGATGGTGGTGATGAAACAGAGGAACCTGAAGTGGCTACCATAGTTTTTAACGAAGCTGTCCCTTCTTCAAATATTACAACAGCTTCTGCAAGCGGAGAAGCAGGTACAACCGTTACTGGTAGGGTTATTTTTACATCAGACGCTACTACCCAACGTAGAATGTACATTACTCAAAATTATTTAGGACAAGGAGAAATGCCTTTTAGTTCTTTTGATTTGGTAAGTGATGATTTAACTAAAGCTTTAAAAGCTGATGGTTCTATTGATTTAGATGGTGCTACAAAAAAAGAAATTGATTTTTCTTTCCCTCTCCCAGTTCCAGATATCGATAACGGAGAAATTGTTTACACTTTTTGGACTACAACCGGTAAAGGCGACTTTAGAGATGTCACTAAAAGATTAGCTCTTGGAGCTGGTCAAATTACAGTAACAGTTGGTACAGGTACTAACCCTGCTGCTGCAGTTAGAGAATTTACAGATATTAAATTATTTGCTCCAGCACAAGATGGAACAACAGAATCTTTCTTTTCCCTATTGAACGAAACCGTTTATAGAATTAATGTTGGACCTGAATTTAGAGCATTCTGGGATTTTGGTTACTATTATGGTGCTTCTGGTGATTCAGCCGGTGACAATGCTTCTTTTGCGTCTACCGAACAATATGATGCATCTTTTGGATTTGCTGTAGATGGACTTGAGCCTGGCGTAGACGAAGAAAACTCTGAAACAGAAACATTGAACCAAATGTTCTTTGCTAGCTCAACAACAATAGACGCTGCTGCATTTGACGCAATCACTTTAAATGGTGAATTAAACTTTATTGCTAGCTCTGATGCTCAAAAAATTACAAATCTAAGCGTTGGAGATGTAGTAGAGTTCGTTGACAACTACGGTAAAAAAGGTTTAATAAAAATTACTGCCATTGAACCAGGTTTTAATAATAATGATTTTATTGAATTTGACGTTAAAATTCAACCATAAGTTTAACAGACAATATTAAATTTTAAAAAGAGGATGTTTTAAAAACATCCTCTTTTTTATTTTTATAAGATTGATAACACTACCAAATATGAACAATTCTTACTTTTGCAAAAAAAAATTATGTTAGAAGCACTTCGTCCACAAGTAAGTTCTATTATAGATTCAAACAACACTGCAGATGCCAAAATGCAAGAGATTTGTGAGCTTTTAAAAGCCGAAGTACCTCATTACGACTGGGTAGGGTTTTACTTTAAGAATGGTGACAAGCGCGAGCTAAAACTAGGTCAGTACGCAGGTGCACCAACAGATCATACCATTATTCCGTTCGGAAAAGGTATTTGTGGTCAAGTAGCAGAAAGCAACGAAAATTTTGTTGTGCCAGATGTTCAGGCTCAAGACAATTATATTGCATGTAGTATTACCGTTAAAGCAGAAATTGTAGTTCCGTTGTTTGTAAACGGCGAAAACATTGGTCAAATAGACATAGATTCTAATACACCAGACCCATTTACCAAGGCAGATGAGAGCTTTTTAGAATTCGTAAATTTTGAAGTAGCCAAAATTCTTTAAAACTTTAGGCTTTTTGTTGATAAACTAGCTCATTTGGTAGCTGCAAAAAAATTACTTTTGCTTGCTTATTAAAAACATTTAAGCATCATACAATGAGCAGTGTAAAAAAAGCGTCTTCAGCCTTAATTTCAGTTTTCCATAAAGATGGGCTAGAGCCTATAGTAAAGAAATTTCAAGAATTAGGAATCACTATTTATTCTACCGGTGGTACAGAAAAATTCATAACCGATTTAGGAATAGATGTTGTCCCTGTAGAAGATGTAACCAGCTACCCTTCTATTCTTGGCGGAAGAGTAAAAACTTTACACCCAAAAGTTTTTGGCGGTATTTTAAATAGACAGGATAATGAAAGTGATGTTGCCCAACTTGCCGAATTTGAAATTCCACAAATAGATATCGTTATTGTTGATTTGTACCCTTTTGAAAAAACGGTTGCAAGTGGTGCTTCTGAACAAGATATTATTGAAAAAATCGATATAGGCGGAATTTCACTTATTCGCGCTGCTGCCAAAAACTTTAAAGATGTTACCTGTGTTTCTTCAATGGAAGACTATGCAGATTTTCTTGAAGTAATTTCTGCAGATAATGGAAACATTAGCCTAGAAGACAGAAAACGTTTTGCTGCTAAATCTTTTAATGTTTCTTCTCATTATGATACTGCTATTTTCAACTACTTCAATAAAAACCATGATACCGCTGCCTTAAAAATTAGCGAAACACATGGTAAGGTTTTACGTTATGGAGAAAATCCACATCAAAAAGGATTCTTTTTTGGAGATTTTGATGCTATGTTCTCTAAATTACATGGAAAGGAATTATCATATAATAATTTATTAGATGTTGATGCTGCGGTAAACTTAATGCTTGAGTTTAAAAACGACGAACCAACTTTTGCCATTCTAAAACATAACAATGCTTGTGGACTTGCACAACGCGATTCCTTGCACCAAGCTTACGTAGATGCTTTAGCCGGAGACCCAGTTTCCGCTTTCGGAGGTGTTTTAATCAGCAACAAAGAAATTGACAAAGCTACTGCCGAAGAAATTCATAAATTATTCTGTGAAGTGGTAATTGCACCAAGCTATAACGCTGAAGCTTTAGAAATTCTAAAAGGAAAGAAAAATAGAATTATTCTAATTCAGAATGAAGTTGAAATGCCACAGATGCAAGTAAGAACTTGCCTAAACGGTATACTTCTTCAAGAAAAAGACCATAAAACAGATACAGTTGACGATCTTACCAATGCGACCAATACGAAGCCTACAGATCAAGAATTAGAAGATTTGATCTTTGCCTCTAAACTTTGTAAGCACACGAAATCGAACACGATTGTTATTGCAAAGAACAAACAACTATGCGCAAGCGGTACGGGACAGACCAGTAGAGTTGATGCTTTAAACCAAGCAATACACAAAGCACAAACGTTTAATTTTGACCTTAAGGGTTCTGTAATGGCGAGCGATGCATTCTTCCCTTTCCCTGACTGTGTGGAGATTGCAGACAAAGCTGGCATCACTAGTGTAATTCAACCTGGTGGCTCAATTAAAGACCAATTAAGTGTTGATTATTGCAACGAACATAAAATTTCAATGGTGATGACGGGTACACGTCATTTCAAGCATTAATTTCATTACTTTTGTCGATGAAATACACCCTTTTATCTAAAATTTAAACATCACATATGGGATTTTTTGATTTCTTGACCGAGGAAATAGCTATAGATTTAGGTACAGCGAACACCCTTATAATACATAATGACAAGGTAGTTGTCGATAGCCCATCCATCGTTGCCAGAGATAGAATTAGTGGAAAAATCATTGCGGTTGGTAAAGAAGCCAACATGATGCAAGGAAAGACCCATGAGAACATTAAAACAATTAGACCTTTGAAAGATGGTGTAATTGCAGATTTTGATGCATCTGAAAAGATGTTGATGATGTTCATTAAAAATATTCCGGCATTAAAGAAAAAATGGTTTCCACCTGCATTGCGTTTGGTAATTTGTATTCCTAGTGGTATTACCGAAGTAGAAATGCGTGCGGTAAAAGAATCTGCCGAACGTGTTAACGGTAAAGAGGTATACTTGATTCATGAACCAATGGCTGCCGCTATAGGTATTGGTCTAGATATCATGCAACCAAAAGGTAATATGATTGTTGATATAGGTGGTGGTACTACTGAAATTGCAGTTATAGCTTTAGGAGGTATCGTTTGTGATAAATCGGTAAAAATTGCGGGTGATGTATTTACAAATGACATCATTTATTACATGCGTACACAGCACAACCTATATGTTGGTGAAAGTACAGCAGAAGCAATTAAAATTGAAATAGGATCTGCAACTGAAGACTTACAGTCGCCGCCAGATGAGAAATCTGTTCAAGGACGTGATTTGTTGACAGGAAAACCAAAACAAGTTCAAATATCATATAGAGAAATTGCAAAAGCTTTAGATAAATCTATTTTACGTGTTGAGGATGCCGTGATGGAAACATTATCTCAAACTCCGCCAGAATTAGCTGCCGACATTTATAATACTGGTATTTATCTTGCAGGTGGTGGTTCTATGCTACGTGGTTTAGATAGAAGATTGTCTCAAAAAACAGACTTACCTGTTTATATTGCAGAAGATCCATTACGCGCTGTAGTACGTGGTACAGGTATTGCACTTAAAAATCTAGAACGTTATAAGAGTATATTGATTAAATAAGTTGGTTGTACCAACTTATTTAATCTTAAAAATTTAGGGGTGAATGCAGCAGATTATAAATTTTCTAATTAGGTATAAGATTTTTTTACTGTACCTTTTTCTGTTATTAATATCCTTTATTTTTACTTTTCAATCACATTCATACCACCAATCTAAATTTTTAAATTCTTCTAATTTTATTACTGGGAGCATTTATACTTTTTCAGACAATGTAACTTCTTATTTCAGCTTAAGAGAAGAGAACAACAAGCTTGTTGAAGAAAATAAAAAACTTAGAGATAAGCTATTCAACAACGTATTACTTTCTCCTTCAAAAATAGACTCTACTACTGTAGATTACGAAGTTGTAAGGGGTCGAGTTATAAATAACAGTTATGCCGATCAACGTAACTATATTACTATCAACAAAGGAAAGAATGATAGTATAGTTCAAGATATGGGTGTTATAACCGACAAAGGAATTTTAGGTATTGTTGAGAATACATCAGATAATTTTTCTACTGTACAAAGTATTTTAAGTGACAAATCTAACATCAACGCCAAGATCAAAAACTCTAATCACTTTGGATCTTTAGTTTGGGAAAATACAACAGATTATAACGTTGTTCAACTTATTGATATTCCAAGATTGGTACCGCTTACTATTGGCGACACTATTGTAACAGGAGCCATGAGTAGTATTTTTCCGGAAAACATTCCTATCGGCACCATTAAAAGATTTGATTTAGACAACTCAAAAAGTTTCTATTTTATTGATGTAGAACTATTCAATGACATGACCAATATTGGTAACATTTACATCATTAGAAATTTAAACCGAAAAGAAGTTTTAGAATTAGAAGCAGAAACAGAAGCCAATGATTAATAGTACTTCATTTTTAATTGTGCTCCGATTTATTTTATTGGTTCTAGTGCAGGTGCTAGTATTCAATAAACTAAATTTTTTCGGCTATATAAATCCGTTGATTTATATTCTGTTTCTTTACTGGTATCCTATCAAACAAAATAGAACTACCTTTATTATTCTATGCTTTTTCTTAGGACTATGCGTAGATATTTTTTCTGACACACTTGCCATAAACGCGGCAGCTACCGTTACCATAGCTTATCTACGACCAACCATTATGCGTTTTGTCTTTGGTGTCAATTATGAATTTCAAAGTTTTAAGTTAAACAACAGTACTAAGGCACAACAATTCACGTTTTTAGCGTTATTGATTATAATACATCACTTAGTATACTTCACTTTAGAAATTTTCAGCTTTTCTAACAGCTTGTTAATTTTGCAAAAAACACTAACAGTGGGTGTATCTACATTGATTTTGGGCATATTGTTCAGTACGTTATTCAGCAGTAAAAAAGAATGAGAAAAATTCTTTTATCATTAATAATAGTTGTCATCGCAATTACCTTTTTGGGAAGGCTATCCTATTTGCAAATTTTCAGCTTTTCTGCAGAGCAAGTTTTAGAAGATCCGGCGATAAAAGCTATTTATGACTATCCTGAACGCGGCTATATTTACGATAGAAATGGTCATCTATTAGTTGGTAATGATCCCGCATATGATGTCATGGTTATACCAAGAGAAGTTAAACCCTTAGATACTTTAGAATTTTGCGGTTTACTTGGTATTGACAAAGAAAAATTTGTTGAAAAATTAAGAAAAGCTAGAGTTTATTCCCCTAGACTTCCTTCTGTTTTGGTTCCTCAGCTCTCTAAGCAAGATTATGCCAAATTGCAGGAGAAAATGCGTAAATACAAAGGTTTTTATATACAGAAAAGATCTTTACGTTATTACGACACCCCAAGTGCAGCAAATGTTCTTGGCTACATTAGTGAGGTTAACGAAGGTGATTTAGCTGTCAACAAATACTATGTTCAAGGCGAACTGAAAGGTAGAACCGGGGTAGAACGTTATTATGAGGATTTACTTAGAGGAAGAAAAGGTGTTCAGTACATACAGAAAGATAGATTTAATCGAGATATTGGACCCTATAAAAATGGAACTATAGACACCTTACCAGAACAGGGTAAACAAATAAGCATCACCATAGACAAAACATTGCAAGAATATGGTGAATTATTAATGAACGGTAAAAGAGGTGGCATTGTAGCCATAGAGCCTGCTACGGGTGAGATTCTTTCTATGATTTCTGGACCAACCTATGACCCTGCATTATTGGTTGGGCGTGAGCGGTCAAAAAATTACACTAAGCTTTATAACGATACTATTGCAAACCCTACATGGGATCGCTCCATTCATGCACAACAACCTCCAGGATCTCCTTTTAAAACGTTAAATGCTTTAATTGCATTACAAGAAGGAGTATTGGACGAATCTAGCACTATTCAGTGCTATCATGGTTTTTATGTTGGCAAGAAAAAGAGAGGTTGTCACTGTGGCGGTGGTTTACGCAATATGAACCAAGGTATATACCAATCATGTAATGCTTATTTTGCCGGAGCATTTAGAAAAATATACGAAAAATTTGAAACTACCGACGAAGGCATGGATGTTTGGGAAAAACACATGCGGAGTTTCGGCTTGGGAGATTACCTTGGATATGATTTACCTTTTGGTCAAAAGGGACGTATACCAAGTAAAGAGTATTATGATAAATGGTATGGTGACAATAGATGGAGCTCTTCTTATATAATTTCAAATTCAATTGGACAAGGAGAAATATTAGCTACACCTGTGCAACTGGCAAATATGACAGCGGCAATTGCCAATAGAGGACATTACTTTACACCTCATATTCTTAAGAAAATTGAAGGTAAGGACATTACAGAACCTAAATTTACGGAAGCTAAGCACACTACTATAGATCCTAAACACTTTGAACCTATTGTTCAAGGTATGGCAGATGTTTACCGAAAAAGAGGAGGTACAGCTTATTGGCTTCAAATACCAGATATTGAAATTGCCGGTAAAACAGGTACTGCCGAAAATTTCACCAAAATTGATGGTGTACGTACTCAATTGACAGATCACTCGGTTTTTGTGGCTTTTGCACCTGTTGACGATCCTAAAATTGCTATTGCCGTTTATATTGAAAATGGTTATTTCGGTTCTAGATATGCTGGTCATATCGCTACTCTTATGATAGAGAAATATTTAAAAGGCGAAATCACCAGAACCGATCTTGAAAAAAGAATGCTAGAAAAAACATTAGAGGCAGAATACGCGAAACCCTACAGTGGGGAAGAGTTCAAAATTAACGAGCGTGTCTGGTAGAAGCATCTTAAAAAGAATTGATTGGCTAAGTGTCTTTATCTATTTTGCACTTGTTTTTATTGGCTGGATCAATATATACTCAAGTACGTTCACTGACGAACATAGTTCCATTTTTGATTTTGGCACTTTATATGGCAAACAATTATTCTTTATTGGTGTCAGTCTAGTTACTATAGTTATAATCTTGGCACTTGAGGTAAATTTTTACGAACGCTTTTCTAGTTTGCTTTATCTAATATCCATGATATCCCTTCTTGGGTTATTTGTATTTGGTAAAACAATTGCTGGCGCTACATCTTGGTACGACCTAGGTTTTTTTAACCTACAGCCTTCTGAGTTAGCGAAGGTGGCCACTGCCCTAGCTCTCGCCAAATATCTCAGTGACATTCAAACGGATATAAAGCGCAGAAAAGATCAACTTTATGCTTTTTTAATAATACTTATTCCTGCAATATTAATTATTCCACAACCAGACCCAGGTAGTGCATTGGTATTCTTTGCAATGATATTTGTAATATTTAGAGAAGGATTACCCCTTTTCTATTTAGTAATCCTATTAAGCCTTATTCTCGTATTTGTCATCACCCTAATGTATGGTACTGTTTGGCTAATTATTGGTTTGGCTTTATTGATTATAATTTTATTCGCATCAAAACGTAAAACTTTAAAAATACCGGTAATTCCTCTTAGCATAATCAGTGTAGCAGTTATCCTATTCTCCTTATCGGTGAACTTTGTATTCAATAATGTTTTTGAACAACGACATAGAGACCGTTTTGGACTATGGCTACGATTAGAAAAAGACCCTAATAAATTAGAGCAGATAAGAAAATCTATTGGATATAATACTTATCAATCTGAAAAAGCAATTGAATCTGGTGGGTTCTTTGGAAAAGGTTTTCTTGAAGGCACACGTACAAAAGGTGATTTTGTACCTGAACAACATACAGATTACATTTTCAGTACCGTTGGTGAAGAATGGGGATTCTTAGGTACTGCCACAGTAATAATATTATTTTCGGTTTTATTCTTACGATTGATATCCTTGGCGGAACGACAGAAAAATGCATTTGCCAGAATGTATGGCTACGGCGTAATTTCTATTTTATTGATACACTATTTCATTAACATTGGTATGGTAATCGGTATTTTACCAACTATCGGTATTCCTTTACCTTTCTTCAGCTACGGTGGATCAGGACTATTATTTTTTACGATTTTACTCTTTATCTTCTTGCGATTAGATACCAACCGATTGAAAGAAAGTTTCTAAAATTTCCAGCCAGTAGTATTTTTACTTCCTTCGAAAGCACTTTGTTGCTTTTCTGATAGTTTGGCAAAAAAGTCGATTCCAGTTTCTTTTTCTATCTCATCAACAGACACTACGAAATTGCGTAAAGATGTAAATTGAGGTTTATTCGGCATTAAAAAAGACAGGGTATATATCTTATCTCCCTTTTTACGGGCAATAATCTTATAGAAAGCATCGGGCACATCAACATCTTCTTGTCCGATCTCTTCTAATCCACTTTCTAACACGCCACCGGTAAATATATACAACGTACCATACTTTTTTGCCCAACGTCTTATTTGCTGCTCTAAATCGTTCCATATACCAGCATTGAACTCTCTATCTTGCGGACTTATATTACTTGTATAAAAAGTTTCATTATATGCTTGCAATGAAAACCTACGGTCACCTGCAGGCACTAAATGCCCACGATCATAACCAGATCCCTTATAATTACGCCAATCTGCAGATTTAGAGGAAACGTATGGGTCCTCTATAAAATACGGTCGCTTTCTATCATCATATGTCAAGTGACTTTTGTCAAGAGTATACGCCACCCACTCTGCCTGTTCATATGGTTCATTATAGGACAATGTAAAATATTCATGATTTACAATTTCACCAGTAGTTGACGACGGAAGCAGCTCTTTCGGGAATTCATTTGAGATTGGTTCCTTATCACTATTTGAATAAGTAGCCGGAGTATAAAAGTTTTCAAATAACCAAAAGCCAATTACACATACTAGAATTAAAACACTATAAACAGTTCCATTTTTTTTACGGTATGCCATGCGCCAAAATTACCGTAATTTTGTAAGATATTAGGTAATTTACCGACCAATATACCTGGTATTTAAAGTCTAAACGAAAGGAAAAATATGATATTAACTTGGAAAGATATAATTCATTTTTCAGTAGATGGTAACCCTAAACCTGATAGAAGAGTTGAAAAAACAGAACAGGAATGGAAAGAAATTCTAACCCCTGAACAGTTTAGAGTTACTCGAAAAAAAGGTACAGAAGCCCCACATTCTGGCGCACTATGTAGCGCCCATGAAGCTGGAAAATATGAATGTGTTTGTTGTGGCACGCCATTATTCGATTCTACTATAAAATTTGAATCTGGTACCGGTTGGCCAAGTTTTACACAGCCTATTAAAGAAAATGCAATAAAATACCATAAAGATGTTTCATTTGGTATGATACGCGTAGAAGTTTTATGCAATACTTGCGATGCCCATTTAGGTCATATATTCCCTGATGGTCCAGAACCCAGCGGATTACGCTACTGTATTAATTCAGAATCCATGCAATTAGAAAAGGAGGAATCCAATGGCTAGTACTAATTTAGAAATTGTCACCGTTGGTGGTGGATGTTTTTGGTGTACCGAAGCGGTATTCCAAGAAGTAAGGGGCGTTCATAAAGTTATCTCTGGATATACAGGAGGTAAAGCCCCAGGTAGACCAACATACAGAGAAATTTGTTCTGGATTAACTGGTCACGCAGAGGTGGTACAGGTTTCTTTTGACCCATCGATTATTTCTTATGAAGATATTCTTATCATTTTTATGACAACGCACGACCCTACATCTCTAAACCGACAAGGTGCGGATGCAGGAACCCAATATCGTTCTGTCATTTACCATCATAATGAAGCGCAACAGAAAAAGGCTACAGTAGTCTTAGAAGAGATGCAAGCGGTGTATGAAAAGCCTATTGTAACCGAACTGAGTGCATTAGGCATTTTTTATGATGCAGAAGCAGATCACCAAGATTATTACAAGAATAATTCAGAACAGGGTTATTGCCAAGTGATTATTAACCCTAAATTGGCTAAACTTCGCCAATTACATGCAGACAAGCTTTTGAATTAAATATATTTTAGCTGGTCTTAAGAAAAATTCCATTCAGCTACAGCTATTTTCAATTCACCTATGAAATCCTAAATATTTTATAGGTGAATTTATTTTTGAGATATAATAACATAAAACCTACTTATTATGAATTCTCAAAAATCAATTTATTATATTGTATTAGCTCTTTTCGCAACAGCGGTTATTGGATCAATCATTAATTCTATTGTAAATTTTGATGTAGTTTCAACCACATTTATAAAGCTCGGTTATCCAGTCTATCTTATCTACCTATTAGGCGTGTGTCAATCAATAGGATTGCTAATGATTTTTACCAATAAATCTCACTGGTCTTTAGAATGGGTCTATGCAGGCTTCTTTATGAATTATACTTTAGGTGCCATAGCCCATTTAGCTATTAAAGATGGTAACGGTGCATCTGCTGTAGTTTGTATTGTCTTATTATTTGTTACTTATATTCAAAGTAGAAAAATACGTAACACCATCAACGACTTGGCAGAATTTGGAAAGCCTAAGTATGCCAAGTACATTTAAAAATAAGTATTCCCCAAAAACAAAAAAAACCGCTACATGTATTATGTAGCGGTTTTTTAATTAAATTTTTATTCTAGTTCTTAACACTAGCCAGTTTACCTTGCTTAATATTATTCATTTTCAAATCTTCTAAGACGTTTACTGCTTCTTCAACATAAACATCTTTTGCTAGAAATTTATGCCATCTGTTACGTTTTTCACGAAGTACAGAATCTTTAGTGAATAACTCTTCTTCATAACCCAAAGATTGAAATGTAAGTTTAGAATCATAATCAGTCAATCTTTTAAAGTATTCTGACTGTTCCTTATCCTTATCCTTTTCTTCTTTATAAACCACGAAGTTTAATGAAATTTCGGTTTCATCTTGTTCTGCCTTTAACCATTTTGCATTTTCTTCAATCAACTTAATCTGTTGACTAGAAGCCATTCTTTTCTTACTGTCTGCAATGGTTTTTTCATAGTCAATATAACCATCCCAAGCTTTATAATCTGCAGGAGTAATCTTATCCCATCCTAATGGATTAGACTGATCTCTTTCTCCCAAATCAATATAACTATACCTGTCTGGCACAACAATATCACTCTTAACACCTTCTAGCTGAGTAGAACCACCGTTAATTCTATAAAACTTCTGTGTAGTAATTTTTATAGCACCTAAATCTCCATGCTCATTACTACGTAGCATATTGTTTAAAGGAATTACGTTCTGTACGGTTCCTTTTCCAAAAGTCTGCTTACTACCTATTACAATAGCTCTTTTATAATCTTGCATTGCAGCTGCTAAAATCTCTGAAGCAGACGCAGATAATTCGTTTACTAGAATAACCAAAGGACCGTCCCATTGAATTCTCTCATCTTTATCATCATAGACATCTTTGCCCTTATCTTTTGACTGTACCTGTACTATTGGACCGTCTTTAATAAACAAACCTGCCATCTCAACAACAGTCTTTAAAGATCCACCTCCGTTATCACGTAAATCAAGAATAAGCCCTTCCATGCCTTCTTCCTTTAAACGCTCTACTTCTTTAGCAACATCCGTTGCAGCATTTCTTTCACTATAATCATTGAAATCAACATAAAATTTTGGAAGGTTTATAATCCCAAATTTCTCTTGGCCTTTTATAATATTGGCTGATTTAGCATAAGACTCTTCTAATTCAACAACATCTCTTGTTAAAGAGACAACATCTAAAGAACCATCTACTTTTCTAACGGTTAAGTCAACAATAGTACCTTGAGCTCCTTTTATCAATTTAATAGCATCATCTAAACGCATACCAATAATATTGATTGGCTCTTCTCCATTCTGACCAACTTTAATAATTTCATCACCAACTTCTAATCGTTGATCTCTCCACACTGGACCACCAGAAATAATCTCAACTATTTTTGCTCCTTCAGATTTTTTCTGAAGCTTTGCTCCAATTCCTTCAAATTTACCAGACATACTGGTATCAAACTTCTCTTTTTCTTCTGGTGCGAAGTAAAATGTATGCGGATCAAATTCATCTACAATTGTGTTGATATATTGTACGAACCAATCTTTACGTTCTAAATCATCAACGAAATCAAAAAATTCATCTAAAGTCGTTTCAGTAGATTTTCTAGATTCTTCTTCTGCTTCTTCAAGAGAATGTGCATTATGATCATGCTCATCTGTACTTTCTATTTCTTTGTTCTCCATATGGGAGATTTTAGAATCATAAGTACCTAACGTCGCATATTTCAATTGTTTTCTCCAACGTTCTTTAAGCTCTTCTCTATCTGCAGCAAAAGGCTCTTCATCATATTTAATGCTAATGCTTTCGTTTTCTGAATAATCAAAAGGTGTTTCTAAAACTTCTTTATAAATATCCTTAGCATCGCCCATACGTTGCATCAACCTTTCATATACTATATTGAAGAAAGTGATATCCGTATTCTTAATTTCATCATCAATCTGATATTTATACTTTTCAAACTCAGCAATATCAGACGCTACAAAGTATCTTTTAGTAGGATCAATAACGTCAATAAAATCTTCAAAGACATGTACAGAAAAATCATCATTAAGCACTTTAGGCTCATAATGTCCTTTTTCTAAAACATATGTAATTAAATCTAACAACAACTTATCCTTGTCGTCATTTTCAAAAGTTTTATTTGTAAAACTGCACGATGCTACTGTTGCGAGCATTAATAACAGTACGTAGGCTAAATTTCTTTTCATAAAATTATCTTTTACTTTCCTTTTCAATATCTCCGAATTTGAGGGTTATTAGCGACAGCAATAGCCACTTAAACCCCTAAGGTAAAGAAAAAACCATGCCATTTATTGTGCTTAGAATTAATTTTTTGTTAAACGGCATTTCGGGCTTATCATATTTAAAAACGTATTTTTACTACAGAAAGTATGTGTTATGGAAAAACCATTAATCTTAGTAACAAATGACGACGGCATTACTGCGCCAGGGTTACGAATGCTAATTTCTATTATGAAAAAAATAGGCGACGTGGTCGTGGTGGCCCCAGATAGTCCGCAATCTGGTATGGGACATGCCATTACTCTAGATACAGCCCTATTTTCTAAGAAAATGAAGATTGACCTTGACAGCGATAATATTGATGAATATAGCTGTAGTGGAACACCGGCAGATTGTGTGAAATTAGCACTTCAAGAACTATTGCCAAGAAGACCAGACATTTGTGTTAGCGGCATAAACCACGGATCTAACTCTTCTATAAATGTAATTTATTCCGGCACCATGAGTGCTGCGGTTGAAGCAGGTATTGAAGGTATTCCCGCAATAGGTTTTTCTTTATGCGATTACAATTGGGAGGCAGATTTTACGCAGGCACAAGACTATATTTACACTATAGTTACCCAAGCTTTGGAAAACGGTATTCCTAAAGGCACTGTACTAAACGTAAACATCCCTAAGCTTCTTAAAAAGGAAATTAAGGGTATTAAAGTTTGTAGACAAGCAAAGGCAAACTGGAAAGAAAAGTTTGATAAACGCACCAATCCAATGGGCAAAGATTATTACTGGCTTACAGGTGAATTTGAGTTATTGGACAAAGGTGAAGATACCGATGAATGGGCGTTAGCCAATGGGTATATATCAGTAGTTCCAACTCAATTCGATTTAACCGCACATCACGTAATTCAGGAACTAAATACGTGGGACTTTTAATAAAACACATTCATAGATTACAATAATTACGCATAAAAAATTTAAATGAATACCAAAAAAGAAATCCTAATCGGTTTTATAGTAGGCATTATCGCCAATGCTATTGGCACTTTGTTATATATTCTTATATTCTCAGAATTAAGTATTGCTGAAACTTATAAAGCAGCTGTAGCACAAGAACATGTTGGCAGTCTTTTAGCCTTAGGTGCTATTCTAAACCTCATTGCTTTTTTCGGTTTCCTGAAAATTAAGAGAGACCATAGGGCAAAGGGTGTTTTAATTGCTACCATCTTAACCGCATTTGTAATACTTTACTACAAAGTCTTTTAAAATGAAATATTATATAATTGCGGGCGAAGCATCTGGCGATCTTCATGGGTCTAATTTAATTAAGGCGCTGAAGAAACAAGATGAACATGCCAATATTAGATGTTGGGGCGGTGATTTAATGGAACAAGCTGGCGGCACCTTAGCAAAACATTACAAAGAGTTAGCTTTCATGGGATTTTTAGAAGTTATTTTAAACATAAATTCCATTTTTAAAAACATTAAATTTTGCAAACAAGATATAGCTGCATTCAAACCTGATGCAATTATATTTATAGATTATTCCGGATTTAACTTACGTATTGCAAAGTGGGCGAAGGAACATAATTTCCAAACTAATTATTATATCTCCCCTCAAATATGGGCTTCTAGAGAAGGTAGAATAGAAAAAATTAAAGCGACGGTCGACCACATGTATGTGATTTTACCATTTGAGAAAGAGTTCTACGAAAAGAAACATAATTACCCAGTCAATTTTGTTGGTCACCCCTTATTAGATGCAATTGCAAATAGACCGGAATTAATTGAACATTCTTTTAGGACCGCCAATGGACTGGATTCTAATAAACCAATAATTGCACTATTACCAGGCAGTCGTAAACAAGAGGTGCAAAAAATGCTTACCCTAATGCTTTCGTTGACTGAAGATTTTATTGATTATGAATTTGTTATTGCCGGCGCTCCTAGTTTAGACAAAGAGTTCTACGCTACATTTCTAAATGATGCCAAGGTAAAATTCATTCAGAATAAAACATACGATCTGCTCACTATTTCAACTGCCGCATTAGTTACTAGTGGTACGGCAACTTTAGAAACAGCTCTTTTTAAAGTACCACAGGTTGTTTGCTATAAGGCAAATTGGATTTCTTATCAAATTGCAAAGCGAATCATCACTTTAGAATATATCTCTTTAGTGAACCTAATAATGCAGAAAAAAGTAGTTAAGGAACTAATTCAGGATGATTTTACAAAACAGAATTTAAAGAAAGAACTGAACTTAATTTTAAAAGGAGAAGCAAGAGCCAAACAACTAAATGCCTATGAGGAGCTTATTGCCAAATTAGGAGGTTCTGGCGCAAGTTCAAAAGCTGCTTCGTTAATCATTAAAAATGCCAAAACTTCTTAGGTTTAATTATTTTAAAAAATAATTATATAATTTTGAGGTTATACGTACTAAAAGGTACACTCTGTTTTTATGCGCATACTACCATATTTTATTGTTATTTGTTTTTTAGCCAGTTGTGGCGTTAAAAAAAATAGTACTTCTGACAAGGAGCGAAAAATTTCTGTTGCAGCTGCCAATAATGAACGGACAGGTAATACAACAGTAACAACCAGAACAGAAGAACGAACTGTCAACACCTCATTTACAAATACCAAGGCAGACGAAATAATCAATACAGCACTTTCATTTTCTGGCACTAGATATAAGTTTGGTGGTACCACAAAAAAAGGAATGGATTGTTCTGGTTTGCTTTATGTTTCCTTTGGTGAGCATGATGTTCAACTACCAAGAACTTCTTTTCACATGGCAGAAGAAGGGCATCGCGTTACGGTTAAAAATGTAGAAAAAGGTGATCTATTGTTTTTCAAAACTAGCAGAGGTTCTAAACGTATTAACCATGTAGGTATGGTTGTAGGTACCGATAATGACGAAATAACTTTTATTCACGCATCAACATCTCGAGGTGTTACCGTATCATCTTTAAGAGACGGCTTTTGGAACCAAGCATTTGTAAAGGCTACAAGAATTTTATAACATGAAACTCTTAGCGTTTATTCCTATCAGATTAACGCTATTACTAATTGTTGGAATTTTAATAGGTCATTACTTTTCGTTCAACCCTACACATCTCCTCTTTACAACTCTTTTTCTTTTTGTTCTTCTTGCTAGTATTTTCGTTTTTGAAAAGAACACGAAATCTATCCTTTTCGGAGCAATTGCTACGCTATCGTTTATACTCCTTGGCATCTACAGTTATACTGCTGCTCAACCTATAAATAACCCTAGCCACTATAGCAAATACACACAAGCAAAAGATGCGCTTTGGGGTTTAAAAATAAAAGAAATACTAAAACCAAATCAATTCTCTAATCGGTATTTTGCAACGGTTGAAGGTATTGATGACAAGAAATTTAGTGGCAACCTATTAATTACTATACCAAGAGACTCTACTTATCAAACCTTGAATGTTGATGATGAATTGTTAACCTATGCTGATATTCAATCTATTCCCAATCCTTTAAATCCACATCAATTTAATTACAAAAAATACTTAGAAAATCTTGGGATTTATCATCGTATGAACATTACCCCTGGTACATTTGTGAAAATAAAAAACTCGCGTGCAACCCTAATAGGCACTGCTGCCAAGGCACGTAATTATATTATTAAAAAACTTGATCAAGAAAATTTCGGAGCAGATGAATTAAGTGTTATTCAGGCTTTGCTACTAGGTCAACGTTCAGACATCTCAGAAGAGACTTATACGAACTACCAAAAAGCCGGCGCCGTTCATATTTTAGCTGTATCGGGCTTACATATCGGTATTCTACTATTACTAATTCAGTTTTTACTAAGTCCACTACAATATTTCCCTAAAGGCAGAACTATTACCCTAATCCTATCTGTTCTTTTGTTGTGGACATTTGCATTTATTGCAGGACTGTCTGCAAGTATTATACGTGCTACTACAATGTTTACTTTCGTAGCCTATGCCCTCTATTTAAATAGACCTAGCAATACATTTAACATTCTTGCACTTTCCATATTGTTCATTCTTCTATTCATTAATCCTAATTTGTTATTTCAAGTGGGATTTCAAATGAGCTACGCTGCCGTATTTGCCATTTTATGGATATTTCCTTTGCTAAAAAAATTATGGTTTCCGAAGAACAAAATCATAAGATACTTCTGGCAGTTGCTGTGTGTTAGTGTTGCTGCTCAATTAGGTGTTTTACCTATTAGTTTATATTATTTTCATCAATTTCCGGGATTGTTCTTTATTTCGAACTTAGTAATCATACCTGCATTGGGAGTTATTCTAGGTATGGGCATTTTAGTAATATTCTTGACCTTGCTAAATTGGCTACCTTCTCAATTAGTATGGTTTTACAATGAAGTTATCGGTCTTATGAATAGCCTTATCGCATGGGTCGCTAAACAAGAAAACTTTATTTTCAGTGCAATCTCTTTTGATTTCATTCAGCTAGTTCTAGCTATTCTAGTTCTTGTTATGGGCATTGAACTTTGTACAAAATTCACCTATAAACGAATAATTTTCTTCTTAATAAGCATCTTGTGTTTTCAAGGCTGGACGGTGTATCGAAATTTTGAGTCTAATAAAAAGTCGGAAATATTAGTTCTACATCAAACAAGAAAAAGTATTATTATAAATAGAAATGGAAATAATTTATCCATCATCACCAACAAAAATAATACGCCAGATTATTTAATATCTGATTACAAAACTGCAGAACGAATAGATAATGTAAAATTTGATTCGTTAAACAATAGTTATACTTTTCTAGACAAATCGCTATTGATTATTGATAGTACAGGAATTTATCGGAAATCAACATCTAACAGAATACTTCTAACACAATCCCCTAAAATTAATTTAGACAGACTTATTGATAGTTTGATGCCAAATGAAATTATTGCAGATGGTAGTAATTACAAAAGCTATGTTAACCGTTGGAAAGCGACTTGTATAAAAAACAAAATCCCTTTTCACTATACTGGCGAAAAGGGATATTATAATTTTGAATAAATTAAATTAATGAACTTTACCCATTAATCTTTTTATTAGAGGAGATGCCAAAAGAACAATTGCTCCAGCACCTATAGCGTATTTAGCTATTAGCATAAACCCATCTGTATATACAGTTAGCGTTTCAAAACCACCTACGTTTTTATCTGTACTTTCAATTGCAAGTTGCTTACCAATAAAGCCTACTATCTGAAAAGCAAATGCTGATGATAAAAACCAAACACCCATTATAAAAGCAATTAAACGCAATGGTGCTAAATCTGTCATTTTAGATAAGCCTACAGGAGACATAAACAACTCTCCTACAGACAATAAGAAATACATCAATAATAAATATGTGAATGGAACAAAGCCACTTTCGTTTGCACTACCACCACTTAAGGCAAGTACATAGAAACTTATACCCGCAAAAAGCAATCCTAATCCGAATTTATATGGTGTTCTAGGATTCCACTTTTTCTTACTTAACCATGTCCACATCATTGAAATTGGAATAGCCAATATAATAATGAACATAGAATTCAATGAATTTGTTTGGGCTGCAGACATAATACCATCTAAGTCAATGTTTCTAGCTGCAAACAGCGTAATAACACTACCTGACAACTCATGGAAACCCCAAAATATGGTCATAAAAAATGTAAGCAATACCGCGACAAATAACTCTTTTCTCTCCTTTACATTAGCCTTAAACATTTCATACGCCAAGTAAGCAAGTACCGCAATACCTATTCCTGTAAAGATTACATTGACTATATTTTGATCTGCGAACATACCATCAGTAGCAATAGCTTTATAAGATGCCAATAACAAAGCAATTAATGGTGCAGAAAGCACAGCCAGCACTGGCACCAAAATTCCCTGCTTAACTCCAAGAACCTTTTTTTCTAATACATGCTCATTTGGTGGTAATCCCCTATCTCCAAATACATTGGTCTGGATACCTCTCCAAAATACGATTAAGCCTGTTAACATACCAATACCTGCCAAGCCAAACCCATAATGCCAACCGTAGGTGGCAGCTAACCAACCACACAATAAAGGTGCTACCCAACCACCAATATTAATACCCATATAAAATATAGTAAAACCAGAATCCTTCTTGGGATCTCCTTTTTCATATAAGGTACCTACGAATGTGGAAATATTAGGTTTAAAAAAGCCATTACCTACAATGATTAATGATAGGGCTAAGAAAAAAGCCATGTTATCTTCAATAGCCAAAACAAAGTGACCAATAGACATAAGTATTCCTCCCAAGAAAATTGAATTTCTCATTCCCAATATCTTATCCGATAATTTTCCGCCAATTACCGTAGAAGCATAAACTAACGAACCATAAGAAGAATATACCGCAGCGGTAGCGTAATCTCTTTCAGCCAAAGCTTGAAAGATTACATCTATCATGTAAAGTGTAAGTAGTGCACGCATACCATAGAAGCTAAAACGCTCCCATAACTCGGCAAAAAATAAGTAAAACAAACCTTGTGGGTGTCCAAAAATCTGTTTCTGGTCTGAAATTTCAGTACTTTCAGTCATAGTTCAATTTGTTAGTTATAAGTTCTCTTTTATAAAATTGGTCATTTTATTATACAGGTGAATTCTTGTGTTTCCACCATAAATACCGTGATTTTTGTCTGGATAAATGCCCCAATCGAACTGCTTGTCCGCTTGAATCAAAGCTTCTATCATACGCATAGAATTCTGTACATGAACATTATCATCACCAGTACCATGAATCAATAAATAATCTCCTTCCAATAACTGTGGATAGTTAAATGGCGAGTTATCATCATATCCACTTGGGTTTTCCTGTGGCGTTTGCATATATCGCTCCGTATAAATTGTATCATAAAATGCCCAGGACGTAACCGGTGCAACTGCAATTGCCATTTCAAAAGTATCATTACCCTTTAATATGCAATTGGTTGACATAAAGCCGCCATAACTCCAACCCCAGATACCTGTTCTTTGTTCATCAACATATGCCAATTCACTTAATTTCTTTGCTGCAGAAATTTGATCTTCTACCTCATACTTACCTAGTTCCTTTTGAGTGACCTTCTTGAAATCTCTCCCTTTTAAACCTGTGCCACGACCATCTACACATGCAACAATATACCCCTCAGACACCAACATTTGATGCCAATAATCATTTGCACCCATCCAGCTATTAGAAACATTCTGAGAACCAGGACCGCTATATTGGTACATAAATAAAGGATACTTCTTAGCTGGATCAAAATCTTTTGGCTTAATCATATACATGTTAAGATCATTGCCATTAATAGAAATTGTAGAGAACTCTTTTGGACTAACAGCGTACCCATTCAATTTTTCCAATAACTGTTTATTGTCCTTTATATCTTTTACTTTCTTACCATTAATTGCTTGATGTAATGTATACATCGGAGGCATTTCTGCACTAGAGAACGTATTTATGAAATAGGTGAAATCTGCACTAAACGAAGCATTGTTTGTGCCTTCTGTTACCGCCAATGCCTTCTTGTCATCACCACCGCTACTAATATTGTAAACGCCACGATTTATAGAACCATTTTCTGTAGATTGGTAGTAAATTTTATCTTCGTTTTGGTCATAACCATAATATTTGGTTACTTCCCAATCACCTTTTGTAATCTGATTCATTAAACTACCATCTTCCCCATAAAGGTAAATATGGTTCCAACCATCTTTTTCGCTAGACCAAATAAAACTATCATCTTCTAAAAATGTTAGGTTATCAGTTATATCTACATAAGCATCGTCTTTTTCTTCTAACAAAACAGAAACATCACCTTTTTTGGCATCAATAGAATACATCGTTAAATGATTTTGATGTCTGTTCAAGGTTTGAACACTCAACATATTTTTATGGTTTTTCCACTTGATACGTGGTATGTAATAAGCGTCATTTAAATCCACTGCAGTAATTGCACCACTGGCAACATCTAAAAGATGTAAGGTAACAATCGAGTTATTCTCCCCTGCTTTTGGATATTTAAAAACGTGAGGCTGTTGATATAACCCCGTTCCATAAACATCCATAGAGAATTCTGGAACATTGGTTTCATCAAAACGAAGGAAAGCTATTTTAGAACCATCGGCATTCCATTCAAAAGCGCGAACAAATGCAAATTCTTCTTCATAAACCCAATCAGTTACTCCATTTATTATTTCATTTTTCACTCCGTCAACCGTAACCTGCTTGGTTTCACCTGTTGCTATATTGAATAGGTAAATATTATTATCTTTTACGTAGGCAACTTTCTTTCCATCTGGCGATAGTGTTGGCTCTTGTATTTTGGCATCGCTTATTCTAATTACTTCCTTTGCGTCTATATCATATACATAAAATACACCTAAAGTAGAGTGCCTAAATATTGGCTCTATCTCCGTTGATAATATCATCTTTCTTTCATCGTCACTAAAGCTGTATGCTGAAAAGGAAGAAATACCTTGTAAATCTGCTGATGATACTATTGTGGAAACCTTGTTTAATGTTTTATAATCATATTTATCAACCGTAGTTATTTGGTTAAATCTATTTCTGTTTAGAACGGTATATTGAGTGCCATTCTTCATAGATCTTAGCGCATCCATCCCTTCAGTTCTAAAAGCGCCTTGATAAATCTCGGAAATTTCAATTTGTTTTTCCTGTGCCCAAGTAAATACGCTGAATGAAAGTAAAATCAACGCAAATAAGTGTGTTTTTCGCATAAATTATTGAATTTTGTTAAATCTCTCAAGTTTACCACTATTTCCTCAAAAAAACACGCTTTACCCCGAAAAAGAAACCGCATTTAACGCTTTGCCAAGTTAAAATAGATTCTTGTCAATATGCTTATCTTTACTACCGTAATAACATGTACGATTTTTGTAAATTTTGATCTTTACATAACATCAATCATAGAAGAAAGTTATACCTAAATGACCAAGCCAATAAGTGGTTTCTCCAAACTTACGAAAGAAGAAAAAATAGATTGGATCACCGCAAATTACACTCAAAATAAAGAACAATCAAAGAAAATTTTGCAAACGTATTGGAATGAAAACGAAAGCATTCAACAGCTGCATGATGAATTTATTGAAAATACACTCACCAACCTTTACGTACCTCAGGGCATTGCGCCAAACTTCTTAATTAATGATACGCTTTATGCCATACCAATGGCCATTGAAGAAAGTTCTGTTATTGCCGCAGCAAGTAAAGCTGCTAAGTTCTGGTTAAAAAGAGGTGGGTTCAAAGCTGAAATTTTAGGTACTGAAAAGGTAGGTCAAGTTCATTTTATTTTCAAAGGTGATGCCACAAAACTGAATTCGTTTTTCACTTACTTAAAGCCCATATTATTTGCAGAAAGTGCTTCTTTAACCACCAGCATGGAAAAAAGAGGTGGCGGTATTTCTGATATTGTTTTAAGAGATAAAACCTTAGACTTAGATCATTACTTTCAACTTCATGCAACCTTTCAAACGAAAGATGCCATGGGTGCCAATTTCATTAATAGTTGCTTAGAACAATTTGCCACTACCTTAAAAAAAGAGGCTGCAAATTTTGACGGATTCTCCGCTCAGGAGAGAGACGTAGAAGTTGTTATGAGCATCTTATCCAACTACGTTCCTAATTGCACAGTACGCGCCATGGTTAGCTGCGCTGTAGAGGATTTAAAGTTGACTACTGAACTAACTCCGCAACATACAGCTGAAAAAATAATACAAGCCATAAAAATTGCCCAAGTAGAGCCTTACCGTGCCGTTACGCATAACAAAGGAATTATGAACGGAATAGACGCTGTAGTTCTAGCCACTGGAAATGATTTTAGAGCTATAGAAGCCGGCGTACATGCTTATGCATGTAGAAACGGACAATACAGTAGTTTAACGCATGCCGAAATTGATAATGGAATTTTCAAATTTTGGATTGAGCTTCCACTTGCCTTAGGCACCGTTGGCGGACTTACAAATTTACATCCGTTAGTAAAATTAAATCTTGAAATTCTTCAACGTCCATCTGCAGAAGAATTAATGCAAATTGTTGCGGTTGCCGGACTTGCCCAAAATTTTGCAGCGGTGAGCTCTTTGGTAACTACAGGAATTCAAAAAGGACATATGAAAATGCACCTTTTAAATATCTTAAATCAACTAGGTGCCAATGAAAATGAAAAAGCTACATTGGTAGAATATTTTAAGACCAACCCTGTAACACATAACGGAGTTGAGCATCAACTTAAAAACCTCAGATAATAAGACGTTCATAAATGACCAAAGAATTTTATAGTAACGGAAAATTATTGCTAACAGGTGAATATGCCATTCTTGATGGTGCTAAAGGCTTAGCCTTACCCACCAAATTTGGACAGTCATTAACATTATTAGGTTCAGATTCAGAAAATTTTGTCTGGAACAGTTTAGATGAAAGTGATAATATTTGGTTTAGTTCTGAATTTTCAAAGAAGGATTTAAAAACAATTCATACCTCTGACAGAGAAGTAGCATACCGGTTATCTCAAATTCTTATAGAAGCAAAAAAAATAAATCCTTCATTTTTACAACATTCAACTGATTTTTATTCGGCAGAGACCAAAGCTACTTTCCCAAGAGATTGGGGACTTGGTACATCTTCCACATTAATTGCCAATATTGCTACTTGGGCAGAAATTAACCCATATCAATTATTAGAAGCTACCTTTGGTGGTAGCGGTTATGATATTGCTTGCGCAACGCACAATACTGCAATCACCTACCGAAGAAATGGTTTTGAACCAATAGTAGAAAGAGTGGTTTTTGACCCTAACTTTAAGGACCAACTGTTTTTTGTATACCTCAATCAGAAGAAGAATAGCCGAGATGCTATTAATAGTTACAGAAATTTAGATTTCAATAAAGAAAAGCTGATATTAGAAATAGATGAGATAACCGATCAAATAATAATGTGTGAACATTTAAAGGACTTTGAACTTCTATTGAATGAACATGAGACTATATTATCTAAAACGCTACAAATACCTACTGTAAAGAATTCTCTTTTTTCAGATTACAATGGAACTATTAAAAGCCTGGGAGCTTGGGGCGGGGATTTCATTTTAGCCACAGGAACTGCAACTGACATGTCTTATTTCAATAACAAAGGCTACAATACTATTCTACCGTTTCCAGAAATGATTCTATAAAAAAAGCATCCATTTTTGGATGCTTTTTTATAACTCTTAAAATTACTACTAGTAAAAAGTAGCTCTTTTATCCTCAATTTCAGAACCGTCTTTTAACGCATTGTAAACTGCAGTGTTTACACGGCTAGCTGCTCCTGTTTTTAAAGCATTAGCATATACACTATAATTATCTAATTTAGGAGCTTCTGTTTTCTTTACAATTTCTATTTTAAAAACTCCTGTATTTCCTTGAATTAGACCGGAAGTTGATCCAGCTGCCATTCCGTAAGCAGTACCTACAACTACTGGCTCACTACCTGCTCCTGGAATAGTTGGAGATTTTACAGTAAGTGCAGAAGCATTAGAAATACTTACACCATTATCCGATGCAATTGCACTCATATCCTTGCCCTTGTTGTCAGCTATTATTTTTGCCGCCTTACGTTCTTTTCTAATAATCGGTAAAACAAGAACAGAAGCATCTTCAGCACTCATTACACCTTTAGCATAACTACCTGTTAACTGAACTACCGCATAACCATTATTAATGTTGAATCTTTTGATATCACCAACTTCAGTATCAGCATTAAAAGCCCACTGAACAATATTTCTTTGATTAGATAATCCAGGAAGATTTTCGTCTAAAGCCTTAATTTTATTTACAGGACGAACTACATATTCTTCTTTTTTAGCTAAAGCAGAAAATGCACTTTCATCATCTGTAGTTTCCATTTCAAATTTAGTAGCATTTGTAAACAATGTATTAATTGTTTCTTCAGAAGCTACTATTTCTCTAGATATAGTAGCTATTTGAACTACATCCTCTTTATCGTCTATTTTAATAACATGAAATCCAAAATCAGTTTCAACCAATCCAATAGAACCTTCATTATTGTTAAAAGCAAAATCATTGAATTTAGGAACCATAACTCCTTTTTGGAAATATCCTAAATCACCACCGTTCGGTGCAGACGGTCCGTCTGAGTTATCTCTTGCCAATTCAGCAAAAACAACTCCAGATTTCTTAGCCTCTCTCAATAATTCCTTTGCCTTAGCTTCTGCTTCTTCTTTAGTTCTTGTAACTGCAGGGTTAGCTCTTGTAGCACCTGTATAAGCTAAAAGAATATGACTTGCTTTTACAGAACCATTTGGCTTTCTAGCAATCATTTTAGAAATCTTGTATGAATTTCCATCTTTATAAGGACCGTAGATTTGACCAATATTTAAGCTCATTAAAGTATCTGCTACGCTAGAAGGTAAATTTTTCTTTGCCTTGTATATTGTATCAAATTTAGTATCAGAATATCTATCTAAAAATGCAGTAACATCTTTTGTATTTCTGAATCCTTTAATAGTATCGTTACGGTCTGTTTGAGAATTATATTCAACAGTATCATCTAACAGTTTAGTGATCTCTTCTTTAATAGCATTTTGATCTGCTTCAGATGGCTTCTCTTGAAAATACACATATTGTAAATCTCTAGCAGGATCTTGCTTGTACTCTTCTTTATGCTTACTAACGTAATCCGCGATTTCGCTTTTAGTAACATTTATAGTACTATCTGGAATAGATGTGTAAGGTACTCTTACATACTTAATATCCATTTTTTCGTTAGCTAATTTATAATCTAACTCTCCTTCTTTCAAAGTAGCACCAACACCAGCCTTTACCATATTAAAGTACGTCTGTTCTTTTGCTAACTGAACGATTTCGTTTTCAGTTTGTAACCAAGCACTGTATTGTGCTGGATTGTTAACTTTCCAATCAGCTACCGTTTGCTTAAAGATGTTAGGATCAAACTGACCGTTTTGGTTTTGAAACTGAGGATTCTGTGCGTACCCAGTAGTTCTAAGAAAATCAACAATTTGATCTTGCTCTATACCAATACCTAAATCTTCAAATTGTTCTCCTAAAATTGTTTGTCTAACCTTGTTCTCCCAAACCTGATTTACAACTTGCATAGAAGATGTAGTTGGACCGACTCTATTTGAAGCTACTTCAACTTCTTGTCTGAATTCATCAATAGAAATATCTTCTCCATTAATTTCAGCTACAGACGAGCCTACTTTTTCTCCTCCAAAATTACTACTGGTAAATACCCCAGAAATAACAAATGCAAAAAGCGCTAAACCTATTATCAAGATCAACACTGTTGTACGTTTCCTAATATTTTCTAATACTGCCATTCTTATTAACGTTTAAAATAATCGTTTGTGGTTATTGGGAGGCAAAACTACCATTTTTAATTGAAATAATAAAAACTAAAAAGACTCCTAATTTATTGATTGATGCACTGTTATTCCTGTTCCAAAACTTCTATCGAAATCAAATCTATTTTGGTATTGGAAACTTCTAATACCGTAAACTTATAAGTCTCTATTGTAAGCTCTACTTCTTTTTCAGGAATTTCACCTAATGTATGTACTAAAAGCCCGCCAAGTGTCTCATATTCATCAGACACGGGTAGATTTAATTTATAATTCTCATTGATATCATCTACCTCTAAACGTGCAGAAAAAAGGAAATGACGGTCATCAACCCGCTCTTCTCTTAAGTCAGTCGTATCATGCTCATCTTCAATTTCTCCAAAAAGCTCCTCTACAATATCTTCTACCGTTACCAAACCAGAAGTACCTCCATATTCATCTAACACTACTGCAATACTTTTACGTTTCTTGATCAGCACATTAAGTATATCTTGAATTAGCATAGTTTCTGGAACAAACTCTACTGGCAATAAAATGCTTTTTATAGTTTTTGGTTTTTTAAACAACTCATATGAGTGTATGTAACCAATAACATTATCTACAGTATCATTATACACCAGTACTTTTGAATATCCGGTTTCTGTAAATATTTTAGCTAAATTTTTTGGCGTCTCATGCACTTCTACAGCAACGATTTCCGTTCTTGGAACCATAACTTCACGCGCTTTTACAGCTGCAAATTCTAATGCATTCTGAAAAATTTGAATTTCGGTATCTACCTCATCTTCTTCTTCTACGGCTTCCATCTGTTCGGTAATATAATCACCAAGTTCTAACTTACTAAATGCCAACTGCACCTCATCACCAGATGTTCCAAATACATATTTTAATATGAAATCTGATATCCAAATAATGAAATCTGAAATAAACGAGAACAAAATGTAGAACAAAAAAGCTGGAATCGCCAATAACTTCAACAGGTTATTAGCATAAATCTGAAAAAGAACCTTAGGTAAAAATTCTGCAGTTATTAATATTATAAATGTAGATATTAAGGTTTGGGTCAGCAGACTAAAATCAGTAATCAATAACTGTAGAATAGCATTATCAGGAACAATGCCCGTAAACCAATTCATTAGTAATTCTCCCATGAATAAGCCATAAATAACCAATGCTATATTGTTGCCAATAAGCATAGTCGCTATAAATTTTGATGGTTTTTTGGTTAGCCTGGTAAGTACCATAGCCAAAAATCCCTCTTGTTTTTTCTCTATTTCAATATGGATTTTATTCGCAGAAATAAAGGCAATTTCCATTCCTGAGAAAAATGCTGAAAATACTAAGGAAAGTATAATGATAATACCGGCTGTACCCACTATTTATTGTTATTATCCCGTTTACGTTGTTCAAATTTTTTCCGGTAGTTTCTTCTAAACAAGAACATTCCAATAGAGACTACTGCGAAAAATATGAAGAAATAAGCCATACTTCTATCAGTGTTCCAATCACTAAATATTCTATAAACCGAAAAACCTGCTACTAAAACATATAAGTACTCTGTATACCTTAAAATACTAATCATTCTCTTGTTCTTTATCTTCTTTAATCAACATTAAACCATACGTTTTATGGGCATTTAAAAACTTAAGGTCTTTTTGAATATCCATTCCCTCACCATCCATTACCGTTCCATCATCAGGATTGGTAAACGTAAACTTTTCTTGGGTGAACGCCCACTCGTTACCGCGATCGTAATAAAGTTGTGATGTTGCCAATTTCTTACCATCATCACCTTTAATAAGTACATTACCTCGCAAATCTACGATAGAAGTCTTAGAGTACAATACTCCGTAATCTGCTTCTATAGTAGTTTTCTCATTCTTCTCATTGAAAATTTCCACTAACAAGCCTTCTGGGAAGGTTTGATACGGAAATGTAAGTTGTTCAAAATCGTTTCTAATAGGACCGGACAAAACTGCCAACACCTTAGAAGAACCAACATCCTCAGATCCCAATTTTTCTGGAGATTCGGTATAGGTAAGCACAAAATCTTCAACTACACCTCTAGGGTATACTTTTTTTGCAGCTTCTTCACCAACTCTCTTGTAATTATCTTGACAAGATAAAAAAAGCATTGCCATGGTAGATACCACGGCAATGCCCTTAAAAATATAAATCTGTTTCATTTTTTCTATAAAGAAGGTACTTTCACACTACCTCCAACCCAACAGCCGAAAGTAACAGTTTTACCAGCCATACCTGAACTAAAGATCATTTCTTTAGATGGCGCTTTTGCACTATAACTGTTTGCTGCCTGACTAGAAGAACCACTTAATGATGGATCTACTCTACCAGCTTTTCTAGCCATATCTGCTGCTTTCCAATACATTGCTCTTTTCTCAAAAGCGCTAGCACCACAATCATTTGCACTAGTTGCATATAAGTTAGCTATTAATAAGTATGCTCGACCGTTAGACGCGTTAGCATCTATTGCCTTTTGTGCATAGCTACGTGCTGTAGACTTACTTCCTTTTCTTTTATTAATTACCGCTACTTTGTAAGCAATCTTAGATTTTTTCTCATTATTCGTTTCTAAAGACAATGCTTTATCGAAATCTGCAAGAGCTCCTTTAGTATCTCCATTCTTCATTTTCAAAGTACCACCGTATACATAAGCATCGGCAGATGGATCTAATCTTAACTGAGCTTCAAATAATTTCTGGAACATTGGATCATCTGTACATTCTTTGTTGAACATAAGACCAACAGCTCTTTTTACCCAAACAACATCGTTCTGTTTCTCTTCAAAACTCTTTTCGTAAAGAGGAATTAAGTTGCTACAATCAGCTAAAGGACCTAATTTAGAATCTATACTTCCTGCAATTTTACCGTAAACTTCAGAATAAGAATTATAAGATTTTAAACGAGATTTTTCTTTAGAAGTTAATGTACCAGCTTCTTCTTTAGGTAAAAGCTTAGCAATTTTACCAGTAAGTTGTTCGTTTTCAACCTCAATTTTTTCAGTAACAGCATCGTACACATCAAATACTTCTTGCAAATCTTTTCTACCAGCCTTATGCTCATCTACCAAACTCGAGAAATAGATATATAATGCTTTAGGGCTTTTAAAATTCTCTTGATCCTTTGTAAAGGCATCACTTAACATGCTGTACATTTTAGCATCGTCTGCCATTTTATTATCATACATCACTAACGCTTTGTCAACTTCAGTTTCAGCTACGCTAGTTTTAGATGCAAAATACTTCATCTTATTGTCGTAAAGACCCATAAGATCATTTGCAAATTTTTCTTTGTCGGCGCCCGTTGCCTTACCCATCTTATCTTTTAGTATACGTTCACCATATACATAGATAGCATTATTTAATTGTGGACAAGTTTCATAAACCATTTTCCATGGCTCATAAGCCGCATCATAATTTTTAACTTTCGAATGCTCAGAAAATATAGACAGGTTTGTCATACATTCAGGGTTTTGTGCCTGCGCATTGCTCACCCCCATCATTCCAAGGAACATTATTGCCGTGAAGTAAAGTTTCGATTTCATTTTTTCTCTTTTTAAATGGTTAATGTACTAATTTTTTATTAATTGATTTTTCTTTTCTGGAACCAGCGATCGTTAAGTGAAAGACCTACATTAAACTTAAAATAGCTCTCTTCAATTAAATCTGCTCTAGTAGTTCCTCTTTTACCAAATTCAAAACCTAAGTTAAGATTAGAAAAACTTCTACCCAGTGGTAACCCTAATCCAAAAGTTATGCCAAAATTATTTATATCAACATCATCCACCAACATACCTGTCTGATCTAAACGTAAACCTGCACGGTAAGTAACTCTCTTTAAGTAACTTGAAAAAGAATTATGGTCAGGTGTAATAAAAGCACCTAATGCAAACGAACTTGCATCCTCGTAAGAGATATTATCCGCTCCTAGAAAAGAATTTTCAAAAGAACTCATCTCTTGAAAACTATATTCCGCACCTACGAACCATTTATAATCTTCACCGTAACCTATACCCAACGTAGTAGTTGTAGGTATTTTTAATTCTGTATTACTTAAATTCTGAGAAGCTAAGTTCACCTCTAATTCTTCAATTGTACCGCCATTAGCTACAGAAAAAGAACCTATTTGTCTTTCATTCTTAGATACCAAATTACCCTGAGTATTTACACGAATAGAAGTATGAAGTCTTTGTCTTCCTTTTATAATAGGGGTATAATTTAAGGCATAATTAAAATCGAATCCATTAACTCTAGAACTACGTCTATCAAAAGTTCCAAATTGGATATCCTCTACTTGTTGTAATCTTTCACTATCTAAAGTACCAAAATTGAAGTTTATGGTTGCTCCAATACTTAAATCCTCTATAATTTCATATCCTATTGAGTAAAAAGCACGCGTTAACCCACCTTCACCTGAATATACGTTAACTAAAGAACCACTTGCAGTTGTTTGTTCTTCTGCCAAATTATAGCCTACAGAAGAATAAGGCATAATACCAAAGCCCATACCCAATCCATTACCAACACTAAAGCCTAAAGCTAAATAGTCCAAGCTGGTAATTGAGCTTTTTTGTTCTTCCGTAAAACTTTTAAGGGTATATTGCTTGTTAGATACACCTGCAGTATAGGTAACCAAACCTTCCTTATCCATTACTTCCAAACCTAACTTACCATAAGCGGCAGGGTTTTTCAAATTTAAATGAATACTATCGGCATATACGCCAATGCCTCCCATCATTTGATTTTCTACCGTACTGGCGTTTTTCAAATCACCGATTCCAAAGAAGGAATAAGGAGAAATAGTACCATCTTGAGCGTACATACCCACGGTGGTTATGTATACAATTGCAATTACAATTTTTCTGATCATTTAGTGCTTGTTGTATTCCAGCAAATAATTAAGCCCTTTCAGGAGAAATTTGGAATCCGCAAATATGGTATTTTTTAATCGTTTAGACAAAAATAGTGTGTCTCCACCGGTTAAAATAACTGTTAAATTTTCAAATCTAGCCTTGTAGAGATCAATGACACCGTCTATTTCAAGAGTAATACCATTTATTACACCACTATGCAGACAATTTTCTGTAGTATTACCTATATAGTCCAACAGCTCTTTTTTTTCGAGTAAAGGCAATTTTGCCGTTTGTTGATGCATGGCATTATACCTCATTTGAACCCCCGGAGATATTGCCCCTCCTAAATATTCATCAAAATCATTAAGCATATCATAAGTAACACATGTACCTGCATCAATCACCAAATTATTTTGATGAGGATTGAAATAATAAGCTGCCGTTGCCAAAGCTATACGATCAACACCTAAAGTCTGAGGCGAAGCATATGAGTTCTTAAATGGTACTTTTGATGCATTAGAAAGCTCATGTAGGTCACAAAAAACCGCCACAACCTTCATTTGCCCCTTAGAAAGCGACCCAACACTAGAAACTATGGAAGATTTTATATTTGGATAATCTTTAAATATTTTTTTTACCGATTTAACGAACAAATCGACAACAACAGTCTCTAAATGAATTAATTCCGACTTTTTAAATATTGCTAATTTGACGTTTGTATTACCTGCATCAATTATTAAATTCATGTTGCAAAGATTAAAAATTAAAAAAACATTTCTCTTTTTTCGCGATTTAGTTTGTAAATCCTAAAATAGAAATTATATTTGCAGCCGCTTACAGCGACATGGTGCCTTAGCTCAGTTGGTAGAGCAATGGACTGAAAATCCATGTGTCCCTGGTTCGATTCCTGGAGGCACCACAATAAATCCTTACTTAACGGTAAGGATTTTTTTGTTTTAATACCTATCTTTCAAATTACGAAAATATATAGGTTGTGTTACAAATAAACGAAGACAGTGCATTTATTTCTCTTCAAGATCACTTAAAATCTAAAGGTTGGTTAAAAGATCAAGAGGAAATCACCCAAATATCTAAAGCAGGAGAAGGTAATATGAATGTAGTATTGCGTGTAACCACCAATCTCCGCTCCATAATTGTAAAACAATCTAGACCCTTTGTTCAAAAATACCAGAACATTCCCGCCCCTATAGATAGAATTGCGGTAGAGCATACTTTTTACAAGGCTGTCGCAAACAGCACAATTACCTCTCACATTCCAACAATCATCGGTTTTGATGCCCATGCCCACATTCTAGTAATGGAAGACCTTGGTGATTGTGATGATATGACTTTTTTATATGAACAACGAAATATTAGCAATGAACAGTTTAACATTCTTACTGCAGTAATTCACCAAATTCACAATACTAAGCCGCCTGAAAATTTCCCTGATAATATTAAAATGCGAAAGCTTAATCATCAGCATATTTTCATTTTACCATTTTTATCTGATAACGGGTTTTCATTGAATGATATACAACCTTGTTTACAAGAATTATCAATACCTTACAAGGAAGATGAATTGCTAAAAGAAAAAGTAACGCTCATTGGAGAACGTTATTTATCTCAGGGAGATACGCTTTTACATGGCGATTACTACCCTGGCAGCTGGATGTCTAAAGACAATCAGCTTTTTATTATTGATCCAGAATTTGGCTTTTTAGGGTTTAAAGAATTTGATCTGGGTATAATGGCCGCCCATCTTATTATGGCTACTCATGACATATCCTATATCAAAAAAATAGAAAGTTCTTACCCTTCTGAAATTGATATTGAACTACTACAAAACATAGCTGGCATAGAAATTATGCGAAGATTAATAGGTTTAGCCCAACTACCCCTCAACAGAACCATATTAGAAAAAGCGGAATTATTAACCATGGCAAAAAACTTAATTCTATCATGAAGTATGTATTCTTCTTAATTATTATTTGTCTAGTAGGATGTAAAAATGGTGCCGAAAAATTTAATATCCCCTCTCCAACTTCAAGCAATTATACAAACAACGTAGCTCAGTTACCAGATTCTGTTTACTTCGATAAAGTTTTGGGTGCTTTAGTAGGCTCTGCAATTGGAGATGCTATGGGTGCATCTACCGAAATGTGGCACAGAAAGGATATTCAATTAACGTACGGATACATTAACGGACTAACACCTGCCGTACGTGAACAATCACCAGAAGGTACTTGGGACCACAACCTTTTAGCTGGAGCTACTACTGATGATACCCGATGGAAAAGCTTGATGGTTCATTATTTTAAAGCCACTCAGAACAAAACGAATCCTGATACATTCACTGAATTTATTATTGACTATTATAATACATTAACGACAACGTTAAGTAATAAAGAAATCCAAACTAGTACGGATGCATTAGATACCCAAATTGAAAAAATAGATTGGATCAAAGAATGGGCACGCGTGGCATTGGCATATAAAAAAGATAAAGACAGCTATATAAAAGCCCAGAATAGATTTTATGGCGGAGAAATGTCTTGTGCCGGACAATTGTACTCACCAATGATCGGTCTTATTTCTAAATCACCATTAGAAGCATATGACAAAGCTTATGATTTGAGTTTATTTGATATTGGCTATGCTAAAGATATTACTGCCTTGGTGTCTACAATGACCTATATGGCAACAAGAACCCAAGACCTGGACTCTATTATGAATGCACCTAAGTTTATAGACCCAATAGGTTATGCAGATAGTAGATTAGTTGGGCGCATACCTACCGCCATCTTAAACAGCGCCCAGATAAATGTTCGTCGTATAAATGAAATAACTTTTGATTCTCTTTTACTACAAGACACACTTACTTACAAAGTACCTAAAGGATTTTTAGGTACTAAAAAGGACTGGATTCGACAAGAAATGCTTTTCCGCTTATTAGAAAAAGATGAACGTGGTATTGCATTTCATTCTGCAGAAATTTGGCAAATACTTGTTACCGCCCTAGAATATGGTCGAGGAGATTTCGAAAAAACAATGCAATTTATTGTTAATTATGGTCGCGACAATGATACAGTGGCCGCCATTGCTGGCATGATACTCGGAGCCAAATTAGGCTACAAAGCTTTGCCACCGCAACTGAGTGAAACCATTATAAATGTAAATAGAGAAAACATGGGCATAGACCTTGAAGTTTTAGCCCGTGAAATATCTCAATAAAAGACTAGTCCCAAACACGTTCAACTTTATGCTCTGCAAAATCATCAATTTCAAATTTTTCTTCTGATGTGTTTACAATAGATATTGACCTATAAAATTCATTAGGAAAAATTTGATTCGTCATCACATATTGCCCACCGTTAATAAATAACTCTATTGAAGAATGATCTAATATAAAAACGATTTCAATAGGGCCATCTGGAATATTAGGTATCGGCATTTGCTGAACTCCCGAAGAAAATTTATCACTAAAATCAACCTTACCAGATTTTCTTCTATCAAAAGTGACTAGTTTTTTATCTCTATTAATATCAATACTTAAACTATCGCCATTTTCACCCCTAAAATACACTTGCGTATTTGGCACTTTTAAAGTGAACTTTGTTTTACTTTGGTTACTGTATTTAAGTGGAATTATCCTTTTTCTTGTTGGTAATATTTGAAACACACTTTCAGGATACGCCAAGGCAACGTGCTTCTCAAAACTTTTAAGGGGATAATTAAACAATGACACCTCGTCTCCCACTTTACGTAAAGTCAGTTCTCTTGGTATGGTCATAGCGCTACGCCATTTTTCCGTTGGTGTGTCACGTGCATAATCCCAATTACTCATCCATCCTATAAAAACACGTTCATCGTTTGGTGCGTCATTATAAGTTACACCAGCATAATTGTCCCTACCTAAATCTACCCACTTATTCTCTTTTTGATCTGTGGTAAACGTTGTTCCATCAAAATCACCAATAAAATATTGAGTACCACTACCTCCATTTGGGGCACCAGGATTAATACTAATTAGAAGTACCCATTTCACTTCTTCTGTACCTTCTATTTTCAATGGAAACAAATCTGGACATTCCCAAACACCTCCATGCGCACCTTTATCCTTGCCAAATTCACTTACTTTTTTCCATTCTTTTAAATCAGGAGAACTCCATATTTGTAAATGATCTCCCGCCACTAAAAGCATGGTCCAGTTTTCTTCAATTTCATTCCAAAATACTTTAGGATCCCTAAAATCTTTGATTCCAGTATTTCCTATTACTGGATTTCCCTCATACTTCGTCCAACTATCGCCGTTATCTAAACTATAAGCAATACCTTGAGTTTGAAAATCTTTTTTCCCCGCCTGTTCGCCTTCCATGTCATGATAGGTGAAAATAGCTACCATTGCCGTTTTATCTTCTGTGCCAAATCCAGAAGTATTTTTATGATCCATGACCGCACTCCCGGAAAAAATTAATCCGTTTTCATCAGGGAATAATGCAATAGGCTTATGTTTCCACTTCATCATATCTTCACTAACGGCATGTCCCCAATGCATAGGACCCCAAACCGTACTATCAGGGTAATATTGGTAAAACAAATGGTATACACCGTCATTATAAACGAGTCCATTAGGATCGTTCATCCAACTCTCTTCGGGTGTAAAATGAAACTGAGACCTATACGGTTCCACATAGTGCCCCGTAACTTCTATTTCGTCTGTAACGACCTCATTTTTTGCTTCTTCCTTACAACTAAAATTGCACAGAACACATAGTAGTACAACTAGCTCTAAACCTCTATTTCGTATAGTTTTAACCATAAATTCACTTTTATACAGATACTCCTTATATCTTAATTATAGTACCTTTGCGACCATGAATTTAATCAATTATAAATTAACATTCTGCTTACTCATCTTCCTTTCTATTTCCAAAATAGGTTTAGGACAAGATGAAATATCAAAAGTTTTGGATACTTGGAACAAAGGCTCCATACCCTACGCGTATTTTAACAATATACCCGAAGCCGATTCCATCGTATTTTTAGACACTAGAGAAAAAGAAGAATTTGATGTTAGCCACCTAAAAAATGCAGTTTGGGTTGGGTATAAAAATTTTGATAAAGAAAAAATACGCCAAACTGTACCTGAAAAATCACAACCAATTATCGTTTATTGTTCTATTGGGGTTAGATCAGAAAATATTGGTGAAAAATTAAAAAAACTAGGATACACTAAAATTCTCAACCTTCATGGTGGTATTTTTGATTGGAAGAATAAAGGAGGAGCCGTTTTTAACGACAAAGAAATAGTAACCGATAGTGTTCATGCTTTTAACAAACACTGGGGAAAGCTATTGCATGAAGGAATTAAAGTTTACTAGTTAGTATAATTAAAATAATACTTTGGGAATATTACAGAATAACAAAGCGGAGCGAGACGACAAGGTCATAGATTTTACACTCGCAAACTCAAATAATTTATTACTTATTTTCACCCGAAATCCTGAACTTGGAAAGGGAAAAAGGCGTTTGGCTGCTACTGTTGGAGATGAAGCGGCATTAGACATTTATAAATTTTTATTAGACCATACCGTAGCGATTACCAAAAATTTATATGCCGAAAAAGAGGTGTATTATTCTGAAGAAATTTGGGAAAATGATATTTGGGACAATCAAAAATTCGGTAAAAAATTACAAGTAGGCGAAGATTTAGGTATTCGTATGGCAAATGCCTTTCAAGAAGGTTTTCAAAACGAATATCAAAAAATCATTATCATTGGCAGCGACATGTTAGACCTTTCTCAAGAAGATTTAGAAAATGCTTTTAAATCTTTAGAAAAAAATGATTTTGTAGTTGGTCCTGCTGA
The DNA here is from genome assembly GCF_000688315.1 of Maribacter sp. Hel_I_7. NCBI lineage: Bacteria > Pseudomonadati > Bacteroidota > Flavobacteriia > Flavobacteriales > Flavobacteriaceae > Maribacter > Maribacter sp. Hel_I_7. Next base: position 1,811,666 of record NZ_JHZW01000002.1, on the reverse strand, counting down.
AGATGGTGGTTATTATTTACTTGGCATGAAGAAGTTTATGCCTGCACTTTTCAAAAACAAAACATGGGGAACAGAAACCGTTTTAAAGGATACATTAGCTGATCTCGAAAATGAAAATACTGCCCAATTAGAAACAAAAAACGATGTAGATTATTACGAGGACATAAAGGATATTAAAGCCTTTGAGCCCTTTTTAAAACATATAAAGTTATGATGAAAGAAGAACTTTTAGAATCTGTAGCATACCTTAAAAACAAAGGTTTTGATCAACCAGAAATTGGGATTGTATTAGGTACCGGATTAGGGAAATTAGTAAATAGTGTTGAAGATCCTATTGAAGCACATTACAATCATATTCCATTTTTTCCTTTAGCAACTGTAGAGTTTCATACTGGAAAATTAGTATATGGAACAATTAGTGGTAAAAAAGTTGTAGTGATGCAAGGTCGTTTTCACTTATATGAAGGGTACGACTTTTTAGATATTACATACCCTATTCGCGTTATGCACATGTTAGGTATTTCTAAACTGTTTATATCTAATGCTGCTGGTGCCGTAAACCTTGATTTTAAAAAAGGTGACATGATGTTAATTGAAGATCATATTAATCTACAAGGAGGTTCACCCTTGGCATTTAAAGGTGTTAGTGAATTTGGTGAGCGTTTTGCAGACATGTCAGAACCTTATGACCTAGATATGCGCAACAAGTTAATGTCCATTGCTAAAGAGCATAACATTTCATTAAAAACTGGCGTGTACGCCTCTGTAGTTGGACCACAGTTAGAGACTAAGGCAGAATATAGAATGATTAAATTAATAGGCGCAGATGCTGTTGGTATGAGTACGGTACCAGAGGTTATTGTTGCCAATCATTTATCGCTACCTATTGTTGCAGTTTCTGTTTTAACCGATGAATGCGACCCAGACAACCTTAAACCGGTCGATATCAGTGAAATTATCGCAATTGCCGAAAAAACCGAACCTAAAATGGTAAAGTTATTTCAAGAATTGATCAAACAATTGTAAGGAATTCTATCAATTGGCTACCATAAGAAAGCAAACATTGAGTTATGAATGCTAAGCAGCCAACTATAAGTATTATTATTCCGGTGTTGAATGAAGAAAAGTACATCAAAGATGTACTTTTCTCTATTTCTACTAATGCCAGTACAGACCGTATTAAAGAAATACTTGTAGTAGATGGTGGCAGTACAGACCTTACAATTAAAAATGCTCAAGAATTTGGAGCATCTGTAATAAAGAGTAAAAAAGGGCGTGCAACCCAAATGAATATTGGTGCAAATAAAGCTACTGGCGATATTCTTTACTTTCTACATGTAGACTCCTTACCTCCTAAAGATTTTGACCAAGCTATTTTAAATGAAATTGAGAGCGGTTTTGAAGTAGGCTGTTTTCAAATGCGTTTTAATAGTAATAGTCGTTTTCTAAAATTCTTCGCGTGGTGCACTCGAATTAACCATCAAGTTTGTCGTGGTGGTGATCAATCACTTTTTATTACTCACAAACTGTTTCATCATATTAATGGTTTCAATGAAAATTTTGTCATTTATGAAGACAATGAATTTATTCAACGGGTATGTAAATTAAGATCTTTTAAAATTATTTCATCTTCCGTTACAACATCTGCCAGACGCTATGAAGAACGCGGAATGGTTAGATTACAATGGCATTTCGGAATGATTCATCTAAAATATTACTTAGGCGCAAAACCAACAGAGCTGCATCAGTATTATTTAAAACACATTGCAACATAACCTTTACTTTTCTTCAAAATCAAGCAAAACACCTTCACTAATCCATTTAGCAAGTGCTTGACGATTATCAGGGTCTACAATTCTTACTTGATCCTTGGCATTTCTAATATTTCCAATTTCAATAAAAGTCATGGCAGGGTGTGTTTTCTTTACTAAATAAAGAGATGTTCTATCTTCAAAAGTACCTGCATAACTTCTATTTGGCTGGTATTTCTTATACTTTGCTTCAAAGGTTTTATGAATACTCTCCGCCAGCTTTTTTCCGTTCTTACTATGCTCATGATGGTAAAAGAAGACATCTATATTCTGACCTTCACTTCTACTATCTACGTGGGTAACAATTAGTCTTTGATACTTGCCCTTGTTAGATTTATACAGATTATTTACTATCTCTACACGTTGTTTTAGGCGCGCTACTTGGTTTAAAGGAATTGTTTTATCTGGGTAAGCAACCTCATCATGGTCTATTTCTAAAACAAAATCATCCCTAATTCCGTCATTTTCATCTTGTATAATAATATAAACCTTTGCACCATGAGCCATTAATTCCTTTGCCAACCGCAGGGTAATATCATAAGCATATTCATCTTCAGCAATTGCCTTACCCGCATATACACCCATTGCACCAGGATCAGGACCTCCGTGACCGCTTACCAAATAGTAAATATTACCTTTTAAACGTTCACTTTTAGATATTACGTTCTTATGCTTATCTCCAAAAATATCATAAGCAACACTCTCTAATTTTTTAATTTTCTTTGCTTGTTGTTGTAAAGAATCTACAATGGCAACGGTATCTAATTTCACATGCGGAATTACATAAATTTTGCCTGCTATTAAATGTACACTATCACGTAAATCGTGATTATTCAAGGTTACAAATTCATCATAAACATCATATGGATTAACGCCATGCTTTCTCAATAGAGACAAAATTCCGTCACCGGGTTCAGCCACAACGGTCTTAAGCGAATCTTGTGCAGTACAAAAAACACTTAAAAACAAAAATAATCCGCAAATAAAAATGCTGTCTTTCATGTTAAGATTAAATACAAGGTCTATGCCATAACGAGTTTATGACATTTGATTGCTATACAAAGATTGCTAAAAATATTGACCAATACCAAAGACAATACCATTGTCTCCTTCTTTTGTGATGCCATAACCGTAGTCTATTCTAAATATGGCATTGAAAATTCTTTTATGCACAAACCGAATACCTACTCCTGGATAAATTCTAAGATTTTCTGTCTTTAATAAATCATTGAAACCACCACCAGGGTTTCGCCAAGTACCTCCATCAATAAAAACATTGCCTTGTAACACGAACTTGTTTCGTTCTATTAAAGTTTGCCTATACTCTGTATTCAATACAATCATGCCCGTACCTCTGTCAATAGTATTTCCTACACCGCGTATATTTAAATTATTATCTACGGTAAATGGTGCAAACGGACTATCTACATTACTTGCCAAACCTAAACGTAACCTGTTTGCCCAATTGCCTCTGTCTCCAATTCTTTTGAAATAAGTAAAATCATTAAAACCTATTAAAAATTCTGGCAAGTTTTCATCTGTACTACCCACATATTGTAAATTAAGCTGGCTTCTAAAACCGTCTAAATAATGATAGAAGTAATTCAATCCATTATAATCATAAATGAATTTGAATAAATGTTTATCTACATTTAAAGCTAAAGGAACCGCGTCATTTGTTGCTCCGGAAATATAATTATAGTCTTCAGTAAAAAAACTAAAACCTAGCTCTAAACGGTTTTCAAAATTTAGCTCATACAACCCCAACAGCTCAACCCCAGTATTACTATACTTATAATCAGCAGTATTATCCTGAAAAAAAACGGGCTCTAGTGTAGTAAAGTTATTATAGTTCAATGCTAACCCAAACTTATTGGACAATAGGTATGGAGCTCTAACACTTACCCCGTAAGAACTATAGTTATCGTATTGATAAAATGCACCTAATGTAATATTTCGTCCAAGAAAATTAAACTCTTGAAGTCCAATTCTAAAAGCAAAATCATCGTTCGATGAGCTGAAGAGATTAGCAAACGGAATTAAAGTAAAATTCTCTTCAATAATATATTGTATCTCACAGCTATTTTCATTCAATAAATTAACCCGATAAAAAGCATGAGATATAGCAGGTAACCTTTTAAGACGTTGAATATCTCTTTCCATTAATAAGGTATTTAATAGCATACCTTCCCTAGCTTCCACCAGATTACTTAAAAATGATATTTTTGTATTATTTGCACCTAGAATCTCTAATGTTTCAACCCTTATACCTTGCCCATTTGCTGATAAATACGCGAATAATAGAATTAATAACGGTAGAAATTTTACGTTCATTTATAGAATGCTCATATTATATTATTCGTTATATAGATTTTCAATATAGAACAAAATTAGTGCTCCATCAATTTTCATTTAAAATCCGCAAACTATTAAAACCAAAAAAGAGCTTGGTTGCACTACACAACCAAAGCTCTTTTAAGGAACACTCAAATTCTATTAAAAAATACCTCTTAATCCTAAATTAAAAGTTTGCCCAAGACCAGTATTATTACCACGAACAAAATTGGTATAAAGTACTTCTAGGTTTAAGGCATCTGTAAGCTGATATTTTGCACCACCGCCCAAAGCTGTGAAATCTTGCGTAAAATTATTACCTAAATCTAGACGTTGAGAATGCTGTGCCAATGCCAAAACGGTAAATTTATTAGTTGGAAAATAGCTAAGAAATAAACCCGGGCTAAGATTTAAACTATTGTTTGCAAAACTCTCTTCTTTATCTCCAAAACTTAATTCTGAGTTAAGCTCACTAAAAAGCTGCCATTTATCTCCTGTAAATGTATAGTCATAAAAGAATCTGTTTTGCCAGATATACCCTTTTTGATCTAAAAAGACCCCGTTTTCAGATTCGTTATCTACCAAAGGAATAAAAAATGAACTTTGAATAGAAAAATTACTGACTGAAGCAATAGGTACAAATTTTACCGATGGTGCAATGGATGTAAGTCCTGATCTGGCAGTGTTATTCTCCCCATCAAACTTAAAAACATCTAAAGCATCTCTATCACCTACCACGTTTGATCTGAATTCTAAAATGGCACCTACATTCCATCTATTATTTTTACCAACACCTGTATACCCTTCTAATGTAGAAGTAAAAAAAGTTTGTCTTGGCTCTTTACCTTCTGTAAATGTGCTTTCGGTTTGTGTATATAAATTATTAAACCACTTAACATCATACTGACCTTTGCCCACCAATTTAGATGGCGTATACTGCTGTATATTGCTTTTCTGTTGCAAACTATCTTGGCTATACCCCTTAAATAAGGCACAAAAAGCCACTGCAAGAAATACATTTCTAGTTAAAATATTCATTTTTAGGTTTTTAAAATTCTTAGTTGATTATTTAGCTTCGTTCAAAGACCAGTCATACGGGTAATAAGAAAGTTTTGCGTTTTCTGGCAACTTCTCTTTTCTATACGTATTGATAAAATCTACCGTACTTCCTTTTTGTTCAAAATCTCCTTTGTACCATTCAAACAATTGTGATATCTGGACTTTATTCTTATTTACTTTTATAAAAGTAGGATTGTTCAATGCCATTACGGTCTGCTTTTGCAACTGACTTTCTAATGTTTTAGGTGTGTAAGCAGTGTTTATTATTGGTGGACATCCTAAACCTGCGCATACCAATACAAAATGAAACCTTGCTTCTGTTGGGAATTTTGCTCTCAGCAAATCATTTTCTATTCCGTTTAAGGTTACGGACTTACCTCCTATTTCATGCTTTGTTTTATCAAAAAAACCAGCAACATCTAAGGGAGATTTTAATGGATAGTTTTTTACGATACCATCAATTACAAGTAGGTTATATGCATTGATCCAAAAGGCTTGGTATGTACTGGCATCAGTTTCTGATACAGAAACGCCTTTTGCAGATTCTAAAATATCATTCAACGTTTTTGGATTATTTTTGATATCAGCATACTTCACTTTACCATCCATAACGTTAGTTTTAAAAAAACTATCGGCACTATTAAAAAACTCGTCTAAATCTTGTGCGGATATACTGGTTACCGTTAGAAATAAAAACAATGTCTGTATAAAAATTCTTTTCATAGTATTTGAAATTTAATATCGCTTTTGAGTTTGTATAGGTCGGTGTTGTTATGAAAACCATACAATCAAAAAAAAATATTATTAATATTCTTTATAAATTTTCAACCAACTATTGCCTGATTTTCTGTGTATTATGAATCCGTTTTAAGTCGATTAAAACGCAAACTACGTTTAAAAGTATCACAGAATCATAACAAGTTTATAATCTTTCTAAATAAAAAGGGAGCTGTTAAGTTATTACCTTTAATACCGACACACCCATCAACAAATGTATTTTATGGATCATATTGTAATTATTGGTAATGGTATTTCTGGCGTCACTTTAGCGAGACATATTCGAAAACTATCAGACAAAAAAATAACTATAATTTCTGCTGAAAGCGATTATTTTTTCTCACGTACCGCATTAATGTATGTTTATATGGGGCACATGAAGTTTGAACACACACAACCTTATGAGAACTGGTTCTGGAAGAAAAACAGAATAGATTTAGTTAACGGTTTTGTAGAAAAAATAGAGACTGACGCTAAAAAGCTTGTTTTAAAAGATGGCTCCTCTATTTCATATGATAAACTAGTTATCGCTACAGGTTCTAAACCAAATAAATTTGGCTGGCCAGGGCAAGACTTAAATGGCGTACAAGGTCTATATTCTAAGCAAGATTTAGAACTGTTAGAGAAAAATGCACCTAACAATAAGGTCTGCAATCGTGCTGTTATAGTAGGTGGCGGACTAATTGGTATTGAAATGGCAGAAATGCTACGTTCTCGCGAAATACCAGTAACCTTTCTTGTTCGCGAAAGGAGTTTTTGGAACGGGGTTCTACCTGCTGGGGAATCTGCTATGATCAATGAGCATATTCTAGAACATCATATCGATTTACAATTAGACACCAATCTTGAGAAAATTATTTCTGATGATAATGGGCGTGCAAAAGCGGTTGTTACCGATAAAGGCCAAACTATTGAATGCAACTTGGTCGGCTTAACGGCCGGCGTAACTCCAAACATAGATTTTCTTAAAGATTCTGGTATTGAATTGGGCAGAGGTGTTAAGGTAAACCGATTTTTAGAGACCAACGTAAAAGATGTGTTTGCCATAGGTGATTGTGCAGAACAACATGAAGGTATTGGTAGTAGAAGGCCTATTGAAGCGGTTTGGTATACGGGTAGAATGATGGGCGAAGCTCTTGCGCAAACATTATGTGACAAACCCAGAAAATATACACCAGGACATTGGTTTAACTCTGCTAAATTTTTAGATGTTGAATACCAAACCTACGGATGGGTATTTAGCGAACGTAGCAAAAAAGATAATGAACAACATTTTCATTGGCGCCACCCTTCTGAAAAGATATGTATTACAGTAGCATTTGATAAAGACAGTCATCAGTTCTTAGGGCTAAATACTTTTGGCATTCGCATGCGACATGAAATATTTGACCAATGGTTAACAGAGAATAGAGACATTGATCATGTAATCACCTATTTAAGAGATGCTAATTTTGACCCTGAGTTCTATAAACTCTACGAAGAAGAAATTGTAGCCAAATACAATGCTGATTTCAATAAGAACATCAGTCCTAAGAAAAAAAGCTGGAAACGTATTTTCAGTATCGCCTAACTAAATAACAAACACAAACAACACCTACTATGGGTAATTTTGACAGAAGTATGTCACTTGCGGGAGAGCCGCCAAAAGCACTAAACACAGGCCAGAAATTGGCTGTTTTAACGGGAATGACCGGTATGGGCATTCTTATATTACAATTGTTCAATTTAAACTTAGGCAATACAGCATTATGGCTTTCGGTTGCTATTCTTGCAATTTTCACCGGTATAATTTGGTTTTCTCAAGCTGCATATGCATATAAGCAAAAAGGAATTAAAAATGATGGTGTATGGTTTAAGTCAATGTCTAGCCGTGGTGTACTAGCTTGGATGGCAGGTATTGCGTTAACCGGGTTTTACATTGTACTATATTTCTACCCTGAGTATTTAGGCTTGGTAAAAGACGGTGATAACACTGGCTTAATTGCACTGTTTGATCCATTGAGTAAAGGTTTAAGCGGTAACCCTGCCAGCCAATGGTTTGTATATGGTACCATGTACACCGTAGCTATTTTAGCTTTTGGAGTTAAATTCATATGGAAATATCGTCATAATAAATATGAGCAATTGAGAACGGTAAGTGTTATGTTTTTTCAAACTGCCTTTGCCTTCTTTATTCCAGAAATTATGGCAAGATTAAACGGAGACCTACCGTACTATGACCTTAAGAACATGTGGCCTTTAAACTATTACAATTTTGAGCGTTATCGTATCAATGGCTTTATAGATTCTGGCAGTGTTGGTATGACAATGTTGTTCTTCGGTATCATATCCATCTTTGTAATCTCACCATTTCTAACATATAAATACGGTAAACGTTGGTATTGTTCTTGGGTATGTGGTTGTGGCGGATTGGCTGAAACTGCAGGAGATTCTTTTCGCCAGTTAAGCGACAAATCTATATTTGCCTGGAAAGTAGAACGTTGGGTGGTACATAGTGTTGTGGTATTCGTAACCTTAATGACTACTGCTGTAATTTATTCTTATTTAGGTAATGATACTAGCAAATACTGGCTTACAAAAACGGTATTTATTTCTGGAGTAGCATTTATTCTAACCGCGGTTTTCGCTTGGGTAATGATTTATAAAAGAGAAGAACTAGCAAAAGATGCCAAATATGGGGCTATAGGCTATTTTACCATTATCGTTGTGCTAATAGGAATGCACTTTTTTAGTGACTCAAGTAACATATTCATTTTTAAAGCAGAGACTTTACGTTCTACCTACAGCTTTTTAATAGGCAGTATTTTCTCTGGTGTTATTGGAACCGGATTTTACCCAATTTTAGGTAATAGGGTATGGTGTAGATTTGGCTGCCCAATGGCTGCAGTTTTAGGTTTTCAGCAACGTATGTTCTCTAAATTTAGAATTACTACCAATGGTGGTCAATGTATTTCTTGTGGTAACTGTTCTACCTATTGTGAAATGGGTATAGATGTACGTGCATATGCTCAAAAAGGAGAAAATATTGTACGGTCTAGTTGTGTGGGCTGTGGTATTTGTTCTGCGGTTTGCCCAAGGGGTGTTTTAAAATTAGAAAACGGACCTGAAAAAGGACGTATCAATTCTAAAGATGTCTTATTAGGTAATGATGTTGATTTAATGGACCTAGTAAATAACAAATAGAATTTATTTATAAACGGCACTATATATAGCAGCAAAAGGATCTTTTTTGTCATGTTAGCCTAAATTATATATCAGGAAAAAGTTCATGGAAGGCTGGTTTTTGCCAATCTTTCATGACCTTTACATACTATCAACACCAACTTATACCATTAATGAATCGCTTATTTATTTTCATCTTTATAGTTTCCCTGCATGTTCAAGCACAGAAGGAAGTCAATTATCCTGAGGTTGTTTATGGTAAAGAATACATACGCGCGGCTTGGGTGAGCCACCCAGATATTAAAGGTGGTGAAGATGTTGCCGTGTTGTTTCGCAATACATTTAATATTGATGATTTAAGAGAAGATTTCATCATTAATATTTCTGCTGACAATCATTACTTTTTATATGTAAATGGTCAATTTATTACTCACGGACCTCAGTTGAGCGATATTCAGCACTACAAATACGAAACCTTAAACTTAAAAGACTACCTCATAAAAGGGAAGAATAGTATTGCCATTAAGGTAATTAATTTTGGTAAAAGAAGGTTTTTAGGTATGCAGTCCATTTTTACCAGTTTAATGGTAAATGGCGTTTCTAAAAATGCCAAAATCATTAATACAACCGGATTCAACGATACTTGGATAAGCACCATTGATAAGTCTTATAAAGCGAATGAAGTAGTGTGGCGCGGAGATAAAGAAAAAGCTATTGTTGGCGGATTTTATGCCAACAATCCTACCGATATTGTAGACATGAACAACTACCCTACTCATTGGGAAACATTAGATTTTGATGATTCTGATTGGAAAAAAGTTGAATTTTTTGAAAATGCCAGTAGTATGGGCGGATCAATTGCCTATTTGTTAGAGCCACGTAATCTGCCGTTACTTTCTTGGGATGAGGAGAGAATAGGAAGTATTGTAAGATCATCGAAACCTATTGCTACAGAATTCCCGGTATTGGGCGAGTTAAAAATTGCTCCAAACTCTAAAACTACGTTTCTTCTGGATCAACAATATGTTACCAACGGATTCCCAGAATTAATCTTCCGTAAAGGAAAATCGGCTAAAATCAGCATCAAATATGCCGAGAATCTTTTTGGTCCCAATAATGAAAAGGGGGATCGTAATGATTTAGAAAACAAACAGCTTTTAGGCTACTACGATGAAATCATTTCTAACGGCGAAGATGCGCAGAAATTTATCCCAAACTGGATGCGTACTTTCAGGTTCATTGAATTTGAAATTGAAACGAAAGACCAAGAACTTGTTTTACAGAAATTTGTAAACCATAGATCAAGAACTACCATTCCTTCCATTGCAGAATTTACATCAGATGATGAAACATACAATGAGATTTTTGACATATGTAAACGTACTATTGATATATGCACACAAGATTACTTTTTAAGTGATGCTTATTACGAGACCATGCAGTATGTTGGCGACACTAAAATACAGGGGTTAATTTGGCAAGCTATGAGCGGTAATGCCGAGCATACTAAAAATGCCATTAGACAATTTGATCATTCTAGAGATTCTGAAGGTAATATCTTAGGTGCCTATCCGCTTCGTTCTACATTTATTTATCCTACTTATTCCCTTGTTTGGGTAGATATGATTGCCGACTATTACAACACCTCTAGCGACAAAGAATTTATTCACACTTATAAAGACGGAATCGTAAATACTTTGGCTGGTTTTGAAAAAAACATGAACGAGTTAAACTTGGTCAACAAAACCCCCTACCGCTATTTTGTAGATTGGTATACAGGACCAAATAACGGTAGTGGTACGGCAACAAAAAATGACGGACTCAACTCTGCTGTAGTAAGTTTACACTATGTACATGCTTTACAGAATGCATCTCGCCTATTTCAAGAAATTGGAAAGGAACAAACTTCAGTAACATTTAAAAATCGTGCTGAGGAAATAAAAAAATCAGTTTACAATCTGTGTTACGATACCGAAAGAAATCTTTTTGCCGAAAGACCAGACAAGACCATATATGACCAGCACACCAATATCATGGCCATATTGACAGATGCTATTCCTAAGAATGAGCAAAGAGCACTATTAGATAAAATCTTAAATGAAGAAGATTTACTACAAGCTACCTATTACTATCGCTTTTATCTATTTGAAGCGATTAAAAAAGTAGGTGCTCCAGAGTTGTTCGATGCTGTACAAAAACCGTGGGAGAAAATGATTGATGACAACATGACCACAACCCTAGAACGTTTTGAAAGTGCAGAAAAACCAACACGATCAGAGGTTCACCCATGGAGTGCGTCACCTGCATATTTCTATTTTAATTACTTAGCAGGTATCCAATCTGTAAAAAATAACTTTGAAGAGGTGCGTATTGCCCCTGTATTTGGCAAATTACATGCTATGGAAGGCATATTGCCTACACCGAACGGGAATATAATATTCAACCTGAAAAGAACTAAGAATAAGCTAACCGCAGAAATAAAGATTCCCGAGACAATGACTGGCACATTAGTATGGCAGGGAACTGAAATTGCGCTCAGCAAAGGAAATAAAACCTATAAACTTAAGGGCTCAAAATAATATATTGATTTCTGGTGTTTAAACGATGAAGAAGCTCTTAACCTGAAATAATTAGATATGAAACTATTAAAATCAGTATACGCCGTACTTATTTGTTTTGGATTGTTAGCTTTTATAAATCCAGAAGACAAACGTTACGAACGCACCTATTATGATGACGGCACTTTGGCTAGCGAAGGATGGATGCGATATAATACGAAAACAGATTATTGGACTTTCTATCATAAAAACGGTCATAAGTCTGAACAGGGGTTTTTCGCTTATGGCAAAAGAGAAAAATATTGGTTCTTTTACGATGAAAACCGCATTAGAACAAAAGAAGGCAGATTCGCAGAACATGAAGAAATAGGCTGGTGGTTATTCTATGACAAAAAAGGACGTATAAACCATAAATGTCAATTGACAAAAGGTATTAAAGATGGTTACTGCTTAAAATACGAAGACGCTAAATTGATATCTGCCGAGAAATATAGCAAGGGTGAAAAAATAAAAGAATGGAAATCTTTTCGTGCTTTTACCCATGAAAATAGTTTATCTGATTTAAAATAATGACAGACATTAAAGTAATTATACCAGCTTTTAACGAAGCAGATTCCATTGCCCATGTCATCAATGAAATACCAAAAACGGTTTCTGAGGTTATTGTGGTGAATAATAATTCTACAGACGACACTGTAAAAAATGCAGAAAAAGCAGGTGCCACTGTGCTTACCGAAACTAGAAAAGGTTATGGGTACGCCTGTCTTAAAGGATTAGATTACATTGCCGCGAAATCTAAACAACCAGACATTATCGTATTTATTGATGGGGACTATTCAGATTATCCTGAGGAACTGGACAAGATAGTTGCTCCTATTTTGGAAAATAACATCGATTTTGTGGTAGGCGCAAGAACAAAAAGCTTGCGAGAAGAAGGTTCCATGACCCCACAACAAGTATTTGGCAACTGGTTGGCAACATTTTTAATGAGTTTATTTTTTGGTGCAAAATTTACGGATTTAGGTCCTTTTAGGGCAATTAAATACGAAAAGCTCAAAGAATTGAACATGGAAGACAAAACTTATGGATGGACGGTTGAAATGCAATTGAAAGTTCTTAAGAAAAAAATGACATATACCGAAGTACCAGCACGTTACAAACGAAGAATTGGCATATCAAAAGTGTCAGGAACCGTAAAAGGTAGTATATTTGCGGGCATAAAAATATTGGGGTGGATCTTCAAATACAGTATAAAATAATATGGCATTAGCTCTTGCGTATCTTATCATCGTAATTTATAGTATCTCTTTACTATTAATTTTCTTTTATAGCTTGGCGCAGCTGAATCTATTGATCAATTATTTATCACAAAAAAGAGAGAACACTACCGCACCTAAATTTAATCTACTAGATCCAAAAGAAATTCCATTCGTAACTATTCAGCTTCCAGTTTTTAACGAGGAGTATGTGATGGATAGATTATTGGAGAATATTGCCAAAATAGAATACCCAAAAAGTAAGCTAGAGATTCAGGTATTAGATGATTCTACAGATGATACCGTAATTACTACCGCTGCTAGCGTTGCAAAACTACAAGAGACCGGTTTAGATATTCAGCACATTACAAGAACCGATAGATCTGGTTTTAAGGCAGGAGCTTTAAAAGAAGGACTTAAAGTAGCAAAGGGTGAATTCATCGCCATTTTTGATGCCGATTTCTTACCGGCTTCAGATTGGTTGAAGAAAACGGTCATTTATTTTAAAGATGAAGAAATAGGTGTGGTTCAAACCCGTTGGGGACATTTGAACAGGGACTACTCTACATTAACAAAAATACAGGCATTTGCCTTAGATGCGCATTTTACTTTAGAACAAGTTGGGCGTAACAGCAAAGGACATTTTATCAACTTTAACGGTACAGCAGGTATTTGGCGTAAAGAATGTATTATAGACGCTGGTAACTGGGAAGGCGATACACTTACAGAAGATCTTGACCTTAGCTACCGTGCACAATTAAAAGATTGGAAATTCAAGTATTTAGAAGATGTTGAAACTCCTGCAGAACTTCCGGTTGTAATTAGTGCCGCACGTTCTCAACAATTTCGTTGGAACAAAGGTGGTGCAGAGAACTTTAGAAAAACAGTTTGGAGCGTTGTCAAAGCTAAAAACATACCTTTTAAAACCAAGTTTCATGGTGTAATGCATTTACTGAACAGTTCTATGTTCTTATGTGTTTTCTTAGTTGCATTATTAAGTATCCCATCACTTTATATCAAGAACACTTACGGTCATTTAGACTGGGTATTTTCTCTATTAAGCTTGTTTACCGTAAGTACAATTATTTTGTTTGTTTGCTATTGGTTTACATATAAGAGTATACAAGGTAGCGGCTTTAACAACTTTGTAGATTACATACGTATCTTCTTCACCTTTTTCTCTGTTGCCTTAGGTTTCTCATTACACAATACCATTGCCGTAATTGAAGGCCATATGGGTAAAAGAAGTGAATTTGTACGTACGCCAAAATTCAATATTAGCACCATAAAGCAAAGCTGGAAAGGTAACAAGTACTTGGCTAAAAAATTATCGCCAAATATGATATTGGAATTTGCCTTAATGATTTATTTCATGTTTGGTATGTACAGCGCTATACCATTGAATGATTTCGGGTTGTTTCCGTTTCACTTTATGCTGTTCTTAGGCTTTGGGTTTGTATTTTTTAAATCATTGACCTCAAGAGCTTAAAACAGCTTTAATTAAGATATTAAAAAGGGATAGCCATTTGGCTGTCCCTTTTTAATATCTTAATTCTTCTCATTGGTTTAACTTACACATAAAACAGGAATAAGATTACTAGTGATCTTATTCGTCTTAAATAGCGTATAAAGTAACTTGTTACCTTATACAATTGTTAGAAATAATTATTAAAAACAACTACATGAATTACAAACAAGTTATTAAATTCACAATACCACTAATTACAATACTACTTATGTCTTGTGAAGGCGACCAAGGTACTGAGGGAGAAAATGGTTTGGATGGTCTAATCAGTATAATTAATACTTCCAACGAACCACAAGGTTTGAACTGTGATACTGGTGGAATTAGGTTAGATTCAGGAATTGATGAAAATGTTAATGGGACGCTTGAATCTAATGAAATTCAAAATACATCATTCATTTGTAATGGTTCCAATGGAGTTTCAGATGAGCAGGTAAGGTTTAGATTTGATTTTGGAGGCAATACAACAAGCACAACTCCAATTATTGGGGGAAATCTTATTAATTTTGACAAGAATTTTTTCGTAGAAGTCGACTCAATTGTTTTTGCTGCGGACCCATATGTAGGGGATATTAGTAATACTTCATTTGTGGAATTATACGATAGGACGAATGAAGAACCCATTGCTAATAGCCTTTTGAGTTCCAATAATCTACCCGAAGATGCTCAATTTTTATATTCTGAAAATATCATTAATCAACTTCCAGATGGTGAAATTACACTTGGAATTAGGTTTTGGTCGGAAACGCAAGGACAATTTGCCGCGACGGATTTAAATTCCATATTCTTACTTTTATATCGATCAAATTAAACTTTAACTATTCCTAATCGAGTAGACGGGTCCGCCCCTAGTTAGGAACGGACTGCGCCTCTCACACCACCCAGCGTACGGGTCTCGTACTGGGCGGTTCGTTAATGATGCTTTACTTTCTTATAGTAATCCAATAGACTTAGATATCCTCGCTGCTTTAAGCGTGATACGGTTATGGTGGTACCCAGAATAGGACTCTGGGCTACTGCCCATCCTCCCATATTGGTTCTGCTCCATGCATAGGCTTGTCCTTGTTCAATACCTAAACGGATAAGGTTTTTACGCTTGCGCTCGGGTTTCTTCCAGTAATGCCAAATACAGTACCGTAATCGGTTTCGCAACCATTCATCCAGCTGCTTTAGCTTTGCTTGAATGTTCGCTAGTTTAAAGTAGTTTGTCCAACCACGTATCAACCTATTTATGCGCTGTATACGCTCATCAAAACTGGCAGGAACCGTCTTCTTGGTCAGGTACTTTAACTTTTGTTTCAGCACTTGCCATTTCGACTTTTCTACCACAAATTGATACCTGCCCCGTTCTCCTTTCTTATAGGTAGGAACAAATCCGTAGCCTAATAAATTGAAGTTGTAAGGGGTGCGTAATCCGCTCTTTTCTCGGTTGATGGGTAAGTCCAGCTTGTCTCGCAAAAACTTGAAAATGCTATTCCCTACCCTTTTGGCGGCTGGCTTACTGCGCAGGTAAATACTGAAATCATCGGCATAGCGTACAAACTCGTGACCACGCTTTTCTAACTCTTTATCTAGCTCATTGAGCAAGATATTCGACAGAAGTGGGCTTAAGGGCGAACCTTGCGGTACCCCTTTACTGCGTTTGTGCAAGCTGCCATTGATTTCAATAGGTGCACGTAAGAATTTGCGTAGCAACTTTAGCGTTAGTGGACACCTTACTTTGTCATGTATCAAGTTGAGAAGCACATCATGTCTTACCTCGTCAAAGAAGCTCTTTAAGTCGATGTCCACAATATACTTTCTGCCCGAGTTGATTTCTGATAGGCTCTTCGCTAACGCTTGATGCGTGTTACGCTGAGGACGAAAACCAAAACTATAAGCATGAAAATCTTTCTCGAACAAAGGTTCTAACACTTGATGTAGTGCTTGTTGAAATACCCTGTCTACTACGGTAGGTACGCCTAAAAGGCGCGTCTTTCCGTTTGATTTCGGTATCTCTATGCCCTTTATCGCTGAGGGATAATACGTGCCACTTGCTATTTGCAAGGCGTACTGTTCGCCATAGTGCCCAAAGTGGCGAGACAGTTCATGGACTTCCATGCCATCTACACCGCTTGCTCCACGGTTTCGGTAGACCTTTAAATAGGCGCGGTTTAGGTTTTCTTTGTTGATTAATTCCTTAATCATCGGTACTATAAAATTGTTTAGGTGTCTCGCTTGATTTAAGGCTATTTAACTGCTGGAAAACTATCTGTAACACAGCTAAACTCCTTAGTTCATTAAAGACCATTAACGTTCAGTCCTTCATTCAGTATCACAACTGAACTACTATGACCTCTGCTGACTTCTCCATATAGCTACTCGTAGCTTGGGAGACCTCCCCAGGTAAGGGCATCTTCTTTCCTCTGATCGCTGCCCAATCTACTACTTTGGTCTGCTTCCAATTGCTTGGAGTTTGGGGCGTCACAGTTATGTGCCTGCTTACCCGACCTTATAGCCTCATATCAGGTTCCTATTCGTCAGTACCAGAGTTTGTAGGCTCGCTTCCTTCAGTCCTAGCTTCGCAACTAGCAACCTTGCAACTTACTAATGGTTAAAGGCGTTACCCCTGTCCATAAGGGACTTGCACCCTCTAGATTAATCAACTACTTTTCTGTAGTTAAAAAGATGCCCATGCTGGGCACACACAAGGTATAAAATGCATTAAAACGCATTTTATACAAAACGTTAAACTCAATATAACCAGATGTCAGATATTAGTACTTTTAAATTTTCATGTTCTTATTGTGATGAAATTCACAGGGGAGTTCCTAATTTAGGAAGCAATGCTCCAAATTACTATTACTCAATTCCTGATGAAGAAATTAAAAAAAGAACCTTTTTAACTTCTGACACCTGTGTAATTAAGATGTATGAATACTATGTATACGGGAAAAAATAATCATTAAGAAAGCTATAATGAATACGGAGTTTTGTTTTTTTCATACTTCGGTGACGATTGAAAAGTTCGCCACGACTAATTAGAAAAATAAAGAGATATACAGCTTGCAAATAGAAATTAAAAACTCAAGAATTAAATGTTATAAATGCATGAGACCCTCAAGCACATGTATTTGCAAACACATTAGTCCTTTTAAGACAAAGGCACGTTTTATTATTCTTATGCACCCTAAAGAGTACAAAAAAGAAAAAAATGGAACGGGACATATGACTAAGCTTCAACTTAAAAATTCAGAAATTATAGTGGGTGTAGATTTCACCAATAATAATCGTGTAAATGAAATACTGACTAAAGAGAAAAATTCTTTTTTACTTTATCCGGGAAAAGATAATTTCAACTTGTCTATAAGAGAAAGTTCAGAAATAAATTCATTTATGGGTACTAACCCACACATTTTCATTCTAGATGGTACATGGCCCTGCGCCCGTAAAATGCTTAAACTTAGTAAGAACTTGCAGAACTTAAAAAGAGTGAGTTTCGATAATAAAATAAAATCAAAATTCATCATTAAACAGCAGCCAAATTCTCTCTGCCTTAGTACTATTGAATCTGTTTATACGGTCTTAAATTTACTTAAGGAAGGTGATTTAGAACAATGCGAGACAAAGGATTTTCTTATTCCTTTTGAAAAAATGATTGTACATCAACTAGAATATTTGCTAAACCCAAATAGCAAAAACTATTCTTCAACTGCAAAAAAGACCATTATACCTAAGGACATGTATAAGAAAAGTACGGAAAGAAATATAATTTTTGAACTAGAGTAAGTTTGAAAATGCAAGTGAAATCATAGTTATTACTTCGCAATTGGCTTATAAGTTTTTTTTTGGAAATTTGGTTTTACTACCACAGATAAAGAATATTGGGGATAATGACTTGATCTTTTTGAAGTGGAGCTGGTAAATAATAAATCTATTTAATTATATCTACATCAATTGCTTTAGCAAACTTAGGCTTCTATTTACTGTATCGTGTTATTAAAAAGCATACAAATTGCCATTATAATTCAACATTATTTTAAACTTAGAAATATGCAAAAGATAATTTATTATGTAGCAAGTTCTCTTGATAGTTATATTGATGTTTCTGATGATGACATAAGTAAATTTACACCTAGAGTTAAGGGCGTAGAAAAGTATCTATAAGATTTACAAAAGTTTAATACCATTAGAATAGGTAAAAGAACCTATGAATTCGGGTATTAATATGGATTGTTTATCAAAGTGCCATCCTATTCGCAAAAAAAAAACACAAGGTATATGCAACCATGCGTAATCTTAAAAAAGGCGTTGAATTAAAAAAAGCGATTGAATTGAAATACACCAAACAGTACGGCAATGAAGTAGAAAAATTGATAAATGAAAATTGTAAGTAAAAAAAGGATAGCAAAAAAAAGACTTGTGACCTAAACAACAATCTATTTGGTTAATTGATTTGAAATACCACTTGAAATCAAGCAAACCACGCGCTACCCTCTATTTTTAAAATTTTATACTGTATTCTATTTGAATAAATGCACAGAAGATTCCTTAAGATTTAACTTTGCAGATTCTGGAAATTCTGCATGAACTATTAATACATTTTCATGATGTTGCTCTAATTCGCTTAACACATTTCTGTTTAATAATAATATGGTAGAATGACCATGATGGTCTAATTTATCTAAAATTGTTTTTCCGTTGAACTCACATATCCAATGGGTTTCAGACATTTTTTCTTCGTAAAACACCTCAATAGTAGGTACTTGATAATAATCATGCTCACCAATTCCCTCAAGATCAAAAACTAAACGAAGCAATCCGCTTTCTAACTCTGCGACTTCATTAGAAATTCCTAATTCTTCAAAAGATACTTTACCAGTAGTTGGCTCATTGAATTTCACTTTAATCTCTCCTTGATTTATCTCTACCTTGTTCATCTAGTTTTGTTTTTATGATATTATCAAAGCTAGATAACTGTAGTAATTTATTCTATGATATTTATCAGGATTGGTCAATCTTATACATCGTAGTTATGATAACTCCCTTTCCGTCCCTTACCGCCAATAATTGTTTTTCTTCAACTATTTTTAAATTAAAAGGTGCAACTAAAAGATCAATTCCACTCTGTTTTTTTAATCGGGTTCCTTGTCCCGATATAATATCGATATTGGGCACAAAATCACCTTCAGGCACATGTTCCGTAACTATTAGATATTTATAATCATATAACTTATCTATAACTTTTTTCACCTCTGCATTTGATATATGTTGCAGCACTTGACGAACAATAGCACAATCTGCAATTGGCAACTCATCTACGGCAATATCTAAACATTGAAATTCTAGATTTCCCAATTCAAACGCCTTCTTGTTTCGCTCAATTAGCTCAGGTACAATATCAACGGCAATGTATTTCTTGGTATACATCACCAACTCCTTGCCAACGTTAAAATCTCCACAGCCTAAATCGCACACCGAAACCTGACTTTCAAACGCATTTAAGAATTTGACCAGAGCTTCTACATAAGGCGCTACAATTTCTGAACGATGTGATCCATCACCAGAGTAAAAATCTGAAGTACTGCTACCCCACAGGTTCTTTTCATAGACCTGCTGCATGGCATCTTTCGTAGGCCATGGTTTTTTATTTCGTTTCGATTTAATTTCTTTGTTATTCACCGTACTCTATATTAAAAAAACAAGCCATAAACTTTCGTTTATGGCTTGTTAATATACTTTAAAATAGATGAATTCTAATTATTTCTGAGTTGCTATCCAAGTCTTTACTCTACGTTCTAACAATTCTAAAGGCAAAGCACCTCCGCCAAGAATAGTATCGTGAAATCCTTTAATATCAAATTTATCACCTAACTCGGTTTCTGCCATTTTACGCAATTCTTGAATTTTAAGCATTCCTATTTTATAAGAAGTCGCCTGTCCTGGCATTACCATATACCGCTGAACTTCTGCAACAATAGCACCTTGAGAAATTGATGAATTCTCTGTAAAATATTTTACAGCATCTGCTTCTGTCCATCCTTTTGCATGTATTCCTGTATCTACCACCAAACGTATTGCTCTCCAAATTTCATTTACCAAGCGACCGAAATCATAATATGGATTCTGGTAACCGCCCATTTCCTTAGCCAAAGCCTCTGAATATAATCCCCAACCTTCACTATAGACACTAAAACCTGCCTGAGTTCTAAACTTAGGTACCGCTTCTAACTCTTGTGCAATAGAAATTTGCATATGGTGCCCTGGGTTACCTTCATGATACGCAACGCCTTCCATGGTAGTTTTTGGCATAGCGTTCATATCTGATAAATGCACATAATAGGTACCTTTTCTAGAACCATCGGGTGTACCTGCAGAATAGTGCTGTGGTGCACCATCTTGTTCACGAAAAGCCTCTACCCTTTTTACCTGCAACTTTGCTTTTGGTAAAATACCGAAGTAGTCTGGCAACTTCTTAGTTAGGTCATCTAAATACTTTGTGGACTCATCTAAATACCCCTGTCTACCTTCGTCTGTATTTGGGAAAAAGAATTGCGGGTCTGTATTCACAAATTTGAAAAAAGCATTTAAATCGCCATCAAAACCTACCTTTTCTTTGATTGCCATCATTTCTTCTTTTATCCTTGCTACCTCTGCCAGACCAATTTCATGAATTTCGTCTGCTGTTAAATCTGTGGTAGTAAAAACTTTTAAACGATAATTATAAAAATCTTTACCGTGCTCATGACGACTTACGCCCGTTGGTGTTTCTTCCGCATTATCAACCTCACTTTCTAACCAAGCCAATAAATTATCGTATGATGGTGAAAAATAATCATTTAGAACCTTTACCGATTCTTCTTTTAGTGAAGTAGCCTCTTCTGCCGTAATTTCTTCTGATGCTACAAGCGCATCAATTTTACCGTTCATATCGTTCAGCAATGGCGTACCATCTTTCAATGATTTTGTTTGAGCAATAACCGTAGTGAACGCAAATTTTGGAGGTAAATTTCCTGCTGTGGCTTGTTCTTTTGCTCGCTCTACCAATTGATCAATTCCTCTTGAGACCTCTTTAACTCTAGAGATATAAGCCTTCATGTCAGAAATACTATCTACCTTATGAAAATTGATTAAATAACTTGGTAAACGCGTATGCATACCACGCATTTGATCAAAAACGTAATCTAAATTCTCAAAAGTGGCACCCTCTTTTAATGTCTCATATTGATAAACCCATAAATCGTAAGACGTTTTATCGGCATCATTTAGCTTATCGTAATCGAATTTCTCTTTTAATTCGTTGGTAGTTTCTGTATACCAAGCCAACTCTTTTTCTTCAGCTGCTTTACTTAAATCATCAATTTTATCATATTGATCTTTTCTGCCCTGAGCGGTCAATCCCAACGGACTCATTTGTAACTGCTCTTCGTATTTATCGTCGAACCATTTGTTCAATTCCGCTGTTTGGTCTACGACCGGTTTTGGCTCTTCTTTACAGGAAGAAAGTACTAAAAAAGCTATTGCGATACTGGTAGTAACAAGTTTTTTCATGTGTAATGATTTTGATTTAGTCAATAATTGAAGTGTTAGTTTTGGGAATTAAAATACATCATTGGGAGGATGTTTTAAAGATATAGCTATTTGTTTAATTCCTTACAGTACACTAAAAATTTATTACTGATCAAAACCAGTTAAATTCAGCCTAGTCACACAATTGCATACTGAAAAAAGAGATTAACTTTTATAAAAAAAATAGATCCTGATGGATCTTGATATTCTAAAATTGACTGTTCTCAATAGAATAGGGAGTACCGAAATTATTGTAAATACATTAGAGTTTTCTGATTATGCTTACTTTTCAAAATTCTTTAAATCTAAAATGGGAATGACCCCCCTATGGAATTTAGAAAAACGTATTTTCACTAAAATAACCACTTAAAAATAGCATTATTATGAACCTAAAGAGAAACAAAGAAAATGCCATTGCATTTTACAAAACAGCTTATTTAGGACAACCAAAATTGGCTATAGAAAAATATGTAGGTAACGAATACATTCAACATAACCCAGATGTAGCTAACGGCACACAAGGTTTCATTGATTATTTTGAACGCATGAAATCAGAATACCCAGAAAAGTCTATTGAATTTGTACGTTGTATTGCCGAAGGTGATTTAGTGGCATTACATACGCACCAAATATGGCCAGGAAATGACCAATACATTACCATGGATTTTTTTAGATTTGATACCAACGGTAAAATTTGTGAACATTGGGATGCTATTCAACAAATACCCAAAAAATCTAAGAACCCAAATACAATGTACTAATACAGTAACTGACAAAAGAATTCAACTTTATGAAAACTATTAATATTCAAGGTCTTAATTGGGATGCCAAATCATCGTTTCAACAGGGTCCGGCAAAAGCTCCTGCTTTAATTAAAAGAGCATTGTACAGCGATTCGATGAATCTATGTACCGAATTCGGGGTGTCAATTGAACATGATGCTATAACCGATAAAGGTGATTTTACCATAAATGAGTATTTTGATATTACAGACATTACCAGAAAAAATATTGAATCTGGCGTTAAACTACTTTCATTAGGCGGTGATCATTCGGTTACCTTCCCTATAATAAAAGCGTTTCATGAGCAATATCCCAAACTAGATATTTTACATATAGATGCACATGCAGATCTATATGATGATTATGAAGGTGATCCTTATTCTCATGCATGTCCGTTTGCTAGAATTATGGAAAATGGATTTGCCGTTAAACTGGTACAAGTAGGTATTAGAACTTTGAATCCGCATCAGGCTGCACAAGCAGAAAAGTATAAGGTAGACGTTCATGAAATGCGAAACCTTGACCTAAATAACATTCCTAAATTTGAGAATCCGTTATACATTTCTTTAGACATGGA
Organism: Maribacter sp. Hel_I_7; assembly: GCF_000688315.1. Classification (NCBI taxonomy): domain Bacteria; kingdom Pseudomonadati; phylum Bacteroidota; class Flavobacteriia; order Flavobacteriales; family Flavobacteriaceae; genus Maribacter; species Maribacter sp. Hel_I_7. Next base: position 1,788,277 of record NZ_JHZW01000002.1, on the reverse strand, counting down.
TGGTTTCGATCCTGCGTTTGCTCCTGGAGTATCTCATCACGAGCCCGGTGGCCTCTCTTCACGTCAAGTGATAGACTTAATTCATAGTATAGATACCGAAATTGTTGGTGCTGATATTGTAGAATACAACCCTGATCGCGATTTTAACGACATGACCGCTTATTTGGCTGCAAAAATGATGAAAGAGATTTTAGGAAAAATGATGTGACGTTGAAATCATTTTTCAATAAAAAACCATTAAATTGACTAGCCTTTAAATCAAAGCCCCTAATGCCGACTAATTTTAAAACTTTTTTGAAACTCCATCGAGTTTCCTTGATATTAGCCGTTTTAAGCTTTGTCTTTTATTACACCTTTGCATATCATTTGCAGCGAACAGATTTCGTTAAACTGCTAACGCTTTTTGTTGCACTTTTCTTTTTTTGCTTCAAATTGATTCAGTTCGAGAAATTGAACTTTAGATTCCTATTAGGGTTAGGCATTATTTTTAGACTTGTTTTTCTATTTACAGAACCCAATCTTTCTCAAGATTTTTATCGGTTCATATGGGACGGACATTTGGTTGCTAATGGGGATAACCCCTATCTACACACACCAGATGAACTTATAAAAAACATGGTTTCCATCATACCCAATGCCGATGTTCTTTATGAAGGAATGGGAAGTTTAAGCGCTCGGCATTACAGTAACTACCCTCCATTAAACCAACTTCTATTTGCACTGGCATCGTTTATTGGCGGTAAAAGTATGTTTGGGTCTTTACTGGTTCTAAGAATCACTATCATTCTTGCAGATATTGGTGTGTTCTATTTTGGTAGAAGGTTGTTAAAAAACCTAAATAAATCTCCTCACTTAATATTCTGGTATTTTTTAAATCCGCTAGTAATCGTTGAATTAACAGGTAACCTTCACTTTGAAGGAGTCATGCTATTTTTCTTCATCCTTTCTATGTTTTTATTATCTATCAACAAATGGAAGGTAGCAGCCGTTGTTATGGCATGTTCCATTTCGGTAAAACTAGTTCCCTTGTTATTTCTACCGCTATTTTTTAAATACTTAGGATGGAAAAAGAGCATCATATTCTATAGTATTATAGGTATTACTTCTATCGTTCTGTTCCTACCTTTTAATACACCAGAATTTATAGACAACTATACAAAAACGATCAGCTTGTGGTTTTCTAATTTTGAATTCAATTCTAGCATTTACAATATTGCTAAAAAAATAGCCATACATTTTGATGCCAAACCATGGGAGTTTATTAAAGAATATGGTAAAATCACCCCTGTACTTACTATTGTTACAGTAGCATTGTTTACATTATTACCTAAAAAGTATGATTTAAACCGAGTGCTTTGGTCAATGATGTGGGTAATGACAATTTATTATTTCATTTCTACTACTGTACACCCTTGGTATCCTATTTTTCTAGTATTACTTTCTATTTTCACTACCTACAGATACGCTATTATATGGTCTGCAGCCATTGTACTTAGTTATTTCGCATATTCACAAGCAGATTTTAATGAAAACCTATGGTTACTAGGCATTGAATATACTTCAGTGTTCGGTTTCATAGTTTATGAAATTGTTACGCATCATAACAAAAAGTGAAGTTTTTGTAAAAATTTTCTCATGCGGGTTGTCAAATAAATATAATTTGTACATTTACCCCGTAATGAACGAAGAAATCTACTTTTTATATAGTACCGTGAGCCCAGTTGCTCTTGCGCGTCCGTTCACATCTCGCCGTCGTCGCCCGTAAGGGTAAGATATATTTATGGAATTAGGTGAGTCCATTTCCGCACAGAAAATCAAAACTTTTTTTACACTTTTAAATCTAACTGGCAATGAACTTAATTGTTGCTAACGAATCACATTTTAAATACGCTCAGGATATCTGCGACACCATAGCAGATTCGGCTAAAGTTCGCGGAACAGGTATTGCGAAACGTACACCAGAATACATCCAGAGAAAACTATCTAACGGCAATGCTATTTTAGCGTTGGACGGAGAGAAATTTGCAGGCTTTTGCTATATAGAGGTTTGGGGACATGAGAAATTTGTTGCCAATTCCGGATTAATAGTACACCCTGATTATAGGGGGCAAGGACTTGCAAAAAGCATAAAAGCTAGAATTTTTGAACTCAGCAGAGAAAAATTTCCTGATGCCAAAATATTTGGAATCACCACTGGTTTAGCTGTTATGAAAATTAACTACGAGCTTGGCTACAAACCTGTTACCTTCTCTGAACTCACTGATGACCCAGAGTTTTGGAAAGGCTGCCAAACTTGCAAAAATTTCGATATCCTTACCAGAACAGAACAAAAAATGTGCTTATGCACCGGTATGCTCTATGATGGTAATGTTAAGAAAAAAACTGAAGAAGTAAAGCAAGTGAACAGTAAGGCTTTTACCAGATTAAAAAGTATTAAAGAGAGTTTGTTCCTTAAAAGAAAGTCGAAAAAAGTAAATCATAATTCTGAAAAGAGATAAGAACGAGCTTCATTTTTAAAATATAGCTGTTCTCAATTGAAAACTATTCTCTATTCAAATTGAATCATATAATTACCCGGATATACTGGGATTGAAAATATTAAAATGAAAAAATTAGTACTAGCATACAGCGGCGGATTAGATACATCTTATTGCGCAAAACATTTATCAAAAGACAAAGGCTTTGAAGTTCATGCAGTAAGTGTAAACACAGGTGGTTTTTCATCAGATGAAATAAAGGAAATAGAAAAAAAGGCTATTCAGTTAGGTGCTACTTCTTACACCTCTATTGATGCCGTACAAACGTTTTATGACAAGGTAGTTAAGTACCTTATTTTCGGAAACGTTCTAAAAAACAATACATACCCTCTTTCTGTTAGTGCAGAGAGAATAGTACAGGCTATTGAAATTGTAAACTACGCCAAAAAAGTAGGTGCCAAATATATCGCACATGGTAGTACAGGCGCAGGAAATGATCAAGTACGTTTTGATATGATTTTCCAAATCATTGCTCCTGAAATAGAAATTATCACCCCTATTAGAGATAACAAATTGGCTAGGGAAGAAGAGATTGCTTATTTAAAAGAAAATGGGGTAGATTATCCTTGGGAAAAGGCAAAATACTCTATTAATAGAGGTTTATGGGGAACATCGGTAGGTGGCGAAGAAACTTTGACTTCAGACAAAGCATTACCAGATAGTGCTTACCCAAGCCAGTTACAAGAAAAAAATCCGACAGATATTACTTTAACTTTTGAAAAAGGAGAATTAGTAGCGGTTAATGGAGAAAAAGATACGCCGGTAAACAACATTGAAAAAATTGAAGCTCTTGCATCTAAATATGCAATTGGTAGAGATATTCATGTTGGCGATACTATTATTGGTACTAAAGGAAGAGTTGGTTTTGAAGCTCCCGCCTCATTAATTATCATAAAGGCGCACCATCTTTTAGAGAAGCATACACTTACTAAATGGCAACAATACCAAAAAGAGCAACAAGGTAATTTCTACGGTATGTTATTGCATGAAGGTAATTACCTAGATGCGGTAATGAGAAATATAGAGACCTTTTTAACCGACACTCAAAAAACCGTTTCAGGTGATGTATATGTTGGCTTATATCCTTTTCAGTTTAGGCTGCACGGTATTTCATCAAAACATGATTTAATGACAGATGCTTTCGGTAAATATGGCGAAGTAAATAAAGGCTGGACAGCAGATGATGCTAAAGGCTTTATTAAAATTCTATCCAATTCTGGTAAGATATATAACCACGTAAATTCATCTGATGATTAAAGCAGGAATTATTGGTGGATCTGGTTACACGGGTGGCGAACTTATTCGAATTCTATTGAATCACCCCGCCGCAGAAATAGATTTTGTTTACAGTACCACCAGAGCAGGTAAAAAGGTTACTACAGCACATCCAGACTTATTAGGAACAACAAATCTAGAATTTACAGGAAATGTAAACCTGAATGTTAATGTTGTTTTTCTGTGCCTAGGCCACGGTAACTCTACGGCATTTTTAAAGGAACACAGCTTTTCTACAGATACTATTATTATCGATTTAAGTAACGATTTTAGACTAGTTGCAGATGCTAATTTTGATGGTAAACAGTTTGTATACGGATTACCGGAATTAAATAAAAGCGAAATAGAAAATGCCAAATACATAGCCAACCCTGGTTGTTTTGCAACAGCTATTCAATTGGCATTGCTTCCATTGGCAAAAGCAAATCTCTTAGAAAATGAAGTGCATATAAATGCCGTAACAGGTAGTACAGGTGCAGGCGTTAGTCCGTCAGCCACTTCTCATTTTTCATGGCGTAACAATAACGTAAGCTGGTACAAACCTTTTACGCATCAGCATTTGGGAGAAATCAATGAGAGTTTACATTCGCTTCAAGAAAATACTGGGAACTTATTTTTTATGCCCAATAGAGGAAATTTCACTCGTGGAATTTTAGCGACTTCGTATACCAAATTCGATGGTGATTTATCGGAAGCTAAAGTATTGTATCAAGATTTTTATAAGGATGCGGTCTTTACCCAAATTTCTGATGAGCCTATCAACTTAAAACAAGTAGTAAATACGAATCAGTGCCATATTCATTTGCATAAACACGATGATTTATTACTGGTGACCTCAGCAATTGATAATCTATTAAAAGGTGCATCTGGGCAAGCCGTTCAAAATATGAATTTGATTTTAGGACTAGAAGAAAATTTAGGACTGAATTTAAAGGCAGGGGTATTTTAACTTCCGCTACACTCAGTACTTTACTCATTACTAAATACTAATTACAACATGAAAATAGCTATTATAGGTACCGGTAATTTAGGACTTTCCATTGCAAACGGAATTCTAAAAAGTAATGGTGCCACTAGTATGTACCTTACTAAAAGGGATACTACATCTATTGCTGATTTTGAAAAATTTGATAAAGTTACGGTTACCAACGACAATCGTTTGGCCGTACAAAATTCAGACATCTTAATATTTGCCGTGCAACCCGTTCATTTTGCTACAATCTTAGAAAGTGTAAAGGATTTACTGACCGATAATCATGTAATTATATCTACAATTACCGGTTTCGGAATCGAAAAAATAGAGGCAGTTATCGGTAAAGATAATTACATTGTTAGAAGTATGCCTAATACCGCTATTTCTGTAGGTAAATCAATGACCTGTATTTGTAGTAATGAAAAAGGTAAAAAACGTATTGACTTAACAAAGGCTATTTTTAATAGAATGGGTCATTCTATGGAAATACCTGAAAACCAAATGCAGGCCGCAACGGTTATTTGTGCAAGTGGTATTGCTTTCTGGATGCGTTTAATACGTGCAACTACCCAAGGTGCCATACAATTAGGGTTTGATGCAAAAGAGGCTCAAGAACTTGCTATGCATACCTGTAATGGCGCCGCAAGTTTACTTATAGACTCTGGCAACCATCCAGAAGAAGAAATAGACCGTGTTACTACACCAATGGGCTGTACAATAACCGGATTAAACGAAATGGAACACCAAGGTTTAAGTGCGTCTTTAATACGTGGCATTATTGCTTCTTATGATAAGATTACCGAATTTAAAACCAAGTAAAACAGCAATTAAATGAGTTCTTTTTTGAACTTGAATCTTTTTGAATTATGAAATTATTCGACGTTTACCCATTATATAATGTAACCCCTGTTTCCGCTAAAGGAATTGTAGTGACCGACGATAAAGGTCAAGACTACTTAGATTTCTACGGCGGGCATGCCGTAATATCCATTGGTCATACGCACCCACATTATGTGCAACGTTTAAAAGACCAGTTAGATAAAATAGGGTTTTATAGTAATGCTGTTCAAAATCCGCTACAAGAGGAACTAGCAGAAAAACTTGGTGTAATTTCTAAGTGTGAAGATTATAACCTTTTTATGTGTAACTCTGGCGCCGAGGCAAATGAAAACGCACTTAAAATGGCATCTTTTGCAACAGGGAAATCTAAAATTATAGCTTTTAACAACGGATTTCACGGGCGTACTTCTGCTGCCGTGGCGGTTACGGATAATCCTTCTATAAATGCTGAAATTAACCAACAGCATGAAGTAGTTTTTCTTGACCTGAATGACATAAAAGGTTTTGAACGAGAAATTTCCAAGAATGTCTGCGCCGTAATTATAGAATCTATACAAGGAGTAGGTGGACTAGATGAACCTACCACAGAATTTTTACAGAAAGTAGCAGCACTATGTAAAGAAAATGATGCTTTATTAATTGCTGATGAAGTACAATCGGGATTTGGTAGAAGTGGTAAGTTTTTTGGATTTCAGCATCATAATATACAACCTGATATCATTAGTATCGCTAAAGGTATGGGTAACGGCTTCCCTGTTGGCGGCGTTCTTATTCATGAGAATATTAAGGCAAAATACGGAATGCTAGGTACCACTTTTGGTGGTAATCATTTGGCTTGTGTAGCTACATTAGCTGTTTTAGATGTCATTGAAGGAGAAAACTTAATTGCAAATGCTGAAGAACTCGGGATTTATTTCAATGAAAAGGCAAAAGAAATTCCGCAAGTAAAACGAGTAAAAGGAAAAGGTTTAATGCTAGGATTAGAATTTGATTTTCAAGTAGCTGATCTACGTAAAAAATTGATTCACGAGCATCACCTTTTCACCGGTGGTGCAAAAGATAAAACGGTACTTAGAGTATTACCGGCATTGAATATTACCAAACAAGATTTAGACGTGTTTTTCACCGCTCTTAAGACTGCTTTATCATGATAAAAACGCTCAGCTTAGCAAAAAGGAATGCCGTTCTAAAACGCATGGCAGAATTGGTTCAACAAGAAGAATCTATTTTAATATCTGCAAATGAGAAAGATTTAAATTCTTTCGAATCTGCTGACATTGCAATGATCGACCGTTTAAAGGTGGATAAAGATAAGGTTAGAGAAATGGTTTCTTCCTTAAAAAAATTAGCTGCACTAGCTGATCCTTTACATGTAGAACGTTTTCAATTTACGCATGACAATGGTTTAGAAATTAGTAATAAAACAGCCCCGTTCGGCACTATCATGATCATTTATGAATCTAGACCAGATGTCACTATTGAAGCTGCCGGTATTGCTTTTAAATCTGGAAACAAGATTTTATTAAAAGGTGGGAAAGAATCGTTGAACTCGAACTTGGTTTTAGTCAATTTGTGGCATAAAGCTTTAGAATCTTGTGACTGTTCTGAGGATTGGATTACGTACTTGAATTATTCAAGAACAGAAACGCAGCAGTTTCTAGAAAAACCAGCTCAAAAACTAGATTTAATTGTACCGCGTGGTGGTGAAAGATTGATTGCTTTTGTAAAGCAACATGCGCAATGCCCTGTAATTGTTAGCGGCCGTGGAAACAACTTTGTATATGTTTCTCATGAAGCAGATTTGCAAATGGCTTTAGATGTAATCATCAATGCCAAGACCACAAAAATATCGGCATGTAACGCGGTTGACAAAGTAATTATCTCTAGAGATTTACCCCGTAAAATGGAGTTTTTAAATCAATTGGTTAAAACGCTTAAAAAATATGATGTGGCAATTTTGACCGATGCTAAACTAGCTGGGTTAGATGGTACTTCTCAAATGGAAAATGAGTCCGTGTGGTATGAAGAATTTCTAGATTATAAAATTGTTATTGGACAAGTGCCCGATGTAGATGAGGCCATACAACTTATCAACACCTACGGTGGTGGACATTCAGCTGCCATTATCACAAAGGACGAAGAGGAGGCAGATGTATTTATGCAATCTGTAGATACTGCGGCTGTATATCATAATGCATCTACCCGTTTTACTGATGGCGGACAATTTGGATTAGGTGGCGAACTGGCAATCAGCACCGATAAATTACACCAACGCGGACCAATTGGCTTACAGCACTTAGTTACCAATAAATGGTACGTAAAAGGAAATGGTCAAGTTAGATAGTTAGGAGTTAGGAGTTAGGTAGAAATAATTATCCTGACGAAAACGAAACAAGCATGTTGAAAAAGAGAATTTTATTGAAATTGGGTTCCAATACCTTAACGAAAGACACTGATCATATCTCTCGTGGTAAAATCGAAGATATTGGTAGGCAAATAGCAGCTTTAAAAGATCAATATGAATTCATTATTGTGAGTTCTGGGGCTATTGCCGCAGCAAAACAATTTGTGAAACTGGAGCATAATGGCGAGGAAATTAATGTAAAACAGGCATTGGCTTCTATTGGTCAGCCACACTTAATGCGTATTTTTCAAGAGAATTTTAGGGAGTTGGGGCTTTTTACATCTCAATGCTTATTGTCATATTCAGATTTTGAAAAAGAACAGTCTAGGGTGAATATTAAAAATACAATTAACGTACTTGTCGCTAATAATTTCATCCCTATCATTAATGAAAATGACACGGTAGCAACAGATGAAATTAAGTTTGGAGACAACGATAAATTGGCTGGTTTAACGGCATCGCTTTTATCAGCAGATATTCTAATTATTGCCACCAATACTGACGGTATTTATACGAAGTCTTCACTATCAACTTCCAAACCAAAAACAATTGAATCAGTATCAGATTTAAGCATATTACTAAAAGAAATAGGGGAATCTAAATCTACCCATGGCACTGGCGGAATGCAATCTAAAATAGTTGCGGCAACAATTGCCCAGAAGGCAGGTATAGAAACCTGGATTACCAATGGCTTAAAAGACCACTTTATTACCGACGCTATTGATAATAAAAGCACATTTACAAAAATTAAAGCATTATGAATTACCTATCTATAAATGATATCGACTCTTTATCTACTTGGGTAAAGGAAGCTATAACCCTTAAAGAGCAACCTAAAAAACATAAAACTCTTGGTAGTGATAAAACTATAGGACTTTTGTTTTTCAACAATTCGCTTCGTACTCGTTTAAGCACTCAAAAAGCGGCTATGAATCTGGGTATGGAAGTTATTGTTATGAACTTTGGCAGTGAAGGTTGGGCTTTAGAATATGCTGACGGTACTGTTATGGACCAAGGTACGTCTGAACATATAAAGGAAGCTGCGCAGGTAATTTCTCAATATTGCGACATCATTGCAATACGTGCTTTTGCAGGCTTGAAAGACAAAGAATTAGATGAAGCAGAAGAAGTACTGAACGGCTTTAAAACATATGCATCTGTACCTATCGTAAATATGGAGAGCTCTGTTGGTCACCCTTTACAGGCACTTACAGATGCCATTACTTTAGATGAGCACAACTTTAAGAACAACCCAAAAGTAGTTTTGTCATGGGCACCACACCCACGAGCATTACCACATGCGGTTGCCAATTCTTTTGTACAAATGATGCAGAAACAAAATGCAGAATTTGTTATTACACATCCTGAAGGATATGATCTTGACCCTAACATCACCAAAGATTCTAAAATAGAATATGATCAAGAGAAAGCATTGGAAAATGCTGATTTTGTTTATGTAAAAAACTGGAGCAGTTATACTGATTATGGCCAGATAAAATCTCAAGATAAGAATTGGGAAATGACCTTAAAAAAATTGGGCAAGGCAAAATTTATGCACTGTTTACCAGTACGTAGAAATGTTGTAGTTGCAGATGAAGTTTTAGATAGTGAGCAATCTTTGGTCATAGAGCAGGCCAATAACAGAACGTATGCCGCACAATTAGTTTTAAAGAAAATACTAGAAGATTTAAAATAAAAACAGTGCACAAACTCGAGAACAAAGTAGCAATTATTACAGGAGCAACCAGTGGAATGGGTAAAGCCATAGCCACTTCATTTGTTGTAAATGGCGCCCAAGTAATTTTATCTGGTCGCGATGAAACTCGAGGTAATGCCTTATCTGCCGAACTAGGTAAAAATGCTTTTTTTGTAGCTGGCGATATTAGAATTTCTGAATACAACGAGCAATTGGTCAATGCAGCTATTCATCATTTTGGAAAACTAGATATAGTTTCCATGAATGCAGGAATACTTGGTATAGGCAGTGTAACCGATTTACCAGATCAGTTATGGAAGAACACTATGGATACCAACTTGTCTTCCATCTTCTATCTATCAAAATATGCAATACCTGAACTCCGAAAAAACGAGGGTTCTTCTATTTTAATAAATGCCTCTATAGCCGCTTATAAAAGTTTTCCAAATCACCCTGCGTATTGTGCTTCCAAAGCTGGAGCACTAGCACTAATGCGCCAAATGGCCGTCGAGTATGGGCCTGAAATCAGGGTAAATGCAATATGCCCCGGACCAGTAGATACTCCGCTACTTTGGAATTCGGCAAAGGCTTTTGACAACCCCAAAAAAGCTGTAGAGAATGCAGCGGACAAAACATTATTAAAACGACTGGGCAAACCAAATGACATCGCGAATCTTGCTTTATTTCTAGTATCAGATGATGCTTCTTGGATTACAGGCACGGCAATGACTATAGATGGCGGAATTTTAAATGCTTAACATGAAAGAAAAACTATCCGTAGTAAAAATTGGAGGAAACGTCATAGAAGATGAAAAAGCATTAGATAATTTTCTCTCTGCATTTTCTCGACTAGAGGGACTTAAAATATTAGTACATGGCGGTGGAAAATTAGCTACTCAATTAGCTACCAAATTGGGAATTGAATCTAAAATGATTGATGGCAGACGTATTACCGATGCCGAAACGGTAGATATTATTACCATGGTTTATGGGGGATTAGCCAATAAGAAAATTGTAGCTCAACTACAATCTAAAAATATCAATGCCATTGGCTTAAGTGGTGCGGACGGTAATAGCATACAAGCTCATAAACGTCCTGTAAAACAAATTGACTACGGCTTTGTTGGAGATATAGACGGTGTTAATTCTGAATTATTAAAAAACCTGCTATCTATAAACCTTACTCCTATTTTCTGTGCGCTTTCTCATGACGGTGCCGGACAATTACTAAACACCAATGCCGACACTATTGCCTCTGAAATTGCAATTGGAATGGCTTCTGTTTTTGAGACCACCCTCTATTATTGCTTTGAGAAAAAAGGTGTTTTAATAGATATTACAGATGAAAATAGCGTGGTTAAAAACATTGATACAAGCAAATACAAGGAACTATTGTCTAAAGGTGTTATAGCCGATGGTATGCTACCTAAACTTCATAATTGCTTTCATGCATTAGATAACAATGTTGAAAAAGTTTGCTTAGGTGATGTTAGTATGCTAGATAAAAATACAGAACTGTTCACTACCTTAAAATTATAAGATGAACCAAATAGAACTTACAGAAAGTGCAATAGCATTATTGAAAGAATTGATTTCAATTGAATCTTTTTCCAATGAGGAAGATAAAACCGCAGATGCTATACAGGCTTGGTTGGGAAAATACAATATCCCAACAGAAAGGGACCTCAACAATATCATCGCCAAGAATAAATATTGGGACGAATCAAAACCCACATTACTTTTAAACTCACATCACGATACTGTAAAACCAAATACTGCATATACCAAAGACCCATTTCTACCACATATTGAAGATGGCAAACTATTTGGGTTAGGTAGTAATGATGCTGGCGGACCTTTAGTATCCCTATTGGCGACTTTCGTTACATATTACAACTCTGAAAATCTCAACCATAATATTTTAATGGTAGCTTCTGCAGAAGAAGAAAATGCTGGGGAAAATAGCCTACGTGGATTATTGCCAAAATTGCCTCATATTGATGTTGCAATTGTTGGTGAACCTACCTTAATGCAACTTGCCATAGCCGAAAAGGGCCTTGTAGTTTTTGATGCCGTAATAAAAGGCACACCATCACATGCAGCGCACCCCAACGAGGACAATGCTATTTATAAGTCAATCAAAGTATTAGATTGGTTCAAAAATTATAAATTCGAGAAAAGCTCTGAAGCTTTGGGCGATGTAAAAATGACCGTTACCCAAATAAATGCTGGAACGCAGCATAACGTAGTACCTGCACAGGTTGATTTGGTAGTTGATGTAAGGGTCAACGATGCCTATAGTAATAAAGAAATTGCAGATTTGCTAAAGAAGGATGCTCCATGCGAATTAAAGGAACGATCTTTGCGTCTAAATTCATCGAAAATAAATAAAGACCATCCGTTAGTGCAGTCTGGCATTGCGTTAGGTAGAACAACTTATGGCTCACCTACTCTTTCTGATCAGGCAGCGTTAAGTTGTCAATCTTTAAAATTAGGCCCAGGAGATAGCACACGTTCTCATTCTGCCAATGAATTTATCTATGTTGATGAAATTGTAGAAGGTATTGATTTGTATATTAAAATATTAAAAGGATTTTTGCACTAAGCTTTCAGCTAGCAATTAATAAATTATAAAGAGCTAACAGTATCTTCAATTTTATGAAATTGATATTTGCTCTTGAACTTGAACTTGACTTATGAAACTCTGGGATAAAGGATTTAGCACCGATAAGAAAATAGACCATTTTACGGTAGGAAATGATAGAGAACTTGATTTGCATTTAGCAAAGTATGATGTAATTGCATCTAAAGCCCACGCTAAAATGTTAGGTGAAATTGGTTTAATAACTCCCAAAGAAACCAAAGAACTTGTAAATGAGCTAAATCATATTGCAGCTAGAATTGAAAAGGGTACATTTTCTATAGAGAAATCTTTTGAGGACATGCATTCAAAAATTGAATACATGCTTACCCTTAGTTTAGGCGATACAGGTAAAAAAATACATACGGCAAGATCTAGAAACGATCAAGTTTTAGTGGCAATGCATCTTTATCTAAAAGATGAACTAGATGAAATTAAATCAATGACCAAATCGCTTTTTAACCTTCTTCTGGTAAAAGCGCAAGAACATAAAGATGTAATGTTGCCGGGTTATACCCACTTACAAATTGCTATGCCATCTTCTTTTGGACTTTGGTTTTCTGCTTATGCAGAAAGTTTAATAGATGATCTTTATTTTATTGAAGCAGCATATAAAGTTGCCGATCAAAACCCTTTAGGAAGTGCTGCAGGTTACGGTAGTTCATTTGCTATTGACCGCAGATTCACTACCAAAGAAATGGGCTTTAGTACCTTAAAATATAACGTAGTTGCCGCTCAAATGAGTAGAGGAAAAGCTGAAAAGGCTACCGCTTTCGGTATTGCCAACATTGCCGCCACCCTATCTAAAATGGCAATGGACATCTGCCTCTACATGAGTCAGAACTTCGATTTTATTTCATTCCCAGATGAATTGACTACAGGTTCTAGCATTATGCCACATAAGAAGAACCCAGATGTATTTGAATTGGTTCGTGGTAAATGTAATAAGCTACAATCTATACCCAATCAATTAACCTTAATCATCAATAACCTTCCGAGTGGTTACCATAGAGATTTGCAATTGGTGAAAGAAATAATTGTTCCGGCTATTCAAGATATGAAAGCTTGTTTAGAGATTTTGACGTTTAGTCTAAAAGAAATTAGAGTGAATAAAAACATTCTAGACGACCCAAAATACGACTACTTATTTAGTGTAGATACCTTAAATGAATTGGTACAAAACGGCATGCCATTTAGAGATGCTTACAAGAAAATGGGGCAAGAAATAAATGATGGTACGTTTACACCTAAAAGAGATATTCATCACACCCATGAAGGTAGTTTAGGTAATTTATGTTTAAAGGAAATTCATGATAAGATGAAAAAGGTTTAACTCACTTTTACATACTTATCTGAATATATTTTGGTAAACTGTGCTCCAAATGTTACTATTAAACTAGAATAGGACACCCATAGCATTACCAAAATTATACTGCCAGCTGCACCATATGTTGAACCTGGTTCTGCTTTACCAAAGTAAAATGCCAGTGCATATTTACCCACTAAAAATAAAAATGCAGTAAGTGCAGCACCAACTTTAACCGCTTTCCACCGCACATGGGTACTTGGCAAGTATTTAAACATTGCACCAAATAATAGGTAGATAAAGGTCAAGGAAATAACAATATCCAACACAAAACCTAGCTCCAACATTCCATCTGGTAAAAGTCTAGATAGTTCAGCAGAAAATGCCGACAAAAATGAGGTTAGCACAAAACTGATCAGAAGCAGAAATCCGAAAATAAGGATAAACCCAAATCCTTTTAAACGCATAAATAGCGTAGATAAAATTTCATTAGTGTACTTTGGTTTCGCTTTCCAAATATCGTTCAATGCGTTTTGTAATTGATAAAAAACACCAGTAGCACCATAAATTAATACTCCTACCCCCAAAATTGTAGCTACTATAGATGTATTCTCACTACCTCTATCCGCAATCATTTCTTGTATAGACTGGGCAGTTTCAGGTCCCATTGCAGAAGAAATTTCAGCAAATAATTCTCCACGCACAATTTCCTTGCCCCAAATACCACCAACCAGTTCCAATATTAAAATAAGTAGACCTGGTAAAGATAAAATTGCATAATAAGCTATAACCGCACTTATTTGAAAAGGTTCTTTTTCCATCCATTCATTATAGGTTTTCACCAGTAATTTGGGTAGGTGAGAAATTCCAAACTTAATATGATTTTCTTCCTTATTTTGAGACATTTATAATAGTATTTAAACTAAATTTAAAAATAAGACAAGTGATATATTGACTGTAATCCGATAAGATTAAATACTACCTCTTAAAAGGTTTTCTAATTCTTTAAAGGATTGGTTTTAATGCAGTTCATCAGAAAAACTAGACTTTACATCTTATTAATAGGCGTTCACAACAAAAAAATTTAACATTTCGATTTCATGGGCATATTTGAGGCAAACCCTCGAATAAACCAACCGGCATGCCAATTTTTAAAAAAAGTATTACCCTTTTTCTTTTATTCTTAAGTTTTAATCTTTTTTCTCAATCTTTTACTTCTATTTGGAATACAAATAATACCGAGACAGGCTCTTCTACAGCCAATCAAGTTACCATTCCAACCAACCCTTCATATACAACATATAATTATGATATAGATTGGGGAGATGCTAATACAGATACTGGAGTAACCGGAAATATCACTCATACTTATGCAACTCCCGGTATATACACAATTAGTATTAGCGGTACATTTCCTTCTATTTATTTTAACGATGAAAATGCAAACGACAAACTAAAGATTATAGAAATACTTGCATGGGGAGACATAGAATGGCAAACCATGGAAAATGCTTTTTATGGTTGTGAAAACTTGAATTTTGATTTAATTGACGATCCTAACCTTGCTCAAGTCACCTCTTTGAAACAGATGTTTAGAGGTTGTACTTCGTTTAATGGAATTGTCAATAACTGGGATACTAGTACTATTAATGATATCTCTGGCATATTCTATGAAGCAGAAACATTTAATAGACCCTTAGCAAATTGGAATACCAGGGCAGTAACAGATATGTCTTATACATTTTACGAAGCCGAACTATTTAATGAGCCATTGGATAGTTGGAATACAGCTGCGGTAACTACAATGTCTAACATGTTTTATCATGCTGAAGATTTTAATCAAAATATAAACAATTGGAACGTTAGCAATGTAACGGACATGTCTAATTTGTTTTTTTATGCCAGAGTATTTAATCAGCCTTTGAACTTATGGGATGTTAGTAATGTAACTACAATGGCAAGCATGTTTTACCTAACATCCTTTAACCAACCAATAAACAATTGGAATATTAGCAATGTAACGGACATTTCTGGAATGTTTCAAAATTGCCCATTCAATCAGCCCTTAAATTTATGGGATGTTAGCAATGTGACCACCTTATCGTCCACGTTTGCCCAAAACAACAATTTTAATCAACCTTTAAATGATTGGGACGTAAGCAATGTAACCGACATGAGCCGAACATTTGGTAGTGCCGGTAGCTTAAAAGATTTTAACCAACCTTTAGATCAGTGGGATGTTAGTAATGTAACTAACATGTCAGGTATGTTTGAAAGCTCTTCTTTTAACCAACCATTAAATGGGTGGGATGTTAGCAACGTAACCAATATGAGCTATATGTTTGCTGGTTGGGCATCTTCCTACATAACTGCTTATAACCATCCTTTAAACCTTTGGGACGTAAGTAGCGTTACGAACATGAGTTATATGTTTCAAGACTCAAGTTTTAACCAAATTATTGAAGGCTGGGATGTTTCCAACGTTACGAACATGAGTAATATGTTTGATAACGCAACGCTATTTAATCAGCCACTTAACAATTGGACGATTACCTCACTTACCAATTTGGATGGTATTTTTACAAATACACCGCTGTTCAACCAACCTCTAGACAATTGGAATACTTCGGCTGTAACAAGAATGAGAAATACATTTCTAAATGCTAATGCTTTTGATCAGGACCTATCATCTTGGGACATATCCTCCGTTACATCTATGACATCTATATTATCCAATTCTGGATTATCTGAGAAAAACTATGATGCTACTTTAATCGGTTGGGCTACCCAAACAGTAGAAGATGATGTTGACTTAGGAGCAACAGGCTTAAAATACTGTGATGGTAGACTTGTAAGACAAGAACTTATTGATAACCATAATTGGACTATAACCGGAGACATTGTTAACTGTTCAAATGTGTTCTGCACAACAATTACAAACCCAGCTGAAGGTGATACGAATGTTCCTGCAAATTCTAACATACATTGGGCTGCCGCACCAAATGCGACCGGTTACTATATTGACTTAGAGGTTGAAAGAGGCGGAGTCCGTAGCTTTGTAAATATCAGTGGAAGCCCTGCAAATAATTATGATGTTGGTAACGTACAAATTTTAACTTTTACCAACGAATTTACTCCAGGCGATACTATTTTCATTACCGTAACACCTTATAATGGTGAAGGTCCGGCAGTTGGCTGTGAAGAATTTAGCTTTACCGTAGTACCCTCATGGGTCAACAGTCCAGCTGCCTATAAATTTACGGTTGACACTAGGTTCGGATCTACTTACGGTACTGACCAATTTGATTTTAGAATTCAAAGAAACTCCAGCTACAGCTATAATTATTCCGTTGATTGGGGAGATAGCGAATACAATAATAATGTTACAAGTGATCTTAGGCACATATACAATACACCTGGCATTTATACGATAGCTATTATTGGCGATTTTCCCGCTCCTTATCATTACTACGGAGATGCCGATGAAGTCATATCTATTGACCAGTGGGGTACACATGAGTATCAATCCATGCAAAGAGCTTGCTTTGGATGTGAAAACATGGAGTATAATGCTACAGATATTCCTGACCTTACTCTTGTAACCGATATGTCTGAAATGTTTGAAAATGCCCATTTATTTAATGGCAATTTAAATAGTTGGGATGTTAGTAATGTAACGAACATGGATTCTACCTTTAAAGGAACCCATATATTTAACGAACCTTTAAACACTTGGGATGTAAGCAATGTTACTGACATGACCAGTATGTTCTATAGCGCTAGAGAATTTGATCATCCCCTAAATTCATGGAATACGGGTAATGTCACCAATATGGGTTCTATGTTCTATGATGCAGAAGTATTTAATCAGCCATTAGATTGGGATGTGTCTAAAGTTACCTCTATGTATAGCATGTTTGGTTATACGGAGCTATTTAACCAAAACATAAATGATTGGGATACCTCTTCAGTTACCAATATGAGCTCTATGTTCAGAAGCGCTGAAGCATTTGATCAACCTCTAAATGATTGGAACGTATCATCGGTTACTACCATGAATTATATGTTTAGTTTCGCCGAAGTTTTTGATCAACCTCTAGACAATTGGAATGTAAACTCGGTTACCAATATGGGGTCTATGTTCTACAATGCTCAAAATTTCAACCAAGACATAGACAGTTGGTCCGTAACGAATGTAACAGACATGTCTTCCATGTTTAATTCAGCTCTAAGCTTTAACCAGCCATTAAATAGTTGGGACGTAAACTCTGTAGTGAACATGTCTGAAATGTTTAATGGCGCAGAAATTTTTGATCAACCTCTAATAGATTGGGATGTAAGTGCCGTGGCCAACATGTCATCTATGTTTAAAAACGCTTTACTGTTTGATCAACCGCTAAGTAATTGGAACGTATCATCGGTTACGCTAATGCCGTCTATGTTCGAAAGCGCTGAAGCTTTTAACCGACCATTAAACAATTGGAATACTGCTGTGGTAACCAACTTTGCAGCGATGTTTAAAAACGCATCAGTTTTTAATGAACCACTTACAAATTGGAATACTGGAGAAGCATTGACTATGCAAGAAATGTTTAGCGGTGCAACGCTATTTAATCAAAACATTGATGCTTGGAACGTCTCATTTGTAACCACAATGGAAGCTATGTTTAACGAAGCTACCAGTTACAACCAAAGCATGAATTCTTGGAACGTAGCCTCTGTAACTACCATGGAAGACATGTTTAAAGGCGCCATTGCATTTAATGAAATTATTGGGAATTGGAATGTAAGAGGTGTCACCACCATGGAAGAAATGTTCAGCGATGCAACTGCTTTCAACCAAAATATAAACAATTGGCGTATATCTGGGGTAAGCAACATGGATTATATGTTCAACAACGCATTGGCTTACAACCAACCTATGGATTTATGGAATCCGGGAAATGTTAGCATGCGATCCACTTTTTACAATGCCTCTTCACTAGACCAAAGCTTGGCAGAATGGGATGTTAGCGGAGTAACTAACATGAGCGATATGTTAGATAACACTGCTTTGGTAAGAGAAAATTATGACAATACGTTAATTGCTTGGTCCGAACAGAATTTAACATCAGGTATTACCCTTGGTGCACAAGGTCTGCCCTATTGCGATGCGCAAGAAGAGCGACAATCTATGATAGATAATTTTGGCTGGACATTTAGCCTAGACGTTCGAGATTGTCCAATTCCTGAATGTACACAATTAGCTTCACCATTAAATGGAGCAACAGATGTACCTATTAACACTAACCTTACTTGGGATGCCGCGCAATTTGCACAGGGTTATTATTTAACTGTAGGAACAACAGCTGGCGGAAACGATGTTGTAAATAATGAAACTATAATCAACGAGACTTCATACGAATTTTCTTCAGATTTTGATACTGGCGATACAGTTTATGTAACCATTGTACCTTTTAACGATGAAGGTAATCCTGGTGTTTGTAATGAAGAGAGTTTCACCTTATCAAACACACTACCTACCATACCAGAATGCACCTCTTTGGTAACACCTGCCAATAACGATAGTGATGTGCTAGTAACTACAGATTTAACCTGGAATGCCATATCTAATGCTGACGGTTATAGATTAACGATAGGGACATCTGCAGGAGCCAATGATATTCTAGATAATTTTGATGTAGAGAATGTTACTACACATGATCTAGTAACAGACCTACCTGAAGATAGAGATATTTTCATCACTATTATTCCGTATAATGAACAAGGACTTGCTGACAGTTGTACCGAAGAATCCTTTCATACAGAAACAATACCTGTACCACCTACATGTACCAATCTAATTAGTCCTGCACACCAAGAAACAGATGTAGCTATTGATACAAATTTAAGTTGGACAGCAGTTCCTGAAGCTACTGGATATTTAGTAATCGTTGGAACTACGGAAGGTGGAAATGAAATTGTAAACAATGTAGATGTAAATAATGCTACAACTTATGATATACCAGATGATCTTTTAGAGAGCAGAACTTACTATGTTACCATAATACCTTACAATGATGTTGATGATGCATCAGGGTGTATAGAAGAAAGCTTTACAACTGGCGATTCTACCAGTCCGCCATCTTGTCCAATTCTAAGCACACCTATCAATGGTGCTACTCAAGTTCCTTTAAATACCAACCTAAACTGGAATGGCTCAGGATCTGCAGAAGGATACCGTCTTAATGTAGGTACATCTTCTGGAGTAACAGACATTTATACTGGAGACCTTGGTGATGTAACTTTTTACAATTTCGCTAGTGATTTACCTGAAAACGAAACCATATACGTTTCTATCATTGCCTATAACATCAATGGAGATTCGGATTCTTGTGCCGAATTTACTTTTGAAACCGCAGGTCCGCCAGCATGTACTTCTTTGATCAGTCCATTAAACAATGACACTGATGTCGCCATAGATACTTCTATTGAATGGAACGCTGTTGCCGATGCCGATGGTTACAAAGTAACTGTTATAGGTAGCAATAGCACTGCAAACAATATGACCGATTTTGATGTAACCACGGGTACTACTTTTGATTTTGCAAATGAATTTACACAAGGTGAAACGATAACAGTAACCATAACACCATATAATGTAAATGGTGATGCCAACGGGTGTACTTCAGAAAGTTTTACCATTGTACCACAACCAGTGCCTGCTTGTACATCATTAATTTCTCCATTAAACAATACACCTGATGCAGATATCGATACTGACATTAGTTGGAATGCAGTCTTAGGAGCAGATAGCTATAGAATAACAGTAGTTGCAAGTGAAAGCACGATAAATAATTTAAACGAAGTAGAGACTCTAGACACCTCTTATGATTTCACTAACGATTTTATACAAGGAGAAACAGTCACGGTCACCATTAAACCTTTTAATGGGTCTGGTGAAGCTATAGGATGTACCGCTGAAACTTTTACTATAAAACCAGTACCTAATTGCACATACTTAACAATGCCTGCCAATGGTGATATCGCCGTTGATGCCAGTACGTCAATTTCATGGAATTCCGTAACAGATGCCATAGGGTATTTTGTGACCATTTCTGGTAGCATAAGTACTGATAATAACGAAACCAACCGTAAAACCACAGTAACAACTTTAGACTTTGATACAGATTTTACACAAGGTGAAACTGTTTCTGTTACCATAATACCGTATAACGAATCCGGTAATGCTATTGGTTGTATTATAGAAAATTTTACGATTGAAGCCGTCCCGAACTGTACTAGCTTAGTTTCTCCCTCAAATGAAGCTACGGACATACCCTTAAACACAAGATTGGAGTGGTTAGAAATAACTGAAGCTCATGGATATAAACTCTCAGTTACAGGTAGTGTAAGCACTGTAAACAATGTCACGGAATTAGATATTACATCAGGTACCACTTATAACTTTTCAAACGATTTTGAACAAGGTGAAACAGTATCGGTAACTATTTTACCATATAATAATGCAGGGGATGCCATAGGATGCTCTACTGAAAGTTTTACAATTAAATCTATTCCAAATTGTACAACTTTATTAACACCATCCAATGGTGAAGTTTTACCAGAAGTAAATGAAATAACATGGAATGCCATTGCCGACGCAGATGGTTATAAAATAACAGTTAGTGCAAGCAATAATAGTGCAAATAATGTAACTGACTTGGAAGTTCTTGACACGACTTATATTTTCCCTAACGAGTTTAATGAAGGAGAAATGGTAACCGTTACTATAGTACCATTTAACGAGATAGGCGATGCGGCCGGTTGTTCTTCCGAGAGTTTTACAATTAGACCTTTACCATCTTGTACAAATCTAGTTTCTGCTTTACAAAACGGTGTAGATATATCTGTTGCAACTGATATTGAATGGAACAGTGCAGTTGATGCAGATGGGTATAGAATTTCTATAGGTACAACTAATGGTGGTAATGAGATTGTAAACGATGAAGATGTTGCTTCTTTAACTACCTATTTACATAGTGAAGACTTACCTTCTGAAACTCTTATTTATGTAAGTATCATTCCATATAATACCTCTGGCGATGCAATAGGATGTAGTTCTGAAAGTTTCACTACAGAAATTATTGCTCCAGATTGTGTCTCATTAATCAGCCCCGCAAATGGGGAAGTTAACGTACCGTTAGAAAGTATTATTTCTTGGGAAGAAGTTGAAAAAACCAATGGCTACCGTATTTCATTAGGTACTTCTATGAATACAAACGATATTCTTGATAATCTTGACATGGGCGCTGCCACCGAGTATATCCATAATGAAGAATTCCCTTTTGACACCGAAATATTTGTAACCATTACTTCGTATAATGATGCAGGTGATGCCATTGCGTGCGAACAACAATCCTTTACTACATTAATTCCTGAAGATGAAACCAAGTACGGATTCTCGCCAGATGGTGATGGTATAAATGAATATTGGCATATTGAGAATATTGATTACTACCCAGAAAACGTTGTCAGCATTTATAACCGATGGGGAGAAATCGTATTTCAAATTGAAAATTATGACAATGCATCAAAGGCATTCTCTGGTACAGCAAATATGCGAACCAAATTAGGTGCAGATCAATTACCTACGGGTACTTACTTCTTCAATATTCAAATAGAAGGTGAAACCATATTAAGAAAAACACAAGGTTACCTTGTTTTAAAGCGATAAAATAGCATGCAGAATATATTTAAAAACATCGCTTTAGCAGCACTAATTTTAGTGGCATTAGCAAACAATGCAATAGCACAGCAAACTCCAACATTTTCAGAGTATAATTACAATCCGTACTTAGTGAATTCTGCATTTGCAGGTCTTGCTCCTAGTGCAGAGATAGGTATAAGTAACACAGGTACTTTTAATCAATTTGAAGGTAGTCCAAAAAGTTTCGCCCTAAGTTTCCATACTCCATTAAACCGAGGTAAAGTTGGCTTAGGAGCAGGATTAATACGTGATGAAGTTGGTGTAACCACCTCAACAAGTGCTTTTACTACATATTCTTATAAAATCTTTTTCGACACTAAAAAGAACAGACCTTATTGGCAGATATACACGCCAAATTCTTTATCATTTTCTATTTCTCCCGGTGTACAACAATACCAAGAAAATTTATTAGAATTGGGTATTATGGACGACCCCAATTTTGCGATGAATATTAATGCTACAATCCCCACAATCGGACTAGGGTTTCTTTTAAATCTTGCCGATGTCTATGTAGGCGTTTCTACACCAAATGTTATTGGCAATATGCTAGTTTCTGATGATAATATTGAAATCAACGTGCCTTATTACGGCTACCTTGGCTATCGTTTCTTCTCTAATAAATTTGAAGAATTAATGATTAAACCAAACCTGTTGCTTAAATATGAAAACGGCGCTCCTTTTCAGGTCGATATGAATATTGCAGTTAGCTTTAGAAATCGATTTGAACTTGGTACGGGCTACAGAACCAATTCGTCTATAAACCTATTAGCCGGTGTATATCTATTCAAGAATATTAGAGCAGTTTACAGTTATAATGTAGCCACTAACGATTCTCCACTAGGTAACACACATGGCATCATTGCCACGTACCGCTTTGGCGAAGGCTTTAGTAAAGACTAATTACTTTTCAATAAATTATGAATGAATTCTAATTTATTCTTTACTGAATCAGATATAATAAAGGGATAAAGATCATCTTCACCCATTGACCTGTTCATACTATTCAATGCAAATAATAATGGAATACCGGTGTCCATTACCTTCTCAAAGCTAGTTTCTCTATACGGATCGAAACTGGCGTTTATTTTTAGATTTTTCTTAGCCGTTATCTTCGGATTAGTTTTGAGTCCGAAATTATATGCAGTCTCTAGAACATCTGTCAAATGCAAGTAGTGAGACCAGGTTTCCGCCCAATCTTCCCAAGGGTGAGAAGACGCATATTTGCTTATAAACCTTTGCTGCCAATTCGCTTGTGGACCGTTGTTGTAATAATTGTTCAAGGCATCACCATACGATATAGATTCATTACCGAATATATTTCTAAATTCTGCTAAAGTATCTGGTTTATCACGAACAAGTCTTTCCCAAAAATAATGACCTATTTCATGCCTAAAATGACCAAGAAGTGTTCTATAACGCTCAGACATTTGCTTTTTAATCTGCTCACGAACAACCGGATCCGCCTCTGATATCAACAAGGTTATTACACCATTGGCATGACCTGTCTTTATGTCCTTAGACGCTTCTGGTAAATCTTCTTTCGCCAAGAAATCAAAACAAAAGCCTTTTATCTCATCTGTTGTTTTACTGACCACAGGTAATTTAAAACGTAATAATTGATAGACTAATCTGTGTTTAGCAATTTCAATATGCTTCCACTTAATTAAATTATCATCTTCTAAAATATGGGGAATTGTTCTATTTAAGGAACATGCCAGACAGTATTCATTACCCCTAGAAACATCTACTAGCCAATTACAGACATTATGATTGTAATTTTTACAGTACCTATAGGTCTTGTCCTCCAACTCTGGAACATTCCATTGAGATGCTTTTGCATCTAAGGAAACTGTCTTATTATAATACGAAGAATATCCTAAAAGATAACCACAGTTTACACATGTGTTATTTTCAAAAACAACCGTATTCTTACAATTTGTACACTGAAATAATTTCATATATCCTGTAGTCTTATAACCAAACGAGAACCAGGTGTTATTTAATCATCTTAAGGTTTATAACCTCTTGATCCGTTAAATACCTCCAGTGTCCTCTTGGTAAGTCTTTTTTAGTAAGACCACCATAAACAACCCTGTCAAGCTTTTGAACCTTATACCCTAAGGTTTCGAACAAACGCTCAACAATTTTATTTCTAGAACTAAATATTTCTATTCCTACTTCTCGTTTAGGAGCATCGGCAATAAAACTAACATCTTGCACTCTCACTACTTTTTCGTCAACTATGACTCCTTCTTGAATTTTCTTTAGATCGGCGCTTCTTAATTCTTGCTCCAATACTAAATGATAAATTTTACGCATACCATTTATAGGGCTCTTAAGCACCTTCGTCATGTTACCGTCATTGGTAAATAAAAGTAACCCAGTATGTTCTTTCTCCAATTTATCTATTGGTAGCAATTTTGATTTGGACGCACTAGATATCAATCCAGATACATGTCTTTTTCCTTTTTCGTCACGTATAGTTGTAACAAAATCTTTTGGCTTATTAAGCAACACGTATTCTTTCTTAACAGGATTTAATAATTGACCGTCGAATTTTACTTCATCGCTCAACTTCACCTTATACCCCATTTCTGTGATAGGCTTCCCATTAACAGTTACATTACCTGCAGAAATATAAATATCCGCATCTCTTCTAGAACATACCCCAGAATTTGCTACATATTTATTAAGTCTAATAGAATTTGGATCCATTGGCTTACTCGGCGTCACATTTTTCTTAATGGGCGCATTACCTCGAGCATAGCTCTTTTTTTTGAAATTACCTCCTTGTCTGCCTGAAGCATTCTTTCCCCTATTAGAATCATCCCTACTCATAACTGTACTAATTTTGTACAAAGGTAGGAAATTGCATTGCCGTTCAAATAGTTATATGTAACATATTACGAACAACTATAGTATTCTGTTTAAAACAAGGTCTACATCTATTAAAAGAATACTAAAGACACCCATTACAATAATAAGTTTAAGAATATTATGTAGCCATACATAGTCTTTTCGTGCTTGGGCTTTAAAAAGCAGAAATATAAACAATACCATTAGTAACACACAAAGCACAAAATAGAAGTTCATATATCCCACATCAAACTTAAATATTAGAAGTAAAGCTGGTACAAGGGTCAATAATATTAAAAAAGTTATTAGCAATTTAGATGTTCGCGATCCGTATATAATGGGAATAGTTTTATAATTCTGAGCTAGATCCCCAGAAATGTTCTCCAAATCTTTTATCATCTCTCGTGCAAGAATCAACAAAAAGAGAAATACAGCATGTACAAATATGACTGGTTGCAAATTCTTATAATACACAAAGATTACAAAGAAAGGGGTAATCGCCAGGGTAGCTGAAATGAAATTACCTAGAAAAGGTATTTTTTTCAACTTATGAGAATAAATCCAAATGCCAAAAATATAAGATGAGAAAAAGAAAACAGCTCTAAAAGAAACATAACTAGCCGCTATGACTGCCATGAAATTTAATACAAAATATGTTGTTAGCTTAAATCGTTGGCTCACCAAACGATCCAACATACTTTTACGAGGTTTGTTGATTAGGTCTTTTTCGGCGTCGTAAAAATTATTTATAATATATCCGCCCGCAATTACCATGGCTGATGCCAAGACAATTACAAAAAGGTTAATATCGAAAACCACTTTACGTACTGGCAATTCTGGCGCCAAAATATAAATAGACGCCAAATATTGAGCTAAAGCTATAACAAGTATGTTATACCCTCTAACTACTGAAAACAGACTCAGTACTTTTAAAAGTAAGAGCTTATTTTTTCTATTAAGCATTTTGGAAATTACCTAAAAATTATAAACTACTTCCAGTTTATAATCTTTTAACGCAGTTTTAGCTTTTTCTAAATCTTCTGTAAAACCTAGAATATAACCACCACCACCTGAGCCGCAAAGTTTTAAATAGTAATCATTAGTATCTATACCATTTTTCCATAAGTCATGAAACTTTGCTGGTATCATAGGTTTGAAATTATCTAAAACAACATGTGACAATTGTTTTAGATTACCGAACAGTGATTGAATATTGCCGTTTACAAAATCTTCTACACAAGCATCTGTGTGCTTTATAAACTGATTTTTCAGCATTTTTCTAAATCCATCATTTTTCATTTGTTCCATGAAAATCTGAACCATTGGGGCTGTTTCACCAATAATACCACTATCTAATAAAAATACCGCTCCTTTACCTTCTGCATTCTGAGAAGGTATGCTGGTAGACTCAATATTATCTTTAGAATTTATTAAAATAGGAAGACTTAAATAACTGTTTAATGGATCAAGACCAGAAGATTTACCATGAAAGAACGACTCCATTTTACCGAATATCGTTTTAAGCTTTAATAATTTTTCTCTAGTTAAATTCTCTAAAACCGTTATTTTATCTTGAGCGTATTTATCATAAATAGCTGCTACAAGAGCACCACTACTACCTACGCCATAGCCCTGTGGTATAGAACTATCAAAATACATACCTTCAGCAACATCTCTATTTAAAAGATCTAAATCAAATGAAACCAAACTAGGCTCATCAATTGTAAGATTTTTTAAATATTGAGCAAATACTTCTAAGTTTTTATTAGATTTTGTTGCCTCTTTAGAAACACTAGCATCAGATTTCAAAGCTCCTTTATAGAAATTATAAGGTATTGATAATCCTTTGGAATCTTTAATGATACCATACTCCCCGAAGAGAAGAATTTTTGAATAAAAAAGAGGTCCTTTCATTTTTAAAAACTAAACAGATATTGAAACTTAAGTATAAATATAATCAAAGATTCATATAAAGTTGAACGTTTTACCTTAAATGGTTAAACAAAATAGACGAATCCTTTATCTACCAACGTTTTTTACCATATAATAGTACTATAAACACCTACAACTTCTTAGCACCCAGACCAATTCGATCACAAATATACTGTCCATTTTGGCAAAAAGGAACTAACTTCTCTTTAATAAACGGAAAAACGACATCTTTTTCATTTTCCGGATAAAGCACGTGCACATTGGCACCCGCATCTAAAGTAAAACAAACATGAGTATTAGATTCCTCTCTAAACTTCCAAATTTCATTAATAATGGAGAGTGTATTTGGCTTCATTAATATAAAATAAGGAATACTAGTCATCATCATTGCATGTAATGTTAGCGCCTCACTTTCAACTATACTTATAAAATCAATTAAATTACCATCTGCCAAAACCTTACCAAGCTTTTCTAAATTTGTATGTGCCTGGTCAAACCTTTGGGTCGCAAATGGGTGTCCATGCATGAGTTCATGACCCACCGTACTACTCACTTGCTTCTCTCCTTTATCAACCAATAAAATGGTATCATGAAAATTATTGAATATTTCATGTACCTCATAAGGATATTTTATTCCATATAGGTTTGAGCTCCCCTTAATTGAAGATGTTTCACCCCATTGCACCAACGGACCTTCAATGCTACGGCATGCACTACCCGAACCTAAACGAGATAAAAATGATACTTTTCTATTAAAATCATCAGTAGTAATATTAGGTAAGAACGTTTTTTCCATCTCCATAAAGCACAATGCCAAAGCAGACATACCGCTTGCAGATGATGCTATACCACTACTATGCGGAAAAGAATTAGATGTATTTATTATAAAATGATAGTCTTTCAAAAATGGCAAATACGCCACTATTCTTTTTAAGAACGTATTTATTTTTGGTTTAAATTCTTCTTTTGCCTCTCCTTCAAACAATAGGTCGAACGAAAATTCATCACTATGCTGTTCCTTCTTTTTATAGTGTACACTAGTTTTTGTTACACATGCAGCCAACGTAAAACTAATAGATGGATTTGCAGGAATTTGATTTTCTCTTTTTCCCCAATACTTTATTAAAGCAATATTACTTGGAGAAGAATAGGTTACAGAACCTTCTTCTTTCAATGTGGTATATGGAGCTGGAATAAAATCTTTTTCTGACATTGAATATTCAATTTGTGCAAATATAGTTTTTAGGGCTATCAATTGAAATAAATTCTTATTTTAGAGGTAAACACCGACCTATTGAAAAGAAAGCTTACTTACGTTTTTATTGGTATTTTATTATGTACCACCATTGGATTTCTCAGCAGCGTTGTTACGCAAAGCTCTGTAAACGATTGGTATATGACATTGAACAAGCCAAGCTTTAGTCCCCCTAAATGGATCTTTGCTCCTGTTTGGAGTGTATTATATATTATGATGGGAATTTCTGCAGGTTGGGTTTGGGCGAAAGGCTTTCATCATAAGTATGTAAAAACCGGACTCTATCATTTTGGTTTTCAACTTCTTTTAAATGGTTTATGGAGTATTGTTTTCTTTGGACTAAAGCAGCCCCTTTTAGCGCTTCTGATAATAATTACATTACTAATTATTCTTGGGTTAACCATTAAATGGTTTAACGTTGTCAGTAAATTAGCCGCCGTTCTATTGGTCCCTTATTTTCTATGGCTATGTTTTGCTACAGCTTTGAACTATAAAATTTGGGAATTAAATTAACTCAGTTCTATTAATTTGGTCAAGGTTCTATAATTTCTAGTAGTTGCTAAAACTTTCAACTTTCGCTCAATTAGATTGTTATTTAATTTTGCTTTTCCGTAGCCAGCTTTACACTTGAGATAAATACAAGTATCAGCTATTACAAATTCTTCATTATCAAAAGATTCTAATTCAAAACTATTTAATTCATCTTTATTTGGTTTATTCTTGAGCAGAACAAAATAGATTTGCTTTCTTAAGATTTCGTCATCTGTAATGAACGGATTATGGTTTAGTATTCCTTGTAAAACAGAAACGGTTTTTACTATTACCGGTACATTAAACCCAAACTCGTTTAAAATAGCTTTTGAAAGTAGTTCTTCTAATTCTACCGTATAATCTAAAGTACTATTAAAGACAATATTTCCACTTTGAATGTATGTTTTAACTTGTTGAAGTTTTAAGTCCTCACATAACTTTTTAAGTTGGGTCATTACAATCTTATGCTTACCACTAACATTTATTCCTCTTAAAAATGCTACATAAGTTGTCATATCAATCAAAATTATTATTCAAATCTTCTACCACTCCCTTAGCGGCAATATACCCCCCTGTCCAAGCATTTTGAAAATTGAACCCACCTGTTATCGCATCAACATTTATAATTTCGCCTGCAAAATATAGGCTAGGTAAAATTTTACTTTCATAGGTTTTAAAGTTAACTTCCTTTAAATCTACACCTCCGGCAGTTACAAATTCTTCTTTAAATGTACTCTTTCCATTTACTTGAAAAATACCGGCAGTTAATTGCTCGGCTAGTGTTTGCAATTGATGTTTACTAACTTCTGGCCACGTAGTTGTATCGTCTATACCAGATGCTTTTACCAAGTTAACCCATAACCGTTTTGGTATATCTAGTACTTTAGATCTTAAGATGGTCTTCTTTTCTACCTGCTTAACTTCTAAAAGCAACTCCAACAATCCGTCTTTATGATATTCTGGCACCCAGTTCACTTGAATTTTAAATTGATAATTATATGCCTCTAAAACTCTGGCACCCCATGCAGAAAGCTTTAAAATAGCCGGACCACTCATACCCCAATGGGTAATCAATAATGGACCTTCTGAGGTTAAAGTAGAAATATCTGATTTATGTAGTTTTACTTTTTTACCAAAGTTCTTTTTAGGAACAACATGCACTTCTGCCTGTGTAGCTACGCCAGGAATAGTCGATATGCGCTCATCTTTAATATTAAAAGTAAATAATGATGGTACTGGCGAAACAATACTATGCCCTAGAGCTTCAATATAGCCCCACATTTTAGGATTGCTTCCCGTTGCCAGAATTAGCTTTTTAGAGGTCAAAGAACTATCACCAACGGCAACCTTCCATTTCTTTTTTCCTGCCTCTTCAATTTGTTCAATACCGGTAACGGAGCAATGTGTTTTTACTTGAATACCTAATCTATCTGCTTCTGAAACAAAGCAATCGATTATGGTCTGTGAAGAATTACTTACAGGAAACATTCTACCATCGTCTTCAATTTTTAAAGCGACACCACGTTCCTCAAAAAAACCAACGGTATCTCCACTGGCATAAGTATGAAATGGACCTAAAAGCTCCTTTTCTCCTCTTGGATAATTTTTACTTAAATCAGCCGGGTTAAATTCTGCATGGGTAACATTACAACGCCCGCCACCAGAGACTTTTACTTTGGTAAGAACCTCTTTACCTCGCTCCAAAATTGCAATCTTGGTATTAGGTCTATTCTCCGCAACATGTATTGCCGCATAAAAACCTGCAGCACCACCTCCAATTATTAGAACGTCGTACATTATTTTACACGTTCAGGGAAATTTGTAATAATACCGTCTACTCCTATACGTTTCATGGCATCAATATCTGATGGCTCATTTACCGTCCAAGTATATATTTTAAAACCGGCATCACGAATTTCATTTGCCTTCTCTAAGTCTAAATTTTTAAAATATGGATTTATCGCAACAGCATTTAATTCTTTGGCAACTGCAATTGCATCAACAGGATTTTCTTCGGTCAATACTGCTATAGCTACCTTAGGATTACGTTTACGCATTTCCTTTAGCTCATCCCAATTAAAACTTGAGATTATGAAATTGTCTGGAGACCAATTCTTTTTCTCTATATAATAATTCATTATAAAATTAACCTTGTCCGCAGTACCAGCACCTTTCAACTCAATGTTCAATGCAACTTTATTATTAATAAGCTTAAGTACATCTTGCAGCATTGGTATTTTATGACCGCCCTCAACAATTACCTTGTTCAAGTCAGTAATATAATAATCTTCAATATTGCCAGGAGCGTTTGTTAACCGTTCTAAGGTATCATCATGAAAAACTACAATCTCTCCACTTTTTATCTTGAAAACATCAATTTCTATCATATCAACACCCAAATCCATTGCTTTTTGAATAGATGGTAGGGTATTTTCAGTTTCGTGCCCCATGGCTCCTCTATGACCAATAACTAAAGGTTCTTTCATATTACAGGATGCTAATGTGATACATATTAAGACTAGAACTATTCTTTTGAGCATGTTTTAAAATTTTAATTCAAAAATAAAAGATTCTAAAGGATTTAGACTGATTGCAACATGACCTTCACCATTTTCTATTCGCAATGAATTAGAATGACCATAAAGTGCATCTTGTAAAGCATAGGTACCTTCCTTTAATTTCCAGTTCTTCATTAAATCTAGAGGTAATTTTAAATCGAACGAAAAATGGTCGTTAGCATCAAAATTGGAAACAATAATTAGTTTTTGATTATCTGACCAACGAACGTAAGATAATACCCTATGATTGTAATTTTCTGTAATTTCTTTATTGTAAAAATGAATTTCCCGATAAGCTCCCATTAAAGCTTCACTACTAATAGTGAAATTTAATAATCGCTTGTAAAAATCTCTAAGTTCAGTTTCTTGGGGTGTTGATTGTCCCCCATCGTATTTCTTATTATTAACCCATCTTTGGTGATGGGGAACACCTATATAATCGAAAATAGACGTTCTTGACGGACTCCCAAAACCAGCATTTTCGGCAGCTGGCTCGCCTACCTCTTGACCAAAATAAATCATGGTCGGCGAAGTACTTATTGTTGCCGAAACCACCATTGCCGGTCTACCAATTTCTGCATTACCAACAAATTCTGGACTTGCAATACGTTGCTCATCATGATTTTCTAAAAAATGGAGCATATGATGTTCTATATCTTGTAAACCATTTTGTACCACCGGTAAATGATCAGACCAACCGTAGCCTTTCATTATATGCTTTAACCCGTCATAAAAATCGACCTTATCATATAGGTAATCCATTTTTCCCTTATGAATATAAGTTCTATACAAGTCCGGATTATATACTTCTGCCATAATAAAGGCATCAGGGTTTTTCATTTTTATAGAAGAATTCATAAAGCTCCAAAATTCTACAGGAACCATTTCTGCCATGTCATATCTAAAACCATCTACACCCATTTCTAACCAGTACAGCGCTACATCTCTAAACTTTCGCCAAGAGCTAGGAACCACTCTTTTCTTCCAGTAATTAAAATGTTCTGTATAATCTTTCTCCCCAAAATCATTAGGTAGCATATCAAAATCTAATCCGCCATCTGGTCTTACACCATAATTTATACGTACGGTCTCATACCAATCGTTCATATCTGGTTGCGGACTTCTAGACCCATTTCCTGTCCATTTCGCCGGAATCTCAACTAGTTTTGTATTTGCAAATTCTGGAATATCCCCACCTAACGGTCTATACCCATCTCGCCACACTGGGTGCTGAAATTCGGTATTTGGGATGTAATAAAAATTATTATCCTTTTGATATTCTACCGATGTATCATCTCCAAATCCAAAATCGGAAACACCCTTTGGATTCGTCTTCCCTTCATATTTTCTTGCAACATGATTAGGCACAATATCAATGATAACTTTTAAACCTGCCTTATGTGTACGATTTATTAAAGATTTGAACTCAGTTAATCTTTTAGATGGGTCTTTCGCCAAATCTGGGTTAACATTGTAATAATCTTTAACCGCATAGGGCGAACCTGCCCTACCTTTAACTACCGTAGGGTCATCATTTGATATACCATATTCCGTATAATCATTAATGACCGCATGGTGCGGTATACCTGTATACCAAATATGGGTAATGCCTAAGTCTTTAATTTCTGAAAGCGCCTTCTTGGAGAAATCGGCAAACTTACCTACTCCGTTCTCTTCAATAGTGCCCCAAAGTTTGTTGTTGGTATTCGTATTTCCAAAAAGTCTAGTAAATACATGATAAATAACAATTTTACTATTCATGGGGCATTTTCAATTTTTATGATTTAAAACACTGTACAAATTATACTGTAATCAACTCATCTGGATACAATGATATTTTCTTACCATTTACCCGAATAGATACTTCCTCTGTACCCGTTAGCTGAAAAGTTGTATTCTCTGCAGTCACTTTTACTTTAATAATTCTATTTCTAAAATTGACTTTAAAGGAATATGTCTTCCATTGATTTGGAATTTGAGGTTTAAAGGATAGTTTATCATTTATAATACGCATACCTCCAAATCCTTCAACAATACTCATCCAAGTACCTGCCATAGAAGTAATGTGCAAGCCTTCTTCTACTTCTTTATTGTAGTCATCCAAATCTAATCTAGACGTTCTTAAATAGAAATTATACGCCTGCTCCATTCTACCTAATTTTGCAGCCTGTATACTATGCACACATGGTGATAACGAAGATTCATGAACCGTAAATGGTTCATAAAAATCAAAATGTCTTTCAAGATCTTCAGTTGAAAAATCTTCTTCGAAAAAGTAAAATCCTTGTAAAACATCTGCCTGCTTAATGTACGGGGACCTTAAAATTCTATCCCAACTCCATTTTTGATTTATAGGTCTATCTGATTTTGGCAATTCACTAACCTTTACCAAATCTTTATCTAAAAAACCATCTTGTTGTAAAAACACGCCATATTCTTTCGAATATGGGAAGTACATTTTACTAGCTACTTTTTTCCATTTACCACACTCTCTATCGGTAAGTTTTGTTTTACCAACAATTCTATGATAATCATCTGGGTAGCCATTTTTAACTTTTTCTAATTGTGTAAGCGTATAATTTATACACCATTTTGCCAAGTAATTTGTATACCAATTATTATTGACATTGTTTTCATATTCATTTGGTCCAGTAACCCCAAGCATTACGTATTTATTCTTGACCTTTGATAAGTTTACACGCTGATGCCAAAATCTAGAAATACCAATTAAAACTTCTAATCCCATTTCTGGTATATAGCTATAATCACCGGTATATCTAAAATAGTTGTGAATAGCAAAAGCTATAGCCCCGTTTCTATGAATTTCCTCAAAAGTAATTTCCCATTCATTATGGCATTCTTCACCATTCATGGTTACCATTGGGTACAATGCAGCACCATTAGAAAAGCCTAATTTTTTAGCATTCTCAATTGCTTTCTCTAAATGGTTATAACGATACTTCAATAATTTTCTAGCAACCTTATCATCTTTTGTTGCCATATAAAAAGGAATACAATAAGCTTCAGTATCCCAATACGTACTACCTCCATACTTCTCACCTGTAAATCCTTTTGGACCAATATTCAGTCTAGAATCCGTTCCTAGGTAAGTCTGATTTAATTGAAATATATTAAAACGTATACCCTGCTGTGCTTTAATATCTCCCTTAATAACAATATCGCTCATTTCCCAAATAGCCGCCCAAGCAGCTATTTGCTTTTTCAATAAACCTTTAAAACCTAATTCACTTACTTCACTCAAGCTATTTTTGGCAACCTTTACCAAGTCATCATTTGGATGATTTCTTGCAACCGTATACCCACCAAACTTTGTTAAAGTAATTGATTCGTTCGCTTTTACATTTTGCTCAAACTTAAGGGAAACAAAATTATCAGTCTTTTCATCAGCTGGGACACTTGAAACATCTTTATCGCCATATGAAACTGAGGCCTGCATGAAAGTACAGATCTTAAATTCTGTTTTCATGGTATGTGCTTCAATAAAAGCACGATTATTCTCTGAGCTTACGTTTGTTGTATTCCAAAATTTATCATCCCAGTTACTATCCTCATTCGTAATTCCACTATCTAAATACGGCTCAAAAACTATTGTAGCATCTGTCTTTAAAATTTTAATAGTATATGATATTGCACCAACTTCGTCTACATCTAAGCTTAAAAAACGCTTAACCACTACATCAATTTCAATGTTATTAGAAGTCACCGCTTGAAAGCTACGGGTATAAACACCCTCTTTCATATTTAGTTCTCTTCTAAAACCAGAAACTTTTTTGCTTGTTGCCAAATCAAACTCTACTCCATCAACAAATACTTTAATGCCGATCCAATTAGGAGCATTCAAAACCTTTGCAAAATATTCTGGATATCCATTTTTCCACCAACCTACTCGGGTTTTATCTGGATAATACACCCCGGCAATATAACTTCCTTGAAAAGTTTCACCTGTATAGGTTTCCTCAAAATTGGCACGTTGCCCCATGGCACCATTACCGATGCTAAAAATACTTTCAGATGATTTAACATTTTCACTGTCAAAACCTTCCTCAATAATGCACCACTTATCTGGTTTTATATAATCTTGATTCATTAAATTAAAATTGAGTTTAAATCAAAAATAGAGCAACTATGAATAGGTACCCTTATTTATTTTTATTAAGTAGTGATTCTAAAAATTCATCGCTTATTTCAGTGAAATCTTTAAAATTATAATTCGCTTCGTTGAGTATGGTATCCTCTCCAATGCCTATACTAATCATATTCGCGGCATTTGCTGCCTGAATTCCAGCAACTGCATCCTCGAAAACCACACATGAACTTGCCGTAACACCCAAATTACTAGCTGCAATTAAAAAGACCTCCGGATCTGGTTTTGCTTTAGTTACACTATTACCATCGACAATACTATCAAAATAAGGCAACAAATTAACCTTCTCCAATATTGGTCTGGCATTTTTACTAGCTGACCCCAATGCTATTGGCACATTATTTTTCTTTAAATATTCTAAAACTCTTGGCACATCTGGTAGTATTTCACTAGCATCCATTTTTTCAATGTAAGCAAGGTAATCTACATTCTTCTCTACCATCCAAGTATTAAACTGTTCTTGCGTTGCCGAAATGTTCCCGATATCTAAAAGAATTTCTAAGCATCGCTTTCTACTGACCCCTTTAAATAATTCATTTTGTTCCTTTGTAAATTCAAAACCTAATTCTTTAGCCAGTTTATGCCAAGCCAAATAATGATATTTGGCCGTATCAACTATAACACCGTCCAAGTCAAAAATAAACCCTACTTTTTCCATTATCGCAAAATATTAATTGATTGAAGAACCTCTTTTAATCAATGTTGCATTTATTATTTCCGTTTTAAACGGTTCCTCAATTACTTCTACTGACTCCATTCTATTTATCAGGAGCTTAGCCGCTAACTCTCCCATCTCTTGGCCATGTTGCGCAATAGTACTTAGTTTAGGAGAGGAGTACCTAGACAATATACCATCTGTAAAGCCTATTATTGAAATATCACTCGGTACATTAAACCCTAAATGTTGTATTACACTCATAGACTGTATGGCAAAAATCTCATTTACACATAACACGGCATCAATACTATTTTCTTTAAAAAATTTGGTCATAACATCCGTATTGTCTATTTCATGAGGTAATGTCAAAATTAAATTCTGATCAATCTCAATATTATTTGACCTTAATGCCTCCGCATATCCATCTTTTCTACTTTCACTAACATTAAAGTAATTCTCGGTTGTTATTAAAGCTATCTTCCTACAACCCGACTTAATAAAATGATTAACCGCCTCACTAGCTATTTCAGCATCATTTAATATAACCTTATCACACTCTATCTCTTCAGTGACGCGGTCAAAAAGGACTATGGGTATTCCTTGATCCAACAATTCCTTTAAATGGGTGAAGTCATTTCTTCTTTGTGTTTCCGCACTTAATGAAAGTATAAAACCATCTATACTACCATTTGCGAGCATTTCCATGTTTATAACCTCTTTATCAAAAGACTCATCAGAAATACAAACAATTACATTATATCCCATTTTATTGGCATACATTTCTATACCTCTAAAAACAGTTGTAAAAAAATGATGTACTATATCTGGTATAACAACACCTATATTTTTTGTTTTCTTGTTTTTAAGACTTAGCGCTATATTATTAGGACGGTAGTTATAGAATTTAGCAAATGCTTTTATTCTATCTTTAGTATCCTTACTAATCTCCTTGCTATTTTTCAATGCTTTTGATACAGTTGAAATGGAAACATCAAGTTCCCTAGCAATATCTTTTAAAGTAATTTTTGGTTTCAAAAAAAAGGATTTTAAAATTTTAAGATAAGAACTTAAATTCTTCTAAAAGTAAAAGTCGATTTTTTACTTCTATTTGGTAAATATATACAAAAAAGGATTTTACCTATCTTTGAAGAAATATCGTATATTCCCACTTTAGTTAGTGTAATTATAGGAATATAATAAATTTAGCTATTCACTATCATTATACTCGTAAAAAATAAAAGTTATCAACACGAAACCGTTTTCGTAACATTTAAACTTTGCTGATACTCTTATCAACAAGCCTTTTTACATATTTTTAACAATTGAAATTAAATTAACTCAACTTAAATTAACAATTTATGAAGATTACATTCCTAAAAAGTCTGTTGGTTCTTGGTGCATTTATGTGCTTCGGACTTGTTCAGGCGCAAGAAGTATCTGGAACTGTTTCAGATGCAAGTGGACCTTTACCAGGAGCTAGTGTTCTTGAAAAAGGAACAACGAATGGTACACAAACAGATTTTGACGGTAATTACACATTGACCGCAGAAGAAGGAGCTGTACTTATTGTAAGTTACATTGGCTACAAAACTCAAGAAGTAGCAATCAACGGTAGAACTTCAATTAACTTCACTTTAGAAGAAGATGCAGAAGCGCTAGAAGAAGTTGTAATTATCGGTTACGGTACTACAACTGTAAAAGATGCTACTGGCTCAGTAACGGCTGTAACAGCTGAAGACTTTAACGGCGGAAATATTTCTTCGCCTGAGCAATTAATACAAGGTAAGACTGCCGGTGTTAACATACAGGAAACTAGTGGTGAGCCTGGAGCAGGAATTCAAATTAACATTAGAGGTTCTAATTCTGTTCGTGCAAACAACAACCCGTTGTTCGTAGTTGACGGTGTTCCATTAGGTGGAGGTGATACATCACCACAAGGTGAAACAGGTTTTGGTCAAAGTGCCGTTAAAAACCCATTGAACTTTATTAACCCTAATGATATTGAAAGTATCAGTATTCTAAAAGATGCTTCTGCAACGGCTATTTATGGTTCTCGTGGTGCAAATGGTGTTGTTATTATTACAACTAAAAGTGGAAAAGGAAGTAGCCAAGGTGTTTGGGACTTCTCTAGTTCATTAAGTATCGCTACTGCAGCAAATACATTTGACCTTTTAGATTCTTCTGAATTTTTATCTGGTGTTACCGCAGTAGGTGGAGATGCTAGCGCTGTAAACTTTGGGGCCAA
Organism: Maribacter sp. Hel_I_7; assembly: GCF_000688315.1. Classification (NCBI taxonomy): domain Bacteria; kingdom Pseudomonadati; phylum Bacteroidota; class Flavobacteriia; order Flavobacteriales; family Flavobacteriaceae; genus Maribacter; species Maribacter sp. Hel_I_7. The sequence goes on along the minus strand of NZ_JHZW01000002.1, from coordinate 1,749,656 downwards.
TACAGACTGGCAACAAGTTGTATTAAGATCAACAGCTTCTCAAAACCAAAACCTTTCTTATTCTAAGAATTATGGTAGTGGTAATGTTAGAGCAACTTTTGGATATGGCAAACAATTTGGTATTGTTGAAAACTCTGATTTAGAAAGAATTACTGGTAGAGTAAATCTTAACCAAAGATTCTTAGATGATAAATTAGTTCTTGGTCTTCAAATGTCGATCGCTAGAATTAACGATTCTCAGGCTCCAATTAGTGCGCAAGCAGGTGCAGCAGGTGATGTTCTAGGTGGTGCTTACGCTGCAAACCCAACATGGCCAGCTAGTTCAGGCTTTAATGCTGGTGGATTAAACGTGAATCCTCAAAATGCATTAGACAATACTCAAAACATAACTAATACTGATAGATACTTATTAAATGGATCTATTCAGTATAACTTTACTTCAGAAATTTCTGCAAAATTAAATGCAGGTTTAGATGTTGCTGAAGCTACAAATACTTCTGTAATCTCAAGAGACATTAATAACATTAACGGTGTTACTGATATAGGACGTGGTAACTACGGTGTTTTAGAAAGAAATAATAAAACTTTCGAAGCAACGGTAAACTACAATAAGGAATTTGAAAGCTCTAGCCTTGAAGCTTTAGTAGGTTTTGGTTACCAAGATTTCCAAACATTTGGTTTCAATGCAGGTGGTAGAGGTTATACTACTAGTGACTTGAATGCAATGGGGAGAAACTTAAGAAGTGCCGTAAGTGATTTACAGAATGCAGTTACTGGTTCTTATCAACAAGCTTATTACGCTCCAAATACTGGCGGTGTATTAGTAAACAGATTATTACCAACTGTTGTTGCTCAAGAAGCCTTGGGTACTACCCTAAACAGTTCAGTTACTTCTGTATTTACAAACTCGTTTGACAACACAGATGAATTACAGTCATTTTTTGCTAGATTAAACTACACATTAAAGGACAAATACTTGTTTACGGCTACAATGAGAGCTGATGGTTCTTCTCGATTTGGACCAGAAAATCAATATGGCTACTTCCCTTCTGGTGCATTTGCATGGAAAATGAATGAGGAAAATTTTGTTGGCGAGAAAGTATCAACTCTTAAATTACGTTTAAGTACTGGTATTACTGGTAACCAAGATGGTTTAGGGTACGGTAATTTCGTAGCTAGACAACGTTTCTCAGACTTAACGGTTCAACAAAACCTTGATATTAACGCTAACGGTACGGCAATTGTTGCTACAGATAGACCTGACCTAAAATGGGAATCTTCTTTCAACTTAAATGCTGGTCTAGATTTTGGATTTAATAACGATCGCTTTAGTGGTAGTTTAGACGTATATAGAACTGAAACTACTGACGTTCTTTTACAAACACCACCTGCAGCACCTGCAGTTGATCCTTTCCAATTTCAAAACGTAGATGCTAGCATTATCAACCAAGGGGTTGAACTTGCTTTAGCTTACGATTTCGTAAGAACAGATGATGCAACTTTCTCTGCTGATTTCAATATTGCTTATAACAATAACGAAGTTCAGAACTTTGATGGTCTAATTGACACAGGTGCGGTTAACGGTCCTGGTTTAACAGGTGCATTTGCACAACGTTTTGCTTCAGGTCAATCATTGTATTCTTACTTCCTACCAATTTTTACTGGTTTTGACAGTGCAGGTTCTCCAACCTACCAAGATGTTGATGGTAACGGTACAGGCGATCCTTTCCAAGATAAAACTTTTGTAGGCGAAGATGCGTTACCAGATATTACTTCTGGTCTAAGCTTAAACTTAAAAGTAAAAGATTTCGATGCATCTGTATTTTTCCAAGGTCAATTTGGTTTCTCTGTATATAACAATACTGAAAATGCATATTTCACTGCAGGAGCGCTTTCTAATTCTAGAAACGTAACTCAGAATGTATTAACTAGTGGTGAAGATCCAGGAGCTTCTGCTGATGCTTCTACTCGTTTCTTGGAAAAAGGAGATTTTGTTCGTTTCCAAAATGCAAGCATTGGTTACAATGTTCCATTATCTGGTGAAGGCGCTTTAAATTCTTTACGTTTTTCTATTACTGGTCAAAACCTTTTCTTAATTACTGATTATAGTGGTTTAGATCCAGAGGTTACTGCTAATACTGGTGATTTAGGTTCTGGTGTACCTTCAAGAGGTATTGACTACGGTTCTTACCCAAGACCAAGAACATTCACTTTTGGTATTAACGCATCATTTTAATTAAAAAAAATTGTATATCATGAAAAATAATTTTAAAATCTTAACGCTTTCTATTCTATCGTTGGTAGGGGTTACCTCCTGTACCGATCTAGAAATAGAAGAAACAGATTCGATCATTTCTGAAGGATTTCAAGGTTTAGCTGACCCTTCTTCAACCGTAACAAATCTATATGGGACTCTAGCAGGACAATATGCAGTTCAAGAAGACTATTTCGCTCTTCAAGAAGTTACCTCAGATGAGCATTTGATTCCTACCCGTGGTGGTGACTGGGGTGATAACGGACTATGGAGAGTTATGCATACCCATGACTGGAACGGACAACATACATTCATAGTAAATCTTTTCCAAAAATGGAATTCTTACCAATTACAAGCATCACAGGTTCTAGATTCAAGAAGTAACCCATCAGCAACGAATATTGGTGATGCAAGCTTCTTACGAGCCTATAGCATGTGGGTAATATTAGACAACTTTGGGCAGGTCCCTTTCAGAGATACTTCTTTACCATCATCAAGTATTCCTGAAGTACTAACAGGTCAAGAAGCTTTAGATTTTATACTTGCTGACCTGGAAGCTGCTATTGCAAATGCGCCGGCAACAGTAGCTTTAAGTGGAGACGCAAACGGCAGAGCTAGTAAGGCTGCCGCTAGATATTTAAAAGCTAAAGTTCTTTTGAACAAGCATATATATGTTGGTGGTTCTCCTGATTCTGGCGATATGGCCGAAGTAGTTTCTTTGGTTGACGCTATTACAGCTGACGGTTACGCTTTGCAAGATGGTTATTTTGACCTTTTCTTACCAGATGCAGATACAGAAACTATTTGGTCTTTAGAAGCGAATACGATTAATAAAGTAGTAATGGGTCTTCACTATAACAACACCAGTATTCAAGGTGGTGGTTGGAATGGCTTTAGTACTCTTGCTGAATTTTATGACTTATTTGAAGGAGATTCTGAATTTAACGAATTAGATGCTTCTCAAAATCCTGCAAATGGTCAAGAAGAACGTAGAGGTGGTGTTCCAACTGTAGGTGTAGCTTTTGCTGATCAACCTTATGCTTCTGAATTAGATGGATATGTTGATGGCTCAAATGTAGGTTATGGTTTTTTAATCAACCAACAATACGCTTTAGACGGTACGCCTCTAAAAGACAGACAAGGTGCTCCTCTTACTTTCAAAAGAGATTTTAAAGATGGTGCCGGTACAGTTAGTTTCATCAATAATGATGAAACAACTGGTATTCGTATTCAAAAGTACGCTGCTAGAAATGGCGAAGCTTCTATAAGCCATCAAATTGTATTCAGATACGCTGATGCTCACTTAATGAAAGCTGAAGCTATATTTAGAAGCGGTGGTGACCCAACAGCTATGATCAATGATTTAAGAACAATACGTAACACTCAAGAGTTGTTAGGAACTGTTTCTGAACAAGATATTTTAGATGAAAGAGGTAGAGAATTGTATCAAGAAGCATGGAGACGTAATGATTTAATTCGTTTCGGTCAATTTGGTAGAGACTGGTTGTTTAAAGCACCAGGAACTATTGACAATGATGCTTACAATGTTTTCCCTATTCCACCAGCACAATTACTTGCAAATCCTAACTTGGTTCAGAACCCAGGATACTAAGGATATATAATTTTAAGTTTAAGTTGAAAAGGCCTCCAATTTGTTTTGGAGGCTTTTTTATTGGGTTATAACTTTTTTGAAATCATCAATGAATAATTTATTAGGTTACCGACTGAATTGCGAATCTAACCTGTTGTATTTAGTATTAAAACACTTTAATATATAGGGTTTAAAAAGTTGTTACAGCTAGATTTTAATACAATATATAAGAAATCACCTATACTCTTTAATTGTTAGCAGTTGAGTTTTGCTTAGCAATTCAGCAGGCCTTACCTAAGCTTTATAATAGCGCTGCTTTACCATTTAACTACAAACTAAATTTCCCTAAACAAAACAGTAATTAATTAAAAAAGTAAGCCCCATCACTTAAAGTGATGGGGCTTACTTTTTTAAATCAACCTCTTATTATTTACTTAGCAAAATACACATATATACTAATAACAATTACACAAATCAGTATACCTGCTTGATTCACATATTTGTATGGAGTTATTGAAACTTGATCTGTATACTCTAGAACGAAAGGTTCTTTTCGTGGTCTAATAGCGCCAATAATCAGCATTATTATAATATTGGTAACAAATAGTATAGCCATAATATGCAAGAAGTGAGGATATGCTTCTGCCTCAATTAATTTCAATTGCGCAACATCTGTTATACCTTTAGCACTTGCATCTGCTAATGCTTCGTTCACAAATTTATTCTTTAGCCAGAACTGACTTATAATATATAACGCAGACCCTGAAATTATACCCACTTTAGCCGCTATTGCCGGCACTCTCTTTGTCAAATAACCAACTACAATTATCGTAAAAATAGGAATACTATATATACCATTAATCTCTTGTAAATAATTGAATAGACTACCTGCATTTGCAATTAGCGGTGCTATAAACATAGCTGCCAATGCCAAACAGATTCCAAATATCTTTCCATACTTTACTACTGTAGTCTCTGGAGCATCAGGGTTAATATGCTGCTTATAAATATCTATACCAAACAAAGTAACCGAACTATTTAGAACACTATTAAAAGAACTCAAAATAGCACCGAACAATACCGCTGCAAAAAAACCAACCAATGGTTTTGGCAACACTGCACGAACCAACTCTGGGTAAGCTAAATCACTAGAATCAAGACTGCCGTCAAAATAATGATACGCTATCATACCTGGCAACACTAATATTAACGGACCTAATATTTTTAAAAATGAAGCCAATAACAATCCTTTTTGACCTTCAGCTAAGTTTTTTGCCCCTAATGCTCTTTGAATTATTTGTTGGTTGGTTCCCCAATAAAATAATTGCACTAACATCATACCTGTAAAAATGGTGGCAAAAGGTACTTCTTGTCCTGCATTCCCTGTAGAATCAAATCGTTCCGGGTTAGCACTAACTAATACATCTAATCCCCCAAATACACTGCCATCGCCAATCGCCATTAATCCAAAAACGGGTATTAACAAACCACCGATCAACAAACCAACCGCATTAATTGAATCTGAAACCGCAACAGCTTTTAAACCTCCAAAAACTGCATACACTGAACCTATCAACCCAATTCCCCATATACAAATAACGAGAGCTGTACTGTCTGCGACCCCTAATAATGTAGGAACATCAAACATACCACTTATGGCAACCGAACCAGAATACAATATAACGGGAAGCAATACAACAACATAACCCGTAAGAAATAAACCAGAGGTTATTGTTTTTGTAGTTACATCAAACCGTTTGGCTAAAAATTGCGGCACCGTAGTTAATCCACCTTTTAAATATCTAGGTAACAGAAAAATAGCTGCTACAACAATAGCAATGGCCGCTAATGTTTCCCATGCCATAACAGATAAACCGTCTGTATATGCACTACCATTTAAACCTACAATTTGCTCTGTAGATAAATTGGTAAGTAATAGCGATCCCGCTATTACTCCGGCCGTCAAGCTTCGCCCTCCTAAAAAATAACCATCCGAGGTTTGTTCATCGGTCGTTCTGGTCGCGAAGTATGAAATTACAGCCACTAAAATAGTAAAGCCTAAAAAAGATAAAATCCCTATCATTTGTTGAGTTGTTTGTTAATTAGTCAAGGTTAAATATATTGGATTATTTCCATTACATCTAAAAACAGGCTGTAAAATCTCATTATTCATATTATACGATAGCTCCTATAACGTTTTCTTTAAAATTTAACGTGTAATTTCATTAAATAACCCTAGCAAACAGTAGGTATTTGGCTATCTTGCAATTTCATTTTTAAAGAACTATTTGGCTGACTATCAACTCAATTTTAATAGTTTACAAAAATCTGAATGGAATGCGAAATAGAGTAGCACAGATACTTTAAATTAATAGGCAGACTTATGACTGAATAGTCGTTAGTTTTCAATTAATAATTTAATATTCCTCATTATAAAAGAACATATAATGCCATCTCTAATTAATTCAAGAATGAACTCCAATATATTTAAGCTGAGCTGCCTTGGCTTATTTTTATCACTTTTATCCTCATGTGGCTCTAAAGAAGATACGAATACATCTTTAGAAAATTCAGAACCTACATTATTTACACTATTACCTTCTGAAGAAACTGGTATTTCATTTGTAAACAAAGTTCAAAACTCAAAAGAATTTAACATATTCAAATACCGTAATTTTTATAACGGTGGTGGTGTTGCCATTGGCGACATCAACAATGACGGTTTATCTGATGTTTTTCTTACTGGAAATATGGAACCTAACAAGCTTTTCCTCAATAAAGGAGACTTCAAATTTGATGACATTTCTGAAAGTGCCGGTATAGCGGGTAACAAACCTTGGTCTACAGGCGTAGTAATGGCAGATATTAATAATGATGGATTTCTTGATATATACGTTAGCAATGCCGGTAATATGGAAGGAAACAATCATGATAATGATTTATATATAAATAATGGAGACGGTACTTTTACCGAAAAAGCCCATGAATACAATCTTGCGGAGACAGGGTTTTCTACGCATGCTTCATTTTTTGATTATGATAAAGACGGTGATTTAGATGCCTATATTCTAAACAATAGTAATATTCCCGTAAGTAGCCTCGGCTATGCTGAACAACGAGAAGTAAGAGCACAAGATTGGGAAGGTGTACCAAAAATTTTTAGAGGTGTTGGCGATATGCTTTTGCGAAACGACAATGGTAAATTTGTTGATGTTAGCGAAAAAGCAGGTATCTATGGTAGCCTAATTGGATTTGGCCTTGGTGTTATGGTTATTGATATTAATAATGACCTCTACCCAGATATTTATGTATCTAACGATTTTTACGAAAGAGATTATTTATACATCAACAACCAAGACGGAACTTTTAGGGAAGAAGTTCAAAAATGGACCAACCATTTAAGTTTATCTGCAATGGGAGTTGATATGGCCGATATTAATAATGACGGACTTACAGATATCTTTATTACAGATATGTTACCTGAACCTGATCAGCGTGTAAAATCTGTAATGGAATTTGAAGGTTATAATATCTTCAAGTTAAAACAGAGTAAAGATTTTCATCAGCAGTACATTCAAAATACATTACAGCTAAATAATGGTAATGGTTCTTTTTCTGAAATCGCTTACTATAGCGGTGTTGAAGCTACAGATTGGAGCTGGTCTGGACTTCTGTTCGATATGGACAATGATGGTCTAAAAGATATTTATATCACCAACGGAATCAATCACGATTTAACCGACTTGGATTTTGTTGATTTCTTTGCGAATGAAATCATACAAAAAATGGCACTCACCGGCAAAAAGGAATCTATTGATTCTATAATCAATAAAATGCCAGTTACACCATTACCCAATTACGCTTATCACAACAATGGGGATATAACGTTTAGCAATTATAATAAGCAATGGGGATTTGAAATACCTAGTAGATCGAACGGTTCTGCATATGGTGACTTGGATAACGATGGAGATCTAGATTTGGTGGTCAACAACGTAAACATGGAAACCTTTGTTTACCGTAATAATTCTGAATCTCAGTCTGAGAATAATTACATAAAATTAAAATTCGAAGGTTCTAAAGGAAACAAATTTGGTATAGGCACCGTTGCCCGCCTTTATTATCCTGATAACATTATTGACCAAACTTTGATGCCTTCTAGAGGTTTTCAGTCTTCTGTTGAATACCCTATGACTATAGGTCTTGGAGCTACTAAGTCTTTAGATTCCATTCGTATCATATGGCCTAATGACGCAACGGTTAAATTAACCAATGTTAAAGCAAACCAAACCATCACTTTTGTTCAAGAGGAAGCAAACGAAATTTTCAAAGTAAAGCAAGAATCTACCCCTACCCTTTTAAAATCCATAGAAAACAACACCTTCTTGACTCATAAAGAAAATAGCTATATGGATTTTGATAATGAAGGTTTAATTTCTAAGTCATTAGCGGAAGAAGGTCCTGGCTTGGCAGTTGGTGATGTAAATGGTGATGGTAATGACGATATATTTATAGGTGGCGCAAAAGGACAATCGGGAGCTTTGTATCTACAAAAAGGAAACGGTGCTCTTTCAAAACCAATTGTAAAGTATTTTGAGCCAGAGGCATTATTAGAGGATACCACTGCTTCATTTTTTGATTCGGATAATGATGGGGATCTAGACCTTATGATTGGGTCAGGCGGAAATGAACTAGGTATGCAAGGCACTTACGGAATTCGTTTGTATCTCAACGACGGCAAAGGTAATTTCTCCTTGAGTACCAATAAATTACCAAGTATCAATAAAAATGTTGCCGTTATCGCTCCTTCAGATTTTGATGAAGATGGAGATATAGATGTTTTCGTTGGCTCTAGAAGTGTAGTTGGTACGTATGGAATAAATCCTGACCACTTATTTCTGCTTAACAATGGTGATGGTACATTTACAGATGTTACAGAACGTTCTGCTTATGACATAAAAGATGCCGGCATGGTAACAGATGCGCAATGGGTAGACATGGACGGTGACGGTAAAGATGATTTGGTAACGGTTTCAGATTGGGGCAGTCCAAAAATCTATAAAAACTCTGGTAGAAGACTCAGCCATTTTAAAAGCTCACTTGACAGCCTTAACGGATGGTGGAGCGCTATAGAAGGTAAAGATTTGGACAATGATGGTGATCAAGATTTAATTTTAGGTAACATGGGAAGCAATCTTCACTACAAACCTGCGCCAGGCCAACCAATGAAAATGTGGGTAAATGATTTTGATAATGATGGTACTATTGAACAAATAACTACTCAGAACTATGATGGTGGGGATTACCCTCTTCATCAAAAAAAGGAATTGACCACCCAAATATTAGCGCTCAAGAAAAAGAATATTAAAGCCTCTGAATATGCCAAAAAGACTATCCAAGAGTTGTTCCCAAAGAATATTCTTGATAACACAATCTTAAAACAGGCAAACATTTCTGAATCTATTATTGCAATCAATGACGGCAATGGCAATTTTACTATTAAAATACTACCGCCTCAAGTACAATTTTCTTGCATTTATGGCATACAGTGTCTTGATGTAAACAAAGACGGAAATTTAGACCTTGTAATGGCAGGTAATAATTTTGAATTTAAACCTCAATATTCTAGACTTGATGCCAATTACGGAAACGTATTGCTTGGCGATGGCAAATTAGGCTTTGAATGGCAAAATTATTCAGAAAGCGGTTTCTTTATTAGAAATGAGGTAAAGCAATTAGAAATAGTCAAGGATAAAAAAGGAAATCAATTCATCATTGCAGCTATCAACAACGACACTCCAAAATTGTATCGATTAAATGAAAAGTAACATACTCTACATATGTTTATTGGTTTTCACCTTTAGCTGTAAGCAAAATTCTGGTGAGTTATTTGTAAAACATGCTGCAGAAGAAACGGGCATAGCTTTTGAAAATACACTTACTGAAACTAAAGACCTTAGCATCTTAGATTACCTCTATTTTTATAATGGTGGTGGTGTTGCCATTGGCGACATTAATAACGACAGTCTTCCAGATATTTATTTTTCCGGGAATCAAGTTAAAAACAAACTATACCTAAATAGAGGCAATTTACAGTTTGACGATATTACAGAAAAAGCAGGTGTAGCAGGTAATAGTTCTTGGAACACAGGTGCCATAATGGGTGATGTAAATGGAGATGGACTATTAGATATATATGTATGTGCCGTAGTTGGATTAAATGGCTTTAACGGACATAATGAGCTATTTATAAATCAAGGTGATGCAACTTTTAAAGAAAGTGCTGCAGCATACGGACTGGATTTTGAGTCGTATAGTTCGTCCGCCGCTTTTTTAGATTATGATCTTGATGGTGATTTAGATATTTACCTACTCAATCACGCTATTCATACTCAAGATTCTTATGGTAATGCTCAAATACGCCATAAAAGAGTATATGAAACAGGCGATAAATTGTTGCGTAATGATAATGGCCAATTTGTAGATGTAAGTGAAGAAGCCGGTATTTATGGAGGTGTAAACGGTTATGGTTTAGGTATTGCAGTATCTGATTTTAACCAAGACGGGTACCCAGATTTATACATTGGAAACGATTTTCACGAAGATGATTATTACTATTTAAATAACGGAGACGGTACTTTCAAAGAATCTCTCAAAGAGGCTTTTGGACACACAACAAGATTTTCAATGGGTAGTGATGTAGCGGATATCAATCATGATGGTCTACCTGATTTGATTTCTTTGGATATGTTGGGTAAAGACGAAATTGTCTTGAAGTCATCTGAGGGCGATGATGATATTCAAATTCAGAAAATGAAAACCGAGACCTTCGGTTATCACAATCAGTATACTAGAAATATGCTATCTGTAAATCAACCAAATGGCAAGTTCTTAGAAACTGCACTACAAAGTGGTGTAGCAGCTACAGACTGGAGCTGGAGTGCTTTGTTCGGTGATTACAATCAAGATGGAGAACAAGATTTATACATAAGTAACGGTATTCCAAAACGACCTAACGACCTAGATTACATCAACTACATTTCTAACGAAAATATTAGAGCCAAAATAAATAGCACCAATCTCGTAGATCAAAAGGCTCTAAAAATGATGCCCTCTGGTTTCATCGGAAATATGATTTTTAAAGGTGCAAAAGACCTACAATTTATAGATGAATCTAAATCTTGGATTGCTCAAGACACCATAATTTCTGGGGCGACAGCTTATGGCGATTTAGACAATGATGGTGATTTAGATTTAGTAACCAATAATTTATTTAGTCCTGCCGGTATTCAAGAAAATACTACTAACAGCACAAACCATTGGCTAAAAATTAAATTAAACTTTACAGAGAAAAATAAGTTTGGTATTGGAACAAAAATTTTCTCGTACGCTAATGGTATTCAACAATTCAAAGAAATGTATACCGTTCGTGGATTTCAGGCATCTTCCGAACCCATAATACACTTTGGCTATGCCGATTTAAAAAACGTTGATTCCCTTAAAATTATCTGGCCCGACAAAAGCTTTCAAGTGCTGAAAAACATAATTGTTAATCAAACACTGTATATAAGCCCTAATCAAAATCAAGCTTTTGATTATAATTCTTTAAAAAAGAAACAGAAAATATTATTCAAAAAAACATCAAACAACCTTGGTATAGATTACACTCATATTGAGGATGCTTACAGTGATTATTTACGCCAGAAACTAATACCATACCAAATGTCTGACAGAGGTCCGGCTGTAAGTGTAGGCGATTTAAATGCGGACGGCAAAGAAGATGTATTCTTTGGTGGTTCTAAATATATACCATCTCATATATATGTTCAGGGAGATTCCTTATTTCAATTACAGGTTTATCCAGAAATTCAAAAAGACAGTATAAAAGAAGACATATCTTCATTAATTGCAGACTTTAATGGAGATGGTAAAAATGATTTAATCATTGGCACCGGTGGCGCAGATTTTTTCAATCAAATGAAACCATTAACAGATTCTTTCTACGTTGCCAGTGATAGTACATTCAACAAATCGGCATTTCCAGAAATGTTCGAAAATGCGTCTATACTTTTAAAATTAGATTATGACCATGATAATGATTTAGATGTGTTGATCTGTAACCAATCAATTAGCGCAGATTATGGAAAAAAGCCAAATAGCTATATACTAAATAATGATAACGGCAATTTTAGCGTAGCCAACAACCCGTTTAAAAACTTGGGAATGGTGACCGATGCTGTAGTTACCGATTTTAATAATGACGGATGGGAAGATTTATTGTTTGTTGGTGAATGGATGTCACCAAGATTTTTTCAAAATAATGAAGGTGTATTCGAAGAAACATACCCCTTAGAAAACAAAAATATTAATGGTTTATGGCAAGCTGTCACTAGCTATGATATTGATGGTGATGGTGATCAAGACTACCTTTTAGGTAACTGGGGATTGAATACAAAATTTACCGCATCTGAAAAGCACCCAATGAAAATGTACTATGGCGACCTTGACAAAAACGGAGCTACAGAAACCATTGTTAGCACATATAAAGATGGAAAAGATTATCCAATTGACGGACTTAAAGAACTATCCAGCCAACTAGTTTCATTACGTAAAAAGTTTACGAACTACAGCTCATTTGCCGGTAAATCGATGGAAGAAATTCTTGGTAAAGAGATGTTGCCTAACGCTGAAGTTTTAGAAACACATACCTTAAGTTCTGGTTATCTACAAAATGACAACGGTCAATTTATCTTTGTTCCGTTTAATTACGAGTTACAACTGGCACCTATCATGTCATTTTTAGAATTTGATTTTAATGGAGACAATAAAACCGAAGTATTAGCCGCTGGAAATTATTTTGGCGTAAAACCATATCATGGTCGTTTTGATTCTTTTCCTGGAGCATTGATAAATAATGCTAACAATGTTACCTTAGCGAATGAAATTGGACTCGATTTAACAGGAAAATCGATTCGTAGCATGAATATCATAAACTTGAACAACAACAAATACATTTTGCTCACCTTCAATAACGAGGCTGCAGAAGTATACCAAATACTCAAACCATAGTACAATGAAGAGGTATATTATTATTTTAGTAACAGGAATTTTATTATCTAACTGCACACCAAAAAAAGAAGAACCTATTAAAATAACCCCAGAAGAGCTTCATAATTCTATTGACAAAGTAATAGATATTATGATTCATGATATTTTTTCTCCTCCGGTAGCTAGTAGAATATTCGCTTACCCAAATATTGCAGCCTATGAAATAGTAGCGCAGGTAAATCCAAAATACAACTCATTGGCGGGTCAAATTACCGACCTAGAACCAATACCTGAAATGGATACAATATCTGGTATTAATCCACGATTATCGGCTTTGATAGCACACATGAATATTAGTCGTCAATTAATCTTCTCTGAAGATAAATTTGATGTTTTACAAGACAGCTTATTCACACAGTGGAAAGCAACCAATGAAAGTGAATTTGAAACTTCTAAGGCTTATGGACTAAAAGTTGCTGACCACATTAAAGAATGGATGGGTAAAGACAATTACAGTCAAACCCGTACAATGCCAAAATTTACGGTAAATACAGACGACCAAACTAGATGGCAACCAACACCACCGGCTTACATGGATGGAATAGAGCCACATTGGAGTAAAATTAGACCATTCATCATAGATTCGGCCTCACAATTTAAGCCAATACCACCACCAGCATTTTCATTAGAAAAAGACTCAGATTTTTACAAAGAGTTAATTGAAGTTTACAATATCAGTAATGAGATAACAAAAAATGGTGATGAATCTGAAGAAGTAGCTATTGCTAAATTCTGGGATTGTAATCCTTATGTTTCCGTAACAAGAGGGCACCTAATGTTCGCTACCAAAAAAATAACTCCAGGCGCGCATTGGATCGGAATCACAAAAATAGCTAGCAAAAAAGTTAATAGTGATTTTGACGATACGGTTTACGCCTACACCAAAACCTCTTTGGCAATCGCAGATGCCTTTATCAGTTGTTGGGACGAGAAATATCGCAGTAATCTAATAAGACCAGAAACGTTGATCAACCAGCATATAGATGAGAATTGGAAGCCTATTTTACAGACACCTCCTTTTCCAGAATATACTAGTGGACATAGTGTTGTTTCAGGTGCTGCTGCAACTGCCTTAACGAGTATTTATGGTGATAATTTCAGTTTTGAAGATGATACTGAAACTCCTTACGGTCTGCCTATCAGAAAATTTAATTCGTTCAATGAAGCTGCAGACGAAGCGGCTTTGAGCAGAATGTATGGAGGAATTCATTATAGAGCCGCTATTGAAGTTGGTGTGGGGCAAGGAAGAAAAATTGGTGCTCTTTTGGAATCTAAAATTAAGATGAAGAACAATTAAAATGAGAAAAGGAATTACCATTTCAATTGCACTTATTTCTATTGCACTACTTTGGTATTTTTTCATAAAACCACAAGACTATCAAATTAGAGTTGTAGCGAAGGCAAATACCGGTACAATTAACCAAGCCCTAAAATCTTGGAACAAAACTCTTAAAGAAGCTTCTATTCGTCAACTGAGTGACCTTAACCACTTAGAACAAATGATTGCTACTGGTGATTCCACGCATATTTATTTGTGGAACATTACTCCAATTACTGATTCTACCTCGCAATTAGTAGTAGATGTAAAGGACGCTGACTACAGTTTAAATAACAAGTTGGTTATACCTTTCGGTGATACTGATTTTGAAAAACAATCAAGAAAAACGGTTACAGATTTCATTGAAAGTTTAAATATTCATAGAAAAGAATTCAAAACTACCTTTATAGGTGAAGATGAACTGCCATCTACTTATTGTGCTTGTGTTGAGCACAAAACCACCCAAAGTAACAAGGCGTTTGGAATGATGGAAAGCTATCCTTTTCTAAACTCTGTTATTGCAGGAAATGGCATTCAAGTAAACGGAATTCCGTTTATTGAGACTACAGACTGGAACATGCAAAATGATAGTATCTCTTTTAATTTTTGTTATCCTATTATCAAAACAGACTCATTACCCATTGTAAAGAATATGGTATATAAAGAGTTTATTGGCAAGAAATCCTTGAAAGCCATTTACAATGGTAATTATATGACATCGGATAGGGCTTGGTATACCCTGTTAGATTACGCAAAAGAGAATAATATAAAAATAGAGCAGAAACCAATTGAATTCTTTTTCAATAACCCTAATATGGGTGGAGATGCTTTACGTTGGAAAGCCGAAATATTCATGCCAATTGCAGAATAAAATGAACAAGATTGCTTTTACATCCTTACTTCTAATCTCTACTTTGATTTCCTGTACAAATTACGGGCAATTAAAAGTGGTTACTGATTTACCTTGTAGTTTAGATGAGAATTCAGGATTGGCAACCTATGGTGATTCTACAGTTTGGGTAGTGGAAGATAATGGTAATAAAGATGAAATATATCAAGTAAACCTTAAGGGCAAAATTATAAAAAGTTTAGAGGTAAAAAATGGAGGTAATCATGACTGGGAAGACCTCACCAAAGATGTATCTGGCAACCTATATATTGCAGATATCGGTAATAACGATAACGAACGTAAAAACTTGGTGATTTATAAATTACCTAACCCAACTAGTGAACCTGGGAACAAAATAGATGCTGAAAAAATAGAACTTTATTACCCTGATCAAAAAGATTTTCCCCCTAAGAAGGATGCTCGTTTGTATGATTCAGAGGCTATATTTCATCACGGAGATAAATTATACATTATTACAAAAAATAGATCAAAACCATTCTCGGGTGAAGCTCATATATATACCGTTCCAGACACTAAAGGAAAGTATGAAGCAAAGTTCGTTGGTTCATTTACCCCATGTACAGATTGGAAAGTATGCCAAATTACATCAATAGATATATCGCCAAAAGGAGATAAAATAATAGCGCTTAGTTATGGTAAACTTTTTATATTCACAGACTTCTCTTGGGATGATTTCACCAAAGGAAACATGCAAGAAATTGACTTAGGTGCCAGAAGTCAGCTAGAATCTGTTTGCTTTTTAAATGACAGTACCCTGCTTATTTCTGATGAACGCACTCACGGCACCGGAGGCAACCTATACACCTATTCTTTAAAATAATTATATCTCTAGAATCCAAAACCTAGACCAAATGTAAATCTTGGTCCGTCTTCACTGGCAAATATTGCGGTGTTAATGGAGATAATATCAGAAGCGTTTAAAAAGAATCCTCCACCGTAAGAAGTATGCCAACGTCCAGAACTCATTTCTGGATACCAAACTCTACCATAATCAAAGCCTCCAAAAAGACCCATTGCAATTGGCAATAGTCTGGTTCTTTTCTTTTTTAAACTAAATCTAATATCCGTATTCTGATAATATGATGTTTTCCCAGTGAAACGTTGATTTCTAAACCCACGCAAACCATCTAACCCACCAATACTAGCGGCTTGATAAAATTCATAATCGTCGCCAATATTAAATTGTGCCTTCCATTTTGTAGCGAGCACTAATCGACCATTAGGAATTAGTTTATAATCAAAACCTAGACTTGGTATTATATATCCAAAACTACCACTCTCTTTTGAAAGGTTTTCTTTGAAACCAACTTGCAATGAAGAAGACATCCCTAAAGTTGGAAAAGCTTCATTATCCTTATTTTCATATGTATAAGCAGCATTTACACCCACAAAATCGCTATTGGTTTCTTCTCCATTTTCTTGATAAAAAGTATTTATAAATCTATCGTTAGTTTCCTCTACACTAATATTTTCATAAGAAATACCAAACTTTACTTTAGCCCCCAATTGCCCTCTCCAAACCAATGACGGAGAAAAATCTATTTGCCTAAGCTTAACCCTATTATAATCTAACTCTAAATCATCATCAAAATTTTCAGTATTGTTTCCAAAACCAAAGAAGTTAACTGCAAAATTCGGACTCGTAAATCGTGCAGATAATTCAGCATTCCAATTCTCAAAAACATGTGCAAACTCGCCTTGATATTTAAAGTCAAAACCACTTGTCGCAAAATAATACGAAGCCGCAAAAGTGTGTTGTTGTGTAAATGGGTTTTGCCTAAAACCGTTATACGTATAGGTATTCATAAAGCCTATTCTAACCCCGTCATCTGGATTAAACCCAATAGTAGGAATTATTTGATTATAGCTATTTCTTAGTTTAAGCGGCTGGTATGTGTTAAGCTCATAATCATCTGACAACTTTACTTTTGCCCCACCAGTTTCTTTAAACGTGTTTTTCTTGCTCTTAAAATCATACAATGCTACATTTCTACCATCTTCTATTCTATATATATCATTGTTATGCCCTCCTATAATCCTAACCTTGACTCCAGAATAATTCGACGGATTTTTAACTTCAAAAATATCATCATCATCTAAACCAAAAACCCATAATTCCTTGGTGTCTACTTTAGTAAAAACCTTATAGTAAAATAATCTCTTCTTTTTATCGCTGATATTTCTGTAAACTTTTACTTCTGTTTCGGTATCATTTAACCTGTTTATTTCAAACCAGTCATCTTTATCCGTACCTGCAACTACTGCATATTTGTTTAAAATCTTATAATATTCATTCGCGGTTTCTTGAATATTACCTAATCGTGCCAATAGCGTTTTTTTAATTTCATCTACGGTTTCATCTCGCACTTCTACTGGAAAAGATTTAAATGCTTCATCTATATCACTTGACTTCAAATTATCCTGTAAATACTTTGCTTGTGCCAACCATTGACTTTTTTCTGTTTCGCCCAATAAAGTGAGATCTAAAACATAGGTCATTGGCGATGAATTAAATCCTTTTACATTTCTAATTTCGTCGTTAAAACCTTCCATAAGTCTTAAACCTGGTATTATTCTCGTAGCTAAATTCATTAGAGCACCATCTCCCATTTTTGAAAATACTTGATCACGATCTCTTGGTACGGGCCTATAGATTGTTTTATCTTTCTCTTTAAACTCTGCCCAACGCCATTGATCAACATGCCTATCCCAATCACCAAGAACCATATCAAAAAGTCTTGCTCTTAAATAAAGATCTTTGTCTACCTCATATTGCTCGTCATCTCTTAAATCTTCAAGCATACTATCTGTACTCTTCAATTCATTTGAATACCCAAAGCTTGCCAAATCTCCATGACCGTCCCCAGTATGTTCTTCAATCATATACAATTCATCTCCAAAAGAGTCATTAAACTCCTTTAGAGCAGGTTGTTTAGGTACATAATACAAAACTGGGTTGGTGTGGTAAATACCAACGGCATCAGATAATTTTGCTGTTGTAAATGGACCATAAGGATGAGAGCCTGTATAAAAATCTTGTAACAACTCTTGTGTATAGGTCTCTTTTAAATCATCAAGTACATATTGATCTTGAAAAGCCATGGACTGCAAATAAAGTTCAGCGCTCTTTCTCAGTGCCCTCATCACATACTCCCTACCATCCTTCGCACGTAGTCTCAATGATTTAGATTGGTGACCACCACCTTTTTTTACAGGTTCTAAGCCTCCCATTAATGAATCTAAGTTTACCGTAGGCACTTTCACTTCCGTACCATAATATTTACGATAACGTTCTCCCCATATTCCCTTAAAAAATCCACTTTTGTCAATTTCTTTTTGAGAGTAAACAGAGGCTTTTACACTATCAGGAAAAGAGGCTGTTAGTTGATCTACATACTCAATTTGAGTTGGCGGAAAAACCTCATTTGTAAACAAAAACTCCTCACTATTATCATCTCCTACCCCATAGAATCTAACTCTAGACGAACCATCTTTATATACCTCTAAAGTGGCATATCCCATTTTACCGGTATTAAACTGAGAACCGTTCAATAACTTTGTAAAACCTTCTTTTGCCCCTGAACCACTTACAATTTGTGGGGTATTATTTTCAAGTATATACTGCAGCGTATGTTCATGCCCCGATGCGAATATTACACGGTCAGAATATTGTGCCAAGGTCGTTACCCTATTCATTAATTCTCTATAACGCTTGTTATTCACATCTTCAATCGATGCCCCAGAGGTACTTCTCA
Source organism: Maribacter sp. Hel_I_7 (assembly GCF_000688315.1). NCBI lineage: Bacteria > Pseudomonadati > Bacteroidota > Flavobacteriia > Flavobacteriales > Flavobacteriaceae > Maribacter > Maribacter sp. Hel_I_7. The sequence goes on along the minus strand of NZ_JHZW01000002.1, from coordinate 1,730,720 downwards.
ATACATTAATAAAAGATCCTAAAACAGGAACCGGCACCGCCATTTGTTTTGGATAGAATTGTTTTCTTAACGAATATTGACCTCCGTGCTCCCCGTAACTATTTGTAGGATGATGCATTGCAATTACGGTTGTACGATCACGATAGCCCTTTATTGCATCTTCGAGTTCTAAGAAAAATTTATCCCTACTTTTTATTTCGCACTTGTCGTTAATATCTGGACGCTTGTCCCAGTTCGTCAAATACCATTCTGTATCTATAGTAATTATCGCAACATCATCACCTATTTCTATCACATCTATGGGGCAACCGTTCTCTGGCAAAAAAGGATCTTTCTCTTTTTCTTTTAATGCTCTTTTTATATAATTTTCTTCACGTTCAAGTCCAATTAATCCTTCGGTATACCAATCATGATTTCCAGGTATAAAAAGTGGTCTTCCCTTAAAATTATCTAAAGTTTTTATCTGGGCATCTAAATGGTTTGCCGCTGTTCTATATGCTTGTGTAGAATCTTTTGGGTCTGGTAATCCGGCCGGGTAAATATTATCCCCTAAGAAAATAGCAGTACTATTCTTATCCGCTTTATCCAATCTATCCTTGAAAATTTTTAGTGCTGGGTTCATTCCTCCCATCGGAGATAAGCCTGCATCTCCGATTAGATAAAATGTATGAGACACTTCCTTAGCCTCGTTTACATCAACGGCATATTTTTCATCAACGTATTTTGTCTTATGAGTTGCACAACCTGTAATGAAAAGAAAAACCAATAGATATGCGTAATATTTTTTCATAGCACTATAACCCTCTTTAAATTTTCGTAATTTGGGAAATTCTAACAAAACTCTTCCATGTCAAACATCTTAGAAAAGACACAACAATTTGCTGTAGAATTACTTACCAACCAATTGGACAAGAACTTCTTATATCACAATCTAAGACACACTCAACGCGTAGTCAAAAGTACTAAACAAATATTGGATTCATGTTCTCTATCCGATGAAGATAAGGAGATATTGGAGCTGGTTGCTTGGCTACATGATACTGGTTATACCAAAGGCATTAAGGATCATGAAGAGCATAGCTGTGAGATAGCACAAGAGTTTTTAGAAAAAGAAGGATATGACAAAGAGCGAATAGAAAAAGTTAAAAAGTGCATACTTGCCACCAAATGGAATGCCAAACCCACTAATTTGATGGATAAGATAATCCGCGATGCCGACTCTTCTCATTTTGCACAAAGTAGCTATATAGAAACTTCAGATTTATTACGCGAAGAGCTAAAACTTCTTGGAATAAAAAAATATTCTTATAAAGAATGGTTAGATATCAATATTCAGGTTTTTAGAACCGACCACCAATATTATACAGATTACGCAAAGGAAAATTGGTTAGAGAAAAAAGACAAAAATTTAAGAAAACTTGTAAAGGATAAAAAGTCTGAAAAGAAACTTGCCAAGAAAGAAAAACTTAAGGCTCAATTTAAAAGTGAGAGCCCTGATCGTGGAATACAAACACTATACCGTGTAACACTAAAAAACCATATTACCCTTAGTGATATTGCAGACACCAAAGCGAACATATTATTATCTGTAAACGCCATTATCATATCATTAGCGCTGTCTAATCTTATACCAAAATTAGACAACCCATCTAATGACTACCTTATTTACCCTACGGTAATATTTGTATTTTTTAGCGTAGTTTCTATGGTACTCGCTGTTTTAGCAACCAGACCAAATGTAACCAGTGGCGAATTCACCAAAGAAGATGTCAAGAACAAAAACGTAAATCTATTGTTCTTTGGAAATTTTCATAAAATGGCATTAAGCGATTATGAATGGGCTATACAAGAAATGCTTAAGGACAAAGATTATATATACACTTCATTAACGAAGGATCTTTATTTTCTTGGGATTGTACTAAATAGAAAATACTCGCTACTTCGTTGGACCTATACAATCTTTATGATTGGCATGATACTATCTGTAATAGCATTTGCAGTTTCATTCAAGTTCTTTGGTCCTGATCGTAAAATAGAACTACTTAGTCAAGTTCTATTCTTTTAAAGCATCCATTAAATCTTGATAAGTATATGTCTTTTCAGGTTCTTGCTCTCTTTTATAAAGTATTTCTGCCCTAATTGCTTTTAAACCAGACACCCCCTGTAAGCCTTCTAATTCAACAATTTCAATCTTATCGGTAAAGCAGCCTTTAGATTTTAGAAACTTAATATACCTTAAGTATTCTAGCTCATCTTTTTTCTGAGAATATACAATGGAAAGAACCCCTTTTTCAGTTAAACGCTGATTTGTTCCTTTTATATAAGACTTATCTATTCTTTTCTTTATAACCTCGTAACGCGCATTATAGGTGCCATCAACATCAAACTGTTTTTCGTCCATTCTAAAACGAATAGATAATGATGTGTTATATACCAATATTAATGATGCTACATCCAACGGTACCGGTAATTTTGGTTTCAATGAATAATGGGCATTTTCCATCTCGCACATTACTTGTAACTGCCACAACCTTAAATTATTAAGATACAAATGGTTATACTCCTTATTTTCTGAGATTGAAGAACCAATATACATGTTGTGTTCTACACCATCAGTTTTATAACGCTCATAGTAATGCGGATACATTGCCTGTGCGCTTTCTTGTCTTTTATCAATAATTGCGGATACCTTTTTATTAATCAATGTTACGCTTTCATCGTAATTCTTTCTATGATCATAATATGAACCTGTACCCATATCAATTTTAGACTCATACTTTAAAATATGTTTCTCGATATCTTTGTCGTTTTTTTTAAGATGTTCAAAAACAGGAGAAATCTCATCGTTTACAAAATCGAAAATTGCTTGTTCGCTATTGGTATAAAGAGTCTCTTTAATACTTTCTAGGTGGTTATTGACTCTAAAAATCAACTCCTCATAGATAGGCAGCTCCCATTTTTTAAATGCAATATTTAGTACATTATCAATTTCAGATAACTGAATCATTAAATCTCGCTGTATGGCTAAATTTCTAGCTTGCGAAGAATCTTTAATATCTATTTGCCCAAATAGTGGATATACATCTTTGAAAACGATTTCCTTGAATGAAGGAGATCTTCCCTCGGTTTCATCAAGAATAAATTTTTTGGCTTCCTCTTGAAATTTCCAATATACCGATGAATGAACAGACGTACACTCATTTTGTATAATAGCGTCTATTCTATTGTTTTCCTCATTTTTAGTACGTACGACTGCCGATACTATAAAAGGCATTACATCATCAAGCTTTTGTGCATTAACACCATTAAGAACGCCTTTCTTCTCAGAAACTATTTCCAAAACTCCTAAAAGATTATTTTCAAAAGCTATTGGCGCAAAAATAGCACTTTGTACACCTTGCTCTTTTAATCCTTTAAAGGGCTGCATATTACCAGATTGTTCAACTTTAAGGTCTATATCTGCAATAGTATAGTATGAATTACTTCCAATTAATTTATCATAAGAATCTTCACAAAGAGCATTTTTACAATTCATGTGATGCTCCCCTCTTAAAAGAAAACTTTCGAAACCCATGCCCGCTACCTCTTCAAATTGATCTTTCTTAGCATCAAAAGAGGCAAAACCAACTTTAATATTTGGCAATCTAAAAAAGGATTTAAACGTTTCTTGCAAATCATGCATGAATTTTGCAGGTTGCAAAGTATCCTTTGATATCAATTTCGATTTAATATTTGATATTGCCTGTTCCATGGTAACATCAAACAAATTAGCAATTACAAATCCTTTACTAATAAAACTTTCTGGCGGAATTTTTTCTATCCAAAGCGTTGCATCCGTAGGGTTTGCTAAAAGTTCATCTACATCTTCTTGTGTAATCTCTTTTGCTTTATCGGTAGGTATAATATCAATAAAATCGGCATTATATAAAATGCGATAATGACGCATTACACCAGCGGCATCTGGAATATCATAAAAGTAAGGACGACTAAAATCTAGCTGATAACCGTAGTAATAATTTAAAATAACCACACAGCTCATAATATAATCCATCTCTTCACCAAGATTTCGCAATTCTGGTTCGTAGTTATCCCCTGCTTCACTAATTATAGTTTGAAACCGTTTAGAAGATTTTATAATAGTATTTTGAAAAGGAAGGGTTGCAACCTTTATCTCATTTCCACTTAATGCTTCTGTAAACGTATCTTGTAAAATACGCTCGATCAAATCTTTATTTTTCTCTAATAGACTAAAATCGGAAAAACCGTCACGTAACTCAGGGAAACCTTTTTCAACTGCCAATATTCTTTCTGCTGTAGCAGCCAAAAATGGATTGTCACCTTTTAAATGTTGATCGTACTTCTGTAGAAGTTTTTCAAAACTTATAAGGTGCTTAACCGGCATTTTCAATCTATCGTGCTTTCCCATGACCTAGTTAGTCTACAATTAAGCTGTAAAGTTACAAAACATACCATATTTTTTAGTGTACTAAGTTCTTATGGTTAACGGGATTTTCGGATATTTAACGAAAAATAGACCATGTCATCGGATAGTAGACTTACAAGAGCTTACAAAAACGCTAAAGTTATCCCGTTTGACGACTCTTCTAAGTTTATACTTTTTAGCGATTGTCACAGGGGTGATAATAGTTTTGCCGATGAATTTGCCAACAATAGAAATATCTATTTCCATGCTCTTAAATTCTATTTTTCTGAAGGATTTGACTACTGTGAGCTTGGCGATGGTGATGAACTGTGGGAAAACATTTATTTTGAATCTATTTTTGAAGCCCATAAAAATGTTTACAAACTATTAAAACAGTTTCATTTAGCACATAGACTGCATATGATTTGGGGAAATCATGATATGGTTTATAAAGATGAGGCTTATGTAAAAAAGCATTTATCTAGTTATTTTGAGCCTATAGATGACAAAGATAAATCGTTATTTGAAGGTATAAAATATCATGAAGCCCTTATCTTAAAACATAAAAATACAAACCAAGAAGTCTTTCTTACCCATGGCCACCAAGCAGATTGGTGGAATTATACATTTTGGCGCTGGGGTAGATTTTTGGTAAGAGTGTTATGGAAACCGTTACAAGTTTGGGGTATTGCAGACCCTACATCTCCTGCTAAAAATTATACTGAACTAATAAAAGTAGAGCGACGTATAAAAAAATGGATTTTAAAGAATAATCTTAAAGTATCTGTCGTAGGTCATACCCACAGACCTCGTTTTCCAGAGCCTGGAGATATACCTCTTTTTAATGATGGCAGCTGTGTACACCCAAGAAGTATTACCGGAATAGAAATTGAAAATGGTTGTATTTCTTTGATAAAATGGCAAATAAACACCACAGATGATGGCACACTTCGCGTCGTCCGTATTTTATTGGAAGGCCCACAAAAGTTGGCGGATTACATAACTCGTTAAATTAACTTCTTTTTGCCATGGTTTTCATAGCGATAACAAAACTATCCAACTCATCTGTGGTAGTGTAAACATTGGGTGTAATTCTACATCCTTTTACATTTGCATAATCAACACCTACTGTAAATATTTTAAACTCACTTAATAATTGAGCCGCTAGCTCCTTTGCATCCATTGATGATATTCCCACATTTGCGATACCACAACTACGATGCATTTCTACTGGAGTGTTTACGGTAATATTGGGCACATTTCTTAATTTATCGCTCCAATATTTTTGTAGAAACTGAAGCCTTTCTTGTTTGCGTTCTATTCCAATCATCTCTATATAATCTAAAGCATCATTAACAGCTAAATCTGTATGTACAGGTAATGTTCCAGTATGATTTAATCGTTGAATAAGGTCAGAATCATTTTCCCAATCTGTAAAAAGCGGCCATATTTTTGTGATTTTATCTTTCGCTACATGCAACATGCCCGATCCAAGAGGAACACTCAACCATTTGTGTAAACTAGTTCCATAATAATCGCAATTCAATGCTTCTATATCTACATTAAAATGACCAATACAATGAGCTCCATCTACCAAAACCTCAACTCCATACTTATGCGCCATGTCACAAATCTTACGAATTGGCAATATATGTCCGGTAATATTAATCATATGGCTCACCATCATTAATCTGGTTTTAGGTGTAATCGCTTTTTCATATAAAGCCACTAATTCTTCATCAGACTCTGGATAGTTTGGAACATCAACAATCGCTGTTTTAATACCATATTTTTTAACCATCAACTGAAAATGGTCTTTCATTGAACCATAATCTTGTAAAGCATAAATGGCTTCGTCGCCTTTTTCCCAAGGATAACCACCAATTATTAAATCTAATGACTCTGTTGCATTTCTAGTTATCACCAACTCTTCTGGAGTGCTGCCAACAAACTTCGCCAAACGATCACGTACGTTTGCTTTATTATCCCATTGTACGGTACGCATATAGTATGAAGCCTCATAGTTGACCATTTTTAAATGTTCTATATACTTCATCATAATCGGTTTTGGGATAAAATTATAATATCCATTCTCAAGGTTAATATAATCTGGTTTTAAAAGATAATCTTCCCGTATTCTTAACCAAAATTCATCTTCAGTTTTCGTTATATATGATTTTGTTGGCACTGCTCCTTTTACCACAGAACTGTATGATAAAAAAGGCAAGGTAAAAGCTGCTTTACCCATGTTGGTCAAAAACTGTCTTTTATTCATGATGGCTTTATTTTTTGATACCTGGATTCTTAAGTTATTAATAATGTATATCAAACACTCTTTTAAAAATATTAAAACTAAACTAATGAATACCAATATAGTAAGCTTCTATTTGAGGAATTTATCCAATTATTATTTTAAGGCAATAAGAATTATAAATATGAATAAAAATTTAGGCAATTCATGCTAACTCTTTAATACGTGATAATACAAAACACTTAAAAATTATTTTGTTTATTCAGAAATAAACAAGTAAAAATTCAATGAATAATCAAAAAATTGAATAAATAATTGTGACTTTCTTAATATTTCGGTTTCCTAATAAATACAATCAATTAAACCTTATTGAAATGAAAAAATTTATTGCAGAATTTATCGGCACATTATGGCTTGTTTTAGGTGGTTGCGGTAGCGCCGTAATTGCCGCAGGATTTCCAGAACTAGGTATTGGCTTTGTTGGGGTCTCTTTAGCCTTTGGTTTAACCGTGGTTACCATGGCATATGCCATAGGTCACATTTCTGGCTGTCATTTAAACCCAGCCGTAACTATTGGTGTTTGGATAGGTGGGCGTTTTGACGGCAAAGATGTTTTTCCTTATATAGTTGCCCAGGTAATGGGCGGTATTGCAGGTGCAGCTATTCTTTTTCTTATTGCTTCTGGCAAGTCTGATTTTGTATTGGGCGGCTTTGCCTCCAATGGTTACGGTGAACATTCACCTGGCGGTTATGGCATGACCTCTGCCTTGATCATTGAAGTAGTAATGACCTTCATTTTCCTATTCGTAATATTAGGTTCTACGTATACAAAAGCTCCTAGAGGTTTCGCCGGTTTGGCAATAGGTCTTTGTCTTACCCTAATTCACTTAATAAGTATACCGGTTACCAATACCTCCGTAAACCCTGCACGTAGTACCAGTCAAGCCCTTTTTGTTGGAGACTGGGCGATAGATCAGCTTTGGTTATTTTGGTTAGCCCCAATAGTTGGTGCAATTTTAGCAGGATTAATTTACAAAGCAATTTCACCGGAAATAACAGATAATTTGTAAAATATTTATGACCAAGCTCATCGTATTTAGATAAAGTATGATGAGCTTTTTTTTTATGGTATATTTAGAGAATCAACTAAACTAACTCTTTTAAAATATGCCTTTAATCATTGTAATCATAGGAATTCTTCTCCTATTCATTCTCATTGCCAAATTTAAACTCAACGCATTCATCACATTCATCATTGTATCATTATTCGTTGGTATTGCAGAAGGTATGGAACCTATTAGTGTCGTCGATTCTATACAGAAAGGAATAGGCAATATATTAGGGTTTCTAGTAATCATTTTAGGCCTTGGTGCCATGTTGGGAAAATTGGTTGCCGATAGTGGTGCCGCTCAACGAATTACTACTCAATTAGTAGAAAAGTTCGGAAAGAATAATATTCAATGGGCAGTTGTTTTAACCGGTTTCATTGTAGGTATTCCAATGTTCTACTCTGTAGGATTTGTAATTCTTGTTCCATTAGTTTTTACCATTGCAGCAGCTACCGGCCTACCACTTTTATATGTTGGTCTACCTATGTTGGCTTCTCTTTCGGTTACACATGGTTATTTACCACCTCACCCTGCCCCAACGGCACTTGCCACAATGTTTAATGCCGATATCGGTAAAACATTACTATACGGAATTATCGTTGCCATACCTGCAATTATCGTTGCCGGACCGTTACTTTCAAGAACATTAAAAGGAATTAATGCAACACCGCTTAAAGAGTTTTTAAACCCTGTAATTCTAAAAGAGGAAGAAATGCCTGGCATGGCAAACAGTATTATAAGCGCACTTTTACCTGTAATACTTATTGCTGTTGCAGCTTTGGCTCAATTTACAATGCCAGAAGATTTTTTTCTTACCAAAATCTTAGTTTTCATGGGTAACCCGGCAATAGCAATGTTAATTGCTGTTTTAGTCGCCATATACACATTGGGTCTAGGTCGCGGAAAAAGTATGAAAGAGGTCATGGATACTGTTGGTAGTGCTATAACCGGAATCACCATGGTACTTTTAATTATCGCTGGATCAGGCGCTTTAAAACAAGTGTTAATAGATAGTGGTGTGAGCAACTATATTGGCGGTATTCTGGAGCAATCCTCTATTTCTCCACTAATATTGGCCTGGTTAATTGCTACTGTTATTCGCGTATGTGTGGGTTCTGCTACTGTTGCCGGTTTAACCGCTGCAGGTATTGTACTTCCGCTTGTTCAAGGTACTGGTGTTAGCCCAGAATTAATGGTTCTCGCTATTGGGTCCGGTAGTTTAATGCTATCACATGTAAACGATAGTGGCTTTTGGCTTTTCAAAGAATACTTTAATTTATCCGTAAACGATACTTTAAAAAGCTGGACGGTTATGGAAACTACCGTCGGTGTTATGGGGTTATTAGGTGTTCTAGTAATTAATATGTTCATTTAAATTTAATAAATATGCAAAAGAAACCTTCTGAAAGAATAAAGGAACTGGGTTTAGTATTACCTCCCGCTCCACCTCCTGCAGGCTTATATAAACCTGTATTGGTCGTTGATCATTTTCTATATATTTCTGGTCAGGGACCTATGCAAAATGACGGATCTTTAATTATTGGTAGAGCTGGACACGACATAACTATGGAAGAAGCTAAGGTTGCCGCTAGACAAGTTGCCTTGACCATGCTTTCCACCATCCAAACTCATTTTGGTGATATTGATAAAATTAAACGTATCGTAAAGACTTTGGGAATGGTCAATTCTACTCCTGATTTTGGTCAACAACCTTTGGTTATCAATGGATTTAGCGAACTAATGGCAGATATTTTCGGACCAGATAATGGTGTTGGTGTTCGTAGTGCCGTTGGTATGATATTACCTGGAGGAATTCCTGTTGAAATTGAGGCTCATTTCGAACTACATCAATAGCACATATGCAAAAAGAAAATTGGTATTCCTTGAACCAACCTGAAGAAGTGATATCTCCTTCCTTATTGGTATATCCAGATAGAATTCAACATAACATAGAGTTAATGATTTCTATGATCGGTGATGTAACTCGTTTGCGTCCGCATGTAAAGACGTATAAAAATGCCGATATCATCAATATGCAGATGGCACGCGGAATTACAAAGTTTAAATGTGCCACTATTGCAGAAGCAGAATTATTAGGGGATTGTAAAGCCCCAGATGTTTTATTGGCTATGCAGCCGATTGGTCCCAATGCGAAGCGATTTGTTGAATTGATGAAAAAATATCCCAATTCTAAGTTTTCAACTCTTGTAGATAACACTAAAACACTTTCAATTCTCGGTGAACTGGCAAAGTCTAATGATATCAAAATTTCGCTTTGGGTAGATATTAATAATGGAATGAACCGCACCGGTATCATTCCAGATAATGATGCTTCAGAATTGTATTCCCAGTTGCATCAAAATTTAAATTTGATTGCCGAAGGCTTACATGTTTATGACGGCCATTTAAGAAATTCTAACCCTGCTACACGAGAGAATGAATGTAATAGTGCTTTTGATGCAGTATTAGCTTTACAGAAAACAATTATAAACCAAAATATTCCCAGCCCAAAAATTGTTGCGGGGGGATCACCAACATTTCCTTTTCACAGTAAAAGATTAAATGTAGAAGCTAGCCCAGGCACCACTTTATTATGGGATTCTGGTTACGGTAGTCAATTTCCTGAAATGAAATTCTTACCAGCGGCAGTTCTCTTTACTAGAATCTTAAGCAAACCTACAACTGGTATTCTTTGTTTTGATTTAGGACATAAATCTATAGCCCCAGAAATGCCTTTTCCAAGAATTGAGTTTTTAGATTTAAAGCATAGTAAACAAATTAGCCAGTCTGAAGAGCATTTAGTGGTAGAATATGATGATTTAACCATACCAGAAGTAGGCGATGTTCATTACGCCATCCCAAAACATATTTGCCCAACTGTGGTGAAATATGACACCCTAACCGTTATTAAAAACAATGCAGTTATAGACCATTGGAAAGTAAGTGCAAGAACTCAAAAATCTACAATTTAAGCATGTTCATATTCGACGCCCATTTAGACCTTTCCATGAATGCGATGGACTGGAATCGTGACCTAACATGGTCTATAGAAGAAATAAGAAAAAGCGAACAAGGTTTAACCGATAAGCCTGGCCGTGGTAACAATACCGTTTCTTTAGAAGCCATGCGTCAAGGAAACGTTGGACTCTGTATGGCGACACAAATTGCACGATATGTGCATAAAGACAATACCCTACCGGGATGGAAATCGCCGCAACAGGCATGGGCACATACACAAGGGCAATTAGCATGGTACAAAAGCATGGAAGAGGCTGGTGAAATGGTTCAGATTACCAACAAAAATCAACTTGACGCCCATTTAGCCCTTTGGAAGACTGACGAAGAAAAAAAGCCTATTGGGTATATACTAAGTCTTGAAGGTGCAGATTCAATTGTTGATGTCTCTTACCTACAAAAGGCTTTCGACAGTGGATTACGTGCCATTGGTCCTGCTCATTATGGACCTGGGACTTATGCTCACGGTACAAATTCCGTTGGTGGTATTGGAACAAAAGGAAGAGTTTTACTAAAAGAAATTCAAAGATTAGGCATCATCTTAGATGTTACCCACCTGTGCGATTTAAGTTTTTGGGAAACTATGGTAAACTATGATGGTCCACTTTGGGCAAGTCATAACAATTGTAGGGCATTGGTAAATCATCACCGCCAATTTACTGATGAACAATTAAAGGAAATTATAGCTAGAAAAGGGGTAATAGGGGTTGTTTTAGATGCTTGGATGATGACACCAACTTGGGAACGTGGTGTATCCACACCTGAATCCGCAAATGTAAGTTTAGAGCAGATAATTGATAACATTGACCATATTTGTCAATTAGCAGGCAATACTAATCACGTTGGAATTGGTTCTGATTTAGATGGCGGATTTGGAAAAGAACAAGGTCCTGCAGATGTAGATACTATTGCAGACCTTCAGAAAATTTCTGGATTATTAGAAAAACGAGGCTACTCTAACAACGACATTGAAAAAATAATGAATGGTAATTTCATTACATTTTTAGAAAAAAACCTACCAAACTAAATATCCTTTTATCGAATAATAGTATAACCTGCAGTATTTTAACGAAGCCTTAAGTACGCATGGCAGGGTATTTGTTATCTTTATTTCATCTTATATACTATTCGATGAGAAAACTTTTTTTTCTTTTTATTATTTTGTTCTCCTTTTCTGCTGTACAACTTTCTGCGCAAACAGATTTGCCTACATCAAAGCCGCTTAAAATTGAGAGTGTAAACCCTATCGAACCAAAAGGTACTCCAAGTGCCGGGGCTGTTCTTAATATGCCTAATTTGATTAAAGAACAGCCAAGTGTAAATATGAAAGACCCTAACCCAGTAAAAATGCTGCGCGATGAAGAATTAGTGCAAGCTGGTACAGGTATGAAAATAGACCCACGTATTGGACCTGGTGAACGATTAGGTGGATCAGGGCAATATTTTGCGGATCAATACCTAGGTGATGTAAAAAGTACAGGGAAATTTATAGGCATTGTTTGCAGAGACCATGAATACGTAGATGGGGATCGAGTAAAAATCTATATGAACGACCAGGTAGTAGAACACAACCTATTATTGACAGGGGCATTTAAAGGTATTAATGTAGACCTGCAAGACGGCTTTAATCGTCTAGACTTCGAAGCACTAAATCACGGATCTTCTGCACCAAACACAGCACAAGTAGATGTTTACAATGACAAAGGAGAATTAATCTATTCTAATAAATGGTTACTATCCGCAGGTTCTAAAGCAACCTTAATTGTCACCAAAGAGTCTATGTAATTCAACTACATTACTTTACCGGCTAAATACCGTTGTACTTCATATACATCAATACTCTTATTAAATTTCTTACTTACGCTGGGTAAATTCTCGCTAGAAATCCAAATCTTTAACTCTGCATCTAAATCGAAAGTACCAGACGTTTCTAAAGAGAACCTAGATATGTTTTTATAGGGCAACGACTTATATTCTACCTTACTCCCTGTTAAACCTTGAATATCAATTAATATCAAACGTTTATTAGTGAACATAAATACGTCTCTTAGAAGAGAAAAACCTAGTTCAATTTGTTCCCCTTCAATTAGTAATCTGCCATATTTTTTTAATAATTGCTCTGCAGAAACTTCACTTGCATTCCCTAATATTTTATTCAATAAGCCCATAATTTCTTTACTTATTTAAATTATCTATTACCCGGACTATACGTTTCCTCTGCTCTTTTTAAAACATCTTCACGATAATAAAGAACTTCTTTCCAATCTATATTTTTATATTTTTCAATTTGATTATCAAAATGTGGCGAGGCAGGATCTCCACTTTGCCCACCAGCTAATATACTCTTGGCTTTTACTTTTTCTCCAAATTCCACTACTGCCACAAAACTATTACCCCGTGTACCATATATTTTTTTTGCACCTTCAGTGGTATAACGAGCTCCATAGGCTGCCAACGCTCCCCATCTACCAGAAGCAAACCCTATAGGAATACTTGGCTTGGTATCATCAAAATGCTGTATAATATCACCTGTTGTACGTTGATACCTATTCACTTCTCCCCAAGGCATTTTCCATGTTCCAAAATCTGCAGTCAGTTCATTTATCACTTCTTCAAAAACTTTTACAGCTTCTTCAGTATGTGTTCCAAAATAAGTCATGCGCTCCATATCACTTATATTCTCTGGGTGTTTTGCTCTGTTACCCATAGCCGTACCATAGAAATGTGCCAAGGTCATTGCCACCTGATTTTCACCTGTAGTATAATCCCAATTTTCTAATACAGAAATTGGTTCTCGTAATTTCGGGTTCTTATCGTCATGAGCATTATACGCTTTTACCAAACCAGGAATCAATGCCTTAAATGCAGGCATATAAGGATCATGAGCTAATTGAATTAGACTATCTATTGTATACCCCTTTCTGTCTTTTAATAATTCTATTGCATGTACACCTCTAAAGTTTTCTTGGTCTTTAGACATGTAATATGGGTAATCTTCCTTTTTTGGACTGAATTCTAAAGCGGAAGTATACGGTGTAGAATTACAGTTCTGTATCCAACCATTTTCTGGATTCAATACCAAAATATTCTCATCTACTTTATGTAACCCTTGCCAATCGGTTTTTGGGTTACTGCCGTCCACAGGTTCAGCATAATTAAATTGCACATCGCGTTTTGGCACAAAATTACCATGGAAATAAGCAATGTTGCCTTCCGCATCTGCATAAACGGTGTTGTTACTTGAATTGGTACGAATATCCATCATATCTAGAAAGCCCTTATAGCCATTTTGCTTTGTACGAATAAATGACTGCTCTAGCGCTTTAACCGGTTCCCACATCATTGCTGAAGCTGTCCATTGACCATCGGCAACGTGGGTTATGGGACCATGATGCGTTCTATATGCAGGATATTTCTTTTCTTTAAGTTCATTACCATCTTTATACTTCAATATTATTTCAGATGATTTTACAGGACGTAGCTCCTCTCCATATTGGTAGAACAGATTTTCACCATTCTTAACAATGGTTTCCTTAAACTCATCCATAACATCTGTGTAAGTAGATGTATGCATCCATCCAGTTTTTTCATTGAATCCTTGGTACACAAAAAACTGTCCCCAAGTAACTGCTCCGTATGTATTCAACCCTTCTTCCGAAACTACATGAACTTCTCCCCTAAAATAAAATGAAGTGTGCGGATTGATCAATAACAACGCATTACCTGACTGTGTTAACTTACCTGAAATAGCAATTCCGTTAGAGCCTTGTGGCTCTTCTACTTCCTTCTCTTTTTTTAATTTCAACTCTTCCATTTCTGGTAGTGCCATATTGCTATCATAAAAAGCAGCAATCTTCTTTGTTGAAATTCGCTCTATATCTCCACCAATAGACCCTTCGCTAAAATACATAGGCATCCATGGCTCAAAATGTGTCAGTAGCCTTGGTTTCACCTCTGGGTGCGTGTATAAATAGTAATTTATTCCGTCTGCAAAGGCATTGCATAATTCTTTTAACCAAGCTGGACTATTCTCATAATTTGCTTTTGCCTCTTCTTCACTCATGAATAACTTAGCACGTAGATCACTATACAGCGCTTCCTCACCATCAACTTCTGCCAACCTACCTGTTGCCCATATATAATTTTGTTCCACACGATTAAAATCATCTTCGCACTGTGCATACAGCAATCCGAAAACGGCATCGGCATCCGTTTTACCATAAATATGAGGTACGCCAAAATCATCCCTAATAATTTCAACGTTAGCTGCCTGTGCTTCCCATTTATCAACTTGTGGATCTTTTGAGTTTTCAGCCTTACAGCTAATAACTAGTATAAAAGCGAATACGTAAATAATCTTATTCATAAATGTTCTATTGTTGATTTATTCAAGGTATATAAATGTAACTGATTTTACCAACTTCCGCTAGAGCCACCACCACCAGAACTTCCTCCCCCGCCAGAGAAAGAACTTGAGCTACCACCAGAAGAACTACTACCTGAACTGAACGAATGCGTTCCTGAAGATGAAAAGGTTTTTTGATAGTAAGTTTTATCATTCTTTACCCAAGAAATGCTCAAATCTTCTTCACCAGAAATCTTAAGTTTTATAAATGCTATTATTGCGGCAATACCAAAAAATGGAAGAAGTAACCACAGTATAAGACTGGGTTCATCAAAAATAAAAGCTGCAGCTTGGGAATTAGACATGTAAATACTGTAGCCTATAATTAGAGGAACAATTATAAACACCAAACCGAAAGCACTTGAAAAGGATCCTGCCAAAAGCATAAATACCCCAGGCAACACCCCTAATTTACCCATGAACACCCCTCTAAAGACCTCGATAACATTGACATAGCTTTTAAGAAAGAAAAAGCCGCCAACCCCTATAAATATCGAGAAAAATATACCAAGAAATATATTCATATATAGTTTCTCTTTAGAATCTTCGTCGACAATCTCTTTTTTAAACTCCTCTAATGCACTAGGATCATTTAAAAATTCTATAAGTTGATCTGCAGCTTGATTTATTCCCGTGTAATACTCCGCTTCCTTAAAATTTGGAATCATCGTATTTCTTATAATTCTTGAGGCAACGGCGTCTGTAATGTAGGGTTCCAACCCATAACCAACTTCTATTCTAACCTCTCTATCCAGTTCTGAAAATAAAATCAGCAAGCCATTATCCTTGCCTTCTTGACCAATTCCATTTTTATTAAAAAGATCATTGGCATAAGTCTCAATAGTATTAAAGCCCAATTGCTCTATAGTAACCACAACTATTTGATTTGTGGTTTTCTCTTCAAAATCTAATAAACGCGTATTCAATTCAAGAACTTGATGTGGGGTAAATATGTTTGCGCTATCGGTTACATAATCTCGTAGCTCATAATACTGCTCTTGAGCATTGGTATACAACGAAAATAATAGAAGTAATAAAAATGTTTTTTTAAGCATACAACAGTAATACTGATACTCAAATATAAAAACCTTTATTGATATGTTGCTTCTATATCAAAACCTATTCTAGATTCGGTCAAATCTTTAGAATTGAAGTAACTTGCAAAAGTTTTGCCAGCATACTGCATTGGCTTGGCCTAACACCAAATAAAATCACCTATGTCCGAAAAAAAAGTAAGTATATTAACAGCATTTAAAACTATTATTTGGCCTCGTAGAAAATTGGTTTTCCTAGGCTTATTCCTTATTGTTATAAGTAAAGCCGCAAGTTTTGTTGCACCAGTTTCTCTTCGCTATTTTTTAGATGATATTGTTCCCAACAAAGATTATGATTCATTAAAACTTCTTGTAGCTGTTGTAATTTTTGCATTCTTGGTGCAGTCAGTTATGTCTTTTCTACTAACAAAAGTGCTTAGCATACAAGCACAATATATGATTTCTGAACTGCGATCTCAAGTACAGAAACAAGTTCTATCACTTCCTATTCGCTTTTTTGACAACACAAAATCTGGCTCTCTAGTTTCTAGAATTATGAGTGATGTTGAAGGTGTACGAAACCTAATAGGCACCGGACTTGTTCAACTTGTTGGTGGAACAATAACTGCTGTAGTATCTCTAATTCTATTATTGAGAATTAGCCCTACAATGACATTATTAACCTTTGTACCACTTATTCTTTTTGCGGTTATAGCATTAAAAGCTTTTAAAATAATAAGACCCGTTTTTAGAGAACGAGGTAAAATAAATGCGGAAGTAAAAGGTAGACTTACCGAAACTCTTGGAGGCATACGTGTAATTAAAGGATTTAATGCAGAAGCACAGGAAAGTAAAGTCTTCGAAGAAGGAGTTGACAGATTATATCAAAATGTAAAAAAGAGTTTAACCGCTACAGCCATAATGACCAGTTCTTCAACCTTTCTTTTAGGACTAGCGACAACAGGAATTATGATGGGCTTTGGAGGCTATAAAATGATGCAAGGTGAATTAACCACTGGTCAGTATTTTGAATTTACTTTTCTACTAGCACTTATGGTAGCGCCTATTGTACAAATGAGTAATATAGGAAGTCAGTTAACAGAAGCATTAGCGGGGCTAGACCGTACCGAAGAGTTAATGAACAAAGTATCTGAGGCCGATGAAAAAAACCGAACAATTACTCTTTCCAATATTAAGGGTGATATGGTTTTTAAAGATGTTTCCTTCGCTTACGAAGAAGATAAAGATGTTTTGCACAACATAAGTTTTGAAGCAAATTCTGGTGATGTCATCGCCCTAGTCGGTAGTTCTGGCTCAGGAAAATCTACTATTGCAGGTTTGGCAGCTAGTTTCTTAAATCCGGATTCTGGAGAAATCTCTATTGATGGTATTGACCTTGCTACAGTAGACCTAACCAGTTTTAGACAGTTTTTAGGTGTTGTTTTACAAGACGACTTCCTTTTTGAAGGTACCATTAGAGAAAACATACTTTTTCCAAGACCAGATGCTTCTGAAGAAGAATTACAAGCTGCAATTAAAGCTGCGTATGTTGATGAGTTTACAGATAGATTTGAAGAAGGACTTAATACTGTTATTGGAGAACGTGGCGTAAAATTATCTGGAGGTCAGCGCCAGCGTATTGCCATTGCAAGAGCGGTATTGGCAAACCCTAGAATATTAATATTAGATGAAGCAACTTCTAATTTAGATACTGAAAGTGAAGCATTGATTCAGAAAAGTTTGGCTGAATTGACCAAAGGAAGAACTACTTTTGTAATTGCCCACCGTTTAAGTACCATTAGAAAAGCGAATCAAATCTTAGTAATTGAAAACGGACGCATTGCCGAACAAGGTACTCATGAAGAGCTAATTCTTAAAGAAGGTAGATACCATAACTTGTTTACGTATCAGGCTAGGATATAGTATATTTACTTTCCCCCTAGTTTTTTTATCTTAAAATAAATAAAGTGAATTTAAAAAAGGAGGCAATTAAAAGAATTGCTTTATCTAGGAATAAAGCTCAATCCCTAAAGGAAAATCAAAGCAAAAAAGCTAACAAACATATTAACTGGCCAGCTTGGCTTTCAGCCTTAGCTAGTATAATCACCACTATATTTATATTTGTTCAATTAAGAATATCAGATTATCAAAGTGATATTTTTGATATACAGACAGATATTTTAAATCAACAGACTAAGTTAGTAGAAATCCAAAATCAACTATTTAAAGAATCAAATATCAAAGTCGACTCACAGAATGCACTATTTGGAAGACAAAATAAATTAGTTGAGTTTCAAAACGAAAAAACCGATGCACAAAATTATCTTATCGACAAACAAAATACTTTATTAGATTTTCAAAATGATAGAATTAGTCAACAAACAAACCTTCAAGAAGCTGACCGTCGAAGCTCTATAGTTTACCTCTTTAGCAATGTTTTGGACAAAATTGATGAGGAATTAAAAACATCAAATGAGAGAAAGTTATCCTCAGAACTTATTGCAAGAATTGCTTCATTAACTCAAGCATTAAAACCCTATAAATATCTTGCCAATGACACTATCACAAAAAGAGCAATTAGTCCTGAAAAGGGGCAATTATTATCCGCACTAATTAACTTTAAATTACATCAAAACACCTATGATTCTATTTTTAAAAAATCTAATTTTCAAAATACAGAGCTACAAAGTTCTTTTCTGAGCAGTACCATTTTTAACGGTATTGATCTTACAAATTCTATTTTTATTAATTGTAATATTTCCAATAGTATATTCCGGAATTCAACTCTTACCAATACTATATTTAATTATTCAATTTTTTTTAATACACATTTCATTAAATCTGATTTAACTGACGCAAATATGGCCGTAATCAAAGCGGAAAAAGCAGAATTTCTAGAATGTATTTTACAAAACGTGAATTTTAGTGGAGCTAATCTTCAAGAATCAATTTTTAACAGTAAACAAAATCATATTTTAGAATTTGGAGAAATTTTATATGGTACTTTAACTAATAGCTCCAAAAATCTTAAACCTATAAATGAAGTATCCAGTTATAAAATTATTCACGGTTCAGAAAGCAGTTATATTCATCCAGTAACACAAAAAAATTATTATCAGGTAGTTATAACAATAAACAATATAAATGTAGACACTACCAGCATAACTGATAAAAATTCGAATAATAACTATTTCCCCGATTATTATTTTAAAAACCTTTCATTCAATAATCTAAATATTGACAATATGAAAAATATAGATCTTTCACACTCAAACTTATCGGGGGCGAAAATTTTAAATTACCAAATAATTGAATCAAGTTTTACTAATTCCATTATCACTTCAATTAAGTTCAACAATGTCTCAATTTGGAAAACTGATTTCAATAATTCAAAACTAGATATACAAACCTTTGATAATAATTTTAAATTTCAAATTTCACCAATAATAGCACCTATAAGTCATTATTTTAACTTAAAGCCAAGAAGTAAGGAAATACCTAATATTAATTTTGAAGTATCTGGAGGAATAATAAATTCTCATAACATCACAAAACCCTATACCCATATTTTAGAAGCAAAAGAAAAACTATAACTCCTCTGGTGCCAGTTCTACTTCTAGTCCGTCCATATCTTCAGTGATATGTAATTGACAGCCTAAACGTGAATTATCTTTTACGTTGAAAGCTTCGGATAACATAGCTTCTTCATCATCACCCATTTCTGGAAGTTCAGTATCTGACAATACATAACATTGACATGAAGCACACATAGCCATACCTCCACAAATACCAATTGTACCTTCTGGCGCTAATTCGTATGAACGAACTACTTCCATTAGATTCATGTTCATATCGGTTGGAGCATCTATCTCGTGCAATACTCCATCGCGGTCAGTTATTTTTATCTTGATATCAGTCATTTATAGGATTTAGTAATTAGGGTTCAGTGAACTAGTTTATTTCATGGATTGAATTAGTCCGTAAAGCATTCTAGAAATTTCATTGGACTTATCAATTAATTCAACTGTTCTCTCTTTTGGTAAATATTTTAATCTTTCAGACAAATACAACATAGACCTTACCTCGCTATTTGAACTTGTTGCAAAATATAAAAACCTGATAAAATCAGGGTTAGTTTTTCGGTCAAAACCTTCAGCAATATTATTGGATATTGAAACTGAGGCTCTAGAGATTTGGTCTTTAAAAGAATAATCTTTCAAGTTTATAAAATCTTTATAAACTAAAACAGCTAAATCTTGTGATTTTTGCCAAACTAATAAATCTTCAAATCTTTTTACAGCCATATTTACTAGCTCCTAAATCCTTTGCCCTTACACCTTATAATTTATTCAATCGCTTTCACTACGGCTTTTGGCGCTTCTTTTTTAGTTCCGTCAAAACCGCTTACACCACCTACGGTTGTGTATTTCATCACATATTTTTTATCTGGATGAATTTTTTGAAAAGCACTTTGGCACATTAGCGTTGCTTCGTGGAAACCACAAAGAATCAACTTTAATTTACCGGGATAGGTATTAACATCGCCAATGGCATAAATTCCAGGAATGTTTGTTTGATAATCGAATGTATCTACTTTGATTGCATTTTTTTCAATTTCTAATCCCCAATCTCCAATAGGACCTAGTTTTGGTGAGAGTCCGAATAAAGGAATAAAATCATCTACCTCTAAAACAAGTTCTTCGTTATCATCAGAAATCTTTCTGATTAGAACAGATTCCAATTGCGTATCACCATTAAGACCAATAATCTCTGCAGGTGTAATTAAATTTAATTTTCCCTTATCCTTTAGTTCTTGAACTTTTTCAACAGAATCCAAGGCTCCTCTAAATTCATTTCTTCTATGTACCAAAGTCACTTGCGATGCTACATCTGCCAAGAAAATACTCCAATCTAAAGCAGAATCACCACCACCTGCAATAATTACTTTTTTATCGCGATACACCTCAGGATCTTTAATCATATAGGCAACACCGTTGTCTTCAAATTTTGACAAATTTTCTAACAATGGTTTTCTAGGCTCAAAACTTCCCAAACCTCCTGCAATAGCAACTACTGGTGCATGGTGTTCCGTTCCTTTATTAGTGGTCACCACAAATGTACCGTCTTCTAGTTTTTTGATGGTCTCAGCGCGTTCACCCAGAGTAAACCCTGGTTGAAAAGATTTAATCTGTTCCATTAAATTATCTACCAAATCACCCGCCAATACCTCTGGAAAACCAGGAATATCATAAATAGGTTTTTTAGGATAGATTTCTGAACATTGCCCGCCTGCCTGTGGCAAGGCATCAATTAAATGGCATTTTAGTTTTAGGAGTCCTGCTTCAAAAACGGCAAAAAGACCCGTAGGTCCTGCGCCAATAATCAATATATCGGTCTTAATCATTACTTCAATTCTTTGTAATACCTTTCAAAATTATCAATCTATAGTTTTATAAATCATGACAATTATCAGAATTTAAGCTTCTATATTAATTACTTCTTGTATCTGGGGAGCATATTTTTTTATAGTCATTTCAACACCACTTTTCAGTGTCATTTGATTTACACTACAACCAACACAAGCCCCTTCTAATCTAACTTTAACAGAAGATTCATCATCAATAGATATCAACGTAATGTCACCACCATCGCTTTGTAAAAAAGGTCTGATTTCTTCTAGTGCTTTTTCAACATTCAATTTTAGTTCAGCTGATGTCATATCTATTTTTTATTAACTGGCGAGCAACCCGCCATTGTTGTAATCTTTATAGATTCTGTAGGTGGCATTGTCTTATTTCTAGCAACAACCTCACTAACAACCTTTTTAGTCAATTCTTCAAAAGCTTTCTCTACTGGAGTTCCTTCTTGTAAGGCTGCCGGTCTACCAACATCACCTGCTTCTCGTATACTTTGTACCAATGGCATTTCACCAAGGAAAGGTACCTTCAAATCTTCTGCAAGATGCTTGGCTCCTTCTTTACCGAAAATATAGTATTTATTCTCTGGTAACTCTGCTGGTGTAAAGTAGGCCATATTCTCTACAATTCCCAATACTGGTACGTTTATAGAGTCTTGCTGAAACATCGCTACCCCTTTTCTAGCATCTGCCAAAGCAACTTCTTGAGGTGTACTTACTACAACCGCTCCCGTAATTGGTAAAGATTGCATAATACTTAAATGAATATCTCCAGTGCCCGGCGGTAAATCAATTAGCATAAAATCTAAATCTCCCCAGTGTGCATCAAAAATCATTTGGTTCAATGCTTTAGATGCCATAGGTCCTCTCCATATTACCGCTTGGTCTCTTTGTGTAAAAAAACCAATTGATAATAATTTAACGCCATAACTTTCTACCGGCTTCATTTTAGATTTTCCATCTATGTTCACCGCAAGTGGTTTGTCATTTGCCACATCGAACATTATTGGCATTGATGGTCCATAAATATCAGCATCTAAAAGACCAACTTTAAAGCCCATTTTAGCCAAAGTCACAGCAAGGTTTGCGGTAACGGTAGATTTGCCCACTCCTCCTTTACCAGAAGCAACGGCAATAATATTGGTAATACCAGGAATTGGTTTCCCCTTTATCTCGTTCGTCTTTGGTTTTGCAGCTGGTGCATCGACCTTAACGTTAATTTTAATTTTTGCCTTTTCGTAAACCTCTTTGTGTATGATTTTTAAAATCTCCACTTCGGTCTTTTTACGTGCCTGTAAACTTGGATTTGTAATGGTAATATCAACTTCAACCTCATCACCAAAGATCTGAATATTGGTAACAGCTCCGCTTTCTACCATGTTCTTACCTTCCCCAGGAACCGTAATGTGTTCCAAAGCTTTTAAGATGTCCTTTTTATCTATCTTCATTATATAAATTCATTCTAAACAACAAAGATAATCCTTAGTTATTAGATTAGGAAGCTAGCGTATTGAAAATGAATATGCCATTATAAATAGAACCTCTTATTGGTATATATTCATTTCTAGATTATTTATGATTTTGAAGTCAAAAGAAACTATCTAAAAACTGTAAATTAGAATCTTCTTTAAAATTCAACCAATGTACCAGCCTGTAAAAAGAACTCCGCTTCTATTAACTTTCGTATTTATTATTCTAATAGCTACTGCTTGCTCTAGCTCAAAAAATGAATTTTCTAAAAAGGATGTAAAACGATCTCAAAAACTAGCGGGATTAGATTTTGATAAGAAATATATAGATACACTTTATCCCTATTTAAAAAGAAATAAAGAAGGATATGATACTTTAAGAAAATACACTTTAGATAACGATGTAATACCTGCTGTTCGGTTTAACCCATTACCTTTAAACTTCACCCCGAAAGAACAAGCTGGGTTTCCTGAATGGGAGATTCCGAATGATGTGCAATTACCTGCTAAAGAGGCAGACCTTGCATTTTACTCCATACCTCAGCTCGCCTCCCTCATCAAAAACAAAAAAATTAGCTCTTATGAACTGACGCAGTTTTTTATTGAGCGATTAAAAAAATATAATCCCCTACTCCAATGCACCATAACCATTACCGAAGAAATGGCGCTGGAACAAGCCAAAGTATTGGATGCCGAACTTGCTGCCGGAAACTATCGCGGAATTTTGCATGGCATACCTTACGGTGTAAAAGATTTAATGGCCGTAGAAGGGTACAAAACCACATGGGGAGCAGAACCTTACCGTAATCAACAAATTGAAATGACAGCAACTGTGGTAGAGAAATTACAGGCTGCCGGTGGCGTTTTAGTCGCTAAACTTGTTTCTGGCTCTTTAGCTCGTGGTGATGTGTGGTTTGATGGAAAAACCAAAAACCCGTGGGATACCGAGCAAGGTGCTACAGGATCTTCTGCAGGATCGGGCTCGGCAACCTCAGCTGGGTTAGTTCCTTTTGCCTTGGGTACAGAAACACTTGGCTCTATTACATCACCAAGTAACCGAAACGGAATAACAGGTTTACGACCAACATACGGTAGAGTAAGTAGACACGGAGTGATGAGTTTAAGCTGGTCTATGGACAAAGTTGGTCCTATGGCAAGAAGTGCCGAAGACTGCGCTATTGTATATAGTGTAATTACCGGTAAAGATTCAAAGGATGGTATGACTACCGATTTCCCAGACGGATTTGAACCCAAAAAAGATTACAAAACACTTCGCGTTGCATATCTAAAAAAGGATATAGACAAAGACACCTCGCTTAGTAAAGACAACTTAGAAAAGGCATTGAAGACTTTTAAAGAAATGGAAATTACGCTAGACGAAGTAGAATTACCAAAAGATATTCCCTACAATAGTTTTGATGTGATATTACGAGCTGAGGCAGGAGCTTTTTTCGACGATTTGGTACGTTCTGAAAATGTTGATAAAATGGTGGAGCAAGATCAACGCTCTAGAGCAAATTCTTTGCGTCAAGCGCGTTTTATTCCTGCAGTGGAATATTTACAAGCTAACCGTCACCGACAAGTGCTTATTGAAAAAATGCAGGCTATCATGAAAGATTATGATGTGCTGATCTCTCCTACATTTGGCAACAAACAATTAATTATCACTAATCTTACCGGACACCCGGTTATTGCAATTCCAACAGGATTGGATAAAGAAAAACACCCTACCAGCATCACCTTAGTTGGTAATTTATATGACGAAGCGAGTATACTTTTATTAGCCAAGGCTTTTCAAGACCAAACTGAGTTTGACGAAATGCATCCTGAAGGGTATACAGATTAGTGGTTGTTGGTTGTTGGTTGTTAGAATACCGCATTTTTTTTTCAGGTGGGAACTATTTGTTTTCAAAAGGTTCGCGACAGTTCTCCTGTGCTTAGCCGAAGTACACCCATTATTCAATAAAAAATTGAATAATGGGAACACGAACTGACATTCGAAAATAAATTCTAACCTATAAGTTTTCAACTACGCTCGAAATAACAGTCCGTAGAAATTTAAATCTTTCTACCATCTAAAAGGTTGATAATTCTTGAACCGTACTCCGCATTTTTCTCCGAATGCGTTACTTGAATAATCGTAACTCCGTCCTCTTCATTTAGCTTCTTGAAAAGCTCCATAATTTCTTCGCTTTGCTGTGAGTTAAGATTTCCGGTCGGTTCATCTGCCAATATCAATTTTGGCTTACCAATCAATGCACGGGCTACGCCCACTAATTGCTGTTGACCACCACTTAACTGTGTTGGGAATAAATCTTTTTTACCGACAATATTGAATCTATCTAGCATATCAGCTACCAAAGCCTTGCGTTCAGAGCTTTTTATCTTTTTGTACAACAATGGCATTTCTAGATTTTCTTCCACCGTTAAATCATCTAACAAATGATATGATTGAAATACAAAGCCGATATACTCTTTATACAAATTAGAGCGATATTTTTCTTTTAGGGTATGAACAGATTCGCTCAAGAAACCATATTCTCCTTCATCAAAAGTATCTAACATTCCTATAACATTTAGCAATGTAGACTTCCCTGAACCAGACGGTCCCATAATGGAAATAAATTCCCCTTCTTCTACTTCTAGATTAATATCTTTCAACAAAAATACGCGCTGACCGCCTTGTTGTACCCACTTGAAAATATTTTTTAATTGTAATAACATGTTTTATATAGTGTATTAGTTTGTTAGTGAAATAGTGTGTTAGTTGGTTGTTGATTAATGTCTTGATTATTACTCTGTTCTCAAACTTTTTACAGGGTTGGCCATCGCCGATTTTATAGTTTTAATAGTCATAATTAATAATGAGACGACTACCATTGCTATACCGCTCAGAGCAAAAATCCACCAGCTTAAATCTGTTTTAGTTGCAAATTCTTCTAACCAATTATGTAGTCCGTACCATGCAATCGGTGCTGCAATTACAAAAGCGATGAAAACCAGTTTTAAAAAATCTTTTGACAATAAATAATTTAATTGGAATAGATTGGCCCCGAGTATTTTTCGGATTCCTATTTCTTTTCTTCTGCGTTCGGTTGTGTGTATAACCAAACCTAATAAACCTAAACAACTAATAAGAATTGCCAACCCAGTTGCCCATTGTAAGAGTATCGATGTTTTTTGCTCACTTTCATAAAACTGCTTAACAGTATCATCCATAAAAGCATATTCAAAATCAGATTCTGGATATATATCCTTCCAAATAATTTCTATTCCATAGATAGTTTTAGACCAATCAGCTGTTTCATTACTATTTAATTTAAAATGAATGGTTTTGTATTGTGTCCATTTACCACTGTAAGAACTGCCTGTTAATGCCATCGGTGCTACACCGTATTTTAAAGAGTGTTGATTAAAATCTTCCATGACTCCAACTATAGGCAAATTATCACCATCAACTATTAAATTTTTGCCGACTATATCTACCTCATTTTCTAAACCTACAGCTTTCAAATATGATTTATTCACTACGTACTCACTTATAGAATCATTCAAAGGCATTCTACCGGCTAGTAGCTTTAAATTATATAAATCAAAATAGTTGGCAGTACCATACATTAGGTGTAGATATGAATTTACTTCTGTACTATCTTTTATGTATTTCACATCCATGGTCATAGTAGAAAATGAAGCGGGAGGATTACCTGCGAGTACCACATTTGATATGCCTGCCAAATCTTGTATTCTATTTACAAATCTTGTTCGTTTTACAGCCGATGTATCTTGCCATGGAGTTTTAAAATATGCAATTGCCTCTGTCTTAAAGCCCATGTCCTTTTTCATAATATAGTTCAACTGCTTACCTACCATCAGCGTAGCTATAATAAACACTTGCGCAATAACAAATTGAAATACCGTCAAATACTTTCTTAAAGAGCCTTTATCAGAATTAGGTATGATTTGCTGTTTAAATACTGAAACAGGTTTGTATTTAGACATAACCAAAGCAGGATAAAAACCAGATAAAACCGTTACTAAAAAAAGTAACAGAAAAACACCTGACAATAACCATGGGTTTAAAAAAATATCGAAACTTAATCCGGCAGGAATAAAATCTAAAAATAAAATTAATAGCCATTTTGAGATAAATATTGAAAGTACTGCTGCCGACAATGTCAATAAAAATGTTTCTCCTAAATATTGAACTATCAATTGTGATCTTGAACTACCTAAAGTTTTTCTAATACCTATTTCTTTTGCTCTTTTTATTGCTTGAGCCGTA
The DNA here is from genome assembly GCF_000688315.1 of Maribacter sp. Hel_I_7. Taxonomy (NCBI): domain Bacteria; kingdom Pseudomonadati; phylum Bacteroidota; class Flavobacteriia; order Flavobacteriales; family Flavobacteriaceae; genus Maribacter; species Maribacter sp. Hel_I_7. Next base: position 1,703,316 of record NZ_JHZW01000002.1, on the reverse strand, counting down.
TTTAAATTAATGAAGTTAATACATCCTAATATCAATAAAATAAATGCTAATAATAGAAGACTTTTTAACGCCGCCTTTGTTGTTCTACTTTCATTAAAATCGAAGGTTCCATAATTAGGGTTTAGATGAATATCGCTTAAAGGCTGTAACATGAACCTTCTTTTACTAGCACCCGAATGCGAATTTTCTGGTTCATCATGTTCTTTTGCAATTCGTGTTAGTGTTTTTTGAACATTATTTGTAATAGCATTTTCTGAAAGTTTAAGAAATAATTGAGATGCTGAATTTGTATTGTCCCATCCTGATTCATTTATCGCATTGGTCATATCTTGTCTAGCCGCTGTTTTCAAAGAAATAAATTCTTCAAAAACTATGTCTGTACGACCATCAAAACCATCTACAATACCTGAAACAGTAGCATGGATACTATCATTATAAACAAGCGACTTCCCTACAACGTTACTTGGTTCTTGATTTGGAAAATATTTTATGGCTCGTTCTTTAGTCAACACCACCATATTTGGCTCTTCCAAAGCACTATTTGAATCGCCCGCCAACCAATCATATTCAAATGTTTTAAAATATGAAGGTTCTGTATAAATCACAAAATCGGGGTCTTTGAATTTATTCCCCGTTTCTTGATTTGCAACATGTAAGGGATACGTAGTAAAGAAAGGAGCGACCGTTTCAATCTCATCAGTTCTCAATTCTTTTAGCTCTTGTGCCAAAGGAACCGTTACTCCCGCATTATAAAACACACCCAACGCACCTTCAAACGAAGATGTGACCCTATAAATTCTATCACCATCAGTATGAAATTTATCAAAAGTAAGGTCGTAAAAAACCATAGCACCAATTACGAATGAAGCACTTAAACCAATAGAAAGACCCAATATATTAATCAGGGAAAATGTCTTATTTTTCCAAATATTACGAAAAGCTATTTTTAAATAATTGCGTAGCATATTAGTTTAGTTTTACTCTGTTCGTAAACTTTTTACAGGGTTGGCCATCGCTGATTTTATCGCCTGTATGCCTAATGTAAATGCCGTTATGAAGAAGGCAATACTTCCTGCCAAAGCAAACATCCACCATTGAATGGAAATACTATAGGCAAAGCTACCCAGCCAAGCACTCATCATATACCATGCAATTGGAAAAGCAATTAAAGCTCCAATACCTACCAAGATTATATAATCCTTTGAAAGCAACACGACTATTTTTAGTACCCCAGCACCTAAGACTTTACGTATACCAATTTCTTTAATTCGTCTTTTTGCCATAAATGAAATAAGACCGAACATGCCCAAACAAGATATAAATATGGTTAGCAATGCAACCACGTTTACTGTTTTTAGCATTCCATCAATTAAACGATATTGTCCACTTACTTTATCACTTAAATCACCTTGGTCATAATTTTTTCTGGAATCTATTTTAGCAAAAGCAGTCGCTAATATGTTCTTTATTTCTTTTTCCTTTCCATCAACAACCCGGACCGTTAGGTAGCGATGTTTGGCTAAATTCTCTTCATCTCTATAATAATGTACCAGAGGTTCTACCGCATTTTGTAAATCTTGATAGTGAAAATCTTTCATTACCCCAACAATAGGGTTACCTATGAAATCGCTGTTTTTATATTTCAATCGTTTTCCCTCTATTGTTGTCCAACCAAAAGCTTCCATGGCACTACGATTAATAATAACAGGCGTTTCTTCTCCATTGTCAATATCACTGTCAAAATCTCTTCCTTCTACCAGCGGAATCTGTAGCGTTTTCAAGTAACCATCATCTGTATATGACCTTCTAAAACGAACATCTGACTCTGTATTTGGGTCATAAAATGTAGTATAATTGAAATAATAATCTGAAGGAACTGACTGGCTCGTACTAACATGCGTTACATACGGATTGGCTTCTAAATCATTTAACAGCGCTTTAAAACTAGAGTTGGCGGCATCCATATTCTTATAATCAAGATCTATGTTACCTACAATAACATGATTACGCTCAAATCCCAAGTCTGCCTTTTTCATGAACCCGATCTGACTGTTTAAAATGATTGCAATACAGATAAAAAGTATGGCTATAGAAAATTGAAGGATGATGAATGAATTACGTAAAATAAAACTTCCCTTAGCACTATCTATCTTTCCTTTGATACCTTGTGAAACCGGTAAAGAAACAAACCTTAATGTAGGTAATATGCCCACCACTAATGTCACCAAAACACCTAAGGCAATCGCCCCTAAAATTACCGGATAATCATTTTTAAGGCTAAAATTAATCTCACCAAAATCCGCCCCAAAGACATCATTCATTTTCGGTAATAAAAATCCGAAGAAAAGAACACTAGAAATAAGTATGGAAAACAATACCAAAATCCCATTTTCAAGGCAAAACTGGGTAATTACCCCTTTACTATTACCTCCCAATATTTTGCGAACTGCAATGTCTTTTGTTCTCCGAAACATAGTAGAGGTATTTAAGTTCAGAAGATTTACTAGCACTAAAAGCAATACAAAAAAAGAAGTGGCGATGTTACCCGCAATAATTATTTCAACCACCGGTATAGAATCCATTCTAACTTCTGAGTGCGGCATAACCTCCATTCTTGAAATTACAGAAGGATCCGCATAATTCTCCTGCACCAATTTGTCTACCTTCTTTTCAAATAACGCAATATCTGTTTCTGGATTTAGCTTTAAGAATATCGGTGAAAAACTATTGTTCCAATTGGTCTGTTGTTTAAATATAGGGTTGTCCTTTAAAAGTGTATTTGGCAATAAGACACCTAATCTAAAAGAAGAATACGGACTTATAGGTTCTAACACCCCCGTAATGGTAAGGTTTAATGTATCTGCCGCTTTTAGGCTTTTACCTACTGGGTTTTCTTCTCCGAAAAACTGCTTGCTTACCTTATCGGTCAAGACAATAGAATACTTTTCTTTAAATGCAGTGTTATGGTTTCCATATTTTAGAGGTAGTCCAAAAACCATAAAGAATTCTGGGTCGGCATAAGTTGTTGTATTTTGAAATTCCTTATCCCCAGCTTCTAACCATACATCTCCCCAACCATGCAGGTGCGTACCTGCTTTTAATTCTGGCGACGTACTCTTTATTTTATCCAACAAAGGGTATACTACTTCATTGTAATCATTACCATCATTTAAATGTGTCTTTAAGTAATAGATATGTTCTTGCTCTGGAATCATGGAATCTGCTACATAATAGGCATACACAGAAAACATGAGCGTTAATACACTACCAATACCTATACTTAAGCCCAAAAGGTTAAGAAAGGAAAGCGTTCTATTTTTCCACAGATTACGAAAAGATAATTTTAGATGGTTTAATAACATGGTTCGTTTTTTACTCTGTTCTTAAACTTTTTACCGGGTTTGCCCTAGCTGCTCTAACGGTTCTTGTACCAATTGTTAGAAAGGCAATTATTAATGCCAGCGCACCCGCTGCCACAAAATACCAGATACTCAATTCAATTTTGTATGCATAATTTTGGAGCCATTCGCGCATTGCCCACCATGCAATTGGTGAAGCGATTACAAAGGCAATCAAAACCAATTTCAAAAAGTCTTTGGTCAGAATATAGGTAATTGAGGTAACACTGGCCCCAACTACTTTTCTTATGCCTATTTCTTTAGTTCGTTGCGATACTATTAACAAAGACATTGCGAAGAGCCCCATACAACTTAACAAAATTGCTATTATAGAACCACTGGCAATCATTTTAGCCGTTGTTTTTTCTTGCTTAAATGTTCTATCTATATTCTCGTCTACAAAGGATCCTAAAAATTCTGCATTAGGTTCTAGTTTTTTCCATGCAGATTCAATTGCAGCAAATGAATTGGCCATGTTAGCTGGCGAGACTTTTACAAAACCATAGGTAAGATTTTGTTGCCTACTCATAAAAAAAGTCATTGGCGCAATTTCCCGATCTAAATCTGTGAAATTGTAATCTTTAACAACCCCGTAAACGGGATAAAATACACCATCATCAATCTCTAATTGTGAAACTAGCGGATTTTGTTCTCCTAATTCTTTGGCCATTGCTTCATTGATTACAACCCCTAAGCTATCGCCGGCACTCTCAAAACTTCGTCCGGCAACCACGTTCAATCCTAATGTTTGGATGTATTCATGATTAACCACTAAAAAATTAGTCATTACAATACGACCTTTATATTCAAAACCAATGCCGCTAGAAGACCTACCACCATCTTTTCCTAGGCCCAAATTACTATCAGAACCGCTGACTGAAATTATATCTGGATTACCGCTTAGCTCGTCACGCAACAACTCTACCATATCGTGACTATTACGCTTGCCGTTTAAAGGAAAGGAAACCACCTGTTCTTTATCAAAACCTAAATGCTTATTCCGCATATAATCAATTTGCCCCCATAAGACCAAAGTGCCAACTATCATAAGAATTGCTATGCCAAATTGAAACACCATAAGTACGTTCCTCACCTTATTGCTGCCCGAAGATTCCAATTTTCCTTTTAAAGACTGAATTGTGCCTAAACGGCTCATCAATAGTGCAGGGTAACCACCAACAAGCATGGTAATAACAAGGACTGTTAGTAAAAGTCCTACTAAAAATACAGGTGATAAAAGTAGTTCTGAAGAAATCTGTGTATTGAACATTGACTTAAAATCATTCAAAAAAACTGCACTCAACACCACACCAATAGTTATAGATAATAGAAAAACAAACAAACTTTCGCTCCAAAATTGAAAAAACAGTTGCTGCTTTTGTGCCCCTAAGGTTTTACGCATACCTATTTCCTTTAGGCGTTTTGCCGTCTTTGCAATACTCATGTTTATATAGTTGACACAGGCAATGAACAATATTAATAAAGCGATACCGAAAATGAGGTACGGCCTACTCCTACTCACCTCAACAAATCCGTTTTTAAATTTTGCAAAATGTACATCTTTAAGCGGAACCAGTTTAAGATTTATAAAACGACCATTTTCATCTGCCGTTGCTCCATCTCTTTTTAAACGATTTATACCTTCCTCGTAGTGAAGGTCTATAAAGGGCTCGCTACTTTTTTCAAAAACTGATGCCGTCATACCTTCGTCAAGTTCTACATATACCGCGTGATATTGTCTATCCCACGCTTCTTTACTTTCATTATACTCGTTATGACTTTCAAATCTAGCGGCAATTTGAAAATCTAAATTGCTTTGCGGAAGTATATTGTCTGCAATAGCACTTACCGTAAATGGCGTTTCCTGCCCATTTACCAAAAGGTTAAACGTTTTTCCAATAACATCGGTTGACCCAAATAATTTATTTGCCCCATCTTTTGTAACCACAACAGAATTTAAATTCTCTAAGGGGTTCTTATCATTCCCGTTAAGAATAGGAAAGCTGAACATGGAAAAGAATTCTTGGTCTACCCAAATAATATCCATATTTACCTCTTTGTCATTATAGAGCGCAAGCGTTCCATCTTCTGCACATCTGGCTATTCCTTTCACTCCAGGTACCTCAGCATATAATGCGGGGGCTAAAGGTGCTGGTTGAACTGTACCTGCTTTTGGCCCTTTAGGAGTTTGTTCTGTACGCACAACCTTATAAATTGAATCGACATTTGTGTGAAAACCATCATACGAAAGTTGAAACATGGCTGCCATTCCCAGCAATATTACCACGGCAAAAGCTATGGATAATCCCACTACATTTAAACCGGTATTCGTTTTATCTTTTATTAAGTTTCGCCAAGCAATTTTTAAATAGTTTTTAAACATGATGAGTGTTTTTTTTAATGATTGATTGATGGTTTATTCTGATCTTAAACTTTTTACAGGATTTGCCCTTGCTGCTTTTATTGCTTGAAAACTTACCGTTACCAATGCTATTACTAACGTAAGACCACCGGCAATTGCAAATACCCACACTGAAATGGATATTCTAAAATCGAATTCTTCTAACCAATTAGACATATAATACCAAGCAATAGGAATTGCAATTAGAATAGATATAGCTACCAGTTTTAGAAAATCTTTAGATAGAAGCGTCACTATTGTAGTAACCGAAGCACCCAATACTTTTCGAATACCTACCTCTTTAATTCTATTCTCTGCCATATAACTCGCCAAACCAAACAAGCCTAGACAAGAGATTAAAATTGTTAACAGTGTAAACAGTGTAGCAAGTTTACCTATTCTTTGCTGATCACTGAATTTTTCTGCATATTCTCCATCCACGAATTCAAAATCAAAAGGATACTCTGGATTGTATTTCTTATATATATTTTCGATGATAGCTAAATTTTCTGAAGTAGAATTTGCCTCGTTCAGTTTCATATGCATTACATTAAACCACCCTTTCGCCCCTTCAATTACCAATGGTTCTATTTTCTGAAATGGCGAATTGAATACAAAGTCTTTTACCACCCCAACAACATGCCATTCTATCCCATTGTCTTTAATAATTTGACCTAAGGGTTCATTAAAACCCATAAGCGAGACAGCTGACTCGTTTAATAGTACTGCTGTAGAATCAGTAGGAAATTCTTGCAGATTTAAATCGCGACCAGACAATAGCTCCAAACCCATAGTTTCGGCAACAACATCATCAGCAATTAATCTTAATACAATTGTTTTATCATTTTCATTTTTTCCGCTCCATTCAAACCCCCAAGTATTACTCCAACTTTCTGTAATAGGCGAACTTGTTTTGGTAATGGAAGACGCCGCTCCAGACTTGAGCAATTCTTTCTTGATCAACTCATAATTCTTATCAATATCACCTTCTAAAAAAGTGTAAATCAAGTTATCCTTTGAATAGCCAAGTTGTCTATTTTGAACTTTATCTAATTGTTGGCTTATAATTAGTGTTGACGTAATTAATATTATTGCCACAGAAAATTGAACCACTACCAAAACCTTTCTTGGCGTAATTAGGGTATCTGCTTTATGGAATGTGCCTTTTAAAACTGCCGATGGTTTAAATGCCGATAAGTACAATGCCGGGTAGCTACCTGCCAATAGACCGGTAAATAAAACAATTGCCAACGTTGAAATCCAAAACCACATACTGGTAAAATCCAATTCAAGTTCATGACCTACCAGATCATTAAACGCAGGCAGCACCAATAGCACTAGAAGTATTGAAAAGATTGCGGCAATAGCTGAAATCAGAATAGATTCTCCCAAAAATTGATAAATCAAATGCTTTTTAGGGGCTCCCATTACTTTTCTAACACCAACTTCTTTTGCTCTTTTTTCACTTCTGGCCGTACTTAAGTTCATGAAATTAATACAGGCGATTATTAGAATAATTGCCGCTATGATACCGAACATCTTTATTAAATCTATTCTACCACCAACTTCCTTTCCATTTTCAAATTCATTATACAAATAGGTTCTTGAATATGGATATAAGAGGGTAACCATATCAGAAGAATCTTCATCATAGTTTTCTCTTAAGGTTTTAATTTTAGTCGAAAAATCAGAAAAGTTGACGTCCTTCTTAAGCATTATATAAGTAGCCACAGAGTTATTACCCCAATGGGTATCGTCCCAACCTTTTTGAGTTAAATATGCCCAAGGCACCAAAAATTCAAAGGAAAAATCCGTATTGGTTGGTAAATCTTTTAAAATTCCCGTAACCTTAAATGTGTCGGCATTATCAATTACTACTATTTCACCAATAGGGTCTTTATCGCCAAACATCTTTTTAGCGAAAGTCTCTGTAATCACCACTGAATTTACATCACTAAAGACACTGGCAATATCACCTTGTACTAAGGGGAAACTAAAAATGCTCAAGAAATCCGGATCTACAATTGTGCCCGTTGCCTTAATTCGTTTAACACCTACGGAAAATAAAAATGGGGTATCGTAAAAGTATCTAGATACGCGTTCTACTTCTGGGTAATCTTTCTTTATTGCAGGTGCCATTGCTTTAGGCGTGGAGTTCCATGTCCAAATTTCACCCTCAACATCATATTGATTGTTAACTTCATAAATACGCTCTTGGTTTTCATGAAATCGGTCGAATCCTAATTCAAAATTTATCCAAAGAACAATTAGAGTAAACACGGTAAGCCCAATAGAAAGACCTGCAATATTTAAAATCGAAAAACCTTTATTCCGAATTAAATTCCTCCATGCTATTTTCAGATAGTTTTTAAACATGATGAGTGTTTTTTTTATATTTTTTATCTCTTACAAGCGCAATCGAGAACTACTTACCTCTTGTCTGTGCTCTAGGGGGCAGCCTTATTATTCTACTCGGTTCGTAAGCTCTTTACCGGGTTTGCCCTTGCTGCCTTAATCGCCTGAAAACTTACGGTAACTATGGTTACCAACATAGCACCGGCAATGGCCAAGGCGAAAATCCACCATTTGAGAATTACCCGATACGGATATTCCTGCAACCAACCGTTCATAATAAAATAGGCTATAGGAACGGCAATAAAACAAGATACAACGACCAACTTTAAAAAGTCTTTTGAAAGCATATTCCATACATTGAATATGGATGCACCTAGCACTTTTCTAACTCCAATTTCCTTTTTTCGTTGTTCTGCTACAAAAGAGGTTAACCCGAAGAGCCCCAAACAACTTATTAAAATTGCCAATGCAGTGAAAATACCTGAAAGTGTACCTACACGTTCTTCCGATGCAAATTTTTCGCCATATTCTCCATCAATAAAATCATACTCAAAAGGTATATCTGGAAAATGCTCTTTAAAAACCCTTTCAATGGTAGCAAGGTTTTTACTTGCGCTCTCATTTGGGTTCAATCTTAAATTGTAATAACTAGCATTATCAAAACGATCATACACATACACACCTTGTTTAACCGGCTCGTAAGGCGATTGTGTTATCATATCTTGTACTACACCAATAATCTTTAAAGGTGGCCCTGGATCTTCTTCACTATCCTCTTTTAGCAACATACCGATAGGGTTTTCCAATCCTAAATATTTCTTTGCCGTTTCATTAATTAATATACCTAATGAATCTGTTGCAAATTCTCTAGAAAAATCTCTTCCTTCCAGAATTTTAAGGTTTAACGATTTTGCATACTCTGGTGAAACTTCTGTCCAAGCTAAATCTTCTTGAAACCCTTCTGGTTTACCATCCCAAGTAAAACCATTTCTATTTGAATAGATTTTGGTGGTCGGACTACTGGAGGTTGACATTTCACTAACCGCACCAGATCCTATAAATTCTGAACGCATTAAATCGTATTTTCCTGTGAAATCTTGACTAAATGTGGGAATCTGAATCAATCCTTCTACATCATACCCAACCGGTCGATTCTTAGCATGATTTATTTGCTGCATTACGATGACTGTACCAATTATAAATGCTACTGATACTGTAAACTGTACTACTACCAATATTTTACGGGGTAAGCCCGCATATTTACCAACCTTAAAGGTTCCTTTTAAAACATCTACCGGTTTAAAAGATGATAGATACAGCGCAGGATAACTACCTGCCAATAATGAAGTGAATAAAACAAAAACTAAGGAAATCAACCAAAAGATTCCATTATCCCAAGGAAAAGTAATTTCCTTTTTTGACAATTCATTAAACCCGTTTAAGGATAAAATTACAATTAGCATAGCTAAGAAAAAGGCAAAAAGAACTACTAAAAAAGATTCACTTAAAAACTGATAAATCAATTGACCTCTTTGTGATCCTATTGATTTTCGAATACCTACTTCCTTACCACGCTTCTCTGACCTAGCCGTACTTAAATTCATAAAATTAATACATGCCAAAAGCAATACAAACGCACCAATTATACCAAATAACCACACGTATTTTATGCGACCACCACTTTGCTTACCATTTTCAAAACTGCTACGTAGATACCAGTCCTGCATCGGAAAAAGAAAAAGTTGCGGATTGAATTCAATTAAATCTGGATTAAGATTTTTCTTAGCATCTTTTATGGTTTTTGTAACATTTTCAAATGATGTTTGGTCGGCAATCTGAACGAACATTTGAAAAGAATTGTTACCCCATTGGTCTTCTGCATTACGTATCCATTCATTGTTTGCCAAATACTTTTCCCATGGAATAATAAAATCGGTATCATTGAACGAATTGTTTACAGGTATATCTTTATAAACCGCACTAACATTTAACTTATGTTCATTACTTACCGTAACCGTTTTACCAATTGGGTCTTCGGCACCAAACAAAGCATTGGCCGTAGATTCAGCCAACATGATGGAGTTAATCTCTCGAAGTCCGTCTTTCTCTCCTTTTAAAATTTCTAGACCAAAAAGTTCCGGCCCCACTTGTTGCATATAATTACCTGGTCTTGATATGCTTATATCTCCATATTTTAAATAGTGATCATTGGTCCATGAACACATAATTAAATGCTTAAAATTATCACCGTACCCATCACGCAAGGTTTTTTCTAACGGTCTTGGAATCGCCGGCCCGGTTCCTATTTCGCCATTGAATGTCTGAGATTGAAAGACTTGTGCAATTTTATCTTTATTCTTAAAGTAGCTGTTATAAGAAAGTTCGTCTAAAATCCAAAGGCCGATAATTAACGTTACCGCCATTCCTAAAGCAAGACCGCCCACATTAATGAATGTATAGCCTTTGTTCTTCCAAAGGTTTCGCCAAGCGATTTTTAAATAGTTCTTAAACATGATGAGTGTTTTTGATGATTGATGTTTTTAACTTATGCTACCTTAAAGAGTGTTTTTAATTTGAAATGTTTCATTCTGACCGCAAACTTTTTACAGGGTTTACTATAGCCGCTTTTATACTTTGATAACTTACCGTTACAATAGCCACTACAATTGCTAAAACCGCTGCGAGTACAAAAACTCCAAGTCCTATTTCTATTCTATAAGAGAAATCTTCTAACCACTTATTCATGGCAAACCAACCCAATGGCAAAGAAATGAGAATTGCTACACCTACTAATTTTAGAAAATCTACTGTAAGTCTATAGGAAATCTGACTTACAGTAGCCCCTAATACTTTTCTAACGCCAATTTCTTTTGTACGCTTTTCAGCATTAAAGGCAGCTAATCCAAATAATCCTAAACAAGCAATGAAAATGGATAGAATAGTAAAAATGAAAAATATTTGACTCAGCTTTTGTTCCGAGTTATACGTGGAATAAAATGCTTCGTCCATAAATTGATAATCAAATGGTTGACCAGGTGCCATGCTATTCCAAATATTCTCAATCTCCGCAATTGACTTTGAATAGTCACCACCGCTTAACCTTACCGCCATATTCTCTGCGTTATTTTCAACGTGCAATCCTAATGCACCAATATTCTCGCGAAGCGATTTAAAATGAAAATCTTTAACCACCCCTATTATAGTATAGTAGGTAGGGTTTTCCATATCTATTTCTTCGGAAATCCTCATTCCCAAAGCTTCTTGAGCTGTAACGTTCAAAATTGGTAAAGTAGCTTCGTTGATAATAATTGCTGTAGAATCTGATGCATACTGTTTATTGAAATCGCGCCCAGCTACAACATCCATTTCTAACGTCTTCAAATAATCCATGTCTACATCCCAAGTCTGCATTTGAATTGCATTTTCCTGACTTTTGGTTCCTTCTTGGAAGAAAGAAGTATCTGACCGCCATGATGGTGTAGGGTAAAAATTACTTAGCGTAACATTTTCTACGTTGCCCATTTTAAGAATCTCTTCTTTAAATGCATTTGTTTTAGATCCTAACGGACTAATTTCATTAATCAACAACACCTGGTCTTTTGTAAAACCCAAATCTTTACTCTGTATAAAATTCAATTGCTGAAAAACTACCAACGTACTTACTATAAGAAATACGGAAATTGAAAATTGAAATATTACCAAAGCATTTCTTACCCTACCATTACCTACACTTTCAGATGCTCCACCTTTAAGTGTTTTAACTGGGGTAAACCTAGACATGAAAAAGGCAGGATAACATCCTGAGAAAAGCCCTAATAATATTGTTGCGGCCAATAACAAAAACCAAAACAAGGGTTGTGAAAATGGTATTGCAATAGACTTACCGGTAAATCCGTTAAAAAACGGCAGCGTAATCATGGTAATCAACAAGGCAGCTATTAATGAAATAAAAGCTATTAAACCAGATTCTGTCAAAAATTGAAAAATCAAATTCATTTTATTAGAACCCAATGTTTTTCTTACCCCAACTTCTTTGGCTCTTTTTAATGAGTGAGCCGTAGACAAATTCATGAAATTTACACTTGCCAGAATAATTAAGAATAGCCCAATAAAAGAAAGTATATAAATGTTTTGCATGCTGCTGGTAGCATTCATTTCTGAGCTTCTATCTGAATGCAAATGAATATCTGTCAGCGCTATAGTATGGTAGCGTATATAATTACCAGATGCCGCAAATGATTCTGCAGTCATACCCGGAAAATACTTTTGCGCCCATGGTAACATATACCTTTCTAGCATGCCTTGTAACGGTGCTTGAAAATCTTCAACTTTAGCTTCCGGTATTAATTTTACAAACGTAAAATAGTTGTTGCTACCCCAAAGTTCCTCTCTAGACGCAACATTACCTGCCATAGCCAAAAAGACACTATACTCATTAAAATAAGAGTTTTTAGGCATGTCATCTATTACCCCTGTTACCGTATACGTATCGGAATTATCTAAAAGCATATTTTGCCCTAAAACATCTGTTGACCCAAAGTATTTTTCTGCGGCAGTTTTTGTAAGCACTAATGAATTTGTGCCCGTTAAAGCAGTTTTTGAGTTTCCTGCCAATAAATCAATACCAAAGAATTGAAAGAAAGTTGAATCGGCGTAGGTTACTTTGTTCTCTTTAGAACTTGTTTCACCACCTACCTTTTTTACGTACATACTACCCAAAGTTCTAAAACGAACCGTAGACTCTACTTGCGAGTAATCTCTTTTTAAAGCACCAGCCATTGGTGGGGCAGATTCTGCTGCTTTAATTTCTGCACCTCCAAATTTTATATCGGCATCTATACGATAAATACGATCCGCATCGGCAAACATTTTATCATAGCTCAACTCATCATAGATGTATAATGAAATCATTAGAGTACCGGCCATACCAATAGCAAGTCCAAATGTATTTAAGAAAGTAAAAAAGGCTTGCTTTTTTAAACTTCTCCAAGCGATTTTGATATAGTTTTTAAACATGGTTCTCGTTTTTTGATTTGTGTTGACTATTTTTACTTAACTATCAAAGTCTAATTTCATGCCACATATTTAAATCGTTTATTATCAGTTAGTTAAACCCGTAATTAATTTAATAAGTGTAAAATATTTGGACAAAACATGTCTAATATATATACAGTTGAATGTTTAGTTTATAAATACCAATCTGTTACTTTCATTCGGTTCGCAAACTTTTAACTGGGTTTGCAACTGCCGATTTTAAAGATTGAAATCCTACGGTTAAAAAGGTAATGAGCACTGCAAAACCACCTGCCAAGGCAAATACCCACCATTGTATATCTATGCGATAAGTGAAATCTTCTAACCAGCGCTGCATAAAGTAATACGCAATTGGTGTTGCTATAACAAGAGCTATAATTACTAGCTTAATAAAGTCTTTCGTCAATAATTGAACTACAGACCCAATACTCGCTCCTAACACCTTACGAATACCAATCTCTTTTTTCTTCTGTTCGGCAACAAATGATACAAGTCCGAAAAGACCTAAGCAACTTATAAGAATGGCTAGAATAGTAAAAACAATAGAAATTTCTCCTAAACGTTTTTCTTCATCATACAATTTCTCTACTTCCTTGTCTACAAAACGATAATCAAAAGGAACATTATTTACCGTTGCTTTCCATTGTTGCTCTAAACTTGTCAATAATTGTTGGTAGTCTGTAGTTTGGGTCTTTATAAATAACCAATTTGGTTGATTTACCTTCTGTAGAAATAATGGTGCTATCTCATTTTTTAAGGATGCAAAATGATAGTCTTTTACAACTCCTATAATCCGCATTTCATCAGTCTCATTTCCAAAACTTTGAATAAGTCTTGCACTTAGTGCATCTTCTTCTTTTATATTAAATGTGCGTAATGTTGCCTGATTAACAATGATTTGATCCGTGGTATCGGCAGGTGTAAAATCTCTACCAACTACTAAAGGAATATTCATGGTTTCAAAATAACCTTCACTAACACCTTGTCTTTTTACAATGGTATTATTCTCTCGATTTCCACCAGGTAAATACAGACCATTATCATTCAATACTACTTCAGACGGTGCATAATTACCACTAGAAATATTTAATACTCCCGGTATATTTAGAAACGATTTTTTAAGAGATTCAAACTTACTAGAAGCTTCGGCTGTTCCTATTCTTAATGCCAATAGGTTCTCTTGCTCAAAGCCAAGGTCTTTACTTTGGGTAAATCGAAACTGCTGCGTTACAATAATTACCGTAGCCACTAAACTAATGGATACTACAAATTGAAAAACTACCAATGCTTTTCTAAACGTGCCATTACCCGATTGTAAGATGGTTGCACTTTTTAGGGCATTTATAGGTTTTATGTTTGATAAAATTATTGCAGGATAAATACCCGATACAAACCCTGTAATGAGCCCTAATATTATTAATATAGTACCAATTCGCCAGTTCAATAAATCTTCATAGCCTAAACTAGCGTTGGTCAATTCATTTACCATTGGCAGGAGCAAGATTGCAATAGGAATACTTATGAGCACTGCAAAAAGTGACAGTAACATAGATTCTCCTAAAAACTGTCGCATTAAACTATTGGCACCTGCACCTACCACTTTACGAACCCCAATTTCTTTTGCTCTTTTACTTGCTCTAGCCGTGCTTAGGTTTATAAAATTTATACAAGCAACCAATTGAATAAAGAAAGCTAATGTGAGTAAGAAATACAGATATTTTATATTAGAAACTTCATGTATCTGATTTTTTCGACCTTCGGAGTACAGATGAATTTTTGTGATATTTTGTAGGGATAAAATTTTTCTATCCATGCCTGCATCTTTAAGGTCGTCAGCTCCTCTTTCTTGTAAAAAACCTGGAAGCTTTTTTTGTAACCCTTCGGCACTACTATTGGGCTTTAATTTCACATAACTATAGACAAAATTATTAGTAGCGAAACTTTTAAACCTCTGAACAAAAGTACCTATCCCTGGGGTACTCATGCTCACTATATAATTAGGATTTAAGTGCGATTTGCCAAACGATTCATCAAAAACACCTTTTACCGTTAAGGTCTGGGCATCTTCGCCACTGCCCCACGTTACCGACTTGCCCAATGCTTCTTGATTACCGAATAATTTCTTCGCCAACGTAGAAGATAATACCAACGAGAATGGCTCGTCTAAGGCTGCATTTTGGGTACCCTCTACAAATTTATAGGTGAATACCTTGAAAAATGTAGAATCTGCCATGTAGACCCTAGGTTCGTAATAAGCATCTTTACTATCGGCAGCGCTAATCAAATTACTAAAAAACACATCTGTTAAGAATGCACGTGTAGCTTCCTCTACTTCAGGAAAATCTTCTTTTATTGCAAAAGCTATTGGCGGCGAAGCGGCTGCCGTATCAAAACCTTCTTTACCATCTCTTTCTATTACCGTTTCTACCCTAAAAATGTTTTCCGCATTTTCATGGTGTTCATCATATCCAAATTGAGAAAAAACATATAACAATATTGCAAGACAACTCACCGTACCTACGGTAAGTCCCAATAAATTGATACTTGTTTGCTGTTTGCTCTTTAACAGGTTTCGCCATGCGATTTTTAGATATTGTTTGTACATGATTTTCGTTTTTTTGATTTGATTGATGATGAATGATTTACTCTGTACGTAAGCTTTTTATGGGGTTAGCTCTTGCAGATCTTATTGCATGATAACTTACGGTAAGTATGGCTACCGAGACAGCCATTAAACCTGCCAGCGCAAAAACCCACCAACTAATATCAATTTTGTAGGCGTATACATTTAGCCATTTGTTCATGGCATACCATGCAAAAGGTGTTGCTATGAGTATAGATATTAATACTAACTTGATAAAATCTTTTGATAATAAAGCTACAATGCTTGTAACCTCAGCACCCAATACTTTTCGTATTCCAATCTCTTTGGTTCGTAACATGGCACTATATGTTGCCAATCCAAATAGCCCTAAACAAGCTATTAAAATTGCTAAAAATGAAAAAAGTGTAAATAATTTTTTAAACCTGAAATCCGCCTGATATTGTTCGTTAAAACTATCATTCAAGAAACTATACAAAAACGGTCTATGCGGGGCTAATTCAGTCCATTTTCCCTCTATACTGGAGATTGCCTGTTGCATATCTGATGTTTTGACTTTTAGAGAAATATATCTGCCGTATTCTGAATAGCGCATAGATAAAGGAGCTACTTTTTCATGAAGAGACATATAATTGAAGTCTTTAACAACCCCTACAATAGTACCCTCACGCCCCCATTGTTGAAATTTCTTGCCTATAATATCCGCTGGGTCTGAATAGCCAAATGATTTAACCGCAGCTTCGTTTACTATCATAGCACTAAGCGAATCTGATACGAATTCTCTTGAATATGGTCTACCGGCAACTACCTCAATCTCATAATGTGGAATAAAATCAAAATCTATTTCGTACAAGAAAGGTTCAAAATGCTCCATACTCCCTTCAAAAGATTCTATTTCTGTTCCTGCAGCAGGAAAATGACTTCCTGGAACGGTACGTGAACTAGCAACTGAAGTTACTTCTGGTAAACTTTTAAGTTCATTTTTTACAGTCTCAATATTATCTAAAACCTGTCCGTCCCAATTAAAATCGATAACCAGTTGTTGTTCATTATCAAAACCTAAATTTTTGTTGAGCATGAACCCTAATTGATAATACACAATTACGGTACTTGCTATTAATGCTATAGAAAGACTAAATTGAAAAATTACCAGTCCCTTTCTAAGATTTACACCTTGTGGAGAAGAACTTACAAGACCTTTAAGTACACTTATAGGTTTAAAGTTGGATAGGACGAACGCAGGATAGCTACCGGATAATAATCCGGTTATTAAAGCAGTACCAAAATAAAGTAGTAATGTTTTTGTGTTAATAATATTATCTAGCGAAAACTCTTTTCCAGTTATGTTTCCCATCCAAGGAAGGCAAATAGCCACAATCAAAAGTCCTATTCCTGCAGATAGAAACACCATGATCAAAGACTCTCCCATAAACTGATACACAAGTCCTTTTTTATCTGCTCCAATCACTTTTCTAACACCAACTTCCTTAGCTCGTTCCATGGATCGGGCAGTAGCCAGATTCATGAAATTGATGCTAGCAATAATTAAAATAAAGAGTCCTATTATGGCGAAAATATAAATATTGTTCAAGCTTCCTGTGATACCTGGTTGACGAGCTGCTTTCGATTTTAGATAGGTATCTTTTAAAGGCTCGAACGAAATATTGTAGTAATAATCCTTTGATTCATCTGGAAGTCTACTCTTTAAAAAGCTGGGCATCTTGGCTTGAAAATCCGCAACATTAAAATTATCATCCACTAAAAAATAGGTGTAAAAATCTACATAGCCCCATGAATCGAATATACTTGGTCGAGTTTGGTAAAAAGAACTCATAGACAGTAATACATCGAAACTAAAATGTGAATTAGATGGTACGTCTTTCATTACACCTGTTACCGTATACAAGCCATCATCTGCTCTTCCGCCAACACCATCAACGGTTTTACCCATTGGGTCTTCATTCCCAAAATATTTTTTTGCAGTGCTTTCCGTTAGTACAATAGAGTAAGGTGCTTCTAACGCAGTGTCCGGGTTTCCAGATATTAACGGCCAACTAAAAACATCAAAAACAGTATCATCTACATAAAAACAATTACTCTCTTGAAAAGAGTTTTTATTATATTCAAGCAATACATCTGACCTACCTGAGAATTGAACTTTTTCTATCACTTCAGAAAAATCAGCTTTTAATGCTGGTCCAACAGGGGCGTTCCCCCAAATCCATCGGTCATTCAAATCTTCCGACCCACCATGATGAACAACCCTATAGATATTATCGCCTTTTTCGTGATAGGTATCATAAGAGAGCTCATTGTTTATGAACAAAGCAATCATTAGAAAGCAAGCCATACCAATTGCCAAACCCCCAATATTTATAATGGAGTATCCCTTATTCTTTATTAAATTTCGCCATGCGATTTTCAGATAGTTTTTAAACATGATTCTCGTTTTTTTGATGCTTCCACTACGCTCAGCACAAATTGATGATTGGGTGCTACGCACCTTAAATTGATAAAATCCTATTCGGACCTCAACCCTTTTAAAGGTTGTAAAAGTGCTGCGCCTATAGATTGGTAGCTTATCGTAATAATGGCAATAGTCAACGCAATACCCGAAGCAACCAAAAATATGCCCCACCCAATGGTAATATGATATGCAAAATCTTGAAGCCAACGGTTCATTAAATACCAACCTATAGGAATTGCTATGCAGATGGATATTAAAATCAGCTTCATAAAATCTAGCGTAAGTAATTGATAGATGCTTTTAAAAGGCGCACCTAGTACCAACCGAATACTGATTTCTTTTTTGCGTTGCTCTACCATAAAAGCAGATAATGCAAAGAGCCCTAAACATGCTACAAAAATGGCAAAGAGGGCAAAACTGTTGAAAATTTTTCCCATGCGCTGCACATCATCATGCATACGTGTAAACTCTTGATCTAAAAAGTTATAATTGATAGCTTGGTTTGGCACATTCTTATTCCAAACTCCTGTTATACTTGCCAATGCTTCATTAATATTTCCTTTATTCAACTTTATAGAAACGGCTCCGTTATCTTTTCCTATTACAAGCGATAATGAAGAAATATCTTCTTTTAAAGACTTAAAATGAAAATCATCTACAACTCCTATTATAGTAAATGCTTGTCCGTTATTATCAAGCTTTTTTCCTATTGGATCTGCTAACCCAAGCTCTTGCACCATTTTTGAATTGATTACAATGGAGTTAATTGAGTCTAAGGCAAATTCCTTTGAAAAATCTCTTCCTGCTTTTAGCTTTAATCCTAAGGTTTTTATATAATCATAATCAACTCTCCAAATTTGAGCAGGTATACCCCTACCTTCATTTCCCTCATTTGCTTTCCTAAACGTATTACCGTTTCTACTTGCACCATCTACCGGCAAATAATTGGTTACCGTTGCACTTTTTACTTGAGGTAATGCTAAAAGTTGCTCCTTAAAGGAATCCATGCGGTTGCGTAAAATTCCCGCCCCTTCAAGTACAACAACTTGCTCTTTATCATATCCTAATTCTTTTTTAAGTATATAGTCCATCTGCTGATAAATAATCAACGTACCAATAATTAAAATGACCGATGTAGTAAATTGAAAAACGACTAATCCACTTCTAAGTTTAGCACTTTTACCTCCTATGCTAAGACTGCCTTTTAATACATTAACCGGTTTGAAAGCCGATAAATAAAATGCAGGATATAACCCAGCAACAGCCCCAACCAATAGTGATGCAATTAAAAGTACTGGTAAAAACCACCATGCAGACCACGGCATTGCTATTGTCTTTGCAGCTATAGTATTGAACGATGGTAACAATGCCCATGCCAGCAATACACCCAACACAAATGAAATGATACTGAATAAGACTGATTCCGTTAGAAATTGAGCAACAAGATTAGGTTTAAAAGCACCAATGGTTTTTCTTAATCCCACTTCTTTAGCTCTATTGGCTGACTTTGCTGTTGATAGATTAATGAAGTTAATAACCGCTAACAATAACACAAACCCAGCAATGGCAGCAAATAACCATACAAAACGAATATCACCATGCTTTAACCCATCTGCCATCTTAATATCAGAATACAGATGAATATCGGTTATGGGTTGTAATTTGTATTCTATAGTTCTAAGTACCTCTATAAAATCTGGCGCACGACCTCTGTCTATTTGCGCGGGAATTACATAATCTTCAATTATCGAAAGCATCTTTTTTTCTAAATACGGAATATTGGTATTGGCATCTACCAAAACATAGGTGAAGTAGTTTTGATTCGTCCAACTCATACGCGTATCTTCTATTGGAAGCAGAAAATCAAAATTTAGGTGCGCGTTTTTCGGAACATCTCTCATGATACCCGTTACGGTATATGGCTTAGCCGAATCATCATCTAAAATAATGGTTTCGCCAATTGCTTTTCCATTTTTAAAATATTTGTCTGCCTTAGTTCTGGAGATGACTATGCTCTTAGGATTCGTAAGCGCTGTTGCCGTATTACCCTGCTCTAGTTGAATTTCTAAAATATCGAATGCCTCTTGATCGGCGAGTACAAAACCTTCTTCAAAATTATTCTGCACTTCGCCTTCTAAATGCATGGCGTGTTTACCAGCGCCAAATATTTCAATAGTATTTACCTTGCCCGCTTTTAAAATTTCTGGAAAATCGGCCTCTAATGCATCTGCCAAAGGCAATTGAAAATGGGTGCTTTTTACTTGCTCTCCATTAAACATGCCTTGCATGACTACCCTATAGATTTGATTTTTTTTCTCGTAATGTTGGTCATAGCTAACCTCATTTCTAATAAATAATGCGATTAATAAACAGGCAGCTATACCAACGGCAAAACCACCAATTTTAATGGTGGTGAAAAGCTTATCTTTTTTAATACTTCGCCATGCTGTTTTAATGTGATTTTTAAACATGATTCTCGTTTTTTGATGATTGATGATGTGGTGAAATTCACCTAATATTTTTTACTTCATTCTGTACGTAAACTTTTTACAGGGTTTGCTCTAGCTGCTTTTAAAGCTTGAAAACTTATGGTTAATAATGCAATGGCAATTGCAATTGTACCTGCTATAATAAAAGCCCAAGCGTTTATAGAAATTCTATATGCATAACCTTCTAGCCAATTTTGCATAAGTAACCATGCAATTGGACAGGCAATTACTATTGCGATAATGACCAACTTCATAAAATCTTTTGACAATAAGCCTACGATACCAGCAATACTTGATCCCAAAACTTTTCGGACTCCAATTTCTTTTCTACGTTGATCTGCAGTAAACGCAGATAACCCAAACAACCCTAAACAGGAAATAATAATTGCAAGTAATGCAAAGATTTGAGAAAGGCTTCCTATTAGTTTTTCGCTTTTAAATTTGGCGTTGTACGTATCGTCCACAAATTCATATTCAAAAGGAAATGCCGGATTGTGTTTTTTCAACACCGTTTCCATAGTTGACAATGCTGTTGTGGTTGCAATACCTTCCTTCGCTTTTACATATAAAAAACGTGCTTCATCATGATAGTTGAAAAATATCACCGGATCACTAGAGCCATACATATCGTCATATAAATAGTCTTTAACGACACCGATTACGGCGTAATCGTTCTCAATTGTTTTACCGACTGCGCTACCTGCACCCATTAGTTTTGCAAAAGACTCACTTACTATTAAATTAGTACTGTCTTTTAATGGATTATCACTAAACCCTCTACCTTCTAGAATTGTCATCCCAGTAGTTTTAAAAAAGTCAGCACTTATATATCGTGTAGAAACTAACACATCTTCTGTGTCAACTCCACCCTGCCATTCTAAACCAGATGTATTATTCCCGCCAGATAGAATATCTGAATTATTAAGCCCAATGCTCTCTAGCATACCAGATGCCTTCATGTCTTGTGCTATAGGATTGAAGTTCTTTATGATATCTCCCTTTACAGGTATCTTAACCAAGTTTTCTTTGTCGTACCCTAAATCTCTTCCTTTAACATGTTGAACTTGTTGATACACAATAATGGTACTAATAATAAAGACAATGGAAACCACAAACTGGGTAGCCACCAATCCTTTTCTGATAAATGGGGCACTACCTTTTGATATTCGCGAACCCTTTAATACATCTACCGGTTTAAAAGAAGACAGATAGAACGCCGGATACCATCCTGCAACTAATCCACAAACTAAAGTTATGCCTACTAAAGTCAAGATATGTACCGGACTCCCTAAACTTAAATCTAATTGCTTATCTATAAGTGTATTAAACTGCGGAATAAGAAGTTTTAATAATACTATGCTCAATGCTGCCGATAATGTTGCAGTAATCACTGCTTCTGCCATAAACTGAGACATGAGTCCTTTTCTACCTGAACCCAATACCTTTCGCACCCCAACTTCATTAGCTCTCTTTTCGCTTCGTGCAGTAGCTAAATTCATGAAATTGACACAGGCTATCAATAGTATAATAATTGCTATAAGACTGAACAGACGTACATATATAATTTGTCCTCCAACATTTTTTCCTCCTTCAAAATTTGATTTTAAATGCCAATCTTTCATTGGATGAAGAAAGGCGTACGCGTCATCCTCTTCGGTTTTTATAGGTAGTATTGCCTTCACCTTTTGGTTGACTATATCGAAATTTGCTTCGGGAGCAAGTTCAACAAACGTATCGGAAAAATTAGCTCCATACTCTAGCATCCAATCTTTACCAACAGCGAATCTTTCAAAAGGTGCAACCCAGTCAAAACTATAGGTTACATTACTTGGCAAATCTTCAAAAACTCCAGAGATAGTATAATTAGTATCATTATTAACCCTAAGAACTTTACCAACAACCGAGCTATTTTCACCATATAGTTGCGTAGCTGTTTGTTTTGATATTATAATTGCATCGACCTCATTAAAAGCAGTTTCCAAATTACCTTCCACAAAAGAAAGACTGAACATGCTCAAAAAATCAGGGTCTGCATACTTACCTTTTTTATTGATAGATTTATCATCTACCTGCAACAGTAAATCATCTCTTTTGGTTCTAGCCGCACCAACAATACCTGGTACTTCCGTTTTTAAAGCTTCTGCTAAAGGACCGGGAGTTGCTTGAAAAAAAGTTCGCCATTCACCATCATACTGCTGATTAGTTGGTACATAATAAATTACATCTTGCTTTGCGAAATTTTCGTCATAACCTACCTCATCTTCTACCCAAAGTAAAATCATAGCGGCACAGGTTATACCTATTGCCAGACCAAAAATATTGAGCATACTATACCCTTTATTTTTCCAGAGGTTTCGCCAAGCGATTTTGATGTAGTTCTTAAACATGATGTTCGTTTTTTGACTGATTAATTATATATCCTTGATTAAGGGATAAGTTTGGTTGGTTTGGTTTGTTGGCTGACTAATTGTTGATTGATGAATAAACTCCCTTACATCATGGCTCCAATTGCCCTGTTTTGACTTTCGGTAACAATTTGACCATCGAATAGATTTACAACTCTGTGTGCGTAGTGTGAATCTCTATCTGAGTGTGTAACCATTACTATAGTGGTTCCTTCTTGGTTCAATTCCGTTAATAAATTCATTACTTCAATTCCGTTTTTAGAATCTAGGTTACCCGTTGGCTCATCGGCTAAAATTAACTTCGGATTTGTTACAACCGCTCTAGAAATGGCAACACGTTGCTGCTGACCACCGGATAACTGTTGTGGAAAATGCTTTTCTCTATGCGCAATTTTCATACGCTCTAACACCTTCATCACTTTTTCTTTTCGTTCAGCCTTGCCCATTTTTAAATAGATTAAAGGCAATTCAACATTTTCATATACCGTTAGTTCATCTATAAGATTAAAGCTTTGAAAAACGAAACCTAAATTACCCTTACGTAACTGTGTACGTTGGCTTTCTTTTAAACCACCAACTTCATTACCGGCAAAATTGTAACTGCCATCTGTAGGATTATCTAGCATGCCTATGATATTCAGTAAGGTAGATTTACCACAACCTGAAGGTCCCATAATTGCTACAAACTCACCATCTTCCACTTTTAGGTTGACATTGTTCAACGCCAAGGTTTCTACTTCTTCTGTTCTAAAACTTTTTTTAAGATTCGTAATGGTTATCATTTTCGATTGATTTTAATTGTTATGTAAAAGACAGCGCTACACCGCCCTATGTGACAGTTTATTTCTATTTTAATACGATTCTTTCAGCTTCCCCGAAATTATCATAGTTACTTGTTATTACCTTTTCACCAGATTCCAAACCTTCTAAAACTTCATAGTATCTGGAATTCTGCTTTCCTATTCTTATATTTCTTTTAATAGCTTCTCCTCCATCCGTGTTAACTACAAAAATCCATTGTCCGCCAGTACTTTGAAAAAAGCTTCCTTTTGGTAATAAAAGTGCATCGTTAGATTCTCCTAATTGTAATTTAATGTTGTAGCTCTGACCTGATCTAATAGTTTCTGGTTTGTTATCGGTAAAAACTAAGTCCACCTTAAATCTCCCGTTTCTAACTTCAGGATAAACCTTTCTTAATCTCAATGGAAACTCAGCTCCGTTACGTTCTAAAACAGCTACTAAATCTCTTTTTACACGATCAATATAATGCTCATCAATATCTGCTTCAATTTTATAATCGGTCAAAACATTTATTTGACCTATACGCTGACCTTGTGCAATACTTTGCCCAATCTCAGCATCTAAAAATCCTAATTGACCATCTGCAGGAGCACGTACATTTAAGTGATCAAGTCTTTGATACACCATCCCCAAGGTCTTTTGCATACGGTCTAAATCTGTATCCAAACCTTTTAATGAGGTTGAACGCAACTCATCATCTTGTACGGTTTGCACTTTTATAATCTCATATTGCTTTTGAGACAATTCATAGTTTTCCTTTGACAATTGAAAAGCTTCCCTAGAAATTAATTCTTCATCAAACAACGCCTTGTTCTGCTCATAATTTCTCTTCAATCGTTGCAAATCTGTACTTGCGGTTGCCAATGATTTTCTACCTTCAACTTGTCTTGAATCGAAATTTAATTTTGTTGATCGCAAATCGTTTTGCTTCAATGCCAAATTACTTTCGCTTGCTAAAATCTGCTCGTACAAATTCATGTTTTCCAACTTTAGGATGATATCTCCCTTTTTTACCATGGCACCTTCTTCAATAAGTTTTTCACTTACCCTACCTCCTTCATAAGCATCCATATATATTGTGGCTATTGGCGCTACATTACCATTTATAGTAATGTAATCGTCAAATTTCCCAGCGGAAACCTCAGCTATTGACAGCTTGTCTTTTTCTGTTCTAAAGGTTGAAACAGAACTAGCAAACAATAATTGATACCCCACAAATAGTAGTAAAACCCCTAATGCGATGTAACCGTAATGTTTCGGTTTAAGACCTTTTTTCTTTTCTAATTTTATATCCATCTTATTCTTAATTCGTTGTTCGTTTTTGGTTAATCGTTAATCGCAGAGCTCCATTTCTAATTGATATCAAAAACTGGCAGACCTCTGTAAAAATCTAACGTACTCTTGTTTATTTCTGACCTTAATTTTACTTGTAAATTTTCATTTTGGGCACTCGCATATAAATTCTTGGCTGTAAAAAGTTCTAAGGCATTTATCAATCCTTTTTCATATCGCTTTTGGGCAATGGTAAATGCTAAATTCTGCGCGTCCATTTTCTGGTTACTCTGTATTAACTCTACCTCAAGTGAGTTATAGTCTTGTACCAATTGCTGTATTGCCTGAAACAATTCTTGCTCTTGTGTCTTTAAGTTATTCTCTGCACGAAGCTTTTCTATTTTAGATTGTTTTACCCTAGATCTTGCAGACCACCCGTTACTAATAGGTACATTTAAATTTACACCTATATATTGTGAAGTATTGTCTCTAAACTGCTCTCTAAATGGTAACGTATTACCTAAGGTATCTCTTGTGGTTTCAAAATAACCTGTACCTATACCAGCAAAAAATGATAAAGAAGGATATAGCCTACCTCTTGATACTGCTACCTGTTTTTTAGCCGCTTTAGCTCTAAATTCCTGTGCTTTTATCATTGGCAAAAATGCTCTTGCTTCGGTATAAATAGAATCAGATTTCATTTCTTCACTTTCAAAATTAGATACTTCTTCTTGCAGGTCTTTTTGAATTGCTATTTCTGATGTATTCTCTAAATTCATTTCTTGAATTAAGGTCAGTTTTGCAGATGCCAATTGATTATTGCTTTGCGTTACGTTCAATTTATCGGTCAATAACAAAGATTCTGCCTCATATAAATCTGCACCCGCTTTTAAACCCAATTCTACCTGCTTCTCTACCAAGTTATAGTTGGATTGCGATACAATTAATTGCTCTTTAGATATTTCTACTAATCCTTCAAAAAATTGGATATCATAAAAAGCTTGCATTACCCTAAATGCCAAAAGATATTTTTGTTGCAATACTTCTTCTTGGGTTGCTTTAAATAAAAATTTTGATGCTTTTATCGAGTTGATTTTTTGAAATCCCTGAAACAGATCAATCGAAGATTCTAGAGAATAGTTATTAGAATAAAAGTCTTGATTTACAAACGTTCCCGTATTAGGATCTTCTGCTCTACCGTAGCTAATTAAATAACTAGAAGATGCATTTACAGATGGTAACAGGTTACGAACAGATTGTCTATATGTCTCTCTATTGCCTTGGTTAGTATATTCGAAGTCGTTTAACTGTAAATTATGCTCTAAAGCATAAGTGACACACTCATCTAATGTCCAAGTTTCTTGTGCAATAATAGATCCCCAAATGGAGCATATTAAAAATGTCGCTATTTTAAATTTTTGATTCATTTCTTAATTGGTATGCCATTCTCTATACTATATGCGTGCCACAACTTTAATTTATTGGTTTACAGTATTTTACATATTCTAAAAATTATTTTTAATAGCATCAGTGTAAAAATGTTGTACAGATAATGTCAAATATTTTTACACTGACATGAAAATACGAACTTCTCTATGTAGATTTAGAAGAGTTAATAGAATGTTGCCATGATCGATGCTAAAATACTTGTTGTAGATGATACCAAAAGTGTATTGAGTGCTTTAGAGATATTATTACAGTTTGAATACAAAAGTGTTCAAACCATTTCTAACCCCAATCTACTTACCTCATTCCCCAACCTAAAAGAGATTGATATCATATTATTGGATATGAATTTTTCTGCGGGAGTAAATACCGGTAATGAAGGATTGTATTGGCTACGTGAGATAAAAAAGAAAGCTTCGCACATATCAGTAATAATGATGACCGCTTATGGCGCAGTTGAACTTGCGGTAGAAGCTATTAAAGAAGGGGCTACCGATTTTGTATTAAAACCTTGGAATAACGAACGACTGTTAACTACCGTAAAATCTGCATACGAGCTTAGAAAATCCCAGAAAGAAGTTCAGCATTTAAAACAAAAAGAGAATAACCTTAAACAGGTAATTAACCAGAATACAAATTACATTATCGGTAATTCTAAAGCACTAAACGGTGTATTGAGTCTTGTGCAAAAGGTTGCCAAAACTGATGTAAACATTTTAGTTACCGGCGAAAATGGAACCGGAAAAGAATTAATTGCTAGAGAACTTCATAAATCATCCGTCAGAAATAATGAGGTCTTCATCTCGGTAGATATGGGATCTATCTCAGAAAATTTGTTTGAAAGTGAATTATTTGGTCATGTTAAGGGTTCATTTACCGATGCCAAAGAGGACCGAGCAGGAAAATTTGAAGCTGCTAACGGCGGAACGTTATTCTTAGATGAGATTGGAAACCTTTCACTGCAAATGCAGGCTAAACTCCTCTCTGTGATACAAAACAGAGTTGTGGTTCGTGTTGGCTCAAATAAACCTATTGCTGTTGACATACGTTTAATATGTGCCACCAATTGTAATTTAGACCAAATGGTAGCAGAGGGACTCTTTCGGGAGGATCTTTTATATAGAATAAACACCATACAAGTACAAGTACCGGCATTAAGGGAACGTGATAATGATGTTCTGGTGCTATCCGATTTCTTTTTAAAGAAATTCGCTAATAAATATGGAAAGCCCAGTTTGAAAATTAACCAAACAGCGCAAGAAAAATTAATGAGCTATGCCTGGCCTGGCAATGTAAGGGAGCTTTTGCATACTATGGAACGAGCCGTAATACTTTCTGAAGGAAATGTACTAAAACCAACAGATTTCCTGTTGGAATCCAAAACGACCATGACCATGGAAAACGGTCCGAAAACCCTTGAAGAAATGGAACTGGTTATGATTACAAAAGCCCTTAACGATAATGATGGTAATTACAGTGCCGCTGCCGATCAATTAGGTATTTCAAGACAGACGCTTTACAATAAACTTAAAAAATCGGGTAAATGATGGTTAGCAAAAGTATATACTACCAACTTGTTTTTAGAATTATTCTAATAGCTGTTTGTGCCCTTTTAACCGCATTCCTATTTGCAAAAGAGCATTATCTACTCGCCATCATATTAACCCTTGTTTTTATTGGACAAACTTACGGACTCATACATTACGTTAACCAGACTAACAGGAAAATAGCTTACTTTTTTGATGCTATAAAGAATGAAGATTTTACCTTACGTTTTCCTGAAAAACTAAGTATAAAATCTATTGAAGAGCTGAATCATAGCTTAAACATGTTGAATAACATGATTCAAGATATTCACGTAAAAAAACAAGCTCAAGAACAGTATTATCAAGAAATATTAAGACAGGCAGATATTGGTATTTTTACCATCAATGAAAAAGGACATATTCTTTATGCTAACCCAACTGTTCAAAACCTACTTAATTACAGACCACTCAACCACATAAAACAATTGAAACAAATAGACCCAAATCTTTATGGTCTTTTTGAATCTTTAAAGCCTTTTGAAAGTACCTTATATTCCTTAGGCAATGAGCGGGGCAAAAAAGAACTGACCCTAAAATGCACCCCTATTTCTATTGAAGGAAAGCAATTATTATTAGTGATTGTTCACGATATTCAAAAAGAACTGGACGACAAAGAAACAGATTCTTGGGTAAAACTAATACGTGTTTTAACCCATGAAATCATGAATACCATTACACCTATTACTTCAATATCCGAATCCATATTAAAATATTTCAAAAAAGGAAACCAGCTTTCTACTCCCGAGGAATTTGGTGAACTACAGATAAAAAATTCCGCAAAGGGTCTTGAGGTAATTAAAGAACAGGGTAATGATTTAATGAGCTTTGTACAGTCATACAGAACTTTTTTAAGTGTGCCAGATCCAGATCGTGAATTGATACCTGCGAGCAAGATTTTAGAAAAGGTTCGTCTTTTACTACAAGAATATACCAATGGTCATAACATCATTTTAGAGGTCTCTTCTGATCCAGAAGATTTAGAGCTATATATAGATGAAAAGCAGCTTACACAAATACTCCTAAACCTAGGTAAAAATGCTCAACAAGCTTTAGAAGGACAAGATGAGGGTAAAATCATCATTAAAGCAGGAGAAGGACCTGACGGGAAAAAATATATTACAGTAACAGATAATGGACCCGGAATTTCACCTGAACTTATAGATGAAATATTTGTTCCGTTTTTTACAACCAAAAATACCGGAACAGGAATCGGGTTGAGCTTAAGCAAACAAATTATGCGTTTGCACGGTGGTTCGATCCGAGTAGTATCTAATGAAAAGACAACGTTTACGCTGACATTTCAATAGCACTATAATTCCGCCTTGAGCTCTGTAAATGGGTCCCAAAAGTAGTTTTCTAATTGTACTATTTGCAGGTCTTTTATTACTACGCCCTCACCTTCTAACAGTTGTTGCATGAGGTTAGTCCCATCAAAATGATGTTTACCAGTAAGAAGTCCGGCTTTGTTAACCACTCTATGCGCAGGAATATCATCCATGTTATGTGATGCATTCATAGCCCAACCTACCATTCTTGCACTACGGGCCGCACCTAAATATTTAGCGATAGCACCATAGGAAGTCACTCGACCTTCCGGTATTAATCGCGCTACCTGATATACTCTTTCAAAGAAATTCTCATTTTCAGGTTTCATCGTATTCTTTCGTTAATTAAACAACCTAAAAGCAGTGATTACAAAAAGAAGTACCATTAATCCACTTAAAATATAGTTACTGTTCTTAGTGAAGGATTTTGTTTTATGCTCCCACTTATTAAAGTAAATAACATAAACATACATTGCCAAAAATGTACCACTACCTGCAGCCAGAATAAATAAAACTTCATCAACTATTCTGTAGGTCATGATACCTTGCGAATGAAAAACGGTATTTAAGCCACTGTAATACGGAATTGCCAAAAGATTAATTAGCGCTAAAAATACCCCTTTAGAAAAGCTATTTCGCTTCTTTGCCTCTACTATTATAAAAGGCTTTTTAACTTGTTTTCTACCCTTAATAAAAAAGAATATAGCCAACGCAAAAAACACCAATAATGCTGTTTGTAATAGCAACTCTACAATATGCTGGTTTCTAGATATGAGTTTAGCTATACGTACTGCAACATAAGTTTGTAACATTACGGCAAGTGCCACGCCTAACGCAAATATTAATCCGTTAGCCTTCCCTTTTTCTACACTTGTTTTAGCAGCATTTAAATTAAGTAGGCCTGGTGGCAACGATGCAAAAAAAGCAGCCCCAAACGTAAAAACAAATAAGATTGGCAATTGTTGCATTAAATCAATTTACCTTGAACCTAATAAAAGTAATAGGCTTTCCTTTTTCAAGATACTGATTTTCATAGAAAGTCTGTATTTCTAAGACCTCTTTAGGGCTACCTTCATTGTTATACACATCATGGTTGGCATAAAGTACCTCTAAACCTAGACCGTGTAGCAACCCTAAGGTATACCCATGCATAAACTCGCTATCCGTTTTAAGATTAACCGTTCCTTCAGGTTTTAACACTTGTTTGTACCGTTCTAAAAATGTAGCATTGGTCATACGGTGTTTGGTACGCTTATATTTTATTTGTGGGTCTGGGAAGGTGATCCAAATTTCAGACACTTCCTCTTTTCCAAAAAGATGATCAACCAATTCTATCTGAGTTCGAATAAAACATACATTTGGTAAATCTCCTTCAACAGCTTCTTTAGCTCCTTTCCAGAAACGGGCGCCTTTTATATCAATACCAATAAAATTCTTATTTGGAAATTTCTTTGCCAATCCAACGGTATACTCGCCTTTACCACAACCCAATTCCAATACAATAGGGTTGTCGTTTTTGAAATGGGTATTCCATTTTCCTTTCAACGGAAAACCGTTTACCACTTCATCCCTAGTTGGTTGAATTACGTTTGAAAACGTTTCGTTTTCCTGAAATCTTTTTAACTTATTCTTACTTCCCACAATTATCACTTATAAACTGCGGCAAATCTAAGAAAAAAGAGAGGGTTAGCGTTTATAGTACTTCTTCTATTTGAACGATACTTTTCTCTAAAGTAAAAGAAAACTCCGAACCTACCTCTACAGCGCTTTCCACATATATTTTTTCTCCGTGGGCTTCAATGACATGTTTTACAATGGCAAGACCTAATCCAGAACCGCCTTCACGGCGACTACCACTTTGATCTACCCTATAAAAACGTTCAAAAAGCCTTGGTATATGAACCGCTGGTATGCCTTCACCATTATCCGTCACCCTTACAATAACCTTATTCTTTACTAAATTTTCAACACTTACCTCTGTAGTACCATTCTCATTTCCATACTTTATAGAGTTCACTAATAAGTTAGTAAGCACTTGTTGTATTTTCTCTTTATCGGCAAAAACCAAAATCGGTTTCGGATAAGCAATATCGAATGTTAACGTAATATTTTTTTTATCGGCTTTCATCTCCAACAAATCAAATACACTTTGAATTAGCTCTACAATATTAAAAGTTTGCTTTTCTAACCTAAGATCCCCCACCTCTAATTTAGTAATGAGGTCAAGGTCTTTAACAATGTATATTAAACGATCTACCGCTTTATTTGCGCGAAATATGTATTTCTTTCTTACGTTTTTATCATCGATTGCACCATCTAATAAAGTCTCTAAATACCCTTGAACAGTGAACAATGGAGTCTTTAATTCATGAGAAACGTTCCCTAAAAAATCTTTACGGTACTCTTCCCTAATTTTTAAAGTATCTATTTCTATTTTCTTATCCTTGGCAAATTTTTCAATTTCAGCTGTCAATGTTCGCATATCTGTCATAACAGGATACGATGGTATCGTTGAAGATTCCAACAGCTCTACCTCATCATAGATTTTTTTAATACGCATGTAGATAAACTTCTCTATCCTTACCTGTAAAGTGACAAAAGAAATAATGAAAAAGGTAATTGCAGCCAATATTAAAACCCACCAATTTATGGTACTAAATTGCCATTGCAATACTGACAATATAAGTGTGCCAATAATTACTATATAGAGTGATGAGCGAAATGCAAAACGATATGATTTTCTAGAACGAACTGGAGCTGCCATTTAAAGAACAAACTTATATCCTACTCCCTTTACAGTTTTAAAATGGTCCTCTCCTATTTTTTCACGAAGTTTTCTAATGTGTACATCTATTGTACGACCACCAACAACAACTTCATTACCCCAAACTTTGTCAAGAATTACTTCTCTCTTAAATACTTTACTTGGCTTAGAAGTCAATAAGGCAAGAAGTTCAAACTCTTTTCTAGGTAAAATGATTTCTACACCTTTCTTAATAATTTTATACTCCTCTCTATTAATGACAATATCACCCACCTTGGTAATATCTTCTTGAGTATTTTCGTCATTTTTAACACGTCTAAGAAGTGCGTTTACTTTACTCACCAATACTTTTGGCTTTATAGGCTTAGTAATGTAATCATCTGCACCTGCATCAAAACCGGCTACTTGAGAATAATCTTCCCCTCTAGCTGTCAGAAAGGTAATAATAGAACTTTCCATACCAGGGGTTCTTCTTAGAATCTCGCAGGCTTCTATACCATCCATTTCTGGCATCATTACATCTAGTATAATAAGGTGCGGTAATTTCTTTTTTGCTTTTGCAACACCATCGGCACCATTCTTAGCTGTATAAACATCATACCCTTCCGCAGATAAATTATAGGCTACAATCTCTAGGATGTCTGGTTCATCATCAACTAAAAGTATCCTAATGTCCTTCTTTTTCATGGTTTTCAAATTAGATTGATTCGCTCAAAAGTAAAGATAATACTCTTACAGCAACGTCACTTAACATTGATTTAATGTAGTAACGTTTAGGTAACATTAACAAAATAAATGTTTAACACCTAGCTAACTCGAACATTACAACCCTTCTCTTTCTTTGCCGTGCAATAAAATTGTACGTGTCAAGAACACAATTACCAACCTAGTTAAATTAATAAATTTAAAAAGAAAAGATGAAAAAAATTATTTGGTCACTTGCTACAGTAACTGCTATAATCGCTGCAGCATCTTGTGAAAAAGAAACAGTTGTAGAAATTGAAAAAGAAGTTATCGTTGTAGATACAGTTACAACTGAAACTGAAGTTCAAACAACAATTACAGTTAGTGATGACATTACAACCGATGTTACTTGGACAGCTGACAAAATAGTTACTTTAGATGGTAGAGTTTTTGTAACTGAAGGAGCTACATTAACTATTGAGCCAGGTACAATTATTAAGGCTAACGCAGGGTCAGGTGTTAACGCTTCTGTATTAATAGTAACAAGAGGTAGTAAAATTGAAGCCGTAGGAACTGCTACAGCACCAATTATCTTTACATCTTCTGCTGATAACATTGAATTAGGTGAAACTGCCGGTACTAACCTTGATCAAAACGATCGTGGTCTTTGGGGTGGTTTAATTATATTAGGTAATGCACCTGCTTCTTTTGATGGTGATGCTGAATCTGCTCAAATCGAAGGAGTTCCTACAGATACTGACGGTGATAAAGGATTATACGGTGGATCTGATTCTGCTGATGATTCAGGTACTTTACAGTACATCTCTATTCGCCATGGTGGTGCTTTGATTGGTGAAGGAAACGAAATAAACGGTCTTACTTTAGGTGCCGTTGGTACTGGAACAACTGTTGACAACATTGAAGTTGTTGGTAATGTTGATGATGGTGTTGAATTCTTTGGTGGAAGCGTAAACGCTACAAACTTATTTGTATGGGCACAAGGTGATGACGGTCTTGATATTGACCAAGCTTACTCTGGTACTATTGATAATGCAGTCGTTATACAAGGGGGTATTTCTGATCACGCTTTAGAAATTGATGGTCCAGAAGGTTCTTTACAAGGTGGCTTTACTTTAACAAACGCTACTTTAATTGGTTTAACCGATAACGTTGAGAATGGAGAAATCGCAGATTACCGTTCAAACGCACAAGGTACTAGCAACAATATATTAGTAACTAATTTCACAGGAGTAGGTACTGATTTACAACTTTCTGATATTGAATTAGACAACGAAGGTGTTGCTGCTAATTATACTGCAGGTTCACTAGTATTTACCAACTGGGAAATTGTATTACCAGAAGGTGTTACTGCTTCTTCTGAAGTTTTTAATGACACTACAGACAGTACAACTTTTGAAGCTGATGCAACAACTTTCTCATCTGCTGTAACAGAAGGAACTGTTGGTGCTGATACATCTGCTTTTTCTTGGACTTACGCTAACACAAAAGCTAGCTTAGGTTTCTAATTATAAATACAAATAATAGTTACACATAATAATTGCTCGTCCTAAGATAATTTTTAGGCGAGCAATTTATTTCTTTTTAACATTTTCAACTCATTACTTATGAAACTCAAGTTATTATTAATTTTACTCATCACTTTTTCCGCTCAAATAATATCTGCGCAAGAGGGTATTATATCAGGAACTGTGAACGACGGTGAATTTAATGACGTTCTGCCTTTTGCTAACATTCTTATTAAAGGAACTACAAAAGGTACCACATCAGATTTTGATGGAAAATATGTTCTAGACGTAGAGCCAGGCACATACACCGTTACTTTTTCGTATTTAGGATACGAAACAAAAGAAGTAGCAGAAGTAATCGTTGCACCTGGTGCAGATCAAATAATAGATATTACATTAAACCCGCTTGCCAATGCGCTAGACGAAGTTGTGGTTACTACCACAGTTAGTAAAAACACAGAAGCTTCCGTGTTAAACCTACAAAAGAATTCGGTAGCATTATTAGATGGTTTATCCATACAAAGCATTAAAAAATCTGGTGCTAGCGATATTGCAAGTGCTATTAAATCGGTACCTGGTGTATCTGTACAAGGCGGTAAATTCGTTTACGTTCGTGGTTTAGGTGACCGTTACACTAAATCC
The DNA here is from genome assembly GCF_000688315.1 of Maribacter sp. Hel_I_7. Classification (NCBI taxonomy): domain Bacteria; kingdom Pseudomonadati; phylum Bacteroidota; class Flavobacteriia; order Flavobacteriales; family Flavobacteriaceae; genus Maribacter; species Maribacter sp. Hel_I_7. Next base: position 1,668,119 of record NZ_JHZW01000002.1, on the reverse strand, counting down.
ATTTTAAATGGTGTAGATGTACCTGGTCTTGATCCAGATAGAAACACACTTCAATTAGATATTTTCCCTACCAATATATTAGATAATATTATTGTTGTTAAATCTGCAACCGCAGATCAACCTGCAGATTTTACAGGTGGTGTGGTTGATATTGTTACTAAAGATTTCCCATCAAGAGCAGAGTACAGTTTCTCTGCTGGTTTAGGTTATAACTCTAGCATGCACTTTAAGGACAATTACCTTAGCTATGATGGTAGTCCAACAGATGCATTAGGTTTTGATAATGGTCAAAGAGATTTAGCAATACCACAAAATATAGAAACTCCTTTACCTGTTGTAGACGGTAATAGATCTGCTGCCTTAACAAGATTATTGGAACCAAATCTAAAAGCACTAGAAAATCAAAGTGGTGCAGATTTCAATATTGGTTTTACAGCTGGCAACCAATACGACCTTAATGAAGATGGAACTAAAAAAATAGGTTACTTAGCCTCTCTTACGTATAAAAACAGTACTGATTTCTACGAAGATGCTGTTAGCGGACAAGTATTTAGAAAACAAGATCAAGACAAATCTGTTCTTGAGCTAACCGATGATAGAACACAATCTGGTAATATTGGTGTTAACAACGTACTTATTAGTGGGCTTGCAGGTATTTCATTAAAAAGCCTTCAGTCTAAATACAAGTTGAATGTATTACATATACAAAATGGAGAATCTGGTGCTTCATATATTAGACAAGATAATTTTAATGTAAACTCTAATACTATTTTCAAAGATGTATTAACGTATACACAACGTTCTATTACCAACATTTTATTAAATGGTGAACACACGAACGAAGATGCTTCTTGGAAAGTTTCTTGGAAAGTTTCGCCAACATTCTCTAAAATCTATGATAAGGATTTGAGAACGACTCCATTTAGATTTGAGCCAGAAACTGGAAACTTTACTATTTCTCCTAGTGAATCTGGAGACCCTAGTAGAATTTGGAGGGACTTAGAAGAATACAATGTTGCTAGTAAATTAGATCTTACAAGAAAGCATCAATTATTTGGTAGAGATGCAAAACTTAAATTTGGTGGTGCGTTTACTATTAAAGAAAGAGACTTTGTTGTTAATCAATTCTCGACACCTATACAATCACAAGCAGGAAACTATAGTTTAAATTTTGAAGGTAATGCAGATTTAGTTTTAGCTCCTGAAAATATTTATGATCCTGAAACAAGAGAAGGTACTTATGTAAGACGTGATTCTAATATATCTGATTCTTTCAACTCTCAAATTACAGTTGGTGCAGGTTATGTTGGCGATGAATTTAAACTATCTGATAGGTTTAACGCAATTGTTGGTGTAAGATTTGAAAAGTTTGACCTACGTTACTCAGGTGAAAACCAAGATGGTGAAGTTTTTGACAATCAAACAATTTTAGATAAAGCAGATTTCTTCCCTTCTGCCAACTTTATCTACGAACTAAACGAAGAAGCTAATAAAAAAATAAGAGCTTCGTTTTCTAGTACTACAGCAAGACCTTCTTTTAAAGAAGCATCTAACGCACAAATCTTTGACCCTGTATCAAGTACTTTCTTTATCGGTAATATTGATATTCAACCAACCTATATCAATAACTATGATATAAGATTTGAAGCTTATGGTGAAGGAACGAATTTCTTTGCGATCAGTGGTTTTGCCAAAACTTTTGATGATCCTATTGAACTTACGTTTATTAGAGAAGCTAGAGGGCAATTTATTCCTTTAAACTTAGGTGATGCCAAGGTATTTGGTGCTGAATTGGAATATAGAAGAAATATGGGCTTTATTCCAGGATGGGAAAATTTCAATTTCAATGCTAATATTTCTGTTATTGAATCTCAGCAAACATACAGTGAAGATGAAGAAGCAGCAAGAATCGATAACTTAAGAACAGGTGAAACATTAGATGATACGAGACAATTACAAGGGCAGTCTCCTTTACTTTTAAATGTTGGGTTTAGCTACGATAATAATGACAATGGATGGCAAGGTGGTATCGTTTACAATGTTCAAGGTAAAACTTTAGAGATTGTAGGTAACGGCGATATTCCAGATGTTTACACGCTACCCTTCCACAACTTAAAAATGAACTTAAGTAAAGAATTCGGTAAAGAAAATTCTAGTAAAATAACTTTAAAGTTTGAAAACATTATCAATGATGATATTGAGAGTGTTTATCAATCTTTTGGAGCTCAAGACCAAGTTTATTCTTCTAGATATCCAGGACAAGCTATTTCTTTAGGATATAGCTACCAGTTCTAAAATCTTTAAAATTCAGTATCCAAAAGCCCGCAATTTGCGGGCTTTTTTTATTCTTAATAACCTATAACCATTTGATAACATTTAGCTCATAATAGATGTGGGATTATATCTTAATTTTAGTAAGAATCTTAATATGATGAAAAAAATTACCTTTTTTTTAGCTAGCTTTATTATGGTCATTTTAGCTTCTTGCTCAAAAGAAGAAAATATAGACGAGTCTACATCTGATGAAATATTAAAACCGATTTCTAATGATGATGCATTTCTAATTCCTTCAGGAACACAAATCGTAAAAGACTCATTGCAATTTACATTGAAACTAAAAGATTTTGATCTGGAAATCGATTTTAATGAAATTCACTCAATATCTTTGTTTTTTAAAGACCCCATTTTAAATGAAATGAAACCTTTAGCTTATATCGATTTAGAGAGGGACTATCGCATATCCTACGAAGGAGGAAGCGACCTTGAGGAATTAGACTATACTATTTATATTGAAAATGCTGACGGAACCGATTATTTTGGTTCAAGTTTCGAACTTAAAAACCTGACGATTATAGGCTTAAATATTTCCAAAATTAGAGATATCCCTACAGGAACTTTAGATTATAGAGATTTTGATCAGTTAGTTAATTATTTTAATCTTCACGATTAATTCTACTCTTAATTTTTTTAATAAAAGCCCGCAAATTTGCGGGCTTTTTAAATTCAAAAAATTCTTACAAGCATAGACTACACGCTACTAAAATCAGTAGAAAAAGCGTAGTTAAAGTCATAAAAAGTGCATTTCATCGATCTTTTTGCATTTCATCGATCTTTTTACAATATCCACTCTTACAAAAACTAAAAGGAGTGTTAAATTCATATATTTGTGGCATAGCATTTGTAACCAGCTATATATGAAGCAACTTTACCTAATCATCTTCTTTTTTGTTATTTCCTTCAGCTATGGGCAAAGTTCTCAAAGCAATGGAGATATTGATGGTTTTAGTATGTACCCAAATCCGGTTACCACAGGTAAAGTCTATATTTCTACAAACCTTAATGCTCCGAAAGAAATTTTCATTTATGATGTTTTCGGTACATTACTACTAAAGACTACGATCTTAGGCAAAGAATTGAACTTATCAAATTTAGATGCTGGGGTTTACGTATTACGTGTTCTTGAAAAAAACAAGATGTGTACACGTAAATTAATTATCAAGTAATAGAATCACCATTTTTTATCTTACTTCTTAAAATCCTTATCGGTTAAATACACATTTTCCCGACGAATAACTTCGCCTATCTCATTGACCTACATAATCTTAGGTTTCACAACATTTTCGGTATCCTAGTAACACTTATATATACCTTTGAAGTGTTGATCCCAAATCAATAAAAAATGAAGAAAATCTACTTTATGCTATTTATGGTAGTATCTGTTGGGCTATATGCCCAAGACACCATAGATATCAACAACCTACGTAACGATGAAATTGCCGGTTTTAAATTATATCCAAATCCAACAATTGCAGATGTTGTTTATGTAACAACACAGTTAAACAACCTAAAAGAAGTTAAGGTATACGATGTTTTCGGTGAATTAGTGCTGACCGAAAAATTGTCTACAAAGGCAATGAATATTTCCCGCCTATCCCCTGGTGTGTATGTTGTGCAAGTAACCGAAAACGGTAAATCAATAACCCGCAAGCTTGTTATCAAATAAATATCCTACTTAATTTCTATCCAAAACCATTAAAATAATTTGGTTCAGTACCTTTGTCATAATCGGTAAGAACCAATGGAAAATAATGCAATTTTTGATATTCGCACAAAGAGGGATTTTTTAACTCAAGCACTGCGTATTTTCAAGTTTCAATACACCAATAATTCCGTCTACCAATCATTTTGCAAACTTTTAAATGTTGACCCAGATGCGGTTCTTACTTTAGAGCAAATTCCATTTTTACCTATAGAATTTTTTAAGTCTAAAGAAGTTCTAAGTACTACCACCTTACCAGAAATAACTTTTACCAGTAGTGGAACAACCGGGAGTGAAACAAGTAAACACTTCGTTACCGACCTAAGTATATACGAACAAAGCTATTTAAAAGCTTTTAATCACTTTTATGGAGATATTAGCGACTATTGTGTTCTTGCGCTATTACCTTCATACCTAGAGCGCACAGGTTCTTCCCTAATTTACATGGTTGAAGATTTAATTAAAAAATCTAATCACCCAAAGAGTGGTTTCTTTTTAAATGAATATGAACAACTTCAGGAATTGATACTTGAACTCCAAGAAACCAATACTAAAATATTGATTATCGGAGTTTCTTTTGCCTTACTTGAATTTACCGAAAAGTATCAACTATCCTTAAAAGATGCTGTTATTATGGAAACGGGCGGTATGAAAGGTCGCCGAAAGGAAATTGTACGACAAGAGTTACATCAATTATTATCACAGGGTTTCGGAGTGCAACAAATACATTCAGAATACGGAATGACAGAGCTTTTGTCACAAGCCTATTCTAAGGGAAAAGGCGCATTCGACTGTCCTAATTGGATGAAAATTCTAGTTCGAGATACCGAAGACCCACTTACCTATTTAAACACTGGAAAATCTGGCGGAATAAATGTTATAGACTTGGCGAATATTAATTCTTGCTCATTTATAGCAACTCAAGATTTAGGTAAAATGAACCAAGATGGCACTTTTGAAATTATTGGAAGATTTGATAATTCTGATATTAGAGGATGTAATTTAATGGTGCTTTAGTTTTTACTTAAAGAGTAATCTAATCCAGGACCATCACAAGCCATCCATAAGCTTGAAATCATTGTAGATGTTCTGTACATTAAAAGTTCTTTAGCATCGCCTGTACAATTGCCTGCTAGCTCTTTTCCCGTTTCAAAAGTAAGTTCTAAGTAATGATTAGCATCATCATCATATTCAATTACCTCAAAACTACCTGTAGCTTCAAAAATTAACCCATCTATAGTTCTTGACTTTAAGAAAGTGCCCTCAGGCGAAAAGATATAATACTCTTGCCATTCCATTTCTTCTCCTGTTGTTTCAGAATTTTGAAAGCTCCCTGACATTTGCACCAATTCCCATTTCTGTTCAGAAAAAACGAACTGAGTAGAAGCTAAACCGAAGTCATCATAACTAGAACAGGATGCAAGAAATATCAGATATAGAAATAAAACGGCATATTTTTTCATAATACAAAGCCTTTTATGTATTTACAAGATACCTAACCGTTAAATAGTTGCGTTAAGCCGATCTTAAATTAAAGCCCTAAAATTTTAGCATCTACAAAGAATGTAGAATTAACCTCTAATTCATGATCTGTACTCATTAATTCATCAGTAACGGTATTCAATCGCAAGCTGAATTCATCTTTCTTTATGTACTCTTTCAAATCTGTATCTGAGGTATCTAAAGTAATGACATTACCTGCATCTTCTGGCACTTCATCCAAATTTGCAATTAGAATTTCTTCTAAACCATCTGCCGATATATACACTTCTATAGAATTTAGAAAGCTGAAATCTGCTTCTTCTGGCGAAATCATAACCAACTCTAAATCTGTTAATTTAATTTCTTCGATTAAGTCTTTTCTGGTGTCATTTACAGCAAAAGTAGATTCCGAATTAGTTTCCATTTCTGGGGTAAAAACGTCAAACGGTAAATTAATTCCTGTAGATGATGGTATGGTAGCGCGTTGGCTATACTCCATATCAAACTTTGTCAATTCATCTATTTTATCGCAAGCAATAAACAATACAAGTAAACAGATAAAGGAAATATACTTTTTAAACATAATTTGGGGGTTTATGCTAGAAAACGTAATATGAACAAATTTATTCTAAGGGAATAGAAACATTCCCCCTTAAAACTGTCTTATCGTACAAAAATATAGGTTACCTCATCATCAGAAATCTCTGGACTATCTTCATAAGTAAGTGTGAGTTGCGAACCTTTAACTTCAAAACGAAACACCTTACCATCTGAAAAATTTATACGATTTGCTTGCCCTCCGTAAAAATGCTCTCCATTTTCCCTAAAAAAAGCATACTCGCTTTCATGGGTAACAGTTACCATACTTCTTTCAGTATTAAAGTCGATTTTGGTTAACGAAAAATCTATGTCAGGTTCAAAACCACAATAGCAAACTACATTAGAGAGTACCCATTCACCCTTTACAGCTTCATCTTCAATTACGCGATCATCATCTGAATTACAACTTAAAAACAGTAATGAAAAAACAATTAACAATCTCAATTTCATTATATTACAATTTTAAATAAGAGTGCACAACAAGCTCAAAAGTTGTTTTTTAGTTAAACACCAATACAAAATAATTTTTCTTACCTCTTTGTAATAGCACAAATTTATCGTTAATTAAATCATTAGCTGTAATTAAAAAGTCTTCTTTTACTTTCTCTTTATTTACCGAAATCGAGTTCTGCTTCAACTCTCTTCTTGCCTCACCATTAGAACCTAAGAAGTTCGTTTTTGCCGCTAATGCCCCAATCATATCAAGACCATCTGTTAATTCTTCTTTTGAAAGTTCTGCTTGTGGCACACCTTCAAAAATGTCTAAAAATGTCTTCTCGTTCAACCCTTTTAAATCTGACGCTGTTGATTTACCAAACAAGATTTCACTAGCTTTTACCGCATTGTCCAAATCATCTTGTGAGTGAACCATAACCGTAATCTCGTCTGCCAATCTCTTTTGTAAAAGTCTTAAATGTGGTGCTTCTTTATGTTGTTTTATTAAGTCTTCAATTTCTTGTTGACCTAAAAATGTAAAAATCTTAATGTATTTATCGGCATCTTCATCTGATGTGTTCAACCAATATTGGTAGAATTTATAAGGTGATGTTCTTTCTGCATCTAACCAAACATTACCTCCTTCGGTCTTACCGAATTTTGTTCCATCGGCTTTTGTAATTAACGGACATGTAAGGGCATACCCTTTACCACCGGCAATTCTTCTTATTAATTCTGTACCAGTAGTAATATTACCCCATTGATCGCTACCCCCCATTTGAAGGCTACAGTTATGTTGTCTGTATAAGTGAAGAAAATCATACCCTTGCACTAATTGATAGGTAAACTCAGTAAATGACATACCTTCTTTGGCTTCTGAAGAAAGTCGTTTTTTTACAGAGTCTTTAGACATCATGTAATTAACCGTAATGTGCTTACCTACATCTCTAATAAATTCTAGAAATGAGAAATCTTTCATCCAGTCATAATTGTTGACCAAAACCGCAGCATTATCATCACTACCACTAAAATCCAAGAAACGAGATAATTGTTCTTTCAATGCATTTTGATTGTGACGCAGTGTTTTTTCGTCAAGTAAATTACGTTCTGCAGATTTACCTGAAGGATCACCGATCATACCTGTAGCACCACCAATTAAAGCATATGGCTTGTGACCAGCTAATTGAAAATGGCGAAGCATCATTACCCCTACCAAATGACCTATATGTAAAGAATCTGCTGTTGGATCTATACCTACATAAGCAGACTGCATACCTTCTAATAAATGCTCTTCTGTTCCTGGCATTGCATCATGCAACATTCCACGCCACTGTAACTCCTTGACAAAATTTGTCATCTCTTCCTGAATTTTAATTGAAATGCAAATATAAATGGAATTCCTACCAGTACATAGTAGATTTAAGCATGAATTTCACTCCTATTCGCTAAATTTGAACTATGGTATTAGTTACAGGAGGCACAGGGTTGGTGGGGTCGCATTTGCTACTGAAATTAACAATGGAAGACAATATTGTTCGAGCACTTTATAGAACAGCGGATAAATTAACGCACGTAAAAAAAGTTTTCTCTTATTATTCAGACAACTACGAAGCATTATTTGAAAAAATTGATTGGGTACAAGGGGATATTTTAGATATTCCTTCCTTAGATACTGCATTTGAAAATATAGCCCAAGTATACCATTGTGCCGCATTTATCTCTTTTAATCCATCTGATTTTAAAAAACTAGAACGTATCAATAGGGAAGGAACTGCGAATATTGTTAATATGTGTATTACCGCAGGTGTCGATAAATTATGCCATGTAAGTACCATTGGCACAATAGGAAGAACTATTACTAAAGAAGAAGCAGATGAAGAGACCGAATGGACGCGCCAAAATGCCAACCCATATGCCATTACTAAACAACTTGCCGAAATGGAAGTTTGGCGTGGTGCTCAAGAACAACTAAAAATGGTAATTGTAAACCCTGGCGTTATTCTTGGACCTGGATTTTGGAATAGCGGTAGTGGTTCTTTTTTTAAAACCGCCTCTAAAGGCTATAGTTATTACCCCCCTGGTGGTTCTGGTTTTGTAACCGTTACCGACGTGGTGAACATTATGATTCAGCTTATGAATTCTCCAATTCACAGTGAACGCTTTATTCTAGTTGCAGAAAATTTATCGTACCAAGAGATTTTGCAAAAAATTACGTCTTCTATGGGGAAAAAATCACCCTCTAAACCATTGAAATTTTGGCAACTGAATATTGGCAGAATTGCAGATAAGATAAGAAATCTACTAACCGGAAGTCCTAGAACAATTACAAAAAATACTATCTACGGGCTAAAAAACCCAAATACATTCAACAATTCAAAAATTAAACAAGCATTGCAAATTGAATTTGAACCTTTAGAAGAACAAGTAGCATTTTGTTCTAAGCAATTTATTTCTGACCAGTCTTAGCCGCAATAGAGTCCTTTTCCTTTAGCTCTATTTTCTTTTTTGTTTTCTTGGCAAGGCTAATACTATCCCTAAGTTTTTTCTCCATATCCAATTGTACACGTTGCGCTTCTAGCTCAGACTCAACCTTTTTATACATATTCTCATACCTCAGAGGTTTTGAAGCATAGTATCTATCGCTATCTACAAATTGTACACTATCAATTTCAAATTTTTCAAAAACGAATGTAGTAGGCTCTATTCCGTTCTCCCTTAACTTTCCAAGATTGGTTGTTTTTGCAGCATTGACAATGGCCATTTCTTTTATAATGGACACCATTTTATCTTCCGGAATTAAATTATCTGGCTTTTCAATCAATTCTTCTGCACAAGAAGAAAATAATAACATTCCTAAAACTAATAATAGTACTTGTCTCATGGTCTATTAAATGTTAGTCTTTTTGCATTTCGTTTTTCTGAAAACTGACCATTACTATAACCTAAATGTCCATTAACGAATGTGTGTATTACCTTAGATGAGAATGTAGTATCCTCAAAAGGAGACCATTTACACTTATAAGCAATATTCTCTTTTGTAACCGTCCATGGGTCATTTAAATCTGCAACAACTAAATCTGCATAATAACCTTCACGTATATATCCACGCTTCTCTATCTGAAATAGAATTGCCGGGTTATGACACATTTTCTGTACCATCTTTTCTAATGAGATAACACCGTCCTTTACTTTTTCTAACATAGCATTTAATGCATGCTGAACTAATGGACCACCAGATGGCGCTTTTGTATAAACATTATTTTTTTCCTCTAATAGGTGTGGTGCATGATCGGTAGCAATAACATCTATTCTGTCATCTAACAAAGCATCCCAAAGCATGTATCTGTCATTTGCTGTTTTTACTGCAGGATTCCATTTTATTAAAGTTCCCTTTTTAGCATAGTCGGCATCTGAAAACCAAAGGTGATGAATACATACCTCTGCAGTTATCTTCTTTTGCTCTAAAGGAATATCATTCTGGAACAAATCGGTTTCCTTACCCGTAGATAAATGAAACACGTGTAATCTAGCACCTGTTTTCTTCGCCAATGCTATTGCTCTTGAAGAGGAAAGGTAACACGCTTCTTCACTACGAATAATAGGGTGCAATTCTAACGGAATATCATCTCCATATTCAGCTTTATATTTTGCCAAATTTTCTCGAATGGTAGTTTCATCTTCGCAATGTGCTGAAATTACCATCTCTGTATTTCTGAAAATATTTTCTATTACTTTTTCGTCATCTACAAGCATATTCCCCGTAGAAGAGCCCAAAAATAATTTTATACCAGAACAGGTATTCTTATCTAATTTCTTTAGCTCTTCCAAGTTATCGTTAGTACCACCAAAAAGAAAAGAATAATTGGCAAATGCCGAGTTAGCAGCTGTTGCAAACTTTTCTTCAAGCTTTTCAACAGTCGTCGTTTGTGGTGTTGTATTAGGCTGCTCCATAAATGTTGTTATACCACCGGCAAGAGCTGCCCTACTTTCTGTTGCAATAGTACCTTTGTGCGTAAGACCAGGTTCTCTAAAATGCACTTGATCATCTATAACGCCTGGCATAATATGTTTACCTGAACAATCTATTACCTCAGCATGTGCATCAGATATGTCTTTTGCTATTTTTACGATTATTTCATCAACAATAAGAATATCACTTTCCTCAATAATCCCTTCGTTAACAATAATTCCGTTTTTTAATAAAATCTTACCCATAACTAAAACTTATTTTTCAAAAATAGACTTCTCATCTTCATTATAAATACACCCCAAATAGCCTCACTTATAATTGATGAACTCATTTTAGATTTTCCCAAAACACGGTCTCTAAAAATTATAGATACTTCTTCTATTTTAAAGTGTTTTAAGTGCGCCCTAAACTTCATTTCTATTTGAAAAGCATAACCTACAAAACGAACGGAGTCTAAATCTATAGCCTCTAGTACATGTCTTTTGTAACACACAAAACCTGCCGTTGGATCATGCACGCGCATACCCGTAATTAACTTCACATAAATAGAAGCCCCATAAGATAATAACACCCTATACATTGGCCAGTTTACGACGTTCACCCCATTTTTATATCTAGAACCCACAGCAAGATCTGCTCCGTTTTCACATGCTTTTAATAACCTCAACAAATCTGAAGGGGTATGAGAAAAATCGGCATCCATCTCAAATATATAATCGTAACCCTCGGCTATCGCCCATTTAAAACCATGTATATATGCGGTTCCTAATCCAGATTTTTCCATTCTAGTTTCTAAAAAAAGTTTTCCATCAAACTCTTTTTGAAGACTACGAACACAATCACCTGTTTTATCTGGCGAATTATCATCTACGATTAGCACATGAAATTCTTTCTGCAAATCGAATACCGCCCTAATTATGGCCTCTACATTCTCAATTTCATTATACGTAGGTATGATTACAATACTACTGGACATAAGTTATTTATAGGTGTTTCGACAAAAGTAAGGTTTTAATAGTCTTCTTAAAATGGCCAACAATACCTTTATGAAATTTTTAAACTAGATAGCTAACCTTAAATTTGTAATTTTGTCACTTAGTAACCTATACAAATGTTGACTAAAATTCCAAAGCAGTTTTACTTTTTTTTAGCTGCAATATTCATTTTAAATCTTATTCAATCCAATTTTACGCAACTCATTTTTGATGAAGCTTATTATTGGTATTACAGTCAGAATATGGCTTGGGGCTATTTTGACCACCCACCAATGGTAGCACTTTTGGTTAAAATAAGCAGCTTTTTCTTTAACGGAGAACTTGGTGTAAGGTTTATGAGCTGTGTATTATCCGCAGTCAATATTTTACTACTTTGGTTGATGATAGACAATCCAAAAAAGAATGATTACGTAAAACACTTTTTTGTTCTTGTCTTTTCCATGACATTATTAAATGCGTATGGATTTTTCACTCTACCAGACACACCACTTTTATTTTTCACAAGTTGTTTTTTATTGACTTATAAGCACTTTATAAAAAAGCCTACAGCTGTCATAGCCATATTGCTGGGTGTTTTTATGGCTGCTTTAATGTATAGTAAATACCATGCTGTACTGGTCATCTTCTTTGTCTTATTATCTAACCTAAAATTAGTAACCAATAAATACGCATGGCTATCTGTAGTTGTTGCTCTGTGCTGTTACGCACCACATTTTTATTGGCTATATGATAATGATTTTGTTTCTATAAAATATCATTTATATGAACGACCAAATGGTGCTTATAGTTTTGAGAAATATACCCTAGGCTTTTTTGTTAATCTGGTTGCCGTATTTGGACTAACATTCCCTTTCATCTATAAAGCTCTTTTTAAGACTAAAGGAAATGACTTATTCAACAAAGCACTTATATACTTAACATACGGTGTTCTTATCTTCTTTTTTATATCTAGTTTTAATAGAAGAGTGCAAACACAATGGATTATTATTATTTGTATTCCTCTAGTCGTTATCGCTTTCAATTATATGCTACAAAACAAGCAAGCCTTAACTTGGATTTTTAGACTTGGTCTTATCAATACAGTTTTAATTATTTATCTACGAATGGGTCTCGCCTATCAACCGCTCCTTTTTAATTTCTTTTACGAAAGTCATGGTAATAAAGAATGGGCACAGGCTATTGAAAAAGAAGTAGGAAATATTCCTGTAGTATTTGAGAACTCATACAGAAATGCACCGATGTATTCTTTCTATACTAACGGCACGCCAACATTTTCCTTAAATAATTTTATGTACCGTAAGAATCAATATTCCATAAACGATTCTGAAGAAAAAGTACGTGGTAAGGATGTCGCCTATATCTCAAAATATTCTAACAACCCTACTTTTACTTATACAAGAGAAGATGGCGGACTCTACAAAGGTAAGTACATATCTAACTTTCAATCGTATCGTAAATTAGAGTGTATTATTGAGGACACTCCTGTTTCATTGAATTCTGATGAGGACATTTTACTAGAAGTCTACAATCCTTACAAAGAAAGCATTGATCTTAAAAAAGTGAAATTCGCAGTTACCTACATGGACGACTACAAAAGTCCTGTTGAAACTCTTAAAATAACACCAGAACTCGTAGAACCAAATACAACACTCTTAAAACAAAAAGACACCACAAATTTTAAATTTCAATTACCCAAAACCAAATTGAAAAACATTGGTTACTTTAGAGTAGTTATTTCTGAAAATGAGCTTCTTTATGGGCTAAACGGAAAACCAATTCCCATAAATTAATGGAACCTATTGCAAGAACATTTGGGCAAACCGATTGGATCACCATAACAATTATGGCTAGCTTGCTATTTCCATTAATTGCAAAAAGCATCTATTATCCACGATTTTTAAACTTCATTATTCTTCCTTTCAACAACAAGTACATTAGCATGTACACTAAGAAAGAAAAACTGTTTAATTGGTTTCATTTTCTAATGAGCATCTTTCAAATCATAAATACTACATTATTTATATTTTTTATTTGGCGAGCTTACTTGAATCCTACAGAGTCAAAAAACCCTTACATATTTCCATTATTACTTGCAGGTGTTTTCTTATTTATTACTGCGAAAACAATGTCCCAGCTTTTTAACGGGTTCATATTTAATTCCTACAATACCTTTAATGAGTTGATTTTTAAGAAACTAACCTACCTTAATTATTCCAGCATTATTCTTTTCATTGCTAATGTGTTCTTGGCATATGTTTTTATAGATTCAACAATTGTAATTATTATTGGGTTAATTCTGTTTCTCGTTATTAATATAATTGGTTGGGTTACAGTATTAAGGAATTATCAAAAATTGATTAGCACCTATTTTTTCTATTTTATTTTGTACCTTTGCGCACTCGAAATTGCACCCTTAGTTATTATGGGAAGCTTTCTAAAATAGTGCAGCGTATGAAAGTAAAAACGATTTTGGTCTCTCAACCCGAACCAAAAATGGAAAACTCCCCCTATTCCAAACTTATCGACAAAGAGAAAGTAAAGGTTGATTTTAGACCATTCATTCATGTAGAAGGAGTTGACGCAAAAACAGTGCGCCAGCAAAAGATAGATTTGAATGATTTTACTGCGATTATCTTAACCAGTAGAAACGCAGTAGACCATTTCTTTAGAATAGCAGAGGAGATGCGCTTTAAAGTGCCAGATTCCATGAAATATTTCTGCCAATCTGAAGCTGTTGCCTATTATCTTCAAAAATATGTGGTCTACAGAAAACGTAAGATTTACGTAGGAAAAAGATTATTCACAGATTTGGTACCGTTGATCAAGAAATATAAGGATGAAAAATTCTTACTTCCTTCATCAGATGTACTTAAAAGTGATGTTCCAGATACTTTAGAAACTTTAGGAATTAATTGGAAAAGAGCTATTTTTTACAAAACTGTAATTAGTGATTTATCTGATTTAAGAAATGTATACTATGATATCTTAGTATTCTTTAGTCCGTCTGGTATTGAGTCTCTATTACAAAACTTTCCAGATTTCGATCAAAAAGAAACTAGAATAGCAGTTTTTGGAAACAGCACAGTAGATGCAGCTACAGATGCTGGCTTAAGAATAGACATTAAAGCCCCAACACCTGAAACACCATCTATGACGATGGCACTACAGAAATATATTATGAGTGTAAATAAATAATACACTCAATAACATTATAATAAAAAAGCCTTGCAATGCAAGGCTTTTTTTATGACTTAAAATGCGTACCGTTGTGGTCCGCCCCTTCTTATTTCTTCACTGGCATAACTTTCAAACTTTTTAAAGTTTTCCCTAAAAGCATTTGTTAACTTAAACGCAGTGGTGTAATACTTTTCATCATTGTTCCAAGTTGATCTTGGACTTAATACTTCACTTGGCACACCTGGGCACTCTCTAGGCTGCGCTACACCAAATACGGAGTGGATATGATACTTATCATACGAATACAAGCCTAAGTCACCGTTTAAGACCGCTGAGATCATAGCTCTTGTGTATTTCAATTTCATACGTGTACCAACGCCGTAAGGTCCGCCTGTCCAACCTGTATTTACAAGCCAAACATTTACACCAGACTCCTTCATCTTTTTACTTAGCATTTCTGCATACTTAGTAGGATGTAATGGCATAAACGGTGCTCCAAAACATGCCGAAAATGACGGTACCGGCTCTACAACACCTGCTTCCGTACCCGCTACCTTAGCAGTATAACCAGATATAAAGTGATATGCAGCTTGACTAGGAGTTAGTTTAGATATTGGAGGCAATACACCAAAAGCATCTGCCGTTAAAAAGAAAATATTCTTAACATTCTTACCAATTGATGGTTGTTGAATATTATCTATATGATGAATTGGGTAACTAACCCTTGTGTTCTGTGTAATTGAAGTATCGGCAAAATCAACATTACCATCTTTATCCAATACTACATTTTCTAAGATAGCACCTGGTTTAATAGCACCGTATATTTCAGGTTCTTGCTCTTCAGATAAGTTTATAACCTTAGCATAACAACCACCTTCAAAATTGAATACAGTGTTTCTACTGGTCCAACCATGCTCATCATCTCCAATTAATTTTCTATTAGGATCCGTTGATAAGGTTGTTTTACCCGTACCTGATAATCCAAAAAAGATTGCGGTATCCCCATCTTCACCCACATTAGCAGAGCAATGCATTGGCAATGTTTCTTTAAAAACAGGTAAAATAAAGTTTAAGGCAGAGAAAATTCCTTTCTTAATCTCGCCTGTATATCCTGTTCCACCAATCAAGGCAACTTTATCTGTAAAATTCAAAATTGCAAAATTATGCTGTCTTGTACCATCTACTTCTGCATCTGCCATAAAGCCAGGAGCATTAATTACAGTCCATTCTGGAGTAAAGTCTTTTAACTCTGCTTCAGTTGGACGAAGAAACATGTTATAAGCAAACATATTAGACCAAGGATATTCGTTTATAACCCTAATATTTAATTTATAATCCTCATCTGCACAAGCATAACTATCCCTAACAAAAAGTTCTTTTTCATTTAAATAGGAAATTACCTTAGCGTATAATGATTCAAACTTTTCTTGTTCAAACGGAATATTAATATTTCCCCACCATACCTTATCTTTTGTAATATCATCTTTTACGATAAATCTATCCATAGGGGATCTACCGGTGAATTCACCAGTATTGACAGCAAGCGTACCATTGCTAGTCTCAACTCCCATACCCATTTCTAGTGTGGCTTTTTGTAGTTGTTCTGGTGTTTCTTGATAATGAAAATTGGCGTGTGTAATCCCATATTGTTTTAGGGATATGGTATTCGCATTTGTCATTGAGCTTTTCATGCTTTAGAAAATTTGTTCGTGTAAAACTAAAAAAATAAAAGCTGAACCACTGATTTTCAGTGCTCAATTAGCCGCATTCGTCGTCGAAATACGAATTCAATTAAAGAATCGTGAAAAATGAAAAATATTCGCAGACACTTTATTCCTTTTAATGCACATTATAAAGCAATAACGCTTATTAAATGCATTATTGTTATTTTGGAATTAAAATTTTAAGAAATAAATAAAAAAAGTCGTGTTTTTTTGACAACAGATTTTCATTTTACACTGAAATAATCAGCCGTTTTTGTAGCTAAAAGCACGGCTGCGTGCTTCATATTATACTCAAGATCCTTACTCTCATCTTGAATTTCAAATACATCGAAAATACCTTTTTGCTTTAATACACCTTTAGAGATGTCTAACTTTCCACAAATAGCAATTACAGGTAAATCATACCTTCTACCCAAATTAATTATCCCTTGCAATAATTTACCATTCAATGTCTGCTCATCAATTTTACCCTCTCCTGTAATAATATAATCAAAACGTTCTCTTGCCAAAAGCTTATGAACACCAGAAAGCTCTAAAATAAAATCTATACCACTTAAAAATTCTGCATCAAAAAAAGTTTTCAACCCAAAAGCAGCTCCTCCTGCCGCACCAGCACCAGGTAATTCTGCATGATCTACGTTGTATTTCTTCGACACAATGGTATTAAGATTTTTTAGCCCCATATCAAGATCTTCAATAATCACATCTGTTGCTCCTTTTTGTTTAGCATAAACATAAGCAGCTCCATTTTCACCGAATAATGGATTGGTAACATCATTTACCGCATAAAACTTAACCTTTTTTAAATCTGTAGATATGGCTGTATCATCTATAGTTTTTAATAATTGTAAGCTAGACCCTATTGTATCTAACTTCTCTCCCTTATCATCTAAAAATAGATACCCCAAAGCTCTAGCCATGCCAATACCACCATCGTTTGTTGCACTACCCCCTAAGCCAATATAAATATGCTCTACTCCTTTTTCTACGGCATCCTTTATTTGTAAACCAGTTCCATAGGTTGTGGTTAACATAGGATTTTGTTGTTCTGGTAACAACAACTCCATACCAGAGGCATTTGCCAATTCTATGTATGCAGAATTTGTTTTCTGATTGTATAAATAATAAGATTGAATCAATTTCCCTAATGGGTTCTCGCTAATTACCTGCATAGAAATGCAAGGTATGTAACTGGCAACGGCATTCATAAAACCATCACCACCATCTGATGCTTTGATGTAGTGAGAGGCATACGGAATACCTGATTCTTTTATACCTGAAATAAAAGCCTTGGTAAAGGCTTCACTCGATAAAGACCCTTTAAATTTATCTGGAATGAGTAATAGTTTCATTTATTTAAATTTTTGGGGGAAACTATTTATTGAAATATCCCATAACTCTGGGAGTACAAAATATACGAAAAAGGTTAATATAATAATAGAAATAACATTCATAAAGAAACCTTTACTCACCATATCCGGTATTCTTAAGTAACCAGACCCAAAAACAACAGCATTTGGTGGCGTGGCTACAGGCAACATAAAAGCACATGATGCCGCTACCGCAGCACCTACCATTAAAACGAAAGGATGCACATCTATAGTCAATGCCATCGGAGCCAAAACTGGCAGTAACATTGCCGTAGTTGCCAAATTAGAAGTTATTTCGGTTAAAAAATTCACCGCTGCGATCAGCACTAGTATTAAAATAATAATTGGCAAACCTGCCAAGGAAGTCATTTGACTTCCTATCCAGACTGCCAAACCACTTACCTCAAATCCCTTTGCCAGCGCCATTCCACCACCAAACAATAGAATTATACCCCATGGCATTTTTACCGCTTCTTCCCAATTTATAATCTGATCTCCTTTCTTTTTAGACGGAATCAAAAACAATACGATTGCAAAAAATATAGCAATAATGGTATCATCTAAACCAGGTAGTACTTTCTGTAATAAAAATGAACGCGTGATCCAACAGAAAGCTGTTAATGCAAATACGAATGCCACAACTTTCTCTTCATATGATATTTTACCAAGATTAGATAACAATCTTTTGATTTCTTCCTTACCGCCCGGAAAGGATTTTTGCTTAAACTTGAAAGCATACTTCGTTAGATATTTCCAACAGATAAAAATAAGTATAATGGATATTGGCAATCCAAAAGCAAACCATTGTATAAAGGTTATTTCATAGCCATAAGTATCTAAAATTACACCTGCTAAAACCAAATTTGGCGGCGTACCTATTAATGTTGCCACACCACCTATAGACGCACTATAGGCAATTGCCAACATTAATGCCTTCCCAAAAGTTTTATTCTCGTCTTCAGCTGTTTTTGGATTATCTTCTAGTTGCTTAATTATCGCCAAACCTATCGGTAACATCATCACCGATGTTGCCGTATTTGAAATCCACATAGATAAAAATGCGGTAGCCACCATAAAGCCAAGAATAATCTTTCTAACATCTGATCCTATTAAATTGATGATATTTAAGGCTATTCTTCTGTGTAAATTCCATTTTTCAATAGCTATAGCTATTATAAAACCGCCCATATACAGAAAAACATACTTATGACCGAAAGAACCTGATGTTGCCGATAATTCTAACCCACCAGATAATGGAAATAAAACCAAAGGCAATAGCGCCGTTACGGCAATTGGAATAGCTTCCGTAATCCACCATACGGCAATCCAAATGGTTGAAGCCAGCACTGCATTGGCTTGCTCAGAAAGCCCTACTGGATGAAAAAAGAAATGAATTATAATAAATGAAATAGGACCTAAGATCAATCCCAGTAATTTTGTTTTACTCATACTAGCGCCATTATAGGTTGAAAATACGTTATTTAAGTACTAAAATGTCGTATTAACCTGTCTATTTCAAAATTTTTGACTTCACAATTCCGTAACCTAATAATGCCCAGGCCGCCAATAAAAATAAGCCGCCAATAGGAGTGACAATTCCAAAAACTTTAAAGTCAAAATCTACAAGTGAATTCAAGGCCAGTACATAAATTGAAAATGAAAATAACACTACACCAATTACTGTACATAGGTATATTGTCTTTTTAGATTTTACCATTTCATAAGGTATTAAGCCAAGAGCGAACAGAAAAAAGGCATGATACATTTGATACCGAACTCCTGTTTCAAAAGTTGCCACAGCTTGGGCATCCACTATATTTTTTAACCCATGTGCACCAAAGGCACCAAATGCAACCGCCAACAGTCCAAATAGACAAGCTGTACCTAAAATTGTTTTTTTCATAACTTTTTCTGTAACATTATTTATAAATGTAACAATTTGATACCTTAGTAAAATCGTTACAATCAAAAATACTGAAAACGTATGATGCGAAAAATTCTTGTTATCGGCGCAGGTAAGTCCACCTCTTATTTATTGGATTATCTTTTAGGAAAAGCGGAATCTGAAAAATTAGAAATCACCATTGGTGATATTAACCCTGATGCAATATCACCAGCTATCGCCAACCATGAATATTGTAATGTTATTGGTCTAGATATTTTTGATGATGCTGAAAGGAAAAAAGTAATTGAAAACGCTGATATCGTTATTTCAATGCTTCCTGCTCGTTTTCACATTAAGGTAGCAAAAGATTGTGTTACTTTAAAAAAACACCTTGTAACTGCTTCTTACGTTAGTCCAGAACTACTTGCTCTTGATAAAAAAGTTAAGGAAGCCGGACTCGTATTCATGAATGAAATAGGTCTTGACCCTGGTGTAGATCACATGAGTGCCATGCAAGTAATTGACCGTATACGCGATAACGGTGGCAAAATAATATTATTTGAATCTTTTTGTGGAGGTCTGGTAGCCCCAGAACATGATAATAACCTTTGGAACTATAAATTTACATGGAACCCAAGAAATGTTGTACTTGCCGGCCAAGGTGGTACCGCTAAGTTTATTCAAGAAGGGACATACAAATACATACCTTACCACCGACTTTTTAGACGTACAGAGTTTTTTGAAATTGAAGGGTATGGTCGTTTTGAGGGATATGCCAATCGCGATTCATTAAACTACAGGGAAGCATATAAGTTACAAGATGCCTTAACCATTTACAGAGGAACCATGCGTCGTGTAGGTTTTTCCAAAGCATGGAATATGTTCATACAATTAGGAGCTACCGACGATACATATACTATTGAAAACTCTGAAAATATGAGCTATCGTGAGTTCATTAACCTTTTTCTTCCTTATTCCCCAACCGATTCTGTTGAATTAAAACTGAGGCACTACCTTAAAATAGATCAAGATGATATTCGTTGGGACAAATTATTGGAACTAAACATTTTTGACCAGACAAAACAAATAGGAATACCTAATGCGACCCCCGCACAGGCACTCCAAAAGATTCTTGAAGATAGCTGGACATTAAAGGCCGAAGAGAAAGACATGATTGTTATGTACCATAAATTCGGATACGAATTAAATGGAGAGAAAAAGCAAATAGACTCTAAATTAGTGGTTACAGGAGAAAACCAAACTTTTACGGCAATGGCAAAAACCGTAGGATTACCAGTTGCCATGGCCGCTTTAAAAATTCTTAACGGCGAAATTAATACTCCAGGTGTACAGATACCTATTAGCAAAGAAGTATATGAACCAATATTAAAAGAGCTTGAGTCTTACGGTGTTAATTTTAAGGAGTATGAATTACCATATTTAGGCTATAATCCAAATTCTGTAGTTAACTAAACCCTTTTAACTGTCAGATTGAAACCAAATAAGTACATTTATGTTTATTTTGATAAAACATGAAAACACCTACTTCTTTGGCTAAAATTGACGGAATAGATAAGAAAATCTTACGATTTTTAATGGAAGATGCCCGTAAACCAGTTCTTGAAATTGCAAGAAGTATTGGTATATCTGGCGCAGCTATACACCAACGATTAAGAAAGTTAGAGGCATCAGGACTTTTATCTGGCTCTAAATTCATTGTAAATCCTAAATCTTTAGGGTATACCACCATGGCTTACATAGGCATATATTTAGACAAAGCAATGAGCAACCCGATGGCGGTAAAACAACTTGAAAAAATACCTGAAGTATTAGAGTGCCATTACACTACTGGTAACTGGTCTATTCTAATTAAAGTACTATGTAGAGATAATGAACACTTAATGCAGGTACTGAACAAAGAAATACAAGCTATAGAAGGGGTCTCTAGAACAGAAACCTTTATATCATTGGCACAACAGATAGATAGACAAATTAGTATATAAAAAAAGCCTTCTCAATTTGGAAGGCTTTTTTTATTCAACATTAGTTTTAGCTTAATCTCTACCACCAAAAACTTGAAGTCCCCAGTATACTAAAGTTGCCAATGAACCAATTGCAGCTACCAAATACGTGCGAGCAGCCCATTTTAAGGCATCTTCAGAACCTTTATATTCTTCTGGCGTAACTATATTTTTATTTTTTAACCATGCCAACGCTCTATTACTTGCATCATATTCCACAGGTAAGGTTACAAAACTAAATAGTGTAGCAAAGCCCATCATCACCAGACCAGCTACGGCAACCCAATACCCAAATCCTACTCCAGCAGCGGCACCTAAAGCCAAACCACCGAAAACAACCCACATAGACATGCTTGATGTAACACTTACTATTGGCACTAACTTAGAGCGCATACCTAACCACTCATACGCCTGTGCATGTTGTACCGCGTGACCACATTCGTGAGCCGCAACGGCAGCTGCAGATGCATTTCTTTGGTTATACACACCCTCACTTAAGTTTACTGTTTTGTTTTTAGGATTGTAATGATCTGTAAGCATACCAGGGGTAGAAACAACTTTAACATCGCGTATACCATGGTCAGCCAACATTTTTTCTGCAATTTCAGCACCACTCATTCCATTTTGCAAATGCACCTTGGAATAAAATTTAAACTTACTTTTTAATTTGCTGCTTACTAACCAGCTAACCAAAGCAATGGCACCAATCAATATATAATATCCCATCATAACGTTTCAATTTTTAAATCGATTAAATATACTAAAGATTCGTTCTTTTCTAAGAATCTAATATTATAAAAGCAAAAACCCCGCCAAATTCCTTTCGGAAATGGCAGGGCATATTTTACTGACATTTTGTACAGGTTAAGCGACTATCTCTTCCCAACCAAAAGCTTCTATAATTTCTTGGTATACAACTTCTCCCTTAATTATATTCAGCCCTTTCTTTAAGGTTGGGTCTTTTTCACAAGCTGCTTCCCATCCTAAATTAGCTAGCTTTAAAGCATACGGCAATGTTACATTTGTTAAGGCCATAGTAGATGTATAAGGTACGGCACCCGGCATATTCGCTACAGAATAATGAACCACATCATCTATTATATAAATAGGATCTTCGTGCGTTGTAGGCTTGGTGGTTTCTACACATCCACCTTGATCAACAGCAACATCTACGATAACCGTACCAGGTCTCATTTCTTTCAACATGTCTCTGGTAATCAAATTTGGCGCCTTTGCTCCTTTTAATAAGACTCCACCAATAATTAGATCATGTGTTTTAATAAGTCTTCTGATATTAAATTCATTAGAGAATTCGGTAACTACATGTGGTGGCATTACATCATTTGCATAACGCAGGCGCTTCATGTTAACATCTAATATAGTTACGTGAGCCCCTAAACCTGCTGCCATTTTAGCAGCTTGTATACCAACAACACCCGCTCCTAGCACCAAAACTTTACCTGGAGCTACACCAGGCACACCACCTAGCAATACACCACGTCCTTTTACTGGTTTCTCTAAATATTTTGCTCCTTGCTGAATTGCCATTCTACCGGCAACTTCTGACATTGGCGTTAAAAGTGGTAAAGTACCTTCTTCATCTTCTACTGTTTCATACGCTATACAAACCGCTTTTTGCTTGATCATAGCCTTGGTCAACGCTTCACTAGATGCAAAGTGGAAATAGGTAAAAAGTATTTGACCTTCTTGAATTAAATTATATTCTTCTTCAATAGGCTCTTTTACTTTTACGATCATTTCGCTCATGGCATAAACCTGACCAATAGTATCTAGTATTATAGCACCTGCCTGTTGATAATCTTGATTGAAAAAACCACTGCCTTCCCCTGCTTCTGACTGTACATATACTTTGTGGCCGTTTTTTACCAATTCAAAAACTCCGCCTGGCGTCATACCTACCCTGCTTTCATTGTTCTTTATTTCTTTTGGAATACCAACAATCATGATTTATCATTTTATGTTATACTGCAAAATTGAAACTAATTATGCAGATAACAAACAATAATTCGATAAAACGTAGGGGTTGGTTGGTAAAAATATATAATTATGAGTTTGCACCCCTATAAAATTAGGGGGTGTGCTGTTATTTATATTTTAATTTCATTAAAACCATTAAAATTAGAAGGGCAGATGTAATTCCATTTGCTAAAATAACAGGCAAACTATTTATATTCACTCCATAAACCAACCAAAGCAAAACCCCTGTTAATAAAACAGTATACATAGTAAGGGAAATATCTTCAACAGATTTATTTTTCCACGTTTTATATACTTGTGGTACAAATGCCGCTGTGGTTAAAGTAGCGGCGATCAAACCTAAGATTTCGACACTGTCCATATTTTTATATTTTACAACTGCATAAACAAGAAGAGGCGATAAATATCGCCTCTTCTTTTAAATATATTCTCTTAATTACCCAACGATATTGACAATTTTACCCGGTACTACAATCACCTTTTTAGGCTCGCGACCTTGTAATTGTTGTTGGGTTTTTTCATTGGCCATTACCGCAGCTTCTATCTCTTCTTTAGATAAGTCTAACGAAAGCTCTAAAGTAAATTTCATTTTACCATTAAAGGAAATAGGATACTCTTTACTGCTCTCTACCAAATACTTTCCTTCGAATTTTGGGAAAGGCGCTGTAGCTATAGATTCAGTATGACCCAATTTATTCCATAACTCTTCTGCAATATGTGGTGCGTACGGCGATACTAAAATAGCCAACGGCTCTAGTACTTTTCTACTGTAACATTTTTGCGAAGAAAGTTCATTAACACAGATCATAAATGTTGATACCGATGTATTGAAACTGAAGTTCTCTATATCTTCTTCTACCTTTTTTATGGTTTTATGTAATGTTTTCCACGATTCTTTTGAAGGTTCATCTTCGCTAACTAAAAAGGAAGCATTCTCACCTGTATGAAATTGTCTCCATAGTTTCTTTAAGAAAGAATGTGTACCTGTAATACCAGCTGTATTCCAAGGTTTAGATTGCTCTAATGGCCCTAAGAACATTTCATACAAACGCAAACTATCTGCACCGTACTCCTCACAAATAGCATCAGGATTAACAACGTTGTATTTAGATTTGGACATTTTTTCGACTTCGCGACCTACTTTAAATGTTCCATCCTCTTCAGTGATAAATTCCGCATCCGCAAATTCATCCCTCCACTTTTTAAATCCTTCAACATCCAACTCATCTGATGCATTTACTAAAGATACATCCGCATGAATTGGAGTAACATTTCTTCCTTCTATTAAGCCTTTAGAAATCAATGTTTTTCCATCCTCATCTCTATAAACAAAAGCACTAGTCCCAGTAATCATACCCTGATTAATAAGTTTCTTAGCAAACTCATCTTTAGGCACCAAACCTTTATCGAACATGAATTTTTGCCAGAAACGAGAATACAACAAATGCCCTGTTGCGTGCTCACTACCGCCAATATATAAATCTACATCTTGCCAGTAATTAATAGCATTTTCAGAGAATATCTTTTCATTATTATGCGGATCCATATACCTATTAAAGTATTGCGAACTACCTGCCCAACCTGGCATAGTATTCAACTCTAAAGGAAATACCGTTTCATTATCAATCTTATCATTAGAAACTACCTTATTTTCTTTGTTACACCATGCCCAAACCTCAGCATTACCTAATGGCGGCTCTCCTGTCTCGGTAGGTAAATATTTTTCAACTTCTGGCAAGGCAATAGGTAAATACTCTTTTGCAATCATTTGAGGCATTCCGTCCACGTAGTACACCGGAAAAGGTTCTCCCCAATATCTTTGACGACTGAATACAGCATCACGCAATCTATAGTTTATTTTTCCTTCGCCATGCCCTATTTTCTCTAACTCATATATCGCTAATTTCATAGCTTTCTTATATGGTAATCCGTTTAGGAAATCAGAATTTGCAATAACCGTTTTATCCTTATCAGCAAATGCTTCTTCAGAAATATCCACACCTTCAAATATGTTAGGAATAGGAATATTGAAATGCTTTGCAAAATCGTAATCTCGTTGATCACCACATGGCACGGACATCACCGCTCCAGTCCCATAACCCGCCAATACATAGTCACCAATCCAAATTGGAATAGGCTCTTTTGTAAATGGATGTTCTGCATATGCACCTGTAAAAGCACCTGAAATAGTCTTCACATCTGCCATACGATCACGCTCCGAACGTTTTGCAGTTGCTTCTATATAGGCTTCTACTTCAGCTTTTTGTTCGACAGTTGTTATTTTAGAAACCAACTCATGCTCAGGAGCTAAAGTCATAAAACTAACTCCAAAAATAGTATCGGGTCTGGTGGTAAAAACTTCTATTTTCTCATCATGATCCTTCACATTAAAAACAGCCGAAGCACCTTGAGAACGACCTATCCAATTTGTCTGGGAATCTTTCAAAGGTTGTGGCCAATCAATTTTATTTAATCCGTCTAACAAACGTTGTGCATAGGCAGAAATACGCATACTCCATTGGGTCATTTTTTTACGAACCACTGGGTGACCACCACGTTCTGATACTCCGTTTACTATTTCGTCATTCGCCAATACCGTACCTAGTGCAGGGCACCAGTTTACTTCAGTATCTGCCAAGTACGTTAATCTATATTGTAATAATATTTCTTGTTTTTTAACATCAGAAAATGCGGTCCATTCTTCAGCTGTAAAAGGTTCTATATCATCGTCACATACTGCATTTACGTTGGTATTACCATCCGTAGAAAATTTAGCAATTAACGTTTCTACATCCTCTGCTTTGTCAGTATCCTTATTATACCAAGAATTGAATATTTGAATGAATATCCACTGTGTCCATTTGTAATACTCAGGACTAGAAGTACGTACCTCTCTGCTCCAATCAAAAGAAAAACCTAGCTGATCTAACTGCCTTCTATATGTTTTAATATTTGCAGCTGTAGTTACCGCAGGATGCTGACCTGTTTGAATAGCATATTGCTCTGCCGGCAAACCAAAAGAATCATATCCTTGTGGGTGCAATACGTTAAAACCTTTATGCCTTTTATATCGTGCATAAATATCACTTGCAATATACCCTAGCGGATGACCCACATGAAGTCCTGCCCCAGAAGGATAAGGAAACATGTCTAACACATAGAACTTTTCTTTTTCAGAATCGTTCTCTGCTTTAAATGTTTGATTTTCTGCCCAGTATTTTTGCCATTTGGCTTCAATTTCGTTGAAATTGTATTGCATGATCTTTACTTCTTTTCTGTAAGTCGCAAAAATAGGTTTATTCTGTTAAAGGCGAAAGAATAACGTTATGGATACAGCCTTTGCTATACCTCTAATAAATTTCCACTGTATAATACCCACAGCATAGAAGCTAGGGCAGATAAATTAATGAGGTAACCAAACAATTTCATTTCTGACAATGTATACGCCCTACCCTTAAATATCACAAAAATATCTAATACCATAAACGCAGAAAAGAGACCAAGAAATGATGCCAAAACTATATCTTGAAACCAATACCAAACTAAAACAGATTCGCACACCAATATCAAGAGCATCAGTAATTTTGAATTTTTACGCCCTATCAATGTGGCTGTAGTTCGCTTGCCCGAAGCTAGATCTGGCTCTATATCCATTATTTCACCAGCAATATGTGCCTGAAATGCAAACAATGATAAATAGACCAATGTCTGCCATGGTAGTGGGTCTAAATTATTCAGTTCTGTTGAAAAGAATACCGTAACCACATACCCAACCTGAATTAGAATTTCGAACGGAGGTCTTTCTTTTATTCTAAACGGCTTAAAATTATAAAGGATGTTCACGACCACCATAAACAGTAGCAAAAAGAACATTTTTAAACCAGAAATAAAGGTAAATACAATTACAAACACAGACGTGAGTATGGTAATTTTAGTCAGCACACCACTGAGCTGAGACTTTGAAGCCTTCGCACCAAAAAGAAAATTTCCTTTTCTGTCATTTACGGCATCTGCATCTATATCATTATAATCGTTTAGACCGTAAACCAAATAGTTTAATGGAAAGGTGACAAAGAATAGCCCTAACCAAAAATTCATATTCAACCAAAACTCTGACTGATTGCCAAAGGGAACTAAATAAATCCAAATTGTAGGAAACCAAAGTCCGGGTCTCGATATTTTTAGATCCAATAAATTAAGCATCTTGTATAATTAGGTTGTGATTTTGGTGAAAATACCAATCTTCAAATAGGCTCTGTATCTTGAATTGAGTTTATTTATTCATCGTACTAAAAAGTATATCTTTAACCAGTGAATATGATGTACTCCAGATGTTTTCTACTTACTATTCTACTAACGTGTTGCGGCATAACTTCATTGCATGCGCAACTAGGTTTCTGTGGTGGTAATTCTGGTGACCCAATTTTTACAGAAGATTTTGGTTCTGGAACAACCGACGGGCCTGCTTTACCTGCCGGTACAACTACCTATAGATTTACCACAGGAACCCCAAACGACGGAGATTACACAATTTCAAGCACATCTAACTACTTTGATTGGCTCTCTATACAAGATCATACACCTGGTGATAGCAATGGAAAATCTTTTATAGTCAATGCCAGTTTTACGGCGGGAGAATTTTACCAGCGAGAGGTAACAGGGTTATGCGAGAATACCACATATGAATTTTCATCGTGGCTCATTAATTTACAACCAACAGGTAGCTGTGAAGGCAACAGTATTCCCGTAAATGTACGTTTTCAAATATGGGACGAAACAGATACTAATCTTCTTGCACAAGGTGATACAGGGAGCATACCTGGTACTGGAAGTACTCAATGGAATCAATACGCCTTAGTTTTTAAAACAGAACCAGGGCAGACATCCGTAATTCTAAAGATGAGAAACAACAGTAATGGCGGCTGCGGAAATGACCTTGCCATAGATGATATTCTATTTAAATCTTGCGGAGATAATATCAACGTTTCTTCTGGTGCCAACGAACAAAGCTTGGTGGTTTGCGAAAATCAAGGCGGTGTATCAAGAACATTAACCGTTACACCAGATTTTTCCATTTTCTCAACACATGCGTACCAATGGCAACAGAGTACAGACCAGCAAAACTGGACAGATATTCCTGGGGAAACGGGTGACACCTTATCGACACCTGCTGTAACCAGTACCACATATTTCAGGGTAAAAACGTCTGAAGACCCCATAAATGTGAACAATGACTTATGCAATGTAGTATCGGATGTTTTTGATATTATAGTTTTACCAGTACCCAACGCCCCAACCAGCGCAGGGGATGTTATTATTTGCGAAGGCGAATTAGGAACCTTAACTGCTACAACTCAAAATTCATATTCCATTAATTGGTATGATGCCCCTACTGGTGGAAATTTAATTTTAGCTGAAAATCAAAATTTAGAAATAGGGATAGCCGGCACGTATTATGCCGAGTCCAATTCAAATGAAATAGAATGTGCATCCATCACTAGGACTGCAGTTACCTTAACCGTTAATCCATTACCCCTAATCCCAGATGATGTAAGCACTTTTATTTGTGAAGACTCTTTTATTACTCTCGATGCAGCTGTTGATAAGGTTACTTACCAATGGAGCACAGGGGCAACCACCAAACTTATAGATATTACTGAGCCAGGTGAATATTCGGTGACCGTTACCAATACCAATGGATGTTCAGAATCTCGCAATTTCTTTGTAGAACAAATAGACTTACCAAGGATAGACCGAATAGAATCTGACGGACCCTCTATTATTGTTTCCACTATTAACGAAGGAAATTTTGAATATTCCTTAGATGGAATTTCATTTCAATCCAACCCAATTTTTGAAGCTGTAAAAGGAGGCTTTTATACTATTTACGTGCAAGACAATACAAATTGTGGCGTAGTAACCGAAGATTTTTATCACTTAGTCATTCCTAAGTTTTTTACGCCTAACGGAGATGCCGTCAATGATGTTTTTGAACCAGACGGACTTGAGATTTTTAATTCTGTTACGATTTCAATTTTTGACCGCTACGGCAAGCTCATCAAATTCGGAAATACAAATTCGTCTTCGTGGGATGGTACTTTTCAAGGTGAAAGATTACCAGAAGATGATTATTGGTATCTAATTGAAGCGGATTCTGTCCAATTTAAGGGACACTTCAGTTTAAAACGTTAACGGTTCAAATTTTTAAGTTCCATTTGACAATACTTTGCTATTTTTACTGCACTTTTAAGTACTATGGCGAACTCTTTCGAAAATTACCAAAGACGCAAACTCATCTCCTCCTATTTTTCTGTGGTGCTAAGTATTGCATTGGTCTTGTTCCTATTAGGAATATTAGGATTACTGGTATTGAATACCAAAAAAATGGCAGACCGTTCTAAAGAACAGATTACCATATCTGTCTTTTTAAAGGAGAACACCAAAGAGATTGAAGTAGAACAACTTCAAAAAACTCTGGCAATGTCAGAATACACCAAATCTTCTACTTATGTTTCTAAAGAAGAAGCAGCAAAGCAACACAGTGAAGAAATAGGAGAAGACTTTGTTGATTATTTAGGCTATAATCCACTAAAAAATTCTATCGACGTAAAACTTAACGCAGATTTCGTAACTGCAGAAAAAGTAGAAGAAATAGCCGATACCCTAGCAGAAAAGAGCTTTGTAGACGAAGTAAGTTATGATAAGGTCTTAGTAAGTATGGTAGCCAAAAGTGTAGAACAAATAGGCTTCTGGATTTTAGTAGCCAGTGCCATCTTTACCTTTATAGCTGTATTATTAATAAACAGCTCTATTCGATTATCTATCTACTCTAAAAGATTTATCATCAAAACCATGCAAATGGTTGGTGCAACAAAGACCTTTATTAGAAGACCGTTTATATGGCAAAATATTAAACTAGGTATGATTGGTGCCGCAATTGCTTTATTGGCTATTGGCGGCGTCGTATATTATGTAAATACTAATTTTCAAGATTTAGGCCTTTTAGATGAACCTTATATTCTGGTAATTTTATTCGTTAGTGTTTTTCTATTAGGAATTCTTATTTCGTTCATTAGTACCTATTTCGCGACCCAACGCTTCTTAAATCTTAGAACGGACGAATTATATTATTAAATTTGCGGCATGAGTAAAAACAATAGAGTAGAACAGCATACCAAGCAAGAATTTATTTTTCAAAAGAAGAATTACGTATTCATGTTCATTGGTCTTGCCTGTATTACGGTAGGTTTCATTTTAATGAGTGGTGGTGGTAGTGACGATCCAAACGTTTTTAATCCTGAAATCTTTAATTTCAGAAGAATTAGACTAGCACCTACTTTGGTACTTATTGGCCTAGGAATAGAGATTTATGCCATTTTGTTGAACCCTCACAAAAAGAAAGATTAATTGGATACTTTAGATGCTATTATACTCGGTATTATTCAAGGATTAACCGAGTTTCTTCCTGTTTCTTCAAGTGGTCATTTAGAATTGGGTAAAGCCATTTTAGGAGATAACTCTGTACAAGAAGAAAGCTTATTGTTTACCGTAGTTCTTCATTTTGCTACCGCACTGAGTACCATTGTTGTTTTCAGAAAAGATATCTGGGAAATTTTAAGTGGGCTATTTCAATTTAAATGGAACGAAGAAAGTCAGTTTTCTGCTAAAATTATCATCTCTATGCTTCCGGCCGTATTCGTAGGTCTGTTTTTTGAAGAACAATTAGAAGCTTTTTTTGGTGGCAATATTAGGTTTGTAGGCTTTATGCTTATCATTACCGCAGTACTATTATACTTTGCAGACAAAGCAAAAGACACCGATAAAAAAGTAAGTTTCGCCAATGCATTTATTGTAGGTATATCTCAAGCAATTGCTATGTTACCTGGTATTTCTCGTAGTGGAGCTACTATTTCTACTTCTGTTCTTTTAGGTGTAGACAAATCAAAAGCTGCTCGTTTTTCTTTCTTAATGGTTGTGCCGTTAATTTTCGGTAAAATTGCCAAGGACCTTATGAGCGGAGATTTAACTTTCGACGGAGAAAATAATGTAGCGATGGGCGCAGGTTTTATTGCTGCCTTTCTTGCCGGTCTTGCTGCTTGTACTTGGATGATTAAATTGGTACGAAAAAGTAAGCTTTCGTATTTCGCCATCTACTGTCTTGTTGTAGGATTGATTGCCGTAATTTACGGATTCACTAATCCGTAGTACTACCTAAACACTCAAATTCATGAAAGATTTGACCAAAGAAGACTATTTAAACGGTCAAGTATTATTGATTGATAAACCATTAGAATGGTCCTCTTTTCAGGCGGTCAATAAATTGAAATGGGCTATCAGAAAAAGGTTTAGTTTAAAGAAATTTAAAATCGGACACGCAGGTACTTTAGATCCGTTAGCTACGGGACTTCTTATAATTTGCACCGGAAAATTTACCAAGAAAATCACCGAATACCAAGGACAAGAAAAAGAATACACTGGTGTTTTCACCTTAGGTGGCACCACACCATCTTACGACCTTGAAACAGAAATAAACGAGACTTTCTCAACAGAACACATTACCCCCGATTTAATTAAAACCACCACTAGCCAGTTTCTTGGTGAAATTGAACAAGCACCACCTGTTTTTTCTGCACTAAAGAAAGATGGAAAACGTTTGTATGAATTAGCTCGCGAAGGCGTATCCGTAGATATCCCAAAACGAAAAGTATCTGTAAGTGCTTTCGAAATTACTAAAATTGACGGTCTAAATATTCACTTTAGAATTGCATGCAGTAAAGGCACTTATATAAGATCAATAGCTCACGATTTTGGCAAAGCCCTAAATTCGGGAGCACATTTAACTGCACTTAGAAGAACCAAAATAGGTGATTTTAACGTAGATAATGCACAAGACCCTTTGGTCTTTGCCGATATATTATTAGGACCTGAAGAAAATAAGTAACCAAGATTTGATTGTCATTT
The DNA here is from genome assembly GCF_000688315.1 of Maribacter sp. Hel_I_7. NCBI lineage: Bacteria > Pseudomonadati > Bacteroidota > Flavobacteriia > Flavobacteriales > Flavobacteriaceae > Maribacter > Maribacter sp. Hel_I_7. The sequence continues at coordinate 1,635,462 of NZ_JHZW01000002.1, read as the reverse complement.
ATCGATCTTCTAAAATATTTTGGTGTTATTAAGGTTATATAACCATGAATCTGAACAGAAAACAATTATCATTACTTGCCACTATTTTTAGCTTGTCTATTGTAGTGCTGGTTTTGTATGGAATTCAGTTTGGTGGACAACAAGAATCTCATGAAGATTATGTTGTAGAAATGATCATGGACCAAGAGGTTTTAGAAGAAATTCTAAAAAAAGAGGAACCATTAGAGGAGCAAATCAATGCAGACCCTATAAAAAGCCACTTAGCCTTTAATGAAACGGCAAAGCCAAGTTATGGCAATCCAGAACCTTTACAGACTTTAGAAGAATTAATGGAAGAACGCAGCGAAATGAGCGACGGTGACCCTACCGAAGATATCATTTCTGATACGGGTTATTCTGAGAGAGTAAAAGCGCTGGCTAAAAAGAGAGAAGAAAAAAAACAATTATTAGGTGAAAAGGAGGCTCAGAAGAAAGAGTTTACCAATAACCTAGCCGCAAGAAGAACATCTGTTTCTTACTCTTTGGTTGATAGAAACAATTATAAATTACCTCCCCCCATATATACTTGTATTGAAGGAGGCAAGGTTGTTATCAATATAGAAGTAAATGCATTAGGCTATGTTACCGAAGCAGATTACAATGAAAGAAGTTCGGGAACTTCTAATGGCTGTCTTGTTGAGAACGCTATTAATTACGCCTTAAAAGCAAGATTCAATTCTTCTGAAAAAGATTCTCAAAAAGGTACAATTACTTACTTATTTCAAGGGAAGTAAACTAGTCCAGAAAAGAAACACACAAAACATTGCTAAAAATGCTAATTTGAACTTTTGAGTACCGCCTCGAAATTTTTAATCTTAATTATCGAGTAATTTTAGCAAATCTTCTAGAATACTTTGCCCTTTATCTTTATTATAAAAAATCTGTAAGTCTTGTTTAAATTCTGCTGTTAACTGACCATTTTCCGCTTTATAGGTATCTACCAAATTTGTCGCTTTCATTGACCTTGGTCCCCAAGTGGCTACTACGGTATTTTCCTCTCCATCAATTGCTATTAATTTTGGTATAGACATACCGCCATTGGTTAGAAACTGATTCATAATATCTAAATTCTCATCACGTAGAATTATAGACAATGATATATTAGGATTTAATTCTGTTATCTTGTTCATCACCGGTAATGCAGGTGACGCATCTCCACACCAGCTTTCTGACAATACCAACCAAGATATTTTTTGCTGAACAGATTTAATCTTAGCAACAGCATCATCGCTAAACTTCAAGGTTTTGTCCCATCTTCGCATACGACTATTATTCAATTGCGTGTATTGAGACAATGCTTCCGATTGAACCGGACCTGTTGCCAATCCTTTTTCAGCTAAATCTGAAACCAAATTTCTATATTCTGAATAGCTATAACCAGTTTCTAATCCTTTTTTAACTAAATCTTCTATCACTAATTCCATCAAGCTTACTTTTATTTTTATCTATTCTAATCGAACGCTTTAGTAGTGATAAATGTACAAAGCTTACAAATTCTCTGGATTGACCGCTAGACTATTAAATAATTTAGCCTTAGCCGTAAAGTATTTATTCTCTACCTGATTTTGTTTTAAAACAGCATCTATCAGCTTACTTTCCCTTGAATTAATAAGGAACAGCGAGCTTTCTCCAAAGGTAAATTTTCGTTCTTCTGCTGCCAATAAGGCTTCATAACTTGCCACAATATCATCTATTAAAACATTCTGATTTTCAAATGAATCTAACTCATTGTAAATAGCCGTTATTTTATTTTGAATCTGTACCTCAGCATTATCAAACTCGTACTGAGCATCTTTTAATTTCAATTTTGCCAATTTCAAATCTCCCCTTTCTTTTCTCAGAAATAACGGGAGCTCAAAATTCAATCCACCCTTGTAGTTCTGTGTTTCAAATGAATTTATATACTCTGGTGTTTCCGTAATAAATTTATACTCCACGTCTATTTTAGGCAATAACTTGTTTGTCTTTAAACGCTTATCTACTACCAAACCATCTATTTTATACCCTAATGATTTTAATTTAGGGTGATTCTCCAGAACAAAACTATCTAATGGCTTTCCTAAAATTTCCAATGCTTGATCTATCTCTGTATCTAAAGAAGTATCTGGTACCACTTGCGGCTGTAGTTCCATTGGTATGTTTTCACCCATCCACAAGTAATTAGAAAGTTCTAACCTCGCATTTTGCAAAACAACATTTGCTTGCTCCTTTTCTAACGCTCTATTCTGAACTGCTATTTTAGCCTCAACCGTATCTATTGCTGCTATTTCTCCAGACTGCGCACTTCTGTTTACGCCTTTTAGCCTAACCTTTGCATTTTTTAAAAAATCATTAAACAATAAACTATTGCGGTAAGCCTGCAACCAATTGAAATAGGCCAAAGAAGCATCGAACAATACTTGATTGACCAATAAATCTCTATCTGCCTTAGACTGCTCCCTAAAAAATTTGGCTTTTTTTACGGTGGCCATGCGCTCGTTCATCCAAGATCCACGACCTAAAGAAAGAGACACCCCGGCACTGTAAAGCCCGTCATCTGGCACATTTCTTTCGGCATTTAAATACTCACCCGAATACTGCTCAAATTCACCTTTAAACTCTATTCCGTACCAAGTAGGCACTTTAAAAGTAGAATTCAATAAATCATAATACTCCGTTCCTTTAAACTCCTTTGTAGCATAATCAAGGGAAATTTTAGGGTCAAAACCGCCACGTGCTTTCATAAGATTTGCTTGCCCCACGCTCATAACCATCTCTGCCTGTTTGGTAATAGGGTGATACTTTTTTACATACCCCAAATACTCTTTAAAATTCAATGGTATAGTATCATCCGTTTGGGCATTTGCAACAAAACCAAGGCACAGATAGAAAAAGAAAATAAATCTTCTCATCGTTATTTTTTTACGGGTTTGTCTTGTGCTCCTTCTGGTTGATAATAATTTGGTGGAAATCCGTTTAATTGACGCCACAGCTCATACCAAATTGGCACATCTTCCAATAATGCAATTGTATTTGCCCCAGAACCTACACGTAAAGCATTTGGCCAAGCTTGATCTTCCTTATCCGGGGACAGCAACACTCTATATTTCCCATTCGGATTTATGAATGTTTCAATGGCAACTACCTTACCGGCATACGTACCGTATGATGCATTTGGCCACCCGCTAAATACTATTGCAGGCCATCCATCAAACTGAATTCTGACTGTTTCTCCTAAATGAATAAGCGGTAAATCTATAGGATTTACAAATGTCTCAACCGCCATATCATAATCTGCAGGCATAATACCAACCAACGGAGTTCCTTCTTTAAAGGTTTCTCCAATACCAGATGTTATTACCTTATTTATATACCCATTTTGCGGTGCACGTATATATCGTAACGCACTTCGCATTTGATAATTTGTATAATCATTCTCCAATTTACTTACCTGTGCCTCAGAGTCAAATTGATTGGACATCGCCGTAAATTTATCGCTCTGTGCTTTTGAAATTTTATCGGTATACGAAGCCTGCACTCTATTAATTTCTACCTCGGCATTTATAATTTCATTCTTGGCAGCCAATAATTTATTCTCTTGAGAAAGTAATTTTGCTTGCGTTTCCTGTAGTTTTAATCTTTTCTCTTCAACATCTGTTACCGCCTTTAAACCTTCGCTTTGCAATTGCGCCGTACGCTCATATTGCCGCTCCGCTATTTTAATATTGGTTTTAGCAGCTTCAAAATCTATACTATCACTTTGCGCTTTTAGCTTTGACTGCAATAGTTTATTTTTTGCCTGCTCTAACTTTAACCTTCTTTCATTAAAAAGTGCACCAACCTGATTATCCAATGATTTTACCTTACCCTCGTAAGATGTAACAGAAGAACTTTTAGACTTCAATTGTTGCCCGGTACGTTCTACTAAATCTGGATCGAAATATTCTGATTTAACTTCAGATATAAAGAGAATGGTATCTCCCTTTTCTACATAATCTCCCTCTTGTACAAACCACTCTTCTATTCTACCCGGTATTTGAGATTGAATAGTTTGTGGTCTTTGACCAGGAGTCAAAGTGGTTAAATATCCTCTTGCATTTATAGTTTGTGTCCAAGGTAGAAACAATACAATAACACCTACTGCCGCAAAAGCAAAAAGAAACCTATTAAAGTGCTTGTAATGTCTATTATGATTAACTTTTTGAACGGATTTAAAACGCTCTATAGACACATTTTGGTTTAGTTTTTTATGAGATATATTAAGCATCTTTTCCTTCGATTTCGTTAATAATCTGACCTTTTTCCATCGTAATGATTCGTGAACATTTTTTGATCCACTTATCATTCTCACTCACCACTAACAATGCCCAGCCGTTAGATGGGTCGCTTAAAAAGCTTAAAATCTTATCTGCTTCTTCAACGTTAAACTGATCTAAAGGATCTTTTAGAATAAGTAGTTTTGGCTTGCGCACAATACTTCTGGCTAAAACAATTTTCTTTGACACCGTATGCGGAATCTGTTTCCCCTCTGGATACAGAATTGTATTTAAACCTTCTGGTTGTTTTTTAACAAAATCAGTCAGTCCAACTTTATCAAGTGCCCAATACACTTGCTCATTAGTGGTGTCTTTATCGCCAAAAGTAATATTGTGTAAAATTGTCCCCTCAAAAGGCGATTCTTCTGGTAGCGATTGCCCTAGATGAGAACGATAATAATTTAAATTCATTCCTTTTAAAGAAACACCATTTACATATACTCCACCGGAATCGGGCTCTATGATACCTGCTATAATTCTTAGCAGCGTATTTTTACCAGAACCACTGCTTCCTCTTAATAGAATAGTACACGATGGAGAAATTGTTAAACTTAAATTAGAAATTATCTCTCTTTTAGGTTGTGGTACGCTATATGAAATTTCATTTAACTCTATGGTAAACGCTTGGTTCTCCAAAAATGGTTTTTCACCATTCTGTTGTTCCAATTCCTTATCTACCACCTGTCCCATTTTTTCTAAAGAAGTTAATAGGTCATAAAAAGTTTCAAGTCCCAAAATCAGCTTCTCTACTGAGCTTATCACTAAAAGAATAATGATTTCTGCAGCTACAAATTGACCTATGTTCATCTCTTGGTTTAGTACCAACAATCCACCTATCAGTAAAAGTCCGCCAGTTACCAAAACCTTAAAACCAATCATCTGTATGAACTGTAGCACTATTACCTTAAAGTGGCTTTCTCTGGCATTCAAATACTCTACTACTAGGGTATCGTTTTTATCCAAAGCATGAGAAGTTTTACCAGATAGTTTAAAACTTACAATTGAACGGGCAATCTCTTGAAGCCAATGCGCCACTTTATATTTACTCCTAGACTCATCTAAACTAGTGTCTAAACCACGTTGTGCAGTAAACTTAAATACTACATATATCAGCAAAAGCAATAAAATACCATACACAATAAAGAAAGGATGGTAGAATGACAACAGCAATAAACCAAATACAATTTGTAATAATGCGGCAGGAAAATCTATTAAAACTTTAGACAATGATTTTTGAATCGTTAGCGTATCAAAAAACCTATTCGCCAATTCTGGCGGATAGTAATTATGAAGTTCGCTCATTTTTATTTTCGGAAATCTATATGCGAACTCAAATGATGCCCTAGTAAAAATTTTTTGCTGAACATTTTCAATAATTCTAATTTGCATTAACTGAAGTATCCCCACAAATGCTACACCCAAGGTTACCAATACAACCAATACTATCCACGATGTACTTATTTGAGCACCTTGCATTAAGTTAATTATTGCTTGTATACCTAATGGCAAAGACAAGTTTACCACACCAGCAAATATGGCATAGTAAAAAACCTGAAATACGTCTTTCTTATCTAGTTTTAATAAGCCAAGAAAACGTTGCCAGGCAGTTAGTATATTTTTACTCATCTATTTCTTTATTTAGCGTATTGAATACAAGGTGTGTTAGATACTGTGTCGGGGTTACCTTGTCGTTACAATCTGTAAGGGAAGGAAAATGTTCTTTTAAAAAATGCTGATGCAAACCATTTTCTAAAATGGTACTTGCCAGACTTGTTGGATATTGATAATCAGAATCAACTTCTGTAATCATTTCTCCCAGCCTACCTATAAGTCTTTTGTAAATGATGTAGAAACCTTCTTTATTCTCGGCATCTACCTCTTTAGTTAAGTATGACTTGGAATATTCATTAATAACAATTTTGTTTAGCAACACTTCATTAATGTGAGAGAAAGCAGAATCTTCTTTAACCTCTCTAGTCATTATTAATATTGCTTTTAGCAGTTTTTCTTTTGAGCTTTTAATACTATTAGTTGCGAATACCATTTGATACTCCATCCAACCCCAATACCAAGATGTTAGATATAATAGAAGCTTATGTTTATTCTCAAAATAACGATAAATAGAACTTTCGTTAGAGCCTATTTTAAGTCCCAATTTTTTGAAAGTAAAGTTTTCAAAACCCATTTCATTAATCATCTGAATACTTATTTCGATGATTCTCTTTCCCAATTCAGAGGACTCTGGATTCTTAACAAATAACTTGTCGTTAATCTTAATAGTTACGCCCTGTAATAATCTATCCATTACTCCTAAATTTAAATCTATTACAAATATAATAGTATTACTATCATACTATAATAGTTTAACATTTTTTAACGAAAGTAATGCTTTCTTATTTGAAGTTTATGTTATTTTTGAGTTGAATGAAACATCACAGAAAAGATGTTTACAAAAAGTATGTTTAATTTAAAATGTAGTGTTATGAAATATACCATTGTACTGCTTGCATTTTTAATGTTTTCAACAAGCAGCTTTAGTCAAAACGAGGTCAGTAATTTAAAACCTGGCGATATCTTATTTATAAGTAAAGATGGAAACACACCGTTTCAACATCTCTATTTTCCAAAAACAAATTTTATTATTAAGCGCGGCGCCATTGCCAATTATAAAGGTTTAAATGGAATGCATGTAAAAATTGAATCATTAACAGATGACTATATCGCAAGAATAGTACCTGTAAACGGTAGCAAATTTTTTAATAAATTTTCTTACGTAAATGCCAATTTAAAAAGTGCATTAAACGACGAAGAATTAAAGCAGTTGAATACTGGATATAAATCTTAACTGTTTGTATAATTAGCGATTAACGGAAATCCTAAATGGTCTTTATAAAAGAGCTGTTTAGGATTTTTTATTACCTACAAATCAACAACTGCAGCATTAAAGAAGCGTAATAAAAAAGGGGGTGTAAAATATTTAAAGTATGATTCTAGGATACATTACGGTTAAGAATAAAAAACAGGCAAAAGAGATTACAAAACTACTTTTAGAGCAGAATTTGTTATTTACTGCAAACATTTCAACAACAAAGGTTTTTAGAAAGAGTAGAGCTACTGGATTGATTGAAAAACGCAAACAGACAGTGATAGAAGGCAAAACAAAATCATTACTTTTTGTAGCCATACATACGCTGTTAAGAAAAAATTATTCCAAAAACATGCCTATGCTTTATGCCGTACCTATTGTTTACATGGACGAAGAACAATCTAAGTTGCTACGAGAACAGACAGCCAAATTATAAATACTACAGTTAATCTAAGCCCAAGTTTATATTTGCCTCTGGCAATTACTTTCCCTTTCAACATTACTTTAGGAATGCCCATTTATTTGAGTATTGTTAACTGGTTTTAATTTGACCAGAAGCCAATATATAGTACTTTTAATTCATGGATAAAAATAGATGTGGCTGGTGTAAAGGCGATACCCTTTACGAAAAATACCATGATCAAGAATGGGGCGTTCCTGTAAAAGATGATGCATTATTGTTTGAGTTTTTAGTGCTGGAAACTTTTCAAGCTGGGTTAAGCTGGATCACCATTCTTAAAAGACGAGAGAATTTTAGAGTTGCTTTTGACCATTTCGATTATAAGAAGATTGCCAAATATCCTGAAACTAAAATTCTAGATTTACTACAGGACGAAGGAATCATTAGAAATAAATTAAAAGTTAGGGCTACAGTAACCAACGCCCAAGCATATATAGAAATTCAGAAAGAATTTGGTTCTTTCAGTGACTATATTTGGGAATTTGTAAATCATAAGCAGCTTAAAAACAAGGTGGTAAATTATAAAGAAGCACCAGCAAATACGCCTATTTCAGATACCATTAGCAAAGACCTTAAAAAGCGAGGTTTTAAATTTGTAGGCAGCACAATTATATATGCATTTATGCAAGCTACCGGTATGGTAAATGACCACCAATTAGATTGTTTTAGATACACCGAAGTCTAAGTAATAACAAATATACTTACCATGAATAATATTCAAGTAAAAATAATCTTAGCTAGTTTTCTTTTCTGTTTTCAACTAGCACACTCTCAATATAAATACGAAAAGGAACATCGTATTCTTAAATCTCAATTTCCTATAGAAGCAATTGCTATCATTGAAGAACATATCACAGATTATAAGCGCATTAAATTTTATAAAGAAACAGATAGTATAAAAATCAGTTTTGAGGCCAAACTTAAAAAAGACAAACTTTGGTATAGTATAGAATTTAACGAAGACGGCAAGCTTGAAGACATAGAAATACTAATAAAATCTACTGACATACCAAATGACACCTATTCAAACATTGAAAGCTATTTGAACAATAATTTCACTAAATATCGAATTAAAAGACTGCAACAGCAATATCCTTCAACTAATGATTCATTTGATGAAATTTTTAAAAATGCATTTCAAAATCTTATTCTACCCTCTAACAACTATGAAATTGTAGTTGTTGGTAGAAAAGAGAAGGGATATTTAGACTACGAAATCTTGTTTGATGCTGACGGTAACTTTAAACAAATAAGAACCTCTCTTCCTCCAAATTATGACCACGTGCTTTATTAAGGGATTATTTGTTAGTTTATTTATAGTATGGATAGGAACTCTTAACCTACAATCTCAGGACAATACCACTGTATATTGGGAGCCAGAAGTATCCTTAAACTATAAGGCAACCCCTTTACTAAAACAGAATTTTTCATTATCAAATAGAAATTACATCTACAATGACCAAAAAGCGCAACTTACCGTACGGCAAATAGAAATCTCCCATTTTTCATCTTTGGCAATTGACCCATATAAAAGTATTGGTTTAGGAATCCAATATAGATTTAGAGAAGCCTTTGAAAATGACAAGGAAAATGAGCTTAGATTTACAGAGCAATTTAATATTGCCAAAAAAACAAGTAGCGCACGTTTAGGCCACCGATTTAGAATTGAACAGCGCATACGACCCACTAGTTCTGAACATCGTTTTAGATATAGATTCGCTGTAGATATTCCCTTAAAGGGTTTGAAAATGGATATTGGAGAACCCTATTTAGTAGCTACAACAGAGTCGTTACTTAGCCTTGGAAAAAGTATAAAACCAATGTATGACCAAAGAATAACTTCTCAAATAGGATGGTCTATTTCCCATAATCTAAAAGCACAGTTTGGCATTCAATATAGAATGGAAAATTATACCGAACGTACGGAGCATGTGTTCTTTATTTTAAACAGTCTTGTAATCTCACTTTAAGAATTTTACAAACTCTTTTCTCGAAATTTCTTTAGCACCCATACTTTCTAAATGGTCTGTATGTAGTTGGCAATCTATTATATTGTATTCTTTAGCTTGTAATTCTTGCGCCAATTTTATGAAAGCAAATTTTGACGCATTAGATGTTAAACTGAACATACTCTCGCCGCAAAATATATGACCTAAATCAACACCATATAAACCACCTACTAGCTTGTCTTTTTCCCAAACCTCATAAGAGGTCGCTATTCCTCTTTTATGCAATTCAATATAGGCATTCTTCATTTCCTCCGTTATCCACGTACCATCCTGCCCCGCTCTAGGAACAGAAGAGCAATGTTCTAAGACTTCTTTGAAACACGTATTTACCGTTAAGGTGAATTTGTTGTCACGAATTACTTTTCGCATACTTTTAGAGATTTTAATCTCATTTGGATAGAGTATCATTCTGGGATCGGGACTCCACCATAGAATAATAGAATCATTATCAAACCAAGGAAATATTCCACTTTGATATGCCAACAATAATCGTTCTGGAGAGAGATCACCACCCACCGCCAATAGACCTTCTACATTAGCACTATCTACTGGTGGAAACACAAGCTCGTCGGTTAAAAAGTACATGGCTACTTAGGGTATTCTAAATTTATCTGAAATTAAATAAAGGGTGTAAAACAAAAAAACTTGTTCAACTACTTAAGTTAAACAAGTTTTTTATTTAGAAGGCATACTGCCTTATAAAATTTCTTTACGATCCTTAGAACGGAAGATCGTCATGATCTTCTTCATTTAAGTTATCTGCAGGCTCAAAAGCCTCCATTGGTGGTACTGGTGGCATTCCTGCTGCAGGTGCACCTTGAGATGCTCCTTCTATACGCCATCCTTGAATAGAGTTAAAGTACTTAACCTGACCTTGAGGATTTGTCCACTCTCTACCTCTAAGGTTGATGCTAACTTTTACATCTTGCCCTACTGCATACGTGTTCAACAAATCACATTTATCTTGTACAAACTCTACCATTATATGTTGTGGATATTGCTCGTCTGTAGTAACAACCAATTCTCTTTTTCTAAACCCATTAGACCCAAAAGTTTGGGTTTCACCTATCAATTTAACTTTACCTTCTATTTCCATCTTGAACTCTTTTTACAATAGTCTACAAAAATACATAAAATGATGCGTTAATAAAACATGGTGCAACGATAACAACACAACAATTATTCACAATTAGGGTTATCTTTAGTATTAGATAACTATTGGATGAACTTTATTCCTAAAAACAAAATTTCCAACATTTTTCTATTGATAGGCTCCTTTGTAGTAGTGAGCCTTATCTTATGGAATACCAATAGCTTTTTCAAACAATTTAAGGAAGAGGAACGTTTAAAAATGGAGATTTGGGCTACGGCACAATCAGAATTTTTACAATCTTCTGAAACTGTAGATTTAGGAAGTCTTCATCTTAAGGTATTTCAGAACAATACTTCTACCCCAATGATTCTTATTAACAAAGATGAATCTATACGGGTAAATAATTTTCCACCTAATAAAAAGCAAGATTCAGCCTATATTCAACAACAACTGAGTAAATTCAAGAGCGAGAATACTCCTATTTCTATAGACCAACAAGGCGAACATTTGGCCACCTTATATTATGGAAACTCTGATGTGCTTAACAAACTAAAATTTTACCCTATTGCCTTACTCTTAATAATTTTTCTTTTTGCCGCAGTAATCTACTTCTTGTTTAAAACAAACAAAGCTGCAGAACAGAATAAATTATGGGCCGGTATGGCAAAAGAAACCGCACACCAAATTGGCACTCCACTATCATCTCTTTTAGGATGGAACGAATTGTTGAAATCTGAAGACATCAACCCTAGTATTACTAAAGAGATTGAAAAAGATATTGATCGATTACAAACTATTACGGAACGTTTCTCTAAAATTGGGTCTCTACCAAAACTTGAAGAAAGTGACATTGTAAAAGAAACCCAAGATGCATATGATTATTTAAAGCGAAGAAGCTCTAAGCTCATTCATTTTTCATTTAACACCAAAGTTGACCATTTACCGGTTATGCTCAATAGTTCATTATATAATTGGACTATAGAAAACTTGGTTAAAAATGGAATAGATGCCATGCGTGGAAAGGGTAGTATTGCCATAGAAATAGTTCAAGACAACAAATTCGTCAACATTTTAATAGCAGATACCGGGCACGGTATTTCAAAAAGCAACTATAATAGTATCTTTACACCAGGTTTCACCTCTAAAAAAAGAGGATGGGGTCTTGGTCTTTCTTTAGTAAAACGTATCGTAGAAGAATATCACGACGGTAAAATAAAGGTGTTATCATCTGGCAAAGAAGGAACTATAATGCAAATTTCTCTAAAAGTGTCTCACTAATTATGGCCAAGGAAAAATTAGAAGTTATTAAAGAAGCCAAACTGAACAATAACTGTCCTGAATGTTTTAATCAAGATTTGAATCTTACTTTTTATCAAAAACATACCTACGGTAGCTTCTTTCATAAAATTACAACTGAACTAAGCAACAAATTAGTTTGCAACACTTGCCATTCTACAATCTATCCTGTAAGCTGGACGGATGATATAGAGCGCATGTTCAATTACTACCAAAAGACAGCAGTACCAGCTAAAAAATCATCTAAACCAACATTACTTTTTTACAGTTTAATATTGGTAATGATCGCCTTGGTGGCAGCTGTAATATATTTGTTTATTTCTGGAGCTATTCCACTTTAGCGCCTATAGCCTGGGCAAGATCAGAAAGCTCTTCATTACTTAGTTTTACCTTATGTTGAAAAGTGGCATCTTTCATTTCATTTAAAGGAATTAAATGCACATGCACATGTGGTACCTCTAACCCAATAACCGACATACCTACACGCTTACAATCAACTGTTTTCTCTAAAGCTATACCTACTTTTCGTGAAAATGACATAAGTCCTAAATATGTCTCTTCATCTAATTCTAATATTTTATTGACTTCTTTTTTAGGTATACATAATGTATGCCCCTTTGCATTGGGGTTGATATCTAAAAAAGCTAGAAAATTTTCATCTTCAGCTACTTTAAAACATGGTATTTCACCATTAATAATCTTAGTAAAAATAGTTGGCATAGTTTCTAATATTTAGTGGCAATAAAAAATCCTACCCTAATGAATAGGATAGGATTAAATATAGTTATTTAAAAAATTTAAGCTCTTGTAATTTCAAGTATTTCAAATTTTATAGCTCCGCTAGGCACAACAATTTCTGCCGTATCCCCTACTTTTTTACCTAATAGACCTTTACCTATTGGAGAACTTACCGAGATTTTACCTGTCTTAAGATCCGCTTCACTTTCTGCAACCAACTTATAGGTCATTTCCATGCCATTATTTTGGTTTTTCAGTTTTACCGTTGATAGCACCAAAACTTTAGAAGTATCTAATTGAGACTCGTCAATTAAACGTGCATTTGCAACAGTGTTCTCCATCTTTGCAATTTTCATTTCCAAAAGGCCTTGTGCTTCCTTTGCAGCATCATATTCTGCATTTTCAGATAAATCACCTTTATCTCTTGCCTCACCGATTGCTTGAGAAGCTTTTGGACGCTCAATATCTCTTAAATGATTTAGTTCTGCCTTAAGTCTTTTTAAGCCTTCGACAGTATAGTATGATATGTTACTCATAACTTCCTCGTTTTATAAATAGACAAATCCTCTGCAATTGCCTGTTAGGTCGGCTTTTTAAGAGAGGATTTAACACAAATATACATAAATTTTACGCACATTTGCTTAAGTTTTTCAAAACAAAATTAAAGCATGATGAGCAGATTAAGTATCTTAATTTTATTGATTATTACAGCCTGTAGTAGTGATGGTACTAATAGAAATCCTTATTTACAAGAAATTAATTTTCGCTTTGAAGCTAATTTAAATTTACCCTCTTATAGTCCACTTACAAATACCGGTAGCGCCGTATACATTCCAAGTGATCTTGCGGGTACAAGAGGTGTTTTTGTTATTAATTCAGGTTTTGATCAATTTAGGGCATTTGAAGGTAGTTGCCCAAATCATGCACCGAACGATTGCTCTACCATGGTTTTGAACGGACAAACTGCTACTTGTTCTTGTGAAGATTATGAATACAGTTTATTTACCGGGCAATTATTAAATAGACCTGACGACGAAAACAGATATTATGACATGTTAGAATACCGTACCAGCATTAGTGGCGGTAGTGTTATTATATTTAACTAACAACTATTCTTCTAAACGATACTTATCCATTATTTCTTTAAATAATTCTCCCGTACTTGGTGGAGTGTAAGAAATGGCATTCGCACCTGCCTCAATGGCATCAAGAATAGTTTCTTCTGTTTTTCCGCCAGTTGCAATAATGGCAACATTGGCATCTAAATCTCTTATTTTCTTAATAATATCGGATGTTTTACCAGCACCTGAAACATTAAAAATATCAACACCTGCAGCTAATCTGCCTTTTATATCATCTTTTTCAGATACTACGGTAATAGTTACGGGTATATCAATTTTTTCTTTGAGTAATGTAATAAGACTATTAGGCGTAGGTTTATTTAAAACCACTCCCAATGCGCCTTGAAACTCGGCATGTATTGCCAATTCCAATGACCGTACCCCTGTAGTTAGTCCGCCACCTACTCCACAAAAAATAGGTTTGTCTGCAGCCAAAATAAGTGCATTTGAAATTACCGGTTGTGGTGTAAATGGATACACCGCAATAATAGCATTGGCATTCGTGTTTCTGATAATTGCCACATCTGTACTAAACAAAAACGACTTAATTGATTGACCAAAAACACGAATACCAGAGCATTGTGAAATTACTTCTGGAACAGTAACAATGTTGTTCCTTAACCTACTACCAAACACCGGAATATTACGCTCCATAACCCTGAAAATTAAGGGTCTAAATTAGAATATTCTTTACTACGTTAATGGAATTAGATAAATATTTAAGAGAAATTTACAATGCTATTCTACTATTATGATTTTTAAAAATTTACTGTTGCCCCTAATAAGAAATTAGTGCCTGCTTGTGGATAATATCCTTGAACTTCAAACGTATTTCCTGGTGTAGACCAACTGTCTAAATAAGTATAACCGTTAGATACATATTTCTCGTTAAGGATGTTATTTACCAACCCAGAGAATACAACTGACTTAACTACACTGTTCATTTTAATTTCATAAGTAATATTGAAATCATTAGTAAAATAAGAATCTAATTTAGATTCTTCTGTATCTGTATTACTTAAATACTGTTCACCAACAAACTTGGAATATAAAGAAAGACTTAATGCATCACATGGCATATAACTAAGCACATTACCCGCTACCAAGCCTGGTGAATACGCAATATTAGTATCTCCTAAACCTTGCAAAAGACCATCTCTGTCTATAAAGAAGTCTTTATTCTTATTATCACTAATAGATACATTTGGGCTAAGGTTAAACTTATCCCCCAATCTTATTTTTGCATCTATTTCAAGACCAAATCTATAGCTATCTCCAACATTTTCTCTTAATGAGGCTCCAACATCATTAAGTTCTCCTGTTAAAACAAGCTGGTCTTTATAACCCATATAGTATAGATTGGTATTCACTTGCACATCAGCAGATACATAACGCCATCCTAACTCATAATCATTTAATTTTTCTGGCTTTGGATTACCGCCTTCATAGTCATTCCTATTTGGCTCTCTATTGGCAACTGCATACGACAAATAGAAATTGTTGTTCGCATTTAAATCGAACGTAATACCGGCTTTAGGGTTGAAAAAATTAAACGTATCATCTACAAGCCCGGTATCTTCACCATTTGCCTGATAACCCACTGTTCTATACTGGATATCCCCGTATAGTGACCATTGATCATTTAACTGGTAATTTGCCTTTGTATATAAATTGAAATCCGTTTTCGTAGAGCTATCATCATAATAGCGATCTTGATAGCTACTGTTACTTGCATATTTAGCCCAAATAACTTCCCCAAAATGGTCTCCTTCATACTTATTGAAACCACCACCAACTATTAAATCTAGCTTGTCTTTCCTATAGTTTGCAGAAAATACGGTACCGTAAAAATCATTATCTAACCAACGTCTTCTAATTACATCAGTAGTATTTACATCTACCCCATTAACGTTTATAAGGTCAAAACCGTAGGTAGAGAAATCATCATCTTCTTTGTATTGCTCAAAGTACCCTCTACCTCTAGTATAATGTATCGCGATATTGGTACTCCAGAAATCTGAAATTTTCTCGTTCCATAATAACTGTGCATGGTCTTGCTTGTAATTATCTACTTCATTATTATAAAATTGTGTATTTCCCTCTGAATCTGTATAAATACCAGCAGAATTAAAAGTTCTGTCATCTTGTAAAGTTTGAGCATCAATACCATTCCAAGCTTGATAAGTAACCTCATGACCCCCAAATATTAATGCTTTGATCAATGTATTATCATCTTTGTATGCTCCTTGTAAAAAATAAGAATCTAGATCCGATCGTGCTCTATCAATATAACCATCAGAATTTATTTTTGATAGCCTACCTGAAATTTCAATATGGTCGTTTAAAAGACCCGTACTGAATTTTAAGTTATTTCTCAAGGTACCATAACTACCAATAGAAGTTGAAATTTGACCATAGGCATCTTGAGAGAACCCATCTGTTAAGAGGTTAAGACTTGCACCGAATGCGCCGGCACCGTTTGTAGATGTACCTACACCTCTCTGCAATTGCAAACTCTCTGTAGAAGATGCAAAATCTGGCATATTCACCCAAAATGTTCCTTGAGATTCCCCATCGTTATAAGGTATACCATTTATGGTAACATTAATACGGGTGGCATCGCTACCTCTAACTCTAATACTGGTATAACCAACACCTGCACCAGCATCTGTTGTGGTTACAACCGATGGTAAAAAATTCATTAAAACAGGAATGTCTTGACCCAAATTTCTTGGCTTAATATCCTCTTTTGTAAGATTTGAAAATGTAACTGGAGATTCATTGGTTACTCTAATTGCAGAGACGAACACTTCGTCTAATACTACTTTTTGACCCTCTAAAGAATCGGTTTCCTGTTCTTGGGCACAGACACCCATACTCAGCGCAAAAAACGCCAAAATTGTGAAAATAGATAGTTTCATTCGTAAAATTATTACGAATAAAAGGGGCTATTATTCTAAGTTAAAATTGATTTTTGAGCAACTAAGCTCGGTTTCCAAAAGATTTCATATGAATAAAAAAAACCATACTACATCTTACTCCAAAAATCTAAAATAAATTTTTGAATTGTCCCTTGGCAGCATTACCCGCCCAGGTTCTTTGGGTATAATCTCAGCTTTATTCTAAATATGTCTAGAATTCGGCACCCCTTTGAGATGCCGCAAATGTAATACACATAATTCATCTCTCATAAAGAAAACTAAAAAAATAACTACTTGTTTATTTAACAACATTTTAAAACTGTTACCCAAGGTTTTATCGTACTTATACTAAGTGTATTACTACTTTATATGGATTCTAAAAAGAATAAATTCACCCTTAAGATTACCGTTAGTTATTTACTATTAATCATATTAGGTGTAATAGCATCATACTATATTTACACCGAAGTTAAAGATTATATCGCTACCGAAAACACTAACGAAAATGACAGTAAACTTCTAAAAACCAATTCTTTTCTAGCCCAACTTTACGAAGCTGAAAGCCTTTCTAAACTTGCTTTACAGACCAAAAGCAAGACTAATTTTGCGGCATATGAAAATAAGATAGATTCACTTTACATTAATATAGATGAATTAAAAACGCTTACAGATAGTGATTACCAACACGGACTTTTAGATAGTCTTAGCGCTCTATTGAACAAAAAAGTTACCAACATTAATGCTTTACGTTCCCTAAGACTTAAAGATCAAACTGGTACTGCCATAAATTCTGCACTAAAGGAATTTGATAAGCTTGAGGAATCTTTAGGCATTATTAAACCGGAAGGATTGGCACCAAATTTAGAAGAACTATCACCAAAGGCTCAAAGTGCCATTAAAAAAGTAGCGGATTATTTAAATGCAAACGTGCCGGACGAGAACAATCCACAACAAAAGGCACAGACGATGGATAGTGTAGTTCAGGTTTCTAAAAATCTTCTGAAGGATGTACAACAGGAAAACACCTTAAATGAAAATTCGTTAGCCGTACGAGAAACTAATATTAACAGAACAGATATTGAATTATCTCAACAACTACGCTCCATACTTTCTTCTTTTGAGCAAGAGATTATAATGAACAGCATCTCTAGTTCCATAAAAAAAGAGACTTTCTTAAAAAGAAGTATTCGGCTAGCCGTAATTGCTGCAATACTTGGTTTTCTGGTAGTCGCTGTTTTCACATTTATTCTTAATCGAGATTTTTGGAAAGCGAACTTATACAGAGAAAAACTAGAAAAGGAAAAAGCATACTCAGAATCTCTATTAAAAAGTAGGGAACAATTAATTGCTACAGTTAGTCATGATTTGCGAACACCGCTAAATACGATAAGTGGATATGCTACAATAATTGAAGAGTCAAAAAATACCGTAGATAATAAAGAACACATAACCCATATTAAATCTGCCACAACGTATGTAAATAATTTGGTAAACGATTTACTTGATTTTTCTCAGTTAGAAGCTGGTAAAATGATTGCCAAGAATTCTACTTTTAGGTTAGATAGATTGATACAGGAAACTTCTAAAAACATAGCTTCTCAATACAAAAACAAAGAAATTGAGCTTATTCTAAACTTAGGCGAGTCTTTAGAAAACCCAATTATATCCGATGCTTTTCGGTTACGTCAGATAATTTCAAATCTATTGGGGAACGCCTATAAATTCACCCAAAAAGGGAGTATTTCACTTTCGGGTAGTGTGGTCGATACAAATAAATCTAAAAAACTTATCCTACAGATAACTGATACAGGTATTGGTATTTCTAAGGAAAAACAAGAGCTTATTTTTAAGGAATTCACTCAAGCAGAAAGTGATACCGATAAAAAATATGGTGGATACGGATTAGGACTTACCATAACTAAAAAACTTACTGAATTACTAGGAGGCGCGGTAACATTGAAAAGCGAAATTAACGTAGGTAGCACTTTTACTCTTGAAATACCTGTAGCATTTGGCGAAAAAATCAATGAAAGCCAGCATGAGCATACAGCGTTAGAATCATTAAAAATATTAGTTTTTGACGATGATACCGCTTTTTTAAAATTGATTGGCGAAATGTTGAAATCTGCAGGAATTGAAGCACACCTCTTTTCAGATTTCAATAACTACCAAACTAATGCTAATTTTGATTTTGATGCTGTATTGACCGATATAGAGATGCCTATCGTAACCGGTTACGAGGTAGTTGATAAACTAAAATCTGGCTCTTACCCAAGTTTTAAAGACCAACCTATTATTGCCATGACTGGCAGGAGAGGTCTATCACCTGAGCATTTTATAGAAAAAGGATTTAACAAACTCATTCGTAAGCCATTCTCAAAAACAGAACTACTTCAAAAACTAAACGAAGTATTTAATAATTCTGAGGAAGAGATAATAGTAGAGTCCATTAAACCCCACAATAAATCTACAGAACTTTACAGTTTAAAGACCTTAAAAATGTTTTTGGGCGATGATAAAAATGCCTTAGACGAAGTATTGCTAATTTTCATAAAAGACACTGAAGAAAATTCAAATCAACTAGATAAAGCCGTTAAAAACATTGATGTAACGCAAATAAATAAGACTGCCCATAAAATGCTACCTATGTTTCGGCAACTAGAAATTAATACTGTTATTCCTATTTTAGAAATATTTGAAGTTTTAAAAATTGATGAGAATACATTTGAAAAATTGATGATCAAAAATGATAAACTACAAAAAGAGATTAATGTATTACTAGAAGCGCTTTCAGCAGAAATAGTTATAAATCCAAATCGTAATAGTTGATTCTGTTATAGAGTGTTTTTCTAGTTACTTGTAATAGCTTAGCCGCTTTAGACTTATTGTAATTGGTACGTTTTAAAGCATTTATAATCTGCTCTTTCTCAAAATCTGCTTTTGAAAGACTTCCTATTTCCACAGATTCTAAAACTGGATTCATTAACTCTGACGGCAATGCTTTTGCCTCAATTTTACTGGTTGTAGTTAATAGTACTGCACGCTGAATTACATTCTGTAATTCCCTAATATTTCCTGGCCAATGATATGCATTGAAAATGTCCCAAACCTCATCTGAAAAATCGGTTATTTGTTTATTTAACTTCTTATTGAACTTTTCTAAAAAGTGTGATGCCAATATAGGTAAATCTCCATGTCTGTTTTTTAATGCGGGTATTTGTAATGAAAATTCATTTAACCGGTGATACAGATCTTCCCGAAAAGTACCCTTCTCTACCGCTGCTTTTAAATCCTCATTGGTAGCAGATAAAATTCTAACATCTACATCTATTTCAGTATTACTTCCTATTTTTTTAATCTTTCTTTCTTGCAATGCACGTAATAGCTGTATTTGATTCTCGTATGATAGATTACCGACTTCATCTAAAAATAAAGTTCCTTCGTTTGCCGCCTCAAAACTTCCAATTTTATCGGCTATAGCTCCCGTAAAACTTCCTTTTATATGACCAAAAAACTCACTAGCGGCTAATTCTTTGGGTATTGCCCCACAGTCTAACGCTATAAATGGTTTTGCTTTTCTAGAACTTTTATGGTGAATATTCTTTGCAGTCACCTCCTTACCCGTTCCACTTTCCCCAATTATGAGAACAGACATATCTGTAGGCGCAACTAAAACAATATGCTCTTCTAAAACCTGGGTCGCTTCACTTGTTAACACTAACTCATTTGAAGTAGTTATTTCTCCTTCCTCAACATCCTTTATACTATCATTTGTATTTGATGAAATAACAGGTTCTTTGGCACTTGTTGGTTTAGCATTCAAAGCGCCATCAATAACTAATAACATTTGGTCTGGCGTAAAGGGTTTAGATATATAATCATAAGCACCCATCTTCATTGCTTTTACAGCTGTAGCCACCTCTGCGTAACCGGTCATAACAATTACCGGAATACTACCTTTAAGTTCAGAAACTAATTTTATACCGTCATAATCAGGTAAGCGCAAATCTGTAATTACCAATTGAAAATCTTGTTCCTTTATCTGCTTTTCGCCATCTAACCCAGTAAGACTTAATACTACATCAAAATTATTTCTTGCCAAAAACCTTTGAAGCATTTGTGCAAAAGAAGTATCATCCTCAATTATTAAAATTT
The DNA here is from genome assembly GCF_000688315.1 of Maribacter sp. Hel_I_7. Taxonomy (NCBI): domain Bacteria; kingdom Pseudomonadati; phylum Bacteroidota; class Flavobacteriia; order Flavobacteriales; family Flavobacteriaceae; genus Maribacter; species Maribacter sp. Hel_I_7. The sequence goes on along the minus strand of NZ_JHZW01000002.1, from coordinate 1,614,469 downwards.
TGGGCATAGTGGTTTGGGTGTTCTAAGTATCTACGTAAAAATACCATATGCCGACTATTAGTATTTTAAAATTATCATAAAGCTTTTAAGAGTTGAATTAAAAAACTGCATAAAAAAAGGAAAGAATAGCATTTAGCTATCCTTTCCTGACCAAACCAACTTGAACAAACAAGTTTCTCTATAATTACATATCTATCCAATTACCATCTTCATCTGCATACACTGTACCTTGTGTGCCATCTTCAAGCGATAGTATTAGCTTAAATTGCTTCTTTTCATTTGTATATGCCTTATCTAAATTTGCCGTTGGAAAATTTGTAGATATTGCATTTGTTACTGCTTGTGGAACTTCAGAAACCGATATTTCTTTAAAATCATCGGCTACTACCGATATTTCATTTACTTGGTTATGAAGTATTCCGTTTTCTGAAAGTAGTGCATCTTGTGCATTCACTGCAAAACCTCCTATTGTCATTGCTCCTAATAAAAATAAAGTTTTCATCTTTCTAATATTTTAGTTAATAATTCATTCCAATACTATTAACATAGAAAAAAGAGTGCCACAAGACACAAACTCACTAAAACACTTGACAATCAGCATTTTAAAATTACAACACTTAAAATACTATTGGGTAAATCTGTACCCACAATTTATTAGTGTATAATTTTTACTCAATAAAATCATCACCAAAAAAGTGATTATAGAACATTACTCAAAAAAAAGGAGCTGCAAATGCAGCCCCCCTCAAACCACCTATCAAACTCTTGTCTTAAAATTTTTTAAATCAACACCTCAATCAATTCAACAACAACTAAAATTGGCAATGCTAATCCGGGGGATTATTTCAAATACAATTATTTGGTGGCACCTTCATAGTTAACGGTTAGTGTTTACGCGAAAGTGATTTTATTTCTATTTATCTCTCTAAACATAATTTTGAAATGATACTTAATGTTAATATCAAAACTGTGCATATAATTGAAATAAATACTATAGTGACCATTTTTTCATAACTTGCTTCACTTATTTAGACACAACATTTTCTGGTAGGTCACATTTTAAATAAAAAAAAAACTGCATTTGGCAGTTTTTTTTATCCCCATCTGTAAAATGGGCTATTTTTTATTGAACCAATTACCGTACTGATCAATGTAAACAGTTTTTCTTGTTCCACTTTTAAGCACCATAATTAATTTAAATTCTCCTTTATCATTTTTAAAAGCTCCTCCCAATTTTGATGTTGGATACTGCTTTAATATTTCTTCAATAACTGGTGGCGTTAATTCACTAGATTTTATTTTTACAAACTCGTCTACTTTATTTATAACCACTCCTGTTTTTACCGTTTCTGATGCTGTCATTGCCGTAGCGTTAAACATCATTCCAAAAGTCAACAATACAAGTAATGCGTAATTTTTCATGCGTAATTTTTTAATAATTAATAACTCTCATTCCTTAAATACTTACGGAGGAATCTTACATATGGATTATTAGTTAACGAATTTTTAAAATTTTAAATGCAAAAAAGCTGCCTAGGCAGCTTTTGACAATCAACTAACTCAAACTTATAATATCTACATTTCTAACCAGTTACCTTCTGCATCTGCATAGAGAACTGTTGATGCTCCATCTTGTGAAGTAATTTCTAATTTATAATTATTTTCATCGTCAATATATGCTTTGTTCAACATTGCACCTTCATAATCTGTTGCTAATGCATTTACAATTGGTGTTGGTAAATCTGAAGCAGCTACTTCTGTATAATCTTGTAAAAAGATATCTTCCATTATACCATCATGAAATATTATTGGGGTAGCAGCGGTTCCTATTGTTAAACTACCTATCGCTAAAGCTGTTGCAAAAACTAATTTTCTCATCTTTCTAATTTTTAAATTAAACATTCTTGAAATGTATATTAGAAAAATTGTGCCAATAGAAGTAGTAAAGGCTGAAATATATTTAAATATCTGATTTTCAATATTTTGAGATATATTTTAAAATTATCAGTCTTGGGTAAAACTGTGTGTAAATAAAAAAAGTGTGTAGCAACTACACACTTTTTTATACGATACTATATCTTAATATCTAAGCCTGATGCGAATCTTTTAAAAGATCTACCACGCTTTTTACTGGATTAAAGGTTACCAAAGGTACTTCCACAAAAATTGTATTCCAGAATGCCATAGCTCCATTCCATAATCCTGGAAGCTCAAGTGCTTTTAATTCTTTACCATCTTTAGTTTTACCAGTTATAAATCCTTGTTTTTCATCAACGAACTTAAGTAGGTCATACTTTTCACCTTTATAATTACGAACAGCACAAACCAAATCTACTGGATTAAAATGGGTAGAATTCTTAAGAAGGTTGGCTTGCTGAGAATTACTCATATCTATTTGCGCAGATTCTATAATCTGTAGAGAAACTTCTCCTTTACCATTGGTTACCCAAAAAGGACCTCCACCAGGTTCTCCTTCATTTTTCACCATCCCACAAATACGAATAGGTCTATTGACCTTATCCTTAAGTATATTAATTTTTTCTGTATTTGATTTTGAGCCAAAATCATTTGAGAAGCGAACATTTAAATTTGCACTCAAAAAGTTTTTAATTTCTTCAATTTTCTCATCAGACACATCACCTGTATCCAATAATGCGGCATAATCAAATGCCTTACTTTGTTCTCTAAGAAGTACACCTGCCAACACCTTTTTACTATCAGCAACAGCTTTGGCATCTTTCATTACGGCAACATTATCAATATTCTTAATAAAAATAATATCGGCATCTTGTTCATTTAAATTCTGAATAAGCGCACCATGACCTCCTGGTCTAAATAAAACAGAGCCATCTTCATTTCTAAATGGATTATTATCCATATCTACCGCCAATGTATCTGTAGACGATTTTTGAAACGAATAATCTACATCATATGCTATACCTGTATCTGCAGATACTTTTGGTCCAGACTCCTTAAACTCTTTACCAAACATCTCTTCATGTTGTTCAGAGATTGTAAAATGAAGTTTTGCCTTTCCATTAGAGCCTGCATATAATGCTCCTTCTTTTAAATGCTCTTCAAATGGTGTAGCTGCAGAAGACCCATAATTATGAAATGGCAATAATCCTTTCGGGTAAAAACCGTAATTAAGTGCATCTTCCCCTAATAATTCAGAAATGAACTTATATACTTTTTCACCTTGAGAATCTGATTTCAATTCTATTCTATCCATTACCTTTTGGTAAAATGGAAAACGTTCTAAACCTTCAGAAAACTTCTTAATGTCTTTATCGTTTGTTCTATTTAAATAAGCATCTAAAGTTTCTTCTACAGGATTATATGCTGATAAAAAACTAAACAAAGCTTTGAACATTCTAGAAGCTGCACCAGAGGCAGGAACAAATTTTAAAATATCAAGCTCTTTTAATTTTGAATCATAAAATGCTATAAGTTCTTTTTCTTCAATTTCAGAAAACTTAAGAATTCCATTACCAATTACGGCCGCATTCTCTAATTTTACATAAGGAATACCTTCTTTAAATGTGTTGATATGACTCAACATCGTTTCTTTAGAAATTCCTTTACTCTCTAATTGCTTTAGGTCTTTATCTGTAATTTCAATCATTTATTAATAACGTATCTATATGGTTAATGGCTTTCGCTAAACGTTGTTTTTTACTTCCCTTCAAGGTAATAAAATTTTTGCCATATTTTTCTAATGTATCTTTAAAATAATTGAACATTTCTTCCCTTTCGTTAGGCTTATCCCTTAAATCATCTGCCTCCCAAGGAATATCTATGTACGTCAACAAATAAAGATCATAAGAATTCTCTAAAGCATACTTTTCTAAAACCGGGTCACAATCGCCAACATAATATGCTTCTGAATATACTTTTGTTTCCAAAAGATCGGTATCGCAAATAAGAATTTCTGTTGCTTTTTTAGTAAGCTTGTTTTCTAATCTCATTTGCCCTTCGGCAATAGGTAACAAATCATGAGGTTCACAAGTTTTACGCTCATTGTTCCATTTATCTTGCAGATAATCTCTGGCATACTCCGGTACCCAGACCGTATGATAATGCCTAGCCAATTGTTCCGATAATGTTGTCTTGCCTGTAGATTCTGGTCCAAAAAGAACCACTTTTAAGACATCTGAAGGTTCTTGTCTGTATTTTTCTTCCATGCATTATAACCGTAGACGGCCAATATTGTAAAAATGAGATATTGAAAACTAGTAAACGTAAATCCTTTATAAAAGTATAATGGAATAGATATTAAATCTCCTACAATCCAATATATCCAATTTTCTACTTTTCTTTTGGCCATTAGCCACATACCCACAAAAAATATGGCTGTTGTTATAGTATCGACATAAGCTGTCCAGCTATTCCATTTGTCAAAAACTTGATACACTGTAAACACAAAAATAATGGTAGTTAAAAAAATGTATACCGAGGTTATATGTTCTTTTTTGGTTACTCTTGTTATAGGGGTATAATGTTCTGCATCAACCTTTCTTGTCCATATATACCAACCATACAAACTCATTATAAAATAGTAGACGTTAATTAGCATATCGCCCAACAAACCCCACTTTAAAAGTAAGTAAACAAATATTGAAGTACTAATTAGCCCTGTTGGGTATACCCAAATTTTGTTTTGTTTAGAAAACCATACAGATAGCAGTCCAAAAATTACGGCAATAATTTCTAAAGCAATATCTAAAACATCGTATTCGGCATACTGCCCAAAGAAATAATCAAAAATGGGGCTCATAGTCGCTTCTATCAGATTTAACTATTTTCATGAATAAAAGACCACGATCCATAAGCTCAAATGCTATTTTAATCTCGGCATTCAACACTTTCATCACCTCATCATATGCACCATAAACTTGAGTACTTAGCGGATTCTCAAGAACCGTTAAACTACTAGCACGTAATTTTTTAATAAAATTTATTATATGTTGTTCAAAATCATCTTGCAGTGGCGAAAAGGTTAATTCTACTGATATTTCCATGATATGCTTCTTGGTATTTATTAAAATTTATTCATTATCTCTAGTGGCATAAACGCAAGTGAAATTTTCAAATTCCAGAAATCGAATTCCGTACATAGAAGATTTACCTTCAAAAATAATTTGAGCAGTCGTCTTATTATTATCAAACATAAAATCCTTCACATTTATATGGTGTAAAAAGCTTAAGCCTTTATGCCCGTAAATCTTATAAAGTGATTCTTTAGCTCCCCAGACAATGGTCAGTTTTCTAATAATAGCAGCCGTATTCGCCAAAGTTCTATATTCTTCGAACTGAGTGAATTTATTTGCGATGCGAAGTATTTTATCGCGCTGCATTTCAATATCTATTCCTACTTCTTCAGCTGTACTAATGATGATGCCCGTAAAATTATGTGAGTGGGTGATCGAAATAAAGTTTCCATCTTTTAAGTGTGGTTTCCCTTTTTCATCATATACCAAATCTGCATCTTCATACCCATACTTAGCCAACAGATGCCGAATGCTTAAAAAAGCCCTACGGTGAAGTTCAGACTTCATACCATTGAATCTATTCTGGCAATGCGTTGTAAGTTCTATTCCTTTCCAAAGATCATCTTCAGACTCTTCAACCTTCCATATAGCTAAAGAGGTTTGTTCGTTTACTGTTATAGTTTTGTAAAGCGGCATGGGATTCTTAGTGTTATTCGTACCTTTGCACGAATTAAAAATTGCTGTACACAGATTAACGAAAGTATAAAATAATAAAGATATGAGCACGAAAACTATTCCGTATGTGCCTTATAAGGTTAAGGATATATCCCTTGCTGATTGGGGAAGAAAAGAAATTGAATTAGCAGAAGCTGAAATGCCAGGTTTAATGGCACTAAGAGAAGAGTACAAAGATGAGCAACCTTTAAAAGGAGCTCGTATTGCTGGATGCCTTCACATGACCATACAAACTGCTGTTTTAATTGAAACTTTAACAGCTTTGGGTGCAGATGTTACTTGGAGCTCATGTAATATCTTTTCTACTCAAGACCAGGCTGCAGCAGCTATCGCATCAACAGGTGTACCTGTTTATGCTTGGAAAGGTATGAACGAAGAAGAATTTGATTGGTGTATCGAACAAACCTTGTTTTTTGGTGAGGACAGAAAGCCATTGAATATGATTTTAGATGATGGTGGCGATTTAACCAATATGGTATTGGACAAATATCCAGAAATGGCAGAAGGCATTAAAGGTCTTTCTGAAGAAACTACTACTGGTGTTCACCGATTATACGAGCGTGTAAAAAAAGGTACTTTACCTATGCCAGCTATTAACGTTAACGATTCTGTTACCAAATCTAAATTTGATAACAAATACGGATGTCGCGAAAGTGCCGTTGATGCTATACGTAGAGCTACAGATACTATGCTTGCCGGTAAAAAAGTTGTTGTTGCTGGTTATGGTGATGTTGGTAAAGGTACCGCAGCTTCTTTTAAAGGTGCAGGTTCTATTGTTACTGTTACTGAAATTGATCCAATTTGTGCATTACAAGCTTGCATGGACGGATTTGAAGTAAAGAAATTAGAAACGGTTATTGGTAAAGCTGATATTGTTATTACTACAACCGGAAATAAAGACATTATTAGAGCTGAACATTTTGAAGCCCTAAAGGATAAAGCTATTGTTTGTAACATTGGTCATTTTGACAATGAAATTGACATGGCGTGGTTGAACAAAAACCATGGTAGCACTAAAGATGAAATTAAACCACAGGTAGATAAATATACTATTAATGGTAAAGATTTAATCATTTTGGCTGAAGGTAGATTGGTAAACTTAGGTTGTGCTACTGGTCATCCTAGTTTTGTGATGAGTAACTCATTTACAAACCAGACACTAGCTCAAATTGAGCTTTGGAAAAATAGCGCTAACTACGAGAATGATGTTTACATGTTACCTAAACATTTAGATGAGAAAGTTGCAAAACTTCACTTATCTCGTTTAGGAGCTGAACTTACAGAGTTAAAGGATTACCAAGCCGATTATATTGGTGTAACGGTTGAAGGTCCTTTTAAGCCTGAATACTACAGATACTAAAAAATTGATTTTAGAAACTAAAAAAGTCCTGATTTTCATCAGGACTTTTTTTTGTTTTACACTTTTTTCAGATTAGTTATTTTCTGCTAACATACCATCTAAATAGTAGCAATCTGTTTGCTCTTTAATTTGAGCTAAACCTTCTTCTTTAGAGCTTAACGGATTAATTTTAACCTCTTTACCGTTTGGCATGTAAACGATATAAAAACCTTCTTCAAAAGAGGATAATTTTATAATCTCCCCATTAGGTCTTACAGCATTCCATGACTTTTCACTTGGCTTATAAACCAAATCAATTTTCTTTCCTTTTTTAGGTCCATCAACAACAGTTACCTGCATTCTGTTTTTAGTTGCCGTCATTTCAAAAGTATTACCATCTCTTTCTACCATTTGAGTCTCTGACTCCCCTTCTTCCATGGCTATTGGGTTAGAGCCGCTCCAAAATTCTATTACGTTGAAAATAACGGCATCTCCTAAAAAGAATAAACCGTAAACCGGAATTATATTCAAGCCCCAAAACACCAAGTTATTTACAAACTTACTATCAGAAACACCCTGGTTCCAGTCTTTTAAATTGTTAAATGCACTAAAAGAACCCAAGCAACTAGAGAATAATAATGTACTCGCCATTGCAACACAGATAATTGATTTTTTCATGATATAAATTGTTTAGAATTAGATTCGTAAAATACCGCTCTACACCTCTTTTACTTTCTCTTATACATAATATTGTTAACTCTATAGATGCTTTTGCCAACACACTACATTAAATGATTGTTAAGCTAGCCTCTATTTATTTCAAAATTCATAGTTTTAATTCTTCATTAGAAAGTTGGTTTTACACTATTACCTTTCTATTAATTAAATCAGAATTTTTTTTATGATACTATTTGTTGACATGGATGAGGTAATTGCAGATACCTACGGTGCCCATATTGAACTTTACAATGCAGAATTTAATGGTGAGCTCACCAAAGATTTATGTTCAGGTACAGACGTTTGGCGAATGGTTCCAGAAGCGCACCAAGACAGTGTTCGTAAACACGCTACAAGAAGAGGGTTCTTCAGAAATCTAAAACCTATTGCAGGTAGTCAAGAAATATTATCTAAACTTGCGGACAAACATGAAGTCTATATCGCATCTGCCGCCATGCAATTTCCGAACTCTTTAGAAGAAAAAAGTGAATGGCTAGATGAGCACTTTCCTTTTTTACCTTGGCAAAATAGAATTCTTTGCGGTCACAAACACATTCTAAAAGGAGATATACTTATAGACGACAGAAGTTTTAACTTAGAAAATTTCGATGGTAGAAGCCTACAATTTACATCGCCACACAATGTAAATACTGAAGGATTTGAACGTTTGAATACGTGGTTTGAGATTGGAGAAAAATTATTGTAACCCCAATCTCTTCAAGTCATAAAAGTAAAAGTTCTTTTCGTCGTTCATTGCGACGAAAAGTCCATTTTTGAATGTATCATTTAACGGCACAGTTACCGCCTCACAACCATCAGTTTCGGTGGTAGAAAGATTCACAGCATTAATATAGGCATTGGTTTCCCTATCAAAAATATTGAACTCGCCCTTCTGCTGGTTCGACACAATTAAATAACCATGTCCATCTGTGTAAGATGCAATAGCAATACCTTCTATATCTTCATCAAAATATTCACCCCCAAAACAAGAAATCTCTTCATTTCCCATACTTGGTTCTGCATGGTATTTTTTAATGCAGACACCTTCATCAGAGAAATAAACAAAACCATTTTCATCATCTACCGCAATTGCCTCAATTTCTTTAACTCCGCTAAACTTGCCGAATTTTCGAACATAATTAGAGGATACACCAAGACTATCAGCATTAAGAGCATACTGGTACAGATAACCTTCTGCAGGACCAGTTTTTCTACCTACAATAGCATATACAGTTGCATCCTTGGGTGACTTAAATAAGCTTACCCCCATAGGCAATCTATTCACTTCTAATTTCTCATCTTCAAATACCTCAAAACCACCACCGTCTAAAGGCTTCATATCAGGTACAGAAAACATTCTTATTTGCTGCTTCTCACGCTCTGTAAAAACCAAAATATCGGTTACCGTAGAATCGTTCAGCTGAAAGCCATATTCAATATCGACATTGTTTGGGCGTTGAATACCTCTAATAGTTTTATCCTGAATAATTTTTCCGTTCAAATCAAAAGCATAGATAGCACCATTAGTTTTTTTATCGGTTCCAAAAACAATACTCTCAGCAGGATTTTTAGGGTTAACCCAAATAGCAGGATCATCGGTATCGTTCAACGTAAATTCCGTGATAACATTAGGTATAATTTTTGGCAACCTACTTTGTCTGCAAGAAATCATTACAATTGTAAGCACTAGTAAATATGATAAATTTTTCATTTTTGATATTTAACGTGGGTACTGAATTATTTTTTAAACAGGTCGTATTTTAAGCCTAAGCTAAAACGTTGTCCATAAAATTCAATTTGCTGTGTACGCTCTTTAACTCCTTGAAAATAACGCAATGGCTGATTGGTAATATTATTTAAATCTGCATACACACTAAGATTTTTATTAATCTGAAAAGTAGTATTAAAATCTAAAAACATTTGAGTATCGTAGTACCTATCTTCAAAATCGTTACCGCCGATTTCATCAATATAACTATCAGAAAAATTTGCCGATAATCTTGCACTGAATTTTTTATCTGCATAACCTAAAGACCCATTAAACATATTGGGTGCCGTATTTGGCAAATCTAAATCGCTACGCTCATCGCCATCTTCATTTCGTATGCCATCGGCAGAAGATGATAAGTAAGTGTAGTTCAAATAAAGACTAAAGTTTCTAGCGAAACCTGGCAGAAAATCTAACTGACGCTGAAATGCAAATTCCATCCCAAAAATTGTAGCGCTATCGCCATTTAATGGTTGAAAAACATCATAGCCTTCTGTTCCTGCACCTAAATTATCATCAGGTGCCTCATATATAAATGTATAAATGAACTCATCTATATTCTTGTAGAACAAACCTCCAGAAATTAAACCTACACTTTCAAAATAATGCTCTGCCATAAGGTCAAAATTCATAGATGTAGTTGGGTTCAAATCTGCATTACCTAAAACCAATTCTTTGTCCTCGTTAATTACTTCTGCCCTTGGAATTAAATCTTGATAATTTGGTCTTGCCAATGTATTGGTCCATGCAAACCTTAATATGGTATTTGTAGATACATCATATTTTAAATGAACACCAGGTAACACATTTGTATATGAATTTTCGCCAATTACTTCTTCTACCAGTACAGCCTCATCTATACCAGCATCTTCATCTTCCTCTATATAAATAACTCTATTACCCTTAGATTCCAGCTTCGTATTCTCTAATCTCACCCCCACCAAAACACTAAATTTTTCAGATAGTTTCTGATTTAGCATAACATAACCAGCAAACACATCTTCATTTACGTTAAAGTTGCTTGGCGCAAACTCATCTACAACTAACTCGCCATCTGCAATGTTTAAATCTAAAGCACCTAGCCAAGCCTCACTCGCAAAAGAACCTATTTGATACTGACTTCCTGCCAGATAATTTGGGTCACTATAATCTTTTACGGGTACTGTTGCCAAGGTTGGAAAATCATCTTCTAAATCAAATTCATAAAAATTATTGTCCCTTAATTTGGATTTAAATCTACCTCTTGCACCAAATTTTAAGCTGCCTTCACCTTGACTAAAAATATCTGATGGAATTTCAAAATTTACAAATACGTTTAAATCTTCTTCTTCTGTATACTGATTTTCTTCAGTAATCTCACTATACTCGAAATTTTCTAAAGCAGCATCTGCAGTATTTACTACCGAATATCTTGGATACCTAGAATTTAATACATCATTATTAATACTATATTCAGATTCAAACTCTGCATAACGCTCATTTAAACGCTCTTCAGATGCTTTAGCAAAAGAAGTCATCCAATCTACTTTTAAACTGCCCCAAAGATGATTTCCTCCTAAGCTGTAATTTTGCATGCGTTGATCTTCTAAGCGGCGATTTTTATTTCTACCGCTATCAATACCACCTTTAGATTGTCTTTTGACTTCTACAGGGAATCTTGTAGGTACACCGTCGGTTATAATAAAGTCGCTTTCTTCAATATCTTCTGCATCTAAAATCTCATGCTCTAAACGAAATCTGTTTTCACGATCATCTCTCCAATTATACATTGTTTTTAAAAACACAGTATTATTTGCGTCGAATTTGTAATCTAAATTTGCTGAAAAACTACGTCTTATCCTCTGTACTAAATATTCTCGTTGCTCATATACATTTACGTAAGGATCAACATCTACCTCTTCTAAAATTGGTTCTCCATCTCCATCTTCAATTCCAGTATTATATTCGAACTCATCTGTCCACTCCGCCTCTACATTATCAGAGCCAAAATCGTTATCATTACCAGAGACTGAAATCATCCAACCAAACTTATCATTTTTACTACGGTCACCTAAAAGAACCGAGCCATTTAAAATGGGTTTATCTGTAATGAAATTAATACCCGACCCCAATGTAGCAGAAAGTCTAAAACCTTGCGGAGATGTTCTTGTTATCAAGTTTACAGAACCACCCAATGCATCTGCATCCATATCTGGTGTAACCGCTTTACTTACTTCTATAGATTGAATCATATCAGCAGGTATCAAATCCATCTGAACATTTCTGTTATCGCCTTCAGCGGAGGGTATTCTGCTACCATTTAATGTCACGGAATTTAATTGAGGTGATAAACCTCTAACAATAACATTTCTTGCCTCACCTTGATCCATTTGCATTGTTATACCAGGAATCCTTTTTACTGCATCACCTATATTGGCATCAGGAAATTTACCTATTTGATCAGTTGAAACTACATTGGTTATATTCAAATTGGTCTTTTGGGTATTTAAAGCTTTTGATTGACCACTTAACCCGTAAGCAGATACCTCAACACCTTCAAGTTCCACACTTTTCTGTTCTACAGATAACCTAATACTAACGGTTTGGTGAGCAACTATGGTAACTTCTTGTGATAAATCTGCATATCCGAGGTAAGATACTTTTATAGAATAGGTGCCTTGAGGCACATCTACTATTGTGAATTTTCCATCAAAGTTTGTAATCGAACCCTTTGACAATGAAGGTATAATGGCATTTGCCCCGGGCAAATATAATCCGTTCTCATCGGTGACGACACCCTGAATGTTACCAGATTGGGCAAGTAAAATAAAAGGTAATAATAAGAGCAAGAAGAGTAATACTGGTTTTTTCATTTTCTATGTGGTTGTTATTGGGCCACAAAGAAATTAGAAACGAGTTGAAATAGTGTTGTCTTAATTTTAAGGCTATTTTAAGATTTCTTGAATTTTAATAGATATTTACATTAAGTTAACCCATTGCTAACAAAAAAACCCTCTTCATTGCTGAAGAGGGTTTTTTAAAATAAGTTATTAAAGCTTATGCTTCAAAAGGCTCAATGGAAACAAATGATTTTCCACCAGCTTTTTTAGTAAACTTTACCATACCATCTACACGTGCGTGTAATGTATGATCTTTTCCTGCGTAAACATTCTCACCAGGATTGTGTCTTGTTCCTCTCTGTCTAACAATAATGTTACCAGCGATTGCAGCTTGACCACCAAAAATCTTAACTCCTAATCGTTTCGATTCTGATTCTCTACCGTTTTTCGAACTACCTACACCTTTCTTATGTGCCATTGTCTAAGGTTTTAAATATTATTTTACTTAATGGTTAAGCTTATTTAGCTACACCACCATCTAATTCGTCTTGCCATTTCTGTAACTCGTCCCATTTACCATCAGCAGCTAATTGTGCTTGCTTTGGCCATGTTTCTGTTACGTGATTTCCACGAACGTCAGCAATAATTTCAGAAATTTTAGCTGCGTCTGTTTTTGCTAAATCAGCAAAAGTAGAAATACCTGCATTGTTTAAAGTTTCAGCGATCTTTGGACCAATACCTTCAACTTTTTTCAAATCATCACCTTTACCTGTAGCTTTTTTAGCTTTAGGCTTAGCTGCTACCGGTGCTGCTTTAGCTTCTTCTTTTTTAGCTTTTGGTTCAGCTTTTTTAGTTTCTGCTTTTTTAGCTCCTTTTGAAATGATAGATTCGATAACAATCTCAGTTAGAGATTGACGATGTCCATTTTTCTTTCTGTAACCTTTACGTCTTTTCTTATGAAAAACGATTACTTTGTCACCTCTTAGGTGTTTAACGACTTTAGCCTCTACTGCGGCTCCGTCTATAGCCGGGGCGCCGATAGTAACGTTCGATCCATCAGCTAAAAGAAGAACATTGTCAAAAGTGACTTTCTTACCTTCTTCTGCTTGTAAACGGTGAACGTACACTTTCTGGTCTTTTGCAACTTTAAACTGCTGCCCTGCCATCTCTACAATTGCGTACATATTGTTAAATGTAATGATTAAACCTGATGGATTTTTTCCATAGGCGGGTGCAAATATAATTCTTAATCGTGAATTTACAAGTGTTTTTTTACGAATTTTATACTCCCTTTAATTTTGTAGTGTTCGAAGTCTTAAATAGTTGCATAAAAGAGAGCGTTAATACCAGACTAGTGGTAAAGCCCATAATTGCCACAACCAGAAATACTATAGCTTCAAAACTACGATAGGTACTTGCCCATTTCGTAGACAATTCTTCTAAAAATCCCGGCTGAAGCTCTGTAGAATACACTGCAAAGAATAGAGTGAAAATTAGAGTTGCCACCCCACCAGTAATTAAGCCAGCCATAAAACCACCCCCATAAGAAAAGGTACTGCCTTTTTTTAATTTGTAATATTTAATGGATTCATAAATTGCAAAGCCCGTTATAACGACGTTAAAAAGACTATAAAAAACATTTACGTGTAGCTGTAATAATGACAATATTAAAAAGTAAGTAATTAAACAGCCACTGGCAGCTACGCCAAATCTAATAGGAAGAGCATAATTATTCATCGCAGTAATTTTTTGTTTAGACTTTTAAGATAATGAATAAACAACAATTATATTGAATTAATCTGTTAAAGAATACTTATATTGAAGATTGTTCCTACAAAAAACTATTTTGACGTAACAATTTATGAAGATTACTTACTAATGATATAGAACTATAAATTACACTAACTTAAAACTGTTTAAATGAAAATGAAATTACTATTGGTTTCGGCCATGTTCCTCTACGGGTTTAGCGCTACTTCTCAAGAGGTCACTTACGAAGAATACAATTTGGAAAATGATCTTCATGTAATTCTTCACCAAGACAATACAGCTCCTATAATATCCATTTCAGTTCTGTATCATGTGGGATCAAAAGATGAAGACCCTAAAAGAACTGGTTTTGCCCATTTTTTTGAGCATTTACTTTTTGAAGGTACAGAGAACATAGAAAAAGGACAGTGGGATAAAATTGTTTCATCTAACGGTGGATCAGGTAATGCCACTACAAATGAAGACAGAACGTATTATTACGAAGTTTTCCCTTCTAACAATTTGGAATTAGGCCTTTGGCTAGAATCTGAAAGAATGCTTCACCCTGTTATTAACCAAAAAGGTGTTGACACGCAAAATGAAGTAGTCAAAGAAGAAAAAAGACTTCGCGTTGATAATTCTCCTTACGGAAAATTCATAGAAAAGATTAAAAAGAATCTATTTCAAAGCCATCCTTATAAAGAAACTGTTATTGGAAAAATGGCCGACTTAGATGCCGCTACTTTAGATGAATTCAAAGCTTTCCAGAAAAAATTCTATTCTCCTAACAATGCCGTTTTGGTTATTGCAGGAGATTTTGAAACCGAAAATGCCAAAAAGTTGATTTCAGATTATTTTAAGGATATCCCTAAGGGAGCAGAAATTACAAGAAGCTTTCCAAAAGAAAATCCTATCACAACAGAAATTAATGCAAAGGCTTACGACTCTAACATTCAAATTCCAGCTTCTATGATTGCTTATAGAACTCCAGGACTTAAAAATAGAGATAGCCAGGTGTTAGAAATGATTTCTACCTATTTATCTGACGGTCCATCTTCAAAACTTTACAAGAAAATGGTAGATGAAGAAAAGCAGGCATTACAAATCGGTGCCATACCGGTAACCTTAGAAGATTACGGTATGTATATTGTTTTTGCACTTCCTGTGGGTGAAACTAGCTTGAGCACGCTTAATACTTCTATTGAAACTGAAGTTGAGAAATTGAGAAATGGCCTTATTTCTGAAAATGATTATCAAAAACTACAGAACAAGTTTGAAAATGAATTCGTAAACAGTAATTCTAGTATTGAAGGTATTGCAGAATCACTTGCTGAGTATTATGCACTTTATGGAGATACATCTCTTATCAACAAAGAAATAGAAGTTTACAGATCTATTACGAGAGAAGAAATCAAAGAAGTTGCCAACAAGTATTTAAAACCTAACCAAAGGTTAGTATTAGAATATTTACCTGAACAAAATACTGCAAACTAAAAATGACTATGAAAACTACATATATATTATTCTTAACATTATTCTCGGCAATTACTCTACAAGCACAGGTAGACCGTTCAGTTATGCCAACACCTGGACCTGCGCCTGAAATTAACTTGGGAGAACCGCAATCTTTTAACCTCAACAACGGATTAAAAGTATTGGTAGTCGAAAACCATAAACTACCAAGAGTATCTATGCAATTATCTATAGATAACCCGCCAATTTTAGAAGGTGACAAAGCTGGCACAGCTAGTTTAACCGGCAGTCTCTTAGGGCTAGGATCTAAAAATATAACAAAGGAAGCCTTCAATGAAGAAATCGATTTTTTAGGGGCTAGACTATATTTTAGCTCTCAAGGCGCTTATGCACAATCGCTTTCTAAATACTTTTCTAGAATGATGGAGCTTATGGCAGACGCGGCTATAAATCCGAATTTTACTCAAGAGGAATTTGACAAGGAAAAGGATAAACTTATTACCGGATTAAAATCTGAAGAAAAAGTAGTTTCTTCGATTTCTAGTAGAGTTCAAAGGGCTTTAGCCTACGGCAAAAATCATCCTTATGGAGAATTCACTACAGAAGCAACAGTAAACAATGTTACCCTTGGTGATGTTGAAGAGTTTTACAGAGAATATTTTGTACCTGCAAATGCCTATTTAATTGTAATTGGTGATGTAAATTTTGAAGAAGTAAAGACTTTGACAGAAACTTATTTTACATCTTGGACGAAAGCCGTGCCACCAAGTTTCTCTTATTCTCAACCCAAGAATGTACCAAATACGCAAATCAACTTTGTTGATATGCCAAATGCCGTACAGTCAGAAATTACTGTACAGAATATTGTAAACCTAAAAATGAGTGATGACGATTACATTGCTGCATTATTAGCCAATCAAATTTTAGGTGGTGGTTCTGACAGTAGAATAAATCTTAATCTTAGAGAAGACAAAGGCTATACTTATGGTGCATATTCGTCTCTTGGAAATGATAAATACGGACCATCTAGATTTGCTGCTTCTGTTGAAGTAAGAAATTCGGTTACAGATAGTTCAGTTGTACAATTATTAAAAGAGATTGAACTCATTAACACACAACCTGTAAAAGACGAAGAACTTAAAACCACAAAGGCATTATATGCCGGTAGTTTTATAATGGCTCTTGAAGACCCAGAAACAATTGCTAGATATGCTTTGAACGTTGAGAAAGAAAATCTATCTAAAGATTTTTACAAAACATTTTTAGAGAAACTAGATAAGATTAGCAAAGAAGAAGTAGAAACAGCTGCTAAAAAATATTTCAATGTTGATAACGCCAGAGTAATTGTCGTTGGCAAGGGAAGTGATATTTTGACTAATCTAGAAAATGTTCAGTTCAAAGGAAAGAAACTTCCTTTGCTTGCTTACTCAAAAACTGCCGACAGAGTTGAAACTCCAAATTACAATGCAGCTATACCTACAGATGTATCTGCGCAATCTGTACTTGAAAAATATATTGAGGCTATTGGTGGAAAATCAAAACTAGAAGGTGTTAACACGCTAGCAATGATGGCTGAAGCAGAAATGCAAGGCATGAAGCTTAATTTGAACATCAAAAAAACATCTAGCGACCAACTAATGCAAGATGTACAAATGATGGGTAATTCAGTTAGCAAACAAGTACTTAATGGCGATAAAGGTTATATGATTGTACAAGGGCAGCGTAAAGATCTTGCTGGTGAAGAAATAAAAACCTTTAAAGGTGAATCTGCTCCATTTTCTGAACTCCAATTATTAAGTGACAACACCATTACTTTGGAAGGCATGGAAATGGTTGGTGATAAAAATGCTTACAAACTTAAAGTTGGCGAAAACAAATCTGCTTTCTATGATGCCGAAACCGGACTTAAACTACAAGAGGTGACCATAACTGAAATGCAAGGTCAGCAAATTGCAAGCACTTCTAATTTTGAAGATTACAAAGAGGTAGCTGGTATATTGTTTCCTTATAAAATAATGCAGACTGTTGGACCGCAATCCTTTGAATTTATAGTTTCTGAAATTAAAGTTAATGATGGTGTTTCTCCTTCAGATTTTGAATAACAACATACTATTTCCAAAAGAAAAACCCGCTAATAAGCGGGTTTTTTATACTTCTATATTGACTTTATTACTATCCTATTTTTCTAATTCTGGCTTCGCCAAATATTAAACCTTTATCCACTTCAGGATTACCTGAGTAATTCACGTTGGTTTCACCATAGCAAGTCACTTTTAATCGTTCCACAACATTTACCCTAAAATTGCTTTCTCCATAAGCAGTAATCTTAGTTTCCTCTGCTACCATGTTTTCAGTATTTACTTCACTTTCTCCGTAAGCTCTAAATACTTGTCGTGATACTTTACCCTTACCTATTTCCAAATAACTGCTACCGTAAATTGCAACGGTTAATTCATCAATAGAAACCGAATCAAAATAGACTTTAGCCTCACCATATAATGACATTTTAAAATCATCAGCAGTAAAAAGATTTTTACATCTTACTATCTCTTCTCCCCTAATAGATAAATTTTCAAGCTTTCTATACGTTACAGTAACGGAAGCCATTGTACCGTTGTAAATAGATTTGCTACCTCTCCATTGATCACTAGAAATACGTTCAGACTTTGTTACCACTTTTGCACCATCTAAATACAACCTTAAGGTTCTACCTTCTACCTCCACATTTAGTTTATCTAACGAGATTTTTGCATTATCAACCACTACACTTTCTTCTTCACCCTCAACTAGATTAACCTCTATATGCGGACTAACTATTAGTTTATCAAAAGATTTTACATTGAATGTTTTTTCTTGTGCCTGAATTCCACTGACCATGAAGATTATAGCCAGAATAAATAGTGATTTTTTCATGATTTCTGTTTTTTGATTAGTTCTCTAAAAAGACAATACTATTTTTCATTTGTTACAGTACTACTTAATTTTTTCATTCAAATTAGGTTTTTTACGATTTACAAGCCAGACTCCAAATAAGATGATAAGACCACCTAATAACTGAATGAAACTAATATTCTCACCATCTAAAAACCCGAATAAGACAGCAACTAGCGGAATTAAATAGGTCACCGATGCCGCAAATACCGGACTAGATAATTTTATTAATTTATTAAATAGAATGTTTGCCAAAGCTGTTCCTAAAAAAGCCAATGCCATTATATACCAAACTGCTTGATGCATAGCACTATTATGAACAAACTGTTGAAATACTCCAGTATACATAAGTATAATCAAGGCAGGAAAAAAAGCCACTCCAAAACTAGCTGTTGTTACTGCCAACGGACTTAAATGAGACAGATATTTCTTTATGATATTGATATTAAAAGCATACCCTAAAGCCGCAAAAATAATGAATAACGAATACCAGTAATTTTGATTTATATTATTCTCCATACCAGCTGCAATCAGCACCACAGTCCCAAAAAGACCTATTAACACCCCAAGAACCTGCCTACCCTTCAGCATTAAACCAAATAGCGCTATACCTACCAAAGTAGTAAACAAGGGAGCAACAGAATTTAAAATTGAGGTTATACCACTACTTATTTCCGTTTGTGCCAAAGCAAAGAAAAATGGCGGAAAAAATGAACTGCAGAGTCCCGCTATCCCAATCCATTTCCAATCTGTTTTAGAAAGCGTTTTCAATGATCTAAACCCTATAATAAAAAGTAAAGTTGATGCAAAAACAATTCTTAATCCGCCTACTTGTAATGGAGTATACCCAATAAGAGATCTTTTAATTAAGATAAATGAAGAGCCCCATATAAATGAGAGAGTTATGAGGTAAAGCCACTTTTGATCTATATTTTTCAAAACTATTAGTTTAAAACAAAAGTGGGATTTTTTACAAGAAAAATATCTAACTACTAGTTTATTTTATCAAATTCTGAATTGCATTTTACATAATTGGTATCTTTACAAGGAGTTTTTGCTCTATTTGTTAATCAGTACAAAAGATTTGAAGTATGAAATTTAAATTATTATTTCTTGGATTGGCACTGTTTGTTTTAGCCACCAATGTTTCACAAGCACAAGAAAGTCCTATCAAAATTGAAAATAGAATTACAAATACCATAGTTGTAAATATTGACGGTATGGCTTGTCAAGAAGGGTGCGCAGATAAAATTGCCTCTAACCTAAAAACTAATGACGGTGTAATTTCCGCTGATATTAGCTTTGAAAACAAAAACGGAATTATCGTTTATGACCCCTCTTTAATTTCTATTGACCAAGTTAAATCTGTTATTACAGATACCAAAGTAAAAGATTACAACTACACAATAAATTCTGTAAAAACTCAAGACAACAATTAAAATGAAAAATATTCTTTATACCCTATTAGCAGCTATTTTGTTGACTTTTACCTCTTGCAAGGAAACAAAGAAAGTTGAAGAAACTTCAAAAATGGAGCATGTAATGAGCATACATGATGAGGTGATGCCAAAAATGGGAACTCTAGGAAAACTAGTTGGTCAATTAAAACCACTGGCAGATTCTCTTGGAGCCGAATCAGTAGAAGCAAAAGCAATGAAAGACCTCCAAGAAGCAAATAGATCAATGATGGATTGGATGCAAGATTTTGGTGACCGTTTTGATGCTGAAGAGATAATGGACGGCAAAGAACTTTCTGACGAAAAGAAAGAATGGCTAAAAGAAGAAGAAGAAAAAGTTAATCAGGTTAAAGAAAATATTAATTCTAGTATTAAGAATGCAGAAGAAATTCTTAACAAGCAATAGAATTTTAAATCTTCTAAAAAGGTAATTTAGAAAGATCTACATTACCACCAGATATAATAACACCTATTTTTTTATTCTGAAAAATTTCTGGCTGTAGTTTTGATTGTTTTAAAACTGCAGCCACAGTTACAGCACTAGAAGGTTCTATAATAATTTTCATACGTTCCCAAACCAATTTCATAGCGACAACTATTTCATCTTCGGTCACTCTTATGATTCCGCTAACCAATTCTTTAATAATAGGGAAATTCTTATCCCCTAACACTGTTTTTAGTCCGTCCGCAATGGTATTTGTGGTTTCATTACTTTCAATTTTACCACTTTGCAAAGAACGGTAGGCATCATCAGCCTCAAAAGGCTCAGCTCCATAAACTTTACAATTATTACTAAAATATTTAGCCGCCAAAGCAGATCCCGCAATGAGTCCGCCACCTCCTACCGGGCAAAATATAAAATCTAAATCAGGCTGTTCATATAAAAGCTCCATAGCCGCTGTACCTTGACCCAAAATAACATTGTTATCGTTAGAAGGATGTACAAACGTAGCTCCAGTCTTTAATGCAATTTCATCTGCCAAAGCTTGTCTTGCATCAACTGTAGGCTTGCACTCATATATTTTACCACCATACTCTCTAACACCAACTTTTTTAACTTCTGGGGCAGTATCGGGCATTACAATATGCGCAGCAACACCAACACTTTGCGCTGCCAATGATAATGCTTGAGCAAAATTACCTGAAGAATGCGTTACTACACCACATTTTTTCTGTTCTTCTGATAATTGTAAAATTACATTTGTAGCACCACGCATTTTGTAAGCACCTGCTCTTTGAAAATTCTCACATTTAAAAAATATACTTGAGTTGACTTCTCTATCGATTAGTCTAGAGGTAAGAATAGCGGTATTATGAACAAATGGTTTTATTCGAGTGTGACAATCTAAAAGATTTTGCTTTGTCATCATGCCTTATTATTTTTTCCACCGTAGTGTTTCAATGATACCCCTTATATCATTTTGAAGATATGCGGCAGCCGGAAGAATAGAATCGTAATTGGGTTTAGTATAAAAATAAACAGAACCCGTCAAAAAGTGTTCTGTACTATCCGTTACAAAAAACTGAGATTGAGAGGCTGCATTTCCTTGAACTTCAAATAAAGCCCCATAAATTTTCTCATTAGGATTTACATATGGTTGCTCTACAATATTATCTGCCTTTGAAGCATGCTCATAACTTAGCCTTTTTGAGTCATTGATCAATTGAGACAAGTTACCTTCTATCTTTTTATAACTTAGAAATATGGCACCTTTCATATCAGGGTATGAAATAGTATATGCTCTATCCCCATTAGGCTCCGCCGTTGCTAGTTGATTGTATTTAAAACTGAAATTTTCAGTTTCTAAATCCGCTAATTTACCTTGTGGATATTCTAAACGCATTTTAGCCTTTGGTTTAGGAATTACAGGCTCAACTTTACAGCTAACTACTAAAATAAATAAAATCAAAAATCCTACTAACGAATTAAGCTTCATGTGGCAAGGTCACTTTTATTTGTTTCAATCTTTTTTTGTCCATTCCTTCAACAACAAACGTATAAGAATCAAAAATTATTTTTTCTCCTCTCTTCGGGAAACTTCCCGCTTTTTCTAAAACAAAGCCAGCTAATGTTTCAGACTCCCCTTTGTTTTCTTCAAACAAGTCACTATCTTCCAACTTAATTACCCGATAAAAATCTTTAAGAGGGGTTTTACCTTCAAATACATAATTAAAATCATCTAACTTAGAGAATATAAGATCTTCATCATCAAACTCGTCACTTATATCTCCAACAATTTCTTCAATAATATCTTCCAGGGTTACCAAACCAGAAGTACCTCCATACTCATCAACTACAATTGCCAGGTGATTCTTCTTTTCTTGAAACTCACCCAATAAATCATCCAACTTTTTATTTTCAGGAACAAAATAAGGCTCCCGTATTAAAGTCATCCAATTAAATGTCTTTCTATCTAGGTACGGCAGTAAATCTTTTACATATAGCACTCCCTTTACCGTGTCTATATTCTCGCCAAAAACGGGTATTCTTGAATATCCATTCTTCTTTATTTCACCTAGAACTTCTGGAAATTTCATTTGCTCATTAAGTGCAAAAATATCTATACGAGGTCTCATTACCTGCTTGGTATCTGTGTTACCAAAGGTTACAATACCTTCTAAAATCTTTTTCTCTTCTTTAGTGGTATCTCCGTGAGAAGTTAAATCTAATGCCTGTGACAACTGATCAATACTTAAGTTGGTTTTTTGTTTCCCTAGTTTATTATACATAAACAGTGTACCTGAACGCATGGGTAAACTTAATGGCGAGAAAATAAAATCTAACACACGTAGCGGAAAAGCCATTAAGTGCGCAAAACTCATTCTATTTCTATTGGCATATACTTTGGGCAAAATTTCACCGAACATTAAAATAAGAAAGGTAGCGACGACAACTTCTAAAAGAAAACGTACAGATACGACACCGAACAATACATTAGTTATATTTTCAAAAAGGGTGTCACCAATAATACTGAATAAAAGCACTACTCCAATATTAATGGCATTGTTGGCAATCAATATAGTTGCCAATAATTTTTTGGGACGTTCTAAAAGTTTAATTAAAATGGAACTTTTGGCAGATTTCTCATCTTGTAATTCCTTAATTTCTGTTGTAGATAGACCAAACATAGCTACTTCGGCACCAGAAATAAGTGCAGAGCAAATAAGCAGTACACAAAGCACAATTATATTCATTGCAAAAACACCGTTAACAACCAATGTTGTCATTAAGAACGGTAAGGGGTCTGGGTCCAATAGTTTCTGTTTATAATTTTGTTAGAATGGCAAATCATCATCTGCATCTTGACTTAAAGGAGCAGGTGCTTTTGGTGGTGTTCTGTTTTCAGTATCTGCCTTTTGAGGACTAGGTGCTGAACCACCACTGTTCTGCATACCCTCTTTTTTAGTAGACAAAAAGGTAAATTCTTGCACATGTACCTCGGTAGAATACCTGGTATTACCATCTTCCCCTTGCCATTGACGATTCTTTAATCTTCCTTCAACATAAACCTTATCTCCTTTACTAAGATATTTTTCGCAAATTTCAGCAGCTTTATTCCTTACAACAACGTTATGCCAATCTGTATTGGTAACGCGCTCTCCCGTAGATTTATTGGTATAGGTCTCATTAGTAGCTATTGGAAATCTACCAATACTACCGCCTCCTTCAAAATAATGCATTTTAACTTCATCACCTAAATGCCCTATTAACATCACCTTATTTAATGTACCGCTCATAACTTAAAGATATAAAAATCAAAAGTACTAAAATTTAAATGCTTTTATAAAGTCTGCTATTAAAACAGGCACAGGAAATTCAGTTAATTTTTTAATCGAAATCTTACCATCAAAATCATTTTCTGTGTTCACTATCCAGAACTTAGTATGTAAATGTTGATGAGATAATTTATGCACAATGGCATTCTCATTATATTCTAACAACTCAACAGATTCAATATCACCTAACGCTTCCTTATACCTTATAGTAATATCATCAATCTCTAAGATTTCTTTTGACTCTAAAAGTGGAAATTCCCAAAGGTTCTGCCAAATACCTTTTCCTTTTCTTTGTTTAAGACCTGTAAATTGAGCTCCATCCATATCCTTATATATAGGTATAAGATAATTGAAGTATCTATTTCTAACTTTTGTCTTCTTTAACTTAACAGGTAATTGATCAACCAGACCTTTTTCTAGACCTACACAACTATCATTTAAAGGACAAAGGAGACATAATGGTTTCTTTGGTGAACATTGTATAGCTCCAAACTCCATTATACCCTGATTATAATCCCTTATTTCCACTGGATCCATCACTTTTTCAGCTAACGCTTTAAAATATTTAATCCCTTCAGTACTGTTAATTGGTATATCTATACCATAGTATCTAGCCAAAACCCTGTATACATTTCCATCTACTACAGCTTGTGGTTCATTAAAACATATAGATGAAATGGCACTAGCCGTATAATCGCCTACCCCTTTCAGTGTTAAAAGTTTCTTATAATTATCAGGAAATACACCACCATACTCGTTTACGACCATTTTGGCCGCCGCATGCAGATTTCTTGCTCTTGAATAGTAACCCAAACCTTGCCAAAGTTTTAAAACTTGTTCTTCATTGGCATTGGCGAGATCATGAACAGAAGGGAAATTGTCTACAAAGCTCAAGTAATACGGGGTTCCCTGGGCAACACGTGTTTGTTGGAGTATTATTTCTGACAGCCATATTTTATAAGGATCAGTAGTCTTACGCCATGGTAAACTGCGTTTATTTATGTGATACCAATCTAAAATTTTACCCGAAAATGACATGCTCTTGAATACTAAGTTATAAAAGTAGCAGTTTATACACTTAAAATTAACCCATTAGAAAGAAAGATTGAATTTAATTTATATATTTGCAACCCGAAAAAACATACAGAAAATCTAATATTGAAAGATGACGAAAGCGGAAATTGTATCGAAGATCTCAGATAAGCTGGGAATTGAAAAAGGAGATGTACAGGCAACTGTTGAATCCTTTATGGAAGAGGTAAAAACATCATTAGAAAGTGGTGACAATGTTTACCTAAGAGGTTTTGGTAGTTTTATCATCAAAACTAGAGCCGAAAAGACCGGTAGAAATATTTCCAAGAACACAACTATTAAAATACCCGCTCACAACATTCCAGCATTTAAGCCTGCAAAGGTTTTTGTAGAAGGAGTTAAGAGCAACGTACACGTAAAATAATTAATCTTAAAAAAAGAACTTTATGCCAAGCGGTAAGAAAAGAAAGAGACATAAGGTAGCTACACACAAGCGCAAGAAGCGTAGAAGAGCTAACCGACACAAGAAAAAGTAGTTTTATAACTACTTTTTCTTTTTAAAATACGTTCATTGACATAGAGGTCCATAGTTTGGATCTCGGCAGATACTTTTGTATTTGTCTATGGTATTGTTTAATCAGTTCGTTCCCTATTTTAATAGTTGGAACAACTAAATATATATTCAGGTGAATAGAGAATTAATCGTAAGATCTAGTTCCCAAGCCGTTGACTTTGCCTTGTTAAAGGACGGAAAACTCACTGAACTACACAAAGAAGAGAATAGTAACGATTTTTCTGTTGGCGATATTTTTCTAGCCAAAATAAGAAAGCCGGTGACTGGTCTTAACGCAGCGTTTGTTAACGTTGGTTATGAAAAAGATGCATTCTTGCATTACCACGATCTTGGACCGCAACTATCTTCTATGCTCAAGTTCATAAAACAAGTGAGTACTGGAAAATTAAAGGATTACTCCTTAGGAAATTTCCCGTTCGAGACCGATATTGACAAAAATGGTGTTATTACCGATGTCATTAAAGCGAACCAATCACTATTGGTTCAAATTGTAAAAGAACCTATATCTACTAAAGGACCAAGAATTAGCTCTGAGCTATCAATTGCCGGACGTTACTTGGTTATGGTTCCTTTTTCTGACCGTGTTTCCGTATCTCAAAAGATAGCGAGCAAAGAAGAAAAAGACAGGTTAAAAAGACTAGTTAGAAGCATTAAACCAAAAGGGTTTGGTGTTATAATCAGAACAGTCGCAGAAGGACAAAAAGTTGCCGAGCTGGACAAAGATCTAGAAAACTTGCTGAACAAATGGACAGCAATGTGTAAAAAATTACAACGTGCTCAAACGCCATCTAAAGTATTCGTAGAACTCAATAGAGCATCATCTATATTAAGGGATGTTTTTAATGATAGTTTTACAGGTATACATGTTGATGACGACACCTTATTTAATGAAATTAAGGAGTATGTTGCGGAAATCGCTCCAGAAAAGGAGAGCATAGTTAAGCACTATAACAACACTAATGTGCCTATTTTTGAAAAATTTGGAATCGAAAGACAAATTAAAACGTCTTTTGGCCGTACAGCCGCAATGAGCAAAGGCGCCTATTTAATTATAGAGCATACCGAAGCACTTCACGTAATAGATGTAAACAGTGGTAATAGATCCAATAAAGCCAAAAATCAAGAAGATACTGCCCTAGAGGTAAATCTTTTATCCGCATCAGAAATTGCAAGGCAGTTACGCCTTCGTGATATGGGCGGTATTATAGTGGTAGATTTTATCGATATGATAAAACCACAACATAGAAAAAGGCTTTTTGAACATCTTAGAGATGAGATGAAAGACGATCGTGCCAAGCACAAAATATTACCTCCTAGTAAATTTGGTTTAATTCAGATTACCCGACAAAGGGTACGACCTGAAATGAATATTAAAACAACGGAAGAAGATCCCAACAACACAGGGAAACAGGTGGAAGCACCAATTGTTTTAATAGATAAAATTACAGTGGATCTTGAAAAACTCCTTAAAGGACCCGCAAAGGATAATAGTATAACTCTTAATATACACCCCTTTATAGCGGCATATATCACAAAAGGATTTCCATCATTAAGAACGAAATGGTTCTTAGAATACAAACGATGGATCAAAATACAACCACGTGATGCGTATACGTATCTTGAATACCGTTTTAAAAATAAAGACGGAAAAACAATATATTAAATAAAAAAAGCGACTTCTTAACGGAGTCGCTTTTTTTGTTTTAGGTTTTTTTTAATTGTTAATCAAAAAATGTATCTGAATCGAACATAAAATTACTATACTTGTCGTTAGATATAAATTTTGCCTCAAACAAAGGGCTTACTTGAAATAGAATTTTATTCTCCCTTATAATTTGATTTAAATAATTATCATAATCTTCTATATTTTCATACCTCTCTACTCTAAACCATTTAACATTTAGATTAGATGAATTATAAAATTTTCCAAAACTCCAATTTTTAATTTCTTGAGGAACCTCAGGAAGTGTAATTATTGATGTTTTATTACTATCAAAATTAATGTTCCAAGTATAATGGTTTAATTTACCTTCAACAGTAGGGATTTCATCAGCCGAATTTCCTGAAGAAATTAATAATTTACCTACATTATGACCACTTCCATTGACTGTTAAATTTATTTGCTTATCAATAATTTGAAAATCTAAATCCCAATTTGGTATATTATATTTTTCAAAAGGGACACCAACCCTATTTGTTATATAATCCTCTAAACGTAAGAAATGTGAATATTTATAAAATGATGTATTTAACACATAATCTTCTATAGGCTGAATGTACATATCAGGAGATTGCGTTGTGGTATGACCACTTCGCCAAATTTCATGATAATTATCATTTTTAAAATCTTTTTCATTTTGGTATCCTCTTATTTGAAGCATTCTAGTATGATCATTCTCTAAACCATCAGAATAAGTTGTATCTACAAAACCTTCAATCTGGTCTTCTGTAGATAGTTCATTCGCATTTAATTCTTGATTGTTTAATAAAGTATCATCGTTAATCCACATATGACTTACTTGTCTAGTATTTCGATTATAAGCGTTGATATAATAAGTATCTATATTATTATCCTCGTTTAAATATTCATACTTGGTAAAAGAAAAAGAAAAATCCAAATGATCATAACCTGTGGAATACCCTGGATTGATTGATCCTTCAATTATTACATCCTCCGAAAAACCAATAGTGTTTAATTTATATTGTTTAGAATACTCACTTCTTCGTGGAGATTTTGGTCTAAATTCATTAAAACCTGACCTTGTTACATCCATTACAGTATATAAATTTGCATATTCTATATCTACGAATTCGTTTCTTGAGGCAATAGTAAACATATAAGGTGTTTCTAAATCTATATCTACTTCAGTAGATAAAACAAACGATATTGGAATAGAATCAATTAACCTAGTTGCTAACAATGAACCATCATATGCTGATGCAAAAATCATAAAATCTTTATTTCCTTTACGAAAAAAGTAATTATCTAATTCAACGTCTAATAACTTTCTATGAATTGTAATTGGATAAATTTTTGAAATAAGCCCACCAGATTTTTCAATTATTTCAATCTTAATATTTGCTAATCCAGTTGGGTATAGTTCAGGATTAAAACTAAAGTTGACATTTGAATCATTCTCTAAATTCAAAAGAATTTCATCATTAAAATAAACTACTATAGATTCTATTGCCCCACTATTATTTTCAACTGTGATATTGACATCAGTTGACTCATAAATAATAGGGTTATTTATTAAAATGTTACTTGTAATATCTTTTAACTCTATTTCATTAACTATTATTTCTTCTTCGTCACAACCAGTTAACATCGAAAAAACAAATACTAGCAATAACAATTTTCTCATTTTTAATATTTTATTATAAAACTCGCAATCGCCCAAAATATTATAAAATTTCAACTTATAGATAAGTTATGGTAAATTTACCTAACGTTTATTCTCAATTATAATAAATATACTTTTGACTACTTCAAAAACTAAAGGCTTCACCATTCAGGAAGCGACAAAAAAAATAGAAAACTATTGTGCTTATCAAGACCGTTGCCATAAAGAAGTGGTTTCCAAATTGAAGGAAATGGGCATGATTCCTATAGCAATCGACACTATCATTGCTCAACTTATTGAAGATCGTTTTTTAAATGAAGAAAGGTTCGCTAAAAGTTTTGCAAGAGGAAAATTCAATATTAAAAAGTGGGGAAAAAATAGAATTGTCAACGAATTAAAATTTAGAAACATTTCTAAATACAACATCACTACTGCGCTAAAAGAGATTGACCCTAATGAGTACTTGAAAACATTAGATATATTGGCCAATAAAAGACTTCAGCAAATATCAGAAACCAATATTCAAAAAAGAAGAAAGAAATTAGCAGATTACCTTCTCTATAGAGGCTGGGAGAGCCACTTGGTTTATGAAAAACTCAAAGAACTCATTAATTAAGTTAAAGTCACTTTAATTCGAAACTCTAAAAACTTCGTTCGTTTTAGCAATAGCTTTTTCATTCTTTTCATCGATCCAATCTTGACCTTTTAATTTTCGCATCAATACATCATAGTAGCGCATGATGAAAATATTATAAGATGCCTTTGCTAAATTTTTTGGATTACGAGCTATTGCTCGCAAACTCATAGAAAAACCAGGGGTGTTGTATTTCATGTAATGCCAATATCCTTCGGGCATGTATAAAACTTCACCATGAGAAAGTGTTGATTTATATCCGCTTGCATTTTTTAATGCCGGCCATTCCTTATAATCAGGATTTGAAAAATCTATGCTTTCATGTGTAATTAATGAATGCGGAACTTTATATAGATGTTTTGTTTCGGATTGCGGAAAAAGCACAACTTCCTTTTCACCATCAAAATGAAAATGAAATATATTGGCCAAATCAATATCGTAGTGCATAAAGGTATACGAATCTTTACCTCCAAAAAATAACATAGGTAACCCCTTCAACAATCGTAATCCAAAATCAGGAAAAGTATAATCTTTTTGAAGTTTTGGAACTTCCTTTAAAATATTCCAAAGAAATATTCTGTATTTAGTTGGTTCAGCTTTTAATAAATCAACATAATCTGCCATCTTCATTGTAGCATGAGGTTCATTGAAACCATCTTTATGTTGTACCGGTCTATTATCATATAAAGGTACTGTAATGTCACCCGCAACATCTTTCATGTACGATAGGTTCCACTTTCTAAAAGCAGGCCAATCCTCAATTGCCCTCTCGATAACGACAGGCTTTTGAGGCTTAAAATAATTCTCGATAAAGTCTTCCTTGGTAATATGACTTACCCTAGGGATTTCTGATAAATTCAATTACTACTGGTTTTTTTGGGAAGCCAAAGGTAATTAACGAATAGAAATTATATTCTTAAAAATGTATTAATATAGAACTAGTTAACTTTTGCTTTCTGTTTTGCAGTTTCATTTCGCTCTATTGAATGCCCAGGTCGAGACCATTTAGGCTTCTCCCCTAATGTTTGTAATTTAGAATCTTCTGCCTCTACTGTCTTAGGTTGGGAAACTTTAGTAAACGGTTTTTGAGGATTTAGCCCTAGTAATTTGAACATTTCCATATCAGCATTTACATCTGGGTTTGGCGTAGTCAACAATTTATCGCCCGCAAATATAGAATTTGCACCTGCAAAGAAACACATGGCCTGCCCTTCTCTACTCATTTCTGTACGCCCAGCAGATAATCTCACTTGGGTTTCTGGCATTACAATTCTTGTAGTTGCAACCATTCTAATCATCTCCCAAATTGAAATTGGCTCAATATCTTCCATAGGAGTACCCTCTACGGCAACAAGTGCATTAATTGGCACAGATTCTGGTTGCGGATTCAATGAAGTCAACGCCACTAACATACCGGCTCTATCTTCTAATTCTTCCCCCATACCAATAATACCACCACTACAAACAGTAACATTACTTTTACGAACATTTTCAATAGTATCTAAACGATCTTCAAAAGCACGAGTAGAAATAACATCTTTATAATAATCTTCTGAAGTATCTAAGTTATGATTGTAAGCATACAAGCCTGCTTCTGCCAAACGTTTTGCCTGATTCTCGGTAATCATACCCAACGTACAACAAACCTCCATGTCAAGCTTGTTAATGGTACGTACCATTTCTAACACTTGATCAAATTCAGGACCATCTTTTACATTTCGCCATGCAGCCCCCATACAAACTCGAGAACTACCAGAAGCCTTAGCTCTTAGCGCTTGAGCTTTTACTTGAGAAACAGCCATAAGATCATTCCCTTCAATATCTGTGTGATAACGAGCAGCTTGAGGACAATACCCACAATCTTCCGGACATCCGCCTGTTTTAATTGAAAGTAATGTAGAAACCTGTACTGTATTTGGGTCATGATTTTTCCTGTGTACAGTTGCAGCTTCATAAAGTAGCTCCATTAAAGGCTTGTTATATATTTCTAGGATTTCTTCTTTTGACCAATTATGTCTTGCTTCGCTCATATAATCTTAGGTTGTTACCAAGGTTCAAAAATAACGGAATTTAAATTGAAAAAATAATTGGAGGTTTTAAAATAATAACCTCATCATCAAATCAAACTTTATTTAAATCAGATTATTCATTCTTACTTACTAAAATACTCACAGCATTACCACCAAAACCAACAGCATTTACCAGTATTTTTTTAAGTTTTCTATTCGTAGTTTTTGACTCCACAAAAGGCACTGAGATCATCCTATTATGTTGTAACATTAAAACTGCCAACTCTAGATTTAGCATCCCCGAGGTTGCGAAAGTGTGACCAATTTTCCATTTGTTAGTAGTCAATTGAGGCATGTAATCCCCAAAAACTTCTTTAATAGCATTGAATTCTGACGAATCTCCTTTAATGGTACCTGGCGCATGCATTACAATTGCATCGACCTCAGCAAAATCTATTTCACCTAAAGCCATTTTCATAGACTTTTGAAAACATACAGCATTAGCAGATATAGATGTGTTATGTTTTAATATTTCAGTCGCATAGCCTACTCCATCTATAATAGCCAACGCATTCTTTACTACTCCTGTTTCTAAACAGGCGACTGAAGCAGCTTCGCCTAAAATCATAGAATTGTATTCTTTCTTCAGGTTTAATGCTTGGCAAGGGTAACTTCGGCTTCGTTCAGTTACCGTTGCGATATTGACTACCGAAGCAGAATTCGACTTGGGCGCTTTTGCATAAATTTTCAATGCCTTCATTTGGGCAATAGTGAAATTGGTCAGCGGCGCTTCACTAGCACCAACCAAAAACTTAGTTGCCATTCCGCTATTTAGCCAAGCTACTCCGTTCAATACAGAATGCAAACCCGTTGAACAGGTGATGGAATGTGATATTTCTGGTCCAACAGCTCCTAAATCATGAGATACCCATGAAGAAATGTTGCCCAATGTTGTTGTAGGCGAACTTAAGGTAGATGTAATGCCCGTTTCCAAATATTCCGCATGATACTGTTCAAATAATTTTGTAGCCCCTCTAGAGGACCCTAAATTGATTCCGAACTCTGAAGTGTTTTCCCAACCAGATTGCTGTACTGCCAATCTAGACGCCTCCATTGCGAATAGCACACTATCATCTAACTTTTTATATTTAGTATCAGAATTTCTAAGTTCATCGACTTTTGTTCTTGCAGCCGGTGACAATGGTGCAACCCAAGAGGTATTTCCATTTTCTTTTACTAAAGAAAAGTAATGGTCATTATTTTGATATGCCGCCCAAGTTTCTTCTATTGTACTTCCCAGGGGAGATAAGGAGGCAATGGCCGATATGGATATTTTTTCTTTCAATTTCTATTCTAAAATGTATCTAATGCTTCAGTAATGGCGTCATAAATTTTCTGAAGTTGTGCATTTGTAATTACATATGGTGGCAATACATAAATTGTATTTCCTAATGGTCTTAATAGCACACCTCTTTGTAAAAAGAAGTTATAAAGTTCATCACGTAAATTACCATAACGTTCCATTTTAATCTGAAGGTCTATGGCTAATATTACGCCCATTACCCTTACTTGTTCTACTTTAATATGACTTTCAATTTTCGATGCAAATGCGGTGTGAGCCTTTTCAATATAAGTTCTTCTTTTTAAGACATCGGGAGAATTTAACAGCTCAATACCCGCTATTGCCGCTACACAACCTATAGGATGTGCACTAAAAGTATGCGCATGAAAAAAACCTTTATGTACCTCATCACTTAAAAACCGATTATAGACTTCTTGAGAACAACTAGTAATACTTAATGGGAACATACCCGCAGTAAGTGCTTTACTTAAACACATAATATCTGGCTTGTTCACTAAATTATCTGAAGCAAAATCTTTACCAGTTTTACCAAAACCAGTCATTATTTCATCTGCTATACATAACACCTTGTTCTCATGACATAGTCCGATTAATTCATCTAAACCTGTAGCGGAATGAAATTTCATGCCTGCCGCACCTTGTACTAATGGTTCAAAAACAAAAGCAGCACAACTATTCTCTTTTAGTATTTGAGCCAGCATCTTTTTTACTTCACCTATATTATCAACTTGGGGAGTAGGTATACGAACGACTTTCAATAAAAAATCTTCAAACGGACCATTGTAGGATGAGAGTCCAGATGCACTCATTGCCCCAAATGTATCGCCATGAAAACCATCTTCAAAAGCAATTAGGGTATCTCTTTTTTCTCCATTATTATGAAAATATTGAAGTGCCATTTTTATCGCTGCCTCAATTGCCGTAGAACCATTATCGTTGAAGAATAATTTCGCCTGATTTTGAGGTAAAATCTCCATTAACTTTTCTGAAAGTTCAATTGCCGGCTCATGAGTTAACCCGCTGAACATCACAAAATCTAACTTCTGCATCTGTTTGGTCATTGCCGAAATAATATATTGGTTACCATGCCCATACATTACCGTATACCATGATGCTATTCCATCAATATATTCGTTTCCTTCCTCATCAAATAACAAAGCATCTTTAGCCTTTACAATGGGTAATTGCGGCTTGTTTAATTTATGCTGCGTTAAGGGGTGCCATAAATGTTTTTTATCGCGAGTAGATAGATTTTCCACTTTCATAGAATTTATAATTCTTCATTTTATCTATCTTGCAAAGATCGGGAAATAAACCGCAACTAAGAGATGCCCTTAAAAAGAAAGCTAAAAGCATTTTTAAATTTTTCCCAAATGAAAAATACATCCGTATTTCTCATTTTCTCTTTTATCACCTTTTTTATTCGTTTCCCCTTTTTCTTTAGGGATTATGTAGATCGCGACGAAAGTACTTTTATACTTTTAGGTCAATCTTGGGCTAACGGCTTTTTACCTTATACACAGTTATGGGATTTAAAACCACCATTAACATTTGCTTTCTTTGCTTCAATAATATCTGTATTCGGTAAAAGCTTTATAGCTATACGTTTTACAGGTGTGCTTCTAGTAATTATAACTGCTTATTTTACATATAAAATAGCACTTACGACCATACCTAAAAGGGCTTCTGTTATAATTGGCATATGCTGTATTTTTCTATTAAGCCTTTTTGGAAGCCTACAAGGTGTTATGTCTGAGCATATTTGCATTGCCTTTTTTGTTCCTGCACTTTACATTTTGTTTACTAAGAAATCTACCATTTATATATTCTTAGCTGGTCTATTAATGGGTGCCACAGTTATGGTGAAATTGAACATGGCATTCCCTATTCTATTCATTGGTATATTCTTGCTTTATGAATCCTTTTTCTCTAAGAAAAACATTAACCTAATTCATGTATTATTATTTGGAATTGGTGTTGTAACAGTAATTTTAGCGACTATACTTCCCTACTATTTAAGCGACCAAACACTTGTATGGTGGAGATCAGTAATTTTAGCGCCCTTAGAATACACCGAAGCCAGAAGATACTCCATTTTTAAGTTAGCACCCATTTTTATAATTACCGGTCTATTCTTGATATATGCATTTAAAACCAAATATCTAAATTTTAAAAATAGAACCGTACAACTACTTCTAGTTGCCATTTCAGGTGTTCTGTTCTCTTTTGTTAAAGGCGGAAGAATTAATGGTCATTACTTAATTCAACTACACCCAATGTTACTTATTTTGGTTGGGACCGTCATCTATAACTTAATATTACAATACAAGCCAAAACTACCTGCATACTTAGTTTTTATAGTCTTTTTGATACCTGCTGAGAGTTATTTAGAGTATGCTAATGTCATAAATAATAAATACAAGAAAGGAACTTTTTTTAATGGCGAAGGTTTTTCTGCACCGCAATTTATTTTAGAAAATAAATTAGAAACCAAGAACATTCTATTTTTTGAATATCACATTGGTTATTGGAATTTAGATACGCTACCGCCTACAACCGCCTCTACACACCCTAGTAATATTTGTAGAGACGAACTATTTTCGTTTTTTAACAATCCAAGAAAAAACTCCATTGAAGAGCTTCAGTTTATAATGGAAGAATTGCAACCTAAAACAGTTGTAATACGAAAGAACAGGCGAATTTTAGATAAAAAGGAGATTGAGGAAAATGAATATATAGATGCCTATTTAGCCCAACATTATAAATTGCTCGCTACCGTAGATAATGCCGAAATATTACAGCGTTTAGAGTGATTTTAATATCCCCTCAAACCTATCTGCATATTTTTTAATCACCTCTTTTGTAAACTCTTTTTCTTCATCTAATCTACCAATTAAAGAGACACCTGTTTTATGAAGAATAATATTTTCTGTATGTGGATTGACCTCTCCACTAAATATTACCGAAACATCATATCCTTTATGCAACAACCATTTAATTGTTAAAAGCGAATGATTTATACTACCCAAATAATTTCTTGATACAACAACAACTTTATAATCTGGCATGATAATATCAAACATGGTATCTTCATCATTTAACGGCACTAAAATACCGCCAGAACCCTCTATTATTAGGTGGTTTTCTGTTTCCGGTTCATTAATATGAAACCTATCTATTCTTATACCATCTATTTCTGCCGCTGCATGCGGACTCATTGCAGATTTTAATTCATAACTACATGGGTGAAATTTAGATTTATTGTTAGAGATAAGGCGTTTCACTTTATCCATATCCGTATTATCTAAATCTCCAGCTTGTACAGGTTTCCAATAATCTGCTTGTAGTGCTTCAGTAAATATAGCCGATGCAATTGTTTTACCTACTTCTGTTGAAATTCCTGTTATAAATATTTTCTGCATGTAATTTTACTTTGAGTTTGTGATTATACCACAATTTAAACACTTATATTTTCTTTTTTCGAAAAAAGGAAAAAGTTTATAAAATATTCCATTGCTGTTATAAAATGGCTCTGATCGTTGTGCTTTACAATTGGGACATACAATTGTATTTCCATCGTTATCAACTGCGTAAGCTCTAATTTCATCATATATAGCTATTGCCCTTTCTTTATCTTTTGAGTAAACCTGTAATTTTACACCCCCAATTGCATTACTAATTAACGGATCTGAATTTAAAGTATTTTCATCTCTAAGAAATACAGGAATACCTTCAGATTCTAATTTACCCCTAACAATTTGTACGTCGGCAACATATTCAAAAGAAGCCAGTTGATAGAATTTTTCTTCCATGTTTACTTATATAAAACCAGCTAACAATTTCACCAACAAACCAATTTCTTCTTTAGAATTAAAACTATGTAAACAAATTCTAAGTCGTTCTTGCCCTTCAGGTACGGTAGGTGATAGAATCGCCTTTACATTGAAACCTTTATCAATTAATTTTTTAGATACCTGTTTAACTTTTTTAGAACCTGCTACTATACAACCCTGTATTGGAGTATCACTAGGGATAAAAGACCCATCTATTTTATGTACTTTAAGCTGATTTTTAAAAAACTCTATATGCTCTTTCAATGTTGCTTTTGACTCTTTGCCCAGCTCATTAATATATTCATGTGCCGTTATAATTGTTGCTAAGGTATGAGGAGTTAGAGCCGTGGTATAAATAAAAGGCTTAGCGAAATTAACTAGATAATTTTTTAAATCTTCAGAACCAAGTATTGCTGCACCGTGGCAACCAAATGCTTTACCAAAAGTAACTGTTCTAGCAAAAACATCATTTTCAAGTCCCAATTCTGCAATTAACCCTTCTCCATTCTTTCCTAAAACACCAACGGCATGGGCTTCATCGACTATTAAATTATAACCATTAGACTTGGAGAATTTCGCCAATGCTTTTAAATCTGGAGAATCACCGTCCATTGAAAAAACGCTCTCCGTTACTATATAAACTGCGAAGTCTTCATTCTCATTTCTTGCAGCGTTTAAGTTGATTCTCTCTTCTAAGCTTGATAAATTATTATGCAAAAAACTATAAGCTTTTGCATTGCTCATACGAATTCCCTCTCGTATACTAGCATGTACAAATTCATCATAAAAAACTAAATCTCCTCTTTGCGGCAATGCACTAAAAAGACCCATATTAGCATCATAACCAGAATTAAAAACCAATGCCGCGTTAGATTTATAAAATGCAGCTAGCAATGGCTCTAATTTTTGATATAATTTATGATTGCCCGATAAAAGTCTAGATCCACCAGAACCATTTGATGCAATACTCTCGGTCAATAACAGCTGAAAGGTTTTAGAAAACAAGGTTTCATTCGTCGCAAAACCTAAATAATCATTAGAAAGAAAATCTATGAGACCATCAAGCGAATTTAACGACCGAAAAGTATCCTCCTTTTTACGATTTTCTAAAACATTAAGTAATTTTTTGGGCAGTTGGTTCATTTCACAAAAATAGCTTTTCTCTGAAATGATTGTAGCCTAATTAACGAATTCCTGAAATTTTTACAATGTGAATCACCATATTACTGAAAGTCTTTCAATCTTTCCACAAAACCAGTGCGAAAATCGTTTTATAAATCTGACTAGTAATG
Organism: Maribacter sp. Hel_I_7; assembly: GCF_000688315.1. NCBI lineage: Bacteria > Pseudomonadati > Bacteroidota > Flavobacteriia > Flavobacteriales > Flavobacteriaceae > Maribacter > Maribacter sp. Hel_I_7. The sequence goes on along the minus strand of NZ_JHZW01000002.1, from coordinate 1,576,632 downwards.
ATTTACAAAATCAAAAAAACCACACATTAACGAAAAAATTTTATCCAAAATGATAGAAAGATAAACTAATGGCATATTTTTGCGTCTTTTTTTAAAGAAATTTCCTACTTTAATATTAAAGTAATGGAATAAGTGAATGTCTTTTGACAACGATTAAATGAAAGGGAGCAACATTTTTGATAATAATAGATTAGATGCATTGTTGTCATTTGACGTAATGGATACGCATCCAGAGGCTATCTATGACGAAATTACATCACTTGCCGCGGCTATTTGCAACACCCCGTCTAGTTTAATATCACTAGTAGATGATAAAAGGCAATTCTTTAAATCTCACCACGGGTTAGATATTAATGGTACATCATTAGAAGACTCTTTCTGCAAGAACGTAATTAGTGATGATGTAGATTTACTCATTGTAGAAGACACACACAAAGACAATAGATTTAATGATTATAATCTTGTTAAAAACGACCCCAATGTAGGGTTTTATGCCGGTGCATCATTAACTACAGAAAATGGATATCGTCTTGGTACGTTATGTGTATTAGATTACCAATCAAGAAAACTCGATAGCACTCAAATTGACGGACTTCAAACTCTTGCAAAACAAGTTGTTCAATTATTAGAATTAAGAAGGTCTAAAAAGAAAGAGAAAGACCAAAAATTAGATTTAGAAAGAAAAGGACAACTTCTAGACAATATCGTTTCTGCAACGGGAATAGGTATATGGGAACGTAATCTTAACGAGGATTCTATAATACTAAACAAGCAAGCTTTTGACATTTTTGGCTTAAACAAAGACTCTGTTAATCAATTTAGTACAGACATTTGGTTTAGCCTGATACATCAAGATGATTTACCAGAGGTTAAGAATAAAATGCTGGCATGCTTAAGCTACCCTTCTGTTGGTTGTAGCGTTCAATACCGATTCTTACAAGAAGATGGTACGTATAAATGGGTTCATGAAAAAGGTAAAGTTTTAAAATGGAGCGATACTAAGAAACCATTGGCAATGTATGGTACCATTCAAGATATCACAGATAAAAAAAATTATACTGCCGAGCTTCAAAGGGTTAAAAACAACCAAGAGGCCATGATCAATAGCACTAAAGATCTAATGTGGTCAATTGACTTAGATTTTAACTTGATTACCGCAAACACTGCATTTCACGAACTTGTAAAGAAAATTCAAGGTAAACCATTTGAAGAAGGAAGTCCAGTATTTTCTGCATTTGTACCACAAGGTGTAACTGAAAAATGGAAATCATATTATAATAAAGCCCTTAAATCGGGGAGTTTTTCGGTAAAACAAAAAGTTCAAGATCCAGATAATTTTTGGACAACTTACGGACTTACTTCTTTTGACCTAATGTATAATATAGAAGGGGAAACAATTGGTATCGCCTGTTTTTCAAAAGACATTACTTCAGAAGTATTATCTCAGCAAGTATTGATTAGTGCTAAAACGGAGATGCAAAAAATAATGGATACTTCTTTAGATATTATATGTACTATTGATGAAGAAGGTTATTTCTTGAGTATTAACAAAGCTGTTAAAGAAATATGGGGATACACACCCAAAGACATTATTGGCACAAATTATTTAGAATTAGTATACAAAGAAGACCATATCTTAACAGAACAATCAGCTGCCTCGGTATTGACTGGAGAAAAAGTAGTCAATTTTGAAAATAGATATGTACATCAAAATGGTCATATAGTACCTATGCTTTGGTCTTCTAACTGGGATGAAAAAGACCGTGTATATTATTGTATTGCTAGAGATAACACTGAAAATAAAAAAGCTGAACTTCAATTGGAGAACAGTGAACGCCGCTTTAAAACACTTGTACAGGAAAGTAGTGATATTATTTCCATTTCTGACCTTGAAGGTAATTTTAAATATGTAAGTCCTAGTTCGAAAAATGTAATTCAAATTAGTTCCGAGGAATTAATAGGCAAAAATGCTTTTGACTATGTTCACCCCGACGATACTGAACAGGTATTAAAGTCTTTTAGTTTAATATCTGAACAAAAATCGGTTCAAATAGCACCCTTTAGATTTAAAAATAAATTAGGCGAATGGCGATGGTTTGTTGCAAATGTTTCGAACCAACTTAATGCACCAACAATAGAAGGTGTCATTGTTACAGCTAGAGATATACATGAAACACTACAAGCCAAAGAGCAGTTAATACAAAGTGAGCGACGCTTCAAAACTTTAGTACAAGAAGGTAGTGACATGATTTGTCTATTGGATGAAAAAGCTGACTTCACCTATGCAAGTCCCACTTCTACAAAAGTACTGAACATTACACCCGAACAATTTGTAGGTACCAACTCTTTCGATTACATTCATCCAGAAGATTATGAATTTGTTTATAATGAATTCATTAAAATTTTAAAAACACCACAAGTATATATAAAACCGTTTAGGTTTAAGCACGGTGACGGACATTGGGTATGGCTAGAAACCATTATCACTAATAAGATTGACGAGCCTGCTTTAAAAGGTATTGTTGCCAATTCTAAAAACGTTACCACCAGGGTTCAACATTTAAAAGCTATTGAAGAACAGAATGCCCAGCTTAAGAAAATTGCATGGACACAATCTCATATCGTTAGAGCCCCTGTTGCTAGATTAATGGGGTTGATTGATTTGTTGAAAGATGATAAGGAAAAGTTAAAACTTGAAGAAAAAGAACGTATTCTTAATTATATATTTACCTCTGCAAATGAAATTGACAATATTATAAAGGATATAGTTGAAAATACAATAAATGCAATTGACCTAGACGAAATTACATGAATTACCAAATACTATTAATTGAGGATGATCCTATATTCACATTTTTACTGGAAAAGGGAATTGATCATGCAGAACTGGAAGGCGAAGTACTAAGGTTTTTAAATGGTAAACCTGCTATTGATTATTTAACTAAAGAATATTCAGATAAAAACAACTACATCATATTTCTTGACCTTAATATGCCAGTCATGAATGGTTGGGAATTTATGGAGCAATTAGAAGTTTTAGCCAAAACAGATAATTGTATGGTGTTTGTTCTAACGTCTTCTTCATATCGTGATGATATTGAAAAATTAAAGAAAAAACCACTAGTAGCAGAGTTTGTAACAAAACCTATTACCGAGTATCACCTAAAAGGAATTAAAGAAACCATTCTAAATAAATTTGAAAAAAACTAGATTAACCAAGCCCTATTTTTTTCCAACTTCTAACGTTTTAATTATTAAAAATTTAATGTAGATACATACTTGAAACAGCTTCATTATCTTAGCTAAAAATCATCGTATGCGCTATTTTATTCTTTTTATCATTTTTGGTTTTCAGTCAATTCAAATAATTGCACAAACCAATTCATATTCTATTTCTTTTGAAAATGCCGTTCATCATGAAGCTAATGTCTCTGCTACCTTTCCAGATATAGCATCAGATACTTTAACACTTAGAATGAGTAGAACATCGCCTGGTAGGTATGCTCTACATGAATTCGCCAAAAATGTCTACAACTTTAAAGCAAAGGATAATAAAGGAAACTCACTTCAAGTTTCTAGAACAAACCCATATGAATGGAAAGTTTCGGGCCATGATGGTACCATTGTAATTTCATATACACTTTTTGCCAATAGAGGCGATGGTACCTATTCGCAAATAGATGAGTCTCATGCACATTTAAATATACCGGCAACATTTATGTATGCCCCTATATTAAATGAAAGAAAAATTGAAGTAGATTTTAAAACAAGAGACGATTTAAATTGGAAAATAGCTACACAATTACCACACGTAAAAGACAACATCTATAGTGCTCAAAATCTCTACTATTTTATGGATAGCCCTACAGAGTTAAGCAATCATAAGACCAGAGAGTTTAATGTGGATGGACAAAAAATAAAACTAGCATTACACGACCCAGGTACCGAAGAAGAGGCTGATACTTATTTTGAAAAAATTAAAAAAGTCGTACTTGAAGAAAAAGAAGTTTTTGGAGTATTACCTTCATTTGATTATGGTTCATACACCTTTTTAGCATGCTATGTTCCAAATGCATCTGGAGACGGTATGGAGCATAGAAACTCTACAATTTTAACCAGCACAAGAACTTTGGCAAATGGAGGTTTGGAAGGTAATATAGGTACCGTATCCCATGAATTTTTTCATAGCTGGAATGTAGAACGCATTAGACCAAAATCTTTAGAACCTTTTAATTTTGAAAAAGCAAACATGAGTGGAGAACTCTGGTTTGCAGAAGGCTTTACAAGCTACTACACCAATCTTATTCTTTGTAGAGCAGGACTAATTACTCCTGAAAAATATGTTGAAGGGTTAACCGGCACCTTTAACTATGTATGGAATTCACCTGCCAGGCAATTTTTTAACCCTATTGAAATGAGTTACCAAGCTCCTTTCGTTGATGCATCAACCTCTGTAGACCCTGTAAACAGGGAGAATACATTTATCTCTTACTATTCGTATGGTAGCGTTCTTGGTTTAGCTCTTGACCTTTCTTTAAGGGAAAAAGACTTGAATTTAGATGATTTCATGAAACTAGTCTGGAATACCTACGGAAAAACTGAAAATTCGTATACTATTGAAAACTTAAATGAAACCTTGAACATTTATGCCGGTGACATTTTCGGTAATAACTGGTTCAACAGTTATATTCACAAAAGCGATATGCCGCCGTATAACGAACTATTAAAAACTGTAGGTGTTAGTTTATCTCAAAACAAGGAAGCCGCATATTTCGGTGCCGCTGTTTCTATAACAGATGATTTATATGGCAAAATTAAAAGCAATACTAAAATTGGGAGTCCCGCTTATATTGCCGGATTAGATAAAGATGATATCATCACATCAATAAACAATAAACCTTTCCCTAACGGAATTCAATTTAATACGTTTATCAAAGATGAATTCAAACCAAAAGATACCCTTTCAATAACATTTTTAAGAGAAGGTATAGATAGAAAAACAGAAGTCACTTTAACCTCTGACCCAAACTATGCAATCAACTTAATTGAGAAAAATGACAAAATTCCTTCAAAAAAAGTATTAAAAGCCCGCCAAGCTTGGTTAAAAGTTGAATAAATGAGTCTAATTTATACTAAAGCCACAACTACTGAAGAATTAATACAAATTCTCTCTTTACAAGAAATGAATTTAAAATCGTCTGTTTCCGATTTAGAAATGGAACAAGAGGGTTTCGTTACCGTTCACCATACTTTAGATGTTCTGACAAGAATGAATAATGCCTGTCCACATATCATTGCCAAAGATGGCGATAAAGTGGTAGGCTACGCATTATCGATGACCGATGATTTTAAAGATGAGATTTCAATTCTAAGACCAATGTTTACAGAACTAGAAAATGTAAACATTAAAAATTTTATTACCATGGGGCAAATATGTGTTGCCAAAAGCCATAGAAAGTTGGGTATTTTTCGCGGACTTTATAATGCTATGAAAATTGCCTCTTACCCTAAATATGACGTTATCATCACAGAAGTTGATGCTACTAATACTCGTTCTTTAGGAGCTCATTACGCCGTAGGGTTCAAAAAAATATGTACATATAATAGTTTAGGTCAAGATTGGGAATTGATCTCTTTGAAAACATTTTAAAATATAATTATTGTTTATCGATAATTTTTTATATTTTTGTTATCGTTAAACAATAATTATATTACCATGAGAATATTTGGTCCAAAATCTCTTTCAGCCTTCTTCTATTATATTTTTAGAAGTGCCTCAATTGTACTCTTGGCTTTTCTAGCTTACATGGAATTTGCTTTTATTACCGATAGATTTACGGTCAAAAACGGTAGATTTGATATGAAAATTCCTTTGATAGGAAGTTCTATAGAAGCTGATTATCAGTTTAGCGACATTCTAACCATTACCCTTACTTTAATTTTTGGAATTCTACTTCTCTATTTACTTTCTAACATATTCAAAGCCCTTAAAAAAACAGTTATATTTAATAAAGGTATTATCAAAAATTTAAAACTCTTAACCATCCTAAATTTAATTGTTGGTCCTATTCTATACTTTCTTATTCATTACCCTATAATGCATAAGACGGAATTTAGAAATGTTCACAACCTTATATTATTGGTCATCTTTGGAATGATTTCTTTGTTTATTACCTACGTTTTTCAAAAAGGATATACCGTACAATCTGAAAACGACCTAACTATATAACTATGAGCATAGTCGTAAATCTAGACCATGTATTATCAGAAAGGAACTTAAAAAGCAAAGAGTTAGCAGAAATGATCGGCATTACAGAAGCTAATCTTTCCATACTTAAATCAGGAAAAGCCAAAGCTATACGCTTCTCTACTTTAGAAGCCATTTGTAAGGCATTAGATTGTCAACCAGCTGATATTTTAGCTTACAAAAAAGAATAAAAAAAAGGCTATACATTACAGTATAGCCTTCTTATATTTATAATATATTGAGTTAATCTGCTAACACAATAACCTTATTATTCTTCAACTCAATAGTACCGCTAGAAATTTGTAATACTGTATTACCTTCTGCATCTTTAGTAAACTTAGATGCATACTCTTTTTCTAAAGATATATTACCTGAAATCTTGACTTTACCCTCTTGTAATAATGATACAATTGGCGCGTGATCCTTCAACATTTGAAACTCTCCATTAATACCAGGCACCGTTACCGAAGTAACTTCTCCTGCAAATAATGTAGCTTCTGGTGATACAATTTCTAAATACATATTTTTTTCAGTATTCAGTATTCAGTGTTCGGTATTAAGTTATAAAACTGACACCGTAAACTGTTTACTAGTTTTAAGCTTCAGACAACATTTTCTCACCTGCTTCGATAGCCTCTTCAATAGTACCTTTAAGGTTAAAAGCAGATTCTGGTAAGTGATCTAATTCACCATCCATAATCATATTAAAGCCTTTAATAGTTTCTTTAATATCAACTAAAACTCCTTTAAGACCTGTAAACTGCTCTGCCACGTGGAAAGGCTGAGATAAGAAACGCTGTACACGTCTTGCTCTACCTACCGCAGACTTATCTTCTTCAGATAATTCTTCCATACCTAAGATGGCAATAATATCTTGAAGCTCTTTATATCGTTGCAAAAGCTCTTTTACTCTTTGTGCACAAGCATAATGCTCTTTACCAAGAATATCAGCAGTTAAAATTCTTGATGTAGAATCTAATGGATCAACTGCAGGGTAAATACCAAGCTCAGCAATCTTACGAGACAATACCGTTGTTGCATCTAAGTGAGCAAACGTTGTTGCCGGTGCTGGATCCGTTAAATCATCCGCTGGTACGTATACCGCCTGTACAGAAGTAATAGAACCTCTTTTTGTAGATGTAATACGTTCTTGCATAGCACCCATTTCTGTTGCTAATGTTGGTTGATAACCTACCGCTGATGGCATACGACCTAATAAAGCCGATACCTCAGAACCTGCTTGTGTAAAACGGAAAATATTATCAACGAAGAAAAGTACATCTTTACCTTGACCTTCCCCTGCTCCATCACGGAAATATTCTGCAATTGTTAAACCAGAAAGTGCAACTCTAGCACGTGCTCCTGGTGGTTCGTTCATTTGACCAAAAACGAAAGTCGCTTTTGAACCTTTCATTGCAGCTTTATCAACTTTGGTTAAATCCCATCCGCCTTCTTCCATAGAGTGCATGAAATCATCACCGTATTTTATAATACCAGATTCTAACATCTCACGAAGCAAATCATTTCCTTCACGAGTTCTTTCACCAACACCTGCGAATACAGAAAGACCACCATGACCTTTGGCAATGTTGTTGATCAATTCTTGAATCAATACAGTTTTACCTACACCTGCACCACCAAATAAACCAATTTTACCACCTTTTGCATAAGGCTCAATCAAATCGATTACCTTAATACCTGTAAATAAAACTTCAGTAGAAGTAGATAAATCTTCAAATTTTGGCGCTTCTCTGTGTATAGGAAGACCATCTTTACCAGATTTAGGTAAATTACCTAAACCATCGATAGCATCACCTATTACATTGAACAAACGACCATATACATCATCACCTACTGGCATTTGAATCGCACTACCTGTAGCAACTACATCAACCCCTCTACTAAGACCATCGGTAGAATCCATAGAAATTGTTCTAACCGTATTCTCGCCTACATGAGATTGTACTTCCAATACTAAAATAGACTTATCCTTATTAACAATTTCTAAGGAATCATAGATTCTAGGAAGATCTGCACCTGATTGAAATTCTACATCAACTACGGGTCCAATGATTTGCGAAACTTTACCTGTAACTTTTGACATTACTTATATGTTTATTTATTACGTTTAATAATATCTGAAAAATGCTCTCATTTTCAGGCTGCAAAGATATAGTTTTCAATTTTAAAGAAAAATTGTTTTTTTTCTTTTTTACAAAAGTAAAAAGGTGCCTATTAAGCACCTTTTAAATCTTACTATTTTATATACAATTATTGTAGTGTTGCTGGGTAGTTTGTAGGGTAATCACCTACATTCAATAAATTACCAGAGGCTTCAAAATTTGAACCGTATGTAGCATCAATTGCTTTCATAAATTCATTTGCCAACAATGCATACCCTCTAGCAGTAGGGTGTATACCATCTAAAGAGAAGGCACTACCTGTGACCAAACTAGATGTTAAAGTGAAATCTCCACTTGTAATACCACCATTTGCCAATTGATTCAATAATGTATTTGTATCAACTAAAGCTAAACCTGCCTGATTGGCTGTAGCTGCAATTATTTGATTAAAAGCTTCTGTAGCCGCAGCTATTTCTGCTTGCTCACTAGGAATTAAAACCCATTTATCTTCTAACGGAAGCGAAATACCTTCTACCGAAAATTGACCTGCCAATGTTTGAGGCAATCCCGCTTCCATTAAAGCACCAACCGATTCTAAATTTACCGTACCAATGATAGCTGAACTAGGTAATACAAATAAGTCATCTGCTGTTGCCTCTCTTGTTTGTCCATAAGTATTACCTAACAACCCTGCAACTAAGGGAGCTGCTTCAGCAGGTAACCCGAAAGACTGTACAAAAGCCGGAAATGTTGGACTTGCACTTAAAACTCCTGCTATCTGAGCAGAAAGATCAGTTAATGTTTCATCTCTTATAACCACTTCACTTGCCGCTGTTGTAGAAAATTCTATGGAACGTTCTGGCACACCTAAGAAAGCATACACTTGATTCAGTTGTCCAAAAATTCCATTTAAAGTCGCTATTTGATTTCCAAAATCTGGGTTAGTTGGATCTAAGGGATTATGAGGTACCGTTGTAAAATGAGGTACATCAGTAACATTTGGAATATTCGCAACTACTCCTTGTGCTCCTCCTGCTGTTAAAGTAGCTATCAAAGCTCCATAACTTCCGTCAAAACCAACTCCTGGCGCTCCAGAAACTGGTGTAATTGGATTTGTTCCATCACCTCCTGTAGTAGCGTATCCCAATACATCATTATTACCTATCCATAAAGAGAAAAAGCTTGGTGCCTGCGCTACCGCCATTTGCAACACACTAACATCTGGAGTTGAACCAGTCATTCTAACAAAATAAGGATTTGCAAGACCTAATTGCACATTGGCAATATTACCATAACCAGGCGCTAATAAGTGAAAACTTTTAGCCCCAGGTACTCCTAAATTATTGAAAGGACCTGTTGGATTATTTAAGGCAATATCAGTTGTAACAGTTACATCTCCAATCAAATCTTCTAAAGGTACTGGACCAGCGCCACCAAAAACCAATCTAGGACTCTGAATTCTAGTACCAGCAAGAGCAAGACCTCCAATATTATCACTAGTTAATGGTTGTGTAAAACTACCACCACCTGCAAGACTAAATTTCTGTGACAACAAATTTGGCATTGACAATGTTTGACTTGCTTGAAACAAGGCACCATCTGTGAAACCTGCCGTTAATGAATTTCCTAAAGAAACATAATTAGAGAAATCTGCTGATCCTGCTGTTAATGCAGGCAACTCTTCAGAAATTACCTCTGGGTCAAGATCAACATCTTCAGGGTCATTACAAGCTGTAAAAGCTAATAGACCTAAAGAAATATATAAATATTTTAAGTTTTTCATTTCAACTTTTGATTTTATTAGTTGTTAATTGTCCAAGATAAGTAGTACATAGAACCTATATATCCAGTTCCGAACGCTGTATAATACTCTTTATTAGTAAGGTTGGTACCCCCTAATTTAAAAGTTGATTTAATACTTGGCACATCATAATTAATTTGCGCATCTACTACATGAAATTCTGGAATTACACCATTTCCAAAAGTAGCTTCCCAGTAATAATCATCGCTAAATCTATACGATACATTAAATCCGAAATTTTCAAAAAGTTCTTTATTTCCGAAAGATGCTTTGAACTTGTGTTCTGGAGTGTTGAAATTCAACATAACATCAGGATTAGCATCGCGATCAAAATCTAATTTTGTAAACGTATAACTACCACCTAAATCAAAATTACCCAATACCTTAACATCAAGACCAATAGAAGCTCCATAAGAATTAACATTGGCATCAGTATTAGTGTATGTACTATATGCCTGAAAATCTCCATTCGCTATTGCCGCTACAGAAAGTCCGCCATCACCAACTTCTCCGTAAAATGGGGCAACAACCACCTCTTGAGAAATGAAGTCTTCATAACTGTTATAATATGTACTAAAATCTATTACAAACTTATCAACCTTACCTCTATACCCTATTTCAAAAGATGTTACTTTTTCCGGCTTAACTAAATCTGGATTAGCCACTTCAAGTACAGATGGATCTCCGGTTTGCCCCAAAGCCGTAGCAGATGCTGCAGAGTAGGAATTGTTATATGCCGCTGCACCGGTTTGAGTAACCGACGAAGGCTGACCTAATAATTGACCGGTAGCACTCACATCAAAATCTCTTGAATACTGCTCCAAATTATCGGGTGCAGACCCTACTAGAATTGCTCTACCAGCATCCAAACCAATAAAAAGATCTTGAGTAGTCGGGTTTCTAAAACCAGTTTGAGCAGATGCTCTTATATTATGGTTTCTGTTCAACGTAAAACCTGCAGATAATCTAGGAGAGTAAAACCCATCAAAGAATTCAGATTTATCATAACGCAGAGATCCTGTTAATTTTAAACTTTTTTCTCCCGCCATAGGCAATGTCTTTTGAACCTGAGAGTAAATTCCAAATTCGGAATAATCAATAGGACCGTCTTCCTCGGAATCCGTATAAATGGTACCTAAAGAATTTAAACTATATTCTCTAAAAGAACCACCAACTTGTATTTCTGCCCAATCAATCAAATGACTAAAGTTATAATTAGCATCAGCATGATAGTATTTAGATTGATCATAAAACTGTGACCCCACACTTAAATCTGGATCTTTAATTACTTTATTAAATGCAGCTTCAAATTCTGGTGTACCTGGCAACAATCTGCCTGACTCGGCTTGTGCTCTTGCAGCAGCATGAGCTTGAGCATCAGTAGCCCCACCTAAAGTGGACTGAACATAAGCTCCAGTATATTCACCAAACCAAGTATTGTCATCTTTCCAACTTCTATTAATGTTGATACCTGTAAATACCATATCATAAGAGTCACCGGCTTTATCACTAACAACATAACCTCTTACAAAGAAGTTATCGTTCCTAATTTCAAGTTTATGTTGTTCTTGAAAAAAACCTGCTATATTATACCTGTTTGTACCTTGATAAATTGTGTTACCTGTACCTACTTTACCAACATAAGAAAGCTCCAAGCTATTGTCTTCAATTGGTCTATAATACAAGCCCCAATCTGCTTTAATACTTTCTGCATTATAATTCGTTAAATCACTTTCATTATACCCTGTTCTACTAACAATTTCTGAAGGCACCAAAGCATTTGCTCCTGAAGGTAAAATACCCAAGCCCTCTAAGGTAAGTGCAACTTCTTTAATATTGGTAGACACCTCATCACCATAGACATTGATTCCATCATAGTTCAAGTTATCTCTTGTACCCCCAAGTGTATTTCTATCATCCGTATTATTTGCGGCCCAATCGGTTCCTTTTAAGTAACCGAAGTTAACTTTTGCAGCAAATTTATCACTGAATTTATGTGCCGCTCTAATTCCAAAATCAGTATATGAATTATCACCAGAAGCTTTTTGAGAAGTTATTCCTTGTTTAATAGAAACACTTATACCCTCATAATCGAAAGGACTTTTACTACGCATGAATAAAATACCGTTAAAAGCATTTGCCCCGTAAAGCGCAGATGATGCTCCTGGTAAAAGTTCAACACTTAGTACATCTGGTTCAACTAAACCTACCAAATTACCAATAGGAAAGTTTAATGCAGGTGTTGAGTTGTCCATACCATCAACAAGTTGCATAAAACGTGTATTGGCAAAAGATGCAAAACCTCTAGTATTAACAGATTTAAATGTTAAACTGTTCGTATTTACATCTACACCTTTTAAGTTTTCAAGACCACCATAAAAATCAGCAGCAGTGCTGTTTTTAATTTCAGAAACACCAATTCTCTCTACCGTAACAGGTGATTCAAAAATACGCTCTGGCGTTCTTGAAGCAGATATTACAACTTCATCCAAAAACGTTTGAGATTCATTTAAGGTTATTGTAATAGTTTGACTTGCGCTAGTAATATTTTCTGTTGTACTAGTATACCCGATGCTTGAAATCTCTATTTTAAAAGGCGGAACCTCGGAAGTAGCCAAATTAAAATTTCCATCGAAATCTGTCACTGTTCCAATGGTCTTGCCGACAATAACAATATTGGCCCCGGGGATAGGGTCGTTATTTTGGTCAACAACATTACCATTGATATTGGTCTGGGAATACCCGAATGTACCAATAATCATCAATGCTAAAAGTAGTATTGCTCTCATTCTCAATTAAAGTTTAAAATTAGTTGAGGGTTAAGATACAGATTATTTTATATGGATAATAGTAATTTGAAAAAAATTATGCATGCATAGTAAAATTTCCGTAATTATCCATGGTAATTTCTAAGATATACGCAATTAACTTTAAAATAACAGTGATAAAATCATTATCCAAAAAATGGTTTTTAAACGCAAAAAGGGCATGAAATGAATCATGCCCTTTTTAAAATGTGATAAAAAATTAATTTATTCTACCGTAACCGATTTAGCCAGGTTTCTAGGTTGATCTACATTACAACCTCTCATTACCGCAATATGGTATGACAGTAATTGTAGTGGTATAGTAGTCAACAAAGGAGTTAGGCTTTCTAAAGTCTCAGGAACCTCAATTACATGATCAGCTAAATCTCTAACTTGCTCATCACCTTCAGTAACTATAGCTATAATTTTACCTTTCCTAGATTTTATTTCTTGAATATTACTTACCACTTTTTCATAATGCCCCTTTTTAGTTGCTATTACAAAAACTGGCATATGTTCATCTATTAATGCTATTGGACCGTGTTTCATTTCCGCAGCAGGATATCCTTCTGCATGAATATAACTTATCTCCTTTAATTTAAGTGCACCTTCTAATGCCACAGGGAAATTATAACCCCTTCCTAAATAAAGACAATTTGTTGAGTCTTTATATACGTCTGCGATTATTTCAATAAGTGCATTTGACTGTAAAGATTTTTCGACCTTGTTTGGTATATTCTCTAATTCAGTCAAGTATTCATGATATTTTGACTCAGAGAAAACACCTTTAGCTTTCGCTAATTTTAATGCAATAAGAGTAAGAACTGTGATTTGAGTAGTAAACGCTTTTGTAGAAGCAACACCAATTTCAGGACCTGCATGTGTATATGCACCTGCATCGGTTTCTCTAGCGATAGAAGACCCAACAACATTACAAACACCAAAAACGAAAGCTCCTTTTTCTTTAGCTAATTTAATAGCTGCCAAGGTATCAGCAGTTTCACCTGATTGTGAAATTGCAATTAAAACATCCTTATCTGTAATAACAGGATTTCTATATCTAAATTCAGATGCATATTCTACCTCCACAGGAATTCTTGCTAAATCTTCAAATATATATTCAGCTACTAATCCTGCATGCCATGAAGTACCACATGCTACAATTATAATTCTATTGGCATTTAAGAATTTTTCCATATTAAGGTCAATTCCAGCCATTCTAATTAAACCTTGATCCGCCAATAAACGACCTCTATAAGTGTCTTTAATTGCTCTAGGTTGCTCATAAATCTCTTTCAACATAAAGTGATCATAACCACCTTTCTCAATTTCTTCTAGATTCATTTGAAGCTCTAAAAGATTAGGATATGCCACTGAGTCATCCTTAATTTTTCTAAGCTTAATTTCTTTCCCTAATCTAATAATTGCCATTTCCTCATCTTCAAGATAAACAGCATTATTAGTAAATTCGATAAAAGGAGAGGCATCTGAAGCAATAAAAAATTCTCCATCACCAATACCAATAGCCAAAGGACTACCTAGTTTGGCAACAACAATCTCATCTGGTTTTTTCTGATCAAAAACTGCAATAGCATATGCACCTACCACTTGATTAAGCGCTATCTGAACTGCCTTTCCTAATTTAACACCTTCAGTTTTTTGAACCTCTTCAATTAAATTAACTAAAACTTCAGTATCTGTGTCTGATTGAAAAATATAACCACGCTTTGTCAACTCTTGCTTAATGGACTCGTAATTCTCGATAATTCCATTATGAATAATTACTAATTCACCTGAATTAGAATAATGAGGATGAGAGTTTACATCATTTGGAACACCGTGGGTAGCCCAACGTGTATGACCAATACCTATACTTCCTTCTTGAGAAATACTTTTAGCTTTATTCTTTAAGTCCTCAACTTTACCTTTTGTCTTAGCAAGATTTATTTGATTACCATCAAATAGAGCAATACCCGCACTATCATATCCACGATATTCTAATCTCTGAAGCCCTTTTATTACGATAGGAAAAGCATCCCTATATCCTATGTAACCTACAATTCCGCACATAATACTATTTGTTTGAAAATTTTATTAAAATCTAATTGCATGTTAGATATACGAACATGCCCAAAATTTAGACTATTTAGGATATACAACGTTAATAATCCTTCGCTGGTATGCCATCGATAAAATAAATGGATGTAACCTAAAAATAATATGTTAATCTGCTTTTGTATAAGATATCTCTAATTTTAATCGCTTATCAAAATTAGGATCGGTAGCCTGAATATTACTACCGTACAAGATAGTACCTAATGGAGTGACTGTAGAAGTTGTAGGTAATTCCATTTCACCATTTGTAACCTTTGCATCAGCAATACTCCAATTCTGAATATTTGTTGTTAATGTCAATGCCAAAGTAGCGTTCGTAGAATCCCTAACAACCATATTATTGATATGGTCTGTAATCTTAACAGAATACTGTACACCTTTACCGTTAGACTTTTCTATTATCCCATCGAAATTAAGATATGCACCAAATAGGCTAGATGATTCAAGATCAGTTTGTTCAGTTAGCGTATTTATTAAAGGAAATTTATTTTCTGTATTATACAAATACAATCTTGGCGGCTCTATTGCACTACCTGCTGCGTCTAATTGGTCTCTATCTATATAGAAAATTAAATTTGCCTCATTTATAACCCAATTTTGACTTCTAATTTGCTCAACTACACTCTCGCCTCCATCTTCTTCAAATAGATTTATTTCAGCATAAGTACCAGGACCACCTTTTAAATATAATCTAGAAGCATTTTCACCGTTATCCAACGCCTGTAAAACTTGAGGACCGTAGTTTTCGGTAATTAAAGTATTTACAGCATTACCAGAAACACCAGTTGCAACCGTAGACAGGAATGAAAATGTAAAATCTTTTTCTAAAATATTATTAGGGTTATCATCACTAGTATCGTCAATGGTACCATTAGTATCGTAATTATCATAACTGTAAGTCATTGTGATATTAGCACTTTTAAGATCAAACATGACCAATACATCATTACCCTCTTGATCAACAATTGAAAAATGTAAACCACGAATAAATTCAGTAAAATTAGATTGACTTAACAATTCTGAACTTCCTTCTTTATCTAGAATATTATTTTGAAAGAATTCATTATCTAACGCTACCCTAATACCAGGCTGTAGTTTAGTTGGTGTTTGAGACTCATCAACATCTTCTGTGGATTCATCATCTTCATTAGGAATTAATATTTCTTCATCAATAATTTCAACTACACCCTCAAACAAAGGTTCGCCTGTAACAAAATCAGGAGAGAATACTTGATTTGAATAATATTGTTGTGCTTCTTGAAAACTTGCATTTGGATCTAAATCGCGCAAGAAAAAAGTTGAACGCTCTACCTTTAAATTAAATGAAGGTAAAGGGGATTTACTTACATCATCATAATTTTTCCCGTTTATATAAATACTATCCAATTCAACCTTTTCTGCAAAACTGTCTGCAAAAATAGTTTCACCATCTCCATCGTTCAACCCATCTCTATCGGCATCAACACTTGAACTATCTAACGGATCTGTATTAGATGCTGTCTCTACAATGTTGGAAACACCATCACCATCATTATCATTACTACTATTATCTGGTTCTAAATCATATTCATCTACAACACCATCACCATCACTATCCAATGAATTAGTTAAAAAAGGAATATAAAGATACACCTCTTTTATTGTTTCATTTTCCTGAATTGTTGTAATAGACTCATCTGTTATACCCTCCCTATCTTCTTTATCTTGAGATAAATTACCAAACGACGGATTAGCAGCATTTAAAAATAACTGAGAAGTTACAGATGCTTGTGTTTTACCATAAATTGGATCATTATAAGTTCCCAATTGATAAATTGGCAATTTATTGGTCTGTACCGCCTCAATATTCTTATTGTAGGCAAAAACATCATATACTTCCTTACCGGTCGTAAATGGCTCATTCCCAACAACACCTGAACCTACAGTTGTTAAATCTTGCTCGCAAGAAACCAAAAGACCCAATACCAAAAACAACCCCGATAACTTAGGGATAGCGGACTTAACAATAAAATTCATTCAGATTATTTTAAAACTTCGGTGTTATAAAAATTAGCATAAGCCTCCTCAAACTCTTGAACGGGGACATATGGCAACACTGGTTTTTCTTGGTTGGATATATGGCTTTCTAATTCTTCAGGAATATCTTCCGAAGCTAAAATAATAGCATCAGAATAATCAACAGCAACCTTTAACAAATTATTATAGGTAGGCTCTGCTAATGACGCAATTGCTTCTTCTGGGATGCCATCAAAAGCTATTCTTTTAATCATATCCTTATCTAAAGCCCCTTCAAAAGTTTTACCGTATACAGACAATACTATTTTACTTTCAGCAAAAAGTGGTTCATCTGCATAAAATTTCTTAAGATACAATGGTAATAAACTTGCCATCCATCCGTGAACATGGATAATATCTGGCGACCAGTTTAATTTTTTAACCGTCTCCATAACACCTTTGGCAAAGAAAATTGCACGCTGGTCGTTGTCAGGAAAAAGAGCTCCTTGCTTGTCAGTAAAAGTAGCTTTACGCTTAAAGTACTCTTCGTTGTCTATAAAGTAAACTTGTATTCTCTCTTTTGGGATAGATGCCACCTTAATGATTAATGGCATATCCATATCATTAATGACCAAATTCATTCCAGAAAGTCTAATTACTTCGTGTAATTGATGCCTTCTCTCGTTGATGTTCCCATATCTTGGCATGAAAATCCTAATTTGACCACCATTGCTGTTGACCATTCTAGGTGCTTCATAAGACATTAGGGAAACTTCGTTTTCGGGTAAGTAAGGAACTAATTCAGAAGATACAAATAATATCTTTTTTCCATTCATAAAGGTTATATTTTATTTTTCACTGGAACGCA
This sequence comes from Maribacter sp. Hel_I_7, assembly GCF_000688315.1. Classification (NCBI taxonomy): domain Bacteria; kingdom Pseudomonadati; phylum Bacteroidota; class Flavobacteriia; order Flavobacteriales; family Flavobacteriaceae; genus Maribacter; species Maribacter sp. Hel_I_7. Next base: position 1,558,676 of record NZ_JHZW01000002.1, on the reverse strand, counting down.
AGTGCAAAATTACAAAAAATATAGAGATTAGCAGTAATTATAGTAAGTTTGCTCGCTAATGCAATTTTCAATGCTGGTAATAGAGACCAAAAATAAGCTTAAGGAAGTATTAAGTAAATTAGACGACAACCTAAGTCTAGGCCTTGTCCCCACTATGGGAGCACTACATAAAGGCCACGCTTCTTTAATACAGAAAGCGGTAAATGAAAACGACAGAGTAGTCGTCAGTATTTTTGTAAATCCTACACAATTTAATAACAAGGAAGATTTAGATAAATATCCTAAAACTTTAGAATCTGACATTAAATTGATTTCGTCGATTTCAAAAGATATTATTGTTTTCACTCCTGCAGTTTCAGAAATATATACCGATTCAGTCGTTCCCAAAATATATGATTTTGAAGGGCTTGACAAGGTTATGGAAGGTGAATTTAGAGACGATCATTTTAATGGTGTAGGCACTATCGTAGAAGAACTCCTTACTATTATAAAACCCACAAAGGCATATTTTGGGGAAAAAGATTTTCAACAATTACGTATTATTCAAAAACTTACTGAAATACAGCATATTCCTGTAGAAATAATTGGTTGTGAAATTATTAGAGAAGATCATGGCTTGGCCATGAGCTCTAGAAATGAAAGGTTGAGTAAAAAAATACGACAAAAAGCTGCATTCATTTATAAAACATTGCAAACCGCCAAAAATAAATTTGGCATGGAAAATGCATTGAATGTTAAAGATTGGGTTATAAATGAATTTCAAAAAAACGATGAATTTGAATTAGAATATTTTGATATCACCGATGTTGAAACACTGACCCCAATCAACAATAAAATTAATAATGTAAAATACAGGGCATTTATTGCCGTTTACGTTGAAGACGTAAGGCTAATTGATAATATAGCCCTAAATTAGAATATAGATATGCAAGTAGAAGTAGTTAAATCAAAAATACATCGTGTAAAAGTTACCGGTGCAGATCTTAATTATGTTGGCAGCATTACAATTGATGAAGATTTAATGGATGCCGCAAACTTTATTCGTGGCGAAAAAGTTCAGATCGTAAATAATAACAATGGCGAACGCTTAGAGACATATATTATACCTGGTCCAAGAAAAAGTGGAGAAATAACTTTAAATGGTGCCGCTGCACGAAAGGTGTCAGTTGGTGATATTCTTATTTTAATTTCTTATACTTGGATGGATATTGAAGATGCAAAAAAATTCAATCCATCTTTAGTTTTCCCTAACGAAGCAAATAATCTTTTAACTTAACGTTGAAGAATTCAGTAAAAAAAAATCTTAAGATTATACTCCCAATAGCATTGGGAGTTTTTTTAGTTTGGTACTCTTACAATTCTACAACCCCTGAGAATAGAAAAGAAATAATATTCTACATAAAAGAAGCAAACCCATTTTATGTATTTCTTTCCGTTTTACTTGGTATTTTAGGGCATGTATCTAGAGCAATTAGATGGAATTATCTTTTAGAACCTCTTGGATATAAACCTAAACTAATTAATAATATTCTAATAATTTTAACTTCTTATTTTGCTAATCTAGGCATTCCTAGAACAGGTGAAATTCTAAGGGCAACAGCCCTAACTACATACGAAAATGTTCCATTTGAAAAAGGCTTTGGAACAATTGTAACCGAAAGGGTTATAGATGTAATTATGCTACTCTTGGTGGTTACTATTGCATTTCTACTACAGACAGATATAATTATGGGCATTCTTCAAGCACGTGGGTTTAATATAACTGGACTTATTTTACTTGCTGTCTTTGGTATCGTTCTGTTCTTTTTATTCGTGTTTATCATTAAAAAGTCAAAGAACGCATTTGCCATTAAAATCAAAACTTTTGTAAAAGGTTTACTAGACGGAGTTTTTAGCATTTTCAAAATGAAAAACAAATGGCTGTTTATACTGCACACTTTTTTCATTTGGGGATGCTATATAGGTATGCTTTGGATTATTAAATTCACTGTACCTGAAACCATCTCACTTTCCCTTAGCCAGCTCTTGGTTGCCTTCGTAGCTGGGGCATTCGCTATGGCAACTACAAATGGAGGTATTGGTCTTTATCCTATTGCAGTAAGCAGCGCTTTAGCGATTTTTGGAATCAGCGGAGTATCAGGTGATGCCTTTGGATGGATAATTTGGATTGCACAGACTTTGATGATAGTCGTTTTTGGGGCAATATCTTTTCTTCTATTACCGTTATTGAACAGAAGTAAATAGTATCTTACAACTAACAATTACCACCTCTATGCGTTATGTATCTTTAATATTCGCACTTTTATTTGGGATTACATCCTATTCTCAAGTGACACAAGAAATATTTGAATCGTTTAAGCTTCAAGAAAGAAGAGACGTTCAATATTATTTTCCAGAGAAAATGGATGAAACCAAAAAGTACCCCCTAATTATAGTACTTGACGGTGAATATCTTTTTGAACAAGTTGTAGCGACATCAAAATTTTATAGTCGTTTTCATGGTATGCCACAAAGTATAGTTGTAGGCATAAACCAAAGTAAAAATGATATTAGGTACGAAGATTGCTCTTTTGATCCAGACAGCGGTCTTCCATCAGAAAAAGGTAAAAATTTTTATGAGTTTATAGGCATGGAACTTATACCATACTTAGATCTTAATTATAGTACAGCACCATTTAAAATGGTAGTTGGTTATGACATCACCGCAAGTTTCATGAACTATTGGTTGTTTAAAGACAATTCTATTTTTGATGGTTATGTAAGCATATCCCCAACTCTTGCTCCGGAAATGGAAAGTAGGGTCCCTATGCGTTTAGGTATTATAGAAAATCAAATATTCTATCAGTTAATTGTAGAAGGCGAAGACAGCAATGATAAGAAAAGGATTATGTCAATGGACAAAAGCCTTAAAGCATTAGAAAAGGAGTCTTTACATTATTTCTTTGATGAATATAAAAATGCCGATCATATATCTGTTGCCACATACGGTATCGGCAAGGCATTTGATAATATATTCGGGATGTTTAAGCCAATTAGCCCTAAAGAATATAAGACTCAAATTCTTATTAGCGATGATCCTGTATACAGTTATTTAGAAAATAAGTACCAAGGTATTGTTGATATGTTTGGCTTTAGCAAACCTGTTGAGCTGAACGATGTAATGGCAATATATGCAGCATCTAGAAAAAAGGAAGATTTTGAATCGTTAAAACCATTATCTGAACTTTGTAAAAAAGAATACCCAGAAACTATGCTTGGATTTTATTTTGAAGCTGAGTATTACGAACAACTAGGTGAACCTAAAAAAGCATTAAGAACATTTGAAAAAGCTTTTCAAATGGAAGAAATAGATTTTTTAACTAAAGAAATGGCCCTTGAAAAAATGGATGCACTAAAAGCCGATTTCGGTTTTTAAACAGAATTAATAAATGGCTAGTCCCAAATTAGCCCAACCTACTTAATTATGATTAAAATTGACGCAATGTACTTCGTTTTTTCCGGAGTGCTCTTTACTTATTTTGGATTAAAAGGAGAATTTATCTTAGCTTATAATGGTATTGCCCTATTTATGGCATGGGCTTCATTTTTCCTAGCTTTTAGCGCTTTTAAAAAAGAAAGATCAGGTGAAAATTAATTTTTAATTTCTTTCTAAGATATACTCGTTTCAAACTTCTTGCTACCTTTAGCCACACCTTAAAAGCTAAAGATGGCCAAAACAAAAACTGCATTTTTTTGTCAAAATTGCGGAACTCAATATGCGAAATGGGTTGGACAATGTTCTGCCTGTAAACAATGGAATACCGTTGTTGAAGAGGTAGTGCAAAAAGAAGAAAAAACCAATTGGAAGTCCTCTTCACAAGCATCAAAAAGAGTATCCAAACCTCTTTTGGTCAATGAAATTAGTATTGAAAAAGAGGTGCGATTAAATACGTTTGACCTTGAATTTAACAGAGTTCTTGGTGGAGGTCTTGTACCTGGTGCCCTTGTTCTACTAGGTGGAGAACCTGGGGTTGGAAAAAGCACACTGTTACTTCAAATTGCATTAAAATTACCATACAAGACATTATATGTTTCTGGTGAAGAAAGCCAAAAACAAATTAAAATGCGAGCTGATAGAATTTTCGCGAATAGCGAAACGTGTTTTATACTAACCGAAACGAAAACCCAAAACATATTCAAACAAATTGAAGCTACAGAACCAGATATTGTAGTTATAGATTCCATACAAACCCTACACTCAGATTACATAGAGTCTGCTGCAGGTAGCATTTCTCAAATTAGAGAGTGCACAGCAGAACTTATAAAGTTTGCAAAAGAAACCAACACCCCTGTAATACTAATCGGTCATATTACTAAAGATGGATCAATTGCCGGACCTAAAATTTTAGAACACATGGTTGACACCGTTCTTCAGTTTGAGGGTGATCGTAATTATGTGTATCGCATTCTAAGGTCATTAAAAAATAGATTTGGTTCTACAGCAGAGCTTGGTATTTATGAAATGCAAGGTAGCGGACTTAGAGAGGTTAATAATCCTTCTGAAGTGCTTGTTTCTAAAAATGATGATGGATTAAGCGGCACGGCCATTGCCTCTACCGTTGAAGGAATGCGACCGTTACTAATAGAGATACAAGCCTTGGTAAGTACCGCCGTATATGGAACACCACAGCGTTCGACTACAGGATACAATGCCAAGAGACTTAATATGTTGTTGGCTGTTTTAGAAAAACGTGCTGGCTTTAAATTAGGCGCAAAAGATGTTTTTTTAAATATAACCGGTGGAATTTCTGTTGACGATCCAGCTATAGACTTAGCTGTAATAGCAGCTATTCTATCCAGCAACGAGGACATTCCGATAGATAAAGGAATTTGTTTTGCTGCAGAGGTAGGTTTAGCAGGTGAAATTAGACCTGTACAACGCGTAGAACAGCGTATTCTTGAAGCCGAAAAATTAGGTTATACCACAATTATCATTTCAAAAAATAATAAAATCGGACTTAAATCAACCAAAATAAAAATACTACTAGCTTCTAAAATTGAAGAAGTTGCCGGTAATTTATTTGGTTAACGTTTATCTCTCATTATTCTGGCCATGACCATAATTATAATGATTACAATTATAATGAGAATAATTTGTCCAAATCCGACTTTTAAAAAAACTAAACCACTCATAATTAAGGTGCAGGGTTAGGTATAGAATTGTGAATTGCTTCTATTTTCTCAATAATATCTTCCGACAAATTAACGTCTATACTGTCGATATTCTCTTCTAATTGACGCATACTTGTAGCTCCAATTATAGTACTTGTCACAAAAGGTCTGGTATTCACAAATGCCAAAGCCATTTGTGCTAAGGTCAGACCATTTGCCTGTGCCAGTTCATAATATTTTTTTGTAGCCTCTACAGCCGTTTTGCCAATATATCTATTATATTGAGGAAACAAACTTAACCGAGACCCTTCTGGCATTCTATCACCTAAATATTTACCACTTAACGCGCCAAAGCCCATAGGTGAATAAGCTAATAACCCAACCTGTTCTCTCATTGAAATTTCTGCCATTCCTACTTCAAATAGTCTATTTAATAAACTATAAGGGTTTTGAATGGTTATGGTTCTAGGCAATGTTCCATGAACTTTACTTTCCTCTAAAAAGCGCATAGTTCCCCATGGCGTTTCATTAGATATACCTACATGTTTAATTTTGCCTTCACGGATTAAATCTCGCATGGTTTCTAAAACCTGATGAATGTTATCTTCCCAATGGTCAGATATATCATGTTTGTATCCTCTTTGACCAAAATAGTTAGTACTTCTGTCCGGCCAATGTAGTTGATACAAATCAATATAATCTGTTTGTAAACGCTGCAAACTTCCTTCTACGGCATCAATAATAGATTCCCTGGTAAAACCGGTAGTACGAATAAACTTCGTCATATCGGCTTTTCCTGCAATTTTTGAAGCTAAAACTATATCTTCTCTATTACCATTTTTCTTAAACCAATTACCAATAACTCTTTCAGTAGCGGCATACCTGTCTTTATGCGCCGGAACTGGATATAGCTCTGCTGTATCTAAAAAATTAACACCTTTGTCAATGGCATAATTTATTTGCTCATGACCTTCTTCTTCGGTGTTTTGATTACCCCAGGTCATAGTGCCTAGACAAATTTTACTTACTTCAATATCTGTATGGGGTAAATTGGTATAAATCATTCAACTTAATTATTTGCTAACATTAAATACAAAACTACTAAATAAACCAAGGGTTCTTGCACCCTTTTCGTTAACTCTCTACCTCTATTAAAATAGGGCAATGATCACTATGCTTTGCTTCCGAAAGAATAACAGATCTAGTTAATCTATCCTTTAAAGTAGAAGCAACCATAGCATAATCTAAACGCCAACCTTTATTGTTATTTCTAGCATTTGCCCTATAGCTCCACCAAGTATAATTATCTGGTTCAGAATTAAATTCCCTAAAACTATCTATGAAACCACTCTTTAAAAAATCTCCTAACCACTCTCTTTCAACCGGCAAAAATCCCGATACATTTTTTAATCCTACGGGATTATGAATATCTATGGCTTCATGACAAATATTATAATCGCCAAGTACGATTAAATTAGGATTTGTCAATTTCAGCTTATTGGCATATTCTTGAAAATCATCCATATATCTAAGTTTATGATCTAAGCGCTGCATATTTGTTCCCGATGGCAAATACATACTCATAACAGAAATATCTCCAAAATCTGCTCGAATATTTCTTCCCTCAAAATCCATATAATCTATACCAGTACCAAAAACTACTTTGTCTGGCTCGGTTTTAGATAATATGGCTACACCACTATACCCCTTCTTTTGCGCACTATACCAATAGTTGTATTTATAACCTGCATCTTCAAATAAAGAAAGATCTAATTGATCTTCATGTGCCTTAATCTCTTGCAAGCAGACTACATCTGGAGATACAGTACCCAACCAATCTAAAAATCCTTTTCTAATAGCCGCCCTAATTCCGTTTACATTATAGGATATGATTTTCATCTATCTACATTTTGGCCTAAAAATAAAAAAGAGTTGAAGATTAAAGGTGTATACTTTCTATTAAAATCATAATTTCACAGCGTTAAAATATTATTTGCATATTAAAACGCATCTCATGTACAAGTTTATTTTATTCCTTTTAGTATTATTTACAACTACTTCTTCATTCGCTCAGGCTTATGGCAATGATGAAAACAGCCATGAAGTAAAGTTGAACATTGGTCAATTTTTAGTTTCCACTACGGTTGAATTTGGCTATGAATATTACATAAATGAAGATACAAGTATAGGAGGAACCCTATATTTTGATGGTAAGGCAACAGATTACAATGGTAACTTTGGTATAGGACCTAATTTAAGAGCATATTTTGGTTATGGACCAAAAAGCGGCTTATTTGCAGAAATATTTGGACTTTACTACACTGGTGAAGATGATGACGATTCTGAAAATTTAGGTAATAGAAATTACGACTATTCTACCGTAGCCTTAGGTCTAGGTGGTGGTTATAAATGGGCAACTAGGAGCCAAAAATTTACAATTGAACTTAATGGTGGATTAGGTAGAAATATTAATCCTGAAGATTTTCAAAATGACTTTATGTTCAAAGCCGGTTTATCTTTAGGTTTCCGCTTTTAATAGGTATTTTTGGGGTTTATACCTCTATGAACAAAATTTTACGACTATTACCGCTTATCATTATTTCATCAAATATTTTTGCGCAAACTACTATTGAAAATGATAGTATTATGCAATTAAACGAAGTAATTGTAATAGATACGCTTACTGCCAAAAACGCTATAGGCATCATTCCTTCGCAGACCATTGGAGCTTCAACTTTTTCAAATTATAGTCCAGTCGATTTTATCAGTTCCATAAATCAAATCTCTGGTTTGTATGCCCTATCTGGCGCACTGAACACTAACAGAATTACAATAAGAGGTGTAGGCTCTAGAACTCCTTTTGGTACGGATAAACTTAGACTTTATTACAATAACATTCCTGTTACCAACGGCACTGGTTCATCTACTATAGAGGCATTTGATTTAGAAAACTTAACTTCTGTAAAAGTTATTAAAGGTCCTAAAGGTTCAGGATTTGGAACGAACTTAGGTGGCGCAATTATATTAAATACAAAACAACTTAGCAACCAGCCTACTAAGCTGACAAATAACACCACAATAGGTTCTTACGGTCTATTTAAAAATAGCCTAGGTTTTACACATTCTCAGGACGATTTCTATATGACTTTTCAATATGGGCATATGGAGATCGATGGGTACCGAGAAAACAACAGATTTGAACGTGATGGGTTCTTATTAAACACAATTTTTAAACTTTCTGAAAAAAGTGAAATTGGACTATTAGTAAATCATATTGATTACTCTGCACAAATTGCAAGTTCTATTGACCAAGAAGACTTTGATGAAGACCCTACACAAGCTGCATTTACTTGGAAATCATCAAAAGGATATGAAGACAACAATTATAGTCTTATAGGACTATCACACACATATAAGGCTAGTTCTAAACTAAAAAATACAACTAGTTTGTTCTATACTTATTTAGACCACTACGAACCCGCACCCTTTAATATTTTAGATGAAAATACAAACGGATACGGACTGAGAACTTTGTTTTCTGGCAATATTAACATTCTTGAAAATTCTCTTTTTTACACTTTTGGCGGCGAACTTTATAAAGATGAATATTCTTGGGGAACTTTTGATAATCTATACCAAGAGAATAATGGCAATGGAAGTCTACAAGGCGATAGGCTATCTCAAAATAAAGAATTTCGCAGTCAATTAAACGCATTTGCTACAGCTTCTTATTCTTTAACAACTAGATTAACCGCGCAATTAGGATTAAATATTAATAAAACCCAATATGACTTTAGGGACCTTTTCAACTCAGGAGATACTAATACAAGCGCCAACAGAGATTTTAAAGCACTATTCTTACCAAGTTTAGATATTAATTACACTGTTTCACCAACCAATCAATTTTATGCAAATATTAGCCGCGGATTTTCTAATCCAAGTCTTGAGGAGACTTTAACACCCGAAGGAATAATTAATCCCGATATCGTTCAAGAAACCGGTACAAACTATGAAATAGGCATCAACCATAAAAGCCAAAATGATAGGTTAAAATTAGATATCGCTTTTTACCGAATGCCCATTAAAAATTTACTGGTAGCTAAACGTGTTAGTGACAACCAATATATTGGCCGTAATGCCGGCAAAACAAAACACCAAGGTGTTGATCTAGACTTCAGCTACAAAATTAAAATTTCTGATAAAATAAGAATTTCACCATTTATAAATTACACGTATAGCAATCACAAATTTGTAGATTTTATAGATGATGAAGCCAACGAAGATTATTCTGGAAATGCATTGACCGGAGTACCAAAATATAAAATTAACTCAGGAATACAGACCAATTTTGGAAATGGTTTGTTTGCAAATATTACTCACCAATTTATTGACGAAATTCCGCTTACAGATGCAAATTCCCTCTACAGTGATTCTTTTAATATTTTAAACTTAAAATTAGGTTATAAGAATCAAATTTCAGAAAAGTTTCGAGTAGGGTTAGAATTTGGTATCAACAATTTAACCAACACAAAATATTCGCAGTCGGTCTTAATAAATGCTAGTGGATTTGGAGGAAATGCCCCAAGGTATTTCTACCCTGGGAACAATCTAAATTATTATGGCGGTGTAATATTAACCTACACCTTGTAGTTTATTCTATTTTCTTCAACCACGTCTTCATATCTACCGCATCATGAATAATACCATTTAATGCAGATATAGCAACCCGCTCTTGTTCCATAGAATCTCTATGTCTTATAGTAACTGTTTGATCTTCTAATGTTTGATGATCAACAGTAATACAGAAAGGAGTACCATTAGCGTCTTGTCTTCTATAGCGTCTACCAACGGCATCTTTTTCATCATAAGTAACATTAAAATCCCACTTAAGGTCATCTACAATACTCTGAGCAACTTCCGGTAAGCCATCTTTCTTCAATAGTGGTAAAATTGCTGCTTTTACCGGTGCTAAAACCGCTGGCAGCTTTAGAACGGTTCTAGTAGTATCGTTCTCTAATTGTTCTTCTCTTAGTGAATTTGAAAATACGGCCAAGAACATTCTATCCAAACCAATCGATGTTTCCAATACATAAGGCACGTAGTTTTTATTTACTTCGTGATCAAAATATTGTAATTTCTTACCGGAAAACTTCTCATGACTACTTAAATCAAAATCGGTACGGGAGTGAATTCCTTCCAATTCTTTAAAACCGAATGGAAAACGAAATTCAATATCTGATGCCGCATCAGCATAATGTGCCAATTTCTCATGATCATGGAAACGATAATTATCTTTCCCTAAACCTAATGACAAGTGCCATTTCATTCTTTTTTCTTTCCAGATTTCGTACCATTCTTTTTGAGTACCTGGTTGAATAAAAAATTGCATTTCCATTTGTTCAAACTCACGCATTCTAAAAATGAACTGTCTAGCAACGATTTCATTTCTAAAAGCTTTACCGGTCTGTGCAATTCCGAAAGGAAGTTTCATTCGACCAGATTTTTGAACGTTCAAGAAGTTCACAAAAATACCTTGCGCAGTTTCCGGTCTTAAAAATAAGTCCATAGCACTTTCTGCATTGGCACCTAATTTTGTACCGAACATCAAATTGAACTGCTTTACATCTGTCCAGTTTTTAGATCCAGACATTGGACAAGCAATATCCAACTCCTCTATAAGTGCTTTTACGTCAGCCAAATCTTCATTTTGCAAAGACTTACCTAACCTGCTTAAAATTGTTTTTCCTTGTTCTTGATAATCGACTACACGCTGATTCGTTTTTAAGAAAGTCTCCTTATCAAAAGCTTCTCCAAAACGTTTTGCAGCTTTATTGACCTCTTTTTCAATTTTAGCATCGATTTTAGCGACATAATCTTCTACTAAAACATCAGCTCTATATCTTTTCTTGGAATCTTTGTTATCTATTAATGGGTCGTTAAAAGCATCTATATGCCCTGATGCCTTCCAAGTTAATGGATGCATGAAAATAGCAGCATCTAGTCCAACAATATTGTCATTAAGTTGCACCATTGCTTTCCACCAATACTCACGTATATTCTTTTTTAGTTCTGCACCGTTTTGACCGTAGTCATATACAGCACTTAACCCATCATAAATTTCACTAGATTGAAATACATAACCGTATTCCTTGGCGTGAGAAATTACACGCTTAAAATCATCTTCTTGCTTTGCCATTATGTAAAAATAGAATAATACCTAAAAAAAAAGTAGTTATTTCAGTTGAAATTCTGAAGAAGTAATCAAACGTTCATCTTCAAACACATTTAATGTGTAATTACCTTCCATTAAAGAACCTTCTGGAATGGTTATAGATTCACAGATATACATGTCAACCCCAGTAAAAGAAAATTCAACTCTTTTACTATAAACATTACCATTAACAGTAATAGTATTAGCGTTGTCTTCAATAATCTGCTTGTTAGGATCAAGAAACTGTAAATAAACTATTTTGTCATTACCGGCTTCACTTTCGTCTGCCAAAATAGTTACACAACCTCTTAATTTCTCTATAATTGATGCCTTATTGGTTTTGGTTGGTTTTGTTCCACGAATTAATCTAAAACCGCTTCCTTCAGAATTAGCCATTTTTAAATAACTCTTGGTCTTTAATTTCTGGTTTAGTTCTAAGATTTTTCTTCTCTGTAAAGCTTCCGCTTCTGCTAAAGAGTTACTATTAGCTCTAAGATTTTCTATCTGCTTACGAGACTCATCATACTTATCTGTAAGCAACATGTTATTATAACGTAAAAAATTGTTCTTTAAAATTAAGCTATCGTTTTTAGATTCTAACCTACGTAACTCTGTTTTAAACTCTCTTAATTTTTGTACGGTAAAATTTAAACGCCCAACTGAATCTAAAAGCTCTTGAACTTTAAATTTTGAATCTTGTAATTCAATTTCGTTCATCTCACTTTTAGCAGATAAACGATCAACATCTGCTTTCATCAAAGTAAGGTCTTTTACCAAAATTGATTTTTCCTTTTCTAAAAAATCAATTTCAGCATTTGACTGGGCATAACTATAATAGAAAGCAATTAATAATGCTATAATAACCGCAACAAATGCCGCGAGTATTATTTTATAATTGAATTTGTTATCTTGACTGTCCATTTAATAAGTGGGCTGTAGGTTGTTTAATCTGTAAAATTTGATGAAAAACAGAATTTCAAATATACTAAAGGATGTTACCAACATACTGTTACCCATATCATGTTTTGGATGTAATGCACGATTATACAGAGGAGAGGTTATACTCTGCACATCTTGCCGACATCAATTACCTCTTACCGAGTACACATTTAACGATGAAAATGCTGTTGACAGTATTTTTTATGGTCGAATTAACATAAAAAAGGCAAATTCATTCTTATTCTATACCGAAATTGGAATCGTAAAAAATCTCATACATTTTTTAAAATATAAGAATCAAGAAGGAATAGGACGGTTTTTGGGCGATTGGCACGGTCAAATTCTAAAAGAACAAGGCGACTTACCACAAATTGATTTTGTTATTCCAATTCCCCTGCATCGAAAAAAATTAAAAAAAAGAGGCTACAACCAAGTGACACTATTTGCTAAACAAATAGCCTTTCATATTAATGCTGTTTATGCAGAAGATTTACTTGTTAAAACAGCTAACACAAAAACACAGACCAAAAAAAATAGATTAAGCAGATGGTATGACAACCGGTCTTTATATGAAATAAAAAATAACGAAACCCTTATAAATAAAACCATTTTATTGGTTGATGATGTAATTACCACTGGTGCTACTATGGAAATTTGTGCCAAAACTTTTAAAGATATTAAGGGTGTAGAAATTTACATTTCTAGCATTGCTGTAGTTCCAAAGAATTAAATTCTATAAATATGTTGTTTCTTTGCGGTCGATAATCACACTAATGAGCAGAAAAATTTTAGGTTTTATATTTGTTTTTATCATTGTTTTGGTATCCTACCAATGTGCACAACGTGGCACCCCTACTGGTGGACCAAAAGATATTACCCCTCCAGAATTAACAAGAGCAGAACCACCTAATTTGACAACCAATTTTATGGGCAATAAAATTAGGCTCTATTTCAATGAATTGGTAAAATTAAAAGATATTCAAAAACAACTTATAATATCTCCTCCCTTAAAAAACTCGCCTGTACTTTCTCCAATGGGGAATGCTAATAAATATGTAGAAATAATAATTAAAGACACTTTAGAACCTAATACCACATACACCTTCAACTTTGGGCAAGGAATTGTAGATAATAACGAGGAAAACCCAAATTCATTTTTTACCTATGTTTTTTCTACCGGTAATTATATTGACTCTTTAGAACTTACAGGAGTTGTTAAAGATGCATTCAATAAAAAAGCAGATGACTTTGTTAGTGTAATGCTTTATAAAATAGACACAAGCTATACAGACTCTACAGTTTATAAAAAACCACCCAATTATATTACCAACACACTCGATAGTGCCGTAATATTTAAACTAAAAAATTTAAAAGAAGGAAAATATGCCCTATTTGGTATAAAAGATGCCTCTAGCAACAACAAATTTGATCAAAAAACAGATAAAATAGGGTTCGTAAAAGATACTATAAATCTACCTACAGATTCTATTTACCTACTGAATCTTTTTAAGGAAATACCAGATTACGGTGTTGCCGTGCCTAGTATGGAAGCAAGTAACAAAATTAGCTTTGGCTATTATGGGGTTGGTACAGATATAAAGATTGAATCTCTTACAGAAATACCAGACTCTGTTAGAACCAAGATTATGAAAGAAAGAGAAAAGGACACTATCAATTTTTGGTTTACACCTTATGAAATGGATTCCCTTCTTTTTACGATTACCAATGAAGCATTAAAAATACAGGACACATTTAAAGTAAAGAATAGAAAAGTTGCATTTGATTCATTAAAAATAACAATGAGCCAAAAAGGTAATATTGAAATGAACAAACCTATTAATCTTCTTAACAATACGCCGTTAGTTAGTTTTGATAGTACCAAAATAAAATTGATGGATAAGGATTCTATTGAGATAGCTTACAAATTAAAGCTGGATACATTAGAAAATTTATTGAATTTCGATTTTAAAATTGACCCTGACCAAAGCTATAGAATGGAGCTTATACCGGGTGCCGTGACAGATTTTTTTGAAACTACTAATGATTCTGTGGCATATTCCTTTAAAACCAAAAGCATAGCAGACTATGGTAACTTAACCTTAAATCTAAATGGCAATTCAATTGTCTACCCCATAATTGTTCAACTAACGAACGAAAAGGGCGCTATACAACGCGAGATTTACGCTACCGAACCGCAGCAATATGTTTTTGACAATTTAAATCCAGGTAAATATCAAGCTCGTGTAATATTCGACAATAACGAAAATGGAAAATGGGACACAGGTAGTTTCTTAGAAAAAAGACAACCTGAGAAAATAAGTTATTATCCTACATTAATAGAATTACGGGCTAACTGGGAAAAAATAGAGACATTTAATCTAATAGACTAAACCTATCCCTATCATTTAAAAAGGGTAGTTTATTCCGTATTAAATCTATTTCATTCTTAACGACATCAACAATTAGCACCTCTTCTTTTTTTGAAAGGGAAATTAATTCCCCAAGAGGGTCATATAAACTTGAGTGACCAGGGTAATTATGTCCTAATCCGTCGGCTCCAACACGATTTACACCAATACAATATGCCATATTTTCGATGGCACGTGCTTTTAATAGAGCATCCCATGCATTAATTCTTGGAGTTGGCCAATTTGCAGCATATAATAGAATATCAAAATCTTCTGTATTTCTGCTCCATATAGGAAAACGAAGATCATAACAGATTAATGGACAAATGGCAAATCCCTTATAATTAACAATTAATCTTTTATTACCTGCCGTGTATTTTTCATGCTCTCCTGCCAAAGTAAAAGTATGTCTCTTGTCATATGTAACATATTTTCCATTGGGTTCTACAAAGAAAAGTCTATTGTAATGAGTATCATCCTCATTAAATACAATACTGCCTACTACTGCGCTATTTATATTGGCAGCAATATCCATCATCCAACTCAATGTAATTGACCCTTCTTGATTTTTAATATTCTCTGGAGACATGGTAAAGCCTGTTGAAAACATTTCTGGAAGAACAATTAAGTCAACATCTTCTACAATTTGTTCAATTTTAGCACTGAACATTTTCCTATTGGCACTTGGATTTTCCCAATGTAATGCAGACTGAATTAGAGCTATTTTCAAATTACTTTTTTCTTGTGCCATACAAATTATTCAAGCATATCTATAAAAGCATTTAAACCCTGAGTTTTTGCGTGATCCAATGCTGTATTTCCCCTATTATCTTTAATTGTTTTATCCGCACCATTTGCCATTAATAATTTGGCTATTTCCAAACGGTTAAATTGTGCCGCATAAATAAGGCAAGTTGCACCCATTGCGTTTCTTTCATTCAATTGCGCACCTTTCTCAATCAGCAATTTTGCTATATCTGTAAAACCTTTAAAACAAACACCCATTAAAGCAGTGTTTCCAGAAGCGTCTACAGCATCAATTTTAGCTCCCTTGTCTAAAAGTAACGTTGCAATCTCCATTTCATCATAGTATGTAGCCAAAATTAATGGGGTTGACCCTCTAGTGTCTTTACTGTTAATAAGTACAGGGTTCTTTTCTAACATAGACTTAACCTCATTAAAACTACCCTCTCTAATGGCCTTAAAAAAAAACTCGTTCATAATCTTACTTTATTAAAAATCCTATAAAATTTAGAAAAAAAGTGATTAAATCATGAAGTATTTTCTTACTTGCCAACTATTTTTTCTTACCTTAAAGGAAATATGTACCTTTAAATTTAAATCAATAACTTTTGAAAACACTGGCCGTTGACTTTCTTTTAAAAGAGTCCCCCAATGCAATTGCTATCGTCGATACTAAGTTAAACTTTATTAGCTACTCTAACCAGTGGCTGCGTAAATTTACCTTAAACGACAACGATATTATCGACAAACATCTTTTTGATGTTACTATAGAAACACCCGATTTTTTCAAAACTGCGCTAGAAAATGGAGTTAAAGGGAAAGAGGATATTAACCACGGGCAAAAATTTGTTTTGCCCAGTGGAAAAATACAGTGGTTAAAATGGAAAATTCTACCATCAACTTATGATACTAATGGTTTTGATGGAGCAATAGTGTTTTTAGATGATATAACTGTAGATAAAAAAGAAATTGAACTCCTTCACAAAGCAGAAGAAGTTGCCAGAATAGGCTGCTGGGAACTTGATTTAAAAACCGGATTGATTAACTGGACCAAAACTACTAAAGACATTCATGAAGTTGATGAAAATTTCACACCCAACTTAGAGGACGGAATTAACTTTTACAAAGAAGGAACTCATAGAGATAACATTACAAAATTAGTAGGTGCAGCAATTGCTGATGGTAAACCGTTTGATACAGAATTAATAATTGTAACCGCGAAAGGGAATGAAGTTTGGGTTTCTGCAAAAGGTGAAGTAGAATTAGTAAACGGTCATGCTTCAAGACTAGTTGGTACTTTTCAAGATATTGATGAACGTAAAAAAGTTCAGTTAGCACATAAAGAAATTACAGAGCGCCTTAAAATTACCACCAAAACAGCGAAAATTGGAACATGGGAATATGATCTTTTAGAAAATGAATTAATATGGGATCAAGAAATGTATAAAATTTTTGATGTAAAAGAAGATCAGTTTTCAGGAGCTTTCGAAGCTTGGTCATCAACAATACATCCAGAAGATAAGGAAAAGGCACTAACAGCTACTAATAATGCCATAAAGGGAATTAAAGATTTTGATGAAGAGTTTAGAATAAAGCATCAGAATGGTTCAGTTAAACATATTAAAGGTCTTTCTAAAACAATTAAAGATTTTAATGGTAAAGCTATTAAAATGACAGGTGCAAACTGGGATATTACAGAATTGCGAAGTGCAGAACTTAAACTAGCCAAAAGCACTGAAATATTTACAGAAACTTTTGAACACTCTTCTATTGGTATGGCACTTGTAAGCCCTGAACTTAAATGGCTAAAAGTAAATAAAAGCTTATCTAAAAGCTTAGGATATTCAGAAGAAGAATTACTAAAAATGAAAACTACAGATATTACTTATCCAGATGATTTAAGTAATAGTGAAGTTTTTAAATCTAAAGTATTCAGTGAAAATAATAATAATTTACAATTGCAAAAAAGATACTTTCATAAAGATGGAAATGTAGTACACGCTATTATTGGGGTTACACCTGTAAAAGATTTAAATGAGAATCCAAGTCATGCCATCGTTCAATTTTTGGATATCACCAATAGTATTGAATCACAGAATAAATTAGAATCTTTGGTAGAGGTTACAAAGAGCCAAAATGAGAGCCTTACAAATTTCGCACATATTGTCTCTCACAATCTAAGGTCGCATTCCACCAACATGACAATGCTTGCTAAATTTTTAAATGAAGAGAAAGATGAAGATGAACGTCTAAATTTAAATAGAATGATTACGAGTGCTACTGAAAGTTTATCTGAAACTATTGATCATTTAAATGATGTAGTTTTAGTAAAAACAGGAGCTCTAGAAAAGTTACAGAGTATTAGCATACTTAATACTATTAACCAAATAACAAAAAGTATAAACGGTTTACTAGAAGAACAAAGTGCAACTATAAAAATAGATGTATCAAAGTCTCATTTTGTAAATGCCGTTCCTGCTTATTTGGAAAGTATATTTCTTAACATTCTTACAAATGCTTTAAAATATAGGTCATCTGAACGAACTCCTATTATTGAAATAAAATCTAAAGTAAAGGGTGATTTTATCCAAATATCATTTAAAGATAATGGTCAAGGTATTGACTTAGAAAAACACGGTGATAAAATATTTGGTATGTATAAAACATTCCATAAACATAAAGACGCAAAAGGTATAGGTCTTTTTATTACAAAAAACCAAATTGAAGCAATGAGCGGTACTATTTCTATAGAGAGTATTGTTGATAATGGTACCACTATATTTATAGAACTTAAACGCAACTAACTTAAAAAAAAATTATGAAAAAAGTTCAACTTTGCTGCATAATAGACGATGACCCTATATTCGTTTATGGTACAAAAAGAATTATTAAAGAAGTAGATTTTGCAGAATCTATTATTGTTTATACTAATGGACAAGAAGCTCTTGACGGACTTACGAAAATTTGCGTAGCTAAAGAACCATTGCCAGATGTAATATTTTTAGATTTGAATATGCCGATTTTAAACGGTTGGGAATTTTTAAATGAATTTAAAAACTGCCAGAGTAAAAGATCAAAATCTATTACAATCTATATCATTAGTTCTTCTGTAGACCCTAGAGATTTAGAACGAGTTAAAGATTACAATCAAGTTGACAACTATATTTTAAAACCGATAACTCCTGATGATCTTGCGAAGATTCTAGGCGCTGCCGTGGAAAGATAATTTATAAAATATCAATCATACTTAAGTCCATTGTTAATTACACCGATTAGTGTAATTTTTTTTAAAAAAAAGGTTATCTTAATTACATAACTTAGCAAATAAATTTGATTACTCCATATAAAAATCTAAATCTGGTTAAGATTTACTATTGAACTATTTTAAAATGAGCGTATTTACAAGTTGTTGTATTATAGATGACGACGAATTTTTTTCTGTTAGCGGCAAAAGTATTTTAAAGCAACATAATTTTAGCGATAATATGCTATACTATACTGGCGGTCAAGAAGCTATTGATGGTCTCATAGGTTTGTTAGTTGAAAATATTACCCTTCCAGATGTTATTTTTTTAGATTTAAATATGCCAAATAGAGATGGCTGGTCTTTTCTAGAAGAATTTGAACAATTACCTGAAGATAAAATAGAACATATTCAAATTTATATCACCAGTTCATTTATAAGCCCTACTTACATGGAGAAGGCAAAAAATTATAAATTGGTTAAAGATTACATTGTTAAGCCATTAACTGAAAGTGCGGTTAAAAAAATAATAGACGCAAAAGAAAACGGATAGAATTATCGCACACCAGGTGTAAAATCTACTGGAGCATTCTGTGGCTGATTGATGGTGCCTTCATTACCAGTATCATTAAAAATTACCCACTCAATTGGTTTAAAAATAGGGCTACCAAATTCTATTTCTACATTTCTAACCGCCCTACCATCTTCAAATTCATGGTTAGTGTTACTCCCATCTTGTCCCACAACTCCAAACAAATCTATAATTTTCCCAAAAGAGTCTTCTAGAACTATATTATCATCTCCATTGGAATCTGCCGGAGAATTAGCACCAGAAGAAATGTCTGGAGCAAAGCCGTAAACTTCTTCAAATTCCTCTGCATTTGGAGAAATCACCAATAATTCTTTCCCTTCCATAACAAAATCAGACAAATCGATTGTGGAACTAACTTCAGTATTATCATTTGTGTATCGTAGCAAAGACCAACCTTTTAAAGACAAACTTTCATTACTAACGTTATAAAGCTCTATAAATCTTGCACCTGCGTTGTTATCTGGGTCTGCTATTTCAGTTATTAAAATGGAATTAGAAGTGAATTCATCAACAAATTCCTCACATCGTTCCTCATTAAAATTTAGGTCATTCTCATCTCTTATTATCAATTGATATTCATTCTTGTCTAAAGTCAAAATACCAGTAGCATCACCCATTTTATCTGGAACTATCTTAGATTGAAAATCAGCGTAACCACTATTTAAAAGTACCAACTCTTTATCACTGCAGTCAACTAGTGTTCTTAAGGTTTCCTCTTCAACAACTGCATAACTCTTGCCTAGCTCATCTAACTTAAATTCCACGTTATTCACCTTCACTAGAGTATTTACCATGTTCTCATTTAATTCAGATATAGCAACTGAAGTCGGCAGAATACCATTGTTCTCTTTACAAGAGACCAATACATGATCAAAAACAACATTTTTAGGTAATCTACCCACACTTATATTGCCAAAAGAAGTAAATACACCACCAAGCTTATAAGCACCATTAGATCGCCCTAAATACAATCCCTTTAACTTTATGGTTATTTGCTGACCAACATCAAAAAACAAATGAGCATCTCTTAACTCTAACTCCAATTGCAGACCTTCAGTAGGATTAGCAGGAGCGTCTTGAAAAAAGACAACATTGAAAAAATTGCCTTCTTTATCAGAGGAAATAACATATCCCTGAACAGCAATATCTTCTTGAATTTGAACAGTTTTATCTATATATAAACTTTTTAGCTCTGAAATACTTATGATTGTAAAATTGGAATTTGAACATTCAATCTCAGGCGTATTGAATTCTCTGTTTTTAACACAAGAGCCAAGCACTACACACATTGCTATCATCAAATAAAATATGTTGCTATTACTATTCATATTTAAAAACTAAATGCAAAATTTAAAAAATATGTTCTACCGAAACCATACCAATATTTTGGAGCAAATGATGGATTACCACTTAAATTATCTTGTTTCAACTGACCATAATTACCATTTCTACTTTGTTCATATCCACCAGTTCTGAAAGTGGTATCAAATACATTATTAATACTTGCAAAAACACTTATATACTTGCCCTTTCTTAGCCAAGATTTACCACCAACCATATTTAACAAGTAAAAATTATCAAGCGGTTTTTGCTCTAATAATTTTCGAACATTTTCATCTGTCGCATCTGTAAACCTCAATTGTGTCTCAGGGTCAATTAAAAAGCTTTGAGTTCTAGTAATGGTAGATATATTAGCATAATTATTCCCTAGATAATTAGCCGACCCACTTATCCACCAGTATTTGGGGTCTCTATATTCGATACCTCCTGCAATAGCTTTTTGCGGACCTTGTGCCAGTTTATAACCCTTTACGGCAGATTGTCCTAAAAATTTTGAACCAGAAACATCGATTAAGTCTTCACTTGCTCCTGCCGTATCAAAATTAATGGTCACGAACGGATTGCTTGCATATTCGTATTTTGCTATTGAAGCAACCAAAGAGAGTTTAACCGCACTAGATAACTGATACTCTAGACCAAGTTCTGCACCTAAATGTAACTTGTCTAGGTCAGTTAAAACTTCTTGAACAAAATCTGAACCTACACCTGAGTCGACAAAAAAGAAATTTACATCTGTAGTATTCTGAAAACGAGTATAAAAGCCAGTTAACCGCCCGGTAAGTTTTGGCATTCTTAAAAAATAACTGGCATCTACACTAGTTATTCTTTCACTTTGTAAATCGGGAACTATCGCATTATTTTCTCTGGGGTTGATAAATATATTTTGCAGAACAGGTGCTCTGTTAATATGTGCGGTATTTACAGCAACCCAATGCCTACCAGTTATAGTATATGTTGCACCAGATTTAATAGACCAATTTGAGAATTTTATTTGCTCACTTTCCCCGATAGAATTATCAAGGAACCGTTCATTCTGGAACAAACCATTTCTTCGAAAATTATCTAAAACGTACTTGCCTGTCACAAATACTTTAACCTTATTATAATTTGCATTTAACTGGGTAAACATTGCTGTATTACTACCATTCAAGTTATAATTGTAATTGAATATATCTTCTTCAAATTTATTTACATCAGATGAAGTATCGTTGAGCGTTTCTGAAAATGTATCAATATCACGATGATATGCTGCCCCCAACAAATCATTTATTTGAGCAAAGTTTTTTGAACTTAATCGTTTATGTGTAAAACCAATATCAACCTTTAAATGACTGTTAACATCAATGTTCGAAGTTATGTTTGCGGTAAATTGATTATCCTTAATTACATCATCATATAACACGTAAGCCGCCTCTCCTCCTTGACTTATACTACTATTAGCTTTATACAACTTTTCCCAATCTAATTGTGGATTTAATACAAACCCCTCCTTTGCTTGAATAGCACTTTCATAGTTTGAGCCTATAGGTGAGTTCAGATAGAAACTCGGTAAATACCTGTAATAGGTAGGATCAGGATTGGGTGCATTAAAATAACCTAACCTACTTCGCTTGTAGCTCCCTGTTTGATATCCCAAACCTGCATTAATACGTAAACCTTTGGACTCATGATGATAATTCAACAAAAACAAAGGTTCACGAATGTTACGCTCTCTAGAATTTCGAATTTTCCCGTTTTGCAGACCTGAATAAGGATTGTATTTATTGCCTTGAATTTCATAGACCTCTTCAGTAATGGCAGATGAACGCCCTCTTCTGTTTGATGCAACTATTGCGGTAGTAGAAATTGTGTTTTTTTCATTTAGGAGATATTCGAATGAACCATAAACCGAATAAGAATCATACAATGTACCACCAATATAACCTTGTTTTGCCCAACGTCTAGAAGCAGAAACTATATATGCAAATTTCTCATTTTTAACTCCAGAATTATAGGTAGCCATGAGTCTGCCGCTATAAGTTCTGTTAGATATTGATGAAGATAATCTAGTACCCGGTCTTAAACTAGATGGTCGTAAGTCTATATTTGTATTTCCTAAAATACCACCAAAAGTAAAATCTGAAGCACCTAAACCATTAGAATATTGCTGATTTCTAATTACATCATTCAAGCCTCCCCAATTATTCCATTGAGGTCTGCCATCGTACATTTTATTCATTGGCAACCCATTAAGATGTACTTCTCCATATTGTGAGTCGTAGCCTCTTACTCTAAAAAATGCCTGTCCAAAATCAAAAGCGGCCCTGTTTAGAAAAATATCTTTCGTTGATTGTAATAAAGCTAGTGCGTTAGAATTTACCTCATCATCTAACAATTCGTCATCAGTAATATTGACTAGGTTAATTTCTTTCTCAACCGTAATATCACGTTCTAAAAAAATTACACCTAAATCAATTTCATTTCCAATTAGATGTAACGGTATTCGTTTCGGATTATAATCTGGTGCATATATTTGTAAAATATAATCTCCAGTAATTGAGACGACCATAGCAAAATGTCCCAAATTATTGGTAGTAATTGAGTTTGCCTCACCTTCTAACATTACTTCTACATCCGTAATTAGCTCACCTTTAATTTTATCCTTCACCACTCCTCTAATGGTAGACGTATTTTGAGCCTGAAGTGAAAATATTCTAAGAAAAAATAATAATAAAAGCGCATTCCTAATCATACGATACCTTAACACCTTATTAGTGAGCCCATAAGATACTATTTTAAGAAATAATTAACATTAAAAATCCGTATACTCGCTATTTATTAAGATAAAATACCCTCAACAATGCGCTTTTTATGTTTTTTGTTCTTTCTGTTCCCTATATGTTTATTAGCTCAAGACGGTAGTACCTATCAAATTAGAACCATAGCATTTTATAATCTAGAAAATCTATTTGATACTAAAAATGATACCTTAATTTTTGACGACGATAGAACTCCTACAGGAAAAGATAATTGGACAGAAGAACGTTATCAGCAAAAAATAGAGCAAATGTCAAAGGTTATATCTGAAATTGGCTCAATAGATAACGACACCGCACCAGATATTGTAGGTGTTTGTGAAGTAGAAAACCTAAATGTTTTACAAGACTTAGTACAACATAAAAATCTGTCTATTTACAACTATGGAATAGTACATTATGATTCTCCTGATGAGCGGGGTATTGATGTAGCCCTACTTTATAAAAAGAGTGCTTTTGTTCCCGTAAATTTCAATAGCCACAGGTTATTACTCTTCAATTTAGATGGAAAACGAGATTACACCAGAGATCAGTTAATTGTTGAAGGGTTATTAGATAATGAAAAAGTACATTTTATCGTTAATCATTGGCCATCTAGAAGTGGAGGCGAAGCAAGAAGCAGACCATACAGATTAGAAGCCGCAAAACTAAATAAACGTATTATAGATTCCGTTAGAAGACAAGACCTAAATGCTAAAATAATAAGCATGGGAGATTTCAACGATGACCCTATAGACCCTAGTTTCAAAAAAATTCTAAAAGTACAGAAGAATTTTAAAAGCTTAGATTGCGTTGGATTATACGGACCTATGGAAAAACTATTTAAAAAAGGAAGGGGATCATTAGCATACCGAGACAGTTGGAATCTATTTGATCAACTTTACTTGACTTCTAGCTTTATAAACAAAGAAAAAGATAGTTACAGCTACTGGAAAGTAGGTATATTTTCTCCCAACTATCTAATGGATCCAAAGGGAAAATATGAGGGCTACCCTTTTAGAACATATGCTGGCGGCAGCTATATTGGTGGTTATAGCGACCATTTTCCTGTCTATCTTCATTTAATTAAGAAAGTAAATAAATCAGATTAATCTAATTCTTCAATTTCTATATTTTTCCACTTTACTTTAATACCTCCACCAGAGTGTATTTGCAACAGAATTGCACCTTCTCCTTTACCAATACGCCTATCCTTTAAAGAAACCATTTCAACACCGTTTATCCAAGAGGTTACCACTTTGCCTTCAACTTTGATTTTCATATGGTTCCAATCCCCAAATTTTAAAGCTTCGTCTTTATCTGCTGTTGGCTTAATTAACCATTCTCTACCGTAAGATTCATAAATACCGCCTGTAAAAGCACCTGGAGGGGCAACTTCTACTTGCCAACCACTAACAGTTGTACCTTCTACATTAGAGCGAATAAACACACCGCTATTACCATCAGCTTCTTGTTTAAAATCTAAATCAAGTATAAAATTCTTATAATCCTTATCCGTTCCTAAATACCCATACTCAGCATCAGGTCCGCTTTCACATATTAATAAACCTTCTTCTACATACCATTTTTCAGTTCCGTAGATAGTCCAACCATCTAAATTTTGTCCATTGAAAAGTTCTTGCTTTTGAGCGAACATTGAAGCACTAAAAAGCACCATCAATATTATTGACGAAATTTTATTCATTATAAAATTTTATAAGATTAGTTAAACCATTGACCCCAAGGAATTCTGCTAAGAATTAGCAACAATCCTATTCCGTAAAATATAGCAATACTCTTAAATTTCTTATTGCCTTCTACAAACTTCTTGTGTCTAGACCAGCCAATAGTTATAGCTGCTATTGCCAGTATGTTAATGAAAGGATGCTCTACCGCCAATAAACGTGCCGCCGAAGACAAACCACCCATGCCAAATTCTTGAATTGCACTTAACCCACTTGGAGAAACAAAGTATAGTATTAACCCTATTAATAATTGAATATGGCATAAAATAAGTGCAAATAGGCTTAATCTAAGATCTTTGCCCATATTAAAAATTCTCTTTCCTACTAGACCAGAAATAGCGTTGATAACGGCTAAGACCAATACAGCCAATGCTATATATGCCAAGTAAGAATGTAACATGTGAATAGTTTCGTACATAGTTCTATAATTTAAGTTTTAAATGTACTGAATTTTGGGCATAAAAAAACCCTGACTTTACAGTCAGGGTCTATTTTTACTCTTAATATTTCTACTAGAATTCGTAACGTAAAGTAACGTTCCAAGTTCTACCCCAACCAAAGTAACCTTGGTTAGATACAGCTATACCTTTATACAATTCATCACCAGCTTCTGCAAAATTAGCAGTAGTCAATGTTGAAAGATACTCAGTATCAAGTAAGTTGTTAATGTTACCTCTTATTTTCAACTGCTTTAATTTATCAGCACCTAAAGGAACTCTAAAAGTAATACCAGCATCTAACAAGTTGTAAGAAGGTAATTTCAAATTCTCTTTAACAGCACCAACATCAGAATATAAATTATCATAATATCTCCAATCAGAATCGATAGAGAATTTTTGGTTGATTTTATAAGCAAAACCTAAACCACCAGATAATTGTGCAGCACCACCAACTTTACCACCGTCGTAATCAACGGTTTCAAAGCTAATTATGTTTCTATCTTCATCAGCAACCTGCGTAGTTGCATCACCTTTATATTCCCAATCTCCTACAGAAAATTGACCATTTATAGATAGGTCTGCAATAGGTCTAAGTTTAAAATCTACTTCAACACCAGAGTGTAATTGCTCAGTACCAAAATTGGTTGTAAACTGAAGAACATCATCAACTATGTTAGAGCTAGATACAACTCTATCTTTCCAAGAAGTTCTATACAAGTTAACGTTAGCAGAGAATATTGAACTTTTGAAACCATAACCAGCTTCTAAACCAAAAATCTTTTCATTTTCAGTTAACGGGTTTACTTGGTTTGTAAAGTTTAAGTAAATATTATCGTGGTAAGGCTGACGATTGTAGTAACCAGTGTTTACATAAAATGCGTGAGCTTCAGAAACTTTATAGCTTAAACCTGCTTTAGCGTTGTAACCTAAGTTATCTACTTTTTCAGAATCTGTACCAGGAGTAATACCAGCTGGTATAGGCTCATCTGTACCTTGACTAGAAGTACCATCGATTAATGCTTGATCCGCATATTGAAAAAAGTCAAATCTTTGGTGAGATTGGTTAGAAACCGAACCTTGGAAAAATGCAGACATATTATCTGTAGCATACTCTAATTGCGTAAACAAACCACCGTAAGAAATACGCTCATCATTGCTATATGCAATTTTTTGATCTTCAGGATAAGAATCAAAAGCAGCAGCCCAACCAGAAGGTCTAAAGCTTTCTGTTGCCAATACATTCTTATAAGTACCAAAAGTACCATATCTCTCGTGATTGTTATTTTGATCTCTTAAACGAATTGTTTCTGCCCAAGAATCAAGACCATGAAAATCAGAAACAACTCTAAAGTGCTTACCGTAATATGTTCTTAAATCAAAACCTACATTCCAAGAAAGTTCATCTGTAATTTTAGTTTCGAAGTTTGAAATTAAACCGTACCAGCTATGTAAGTTCATAGAAGAACGAGTAACATAACCTCCACCAGCTGTAAAATAACCACCAGCTCCATTTTCAATTTCACCGTTAGCAGCGTAAATAGCATCATAATCAATACGACCTTCGGCAGTTCTAATTCTGTTACCACGGTCACCAGTACCACCACCATTACCCCAAGAAGCATATAATACAGTAGAAAGGTTTGATTTATCACTGATAGTAAAATCCCAGTTTAAGTTAGCAACCGGTTTATGGTAAAAGTTTCTTCTTTCAGTTTTGTACTCACCATTGTAAGTACCCCAGTTATTATTGTAACGTAAACCATATTGCTGATAATCAGCTATAGATTTTGTAAAGTTTTGATCGTGAAATTGTGGTGCACCAGTTAATAACAAGTTAAAACCATGCTTTTCATTTGGTCTAAAACCAGCAGAAATAAAATAAGTTTGACCTTCACCAAAGTTACCTTCGTTGTAACCATCTCCTTGCCAGTGTGAAAGCATTACACTTAAACCCCAACCTTTTTCAGAAACACCTGTGTTATAACCTGCAGAAGTTTTAATATAGTTATCGTTAGCTACCGTTGCATAACCAAAACCACCTTCGTTCATTTCTGTTGCTTTAGTTACGAAGTTAACCGTACCACCAACAGAGGAAATCGCCAATTTAGAAGAACCTAAACCACGTTGAATTTGAACTCCACTTGCAATATCATTTAAACCAGACCAGTTAGACCAGTACATTTTACCGTCTTCCATACCGTTAATTGGCTGACCATTTAAAAGAAAGGCAGTGTTATC
Organism: Maribacter sp. Hel_I_7; assembly: GCF_000688315.1. Classification (NCBI taxonomy): domain Bacteria; kingdom Pseudomonadati; phylum Bacteroidota; class Flavobacteriia; order Flavobacteriales; family Flavobacteriaceae; genus Maribacter; species Maribacter sp. Hel_I_7. Next base: position 1,530,849 of record NZ_JHZW01000002.1, on the reverse strand, counting down.
TTGCTCAAAACCACGAACTCTCATATCAGAATCACCAAAACCACCTGCTTGACCAGATACATATACAGAAGGAGTATTAACCAATGTCATGGTAATATCTTGTGTACCTATCTTCTCTTGAATAATCTCAACAGGAATAGAAGAAACAGCAATTGGAGTTTGTCTATCACTAGCAAGGTCAATAATACCTCTACCAACAACAACAACACCTTCTAATTCTTCAGCATTAGGCTCTAAAACAATTGAACCAATATTACCAGCAGAAGTAAAAGCAATCTGCTTTGAATCGAAACCGATATAAGAAATTACCAATGTTCCAGATTCAGCACTTACATTGATTGTAAAATTTCCATCAAAATCAGATGAAGCACCATTTGTAGTACCCTTTACCATTACGGTAGCACCAGGCAGTGGTGAATTTGTGTCACCATCTAATACGGTACCTGTAATAGTGCCTTGTGAAAAAGCAGTTACGGTCATTAAAAATGCCGCTATTGCAAAATACATTTTTTTCATTTTTTCAAGTATTTGTTAGTTTTTTAACTTGCTGCAAAAGTCTTTTAATTTTTGTCCTCTAACGTTAAGGTAACGTTAAATCAGCAGTGCAAAAATACCGTAAAAAATGAAACAATGAAACTGAATATTAAATAGTTATAGTTTTTAGATTAAGATTGTAGAATTGCCAATTATTTCTTAAAATATCGAAGAAGTTGCAACGTTGAGCTGTCATGTTTTGATATTTCTGAATTTTTAATATCATCTAAAATTGTACCAGCCAATTGTTTTCCTAATTCTACACCCCATTGATCATAGCTAAAAATATTCCAAATAACACCTTGTACAAAAATTTTATGTTCGTAAAGCGCTATTAATGAGCCTAATGACTTTGGAGTAAGCTTTTCTATCAATATTGTATTCGTAGGCTTGTTACCTGTGAACACTTTAAACGGAGCAAGCTTGTTAATTTCTAATTCTGATAAATTTTTAACTTTTAACTCTTCTACGACTTCTTCTTTCGTCTTACCATTCATTAAAGCCTCTGTCTGTGCAAAATAATTAGCCATCAATTTATCATGATGATCTTTATCTCCATGCAAAGAATGCTTGAACCCAATAAAATCTGTAGGAATCAATTTAGTCCCTTGATGTATTAATTGAAAAAACGCATGCTGAGAGTTAGTGCCTGGTTCTCCCCAGATTATTGTACCTGTTTCATAACCAACGGTATTGCCAGCTCTATCTACACTTTTACCATTACTTTCCATTATGCCTTGCTGTAAATATGCAGAGAACCTACTTAAGTATTGAGCGTAAGGAATTATAGCTTCTGTTTCAGCGCCATAAAAATTATTATACCACACACTTACCAATGCCATAATTACAGGAATATTCTCTGAAAATTCAGTTTCCTTAAAATGAACATCAACCTCATTGGCACCTTCTAATAGCGCATCAAAATTTTCATATCCAACTGCTAAGGCAATTGTAAGACCAACAGCACTCCATAATGAGAATCTACCACCTACCCAATCCCACATAGGAAATACATTCGCCGGATCAATACCAAATTCAGCAATTTTCTCACTGTTTGTTGAAACTGCCGCAAAATGTTTTGCTATATCTTCTTGTGTACCATGCTTTAAAAACCATTTCTTAATGGTGGTAGCATTACTTAAGGTTTCTTGGGTTGTAAACGTTTTAGAAACAACTACGAACAAAGTTGTTTCTGGGTTCAACGTTTTTAAAATTTCATGAACATGGTCTCCATCTACATTACTAACAAAATGAATGGATAAATGATTCTTATAAAATTTCAACGCCTCGGTTACCATCGCCGGACCTAAGTCTGATCCTCCAATACCAATATTTACTACATCAGTAAAAGCCTTACCAGTGTATCCTTTTAAATCTCCGTTGATTACTGAACTGGTAAACTCTTTTATATGTTCTTTTACTTCATAAATCTCTGGCATTACATTTATGCCATCTACCAAGACTTCATCATCTTTCTTAGCACGTAACGCGGTATGCAAAACAGCTCTTCCTTCTGTTTCATTAATTAAGGCACCATCATAATAATCCTTAATTGCTCCTTTTAAATTAACCTCGTCAGCCAACTTAAGTAACAACTGCATTGTTTCCTCAGAAATTCTGTTCTTAGAATAATCAAAAAGAAAATCGTTCCATTGTAGCGTGAACTTTTCTGCCCTATTGGCATCCGAAGAAAATAAACTTCTTAGGTGTGTACCTTTAGTTTCTTCATAATGAGCCGTTAACTTTTTCCAAATGTCAGTTTGTTGTGGGTTAATTTTATCTAGTGCCATTTTATTGATTAAGTGTTAGTAAATCCTCTTCATCTTCTAATAAAACCTTAGGATATATAATACAATCCAATTGTTCTTTATAGGTAGAGATATATGTAAAATATTCTTCTTTTAATGAATCATGCAAGGGTTCTGCTTGTGGCAATTCCTCTCTTAAAGGATCAACCTGTCTTCCATTTTTCCAAAAACGATAACAAACATGTGGACCTCCTGTATTACCTGTCATACCTATCCAACCAATTACATCACCTTGCCTTACAAATTCGCCCTTTTTAACATTTTGAGCTTTCATATGCAGATACTGAGTAGAGTATGTAGCATTATGCCTGATTTTTACGTATTTACCATTACCACCCCTTCTCGTTGATTCTTCAACTGTACCATCGGCAGTTGCCATTATAGGCGTTCCAATAGGTGCGGCATAATCAGTACCCTTGTGTGGACGCAATTTGTACCCGTAATATTTAATTCTTCTTTTTAGATTGTACCTAGAAGATAACCTACCATATTCAACAGGCATTCTTAAAAATGTTCTTCGAAGATTATTCGCTTCTTCATCAAAATAATCTACAATACTTCTTAAAGAATCATTTTCATAGGCAAAGGCATAAATAGGTTTACCATTATGCTCAAAATAAGCAGCCTCTATTGGCTCAGCACCTGCATAAACCGTATCGTTTATATATTTTTCATTGTAGATAATCTTGAACTTATCATTCTTTTGTAGTCTAGAAAAATCAATAGTCCAAGCATATACATTTGCCAAGTTGTGAGTAACATTATAATCTACTCCTTGATCCAATATTGCCTCTGACAAGCTGGATTCTATAACCCCGGAAACTTCACGTTGAACAAATTTCACCTTGTTTTTATCTTTATACACCTTCACGCTATCACGCAAATCTACTACGGTATAATTAATTGGGTCGTTCTCATAGATAAACACTTGAGCCTGTGCCAATGTATCTTTAGATTGTAAGATAACATATGGCTTACCTACCCTAATTTTACGAACATCAAAACTGTCTCTGAAATTTTCTGAAATAGATAAGACTTTTGGATAATCAACTTTATGCTCTTGCATTAATTCACCAAAACTATCACCATACCTCACTGTATCTAGTTTAACATTGAATTCATCTAAATTAAAACCAAATCTTTCATTTACTTCTGGCACTTCAATTACACTAATATCTTGCGCTATGTCATTTTTCTGGTCATTAGCGTCTTTGCATGATGCCATTAAAGTCAACACTAATATTATGCCCCAATATTTCTGCATTACTCTACTCTTGATTTATCTGGATTTAACATATGGTCTACCCATTGCTTACCCCAATTATTTAATTCTTGTTCTGTATACAATTCTGGAAAAAACACAATCTTCTGAAAGCTTGGGGGTAAATACTCTTTCCAATTTGTACCTCCCGTAGCCTCAATATCACCAGTATCTTTTCTTAAATACCTATGGGCAGAACCCATATGCATTAATTGCCAATTTATATTGGCGTTCATATCTAAAGTTTTTAACGCACTTACCAATGCACTATCTTCTCTTTGCTCTTTGGGTAAACTTAAGTATTTATGATATATTGTTGCGTTTTCCACCTGTTTGGCAATTCTTATTAACCTTGGCGTATATCGATACTCAAACTGTTTTAATGTTAAAGTTTTTTCTCCGGTAGATAAGTCTGTCGCTCCCTTTTTCCAATAGATATGTTCGTACAATTCTTCAATAGAATCTTTTGATGAAAACTGAGCCCTATCTGTAACGTGAACCAAATTTTCTAAAGGAGTAGCGTACAACTCAATCATTCTAAATTGCGCTGATTGAAAACCACTTGCAGGAAGCAATGCCATACGGTATTGCAAAAACTGCTCACGCTCCATACCCTTTATCATTACACTAAAAGAGGATATAAGTACTTTATAATAGCTATTGACCCTTCTAACTTTTTCTATAAAAAATTCTAAGTTTCCACTTTTATCATCTACCAATTGTTTTTGCTCATGCAAAATCAATTTAAAATACAGTTCAGTTATTTGATGGTACATGATGAAAATTTCTTCATCAGGAAAGTGTGTTCTTGGAACCTGTAAGCTAAGTAAGGTATCTAAATGTATATAGTCCCAATAGGTAAGATAACGCTGGTGCAATAAACCATCTAAATAAGAGCCTAAATCTTGCCCTGAATCTTTATATTTTTCTTCTAGTTTAGATATCTGGGATTCGATTTTCTCTTTATCTTCCATTTACGGTCTAATCCATTATAATTTTAAACTGATGCTTAAGACCATTATACCCGTCTAAATCTGCTTTTATAGCACCTACCGCTAAATCTGCTTTAATTCTTATGGGAATTCTGTTGTCATCATTCGACACCCATAACGATAAGCTTTCTTGCTCTTTAAATACACGCCCAGATTGAACTAGTGGTCTAAATTTTAAGCATTCTACTTTACCGTATTTTGTATTTAAAACTTCTAAACCTAAATACTTAAGTTTAAAGTCGAAAATACCATCATCATCATAAAGCATTTTCAGGGTAATGGCTTTTCCTACTTCAAGGTCCTCTGTTTTATAATTGTTCCTTAAAAAATAAAAAGCGGATATTAAGTCCTGTATATTGTTCTCTAATGTAAAATTAAGCTTTTTCTTGTTTTTCTTATCATTAAGTTCGGCTTTAGACGCATTATGATCAAAGTTTATTTCAACGTCTTTAGTATAACCGCCTTCATCAATTTTTCGAACAAACCTATATGGCTTGCCGTCTCTTTTATCGAAATAGCTTTCATAAGTATCATCTACTTTAAAAAACCAACTAGCAACACCAGTTGTTTCTCCATGGCCAACCACATGATATACAGGCTTGTCATCTATTGTTGTAGAATTAACTTGAAGTGTAGCATAACTGGCATTTAAAAAACCATAGTGCATTCTAAATTTTAACCATTCCCCTGTTTTAAAGGCAGATTGGGAGCTTTGACTTTGGACACCAAAATATGTTAAGAAAAGGGCGAATAAAAATATTTTTTTCATAGTCCGTAGTTTAATGTAAAAATAGTAATTGATCTTAATCAATCACTTTCGTTACAATATCTTAAACAATATTTATTCCAAAGTATTGTATAAAAAAAGCCCAGTCTAAAAACTGGGCTTTTCCTAAATAACCAACCAAACTTTAAATTATGAAAAACCACTACTTAAAGTTGTAAGGGAACCACCCCTTAGCTGATGTAAATTTAAGGCACATTATTATACCTATAGTACGGTTTAACTTACTTTAATGATAAACTTAACAGTTATTCACACTTCTAATTGATAATTGGGAATTTCTTAAGAAAACAAAATGTAGTTTAAGCTTTTTGAGCCATTATTATTTCTTGGTCATGATCAAAACCAATAGCCAATACTAACAAAAAACTGAGACCTTTCTATTTCTGGCGTCCATGAGTACATAAGGTTTACAGGTCCCAAAAAAGATTCCCAACCATAACCAATACCATAGCCAGAATAAGTTGGTGCCTGAAACCAATCTCCAGTTCTAAACAAATCATCATCTACATTGGCAAAGTTAGCGGAGAATAAGGCATGGTTCTTTTTAGCAAATTCATAATCTAACCTAGCATAGGCTTTCACAAAACTATTACCGGGCAGACTAATAAAATCATAGCCGACAAAAGGTACTAGGTTATTTATAAAATCTGTACCGTAACCTCCTAATATAAAATCGAACGAAGTTACTTTAGATGTACCTAATTTAAAACCACCTTCTGTTTCTATAATAATAGATAGATTTTTAACTATTGGTATAGCCATACCCATACGAGCTTTTGATACTGAAAAATCCTTAAAATTATTATTGTAATCTGATGACAATACATAGTAATGCATATCACCACTAAAATATAATCCTCTAGATGGAAAATATTTATCATCGTACGTATCTAGTTTCAATTGACCATACGTACTAACAAAATTACTTCTTTCAAAATACGTTCTACCACTACTAGTAGTATTATCTGGCACAGTGGTGTCAGGTATATCCCCAAAAGTTCTAGTACTATATTGTAAGTGTTTAAATTCTGCCCCTAAAGTAAAAGCAAATTCTTCTTTAACTACGGTTTGAATATATAGTTGATTTGTAAAGTCAGATACATTCAAATTAATTGTATTAATTCGGCTTCCTGTGCCAACCTCAAAATTATCCTCTATTAAATCGAAATTTATTTCCTGTTCAAAATCATTGAATCTAGAATTGAAACCAAAACTCCAATACGAACCTTTATCTACATAATACTCGAAATTATATCTAATATTATCCCCTAAAATTAAATCAAAGGAAGCAACATCATCCTTTGATAATATTCTATGCTTTGTCAGGTTAATAATTGCAGCACTTTTATACAAATCATCAAAGTGAGCTCCTAATCTTAAAAAAGAGGTATTCCTGGTTTCATCTAAAGGAAGAATTAAGTCTTCACCTCCATTTAAGTTATCTAGTAATTTGTATTTTATGGTTCTAAAATTACCTGTTGCAGATAAATTACTAATACCCTGTTGTAGTTTTTTAAAATTAATAGATTCATCTAAATTGAATCGTAATTTACCTTTTACATACCCTCTTGTATGATTAGTATTACCATCAATCAACAATCTATTTACCGTAAGTTCTTCATCTGCCTCAATTACAGAGATTGAATTTTTGTTCTTCTTATAATCTGTTGCCAGCTCTCTTAATTCTTCTATTTTTAAATTTGCAGCATCTTCACCGGTTTTAACTATTTCTGCCAATTTATTGAAATCCAATACGGTATAATCTTCTATTTTAGGTTTTATATAAATATCGGTTTTTGCAGACTTAACTTTCATATCAGCAACCGTTCTATAATTATTAATCTGCAATAGAATTTCAGTAGCGGATAACAATGCTTCCCTGTCAGATAAATCATGCTGAACATCTACACCAATTATTATATCTGCTCCCATAGCCCTTACTTCATCTATAGGATAATTATTGACTACACCACCATCTATTAAAACTTTATCATTAATAACGGTAGGCTCAAATAAAGACGGCAAAGTACCACTTGCCAAAATAGCCTCTGGCAAATAACCAGAATTCAAAATTACTTGTTTACCTGTTTCAATATCGGTTGCTATGCAGACAAATGGGGTAGGCAATTTATTAAAGTCATCTATATCTTTCACATGATACAAAAGTCTAACAAATTCATTATATATATTCTGACCACTAGAAAATGCTGGTGGTACAGTTACTTTAAAGTTTTTAAAAGGCAGCGTTAATGCGTACCGTTCAGAGTCCTCTTTTTCATAAAAAGTCTTAGCACTTCTAGGAAGATTATCTTGTATTAACGAGCCTATATTTGTCGCTTTAAATAACGAATCTAATTCATTAGCGGTGTAACCTGCGGCATATAATGCCCCAACAATAGCACCCATACTAGAACCACCAATATAATCGATTTCAATACCAGCTTCCTCAATTACTTTTAAAGCACCAATATGTGCCATCCCTTTTGCACCACCACCACTTAAAACAAGACCTATCTTTGGTTTCTTCTTTTCCTCCACATTTTGAGACATTAAAGAACTAGCGGTTAACATGGCCACCACTACCAAGATTATTGTTTTATCCAAATTATTATTTATGAAAAGACTCATATATCTTTTTTGCTTTTGACACACCTACCTCTTGACTTAAACTCTCTACCGAAGCTTCTTTGATACGCTTTACCGATTTAAATTTTTTCAATAATTGCTGTGCCGTTTTTTCACCCACTCCATCTATACTTTCTAGCTCAGAATTAATAGCTCCTTTACTTCTTTTATTCCTATGAAGGGTAATACCAAATCTATGCGCCTCATTTCTTGCAGTCTGAATGATCTTTAAACTTTCAGATTTTTTATCTAAATAGAGCGGAATTGGATCTTCAGGAAAATAAATTTCCTCTAACCTTTTTGCAATTCCTACAATAGCAATTTTACCTCTTAAACCTAAAAGGTCAAGACTTTTTAAAGCTGAAGATAGCTGCCCCTTACCACCGTCAATAACAATTAACTGAGGCAAAGGTTGCATTTCTTCCTGTAATCTTTTATACCTGCGATACACAACCTCTTCCATCGAGGCAAAATCGTCAGGTCCGGTTACTGTCTTTATATTATAATGTCGATATTCTTTTTTCGACGGTTTACCATCTTTAAAGACAACACATGCAGCTACAGGGTTACTACCTTGTATATTACTATTATCAAAACATTCAATATGCCTAGGCTCCGCAGATAATCTGAGATCTTTTTTCATTTGCGCCATAATCCTATTGGTATGGCGATCGGGATCAATTATTTTAATTTGATTGAATCGTTCTTGCCTAAAAAATTTGGCATTACGTTCAGACAGATCAAGTATCCGTTTTTTATCCCCTAGTTTAGGAACAATTACCTTAAGACCTGGTGACACTGCAATTTCAAAAGGAACATAAAGCTCTTTTGAATCTGAGTTGAATCTTTCCCTTATTTCAACAACGGCCAATTCTAAAAGATCTTCATCTTGCTCTTCAAGCTTCTTTTTTATCTCCATGGTATGAGACCTAATTATAGAACCATGTGCCAATTGAAGAAAATTTACATAAGCAAAAGAATTGTCTGATATAATACTGAATACATCAACATTACTAATCTTAGGGTTTACAATGGTAGATTTAACCTGATAGTTTTCAAGTACATCTATCTTATCTTTAATTTCCTGAGCTTCCTCATATTTCATTTCAGCAGCCAAAGCTTTCATTTGACTTTTAAAATAAGTAATAGACGATTTAAAATTACCCTTAACAATTTGCCTTATATCATCTATTTGACGATCATATTCGGTTATAGATTGATACCCCTCACAAGGTCCTTTACAATTCCCTAAATGATATTCTAAACATACCTTATACTTACCTGTATTAATTTTCTCTGCAGACAAATCATAATTGCAAGTTCTTAAAGGATATACACTTTTAATAAGGTCTAAAAGGACTCTTACCGTTTTCATACTAGTATAAGGTCCAAAATATTCTGAGCCATCCTTTATCACCCTTCTCGTCGGGAATAATCTTGGAAACCGTTCATTTTTCAAGCATAACCAAGGATATGATTTATCATCCTTTAATAACACGTTGTACCTAGGTCTTAGCTCTTTTATTAAATTGTTCTCTAACAAAAGGGCATCTGATTCCGTAGGAACTACTATATGTTTTATAGCCCTAATTTTTTTTACTAAAACACGTGTTTTTCCGTACTCATGATTCTTATTAAAATAAGAGGAAACACGTTTCTTTAAATTCTTTGCTTTCCCTACATATAAAATACTGTCATTACTATCATAAAATTGATAAACCCCCGGTCCGGTAGGCAATGCACTTAATTGTATGTTTAAGGGAATTTCTGTCATAATTCAACACCACTAATTTAGTCTATAATAGCCACTTTATATTACACAACAATGCTTAATTATTAATGCTAAAACCATAATTACAGTTTACGAATCTGATATTTTTATTAATCTGAAATTGACAATTAAATAAAATTACCAACGTTAAATTATAACATTAATAATGTGTTTAAATCTTGATACAATTAATTTATTGATTTTCAGTCGATTAGATTAATAAATGTTGCGGAATATATACCATAATGTTAATTTTATTATAAAAAAGTGCATTTCAACGAGAAAAAAGTGCATTTCAAGGATAGTGTATTAATTATTTTACCTATTTTTAACTCAACAACAACGATTATTGGCTCATTTACAAAAAACAAAGACTATGGACAGTTATATCATCACCTTGGGAACTTATCTTATTTTAATGTTATTTTTTAAGGTATTTTTTGCTGTTGCAGGTAAAGAATAATTTGATAAATAATATCATTATACTCTCTTCACTATGCTGAAGAAAGATTTACGCATAAAATATTCTCGACTACGTAGTTCCCTATCTACCCGAGAATTATCATCTAAAAGTATTGCAATTGCAAATTCAGTTTTGCAATTGCCAATTTGGAATAATCAATATTTCCATATTTTTCTACCAATTGAGCAAAAGACTGAAATAGATACAGAAGGCATTATATCTATACTTCTTGGTTTAGATAAAAATGTAATTGTCCCAAAAGTTATTTCACCTACTCAACTAGAACACTTTCTACTTACTGACAATACAAAGTTTACAACCAATAATTTAAATATACCTGAACCTGTTGATGGCATTACCATTGAAACTAGCAAACTAGATGTAGTATTTATTCCGCTTTTAGCTTTTGATGGATCAGGAAATAGAATAGGATACGGCAAAGGATACTATGATCGTTTTCTTAAAGATTGTAGAAAAGATGTCATAAAAATAGGTCTATCATTTTTTGAAGCTGAGGTAAAAATAGATGATATTGCACCAACAGATATACCGTTAGACTATTGTGTTACCCCTTATAAGACCTACTCTTTTAGAACTTCTTGATCTTGCAAAGTTTCATTTGCTTCAACAGCAGCTTCTTCCTCTTTGTTAAAAGCACGTTTATTGAAAACAAGTAGAATACCAACACCTGTACTTATTGCTGTATCTGCAATATTGAATACTGGTTCAAAAAATCTAAAATTCTGACCTCCTACCATAGGCATCCAAGAGGGCCACGTAGAATCTACCATTGGGAAATATAACATATCCACTACTTTACCATAAAACAATTTACCATATGGCTCATCAGAAAAGAGCGTTGCTACTTCATTATAACTTTCATTGAAAATTGCACCGTAGAAGACTGAATCTAAAATATTCCCCAAAGCTCCCGCAAATATTAATGAAACTGCCCAAATCAAAGTATTGGATGCTTTTTTCTTAATAACATCAAAAAGCCAATAGCCAATGCCAAAAATTGCAAATAACCTAAAAACGGTCAGTACTAGTTTTCCTATATTATCTGATATAGGTAAGACATCACTTAGCTTTGCTCCCCAGGCGGCTCCTTCATTTTCAATGAAAAGAATTTTAAACCAGTTAAACACTTCAACAGATTCTCCCAACACAAAATGGGTCTTTATATAAATTTTACTCCATTGATCAATTATTAATATCAATAAAATAAATAGTACAGATTTTTTAATGTTCATGGGCTTTAATCAATGAGCGCAAAAATATAAATATTATTCGGTTTTACTAAGATCTATATTTCCGGTAACAGTTTCTAATGTATAAGTAGATGTTCCATAGGGAATAGAATTAAAAGATACTTTGCCATATTTACTTGTAGCGTTAATTTGAGCTGACTCAGAGACTACTTTTATATTACCACTCTGCGATTTAACCGTAGCATCTGCATCTACATTATTCAACAAGCAAGTGCCATCAGATAAGGACACGTTAAGCTCTTTATATACTCCATCTATGACAACTCTAGAATTAGTACCGAAGATTTCTAACTTTTTATGTACAGGCATGTTCAACCTCAACAAAATAGAAATTACTTTATGTGCACTTAATTTATCATTAGGATTTTCAAAACTTGGTGTAAAACCTGTTTCTATAATCAATGTATTACCATTTGTTACAATCTCTAAACCTAAATCTTGACTATACTCGCCTTCTATTTCTGCCTCTACGCTAATCTCGTTCCCTAAGCTAGTATGCACTTCTACAACGTAGCAATTGGTAGCATCTATTTGTATTAAGCCTATATGATCTGCTAATATTTTATTGTAAATTTTCTTTTGGGCATTAAGCCCCAAACAAAGCAATAGCAGAAAATACAGTAAACACTTCTTCAAAATATAGCTATTAAAAAACGCCCCTAAAGGCGTTTTAATTATGATTGCATATTCTTAGCTTCAATACTAAGCGTGGCATGCGGCACAAGTTTTAACCGTTCTTTGTTGATTAGTTTTCCTGTAACACGACAAATGCCATATGTTTTATTTTCTATACGTAGCATTGCATTCTTAAGATCACGAATAAATTTTTCTTGTCTAATAGCCAATTGCGTATTAGCTTCTTTACTCATTGTTTCAGAACCTTCTTCAAAAGCTTTAAAGGTAGGCGATGTATCATCTGTACCATTATTACCATCATTCATATAAGCACTTTTTAATAGCTCTAAATGACTTTTAGCCTTTTCTATTTTCTCTTCGATCAATACCTTAAATTCTGCCAAATCTTTGTCAGAATACCTCACTTTTAAATCTTCTGCCATCTCTTAATGTTTTTCAATAAACAATTTTGTGTTCACCTCGTCAAAAGTAATTTCAACACCTTCGTCCAATTTTTCTTCAAAAACCAATTCTGCTGTTAAAGTCTCCGTTTTAATATACTCAATATTATTCTGAACAGCTACTTCAACAAAACCGTCTTTTAAAATTTTAACGGTAATCTTATCAGTTACTTCAAAACCAGAATCTTTTCTTATGTTTTGAATTCTATTCACTAATTCCCTTGCAACACCTTCATTCCTTAATTCCTCATTGATGGTAACATCTAAAGCAACGGTTAATTTTCCCGAAGTTGCCACCATCCATCCTTCAATATCTTGCGAAGAGATTTCTACATCTTGTAACTGTAAAGTAATACTTTTATTATTTAATTCGATTGTTAATTCGCCATCCTGCTCAATTTTTTGGATGTCATTCTGAGTAAACCCGTTAACAACTTGAGCAATTTGCTTCATTTCCTTTCCGAATTTTGGACCTAAAGTCTTGAAATTCGGCTTAATACGTTTTACCAATATTCCAGATGCATCATCTAGCAATTGAATTTCCTTAACGTTAACTTCAGATTTTATTAATTCTGATACTGCTTCAATTTCTTCTCTGTCCTTATTATCTAGAACAGGAATCATAATTTTCTGCAATGGTTGACGTACTTTTATCTTCTCTTTTTGGCGAATAGATAATACCAAAGACGAAATTGTCTGTGCTTTCTCCATTTTAACCTCTAAGCTTGTATCTATCAAGGTTTCATCTGCTACGGGGAAATCTGCCAAATGAACACTTTCAAATCCTTTTTTCACGGTTGCTTTATTTAAATCTAAATACAGACGATCCATAAAAAACGGAGCAATCGGTGCCGACAATTTAGCAACTACATCTAAACAGGTATACAAAGTTTGATAAGCCGCAATTTTATCTTGAGCATATTCCCCTTTCCAGAAACGTCTTCTGCACAAACGTACATACCAGTTACTTAAGTTCTCTTGAACGAAATCTGATATTGCTCTCGCTGCCTTGGTAGGCTCATATTCTTCATAAGCCGTGTCTACAATCTTTATTAACGAATTCAATTCTGACAAAATCCAACGGTCAATCTCTGTACGTTGAGCCATTGGCACGTCTTCCTCGGCATATGTAAACTTGTCTAAGTTTGCATATAGACCAAAAAACGAATACGTATTATATAAGGTTCCAAAAAACTTACGCTTAACCTCTGCTATACCTTCTGTGTCAAATTTTAAGTTGTCCCAGGGGTTGGCATTGCTAATCATATACCATCTTGTGGCATCTGCACCATGAGCGTTCATTGTCTCAAAAGGATCTACGGCATTGCCCAATCGCTTAGACATTTTCTTACCATCTTTATCTAAAACCAGACCATTAGATACTACGTTCTTATATGCGACCGAGTCAAATACCATTGTTGCTATAGCGTGCAATGTGTAGAACCAACCACGAGTTTGATCCACACCCTCTGCAATAAAATCTGCAGGAAATGTCTTTCCTTCATCTATCAACTCTTTATTTTCAAATGGGTAATGCCACTGGGCATAAGGCATAGAACCACTATCAAACCAAACATCGATCAAATCACTTTCTCGTTTCATCGGCTTACCTGAAGCCGAAACTAATGTAATTTGGTCAACAATATTTTTATGTAAATCTATTTTATCATAGTTCTCTTCAGACATATCGTCCACTACGAAATCTGCATAAATATCCTTTTCTAAAACTCCAGCCTCAACAGCCTTTTTCATTTCAGATTTTAATTCCGCAACAGAACCAATGATTATTTCTTCCTTACCATCTTCCGTTCTCCAAATTGGTAATGGAATACCCCAATATCTTGAACGAGACAAATTCCAGTCATTGGCGTTTGCCAACCAATTTCCAAATCTACCTTCACCTGTTGCTTTTGGTTTCCAGTTAATGGTTTTGTTCAACTCAAACATCTGATCTTTTACATCAGTTACTTTAATGAACCAAGAATCTAATGGATAATATAGAATTGGTTTGTCCGTACGCCAACAGTTAGGGTAACTGTGTACATATTTTTCTACCTTAAAGGCTTTGTTCTCTTCTTTTAATTTAATGGCAATTTCAACATCTATAGAACGTTCTGGAGCTTCGCCATCTTCATAGTACTCGTTCTTAACATACTTACCACCTAATTCTTTTAATTCAGGTCTAAACTTACCTTGCAAATCGACCAAAGGAACCAAGTTTGCGTTTTCATCCAATACTAGCATTGGCGGAATTTCCGGTACTGCTTGTTTAGCTACAAAAGCATCATCTGCACCAAAAGTAGGTGCCGTATGCACTATTCCGGTACCATCTTCTGTTGTAACGAAATCACCAGCTATTATTCTAAAAGCATTTTCAGCATTTTCATACGGAAGCACATAATCTAACAACTGCTCATACCTAATACCTAATAAGTCTTTACCCTTAAACTCTTTTACAACATAAAAAGGGATTTTTTTATCACCAGAAGTGTATTCAAGCAATTCAGATTTATCTGAAACTTCATTGAACTTTCCTGAGAACTGCTTACCTACCAAGTTTTTGGCAAGAATAACGTTCATGGGTTCAAAAGTATATTGGTTATAAGACTCAACTAATACATAATCTATTTTAGAACCTACAGTTAGTGCCGTATTAGAAGGAAGAGTCCACGGTGTGGTAGTCCAAGCCAAGAAATAAATAGTGCCTTCGTTCTGCAAAAAATCTGGCAATGTTTCTTCTACAGCTTTAAACTGTGCAGTTACCGTAGTATCTGTAACATCCTGGTACGTACCCGGTTGGTTTAACTCATGAGAACTTAAACCTGTACCTGCTTTTGGTGAATATGGTTGTATGGTGTAGCCTTTATAAATCAAACCTTTTGAATAGATTTGCTTTAACAGCCACCAAACGGTTTCCATGTATTTAGATTTGTAGGTAATGTACGGATCCTCCATATCTACCCAATACCCTACTTGTTCGGTCATTGAATTCCAAACATCCGTATATCTCATAACCGCTTTCTTACAAGCAGCATTATATTCTTCAACCGAAATCTTTACTCCGATATCTTCTTTTGTAATACCCAGTTCTTTTTCAACTCCAAGTTCTATTGGAAGACCATGCGTATCCCAACCAGCTTTACGTTTTACTTGAAAGCCTTTCATGGTCTTATACCTAGGGAAAATATCCTTTATGGTTCTAGCCATTACATGATGTATACCAGGCATACCATTTGCAGACGGCGGACCTTCATAGAATACATAACTATCCTTACCCTCACGGGAAGAAATACTTTTCTCAAAAATGGCATTCTTTGACCAGTAGTCAAGTATTTCTTCTGCGACCTTTGGTAAATTCAATCCTTGATATTCTGTGAACTTCATACGAAATGCTTATTGTACTGGGATTTAAAGGCTGCAAAATTATAAAATTTTGGTCAAAAAGGAGCGTATTAATAGCATTGAAATGCCTCTAAACCATGTAATAAATGAATTATTAACCTGCTAAACATCCAAAAGTTAAATTTCTACGTATATAACTCCGAACAATTAACCATTAAACGTTTACACAAATGAAAAAAGTAATTTTAGGATCATTAGCAATTTTAGCACTTAGTATGTCTGTTTCATGTAGAGATGCTGCCGACAAAGCTAAATCTGCAACTGAAGAAGCTGGCGCTGCTTTAGAAAATGCAGGAGAAGAGTTAAAAGAAGCAGGTCAAGATTTAGAAGAAGCTGGCGAAGGTGCAATGGATGCTGCTAAAGAAGCAAGCGAAAATGCAATGGATGCTGCTGAAGATGCTGCTGAATCAGTAAAGGAAGCTGGTCAAGAAGGTATTGATGCCGCTAAAAAAGCAGGTGAGGATACTATGGATGCTGCTAAAGAAGCAGGTAATGATGTAAAAAAAGCAGCTAACGATGCAGCTGATCAAGCAGCAAAAAAAGCTGACGAAGTAAAGAAGGCGGTTAAACACTAACAATAACCTTTTTTTTATAATTATAAGAGACCCGTTAATAGCGGGTCTTTTTATTTAAAAATTATAACCTACACCAATAATTAAATTTATTCCCGGCGCTACTATACCAGAAGAATATGTTCTATATCGCTGATCGGTAAAATTTTCTAAACTGCCTGTTACCTTAAAACGGTTTGTAATATCATACTGAGAGCGAAAATTTAAAGTATACCATGATGGTGCATATGGGTTTCCATTTTCATCTACCGCATAGATATACTCTTTTGATTGCTCTGACATTGCCAAATCATCATTTGCTATTTCCTCATTGTAATTCATAAACAAATCTGTGCGCAGCCCTTGATTTTTCCATACCAAATGAAAATCTCCAAAAGTTGGTGCCGCATGTCTTGCAGGTGTTTCCGTACCGTCATCTTCTTCTTCTATACCTTCCGTCAACGTTAAATTAGAAGATAACGACCACTGCTCAGTCAAATATGCTTCTACTCCAAATTCAAATCCATAAACATATGCTTTCGCTGCATTTTGAATGGCTTGTACATTACTTAATTCACCACCATATTCTATTTCTGAGAAACCATTGAAACTAAAATCTCTACGCACCAAAGCATCTACTAAATAGGTATAATAAGCAGTACCTTTTAAAATAATCTTATCATTTATATTTCGCTGAACTCCTACTTCAGCATTATATGCATACTCAGGTTCTAAATCTGTATTTGGTACAACAACAGAACCTGGCTCTGAATCGAAAATTTTACCAACATCGTCAATATTTGGAGCTCTAAAACCGGTTGACCCGTTTAGTGTAACCTGGAGATTTGCTCTAGGAAACCAGCTAAAACCTATACTACCGGTCAATGCTCCCGTACTTAAATCTGCTGTTTCAAATGGAAAGCCATAAAAAGTATCATCAAAAATTGCATCGACCCATACGTGACTGTAACGCAAACCAGACATTATTGTAAAATTTGGTTTTGCCTTGTATTCCCCATTTACATAACCTGCCAAACTTTGCCATGATGAATCATCTGGATATCGCGATGCCGCCGCGGTTCTTTCATTAGTATTGATATTCAAATCAAAACCGGTGGATCCAATTTTATTGTAGATATACTCACTACCATAATAAAGCCTAAAATCACCTAATTTTTTATTTTCGAAATCTACAGTAAAGTTTACTGCATCTACTTTTTCTTTGGTCGTATTTCTTACTTCATCTTGAAAATCCCTATTAATTCTGCTTTCTTCAAAATGTTGATATGCCAAGCCTAATTTTAAACCGTCGTATACTTTACCATCTCCCTTTTTCTGTAATTGAGCATTACCCATAAACCATTTTTGCGGTCCATAATACCATTCTGCAGAGCGCAAGCCCAAACCATCGCTCGTTGGTCTAATTAAACGATCATATCTAGAATAGTCTGAAGTTTCAGTGTAATATGCACCTAAATTTAAATCCCACTTAGCATTTGGTTTATATAGAAATTTCTGCATTAGATTAATTTGATCGTAACCGGTTGGCACTTGCTTCTTTGGTGAATTATTCTCCACCAATTCATCAACTCCATTTACCGTGCGAACCAACGTATTTCTTAAATAAGAATCAGGACCATGGGCACCCATTCTCAAATCATTAAAGTTATTATAAGTAATACTGGTTAATGACGACCATGTCTTCTTTCCTAAATTAATATCTGCATGTACCGTATTCTCCATATTGGCAGAGGCAAACCTATAGTTGGCATTTCCATGCACTAAAAGACTATCATTCTGGGACAACATGGGTTTGTTCGTATAGAAATTCATTACCCCACCAATAGCATCGCTCCCATAAATAACCGATCCAGGACCAAATATTACCTCTGTATTTTTAATGGTAAAAGGGTCTATTGATATTACATTTTGCACATTACCTCCTCTAAATATCGCATTGTTCATACGTACTCCATCTACTGTCAATAACAATCTATTTGTAGCGAAGCCCCTAATCATAGGGCTACCACCACCCATTTGGCTTTTTTGAACAAATACTTTACCACTATTCTGAAGTAAATCTGCAGCCGTCTGCGGTGTAGTAAAGGCAATTGACCTGGCATCAAGAGAAATTATTCTATTTGGAATATCTCGTTTTTGCTGCTCCCATTTAGAAACCGACATAACCACTTCATCCAATTGCTGCGCTTTCATAATCAAGAAAGCCTTATGACCTTGTCTCTGTAATTGTAGCCTGGTTGTTTTAAATTCTTGATAACCAATATGCTTTAAGGTAATGCGCTCTTTATCCATAAAGACAGCTGCATCAAAAACACCGTCAAAATTCGTTAATGCAATTTTAGACTTGTCTTTGTTAAATACGGCAACATTGGTAATCTCCTCACCACTATCCGCGTCTAAAACAGTTATTTGCTGGGCACTAACAAAAGTGCTACATAAAAAAAGTGCTACAAACAGATACTTATACATATGTATTGAAAACTTCATTTAAAACGGCAAGCGACTTTGGTTTCCTGAATCCTTGTAAGTGTAATTCAAAATAAAGTATTAAGGATTTAAGTAATTCTTGGCGATTGGTTTTTTTCATCTTTACGGTATGCATTGCATCAAAATTTATGCCCAAGAAGGTCTTGAAATAATAAATATTTTCTCCCCTAAGAATCGGATTCAATGATTCTATAGCTACAAACTCACCTTCTAACAAATCAAAATACGGCTTATCTATCTGATATACATCTGGATAAAAACCTAAAAACCGAGTTAATGACAACATAAAATACAGATGAAAATTAGCCACATCTTTATTCATATCCAACCATTGTAACGATGCTATAAGATATTCGAATAAATCCTCATTCTGTTCCTCTTCTCGAATACTATTGCCTAAAAGCTCTGCTAAAAATAATGTCATGGCATTTTTAGCCATATCTGCATAAAGTGTTTGGTAATGATAAGACACCTTTGCTTCTTTTATCGTCTCTAAAGTACCTTTGTTTTTATGGTTCGCTACAATTTCTAATTGCGTTAAAGGCTGAAAATAGGCTGACTTTAATTTCCCTTTTTTTGAAGCTAAAACTCCTCTTAACAAATAAGATTTAATACCGTCTGATGCTGTAAAGGCTTTTACAATGAGACTTGTGTCGCCATATTTAATTGCAGAAAATACTATCGCCTTTGTCGTTACCTGCATATTATAACATCTATTTCAACAAAGATAGTTGATTGAAGCTTGGTGACGAAAGGGTATAAAAAAATGCGAGGTTTCATAATAGAACCTCGCATTATATATAAAAAAGATATATTTAATACTAAATAACCCCTTGTGCTAACATAGCATCGGCAACTTTAACGAAACCTGCAATATTGGCTCCTTTTACGTAGTTACAGAAACCATCTTCTTCTTTACCATATTCAATACAAGAATCATGAATATCTTCCATAATATCTTTTAAACGCTCATCAACCTCTTCACGTGTCCAACTAATTCTTAGTGAATTCTGAGACATTTCTAAACCTGATGTTGCTACACCACCAGCATTAGATGCTTTACCTGGTGCAAACAATATTTTTGCATTGTTGAATTCATGAACAGCATCTGTATCACAAGGCATATTTGCACCTTCTGCAACACACATACATCCATTACTCAATAGATTCTTAGCATCTTGTTGATTCAACTCGTTTTGAGTGGCACATGGTAATGCGATATCACATTTAACATCCCAAGGAGTTTTACCCGCGTGAAATTCTGCAGAAGTATACTTATCTGTATATTCAGAAATACGTCCTCTTCTGTTGTTTTTAAGATCCATTACAAAAGCTAGCTTCTCATCATTAATGCCATCTTTATCATAAATATACCCACTAGAATCTGAAAGTGTTACCACTTTTGCACCTAATACAATAGCTTTTTCAGCTGCAAATTGCGCAACGTTTCCTGAACCAGATATAACTACCGTTTTACCATCAAAACTTTCGTTTTTGGTCTTCAACATACTTTGTGCAAAATATACGGTACCATAACCTGTTGCTTCTGGTCTAATTTTAGAACCACCCCAAGAAAGCCCTTTACCAGTTAATACCCCGGTAAACTCGTTACGTATCTTTTTGTACATACCAAAAAGGAACCCAATTTCACGAGCACCAACACCTATATCACCAGCAGGCACATCTGTATTAGGACCAATATGTCTATTTAATTCTAACATAAAAGCATGGCAAAAACGCATTACCTCATCATCAGATTTTCCTTTTGGATCAAAATCAGAACCACCTTTACCACCACCCATTGGCAGTGTTGTAAGGCTATTTTTAAATACTTGCTCAAAAGCTAAGAATTTAAGTATACTAGCATTTACGGTTGGGTGAAAACGTAAACCACCTTTATATGGACCTATGGCCGAATTCATTTGTATTCTATAACCACGGTTTACATGTATTTCACCGTCATCATCTACCCACGCAACTCTAAAAGAGATTAAACGCTCTGGCTCAACCATTCTTAAAAGAATGTTCTTACCATTATATATGTCTTGATTTGCAATATATGGTATAACAGTTTCTGCAACTTCTTGCACCGCTTGTATGAATTCTGGTTCGTGACCGTTTCTGGCGATAACCTCATCCATAAATGCTTTTATTTTATTCTCCATAAAGCTATTTACACTTATTTAAATTATTGATTTCAAAATATAACGTCAAAATTATGCTATTTGTGTAATTTGATTGCTTATTTTTTTAAAAATCGATAAAAATTGTTGTTTTGGCAACAAACTACCTATTCTTACTACACATAATTTAACATTTAGGCAATTATCCTATCGCTTGCTCTAAATCTGCTATTAAATCATTAACATCTTCAATACCAACACTCAATCTAATTAACGAATCTACTATTCCACTTTTTAGTCGTTCCTCTTTTGGAATACTTGCATGGGTCATACTTGCCGGATGACCTGCTAAGCTTTCTACCCCACCCAAAGACTCTGCTAATGTAAATATGCGTAGCCGCTCTACAATCTTAATTGTATCGTTATAACTACTTCCTTTGGGCACGAAAGAAATCATACCCCCAAAATCTTTCATTTGCTCTTTTGCAACTTTATGATTGGGATGGTCTTCAAAACCAGGCCAATATACTTTTTCAACCTTTGGGTTACTTTTTAAATATTCTGCTATTGCTCTTCCATTTTCACAATGGCGTTGCATACGCACATGTAATGTTTTAATACTTCTAAATACTAAAAAGCTATCCATTGGTCCACAAACGGCACCACTTGCATTTTGAATAAAATAAAGCCTATCTGCTAATTTCTTCTCCTTAACTATTAGTGCACCAACAACAGTATCACTATGACCCCCAAGATATTTAGTTGCCGAATGCATAACAATGTCTGCACCCAACTCTAATGGTAACTGTAAATAAGGAGTGGCAAAAGTATTATCTACCGCTAAGAGAATATCCTTATCCTTAATCAATTTGGCTACCGCTTTTATATCTATAATATTCATCATAGGGTTAGTAGGTGTTTCTACCCAAATCAACTTTGTTTTGGAATTGATTTTATCTTGAATTGCATCCGCACTTTGCATACCTACAAAATGAAATACTATACCAAAGTTTTCAAAAATCTTTTTAAAAATTCTATAAGACCCACCATACAGGTCATTGGTTGAAATTACTTCGTCACCTGGTTTTAATAATTTCATTACTGCATCTATTGCCGCTAACCCACTACCAAAAGCCAAACCAAACTCACCACCTTCTATGCTTGCCAATGAATTTTCTAAGGCAGTTCTTGTAGGGTTAGCACTACGAGAATACTCATACCCCTTATGCCCACCTGGTGTAGTCTGTGCATATGTAGAAGTTTGATAAATAGGAGGCATTACCGCCCCATAGGCTTCATCTGGTTGTTGACCACCGTGTATTGTCTTTGTATTAAACTTTATGTCTTTTGCAGCCATATTAAAGTATTTATCATACAAATGTATCGTTATGTTTTGGGGTATACAATGAAGCTGTATTTTTACACTAAATCTAATTTTTCCATGAAGTCCAAGTTTACCTGTCTTATCATCTGTATTCTTCTTTTTGCCTGCAATAATAAGAACACTCTTTCTTTTGAACCATTAACAATTGCTACTGATTCTTGTGAAAACTGTACTACGGTAACCATAGAAATCCCTAATGCTAAAGGCAATACCAAACTAAGTGAAACCATTAATTCTGCTTTAGAAGGAGAAATAATAGCTTTGTTAAATTTTGATGAAGAAAGCAATGCCCAAAATCTTGAAGATGCTAAAAAAGCTTTCGTTTTTGATTACGAAGAACTAAACGGAAAATTTCCTGAGGAATCTATGCCATGGGAAGCTAATATCGAAGGCACTATTACTCACGAAAATGAAGAAATAATTACCATTGAAATACAATCATATATTTATACCGGTGGAGCACATGGCTACGGCACTAACCGCTATTTAAACTTTGACAAAGTAAAGGGCTCAGAATTATACCAAGAAAACTTATTCAAAGACATAGATGGTTTCAAATCTTTTGCCGAAACCTTATTTAGAAAACAAGAAAATATACCTGCAACAGGCTCTATTAACGATACTGGTTTTATGTTTGAAACCGAAAGTTTTTACTTACCCGACAATATTGGATATACTGAAAACGGATTAATTCTATTCTATGAACCATACGAAATAGCATCTTTTGCAGATGGTCCAATTATTTTGACCATACCCTACACAGATGCAAATCCCTTTTTAAACTTTCCACAAAAACCATAGCACTACTGCTTTAGCAACAAAGATATTTGCCCAATATGTAATCCTTCATGAAATAAATTAAAAGCTATGGCATCCTCTACATTTCTAAGGGTTACACGAGCACTTGTGGTATACTCATTAAAAGTTTGAAAAAGCGCAGTATTATAATCTTCAATAAGCCATTCTGCCGTTGAAATCAAAAAATCTGCAACCTTCATGATTTCCTCATCTGAGGCAGTACCATCTGGAACAGTTCCTTTACTAAATTTCGAAATCAAATCATCTGGCACACGCATTTGTAAACCACTGAATTTATATATCAGAATTTGTTGTGTAACTACGGTATGCGCAATATTCCAATAAACATTATTATTAAATCCTTCTGGTATTTTAAGTAATTTTTCTTTTGGTGTTTTTGTTAATATCGCATGTAGATTTCTACGATTTTGTAACATTACTTCAAAAATATTCTCTGTCATCATTTCACATTTAAATGCATTGTAAAAGTAGCACATTTAATGATATTTAAGTTTCTTTGTACTCCTAACATCGTTTTCAAAAACTAGTGTTTTAATCATCTATAGTATTAAATACACTTTATAAAATATCCAAAAGCATGAAAAAAATATACCATTTAAGTACTTGTTCTACCTGCCAGAGGATTATTAAAGAATTACAACCACTTACTGATTTCGAATTACAGGATATAAAAACAGAACCGATTACCGCTTCTCAATTAGAGCAAATGCATAGCCTTTCTAATAGTTATGAATCTTTATTCAGCAAAAGAGCAGTTTTATACCGTGAGAGAAACTTAAAAGAACAAAATCTTACAGAAGCAGATTTCAAAGACCTAATTTTAGAACAATACACCTTTTTAAAACGACCTGTTATTATTGTAGAAAACCAAATTTTTATTGGGAACAGTAAAAAAGTGGTTGAAGCCGCTAAAATGGCAATTCACTCGTGAACAAAAGACTACTCGCCATACTTGCTGCCTTAGGAGCAACTACCATCTATGGGGTAAACCATACTATCGCTAAAGGGATAATGCCACATTATGTTCAACCTTTTGGTTTCATTATCCTTAGGGTAACAGGTGCCGCTATTTTATTTTGGCTGATTTCACCTTTAGGGCCAAAAGAACGTATTGATCCTAAAGATTATCTACGTATGCTCATCTGTGCTTTATTAGGCATGGCAATGAATATGTTGGTCTTTTTTAAAGGGTTATCACTTTCTACCCCTATTAATAGTGCCGTATTAATAACCACTGTACCTATCGTAGTTTTAATACTATCGGCTGTAATTTTAAAAGAAAAGATTTCAGGCAGGAAAATTCTTGGTATTGCCATAGGACTTCTTGGGGCTCTAGGTTTAATATTATTTGGAACTGAAGTTAGGCAAGACGCCCCAAATATTCCTCTTGGAAATTTCTTGATATTTATGAATTCTGTATTCTACGGCTCTTACCTTGTTTTAGTCAAAGTACTAATTTCCAAATACCACCCATTCACTTTCATGAAATGGTTATTCTCATTAGGTGTACTTATTTGTTTACCGTTCGGGTATGAAGAATTTATGGAAATATCATGGAATACATTACCCCCTGAAGCTTATTTTGGTATTGGCTTTGTAATTCTAGGAACTACATTTTGTACATACCTATTTAACATTTTTGCCTTAACCCAATTAAAAGCTTCTACGCTAAGTGCTTTTGTTTATGTTCAGCCTTTAGTAGGTATTTTTTATGCCGTATTAACGGGACAAGATACAATCACAACTATTAAAATTGTAGCTGGTTGTTTTGTTTTAGTTGGTGTTTACCTTTCTAGTAAAAGACCAAAGCGACAAGTTCAATAAACTTAAAGATGTGATTTTTTAGCGTTTTCTAAATGAAGTGATATTATTTTTACAGCTTGTTCCTCATCTCGTTGATGCATAGCTGACACCAAATTAAGATGTTCTTTCATAATTTCATTCAAAGGTCTATTTAAACCCACAAGATCCATGAAGGATAAGATTTTTGCAGATTTAAAAAGCTGGTATAATGTTCTATTACCACAATTTTTAGCAATAAACTCATGAAAATATCTATCTATCTTATAGAAAACGTAGTTGTTTTTTGGACCATTTTCAAATGGAACAAGAAGATTCCTTAAATCATCAATTTTAGATTGTGGCGCGTTACGGGTAAATAATTTTACCGTCATTGTTTCCAACGCTATTCTACAATCAAACATTTCTGCAATTTCTTGTTCACACAATTCCCTAACCAGAAGACCACTATCCAAACTCCCTACCAGTAGATTCTCTTGTTTTAGCTGAAGCAGCACAACTGGTATGGTATCGTCTTTAATATTTAAGGTGTGCGATAGCCTATGTTCAGTTATTAGCTGACCAGGCGCCAATTTCTTGGTGACAATCAACTTTTTAACTTTACCGTATGTCTCTTGAAATACTTCTTCTGGTAGGCTAACCATTAATTCATTATAATTTGTTACTTAAAAATAATCTTTTTAACATTCCAATTCCTATAAATTTTTAGGAACTCTCGCGAATTTTCTAGAATCTTCTTTTGTAAGCACCTTAAAACCTTCTGCTTTTTCTAGCGCACTGAACTTACTAAGTAAATCATTAGTTAAGCCTGTAAGCTTTCTAGCTTTTAAATCTATCCACGCACCCATCATTTCGCAACGGGCTATATTCTCGCCTTTATGATTATAAAAATTATGATGAAACTCAAAAAACATTCCATCTTCGCTTAAACCCATAATTTCTAAAGAAACTTTTATTGGCTTGCCAGGAAATGCTTCTTTAAAATAATATACATGCTCATAAAACACCACAGGTCCTATTTCATGGGCAGCCATTGTCTTATGATCAAAACCTTGCTCTATTAAAAAAGCCATACGCGTATGGCTCATAAAGTTAATATATGCCGAATTGGCCAAGTGACGGTTTGCATCAACGTCGCTCCATCGTATCTCAAAATCTTTAAAGTACATATTTATATTTTTTGTTATGCATGCATAATACCCCATAAAAATAACATAGTTTTGAAATCTAAGAAATAAAGAACACCGTTTTTTATAGTTATTTTTAAGTCTCTTTCAAAATTCATATTGTTATGTCAACAAAACCTGCTTTCATAAAAGAATTATCATTACCAATAGTTGCAGCTCCAATGTTTTTAATTTCTGGACCACAGTTGGTCATTGAATGCTGTAAAAATGGTATTGTCGGTACTTTTCCTGCTTTGAACCAACGTTCAACTGAAGGATTTGAGGAATGGGTTATTGAAATTAAATCTGCCTTAAAAACGTTTGAAGAAGAAACAGGTAAAAAAGCTGCACCGTTTGGTGTAAATCTAATTGTGCACGCAACAAACCCAAGATTAGAAGCTGATATTAAAATTTGTGTAAAACATAAGGTACCGTTAATTATTACTTCACTAGGTGCAGTTTCACAAGTTGTAGATACTATTCATAGTTATGGCGGACTGGTTTTTCACGATGTTATTAAAAAACGTCACGCAGAAAAGGCGGCAGAAGCTGGTGTTGACGGATTAATTCTTGTTGCAGCTGGTGCCGGAGGTCATGCGGGTAACATTAACCCAATGCCATTAGTTGCAGAAATAAAGAAATTTTTCCATAAAACTATTCTACTTTCTGGTTGCATAAGTACTGGTAGAGATATTGCCTCTGCATTACAAATGGGCGCGGATTTAGCATATATGGGAACTCGCTTTATTAATACCAATGAAAGTAAAGCCACACCAGAATATCGCCAAATGATTATTGATGCCGGTGCTAGCGATGTGGTTTATACCGCTTCTATTTCTGGGGTACATGCCAATTTCCTTAGTGCCAGCTTAAAAGCTGCAGGTATTACGGAAGATGATTTAAAAAAAGATGTAAAAATAGATTTTGGAAAAGAGCTAGATACTGAGGCTAAAGCATGGAAAACCATTTGGTCGGCAGGGCAAGGTTCTGCTCTTATTAATGATTCTACCTCGGTAACCGAATTGGTATCCCATTTAAAAACTGAATTTAAGGAGGCCGTTGAAGAACAAATAAAAGTATTGGAAACTTACCCAAAGTAAATTCAGAAATTTAGCTTTTATATAAAGATGCCTTTAATAGATTCTTCATACAACCCGCCTTTATTTTTTAAAAACGGACACTTGTCTACCATATATTCTGGACTGGTAAGAAAGGTTGAAAATCTAGAACAAATACGCATTCGTATTACTTTGCCCGATTCTGACTTTTTAGACACCGACTGGAGTTATGGAAAATCTCCTTCAAACAAACTGGTAATAATAATTCATGGTTTAGAGGGTAGTACAAAACGGGCATATATAAAGGGAAGTGCTAAATTATTGACACAATCTGGCTTTGATGTTTGCGCCATAAACTTAAGAGGATGTAGTGGTACTGCAAATAAGCTCTTTCGCTCTTACCATTCTGGTGCCACCGAAGATTTACAAGCGGTCATTGAACATGTATTACAATTAGATGAATACACTAGCATTTATTTACACGGTTTCAGTCTTGGTGGTAATCTGTTACTAAAGTACCTAGGTGAAGAAAGACAATTACCTAAAGAAATTAAAGGTGCGGTTGCTATTTCCGTTCCTTGTCAATTAGCAGATTCACTTCACCAGTTACTTCAATTTAAAAATGCATTGTATGCTAGAAGATTCAGAGGAAACCTTATTGACAAGCTAAAACTAAAACAAGAGCTCTTCCCTGATAATATCTCTGATACCGATATTGACAATATTAAAACTCTTAAAGACTTTGACGACATTTATACGAGTAGAGCACATGGCTTTAAAGATGCAATGGATTATTACACAAAGAGCAGTAGTCTTCAATTTTTAGAAAATATTACGGTCCCAACGCTAATTATCAATGCTCTAAACGATTCTTTTTTAGGATCTGAATGTTACCCTATAGAAATTGCAAAACACCACAGAAACCTTTATCTAGAAATACCAAAATATGGGGGTCATGTTGGTTTTTATGTCAGTAACAACTTTACATATGCAGAACGCCGTACATTAGAATTTTTAGAGAATCTCGCCTAAAACAAGCCTCTTAAATAGAACAGATATAAATTGATATCACAAATTTGTTAGTTGCTTACTATTATTGGTGAAAATCCATAATACAACCTTATTAAAATATACTGCAACCCCGCAAAAATTCATATATTAGTCGCTCATTTGATAGACAACATTTAAAATATAGAAAAGGTATGCGCAAATTATTCACTTTATTAGCTCTTAGCACATTGATTATCAGCTGCGGAGAAAAGAAAGAAGAGAAAAAAGAAGGTTTTGAAATGAACAGAACCAAAAAAGAAGTTAAAGCTGAAACAGCAAGCCAAAGTGTACCAGTAGATTTAGATAATAAAGGTGTTGGTCCAATAACTAGTGTCAAATTTGACGATACTATTAACGAGGAAATGGCTGCTGCCGGTAAAGAAAAATTTCAGGCAATTTGTACTGCTTGTCATATGGCAGAACAACGTATGATCGGACCTGCATTAAAAGGGGTTTACGAGCGTAGAAGTCCAGAATGGGTTATGAACATGATTATCAATCCTGATAAAATGTTGAAAGAAGATCCAATTGCAAAGGCATTATTGAAAGAATACAACAATGCTATTATGCTTAATCAAAATTTAAATGAAGAAGAGGCGCGTAACTTAGCAGAATACTTACGTACACTCTAAATTAAAACGCCAACCTAATACCGAAAACCCTTTCATAAATATGAAAGGGTTTTCTTTTTTTAAGCAACTCCCATTATCTTTATAAAAAGTATGTTTTCACCACTTTTTACGACCAAGTAGAGGTAATATGAAATAATCGAGATATGCAAAACGATAAAATAAAAATAGATATAGTTTCTGATGTAGCTTGCCCTTGGTGTTATGTTGGTAAGAAGAGATTAGAGAAAGCAATAGCGCAGTGGGATGGTGCCGAAATAGAAATAGAGTGGCATCCTTTTCAATTAGACCCTAATATTCCAAAAGAAGGATTGGATAGAGACACATACTTAACCAACAAATTTGGAAGTCTTGACGGTCCGCTTGAAATGACAAACCGCTTAGTAGAAAGTGGGAAAGAAGAAGGTATTACTTTTAATTTTGGTAACAAATGGTTGGCAGTAAATACCTTACCATTACATCAACTATTACATATTGCAGGTGAAGAAGGATTTAAAGATGAATTGAAAGAACGTTTTATGAAAGCTTATTTTGATGAAAATCTTCTTTTAAACGATGTTGATGTTTTAAGTTCCATCATGTCTGAATATGAATGGTCTGCTGAAAAAACACAGAATATACTTAATGATGACGCTATCGCATATGCGGTAAAACAAGAAATTGCACATTACCAACAACGTGGTGTTAATAGCGTTCCATTTTTTATAATCAATGATAAATTTGGTATTAGTGGTGCACAACCACCAGCTGCCTTTTTAGAAGCTTTTCAACAAGTGGCACCTTTAAAAATTATAGGTATAGGAGACAGCTGCGACCCTAGTACTGGAGCTTGTTAATTTTAAAACTAATATAAAACTGATAAATCAAAAGATATGAAATCATCATTTTCTGAAATAATAAAAGGGGAAACTCCAGTTTTAGTAGACTTTTTTGCTGATTGGTGTGGACCATGTAAAACGCTTGCTCCTATTTTAAAGGAAGTAAAGGGAGACTTAGGCGACGCTATTAAAGTCGTTAAAATTGATGTAGATAAAAATCAAGCTTTAGCTTCTCAATATCAAGTTAGGGGTGTACCTACTATGATTTTGTTCAAAGATGGCAAGCAAGTCTGGAGACAGTCTGGAGTAGTTCCAAAAAACGACTTACTACAGGTCATTAAATCTAACTAGTAAAATTTTAAGCATACTGGACTAGGCAAATCAACCTGGCTTACAAAACTTAGGGTTCCATTCTCTAAATCCCTTTTAAAAACAACAATGTTGTTGCTTCGTTGATTTGCTACCAGTACATATTTTCCTGAAGGATCAATAGTGAAATTTCTGGGCCAATCTCCTTTTATAGACTCTCTGCCCACCAATTTTAGTTTTCCTGTAGTATCATCTATTTTAAAAATTACTACAGTATTCTCACCTCTGTTGGTACCATATAAAAATTTACCATCTGGAGATAAATGAAGATCTGCGCAATAGCTATCTCCTTCAAAATCTGACGCTACCGTATCAAGGGTTTCAATACCATAATATTTATCTCCATCTTTTTTAAATACGGTAATGGTAGAATTCAACTCATTAATAACATAAAGATATTCTCCGTTAGCAGAAGTTACAAAATGTCTTGGCCCAGCACCTTCGGCAACCACCAATTCTTTCTGGTTACTTGCAACGAATTTTCCATTCAATTCACTGTATTTTTTTATTCTGTCTAACCCCAAGTCTGACACAATTAATTCATCATTTAAAAACGATGCCATGTGAGCGTGTGCCGTCTTACTTGTATCTATACGCTTTTGATCAATTACTTGAGGAGACGGTTTAAGACTCCCATCTTCTAAAGCATTATAAATCGCTACATTTCCGCCGGTGTAATTGGCAACGGCAACTAATTTTCCATTTTCACTAACACCAACATAACATGGATTAGCACCATAAGTAGACTGTTCATTAACCTTAACAAGGGTTGTATCTTTAACTGTAAATGTGGTAATTGAACCATCATCCTTTTTGAAATCATCTACCTCGCTTACGGCATATAAAGAACTTCCGTTTGTAGAAAATGCTATATAAGAAGGATTTTTAATTTTTGCAGCTACTACTTTATTTTTTAATTCCCCGGTATCTAGATTGAAATTAAATCTATAGATTCCTTCACTATCACCATCCGTATAGGTTCCTACGAATAGTACCTCTTCATTTTTAACTTCTTCCACTTTACAGCTGTTTATAATACATAATGTGGTAATAGTTATTAAGACTACTACTATGGCTTTATATTTCATCCTTTAAAAATAAGAACAATTTTTACACGCAACACTTATGTCGTAACAAAAATTGCTTTATTAAATGATTAGAACTTAGCCTCTAAAAGTGATGTAAAATCAATATAATCTAAGGTCTATTTATGGGTAGCTTCTAAAACTACAGCAGGAGCAACACCAGCTTTATAAGCTTGTAACCAACGTTTAGCACATAAACACCATTTATCACCTGCTTTTAGACCTGGAAAATGATACATGGGCAACGGAGTAATTAAATCATTTCCTTGATTTTTTGAGTATTCTAAAAATTCTTTGGTCATAACGGCGCATACTGTATGTGTGCCGCTATCTTCTAGTCCTGTTTTGCAGAAACCGTCACGATAAAAACCAGTTAGTGGCTCGTAACAACAGGCTATTAATTTGGTATTTAGAACATTAACTTCCATACTTTAAATTTTAAAGTTTCTTAATGAATTATCAAGGTAAATAATTTCTATACCATTAAAATCATTCATTTTCAAATCGAAATAAAATCACAAACAATATCATGTTTAAGACAGCATAAAATAAAGAAGGAAAAGATAATATAAATGGGTCTTTAATTTTAACTCTTACCATAAACCCAATAGCCATTAAAACCGCCAAACCTAAACTTGCTAATATTGCCCAATTTTTTGAAAAAAAACCAAGTAAAAGACCTAACGAGCCTAATAATTGAAGTAGACCTACCAAAACTCTAAATTTCTCTAAATCATATCTTTTAAACTCTAGAACCATAAAATTCGAGAACAAACAACTGATTCCAAAAAACAGAAATGATACTCCCGAAAATATGATAATCGCCTTGGTCAACCACATGTATTCTTTAAAATTTGTAAATAACATATCCAAGTTTAAAATATTTTGTTTAATTTTATTTCAAATATATTAAACAAAATGGATTATATCAGTATTCTAGCCAAAGTAATTATCTTCATATCAATTATTAATGTGTGGTTTTTTCGCTTTAATAAGAAAACAATGTACAGAGGAGGTGACGCTTCTTCAATGAAAGAAGAATTCGCCGCTTATGGATTATCAGAATCTACTATGTATTTTATTGGCGCCTTAAAAGTACTTAGTGCTCTAGGCTTTATAGTTTCAATCTGGGCACCTATGTTAACCCTACCTTCTGCCGGTTTAATGGCAATACTAATGGTAGGTGCCATATTAATGCATGTAAAGATTAAAGATTCACTAAAACAGTCAATGCCCGCAGCAATATTCCTACTACTATCTCTTTTTATTATTAGTCAATCCTACATGGTATAAATGGCTAAAAAAGATATGCTATCCTTGATAATTTAGAATCTTATAAGTAGCACCCATATATTAAAATAGATAAGATTTTATGTAACAAAACCTCCAAATTCTCTACATATAAGAAAGATATGACGATGGGATTCTCAGGGCATGCAACACAAGTTTTAAAGTCAAATAGACTTTTACTTAAGAAAAGTAGAAGCTTTAGAGAATTACGTAAAGATTATATTGACTACTCACAAGAAACAAAACTTCACTTTAAAGAACTAACCGATCTCGAGCGTAAAGTAGTACGTGACAAAATAAGAGCTCAAGCCAAAAAAGATAACATACAAGAAATAGGTTTTTATATACTTTCTCTAGCTATTGTCTTAGGAGTCTTTTACGCTATCTATCATTTTTAAGTAACAACAATAACTAAAGTAAGGTCTTCTATAAACCCCAAAGTTTAAATGGGTTTTTGGTTTCGGCATCTTTTGTTTTAGAAAGAGGCTTGTTTACCATAACCTTATATGTTGGGTCTTCCATAACATTTACCTCAATAATTTCTTCAGCATCAGCTAATAAACGAATGCAGTCTTTACTTAAATGACGTAGATGAAGTTTTTTACCAACTTTGGCATATCGTTCTGTAATTTTATTCAAGGCTTCTATACCACTCATATCAGCAATACGGCTTTCTTTAAAATCGATAATTACTTCACTTGGATCTCCTTGAACATCGAATTTTTCATTAAAAAGTGTTGTAGAACCGAAGAATAAAGGTCCGTAGATTTCATAATGCTTAACACCAAATTCATCAACGTATTTTCTAGCTCTAATTCTTTTAGCACTTTCCCAAGCAAATACTAGTGCTGAAATTATTACTCCTATCAAAACTGCCAACGCTAAATTGTGTAAAATAACCGTAATTAAAGTTACCAAAATCATTACAAAAATATCTGATTTAGGCATTCTTCTAAAAGCTTTAAAACTTGCCCATTCAAATGTACCTACCGATACCATTACCATAACCCCTACTAATGCAGCTATAGGAACAAGTTCTATTACAGGTGCTCCAAACAATATTATTAACAATATAGTTAACGCAGCAATTATACCAGACAACCGAGCTCTTGAACCAGCGGATAGATTCACCAATGTTTGTGCAATCATTGGACAACCACCCATTCCTCCAAAAAATCCATTCAATATATTTGCTCCTCCTTGAGCCAAACACTCTCTGTTACTATTACCTTTTGTACCAGTAATCTCATCTACCAAGTTTAACGTTAGCAATCCTTCTGTAAGTCCAACTGCTGCCATTATTAATCCGTACGGTAAAATAATTTTAAAGGCTTCTAACGTAAAAGGAATAGTTGGTATATGAAAAGAGGGTAAAGACCCACTAAGCGACTTTAGTTCTTCTCCAGGTAGCGTATCTTGATTAATGATATCCACTACTTGTTTGGTATCAATATTTAAAAAATACACCACTATAAAAACCACAATAATCCCTATTAATGAAGCTGGGACTGCTTTGGTAATTCTAGGAACAAAAACAATTATTGCAATTGTAAATAACACCAAGCCTACCATAGTGTACATGGCAGTACCGGTAAGCCAAACTGCAGCATCTCCTACGCCTACCTTAAATTGGTCCATTTGGGCCATAAAAATAATAATGGCCAAACCATTAACAAACCCAAACATAACGGGCTGTGGTACCAAACGAATAAACTTACCAAGCTTTAAAAAACCTACAATCAACTGAAATACACCTGCCAAAGCAACTGCTGCAAAAACGTATTCTAGACCGTGAGAATTCATTAGTGCCATTAGTACAACCACGGTCGCACCTGCTCCACCAGAAATTAATCCTGGTCTTCCACCAAAAATTGCAGTAACCAATCCCATTATAAAAGCACCATACAAACCTACTAATGGTGAAAATCCTGCAAGAATTGCAAACATCAATGATTCTGGAATCATTGTCATAGCGACCGTTAAGCCCGCTAAAATTTCATTTTTATAATCTACCTTCTGTTTGAAATCGAATAAATTGAAAACCTTCGCCATGTTCCTCTAACTTTAAAGGGCGCAAAAATAGTAATATTTACTGGCCTCACCACAAACCTGCTAATTATTACCAAATTATCTGTCTACCAGTCTTTTAATCCCAATAATCTTTCTCCTAACGGTGATAGTTTAGCAGTTTCATATTTGGTTTGTTCCCATTTACGCGGATCACCCGGAAATGCATACCCATCAGGGGCGATTTTGTTCTTCCAAGAGTTGACTCTCCAATTACGCATTTCTTTATTTTCTGGCTCAGCCGGCATCATTGAAATGTACTGTGCTATCCTAACTTTATCTTTAGATTTATTAGGTCTTATACCATGTGGTTGGGTACTATTAAAAATCAATAAATCTCCCGTATTCATTTTTACTTTTACAATTTTATCTTCCAAACCATCTAAAGAAGGTTGAAAACGGTCTCTATCATCTGGTTGTGATAATTTCCAAGAATCATAATTGCGGTACAACCATGGTATACATTGAAAGCCACCCATATTCTCATCATCTTGATCAGCCAATGCCAATACTCCTTGAACGTTTTGTGGTTTGGTCTCCGGATCATAATCCCAATGAATAAATCCTTTCTTTTCTACTCCCTTAGGTAATGGAAAATTGAGATTGGCTCGATCAATGGTCACCCATAACTTTTCTGTTCCCCATACATCTACAAATGCATCATATATTCTTTGCGTTTGTCTATTGTTCCATAAATGTTGATGGTTGTAAACCTCAACCATACCCGTTCCCGTTAATTCTTTCATTTGCATTTCTGCTCTTGGTGGCGCGTACCATGTTGAAGAATCTGTAGGATTCTTTTCATCAAATTCCCAAAGAAAATCAGCGGTTGCTTTTGCCTGGTCTAAAGGCACTGCATTTTTAATGACAATGTACCCGTTCTCTATCCAAAATTTCCAATCCTCTTCGCTGAGTACACGAAGTGAATTTCCATTAGAACGATCATTTAATTTTTGTTTACTACTAGTTGCGGTAGATGGATTTCCTGGGATATCTTTGTGTGCTTTATTACCTTGCTCTACAATATTTTTAGTCTGTTTCATAGTGTTTGATTTAAGTTATTGTTCATAACAAAACTATTGAGCCTTAGCAACTTAAACCACCGTAATATTGACCATAATTTGAACAATATTGATTTATAAAACCCTAAACACATAAATTATCTGCAATTTTGTTACATTTATCGAATGAAGATTGAACTAGAAACCATCGATTCTAACTCTAAAAGTCCGTTCAGACTTTTGCACGACCCCAAGTTGAGCCATCTTTTCTTTTGGCATTTTCATCCAGAATATGAGCTAGTATATATTGAGAATGCAAATGGAACTAGACATGTCGGCGACCACATTTCTGAATACGAAGAAACAGACTTAGTTCTTATTGGATCTAATATTCCCCACTTAAATTTCGACTATGGCGTCAATACAGATTATCGTAAAGAAGTTTTACATATTAAACCCAGTTTTAAGAACACATTTGTAGACCCTTTACCAGAATTACAAAGCCTAAATAGATTATTAGATTTATCACGCTACGGAATTGCATTTCATGGCGAAACAAAGAAAGAAGTGGGTAATTTATTAAAGGAACTGCACACTCTTAAACCTTTTGAATATTTTATGGCTATTATGAGTATTCTTAAAAGATTGTCGCAAAGCAATGAGTTCGAATTACTTCATAAGAAGCCTTATAAAAATAGATACAGTAAAAAAGAGCAAAGCAGAATACGTGATATTTATGCACTAATTGATGAACGTTACCAAGGTAAAATTTCTGTAGATGAAGTTGCTAAATTCTGTAATTTAACGAAACCAGCGTTCTGCCGATATTTTAAAAAAGCTACCGGCAGTACTTTTATAGAATTCTTAAATCAATATCGTATTAGCCAGTCTAAACGCATGTTACTTACTGGAAAAAATGTAACTGAAACATGCTTTGAATGTGGTTTTGAAAGTCTTTCTTATTTCAATAGAACATTTAAGAAAGTAACAGGGGAAAATCCATCTGCGTTCAAAAAAAGATTGCACACCAGTTAAATGAAGCATCATTATAGGCAATAGAGGAAACTTATAAAGTGAGACCATATTATTTTTAGAAAAATATTATTAATCTGTACAGCATAGCACATTTGCGACACTGTTTAGTTTCTAAAAAACAACCATGGAAATCTTTGATCCACTTTCTTTGAAAACCGTTTTACAAATGTGTATTGCGGCTGTTTTCATCTATTTATATATTATGTTCGTTACTAGAGTAACCGGTAAAAGAACATTTGCAAAAATGACAAGTTTCGATTTTGCCGTTACTATTGCAATGGGGTCTATTCTTGCTGATGCAGTAAACAAACCTGTTTCTAGTTTGATGCCTGCAATTGTCTCTCTTGCCCTATTGGCAGGATTACAAGCCATATTCGCAAAAATACTATCATCTTCTGATACGGCTCAAAAAGTTATAACAAACACTCCCATTTTATTAATGAAGAATGGTGTTATTCTTAGAGAAAATTTAAATAAAGCTTTGGTAAGTCAAGCTGATTTAATGGGGAAGTTACGAGAGGCTAATGTTTTACAACTATCCCAAGTAAAGGCAGTCATATTTGAAACAACTGGAGATATTTCCGTTTTACATTCAGAAGACCAAATAGATATTGATGCTATAATTATGGAAGATGTTAAATCTGATACTTAAAAAAAATGCCCTATTCAAATTGAATAGGGCATTCTTAAGACAATCAACTTAAAAACTATTTTGCTTTCTTCCTTTCAACATTCATTGTTGGGTTAGAAGATTTACTTCTCTTTTTACTCTCTGCACTTTTACTAGACTTCAAATACTCTTGGTAACCCCTTCCTTTAAATTCGTAAGTAGTTCCACTATCTGGGTGATATAATTCTATAGTGCTATCGTTTATTACATATAGTTCAAAATAATCATCACCCATAAAATTATAGTCTAAAGTCAATGTTTTCAATGAATTATCACCCTGAATATTGTACACTTGGTAATCACCTTCAAAATCCCATTGTAAATAAGAAATATTCGTATTTGGGGCATCTAAAGAAGACCTGAAAAAACGTGGTAAAAACTGTAGGTAATTTTCATTATCAAAATCATTTAATGCACCTGTTTCACTGGTATAGATTTTCTCCCAAGCATCATACTCTTGTATGAAGTAGTTGATATTATCATAGAATACCGTGTTATAATCAAAATTATTAATCTGGTACCCTTTCAAATAATAAGAAGTATCTGTACTGGCATCATACAACTCAATGGTATTATTATTAACCGCGTAAACTTCTAAAAACCAAGACCCGTCAATATCATGATCTATATCTACTGTACCTCTTAGGGTACCATAAGTACCTACATCAATACCATAGCCACCACCTGTTTTACCTATACCAACAATGTTATTATTAGCATATAATACGCCGCGATCAAAAGAAACCGTAAACGCCCTTTGTAAAAAAGGAACCTCACCATTACCACGTGTTGCATTGATATCTACATACCAAAGGTCATAGCTTTGCAAAACTTGATCTGTATTAAAAGCTGACTCTTCTATAAAATCATCTTCAATAATTACCTCTGTATAACAAGAAACCATTAAAGTGGCCAATAGGAAATATCCTGTGAGTAGTTTTATTGTTTTCATATGATTTGATTTAAAAGATTATCTACCTAGAAACAATCTCTATGCCAAAATTTAAATAAGACTGATACTAATCATATTATGAGCATCTAAATATTTGGTAAATTTGCACCATGAACAAGGATGCGAAATTTGCGGTTTTAGGAGGTGGAAGTTGGGCTACGGCTATTGTTAAGATGTTGACCAACAACCAAAAACAAGTAGGTTGGTATATGAGAAATACCGATGCTATTGAACATATAAAAACTCAAAAACACAATCCAAATTACCTTACTTCGGTTGAATTTAAACCTGAGCAATTACTCTTAACCAGTGATATCAATGAAGCAGTCGACAATGCAGATGTTTTGATTTTTGCAATTCCTTCTGCCTTTTTAGTAGGTGAATTAGAAAATTTAACATCTTCTCTAAAAGACAAAATTATTTTTTCCGCTATTAAGGGTATCGTACCTGAATCTGGATTAATAGTTGGCGAGCATTTTCATGAAGTTTTTAAAATACCATTTGATCACATTGGTGTTATTACCGGTCCATGCCATGCAGAAGAAGTTGCTATGGAACGCCTTTCATATTTAACGATTGCATGTGCAGATAAAGAAAAAGCCCAACTGATAGCGAAAAACTTATCAAGTAATTACATTAAAACGAATATTAGTAAGGATATCATTGGTACAGAATATGCCGCAATGCTAAAAAATATATATGCTATTGCAGCTGGAATTGCCCATGGTCTGGGATATGGAGATAATTTTCAAAGTGTATTGATGAGCAATGCAATTCGTGAAATGAAGCGATACACTAAACGTATTCATAACCTGGATCGTAACATTAATAAATCTGCCTACTTAGGGGATTTATTGGTTACAGGATACTCCATTTTTAGCCGAAACAGAATGTTCGGCAATATGATAGGTAAAGGGTACACGGTAAAAAGTGCACAAATGGAAATGAGTATGATTGCTGAAGGATATTACGCAGCAAAAAGCGCTTATAACATTAAAGAAAACTTCAGCAAAAAGGTTAAAACACCTATTATAGATGCTGTTTATAAAGTTCTCTATGAAAATAAGAATCCTAAAAAGGTTTTCCACGATTTAACCGACAAACTAGATTAAGGTCTTTCTAAAGAAAAATCTGAATGCTCTTTTAATTCTGCGTTCAGCGTTTTTCTCCATTCTTCAATTTTAGCATCATCTACCTTAAACTTACTTTGGAAGTCCGCCATTAGCGGCTCCATTAAGGTTCTAATACTTTCAATATCGAAATATAATCTACCCGTTCTTCTTATAAAGAAGTCCATTGGGTTCTGTACCATTTCATAATCAATACCAAATGCTAATTCTGCTTTAGCTAAACGAACATATTTATCTTCGTCAACTAATGTAGCGTAAGT
Source organism: Maribacter sp. Hel_I_7 (assembly GCF_000688315.1). Lineage (NCBI taxonomy): Bacteria > Pseudomonadati > Bacteroidota > Flavobacteriia > Flavobacteriales > Flavobacteriaceae > Maribacter > Maribacter sp. Hel_I_7. The sequence goes on along the minus strand of NZ_JHZW01000002.1, from coordinate 1,491,094 downwards.
TTCAAGGATCTTAGAGGTTTGTTTACCATAATTAGTTACTAAAAACCAAGCATCATGTTTGGTAAACCCTTCTTCTTTAATTTCACTATACACCTGATCAATGTATTTTTTAACGTGTTTAAATTTCTTGAAATTATCATTTCCACTTAAAAATATCTTCTCGGTGTAGCAATCTTTTAATTCGATATCATGTTCATCCTCCATCTTTTTAGCAATACGGTCTACCACTCTTTCTGCCATTTTACGGTAGCCTGTCAACTTACCACCAGCAATACTTATTAGGCCCGTATCTGATACAAAAATCTCGTCTTTTCTTGATAATTCTGAAGCAGATTTACCTTCTTCATGTATTAAAGGACGTAAACCTGCCCAAGAAGAAACAATATCATCTAACTCTAAATTAATATCTGGAAACATGTTATTTACCGCTGAAATTAAATAGATGGCATCGGCTATGTTTGTTGTTACCTTGTCTTTATTATCATTATAGTTTGTATCTGTAGTACCAACATAGGTGATTTTACCTCTAGGTATAGCAAACATCATTCTACCGTCTGGAATATCAAAATACACAGATTGTTTAACCGGTAATTTCTCATAAGGGAATACCAAATGCACACCTTTGGTTAAATGAAGTTGTTTCCCTTTTTTAGAATTGTTTAAACTTCTTAAATCATCTACCCATGGGCCAGCTGCACTGATCACATATTTAGATTTAATCGTAAATTCTTGACCTGTAACCTCATCTGTTGCTTTTACTCCGGCAACTTTCTCATTTTCATATATAAACGCGTTCACTTTGGCATAATTCAACGCCTGTGCTCCAAATAACAAACTTGTTTTAATGTTTTCAATAGTTAAACGGGCGTCATCTGTTCTGTATTCGGCATAATATCCCGCACCGTTTAAAATTTTCTTAGGTAATAAGGGCTCCAACTTCATAGCCTCCTTCTTTTCTATCATTTTTCGTTTATCGTCTCCAGATACCTGAGCCAGAATATCATAAACTTTAAGACCAATAGATGTTAACCATTTACCATAAGAGCCATTTTCAATTAACGGTAATAACATCTTCTCTGGCAATACCAAATGTGGCGCCAATTTATGTACAATTGCACGTTCAGAACCTACTTCTTTTACCAACCAAAAATCGAACTGCTTTAAATAACGAAGACCACCATGAATTAATTTGGTTGACTTACTACTAGTACCAGAAGCAAAATCACCTTTTTCCAGCAAAGCGACCTTTAATCCCCGAGATGCGGCGTCTAATGCTATTCCACCTCCAGTAATTCCACCACCAATAACCACTAAGTCAAAATCTTCAGATTTTAGATTATCTATTGTTTTTTGGCGTTCCAAATTGGTGAATTTTATATATTTCATCAGTAGCGATCTATTTAGTTATTTAAAAGGTACTTATATAAATAAAGCAAAGTTAAAGCCCATTACCTCCTATTCTATGCTCTAAAGAATTAAAAAATTGTAAAATTGATTCGTCTACAATTCTTCGTCTTCCCATCCTTTGGTGCGTTCTACCGCTTTCTGCCATTTTTTATACAGACGCTTTCTTTTTACCCTATCAAAAGTTGGTTTAAAGATTCTGTCCATTGGTCGGCTTTCATCAATATCCGATTGCTTCCAAAAACCTACTTGTATTCCTGCAAGAAATGCAGCCCCCATGGCTGTAGATTCAATTATCTCTGGTCTATGAACTTCTGAATCCAAAATATCGGCTTGAAATTGCATTAAATGATTGTTGGCACATGCACCACCATCTACACGAAGGTTTTTAAGTTGAATACCAGAATCATCTTCCATTGCTTTTAAAATATCTTTGGTCTGATATGCCAACGCTTCTAAAGTTGCCTTTGCTAAATGTGCTTTGCCTGTATCCCTAGTTAACCCGAAAACGGCACCTCTTGCATACATATCCCAGTAGGGTGCTCCTAAGCCTGCAAATGCAGGAACTACATAAACAGGATTTTCACCTTCAATAGAGTTAGCCAGTTCCTCCGTATCATTTGCATCTTCTATAAGCTCTAAACCATCTCTTAACCATTGTATAGCCGCCCCTGCAATGAAAATACTGCCTTCTAAAGCATAATTAACCTTACCATCTAAACCGTAGGCAATCGTAGTTAAAAGTCCGTTTTTAGAAAACTGTGGTTTTTCTCCGGTATTCATCAACATAAAACAACCTGTGCCGTATGTGTTTTTTGCAGTGCCCTTCTTAAAACAAGCTTGACCAAAAAGAGCCGCTTGTTGATCCCCGGCAATACCTGCAATAGGAATCTTTATACCATCAATTTCGTAATCGCCAAAATGAGCCGAAGATGGCTTTACTTCTGGCAACATAGATTTTGGTATCTCAAGAACCTTTAACATTTTATCTTCCCATTTTAGATTTACAATATCATAAATCATGGTCCTTGACGCATTGGTATAATCGGTACAATGCTTTTGATCTTTCGTCATATTCCAAACCAACCAAGTATCTATAGTGCCCATCAATAAATCACCCGCTTGGGCTTTCTTTTTTGCGCCATCTACATTATCAAGTATCCATTTTACCTTGGTTCCAGAAAAATAAGAGTCAATGACTAAACCCGTGGTCTTCTTAACATGCTCTGTTAATCCAATTTTTTTAAGGTGTTCGCAAATGTTTGCTGTTCGTTTATCTTGCCAAACAATTGCATTATATACAGGCTCACCGGTGTTTTTATCCCAGACAACAGTAGTTTCTCTCTGGTTGGTAATACCAATACCCACTATTTCTGTAGGTTTCACTTTTTCCTTTTCCAGAAGCTCTTTTAAAACTTCTAACTGTGAGGATAATATTTCTTTTGGATCGTGCTCTACCCAACCAGATTTAGGAAATATCTGCTTAAATTCTTTTTGAACCATTCCTTGAATAGTTCCATCATGGTCAACCAATAAAGCTCTAGAGCTCGTTGTACCTTGATCTAATGATACTATAAATTGCCTTGCCATGTGTTTTTAAGTTATTTCCTTAAATATAGCAGATTTAATACCTAATTCAAATATGAACTATAGAGGTATTAAGAATTTCTATAAAATGAAAAAATAACTTGAAGAAGATTTATCAAGTCAACACACGTACTACATAAAAAAAGGATAAATTTTTAAGCTTAATCTAATTTATAAACTCTTTTTCTACAAAATAAGAAACAATAGCCTCTTTCATTAAAACAGTTTGCTCCCCCGCTTTTAATGTTGGCAATTCTTCAACCACGTTATAATGCGGCCAACCTTCTTCATCAAAAAAACTAAACTCATAAAAACCATAAGGTTCTAAAAGACGACAGATGGCAATGTGCATTAAATCTAATTTATCATCCTTTTTATACTTTCTATGGTATTGCCCTAATTCTTGGACTCCAACTAAATAAATTATAGCATCTAACTCCAAAGGATCACCATCAGAAAACTTTCCAGAAAGCTTTTCCACCAAATAATCCCATCGTTCTTTTAATTGTATATCCCTAGCCATATAAATTTGTTGAGCCTGTAGTAAGGTACAGACCTTGCAAAGGTACAAATCAAAGTTCTATCTTTGTTAAAACACTTTACTAATGGGACTTTTGGATATTTTACTTGGATTACCCTTAATTTGGGGGCTATGGAAGGGATATAAAAATGGTCTTTTTATGGAAATAGCCTCTATTGTGGCATTAGTTGCCGGCATTTTTGGGGCAATCCATTTTTCATACATTACGGGTAACTACCTATCGGAACATTTAGATTGGGATGAAAGAAATATGAGTATTATAGCTTTTATTATTACATTAATTCTCATAATTATCATCGTTAATCTTGCAGGTAAAATATTGACCAAAGTTGCCAACTTTGCCATGCTTGGCTCTTTAAATAAAATTGCAGGTGGAATTTTTGGGGTTTTAAAGGTTGCTATTCTTTTAGGTGCCGCTTTCATATTTTTTGACCGAATGGATAACACATTTGGTCTAATAAAAGAGGAAACTAAACAGGAGTCTGTTCTCTACCAACCAATTAAGGATATTGGAGCACTAATTTTTGATACAGTATTGAAAAGTGAAGTATTGCCAAAAGAGTCTACCGAAGAACCTGTTACCATATAACTACACTGAACGCTAATCTTACTTTTTATACACTTTATCGAATAAGCATTTTTGTTATCATCCTGCATTTAATTTTTCAATAATATTACTATATCGATAACCCAAATCGATTTAGAGAACTTAGAACATTCTCGTTTTTCTTACCTACTACGCTACGCCGAGAGGCTACATAATTAAAAGACACTTATATGAAAATGAGATTGCTTTATGCGGTCCCTGTCTTTTTATTACTTTTTCTTGGTTCTTGCACTAGCGACTCTGTTGATGATACGCCGGTACTTGAAGCTGAAAATGTATTAACTATAGAACAGGACCTTCTAGAAATTGTCAATGAGCATCGATTAAGCTTAAATACCAATACTTTGGAATTTAGCGATGTGGCATACAAATACGCGAACCTTCATACTGATTACATGATATCTAAGGGCAGCATTAGTCATGATAATTTTAGCTCAAGAGCATCTAATATTAATACTGAGATAGCTGTTGAAATGGTAGCAGAGAACGTTGCCAAAGATTATCAAACTGCCATTGAAGCTTTTGAAGGTTGGTATACAAGTAGCAGTCATAAAAAAACCATGGAAGGAGATTTTACTCACACCGGTATTAGTGTAAAGAAAGACGATTTGGGTAATTATTATTTTACCCAACTATTTTACAAGCAATAATCAACTAGCTATTATTACCTAAAAACAGATAATTTTTAACTGCAGTTTAACCCATATGGGTTGACATGGTTCTTTAGTCGGACAAAGTGGGAAAAATCATATTAAATACACTTTTTGACGTTGAAATTTTACTTGTATTTTATCGATGAGGACCGATTTTATCAATAGACGTAGCTTAACGAGTTTTTTGCCCTCTCTATAGATGTTTTTCTTCTTACCATTTACGTTGAGCCTATTTTTGAAACTCAATAAAAAAAGTTTCCCACTTATGAAGTACACATTAACTTACTTAGTATTAATCATTTCGCTATTATCATCTTGTTCTAAATATGAAAACTTTGCAGGATATGACAATACAGAGGAACCTTTAACAAATTTTACTTTAGCTTCTTCTGAATCTCACAGTACTTTAGAAGATGAGCTTTTTGAAATGATAAATGATCATAGAGTTAATTTAGGTTTAAATGCATTGGTATTTGAAAGTACCACCTATTATTATGCAAATCTTCATACGGCCTATATGATTTCTAAAGGAAATACCAGTCATGATAATTTTACCAAACGTGCAGAGAATATTGCAAAAAGGACAGATGCTATATTTATTGCTGAAAATGTAGCAAGAAATTACGATACTATAGAAGAGGTTTTCGATGCTTGGAAAAAAAGTTCTGGGCATAGAGAAAATATAGAAGGCGATTACGATTATTCTGCAATTAGCATTAAACAGAATAGCCATGGTGATTTTTATTTTACACAAGTATTTTTTAGATAAGCTTAAAAGAAACTAATTTTATAAAAGCCTTTGTAATTCAAAGGCTTTTTTTATGCTTAACTTTTAGGTAAAAAATAACGGTTTATTTAACTTTCACTTAAATTCATAAAAATGAGTATACAAGCACCATTTAATCTAAATAAATGGATAGAGGAAAACCGAGCGCTTCTTAAGCCACCGGTAGGAAATAAAAACCTATATAAAGATGCCGGAGACTATATTGTTATGATAGTTGCCGGACCTAACGCTAGAAAAGACTACCATTATAATGAAACAGAAGAACTTTTCTATCAACTTGAAGGCGAAATAGAAGTACACATTCAAGAAGATGGTAAAAAAAGAACCATGCAACTAGGACCTGGAGATATGTATTTACATCCTGCCAAAGTGCCCCATTCCCCTGTGCGTAAAGAAGGTTCTATTGGTTTAGTCATAGAGCGTAAACGTGCAAACATGAATGTTGATGACGGCTTATTATGGTTCTGCGATAATTGCAACCACAAACTATATGAAGCTTATTTTACGCTTCATGATATTGAAAAAGATTTCCTTTCACATTTTAAGCATTTTTACAGTTCAAAAGAATTAAGAACTTGCGATAATTGCGGCACTGTTATGCCTGTAGACGAACGTTTTATAGCTAAAGAAGAATGATAATTGTAGCCAAAATTATTACCGCACTTGTTGCGCTCATACATATTTACATTCTTTGGATAGAAATGTTCTCATGGACCACTACCGGCAAAAAAGTATTTAAAAATTTTCCTAAAGATTTATTTGAACCTACCATACAAATGGCAGCCAACCAAGGTCTCTACAATGGTTTCTTAGCAGCTGGTTTAATTTGGTCATTTTTAATAGATAGTACAGAATGGTCAACAAACGTTGCTCTTTTCTTTTTAGGCTGTGTTACCGTTGCAGGTATTTACGGTGCTATTTCTGTAAGTAAAAAAATATTCATTATCCAGAGCATACCTGCTTTGATCGGAATTGTTTTATGGTCTATCATAAAATTTTCATAGTTTCAATTAGTTCTACTTGTGGATAAAATTCTTTGTATTTTTGTAATATATCTAACATAAATCACGTAAAAAGTTATAAAATGTCAAAAATAGCAGCAGATTTCGGAATACACGACGCTCTTAAAGCATTAGGAATTAAAGATGTCAATGAGGGAACTTCAACGGGATCCAATAATTTTTCATCCGGAGATATTATTTCTTCATATTCTCCAGTAGATGGTTCTTTGATTGCAAAAGTGAAGTCAACTACAAAAGCAGATTATGAAAAGGTAATGTCTACTGCTACAACTACATTCAAAGAATGGAGAACAAAACCTGCTCCTTTACGTGGAGAAATTGTTAGACAATTTGGTGACAAATTAAGAGAACTTAAAGAGCCGTTAGGTAAACTTGTTTCTTACGAAATGGGTAAAAGCTACCAAGAAGGCTTAGGTGAAGTTCAAGAAATGATAGATATCTGTGATTTTGCAGTGGGTCTCTCTCGTCAATTACACGGGTTAACTATGCACTCAGAAAGACCTGGGCATAGAATGTACGAGCAATATCACTCTTTGGGTGTGGTTGGTATTATTTCTGCTTTTAATTTTCCTGTAGCCGTGTGGGCATGGAATACTGCATTAGCTTGGATCTGTGGTGATGTTTGCGTTTGGAAGCCATCAGAAAAAACACCTTTATGTGGAATAGCATGTCAAAATATTGCTGCTGAAGTTCTTAAAGCAAATAATCTTCCTGAAGGCATTTCTTGTTTGATAAACGGTGATTATAAAGTAGGTGAGTTAATGACTCAAGACAATAGAATTCCGTTAGTATCCGCTACTGGATCTATTAGAATGGGTAAAATTGTTGCCCAAGCAGTTGCTGCTCGATTAGGTAAATCTTTATTAGAACTTGGTGGTAATAATGCTATTATAGTTACTCCTGATGCTGATTTAAAAATGACAGTTATTGGTGCCGTTTTCGGTGCTGTAGGTACCGCCGGTCAACGTTGCACATCTACTAGAAGATTAATCATTCATGATTCTATGTACGATAAAGTAAAAGAAGCAGTGGTTGCAGCATACCAACAATTAAGAATCGGTAACCCATTAGATGAAAATAATCATGTAGGTCCATTAATAGATACTGATGCTGTAGCACAATACAACAAGGCCTTAGAAAGAGTTGTCAAAGAAGGTGGTAAATTAATTGTTCAAGGCGGTGTGTTAGAAGGTGAAGGTTATGAAAGTGGTTGCTATGTAAAGCCTGCTATAGCTGAGGCTAAAAACGACTTTGAAATTGTACAGCATGAGACTTTTGCCCCTGTTCTTTATCTTTTAAAATATTCTGGTGATGTTGAAAATGCCATAGCAATTCAAAACGGAGTGGTTCAAGGTCTTTCTTCGGCAATTATGACAAACAATCTTCGTGAGGCAGAGCATTTCCTATCTGCATGGGGTAGTGATTGTGGAATTGCAAATGTTAACATTGGTACTTCTGGAGCTGAAATTGGCGGTGCCTTTGGTGGTGAAAAAGAAACAGGTGGTGGTCGTGAAAGCGGATCTGATGCTTGGAAAGTTTATATGCGAAGACAAACGAACACCATAAATTACACCACTGAGCTACCATTAGCACAGGGTATAAAATTTGATTTATAGATAATTTCCTAATTTTCTTTGCATGCTGCTTACTAGGTTGCTTTTCTGCCAGCTGGTTCATTAGACCAACTACCATGTAGTAAAGTTTGAGCACCCAGTACAATAAACATGCAAAGAAAATTTATAGTATTTTTTATTTTTTTCTTCATTTTTACAAGTGTAAATACCTCTGTATTAAACTAGTAAATTCCTCTATTGATTTCAATAAATTCTGTACGGCTTTACACAAATATTGTATAGTTGGATCATAGATTAGATAAATCTTAAACATAAAAAAATCCTGTCTACTAAAAGAAGACAGGATTTTTTAACCAACTAACTCAAAACTTTACACTGTATACTCAATGCCCAAACCTTGTGGGGAGAAATATACCGTTTAAGTATCTACGCAAAAATGCAAATAATAGTTGTTGTTTCATACACTTTTTTTACCATCTAACACGTAGATCGTATAGTTGGTAATATATTTAACATATCTGAAATTTAGATAATGATTGATTCTAAGGTAATTAGGTTACAATCTTTTAACATTTTTAAGATTTTTTTAATAAATTGTGGACTAAACACTAAACATAAATTACAATGACGAAAACAACAAGGTATTTATTATACATGTTGATTGCCATTGTAGTTGGTACATTTCTTTACATAACCTATTGCAGCGAATGTGGTGCAGTAGCCACTGTGACAGAGCCAACTACAGAAAAGGTAATCATAAAAGAGCCCTCGGCAACATCATATCCATTTGCAATTGATGGTAATGGGTTCGCCTATAATACCAATGACAATTATAATTTTAACGTTTCTTCCCATAATATTCTTATGCCTTTAGGAGCTGAATTAACAAAAGGTATTTCTGGATTACAGAATCATTTAGAAACCAATGACAGTAACGTTATAAACATAACGGGTTACTATACCAGTGAGGAAGAAAATAATACTGCATTTCCCAACCTAGGACTTGCAAGAGCAAATTCTATTAAAAATGATTTGGCATCTAAAGGTATTTCTACCGCTCAAATTAATACAATGGGTAAACTTATGGATGAGATGATTCCAAAAGATGGCACATATTGGGGCGCTGCTACCTTTGGCATTGTAGAAAAATCTGCAACCGCAGAAGATGATCTTAAGGCATTGTATGAAAAAATAAATGCAGATCCTTTAATTCTATATTTTAACTCGGCAGAAGCATCAATTAGTTTAGACGCTACCCAAAGACAAAAGGTTGCGGATATTTCTAGGTATTTAGATAAAGTTGCTGGAGCCACTACAAATGTAGTTGGGCATACAGATGCAACTGGCCAAGCAAGTACAAATATGAGATTAGGTAAAGAAAGAGCTGAATTTGCTAAAAGCTATCTAATGAAAAACGGTATCGCTGCCGATAAAATTATAGTTTCTTCTAAAGGACAATCACAACCAATTGCTACTAATGCAACTGAAGAAGGCAGAGTAAAAAATAGACGAACAGTAATTACATTAAATTAAGACATACACTAATCCTATAAATAAGTAAAATCATGAATTTTGAAAATATGAATATTTGGTGCTGGCTAATTCCAGCTTTAGTTGGTATTATCTGCGGTATATTAGGCTACCTAATAGGTAGACTTTTTGGTAAAGATTCTGTAGAAGTTGTAGATAATTCAGCCGAAATATCTAATCTTAAAGCTAGTAACGACAAGCTAAAAGCTGACTTAGCTGATTTAAATAACCTTAAGGCAACCAACAGCAAGTTAAAAGCAGATTTAGATGCATGTAACCAAAGAGTAATTGCCGCAAGCAAGGTTGTTAAACCTGCTCCGGTTACTCCAAGCGCGCCAAGTACAAATCTTGGTGCCTCTGCTGCCTCTTTCGCTGCAGGTGCCGCTACAAGTAGCGCGTTAGCTTTTGACGGATCTGCTGCCAAAGCTGCTTTCGGAAAGAATATAAAACAAGACGATTTAAAACTGGTTGAAGGCATAGGTCCTAAAATTGAAGGTATGTTCAAAGACCATGGTATTAAGACTTGGAAAGAACTGTCTGAAGCTAGTTTAACAGAATGCCAAAAAATATTGGATACAGGCGGAACTAGGTATAAGATCCATGATCCTTCTTCTTGGCCTTTACAAGCAAAAATGTGCTACGAAGGTAAATGGGCAGAACTTGTGAAGTGGCAACAAGAACATAAACACGGTAAACTATAGCTTACTGTTTAAAGCAAAAAAAAAATCCCGATCATAACTGATCGGGATTTTTTTATTTATAATGCTCCGTTTGCCTCTACCCACTTAAAGTGATATTGGTCTTGAGGAAATTTCATTCGCTCTGCAATTCTCTCTAATCTAGAAGGTAACTTAATTAAATAGTCACGTGCCTTTTCAGCTTCTTCATTTAATGAACGCACTGAATCTAATTCCCAATACGCATTTAGCTTTCTTAGAATCTCTACATAATCTTGTGCCGTATACACACCTAAGCGTTGTGCACAGTTAGAGAAATTCTCAAACGCTGATCCTATTGTACCACCAGACTCACGTAAAAAGTGCGCGGGCATTACAATCTTTTTCTTCATCATATCAGCAAAGGCAATCATCATACCAGATGGATCCTCTCCAAGAATAGTCTTCACAAATTCTCTATATGCTAAATGGTGTCTCATTTCGTCACCAGCAATAATTGTACACATTTTACCTAGAAGGACATTTCCTTTTTTCTTGGCCATTTGCCCAACACGCTTATGAGAAATATTGGTTGCTAATTCTTGAAATGATGTATAAACAAAGTTTTTATATGGATCACGATCCGTACCAATATCAAAACCGTCAGATATTAAATGTTGGGTTGTTATTTCTATTTCTCTCATATTTACCCTTCCAGATAAATACAGATATTTATTCAACACATCTCCATGTCTATTTTCTTCAGCTGTCCAAGCGCGAACCCATTTTGCCCAACCATTTGTTTTATGATCTCCATGCTGGTCAACACCTACTACATCCATTAACCAAGACTCATAAGTTGGCAATGCTTCTTCTGTAATAGTATCAGCTACCATGGTAACCCAAAAATCATATCCTAATTCTTTAGACTCCTCACGAATATCTTTTACTTCTTGTAAGAAAGTATCTTTCTCAGAATTTGGTAAAAAATCTGTTGGCTGCCATATATCCTCTGGTTGTATAAGGAAGGAATCCATAAATCCTTCTACCTGAGGTTCTAGAGCCTGCATCACTTCTAATCTTATATTTTTAGTAGACATAGTTTAGTTTTTATCAAAGATCGTCATTAAAACAATCTATTTTTTAGTAAAGTTAACGGTTTTCTTAGTTTCTTCCATTTTCATTAGGATAAAAGGTATATACCGGCTCACTTTGCCAATATTCTTTAGTATCCGCATTAAATACTGTCAATGGACCTTTGAATGCTGCACCCGTATCAATATTCCAAACATTGGCTGCTTTTTGCGGCGTAGTTTTTCCTATTCTTGTAACTGGTGTATGACCAATATAAATTTCCGAATAATTTTTTAATCGCTTAGGATAATGAATGTGATCTTCTTCTAAATCTTTATTAAGTGAAAGTGCTAACTCCCACAAGGTACGATCCCAATAGAACGTCTTTTTAAAATATTCATGCTCAATACCTTTTAAGTTTGTAAAACCTGCATGTAAAAATAACCTGCTTTCCGAATCTAAATGATAGTTCTGCAAGCTTTCATAAAACTTTAAATGCAAATCTTTGGTTTCCTTCGAGGCGTTACCATATGAATTGGATGTTGCTTCGCCACCATGCATAAACCAGGTTGGGTTATCCGCTTTGCCAGTTAACCACTCATAACAAAGTTCATCATGGTTACCTCTTAAATAAATACAATTATACTTTTCCTTTAATTGTAAAAGATAATTTACAGTTTCTACCGCTTCACTCCATCCATCAATATAATCTCCTAAAAAAATTATAGTATCCTTTTCTGTAATGGCAGCTTTTTCAAGTACCTGTTTTAAGGCCTGTAAACCTGAATGAATGTCACCTACTACCAGTGTTCTTTTTAAATTCATTTAGCAAAAATCGCAATTATGGCTATTATGACAAGGATAAATATTACTAAAAAGAAAATTTTCCAAAACGAATAAGGTCTATTTCCGCTTAGTACTCCTGTTTGGCCGTTAATGTAAAAATTGAACTCTTTACCGTCATACCTATATGAACTTAGATAAATTGGAAGTAGTACATGTTTAAATTTCTCATCTGTTAACTTAATATCGGCATTTGCTACTCTTTGAGTATCCCCGCCAATATCTCGCTTAATCCAATTATAAGCTATGTTTTTAGCTTCTTGAAAAGATTTATGATGCCCTTCTTTTAAGGAAACCGTATATTTTTCCGTTACAAAGCCTGATAGATATTTAGAATTGAAAACAACCAAATCTTTCAAGTTCCAAAAAGCGACTTTAGCGGGAATTTCCCTGCGTTTCTTTTCTGAAGCATTGATTAAAATATCATCTACAAAACCATCTACCTTGCCAGAAGCATACGTCCACCTTGTTTTTCTAACCTGTCTTGTTCTTTTTCCTTTATTACTATTATAAGTTTGGGTTTCATAGTAATAATCTCCACGTTGCCCTTGATAAGATGCAAACAGATTGGCATCGAACGTCCAATAAGGCACATAAAGACCGTGTAATCCTTCTGGATCTAAAGCAGCTTTTTTTAAATTGTCTGGTGCAAACCAAATTTTACCTACCCATCCTTTAAATATGGCTTGTGCCTTTTTAGCATCTAACTGAAAAGGCACTAAAGCACCTGGTAAGATCCATCCTTCTTTTTCAATATCTTCTCGAATTAAAGGCTCGCTACAATACACGCAATTAAGCGATTTGTAGTTTTCCTCTACATGTTGGTTGGCACCGCAATTTTTGCAATGCAATAGCTCTATGGTTTCGGTATACGCATTTTCGCCTACTATTTTAAGGTAGTGATCTAATTCTAGTTCTTCAAAACTACTTTTTGATTGCTCAATAAATTCCTCATAACCACAGTATTCACATGTAAGCTGATGAGAGCCTGGCTTAAATTTAAGCTCGGCCCCACAATTGGCACATGCTTTTTTAAACTCCGATTGTTGAATATCGTCCATAGAAAGTATCCCTAATCTATAAAAGGTATGTTATATGATAATTGTTTCTGATTATGCCGTTGGTAAAGGTGGTGGGGTATTACCGCCTAAGAAAGATTTTAATTCTTCTACTTCTTTCAAAGCGGTCCAACTTGCCATTCCTTGTTTCCAAATCAGAGAATCCCTATTAATAGTTCTGCTTGCAAATAACTCCTTAAGCTTTTCTAATGAAACCGGACCCAATTGCTGACCACTTACCGCATAAAAGTATGTAATCTGCGCAGGCATTGGCGGTGGTGCTTGTGGCTGTGCAGCTTGACCCCCAAATGGTTGTGCCGCAGGTTGCCCCATTAGACCACCCATTTGTTGTGCCAAAACAAAACCCATGCCCATGCCCATACCGGCACCAGCGGTACCACCTTCGTTTTTAGCCGCTAATTCCATTGCTTTTGCAGCTTTGAACTGGGCTAATTTGGTCATGTCCAACTTATCTAATCGACTGTATTCGAAAATTTCTTTCTTCAGTTCTTCTGGCATCGATACATTTTCGATGTAGAATTTCTCTAATTCTATACCTACCCTATTAAATTCTGGTTGCATAACCACTTGGCATGTTTCAGAAAGCTCACTGGTATTGGCAGCATATAATTCTATAGGCAAGTTAGCCTCGCCTACTGTATCTGTAAAACGGGTGACTATTAAACTTTTTAAATGTTCATTTACTTCATAATTCGTGAAGTTACCATCTGTGCCAACTACATCTATAATAAACTTACCTGGGTCATTAATTCTAAAACTGTATGTACCAAAAGCACGTATTTCTACAAAACCAAATCTATCATCACTAAGTATAAATGGGTTTTTAGTACCCCATTTTTCATCGGTAAAAAGGTGTGTATTTACAAAATACACCTCAGCTTTGAACGGACTGTCAAAACCGTATTTCCAACCCTTTAAAGTCGTTAATATTGGTAAATTTTGAGTGTTTAAAGTATAAGTACCAGGTTTAAAAACATCTGCTAATTGCCCTTCATTAATAAAAACTGCCGTTTGTCCTTCACGAACAATTAACTGTGCGTTGTTCTTTATCTCATTTTGATAACGTTCAAAACGATGGACTATAGTATCGTTTGTAGTATCTAGCCATTCAATAATATCAATAAACTCATGGCTTAGTTTCTTCTTAATTTCATCAAATATACTCATGGTTAGTGTGTGTTTTAAAATGTATAATATCAAGATATGCATTTCATGACCAGAGCCAAAATTAGCGGCATAATAATTCAAGAAAATAATCTACAAACTACAATAATTTAATATTTCCTTAAGAATATTTAGGAAGTAGGTCCTTTTTCTAATTAACTTAGATTTCCTTATTTTTCTTTTAGAACTATGAAAAAAGTATTTTGTATTGGTGAATTGCTAATTGATTTCGTTGCTGAAAACCAAGGTAAAGATTTATCTAAAGCTAAAGAATTTTCTAAAAAAGCCGGTGGGGCACCTGCCAATGTTTCTTGCGCTATTAGCAAGCTTGGTGGCGAAAGTCTTTTTATTGGATGCGTAGGTGACGACCCCTTTGGCACCTTTTTATTACGTATTCTTGAAAATGAAAAAGTAGACATTTCTTCAGCACAAAAAAGTGACACCTTTACTACTCTAGCATTTGTATCGATTGATGCCGATGGAGAGCGAGATTTTGTTTTTAGCCGTGGTGCAGACAAAGAACTTACCTATGATTCATCTCTTAAATCTAGATTTGAAAATAATATATTGCATTTTGGGGCTGCTACCGCACTTTTGGGTGGTTCATTAGAGGAGACGTATAACAGATATTTATTTGACGGAATCACTAAAAATGCTTTCATCAGTTTTGACCCAAACTACAGGGTAGACCTTTGGAAAAACAAAGAGGATGTTTTTATTCGTAAATGCCATCCTTACATAGAAAAATCTCATTTATGTAAATTTAGTTTGGAGGAAGCACAACTTCTTTCAGGCAAGGATAATTTAGATGAGGCATGTCAAGTTTTCCATGAAATGGGAACCCAAATTATAGTAATTACCCTTGGTAGCGAAGGCACATTACTAAGTACTGCTAAATTCAGTAAAACTATACCAAGTATAAAAGTCAACCCAAAAGATACAACAGGTGCCGGCGACGCTTTTATAGGCTGTTTATTGCAACAAATCTCGCAACATTCTAAGTTTGAAAATGTATTAGCAGATGAAAAATTGCTAACCAATATGGTTGCCAGAGCTAATAAGGCTGGAGCAATTACTACCGAGAATTTTGGGGCAATTGAATCACTTCCTACTTTACAACAATTAGACTCTTAAAATGAACCAAGCTGAATTACTAAGGTTATTGGCTGAGAGAGGTCAAAAGAAAAAAGGTACAAATTCTTTAACTTCTTTATTTGAGCAAAGATTAGCGACCAATCTTTCTATTATTAAAACGCAGTTTTTTTCATTATACCCAGAATCAGAGCATAAAGCCTTTTTCTATACTCTTTTAGATAAAATAGAGCTACTGTTCAAAGCCCGCCCTACAGAACTTCAAAAGCAAGATATTGAAAGATTAGAGTCTGGAAACTGGTACCAGAGCGAACAAATGGTAGGTATGCAGATGTATGTTGATCGCTTTAACAAGGACATTAACGGACTAAAAGATAAATTACCATACTTTGATGACCTAGGCGTAAACTTTCTTCACCTTATGCCCATTACCACTAGACCAGCTGGTGAAAATGATGGTGGGTACGCTGTAAATAGCTATCATGAGATTGATAGTAAATATGGCACAAAAAATGATTTTACAACCTTTACAAAAAAAGCTAGAGAACATAACATATTCTTAATGCTTGATTTTGTTGTCAACCATACTTCAGATGAATTTGAGTGGGCACAGAAAGCAAAAGAAGGAAGCTTACACCATCAAAATTATTATTACACCTATTCTGACCGTCATATACCAGACGAATTTGAAAAAACACTACCTGAAATTTTCCCACAATCGGCACCAGGAAATTTCACCTATAATAAGGAAATGGAAAAATGGGTAATGACCTGTTTTAACAACTATCAGTGGGATTTAAATTATAGAAATCCAGAGGTATTTATAGAAATGCTTGGTAACTTAATGTCATTAGCCAACTTAGGTGTTGATGTTATCCGTTTTGATGCACTTGCTTTTCTTTGGAAAAAATTAGGAACCTTATCTCAGAATTTGCCAGAGGCACATACACTTATTTCTCTTTTTAGAATGTGCTTACAAGTTATAGCCCCAGGTGTTATTCTATTAGCAGAAGCTATCGTTGCCCCAAGAAATATCATTAAATATTTTGGAGAAGGTACTGCTGAGGGCAATGAATGCGAAATTGCTTACAATGCTTCATTAATGGCATTGTTATGGAATTCAATTGCCACCAAAAAGGCATCTTTAATGGTTAAAAGTGTAACCGAAGTACCAAACAAACCTAAAGATGGTACCTGGATCAATTATATACGATGCCATGACGACATAGGTCTTGGTTACGAGGATGATTTTGTACGTGCAATAGGATCTGAACCTGCTGCCCACAAACAGTTTTTATTAAATTATTACTGTGGCAAATTAGAATGGTCACCGGCAAAAGGGCTCATGTTTATGTATAACCCTAAAAACGGTGATGGTAGAATTACCGGAAGTGCGGCATCTTTACTAGGACTAGAAACTGCTCTAGAACAAAACAACAAGAATATAATTGACTATGCTATCTCCAAAATTTTAATGATGCATGGTATTATTCTAACCTATGGTGGTATTCCAATGATTTATGCTGGTGATGAAATAGGGACATTAAACGATTATAGTTACGAGCAGAATGAGGACCATGTTAATGATAATAGATGGGTAAATAGACCTATGCAAAATTGGGACACTGTAGCTCAATTGAAAAAATCCGATAACAATCCTTCTGCTATTATATTCAACGGATTAAAGCATATGATTCGTCTAAGAAAAGAACATAGCGTATTTGCAGATTCCAATGATATAAAAATTCACGGCTGCCCTAATCAACATGTTTTTGCTTTCCAAAGAACCCATGAAGATGAAAGTGTTTGGGTACTGTCTAATTTTAATGAAGTTACCGAAACCCTAAATATTGGCTGGTTACTTTCTATAGGTATTCACGCAGGTGAAAATTCTATTGACCTACTTACTGGGAAAAATTTTGAGCTTATCCATAATGAGTTGCCATTAAAGCCCTACGAACAACTTTGGATTAAGAATATTTAACTTTCCTAAGCACGCGGAGAGCCTCTTTTAAAGAAGCATTTATTTTTGGGTATTTTGGTTTTAAGACTTGTCTGGCAAATTCCATTTGTTCTTTAGCTTCTTCAAATCCGTTTAAAAAACATATTAAATAAGAATCTGCTAAATACTTTAAACTCCTTACTTCCTTAATGGATAGCTCCATACTTTTCTCCACCTTTACTACCAACTCATTATTACGCTTGTAAATCTTTTGTAATTCGGTAACATCATATGTTGGTGGCTCAAAAAGCAAATCGCTCTTAATTTGGTATTTGCCATTTTCACTGAAATTGATGACCACTTTTTCTAACGGAAAATATTTTTGCTTTGCCCCAAGACCCAGTTGCACAAATTCAATTGTAGTAAAAGAGTCATTATCAAAGCTAATAGTGACCTCATCTAAATTGGAGTAGAATAGTTTTACCTGTTCGTTTATTAATTCTATATCTACACGATAGTGGTAAGTAACTCCATTAACTACTTTTTTGTTCCCAGCCCAGCATACTACAAATTGTTCTTTAAAAACTTTATAGTTGCTTTCAAGGTCTTTATGCCTGTAGTTTATAAAATCAATAACACCATCTAGGGTAAGTTCAATATTGTTTTTAGCATGCTGCTCAATAGTAGCAACGGCATCAGAATTTATATCTTTTAACTCTATACCATAGGCTTTAGGTAAACTAATACTCCCCTCTCTAAAAAAAACGGAACCCCCATAATATTTCCAGATATTCTTACGAAGAGAACATACTTTACCTATAGATTTTATAGTCACCAAACCCACCACCTTACCTTCTGGTAAATGGGGGAAAGGTATGTTCTCATATGATATTAACGGAGGGTTATCTAAGTAGGCGTTTACCAAATTTTGAATTTTACTATCATCAAAAAAATCAACACCTACTATTTTATTATCCTCATCTTCTACCCCAACTACTATAAAAGAATTGTTTGCCGGGTTACTGTTTGCCAATGCACAAACGTGCTTTAAAAATTTCCCTTTTCCCTCTTTTTCTCCAATGGAAATAAATCGCTTTTTGTCGTAAAAACTATTCTCGTCGTTATGTGCGAACAAGTTCTTTACCAAAAGGCGTTTATTGATCATTTTTTAAATATTTAGCTCTTTAAGGGTTTGCAATATGTGGGAAGACTAAGATTTATTTACAATAGTTGAAGAAGCTTGTGCGGTTGGCATAACAACTAAATCCGCAATATTTACATGGTATGGTCTAGTAACTACAAAGTAAATTATATCTGCTATATCTTCTGGTTTTAAAGGTTGAAATCCTTTGTAGACATTCTCTGCCCTATCTTCATCTCCTTTAAAACGAACATTACTAAATTCTGTTTCAACTAAACCTGGGTTTACCGCCCCAACACGAATACCTGTTCCATTTAAATCAATACGCATACCCTGGTTAATTGCATCTACAGCATGCTTACTGGCACAATATACATTACCTTTTGGGTAGACTTCCTTACCTGCGGTAGAGCCAATATTTATAATATGACCAGATTTTTGAGCAATCATTTTTGGAATTAATGCTTTTGAAACATAAAGTAATCCCTTCACGTTTATATCTAACATAGCATCCCAATCATCTAAACTACCATCTTGTATGGTATCTAAACCATGGGCATTACCGGCATTATTAATTAAAATATCTATTTGGGAAAATTCTTTTGGTAAGGAATCTATAGCCTCTTTTACTGATTCTTTATCTCGAATATCAAAATTTAAGGTATGTACTTGTACCTCTTTACCAAGCTCTTCTTTTAAAGCATCTAACCGATCTTGTCGTCTACCACACAAAACCAAGTTGATTCCGTTAATTGCAAAATGAATTGCTGTTGATTTTCCAATTCCGCTTGTAGCTCCTGTAATGAATGCTGTTTTTGTCATTTTATCAATTAATTATGCAACTTCATGCCCTTCGTTAGCTTCTAACATCAGAAACCAATCTTGTAATTCTAAATTAATGGCTACTGCCTCCATCGCCATTTTTAAACGTTTTGGTGTCGCCGTACCAACAACAGGATGCACACTTGACGGGTGTTTTAAAACCCAAGCCAATAAAAGCTGATCTTCTGTAGCATCATATTTTTTAGTAAGCTCCACTAAAACCTTTTTAATTCTATCATTTGCCTTAGATTCTTCTCTAAAATAACTTCCAAGAGGACTCCAGCTCATTGCTATCCTATCATAAGTTATGCAATCATCTAAAGTACCATCGTTCATAACTGCGTTAGAAGATAAAGAAAACTCCACTTGATTGGCTTCTACCTGAACTTCCTTCTCTATAAGTTGTATTTGAGACGGAGTAAAATTAGATACTCCAAATTGTCTAATTTTCCCATCATCACTTAACTTATCTACAGCCTCTGCAATTTCTGAAGGATTCATCAACGGGCTTGGTCTATGTAATAAAAGTAAATCTAAGTAATCTGTCTGTAGCATTTTTAAAGACCTTTCTACAGATGAGATAATATAATCCTTATCGTAATCATAATGCTTTACCCTATTGGATTTTTCTTTTACATCAAATTGAATCCCGCATTTACTGATCAGCTGAATATTTTCTCTCTTTATACCACTCTTATTGAACGCTTTGCCAAAATCTTCCTCGTTTGTATAATTACCATAAATATCGGCGTGATCAAAAGTGGTAATATTATTTTCCACACAATGATTCATCAACGCTATCATTTCAGCTGCAGAATGTTGTTTCCCCCATTTGCCCCAGGTCATAGTTCCTGCAATAATTCTAGAATATTTCAATATATTGTTATTTGATTAATGAAATTAAAAAGAAATCCCTTAAAACCTTCATAAAAATAAGGGGTTTTCCAATTTTTTAACCTATCATTAACAGCGACTGAATGAATAAATTTTCAATTTGCATGACTGTTAAAATTAGAAGCCTTAACAATCAATAATATAAAGTTTTAAATGGAAGAAAATACTTCAATTGACATTAGTGCCGTAAATGAGAAGATTGCTCGCGAAAGTGCTTTTATCGATTTACTGATGCTTGAAATGAATAAGGTAATCGTTGGCCAAAAGTATATGGTAGAACGATTACTAATTGGTCTTTTAGGGCAAGGGCATATCTTATTAGAAGGTGTTCCCGGTCTAGCAAAAACCTTAGCCATTAATACGCTTTCAAAAGCTGTTAAAGGTAGTTTTAGTAGAATACAGTTTACACCAGATTTGCTTCCTGCAGATGTTGTAGGTACGTTGATCTATAACATGAAATTAAACGATTTCTCTATTAAGAAAGGTCCAATTTTTGCCAATTTTGTTCTTGCGGATGAGATTAACCGTGCACCTGCAAAAGTGCAGTCTGCATTATTAGAGGCAATGCAAGAAAAGCAAGTTACTATTGGTGACGAAACTTTTATTCTTGACAAGCCTTTTCTAGTGATGGCTACTCAAAACCCGGTAGAGCAAGAAGGAACCTATCCACTTCCGGAAGCACAGGTTGACCGTTTTATGTTGAAAACGGTTATCGATTATCCAAAAATTAATGAGGAGCAATTAATAATGCGCCAAAATTTATTGGGTAACTATGAGACCGTAAATGCTGTGGTATCTATAGAACAAATACTAAGCGCACAGAAAGCGGTACGTGAAGTATATATGGACGAAAAAATCGAAAAATATATTCTTGATATTGTCTTCGCTACTAGATATCCTGAAAAATATAATTTAGAAAGCTTAAAACCTTTAATCAGTTTTGGTGCTTCGCCAAGGGGAAGTATCAATTTAGGTGTCGCTGCAAAATGTTATGCCTTCATTAAAAGAAGGGGCTACGTTGTTCCTGAAGATGTACGAGCTATTGTACATGATGTTTTAAGACATAGAATAGGAATTACCTACGAGGCCGAAGCTGAAAATATTACCTCTGTTGATATCATCAACAAAATTGTAAACGAGATCGAAGTACCTTAAATTCAGTTCTTAATATTTATCGCTCGTAATATATTTTATTACTAAATGCTAAATATGATTTACTGAAACAGAGACTGTAAACTGTTTACTATAAAAATGGATACCAAAGAGCTACTCAAAAAAGTACGGAAAATAGAAATAAAGACGAGACGTCTTTCTGACCATATATTTGGTGGGGAATACCACTCTACCTTTAAGGGTCGTGGTATGACGTTTAGTGAAGTACGCCAGTACCAATTTGGGGATGATGTAAGAAATATTGATTGGAATGTTACCGCCCGCTATAGTGAGCCTTATATAAAAGTTTTTGAAGAGGAGCGAGAATTAACCATGATGCTTGTGGTAGATATTAGTGGTTCAGAATTATTTGGTACTACTAATCAATTTAAAAATGATATAGTAACAGAAATATCGGCAACCTTAGCGTTTAGTGCACTAAAAAACAATGATAAGGTAGGTATCATTTTATTCTCTGATCAGATAGAGCTTTTTATTCCGCCTAAAAAAGGGAAGACTCACGCTTTACGTATCATTAGAGAATTACTAGAGTTTAAACCAAAAAGCAATAAAACAGATATAGCCCAAGCATTAAAATTCTTGAGCAGCGTCATGAAAAAGAAAGCCATTGTCTTCGTCCTTTCCGATTTTATTGATGAAGGATATGAAAAAACCTTGAAAATTACCGGAAGAAGACATGATTTAACCGGTATTCGTATTTATGATGAACGAGAAGAATCTATCCCAAATTTAGGGATGGTTCAAATGCAAGATGCCGAAACAGGAAAATTACAATTGGTAAATACCGCGTCTAAGAAAGTAAGAAATGCGTATGCAGAATTTCACAGAGAACGTGTTACTTATTTCAAAGAGTCTTTCACAAAATCTGGATGTGGGGTTTTAGATTGTAGAGTAGACGAAAGTTACGTTAAAAAATTATTGGGCTATTTTAAAAGAAGAGGTTGATACGAATGATTTATATAAATAGAATAATTGAAAATGGTGCTTCGTTCATAAAACGAATATCACCCTTATTCGTATTTCTACTGTTCATTTTTGAGCTATCTGCGCAAGAACGCCCAAATATCTCTTCGAAGGTTGACACTACTTTCATAAAAATTGGCGAGCAAGTTCAATGGACCGTTACTGTTGATATAGATTCTACCGACTTTGTTATTTTCCCTGAAGGACAAACATTTTCCCCTTTAGAAACTGTAGAAGCTTTTGCGACAGATACCACAAGAAAAAAGGATAGACTAACACTTCAAAAAATATATGCCCTAACCCAGTTCGATTCTGGCGCATACAAGTTACCGTCTCAACGTATTGATATTAATGGAACAGGTTTTATGACCGATTCTATGTTGATTAATGTGGCTACTATTCCCGTTGACACACTAAATCAGAAAATGTATGACATTAAGCCACTTATTAATGTTGAGAAAAGTAACTACGATTTTTGGACCTACTTACTTATAGGTCTTTTAATCCTATCTATTTTAGGGGGATTATTATATTGGTTCGTATTCCGTAAAAAACCGTTGACAGAAGAGGAAAAAGTAGCCCTGTTACCTCCTTATGATAGAGCCTTACTTGAACTTAAGCGTTTAGAAAATTCTAAATACTTAATACAAGATGAATACAAACAATACTACTCTGAATTAACCACTATTGTACGTTCTTATCTAGAAGAAGATGCGCATGTAACAGCATTAGAAAGTACTACCGGACAATTAATTGAGAAATTGGAACTTTTAAAAGATGCCGGTGAATTGAAATTGGATGATGATACCATCAAACAATTTCAACAAATACTACAGACGGCAGATTTGGTGAAATTCGCTAAGAACAAACCATCTACAACCGTTGCAGAACAAGATAGAAAACTGGTAGAACAGATTGTAGAAAAAACTCATGAGGCTTTACCAGAACCTACAGAAGAGGAATTACTGGAACAAGCAGAATACCAAGAAGAATTAGAGCGTAAAGCTAAAAAGAAGAAAATAAAAATTGCCATAATATCCACTATTGCCGTGATACTTATAGGCATAACTATTGCTGGGGTCAAATTTGGGTTTGGCTACATGAAAGATACTGTACTTGGTCATCCAACAAAAGAACTATTAGAAGGAGAATGGATTCGTAGCAGCTACGGTTTCCCTCCTATACAATTAGAGACTCCACAAGTATTAATACGTCAAAAAATAAAACTACCTGCAGAGGCAAAAGCTGCAATAGCAGATATACAAGCGTTTCAATATGCAAGTCCAATTGGTCTTTTTAATATTGGTACTACTTCCATTACTCTAACACAACAAGATGTTGAACCCGATTTTGAAAAAACAATTGAGCAAATTCTATCGAATTTTGAAAGTCAAGGTGCAAAAAACATCATTACAAAACAAGAAGAGTTTAGTACCATAAGCGGGGTTAAAGGTCTAAAAGTTTATGGAAGTGGTCAGTTTATAGCACCTGGTGCAAAAGAATTAATGGAAGGTGAATATACCGTACTACTTTTTGGTGGCAAAGGTTTTCAGCAATACATTATTCTAACTTGGTTAGAAGACGATAACTACGCTCAAGAAATAGTAGACCGAATTTTAGCATCGGTAGAAGTTAAAACAGAATTATAAATGTTCGATAATATATCATTTGCAAATCCTGATTTCTTTTGGCTGTTCCTATTACTGCCATTGGCAATTGTGTGGTATATCTTTAAACAAAAAGAGCAAACTGCATCTCTACGAATTTCTAGCGCCAAAGGATTCAGTTACAATAGCATTTTACCAAAACTAAAACCAGGTTTATTCCTTTTAAGATTGTTGGCGTTAGGTGCTATTATTGTAGCATTGGCAAGACCACAAACAGAAGATATTTCTACACGATCTAAGACCACTAAAGGTATTGACATTGTTATGGCAATAGATGTATCTTCTAGTATGTTGGCACGAGATTTAAAGCCAAATAGACTTTCTGCATTAAAAGAAGTAGCTGCAGATTTTATTAAAGAAAGACCAAATGATCGTATAGGTCTTGTTGTCTATGCAGGTGAAGGTTACACAAAAACACCAATTACTACAGACAAATCTTTAGTACTTAACGCGCTTTCAGAAATTACTTATGGGCAATTAGATGATGGTACCGCAATAGGTATGGGGCTAGCCACTTCGGTTAACCGTTTAAAGGAAAGTAAGGCTAAAAGTAAAATTATTATTCTATTGACAGATGGTGTAAACAACTCCGGTTTTATTGAACCGCAAACTGCTGCGGACCTTGCCATTGAATTTGGAATTAAAACCTATACCATTGGTTTAGGGACAAACGGAAATGCTTTATCTCCAATCGCTTATAATGCTGATGGTTCTTTTAGATATGGAATGCGACAAGTTGAGATAGACGAAAACCTATTAAAAGATATTGCAACCGCTACCGGTGGAAAGTATTTTAGAGCCACTGATAATGAGTCTTTAGAGGAAATCTATGACGAAATCAATAAACTAGAAAAAACAGAGGTAGAAGAATTTAAATACTACCGCTACGAAGAGAAATTTAGACCTTGGATTTTATTGGCGGGAGTATTGCTGTTGTTAGAATGGCTTTTAAGAAATACGCTATTTAGAAGCTTTGTATAATATGATACAGTACGACGAAACATTATATTTCTATTTGCTCATTATCATTCCGGTGATAGTGGTGTTGTATCTATTGGTATTGGTATGGAAAAAGAGAACCCAAAAGAAGTTTGCTAATACCGATCTTCTAAAAAGGTTAACTCCAAACCGTTCATATAACAAAGCAGGTATAAAATTGATTGTTTTCATCCTGGCATTGGCGTTATTAATTATTGGCTTGGTTAACCCTAAAATAGGGACAAAATTAGAAACCGTAAAGAGAGAGGGAGTTGATATCGTTTTTGCAGTAGATGTTAGTAAAAGTATGCTAGCGGAAGATATTGCACCAAACAGATTGGAAAAAGCTAAAAGATTGGTTTCTGAAATTATAAATCAATTAGCAAGTGACCGTATTGGTATCATCGCTTATGCCGGGCAAGCATACCCTCAATTACCGATTACCACAGATTATGGCGCAGCAAAAATGTTCTTGCAAGGCATGAATACAGATATGCTAACGTCACAAGGTACAGCCATTGATCAAGCAATAGAATTGGCTACTACCTTTTATGATGATGCTGAACAGACTAATCGTGTTTTGTTCATAATTTCTGATGGTGAAGACCATTCTGAAGGCTCAACTTTAGATGCTGTAGAGGATGCTGTTGATGAAGGAATTATAATTTACACTATTGGTGTTGGTAAAGAAAAAGGGGCTCCAATACCAATTAAGAGGAACGGAATTTTAGAAAGCTTAAAAAAGGATAGTCAAGGCGAAACTGTTATTACCAAATTAAACGAAAGTGTTTTGGTTGATATCGCTAATGAGGGAGAAGGGCAATATATAGATGGTTCTAATACAGATGTAGCAGTAGAATTTATTAAGGAGGAGTTGTTAAAAATGGACAAGAAGGAATTTGAAGCCAAACAATTCGCAGAATATAAAGATCAGTTTCAATGGTTTATCGGTGGGGCATTGTTGCTTCTTTTTTTAGATATATTTATCTTGGACCGGAAGACGAGCTGGTTAAAAAAACTCAATTTGTTCAATGAGAAAAGAAATGAATAAAATTAGCGCAATTTTACTTTTGGTTTTTGCTTGCTTATCATCTTTTGCTCAAGAAGTTGACGAGAAGGAAAAAGAAAAGGCATTAAAATCATCTACAAACCTTACGTGGGATGCTAACAAGGCATTATCAGAAGATAATTTTGTTGCAGCAGAAGTAGATTATAGAAAAGCAATTGCTAAAAGTGGAGAAAATAGTGCAGCTCCCTATAATTTAGGAAACGCCTATTACGAAAACGAAACGTACAACGAAGCTTTTGGAAGATTTAAAGAAGCTGGCGAAGCATCTACTTCAAAAGCTGATAAACACAAAGCCTATCATAATATGGGTAATGTTTTCATGAAACGTAAAGACTATGCTAAAGCTGTTGAAGCTTATAAGGAAGCTTTGCGTAATGATCCTACAGATGAAGAAACTCGCTACAACTTGGCTTTGGCGAAAGAACTCCTTAAAAAAGACCAAGACGAGAACAAACAGGATCAAGACGATAAGGATAAGGACAAAGATCAAGACGAGGATAAAGGTCAAGACAAAAAGGACGAAGGAGAAAACGAGGATAAAAAAGATCAGGGAGACGAAGGTGACAAGGGTGATGAAGGCGATAAAGATGAAGAGAAGAAAGACGACAATAAAGAAGGCGAAGGAGATAATAAGTCTGATCAAAAGAAAAAGCCAGAACAAGGCGAAGGTGATAACGAGCAAGAGCAACAACAACCTAGACCAAATCAACTTTCTAAGCAACAAGTTGAAAATCTATTGAGAGCCATGCAAAATGCAGAAAAAAAGGTTCAAGATAAAATAGATGCAAAAAAAGTAAAAGGTGCTAAAATTAAAAACGAAAAGGATTGGTAGACTTTAAGTCCATAACAAAACTTGGGTTACTTATAACCATTTTTCTATCATCAATATTGATGATAGGACAAGATAGTGATACCGTAACTTTTGAAATGAAATTGAGCAAACCAAAGCTTGGTTTAAACGAAAGATTACGCGTAGATTTTATCATGAACCGTGATGGTGATAATTTTAACCCTCCGGATTTTACCGGATTTAAAGTAGTTATGGGACCATCACAATCCATTAGTTCTTCTTGGATAAATGGTGTTAGAAGTTATTCCAAATCTTATTCTTATACACTAGCTCCTACTTCAAGAGGTAAATTCACTATTAAGCAAGCTTCTATTGTTATTGGTGGAGAAACTTATAAATCCTTAGCTAAGGAAGTTGAAGTTACCGCTGCTGTAGATAAACCTAGCGATCAGATGACCGCTGATGATGTAGCAGATGAAAATCTACATTTAGTTGCTGAAATTTCAAAAACGAATCCGTATTTGAATGAAGCCATAACTGTAATTTATAAGCTATACGTTAGCCCTAACATAAGTGTATCAAACTATCAACCGCTAGATAATCCAACGTACAATAATTTCTGGAGTCAAGACATTAAAGTAAATGCCCTTAGTGCACAAAATGGCACTTACAAAGGCAAACCTTATCGTTATGTAATATTAAAACGCGTTGTTCTTTATCCGCAGAAATCAGGCAAACTAGATATTGAACCTCTTTCTCTTGATGTTACCGTAGACGTACCTTCTAGCAGACGAAATTTCTTTGGTCAAAGAATGTATGACCAAACTAACAAAACCGTATCTGCAGGTAAAAGAATAATTAATGTAAAGCCTTTGCCTTTAGAAAACCAGCCTGCTGATTTTAACGGTGCTGTAGGTGATTTTGATTTTGCAGTAATAACAAGCAAAACAAGCTTAAATGCTTCAGAATCTTTACAAGCAACAGTAGAGGTAAGTGGAAAAGGAAATCTTAAATTATTTAAGCTTCCTGAATTGGAATTACCAAGTGCGTTAGAGGTTTACGAGCCTGAATTCACAGAAGGTGTAAGAACAACTTTAGCAGGTATGCAGGGCAAGGTGAGCAACCAATATACCATTGTGCCTTCATTTAGAGGTAAATATCCTATTTCACCTTTAAATTTTAGTTATTTCAATCCGTCTACCGGGAAATACACCACCTTAACATCAGACGAAATTGTTATAAATGTTTTAGAAGGTCCACTAAGTGCATCTGCTAATGCCGCACAAAATTCAAATAATCAAAAACAGTCTATAATTACCAGTGGAGATCAATTTAATTTTATAAAATTGAATCCTGACTTAACAAGCAAATCTGTATCATACTTTTTTGGATCCACTTCATTCTATATTTGGCTGTTGTGTCCACTACTATTAATTCCTTTAGCTATAGTTTTTAGAAAAAGAAGAGACTCCTTAGCCGGTGATGTTGTAGGTAATAAAATTAGAAAGGCGAACAAACTAGCCCGTAAGTATCTATCCGCCGCTAAAAAAGAACTTGGGAACAAGGAATCTTTTTACGTTGCCTTGGAGCGAGCGCTACATAACTATTTGAAAGCAAAATTAAAGATTGAAACTTCTGAATTCAGTAAAGATAAAATTACGGAACTGCTTACAGAAAAACAGATAGACGATGCTACCGTAAATAGTTTCATCGACCTTCTTAAAAATTGTGAATCTGCCAGATACAGCCCTTTTTCTAACGTACAAATGCAGGCAGATTACGATAAGGCAAGTGAAGTAATCTCTAAAATGGATAAACAATTATAGGTATGTTCAAAAAGCTAACTACACTTATTATCCTCTTTACAGCGGTTCTCTGTGCTGCTCAGAACAATCAATTATTTGAGCAAGCAACTGAAGCATACAATGCCGGTGAATATGAAAAAGCTATAAGTTATTACGAGAATATTTTAACGAACGAAAAGCATTCGGCCGCAGTGTATTATAACCTCGGAAATTCTTACTATAAGCTTAATAATATTGCCGAGAGTATTTATTATTACGAAAAAGCGTTGTTGTTATCCCCAAATGACAAGGAGATAAAAACGAATTTAAGTTATGCCCAAAATATGACCATAGATGCAATAGATACTATGCCAGAAACGGGTTTGTCTAGATTATATAAAAATATAACCGGTAAATTAACTTTTGACCAATGGGCTTATACAGCTATAGGGTTTATGCTCCTTTTTGTACTATTTTATATCCTATTTTACTATTCTAATTTTTCCACTAGAAAAAGGTTTACGTTTATTGGTAGTATAGTTGCCCTATTTCTTTGCATTATCTCAATTCTTTTTGCCTACATACAACGAAATGATTTTGACCAATACCAACCTGCAATTATATTTGCAGAGGAAAGCGTTATTAAATCTGAACCAAACGATACTAGCGCTCAAGTATTTTTAATCCATGCCGGAACAAAAGTGAATGTTCTAGATCAATTAGATTCATGGAAAAAAATTAAATTAGCAGACGGAAAGACTGGTTGGATTCAAAAAGAAGAACTAAAAATGTTGAAGGATTTTTAGAAATTTGTTAACAGTTTTTAAACCTTTGCAAACTATCTTTACCGCTCGATTTTAGTATATGAAATTTTTTGCACGCATTATTCTTTTGTTATTATGGCTTTTTGCAGTTACTGCACCAAGCATAGTAACTTTATGCGATGTTGAGAACCCAATCGTAATTACCAATCTTAATGAGGAAGAGCAAGAGACTGGTAAAAAATCTATGGGCGAAGAAAAGTTTGTTAAAGAAAGTTTATTAGATTTTTCAATAGCAGCCATTTTTGAAAATTCTATAATCAGCAACTTCAGCATGATAGGCTATATAGATCTGTCATTAGAAGTTCCATCTCCTCCTCCCGACTACATTAGTTAATTTCTTCATTTTTATTTTATATCAATTAACTAATCTGTTCCAAAATAACTTTGGGACATAAACTTTTTATACATGTTTAAACATATTAAGAGCGATATTCCTGCGAGTATCGTTGTATTCTTTGTAGCCCTACCATTATGTCTTGGTATAGCATTAGCTAGTGGCGCACCTTTATTTTCAGGATTAATTGCTGGTATTGTTGGTGGTATTTTTGTTGGCGCACTTAGTGGTTCCAAAATTGGAGTAAGTGGTCCTGCAGCTGGTTTAGCCGCAATTGTATTAACCGCAATAGGTGCTTTAGGTGGTTATGAAAATTTCTTGGTAGCCGTTGTATTAGGTGGTATTATTCAAATTATTTTCGGAATTTTAAAAGCAGGTGTCATAGGATATTATTTTCCTTCTTCTGTAATTAAAGGTATGCTTACCGGTATTGGTATCATCATAATTCTTAAGCAAATACCTCATTTCTTCGGTTATGATCCTGATCCAGAAGGCGATTGGGCTTTCTTTCAAGTTGATGGGGAAAATACCTTTTCAGAAATTTTCAACACCATAAATAATATTAGTCCTGGTGCAACTCTTGTTGCCGTTATAGGTATGGCCATTCTTTTATTATGGGATAAAGTTCTTTCTAAAAAAGGAAAAATATTTCAGCTTGTACAAGGTCCTTTAGTAGCTGTTGCAGTTGGTATCATATTCTTTATTGTTACACAAAACAGTGAAGTATTGGCTATTTCATCTGAGCATTTGGTAAGTGTACCTGTTCCTAAAGATGCAGCCTCTTTTATAGGTCAGTTTAGCTTTCCTAATTTTAGTGCCATAACAAATCCACAAGTTTGGGTAACAGCTTTTACTATTGCTTTAGTAGCTAGTTTAGAAACTTTACTTTGTGTTGAAGCAACAGATAAATTAGATCCTCATAAAAATGTAACGCCAACCAATAGAGAATTGCTTGCGCAAGGTGCTGGTAATATCGTATCTGGCTTAATAGGTGGTTTGCCAATTACACAAGTTATTGTTCGTAGTTCTGCTAACATACAATCTAATGGTAGAACTAAGCTTTCAGCAATAATTCATGGTTTTCTATTACTGATTTCTGTTATTTTAATTCCTACACTATTAAATATGATTCCGCTATCAGTTTTAGCAGCCATATTATTTATTGTAGGTTATAAATTAGCGAAGCCAGCGTTATTTATAAAAATGTACCAATTAGGTTGGAAACAATCCGTGCCTTTTTTCGTAACGGTATTCGGTATCGTTTTTACAGATTTATTAATCGGTATTAGTTTAGGTCTTGCCGTAGGTATTGTAGTAATTCTTTTAAAAAGCTACCAAAACTCGCATTTTCTGCATATTGAAGATAATAGTAACGGTAAGCATAAGATAAAAATGTCTTTGGCAGAAGAAGTAACCTTTTTCAATAAAGGTGCTATTCTTAAAGAACTAGACAATCTTCCAAGAGATACGTATTTAGAATTAGACATTTTAAAGACCAGGTATTTGGACTATGATATTGTTGAGATTTTAGAAGATTTCAGGCTTAAGGCATCAGAGAGAAACATAGATATTAAGTTAATTTCGAAGAGAGGTGTCGTTGAAAATCCGCCAAGTTTTATAGGATTCTTTGAGGAACGCCCAAAATCTAAATTGAGCTTAAGCTAACAGATTGGGATTATATTCAATCAACTAAAAAAAAACAAAAATGAGTAAAAAATATAAAATCGTTGTTTTCTCAGATTTGAAAAAATCTTTGGGAAACACACTTAAAAGTACGCTTAGCCTAGCTAAGATACTTAATGGAGAAATAGCCATTTTCCATGTTAAGAAAGCGACAGAAGTAGTTACTGAAGACAGCCATCTTTCAGCAATACGTTCTTTGAATAGTGAATATAGAGATATGGATAACGATATCAATTCTATCGTCTCAACATATTCCAAAGATTTTGGTGTACCATTAACCTATTCTTGTACTATTGGAAATCTTAAAAATGAAATAGCCAATTACATTGAAAAGGAAAAGCCAAATTTTATAGTATTAGGAAAAAGAAAATCTAAGGTATTTAACATCCTTGGAGACAATCTTATTCCGTTTGTACTTAAAAAGCATAATGGACCTGTTTTTTTGTCTGATGAAAATCAAGTTCTTAACATCGACAAAGATTTATCTTTAGGTGTATTGAGTGGTGACGAAGAGACACCTATAGCTTCACTGACAGAAAATTTACTTTTACATTCGCAAAAGCCTTTAAAATCATTTAGAATATTAAAGAATGCTGACACTTCAGATAAAACAAAAGTGTCAAAAGAAAGAAAGGAGATTGAATTTGTATTTGATAGTAACGATAATTCTATAAAGAATATATCAAACTATGTAGCTATCAATAATATTAATCTACTTTGCATCAATAGATCACAAAACAAGGGAGATTCTAAAAACAAATCTCTTTCTATGCCCACTAATATTAACGACATTATCAACAATCTTAATGTTCCTCTAATACTAATGGGCCAAACAAATTATACATTGTAAATAATTATAAAAAAATATGAAAGCACATACTAAAGAAACACAATCAACGATGACTCCTAAGAAATCATTAGATTTCTTAAAAGAAGGAAATCAAAGATTTCAGAATAACTTAAAAGCTAATCGTAACCTTTTAGAGCAAGTAAATGACACTAGCGAAGGTCAATTTCCTTTCGCTACTATATTAAGCTGTATAGATTCAAGAGTTTCTGCAGAACTAGTTTTTGACCAAGGACTTGGAGATATCTTTAGTGTTAGAATAGCTGGTAATTTTGTAAACGAAGACATACTTGGAAGTATGGAATTTGGTTGCAAATTAGCTGGCACCAATTTAATTGTTGTTTTAGGCCATACAAGTTGTGGTGCTATAAAAGGTGCTTGTGACCATGCTAGGTTAGGTAATTTAACTGCGCTTATCAAAAAAATAGAGCCAGCTGTAGATGCTGTTAAAGAACCGACCGATGAAAGCTTACGAAATTCAAAAAACTTAGATTTCGTAGATAGTGTTTCAGCAAAAAATGTTGAATTAACTATTGATAATATCAGAAAACAAAGTCCGGTATTAGCAGAAATGGAAGAAAATGGTGAAGTCATGATAGTGGGAGCTATGTATGATATCGCTACTGGTGCCGTTGATTTTTACAACTAGAATCAACTGTACATAACACAAATAGAGCCGATGTTAAACCATCGGCTCTATACTTAAGGGAAATCAATCAATTATTCGCAGCCAACGAAAATTTATTAATTAAACACGAGTAGAATCACTTCTATTTATTGTGACTCTATCTCATTAAAATTCATTATTTTAAATTATGAAGAATTTATTTTCAAATTTCAGAGGAGATTTATTTGGCGGTATTACAGCGGGTATTGTTGCTTTACCTTTAGCACTTGCGTTTGGGGTTAGCTCAGGTTTAGGGCCTAGTGCCGGACTTTATGGTGCTATTTTTATAAGTTTTTTTGCAGCACTTTTTGGCGGAACCAGTACACAAATATCTGGACCTACAGCACCAATGACTGCTGTGAGTATGGTGGTAATAGCCGGTATTGTTGCCATGAACGATGGTAGTCTTGAAAAAGCCCTACCTGCAATTTTAATAGTTTTTCTTTTAGCGGGATTAATGCAAATTGGCTTAGGCCTTTTGGGTATTGGAAAATACATTAGATATATTCCTTACCCGGTAGTATCTGGTTTTATGACAGCTATTGGTGTTATAATTCTAGTTACACAAATTTTACCGGCTATTGGCTATTACCCAAAGGAAGATGCTGAGTTTGTAAACCTATACAAACCCATGGCCGAAGAGATTATTCTAGATAATATCTTAAAAGAAGAAGCTGGTGAAGGTATATTGGTTTTAGAGGATTTTAAAGAGACTATCTCTCGTGCTGAAGGAATAACGGAAGCCGATATGATGAAAGAGGCTCAAACATTAGCTAAATCTGAAGCATCTGGGGTAATAGGTGCAATTAAAGTATTACCAAGAGCACTTAACAACATTAATTGGCTCGAATTAATTCTTGCACTTTCTACCATTGCCATCATTTATGGTTTCAAAAAAATAACCACTACAATTCCAAGTGCTTTGGTTGCACTAATTGTGGTGTCTGGTGTGGCTTATGGATTTGGCTTAGACTATAGACCAATAGAACAAATACCAAGCGGTTTTCCTATGCCTAACCTTGGCATATTTACCCAATTTCAATTAAGTTCCGTAACTCCATATGTATTTACCGCTCTTACGTTAGCATTACTTGGTGCCATAGATTCACTTTTAACTTCTGTAGTTGCAGATAACATGACCAAAACCAAACACAAGCCAAACAAAGAATTAGTTGGTCAAGGTATTGGTAACAGTATTGCTGCAATATTTGGTGGAATACCAGGCGCAGGAGCTACTATACGTACTGTTGTAAATATTAATGCAGGTGGTAAAACAAAATTATCTGGTATGGTTGCCGGTGTTCTACTACTGATTGTACTTCTAGCTCTTGGCCCTATTGCTTCTCAAATTCCTGCTGCGGTACTAGCCGGTATTTTAGTTACGGTAGGTATTGGTGTTATGGATTATAAAGGTTTAAAGGCAATTCCAAGTTTACCAAAAGATATGAGCTTAGGACCTATTAAATTTAGCTCTGAGGTAGTTATAATGCTTGTAGTTCTGGTACTTTCTTCTGTTTGGAACTTGGTTTACGCAGTTGGTGTAGGTCTAGTAATTGCTTCTTTAATGTTTATGAAGAAAATGGGCGATTTAACAGCAGAACGATCAGATGTAAAATCATTAGAAAAAGAAGTAAACTGGCCAGATGAAGCTGCGTTTCCTAAAAGTCTACAAGAAGAAGTTTTTATTAAGCATTTGAAAGGACCGTTATTTTTTGGATCTACTAGTGAGTTTCAACAAATGGCAGATCAAATACCTGAAACGGCATCTACCGTAATTATAAGAATGGGAAGAATGCAGTACATGGATCAATCTGGTCTATATACGCTTGAAGATGTTTTAATTAGCCTTAGGAAATCTGGGATTAACATACTTTTTGTTGAAGTATTAAAACAGCCTCGTTATATGATGGAACGTGTTGGGGTAATACCTCAATTAATACCAGAAGAACATATTTTTGATACATTCGATGAGTGTTTAGTATGGGTTAAATCTAACGTAAAAGACAAATTCGTTACTAGTTAAACCATCAAAACCAATAAAAACATATAATACCTCTTTTAAAAGTTTTAAATTTGGGGCTTTAATCAACATTCATGATTGATAAGATAAAGGAACAAATCTCTGAAGTAGCATCGTTCACAGCTGATAATTTAGAAGCCGTTGAAACGTTTAGAATTAAATATTTGGGTAAAAAGGGTATTCTTAATGACTTCTTTGCGGAGTTTAAGAATGTGCCTAATGACCTGAAAAAAGAGTTCGGGCAAACCATAAACGAACTTAAACAAGCTGCAACGGAAAAAGTAGAATCTTTAAAAGAGGTTTTAGAAAATAATAATACGGATGAACAGGTATATGGCGATTTAACCAGACCTGGAAATCCTATTGAATTAGGAGCGCGTCATCCGATTTCTATTGTTAAGAATAAAATCATTGACATTTTCTCTAGAATTGGCTTCAACGTTTCTGAAGGACCTGAAATTGAAGATGACTGGCATAACTTTACTGCTTTAAATCTTCCAGAATACCATCCTGCAAGAGATATGCAAGATACTTTCTTTGTTCAAACAGATCCAGATATCTTATTACGTACACACACCTCATCGGTACAAGTACGCTACATGGAAAACAACCAACCTCCCATAAGAACCATATCACCTGGTAGAGTTTATAGGAACGAGGCTATTTCCGCTAGATCTCACTGTTTCTTTCATCAAGTAGAAGGGCTTTATATTGACAAGGATGTTTCGTTTGCAGATTTAAAACAAACACTACAATATTTTACGACAGAACTTTTTGGGAAATCCAAAATTAGGCTTAGACCTTCTTATTTTCCTTTTACAGAACCAAGTGCAGAAGTAGATGTTTATTGGGGACTGGAAACTGAAACAGATTATAAAATGACCAAAGGTACCGGTTGGTTAGAGATTATGGGCTGCGGTATGGTAGACCCCAACGTGCTTAAGAACTGTGGTATAGACCCAGATATATATTCCGGATTTGCCTTTGGGATGGGTATTGACCGTATTGCACTTTTACTGCATCAAATTTCAGATATTCGTTTATTGAGCGAAAATGATTTACGTTTTCTAGAGCAATTTAGAAGTGCCCTTTAAAATCACTTTGTGAAAAAAGATATTGAAATACCTGTTGTCAAAGATGTTCATGTTGCCATTATTAGAGAATGGAACGAAGAATTTTTAGATAAAGACTGGAATGCCTATATCATAAATGATCGTAATACACCTATTGAATTGACCATGGTAGTATCTAAAGGTTATGATGGTGAACGCAAAACGTCAATAATGAGACACGCTATTGGTGATCTTGAATCTAACTCATTTAAGAAAATTGAAGTTGTTCAAGAGGACCTACTCGCTTTGGACAATGACTTTTTTGTGACCTTTTATGCAGATAACAAATTGTATGAGAAAAAGTTTGTATTCTCTAAAAATACGGTCACAGAAAATAACCTTATAACCATTCCTCTTATTGAAAAAGATGGCATTTTTGCATCTTAAATATCTCCTTCTCTTTTTTAAAATTACTTCAAGTTAGAACGTTTTATAGCATTTTATTTAGAATAAGTGTTTTCTTACCAGAGCCCAATACAGTTAAAAGTTATATTTATTCAACTAAATACCAACTACTTACTTTATAAATTTGCCTAACAAATAGCACATACAAACTTTAACATAATTTAAGTTCTTTTGGTTTGTTTGTAACCGAACTAATCATACCTTTGCCCCTTCAATTTGCGAATTATGGAAAAAGAAGAAAATAAACAAAGGTTAATAGAGGAGCTTGGAGTTCACTTTGAAGCCGAATATAATTTACCTCCATTAGCAGCAAGAATATTTGGAAATCTTGTAGTAACCGAAGAGGTTGGACTTACATTTGATGATTGTCTTACAAAAAGAGGAGCAAGTAAAAGCTCTATTTCAACATCACTCAATTTGTTGCTTCAGTTAGGTATGATTACCTATTTCACTAAATCTGGAGATAGAAGAAGGTATTTTAAAATATCGGATAAAAGCACCTTTTTCATTAAGAAACTTGAACAAGCACTTAAAAAAGCAGCAAAAGAATCTAAAATGATACAAACAGTTGCTGAATATGATCAAAAGTATAATCCCGAAAAGTATGCATCTAATAAGCCAAAAATAGAAGCTTATTTAGAATGTCTTAGTCAAAATGAAAAAACATACCAAGACACTATTGAAGCATTAAAAAAGCTACTCTAAAAAAATTTAATTTTTTGGTTCGTTTTAAACCGAACATTCGGAATTAACAAAACCTTAACAAGTACATACAACTATTTAATACATATAAACATCCATCTAAAATGAGAAAGTTATCAATTATAGGAATTTTAAGTGCGACTCTTCTTTTGAGTTCCTGCTTTGGGTCATCTGAAAATCCGGCACAAGGAGCAGCAGCACCTCCTCCACCAAGCTTAAAAGTTGCCCAATTAAATAAACAGGATTTAACCGTTTACAACGAATTTTCTACCACCCTTGAAGGAAAGCAAAATGTAGAAATTTGGCCTAAAGTTTCTGGCTTTGTACAAGAAGTATATGTTGAGGAAGGTCAGAAAATTAAAAAAGGGCAATTACTTTTTAAACTAGAGACACAAACTTTAAACCAAGATGCTAATGCAGCCAAAGCATCTGTTAACGTAGCTCAAGTAGAAGTTGACAAATTAAAGCCACTGGTTGAAAAAAACATCATCAGTAGTGTACAATTAGAAACCGCAAAAGCACAATTAGAGCAAGCAAAAGCTAGCTACCAAAGTGTAGCTTCTAATATTGGTTACTCACGTATCACTAGTCCGGTAGACGGTTATATTGGAGAAATTCCCTATAAAATTGGTGCTTTGGTAAGTTCTGCTATGAGTCAACCGTTAACTACGGTATCTGATGTTAGTGAAGTTCGTGCTTATTTTTCTATGAATGAAAAAGAGTTATTGAAGCTAAAAGAAGCTATGCCTAAAAATGACAAAAATGTTATGGACTTAGAAAAAGCTCCAAAGGTTTCGCTTATTATGATTAATGGTGAAGAATATGCTGAGCAAGGAAAAATTGCAATGATCAATACTATTATTAATAGTACAACTGGTAGTGTAACTGCAAGGGCAGATTTTGACAATAAAAGTAATTTACTAAGTAGCGGTAGTACTGGTAAAATAAAAATACCAACAGTTTATAATGGCGCTTATGAAATTCCACAAACAGCAACTATTGACCTTCAAGGTAAAAAATTAGTTTACGTGGTTAAAGATGATAATACAGTAACTACAATGCCATTAAATATCATCACTACTACGCAAAAAGGATTTATTGTTGAAAATGGAATTGATGAGGGAACAACTATCGTTTTAGAAGGGGTTTCTAAATTAAGGGACGGAATGACCATTAATTCGGTTAAGTAAGCATCCGCCAATAAACATAACATATAAATAAAGAACAATGTTTCAAAAATTTATAGATCGTCCCGTACTTTCTACGGTTATATCGATTATTATAGTCATCCTAGGTATTTTAGGTTTATCAACCTTACCTATTGAAGAATATCCAGAAATAGCACCGCCAACGGTGCAAGTAACAAGTACTTATACGGGTGCCAATGCAGAGACCGTACTTAAAAGTGTTGTTATACCATTAGAAGAGCAGATCAACGGTGTTGAAGATATGTTGTATATGACCTCTAATGCCAGTAATGATGGTGCTGCAACCATAAATGTCTTTTTTAAATTAGGTACAGATCCAGATATTGCTGCTGTAAACGTTCAAAATAGAGTTGCCAGAGCAAATAGTGTTTTGCCACAAGCAGTTGTACAAACTGGTGTTATTACCCAAAAATCTCAAACTAGTGCACTATTATTCTTTTCTCTGTTCTCAGATAACGATGAATATGATGCAACTTTTGTAGAAAACTATGCTAGAATTAATCTTGTACCTAAGCTTCAACGTATTGAGGGTGTTGGTAATGTAACCGTTTTTGGTGCAAAAGATTACTCTATGCGTATATGGTTAAATCCTGAAAAGATGGCTGCTTACAAACTTATGCCATCAGATATACAAGCTGCACTTAATGAACAAAACCTTGAAGCGGCTACTGGTAAAATTGGTGAGAATGCCGATGGCATTTATGAATATGTATTAAAATATAAAGGTCGTCTTTCTGATGAAGCTGAATATGAGGACATTATTATTAGAGCTCAGGAAAATGGTCAATTCTTGCGCTTAAAAGATGTTGCCGAAGTTGAATTAGGCGCCTTTAATTATGGTACCAAGAACGAAGGTATGGGTAAACCCGGTACTGCAGTTGGTATTTTTCAAACTTCTGGTTCAAATGCAAATGCCATAATTGATGAAATTCAGACTATACTAGATGAGAGTAGTCAAGATTTTCCTAAAGGATTGGATTATGTAATTCCTTATAACACTAAAGATTTCTTAAGCGCATCTATAGAGCATGTTGTACAAACATTAATAGAAGCATTCTTATTAGTTTTCTTAGTGGTTTTCATATTCCTTCAAGATTTCAGATCTACTTTAATTCCTGCTATTGCCGTTCCGGTGGCAATTGTTGGTACGTTTTTCTTCTTATCCTTATTTGGATTTTCAATCAACATGTTGACTTTGTTCGCAATGATACTAGCAATTGGTATTGTGGTAGATGATGCCATTGTAGTTGTCGAAGCGGTACATGCCAAAATGGAGGAAGGTGCTACCAATGCAAAAACGGCAACTAAATCTGCAATGTCAGAAATATCAGGTGCTATAATTTCCATCACCTTGGTTATGTCCGCAGTATTTATTCCGGTATCATTCATTAGTGGTTCATCTGGTGTGTTCTACCAACAATTTGGTATAACATTAGCAATCGCAATTCTTATTTCTGCTGTAAATGCATTGACTTTGAGTCCGGCTTTGGCTGCACTTTTATTGAAACCACATCATAATTCCGAAGAAAAGAAAAAAAGCGTTGTAAAACGTTTCTTCTCAGCTTTCAATACAGGTTTTGATGCTGTTACAGATAAGTATATTGGTTCTGTAAAATTCATTACCAAAAGAAAATGGATAACATGGGTATCTCTTGCTGTTTTTGGAGTAATAGCCTTTTTGCTTTTCCAATCAACACCTACAGGTTTTATTCCAAATGAGGATAAAGCTATTGTATTTGCCGATGTTACAATGCCTCCTGGTACCACTTTAGAACAGACACAAAAAACGGTAAAGAAATTAGATTCTATCTACCAATCTATGGATATTATTGAAGCACGTATGAACATTACAGGTTTCAGTATTTTGAACAGTGTAAACGGTGGTTCTTACGGGTTCTCTGTGCTTCGTCTTAAAGATTGGGGCGAGAGAGAAGGTGAAGGGGAATCTGTTCAAGAAGTGATAGGAAGCCTATTTGCAAAAACAGCGGGATTAAAAGATGCAAAAATATTCTTCTTTACTCCGCCAAGTGTTCGTGGTTTTGGTAACTCTACCGGTTTTGAAATGAACTTGCAAAGTAAAGATGCTGATGATTGGCAAACAGTCAATAAAGTTACCAATGAATTCTTAGGTGCTATTAATGC
This sequence comes from Maribacter sp. Hel_I_7, assembly GCF_000688315.1. Lineage (NCBI taxonomy): Bacteria > Pseudomonadati > Bacteroidota > Flavobacteriia > Flavobacteriales > Flavobacteriaceae > Maribacter > Maribacter sp. Hel_I_7. Next base: position 1,450,314 of record NZ_JHZW01000002.1, on the reverse strand, counting down.
AAGACCTGAGGTACAATATGCTATTACCAATTTCAACGCCAATTTCCCACAGTATGAGTTAGATGTAGATGTTGAAAAAACAAAAATGGCAGGTTTAGCGGTTACCGATGTTTTCAGTGCCATGCAAGGATACTATGGAGGATTGTATACAACGGACTTCAATAAGTTTGGTAAGCAATATCGTGTTATGATCCAAGCTAAACCAGAAGATAGAGCAGATGAAAATTCATTGAATCATATTTTTGTTACAAACGCCAATGGAGAATCTGTCGCTGTATCACAGTTTGTATCGTTAAAGAAAATATATGGTCCTGAAGTGGTAAGTAGATTTAACCTTTTAAGTTCTGTAAAAATTAACGGGGCAATGAACCCTGGCTATTCTACAGGGGACGCTATTAAGGCAATTGAAGAAGTAGCCGCCGAAGTTTTACCAAACAATTATACGTTTGAATATTCTGGTCTTACTAAAGAAGAAAATAGTGCGGGTAGCCAAACTATCATGATATTTATCTTGAGTTTGGTATTTGTGTACTTCTTACTAAGTGCCCAGTACGAATCGTATATTTTACCATTAGCAATTTTACTTTCATTGCCGGTAGGTATTGCAGGCGCTATTGGTTTCGTAAGCATGGCAGGACTTGAAAATAACATCTATTTCCAGATTGCTTTGATTATGCTTATTGGTTTACTTTCTAAAAATGCCATTCTTATTGTAGAGTTTGCATTGCAACGTAGAAAACATGGTATGTCTATTATTGACTCTGCCATAGATGGTGCAAAAGCAAGGCTTAGACCAATTTTAATGACCTCGTTTGCCTTTATACTTGGTTTAATGCCGTTGGCACTATCATCTGGTATTGGTGCTGTAGGAAATCGTTCTATTGGCATGAGTGCTGTTGGTGGTATGTTAATAGGTACCATATTTGGTGTATTCGTTATACCGGCATTGTATGTTATTTTCCAAACTATGCAAGAACGTATTACAGGTGCTCCACAAGAAGCTATTGAAGAATCTAAGAACTAAAGAAATCATGAATAAATTAGTATCTAATAAAATTATATTGGTCGCCTTTCTGCCACTTTTGTTGCAGTCTTGTTTTACCGCTAAAACATATGAACGACCAAATGTAGAAACCGAAAATCTTTACAGAACAGATAATCTGCCTCAGGACAGTGTTTCTTTCGCTTCGGTTTCTTACCAAGACCTTTTTACAGATTCTTATTTGAAGACATATATTCAAAAAGGATTAGAAAACAACCTTGACATTCGCATTGCTCTTCAGAGCATTGCGGCTGCAGAGGCTTATGTTAAACAAGGAAAAGCTGGTTATTTACCAACTATAAGCGGTGCCGCAAGTGCAACTAGAACCGCCAGAACAAGTGAAAACGGACAGTTTGGTAGTTTTTTCACTCAGCCTTTTAATCAGTATGAAACCTCTGGCACAGCTTCTTGGGAAGCAGATATTTGGGGGAAAATTAGAAGTACCAAACGTGCTAGTGATGCAAGTTACTTACAAACAGTAGCGGCACATAAAGCTGTAAAAACTAGTTTAGTGGCGCAAATTGCTACTACTTATTATCAGATATTGGCTTTAGACAAGCAAATTTCCGTTACTGAAGAAACAATTGAAAACCGTTCTAAAAGTTTAGAAACGATTTCTGCGTTGAAAGAGGCGGGACAAGCAAATCAGGTTGGTGTTGACCAAACTGCAGCACAACTATATAGTGCTCAAAGTCAATTGTTAGACCTTAAAAATCTACTTTATCAAGCGGAAAATACCTTGAGCATTTTATTAAGTGAAGAACCACAAACTTACGAGCGCAGTTCACTAGACGAGCAATCTTTAGCTAACGAAATGCAATTAGGTGTACCTGCTCTTTTACTTCGAAACAGACCTGATATTATGCAGGCGGAATATAGCTTAGTAAATAGTTTTGAATTAACGAACGTTGCTAGAAGTAACTTTTACCCATCTATAACGTTATCTGCACAAGGCGGATTTCAAAGTTTAGATCTTGATAATTGGATAGATTCTAGTTCAATATTCGCTAATCTGGTTGGTGGTTTAACACAGCCAATATTTAATGGCAGAAAAATTAGAACGGCTTATGAAGTTGCTCAAGTTCAACAAGAACAATCTTTGTTAAGCTTTAAAAAAGCGCTTTTAAGTGCCGGAAAAGAAGTTTCTGAAGCTTTATATGATTACAATATTTCTATTGAAAAAGAGGCATATATCTCTAAACAAGTATCGGCATTAAAAAGAGCCGAAAGTAATTCTGAAGAATTGTTGAATAGTGGTTACCTAACCTATTTAGATTTGTTAACTGCAAGAGAGAATTCTTTAAATGCTGAGTTAAATTTAGTAAACAACAAATTCTCTCAATTATCAGCTACAGTTGAATTATATCGCTCTCTTGGCGGTGGATGGCAATAGGCTTTTGATATTGTTACAATGCAGAAAAAAAGTGAATGTGTAGCGTTAGCTCTAATGCTTTTCTCTAAGTATGGATGCAAAAGGGTCGGAATGGATGATGTTGCTGAGACCCTTGGCATCTCTAAGAAAACGTTGTACGAATTGTTTGAAAACAAAAACAATTTAGTCCAAGAGAGCGTTACACTTTTACTTAATAACACTCATGAGAAAATGAGTGGTTTTTTTCAATTACCTGAGTCATCATCTGACCCGTTTACCAAAATTATTCATATTTATAGCGTAGGACTTAAAGAACTAAGAAACTTAAGTCCTAATTTTTTAATTAGCCTTAAGAAGTATTATCCTATTGCTTATAAATCATATGATGATTTTGTTAAAGCCATAGTTTGGACTTATGTTCTTGACCTTTTACAAGAAGCTAAGAATAACGGCCAATTAAGAAGCAACATAAATATAAAACTGATTTGCGAATTATTTCTACTGCGAATCAATGAGATACTTTTACCAAACCGAGACTTCTTTGATAGTTATACTACAGAAGAATTATTAGAACATTTAATTATTGTACCATTAGAAGGAATTAAAAGAGCCAATTGATTACCCTTTTTAATTTACTTCCAGTTAATAAAAGGATTTTTACTCAATTGAGAGTTGTAATATTTCACCTCTCCAGTAACTTCTTTGCCTAACCAATCTGGTTTGGCAAACAATTCGTTTTCAGAATTCAATTCTATTTCAGCAACTGTTAATCCTTGATTATCTCCGTAAAATTCATCAACCTCATATACATGATCACCCAAAGGAATTTCATATCTGGATTTTTCTAAAATCCCTTTTTCACACAATTTCAATAATGCATCTGCTTCTTCTACAGATATTTCTTTTTCCCATTCAAACCTAGATGTACCGGTATCGTTAGATTTCCCTTTAACGGTTATATACCCTATATCTCCCTTTATTCGTACTCTAACCGTTCTGTTAGGATCCGTATTTAAAAAACCTTGAACAATTCGTGTTTTAGTACTTGCTCTAGCTTTATAAGCTTCAGATTTTACTAAAAATTTACGTTCTATTTCTATCATATCAATGGGTAAAACTTCTATACTTAAACTAAGATAAGTCTTAAATTTGCTTATGCCCAATGAAATGCCGTTACGAAAAATTATCCATGTGGATATGGATGCCTTTTATGCATCTGTTGAAGAATTGGACAATCCTGATTTAAAAGGGAAACCGTTGGCTGTGGGTGGTAGTGAAAAAAGAGGAGTGGTCTCGGCCGCAAATTATGAAGCTCGTAAATATGGTGTGCGTAGTGCCATGAGCGGATTTCTCGCTAAAAAAAACTGCCCGCATTTAACCTTTGTAAAACCAAGGTTTGAACGTTATAAAGAAATCTCACAAATAATAAGATCCATCTTTTTTGAATATACAGATTTGGTAGAGCCGCTTTCTCTAGATGAAGCCTATCTTGATGTAACGATCAACAAAAAAGGTAATCCTTCGGCAACTATGCTCGCCACTGAGATTAGACAACGTATTCTTGAAAAAACGGGCTTAAATGCATCGGCAGGTATATCTATTAATAAGTTTATTGCCAAAGTTGCGAGTGACATAAACAAACCAAACGGACAAAAAACAGTTAACCCAGAAGAGGTAATTCCATTTTTAGAAAATCTAGACATACGCAAATTTTACGGAGTTGGTAAAGTCACCGCCGAGAAAATGTACAAGCTGGGCATATTTACCGGTAAGGACCTAAAGAACAAATCTATTGAGTTTCTCGCAGAGAACTTTGGCAAAAGTGGTCCCTATTATTATCATGTTGTACGTGGTATTCATAACAGTGAGGTAAAACCACATCGCATACCCAAGTCTGTTGGTGCAGAAAGAACGTTCAATGAAAATCTTAGTAGCGAGATTTTTATGCTTGAACGCTTAGAGCATATTGCACAAGAACTTGAGAGGAGATTAAAAAAGGCTACCATAGCTGGTAAAACAATTACGCTTAAAATTAAATACAGTGATTTTACCTTAAATACAAGGAGTAAAACAATGCCCTATTTTATATCTGATAAAGACCTGATTTTAGAAACAGCAAAAAACCTTCTCTATCAAGAAGAGCTTCAAAACTCTGTAAGATTGCTTGGTATTTCTCTTTCTAACTTAAATACAGATAAGAAAACCGCCAAAAAACTTGAGGATAAATCAATATTAGTACAATTAAAGTTCGACTTCTAAGAATTCATCCGCCATTTTTAGACTTTTATTTAATAATCTTAAATGTTAACAAAAATTAACGGGATATACTTGTACAGCATTAATTGCTAGAATAATTTTGACCTCTTAAATGAAAAAGAGTTTTTTAAAATTTCTTATTTCTACCTGCATATTACTGTCAGGAGTATTTAGCCCTCTATTTGCATATAGCAGTTTAGAGGATTCTTCTTTTAATTCAATTGAACAATTTAGGAGTACACCTACAACTAACCAAGAATTAGTTGCACATCAAAACGCCACAATTAAAGGTAATTATGGCAATTTAGATAAGACTCTTGAAATTGAAGCAGTAGAAATTGAGGAGGAAGAAAATGAGCATTCTTTCTTGAGCAAGGAGATTGAGTACCAAAAAGCTACAGTTTCTTTCTACCTTTTATCTATACTATTCTTATTCAGTTATTTTACAAATAGCAATTCACTACAAAGGCTATTTATTTTTTTACCTACAGCAAATAGGCGCTTTGTCCTATACCAAGTATTTCGTATTTAAAATCAATTTTAGTCAAAATTCTATTTTGACGTGACATCAATTTTTAGGCATCAGCCAATTTAGATTTTTGAATCTACATGCCTATAAATCTGTGTGTCTCTGCATTTTTAAATTTCATTTTTCCAATCAATTAAATATTCATTTTTATGACCAAGAGCGTACTCCTGATCGCTACTGCATGTACTTTATTTATTGCTGCGAGCTGTAATTCCAAAAAAGAGAAAATAGAAGAACACACAAAGTTTCTTATTACAAGTCCCATTAAAAAAGACACATCGATCACCAAAGATTATGTGTGTAATATTAACTCCTTTAAACATATTGAGCTTAGAGCCCTAGAAAAAGGGTATTTGAAGGAAATTCACGTAGATGAGGGTCAGTTAGTAAAAAAAGGGCAAAAAATGTTCAATATCATGCCTAATATTTATGAGGCTGATCTACAAAAAGCCAAAGCCGAGGCTAAGGTTGCCGAAATAGAATTACAAAATACCCAACTTTTAACTGATGGTAATGTAGTTTCTAAAAATGAGCTCGCCATGGCAAAAGCAAATTTTGACAAAGCAAATGCCGAAGTTTCATTGGCGCAAACCCATTTAGGTTTTACAAATATTCGCGCACCATTTGATGGTATAATGGATCACCTGCATGCACGAGAAGGTAGCCTTTTAGATGAAGGTGAACTATTAACAACATTATCGGATAATTCTAAAATGTGGGTGTATTTCAATGTTCCAGAAGCGGAGTATTTGGATTATATCATTAGCACAGATAAGGATACCAAAAAAGAGGTGCAGCTTTTAATGGCCAACAACAAAAAATTTAATCAAAAAGGAATTGTTGAAACTATTGAAGGAGAATTCAATAACGAAACTGGTAACATAGCCTTTAGAGCAACTTTCCCAAATCCCGATCAAATTTTAAGACATGGAGAAACTGGTAGCGTTCTTATGACCATACCTTTTAAAGAGGCTATGATTATTCCGCAGAAAGCCACTTTTGAAATACTAGACAAAAGATATGTGTTTGTTTTAGATCAAGATAACGTGGTACATCAAACTGAAATTTTTGTTGCTGCCGAGCTTCCTCATTTGTTCATTATAAGCAAAGGTTTGAAACAGAGCGATAGGATACTAGTAGATGGTATTAGAATGGTGAAAAACAATGAAAAGATTGAAACTGAATTTGCTGAACCAAATGAAGTGATTTCAAAATTAGCCATCTACGCGGAATAACTAAAAACACATAAAAGATGTTCAGTAAGTTTATAAAAAGACCGGTATTGGCAATCGTCATATCGGTAATAATCGTATTCGTAGGATTGCTTTCTATAAAGCAATTGCCTATTTCACAGTTCCCAGATATTGCGCCTACAACGGTCAATATCTTTATTGCCTATCCTGGTTCTAGTGCAGATGTACTGGTAAAATCGACACTTATTCCTTTAGAAACCGCTATTAACGGTGTTCAAGATATGCGATACATTGCTTCTGATGCCACAAGTGCCGGCGAAGGTACCATACGTATCATTTTTGAGCCTGGCACAGATCCCGATCAAGCAGTCGTTAGGGTAAAAACAAGAGTGGATCAAGTAATGCCATTATTGCCCGAATTGGTGCAACGAGAAGGTGTAATTATTACTCCCGTACAGCCAAGTATGTTGATGTACGTAAACTTGTATAGCGACAATTCTGATGATCACGAGTTGTTCTTATATAACTATGCATACACCAAAATGATTCCTGAAATTCAGAGAATTGACGGTATTGCAAGTGCTCAAATTTTAGGTAGTCGCAAATATGCAATGCGTGTTTGGTTAAAACCTGATCGTATGCGTGCTTATAATGTTTCGGCAGAAGAAATATTAAAAGCAATGGAAGAGCAAAGTATTTTAGCTCGCCCTGGTAGAATTGGTCAAAGTTCTGGTAAAACATCTCAATCTTTGGAATATGTTCTCATGTATCAAGATAGGTATGATGAGCCACAGCAGTATAAGGATATCATTCTCAAAGCAAATGCAGAAGGTGAAATTTTAAAATTAGGTGATGTAGCCGATGTAGAATTGGGTAGTGAATTTTTTGATATCTATTCTAACCTAGATGGAAAACCATCTGCTTCCATTGTACTAAAACAAACTTTTGGCAGTAATGCCAGCGATGTTATTGACGAAGTAAAAGAGAAATTAGATGAGCTTAAAAAAGACCTGCCTACTGGTTTAGATTACAAGATTAGTTATGACGTTTCTAATTTCTTGAACGCATCAATTGAGCAAGTACTACACACATTGAGAGATGCCTTTATTCTGGTAGCTATTGTGGTATTCCTCTTTTTAGGAGATTGGCGTTCAACTTTGATTCCTATTATTGCAGTACCAGTTTCTCTAATTGGTGCATTTTTTATCATGCAACTTTTTGGACTCTCCATTAACCTTATTACCCTATTTGCTTTGGTGCTCGCCATTGGTATTGTTGTCGATGATGCTATTGTGGTGGTTGAAGCGGTACATGCCAAAATGGAAGAAACGCACTTAGGACCTTATGAAGCTGTAAAGCTTGTGGTCAATGAAATAGGTGGGGCTATTATAGCCATTACGCTGGTTATGGTTTCTGTATTTATACCTATTGCATTTATGACCGGCCCTGTAGGTGTCTTCTATCGGCAGTTTTCTATTACCATGGCTGGTTCCATAATTTTATCTGCCATCGTAGCGCTTACGCTAACGCCTGTTTTGTGCGCTATGATTCTTAAGAACAATCACGGCAAGGAGCGCAAAAAATCTCCTATAGATAAATTTATAGATTGGTTTAATAGAGGGTTTGAAAAATTAACGGGTAGATATGTCAAGATACTTAATAAGATTGTCGCCAGAAGAGTACTTACTTTTGGAATTCTAGGAGCTTTCTGTGTTGGTATTTTCTTTACCAATAAGACGCTACCAGCTGGTTTTATACCAAATGAAGATCAAGGTATGATCTATGCCATAATACAGACTCCACCAGGATCAACGCTAGAACGCACCAATGATGTAGCTAGAAAACTTCAGAAAATTTGTGAAGAAACCGAGGGTGTTGAATCTGTCTCTTCTTTGGCTGGTTATGAAATAATGACCGAAGGTCGTGGGTCTAATGCTGGTACCGTATTGATCAACCTTAAATCTTGGGGTGAACGTCATCACTCTGTTCATGAGATTATGGAAGAGCTAGAAGAAGAAACGAAAGACATTGGTGCCGTTATAGAGTACTTTGAACCTCCTGCAGTACCTGGCTTTGGTTCTTCTGGCGGATTCTCAATGCGTTTATTGGACAAGACCGATGGTACGGACTATCATGAATTTGAGAAAATTAACAATGATTTCATGGAAGCGTTGTCTAAACGAGATGAACTTACCGGTTTATTTACTTTCTGTTCTGCCAACTATCCTCAGTACGAATTAAAAATTAACAACAAAATTGCCATGCAAAAAGGGGTTTCCATTGACAAAGCAATGGAAAACTTGAACATTCTTATAGGTAGTACGTATGAACAGGGCTTTATACGTTTTGGTAGATTCTTCAAAGTTTATACCCAAGCTGCTCCAGAATACAGAGCGTTGCCTTCCGATTTAGAAAAATTGTTCGTAAAAAATGAAGAAGGTGAAATGGTTCCCTATTCTGCATTCATGTCCATGGAAAAGAAACTTGGACCTAACGAAATTACGAGGTACAATCTATATAACTCTGCTTCTATTAGAGGGCTTCCTGCTGCAGGATATACAAGTGGTGATGCAATTAATGCTATCAATGAAGTTGCTGAGCAATCACTACCCAGAGGTTTTGACGTTGCCTGGGAAGGTTTATCATATGACGAGGCGCAAAGAGGCAACGAATCTATCTACATATTTCTTGTAGTATTAATATTTGTTTACTTCGTGCTTGCCGCGCAGTATGAGAGTTTTCTACTTCCATTCGCAATCATCCTTTCCTTACCAATTGGTATTCTTGGATCGTTTTTTATGCTAAAAGCAATGGGTCTGGCAAATGATGTATATGCACAAATTGGGCTTATTATGCTTGTAGGTCTTTTAGGTAAAAATGGTGTTCTTATTGTAGAATTCGCTGTTCAAAAAAGACGACAGGGCAGCACTATTTTAGAATCTGCCATTGAAGGTGCAAAAGTGCGGTTTAGACCTATTCTTATGACATCTTTTGCTTTCATAGCAGGATTAATTCCATTAGTGATAGCGCATGGAGCCGGTGCCATTGCCAACAAAACTATTGGTGGTTCAGCCATGGGCGGTATGCTTATGGGTACGTTAATAGGGGTGCTGATTATTCCTGGTCTTTATTACGTTTTTGCTAGAATGGCAGATGGTCGCGGACTAATTAAAGGTGAATCTGATGAGCCTATTTCAGAAGAATTTGTAAGAATAAGCGAAGGTGAAAGTAAAACGCGCCAAAAACTTCGCGAACTAAAGCAAATGATTAAAAAATTAACCAAAAAAGAAGAAGATGATCAAAATTAAAAAAACCATGAAGCATGGAAAACTACTTTTGGTGCTTCTAACCAACATAGGTTTGTTTTATTCTTGTGTTCCAACAAAGGAACTTAAACAAGAAAACAACAAGTTACCAAACCACTATGCACAACAATCTACGGATACTACCAACAGTGCAATTATAAAATGGAAAGATTTTTTCAAAGATGATAATTTGATAAAATTAATTGATACTGCTTTGGTTAATAACCAAGAGTTGAACATTATGATGCAACAGATCAATGTTGCCCAAAATGAGGTAAAAGCTAGAAAAGGAGAATACTTACCGTTTATAACCTATGGCGTTGGTGCCGAAGTTGAAAAAGTAGGCGAGTATACCAGAAATGGTGCTGTAGAGAAAAATCTAGAGGTAAAAGAAGGTAAAGAATTTCCTGAACCATTAACAGATTACTCTGCCGGACTTTTCGCTACTTGGGAGTTAGATGTATGGAAAAAACTACGTAACTCTAAAAAAGCTGCTGCTCTAGAATATCTATCTACCATTGAGGGTAAAAACTTTATGGTTACTAGATTGATTTCCGAAATAGCCGATTCTTATTACGAGCTATTAGCCTTAGACAATCAGTTGGCGTTTATTGAGCAAAATCTTGAGCTTCAAGGAAATGCTCTAAAAATGGTTCGGTTGCAAAAAGAAGCTGCCCGTGCTACGGAACTCGCTGTTAAAAGGTTCGAGGCAGAGGTATCAAAAAACCAAAGCCATAAGTTTGAGGTACAACAAGAAATTGTTGAAATGGAAAACAAACTCAATTTTTTAATAGGTAGACAACCACAGTCTATTGCCCGTAGTTCTGGCGGGTTTATAGATACCCCTATGGATACTATTTATGCAGGAATACCTTCTCAATTACTCTTGAACAGACCCGATATTAGACAAGCTGAATATGAATTAGAAGCTGCAAAACTTAATATCAAAGTAGCAAGAGCCAACTTTTACCCATCAATAGGGCTAAAAGCAGGAGTTGGACTTCAGGCATTCAACCCAAAATATCTTACCGAGACTCCTGAGTCTTTAATTTATAGCGCGGTTGGCGATATTGTTGGTCCATTGATTAATAGAAACGCAATCAAAGCAGGATATAACACTGCTAACGCTAAACAAATTCAAGCCGTTTATGAGTATGAAAAAGCCATTTTAAGTGGGTATATAGAGGTGGTTAATCAATTGTCTAAAATGGACAACCTTAAAAAGAGTTATGAATTAAAGGAAAACCAAGTGAAGGCATTGACAGCCTCTATAGATTTATCTACGCGATTATTTCAATCTGCAAGAATTGAATACATAGAAGTTCTTCTAACACAGCGCGAGGCTTTAGAATCTAAAATGGAATTAGTGGAAACTAAAAAAGACCAACTTATGGCAAGGGTGAATGTATACCAAGCCTTAGGTGGCGGATGGAATTAATACTGTAATTCTAACTTAATTATAACCAAGCTTTAAACCCTAATAGGAATAATTCTTATTAGGGTTTTTTATTGTTTTATTGATTTTTAATGAAAATGTACTCACTTTATGTTCAACCTTTTAAATACATTTTAGTGTATAAGTAGAGATTATTTAAACATTTCTATTAATCGTCTCTTAAAATTATAACTGTAGTCCGTAATTTTTTAGCTTTATGGCAAATTGCTGTGAAAAAGAAATTTTTATTACCAAGCTAAACTGTATAAAATGACAAATTTAAAAGATTACGACAATGCCGTAATCAAGTTTAGAAAAAATTTAAAATTAACCATGTTACCCGTTTTATCATGGGACTTTTATGCTTCAAATTATGAAGATATAAAACGAACGGAAGAAGATACCGTTTCACTTTTAAATCTAGTTGCTACTAACTCTTGGAATATTGATACCGATATTTTAGATGTTAAATTGAAAGCAGAGAAGAATGTTGTGGTTGTTACCGATACCAAATTAAATATCGTTTTTGCCACTAAAAATATGTGGAATATGAGTCAATACCATCCTGAAGAAATTTTAGGTAAAAGTCCTAAAATGTTTCAAGGTAATTTGACATCAAAATCTACTTTAAAAATAGTCTCTGATGCTGTTAAACAAAAGAAACCTTTTGAAGTTACCGTTGTAAATTACAGAAAAGATGGATCTACCTATAACTGTTGGATTCAAGGGCAACCAGTTTTTGACCTTAAAGGCGATATAGTAAACTTCATTGCCTTTGAAAAAGAAGTAGCGTAATTATTAAAGTTTAAAACATAAAAAAGGGACGCTAATGAGCGACCCTTTTTTTTATGTAGAATAATGTTGATCTGTTTAAATATCCTCAGATTCAATTTCACTAACTCTTAATGTATTTACCATCCCTTTATCTTTAATAGGCATAGCTGCAAGACTAACTAGCATGTCACCAACCTGTAAGTATCCTTTATTAAAGGCGATACGGTTAACATCATCAATAGTATCATCTGTAGATACATACTTATCATAGTAAAAAGCTTTAACTCCCCACAAAAGATTCAACTGTGTAAGAATCCTTTTATTTGATGTAAATACTAAAATATGTGCACTTGGTCTCCATGCTGAAATTTGAAAAGCGGTATAACCACTATTTGTCAAAGTAGATATCGCTTTCGCTTTGATATCATTTGCCATTAAGGCTGCATGGTAACAGATAGATTTTGTAATAAATCTCTTTGTACGAATATGTGGTGGATCATGAGGAACATGAATTAGATCAGAACCTTCAACACTCTCAAGTATACTAGACATTTTTTCTATAACCTGTACTGGATAATTCCCAACAGAAGTTTCACCAGATAACATTACTGCATCTGCACCATCCATAACAGAGTTCGCAACATCGTTTACCTCTGCTCTTGTTGGCGTTAGGCTAGTAATCATTGTTTCCATCATTTGGGTAGCAATAATTACAGGGATTCTAGCTTTCTTAGCACGTAATACTAGTTGTTTTTGAATCAATGGAACTTCATGTGCAGGAACTTCTACACCTAAATCTCCACGAGCAACCATTAGACCATCACAATAAGCAACAATTTTATCGATATTTTCAACAGCTTCAGGCTTCTCAATTTTAGCTATAATTGGAATTTTATGATCTGAATGCTTGCTTATAATATTTTGTAGATCAATTAAATCTTGACTGAAACGTACAAATGAAAGTGCGATCCAATCTACTTCTAAAGAAATAGCGAATTCAGCATCTTTAATATCTTTCTTTGTAAGCGCAGGTAAAGAAATATTAGTGTTAGGTAAGTTTACCCCCTTTTTAGATTTTAATGGTCCACCTTGAATAACTTTGGCTTTCACCTCATTATCACCATTGGTTTCAACTACTTCAAACATTAATTTACCATCATCTAAAAGAATACGCTCCCCAGCTTTAACATCTCTAGGAAATTCTTTGTAATTCATGTAAACACGTTCTGCAGTACCTTCAAACGGCTCACCAGTAACGAAAGTTATTTCATCACCAGGACTAACCACAACATCGCCGGCCATTACGCCTACACGTAATTTAGGTCCTTGTAAATCCGCTAAAATGGAGGTGTTGATATCCATTTCTTTATTTAATTCGCGTATCATTGATACACGCTCTTTTACATCATCGTAATCGGCATGAGAAAAGTTTATTCTGAATACATCGACTCCTGCACTAATCATGCTCCTGAGTACCTCTTTCTTGCTAGTTGCAGGCCCTAATGTGGCTACAATTTTCGTCTTTTTTACAGTTGGCATATTTAAAAAATTAGATTGTTCTTTGATTTTAGTTTTTCTGTACTTATTTCATATGCTGCCATAACTCTAGGCAACATTAGTATATTCTTAATTAAGGAATTTGTATCAAAATCCTTTTCTGTTTCTATTTTTAATAGATAATCAACATCTTTATACTCAGGTATTAACCTAGGTGTTTTATATGTTGTTTCATTCTTAAATAAATCATCATGTGTTACGAGTTCTTTTTCACTGCTATGATTGGCAACTAAAACCCAATACATGTCATTAAACTCATCTTCCCATTCAAAAATGGGAAACGATTTATTTTCAGCAAGATTAAAATTCTTTTTTGCTCTTACAAATTTTGCCTTAAGACTTTGGTTTAAACCGTAGGCTAAAGCAAAATCTTCTAAGGTAGTGTGTAAAGCAATAAGGCTAAAGGATTCATCGTAAAAATCATCATTTATTTTATAAGTAGTAGCCATACTTCAACAAAAAGGTAAATATAGAACTTCTAAGCTATATTGCCTAGTTACAAAAATTGATAAAATCATATTAATAGTTATTAAAATGTTAGCATTTTATCATTTTGGTAAATGATCAATTACCCATCTTATCCTGTAGCGCAAAAAAAGCTCTTTTAGATGCTCTCTCTTCTGCTTTTTTCTTTGAAGTTGCCCTAGCTTTTGCAACTACATTACCCCCAATTGAAAGTTTAACCGCAAAATGTTTTAAAGCATCATTGCCGGTATCTTCATACACATCAAAATCAAATGATTTCTTTTGCTTTTGACACCATTCAATCACTAAACTCTTATAACTAATAACCCTACCTTCTAACTGCTCTATATCTACATAGGGTTCTATAACTCTCTTTTTAATGAATTTTTCACAGTACTTATAACCACGGTCAAGATAAATTGCGCCTACCAAAGCTTCAAACACATTACCATGGATGTTTTGACCAAAATGTGATTTAGGAATTCTACTTTCTACAAAATTAATTAACCCTAAATCTTTACCTAATTCATTTAAATGCTCTCTACTCACAATTTTAGAACGCATTTTTGTAAGATAACCCTCATCTCCTTCTGGCACTTCAAGGTAAAGGTGTTTAGAAATAATAGTGCCAAGCATAGAATCTCCTAAAAATTCTAAACGCTCATAGTTCATAGCATTACCTTCATCATCCTTTTTATTCATTGACCTATGAAGAAAGGCTTTTTTATAAAATGATAATGTTTTAGGCTTAAAACCAAGGATTTTGGTTATTCCCAAAAAAAAATCCCCATCCTCTTTTGGATGGGAATTAAATAAGTTTGTGGGAAATGACATAAAACTAATTAATCGATTTTTTTAAAAACCACACATGCATTATGACCGCCAAAACCAAATGTGTTACTCATGGCAACTTTTACATCTCGTTTTTGCGCCTTATTCAATGTAAGGTTTAAACTAGGATCAATATTCTCATCTACCGTAGTATGATTTATAGTTGGAGGAACAACACCGTGTTCCATTGCCAAAATTGAGGCAATTGCTTCTATGGCTCCTGCCGCGCCTAATAAGTGGCCGGTCATTGACTTGGTAGAATTAATATTTATGTTTTTGGCATGATCTCCAAATACTTGAGTAATTGCCTTAAGTTCCGCAACATCTCCTAGTGGTGTTGAAGTACCATGTGTATTAATGGCATCAACATCTTCTATAGATAAACCTGCATCTCTTAAACAGTTCTCCATTACTCTAACCACTCCAATTCCATCAGGGTGTGGTGCCGTCATATGATAAGCATCACTTGACATACCGCCACCTGCTACTTCTGCATATATTTTTGCTCCTCTTGCAATTGCGTGCTCATATTCTTCTAGAACCAATGCCCCTGCTCCTTCACCTAATACGAAACCATCTCTAGTTGCATCAAAAGGTCTTGAAGCCGTTTCCGGACTTTCATTTCTAGTAGATAATGCATGCATTGCTCCAAAACCACCCATACCTGCAATAGTTACCGCTGCTTCACTACCACCTGTTACTATAACATCACAATGTCCTAAACGAATATAGTTTAAGGCATCTATCATTGCATTGGCCGAAGAGGCACATGCAGAAACAGTTGTATAGTTAGGCCCCATGAAACCATGTTTTATGGATATGTTACCCGGTGCTATATCAGCAATCATTTTTGGTATAAAGAATGGATTGAATCTAGGCGTACCATCACCATTAGCAAAATTCATTACTTCATTCTGGAAAGTTTCCAACCCTCCAATTCCTGCTCCCCAAATAACGCCAACACGAAATTTATCGACTTTTTCTAAATCTAATTTAGAATCAAGAATAGCTTCATCAGAAGATACAAGTGCATATTGTGCAAATCTATCTAGCTTACGGCCTTCTTTTCTTTCGAAATGATCTTCGGTCTTGTAGTTCTTTAGCTCACAAGCGAATTTAACTTTGAATTTTTCTGTATCGTAATAAGTTATTGGCGCAGATCCACTTTTACCGTTGATCAATGCGTCCCAATACTCCTCAATATTATTACCTATTGGGGTAAGTGCCCCCAAACCTGTAACTACAACTCGCTTTAACTGCATTTAACTTCTTATTTGTTTAAATCTAAACCAAGCGTAAATTAAAAAAAATTATCCATGCGGAGCATTTACCACATGGATAATTTGAATTCTATTCAAGAAAACATGTTTTACTTCGCTTCTTCTATATAGCTGATGGCTTGACCAACAGTTGCGATATTCTCAGCTTGATCGTCTGGAATTTGGATATCAAATTCTTTTTCGAACTCCATTATCAACTCTACCGTGTCTAATGAATCTGCGCCTAAATCGTTAGTAAAGCTAGCCTCGGTTACCACTTCGTTTTCATCAACTCCTAATTTATCAACGATGATAGCTTTAACTCTTGATGCAATGTCTGACATAATAATATTTGTTTTAAAAATTTAAATTGAAGGCAAAAATAAAAAACTTTGGTTTAATTACACTAATTGTCGTTAAAATGTATTGTAATTTAATAAAATTAAAGACATGTGCTGTAATTTTACCGTATTAAATATTTTGTTTCGGTAACGTTTTTAAAAGGTATTGAAAAGAAGTGAGGTAATAGAACTATAGATGATAATCGTTTTTTTCTAAATACTGACAAGCTTTTTATTTGCTTTTTTTGCCGAATTTAATTTCATTGTTCGCTCTCTTAAAAAGACCACTTCTATTGAAAACCAAAAAAATTATTCTTTTTGCCTCAGGTTCAGGATCTAATGTTGAAAACATTGCCAACTATTTTAAACTCCGCAAAGATGTTACTATATGCTGTGTATTAACTAACAAAAGCGATGCCAAAGTCATTGAACGGTGCAATAGACTTGAAATAAATGCCCTATTTTTTAATAGACAAGCTTTCTCTAAAAGCGATTTTATACTAAATATGCTTCAATCTTTAGAGCCAGACCTTATTATATTGGCTGGGTTTTTATGGAAAGTGCCAGAAGCTATTACCCTCGCCTTCCCTAATAAAATAATAAACATACACCCGGCACTATTACCAAAATACGGTGGCAAAGGCATGTACGGTATGCATGTTCATAATGCCGTGAAAGAGCATAAAGATACAGAAACAGGTATTACTATACATTATGTAAATGCACACTATGACGAAGGAGCTATAATTAAACAGGCAAAAGCTACCGTACTACCCAACGACAGTGCTGAGGACATTGCGTCAAAGGTGCATCAATTAGAATATGAGTACTTCCCTAAAGTTATTGACGAAATATTATTGAAACAGTAATGGCAAAAAAAGGAAAGTTCTATGTTGTCTGGAAAGGAAAGAAGCCTGGTATTTTTGATTCTTGGAAAGAGTGTAAAAAATCCATAGCTAATTATGCTGGTGCCGAATACAAGTCTTTTGAGTCTTTTGAAACCGCAAAAAAAGCTTACAATAGTAATTATGCCGATTTTAAAGGAAAGAAAAAAACAGCATCATCACTATCAAAAGAAGAACTTTTACGAATAGGGCAACCTAATTATCATTCTATTTCTGTTGATGCAGCTTCCAGCGGTAATCCTGGTGTTATGGAATACCAAGGTGTAGATACCAAAACAGGCAAGAAATTATTTAGACAAGGTCCATTTCCACAGGGTACAAATAATATTGGTGAGTTTTTGGCTATTGTACACGGTCTCGCATTTTTAAAGGAGCGCAAGAGCGACCGTATCATTTATACAGACTCTAGAACAGCCATGAGCTGGGTGCGCAAAAAGAACTGCAATACCAAATTGACAGTATCCGCTAAAAACAAAAATCTTTTTGAACTTATAGACAGAGCTGTAGATTGGTTAAAGAAAAACCAATACAGTACGGTTGTGGTAAAATGGGAAACGAAGGCTTGGGGGGAAATTCCTGCAGATTTTGGTAGGAAATAATTACTATATTATATCAACAGCTCCTCTTTAATAACTAATGCAATTTGTATTTAATAAACCGTTTTAATTCGCTTTTCAAAACCTTATATTTGCAGCTTAAATTTTTTCATATTTATGGGCAAGCTTTTAATAGTAGGAACTGTCGCTTTTGATGAGATAGAAACTCCTTTTGGTAAAACAGATAAAATACTAGGTGGCGCAGCTACTTATATTGGTTTGGCAGCGTCGCAATTCGATGTAGATTCAGCCATTATATCTATAGTAGGTGATGATTTACCTCAAGAATATTTAGACCTACTTACCGACAGAGGTATCGATATTTCTGCTTTAGAAATTGTAAAAGGTGGTAAAACATTCTTTTGGAAAGGTAAATACCACAATGATTTAAATTCTAGAGACACTTTAGCTACAGAATTAAATACATTAGAAGACTTTAACCCTGTTGTTCCCGAGGACTATAATGATGCCGATGTAGTAATGCTAGGTAATCTTCACCCAATCGTTCAAATGGGTGTAATTAATCAGATGAAAAAACGACCAAAGTTAATCATATTGGACACCATGAATTTTTGGATGGACAATGCTTTAAGCGATTTAATGGCGGTTATTAAATATATAGATGTACTAACCATCAATGATGAGGAAGCTAGACAATTAACTGGAGAATATTCTTTAGTTAAGGCGGCACAGAAAATTTTTACGATGGGACCTAAATATGTAGTGATTAAAAAAGGAGAACATGGCGCTTTGTTATTTAACGAAGACCAAGTATTCTTTGCACCAGCATTACCATTAGAAGAAGTGTTTGATCCAACAGGTGCCGGTGATACATTTGCCGGAGGATTTTCTGGATACTTGGCAGCAAGCGATGATAATTCTTTTGAGAATATGAAAAAAGCTATTATTCACGGATCTAACCTAGCTTCGTTTAGCGTCGAAAAATTCGGGACTGAAAGAATGATAAGTTTAGATCGTAAAGAAATTAGAGAAAGACTGCATCAGTTTAAAAAACTGACCCAGTTTGACATAGAATTACAATAACCCCTAGCCCCAAAATTTTTGGGGTTTTTTTAATACCAAAAACAATGAGTGACGCAATTAAGCATGAGTGTGGTATATCTGTAATACGGTTATTGAAACCGCTAGAGTATTACAAAGAAAAATACGGAACAGCATTTTATGGTGTAAATAAAATGTATTTAATGATGGAAAAACAGCACAATCGTGGACAAGATGGTGCAGGTTTTGCCAGTATTAAATTAGATGTAAAAGCAGGGGAACGTTACATGAGTCGTGTTCGATCATGTCAACAGCAACCTATACAGGATATTTTTGCTCAAATTAATGACCGTATTAATACAGAGTTAAAAGAACATCCAGAATATGAAGATGATGTTGCGTTGCAAAAAAAACACATACCTTATATAGGTGAGCTACTTTTAGGACACGTGCGTTATGGTACTTTTGGTAAAAACAGTATTGAAAGTGTTCACCCTTTCATAAGACAGAACAACTGGATGCACCGTAACCTTATTGTTGCTGGTAACTTCAACATGACCAATGTTCACGAACTTTTTGACAATTTAATTCAATTAGGGCAACACCCTAAAGAAATGGCAGATACAGTTACTGTCATGGAAAAAATTGGTCATTTTCTTGATGATGCGGTAGCAAAATTATACAAGCAGATAAAAAAAGAAGGTTTTACAAAACAGCAAGCTTCACCTTTAATTGCCGAACGTTTAAAAGTTTCTAAAATATTAAGAAGAGCGGCAAAGAATTTTGATGGTGGCTATGCAATGGCTGGTTTATTAGGTCACGGCGATGCCTTTGTTTTAAGAGATCCTAGCGGTATTAGACCCGCATACTATTATAGAGATGATGAAGTTGTTGTTGTTGCATCAGAACGACCTGCAATACAAACAGTATTCAACGTACCTTATGATGAAGTAAAAGAACTGGACCCAGGTGCTGCAATCATCATTAAAAAGAACGGTACAAGTGCCATTAAGCAAATACAGGAACCTAAGGAGCGTAAGGCATGTTCTTTTGAACGTATATATTTCTCAAGAGGTAGTGATAAAGAAATCTACCAAGAAAGAAAAGCATTAGGGAAATTGGTATTTCCACAAATATTGGAATCTATAGAAGAAGATATCAAAAACACGGTCTTCTCTTATATTCCAAATACCGCCGAAACTTCTTTCTACGGAATGGTCAAGGAAGCTCAAAACTATTTGAACAAGAAAAAGGAAGAGCAGATTTTAGCTTTAGGTACAGGAATTACTGGTGAACAATTACATGAAATATTAGATGTAAGACCAAGGATCGAGAAAGTAGCCATCAAAGATGCCAAGCTTAGAACATTTATTACTCAAGACAGCAGCAGAGATGATTTAGTAGCCCATGTTTATGACATTTCTTATGGTTCTGTAAAGGAAGGTGACAATCTTGTAATTATAGATGATAGTATTGTTCGTGGTACTACTCTTAAAAAGAGTATTCTTAGAATATTGGATAGATTATCTCCGAAGAAAATTATAGTGGTCTCATCTGCACCTCAAATTAGATATCCTGATTGTTACGGTATAGATATGGCCAAACTAGAAGACTTCATTGCCTTTAAAGCTACTTTAGCCTTACATGAAGAAAATAACACTATGCATATTGTAGAGGAAATCTACAAGAAGTGTTTAACACAGGTTAATACTCATGATAATGATGTTATCAATTATGTAAAAGAATTCTACGCTCCTTTTACTGCGAAAGAGATTTCAAAGAAAACAGGAGAGCTTTTAAGTCCTGAAGGGATTAATGCTGAAGTTTCTATTATATACCAAACCATTGAAAGCTTACACGAGGCTTGCCCTAAGAATTTAGGAGATTGGTATTTTACCGGTAACTACCCAACACCAGGTGGAAACAGAGTTGTAAATAGAGCATTCATCAACTTTTACGAAGGAAATAATGAACGTGCTTATTAAATAATATATCGATGAAATGCATGCTTTTTGTGCATTTCATCGACGAATAAAGCGTTTTATCGACTGAATAGTCGAATTGACTTAACCATCTTTACTTTTAAAGCTACCATAGCATAAGTAGGTTAAGTTCATGGTAAGATTTGGGGCAAAAAAGGTGGAGACTTCTCCGCCTTTTTTATTTTCATAACTCAAGGTTTCTACAATTTGTAAACCTTTTCTGCCCAATGCCCCCTTTAACGTTATTTCGAGAAGTTCAGCCAATACCTTTCCTAGTCTCTAATAAGGCAGTTACATTTACAGAACCATAGCATAAGTAGGTTAAGTTCATGGTAAGATTTGGGGAAAAAGGCGGAGCATTGCTCCGTCTTTTTATTTTATACCTATTTCTGATTCCCTTCTTCCAAAAATTATCGTTCAAAATTTACATTTTGCATTACAACCTAAGTTTAAGACTTACATCGAATAGCTTTTTAATAAGCACCACACCACTATATATTTACAGAACCATAGCATAAGTAGGTTAAGTTCATGGTAAGATTTGGGGAAAAGACGGAGCAATGCTCCGTCTTTTTATTTTATACCAATCGGCTTATCTTCTAGACAGTTACCCTAACTTATTACTCCCACACAAAAGTCCATTAGCAAAATAAAAGTTTAATTTTTTCACAAAATTCCTTTTTTTATTTACTCAATACCAGTAATTTAGTATTGCCATAGCATAAGTAGGTTAAGTTTATGGTAAGATTTGGGACGAAAAGGGTGGAGACTTCTCCGCCCTTTTCTATTTTTAAAAACGAAAAAACCACCCATGAAATTTTCATAAGTGGTTTCCTACAAAGCATTTAAGAATATTTCTACTCTTATTTACTTGTTACTTGCATAAAGTTTTGAAACTTCATCCCAGTTAATTATGTTGAAAAATGCTTCAATATAATCTGGCCTTTTGTTTTGATAGTTTAGGTAATAAGCATGTTCCCAAACGTCTAAACCTAAAATTGGGTGACCTCCACAACCAACTCCTGGCATTAAGGTATTATCTTGGTTTGGAGTAGAGCAAACTTCTACTTTACCACCTTTTTGAACACATAACCATGCCCAACCAGAACCAAATCTAGTACCTGCAGCAGTTGTAAATTTATTTTTAAATTCTTCGAAAGAACCAAAAGCACTATCAATTGCTTCTGCTAACTCGCCACTAGGTTTTCCACCACCGTTTGGTGATAAAATTGTCCAGAATAATGAGTGATTGTAAAAACCTCCTCCATTATTTCTCACAGCACCATTGTTCATATCCAAACCAGTTAAAATATCTTCTATTGATTTACCTTCTAGATCGGTACCTTCAATAGCCGCATTTAATTTAGTTGTATATCCGTTATGGTGTTTTGTATGATGTATTTCCATAGTCCTCGCATCTATATGAGGCTCAAGAGCGTCATAAGCGTAAGGCAATTTCGGTAATTGAAAAGCCATAATTTTTTTGTTTTAAGATTAATATTAATAGTCACTCAAAACTACGAATTTTAACATTTATATTCACCAAATAATTTGTTAAGAACCGTGCAGGAATCCTTAATTTGCAGTAAAAACTAGTGTCAAGCAATTCATTTACCATATATAATGCTTCTGCGGGATCCGGCAAAACCTATGCCCTTGCTAAAGTATACCTGAAAATTATACTGGCATCTCCTCAAAATTTTAGAAAAATATTAGCTATCACATTTACCAACAAAGCAGTAAATGAAATGAAGCATCGAATATTAAATAGCCTATTTGAGTTTTCTAAAACCAATTCTATTGAAAATGCCTCTCCCTTATTTAAGGATATATTAAATGAAACCAATTACACTTTTGAAGAACTACCAGCACTAGGCAAACTTCGCCTAAAGCAAATTTTACACAATTACGCTTTTTTTGACATTTCCACTATAGATAAGTTCACACACAGACTCATAAGAACTTTTGCTAAGGATTTAAAAATTCCGCAAAATTTTGAAGTTGTTTTAGATGTTGATCTTCTTTTACAAGAAGCTGTTGAACGTGTTATTAGCAAAGCTGGCGAAGACCCAGTATTTACAAAAGTCCTTTTAGATTTTGCGCTTGAAAAAATTGAAGATGATAGAAGTTGGGATATAGCATTCGATCTATTAAAAATTGGTAAACTTATATTCGATGAAAATAATGCCGATCATCTAAAACACTTAAAACAAGTGGAACTTGAAGATTTTTTAAAACTTCAAACTCATCTTAAAAAAGAAACAAAACACTTAGAGAAAAAAATTGTTGAACTCGCTTCTAAAGCTCTTAAGATAATTGTTGCCAGCGGATTGGATTTTAAAGATTTCCCAAGGGAAACATTACCCAATCATTTTAAAAAAATACAGGCTGGAAATTTTAATCCAACTCAACTTTACAACAACAAACTAGAAGATAATTTAATTGATGGTAAAATAGTAAAAGCGACTATTAAAGACGCTCCACAAGATTTAGCCCCACAATTACTTGCCCAATATCAAGCTATTAAAGAGGTTATCTATAAAAGAGGACTGTACGCTAATATCAATAGGAATATTATTCCTTTCGCTCTTCTAAATGCTATTCAAAAAGAATTAAAAATTATTCAAGAAGAAAAAGACCAACTCTCTATCTCTGAATTCAATACTTTAATCGCTAAAGAAATTAAAGACCAACCTGCTCCTTTTATTTACGAGCGCTTAGGAGAAAAATATCGCCATTATTTTATTGACGAATTTCAAGATACGTCACAAATGCAATGGGAAAACCTTATACCATTAATAGGTAACGCCATGGAAGGCGAAGATGAGCTCGGTACTACAGGGTCACTTTTTTTAGTAGGCGATCCAAAACAAGCAATTTACAGATGGCGTGGTGGTAAAGCAGAACAGTTTCTAGAACTGGCAACGCACCAATCGCATCCATTTACGGTAAAATCCGAATTGGTCACTTTACCAAAGAATTATAGAAGCTATGCCGAAGTCATTAATTTCAATAATAATTTTTTTCAAAGCATTAGTCCGTTTTTAGAAAACGAGATATATCAAGAATTCTTTAAAATTGGTAACACCCAAGAAACTAACCAGAAAGAAGGTGGATATGTAAATATTTCATTATTAGAAGAAGATTCTGATGAGGAGTATGCTACTAATACATTAGATACCATTAATAAATGTTTGGAGCAAGGGTATACCTATAGTGATATCTGTATTATTATCCGTAAAAAGAAACATGGTCTTTTATTGGCTGATTTCTTAATGCAACATCGTATACCTGTTGTATCATCAGATTCATTATTACTTAGTGAAAGTGCCAAAACTATATTCCTCGTGCAGCTTATTAGGTATATGGTTCAACCCACGGAACTAGAGATACAATATGAAATTCTAAATTTTTTATCCGAAGGAAAAAAAGATAAGCACGCTTATATCTATGAAAATTTAGGTCATCTAGATGAGCACTTATTAGCTGTATACGGTTTTGATGCTTCTCAACTTAGACAGACTTCAGTTTTTGATGGTTTAGCTTATGCCATTAAAACTTTTGATCTTATTCCTTCTTCAGATGCACACCTTTCGGCATTTATGGACTTGGTTTTTGATGTAGAGCAGAAATATGGTTCGGACATGCAATCCTTCTTAGATTATTGGGACAAGAAAGGCAATTCAGCCAGTATCAGTACACCAGAAAATATAGAATCGGTACAAATAATGACCATTCACAAATCTAAAGGGTTAGAATTTCCAGTGGTTATATTTCCTTACGCGAACTCTAATGTATTTGAAGAAATAGACCCAAAATTATGGTTACCGGTAAACAAAGATGAATTCCTTGGCTTTTCAGAAGTACTAATCAACAAAAAACAAGAAGTACAGGAATATGGTGAAATTGAATCACTTTTATATACTATTGATCACCAAAAGCTTCAATTAGACGCCTTCAATCTATTATACGTTGTTCTTACCAGAGCCGTAAATGCCCTGTTTATTATTAGCGCTAACAATCTTGACAAGAAAGGGGCGCACAACCCTAATTACTATTCCGGACTATTTATCCATTTTCTAAAAAGTATAGATGCTTACCAACAAGATAAACTATCATATGATTTTGGTGATTTCTCATTGAATGAAGTAAAAGAACATACTATTACAGATCAACTTACTATACCTTATATATATACCAATAAAAATAGAGCAGATTTTAAGATCCTTGCTTTGGCAGGTACACTTTGGGATGAAGGTTTAGATGTTGCCATTAACCAAGGGAATGTTATACATTATATTTTAGGTGCTATTTATACCACTACAGATTTAAATAGGGCTATACAAATGGCACTGCAAAAGGGATTGATAAAGGAACAGGAAGTAAAAGAGATAAAGGAAATTGTAAAAAAGGTAATACTACATAAAGATTTAAACCAATTTTACGAGAAAGGTATAGAAGTATTAAACGAGCACGATTTATTAATGGCAGATGGCACCATACAAAGACCGGACAGGGTTGTTATTAAAGATAATCATGCCACTATAATTGATTATAAAACAGGAGAACAAAATCCTAAATATCATCATCAATTAAATACTTACGCAGAGAGTTTTTCAAATATGGGATATATTATTGATCACAAAATCATTGTCTATATTAATACAGAAATAGAATTAGATTATATATAAAGAGATATGTACGGAAAAATAAAAGAGCATTTACAGCAAGAAATTGAAAACATTAAGAATGACGGACTCTTTAAAGAGGAAAGAATTATTGTTTCGCCTCAAGATGCAGTCATAAAACTAGATACGGGACAAGAAGTAATTAATTTCTGCGCCAATAACTATTTAGGGCTATCATCTCACCCAGATGTTATTAAAGCAGCAAAAGATGCTATGGACACGCATGGTTTTGGTATGTCTTCAGTACGGTTTATTTGCGGAACCCAAGATATACACAAAGAACTTGAGAAGAAAATAGCACATTTCTATGGTACCGAAGACACCATATTATATGCTGCTGCATTTGATGCTAACGGTGGAGTATTTGAACCATTATTATCTAAAGAAGATGCTATTATTTCAGATTCTTTAAATCATGCCTCTATAATTGATGGTGTTCGTTTGTGCAAAGCCATGCGCTACCGTTATGCCAATAGCGATATGCAAGATTTAGAAGCGCAGCTTATTAAAGCCAATGAAGATGGTGCTCGTTTTAAAATCATAGTAACCGATGGGGTATTTTCTATGGATGGTATTGTAGCGCCTTTAGATAAAATATGTGACTTGGCAGATAAGTATGATGCTTTGGTTATGATAGATGAATGCCATGCAACCGGTTTTATAGGTGAAAAAGGTAAAGGCACCTTAGAAGAAAAAGGTGTTATGGGTAGAATTGATATTATTACCGGTACGCTAGGTAAAGCTTTAGGTGGCGCCATGGGTGGTTATACTACAGGGAAAAAAGAAATTATCACTTTACTAAGACAACGTTCAAGACCCTATTTGTTTTCTAACTCCTTAGCACCTGCAATTGTTGGTGCATCTATTAAGGTATTTGATATGTTAGAAAACGATACTTCCTTGCGAGATAAATTGCAGGAAAATACTGCATACTTCAAAAAAGGCATCAAAGCTGCTGGTTTTGATATAGTTAACGGAGATTCTGCCATAGTCCCGGTAATGCTGTACGACGCAAAATTATCACAAGACATGGCAAATAAGTTATTGGAAAAGGGCATTTATGTCATTGGTTTTTTCTATCCCGTAGTACCAAAAGGGAAGGCGCGAATTAGAGTTCAACTGTCTGCAGCGCACTCAAAAGATCATTTAGATGCCGCCATTAAGGCTTTCACAGAGGTGGGGAAAGAATTAAAAATCGTTTAAATGCATTATTTAATCTATTAAATGCATTAAAAAAAATAGGAAATTGATTTTGTTAATAATATTTAACAAGTTACATTTGCAGCTAATAAACACTTAAACTTAAAATTTAATACATGAAACATCTTAGCAAATTATTGGCGGTTGCCCTACTTGTAGTAGGTATCAACAGCATACAAGCGCAAGACGAGAATAACCCTTGGCAAGTGCAATTTGGGGTTAATGCCATTGACGTATATCCTACTTCGGATGTAAGTTCTTTCGGTAACGAATTCTTCAATGTGAACGATCACTGGAACATTTTACCTTCTATTTCTTATGTAGGAGTATCTAAGTCAATCGGAGATGGTTTCTCTGTAGGTGCTAGAGGTTCTCTTAACAAAATTAGCAAACTTGGTGACGTTAGCGTTGACGATCTTTCTCACTACGCTATAGATGGTACAATTAAATATGATATCATAAAAAGACAAACTGTTATCGATCCTTTCGTAGAAATCGGTGGTGGTTATACTTGGATTGACGAAATCGGTGCTGGTACTGCAAATGGTGGTGTTGGTGTTAATATCTGGTTTTCTGAAAACTTAGGTCTTACATTACAATCTTCTTACAAACATGCTTTCGAAGATTACTTAGCTCCACATTTCCAACACTTAGCTGGTATTTCAGTTAAATTTGGTGGTACTGATACTGACGGTGATGGTATCTATGATAAAGATGATGCTTGTCCAGAAGTTGCTGGTCTTGAAGCATTCAACGGTTGTCCTGATTCTGACGGCGATGGTATCGAAGACAGCAAAGATGCTTGTCCTAACGAAGCTGGTTCTAAAGAAATGAACGGATGTCCTGATGCTGACGGTGACGGTGTTGCTGATAAAGATGATGCTTGTCCAAACGAAGCTGGTCTTCCTGCTTTATCTGGTTGTCCTGATGCTGATGGCGATGGTGTTGCTGATAAAGATGACGCTTGTCCTTCTGAAGCTGGTCCTGCTGAAAACAAAGGTTGTCCTTGGGCTGATAAAGACGGTGACGGAGTATTAGACAAAGATGATCAATGTCCTGATGTTGCTGGTACAGTAGCTAACGCTGGTTGTCCTGAAGTAACTGAAGAAGTACAAAAGCAATTGAATGATTACGCTAGAACTATCTTATTTGATACTGGTAAATCTTCTATCAAAGCTGAGTCTACTTCTGTAATGGTTGACATTATCACAATCCTTAAAGAATACCCTAACGCTAAGTTTACTGTTGAAGGTCATACTGACAGCGTAGGTAGCGAAAAATTAAACCAAAGCCTTTCTGAGTCAAGAGCTCTTTCTGTAAAAGAATTCTTAGTTGATAAAGGAATTGAAGAGTTTAGATTATCAGCAGTTGGTTACGGTGAGGCTAAGCCTATCGCAACAAACAACACTAGAACTGGTAGAACTCAAAACAGAAGGGTAGAAATTAACTTAGTAAAATAAGTTTAAAACAAACCTTAAGTGTTTTAATAAATAAAAGCTCCGCATTATTGCGGAGCTTTTTTATTTTTACACTATGCAGAGCTTTATAAAAGATGTAGTACAAGACGTATTAAGAAATAACCAAGACACTGGTAACGTAATTTTTATATTACCCAGTAAACGTGCAGGTGTATTTTTAAAAAAAATACTGTCCAAATCACTTACTAAAACAGTACTTGCCCCAGAAATCTATAGTATAGAAGATTTCATTGAGAAGGTATCTAACCTAGTAACAGCAAATACAACCACCCAATTATTTGAACTTTATAATGCCTATCTAAAAGTGGGCGATTATGAAAAGGAGTCTTTTGATTCTTTTTTAAAGTGGGGACAAATACTTCTTCAAGATTTTAACGAAGTAGATCGCTATCTCGTAGACGCATCTACCCTATACCAAAATGTTGCCGCCATACAAGAGGTGAACCACTGGTCATTGAATCCTGATAATTCTGAGATGATAGAGAATTATCTTCATTTCTGGAGATATTTAGAAGACATCTACAATCAATTCAATAACCGGTTATTGGAACAAGGTCTTGGTCACCAAGGACTTATTTATAAAACATCGGTATCTGAATTACCCAACTACCTTAAAACAACTAGTAAAAAACATATTTTCTTAGGCTTTAATGCCTTGAATACTGCAGAAAGTATTCTCATACAAACCATTCTAGAAAAGACAGAGGCTTCTATCTACTGGGATATTGACCCTTATTTCTTAAAAGATAATATACATGATGCGGGTTATTTTATAAGAAACTATCAAAATACCTGGAACATCCTAAAAGGAAAACCCCTTGCCGGATTAACCAATTACTATAATACCGAAAAGAACATTGAAATCATTGGGGTACCTAAAAACATATCTCAAGTAAACTATGTGGGCGAATTACTGTACAACATACAGAATGAATCTCCAGATGCTTTACGTAATGCCGCTATTGTTTTAGGTAATGAAGAGTTATTAAATCCTTTACTAAACTCTATTCCTGATAATATACCGGCTACGAATATTACTATGGGTCAAAAGCTAGAGTCCACTACTCTTGCCAGCTTTTTTACCAATCTCATAGAATTTCATGAACAAAAAACCGATAAAGGTTGGTTCTACAAGCATTTATTAAACCTATTAACACATTCATATGCAGTATTACTGTTTGATGCAAATGAGGTTTCTGCAGATATACTAATATCAAAGATTAAGACCAACAATTGGTCGTATATCACCAATGAACAAATCAGTGCATTATTACCTGAGAATGCAGCCATACAGTTATTGTTTGAAGACGTTAAAAACAATCCAAATAGATTAATAGATAACTTCTTATCGCTTATTCAATCTATAAGGGTTATAGAGGTTGTAAAACAGAATTCTCTGCTCTTAGAACAGCTATACAAGTTTTTCACCCTATTCAATCAACTGAAAGATTTGTGTAACAGTTTTACCTATATCAATAATCTAAAAAGTCTGAAACATCTGTTTAAACAACTCCTCAGTTCAGAAACTTTAGATTTTCAGGGGAATCCTATAGAAGGTATTCAGATTATGGGTATGCTAGAAAGTAGGTTGTTAGATTTTGAAACCATCATTATCACTTCGGTGAACGAAGGCGTACTACCTTCTGGAAAATCTAATAATTCATTTATTCCGTTCGATTTAAAAATTAAAAACGGATTACCTACTTACAAAGAGAAAGATGCCGTTTACACCTATCACTTTTATCGTTTATTACAACGTGCTAAAAATGTATACATACTTTACAATACAGAACCAGATGCATTAGAAGGCGGAGAAAGAAGCCGATTAATTACGCAATTGCTTACCGACGATAATAGAACTGACATCAAATCCTTTATTGCAACACCAACTATACAGCCTGTTACCAAAGAAATTGAACAGGTAGAAAAAACAAAATCGTTAGTTGATCTTATTCAAGATAAAGCTAGAAAAGGATTTTCGCCTAGCTCACTCAGCAATTACATTAGAAACCCTATAGATTTCTACAAACAGAATCTATTGAACATTAACGAAGTACTGCAGGTAGAAGAGACTTTAGCACCAAATACTTTTGGAACTATTGTACACGATAGTTTAGAGGAATTGTACACCCCGCTAATCAACAAAGAACTAACGCCCGATTTACTAAACGGAATCCGAAAGCACATACCTAATATCGTTGCCAAAAATTTTGAAAAAACATACAAAGAAGGGAATATCACCTCTGGTAAAAACTATATTTCTTTTCATGTCATTCTAAAATACATACAAACCTTTATTGATGCTGAAGTAACGGCATTGGCAGACCATACAATTAAAATTATAGCCTTAGAGCAATCTTTATCTGTACCGCTAACGGTTAACGGATTAGATTTTCCTATCATTTTAAAAGGTAAATTAGACCGTGTAGATGAATATGATGGTATCACCCGTATTATAGATTACAAAACAGGAAAAGTAGAACGCCGTAATGTTGAAATTATAGATTGGGATATTCTAACGGATGAATATCAGTACAGTAAAGCATTTCAGTTGCTTTGCTACGGATTGATGTATTCTAAAACCAACCCAAAAGAGAACTTATCTATACAAGCAGGTATTATTTCTTTGAAGAATTTTGCGGAAGGCACGTTGTTATTTGCACAAAAAAAATCTGCCCGAGGAGCCAAAAACCACATCATAAATAATGAAGTAATTTCTGATTTCGAGCAGATACTTGGTCAGCTAATTACAGAAATCTGTAATGCTGACATTCCGTTTACAGAAAAAGAAGTGTAAGCTTACTTCTTATCTGGTCTTGTAGGCCTTACCTCTATTTTACTAGGTAAGGTTCTTTCGTTCATTTGTAAAAGATCCAACACCAATTCGCCAATATCTTCTGGCTGAATTTTCCATGCATCTTTTTCATCGGGTTCATTATGGTTAAAGTGTGTTGCCACAGAACCTGGCATAATGGTAGATACCTTAATGCCGTATTGTCTTAAATCTAACATTGCAGCTTGTGTAAAACCAACTACACCAAATTTAGAAGCATTGTACCCTGCACCTTGTGCAAAGAAATTAGTACCTGCCAAACTAGCCAACGTAATATAATAGCCTTCTGTTTTCTTTAAACTTTCTACAGAAGCCTTTAGCGTATGAAACACTCCACTTAAGTTAATATCTATCATCTGGTGCCACTCTTCTTCTGTCATCTGATCAACTGGCGCAAAATTACCAACACCAGCATTTGCCAAAACAACATCTAACTGACCCCATTTGTCCATAATTTTAGAAACGGCATTTTTCTCATCTGCTATTTTAGCAACATCAGAAACAATTCCTAAAACTGCATCAGTATCAAAATCTTTAAATGCCTTGTCTACACTTTCTTGAGATCGACCACTAATTGCAACTCTCATACCTTGGTTTAGCAATGTTTGTGCAACTGCAAAACCAATACCTTTAGTGCCTCCCGTAATGTAGGCTACTTTATTTTTCAAATCTTTCATCGTTCAATTTTATAATTATCACAAGTTACCAATTCTTTGATTTTTTGGTTAACCCAAAAGGTTACGATTTTGTGGTTTTCATTCATTATATTTAACAACAACTTAACACTCAACAATGAACAGAATTATCGTATGGTCCATTACCGTGGCCCTCGCAGGATTTTTATTTGGATTTGATACCGTAGTTATCAGTGGAGCAAATGAACCTATAAAACAATTGTGGAACACTTCTCCGCTTTTTCATGGAACTTTTATCATGAGTATGGCGCTGTGGGGTACCGTTGCGGGATCACTTTTTGGTGGTATCCCAACAAAAAATCTTGGTCGTAAAAAGACCTTATTATGGGTGGGAATATTATTTTTCGTTTCTGCTTTAGGTTCCGCATTGGCACAAGATCCTTACTCTTTTTCGGTATTTCGTTTTATTGGCGGTGTCGGTGTAGGTATTTCTTCTGTTGCAGCACCTATCTACATTTCTGAAATTACATCTAAAGAGAATCGTGGAAAATTAGGCGGATTGTATCAATTCTGGTTAGTGTTCGGTATTTTACTTGCCTTTGTATCTAACTGGCTGCTAAAAGGTTTTGATGGTGCAAATGATTGGCGTTGGATGCTAGGTGTTGAAGCCATACCTGCTTTCATATATACCATAATGGTATTTACAGTTCCAGAAAGCCCAAGATGGTTGGCATTACATAAAAAAGACGATGCAGGTGCCTTAAAGATATTAGAGATCATACACTCTAAAGAAAAAGCCGCTCTGCAATTGACCGAGATAAAGACCGATTTACAACACTCCACCAAAAGTGAAAGCCTTTTTCAAAAGAAATACTCAAAAGTACTTTGGCTCGCTTTCTTTATAGCATTTTTCAATCAATTGTCAGGTATCAACTTTGTACTGTATTACGCGCCCGAAATTTTGGAGCAAGCAGGTCTTGGTGGTAAAGAATCACTTTTCAATTCCATTGCCATTGGTATCGTAAACCTCGTATTTACCTTTATAGGTATTCGTTTATTGGATAAATTGGGTAGGCGCCAACTGATTATCATTGGATCTATTGGCTATATCATTAGTTTAATCATGGTTGGTCTCTGTTTTCAAATGAATTTAGGATCTACACTTACCATTATCTTCATTTGTACTTTTGTTGCCTCTCACGCCATTGGGCAAGGTGCCGTAATTTGGGTATTTATCTCAGAGATATTCCCTAACAGCGTACGTGCTTACGGGCAATCTTGGGGTGTTAGTGTTCACTGGGTATTTGCTGCGATTATAACTTTGATTACTCCGTTTTTCTTAGATGCTACCCAAGGTGTTCTTAAAGACCATGTTTGGTATATCTATTACTTCTTCTGTGCTATGATGGTATTGCAACTTATTTGGGCAATTACCAACATGCCTGAAACTAAAGGGGTTTCTCTTGAGGAATTGAGTAAGGAGTTGGTGAAAGAATAAAGAATTATAACCCATTATTACATTAAAAAGACAGGCAAACTATTGTTATAGTTTGCCTGTCTTTTTCTTAATACTTTTTCAATAAAAATTATAATAATTATTTGTTTTCAAAAACCGTTTCATAATGGTTTACCGATGGAAAAGGTTCATAATAATCATGTAACAGTTCTTTCCACTTCAAATAACCTTTAGATTTTCGAAAGCCTATTTCATGACTTTCTACATCTATCCAATCTACTAATAATATGTATTGCCCATCAATCTCAATACATTTACGCAAGGTATGTGAACAATATCCATCAATTGCCTGAATATAATCACTAGCGAGTGCAAAGTCTGCTTCAAACTTACCTTGTAAATTTGGCTTAACATATAATATGGCGACTTCAAGTATCATATTTCTTCTATTATCGAGTTGCCTTTAGATTGGTCGCCAGAAGTCCATTGCCAGCTTTCATGAAGTCTTATTTTTCCGTTTTCCATAATTTCGGGAACAGAGACACACCTACCTGTCATTAACGCTCCTTTTATATTCACTTGATGATAACGCATGTCAATAGAACCGTCTAAAGCTACCACCCCTATTAAGTGCCCTTCGAGTATTTCTCCGCCACAATAACTAGCGGTAAGTATATTTTCTTTTTGTGTATACTTAAAAAGGGTTTCATGGCTAGTTTCACCATTCTTAGTATTGGCTACCGGTCTAAATGTTTTATTATTATAATTCATGCTGTATCGGATTAGCTTTTTATATACCTATACTTTAATTCACACTAAACTTCTCACGATATGCCGTTGGGCTGATACCTTCTTTCTTTTTGAACAACCTTGAGAAATAGTGCGGATATTCAAAACCCAATTCATATGCTACCTCAGCAATACTTTTACTGGGATGCAACAACATATTCTTGGCCTCATCTATTAACAACAATTGCAAATGCTCAGTGGTTGTTTTTCCGGTTTCTTTCTTTAAGGTATCGCTCAAATAACGCTGGGAAATTCCCATTTTATCAGCAATCTGTTCTATACTCGGTATACCGTTCTCCTGTAGCTGACCCGATTCTACATATTGGGATAATTGCTCATTAAACTGTTCTAACAAACTCGTTGAAAGTTCTTTTCTATTCAAAAATTGTCGCTCATAAAAGCGATTAGCATATTTAAGCAAGGTGCTTAGTTGAGAAATAATGATGTCTTTACTGAACTCATCTTGGTTGTTTTGGTATTCTATTTCAATATTTGCTACAATAGATGCTATCTGCTTTTCTTCTTTTGGAGATAGGTGCAACGCTTCATTGACGGAATATGAAAAGAATCCGTATTTTTTGATCTGATGCGCCAACTCGGTTCCTTTTAAAAAGTCTTTGTGAAAGTTGATGGAGAAGCCTTTTTGCTCAAATACAGCACTATTATCCCATTGTAAAACCTGCCTAGGTGCTATAAAAAATAGCACACCATTGGTAAAGTCATAGGTTGTTCTACCGTAGTTTAAATCTCCTTTTATGATTTTTTTAAAACTGATGGAATAACAATCATTTGTTATAGGTGGCGAACTTTCTTTATGACATGGCAAAAAACCTTCTCCTATTGCAGAAAATACACTTAACATAGGGTGTTCCGGACTAGGAAGTTCTAGATATTCCAAATAAGCGGATAATGTTTTAAAGTGCTGCATATTATTTCTTCATTTCTTTAGCTGCCAACTGTAATTCCTTATTATAATTGTCAATTCTTGCATGGGCCGTACCGTCTACCAACAGAATAGCGACCAACATAGCTATAGTGGTGATCATACTTGCCCTCCAAATAGGTGTACTTACAAATAATAAAACCAGAGCACAAACCACTATAATTATTGGTATGGCTTTAAAAACAACAGTATCATATTCCTTTAAAGTATCCTCGGCACGCTCAAGTTCTGATGCTACGAAGGCGGGTGCATCTGTTTCATATGCTTTTTCAAATTGAGATATTCTTGATTTATTAGTAAAGAACAATCCCATCCCAATAATCATAAGTAAAGAACCCGCTATCAAAGTAGGTATAATGTAAGCTCTTGCCATATCGGTCTTGCCCAGTTGCCAAAACCCTAAGCTTGCCAGTAAAAATACCAGACCGAAGAGCATGAAAAACGGAGTTGAAACTAGTTCTGCCTTTGCCCAGTCTGTTGCTGCTTTTAATATATCCATGTTTATAGTTTTGGTCGTTTACTAATTTACAAATTCCAAGTTACACCGGTTTCTTTTTCAGAAAGCTTCCAAAGCCTTTTCATTACCGATTTGTCTTTTGCGTGTGGTTCTAGTTTGCACTCACCTACGGCCCCTGTCCAATAATTTTTGCCTGTAGGACCGTAAAATGCTGTTTGGTCCAAATCAGGTTCTGTAGCGCACATCAATTCTGGGTATGATCCTTTCTCGGCGGACTGCACCATTGGCGTTAATTTCATTATTTGCCAAATGAAACGTGTTAATAAACTTCCGCTGGTTTTAATTAATGAAGTTGAAGATGCCCCAGGGTGGCAGGCATAAGATTTCACACCAGTTTTTCCTGCTGCTTTTAACTTATCTTGTAATTCATAAACCGTCATGATCTGCGCCAACTTACTTTGACTATACACTGCATTCGGATTATAATTCTTGTCCCAGTTCATATCATCGAACTGTATGGTCTTAATTCCCAAATTGTAGCCCATACTACCTACCGTCACTATTCGCCCATTCGATTCTTCAATGCGTAGGTATAGCAATGCCTGCAGTAAAAAGTTACCATAGTGGTTTACCCCTAACTGACTTTCAAAACCATCTTCGGTAACCGTTTGTTTTGGTACTTGGGCAATGGCTGCGTTACACATCAACGCATCAATTTGTGGTACGGTTTTCAGCACTTCTTCGGCAGCTTTTCTAACGGATGCCAATGATGCCAAGTCCATTTCTATATTGCTTACCGGTATAGCATTACCTAGCTCTTGCTTTAAAGTTGCTAAGGTATCTGCAGATTTTTTTGGGTTACGGTTCAGCATCACCACTTTCGCCCCTTTTTTCAATAAAATTTTTGCCGCCTCAAAACCTGTACCGCTCGTAGTACCCGTTATAACGAATGTTTTGCCCTTAAGAATTGTTATTCTATCGGGTGTCCACCCATTTTTTCCAAATTGTGTTGTAATCATATCGCCTATTATTTAAGTGTCTAAAAGAATAGGACAAAGGTATGTGCGAAGATGCCGAGAGCACTTACACGCATTTTCGAATCTTGTGTACTTTTTGGTGGGATAGTGGGATAGTGGGATAGTGGGATAGTGGGATAGTGGGATAGTGAGTTTAGGAATTACTGCTATATACCTTCAATTTTATATAGCTCATTTCCTGGGACTAAGTCTTTTTTATGTTCACAAATCCAGATTACTTTACCATTATAGAAACTTTCAAATTCCATGGTAACGGCTTCGTTCCCAATTGCACATAATACATCACCCGATTTTACCCTATCACCAACTTTTACATACCACTTTTCTAAAACCAGAGGCATCTGATTTCCCAAATCTGGAGATATACATACACTTATTTCTCCTTTCTTGAGCTCTGGAGCTACAAAAGCATTAGATTTTAGATCTTCTTTGTTCATTTCTTCAGTAGACCTAAAATGAGGATTAGCTTTAAAATCCTCCATATACTGGGCGCTTTTCTTATTATATTCAAAAAGCTTAGTTAAATATGCTTCGATTATTTTTCTCAAATTGTTGATGGTTTACTGTTCATCTTAAATGCACTAATAGTTGCTTACCTTGATTTTTCTTATTCTTAATTCTTTCACCAGATCTTTATTAAAGAATAAATTGTTGATTCGTTTTAAGCGTGGTAGATATACTATATCGTCTATGCTTTTAACATCAAAACAGTCATCTTCCCCGTCCCAAAAAGGATACAGCTGACTGTAAATTTCACTGCCTCCGTCCGGATATAATTCTTCAATATCTATTAACAGGCTAGCCGGAATTTTTATGTTTTCAAAATACTCTACCGCTTCCGTAAGTATGTCATAGCCCCTTTCCTCAATATCGATATCATGTGTTTTGGCAAAATCATAAATACTAAACTTTGGCAGCAGCACCTCATCTTCATACATTAATTTCTGAATGACCAATAGCTTAAAATTAAGGTCAGATTCAAATAAGAAGTCTCCTTCTGGGTATTCAGAAAGCTTTTGTTTTGCCTTGGCATCAAACAAAGCCCTGTTTCTTAGTTCCAAATCTAGAACGCGTTTTGGAATCTTGCCCATAATTTTTGGCAATGTCTCAAACGGATTCTTCTTCAGCCCCAATACTTTTAATTGGGTCAATTGACCAATACTTTCTGGCAGTGTTTTTAGTTGTGTTTGTTCTAAATGAAGCTCCTCAAGCTGGACAAGTTCGCCTAACCAAGATGGTATTTCTTGTAACGGGTTTTTGCTAAGAATCAGCACCTTCAACCGACTCAGTTCTTTTAAGGCTATCGGTAATTCCGTTATGGCATTGTTCGCCAAATTCAACACCGTAACGTGCTTCAGACCCGCTATACCTTCCAAATTAGTAAACTGGTTATTGTATACACTCAAGGTTTTTAAATGCGACAATCTACTTATCTCTGAAAAATCAGTAAGTTGATTGCCATCTAAATTCAGGTATTTTAGATTTTGTAACGCAACTAAATTCTCAGGTAAAGTTTTGAGCTGATATTGGTGATCTAATGCGTTCGATGAATGCCTGCCCAATGTAAGGCTTACCAAATTTGGTAACGTATGTAAATTATTTAAAAAGGCATCTGGAATGCTATGCATATTATACACGCTTACATTACTCAGTTGCCGTAATTTAGAAATTTGCTCGTTTAAAAAATCGCCAAATTCGTTCCAGACCGATAAATCTTGAAGGTTTATGCACTCGTACAATTTCTCTTTTACAGCACTATCTTCCCTTCCGTAACCCCAATATAATTTTTGAATATAAAAAGGCGGCTTATCACCTATATTGTCTATCTCGGTAAGGTCAGTAAGTGTATCTTCATTAAAAGTACACTCTTGCAATAGCTTTTCGTAAAAAGCGTCACTAGGCAAGGTGTAAAAAGCCTCTATATTATCTAGATTACTTAGGTAGGCATTGGCTATATAAACTTCGTTCGGTTTTTTTGATAGTTTTTTATCTAGAGTTTCAAGCAGCCCCTCACGCAACATTAGTGTCTCGTGTAATTCTTTTTGTTCTGCCGTTCTAAACAAACCCTTACCGCTTAAAAATTGCTTGTATTGTTTTGCGCTATTGCCCAGTAGGTGTTGCCTAAAGTAAAATGCATACTGCCTGTTTGTATTGTTATTGTTTATATAAATCTGCAATACAGCATAACAATCGCCTTGGGTATTTTTTGTTTTAAAGAGGATATCACCGAAGGAATTTATAGCTAGTATTTCTCTTGGTTTCTGGTCTTGAAATACTGCTTGTAGCAGTTTTTGTTGGCTCATGAATTATGACTTACAATATTTCTAAAAATTATTCCGTCACCACAATAGTTTCCCAACCATCATATTCACCACCAAACTTCTTTGCCGTAATTCTTAACTGAGAAGTAATAGGAAAGATAGTATCAATATCTACATGGTCAACTCTATACATTTGTAGTTCATAAGGTAAGTCTGACTGAGAATTTATACCTGAACTATTTACGGCAAAATTAGCGGCAACCAACTCACTCTCGCATTGCTTCATTGCCTCTTCTGTAGAAAAGTAAAACCAATGATTTACGCGTCTTGCTTTTGTAAGTTTATCACCCGTTTGCTCTAAACTTCGTAGTACAGATTGGTCTGCCATGTAATTAAGGGTTTCTTCATTTGGATATAGAAAATCTCTATAATATGACCAGTCTTTGTCCTCTTTTATGTTTACGTAAAATTTATAATCTGGATAATTTAATTTGTAAAAATTCTCAATTACAGAAGCTAACTCTTTAGGTTCTTTTAGATAAAAATATTCTAACCGCTCTTTATTATACATAAATGAACCTACGGTGATGAATTCAGTTTCTTTATCTATTATTTCCATTAATTGATCTGCCACCTTGTGAAGTGTCGCAAAGGTTTCATTCTCCGGCAAGCCATTTTCGTTAGCCGTTTCATAGGTCAATCCCGTAACTAAAACATAATTGAAGCCTTCAATTGGAACATTATCAATTAAATCCATTCGTAAGGTGGTTGATCCAATTTTACCATCTTCATACGCCGCCATGTAGGCATCCCAACTTTCTTGAGTGTTTTGAGCATTCAATTGTAATGTTGAACATACTATTAATAATAAAATTCTTAACAGTTTTTCCAATTCATTAGATTATTTGGTTGCTTTAGTAAAACAATTATTCGATTCTAATTACTTACTCAATGCCTTTAGAATTCTATCTTCGTTAATAACTATATCTCTAAAGAGCACATGTGGAAATTCATTGTAATTTGATCCTTTAAAAGATTCTAGAATTGTATATAAGGTTGATGCTGTTAGGAGTGACAAATTCATTTCAGTATCCATTTCACAATCCGTAACAAAATCATCACTAAACTCTGGCGCAACAAGTAAAATCTTAACTATACGAAGGTTGTTTTTTAATGCTAAATTTTGATAAGATTTCAGTTGTCTAGAAACTGTACTAAATTTATTATAACCTCTCTCTTTACTGGTCTTACATTCGACAATGATAATTTCATCGTTTCCTAGGTTCAAAAGAATATCAATCATATCCTTTTGAGTATTTATTTTATTTTTAAGAATATCATCAACGTTAAAGCCTAACCCCTTAAAAATAACTTTAGTCAACTCCTCAAACTTCAAACCTAATTCACTTTCTTTTACTACTATACCATTTTCTTTCAAAAGGTTCAAATCTCTAAAGGCAACATTAGAATAATTTTCTAAATAAAGATTTTCAACATCTTTGTAATGTTCAAGGATATTTAAAATATCATCTCCCCTTTGTTTTATTCCGTTATCTTTTATGAATTTGGTTAAATCCTCTTTCACAATTAAGTCGAGAATATCTCTTGGCTTTATATTATAATCCAATAAGTAATCACCCTTTAATACAAACTCTTCCTGCAATTCAAATTGTGCTCTAATTTCTTTGTTTAACTTAGGAATTGATTGATTTAGTTCGGTAAGTAACTTATCAAATCCATCTAAAGAAATACCAACTTTTTCATCTCGCTCAACATTTTCAAAATGCTGAATTAAACTCTCTATTTTATCATCTAAAACACTTCCTCTAAGATTATTGATATTTAAACCTTTTTCACACAATTCATTTAAGGTTTTCTTCTTTTCAGTAAGTGTGCTTCCTGGTTTATAAATATCCTCTAAAAGCAGACTGGTAAAGGAAACCCCTTCTTTAATTATTTCTTCAATTTTTTGAGCGGAAGATAACTTTCTGTCAATATTGTGGTCTCTTGCTATTTGATTTATTATTGGATCTCTAAGTAACTTTAATGTTCTCCTATAAAACTTAGTTGCAACTTCTTTCTTTCTGACTCTACGTAATAATCGAACCATTTCATCTGCAACATAAATCGTATTTTCCTTATTGGAGTAAAAAATTACACCTATATTTTTAAGACTTTTGATTACTTCCTGAATGTCTAATTTTTGAATAGGAATAATAGAGTAATTTATTAGCTTCACTTCTTCTTGAGATAATCCTAATTGTTTACTTAGAGTCAAGATTATAGACAACTCATCCGAAGTTATTTTCGCATCTCTATTATTTTCAATATCGTTTTGATATGCAGTATGTAGACATGATTTATAAATTTTATAATCTCTTTTACGTGAGGGTTCTAACTCAGATTTGTCATTTTCAAAATCAGCATTAAGACTCTTAATTTTACCTTTTAAATTTTTTATTTCTGTTTCATACAACCTAGAAAACCAATCTTGTTTCATGATACAATTACCGTCGCGAATAATTATATCTATCAAAATATCTAGTTGAGAAGTAATTTCTTGAAATTCACATTCAATATAGCTCTGAAATTCTGATGAGGTTAGATTGAAAATTGTAGAAATATTTTGATTGTCAACAGATTTTAACCCTTTGTCAGAGCTACTTAAAATCTTATTAATCTCTTTACCGTTTTTAGGATTTTTTGATATTATATTATCAATAATCTTAATGAAAGAGTTTTTTTCAATTGACCCTAATCTATCT
Organism: Maribacter sp. Hel_I_7; assembly: GCF_000688315.1. Taxonomy (NCBI): domain Bacteria; kingdom Pseudomonadati; phylum Bacteroidota; class Flavobacteriia; order Flavobacteriales; family Flavobacteriaceae; genus Maribacter; species Maribacter sp. Hel_I_7. The sequence goes on along the minus strand of NZ_JHZW01000002.1, from coordinate 1,408,928 downwards.
AATATTTTTTCTAGTTTCATATTATAATTACCTAGTTGAATTTAATTTAGAATTAATTCTTTATAACGCTGTTAGGGGAAGTATATTTCAGCACTAATCAACAAGGTAAAAAAAATAGTGTTTATAGAATTACGGGAAAGCGTAATTCGTAAAAAACAGTTATACTTTAATCTTTTAAACGTGCTACGCCAAAGTTAGTTTCTAACCATTCTGTATTCAACCCTTTTACCAATAACCACAGCGGTAAAATCAATTGAATTAAACCCATTGGTAACAACATATTCATGCTAATGCCTTCGCCTAAAATAGAAGCCAGTATCTTAATAAACATTAGTAGTACGGCTAGCATACCAAAGCCAGAAAGTACTCTAGGTATCAAATTTGTTCTGTAAAATGTGAAATAGAGAACAAATACAGAAAAGCAAGATGTCAATAAACTCAAATAATGTGTCCACCAATGTTTTTGAAAGTATATGGGAGCCATAGCCTCTAGCATATTAGCGTTAGCCTCTCCAGTAGTCATGTATTCTTTACTTAACTCTAACATAGCCAAAACACTGATATTATCTATACTTATTGCAACAAAATCTAGAATACTAAATGCTAAGTATAGCACGGCTAGTGTAATGCTATATTTTTTAAAAACAGGAAACAGCAATGCCGCAATACCAATCGAGAATAGGCCACTTAAACTTCCAAGCAATACGGAGGTAATTAATTTTGGAGCGTTTGGCGTAGCGTTAATTAAAAAGTCTTCTGAAAATAAAATGGGTCCTTGTAAAAATTGATACACAAGAATACCCATGACAAAAATGAGTAGAAATAGTAATCCTATTATCCTACCTACAGTGTTGGTCGATTTCATGATTGTGATTTTTGATTGATTGATTGACAATAGGACGTTTACGCCATGCAATTGTTACAATAACAGAGAGGAAATAGTTATAAGTCTTAAGTAGGGAGTATTGAGTATACGCAGTGCTATCTATCTACCGGGAAGCTGCATTGTGAGTTTTCTGGTAACCATAGCATTTGATCATTGGTGAATTGCCCTCTAAAATCTCCGGTAAAGCCTATGACTTTCCCTTGGCAATCATATAAAATAGAGACATAGTTTACCAAAGGATTACAGTTGATATTATAGAAAACATCATCGCCCAAATAACGCGCACTTCGTATATACTCAAATTCTGAAAGTGTGGCAACCCATTCATTTAACCATGCTAATTCTTCTACAGGGTCTTCAACAGAACAAATTAGGTTACTATCATCATCACTGCTACAAGAATATAAAACCATTACCAAAATCATACAACCAATGACCCTAAATAACATACCAGTGTTCATAGTTTTAATATTAGAATATACTAGATAGATGCGTTACAGATAATTGGTTGCTTCTGCTGTTTATATCTCTATGTTCAATTCATTGGCTACAACTTCTTTTCCACCAGCCATGAGTCCGGCAATTTTTTCATTTTCAATTTGTAACTGCACGGTAATGGCGCTAGGTGATGGCGGTAAAAAGATAAAAAATAAAACCCAGAAAAAGCTTCTGGGTTTTACAATAATACTACCGGTTTATTTATTATTCAGTAGGTGGTTGTAGCGTGTATCCCATAGACGTCATTACGTTTAATTGATCGTAATAATGCGCCATCATTTTAATTTTACCATCTTCAACAACACAAGTAACCTGTGCAGGTATAGCAATTTCTTGACCGGTTTTCTTACTTGAAATAGTGTCTGTAGTCCAAACCATAACCCACTCGCCCTCGTTTATGCCACCAGTTACCTTTATGGGTGCATAAGACGTGTTTGGGTCAATTGAATGTTTAGAAGTTGCAAAACTAGCTTTATAATATTCAGACAATTGAGAAGGATTCATTGCGTCTGTAAATACTTCGTTTAGACCATAAATTTTGGCATCACCTGCTAATTGCGCTACCATAGTTTCCACATCTCCGTTTTGCACTGCATTTACGTAATTCGACACAACAGCTACATTGGCTTCTGCATTCTCAAAATCCATGGTAGCCGAAATTTCTTGTGCGTTATTGACAAGTGGCATGAAAAGTACAATTAGCGTTAAAAGCATAGTCATTTTAATAGTTCTCATAATATATAATTTTTGGTTATTATTCTTGTCATTAGGTGTTTTACCACAAAGGGGGAATAATGCTACCGGCAATACATACTAGGGAAATTTATTTGCTTCAATAATGCTTTTACAAAAAACATTGTTTAGACACAATATCTTAATCCTTAGAAAGTTAGTGAAAATTTATATATCTTAAAATATAATTTATATGGTATTTCTTTTGTAAAATCAAATCGCTTGAAAAATTCTCTTGGAGTACAAAGTGTTAGGCACTACGTAAATGGTTGCTTCTGCTGTTTATATCTCTATGTTCAATTCATTGGCTACAACTCCTTTTCCGCCAGCCATGAGTCCGGTTATTGTTTCATTTTCTACACGTAACTGTACTTCAAGCGCACTTGATGATGGCGGACTCATGTATTTGCCTTGCTGAATTTTAAAATTGGTTTGCTTTTGCTGCAAGACATCAAACAAATAACTAGCTAAAGGACCTGCAGCCATTCCCGTTGCTGCTTCTTCTAAAATACCATAGCGTGGCGCGAACATTCTTGTTGTCGCATCTATTTCTGCTACTGCATCAATTGTAAACACATAATATCCTATCAAATTAAATTCCTCGCTAATGTTTTCTATGGCATCAAAATATGGTGTAATATCTTCTAGCGTTTTTACATCTTTCACAGGAATCAATAGAAAAGAATTACCGGTATTGACTACTTGAATTGGTGCGTTTGACAGCAAATCTGCTTTTGTTATTCCTAATGAATTTAAAATGTCATTTTCTCGTTCAACTGGGTCTACATATGTTGGTGCCAATTGCTCCATAAATGCCAAATCGCCCTGTATTTCTATTTTTCTATTTCCATCTATGGTCTCTTTTGAAGAAGTTTTGCCTTTTAACAATCCCAATTGTTTCAAATATGAAAAAGTGGCAATGGTGGCATGGCCGCAATGTGCTATTTGCTTTGTTGGCGTATAGAAATCTAATTTATAATCTGCCGTATTGGAACTGTATACAAATGCGGTTTCCGACAGTCCTACTTTTTGGGCAATGGCTAATTTATTTTCATGCGATAAGGCATCGGCATGTAGAACAACACCTGCAGGATTGCCGCCTTGATCATTCTCGGTAAAGGCATTTAATATTTGTACGGTTACTTTTTTTTGATCATCCATCATAACTTATTTAAGGTTTATAACAGATAGACGTGGTATATTAGAAAAAGACGTAGCTATTCTTCATTATTTTCAAAATCGAGCAATTTTCCTGTTTGGTCAGACGCCACATTTGGGCAACTAAGTAACTGTATTTTTAATATGTCCCTAGCTTTTTGAACTCTAGATTTTGTACCCGAATATGATATGTTCAAATGCTTTGCCAACTCTTTTTGAGAATATTCTTGAAACGTAGTTAATACAATAGCTTCTTTATGCTGTGCAGATAACTGTTCTATTTTCTGGTTGATGCAATTGGTCAATTTTGAATAGTCAAAATCGCCCGACTGTTCTTCTGGCATATCAAAATCGGTAATAGCAACGGTGTTAGAACTTGGCTTACGAAAATGGTCGATTATGGTGTTTCTTGTAATCTGATATACCCAAGAGGTTAACTTAGAAGTATGTTGCAGCTGGTGGATCTTGGTCTGTATTTTCAAGAATACTTCTTGGTGAATATCTTTTGCTACCTGCTCGTCTTTTATCTTCCCTAAAATAAAATGATATAGTTCTTCATTGAGGTCTAACCAAATGGTATGTATTTCATTTTTCATAACACCTCTTTTTGTTATAACTCATTTTCATGAGCAATTAAAGCCCGCCAAATAGCTATGAAATCTTGTACACTTTCTTTATCTAATTCTGTGTTGACCAATAACAGTTTTCCGACCTTGGTCTTTTCATTGAAAAACGTATGGGTGACTACGCTTGGATCACCTCCCGTATGCCCAATTTGCCCTTTTGAAGATATGCCCATAAAAACCCCCATGTTGTATTCGTCATTATACTCCTTATCACTTCGGTCTTTATGATTTTCGTCGGTTAATTGAGGAATAAATAGTTCTTTATAGCCTTCTGCGGATAAAATAACACCATTACCTGCATAGCCTTTTATAATTTCAGATAGGTATTTTGCCAAATCGTGGGAGGAAGTAATCAGTCCGCCATCTGGGTAATTCACCAATTTGTAAAATGCCAGTTCCGTATCTTGATCAGCATATAATTTTGAATGCATAGATAAATCTATGGTATCAAAAGACCATCCAGAACTTGTCATTTCTAAGGGGTCAAAAATATGTTTTTGGGTAAATTCTGGAAATGATTCTCCCGTTGCCTGCTCTAAAACATATGCCGCTAACCCAGCTCCAATATTAGAGTAGTTGAACATGCCACCTGGAGAATATTTTGAAAATGTTTTCTTTTTATACCACTGACCATCTTCACTCAAAATAGCTTTTAGATAATCGCCCAAGGAAATCATTTCACTTGGAGGCAAGAAATTACCATTTACCTTGGCAGTACCATTTTCGACTTCTTTCAATATATAGCCTTTGCTCTCATATTCTGCAGGATCTTTTATACTTGACGTATGACTTGCCAATTGCCGAATAGTAATAGGTGTATTTTTAAATTTAGGATGCACTACTTTAAAAGGCAAGTAGTCGTTTATGTCATCATCTAAATGTAGTTTGCCCAGTTCTTGCGCTTTCAACAATGCTACCCCAATAAAGGTTTTTGATATAGATCCTATATTTTGAAGGGCCTTTTCGGTGTATTTTATGTTTGCTTTTTTATCTGCAAATCCAAATCCGTTTTCATACAAGGTGCCTTCTTCATTAACGATAGCTACCGAAAAACCAACTAAAGAGCCATCTGTAGCAATTTTGTTTAACTCATTGGTGAGTTTGTTAGAAATGGAATCATTGGTTTGTGCGTAGGTTGTAACCACAACTAATGTAAACAGAATTAGTTGACTGATTTTTTTTACTATCATGATTGTAAACGATTTGATTGATTGATGAATGAACTGCAAGTTAGGAATTTATGGGGAAGGAGGTAGGAGTTTTATCTGTTTGCATGCCGTGGTTGTCGTGAGTGGAAAGTTTTACTACCTACTACGTTTTTAATACCTTAGTCTTACCAAACAAATTAGAACCAAAACACCTTACAATGTCAAAGCTTCTTTTTACCCTTTTCTTGTTTTTATCGCTTTCTTCAGGGATAGCTCAAAACAGTTTTCAAGAAGTATTTTCAAGTACTAAAAGACCTCTCAAAGAAAACATACGTATAGAATTTCAAGATTCTAGAAATAATAAAGCCTTTTTACCTATATCTATATTAAAAGGAAAGAGCGAAGGACCTGTTTTTACAATTGTTGCCGGAGTTCATGGATTTGAATATCCGCCTATTGTAGGTGTTCAAGAGCTTTTAAGAGAATTTAATATCGATGACTTAAAAGGTACTTTGATCATTATACCCATTGCAAATACAAGTTCATTCTTTTCAAGAACCTCAATTGTTAATCCGTATGACCAAGTGAATCTTAACGGTGCTTTTCCTGGAAAATCCTCTGGTAGCGTTACCCAGAAAATAGCAGATTTCATTACTACGACAATAATACCCGAGAGCGATGTTTTTTTGGATATTCATGGCGGTGGAGTAAATGAAGACCTGATTCCGTTTGCACTTTTTTACGATAACCCAAATTATCCGGAACAAACAAAAAAAGCTAGGGAACTTACAGAGATCAGCGGATTTGAATACATTGTTTCATATCCTTTTACGTTAAAGGATAATGAACCTGCAAAATATGTTTTTAAACAAGCCTCTCAAGATGGAAAAATAGCCTTAAGCTTTGAAAGTGGAAAATTAGGAAATGTACAGAAAGATGCCATAAGCTTCATAAAAAACGGAGTGTATAATATGTTGAACAACATGGATATGTACAATAAAGGAACCGCTGCGCATGCCAACCTTATTCAGCTAAACAATCCTACCTATATCAGCGCCACCGAAACAGGACTTTTTTACAGTGATCTTAAAGCAGGTGATACTGTTACAAAAGGTGATATTGTAGGATATATTACCAACGAATTTGGCGAGAAACTCAAAGAATATAAAGCTGATGCTACAGGTATTATTCTGTACAAAATCTCTACTCCACCGGTTAATGTAGATGATACGTTGTTTTGTATTAGCTCTAGTTTGTAAGTTATTTTTTTGTAGTGGTTTGCAAAAACATTCCTATTTGTTTAATTACACATAGCATCTTTGAATGTTAGTATAAAAAGAAAAGTTTTCACTTTTGTTAAGGCTTAACCAAATGTGGAAAATATCGAATTCGAACCTATGAACCGGTGACCTTCCCGAATGCTTTCGGGACGCTCTAAACCAAATTATCACTCTCAAATCAAAACCAAAAAAAAACTCCCAAAAATGGGAGCTCTAAGTGGAGAATACCGGATTCGAACCGGTGACCTTCCCGAATGCTTTCGGGACGCTCTATTCTTTCTTAACTGTAGAAATTAAATACTCAATATATTTTCGACTTTTCTTCTTTTTAATTAAAAGCTCAAAAGCCATTGCCTCTGGTCGCGTTTCAAAATTGCGCTGCCATTTTAAAACCCAATCATTTGTCTTTTTAGTATACTTAGAGCCATTTCCTTTATTATGTCGTGCAACTCTCTCTTCAATATCTTCACAATGACCAACATAAAAATGATTTATAGAATTACTGTAAAGTATATATGTTGAAAACGGCATCCTTAAAAATAGTCAAATAAAAAAGGCTTCCAAAACCGGGAGCCTTCATGTGTGGAGAATACCGGATTCGTACCGGTGACCTTTCCCGAATGCTTTCGGGACGCTCTAAACCAAATTATCACCCTCAAATCAAAACCAAAAAAAAGCTCCCAAAAATGGGAGCTCTAAGTGGAGAATACCGGATTCGAACCGGTGACCTCTTGCCTGCCAGGCAAGCGCTCTAGCCAACTGAGCTAATCCCCCAAAATATTTAATATAAAATAAGCGAAAAAACGATTTTCCGAATGTTCCGTTTTAAAGCTTGTAAATATAATTCATTTTTACAGAGATCCTACTCATCTCAAAAGTATCTTTTTCAGCTTAATAGTTCAACCAACAGAGTCCATTTTAAAAAAGTCGGGCTGGCTAATACTCCAAAATAATATTTGTCTTTCTCCATCTTCTTCCCGCAGCCGATTTTAAATACTTTTCTCTTACTCAAGCCTCTTATTTATTATTGTACTCTTCCGTATGAACAATTCTCCAAGGTACATAAGGCTTTGTACTTTTTACTTTACTAAAATTATGTATTACTAAACGATTCTCTAAATCGTCAGTCATACCAACATAGAACCTTTTCAAAACATCGCTGTAAAGAACATATATATAACTCATTATCTGAAAAATTGCGCTCCCTGCCCGAACATGCCTTTTTCGGCATGGGCGGGTAGCCAACTGAGCCCGCCTAAAAAGTCGGGCAGGCTAATCCCAAAAAATCTTTTAACAAGCCATCAAAGTACTACTTAATCTTTCTTTACACTTAATACCAATACTGGTACCGGGGCATAAAATTCCGATTTTGCGATGGTACTTTTCTCCCATAATTTCTTGAAAAAACCACGTTTTCTTCTAAAAACACACAATAAATCGGGGTGTTTTGCTTGAAAATGCTCTAATACACCATGGTATGTAGTTGAATTATCAGTAAACGTTAATTGCGAACTGATATCCATTAAAGCAGTATTTATTTTTAAATCGTCATCTGAATATCCTGGTGTTTTCACCATCAATAAATTCACACTTGAATTATGCTTATTCTTAATTTCAATTAACGGATCTAAAATTCTTTTTCTTTTTAGAATACCCGATTTAAAAGCAACCAAAATGCTCTTAAATTCTTTATAAGACGTTCCTTTTGGCACTATCAATGTAGGAATGTTGGTTCTTTTTATAATGGCACCAGAGGTTTGCCCTAAGTAGTTCTCTTCTTTAATATCATTACTTCTAGGAGCCAAAATTATAAGGTCTATACCTATACCCTTATTAATCTCTTTTAGTCCGTCTTTTAGCTCACCGTTAAAGCTTGCTATTTTAATAGAAACATTTTTGGTCTCTACTCTTCCAATAACTTCCTTTAATCGCTCTTTAGAGTTTTCGGCAACTTTTTGTGTAACGTTTGTAAGTGTTCCTGTTTTTCCAGTTACGTTGAAAACGTCCATTACATATATTGCTGCCCCAAAGGCTTCTGCAAAATCCACTGCATATTGTAAAGTTTCGTTAGCATTTGTAGAGGTCCCAATAGGAACAAGAATATTCATCATGATAAAAAGTGTTGATTATAACTCTAAATTTACAATTTAATTAAATTGCTTCAATGATAGAACCTGCAAAGATCTCGCAAATACCCGAAATTTTATCCATGACCGATGCTTGTAGAATTGCAATGGAAGAAAATGGTATTTATCAATGGACAACAGCATACCCATCTAAACAAGCATTTGAAAAGGATATAGAACGCAATGAACTTTATGTTCTTTTACAGGATGATGAAATAGTAGGTTGCGTTGTTATTTCATTATTTATGGATGAAGAATACCATTCAGTAAACTGGTTGACCGAAAATGGTACTAATTATTACATTCATCGTTTGGCGGTACATCCTAAATATCAAGGCAAAGGTTTAGCCCAGCAGTTAATGGCTTTTGCAGAAAACTTTGCTAGAGAACATAATGCCCTCTCCGTTAGGTTAGATACCTTTAGCCAAAATAAAAGAAATCAGAAATTTTACGAGCAACGTGGCTATACCAAATTAGGGGATATCTTTTTTCCGAATCAAAGCCAATATCCTTTTCATTGCTACGAACTCGTATTATAGAAACCATATTTTTTGAAAACGTCCGTTAACTTCAAATCTATAAATGCTTTAGCTATTCCCGCAACTATTGCCGGTATTGCCGAACCTTTATTGTCCATTACAGATACAGCCATTGTAGGGAACATTCCTGTTGACGGATTAGAGTCTTTAGCCGCCGCTGGTATTGTTGGGTCTTTTCTTTCTATGCTCATCTGGATTCTTGGGCAAACCCGTAGTGCCATTTCAGCAATTATTTCTCAGTATTTAGGCGCAGGCAGACTAGAAGAAGTTAAAACATTGCCCGCACAGGCCATTTACCTCAACATTGCTTTAAGCATACTTGTTTTGCTCTCTACCATATTTGTAATTCAAGAAATATTTGAGCTTTTAAACGCTAAAGGAAAAATACTGCAATACTGTATTAGTTATTATTCTATTCGCGTTTGGGGATTTCCATTAACCTTATTCGTTTTTGCCGTAATGGGTATTTTTAGGGGACTACAGAACACATACTGGCCTATGGTCATTGCCATAACCGGAGCCATTTTGAATGTCATTTTTGATTTTGCTTTTGTATACGGTATTGAAGGTTTTATACCCGCAATGTACTTAGATGGTGCTGCTTATGCAAGTTTATTGGCACAAGCAATAATGGCGATTATGGCCTTCTATTTACTTTGGACAAAGACAGATATTAGCTTGAAACTAAAATTACCGATGCACCCAGAATTAGGTAGATTGATTGTCATGAGCCTAAATCTATTTGTACGTGCAATTGCCCTTAATACCGCTCTTATACTTGCTGTACGAGAGGCAACCGCTCTTGGCGACAAATACATTGGCGCGCATACCATTGCCATAAACCTATGGCTTTTCTCCGCATTTTTTATAGATGGCTACGGTGCGGCAGGTAATATTATGGGCGGCAGGTTATTGGGAGAAAAGAACTATGATGAGCTCTGGTTACTCGTGAAAAAAATAACTAAATATGGACTTTTGGTAAGTGTAGTTATTATGGCTCTGGCGACTATTTTCTACAAACCCTTAGGAAGCTTGTTTTCTAATGAAAGTTTAATGCTATCTGCCTTTTACGGCATTTTTTATATTATTATTCTAGGGCTTCCTGTAAATACAATTGCCTTTGTTCTTGACGGAGTTTTTAAAGGTCTTGGTGAAATGAAATATTTACGAAACACCCTACTGGTAGCTACATTCTTAGGTTTTGTACCCATGCTGTTTTTAGGGAAATATCTTAACTGGGGATTAACAGGAATTTGGTTATCCTTCACCGTTTGGATGTTTATAAGAGGCGCCGCTTTGGTGTGGAAGTTTAGAAACAAATTTAAACCTTTATTGCAAAATCCGTAGTTTTGTATCAGCTGCTTCTAGATAAATTTCGAAGTATGTAATCTCGATTATCGAGTCAAATATAATGCTATGGTCACTACAAGAAAAAATGGAAGTTTATATACACGAATAGATGGTAAAGTTGCTCACGTAGAGTTTGGGCACCCTGCCAGTAATTCATTCGTTTACGAACTACTAGAACGCTTAACAGACACTATTAATGAGCTATCTGATAACGAAGCTATTTCTGTTATCCTATTAAAATCTGAGGGTGAAAAAGCATTTTGTGCCGGCGCATCTTTTGATGAACTTTTAGAGGTATCTAATTTAGAAGAAGGTAAAGCATTCTTTAGTGGTTTTGCTCATGTGATCAATGCCATGAGAAAATGTAAAAAAGTAATTGTAGGTCGTGTACATGGTAAAACCGTTGGTGGTGGTGTTGGTCTTGCTGCTGCCTGTGATTATGTGTACTCAAATGTAAACGCATCCATAAAACTATCAGAACTTAGTATAGGTATCGCACCTTTGGTTATTGCACCCGCAGTAGCGCGTAAAATAGGAACTGCTGCCTTAGGCGAAATGTCATTAGCACCTACCGAATGGAAGAGTGCTTATTGGGCTCAAGAGAAAGGACTGTTTAATAAAGTATACGACTCTGCACAAGAAATGGACAAAGAATTAGACTTCTTTATTCACAAATTGGCAAGCTATAATCCTGATGCTTTAACAGAGTGGAAGAAAGTTTTGTGGGAAGGTACCGACCATTGGGATACCTTATTGACAGACCGCGCATCTATTACAGGAAAATTAGCCCTTTCCGATTTTACTAGAAATGCACTGTCAAAATTTAAAAAATAAACAATAACTGAAACAGCGGTTCGTTCTGTTTCTAAATAATTATTATGGAATTCTTTCAATTTTTAAACGGAAACCTTGTTTTTCCAGTGCTTGCACTGTCTGTATTGATCATCTATTTTGTAAATAAAGTACGCGCAAAAAGAAAATACAAAAGGTAATCTAATACCCTACGCAACTATTTTGCACTTGTACATCTCTTAATAAAGCTTTCTTTATGTACGCAAAAATCTTTCTAGTATTTATTTCCCTATTTCTGGTTACTTGTAGTAATAAAAATGAACCAGAGCTACAAGATTGTAGCATGGTAGCTTGTACCCTTAATTTTGTAACGATTTCGGTTATCTTAAAAGATGCATCTGGCGCAGCTGTTGCATTAGACAGCTATGAGATTATAGATACTGAAACGGGTGAAAACCTGGCAACAAATTTTAATGGCGAAGAATATCAGTATTCCAAAGAACAAGGTATCTATCCTATTCTTAGTGATGCCCATCGTGTTCAATATCAAAATAAGTCAGCAACTCTTACCTTCAAAGGTTATATTGACAATGAAGAGGTCATCAACGAAGTTTATGAAGTTGGTGCAGACTGCTGTCACGTAAGCTTAATAACAGGAAATACGGAGATTGTTTTAGAATGATTTCTAAGCTATAAATCCTATCAAAGTTCCCTACCTTTGCCATATAATTATAGGCTATGAGTAACATTCGTATTACCAAACAATTCAATTTTGAGACCGGTCATGCACTTTACGGTTATGACGGTAAATGTAGAAATGTACACGGTCATAGCTATAAACTATCTGTAACCGTTATTGGTCGTCCTATTACGGATACCAGTCATGTAAAATTAGGAATGGTAATAGACTTTGGCGATTTAAAAAAAATTGTAAAAGAAGATATCGTAGACATTTTTGATCATGCCACTGTTTTCAATAAGAACACACCGCACGTAGAGCTTGCAAAAGAATTAACAGACAGAGGGCACAATGTAATTCTTGCCGATTACCAACCTACTAGCGAGAATATGGTGATAGATTTTGCAGCAAAAATACAGTCTAGACTTCCTAAGAACATTTCATTATTCTCTCTTAAGCTTCAAGAAACCGACACCTCTTTTGCAGAGTGGTATGCCAGTGATAATTAAGTTGAACTAAACTTAACTGTTAACTTTCTTTACATCATTTAAAATTGTTTTATTTTAAGGGTAATCTCTTAATATATAACAACATGGTAAAGCATCACATTTATTGGTGGAATCTTGAAAACCTATTCGATATTGAAAATTCCCCTAGAAGAAGTGAGTTTTTAAATAAACACTTAGGCAAAGAGCTTGACGGATGGAATGCTACCGTTCTCAATCAAAAAATTACCAACCTTACTTTAATTATATCAAAATTCAACAACAACCAAGGACCTGATATCTTGGGTGTATGCGAGGTTGAAAATGAATTTGTTATTGAATTGCTCATTGCTTCCATGAGCGCTGCGCTTAATAAAAACTACGCATTTGTAATTTCTGAAGGTGACGACAAACGAGGCATTGACACCGCACTTATATATGACAAGGATAAATACGGTCCAGAACAGTCCACCTTTAGTTTACGTATCATAAAAAGAAATACTACTAGAGATTTATTTCAAGTTCATATAAATACTGAAAATGGCAATAAGCTTGTTTGCATACTTAACCATTGGCCATCAAGATCAGGGGGAGAATTAGAAAGTGAACCATTTAGAATTATGGTAGCCGAGAACTTATCGTATTGGATCGAAAGAATTTATGAAGAGCAGGGTAAAGATGCCAATATTTTACTGATGGGCGATTTTAACGACAATCCGTATAACAAAAGTATTACGTCGTATTTAATGGCCATCAATAATAAGGCTTTGGTAAAAAGTAATAGAGTACGGTTAAAGTATTTCTATAATGTAATGCATAAGTTTCTGGATGCTCAAATTGGTACGTTTGTCTTTGGCAACGAGTATAATTTGTTAGACCAGTTTATGATTTCTAAAAGTATTTTATCTGAAAAATCTGAATTGCCATTTAAATTGAGTACTGCAGAAATTATTGCTTACCCTGAGCTCACTTCTGGTTCCTACCAAAAACCTGTGAAATTTGGCAGACCTAATTCATCCACATTTAATACAAAAGGATACAGTGATCACTTACCAATAAAAATAGTTCTGAACGAAAAAGATGCTTCCGTATAAATTGTAGGGGTTATTAAAACCATGTCTTATTTTGACCTTGGTATTCCCTTGGTCCGCAAAACAGTTATTATCTTTACATTCTGATGACGAACATTGAACTTCCTGCAGGGAAAAAAGTATATTTTGCTAGCGATAATCACCTAGGTGCACCTACTATGAAAGAAAGTAGGCAGAGAGAACTCAAATTTGTTCGCTGGTTAGATACGATTAAATCTGATGCAGCTGCTATATTCTTAATGGGCGATCTGTTCGATTTTTGGTTTGAATACAAAACCGTAATTCCAAAAGGATTTACTAGAACTTTAGGAAAACTTGCAGAACTGTCTGATGCCGGTATAGAAATACACTATTTCGTAGGCAACCATGATTTATGGATGAACGGTTATTTTGAAGAAGAATTAAATATACCTGTATACCACAAACCTAAACAATACTCCATTAACGGAGCTTCATTTTTTTTAGGTCACGGAGACGGATTAGGACCAGATGATAAGGGTTTTAAAAGAATGAAGAAGGTTTTTACGAACCCCCTGGCTAAATGGTTCTTTAAATGGCTACACCCAGATATAGGTGTTCGGTTGGCCAAACATTTATCTGTAAGCAATAAGTTGATCAGCGGTGACGACGATGCTAAATTCTTAGGTAATGATAAAGAATGGCTTGTACAATATGCACATAGAAAATTAGAACAACAGCATTATGACCATTTCATATTTGGACACAGACATTTGCCGTTGGAGATAAAACTGAAAGAAAATTCAAAATACACCAATCTTGGTGATTGGATCAATTACTACACCTATGCCGAATTTGACGGCAAGGAACTTTCTTTGAAGAAATTCAACTAAATAATAGCAAAAACATCGACGAACTACACATTTTTATTTGTAATCCTTTTCTTACAACAAGAATTGAGGTGTTCACAACAATAGTTTTCTAAAACTAGTAATTGATTATATCTTTACAGTGTTATTAAGTTTAAGTGTTGATCCCAAATCTTCACATTACCTACAAGTTCACCCCCTTAATGACCCATGTCTTAAGAATACCTACTTTAAAGAACAGCCCCTATTTTAGGGGCTTTTTCGGTATTTAATTTTTTAAATACAGAAGCTAATTTTTTATATTCTCTAAGATATAAATACCTCCACAAAATCTACTTTTAAAAATATATTATAAAATAACCTGCAATTTTTAATTCTCATCTGCATCCTATTTACCCTAATAAATATCAAAAAATATACATTAAAAAACCATCAAACCACATGTAATCCTTTTCCTACAACTTAAATTTAGCACTTGACAACAAAAGTTAGTACAAACTACACATTGGTGATACCTTTACAGTGTTGTTTAGATTAAGTGTTGATTCCCAAATCTTCAATTTACCTACAAGTTCCCCCACTTAAGACCCAAATCTTAAGTACCACTTACAATAAAAAAAGCCCCTAAATTAGGGCTTTTTTTATGTTCTATTTTTAAAGCAGTTAGCTTTCATGCTCTTCAACATCTTTCTGTAAATCTAACTTACGGAAACCAGGAGAAACAATTGCCGTAAGTCCAACTGTTAATAACGTCATAGTACCACCAAAAACAACTGCTGTTACCGTTCCCATTAGTTTTGCGGTTACGCCACTTTCAAAAGCACCCAGCTCATTAGACGAACCTACAAACATAGAATTTACCGAAGCTACACGACCACGCATATTGTCTGGAGTTTTTAATTGTAATATAGTTTGTCTAATAATCATTGAAACCCCATCTACAGCCCCGCTTAAAAACAGAGCTATAACAGAAAGCCAGAAATAGGTAGATAGACCAAATACAATCATACATACTCCAAAGCCGAACACTGCAATCAATAATTTCTTACCTGCATTTTTATGTAACGGAAACCTTGTTGAACCAAGCATAGTTATTGCCGCACCAACTGCCGGTGCAGCTCTTAATACACCAAAACCTTCTGAGCCTACATGTAAAATATCTTGTGCAAAAATGGGCAATAATGCCACTGCACCACCAAATAAGACCGCGATCATATCTAAAGTTAAGGCACCTAATATCGCTCTAGTCTTAAATACGAAATTCAATCCTTCTTTTAAACTTTGAAAAACCGGTTCTCCGATCTTAGGGTTAAGTATTGGCTTCTTAGAAATATTAAATAGTGCCGTCAACGCAAGTAATGAAAACCCGAAAATGACACACATAGACCAATGTACGCCAATTAAGCTTATGGAAAACCCAGCTAATGCCGGACCAAGTACAGATGCCATTTGCCATGTTGTACTGCTCCAAGTTGCTGCATTTGGATATATTTTTTTGGGAACGATCAAAGCGATAAGAGAAAAAATAGTTGGTCCTAAAAACGCTCTCACTAGTCCACCAAAAAATACAAGAGTATAGATGCCGTATAGAATTGCTTTGGTGTCATAAGTTTCTAAAACCGAAGGTAGGCTCAACATAAATAACCCGAAACTTATAACGGAAAACCCAAAAATACACTTGATTAACAAATTTCGCTTTTCTTTCTGATCTACGATATGACCAGCAAAAAGTGCCATACTTACTGCAGGTATTACTTCCATTAACCCAATTATACCTAATGATAATGGGTCTTTTGTCATGGAGTAGACTTGCCACTCTATTACAATAAATTGCATAGACCAGGCAAAAACCATAGCAAAGCGAACTAAAAGAAAAATATTGAATTCCTTAAATCTTAAGGCAGCATAGGGATCATTTACGCTCATAGGGCAATCACTAAATAGGGTCCAAAGATATTTAATATATCATTGGAGATATGAAGATTTATCAACTAATTATAGCACAAATCTGAGCAGTTCTGTAACATTAACTATTCTATACCCAGCTCTCCAAAAAAGGAATCTAACTCTAATTTAAACAACGTACCACTAATTAAATCTCTGATTTCTATAGCCTCTTGATAGCTTACTGCAAAAGTTATTTGGTGGGCAGGACTATTCAATAAAAGAGACCTACACGATTCTTTTGTTTTACAATCACCACACAGATTACCTTTTCCATTCTCTATGGTGTTCGTAATACATTTAGAAAAATAGCGTAATTCACTTTGCGTAAGCAGTAAGCCAATATCCCTGAAAATTACCTGAACTTTGTTTGATTGACTGGGTTTATCTTTTTTCCACTGAAAGGCTATTCCAAAATCATTTTGGTATATAGGTTTGATATCGTTCATAAGAATCTACATATTTAGTATAAATATATGAATCTTATTTAGAATAATTATAAATAGTAATGTTAAATGGTGATTTCTATCTGATTACCTTCTGGATCCAAGACCACGCTTTCGTAATAACCATCTCCTGTAGTTCTGGGTTCGCCGTTAATTGTATACCCATCTGCACGTAATTCATCGGTCAGGGAATTAACTTTCTCTTTTGACCCCACCGACATTGCAAAATGTATAAATCCCGTACGTGTCGTATCAATATTAGACGACTTACCAATACTTGGTTTGTGCATGATTTCTAATCTTGCACCATCGGTAAATCTTAAAAAGTAAGATGAAAATTCTTTGGTAGGGTTATAATATTTCTCTCCAGATAAAGCATTAAAATATCGTTCATAAAATGTTCGCATCATTTCTAAGTCTGTAACCCAAATAGCAATGTGCTCTATTCTCATTTTATATCCTTTAGCTTCAATTGAATACTAATATTGCCTTGCCATTCATTTTCATCCAACGAAAAAACAGCATCAAAAGGTTTTCTGCCAGTAACTAACGATAATTTATCTCCCATATTAAAACCAATACCGTCAATTCTATGACTGTCTTCTTGTACTACCGCAATTTTTAAATGTGCCTCTTCTTTACCTACTCCTTTAGCATAGCCGGTATCGTGTACATTTTCTGCCATAAAAGTTGGAGACATATTACCTGGTCCGAATGGAGCAAACTGTTTTAAAATTCGCATTAATTTCGGATTAATATCCTTCAACTCTATAACCGCATCAATCGTAATTTCAGGAATCAACATCTGTGGATCAATGGTTTCCTTAACCACTTTCTCAAACTGATGTTTAAAGTTGTTGTATTGATCTTCTAACAAGGTTAACCCAGCTGCATATTTATGACCGCCAAATTGTTCTATATAATCTGCACATCCTTCTAGAGCATTGTATACATCAAAACCTTTTACCGATCGTGCCGAAGCAGCCAATTTATCTCCACTTTTAGTAAAAACCAATGTAGGTCTATAATAGGTTTCCGTCAATCTAGAGGCTACTATACCAATAACCCCTTTATGCCAAGAATCTTTATAGACTACAGAAGTGAAACCTTCTTCCTCTTCATTGTCTTGAATTTGTACCAAAGCTTCTTGGGTAATTTCTTGATCCAGCCCTCTTCTATCTGTGTTAAACGTTTCAATTTCAGAAGCGAATTTTATAGCTACATCCATATTCGTTTCCGTCAATAGATTTACGGCATGTTGGCCATGTTTCATTCTACCAGCAGCATTTATTCTGGGGGCAATTATAAACACTACGTCTGTAATGGTGAGAACGCTTTTGTTGATTTGATCAATAATAGCCTTGAAACCAATTCTAGGTTGCTGATTGATAACCTGTAAGCCATAAAAAGCTAATATTCGATTCTCCCCAGTTATCGGTACTATATCCGCTCCAATTGCAGTTGCCACTAAATCAAGGTAATAGATGACATCATCAATAGTTTCTCCTCTCCGAGAACCTAATGCCTGAATTAATTTAAAACCGACTCCGCACCCACATAATTCATCGTACGGATAGTTACAATCATCCCTTTTTGGGTCTAGAATTGCAACGGCATCCGGTAAGTCTTTACCTGGTCTGTGGTGATCACAGATTATAAAATCGATGTCCTTTTCTTTTGCATAAGCCACCTTATCAATAGCCTTTACTCCGCAATCTAAAGCAATGATTAATGTAAATCCGTTATCCTCAGCAAAATCAATTCCCTTAAAAGACACGCCATAACCCTCTTCATATCTATCCGGAATATAGGTTGCTACATTGGGGTAATAGCTTAACAAATAAGATGACATTAAAGCAACGGCAGTTGTACCATCTACATCATAATCTCCGTAAACCAAAATGTTTTCACCATCTACAATTGCCTTTTCAATTCTGGCAACGGCAATATCCATGTCTTTCATTAAAAAAGGGTCATGAAGGTCACTTAGTTGTGGGCGGAAAAAATTCTTTGCTTCTTCGAAGGTAGAAATACCTCGTTGTAATAACAGTTGCGCCACCAATTTATCTACCTGAAGCGCATTTGCCAAGGCATCAATGTCTTCTTGTTTCGGTTTCGGTTTTATGGTCCAGCGCATTTTAGAAGTTAAAGTGTTCAGTAATCAGTAACAGGTGGCAGATACAGTTCTCATAATATAATCTACATCGTCTTTGCGAGGTACGAAGCAATCTCTCGCTTAAGAAGACAAAACAAACAAATTGCTTCGTACCTCGCAATGACGTATTATTTCTTATGAAAAATAGTCTTGATATCCAGCTCAGCAAATTGTCTGAACATTTCCATTACACCACAATATTTTTCAATAGATAGATCTACCGCTCTTTGCAGTTTCTTTTCATTCAAGTTTTCACCATGAAAATGATATTCTATAACTACTTTATCATAAAACTTAGGATGCTCATCTGTAAGATTGGCAATTGTTTCAATATGAAACTCATCTACTTCAAGCTTCATCTTTTTAATCAATGCAGCTATATCTAAACCAGAACAACCTGCTAACGAAGAAAGCATTAAAGCCTTTGGTCTAAAACCACTACCATCACCGCCATCTTCCTTGGCAATATCTATTCTTAATGAATGTCCTGATGGGTTATTACTTTCGAAGGACATGTTGCCCAACCATTTTGTGCTAATATGATTTGTTGTGCTCATAATTTTTTGTTTCTTGTAGAATACAAAAATACAACAATATAGGCTGTTATATGATCCAACCAACTGATCAAAGCAGCCAATACTTAGTTAACTCATCTTAAATAAATACTTAAAAAAGACGTATGGCATTAGTAACACCGCTTGACCCAAACCATGACCCAGAAACTAAAGAATTAGCAGCGTTTTTCAATGAAACTCTTGGTTTTTGTCCAAATTCTGTTTTGACAATGCAGCACAGACCTGCCATATCTAAAGCATTTATAAACCTCAATAAAGCCGTTATGGCCAATGAAGGTCGCGTAACTTCTGCCCTTAAAAGAATGATTGCATGGGTAAGCAGTAATGCTACGGGTTGTAGGTATTGCCAAGCTCATGCTATTAGAGCTGCAGAACGTTATGGAGCAGAGCAAGAGCAATTAGATAACATTTGGGAATATAGAACTCATTCAGCATTTTCAGATGCAGAACGTGCCGCTTTAGATTTTTCTCTACAGGCTTCTCAAGTGCCTAACGGAATTGATGCCGAAATAAAAGAGCGACTTTACCAACACTGGAACGAAGGTGAAATTGTTGAAATGCTAGGCGTGATTTCTCTCTTTGGATATCTTAACCGTTGGAACGATTCTATGGGAACATCTATTGAAACCGGAGCCGTAGACAGTGCAGACCAATACTTAGGAAAACATGGTTGGGAAAAAGGAAAGCATGATGGATCGGTTTATTAACTGATATATTCAGCTTAAAAAACTTATAAATGCGTATTCAAATATTTTGGATGCGCATTTTTTATCCCTTCAAAATCTTAGCAACCAATTCCTGCAACTCACCAACAACATCTTCCTCGAACCAAGGATTTTTACTACGCCAAAAGCGATTTACAGGTGATGGATGTGGTAGAAGAAAATATTTAGGCAAGTATTCTTTGTAATGCAATACATTTTCGGTCAAGTTTTTTTTGGACTGCTTCCCTAGGTATTGATCTTGAGAATATTTACCGATTAAAAGAATCAGTTTTACATTAGAAAACTGTTCCCACACACGTGAATGCCACAAAGGAGCACATTCTTTTCTAGGTGGTAAATCGCCTGTTTTTCCTTTTCCTGGGTAACAGAAACCCATGGGCAGTACAGCAAAATTATCGGGATTATAGAATACCTCTTCGCTGACACCAAGCCATTCCCTTAATTTTCTTCCGCTTGGGTCGTCCCAAGCTTTATTTTCTACATGTGCCTTTCTACCTGGTGCCTGACTGACCAAAATGATTTTAGAATTACTATTACCCGCAACAATAGGTCTTGGTTCTAAAGGCAAATGTGCCTTACAAATCTCGCATCCTCTTATTTCAAATAATAAACCTTCCATCTTATTTTATTTATGGTCATAACCTTCCCAATTATTGTAGACGGAAATAATTCGTACTAATTTGACAGACCTAAGTACGCCCCTTAAATCAATTTTAATGCCTCACCATCAAAGCTTAAACCTTCGAAACCAGTTTTTATAAAGTTTCTAATATTTTGGTGAGAGCTACCTTTAAGGTCAAGAAGCACTTCATCAAAATAATATGCTCCAAAACAAGCCAAGGTTTCCTGTTTGGTAAGTCCTTCTTTTAGTGCAAAAGAAAATAATTTACAAGAACCCGAATTTTGACCAGCATCATTACTTACTGTTCCGTTTGTGTATGCCGTAGGTGTAAAAATGTATTTAGAATCTATAGCAACCATAGTTTCTGAAAAGGAAATATCTTTTGGACTATCAGCTAATTTTATTTTGAATTCTTGTATTGTCATAATGTTTATTTATTCCCCCCAACCACAATTACTATTTCTCCTTTTGGTGGTTTCTCAGTAAAGTGTTTCAGAACTTCTTCGGCAGTACCTCTAATTGTTTCTTCATAAAGTTTTGTCAACTCCCTTGATACGGAAACAGGTCTTTCAGCTCCGAAGTTTTCTACAAAATGAGCTAAGGTCTTCAATAATTTATGCGGAGATTCATAAAATATAATGGTACGTGGTTCTTCTGCCAATAGTTTTAAACGAGTTTGTCGCCCTTTCTTAACCGGTAAAAATCCCTCAAAAACAAACTTATCATTTGGCAAACCACTATTAACCAAAGCGGGAACAAAAGCTGTTGCACCTGGTAAACATTCTACCTCAACACCTGCTTCAACACAGGCACGTGTCAATAAAAAACCAGGGTCAGAAATTGCGGGCGTGCCAGCATCTGATATCAAAGCAATGTTCTCACCTCCCCTTAATTTGCCAACTAAATAGTCTACCATATTATGCTCATTGTGCATATGATGACTTTTCATTTGAGTACCAATCTCAAAATGATGTAATAACTTACCACTTGTACGGGTATCTTCAGCAAGAATAAGATCCACTTCTTTAAGAATTCTAATTGCTCTTAAAGTCATATCCTCCAAATTGCCTATTGGTGTTGGCACTAAATAAAGCTTTCCCATTTATTTTTAAAGTAAAAAACCCAACACAAGTGCTGGGTTTGTGATACACAAAATTATCATTATTAAGAGAATCTTCGAGATACTAACTCAATAAATCGTTCTTCAAACGGTTCTTTTCCTGCCCAGTTATTGTAATCAGGTTTCACCATATTCTTTATAAAAGATATAGAACGTTCTTCTGAATCTATCGTATTCAATTGAGATAATACACGGTTATAATCTTCCATGCTATTATTAAACAAATGCTTTACAAATGCCAAACGGTCATTTAAGTCAACCTTTACATTGCTTTTTGCCAAACGATCATTCAATGATTTTGGTGCTGCATTAGTTTGTTTTAAATCTTCTTTTGATGGCATAAAGAGTTCCTTGTCATTTTTCATCAAATCTGGCTTTGACATAAACTCAGCCAAAACATCCTCTAAATCATCATTACTAGGCATTTCAGATATGAAACCTTTTATGGTTTCCATACCAGGGTGCTTAACTATATCCTCATCATGCGGATTATTCTCTGGTACTCCTGTGTTTCCCTTTAATACCGCGGTTGCCATTTCTTCAAATTTTGCCGCAATAGCATTTTTGGAAACATCAACTTCCATATCATTTAGTTCAACCTCAATAAACTTAAGCACAGCAAGTTTCTCATATAGGTTTTTAGAAACCTCATACAAATTTGTTACATCATCTAAATTATCAGCAGTCAAAATTTCTGTAGATAACTTTCTCAATTCCAGTTTCAACTTATTTTTCATCTCACAATTTTTACGGTAAAGACCTAAATAGCGGGTTTTTTAAATACCTTTATCATTCTTAAATAATAAACGAAAAACCCATTATTTTCGTCTAAAATTACAAAATGTTTCTTGAAAACACAGTTAATCCTAAAGAACAATTCGGCTGGATAGAAGTCATTGCCGGGTCAATGTTTTCTGGAAAGACAGAAGAATTGATTCGTAGACTTAAAAGAGCACAGTTTGCCAAATTAAAGGTTGAAATCTTTAAGCCAATGGTAGATACACGCTATGATGATGAAATGGTGGTATCTCATGATGCCAACGAAATTCGTTCTACGCCCGTACCCGCAGCTGCCAACATTAGAATATTGGGAGACACATGCGATGTTATCGGTATTGATGAAGCCCAATTTTTTGATGACGAAATAGTTACTGTTTGCAATGACCTAGCTAATAAAGGTGTTAGAGTTATTGTAGCTGGTTTGGATATGGACTTTAAAGGCAAGCCTTTTGGACCTATGCCCGCTCTTATGGCTACGGCAGAATATGTTACTAAAGTACACGCCATTTGTACCCGTACTGGTAATTTGGCCAATTACAGTTTTAGAAAATCTAATAACGACAAATTGGTAATGCTAGGTGAGGTAAATGAATATGAGCCTTTAAGCCGTGGTGCATATTATAAAGCTATGCTTAAAGAGAAAGTGAAAACGATGGATGTAAAATCTGAGGAGATTGATACAGTCAAAAAGAATGCTAATGGCTAAGGCAGAAGAGACCGTTTTAGAGATTGACCTAAAGGCACTTGGTCATAACTACAGATATTTACGCTCTAAAATAAAGCCTGAAACTAAATTTATGGCAGTCGTTAAGGCATATGCTTATGGTAGTGATTCTGTTTCTATTGCTAAACATTTGCAAGATTTAGGTGTTGATTATTTCGCTGTAGCTTATGTAAATGAAGGCATTACTTTAAGAGAAGGTGGTATTACCGCACCTATTTTAGTACTTCACCCACAAAAAATTCATTTTAAAACTTTAATTGAACATCGTTTAGAGCCAAGCATATACTCTAAAGCTATATTGGCAGATTTTGTAGCGACAGCCCAGAAATTGAATACTTTAGATTATCCAATTCATTTAAAATTTAATACGGGACTAAATAGGTTAGGTTTCTCTGCGGATGAACTCCCAGAAATTTCAGTCCTTATACAGCAACAACAAGCGGTAAAAATTATTGCTATATTATCGCATTTAGCCGCCACCGAGGATAGTAAAGAAACGGAATTCACCAACCTTCAATTACACCGTTTCGATGCTATTTGCCAGCAAGCAGATGCTTTATTTAAAACCAAAACTTTAAAGCATGTATTAAATACTTCTGGTATTATCAACTACGCACATGCCCAGTATGATATGGTTAGAAGTGGCATAGGACTTTATGGTTACGGCAATGAACCTCATGTTGATGAAGCATTACAACCTGTAATGACTTTAAAGACTATCATCGCCCAAAAGCATAGTATTCCTTCAGGGGAATCTGTAGGTTATAATCGTAAATACAAATCGAACTCGGAAACCGTTACCGCTACTTTACCCTTGGGTCATGCAGACGGTATTGGTAGACAATATGGACAAGGTAAAACCTTTGTAAGTATTAATGGTCATATGGCTCCTATAATAGGAAATGTTTGTATGGATATGATTATGGTAGACGTAACAAATGTAGAGTGCAAAGAAGGTGATGAGGTAATCATTTTTGGCAAAGAATTACCAGCAAATAAATTTTCCCAAACTGCCGAAACAATATCGTATGAACTTCTTACTGGACTCTCTCAACGTATTAAGCGGGTTTTAACAAACTGATTTATTAACATTTCATTAAGGTTTGAGCTTTTTTTAGTAAATTGCAATACTTATAATATAACCATTAACTTAAATTAAGTACACATGTTAAAAGAATTCAAGAATTTTATTATGACGGGTAACGTCATTGATTTTGCTGTTGCAGTTATTTTGGCCGGAGCAGTAGGATTAGTAGTGAACGGTTTTGTAGCTGATATCATTATGCCAATCGTAGGTCATTTCGCAGGCGGAATTGATTTTGCAGATATGAAAATAATCTTAGATGAAGCTGTTGTTGCTGCTGATGGCACCGTAACTACTGCTGAAAATGCAATCCGTTGGGGAGCTTGGATCAATACTATTGTAAACCTTATAATTGTTGGTTTCGTAATGTTCATGATTGTTAAAGCTTACAACAAAACTAAAACTCCACCAGCTCCAGTTGAAGAAGCTCCAAAAGGACCTACTGCTGAAGAATTATTGGTAGAAATTAGAGATGCTTTAAGAAAGTAATTTATAATACTCCCTAATAAATAGGGAACCGTTGCACTGCAACTAACAATAACTAAAACCGTCAACTTTGTTTCGCTAACATTGTTGACGGTTCTTTTTTTGTTCAATACTCTAAATAGTACAATGTTATAAATAAAACATTTTGTTATATTTTGATTATTCTTTTCTTTTTTACTTGTGTAAGTACCAGTATTACCTATTTTTGCCGCTTAATATAATTGGTTAACAAATGAAAGTAGCTGTAATTGGTGCCACAGGCATGGTGGGCGATGTAATGTTGAAAGTATTGGCTGAACGTAATTTTCCATTAACGGAATTATTATTAGTTGCCTCTGAACGTTCTGTAGGTAAGAAAATGACCTTTCAAGGAAAAGAGCATACGGTAATAGGCTTAGCAGATGCTGTAGCCGCTAGACCAAATATTGCTATATTTTCAGCAGGTGGTGACACCTCTCTAGAATGGGCTCCAAAATTTGCGGAAGTTGGTACGACTGTAGTAGATAATTCTTCTGCTTGGAGAATGGATCCTACTAAAAAATTAGTGGTTCCTGAAATTAATGCTCATGAGCTTACCGCTGAAGACAAAATCATTGCAAATCCTAATTGCTCTACAATTCAGCTAGTAATGGCATTATACCCATTACATAAAAAATATAAAATGAAACGTGTTGTAGTTTCTACATACCAATCCGTTTCAGGTACTGGTGTAAAAGCTGTTCAACAACTTGAAAATGAAATTGCAGGTGTACAAGGTGAAATGGCATATCCTTACCCAATTGGTAGAAATGCATTGCCTCATTGCGATGTTTTCATGGAAAACGGTTACACTAAAGAAGAGATGAAACTGGCTCGCGAACCTCAAAAAATATTAGATGACCGCACATTTTCAATAAGCGCTACAGCAGTTAGAATACCTACCGCTGGTGGTCATTCAGAATCTGTAAACGTTGAATTTGAAAATGATTTTGAGTTAAACGAGGTTCGAAGATTATTAAATGAAATGCCCGGTGTAACAGTTCAAGATAATCCTGATACCAACACCTACCCAATGCCAATTTATGCACACGATAAAGATGAGGTTTTTGTTGGGCGTTTACGTAGAGATGAAACTCAAAGAAACACTTTAAATATGTGGATTGTTGCCGATAATCTTAGAAAAGGTGCTGCAACAAACGCTGTACAAATTTCAGAATATCTAGTTGAAAAAGGCTTAGTATAAATTATACCTTTTTCAACGTTAAAACCTTCAAAACATAGCTGTTTTGAAGGTTTTTTTATGGTATTTTAGTGCAAACTCAACTGCTAATGAAAAATATAATCCCTGCGCTACTTATCTTGGCGCTGATTTCTTCCTGTATAAACGAACCTAAACCTGAACCCATTACCGTGAAATACCCCGTTACCGCAAAAGTTGATACTGTAGATACTTATTTTGGCACCGAAGTTAAAGACCCTTATCGTTGGTTAGAAGATGATCGAAGCCCAGAAACAGAAGCTTGGGTAAAAGAACAGAATAAGACAACATTGGGGTATTTAGAGCATATTCCCTTTAGAAATGATCTAAAAAATCGTCTTGAAAAACTATGGAATTATGAAAAATTAGGATCGCCTTTTAAAAAAGGGGATTACACCTATTTCATGAAAAACGACGGACTCCAAAATCAATATGTCGTTTATAGAGCTAAAGGTGATGAGAAACCCGAGGTTTTTTTAGATCCGAATACATTTTCTGAAGATGGCACTACATCTTTGGCAGGTTTGAGTTTTACTAAAGATGGTTCATTAGCAGCCTATCAAATTTCTGAAGGAGGTAGCGATTGGCGAAAAGCAATTATTTTAAATGCCGAAACCAAAGAGATCGTAGAAGACACGTTGATTGATATTAAATTCAGCGGACTCTCTTGGAAAGGTAAAGAAGGTTTTTACTATTCTAGTTATGACAAACCAAAAGGCAGTGAGCTATCGGCTAAAACCGATCAACACAAAGTATACTATCATAAATTAGGCACACCTCAAAAAGACGACGAACTTATTTTTGGAGGAACTTCTCTAGAAAAGCATCGCTATATAGGTGCTAATGTTACCGAAGATAACAAGTACTTATTAATAAGTGCATCTGTTTCTACCTCTGGCAACAAATTGTTTATTCAAAATTTAGAAGACCCAAACGGATTACTTATCCCTATGGTCGAAGACACTGATTCTGATAATTACGTTATTGACAACGTCGGTTCTAAGCTGTATATCGTTACCAATAGAAATGCACCTAACAAGAAAATAGTTACTGTTGACGCTGCTAGCCCAGAAGCAAAGAACTGGGTAGATTTTATCCCGGAAACGGAGAATGTATTAAGTCCGAATACTGGTGGCGGTTATTTCTTTACCGAATATATGGTAGACGCTATTTCTAAGGTAAATCAATATGATTATGACGGTAAACTGATTCGTGAAGTAAAATTACCAGGCATAGGTTCTGTTGGCGGATTTGGTGGAGAGAAAGATGATAAAGAGCTATATTTCTCTTTTACCAATTATAACACTCCAGGTTCTACCTATAAATTTGACCCTGCAACCGGTGAATATGAATTGTACTGGAAACCAGAAATAGATTTTAATCCTGCTGATTATACTTCTGAACAAGTTTTCTATGCTTCTAAAGATGGTACCAAAGTACCTATGATTATCACCTATAAAAAGGGAACAGAATTAAACGGTAAAACCCCGACAATTCTATATGCCTATGGCGGATTTAATGTAAGCTTAACTCCGTCTTTCAGCATCGGTAATGCCGTTTGGATGGAACAAGGCGGAATTTATGCTGTTCCTAATCTACGAGGCGGAGGTGAATATGGTAAAAAATGGCACGATGCGGGCATCAAAACTAAAAAGCAAAATGTGTTCGATGACTTTATTGCTGCTGCAGAATATTTAGTGGCCAACAACTATACTTCAAAAGAATATTTAGCAATTCGCGGAGGTTCTAACGGAGGATTACTAGTTGGCGCCACAATGACGCAAAGACCAGATTTAATGCAAGTAGCATTGCCTGCAGTTGGCGTTATGGACATGTTACGTTATCATACGTTTACGGCTGGCGCCGGATGGGCATACGATTACGGTACCTCAGAAGATGATGAGGAAATGTTCAAATATTTAAAAGGCTATTCGCCTGTACATAATATAAAAGCAGGTACAGCTTACCCAGCTACTTTGGTTACAACAGGTGACCATGATGATAGAGTGGTGCCAGCCCATAGTTTTAAGTTTGCCGCAGAGCTTCAAGAAAAGCAAAAAGGTACCAACCCAACGTTAATAAGAATTGAAACAAATGCCGGACATGGTGCTGGAACTCCTGTAAGTAAAACCATAGAGCAATATGCAGATATTTTTGGCTTTACACTCTACAATATGGGCTACACCGAGCTACCTAATAAAAGTGTTTTAAAAGAATTTAAGAAGTAATTGCTTTTTAAAATCAATAATTTATTGAAAAATCCGTTTCATATTGGAACGGATTTTTCAATTTTGCATTCCTAAGTACAAAAGCATGTTACGAGTAGAAAACCTATCATTTTCTTATGATAAACTTCCAGTATTAGAATCCATTAATTTACGTATTCAGCGTGGAGAACATGTGGCTATCATTGGTGAAAGCGGGTGTGGCAAAAGCACCTTGTTGAAACTAATGTACGGACTAATGGATTTAGATCAAGGTGAGATCTTTTGGGAGGATGAACAAATTTTAGGTCCGGCTTATAACTTGGTACCTGGTCCTGCTTTTATGAAATATCTATCGCAAGATTTTGATTTAATGCCTTTCACTTCCGTATCTGAAAACATTAGCCAATACCTTTCTGTCTTTTATCCAGAAGAACTTAAAGAAAGAACACAAGAGCTATTAGAAATGATAGAGCTTACCGAATTTGCCAATACAAAAGTAAAAACACTTAGTGGAGGGCAACAACAACGCGTTGCATTAGCTAGAGTATTAGCACAAAAACCAGAGATTTTACTACTAGACGAGCCTTTTAGCCACATAGATAATTTTCTTAAAAACAGTTTACGCCGTAATATTTTCAATTATCTGAAAGAGAATAGAATTACAACCATTGTCGCAACACACGATGTAAACGATGTGTTGCCTTTTGCCGATCGTGCAGTTGTTTTACGGGACAGAGGCATTATAGCTAGGGCAAGACCTATGGAGCTTTATAAAAATCCAAAAAATCTGTATGTCGCTTCACTTTTCGGTGAATCAAGTATGATTTCTATAGATGTACTTAAAACATATGCGAATACCAAAAGAAAAATTATCGTTTATGCTCACGAGTTTCGAGTTTCACCTTCATCAGGATTTCATGTTACTGTAGAAAAAGCTTACCCAATGGGTGCCTATTACTTAACCGAAAGTAAAAGTGATGATGATGAAACCATCTTTTTCAATGCAGATAAATTATACCCGAAGGGGAAAGAAATATTTTTAAACGTCGCCATCGAAACAATCAATCAGCGCATACAAGAGGCTTCTTCAAATTCATAAATAAAAATACAACGACTGTTTATGTCTTATAAATATTCAATCTTGAGCCTACTTTTCATAGCAATGTAGAGACATTTCTTTTGTTTACATTTGTTAAAAGCCCGTTGTGCAACAAGAACAAATACTTACCGAGTTACAATTTAAAGCTATTAGAAGTAGTGGTCCCGGTGGGCAGCACGCAAATAAAGTATCCTCTAAAGTAGAATTATCATTTCATATTGAGTACTCAGCCGGACTTACAGAACGTCAGAAAAAAAGAGCACTTCTAAAACTGGGAAATAAAATTAGTAAAGAAGGAAATTTAATTTTACAGTGTGATGAATCTCGTAGCCAGCACAAAAACAAAGAATTGGTTACTAAAAGATTCTTGAAACTTCTAGAAAAATCTTTGATGGTACCTAAGGCAAGAAAGAAAAGCAGACCCACCAGATCATCTATTGAAAAAAGATTGAAAAGCAAGAAATTGGCCTCGCTCAAAAAAACGAACAGAGGTAAACCAGAATATTAAAGTACTAGGCAAAAATAGAATAGAATACAAAAACCGTAATTGCCCCTGTAAGACCAAGAATACCCGTTCCCAAACCAAAAAGTCGATAGCCTGTTTTCACATTCATTCCGCTCATTTGGGTAACCACCCAAAAGAAGCTATCGTTAGCATGAGAAATTACAGCTGACCCTGCGCCAATTACAACTACAACAAGTGCTTTTTGTATTTCGGTTTCAAAACCTAGGGATGACATCATTGGCATAATAATAGAAGCTGTAGTTACCAAGGCCACTGTAGAAGAACCTTGAGCAGTCTTTAATGCAGCAGCTAATACAAAAGGCAAGAAAATACCCATATTATAGTCGGTCAGTGTTTGCCCTAAAATATCGGCAATACCTGAATTTTGTAATATTTTACCAAAAATACCTCCCGCACCAGTTATTAAAAGAATTGATGCCGCATCTTTAATTGCCTTACCTACCCAACCAGAAGAAGAAAGCATATCATAATTTAATTTCTTTGGTAATAATAGACATAAGAACACACCAATTAATAAAGAAATTACAGGTTCACCTACAAAATTTATTAAGGCAATTAATTCACCGTCTTGAGCAAAATTGACCGAATTCAATACTGATTTGAGAACTATAAGAAAAATAGGAACTAAAATAGGAATTGATGCTTTTAGAGCACTAGGTGAATATTTTATCTCCCGTTCTGCTTCCATCGCATCTTCAACATTAGGCTCAATAAGGGTTTTAGAAGCATATTTCTTGGCGAATATAATTCCGACAATCAAAGCCACTATACTTGTTGGAAATCCAAAAGCGATAACGAGCCCTAAATCTGCGCCTAAAATACCTGCGGCGGCAATTGGTCCTGGTGTTGGCGGAACCATAGTATGTGAGGCCATTAGGCCCAACCCTAAAGCTATTGCTGGTCCTGCAATTGATATCTTGGCTTTTTTAGAGAGACTTTTGTTTAAGGGGTGCAACAGCATAAAACCGCTATCGGCAAAAACAGGTATAGAAACAATGTACCCAATGATACCCATGGCTGTTGATACTCGTTTTTTGCCAATGATACTTAGTACTTTTTCGGCTATTGCGAAAGCCCCACCGGTATGTTCTAAAAATGCACCTATAATGACACCTAAAACAATGATTAATCCAATTTTACCTAGCGTACCACCAAACCCGTCATTGATTGAAATAATAATTTCGGCATAAGGCATACCTGCAAAAATTCCGTATAAAATGGAAATTATAAATAGCGCTAAAAAAGCATGAATCTTAAGCTTTGTAGTTAATATAATTATGGCAATGACAGCGATAAGCAAATAGAAAATCTCCATAACTAAAAATCAATTTATATTTTATTCAATGCCTAATTTGACCCATTTAAGGCTGACTTTTGAAATTCTAATTAACAATTTTGATGGTAATTGCGTGAAACTTCAACTACGACAGCTTTAAGATAGCTAAATAAAATTCAACATTTAGCTAATGGATACTTACAATAGTTAATGAGTTACCATTGAAACTAAAAACATCGCCAACAGCTTTACCAAAGACGAGTTTACCAATAGGCGTTGCAGCAGATATACAGTATACCGACTTTGGCTTACTTTTAAATTCTCCTGCTGATATAGCTATATAATAAATGAAAGTATCTGTGATGACCAAACTCCCTAAACCAACTGTTTGAGCTTTTCTTTCTTTTGGAACTTTTGAAAGTAATTGTTGTGTTTTTTCTAGTTCTGCTAATTGCTGACCTAGTTTTTCTCGCTCCAATTGTATCATGGCGCGACCGGTTTCGTGCTTATCGCCAGCACTACTCTTTGTTTCTGACGTGAGCGCAGCTTCAAGTTCTTTAATTTGTTTCTGTATTCTAGTCAACCTATCGTTAACAAAACGCTCGCAAAAGTCATAAGCGTCTTTTTTTAAAATATTAAATGATTCAGTTTCCTTCAATGTGATACAGGTCTGCCAGTTTATAGATCAAGTAATTTACGATTTGATTATCACTTTCACCATCACTTAACATTTTTTGAATCTCTATTTTATTTTCCGCTTTAAAATATTCTAAATCACCAGATCGATCTTCACTAAAAATATTCCAAGATTTTAATCCGCTCAACATTGCTTTATGCGCTTCGTACCTTTTTTTTATCGTTTGTACCCTTCTTTTATCAACCTTACCCATTGCTTCATCATCATGCAATAATTTGTAGTCTGCCGTAATTTTTGCATCTGCTTTTTCCGCTTCGGTTATAATTTTGAAGTACGCCTTTGAAACTAATGATTCATATGTGGCATTAAAGCCCGTTGCTACAATTTCATCTTCTGCTAAAGAAACATCACTATCTGAACTTGCATATAAATCATCATTAGTATATGAATTGTTGGCTATAAGTGATTCTTTCCAAGCCTGACTTTTAATATGCTCTTTCCAAACTTTAGCGTATTCTCGTTGATAATGGGTTTTAGATAAACCACAACTGTTAAGGCATATTATTACTGCAATAGCTGTAAGGGCAGCCATTGAAATTCTTTTAATCAATGTTCTCATATAGTTTAAATGCTATTACAAACCATCTTAGCCGTCTACTGTTCTAAGTAAACGGATAAGTGCATTTAGGGTAATAGATAAAATGAGGGGACGTACAATTTATAAATAAAAACCAGAGTACAAGGCGCTTTTAGACAAGAATTAAAAAAACGGGTTAAACGGTGGTATTTTAATTATAAATATTGGCTAATTTCTTACCTATGGTACTGCCAATTGCAATACCCATGCCACCCAAACGTACACCACATGCGACATTATTAGACAATTGCTTTATAATTGGTTTTTTTTGTTGACCAACACCCATTATACCACTCCAGCTATAATCAACTTCAATAGTTTTCTCCGGTAATATGACCATTTTCAAAAGGTCTTTCAACTTATTCTCAACCAACATTGTAGTACCAAATTCAGTCGTTTCTTCAGATTTAAAATCTAAATTTCTGCCACCACCCAATAAAATTCGATTATCGATATTTCTAAAATAATAATAGCCTTCTTCGAGGTGAAACGTTCCCTTAATTTGTAAGTCCTTAATTGGTTTCGTAATGAATACCTGAGCTCTTGCCGGTTTTACGTCCTCAGATAATAGCTGTGCGGCAAATCCATTTGTAGCTATCAATAATTTCTTGGTCGTAAACTCTAAATCTTTTGTTTTAATACTCACTTGGGTACCAGAATCTTCAAACCCTTTTACATATGTAGCGTTTAAAATTGTCACTCCCTTTTGTAACGCTAATTGAACTAAAGACTTCATCATCTTACCAGTATCAATCTGTCCTTCAAAAACTTGAGTAATATAGTGCTTGTTAATGCCCTTAAAATTAAATCGGTTCGTAGTTCTTCTAAAAGCATCATCCTTAAAAACTGGATGAAGCATTTCATTTACCATCTTAATTTTATGATGACAATGTTCGAATAGTTCTTGGTCACTCTCAAAAAACAACTCATGCCCTCCATTGTTTTCATAAGCAATTGCATCATCTCCTAATAGCCCACGTAAATTTTGTATGCCGTCATGTCTATCTTGCACAAGCTTAACGACGTCTTCTGCTGAATGTGTTTTAAGGTCAGATAAAACTTCAGAAATACTGCCAAAACAGGCAAAGCCAGCATTTTTGGTACTTGCGCCTTGAGGAAGCATACCCTTTTCCAAAATTAGTATACGTGCCTGAGGGTGCTTATTCTTTAATTCTAAGGCACAATTTAAGCCTACAATGCCACTACCAACAATTGTATAATCTATGTTCGCAAACCATGATGTACGTTCCCAGTAGCTTAAGTTCATTGTATAATTAAGTTTACAGAATTATAACCCTCTTGAGTCCATTTCATCTTTTTCATACCTACTATCTTCTGCCGGATATCTAAGACTGTCTTCATATTTTCCCGATTGTTTTGCCAAAGACCAAATAAGACTTTCGCCAGCAAATTCTGAATTAGGTTGATGTTCAAAAACTTCATCACCATATGCTTTATCGGCATCAATAATCGTCCATCCCTTATTTTTAAATTCTTGTATCAAGTCCCCTAAAAACATGGCTGAAGTTAAATTATGATGTAATAATATAGTGTGGTTAATATGTCGGTCGTTCACCTCATACGATAGCTTTTCGTAATAATTTGCCCTATCTATTAAATGCTGTAAATAATACTTCTTAAACTTAGCAACTTCTGCATTTTCAAAACCCACTTCTTTAATTCGCTTTAAAAGGCGTTGATTGATATACCAATCAGATGCATCAATAGTTACATACCCATTTTTATATTCATGAGCTTTAAGAACATTTCTTATACTATCAACCTTTAGTTTATTTGCTCCTTCTTTCAAATATGGAAACCTAAAATATTTGACCGAATTACTAAACTTAGAGATGATGGAATCTGTTTTATTCAATTCATTTTCAAATATTTCAGTATCATTTTTAACTGAATTAAAATTAGGATGTGTAAAAGAATGGTTGGCTATACTATGCCCTTCTTGATTCCAGCTATTCAATAAATATTGCCCTTTTTTATCCAATTTGTTTTTACCGGTTACAAAGAAAAGAGCCTTTAACTTATTCGTTTCTAAGTGATTTAACAACATTTTGTTCCAATCTTCAAATGCAAAGCCGGCCAAATCTGATGTTATACCATCATCAAATGTAAAACTGATAGTTTTGTTTGAAGATTGTATTTCTTTTGTTTCTGCTATAGCTCCTTTAGATTTCTCACTAGAAATTTCTTTACATCCAAAAAAAGAAACTAATAATAGTGCAGTTATAGGTATTATTTTGGTCATTAAAATAATTGGAATTTACAATGAGTTTTTCTTCCATAAATATACTTAAACGATGTAAAACCTGATTTTAAAAAAGTTTTAAAATAAAAAACTCCAACATTGCTGTTGGAGTTTGTTATTAACTTTCGGGTTGAGGATTCATTTTCCAATCGTTCATAAAGGCTGTTGTGTAATTTCCAGCCAAATAATCTGGATGGTCCATTAATTGCCTATGGAACGGAATGGTCGTTTTAATTCCCTCAATTACAAATTCATCTAATGCACGCTTCATTTTGTTAATTGCTTCTTCCCTTGTTTGGGCCGTTGTAATTAGCTTAGCGATCATTGAATCATAATTTGGAGGAATACTATACCCACTATAAACATGTGTATCCATTCTTACTCCGTGACCACCTGGCGTATGTAAGGTTGTAATCTTACCCGGTGATGGTCTAAAATTGTTATAAGGATCTTCTGCATTAATTCTACACTCTATTGAATGTAATTTTGGAAGATAATTTTTACCTGAAATTGGTACACCTGCAGCTACAAGTATTTGCTCACGTATTAAGTCATAATCAATAACCTGCTCTGTAATTGGGTGCTCTACCTGAATACGGGTATTCATTTCCATAAAATAGAATTTACGGTGCTTATCTACCAAAAATTCTATGGTACCGGCACCTTCATATTTTATGTATTCCGCAGCTTTAACAGCAGCTTCACCCATTTGTTCCCTTAACTTATCTGTCATGAAAGGTGACGGAGTTTCCTCTGTCAACTTTTGGTGACGTCTTTGTATAGAACAATCTCTTTCAGATAGGTGACATGCTTTACCATATTGATCACCAACAATTTGAATTTCAATATGTCTTGGCTCTTCAATTAGCTTTTCCATGTACATACCGCCATTACCAAAAGCAGCGGTTGCTTCGTTTACGGCGCTATCAAAAAGCTCTTCCATTTTGTCTTCAGACATTACGGCGCGCATACCCTTACCACCACCACCGGCAGTAGCTTTGATCATTACAGGGTAGCCCATTTTCTTGGCTATCTTCTTAGCATCTGCAACATCTTTCAAAAGACCCTCTGAACCAGGTACACAAGGTACACCAGCCTCTTTCATGGTTTCTTTGGCCGTAGCCTTATCTCCCATTTTGTCTATTTGATCACCAGAGGCACCAATGAACTTGATTTCATGCTCAGCACATATACGAGAGAACTTAGAGTTTTCTGAAAGAAAACCATAGCCCGGGTGAATGGCATCTGCATTTGTAATTTCTGCAGCAGCAATTATATTTGGTATCTTTAAATAGGACTCGCTACTAGCAGCAGGGCCGATACATACCGCTTCATCTGCAAAGCGTACATGCAAACTCTCTTCATCTGCCTTACTATATACAGCTACCGTTTTAATACCCATTTCTTTACAGGTACGAATAACGCGCAAAGCGATTTCTCCCCTATTGGCAATCAGTATTTTTTTAAACATCTTTTAAATTTTAAGTTCTAGGTTCGACAAGATTCTTACATACCGTTATTATAACAGTATCTAACAACTACTACTCAAAATTTAGTTAAGAAGGATCAACCAAAAATAATGGTTGATCAAACTCTACCGGTGAAGAATCATCTACTAATATCTTAACGATAGTACCAGAAACTTCAGATTCTATGTCGTTGAACAATTTCATTGCTTCAATTACACAAAGTACATCTCCTGTACCAATTGTATCTCCTACCTCAACAAAAACAGGCTTGTCTGGAGATGGCTTTCTGTAGAAAGTACCAATAATAGGAGACTTAATTGTGATGTATTTATCATCCTCGGCTTTTTTCTGCTCAGCCTCTGTAGGTGCAGCAGCTTGTGCTTCTACCGGTGCTGCAGCAACAGCTGGCATAGCTTGTTGCGCCATAGGCATAGTGTGCACATAAGTTGGCTCAGAATTCCCACTTAAGCTTCCGGTACGAATGGTAATCTTAATATCATCCGTTTCCAATTTTACCTCGCTAGCGCCAGATTTGGCTACAAACTTGATAAGGCTTTGAATTTCTTTAATATCCATATTTCTATAAGTTATAATTGGTAGTTGTTGTTGTTAGTTATAAGCCCATTTTAAGTAGATAGAACCCCAGGTAAAACCACCACCAAAGGCAGCAAAAACTAAGTTATCTCCTTTTTTAAGCTGTTTTTCGTAATCAAATAATAAAAGTGGCAATGTTGCAGATGTTGTATTACCATAGCGCTGAATATTCATCATCACTTTAGAGTCATCTACACCCATTCTTTTGGCAGTGGCATCAATAATACGCTTGTTTGCTTGGTGTGGTACTAGCCAGTTGACATCATTATCAGAAAGTTCATTTCTAGTCATGATTTTTGCCGCTACGTCTGCCATATTGGAAACGGCAAATTTGAATACCGTTTTTCCTTCTTGAAAAATAAAATGCTTTTTATTGGTGACGCTTTCTATGGTTGCCGGCATAATAGATCCGCCACCTTCCATTCCTAGAAATTGTCTTCCGCTACCATCTGCTCTTAAGTACTCATCTTGCAAACCTAAACCTTCATAGTTAGGCTCAAAAAGTGCAGCACCGGCACCATCTCCAAAAATTATGCAAGTGGTACGATCGGTATAATCTATAATAGATGACATTTTATCCGCACCTATTAGTAGTACTTTCTTGTAACGACCTGTTTCTATATGACCTGCAACTGTTGACATTCCAAAAAGAAAACTCGAACATGCAGCCAATAAATCATAAGCAAAGGCATTAACGGCGCCTATTTCAGAAGCTACAAAAGCTGCTGTTGATGCTACCATACTATCTGGAGTTGCGGTGGCAACGATAACCAAATCTATTTCGGAAGCATCAAGGCCCTTCTTTTCCATAAGGTCCTGAGCGGCTTTAATGGCTAGATAAGACGTGCCCTCACCTTCTTCCTTTTTTAATACCCGTCTTTCTTTAATACCAGTTCTGCTAGTAATCCATTCGTCATTGGTATCAACCAATTCCTCAAGCATTTTATTGGTCATTACAAACTGGGGAACATAGCCTCCTACCGCGGTAATAGCTGCTGTAATTTTGGTCATACTTTATTTGCTTTCTTGTAAAAAACTTAAAAAACGAGTCAAAAGTCATGAAAAATAATGATTTTCAACGACTTTTCGTGTAAAGTTATCGGGTTTTTAAAAAATTGCAATTGATAGCTGTAAAGCTATTACACCTTAAATTATCTGAACAACAAGGTGCTAAAATATAAATTGGACTAAAAAAAACTCCCTACTTCTAATGAAGTGGGAGCTTAGTATAAGTTCAAAAAGTCTTAAGCTTCTGCCTCTTCGGTTTTATCAACCAAAACTTGACCTCTATAATGTAATTTTCCTTCGTGCCAGTGAGCTCTGTGAAATAGGTGAGTCTCGCCAGTTGTAGAATCTGTAGCCAAAGTAGGAGCTACTGCTTTATAATGTGTTCTTCTTTTGTCTCTCCTTGTTTTGGAAATTTTTCTCTTAGGATGTGCCATTTAAACCTTATTTATCCGTTAATAGTTTCTTTAATTCGTCCCATCGGGGATCGCTTTCTTCTTTATCTGATCTTTTCTCTTTTGGTTGAAGCTCGTTTAACCTGTCTAACACTTCAGATTCTAAAGTGCCATCTTCAATACCAGGATGAATTCTTTTTTGTGGAACTGCCAATACAAGCATTTCATACACATACTGCGCAATGTTCAATTGGTGTTCGTTATGAGGAAGAATTAATATTTCATCATTTTCATCATTATACTCTTCACCAAACTTAACCACCAAATGTAAATCTCCGCTTAAAGCTTGATCATACGGTTCGCTAGTTATGTCACAATCAACATTTACTGTTCCTGATGCCTCCAAATCAACCTCCATCATTGTACTTGTTTTATTAAGTACTACATCTAAATTGATGTTGGCAGCATTGAACTCATCGTATCCAAAAGAATCAAAGAACGTATTTTCAATCTGGTAATTAAAGTTGTGTTTTCCTTGCTTCAATCCTGAGAAAGGAATATTGAACTCCTTTTGCTTCATCACGTACACACTTAAATTAACACTATTCGCCCTCAAAAGGCGGGTGCAAAGATACTATAATTTTAATAAAAGACAATAGTTATCAACTATTTATCTTTATAACTTTTTAATCTTATAAAAAATTAACGCTCTCTCTTTAAACGCTGCTTTTTTAATACGTCTTTCGTAAGTTCTTCGTATTCTGTTCTATTCTTAAAAATCTTTAAGGCCATAAAAACCGCTTCTTTAAAAGAACTCTCGTCAGCAACACCTTTTCCTGCTATTTCATACGCCGTTCCATGATCTGGTGATGTTCTAACTTTACTTAATCCTGCTGTAAAATTAACGCCTTGACCAAATGAAATTGTTTTAAAAGGAATTAAGCCTTGGTCATGATATGCTGCTAAAATGGCATCGAACTTTTTATATCCGTCCGACCCAAAAAAGCTATCTGCAGAATAAGGGCCATATACTAGATGACCCATATTTGACATTTCTTTTATCACTGGCTTCATTACCTCATCATCTTCTTTACCAATTACTCCGTTATCACCACTATGCGGATTAATGCCTAACAAAGCTATTTTTGGTTTACGAATACCAAAATCCATCATCAATGATTTTTCTATGGTATTGATCTTATCGCGTATAAGTCTAGGGATAATTGCCGCCGAAACATCTTTAACCGCTACGTGATCCGTTAATAACCCAACCTTTAATGTATCTGTTACCATAAACATTAAACTCTCGCCATCTAGCTCTTGAGCTAAATAATCTGTATGTCCAGGAAACTTAAACTCTTCTGATTGAATATTGTTTTTATTAATAGGTGCGGTTACTAAAACATCTATATCACCTTTCTTTAATGCCGCTACTGCCGCTCTTAAAGATTTAATAGCATACTCACCACCATCTTTTGTTGACTGCCCAAAATCTATTCTAGGCATTTCTTTCCATACATTAACAATATTGATTTTATTGTCTATTGCTTTTGAAGCATCTGGTATACCATTAAATACAATGTTAAGCTTCAATTGCTTCATTTGGAAAGAAACCGTCTTGTTTGAAGCAAAAATAACGGGAGTACAAAAATCTAACATTCTACTGTCTTCGAAGCTTTTTAATGCCACTTCACAACCTATTCCATTTAAGTCTCCTATTGATATGCCTAACCTAATTTTCCTATTTTCCTCCATGATATTCTGTACCTTTGTACTCAATTTTGAATATTCAAAATTACTTAAATTAAACGACACATGTTTACGGGAATTATTGAAACATTAGGTAAAGTAACCTCGCTTGAAACTAAAGGCGGTAACTTAGACATCACTATAGAATCTAGCTTAACACCTGAATTGAAAATAGATCAAAGTGTTGCTCATAACGGGGTTTGTTTAACCGTTGTTAGTCTAACAGACACCACCTATACCGTAACGGCAATAGCCGAAACACTAAGTAAAACCAATCTTGACATTTTAAAAATCAACGATACTGTAAACTTAGAACGTGCAATGATTTTAGGGTCTAGATTAGACGGACATATTGT
Organism: Maribacter sp. Hel_I_7; assembly: GCF_000688315.1. Taxonomy (NCBI): domain Bacteria; kingdom Pseudomonadati; phylum Bacteroidota; class Flavobacteriia; order Flavobacteriales; family Flavobacteriaceae; genus Maribacter; species Maribacter sp. Hel_I_7. Next base: position 1,368,600 of record NZ_JHZW01000002.1, on the reverse strand, counting down.
TCAAGGCCATGTAGATCAAACAGGAGAATGTACCAACGTAAGGGAAGATAATGGTAGTTGGATTTTTTCTTTTACCTATGACGCAAAAACTGGAAACCCAACCATTGAAAAAGGTTCTATTACCATTGACGGTACAAGTTTAACGGTAGTGAATTCTGGCAAGAATTCTTTTGAAGTAGCGATTATACCTTATACTTACGAACATACTCGTTTTAACACCTACAAACCTGGCACTATTGTAAATCTAGAGTTTGATGTTATTGGGAAGTATGTTGCAAAGTTAATGGCTAAATAACTACCTATACTTTTATAAATATCTTTTTCTGATAAAGAAAGTAGCCCACAAAGCTATAAAACAGCACTACACTTAATCCATATAATAAGGAAGACGTTTCTAGTGCAAGAAAATCATGCACATATACCTTTTGAAACAACCACCCATGTAATGACGTTTCGCCAACTTGTATCTGACCCATTACTTTGCTAATAAAACTCGATAAGAAATAAATTACAATAGCATTTGCCCCTGCATATCTAAATATGGAACCAAATTCTATTTTCTTAACATCGGTCAAGTAATAAATAAGTGCCAGAATTAAATTAGCCCAGCCTGCGGTTACCAAAACAAAACTACTTGTCCAAAGTGCTTTATTGATTGGGAAGACAAGATCCCAAATATGACCAATAATTAAAAAGCTACCACCAATACCCATTAATATAGTTGCCTTCTTTTTTTGAGTACTCGTTAATATAAGACCGGTAAATACACCTAATAAAGAGCTAGCAATAGAAGGTATTGTACTTAACAAGCCTTCTGGGTCATAATCTGCCTTGTAGCTGTGCGAACCAAATACTTTTACATCGATCCAATTTGCTAAATTATTAGGTGCTCTTTCTAGTGTTGAAGCTACACCATCAACAGGAACAAAGGTCATTAATAACCAGTATCCTATTAAAAGTAACGCAGTTACCCAAATTAAATTTTTCCAACTTAGGTTAATGAATAGTAATGCAGCAAAAAAGAATACCACACCTATTCTTTGAAGTACCCCAGGAAAACGGATATCACCAAAATCTTTAAAGAATGGAAAGTGAATAACGAATGCTCCTAAAAAAAGTCCGAGTCCAATCAGCTTCAATGCCCGAATTCCTATTTTACGATATGCCTTAGCATCTACAGTTCTGTTTTTATATGAGAAAGCAATAGATGTACCTACAATAAATAAAAAGAACGGAAAAACTAAATCAGTTGGTGTATACCCATGCCAATCGGCATGTAGAAATGGACCATAAACATTAGACCACGTTCCTGGTGTATTTACCAAGACCATTAATAATATGGTAGCTCCCCTAAAAATATCAACCGATAAAATCCTATCCTTTATCATCTTGATATTATAATATGTTATCCTTTAAACGATTCCAAGCTTTTACCAATAACACTGCCGCTATAGTAGAAACAACCGTTAATACAATTGCTTGTGTAGTTCTGCCATAAATCCAATATCCTGTAGCAAACATAATTGAGTAAATTAATACCACACCTAACAACATAGCTGTTAAACCAGCCGGAACACTCCATTTTTCTTTATCCTTAACAATCTCTACCGCATCTGTTTTTGCATCACCTACCACTTTTGCCCAACCCGGACCTCCTGGTTGTATTTTTCTATAGAAGCTACGTAATGTATCATTAGATTCTGGTTGAGTCATATACGTTGCCATCAACCAAATTGCAGTGGTTACCACCACAATAAATATGTATTCTGACCAATCTGGTAATAGACCAGTATCAGCAGCAAAAAGATATGCCCCTACCGGAGTCAATTTTAAAATAATAGAAATAATACCCGATGCGAACATTGCAGTAATTTCACTCCAAGCATTAATCCTCCACCAAAACCATCTTAAGATAAATATAAGTCCGGTACCTGCACCAAAAGCCAATAGCACATCAAACAATTGAAGTGCATTTTGAAGTAACAATGCTAAACCAGCACTAAAAATCATTAGTACTACGGTAGAAATTCTACCTACGGCTACTAATCTTTTCTCAGATGCATTCGGATTAATCTGTTGCTTATAAAAATCATACACAATGTAAGACGACCCCCAATTTAACTGTGTACTAATAGTACTCATATATGCTGCAACCAATGAAGCTAGTACAACTCCTAAAAGTCCGCTAGGTAATTTTGTCAACATTGCTGAATATGCTAAATCATGACCTAATTTATCTGGAGTTACATTTGGGAAAGCCTCTTGTATACTTGCTAAATCTGGGTATACAACTATAGATGCCAATGCAACCAAAATCCATGGCCAAGGTCTTAATGCGTAGTGCATAATATTAAAAAAGAATGTTGCACCAATAGCATGATTCTCATCTTTTGCCGCCAACATACGTTGTGCAATATAACCACCACCACCTGGTTCTGCACCTGGGTACCAAGAACTCCACCATTGTACCGCTAATGGAATTATAAATAAGGTTATCAATGCTTTCTTATTACTGAAATCTGGAAGTATATTTAGTTTAGAAGCTACATCCTCATTTGCCATTAAAGCCTTAATACCACCAACTTCAGGTATATTCACTAAATAATAAGCAGCACCTATTGCTCCTGCCATAGCCACGAAGAACAAGAGAAAATCTGTATACACCACACCTTTAAACCCACCTAAAGCACTAAAAGTAACCGTAATTAAACCAGCACTTACTACTGTTTGCCAAGGCTCTAACCCAAGCATAATGCTTCCTATTTTTATTGCTGCCAATGTAACTGCAGACATGGTAATTACATTAAAAATTACCCCTAAATAAATAGCCCTGAATTTTCTTAAAAAACTTGCGGGCTTACCGCCATAGCGCATTTCATAAAACTCAAGATCCGTATTTACGTTAGACTTACGCCAAAGTTTAGCATAGACAAATACCGTTAACATACCGGTTATTAAAAAACACCACCAAACCCAGTTACCCGAAACCCCGTTGGTACGTACTATATCTGTTACTAAATTGGGTGTATCTGTGGAAAAAGTGGTCGCAACCATTGAAAGCCCTAAAAGCCACCAAGGCATCGTACGTCCTGAAAGAAAAAATTCTGAAGAACTTTTACCTGATTTTTTTGATACATAAATCCCTATTCCTAAGACAAGAGAAAAGAAAACTATAATAAAAGTATAGTCTAGCGTACTGAGTTCCATAAGTTGGTTTTAGGTTGATTGTTAAAGATATATTATTTTAGGACATTTTTACATCTAATACGCTAAACGTACCACGTGCTTCTATCAATAACTACTGAAATTACCCCAACCGCTTGGATACTTGCTTCTATAGCTACGTTTATAATCGGTTTGTCAAAAGCAGGTATTAAAGGTATCGCTGTTTTAAATGTCACTATAATGGCGTTGGCATTTGGCGCTAAACAATCTACCGGTATGGTTGTTCCGTTATTGGTTCTCGCTGACATTTTTGCCGTAATCTATTACAATAGATATACCCAATGGAAGTATGTTTTTAAGGTGCTGCCATGGATGATTTTTGGACTAGTGATCGGTGTTTTCGTCGGGAATGAAATGCCAGAGAAGTTTTTTAAAATTGGTATGGCAACTATAATTATCATAACTGTAGGTATGATGTTTTATTGGGACCGTAAAAAAGATAAAAATGTACCATCGCACTGGACTTTCGCTGGATCCATTGGTACTATCGCAGGCATCACTACTATGGTAGGCAATTTAGCCGGCGCTTTTTCTAATATTTATTTTTTAGCCATGCGCCTACCTAAAAACCACTTTATTGGTACTGCAGCTTGGTTATTTTTAATAATTAATATTATAAAACTACCCTTTCATTTCTTTGTTTGGAAGACCATTACATTAGAGTCATTGACATTAAACCTAATGCTCTTACCTGGTATTCTATTAGGCTTTTTTGTTGGTATTCGTTTTATTAAGCACATTAAAGAAGCATTTTTTAGAAAGATGATATTGGTTTTAACTGCCGTAGGTGCCGTGCTTATAATGCTTAGTTAGCACCTCAATTTCATCTATATTTCACAGTTGGTTGAATAACGTCCACATATTTAAGATTAGGGTTAATCTTAACTTCAGCTTACATGTACTTTTATGAGCACTAATCAAGAAATATTTTCAGCTCATGAATATCATAGGAAATTTCATAAAGGGTGTTATAAATGTAACCGATAAAATTACCGGTGACGACAACCCAATAGAAGAACAAAAAGAAGTTCTTAAAAACCTATTGAAAACGGCAAAAGATACTTCTTTTGGTAAAGCTTATGAGTTTGAAAATATTTTAGAAAGTGATAATCCTCAACAATCATTTCGTAATGCGGTGCCCTATTTTGACTACAATCAAATAAATGAAAAATGGTGGCATAAATTACATGAAGATCAAACGGATGTTACTTGGCCTGGCAGCCCAGATTATTTTGCATTAAGCTCTGGTACAACAGGGAAGACAAGTAAGCGTATACCTGTTACAGATGAAATGATAGACGCTATACGACAAGCAGGTATTAAACAGGTTCTAGCTCTATCTAATTTCGATTTACCGGCAGATTTCTTTGAAACAGGAATTCTTATGCTGGGTAGTTCAACTGATCTAATTGAAAATGACGACCATTTAGAAGGAGAGATTAGCGGTATTAGCGCTAGTAATATACCATCTTGGTTTAGCGGTTATTATAAACCAGGAAGAGAAATTGCAAAAATTGAAGATTGGGACGAACGCGTTGCAAAAATTGCAGAAAAAGCAGCAGATTGGGATATTGGTGCTCTAAGTGGCATACCTTCTTGGATAGAATTAATGCTGAAAGAGGTTATTAAAAAACACAACCTCAACAACATACATGAAATATGGCCTAATCTACAAGTTTATACTTCTGGCGGAGTGGCATTTGGTCCTTACGAAAAGAGTTTTAACGCATTAATGGGAAAACCCGTAACGGTCATAGACACCTATTTAGCATCCGAAGGTTTCATAGCTTTTCAAGCAAGACCAGAAACCGATGCCATGAAATTGGTAACCGATAACGGAATCTACTTTGAATTTGTGCCTTTTAATCCAGATTTTATTTTAGAAGATGGATCTCTTTCTCAAGATGCTCCTTCACTAACATTATCTGAGGTTGAAACCGGTCAGAATTACGTTCTTATTATTAGCACCGTCAGTGGTGCATGGCGCTATCTTATTGGAGACACTATTGAGTTTACAGATGTTGAGCGTGCCGAAATTAAAATTACAGGGCGTACTAAATTCTTCTTGAACACCGTTGGTTCTCAATTATCAGTAAATAAATTAGATGATGCCCTAAAAGATATCATGGAAACATTTGATATTGAAGTACCGGAATACACGCTATGTGCAAAGAAATATGAAGACGGATTTTACCATACTTGGTATTTAGGTACTAAAGCAACACAAGACCCTAAAGACATTGCAGATAAGCTAGATGAGTCTTTAAAAGCAGCTAATAAAAATTATAAGGTTGCCCGTTCAAAGGCTTTGAAAGGTGTTAAGGTATTTACAGTAGATCCTGATGTTTTTTATAGCTGGAACGATAGCAATAAAAAGAAAGGCGGACAGGTTAAAATGGAACGTGTTATGAAGGAGGGAAAATTTGCCGAATGGGAAGGTTTTGTTGAAAAACAGAACAATAAATAATATTGCTAATCTATACTGGCAGCATCCCGTTCTTCAACCAAAATCATGATTTCTTCTGGAGATAGATAGAAATTTTTAATTCGGTCTACGTATTCTTGGGTTAATCCCGCTTCCTTTAAGATAAATTCTTTAGTTGCAAGAATATAAGTTTCCATACCATGGTTAACGGCATATGAATCTGCACGGCGTTCTGCCTCACGAATATAGTTTTTAGAGGTTACATATTTAAATCCGAAGCCAATTAGATTAAATCCACTTCGCTGCTCAAAATCCATTACGTGACCTAATTCATGACCTAACCACCCTATCATTATTTCAGAAGGTATGTCTTTAGTATAGTACACAGAATCTGCAATCTTTATTCTTTCACTTATTAATATATTATAAGACCTCTTCTTCTTTGACTTAAAAACACTCCAAAAAGAAGGCTGTGCCTGCATTGTAGATTTTTTAATATTCTTTTTAAACTTAAATTCAATTTTAGTATTAGTTAATTCTGGATAGTGCGAAAGGGCAATTTTTGCCTCTTCGGTTATTTCATGCGGAATTGTATGTTGTGCAGATGCAACCATAGAGAAACTTAAAGTTATTAGGATTAAATAGTTCAATTTATTTTGTTTTATTAAAGTAGCGGGCTAAAAAATTTAGCTAGTCCTTCTAAAAATTTACTAAAAGGGGATCTATTTTTAAATTCCTCCAAATCAACTTTTACATCTTCGGTACAGTGCTTCGTAAATAGCTTTTCAATCTCCGATGCTTTTTCATCATCGTAAACTATAGCATTGGTTTCAAAATTGTGCTCAAAACTTCTATAATCAAAATTACCCGACCCTACAGATACTATTTCGCCATCAATAATAATTACTTTACTATGAGAAAAATCTGGTCTAAGATAAATGTTAGCCCCTACTTCCAGCAAAGCTTCGAATGTGGAGAACATACTATATTGAGCAAGTAATGAGTCTGATATTTTAGGTGTTAACAACGTAACTTTTACGCCGCTCAAAGCTGCTATTCTTATAGCTTCCAATACTGGTTCTCCTGGAATAAAATACGGGTTGGCAATACAAATGCTTTTTTCTGCAATATTGATCATTGCCAAATATTGTTGCATAATTGCAGGGTACCTAGAATCTGGGCCGCTTGATATTATTTGTGTGACGGTTTTACCGGTAGGTTCTACTTTTGGAAAGTACTTGTCTTGTAACAACAATTCTTCCTTTCCCGCAAAATGGTAATCTTTTACAAATACCCGCTGTAAACTATTAACGGCCGGACCTTGAATACGTAAGTGCAAATCTTGCCAGATTCCAAGTTCTGAAACTGGTTTCATATATTTATCTGACACATTGAATCCGCCAGTAAATCCTATTTTACCGTCAATAATTAAAATTTTTCTATGATTTCTATAATTAAGGGTAAACAAGAGATTACCAAATCGAATGGGCATGGTTGAAAATGCCTTTACCCCAATATCTTTAAATCTTTTTACTCTTTTGCCACGCATAGAATTACTGCCAAAAGAATCATATAACATTCTAATCTCTACCCCTTCTTTAACCTTCTTTTTAAACAGCTCATAAAATCTATCTAACAACATACCATCTTCTAAAATGTAATATTGTAGATGAATAAATTCTTTAGCTTCCTCTATCGCCTTAAAAATAGCGCCAAATGCTTCCTCTCCACTATTTAACAGCTTTATATCATTGCCTTCGTATGGGGCAAAATAACTGTTCTTTCTAATGAGCGATGCTAACTTTTCTCGTTTATAATCATCAAAATGGTGAACACTTTGTTCTCCACCTTCCAGTTCTTTATAGGTTTCTGAATAGAGCCTTCTCTTTTCTGTCTGTTTTAATTTAAAGAGCTTAAATTTTCTTCTATTTATTCCAAATAAATAATATAATAGAGGTCCTAAAAAAGGAAATATGATAACAGATAATGACCAACTAATCATCTTAGTCGCCTTAGATCCATTAAAAATTATATTGACAATACTCCATAGAGTAACTGCAATGTAAGCTAGCCAAAGAATTGTATTTATCACTCTATTTGTAGTTTCTTAACAAGATACTATAAAATGACCCACCCCAGCGTAGCAAAAATCTTTCAAGATACTTTTAGTTTGAAACGAGTTAATTACTGGATGTGGTTGTGAGTACTTTTAAAAAAAAGTGATGGGAGTAATTGCTATGGATAAAAAACAAATAACCCTTTATTACAGTTCAGAAAATTCAATTGGAAAACAATTGAATGCATATGTAGAGTCTTCGGGTAAAGACAACTTAACAATAGATATTTCTAAAACAAACGTTACCGGAACCCAATGGGCAGAACTTGCCGATGGATTAGGTAAAAAAATATCTGAATTGGTGAATACCGAACATCCAGATTTTAAGGATGTATATGGCGAGGATACCATAGATTTAGATGATGATGGATGGTTGAAAATACTGAACAAATATCCAAGTTTTCTAAAGAATGCAATCGTTATAAAAGGTGAGGAATATATTGAACTTACAAGTGCATCAGACTTTAAACAATACATGGATCCCGATAGTGCTGGTATAGAAAAACCATATAAGTAATTGCTTTTACTTCTAAACATAGGGTTCCCAGAACTTCTAATTAGATTCTATTAAAACAACCCTTATGTCTAAGATTTTAAAATGGCTTATTGTAGTTTTTATTGTCTGTATTGGTGGTTATATGCTTGCCCAATGGAAAATGAAAAGCGAAGTCATTAGCTTTTTAGAACGTAAAGTTCCTAATCATATAGATTTTGCATATGATAATATCACTATCGATCTACTTAAAGGAAATATAGCTTTTGAAAAGGTTGTGGTAGTTAGTTTAGGTAAGCAAACCTCTTCATGCGAAATTAAAGTAAATGCAGACAGATTATCTATTACTGGATTTAGTTATTGGAAGCTGTTTTTTAAAAAGTCTATTTTTCTAAAGACACTTACACTTACCAAACCTCATCTTAATTTTAAGACATGTCCAAATGATTCTGACAATGAAGAAGCAAATAAGAGCAATCCTATAAAATTGCTTAAAGAGATTTTTGTTGAGGAATTAATTTTTGATTCTGGTATTGTTGAAATTTGGGATGCTAATGAAGAAGTAGAATTAATTTCAATTAAATCTATTGATCTTTCTTTAAAGCAGGTTACAACAAATCCGGAAATTATAACTAAATATGTTCCTTTCACTTTTACTGAATATAAACTTGATTTTCAAAAATTCAACGCTCCACTGGGAGAATTTGAAGCGTTGAAAATGGAATCTATGGTCATTGATAATTCTAACATTGAAATCAACAACATATCACTTGCAACTATTTATTCTAAATCTGAACTAAGTAAAAAAATTACTTATCAAAGAGATCACATAAATCTATTTATTCCTTCCATTAACGTTAAAGATCATAATTATGTAGTTTCAAATGACTCGCTACAAGTTAATTTTAAAGAGCTATTTCTAACGAAGCCAATGTTAGAAATGTACCGAGACAAGTCTAGATTAGAAGATTATAGAAATAAGCCACTTTATGCAGAATTACTGCGAAAACTACCCTTTAAAGTGGCAATTGACTCTGTTTTTATAGAAAAAGGATCTATTATCTATGAAGAAGATATTCCTAATAACGTAAAAGCTGGCGCATTAAGCTTTGAAAAATTAGATGTCACTATAAGTAATCTGTCCAATTTAGTAAATGTTGAAGACCCCCTTAAAATTCAATTGAGAGCCAATTTAATGGGGGTGGGTAAATTTCATCTTGATTGGCAATTTGACGTACAGGATTTACGAAATACATTTCTTATCTCTGGCGGACTCTCAAATTTTAATACGGCTAATCTAAATGATTTTCTTGTTCCCAATCTAAGAACACAAACAACAGGGACAATAGATCAATTATATTTTACTATTTCAGGTGATGATAATGTAGCTACTGGAGATATTAAAATGAGCTATGAAGATTTTAAGTTTCAAGTACTCAACAAGGAAAGAAACGGTATTAAAAAAGTTCTTTCTTTTATTGGAAACCTATTCGTTAACGACGGATCAAAAGCAGATGAAAATGGGTACAGGTATGGTGATATAAACGTGGAACGTGTTAAGAATAAATCGTTCTTTAATTACTTATGGATCAATTTACAAGACGGATTATTAGATGTATTAACCGGTAATGGCAAAAAGGATTAATACACTATTTATAAAATTAAAAAAGCCAAGTAGTAAAACTACCTGGCTTTCTTTTCATAGCAATATTTTATACTAGTTGTCATCAGTAGCATCTTCTACCGCATCTTCAACCTCATCAGCTCCGTCTTCAATTCCGTCGCCAATATCATCAATTCCTTCTTCCATTTTTTCTCCTGCAGTTTTTTCTTCTCTACAGCTTGTTGCAACGCTAATTGTCATAAATGCGAATACAATCATTAATAGTGACTTTTTCATAATATAGATTTTAATAATTAGGTTAACATTTTAAATAATAGGCACGGCGGTTAACTTGTTAACGATTTAGTTCCTCATACCTGTCAATACAAAAATGCCACTATTATGTTGGAGTGCTTGGTTGTAAAAAATGAAATATTAACTCATCCACCAAAAACATATTTAGCCTAAAACCCTTTACTTTACTTTAGGTACTGCAGATACAAGCTTATTCTTTAGAATTAATTTGGTTTAGAAATTTGACCTATATTGTTGGGTATATTATACATTAATGAGCACAAAAAAAGAACTTAGGGAGTTAAATGTGGTAGATGTTGTAAAAGATATTGCCAATAGATTACAGGTAGCATACAAAGAAGAGAACAATGAAATTTGTATGGATATTCCTGAAGAAGCTGGTTCTGGCCATATTAAAGCAATAAACTTTTCTCATGGTGTAGGTGTAATGGATGTTGACATTACTTTAAAAAAAGAAGTGCGTTTTGTGCTTAATCAATCTTTAGTACAGCCCCTACAAATAGTTTTCAATAGAAAAACCAGTTTGTTACACGAGTTTGACGGTCAAGAAAAGCAAACGGAGATTAAACATTTAGAAAGTGCTATTTTTTCTTGTAATAGTAAATATGGTAATGTTCTTAACCTTAAAGCAAACGAACCAATTTCCTTTTTTAATCTTGAGATAAATAGAAAACTGTTCGAAGAAAAAATTGAATCTTTTCTTCCTGAAATGAATGAAGATTTAGAGGGTCTTTTTAGAGATGTAAATGGAGTTAACCTGTTCTTTCATAAAGGTCATTATAGTTTGGATATTGCTAAATGTATTGAGGAAATAAACCAAAGTGAAGATACCGGTTTTACCAAAAGTGTATTTATAGAGGGTAAGTGTTTTGAAATACTGGCTCATCATCTGCGCCAATATGTTGATGATGCATCGCCAAGTGAAAAAAGAACCATATTAAGACAATCTACAGTCGTAAAAATTGAAGAGGCTGCGCACATTATTGATGATACCTTAGAGGAGACTCCAGATATAATTTCGTTATCAAAAAAAGTTGGGTTAAATCAAAATACACTACAAAACGGATTTCAAAGTTTATTCGGCTTATCAGTAAAAGAATATATTCAAAACAACCGGATGGAAAAAGCCAGACATTTAATGGAAACCACCACTTTGAACATCACTGAAATAACATATAGAATTGGTATCAACTCTAGAAGCTATTTTGCCAAGCAATTTAAAGAACGGTATGCGATGACTCCAAAACAGTATATGCAAAAACTTGCTTCTGATAACAAAGGAGAAACCAATACAATCTAAATTATCCTTCAGATACACTTCTTTTAAAACTATCAAAAATCCATTTTAACATTTTCAACGAAATCAAAAGTGCTCATTTATGTCAATTAACATTTCAAAAGTGTTAATGTAAGTCTCTTAATTCTAGTTTTTTTGTAAAGTACAATTTGCATTGTGCTTTAATAAAAGAAATGAGAGAGTTAGTATTAAACGGTTGTAATTCTGATGATGTGTTTGCCCATATACAAGATTGTATTAAGGGTAAGCTTACACAACATTGGGGTGAAAGTGTTTTAACTTTTGATAACAATATTGGTAAAGGCACTATAAGAACTATTAGTTTTAACTGGGGCGTCTCCCTTATAGATTGTGACCTTACACTTTCAAAAGAAACCAAGTTGGTTTTTGACACAAAAGAGCTATCACCAATTGAATTCATCTTTATCACTAAAGGGTTTTTAAAATATAGTGAAAACAATACAGATTCTTACACAACCATAGCGCAATTTCAAAACACCGTAATTTCAAATAAAAAAGGTGCTCATAAAACTTTTCTATTTCCAGAAGACGAACGTTTAAAAATCAACTTCATCCGTATTGATCGTCAAGAATATTTACAAAAGAAGAATAACAATATCTGTCAACTAGACAGATTGTTGGTTTCCATATTTAATGATAATAAAGGAGATGTAGCCTATACACATGGTGGCAGTTATAGCTTAAAAATTGCAGACGAAATTAAAATGCTAAATAATGTTGACTCCACTAGCGGAATGCTAAGATCTCTATCTCTAGAAGGCAGACTTTATCTTATTCTATCGCTACAGCTATTGGAACATAAAAATTTTGAAGAAAATATGAATTTACCTGAAGCCCTTTCTAAAGAAGATATCCTTAAAATACATAAACTAACTACGTTTATTTTAGAAAACATATCTGAACCAACAACCTTAGCTCAACTCAGCTCAGTGTCTGGTTTAAGCCCCAAAAAACTACAAATAGGGTTTAAGATTCTTTATTCTAAAACTGTTAACGAATATGTAAGACAATTGAAGTTGGAAATTTCTAAGGATTACCTCAAAAATTCCGATTTATCCGTATCAGAAATCGTTTATGCCATTGGTATAAAAAGTAGAAGCTACTTTTCTAAAATATTCTTTGAGGCGTACGATATTCTACCAACAGATTATAGAAAGCATCTCAAAAACAAAAACTCTTCTATCCGTTAGTTTTCTGGATACTCATATGGCATTAACATACTATCATATGATATATCTTGATTAAAAAGGTTTTTGGCAATGGGTCTTATTTCTAATGTTGTTTTATGAGGTGGTTGTGCTATTTCTATTGCACGCTCCGTTGTGGTATCGCTTGAAAGCCATTCACCCTTATCGTTATGGTCAATAATTATGGGCATATAATCTACCAGATTTTGATAGTCCACAATTTCCTCTTCAAGGGGTCCTGTTAATAGGGAACATGTTATAAATCCATCTTCTAGAACAGTATAAATACCTGCCAGGTATAACATTCCTCCACTCTTTTTACTTACATGGTAAGGATAGATTTCGCCATTCTTTAAAACTGAGGTAAAGAACCCTGTAACTGGAATGATACACCTTCTATTCATAAAAGAATCATGATACCAAATATCAATTTCCGAATTGCGAACCGGTATGGTAAGCGTATTCGTCAATCTTTGAAATAACTCCCAATCATCTTTAAAACTAGTTGGTAACAAACCCCATATTGCCAAAGAAATTGATTTGGGCTCATCCATAGTAACAACGGGTATTGTTGATTCTGACAAACCGCTAACAACTACTTGTGGTGTATATAAATTTGGAAATTTGAACATAGCATTTACATCTCGTTCTATCTCCTTCATCTGCGCTGTATTCGAAATTTTAAAATACATATCAATCATTAGATTTAAACATAAAGTTCGTGATATTAACGAGGTACTCTTATTGCAGAAAAACAAAAATATAACCCATTAGAATAAGTTTCTTTTTTGTGTAAATAGAATGATTCTATGTAGAAATTGGGCACAAAAAAAGAGGCTATTAATAGCCCCTTTTATTATAGATACATTTTAATTTATTTAATATCCTCTAACATTTTAATATTTGCCAATCCGTTTTGTATCGCCTCTTTTTGGCTTCTTAAAATGGTTGCCGTAGTTGAAGGTAAGGAAGTATCTCCTAAAACTTCATCATACTCTTCAATAGCACTTTTTTCCCCTCTAATAGCTTCTTCTAACATAGCTTCTTCATTATCTAGAGAGAACAATGATTTTACGTCCATCCAAGCTCTGTGTGCCTTTCCTGCAACACTATCACCTTTATCAATTTCCTGACCAAAAGACTTGATTTCTGTCTTTAGTTCATGTCCAAAATCATAACGTTGTTTAGACTTGCTTTCAAAAAATGCTTTTAACTGAGGATGCTCTGTATTGTCTGCTGCTTTTTTAAAGCCTTTTTCAGCATCATATGTTTTTTCTAAAAGCTCATTTAATTTGTTTCCTACTTCTTCTGTATATGTTCCCATTGTTTATAGTTTTAATTATGTGATTATTATTTAAAGATGCCAATCACAATTACATCTTATAAAACTTATTTCTGTTCTTAAATTCTTGGAGCTTTCTTTTTAGCTCTCCTATATCTTTTCTCTTAGATGAATCTGAATACATTAATACATGCTCCATATCAATTTCACAAAAGGCATCTTCTTCATCAATATCGAAATCATCTACACCTATATTAAGGATATAATCTCTTATTAATAAACCGATGAAAGCTGAACCTATCAGTATAGAAATACCTGCAATTAAATTTATCATCTGTGTTGTTTTGATGACAAATATATATTTGATTCTGGGTACTTTTTATCTTAATACATATTAGCTTTAACTCCTTTGAATAGGGTTAATTTTCAATATTTTAGGATTAAAAATTAAACGTGTTTCCTATACAATAATCAACAGATTCATAGAACTTGCAGTATCAAATTAGTTCTCAAGTTTGTGCATCTATAAACGGTATTTTCCATCACCGGTTCTCCAAAAAACTAGCTGTGATGGAAAGCACAAACTTTTAAAACATTTATTATGATACGAAAAGGTACAGTTGTAAAATGGTCTTGGGGAAATGGTACTGCAGAAGGTACCGTTGAAGAAACATATACTTCAAAAACGACTAAAACAATAAAAGGAAATGAAGTAACCAGAAATGGAGATAAAGACGACAAGGCACTTTACATTAAACAAGATGATGGAGACTATGTTTTGAAGAGTGAAAGTGAAGTTGAACGCGCAGATTAAATTCTCTCTATTTCTTTTCTGTTAAATCTGATAACGGATTAAAACCTGATATTAAATCTAACAATGTAGCTTCTGCTGCCGTCTGGTATTCTGTAGATGATTTGTCCTCTAAGCTTTCAAAAACTTCGTTTAACTCATTTCTTTCATACTTGCTTACCACATAAGGGTGAACATAGTACTTCTTGCATACATTTCTTGTATTACCCAATGCTTTTGCAGTGTCATCAAAGGCTTCAATTACATTCTTTTTTATTTCATTTTCTGTAGTGGTAGGTTCTTTTTCTAGAAGAGACTCAAAGAAAATAATAGTTCCAGACCACGTTCTAAAATCTTTGGCCGTAAAAAGATCTCCACTAATTTCTTGTAGATATTCATTTACCATTCCGCTATCAACACTGATTTTTATACCATCTTCGTCAAAAAATTGAAACAAATTCCAACCTGGTATTTCTTCGCACTGCAAAACCAGTTTTCGCAGCCTTCTATTGTTTAAGGTTATACTATGCTTTTTTCCTTTCTTGCCAGTAAATTCGAACTTCAACTTATTCTTGCTCGTTTTTAAATGTCTTGTTCTTAATGTTGACAAACCATATGTTTTATTTCTTTTGGCATATTGCTGATTGCCAATTCGTATATGGGTTTCTTCCATTAACCGAACAATAAGGGCAAGTACCTTATTTTTAGGCCAACCTTTTAGTTGTAAATCTTCATCTACCTTTTTTCTAATTAATGGTAAAGATTTACCAAAATGATGCATTCTTAAAAACTTGGTTCGGTTTCTAACCCTCATCCACAAATCATGATACCGATATTGAAGCCTATGTTTCAAATCATAACCAACGGCCTGTAAATGGGCATTTGCTAACGATGCAATTTTAACTTCTTGCCATGCCGGTGGTATGACAAGCTTTTCTATTCTAGATATTTCTGACTTCTTATTTAACGGTTTATTCTTTAGTAAATACAGAAACTTATCTTTCTCTTTTATCCGTAAAATAGATAACGCTTCTCTATTTACATATTTTAAATGCATATGAGCTGCAACATCATGTGGTTCACTCGCTAATAGTTCTGAATAGGTCATCTTTACGTCGTTTAAATAGCATGGCAAATAATTGTAAAATAAACAATTCTGTTTACTTTTTTTAGCATACTGTGAAACAAAATTAAATAATCAGATTGCTAGTTTGGTGTTCAATCCAACTCTTTTGTAACCTTAAACCACCTAGCATTAAGATTACTAAAAATAGCACTCAATTGGATTGCGGTACTATTTTTACTTTACGGATTCATTTTAAGTTTGAAAGTTGTATACCTTTCCCCCTCACTTATTACTACAGCTTATGAAAGGATCACCAATGTTAATATGTATACCAGACATAAGCGGTTTTACTGAATTTATGAGTGAAACTGATTTTGAATTGAGTTCAAAAATAATTCCTGCTCTACTTAACCAAATTATATACACCAATAAAATAGGGCTAAAAGTATCTGAGATTGAAGGTGATGCCGTGCTCTTTTTCAAGACAGGTGAAATGCCCAATTTAGAAACTCTTATAGAGCAATGTAGGGTGTTTTATACCGAGTTCTATAAAGAACTTGACGCGTTAAGAGAAAAGTACAAGACTAATAAAGATGCTGCTGTTATACCAGAAATTCTAGGACTAAAAATCATTCTTCATTACGGAAAAGAAATTGCGTTGACCAAAGTTGGCAATCGTATAAAATTATTTGGCGAAGATTTAATTATTGCGCACAAGCTTCTGAAGAATAAAATAAGATTGAGCGAATATCTACTCTTAACAGAAGGTCTAACCAACTATTACAAAGAAAATAATCTAAATGATAAATTTGACTGGGGTTCTTTAAAACAGAACTCTACAGAATACGATCATGTTGGTGAAATTAACTACTCGTACATCAATTTAAAACCACTTGTTAATGAGTAATTTTTCTAACGTTAAATAACGTTAAAGTGTTCATGATTAAGTCTTCAGAGTTAATCGATCTAAGTAGAATTAGTTAATTTTATGGTACAATAATTAAACAAATTATCATGAGTTATTTAGACATTAAATCAAAAGATATAGCGCCAATTGTTGAGGAATTAAACACTCTATTGGCGGATTATAATATATACTATCAAAACCTAAGAGGATATCACTGGAACGTTTCTGGTAAAAACTTTTTTGACCTTCACATTAAGTTTGAAGAGTTGTATACAGATGCAAGAATCAAAATTGATGAAATAGCAGAGCGTATCTTAACTTTAAGACAAAATCCAACTAGCGAATTTTCTAAGTATTTTGAAATGTCATCGATTAAAGAAACTTCATCACTTATTTCTGATACTGAAATGGTTAAGAATATTTTAGATCAACATGAAACTTTGTTAAAGCAAATGAGTAAAGTGGTTAAAAAAGCTGAAGCTGGTGGCGATGAAGGAACCATTGATATGATTGGTGGTTATATTGGTAGTATTGAAAAAGTAAGTTGGATGTTAGACGCCTGGACAAAGGAATAATTCTTTCAGTAAAGTATTACATAAAAAAGCACCTCTATAAAAGAGGTGCTTTTTTATGTAAACTAGTGTTTATAAATATAATTCGTCAATAGTATTACTTAACTACTTTACGCATTATATAGAGCATACCAAATTTCTTGGCTGCAGAGAATGCAGTTGAAACCCAATTGTACGGACTCAAATCTTCCTGCACATCTTGCTTTAATCCTTTTAATTCTTCTAAAGCAATTTGTCGCTCTAATTTTAGACGTTTTAAATTGAATTCTATCTCATCAAAATTTTTGTACATATCTCTATTAGTTAAAGAATTTATCAGATAACTTTCTTACTAACATGTTATCTATTTTGCGTCTAAAAACATAGGCTAAAACCAATAATACTATAAATAAGGCACCAGCAATTAAACAGGCACCTACCATACTATTAAGAATATTTGCAAGAAATACAACCCCCGCAACAGTAATAAATATAAGTGCCAAAAAAGCAAGACCACCAATGACTGCCATTTTCAGCAGCATACCGGTGGTCATTGTTAATTGTTGAAACACTTTTAGTCTATAATATTCTTGGGTTTTCTTATAGTAAACCTCTCCTACATCAATAGCCTTATTAGACGTTTCGTTAAGTGAATCAATGACTCCCATTTATACTGTTTTCTGCAGTTTCTTATTCTTCATTTTCAACTCAGCTAATTTCTTCTCTAGGGTTGAAATTACATCGTCTGTCTTGTAGCTTAAATCTGATACCAAAGACTCAACTCTTGTATCTAGAGTCTCTTTTTCTTCAGACATTTTTGATGCAACTCTGTTCTTCAAATCAACAGCGCTTTCAGTGAAATTGTCTCTTGTTGCAGCTGCTTGATCAGCAATAAGTCTTCTAGTATTTTCTCCTTTATCCGGAGCGTAAAGAATTCCTAAGGCTGCACCAATTGCAGAACCTGCTATAATTGCTAATAATGTATTTCCACTATTGTTCATGTTATAAATTTTTAGATTAAACTGTTCTTTTTTAAGAGATGATATCTTAATAATCATCCTCTACAAATGTCTATATTATAGATAGAATTACTTAACTCAAAACCTTTTAATATTAACCTTAACAATAGCTCGAAAGGGTTAAGAATTAAATGAAACGAATTAATTCATAATCTTGTTTACCTCTAAATTTGTACTCATGAAAGAATATCAAACAAAGAATCCATATAACGGTAGTGTTGTAGCTACGTATTCTCAAGATACAGCAGCTACTATTAACTCTAAATTAGATAAAGCCATAGCAATTGAAGCTACTTGGGCAGACATGGAAATTGCAGATAGGTGTCAATTATTGACCAATGTTGCAGAATTGTTGATAGACCGTAAAGAGGATTATGCAAAACTGATGACACAAGAAATGGGCAAGCCTTTTTCTCAAGGTATATCTGAAATTGAAAAGTGTGCTTGGGTCTGTGATTTTTATGCTCATAATGCAGAAGATTTACTGGCCGATGAAATTATAGAGACAGATGCTGATGAAAGTTTTATCAGCAATGATCCACTAGGATGCGTTCTTGCCGTAATGCCTTGGAACTATCCTTTCTGGCAAGTTATTCGCTTTGCCGCTCCAACATTGACCGCTGGTAATACAGCTTTATTAAAACATGCACAAAACGTAACAGGTTGTTCTCTAGCTATTGAACAATTGTTTTTGGATGCAGGTTATCCTGTAGGATGTTTTCAAAGTTTAAAAGCAGGACACGAAGAAATTGAAAAATTAATAGCCAACGACGGAATCAAAGCTGTAACCTTAACCGGAAGCGAAAAAGCTGGTAAATCAATAGCACGTACCGCAGGTGAAAACCTGAAGAAAACGGTTTTGGAACTTGGCGGAAATAATGCCTGTATTGTATGGGAAGATGCTGATTTGGACCAATATATAGACACAATGGTTACTGCACGTATGCAGAATACAGGGCAGAGCTGTATTGCCGCCAAACGTTTTATAGTTTGTGAGGACATTTATGATGCTTTCCTAGAAAAATTTACCAAAAAAGTAAAATCACTTAAAAGCGGTGACCCCATGAAAGAAGAAACATTTATCGGTGTTATGGCTCGCGAAGATTTAGCGGAAGAACTACAAGAACAGGTAAATAAATCTATTAAACAAGGTGCTAAAGTTGTTCTGGGCAACATGCGAAACGAAGCCTACTTTTCACCCACTATACTTACAGATGTTACAGAAGATATGCCTGTTTTTAAGGAGGAAACCTTTGGTCCCGTAGCTGCAATTATCAAAGTTAAGGATAGGGATGAGGCAATTGCTACTGCAGCAAATTCTAGATTAGGTTTGGGTAGTATGTTATTTACTGAAGACGTAGATGCTGCAATGGCTATTATTTCCAAAATACCAGATGGTGCATTTTTTATAAACGATATGGTAAAATCAGATCCAAGATTACCATTTGGCGGAACAAAAGCTTCTGGATATGGTAGAGAATTATCTAGAGAAGGAATATTAGAATTCGTAAACAAAAAGACAGTTTACATTAAAAAATAAAAGACATGAAAGAAAATACAGAAGAAACAAAATTTGTAAAAGAACCTGAAGAAGACACACGAGAATACATCCTTCAGAAAAATAAGAAAACAAAGCTAGGAGTTACTATTCTTACGGCATTTCTAGTGCTTTTAATTATTGGAATAATAATTTCTAATGTGTTTTTCAATAATTAGAAAAGCTAATTAACTTAAAAATTTTTATGACCAACCAATCCGGCCAACTTAATTGGACAAAATTTAAGATTGCCAAGTCTTTTAGTTTTACAATTGTATTACTACTACTTTCTTCATGCGCAACTTTTAAGGAACAAGGTATTTCCAATATTGTAAATGAGACCCCTAGCAATACAATTACGTACTCGTTTTATATTGCTGGTGGTTTAGGAAATGCTTCTGGAATTCCAAATCATGATCTGTTAAAGCGTTTTAAACAAGAGCTTAATAATGCATCAGAGAATAGTACATTAGTTCTCACCGGTGATAATATTTCTCCCGAAATTGGTAATTGGAAAGTAGACAGCCTACTGGTAAAACAACAACTAGAATTGTCGGCTGGTTTTAAAGGTGAAACTGTTTTTCTTCCTGGTAATAATGAGTGGAAAAGTTATGAGCTTGATAAAATTGAAAAAGTTGAAAATTACTTAAAAGAGGTTGAACGAAAAAATACAGCAGTTGTTCCTAATAATGGTTGCCCTATAGATTATAGGGTCATTAACGATGACTTAGATTTAATATTAGTAGACTCTAAATGGTTTGTATCTAACTGGTCTAGAATTGAAGGTATTAACAGCAAATGCACAGATATTGTTACCCGTAGAAGATTCATGGAAGAATTGGAAGGATACATTGGTGACGGTCAAGGAAAGAACATTGTTATTGCCATGCATCATCCGGTATTCACTAATGGAACTTATGCGGGCAAAACTACAGTAACCGACCACGCAACACCACTTCCTGTATTGGGTACCATTAAAAATGCCGTAATGGACATGGGTGCTTTTAATCCAGAACATGTAAACTCTAGAAGATATAACTATTTACGAATAGCGGTTAGTGCACTAGCGCAGGCTAACGATAGAATAACATTAATTTCTGGGCATGAAGAGAGTCTACAATTACTTGAAGGTGGGGGTATTCATCAAATAGTAAGTGGATCGCTTGGTGAAAAAAGCGCAACTAAATTAGGACCTGGTAGAATAACTGCTATTGGTGGTTCTATTGATTATCAAGGAGAATATGCTTACGGAGAAAGAGGATTTGCGCGCTTAGATTATTTCGCTGACGGTAGCTCTAAAGTGACATTTATTACAGAAAACGACCTTAACAATAGTAAAACATTCGCAGTTCTTCCTGCAAAAGAACCCGTAAAAGAATATAACCAATTTACAAGTAATAATAATAAAATAGAGGAGACAACAATCCTCAACGACCCAAAAGACTATGACAAAAGTGGTTTTTACAAATTTTTATGGGGTAATCGTTATCGTGAATATTATGGCAAATCAGTTGAAGCTCCAATTGTCAAATTAGACACACTTTATGGCGGTCTGTCCGTCGTAAAAGAAGGTGGTGGGCATCAATCTTTCTCGCTGCGTTTAGAAGATGGCAACGGTAAGCAATATGCTATGCGTTCCTTGCAGAAAAGTGCATTAAAGTTTTTAAAATTCAAGCTGCCAGGTATTTCATATAATACACAAGACTATCAAGACACTTGGGCAGAAAAAGCTATTTCAGATTTTTTTACAACAGCTCACCCTTACATGCAATTAATTATAGACCCACTTGCAGCATCTGTAGATATTAATCATTCAGATATAGATTTATTTTATGTTCCAAAGCAGGATAGTCTAAAGCAATTCAATGAAAATTATGGTGATGAGCTTTATTATATAGAAAGAAGACCTTCTGAAGAACAAGCGCATTACAAAGGCTATAGAAGAACTATTAATGAAACTTCTGGTAAGGTTACCGACTATGAAAGCACTACCGATATGCTTGAAAAAATTAAAAGCGACGAGTCTTACTACGTAGATGAAAGAAGTTTTATAAGAGCTAGAATTTTTGATATGTTGATTGGCGATTGGGACCGCCACCAAGATCAATGGAGGTGGATAGAATATGAAAGCCCAGACGGTGAAAAAGAATTTATGCCCGTACCTCGTGATCGGGATAATGCCTTCCCAAAATTTGATGGCAAAGTTATACCCTTCATTCAATGGTTTATGCCCAACGCAAGAAATTGGGAAACTTATGATGATGACATTGATAATGTAAAATGGCTCAATCTTTCCGGTAATAGGTTAGACCGAACTTTATTGACTTCATATGGTCCAGAGGTTTGGATAGAAGAAGCCAAGGCTATACAAAAAGGAATGACGGCAGACGTGATAGAAAAAGCTTTTACACGCCTACCCATATCTGTACAAGACGAAACTTCTGAATACATAAAAACAAGTTTAAAACAGCGTCTAGCAACATTAACTGAAACTGCAAAGGATTATGCGGAATACCTCAACAAAATAGTTGCTGTTACTGGAACTGAAAAAGATGACATTTTTACCATAACGCGAATGGAAAATGGCGACACGAAAGTTGTAGTAAAACGTATTCTATCTGATGAGAAAAATAAAGAAATGTATTCTAGGATTTTTAACGATAGCCTCACTAAAGGAATATGGATTTATGGACTTGGAGATGATGATGTTTTTGTTGTTGAAGGAATGGAAAACCCTAAGACCAAATTAAGAATTGTTGGAGGATATGGCGAAGACAGTTATGACATTGCGAACAAGAGAAAGATTAAATTATATGACTGGGAACATGAAAAAATAAGTTTTGAAAATTTAACACCGCCGACATTATTAACGGACAACTACAAAACCAATACATTTCATTTTAGATATTTTAAACCGAACACAAACGTGTTAGTCCCTACACTAGGTTTTAGAACCGATGATGGTATGTTCTTGGGAGCATCTAACACCTATACACAGAACGGTATTGATGGTAATACTTTTAGGCAACAACACACTGTAAGTGCTAACTACTATTTTAAATTTAAGGCGGCAGAATTGTCTTATTCAGGAATCTATGGCAGTGTTTTCCCAGGATGGAATTTTGAAATGGATGCCTATTATGCCAATGACCGCTATGTAAGTAACTTCTTTGGTTTTGGTAACGAAACGGTAAATAATGAAGAGGTACTGGATAGAGACTATTACAGAGGAAGAATTAGAACTTTTAAGGCAAGTGCCGGTTTAGCTTACTACAGTCTTAGGATTAAAGGATTGTTTGAGTCTTTTAAGGTGGCCGACAACCCTGACCGACTTTTCACTATCGGTAACTTAAATGATAATGTTTTCGAAAATCAGAATTATGGTGGAGCCGAATTAACTGGTGAATATGATCGTGACGATGCTGGTGATTTTCCTTCCAAAGCTATTTATTTCGGCTTTTCTGCAGGCTATAAAATGAATCTTAACAATAACGCAAACAAATTTGGATACGCTTCTTTAAAAGTTGGTTTTGATCACAAATTAGAATCAAAAGGTAATTTGGTGTATAGCACCATGGCTGAATACAAAGGTCTTTTCGATTATAACGATGTTTACTTTTATCACACCCCTTCTCTTGGTGGCGGAAATGGACTACGCGGTTTTAGAGATGAGCGTTTTACCGGTAAATCATACTTTTATCAATCCTCTGATATTAAGCTGAAACTAAAAAGATATGTTACAGCAGTGTCACCAGTTACCATTGGTATGTATGGCGGTTTTGATTATGGTAGGGTATGGATGCCAGATGAAAGTTCAAATGTGTGGCACACTTCACAAGGTGGTGGTTTTTGGATCAGCAGCCTGAAAGCACTTACATTTAATATCGGATATTTCAATTCTAAAGAAAGTAACCTAATTCAAGTTGGTTTTGGACTTTCCATATAACACAAAATTTATTTTGTACTTTTCTAAAGTATTCCAACCATATAGATATCATGTCTTCAATAGTTTCTAAAGCCGAAGTATTTGCCACCGATAAATTAACCGGTAATACTAACCCAAACTATCTCTATCATAACCTTAGGCATACACAACGCGTGGTCGATAGTACCAAAGAATTAATTGAGGGGGAAAATATTAATGACAACGAAAGTGAATTGCTTTTAGTAGCAGCTTGGTTTCATGACCTTGGTTATACTATTACATACCATAATCACGAAGAGCATAGTTGTAAATTGGCCAAAGACTTTTTAACTGAAAACAATTATCCAACACCATTTATAGAGCAGGTATGTAGCCTAATAATGGCAACTAAGAAAAATTACTCGCCCGCTAACGAGTTAGAGAAAATTATGCGCGATGCAGATTCTTCTCATTTTCATATAAAGAATTTCATGGCGACTACCGAACTACTGAGAGAAGAACTTTCGTTATTAGGTATTCAAAACAATACCCCTGTAGATTGGCGAGAAGAAAACATTAAACTTTTACGCACCAAACATAGGTTTTATACTGACTATGCAATTCGTACCTGGCAAAAGGGAAAGGATAAGAATATTAAAAGGCTTATTAAGGCTAAAAAGAAAAATAATGAACTAGTCAAAAAAGAGAATTTAAAAGCTCATTTTAAAGGGGAATTGCCCGACAGAGGAATACAAACATTGTACAGGGTTACGTTACAGAGCCATTTAAAGCTTAGTGATATTGCCGATACAAAAGCGAACATTCTCCTCTCTGTAAATGCAATTATCGTTTCTATGGCATTGGCAAATTTAGTTCCAAAATTGGATAACCCTTCAAACGACTATCTATTTTACCCAACATTTCTTTTTATAGTTTTCAGCGTAGTTTCTATGGTGATGTCAATTATTGCCACTAGACCCAATGTAACATCTGGACAGTTTACAGAAGAAGAAGTAACCAGCAAAAAGGTTAACCTGTTATTCTTCGGAAATTTTCATAAGATGAAATTAGAGCAGTATAACTGGGCAATGACAGAGCTAATTAAAGATAAGGACTATATCTACAGCTCATTAACAAAAGATCTTTATTTTCTTGGGATTGTTCTGGAAAGGAAGTACAGAATTTTACGGTGGACATATACCGTTTTTATGACCGGTATGATTATTTCAGTAATTGTATTTGGTATTGCACTTAAGTTTTATGGTCCGGAAAGAATTTTAGAACTCCCCGTTATGCAGCCCTAAAAAGGCAATTATATTCCAAAAGCCATTATAAACACACATAAAAGTATGCCAATGGCTGCGATTACAATAGTAAATTTTAAAGCTTTCGCTAAAACTGATTCTTTGCTTTGATTATCGACATTTACTCTGGTCATGTGTGGTGGTTTATTTAGTATTATACCACAAAGTTAAAAATTGACATGTTGAAGTTTTAACCTCATACACTAATTTCTTATCTCCATCACGCATACACTAATTAGCTGTTTTTGTGACAACTACCACTTTTTAAGTTTATTCATTTAACTCATTTGAATCATTGTTTCTTTAAACTTTGCCTTTGGTGCAGAACAAACAGGACATTCATAATCTTCGCCTATATCTTCAAATTTTGTGCCCGCTGCAATATTCAAGGCTACATCCCCAAAAGATTCATCATAAACGGTTAGGCAATCTTGACACTGAAACAATGTCTGTTTTGCTTCTACCACCTCCACATTTGTAGTCTCTTCTGCATCATCTAAACGACCCAATTGATCAAAGTACATTTTACTTAACTCCATCAACAACCCAGGTAATTCTATCTTATCTATATCTTGGGCATAGGTAATATACTTTTGACTGTTAGGATCAAAATGTTCAAAATGTAGAACATTGTACGTAGGGCGAACTTCAAATTCTTTAACAATGGTGGGCAAACTATTCTTTTCAATAATCACCGAGGCAAAGTGCGAACGTTTACCCACCTCATTGCTAATACCAAATGTTAGGCCGTAGGTACTAATATCATTTTGATCAAAACTCCGAACCAAATACTTCTTTAACTCCAACGCCTCGCCATCATCAATAGGCACATGCCAATTCATCTCTAATTGAGAATGCCTTACATTGATTCCTCTTTTACCTAAAAAGCGCTCTAAGGCTGGTCTGCTAGATTTCTTAATACCTTTTACTACAAAAGATTTCCATGGGGTAATGCAGATTTTACCAATACTATTATCTAGGCAAAAGCCGCAGAATTCTTTTAAGAAGGACAGGTCATATTTATTGTTTCTCCAATAAAGACCAAGCCAATACATATCTGAACCCAAACGGTTCATACCCTCATAATACGGAAAGGTCTGAAAAGGAACTTTTAGTTCCTTTTCCATGGTTTTATTATTGGTCTCTAAGTTCTTGTTCATCACAAAGAACAACTCATCTATGTCCGAAATATCTTCATAAATTTCTTCGATTTGTTTTGAGATAGAATTGATATCCCAACTATAAATGAGCACCGGATAAAAAGCAGATGATTTCCAGTGTGGTAGTTTAATATTTAAGTACCAATAATCTTCTTGATCAGATGCTATAAAGTTGAGGTTACCACTAAAAACAGGAACTAAGCGTTGTTTTGGATCAGTAATATTGATTTTCAACTTGGGTAAAAAATCAAATCCTTCTAAAATATATAAGTAGGTAGAACCTTTTAACCAATGGGTCATATCAAAAATATCTGCAGAGACGTAAGAGCTAACGATATTCTGAAATGAACGATTAGCAATGATATCTGTATTGAATTTAGAGATACTTTCTAACTGCTCTTCTTTTGCATCCTTCAGGGGAAACAAAATATCTTGTCGAGACCCAAAATTAACACTTGTGAGTCCGGCAGACTCCAGCATGGTAATAATATCCTTCAATTCACCAGGAGATGTAACACCACCTTTTATCAATATTCTATGAAGATCATCATTCATGTCTCGCTGTTTTAATTTGCTAATACCAGTTGTTTCTTTAATAAATCTTTTATCTCGGGCTTACAACTTCCACAGCCCAAACCTGCACCTGTTTCTGAACATAATTTGTTGAAATCCGAACATCCGCCTTTGATGGCATCTACAACATTACCTTCACCAACCTGACTGCAAGAGCATACCAGTTTCCCTTTTAAAGGAACAGATGTTGAAGCACCACGCAACAATTCATTCCGTTTTTCAGATAGTTCAATCTCTTCCTCTATCAGTCGTTTAAACTCTGCAAATTCATTTTTATCGCCCAATAAAATGGCACCTTTTAACGTATCGTCTTTTACAATACATTTCTTATAAAAACGCTTACTTACATCCATTAAAATGATTTCTTCATAAGTAGCATCTCCTATGGGAGAATTCACCATACCAATACTACAGAGATCCAGATTTTCGAACTTTAAAATATTCATCAATACTGAACCATTGTAAATACTACTGAAGTCTCCAAGTATAAAATTAGCTGCAATATCTGCTTGTTGCTCGGCAGCTGAGGTAATACCGAAAAGCGAATTTTTAAACTCTGCTATTTCTCCTAATGCGAATATCGATGAATCACTACTTTGTAAATATGAATTTACCACGACACCTCTACGCGTATTGATGCCTGTTTGTTTTGCCAATTCAATATTTGGTCTGGTACCTATAGCATACACTATAGCATTACATTGAATAGTACGACCTGTTTTAAGATTTACAGAAAGACTATGTTTTTGGTTCCTATCCTCAAATACGGTACTTACCTCATTATCGAAATACAGATTTATACCACGCTCCATAACATCTTCTGCCAATAAACGACTTGCAATGCTATCTAGCTGCCGTTCCATTAATCGTGGTGCACGTTGTATAATACTAATGTTTATATTGATTTTTTTCAATGCAGCAGCGAGCTCTAGTCCTAATAGTCCGCCACCTACAATAACCACATTTTGGTCTTTTGCCTGTAACCCGGTTTCAGATAAATATTTTCTTAATTTATCGGCATCTCCTCGTTCACGCATCGTAAAACGACCGGGTAATTGTATCTGAACATCACTAGGTATAAAGGCTCTACTACCGGTTGCCATTATTAGTAAATCGTACGTATGTTTTTCTCCTTTAGAATCTACTATAATTTTATTTTCCGAATCTACATTTTCAATTCCTACTCCGGAATGTAATACTACATCTAGCTTTTTCAACTCCCCATCTTTAAGTTTCTCTAAGGCTTCCCAAGAAAGTTCATCACTTACATATTCTGGGAGTAAAACACGATTATAAAAAGGGTCTTTTTCTTTTGAAAATACATGAAGTTCATCAATACTATTTTTATCTCTATATGATTGTATAAAGCGATATGCCGCAGCACCTGCTCCAATTACAATAACCTTCTGTTTTTCTTTGACAAACTTGGTAACCTCAACGGCACAATACTTAAAATCTGGCTCTTTTGAAACGGGATCCACTAAATCATTAGTCAGGTTATTTGCCCTACCAAAATCATTGTTCAATACTTTACCCCAATGCATAGGCAAGAAAACAACAGACTCTCTTATGTCATAATTGAGCTGCACTTTTACTTGTACTTGCCCTCTTCTACTTTTTACAACCGCAATATCACCTTCTTTTATTTTTCTCAAATAGGCATCTACAGCATTCATCTCTAGATAAGGCTGCGGTATATGGGTCAACAACCTTTTTACCTTACCGGTTTTGGTACGGGTATGCCACTGATCACGAACTCTACCTGAATTTAATATTAACGGATAGTCATTATCTGTTTCTTCAGATTTATTGTAGAGGGTAGCAGGCGCATTAAAATGAGCCTTCTTGTCATTGGTAAAGAACTTGCAATCGGTAAATAACCTTGGTGTACCCTTATGTGTTTTATGTGGCACAGGCCACTGAAAACTACCTTCATTAATCAAACGTTCATATGATAGACCAGAAATGTCTATTTCAGTGCCTTTTGTTAATAAACAATGTTCGTCATAGACTTCACTGCTATTCTTATAATCAAAACCTTTATAGCCCATTGCTTGTGCAAAACGCCAAATGATTTCTGCATCTGGTAATGCCTCACCCGGTGCATCTATAACTTTAGGCAAGTGACTAATTCGTCTTTCTGAATTGGTCATGGTACCTTCTTTCTCTAACCAACCTGCTGCCGGTAATAATAAATCGGCAAATTTGGTGGTTTCTGAGTTATGGGATATATCTTGAACTACTACGAATTTTGCCTTTTTTAAAGCTCTTTCTACTTTGTTAGAATTAGGCATACTTACGGCAGGGTTGGTACAAACAATCCAAACTGCTTTTAACTTTCCTTCATCGAGGGCATCGAACATTTCTGTTGCCGTATAACCGGGTTCTGCTTGAATTTCTCCACCTCCCCAAAAATCTGATACTTCTTTTCTATGTGCAGCATTCCCTAAATTTTTATGTGCCGCCAATAAACTTGCCATACCACCTACTTCTCTACCGCCCATGGCATTTGGCTGACCTGTCAATGAAAATGGTCCAGCACCTGGTTTGCCTATTTGCCCAGTCAAAAGTGACAAATTTAGTAATGATACATTTTTGGCAACACCAATAACACTCTGGTTCAACCCCATGGTCCACATGCTGATAAACTTCTTGGCATTACCAATATATTCGGCAGCTTTGCGAATATCACCAACGGGAATACCACATTTTTTAGCGGCTTCTTTCAGTGATAAGGTAAACGCCATTTCTTTAACCGCCTCATAATTTGCGGTGTGCTTTTTTATAAAGGCGGAATCTATTTTTCTTTTCTCAATTAATCGGCGTGCTATGGCATTAAAAAGGATAACATCGGTACCCGGTAATATCTGCAAATGTAAATCTGCCCCTGCGCACGTCTGTGTTTTACGTGGGTCTACTACAATTATTTTTACCTGCGGATTCTCTTCTTTATGCTTTTCTAATCTTCTATATAAAATAGGATGGCACCATGCCGGGTTTGCACCTGCTATCAAAAAGCAATCTGCCAACTCAATATCTTCATATGAAATAGGAACGGAATCTTCGCCCAAGGTTTTTTTATACCCAACCACGGCAGAACTCATACACAGCCTAGAATTGGTATCTATATTATTGGTGCCAATGAACCCTTTTGTAAGTTTATTGATGAGGTAATACTCTTCTGTTAAACACTGACCAGATACATAAAAACCAACACTATCTGGACCATGCTTGGCAATAATACTTTTAAAAACTGCAGCGGCACGTTCAAAAGCAGCGTCCCAAGAGACACGTTGCAAAGGGTGATTTCTGCTCCATTTCATTTCTGGATACAGAATACGATCAGTAGTATCTTGAGCTACGTAATTAAGATTACGTCCTTTGCTACACAGCATGCCTTTATTAGATGGATAATCGGGATTACCATCTACTGAAATAGTTCCTTTTGCGTCAACATCTACAAGTATACCGCAGCCTACACCGCAATAGGAACATATTGTTTTATGAGTTTTATTGCTATTCATTTTATCAATGATAAAGAATGGTTCAGAAGTATACTGCAAATTATAAAAAGTACGTATAAATACGTACTTTTTTATCGTAAATGTTCTGCGTAATTTCGAGTGATCCGTAATTATCACCCTTTAAGACTGAGAATAGATCAATAAATAGGAAAGTGAGGTGTTGAAATGTTAAAATAAAGTATCCTTTATTTGAACTTTACAGAAGTTATGAGCTTTAAATTCTAGGTTGTAAGAAATCATGTCACAGACTAGCTCCGGCATGGACCTGCGCCTATAAATTTTTTAGTTTGAGCGCCTAAATTAAACCCTATAATAATCTCCTTTCCAACTTTTGATACTCGATTTAATTTCTTTGGCAGAAAGTTTTTCTTTTAAAGCTTTTTCCATCAAGGATAATAACTCATCATCGCTAGCGAAACGCAAGGCTATTATTTGCGACATTCTCAAATCTGAAGGAAGTAGTTTTCCGGTCATAACATAATGTCTCATATTTTCTTCAGCTCTAATAGCTCTGTCTTGTGCTTTTAAAGGAAATGTTCTCACATACCAAGCCATCAGAATCAAGATAATGGCAATTAACACCATTAAAGATGCTAAATACAAGTTTTCTGATGTGGTTCTAAAAAGATGATATACCGATCCAACTAATAATGCAACTAAGGCAACAAATAACACGCCGTGAAACCCTGTTACTAGTTTTCCGTGATTTTTAAAATTCTGATCTTTCATTTTATAAATTTTGATAAAAATACTTGTATAGTACGATTTTGCTCAAGTTGTTAGTAGTGGTATGAAGTCCATCGATGCGAAAACGTACGTTAAACTATAACCGTTATAGTTTTTGCACGAATGAAAGATGAAAAAAATTCGTTTTAAAGAGAATAAAAATCTCTAAATCAAATTATGCTTCTGTGCCTTTTTAGAAAGATCTATGAGATTTTTCACATCCATCTTGCGCATTAAATTAAAACGATGCGTTTCAATAGTACGTTTGCTATTCTGTAGTTTTTCTGATATCTGTTGATTCGTTAAACCAGACAATACCAACTCTAATACCTTAAGCTCTTTGTTGGTTAAATCAAAAACATTGTCAGCGCTTTTACGTGGTTCTTCTTCTTTGACCACTTGTTTTTTAGCTCCCAATAAGTTATTTACCAAAACATTACTTATATCTCCACTAAAGTATTTACCGCCTTCTCTTACGGTATGTATTGCTTTAATGAATTCTGACTTGTCGGTGTCTTTCAATAGATAGCCATTAGCACCTGAACTAATAGATTTTAATATGTATTCTTCTGAGTCGTGCATGGAAAGTATAATAGTCTTCACCTCTGATTTACTTTTAGTAAGTTCAGCTACGGCATCAATACCGTTCATAACGGG
The DNA here is from genome assembly GCF_000688315.1 of Maribacter sp. Hel_I_7. Classification (NCBI taxonomy): domain Bacteria; kingdom Pseudomonadati; phylum Bacteroidota; class Flavobacteriia; order Flavobacteriales; family Flavobacteriaceae; genus Maribacter; species Maribacter sp. Hel_I_7. Next base: position 1,336,918 of record NZ_JHZW01000002.1, on the reverse strand, counting down.
CATTCTAATATCAATGATTAAAAGATCAGGATTTACCTTGCCTACCAATTCAATAGCTTCTTTACCGTTTGAAGCTTCACCAATCACTTCCAAATCAGATTCAGACTCCAATAATGAACGGATTCCGTCCCTAACCAAGGCGTGATCATCTGCCAATACTATTCTTGTTATTTCACTCAAAATATAGGTAATTATACGTACCGTGCTAAATTACATATTTTAAAAACAACAATACGGTCTACACAACCAATGCTGCATAGACCGTATAACTAACTAAATTCTTGTAAAACTCTATTCTTTTTTGGTATTCAAAAACTGAGGCTTAATGGTCAACTGTACCCAAGCCCAGTTTTGGCTACTTGCCGCTAAATCTTCTGTAAACCCTTTTAGCTCATACATACCGTCTGCAGCGAACATTTGAGAATACCCAACTGCTAACCCATAACCATTGAAAGCCTTTGAAAAGACCAAGTCAATTTCTGTACCCAATGATTTTTCTCCGCTTGGCAATTCTTGTTCTCCACTAAAATTTAAGACTTTAACCAGTAAGCTAGATTTCTTTCCTAAATCGAATTTTGCACTTGCGTGAATGTCAAATAGGCCTACAGAATTCGCATGGTTACCTACGTAGAAATAATCCATGAATCCGTTAAACTTATGATTGGTTCCGTATAGTGGAAAAAATGCCTCTGTTTTGTCTGTAGTATCTGCTTTGTTTCCGCTGATAACTTCTGTACCTAAACCTAAAGCTACCTTATCACTAGCCTTATACCCAAGCTCTAAACCTAGTAAATATGCACCGCCAACCTTTACTTCGTTCTGTCTTTCTCCCGTTTGTAAAAATAGGTTGGCATTTGCACTGAAGCTTCCTGCTTTATATGCTAAATGTGTACCAATAGTTTGCAAGCTACTTACCCCATCTGCAGCACCTTCAGTATCAAAATTTTGGAAACCGTTATTCAATGCCAATATGCTACCGGAGAACTTATTCCATTGTTGCTTGGCGTATAGATATTGCATGGTTTTATATGTAAAAAAACCTGATGTATTATATGCTGTACCTACAGACTGAAACCCTGTTGGGTTATCAAAATCTTGACTAAAAGCAAGACCAACATCTAACATGAACTTGTCTTTTTTATACTTTAAAAGCCCCGCATCATGGTTTCTACCTTGTTGCGCCCAATCCAATCCGCCAAAAATACGTTGGTCATCATAAGAGATAACTTGTCTACCTAATTTAGTAGACCAGCCTTTACCTAAATTAATATTTGCCCATGCTTCAAATACTGCAAAAGAATCGTTCTGATCATCTGGTAGAATTTGCCTGTTTTCGCCCCAAACCATCACATCTTGTATGCTTAAGTAAAACTGATATGCTTCCGATTCATACTTTGCATTTAAACGTGCACGGGTAGAGATTGCGAAACTGGCATCTGCAGCATCAGGAATTATGCTTCCGAAACCATTTCTATATTCTGTTCTTGGTCTAAACTGCCCGTCTAACGTAAATTGGGCATAAATTGAATTTACCGCCAGAAACAATACGGTGATTAGTAAATATTGCTTTTTCATAATAATAAATTTTAATAATTGAGTTAGTTAATGGTTAGTGTTCTAAAAAGTCTATTAGGTGTTTTCTATAGGTGTAATAATCATCGTTCTCTAATACAGACTTACGAGTACGCGGTCTTTCAAAATCAATGGAAAGGATATCTCCTATTTTTGCCTTGGGTCCACTGGTCATCATAATGACGCGATCTGCTAGAAAAATAGCTTCATCAACATCATGTGTAATCATAACCGCGGTAATTTTCTCCTTGTTCCAAATCTCTATAAGAATATCTTGTAATTCTCCTCTGGTCAACGAGTCTAGCATTCCAAAAGGTTCATCTAACAACAATACTTTTGGCTTAATGGCAAACGCCCTGGCGATACCAACACGCTGTTGCATACCTTGAGATAATTCTGAAGCCTTTTTATGAAAAGCATTCTCAAGACCTACTTTATGTAAATAATACTTTGCAATGTCTTGGCGCTGCCCTTTGGTTGCATGCGGAAAAACCTGATTAACCCCAAGCAATACATTCTGTAAGGCCGTCATCCAAGGCATTAAACTTGGCGACTGAAAAATAACCCCCCTATCTGGACCCGGACCTTTTACCGGATTTCCCAGTACTGAAATATTACCTCCGGAAATTGGATTAAGACCTGCTATCATAGAAAGCATGGTTGTTTTACCACAACCTGAATGCCCTATAATCGTCACAAATTCTTCTTTTAAAATTTGAAGATTCAAGTCTTCGAGCACTACGTAATCTCCCTTTGGTGTTGGATATACCTTTTTTAATTTAGAAAGGTCAAGCATTACTTTTGATGGATAGATAATGCCATTTTCTGAATATACTTCGTTAGCTTGTTGTGTTGTGTTCATTTGCTATTTCTTTAGGCTACAAAGCTTTTAGGCGTTAGGTTTGGTAATTTATATTCTACATCAGAAACTGTTTTTCTTTCATCACCTATATCCATTAAGTATTCGATGATGGAGTTTCTTGTTTTCTTGTATTCAGGATTATCGTTCATTGCCGTTTTATCTCGAGGTCTTTCAATATCAATCTTAAACTCTGGACCCAGAGTGGCATTCGGACCTGGTTTTAATGGAATTATTCTATCTGCCATATAAATACCCTCATCAACATCATTGGTAATCAGCAATGCGGTACGTTTATCTTGACTCCAAATATTTAAGATTTCATCTTGTAAATTTCCTCTTGTCAAAGCATCTAATGCTCCTAAAGGTTCATCCATAATGATCATTTCAGGATTCATGGCCAGCGCACGTGCTACCGCAACCCTTTGTCGCATTCCCCCTGATAATTCTTTAGGTCTCTTATTGATTGCCGGACTAAGATTTACCATGCCTACGTAATTTTTCACTATTTCCATCAAGGCTTTTTTATTCTCCTTCGGAAAAGCTTCTTTTACCGCCATGTAAATATTTTGACCCACTGTCAACCAAGGCAACAGCGAATAGTTTTGAAAAATCACGCCACGCTCATGACTAGTATCGGTTACCGGAACTCCTTTAAAAAGAACCTCTCCGCTAGTTGGTTGCAAGAGCCCGTTTATAAGATTTACTAAAGTGGTTTTTCCACTTCCGGTAAATCCTACAATAGCTACAAACTCACCTTCTTCTATAGTCAGGTTGATGTTAGAAAGTACTTCTGTACTACCATCTCCCTCACCATAGGTTTTATAAATATTATTTAGTTCTAAATATGCCATGTTCTATCTTTTGAAAGCGTTATGCCATTTCATTTTTATTGAAAGAAACCATATTCTGTACAGCAAGCATCAGTCTATCTAACAAGAAACCAATGATACCAATGACGAACATTGCCACAATGATTTTTGAGTTAGAATCGTTAGCACCGTTCTGAAATTCTTCCCATACGAAAAGACCTAATCCCTGACTTTGTGCTAAAAGTTCAATGGCAATCAATACCATCCACGCCACAGATAGCGTAATACGAAGTCCCGTAAAAATTAACGGTAAAGAAGAAGGTAATATCACCTTGAATACTTTTTGAAAAGTGCCCAACTTTAATACTTTGACAACATTGATATAATCTTTATCTACAGATGCAACACCCATTGCCGTGTTTACCAACGTTGCCCACATGGCACAAAGACCTACACTAATAAATGATATTACAAATGCATTATCAGAACTGTCGCCGATATACAATGTCTTTACGATCATAAAAACTAACAGGTACCATACAACTGGCGATACTGGTTTAAAAATTTGAATGAACCAGTTAAAGGCGCTTCGTAATGAAGGACTAAGTCCTATAACTATCCCTATAGGTACTGCGATAAACATTGCTAAAAGAAAACCGGCAAATACTGTTTTTATACTTGTTAAGACTATATCTACAAATGAGGCTCTACCTGTATATACAATTGGATCTTTACCTTGAGAAATCATTTTCTCATTAGTGACCGCCATTTTCTCTGCAAATGCCGCTTTATCTGCACGTATAACTTTATGATCCGCTATCAAAGATTGTAAGGATGCCCATACTTGAGATGGTGATGGCAAGGTATTGGGCTGGCAACTACTGTCGCCAGATTCAATACATGCACGTTCAGCAACTGCAGCCGCTTCTCCCTGTTCTTGCAGTGCTTTTTCTACTCTGTAATTTGCCTCTTTGTTATACAAGGCTTTAGAACCCATCTGCCATAAACCAATAAACAATAAGATGGATAGAAGCGTTATACCAGTATTTTTTAAGGATTTTATAATGCCATCTTTTTTAATACTTGGCGTAAGTTTCAAAAGCATTTGCTTCAAACTAGAAGACAAACTATTTTCGTTTTTTAAGACCATTTCTTGTTCCATACTATTTAATTTAAGGTCAATGAATTACTTTAATTATTTCTTGTCTTTGTTTCCGATCGAGAAACTGTTGATATACCCAATTGGATCTTTGGCATCATAGCTAGTACCATCTATAAAGTCTGAAGTCACTGCTTTGTAACCATCAGTATCTGGCACATCTGCTGCTGGTATTTGACCTTCTGCAACCAAAAGATCTGCGGCTTTTTTCCATATATCTGGTCTGTAGATATCTTTAATCGTACTTGCGTACCAATCAGAAGATTTTGATTCAGGAATTTGACCCCATCTACGCATTTGTGTTAAGAACCATATTCCGTCAGAATAGAAAGGATATGTTGCATTGTACTTATAGAATACATTGAAATCTGGCATTTCACGCTTGTCTCCTTTTTCGAATTCAAATGTTCCAGTCATAGAGTTTGCCAATACTTCTTTTGGTGCACCCACATATTGAGACATGGAAAGTATTTCTACAGCCTCTGCTCTATTAGAAGGTTCATCTAGCCATTTACCAGCTCTAATCAATGCTTTTGTTACTGCTATAGCAGTGTTAGGATTTTGCTCTACAAACTGCTTTGTCATTACAAATACCTTCTCCGGGTTGTTCTTCCAAATATCATAGTTGGTTGTTACCGGAACACCTATTCCTTTAAAAACCGCTTGTTGGTTCCAAGGCTCACCTACACAGTACCCATAAATAGTACCTGACTCTAATGTTGCTGGCATTTGTGGCGGTGGCGTTACAGAAAGTAAAACCTCAGCATCTATCTGCCCTTGCACATTATCTGCTGTATACATACCTGGGTGAATACCCGCTGCAGCTAACCAATAACGCAATTCATAGTTGTGGGTAGAAACCGGAAAAACCATTCCCATTTTAAATGGTTTGCCTTCATTTTTATACGAAGTAATTACCGGCTTTAAAGCATCTGCTTTAATTGGGTGAATAGGCTTACCATCTGAATCTGCAGGTACATTTGGCTTCATTTTAGACCAAACATCATTAGAAACCGTAATTCCGTTACCATTTAAATCCATTGAAAACGGAGTAACCAATTCTGCTTGTCTACCAAAACCTGCTCCTGCTGCGATTGGCTGACCTGCCAACATATGTGATCCGTCTAATTGACCATCTATTACACGGTCTAAAACATTTTTCCAGTTAGATTGTGCTTCTACCGAAACAAAAAGTCCTTCTTCCTCAAAAAAGCCTTTTTCTTTTGCAATGGCCAAAGGCGCCATATCGGTAAGCTTTATAAACCCAAAGGTTAACTGTGGCTTTTCAATGTCTAACATTTTAGTTTTTGAGGCTACAGCTTCTTCTGAAACCGTTTCGGCTTTCTTGCTTTTTGTATCTCCACAGGCGGTAAATACCAAGGCGAGGGAAAGGGTTAAAACAGATGAGGTAAAAATGTTTTTCATAATCTTATTATTTAGTGTTCTACGTATTAATACTTATTTCTACAAATATATACGTATCAGCATTTTCCATAAGTGATATAAGCGATGTTTAAACCTCTTTTTAACACATATTAAAACCCACTAATTAACCATATTAGAAACTGCTAAAAAACAGGTTTTACGAGCAAACCATTGTTTTGCAATAGTTTATATACATTAAAATGAATCGTGTCAACTACGTAAATGAAGTAATGATAGAAATACGTACTATTAGCTGTCTAGGTAGAAATTGTGCTCTGATATTTCTTTTTTAAGCAACTCAATATTAGAAATACCAACTCTTTTTCCTTTAGTAAGTAACAAGCCTTCTTTTTTAAGAATAGAGAACATTCTTATTACCTGTTCTTCTGTGGTACCTGCATAATCTGCATACTCACGTCTACTTAATAAAAGGGAAGAAAATCCGTTAGTTTGTCCAAACTTACGATCGATATATAATAAGGTGTCTATGACACGTTCTCTAACCGTCATTTGAGATAACGATTTTACTCGGATTTCACTACGATTAAGTTCATTCGCGTAAAACAACATAAAATCATATGTTAGACTAGGTGTTTCCCTTAATGTTTCTTGAAGTAATTCTTTTGAGAAATAACATAAGGTACAATCTACCAAAGCAATGGCACTTATAGGGTACGTCTCTTCTGTACCAAAACCTCTATGCCCAATAATTTCTCCCGGAGTTGCAAAGCGTACAATTTGTTCTTTGCCATGAAGACCGGTTCTCAATACTTTGACCTTGCCACTTAGCAGAAAAAATAGTCCGGTAACAGAGGCACCTTCCATAATAAATTGCTGCCCTTTTTTACATTTAATTTCTTTCCTTGTTTGAACAAGTTTTTCAATACTGGAAGAACGGATGTTTTTTTTAATAAGACAATTCTCATTTGTACAAACACTGCAGGCACTATCAATCAATTCCGGTTGATCGGAAGAATAATTTGATATGTGATTTGTACTAGGAATCATAAATATGATATTTTATATAGAACTCGTTGACAATTGGATAACTGGTTCTGTAGATTTTTTCAATTCTTCGTTGACCTGTTTTTCATCTTCCGCAGAGAATTTTATTGCAAGTGTTGTTAGTGCCGTAACAACTACAAACCCACCAATTATAAAATAACCACTTGACACCGCACCTGAAGCTGCCACAGCTTGCGCAGCTTTCATAGCCTCTTCACCTAAATTTGCGTTCGAAGCCAATGCATTGGTCTCTGCCAAAGAGGACTTTGATTTTAACAATAGTGCCGCTAAAAACGCACCTACATTACCACCTGCACCAACAATACCTGAGATAGAACCTATTGCTTTTTTGTTTATAAATGGAACTACTGAAAAAGTTGCCCCTTCTGCCATTTGCACCGTTATACTAAAAGCAATTAAGAATATAATACCCATTGCAAAACTTGTGGTCAGTGAAAAGACCGAAAGCATCGCACCTTCAAGTGCCAGAATTACGGTTAAGAAAAGTACTCTACCACGTAAACCCTTTAATCTACCAAAACGGTCACCGAAAAACCCGCCTAAGGTTCTTGCAAATATGTTCATTAATGCAAAAGAAAGTACCAAGTTACCAGCCGTAGACCTCGTAAGTCCGAATGTGTTTTGCAAGTAATCATCCATAGTACCATATACCGTAAGCTCCATACCAAAAGAGGCTGCATAAACTATGAAAAGTATCCAAACTCTATAATCTTTCAATACATTTACAAATGATTCTTCATCTTTTTTAAGCTTCGGCATTTTGCCAGCTTCTTTCAATTGTTTAAAGTTTCCTTCAGGGGTGTCTTGTGTAAAAAAGTAATATACAACACCCATTATCATTGCAATAACACCGGCGATAATCATAGAATATCTCCAAGCAATTTCATCTGCAACTCCAAAACTGACCACTACAGCAGCAATTAATGGCATACCTAAACGGTTGGCACCACCACCTAAATTTCCCCAACCTGCCGATGTAGCATTTGCCGTACCAACAATATTGGGGGCAAACATAATAGAAGTATGAAACTGAGTAATTACAAATGATGCACCTATAAAGCCTATAAACAATCTACATATTAAGAATTGCGTTGGTGTTTGAGCAAAGCCAATAAGTATTACAGGTATAGCTCCTAAAATCAATAAATAGGTGTAGCATAATCTAGGACCATACTTATCACATAATTTTCCAATTAACAATCTAGCGAAAACAGTACCGGTTACTGCCAGTATAATCGAATTCCACTTTTGATCGGGAGTCAAGCCTAAATCTTTTACCACATCTGGCATAAACGGTACAATTCCAAACCATGCAAAGAAGCATATAAAAAACGCTATTGATGTAATCCAAAAAGTACGTATTGGCATACTTTTTAAATCAGTTAACTTTAAAGTGGTCGATTTTTTGGATTGATTTTCCATAATAATATAGATTTCATTTATAACTCAGTACAAACCTACTATAATAAATACGTAATTATACGTAGTTTTAGATATTTTGCTCATTTACTACGTATAATTACATAATACATATAATTTGGGGCTACTAATTATTACATTAGGAATTTCAGGAAGACGAAAATCAATTATTAGGAATTTTCAATTTGAAACAGAGGTTGTTTCCAAAGAAAACTAAGTAAGCATAAGTATTTAATGTTAAAAAAAAATGCTAAATAGCATTATGCAACACACGTTGTACTTCTTCTTCAAAAAAGGAAGGATGATCCGCCACTACATCACCGATAACAATAATTCCGTGCATATTTGTCTTTATAGATGATTGCTGTTGATGGATGGACTCTAAAGTGGCCACTACACATCTTTCATTCTCGGTAGTTCCATTTTGTATTACAGCAATAGGAGTCATTCTACCCCTATATTTACTAACCTCATCTACAATTTCACTAAGTTTTCTTATTCCCATTAATATGACCATTGTGGTAGATGATTTAGCGGCATATTGCAAATCTTGTGAGAATGTACCATCTTTTTTAGTGGCAGTCATTACCCAAAAACTACTGCTTACCCCTCTTTTGGTCATAGGTATTCCTTGACTAGATGGTACGGCAATTGAACTTGAAATACCTGATATTATACTTACAGGAATACCAAAGGCTTCTACATACTCTATCTCTTCATTTGCCCTACCAAAAACAAATGGATCACCGCCTTTTAATCTCACCACATGTCCGTATTCAAACGCATATTTGACTATCAATTCATTAATCTCATCTTGAGTATGAGAGTGTTTTCCGCATCTTTTACCCGTATATATCTTAGGTATATCGGTACGTAGTTCAGATAACAGTTCATCACTAATTAATGCATCGTATAATATAACATCTGCATCGTTCAAAACTCTCAAACCCCTTACTGTTATTAGGTCTTTAGCCCCCGGACCCGCTCCTACCAAACTAACTTTTGCCGTTTTTTCTAATTCCATCTTCATAGTATTTAGCATTATTAATTATCGATTCAGCAACAAGAATACGTATTTCTTTTGGTATAATCATAGAATATGTACGTATTTATACGTAATATTGCTTTGTAGCTAAATAAGTAAGCGTATGAAAACTATACTAGTTGTCGGTAATGGAATGGTAGGGTACAAATTTTGTGAGAAGTTTGTCGCTAAAGAAGAAAGCAAGCAGTTTAAATTGATTGTGTTTGGAGAAGAGCCCAGACCTGCATATGATAGAGTTCACCTAAGTGAATTTTTCGAAAACCAAGATGCTAAAGCCCTAGAAATGGCTCCTGCAGAATGGTACGCAGAAAATGGTATAGAATTAATTGTAGATGAGCGTGTTGCTGACATCCATAGAACCAATAAAACCATCACTACCGCAAAAAATAGAGAGTTCTCATATGACTATTTGGTTTTAGCCACAGGGTCATCTGCTTTCGTGCCGCCAATTAAAGGTGTTGAGAAAGAAGGTGTTTTTGTATATAGAACCATAGAAGATTTAGAAGGTATGTTGGCTTATGCCGCTAAGCTAAAAGCAAAGAACCCAAATGCCAAAGCTGCTGTTTTAGGTGGCGGACTTTTGGGTCTAGAAGCTGGTAAAGCGGTAATGGATATGGGCTTAGAACCACACATTGTTGAGTTCGCACCCAAATTAATGCCAAGACAATTAGATTCTAGAAGTAGCCAAGTACTACAATTGAAATTAGAATCTATTGGTTTAAACATACACCTTAGTAAAGCTACAAATCAAATTTTAGGAGACGATGGTTATATAACCGGAATGGAGTTTGGAGAGGATGATGTTTTAGATGTTGAAATGTTAGTAGTATCTGCAGGTATACGCCCAAGAGACGAGCTAGGTAGAAGTTGCGGATTAGAAGTTGGTGTTCGTGGCGGTATTGTTGTAGATAATAAAATGCAAACATCTGATAGCAATATATATGCTATAGGCGAGATTGCTCTTTATAATCAAATGATTTATGGATTAGTTGCACCTGGCTACGATATGGCCGGTGTGGCTGTAGACCAAATTATAGGTCATACAGAAACTCTAATGCCTGCTGAAATAGACATGTCTACCAAATTAAAATTGATTGGTGTTGATGTAGCAAGTTTTGGTGAACCTTTTATGCCTGCAGCAAAGGGACACTCCATAATTTTTGAAAACAAAACACAACATTTATATAAGAGAATTAATGTTAGTCTTGATGGCAAAGAACTGCTAGGCGGTATTTTAGTTGGTGATGCATCTGATTATAGTATGTTACACCAAATCTACCTGAACGGGATGGCAATTCCTGAAGATGCTTCTCAATTAATTTTACCTGCAAGTGAAGGTGGTGGTTCTTTTGGTGATGTTATGGATTTACCAGATGAAGCACAAATATGTTCTTGTGAAAATGTTACAAAAGGACAAATTTGCGGTACTATTGAGAGTGGTGAATCTAAAGACCTTGCCGATGTGGTTAGTTGTACTAAAGCTGGTACTGGTTGTGGTGGATGTAAGCCCATGGTAAAAGACCTTACCGAGGCTACTCTAAAATCTTTAGGCATAGAAGTTAAAGATTCAATTTGCGAACATTTTGATTTAAACAGACAAGATTTATATAAAATCATTCAAGTAAAAGGCTATAAAACATTTAATGAAGTTCTTGATAATCACGGAAACGGTGGTCATGGTTGCGAATTGTGTAAACCGGTCGTTGCTTCTTTGATGGCTAGTATTAATGCAGATACTGCTAATAAAGAGTATGCCATACAAGATTCTAATGATAGATTCTTAGCAAACATTCAGCGTAATGGAACGTATTCTGTTGTTCCTCGTGTTCCTGGCGGAGAAATTACACCAGATAAGCTAATTGCTCTTGGAGAAATTGCTAAAAAATATGATTTATATACCAAAGTAACTGGTGGTGTTCGTATCGATTTATTTGGTGCTACCTTAAACCAATTGCCATTAATCTGGAAAGATTTAATTGATCATGGTTTTGAAAGTGGACATGCTTACGGTAAATCTCTACGTACAGTAAAAACTTGTGTAGGTTCTACATGGTGTCGATACGGCATGGATGAAAGTGTAAGTTTTGGTATCGAATTAGAAAATAGATATAGAGGAATACGTGCTCCACACAAAATTAAAGGTGGTGTTTCTGGCTGTATTCGTGAATGTGCCGAAGCTCGTGGAAAAGATTTTGGTTTAATTGCTGTAGAAGGTGGTTGGAACTTATACCTTGGCGGTAATGGTGGCGCTACACCCAGACATGCTGAATTATTTGCAGAACAAATAGATAATGCAACCGTAATTAAATATATAGATCGTTACCTAATGTTATACATGCGTACTGCAAAGCCTTTACAAAGAACAGCAGCATGGCAAGAACGTTTAGAAGGTGGACTTAATTATTTAAAAGAAGTAATTATAGATGATAAACTAGGGATTGCAGAAGATTTAGAAAATGAAATGCAAACATTAGTTAATAAGTTTGAGTGTGAATGGACACAAGCTATTAACGACCCAGAAATGATGAAGCGTTTTAATCACTTTGTAAATAGTGAAGAAGAAGATGACAACTTAGTTTTTGTTCCATTAAGAGAACAAAAAATGCCAGAAAAATGGGTCTAACTACGCTTTAAGCAACCAGTTTCTAAAATTTAAACAATGACTATAATTTCAGATAAATATAAGACCGTAAAACCAGAGGAAGTAACAGTTTGGTTTAAAGCAGCACCAGTTACTGCGTTTCCAAAAGATGGAGGCGCTTGTGTAAAATATAAAGATCTACAAATTGCTGTATTTAATTTTGAACGACTAAATACATGGTACGCTTGCCAAAACCTTTCTCCCGAAAAACAAGAAATGGTTTTAAGCAGAGGTATGATTGGTGACCATAAGGGTATACCAATGGTAGCCTGTCCGTTACACAAAAAGACATTTTCATTAGAAAATGGCGAAAATTTAAATAGTGATTTGGACCCAATAGCGGTATATCCTATTAAAATAGAAGATGATTTTGTGTATGTTGGCTTTTCTGAATAGCTTTGAGTAAATAAATGACTTATGGCGACAACGGATAAATTATTAGTAGCATTTCAACAATTTGACGCAGCCAATAAGCAAGATCCAAATACCGAAATCTTTGAAGGAACCACGTATCCAAAAGAAGTATTGTATGGTATAAGAATGACTGAACGCCTAAATGAGTTTGACCCAAATGCATCTGAAGCATTACGTTTAACCGCCAGATGCCAGCATATTTGTAGATGGGAAATACCAAGGGCGTCATATGAAATGAATCGCGAAGGGTACCTTAGATGGAGACAAGATCTAAAAAAATTCCACGCCAATAAAGCTGCGGCTATTTTAGAGGAAATTGGTTATGATCAAGATACAATTGATAAAGTGCGTTTTCTATTAGAGAAAAAACAGCTGAAAAAAAACGAAGAAACACAAAGCTTAGAAGATGTTATCTGCTTGGTTTTTCTAGAGTTTTATTTTGAGCCTTTTGCACATAAACATGCAGAGGACAAGACTATAGACATTCTTCAAAAAACATGGAGAAAGATGTCTGAAAAGGGGCAAAGTGCCGCATTAAAATTACCATTATCTAAATATTCTTTAGATTTAATTACCAAGGCGCTACACGCCTAAAATAATTTACTTCTTATTATTTATGGCCAATAACGACCACAATATACCATTGGACACGGCTACCTTTATACGTATACGTAAGTGGTATCTATTGGCATTGGCGGCTATTGCTATTACCGTCATTATTGCCCAAGTACTTATCCAATTACACCTAAAAGCGCAATCTGGAGATTCTCAACTTATAAATATAGCTGGTAGACAACGTGCTTTTAGTCAAAAATTGACCAAAGAGACCTTACTTTTAAAAGATTTAAGTGATCCAGAAGATAAAAAGATGGTGCTCTCTGAAATAGAGAAGACTCTTGAAATTTGGAAAGTATCTCACGTAGGGCTTCATATGGGCGATGCCTCCTTTAACCTGCCTTACGAAGATGACCCTAAGGTCAAGGCATTATTTAAAAAGCTTGATCCACACCATTCGGCAATGGTTGGTGCTTTAGAGCACGTACTTGTAAAACATCAACAAGATATTAATGCATCTGTACAACAAAATGATCTAGATGCCTTGCTGAACAATGAGCGTCAGTTTTTAAAACTCATGGATCAAATTGTAAATGAATATGACGCACGTAGTAATGAACAGCTTCAGAAACTAAAACAAAAGGAATACTGGTTATTGGCTTTTTCGTTATTAATTCTCTTGTTAGAAATCTTCGTGATCTTTAGACCGCTATCCATCCAAATTAAAAATACTATTGGTCATCTTATGGGTAAGGATGAGGAATCTAAAGGTCAACTAGAAAAGATTCAAAACCTGTATGAGGAAAAGGAACAATCCTTAAAAGAGTTACAAGAACTGAATTTCGTTATAGACAACGCTGCCCTATTTGCGAGTATTCGTAAAGATGGTTCCATAGTTTTTATCAGTAAAAAATTTTTAAATCTATTAGACCATGAAACTATACCGGTTAATAAACCTTTTTCAGAAATACTAACCACAGAGGAAGGTCAGCAATCATACCTAAAAGAGGTATTGAAAATAAACAGAAAGAATATTATTCGTAAAGAAGAATTGCAAGTGGTCACTTCTAAAGGAACTACAATTTGGCTAGACATGTCAATTGTACCCATGCATCAATCTACCTTAGAACAAGATATTTTAATTCTATGTTCAGATATCACCGAACGAAAAGAAAATCAGCTTAAAGTACAAGAACTGACCAAGCAGAATTTTGAGGAACGCATGCAGCAAAAAAAGGCGCAAGCGAGCCAAATAGTAGAAGGGCAAGAAGAAGAACGCAAGCGTATTGCCAAAGATATTCATGACGGAATAGGGCAAATGCTAACTGCTCTCAAATTCAATATCGAATCTATAGATATTGAGGATAAAGCTAAAACCGGTGAGAAAATTACCTATTTAAAAAGCTTAACGTCAGACCTAATAAAAGGGGTAAGAACGGCCACTTTTAACCTTACTCCCCCAGAATTAAGTGACCACGGCATATTTCCTGCTATTCATAAAATGACCACAGAGCTTTCTAAATTAACCGGTAAGACGGTTCTGTTTAAAAATAAGACCGATACTAATATTAGGTTCGACTCGCTAGCTGAAACCAATATTTATCGTGTTACCCAAGAAGCGGTTAACAATGCCATAAAATATGCAGAAGCCAATTATATTTTGGTTACCTTAAATTACTCCTATCCTATTTTAAGTGTAGTCATAGATGATGATGGCAAAGGTTTTGACGATACCATTCTTGGTCAATTACCAAAAAATAATAGTGAAGGCGGTATGGGTCTGTTTTTTATGAAAGAACGTATCGACTATATTAACGGTCGTTTATTCATAAACTCTGAACTTGGTAAGGGTACGCGTGTCACCATTAATTATAAAACCGAAGAAAACAAAATTTCACATGGAACGGAATGAGCTTTACCCCGTATTTTTAAAAGTATCTAATCTTCATATTTTAATTGTTGGCGGAGGAAATGTTGCGCTGGAGAAATTGACATTTCTATTAAAATCTAGTCCTAATGCACAAGTAGAAATGGTAGCACCTATGTTTAGGGAAGAAACCGTTGAGCTAGCCAACAAATTCAATATAAAAATGAATGTGGCAGATTATGATGTTTCTTATTTAAAAGGGAAACATATTGCAATTGCCACTACAGATAATGTACCCGTAAACGAGCAGGTATATCATGATTGTAGGGAAAGACAGATTCTAGTCAATGTTGCTGATAACCCACCTTATTGTGATTTCTACATGGGTGGGATAGTTACCAAAGGAAATGTAAAGGTGGCTATTTCAACTAATGGAAAATCGCCTACCACAGCCAAAAGACTTCGTCAATTCTTTGAGGATGTAATACCTGAAAATATTGATGATCTGGTTAAAAACCTCAACGAATTTCGAAAGTCGATAAAAGGTGATTTCGAAGAAAAAGTGGAGACTTTAAATGAATTTACAAAAGGCTTGGTAAATAAGAAAGAGGAGTAACCTAGTTCTCATTACTAACATGCGCAACGTCATGACTACAGCTGTAATGTGCATTATCGGCAGCATAAACAGAAGCATCTGCAGATTCTTGCGCATCTTGTATTAAGCGCTGTGCTATACGCATATGGTATTGTAAGTTGCCAAGATTGTTCGCTTTTGCAGCATTTTTGACATTCTCAAAAGCTTCCGTAGAAAAATCACGAGAATCTATGGCGTGCCTTTCAGCATCTATGGTATAACTCATAACTTCTGCCAAGCCGCAACTTTCAGAATCGTATTGCGCCTCAGAAGCTAAAATTACCGCTTCATCCGCGGCGTTTACTGCCTGCCCCATTAATAACATTACTGTTTTAGTGTTTTTTCGCGCCTTAGTTATAGATGCATCAAAAGAAGCTATTTCAGCTGAAGTACTCAATGAGTCTGAAAGCTGACTTACTTGCTGCATATAACTCTGAACATCACTTATTTCACTTTTAAAAACTTCACATTGGGCTTGTAAATATGTTGATGTAAAAAACAATAATACAGCAACTTTTAGGCATGTTTTAATCTTGTTCATTCTTGGGGGAAATTATTTGGTTATGGTATTAACTTCAATAATTTCAAAATCGTATTATAATTAGGCCAACTGCATAAAATAAGGAGAATTCTTGTTAAATGGACTTAATTTAGACTTCTTACTACTATCCCCTAACTAAACTAAGTAGAGTTTGGGAGATTTAAATATCTTTAAAATCTATATCACATTATCATACCTATGACCCACCAATCTATCTTACATATTCTATTAGAATTTAACCTCAACACAAGCAAATTTGAATTCACTACTTTAAACTCAGGTCTAATAAACGATACATATTTGGTCTCAGGTGATACAGGTCAACAATATATTCTACAGAAAATAAATCATAAGGTATTTAAAAACCCTGAGGTGTTGATGAATAACATTAATTATACCCTGCCCTCTTTGTCTGCAAATGATTATGCTCAAATAACTTTTCTTTCTACCACGGACGGACAAAACTGTCTTAAGAAAGATGATGAATTTTGGCGTATAATGACATTTATACCTAATAGTACAACGTATGACACCACTACCGATACAGACATTGCTTTTGAAGCAGGACGAATTATTGGTAGGTTTCATGATTTATTAAAAACGGTAGATGTTGAGATAATTGAAGACACCTTACCTAAGTTTCATAATCTTGCATATAGAACTCAAGAGTTCAAAGAAGCACTAAAAAAAACTACTCCAGAAAAAAAGGAAATTGCTCATAACGCTATCGAACAGGCGCATCATTTTCTTAAAGAATTGGAACAATTAAATAATGAGAACCTACCTTTTAGAGTTTGCCATAATGATACCAAACTGAACAATATTTTGTTCACTAAGGCAACCCAAAAAGCACTTTGCCTTATTGACCTTGATACGATTATGAAAGGCTATTTTTTCTATGATTTTGGTGATGCCATTAGAACGGTCGTAAATAATGCTCCTGAAGATGAGCAAAATCACGATTTAATTCATTTCGATGAACATCTTTTCAAAGCCTTTGTTGACGGACTAGCTTCTAACAATCCATTTTTATCTTCTGCCGATATTTCAAGTCTGCCCTTAGGAGCCGTATTTATGCCATTTATTCATGGGTTACGTGCATTGACCGACTACCTGAACAACAATAAATACTACAAGGTAACTTACGAAAACCAAAATCTAGACCGCTGCCTTAGCCTTTTCAATTTTGCAGAAAAAGCATTGGCCAAAAAAGACTTTATGGCAAGTTATACGCAACAAAAACTTGGACGCTTATAGCCTTATTTTTTATGTTTTTTAGCCCACCAAATATAAGCCCCAAAAGCAAGTAAACTAATTACCGAACCCCACAGCAAACCCATTTTTAACTCATCTATACTTTTGCCGAAAATTGCAATAAACGCAGTTAAGGGGGCTATACCTACCAAGGTTGCAACCATAAATTTCCAATACCCCATTCGTAGTAATCCGCCAACGAAACTAATGGCATCGTTAGATAAAAAAGGATTTAATCTTGTTACAATTACCGCCCAAAATCCGTAGTCATCTAAAAAAGATGCTACCTTTTTCTCAGATTTCTTTCCAATAATACGCTTTACAATGGTGTCACCAAAGTAACTACCTATAAAATACCCAACAGTAGAAGCCCCGTATACTGATGCAATGATTATAACGCTACCCCAAATAGGTCCGTACGCCAAAACGGAAACCACCATTAAAAGAATACTAGGCACTACCAACAAAAACATTTGGGCAATCATAGCTAAAACCAATACTATAGGACCTAACCACCCAAAACCAGACACCCATTTTTGTACGCGCTCTTCATCATCACTAGTTAATACAGACCATGCCTCATCTAAAAATTCCTTTACTTCTGGTATTAAAAAGTAAGAAGTCACAATACCTAATACCAAAGCAATTGATATATATAATGGCAGTTTGCTTTTCGTTGTCGAAGATGTATAGGAATTGTTTTTCGTCATTGACCTATAGCTGTAATTTTAACTTGGTGATAGTACCTATACCATCTTTTTTGCCTTCACTAGAAATGTACAATGACCCGTCTTTCCCAAAAGTGATTCCCTCTGGTTGTGGAAATATATTTTTATCTAAACGATACCCTTTTTTAGCTGTTCCGTTTTCATCTAAAATCAATAATTTAGGTTTTGCCCCTTCTAACATATACATTTCCTTTGTTTGTGGATGAATGGCAATATCTGAAGGGCGAAAGTTTTTATACACTTTTTTTTCTCTAAAGTGCTTCAATACCTCATCATCCATGTTTAATTGCATGACAGGATTATCTACTAATTTATAATCCTCTAAAGAAAAAGCATATACTCCTTTTCGATCATCCGAATCTATATCACGATCTTTAGGTATTATCAATAATTGATGATTTTCTAAGTCTAGCTCAAGACTTTCCATATTGTTCTTTTCGCTGAATTTGGTTTTGTACGATGTTATTTTTTTGTCGGAATCTTGATACTTCTCAATAATGGTTATTGTACCATCACTCTCCAATACATAGGCGTCTTCACCTTCAATAGCCAAACCTTCATAATCGCCAGCGCCGCCAAATTCAATTTCTTTAACTACTTTTTTCTTATCAAGGACATAGATAAATATGATTCCGTCTTCGTCTTGCACTGCAGCTATTTTATTTTCGCCTATCCAGGAAATACCAGATACTTCTCGTAGTTCTGATGGTAGCTCCCAACGACCAGAAATCTCATAAGCTACCTTATCTGCACCATCATAGGGCATCCAATCCCTAAAGTTCATGAAGAGGAAACCCATGCCTAAAACAATGGCAGCGATTGTCCAGAGTTTTATGGTTACCATATTCAATGTACTATTTGTAGTTTTCATAATTCCTTTATTTAAAACTATTTATATAAAAATAGCCTTCAAATCTGTAAAGAAATAGGAACAAGTGTTTTCTAAAAGACTTTTACAAAAACCTTAACTTTTTTATGGAAATATTAAGGTGAACATGTGTTGACCATCAAATGAATACTGCAGTTGAAGATGGTACTTATCTGCAATAGCCTTACTAATGGCAAGCCCTAATCCGGTTGAGCGACTATCTGCAGATGATTTTTTGAATCGCTTAAATAGATTGTCGGAATTTAATGCGCTATTGGTTCCATGATTTTTAATGGTTACCGAGTGCTCTTCTATACAAATGTCTACGGTCTTACCTGTTTCACCATGTAAAATGGCGTTTTTGACAAAATTAGAAATCATGATAATTGCCAGGTCTTTATTCATTATGCACGATACCGCTGCACTTGAATTTACGTTTATACGCATATCTCTATGTTCGGCAAAATCAGCGAAATCATTTGTAATAGAATCGACTAGGGTATTAACATTTAAACGTTCCTCCTCTAAGTATTGTTTATTATCAATTTTAGAAAGCAATAATAACGATTTATTCAGCCTAGTTAAACGAGTAAGGTTATCTAAAACCGCACCTATTTCTTGCGTTTGTAAGCCTGATAATTCATTCTTCTCCAGCAGTAATTCTAACTTATTAATTGCTATGGCAAGTGGTGTCTGTAATTCGTGAGCGGCATTTTCTATAAATTCCTTTTGGGCAATGTAACTATCACGAGATTTCTCTGTTAATCTTTCTACGCTTTCATTAAGTAGTTTAAATTCAACAATATCAGTAGGCTCTTGTTTTATAGGGTCATCTTTTTCGATACGGAAACCCTTTAGTCGGTCAATGAGTGTATAGAATGGTTTCCATACTTTTTTCATGACCAAATTATTAAGAACCACAATACTTAATATCAATACCAGATAAAGACCCACCAAATATTTAAACAGGTTCTCTATTTGGTCATCCTCTTCTACCATAGAGGTAATGAGCTTTATCTTATAGTGATTACCATCTTGCTCAAAGATACTTTCAAGTATACGTATAGGCTCATATTCATCTTCATTCTGCATGTACATTAAAGTATCCCTATAACTATCTTTTATCTTAGTATGACTATCAATTTCTGTCCTTTTTATGGTGTAATTATTAACACCAAACTCATTATCATGTAATAAATCTGGGTCTACTTTTACTGCCCTTATAATCAGCTCTTTTTGGTTTTCCAATCCGTCATCTAAACTATCGTACACCTCATCTATCATTGCAAAATAAAAAATAACCGCCCATATAGATATGAGTACGATCAGCAGTAATGCAAAGTATTTTGTAGAGTGGTTTAGAAGCTTCATAATATTCGAAAAATTGTTCTGTCAAGTTTGTTACACTACTTGTAATTTATAACCTACACCATATACTGCCTCTATTTCTATGGTGGCAGTAGCATCTGTAAGTTTTTTGCGCAGGTTTTTAATTTGCGAATAGATAAAATCGAAACTATCGGCTTGATCAATGTGGTCTCCCCACACATGTTCAGCTAAAGCTGTTTTGGTAACTAAACGGGTTTTATTAGAAATCATATACAAGAGTACGTCATACTCTTTGCGATTAAGTGTCACTTCTTTTTCGTTTATATGAACACTTCTACTTTCTGGGTTTATGCTAACGTTGCCTATTTCAATGAGCTTGTTACCATCAAAACTTCTACGACGAACAATAGCTTTTACACGCGCATGTAGTTCTGCCATATGAAAAGGTTTGGGCAGGTAATCATCCGCACCTAAATTAAGCCCTTTTATACGGTCATCTAAAGAATCTTTGGCCGATACAATGATTACTCCATCATCCTTACTTAGTTGCTTCAATTTCTTTAAAAGCTCCAGTCCATTTCCATCAGGCAACGTAATATCCAACAAAACACAATCGTAATCATATACACCTATTTTAGTACTGGCTGTCTTATAATCAGAAGCGGTTTCTACCGTATAATGCTCGCGCTCTAAAGTCTGCCGCATATTCTCTAACATCTCTGGCTCGTCTTCTATAATTAGAATTTTCATGACACTATAGTTTGCAACAACAATATAGTAGAATTCTAGAAAGAAATGGGAATCGTAAGCCTATGTTACTGACTCTAAAAAAATAACGGCATTCCCAATTCCTTCTAGATTTGGTCTGTTTCTTTGAAGTGAATTTAAAAATTAACTGATAATGAAAAATAAGAATTTAATAGCGGTAGCATTTACCGTACTTGGAACATTTACCGTTTTTGCACAGGACATTGACCCAAATACCGTACCTGCAAATTTAAGACAGAGTTTTGAACAGCATTATCCTCAGGCAAGTGATGTGGAGTGGGAGTTAGACGGACAGTCATACAAGGTTGAATTTGACCATAATAGACTGGAGCATGAAATATGGTATGCTACGGATGGAAAAGCCACTAGAGCGGAACATGAAATTACCGAAGCAGATTTACCACAGGCCATTACATCTGTAATAGCCAGTAACTATGCCGGATACAAAGTAGATTCTGTCGAAAAAACTACCGTAAACGGGTCTACTACTTATGATGTAGAGCTTGAAAAAGGATGGAATGATGAAAAGGACGTTGTCTTTAATGAAAGCGGAAAAGTACTTAGCGAAATGATTGATTAATGTTTCTTTGATTGGGAGATGTGGGAAAGGCCGGAATTCATTTTTCGGCTTTTTTTTGTTTCAATTTCTAGAAATATTTACCGCTAATTACCTTATTTTTTTATTAGTAAATCATCTAACAATGTTCTTACTTTTTTACTGTTCCAATCTGCTGCACCGGTTTCTTTAATGATAATATTTCCTTTACCATCAATAACATAATTTGTGGGTATACTATTTTCTTGCAACACCTCTGGAGCTTGCATTTGCGGAAAATAGATTGGAAGGTCATAACCTTTTTTCGTAATAAAGCGCTGTACCTTTTCTGGTGCTTCTTGGGTCAACAACATAAAATTAACCTTGTCACCATAATAAGTATACAAATCTTGAATTCCTGGTAGTTCTGCAATACAAGGCGGACACCAAGTTGCCCAATAACTAATAAATGTAACTTCTCCTTTTCCTACCGATATGCTTTTAGCTTCACCCTCCATATCTACAACAGTATATTGAAACGGAGTTACTTGATTTTGGTCTTCTGCATCTTCTACGGTTGGCGACCAAATTGCAACTTTCAATTTGTTTACTGCAACCTGAATGGGTGTTCTCGTCTGTGGTATCAATAGCAGAACTATGAACACTACAAAAATGATATCGCTGATTTTAAACTTTCGTTTTTTCATGTGAAGTATGAGTCGAGAAATAGCCATTCTTTACAATTGTATTTTATTGTCTCTGTTACATTACAAAAAGGGTTGAAATGTTCAATTTGTTCAAATTACACCATAATTAAGCCTTTCTCTTTTCTTTCAAATATCCGTTTAACATTATTCCGAATAAAGCAACCCATAGTAAACGAAAGAACCAAATATTCATTTCAAAACCGAAAAATTCACCTGTATCACTCGTTGTGAAAAAGCTATACACAATCTCAATTAATGCTATTACCATTCCAATAATGGAAAATACTTTTCTCATCTTTTTGATTTTAAATTAATATCCGACTAAAACTTAACACCTACTTTCTAGAATCTAATTCCTTTTTCAAGGCTTTCATGTTCTTTATATTCAAAGGGATTATAGCTGATAATGCTAAAGGAACGGCTAATAACGGAGTAATACCATCTTGAAAGGAAACATAGATAAAGAAAAGTAATATTCCGCCTAAAACAATAGATAAAAGCAAAACCATAGTCTTGGCTGCGGTATGTTTCTTAACTAATTCTTCAGTGCTTAATTTAGATAATGATGTCTGATTCATGTGCCTTTAATTAAAATAATTTCACCAGTTTCCCTATTCATACGTTAGTGCTATAGCTTTCTTTTAAAATCTATTTGCAGTTCTCTTGTGTTGCCTTATTCCTCCATTGAATCCAGTATTCTTGTAAGCCTTCTGGTGTGGTTTTCAAATCACTAATATGCAGTTCATCGTCAGGAAGTAAAACATTGCTTAATTCTTTCTTTCTAATCGCTAATGACGGGGCATGGTTCCAACCGCCCACATGGTCAAAAGAAGTAAAGGCATCGCATGGTTCGGTAACTGAAATAAAAGGAATTAGCAGTTTATAGGTAACCGTACCTGAGCCCATACCCAATGTGGTCATTTTAATACTAGCAAAATCAACCTTGGTATATACGCCCCTGTTATAGCATTCTTTTAATTTATCGCCAACTTTATGCGACATAGTGTTGGAGAACTGATGGGCAACATCAGACCCGTTTATAAATTCCGGTCCATAATACGTGCCCTTACAACCATTTTCATCACATTCAATAGTAGTGGTGTTTGTATCATTAGCCTGACTATAAACCATAGTATGTAAGTAGCTTAAAATAAAGGGTAACAATAAATAATATCGTAACATAGAAATCCATTACTTAAGCATCATTAATACTATTGCTCTTGTTCTTCGTCTTTAGACTTATTGTATTTGGTAAACTCCACCTTTTTATCTTCCAGTATTTTATAAAAACGTCGGTGAGATATTTTAAGGTCTTTCGTTATTTGAGCTACCTTTTTCTTTTTCTTCTTGTACAGTTTAATCTCTGCAGTTACTGCCTTATTAAAATAATAGTTGTGCAGGGCATCCACAACTTCTAGTTCTGTCTTATTACTTGAATTTACAAGGTGGTCTATTTCAGATTTTATGTTTTGTAAGCCTTTCATTTCTTTAGTTATTTTTCGGGCACAGGATCCGTGAACCTTTGTATAAGATCGGCGTACTTTTCTAAATCTTCTAGGGAATGATTTCCATAATCATTGACAACATTGAATTTCACATTGTTGTTTGCTAAGAAAGTGGCTACTCTTTCTAATTCTTCTGGGGAACCTTTAATTTCAATCTTTGCCATTATTTACAAATGCATTTAGTTTAGTGTTTGCCTAATTTAACATTATTCTTTTGAATTTAAGCAGTAAATATCTTACCTACTTATATTCCTTTTAAAGTTAATCGCTTTATTATAGTTTTCGCTGCTACGCAGTCTAGTCAATGAATTATGTTGAATATTAATTTTCGGGTTTTACTTGAATTAGGTAATTGGAGTGTAATTAACTGTGCCTGTTACGGGTAACCGTAATAAACTTTCAAACAGACCATTTATTTTAGTATTTCTAATTAAACCTACGAAACCAATGAATCTGCTTAAAAAATCAACTGTACTTGTTTTTCTAATGTTTGCTGCCAATTATATCAACGCCCAATCTTCATGTGCAGAATTATTGGCAATGGTAAAATCTGAAGGTTACGGGTCTTCTTATTATAGTTATACTAGCGATGCTATTTCTCAAGTTACTTTTTATGAGGTTGATGGCGATAATTACAATAGCTATTATTTTGCTGTCGTACGTTTTAAAAATTCATATACTGATTATATATACCAAGTAGGCTCAAGAACAAAAAGTAATTATGCCATGAATTATATGCAAAGCGCGGGTGAAGCTTTTTGGCAGTACATACAACCGTATAACGAAAACTTGAACTGTGCACCTAATTGAAACAAATATAAAATAGTAACACCGTGACCATTACCAGTTTTTACCTAAATTAAAAATGTTAGAGTTTTGTTTTCTCCTACTTTTTAAAGATGGTTTGATTATTTTGGTAGTTCTAAATACCCCCCCCTTAATTAAATTTAAAATAATGCCAGAATGTATTACATGTGGTGAACCCACAAAATTCGACGGAGGACTATGTTACAAATGCTACAAAAAGCAAAATAAAAGTAAAGATGTAGCCGCGGAAGAAAAGCCTATTTCC
The DNA here is from genome assembly GCF_000688315.1 of Maribacter sp. Hel_I_7. Lineage (NCBI taxonomy): Bacteria > Pseudomonadati > Bacteroidota > Flavobacteriia > Flavobacteriales > Flavobacteriaceae > Maribacter > Maribacter sp. Hel_I_7. Next base: position 1,312,183 of record NZ_JHZW01000002.1, on the reverse strand, counting down.
AAAACAAAAAAAATCAAGGCAGACGACTCGAAAAAAGTTAAAAAACCAAAAGAAAACCCATGGGTGTCTGGCGTAATTAAAGGCAGAATTGCGGAAACAATTGTCGAAGAGCTTTTTCGGTCATTAGGTTTTCAAGTTTTTAGCTATGGTATGGAAAATTCTATTCCTGGAATAACCGATCTTTTGAGAGGAGTAACTGGAGATGTAGAAAAAAATATTAGACAAATGCCAGATTTTGTCGTCTTTAAAGATAATATGGCACACTTTATTGAAGTAAAATATCGAGCAAATGGAAAATTAAAACTGAGCGATATTGAGAAATATGGAGATTATCCTTTTAAAAATGCCCTATTCGTTTTAATTACAAAAAAGCATATCAAATGTATATCTTATGCTGAATTAAAAGATGGTAAAGAAATAGGTGAAAAAGATCATAAATATCTTGGAAAAAGGGATGAATTTGACACTGATAGCGCATTGATTATCGAATACTGTAATTACGCAGTAAAATTCTTTGAAAACGTATAATTATTATATGACCGAACAAAAAGCACAACTAGAACAACAACTCTGGAACATTGCCAATACCCTACGTGGTAAAATGGATGCTGATGATTTTAGGGACTATATATTAGGTTTCATTTTTTACAAATACCTCAGTAAAAAAATGGAACTCTATGCCAATGAAATTTTACAACCAGACGGACTCACCTTTCAAGAAATTGAGGGGCATGCCATGGAAGCTGATTACCTAGCGGCTGTAAAAGATGCCGCTTTAGACAAGCTAGGTTACTTTTTAGCACCATCTGAATTGTTTAGCGAGCTTGCCCGTAGAGGTAATGCCGGTGGTAAAAGTAAATTTATTTTAGGTGATCTGGCCAAAGTGCTTAACCATATTGAGCAAAGTACCATGGGTACCGAAAGCGAAGACGATTTTGGTAACCTGTTCGAGGATTTAGATTTAACCAGTTCTAAACTAGGCAAATCTGAGAACGATAAAAACGAGCTCATCGTAAAAGTGCTTACGCATTTAGACGAAATAGATTTTGATCTAGAAAACACCGAAAGTGATGTGCTGGGCGATGCCTACGAATATCTAATAGGGCAATTTGCCAGTGGTGCCGGTAAAAAGGCAGGTGAATTTTATACGCCACAACAAGTATCTAGCATTTTGGCGCAATTGGTTACGGTGGGTAAAGACAAGCTAAAATCTGTTTATGACCCTACGTGTGGTTCGGGTTCTTTGTTGCTACGTGTTGCCAAAGCGGTAAAAAATGTAAGTGCGTTTTATGGGCAAGAAATGAACCCTACCACCTACAACTTGTGCCGTATGAACATGATTATGCACGATGTACATTACAAGAGTTTTGATATTAAAAATGAGGACACCCTAGAACGCCCGCAACATATAGATGAACGTTTTGAGGCTATTGTTGCCAACCCGCCCTTTTCTGCCAAGTGGAGCGCCAGCCCACTTTTTATGAGCGACGACCGTTTTTCTAGCTACGGAAAATTGGCGCCTAGCAGCAAGGCAGATTTTGCCTTTGTACAACACATGGTACACCAATTAGATGATAACGGTACTATGGCGGTGGTTTTGCCGCACGGGGTTTTATTTAGAGGTGCCGCGGAAGGTCATATTAGAAAATACTTGATCAAAGACCGCAATTATTTAGATGCCGTTATTGGCTTACCGGCAAACATATTTTACGGTACCAGTATACCTACCTGTATTTTGGTATTGAAAAAAAACAGGGCACTGAGCGGAGCCGAAGTGTTGTTTATTGATGCCAGCCAACATTTTGAGAAGGTGAAGACGCAAAATGTATTGCGAGTAGAAGACATTGCTAAAATTATAGTTACCTATAAAAGCTATACCAGTGGCAATTTTGAAGAAGCCACCACAGAAAAATACAGCTACGTAGCTACCAAAGCAGAAATTGAGGAGAACGATTACAACTTAAATATACCTAGGTATGTAGATACGTTTGAGGAAGAAGAACCGGTAGACTTGGCAGAAGTTGCGCAGCAACTAAAAGAGGTTGCTGAGCGTAGCCGAAGCACCGATGCCACTATTAAGCAATTTTGTGATGAACTAGGTATAAACACCCCGTTTTAATGGCTGAAGACACAAACATAAACGTCATTGCGAGCGAGGAACGAGCGAAGCAATCTGTTAGTCTAGAACACGCAACAGACAGATTGCCGCGCTCCGCTCGCAATGACGAATCAAAAACGCAACCCCTAATACCAAAACTCCGTTTTAAAGAGTTTGCTGGGGATTGGAGTACTGAATTTTTTGGTAAATATGTACTGCATAGTGCTTTTGGTCCTCGTTTTTCTTCAGGTTTATATCAAAGAGATGGTGGTATAGCAACTTTGCGAACTACGGATATGGACCTTGATGGAAATATATCTTATGAGACTATGCCGTTTGCAAGATTAACGGTTGATGAAGTTAAAGACCATATTCTGGAGCAAAATGACATTGTAATTTCTAGAAGTGGAACTATTGGAATTACTGGGATATTTAAAGACTTCCGAGCTCCAGTTGTTCCAGGAGCATTCTTAATCAGATTTAGAATTGATACAAAATCAGTTAGTTCTAATTTTATAAAACAAAATTTTAATAGCCCACTTGGAAGACATAAATTAAATGCTTTGTCAGCTGGTGGAGTACAGAAAAACCTAACAGGAACAAGCGTTAAGAAGGCTGAAGTAAATTTTCCCTCCCTCCCCGAGCAACAAAAAATAGCTTCTTTTTTAAGTGCGGTAGATGAAAAAATACAGCAACTTACCCAAAAAAAGTCCCTTTTAGAACAGTACAAAAAAGGGGTGATGCAACAACTGTTTTCTGGTGAGTTACGATTTAAAGACGAGAATGGTGAGGACTTCCCGGATTGGGAGGAGAAACGGTTGGGGGGTATGCTGAAAATGGTTGTGGACAACAGAGGTAAAACGCCACCGATTGAGGATGAAGGATACCCAATGATCGAGATAAATGCGGTTGGTTCAAGAGGTATAAAGTTTAGCGTCATTTCAAAATTTGTGTCTCAAAATACTTTTGATACTTGGTTCCGAAAATATTTAGAATCAGGTGATATTCTTTTCTCTACAGTAGGTGCAACGGCAATTTGTTCAATATACACTGGAGAAAAACAAGCTGTAATTGCTCAGAACCTTGTTGGGTTAAGATTCAAAATAGAGGATTCAGAGTTTATGTTCTATTTATTGACTGAGGCAAGAAATAATCACAAATTCAAACGAATTGAAATGGGAGCTGTTCAACCAAGTGTTAAAGTTTCACAGATGGTAGATATAAAATTTAATGTTCCTTGCCTTGAAGAACAACAAAAAATAGCCAATTATTTATCGGCACTAGATGCTAAAATAGAAATCGTAAACCAGCAAATAAGTAAAACACAAGAATTTAAAAAAGGTTTGTTGCAGCAGATGTTCGTGTAACCGTCATTGCAAGGGCGTGTTTTAAACCGTCTTTGCGAGGAGGCACGACGCGGCAATCTGCCTGTGGGCGTGTTCCTAAGACAGATTGCCATGTTACGCTCGCAATGACGAAACAAAGGAGCGCGCGCATTTTTAAAAAAACACCTTTAGCGCATACTTTTTTATATTTACGCACGTTTTAGAATCCATTTATTGGCGCATGTTTTTAAGTTAAAATCTTATATGCGCACGTAATTTTACTGTGGCGCATGTTTTTTTGCGCTATCTTAGAGCTTAATCGCATTATTTTTAACCCCATGGAAATTAAAATACCAACTATAAAAACATCTATATTTCAGGGTAAAACTACACCTGAAAAAGGAAAAATAGTGGGTTACGGTGCTATAATAGAGCGTTTACAGCTACCAATACCGTTTCCAAATACATTATCTCTTATAACCGAAAAGAGCAAAAAATATAGTGAAGGTGCTTGGAAAATGTATCCCGCCTCATATGCCCCAGAAGAAACCATATACAAACAGCTTGTTTTTGCTATTAAATATGAAGGCATCAACTTGCTATTTTTTAAATCTTTATTCAATACACTTTCAAAAAAAGAAATACAGACCATATTGCACATAGAACCAATGGGGCAATACAGCCGAAAAATATGGTTTCTATACGAGTGGTTGCAACAAGAGGAAATTGAAGTACAGGTAGATTTAAAAAAGCGCAAATATATTCCCTTACTAGACGCTAAAATGCAATACGCAGTAGTTGGTAAAAATGCTTCGCGACAAAAAATAATCAACAATCTACCGGGCAACATAGATTATTGTCCGCTAATATTCAAAACAGAAAAATTAGAAAAGCATATAAACGCCAATGTATCTGGTAAAAAAAATACATTTTTAAACAACATTCATAAAGATGTGTTACAGCGTGCATCATCCTTTTTACTATTAAAAGACTCTAAAGCCTCTTTTTCCATAGAGGGCGAAAACCCAGGTAACAATAGAGCTATGCGTTGGGGCAAGGCTATTGGGCAAGCTGGTCAAAAACCATTAAGCATAGCAGAGTTAAACCGTTTACAGCAACTCATTATAGAAAATAGCAGGTTTGTTCAAATGGGGCTTCGAAAAGAAGGCGGTTTTGTTGGTGAACATGATAGGGCTACAGGCGAACCCTTGCCAGACCATATTTCTGCAAAGCAAGAAGATCTTAAACAACTTATTGAAGGGTTACTGACCACAAACGCCGTTTTGCAAGATGAAACCTATGATGCTGTTTTGGCTGCGGCCACGATTGCATTCGGTTTTGTTTTCATTCACCCCTATGTAGATGGCAACGGGCGTTTGCACCGCTATATAATTCATCATGTATTGGCAAAAAAAGGGTTTGCACAACAAGGGGTAATTTTTCCCGTATCGTCTTCTATCTTAGATCATATTGGTGATTACCGAATTGTACTGGAAGCATACTCGCACCCTTTATTAGATTGCATAATATGGAAAGAAACAGAAGACCATAATATTGAGGTAACAAACACTACCATTGACTTTTATAGATACTTTGATGCTACACAGCAAGCGGAATTTTTATACGATTGTGTAGAAGATACCTTAGATAGAGTCATACCAGAAGAGGTAAATTATTTACAAAACTATGATGCCTTTAAACACTATGTAGATAACAATTTTGAAATGCCCGATAAATTGGTTGCCATATTGGTTCGTTTTCTAGAACAGAATAACGGAGTACTATCTAAAAGAGCCCTAAAAAAAGAGTTTTTTGAATTAAAGGATGAAGAAGTAACAGCTATTGAGACAACTTATAACCGCATATTTTTGAAGACCAAATGACGACACAACCAGAAGCGCTACTAGAATATCATCTAATTCAACAATTGGTTGACCTAGGTTATCAATCTGTAAAAATAACCGATGATAAAGCATTGGTTTCTAATTTAAAAAGTCAGTTAGAAAGCTTTAATAAAGACACGTATTCATCTAAAGAGTTTGATGCCATTCTTAATCATTTGGCAAAAGGCAATGTATTTGAAAAAGCAAAGACGTTACGTGATCGTTTTAGCTTTACAAGGGAAAATGGTGATGTTTGTTATGTTCGCTTCTACGATTCTGAAAATTGGGCAAACAACTTATTCCAAGTCACAAACCAAGTAACATTAGAAGGCTCTTATAAAAACAGGTATGACGTTACGCTTTTGGTCAATGGTTTGCCTCTTGTTCAAATAGAACTAAAGCGAAGAGGTATTGAAATTAAAGAAGCTTTTAATCAGATAAACCGGTATCAATTACATTCATTTTGGAGTACTCATGGCTTGTTTCAATACGTACAGTTATTCGTTATTAGCAATGGTGGTAACACGAAATATTTAGCGAATAACAAACTACAGTCCGTTAAGCAAACCTTCTTTTGGGCAGATTCTAAAAACAAAAACGTAACAGAACTAACTGAATTTACTACTCAGTTTTTAAACCCAAACCACTTGGGTAAAATGATTGCAAAATATATCGTCATCAACGAAACACATAAAATAATGATGGTGCTGCGTCCCTATCAATATTTTGCAACCGAAGCCATTATAAAACAAGTACAGACCTCAACAGATAATGCTTATATATGGCATACCACAGGATCAGGTAAAACATTGACCTCTTTTAAGACAAGCCAAATCTTAATGGACTTGCCAGAGGTGTATAAAGTAGTATTTGTAGTTGATCGTAAAGATTTAGATTACCAAACTATGAAAGAGTTCAATGCCTTTAAAGAGGGCAGCGTAGACTCTACAAACAATACGACTAGTTTGGTAAATCAGTTCTTAGGAAAGTTTAAAGACAAAAAAGGCGTTCGTAAAGATTCTGATTTAATTATTACCACCATTCAAAAATTGAACAATGCCATAACGGGTCATAATAAAGCAAAATTAGATGCTCTAAAAAATGAACGGTTTGTCTTCATTTTTGATGAATGTCATCGTAGCCAATTTGGCGATACGCACGCTAGAATCACGGAGTTTTTTACAAACAGTCAACTATTCGGATTTACAGGGACACCTATTTTTGCCGAAAACGCTTCTAAAAATGATTTAGGTAAACGCACCACAAAAGATTTATTCGGTACCTGCTTGCACAAGTATGTAATTACTGATGCTATCAGAGACCAAAATGTATTAAAGTTTGGCATAGAATACATAGGTAAATACAAAAACAAAAGTCAAACCTTTATAGATATTGAAGTAGAGGATATTGACAAAAAAGAGGTGTTAGATTCTGAAAAGCGTATTACCAAAATTGTAGATTACGTAATAGCGCATCACAATCAAAAAACATTTAGTAAAGATTACTCTGCATTATTTGCAGTAAGCGGTATTGACAACGTAATAAAATATTACGACATTTTTCAACAGAAAAAAGAAGCAGGAGAACACGATTTACGGATCGCAACCATATTTACATACGGCGCAAATGAAGAAAGTAAAACAGCACAAGATTATCTGCCAGATGATGAATTTGATATGGCTGCAGAACCAGAACCTTCTTACAGCTTAAGCCACACAAGAGACAAACTAGAAACCTATATTGGGCACTATAACGCCATGTACAATACTAGTTTTACCACTAAAGATCAACAACAATTTGAGAACTACTTTAAAGACATTAGCAAACGTTTAAAGGAACGAGAGAAAATTAGCTTTAATGATGAGAAAGACCGCTTAGATATTGTTTTGGTTGTTAATATGATGCTTACTGGTTTTGATGCTAAAAAAGTAAATACGTTATACGTTGACAAGAACTTAAAGCAACATGGTTTAATACAGGCGTTTTCCCGTACGAACAGAATTTTAGGAGAGCAGAAGTCGCAAGGAAATATTTTGTGCTTTCGTAACCTTAAAAAAGCTACAGATGATGCTATAACCTTATTTTCAAACAAAGAAGCTATCGAAGTGGTCACTATGCCAGACTATGAGTTAATTGCTGAGAAATTTGATGAAGCTTTAAAAACCTTACGAGAGATAACGCCAACTTACCAAAGTGTTAATGACTTAGTAACAGAAGAAGATGAAGCTGCTTTTGTACAAGCATTTAGAAGACTTTTAAGAAACATGAATGTCTTACAATCATACACAGATTTTAACTGGGATGATTTACCCATAAGCGAACAAGAATTCGCAGACTATCAAGGAAAATACAGAGACCTATATGATAAAGTAAAACGTGATAATCAAAAGCAGAAAACATCCATTTTAGCAGATATAGATTTTGAATTAGAACTAATTCATAGTGATAATATCAATGTTACCTATATAATTAAACTTCTTGCCAAATTAAAAGGGGCAACCAAATCTGAAGCTCAAAAACAGAAAAAAGCCATTATAGATTTATTGGGTGGCGATACTATGCTGCGTAGTAAGCGAGAACTTATTGAAAAATTCATTGAAGAAAACTTACCAAAAATTGATGATACGGACAATATTCAAGATGAATTTGAAACCTATTGGCAAGATCAAAAAGTAAACGCTTTAACTAAACTCTGTGAAGAAGAGAATCTTGATAAACTTCAGTTTAACGCATTAGTCAACCACTATATTTATAGTGGACAAGAACCAATTCGTGATGATATATTTAGGTGTTTAGACAACAGACCAAGTATTTTAAAAGCTCGCGAAATAGGAGAGCGTATTCTTTTAAAAATGAAAGAATACGTTGAGGTTTTTGTGAATGGGATGGTTGGGTGAAAAACCAATTCAATTAATATAATTATTTTTATACTGCTACTTATTATTTTATTAAATCTAGCCCTATAACTATCCCAGTCCATAATTTATCCTGATAAATCCAATTTTCTGCATTTCCAAAACCATGATCTAAACCAAATGCCAATCCAAGATTCAATTTATTAAAACTAAATACACCCGCAGTACCTATGCTATACCCCATAACAGTTTGGTTGACTAAAATATCTGGGGCAGTATTTTCAGGAGTAAGACCTACCGTTGTCAGTCCAGCAAATGGAGCTAAGGAAAATGTAATCTTATTTTTTTCATAACCAACCATACTACCATTTTTCCCATAAATTGGCCAAACTTTAGACAAATTCCACTGATATCCATATGCTATGCCTGCATTAAAATTTGTGGCAACCGTGCTAGGCATTTCACCTTTTTTGCCTCTAATTTTAAAAGGTATAGTTAAGGTTTGGAAAACCATTTTATTATCGCTATAAATTATTGGAACGGACTTTTTGAACTCGTTATCCTTTTCTGTTTCAATTTGATTCAGTAGGGGTTTTAAGCTAAGTTCTTTTAATTCGTCAGAGATTCTATCATTTAATGCTAAATCGTCAATTAAACCTGTTAAGCCAAGTTTAGTTTTATTTGCTGAAAATTTATTTTGATACGTATAAGCATCAAATAATTTTAATTTTCCAGAAGTATCATTAACCAAATCTGTCTTTGTTTTTATAGTATCAAGTACTTTAAAATCGCTTTTCAAACTACTAGGTTTCAACACAAGTTTATTTTCGTCAAGTTCCAACTTTACTATAGCGCCTTTCTTAGACTCATAGATAATAATATCATGTTCACGATTTTTAATAGCTTTTTTATCTTCAACTGTTTTATAAAGAATATTACCCTTATTTAATTTGACAAAATCCAATGTAGTTGTAGTGGCACAAGACCCAAATAGAAATATAGATAATAGTAGAATTGAATATTTCATGATATCTTTCCTTTTGGGGCTATTTGATAATTTGCTTCTTCTACTTCCGTATAAAAAATATTATTTTCAGGATTATATCCTACATTATCGTTCTCCAGTATATGTGAGAGAGCTATAAATCGGCTTAGTGAAATAGTTCCTGTATTTTTGACGCTATTTTCTCCTTGAAAACGAATCAATATTCTTCCGTATGGCTTTGGTGATTCTACTTGCAATATTTTTTTAAATCCAATTACTTTATACATAACTTATTGTTTTACATTTTTTTGTTAGTATGATAATTTCTAACTTTTTTTAATTTATTCTAAAACATGTTGATTTCTCTAGAATTAGACCTATAACATTTATTTATTATTACACCTCACCGGACTAGGAAACCATCTACATTTATTGTCTCTTGCTAGACTGCATACCCATAGATATCCTTCACTGGAACAAAAATCATCACCACAATTGCATTCATCTATTAAGCCTTCTTTTTCTAGCTCCTCTACCGATGCAGGAAATAGATCCATTTCTAACCCCTTTACCAACAATCTTTTTTTTCTTCTTTCATTTTTAATTGCTTTTATTCCTTCTTAAACTTCAAAATTTGTGAAAGTTGTTTTAATATTCTATAAGCATTCAATCCAGCAACAAAGGAGATTACAACCAAAGCTTCTAATTCTATTGGTTTATCACTTTGCTCAAAAGCTGCTAAATAACCCTGTTTGACCGCCAATACAAAAATTACCGCTGCTATACCTCCCCATACTTGTTTCAATAGATATCCGAAACCCTCATAATATGATGGTAGCACAACTTCACTAGGTTTTGTAACTAGAGTATTTATTTCTCTTGCAAAACCTATTGACATTTGACATGTTCCACCCAATAGTCCCATAAAAAAAGTAATGGAAAAGGTTTTGAAACCCCCAATAAAAATTGTTGACCACCATTGATGGTAATAAATGACAATCGGCATAAAGATTCCTAAGAAAAAACCCAAGGAAAGAGCAAATGGCACTTGGAGATAATGATTACGTGATTGGAAATTCATTTCTTTTTAGTCTTAACGGGCTCTATTTTCAATTTCTCTTCTGATAGTTCTTTTACCTCGTATATTTTAAGACTTTCAAATTCATCTTCAATTGGCATTGCCATTGGAGTCAAGTCTATACTTTCTATAGAATAATCTTCCAAATCATACTTTTTTAATACCGAATCAATATCCGAAATCAGATTCTTTAAGTTTTCATCCATATCTTTCATAATCCCAAAATTAGGTTTTGATAACACCAAAAAACATCCCCATTTCTAGGTATTTTTCACCATAAACCATTACTAATAAGCCATTTGAAAACAAAAAATGGAGCCAGAGCCCCATTGAATCGTTAAAATTGGTAGTGTGCTATTAAACCATACCAGCGGATTTTTCACGCATACCCCTATCTATAGATTCGACAATAAAGTAGATGGCAATTAAAAAGAGCCCAAGCCATTCTGCCCAGAGTAAGGTGAAAGAGTTGTTTTCTTCGCCTACTACATACGACAACAAAAAGTGTATGCCCAAAGACAAAAGGGTCAATACTCCCAAAAAATCGCCTAATCTTTTTAAGGGGGTCTCTTTGGTCAATAGCATGGCCAAAGCACGGCCCACAAAGAAAATGATGGCGAAAGAATAATGTACTACCTTATAATCTACATGGTTAAAAAAGAGCACCCCAAAAAGGGCCAACCCAAAAATAATGTTGTAACCCTTGCCAAACCTACTCTCTACGGCTGCCAAATATTCATTTTTTTGTACACTCATATGCTGGGCGCCATTATAAATAAACAATGCCCCCGCCAAAGTCAATAGACTACCAAACCAATAACTGTCTCTTAGTTCCATAGTAGTGCAATCATCTGCCAAATAAAGTAGTAAGGGAGTGAAAATCAACACAACCGCAATAAAACGTTCTAATTTTGCAAAATGATTCACTTTTTCAAACATTTGTTGACTAGTTATTATCACTTCGCTTTTAATTTCTTCCATTTTCATAGGCCCTTGGTTTTTTGGTTTTAAAACTCATACTTCTTCTCCACCGCATACCTCAACAATTCCCCAGCACCGCTCAACCCCAGTTTACGAATCATGTTTTTACGGTGGGTATCTACCGTGCTTTTGCCAATAAAGAGTTCGTCGGCTATTTGGTGGCTGGTATGGCCTTGGGCAATTAATTGTAGAATCTCTCGCTCACGAGAAGACAGCACACTTTTAGAGCTGTTCTTTTCCGCATCGGGAAAATGAATTTTTTTATCATAATAGGTTTTGCCATCGGCAACGGTACGTATGGCTTCCAAGACTACATCTAAGCTGCTATTCTTTAAAATATAGCCTTGGGCCCCAGCTGCCAACATTTGTTTTACGGCATCATCTTGATCAAACATGGTAAAGGCAACAACTTTGGTATGGGGCAGTTCTTTTAAGATAATCTTGGTGGCTTCAATACCATCTAACTTGGGCATACGAATATCGCATAACACTACCTTAGGCTGCCGTAATCGTACCAGTTTCAATAGCTCCTCCCCATTATTCGCATGGCCAATAACCGTAATATCATCTTCATACTTTACATATGATTTTATGCCATCTATAAGGGCTTGGTGGTCTTCGGCTATGGCTACGGTGATCATACAGGTATATCTATTAAAATGGAGGTCCCTTTACCCAGCACACTATCCACGGTGAAATTACCCCCTAAATGTTCTATGCGTTTTTCAATATTGGTAAGTCCCATGCCCGTCTTTGTCTTGCCCACGGTACTACGGTCAAAACCTTTTCCGTTATCCTCTACTATAATGTTCAAATTATCTTCATGCTGAGTCAATTGAATATTCAGTTTGGTCGCCTCGGCATGCTTAATGGCATTGGCCACCAATTCTTGTACCGTTCGAAAAAGGCTTAGTTCCAAGGAGTTTTCCAAACGCTCCCCCATGCCAAAATCTTCAACGGTTACTTCAAGGGCATTAGTTTCTGTGATAACCTGGGCCATTTTTTTAATAGCAGGTAAAAGTCCTTGACTACTCATAACCCCAGAGTTTTTACTATGCGCCATGCCCCTTACTTTTTGGTAGGCTTCTTCTAATAAGATTTGTGCATGCTGTAAAGCGGGGTCGCTATTTCTGTCTTTTACATTATCAAAATGAAGCTTGATGGTGGCCATTAAACTCCCTAAATCATCATGCAATTCATTGGCCACACGTTGGCGTTCTTTCTCTTGCCCAGTAATCATGGCATCAATCGTGACCAACTCTTGTTCTTTAAGCAGGTTGTCTACGCGTTCTTGTTTAAGCTGGGTTTCCTTTTCGGCCAACAAGCGTCTTTTTGTGGTGTTTTTTTGGAGCAAAATGGCAATGCCGGTGCCTAATATTAGAGCCGAAAGGGTCAATATTAAATAGTATTGATTGGTTTTACGTCTATTATCTAGTGATAATTTGTCTAGCTTTAATTTATCCGTTTCATTCTCCACAGAGAGTAATGCTGTTTCTAAAGAGTTGTTTTTTGCCCCAATTTTATATTCATTTTCTACGGAACGATTTAAATAAAAATAGGCCGAGTCGTAAGTTCCTTGCTCCTCCAAAATCCAAGAATTTAAACGATTGTAAAAAAAAGAATCCTTTAGGTTTTTTGAAGTTTTCTTATAGCGCTCTAAATAAATTTTTGCTTCGTCATACTTTTTTTCCTCTAACTTTAGACTGGCCATTTGCCAAAGGTTTGTACTGTGATAATCTTGCCAAAACAAAATGCCTGATGTTGCCGAATCTACCTTCTTAAAAAAGAATTCAGCTTTTTCAAAATCCCCAGAAAGTTTAAATTGAATTCCTTTTTCAAAATAATAGTAATTGAGATATGGATGATTTGGTGGTAAAAATGTTACCAAAGAATCCATTCTCTTACCAGAATTCACATAATCAAGATCTATTTTTAAATTATTATTGGCTTTAGATTTAAAAACGGTTTCAAATAGTAATATTCGAAAATCATCGGCGGCATCATCACTTAACTCTTTAAAATGGTCCAAATAAGGCACATATTGTTTGCTCCCAATAAATATTTCCGCCTTTATTAAATTCAAAATAGACGTTACTGCAAACTTAGAAAGTGGTCTATTGTCTTCTTTGTCAGCAATACCTTTTGCCTGTGAGAAGCTATTATAAGCTTGAAGAATCTTAGGTTGATCATGGTATTGATACAAATAACCATTTGTAATTAATTTTATTATTTCCAATTCTTTTGAGTCGCCAATAGACTTTTCTAAAATAGAAGAATTACTTTTTTTGTTTATCAAAACTTCAATTAACTCAAGTGTATGTTTCTTTAATTTAGAATCTTGAATTTTAGACGCGTTTAATTTTGCTTCCTCAAACCTTAAATTCCTAATAGAATTAAGTGTATTTGGAAAAACAGCATCCGTAGTATTTGAAACGGTCAAAAGAAAAACGAAAATAAAAGTAACAGCCTTATACAAAATTGGAATACGTGGTTTTACAACGGTCTTGTCTTGTTAGTTGCTCTTTATTATCAAGTCGATCCAACTCTTCAATTAAAGAACCATCGCGTTGATAAAACTCAGAATCAAAAATTCCCTCCCTTAAATGATCACTTTTACTCTTATTTGATAATTTTTGTAGTTCTCTTGTTACAATTAATCCTTTTAATTCGTCTATTGGTATATTATCGCATTTTACATTAAGTTGTCTCCGTTTTCCATGCCGACCTGCATTTGCCTTTAAGTATAGTGTTAATTTAGCCCCATTACCCTCTAGCTTAAATGCGCTTTTCGTTTCCTTTAGCATTCCAATATTGTAAAGACCTTTAAAATTAATAAGGGTCAAGGTCATACTTTTCAAAAAGCCCTTTTCTATGTTAAATTTTGCAGAAACCGCAAAGAAAGTCCCGTACAATTGGCTACAGTATATTAGTTGATTAGCCTTAGTATCAAGTTTGTTGATATTACATGTGATGTTGACGTTTTGCTCTTCTGTTGTTTCTTGATTGTTCATTATTCTAGCTTTTGGTTTGTTCAAATATGTAAAAAATGATGCTCTTTTAAAATCCCCATTACTAGGTATTTTTTAATGGATTCTCGCTTCTTTTCTTTGTGTAGCAATAAGAAGTTGGCCCATTAGAAGCGGCTTAATCATCATATTCGGGGGAACTATGGTATTACCAAACTGGTGGGCTTTTACAATTTAATATTTTATTAGGACATAACACAATAGAAAACCCACTATTCATTTGACTTACAAGTACTTGCTAGTTTCTGTTGGATCTTAATAAACTACAAAACCTTAAGTCTTAATAACGCTTGTTCAATTATAAAGTGTGGTTTTTAATCCGACCCTCCATCATATATAATATTAAATAACTTTATAGGCATCTCAAATATATATCCTGTTTAAATTTATCCATCACATCTAACGAATGATTTCGAAAATTATTTACCACGTTGACCTATATGTACTAGTTGTTCAATATTTTATTCTTTATTCAAATCTTAAAATTTATCCGCATCTCTACACACCAATAAACAACTTTGTGAGATACCTTAATTCCCTGTTAAACTTTAAAACAACAGGAGTCACCTACTATTATAATTCTTATTTTTAGTTAAGATACATGGTTCGTGTATCACCAAACCAACAAACTTAAATCAACAACAACATGAAAAAATTACCAGTTTTCCTCATGGCCTGTTTATGCGCCATAACTTCTTCAATTGCAAAAACTACAGATGTACTCCCCGAACCTGAAAACACCTTTATTGGCACTTGGACCATAGATGTCGTCGGTGGCGGTGTCGCTTGGCTAAAAGTGCATGAAGACCAAGGCGTTTTAGATGGAGAATTATTATGGATAGGAGGCAGTGTGCTTCCAATATCCGATGTGTATTTGGTAAATGAGAATACTTTGATCGTTACCCGTACTTCTGATGAAAAGCTTAAAACAACTTCAGGAAATGAACGCACACACACCAGAACATGGACAATGCGCATTACCAAAATAAATGAAGCCATTGCTGGTACTATGACCGGACCTGCTTGGAGAAAAACAGGCGAAAACATAAGTTATTTTACAGGTTCCCGTATGCCTGCTGTTGGTCCTGCACCTAATTTGAAAGCATTAAAATATGGAAAGTCTATAAAGTTATTTAACGGAAAAGACTTGACCGGATGGAGAACCATTGACCCAAAAAGCCCGAACGGATTTAAAGTGGTAAACGGAACCATGCAAAATGACCCGGTACAACCTGAAAATGGAGAGCACATTTATTATGGAAACCTACGTACCGACCAAGAATTTGAAGATTTTAATCTAAAATTAGAGGTTAATGTACCTAAAGGAAATAATAGCGGTGTTTACCTTAAAGGGTTATATGAAATACAAGTTGTGGACTCTTATGGTCTAGAGTTAGACAGTCATAATATGGGAGCATTGTATAGTCGTGTTACTCCAAGTGAAAATGCTGAAAAACCTGCAGGCGAATGGCAAACCCTAGATATTACTCTGGTAGACCGTCATGTAACGGTTATTTTAAATGGAAAAAAGATAATTGACAATGCTGCCGTTGAAGGTCCTACTGGTGGGGCAATCAGTTCTGATGTATTTGCTCCGGGTCCTATTTACTTACAGGGCGACCACGGTAATGTAGCATATAGAAATATTGTATTGACGCCAATACAAAAATAACTAGTCTAGAATACAGAAAACACTCAATAATGACATCGTAATATAACGGTGTCATTCTTTTCTGTGGTTTTAGTTGTCACATAACAACTTATTAAAATCAACCTATGAACATCAACTTTAAAATCAAAAACCGACTGCCATTTCTTACCACAATGGTATGTGCTGTTTTATTCATTCAGTGCAAAACGGAACCCAAACCTGTTGCAAAAACAGTTATTAATAAAACCATTTTAAAAGCTCCCGACGGATTTTCAGTTGCCGAAATCGGTAAAGATTTGGGTGCTGTGAGGCATTTGACCGTTGCAAAAAACGGAGACATCTATGCCAACAGATCTGTATTAAAAGACGGTAAGGCAATTATCTTACTTAAAGACAGCAATGACGATGGCACTATAGATGAACAACACCAATTTGCCGAGTTGCCAGGCACCGGAATTTTAGCTACCGATGACTACCTATATGCTTCTTCTAATTCTGCCGTATTCCGTTATCAGCTAAATGAAAACCATGAGATTGTTGACACAAATTCTCCGGAAAAATTAGTGGACGGACTCATTGATATGGGCATGGACAATGCCAAACCCTTTACCATTGATAATAATGAAAACCTATATGTAACCATTGGTTCTTGGAACGACGCCTGTAGGGATGATAATTCAGGTATGATGCCGTGTACTTTATTGGACTCTGCAGGGGGTATCTGGAAGTTTAAAGCCAATATGCTCAATCAGACTTTTGCTGATGGTTCGCGATACGCTACGGGACTTAAAAATGCGGTGGGTATCAACTGGAATGCTAAAACGAATTCCTTATTTGCAACAGATCATGGTCGCGGTGGATTGCACAATTTTTATCCTGATCTATTTACCCAAAAACAGGATAATGAATTACCTGCGGAAACTTTATATGAGCTTAAAGAAGGTGATGATGCGGGATGGCCTAAAACCTATTACGATCATTTTAAAAACAGTCGAATGCTTGCTCCTGAATATGGTGGTGACGGTGAGCAAATAGCCGAAGAAAATTTTATAAAACCTTTAGTAGCCTTTCCTGCACATTTAGCCCCTAATGATTTGTTGTTCTATACCGGTGATATGTTTCCTGAGAAATATAAGAACGGAGCGTTCATTGCCTTTCACAATCAATCGTCTGAACTTAAAAAAGGATTCTTTGTAGCTTTTGTTCCTTTTAAAGATGGAAAGCCTAGTGGTGATTGGGAAATTTTCTTGGACAACTTTGCTGGATTCGATTTAGCAAACCCATCAGAAGGTACATTAAAACATCGCCCTTGTGGATTAGCACAAGGTCCGGATGGCGCATTATATGTGTGTGATGATTTTGGCGGAAGTATATTTAAGGTAACCTATTAATTTTCACACATGAAAAAGCTTTTTATTCTAATCATTGTTGCCGTTTTTCCTTTGTGTGGGTTCGCTCAAGATGTTACGATTGTAAATCAATTTATCAGCTCTTTAACAGCACCACAAAAGTCAAAAATAGTACATGAATTTAAAGAAGATACACGAGAAGATTGGCACTTTCTACCTTGGAGTTCTTATCAAAGACAGGGACTTCCTTTAAAAGAGCTAACCGCAAATCAAAAGAAATTGGTTCACAAGCTTTTGCAATCTTCATTAAGCGAAACGGGCTATAAGCAGACCACCGAAATTATTGGTTTAGAAAACGTATTGGCTGCTATTTCTGGAGACTCGGTCTATAGAGATCCCCAAAAATATTACGTTTCTATTTACGGCAACCCTGCAAATGAAGATACATGGATGTGGACTTTTGAAGGGCACCATGTGTCTTTACACTTTACAACCGTTGCCGATATGGTTTCCTATTCTCCAAGATTCTTTGGTTCTAATCCTGGAAGAATAATGGATGGGGAACATAAAGGATTTAGTCCGCTGGTAAATGAAGAAGACTTAGGGCTAGCGCTCGTAAATATGTTAAGCGATAACCAGAAAAAAATTGCAATTTTTAATGACAAAGCATATAACGATATTCAAAGCTGGAATAATTCTGTAGCAGAAAAACTTCCCTCTGAAGGTATATTGGTAAGCGATTTAAATGCAAACCAGAAAAAACAGGTTATGCGTATTATTCATGAATATGTATCTACCATACCAACAGATCAAGCCAAGGAAAAAATGGATGCAATTAGAAACGAAGAATTAGATGACATGCGATTTGCATGGGCTGGGGCAACGGTTCTTGGTAAAGCACATTATTACCGTATTCAAGCCAAATCATTTATGATCGAATTTGATAATAGCCAAGACTATGCCAACCACATACATTCTGTCTGGCGTGATTTTGATGGTGATTTTGGTAGAGATTTATTAAAAGAACATTACAAAAACAGTACACATCATCACTAAGGTTTTCTTAGAATATTAAAAAAAAGCCCATCAGAATCTGATGGGCTTTTTTGTATTTAATTAATTATTTCTAAAATCACTTACTCTGCAGCACCTTCAAAAATGCTGTTGAAAATAAGCTTGTACGTTCCTCTTGGTTGCGCTCTAAATTGAGGTCTAAATGCAAACAACACTACAGAACCTTTACCATAAGTTGCTTTTACCATAGCTGGCTTTTTAGCAATGTACTTTTTCTCGCCCATTGCCCAGCCGCTCATTAATAAATCTTTTTCTGCATAGTTGGCAATAACTTCAACCTGTGGTGCCGGAGCATCTTTGATATCTTCTGTACCGCCTTCTCCCTTTTTCTCTTGTTTATCTATAACAAAAGCACGACTCTTATTAAAAGAAACCGCAACAGTGTCTTGCATACCAAAAGCCAACGGATGGGTTGTGTCTATCCCTGTTTTTATCAATGATCCAGGTATAAAGAACTCCTTACTATCCGTACCTTCCGTAGCATCTTTAATTGGCAAGCCAAATTGTTCTATTACATAATTACTGGCATCATCAAAAGCAATTAACGTTCCACCATTTTTTACATATTTGCTCAATGCTAAAGATCCTTCTAAACCAATACCTCCTGTAAATTTCTCTGGCATTTTTAATGGCGAATTACCATGTAAGATTGATTTTGCACGTTGAGACGGAAGTATTAAAACATCATACTGAGACAAATCTTTTGTTTGAATATCTTTATCATGAAGCGTATCTGTTTCAAAAGCATATTCATCCATTATAAAACGTGTCCATCCTTCATCCATATTAGAAACCCAAGATTTGTATAGCCCTACTTTTGGAGCATGTACCTTAGTCAATTCTACTTTTGGCTTTGCCGATAGCCCTGTAACTTCAAGACCATATTCGTTTGCCAAATCTTCTATAGAAGCACTACCACCAGATACAATATAAGAACCTGCAGGATACTCTGTTTTCCCAGATTTAAAGGATGCTTTCGTTTTATATGCCGTACCACCTGCTTTCAACACTTTATTTGTTGCTACTACAGATGCATTGCTATTGGCACTTAATAAATATCCAAAAGAAGCATTGCCTTTTACCTCACCTTCATAGTAAGATGCTAAATCTGACAACTTCTCTGTAGCCACTTCAAAAGGTTCCGCAATTTTATCTACCGTAACTCCCATTTGCATAGGTAGTGTCCAACCAGCTAAATCATACGGAGTATCTGGAGGACCACCAGGATATTGAAAACGAGTTGGATAATTTTGCTTTTCCATCAAGTCCATTAAATAGGGTCTAAACGCTTGTGCCGTATAAATTACATAAGCTCCTTTTTCATATTTCTTTCCGTTGATTTCAACGTTTTTGGTCGTTCTTTCTATTTCAATTCCACCTCGTTGCAACACATTTACAAGGTTTACAGACTCAAAAGCATCCCATTGTTCTTTTCCGATTACATAAGCAAACGGACCTTCTGTTTTAGACTCTTCAATTGCAGAAGCACCCATTTTGTAGATATTATGAAGATAATTGCTTTTGCGGTCAGCTGCTAAATCTAACGTTGCCCATGTAGCGGTCAACATATAATCTACGGCATCACGAAAATGAGATTCGCCACCTTTCCATGGATCTGGGTACATAATATCAGTACCATCTGTAGGAGTACCCCCAGCAACTGTTTTAGGTAGTTTCTCTGGATCGTAAAATCTTGGTGTTGGTGAGGTATGACCCACTTCTGTCAAAATACCGATCATGTTATGGTAGTAAGGTGTTGTACGACCTCCACCGTTCCAAAACATGGTATAAAAGTTATCGGCAATTGCTCCAGGCATATTCTCCAATGAAAAACGTTTGGTCATAGCAGAACCTACTTCACTAACCCCCGCGGTAATCGCTGGATGGATTTTAGGGTTCACTGGATCTGCATATGGTGGCAAAGATATTTTTGTCCACGATGGAGAAGATTGGTGGTGGTTATACACAATCTGCGGATACCACTCGTTGTATAAAATCTTGGTGACATTATACGTCTCTGGCATGGTATTCATAAACCAATCCCTATTATTATCGTGACCCATATAGTAATGATATAAAATTGGAGGTCTAGATGTTTCATAGGCGGTACCTAAATTTTTCTTGTACCAGTCTACCACAATATCTAACCCATCAGGATTCATTACCGGCATTAAAATAGTAATGACGTTTTCCCTAATTTTTTTCATTTCAGTACTTTCAGAAGTGGTCAAGGTATACGCCAATTCTGAAGTCATTTGACCGTGAGCTAATTCGGTAGAGTGCATTCCGCCATCTACCCAAACAATTGCTTTACCTTCTTCAGATAATTTTAAAGCTTCATCTTCAGAAACTTGTACTCGTGCTAATTTAGTACTGATGTCTTTCCACTTGTCTAAATCTTTTAAGTTCTCTTCACTAGAAATAAACAGGATGTACATTTTTCTACCCAACACTGTTGTGCCTATTTCTACTTTTTTAACCCTATCGGATGAAGCATCTAATTGAGATAAATAATCTTCAATTTGGCTGTAGTCTGCCAATTTATAATCGTCGCCGACCTTAAAGCCGTAAACATCTTCTGGAGAAGGTACTTTTTGCGCCATCGAAACAGATATGCACGAGAGGGCTAGTACAAGGGTCAGTAACACCGACTTGCACTTAGAGTTTTTTGTAGTCATTTTCGAATTAGTTTGTTTGAACTAGGAATTTAAGAAATAGTAGAGAGCTAGATAAATGTTACGAAGAAAGATTATGTTAAAAGAAATGTTAATTTCTAAGTCGGTAATCTAACGGGGTTGATTTTATTGAATTGTATGTTAAGCTGAATTCTATGAGTAATTTAGAAAACACTTACGAGCTAATGGTACCTAGTATAAAAAGAAATTCACTTTATAATATTGTTATTTATTGGACCAGGCTGTTGAACTTTAATAGCGCGATTATAGGCAGGATTATTTTGAAAATACTCCGCCCGAGTAATTTTAGAGGTTTTGTGATCTCCCGTATGGCTCCACCCTGGTGGCATAAAAACATACATAATCTTATTTTTTATTCCTGGTGCCTTACTTACATCTTTAAAAAGAGCCGCGAATTCACCAAAATAGACATCAAGAAAATTACCCGAATCCATTTCTCTAGTAATACCATATTCTATTTCAATTTCTTTCTTCTCTTCTTGATACGTACCAAAAGCATGGTCCCATATATTCAATAGATTACAGAAATTAGTATCCATATACAACGGATTTCTTGCATGATGTACACGGTGGTGAGACGGTGTAAGCATTATCTTGTTTAAAGGTCCGAAACGTGCATCTTTAATTACATTCTCACCTATATGGATAAATGCTCCATAAGTACCATCTATAAACATAATTAAAAACAACAGTTCTGGTTGAATACCTAATAAAATACAGACCGTAGTACGTATAGTATCTGCATAAGGCGCCTCTAAAAAGAAGTGTGCATGCGTTACCGAAAGATTCATGTTTTCAGGTGCATGATGTGTGGAATGAAGACACCAAAAAAGACGGACTTTATGACCCCAATAATGATATAGAAAATGAGCAAGCTCCCACACGATATAGCCATAAATGAACCAATACCAAGTCATTTCTGTCTGGAACGGTGCATAAGATTGAAATAAGCCAATGCAAATTGTTACCATAGCAATAGCGATAAACCTACCTATAAATCTATTAAACACATATATTAAGAAATTTACCTTGTATACTTTGGTATCTGGCTTTTTATAGATTAAACCTAAAATCAATTCTAAAATTAATAAGAGCGGTATAATAGGGTAGATGAGCGATACTACACCATCAAATGTTCTGAACTTACCATAGTCTCCTGTCTGTAATATTTCAAAAGCATTTGAAATACCTAGAAACCCAATTATTTCATTAAAAAATGTTTCGAAAATTTCCATGATTATTGTTTTAGTAAAATATTGATGACATCACTACGAATACGTCATTAATTCTGATACGAAATTATAAATATGATTGATTCTACTAAAGAACTTTAAAAATAACAAAGGCATAAACAAATTCGACGAACAAGAGATCGGGGTCGACCGAAGTTGGATTTATTGAATGGAGTATATACTAAGAAAACAGGTATCTAGGCTTAAATTATTAGATAAACTTTGAAAAAATTAGAGGTTGAGCAAGTAGATATAAAGCGTATACCTGAATTACGACATTCTTAAAAACAAAAAAGAGAAGCCTTTTTGGCTTCTCTTAGTGGTCCCACCTGGACTCGAACCAGGGACCACCTGATTATGAGTCAGGTGCTCTAACCAGCTGAGCTATAGGACCGGTTACAATTCTATACTTTGCCCTGTAAACCCTTTATTCGATTAAAACCGATAAAGACTGGTGCTCAAACCAGCAATTACAGAACTCGCGAATTGCGGATGCAATATTACTACTTATTTTTAACTGACACAAACAAAATAGTGCTTACTCCTTAATTTCTTGACACAACTCTACCAACACCCCATTTGCTGTCTTTGGATGAACGAAAGCAACTAACTTATTATCAGCTCCTTTTTTGGGTTTTTCATTTAGTAACGTAAACCCTTCTTTCTTTAAACGTTCCATTTCTGCAACAATATCTTCTACCTCAAATGCTACATGGTGTATGCCTTCTCCCTTTTTTTCTAAGAATTTGGCAATAGGTCCATCTGGTTCTGTGGCAGACAAAAGCTCGATTTTATTAGGTCCGTTTTGAAAGAAAGAAGTCATTACGCCTTCAGAAGCTACTTCTTCTTGTTTATAGGGTGCTACACCCAATAATTTCTCAAAAAGCGCATTGGAATCTTCCATGTTTTTCACCGCTATACCTAAATGTTCTATCTTTTTCATGTCTAAATTTGCTTCAGAGTGCATCACATAGGGGTTAAGATACATTTTAATATGTATTTTTGCAGTATGGAAACGCAAAGACAACGTAAAATAGCTGGGGTCATTCAAAAAGATATTGTAGATATTCTACAAAAAGCTGCCATTGATGGCGGACTTCGTAACACCCTTATATCTGTGTCTAAGGTTGCAGTGACCACAGATTTATCTATCGCAAAAATTTACCTAAGTATTTTTCCGAACGATAAAGCAGGTGAATTAATGGAAGGTATTAAATCTAACCAGCCATTAATTAAACACGAACTTTCTCAGCGTACCAGAAACCAACTGCGTAGGGTGCCAGAATTATTATTCTATTTAGACGATTCATTAGATTATATCGAGAATATTGAAAAGTCTTTGAAAAGAGAAGAAAACCCTATAGAGAATAGAGATTTATTACCTAAGCGTAAAAAGTCTTAATCGGTTGAATTTTCCGCTCTATATCGCCAAAAGATATGTACGTTCAAAAAGTACCCAGAACGCGGTTAACATCATTAATTTTATTACCTTTTTAGTTATAGTTATTGGTTCTGCAGCACTGTTTATTGTGCTTTCGGCTTTCGCCGGATTAAAAACCTTTAGCCTTTCCTTTACCGAGTCTTTTGATCCACAATTAAAAGCACTACCCGCCACTGGAAAGATTTTTACCCTATCACCAGAGCAAGAACAACGTTTACAATCTGTAGACGGACTCGCATTTTACTCTAAAGAAATAGAAGAGAAAGTATCTCTTGAACATCGAGGCAAAAATCATATTGCATATATAAAAGGTGTGGATAGTAACTACACCAAGGTTACCGGTGTAGACAGCACGCTCTATATTGGAGATTGGACTATTAACGACACTCAAGTTGTAGCGGGTTTGGGTATTGCCAATATTCTTGGGGTAACCATTAACCAGTTTCGCAGTCCAATGCAGATTTATGCTTTTAAACCCGGTAAAGGCTCTATATCTCAACAAAGTATATCATCGCTCTACAATCAATTGCCTATGGTTATTGGTGGGGTATATGCCGTAGAAGCTGACTTGGATAATAAATATGTATTTGCCGATTTACGTTTGACTCAGGCATTATTAGAAAAAGATTCCCTACAGATTTCTGGTATTAATTTTAAGATGGATGATAGTGTTGAGCCTAGTGCTGTACGCTCAGAAATTCAGTCTATTTTAGGTTCTAATGTGCAATTAAAAAATAGACAACAGCTGAATAGTACCCTCTATAAAATGTTGAATACCGAAAATGTAGCTACGTATCTTATTTTCACCTTAGTACTTATTATTGCTCTTTTCAATGTTGTTGGTGCTATCATTATGATGATATTAGACAAGCAACAGAATTCAAAAACACTGTACAGTCTTGGTACAACGATTAAGGAGTTAAGACGTATTTACTTTGTTCAAGGAATTCTTGTTACAGGTTTTGGAGGTTTAATTGGCGTGCTAATAGGCGTGCTAATTGTATGGTCACAACTGGCATTTAGTTGGCTAAAAATTACACCATCACTAGCCTACCCAGTAAAGTTTGAGTTCATTAATATTACCATTGTTTTGGCAACAATTATTGTACTTGGTGTTATTGCTTCTAAAATAGCTAGTAGCCGTATCAATAAAAAATTGGTAGACCTTTAGAAGGTCCTCATTATCTCCGCAATACAATTTCCCACCTTTGTTTTTGTTATCTTATAGCACAATTAACCATTAACAAAGGCATGAAGATTTCAAAAGTACCCTCCCCTACACTTTTAGTTATAACATTAATTATCTGTTCTCTTTTCACCACAAACGCACAGAAAGCTGGTGGGTTTTACGAAAAGCTACGAGAATTTAATTTCCCGTATTCCCCTGCTCCTGCTGGTGTAGTATATTATAAAATGGACCACAATTTAAAATCTGGTAGTATTACCATGAAAGACTACCGTGGTGAAATTGTTACTATTGATAATTTTAACCATAAGCGCCCCACTTATCATCCTGACTATAAAAATTATACGAATCCGCTTAGTGTGCTTCAAACGTATGATGACTTAAAAAGCAATAAAACCAACACCATTTATTACAACCTAAACAGTAGTAATATTGAATTGTATTACAATAAAGGTGAAAGCGATACTATCTATGATGTGTTCGCCAATTTTAAAGCTAAATATACTGCCAAATACCATGGCAAAATTATAGCTGAAGATTCTTTAATATTTAACGACAAAGTAGGCGAAATTGTTAGTAAGCTTAAAGGCAAAGATTTTGCTATAGTAGCTGTAAATAAAAGTAAAAATGTTTCCTACGATGCAAATGACCAAATTCTTGTAACGGTACATAATGCTTACCAAGGTTTTGTAAGAAGAGCACAAATGTCTTATGGCAAAAACAATATGGCTTTTATTAAGCTTAAGAAAACAAAGAAACTTGCTTCTGAAGATGACGTAAACCAACTTACGGAAGCTATTAAAAACTTGCAAGCCATAGATACAGGTCTTAAATCTAGAAATACAAGAAACGAAGAAGTACAACGGTTAATTGAAAAAATTACTGCCTTAATTGATTCTGAAGATTACAAGACATACGATGATTACAAAGTGTTTGTACACGGAAATTTAGGCTCGTTATATACTCTTCTAGAGGATTATGACACAGCAATAGCTCAATATGATTTAGGCTCATCATATAGCTCTCGTGGCGGTCTAAGTTCTTACCTGAATGATGGTAAACATAAAGCCGAATTTAGAAAGGAACGAAAAGAAAAGTTGTTTCTCGATGGAGAAAACAGCGTAAAACCTGAGTTTAGCGAAAGATACAATAAGCGATACCAAGGCAACTAACCAAAATTTATCTATAAACAGTATTTCATTTTCAGAACATGAAATACCCTAAAACATCTAACCAATGATCAAGAAAATTATTCCATTACTATTTGTTGTTATCTTTAATTTACAGCTACAAGCTCAGTCATTAAAATCTAAAGGTTTTAGGGTGTATATGCCCAACTATGCTGAACAATTGGCGCCCAGACAAAGCGAAACCTATTGGGCAGAAGTAGTATTAGGACCAGAAGAGGTGTTAAACTTTACAAAAGACGAATTTCAAAAAGGTCTTCAACTTGAGGATTTTAAAGAAATAACAGGTGAACAATCTCCAGATATGTTTTTTGCCATAAACGGTATATCAGCAGATGACTTAGAAGTTACAGGTACTATTGCACCTATAGCAGGTGATACCTATAGTATTGATATATCTCCGAAAGACAATAAAAGCGTAAAACTCCTTTTCTACTATAAAGAAGAATTGACACAATTATGGCAAATACCCCTTTTGCCAAAAGTAGATGTGCAAGGGAATAAAATTCCAATCACCATCAACTTTCCTGAAGATGAAAAAGAAAAGTACCTAATGTTAGAAAGTGGGCGTGCAGTGCCAGATATAAGTCCGTATATGGTAGAAATGTACTTGGATAAAAAGCTTGGGGAGTCTTTTCTTTCGAAAATCATAAATACAATACAAGATATCTACGATAATAATATGGTGGAGATTTATACCAATTTTTACTTTGTAAAAGACAAGAAAAACAAAGCACTGGCAGATGAAACCAAAGACAAGCTTACTGAGATGTCAGAACTTTCTAAAGCCAGTTTATCTACCCTTAGTGCGGTAAGAGAAAATAAAAAAGCGATAGATGAACATATCACCTATTGGCAAAATTTATTACCAAATTATGAAGATATCAGTGACAAAAAAATAACTAAAATTAGATGGGGTATACTTATGAACCTATCACAGTTGTCACTAATGGTAGAAGATTTTAAAAATGCAAATACCTATTTAAACCAAGCTTCTGAACTAGATGTAAAATCTAACGCAGTAAAACAATCACAAAAAGATTTAGGTAAGCTTTATTCTGATTACATGTTAAACTATAACGAAGCAACTGGAGAAAGAAAATATTCCAAAGGCTATGAAGTTAGCACCTCTGCAAAAATAATAAGAGTCTTATAATCTTATGGAGATTACGGATTCACAAATTCGTGATCTCCAAACTTTTGCATCACCTCGTCAAAGGCTGCAAATACTGATGCAGAATCATCACTGGTCACCATCTTCATGCGATATTCCTTAAAATTTGGAATTCCCTTGAAATAGTTGGTATAATGTCTACGTGTCTCAAAAACACCTAGTATTTCTCCCTTCCAGTCAATGGACATTTGTAAATGACGACGAGCGGCATCTACCCGTTCTTCCATAGTTGGTGGAGCTAAATGGGTTCCTGTTTCAAAAAAGTGCTTAACCTCTCTAAATATCCAAGGATAACCAATACTTGCCCTGCCGATCATTGCTCCGTCCAAGCCGTATTCATCACGCATTTTCATGGCTGCTTCTGGAGAATCTACATCACCGTTACCAAATACAGGTATATGCATTCTAGGATTGTTCTTAACCTCTCTAATCGGGTTCCAATCTGCATTTCCCTTATACATTTGTGCACGGGTTCTACCATGTATTGAAATTGCTGCACAACCTACATCCTGTAATCGTTCTGCAACCTCAACAATTTTTATAGAATCATCATCCCAACCCAACCTAGTTTTAACGGTAATAGGCAAGTTGCTATGTTCTACCATAGCTTTGGTCAGAGAAACCATTAAATCTATGTCCTTTAATATTCCGGCTCCAGCACCTCTAGAAACCACCTTTTTTACCGGGCAACCAAAATTAATATCAATAATATCTGGTCTTGATTTCTCTACAATCTCTACAGATTGTAACATACTTTCTAAATTAGCCCCAAAAATTTGAATACCTACAGGGCGTTCCTTTTCATAAATATCAAGCTTCATAACGCTCTTTGCAGCATCACGGATTAACCCTTCAGATGATATAAATTCAGTATAAACCACATCGGCTCCCTGCTCTTTACAAAGGGCACGAAAAGGTGGGTCACTAACATCTTCCATTGGCGCTAAAAGCAATGGAAAATCTGGCAGTTGTATGTCTCCTATTTTTGGCACTGGTGTATTCTAATTTTCGGGTGCAAAGTTATATAAAAATAAGAGAAGCTCATTACATGCCAATTTTAGTAAACCTGATGGTTTTGAACCTCATGTTATATAATTAAATGCTAGTTTCTAGAAAGAATGTAAATTAGTGCCAAAACCAACCTTCTACTGTGCACATGCGCACAATCTAAAAAATCAGCTATAAAGTTTTAGACAATAATCTTATGAATAGTGCTATGCTTATTGTCTCCATTCCCTTTGAACCTATTGTATTTGGGATTAAATTAAACATGCACCTTATTCTTGAATACCTAGCCTTTTTTATAGGATTCAGGTATTACGTTTACTTACGTAAAAAAAGTACCGATATAATTTCTTCTAATAATCGCCTATCAATTATAATAGGTGCTGTTTTTGGTGCTTTGGTGCTTTCTAGAATCGTTGCCTTTTTTGAAAATCCGATAGCTCACCATAATGAGGATTGGCTTTTTAACCTCAACAATAAAACTATTATGGGCGGACTCTTTGGTGGGTTGTTAGGGGTAGAGCTTGCCAAAAAAATTATTGGTGAAAAACATTCTTCTGGAGACCTTTTTACGTTACCTATAATTCTTGGTATTATCATTGGTCGCTTGGGTTGTTTTCTCGCAGGTATAAAAGAGTTTACCTATGGAAAAGAAACTTCATTTTTTATGGGCATGGATTTAGGTGACGGAGTTACAAGGCACCCAATAGCGCTTTATGAAGTAGTTTTTCTTATACTTCTTTTTATAATCATAAAACGCCTCCAAAAAACAGCTATCTTTTTTGTAAATGGGAATTACTTTAAGCTTTTTATGGTCAGTTATTTCTCATTACGTTTCTGTATAGAATTTCTAAAACCAAATAGTTTTTATATGCTAGGTCTCAGTAGCATTCAATTATTATGTTTAATTTGTTTGATTTACTACTATAAATTCATCCTTCAGGGAATTACATATGTCCGAAAAAAACTATACGTATTATGATTTTACACTAAGTCTTTGTCCAGAATGTCTTAGAAGGGTAGATGCCAAAATCGTTTTTGAAAACGAGAAAGTGTATATGCTTAAGAACTGCAAAGAACATGGTAGGTCTAAAGTTTTAATTGCTGACGATATTGAATATTATAAGAACATAAGAAACTATAACAAAGCTTCTGAGTACCCAAAAACCTTTAATACAAAAACACACTATGGTTGCCCTTACGATTGCGGACTATGCCCAGATCACGAGCAACATTCATGTTTAACCGTAATTGAACTTACAGACCGTTGCAACCTTACATGCCCTACCTGTTATGCAGGATCTTCGCCCACTTATGGCAGACACAGAACCTTAGAGGAAATTAAAAAGATGTTGGATGTCATCGTTAAAAATGAAGGCGAGCCAGACGTTGTTCAGCTTAGTGGTGGGGAGCCAACTATACACCCAGAGTTTTTTGAAATACTGGATTACGCAAAATCACTCCCTATTCGGCATTTGATGTTAAATACGAACGGAATTAAAATTGCAAAGGATTTTGAATTCGCAAAACGATTGGCAACCTATGCCCCAGATTTTGAAGTGTATTTACAGTTCGATTCATTGGATAACAAAGTACTAAAAACATTAAGAGGTGCAGACTTAGCGGATGTTCGTTTACAGGCTCTTGAACATCTTAACAAACTAAACCTTTCTACCACACTTGTAATTGTTATACAAAAAGGTCTCAACGACCATGAAATGGGTAGCACTATTGACTTTGCCTTAAAACAGAAATGTGTACGTGGTGTTACGTTTCAACCCACGCAAATAGCTGGGCGATTAGAGAATTTTGAAGTGGATGAAAACCGAATTACATTAACCGAAGTACGACGAAAAATACTGGAGCAATCTCCTATTTTTGAATCTGATGATTTGATACCTGTACCATGTAATCCTGATGCTTTGGTGATGGCTTACGCCTTAAAATTAGGCGATGAAGTGAATCCGTTAACACGTTTTATAAATCCAGATGATTTATTGAACGAAGGTAAAAACACTATTATTTACGAGCAAGATGAGCAGCTACATGGTAAAATGATCGAACTTTTTAGCACAGGAAATTCTGTAGAAAAAGCATCGGAAAATCTTAAAAGTATTATGTGTTGCCTACCAGAAATTGATGCTCCAGAATTGGGTTATGACAATTTGTTTAGAATTATAATCATGCAATTTATAGACGCTCATAACTTTGATGTTCGTGCTATTAAAAAATCATGTGTACACATTGTAAACAAAGATTATAAGATTATTCCGTTTGAAACAATGAACCTTTTTTATAGGGATGATAAGATTGAACGTTTAAAAGAACTACAAAACGAAATGCTATGATATTAGAAGTTGGTAATCTAGACGGTCTTGCTACTTTATTGTTTCTTATAATGTTTGGTCCCGCAATATTGTTCATTATTATTGGAGCTATTTTGTTTTATTATAAGAAGAAAAAAGCGGGGAAAGTCTTTATGATTTTAGCAGGTGTATATTGCCTAATTAGCTTAGGAGTCTGTGGTGCAATGATGGCATAAACAAATTATAGACGTTTGCCTTCTTCAGTGTTTTTTCGTTTGTAATTGTCCCGTATTTTGGTATTTCCAAACTTATATCTAAAGCCAAATACGAACAATCGGGTCTCTTTTCTAGTACTTGTAATGTTATTTTGATCTAGATAATCTCTAGTAGAAAACATATTTCCGTTATTAAAAATATCATCAACACCCATAGAGATACTGGCATCTTTGTTCCAGAAAGTTTTTCTAAAATTTAGCCCTAATTTACTATACGATTCATAAGTAGCGTTTCCTTGAATAGATGGAGACAAATAAGTATATGTTACATCTGCATAGAGCGATTTATCATTTAAAAGTGTAAAGTAATTATTAGCGCGAAGATGAGTGGTCCAAATAGAATTTTCTATGGAAGTGTTTGTTTCTACATCTAGAAAACTATCCTTATCATGATAGTGGCTTACAAGAAAATACAAATACCAAAATGAGGTTAAATCTTTAGAAACACTCGCATCTATACCGTAAAAATAATTAGTTTCTAAATTTATATATTGAGCCCTAAGGGTATTGGTGGCATTGTCCTGAAAAATTTGTTGCACTTGCTCATTCGATTTTTTATTGGCAAAGACTAGAACTTTAAAATCTCGGTCATAAACATAGTCAAACTGGACATAGTCACTATAGGCCGGTTTTAAACTAGGATTCCCTTCAGAAATAGAATTTGCTGACAAGTAAAATTGAAACGGATTTATACTACTATATCTTGGTCTGGTTATACGTCTATAATACTTAAAGTAAAAAGCATTTTTCTCTTTCGTATAAGACATCGACATATTTGGGAACAGGTTATAATAAGAACTGGTGTTTTGTAATGAAAGATTGTCTAATTCTCCTTTTGTATCTGTATACTCCGTTCGTAAACCCAAGTTTAATTTCCATTTATTCCAGCTGCTGTTTACACTAGCATAGCCTGCGTAAATTTGTTCGTCGTAATCAAATATACCCGAGCCTGTAGGGTTTATACCTTCTAAAGTATCGTCAAACCCAGATTGTATAATACTTGCCTCTGAATTTATCGTTGCAATTCTTAAACCTGTTTCCATTGTGGAGTGTTTAGATAACGGTAACGTAAGATCCGTTTGGGCACTAAAAAGATTAATGATTTGATCAGAATTTATATTCAAGGTATTCTCGGAAGTGTTTTCTGTAAAACCTTGCACAATATCATTATTTACCTCTTGGTTTAGTTTAGAATCATAATATGTAAAGTGTGCATTAGTAGATAATTCCGCTCCTTTATCATTCAGCTTATAAACCCAATCTAAATAGTTAGACGAGTTGAATTTATCTGAATTCAAAATATTAAGTCCGTCTAAACGCGCTGTAAATTCACCCGTGGTGTTTTCTATATCAGTTATTGAAGAAAAATTTATTCCGCCGTTAGGTGAAAAGCTTGATGTGGAAGAAAGGCTAATTGCATTTTTCTCGTCTAATTCAACATCTAAGAAAAGGTTTAGATTATGGCTTCTTTTATTGCTTATAGATTTCTGTTCGGCCGTCCAAACTTCACTTTCTTGTCCGCTTTCAAAATAGGTAGTAATATCAGAATATCTCGTCCAATCTCTATCATGACTAAAACTGTAATTGGTAGAAAAATCTATCTTTTTTCCCTTAAAAAAATGATCCATCCCCAAGGTATGTTTAGGTAATACTCCTTGTGTATATCTATTAAAAAGGGCACCATTATACCCAGCAACTAGGTTTTTTTTCATTTTTATGTCAATCAACAAACCGCCTTCTGCACTGTATTTAGCCGGCGGACTCGTAATCACTTCTATAGATTCTACGTTGCTTGCAGAACTGCCCGTAAGTAGATTAATAATATCATCTTCCGGTAAATTAACGCGTTTACCATTGATCATAATATTCACCTTAGAACTACCATTTACATACAAACGATTATTCATCACCATTACACCAGGGGTTCGTTTTAGAACATCCCAAATATCACCATCAGAAAGTGCGGTATTTTCAACATTAAAAATATGACGATCTGCTAATTGTTCTAGTTTTGGTTTTTTTTGGGTTACTACAACCTCATCTAATTCTTGTGAGCTCTGTAGTATAAGAGGTGATATTTCAATACTTTCTGTAATGGTAGTTAATGGACTCTCTACCGTATTGGCAATATAACTTGCAACTATACGATAACTACTAGGTGATATAGCCTTAAATTCATAATGTCCTTGGTCATTTGTAACGGTACCCTTTATAAATTCACCATCTTCACTTAGTAAAATTACATTTGCAAGAACCACAGGCTCGCTATTGTCATCTATCACTAAACCGTTTATAATAAAATCTTGAGAAAACGCCAGGGTAAACGTAAGGCAAAGTAGTAATGTTATATAAGTATCCCTAGCCATTAAGTGTGTAAATTGTATTTAAATGTAGGAAAGTAATATTGAATTATCTTACAGTATTCTTAAATTTTTCTTAACAAATAAATAACGTACTGACTACGAATATTTTAGCTCTATTCAAGGCGTTCGCGCTCTATTTTTTCAATATCACGTTGGTTGTCTTCTAGACGAAAATTACCAAAGTTGTAGGTAAAGCCGAACTTTACATATTGGGTTTCTGGAACCGTTAAATAACCGTTGTCTTGGTTTAAATATTTAGAAGAAACAAACGCATTGCTTTTATTTAAAAGATCATTAGCGCTAATACTAAGTACTGCTCTATTTTTTAAAAAAGATTTTCTAAGACCTACGGTTAGGTTGGTAGATTCTTCTTGTATAAATGAGCCTTGCAAAAAACCAGAGAGATAAGTAAGTCCCAATTCTCCTTTAAAACTACCATCTTTAGAAAGTGTAATATAATTGGTAAGATCAACGTACGCTCCATTTAAACTATTCTTATAAGAAAATTCATCGCTTTGTAGAGCAATAAAAGATTCATCTTCATGAAAAATGGAAATATAGCTATACAAATACCAATTGTTCGTTATCGATTTACCGTATGTAAAATCAAAACCATACGATGTGCTTTCTAGAACGTTTTGAGTAATGTCTCTTAAAACAAAATTATCATTGTCCTGAAAAGTGAGCGTAGAAATATACATTCCATTATCACGATAATAGAAGTCAAAAAAGTATTCTTGATTAAGTGTATAGTTTAAGTTAAGATTGTGGCTAAAACTAGGTGTTAAATTAGGATTGCCTTCTTTAAAAGTTCGTTCGTTTATATAGGTTCTAAAAGGATTTAAATCTTCATATCTAGGTCTTTGTACTTTTCTAGCATAATCAAAAGATAAGCTATGATGCTCATTAATATTATGAAGAACATATAATGAAGGAAAAAGTTCAAAATAACTTAACTTATTCATATCAGCAACATTTACAGATAACCCAGAACTTTCTGTCTGCTCTGCCCTAAGACCTGTTTTTAAGCTCCATTTTTCCCAATCTTTTGATAAGCTAAAATAACCAGCATAAACACTTTCATCATAGGTATAATCATCAGATAAATTAGGTATAAATTCTGTACCGTTATTCTGTAAAAAATAATCTAATCTACTTTCAGAATCAATAAAAGAACCTTTTACGCCCGTTTCAAAAAATACACTACCTAAATAATCAGTATAATCTAATTGCGCCGTCTTTATATCTATTTGTTGATCTGCAAGGGTAGAGAAATTGAAATCGCGTAAAAAAGAACCACTAGGTCGAAAATAATTGGAATTAACATTTTGGTTACGATCTAAGTCGAAATAGGTATAGTGCGCATTTGCAGTTATATTTCCTTGATTTTTAAATTGATGTTTAAAAGTAAGGTCGCCCGAAATGTTATTCTTTTTTTCATTAAAAAAGCTGTTGGTGTTAAAAATAGAATCTAGAACTCCCGCGCCATTTTTAATTGTTGTCTCTTGAAAAAAATCTGCATCTCGCTTTGGCTGAAATTGTGCATTACTAGTTAAACTAAGAGAATTCTTATCATCAAATTCATAATCAACAACAAGACCAGCACTATGGTTATTACTTCTAATCACTTGGTCAAAATCAGTATCCCAAATAGAAACAATACCGCTGTCGTCCATAAAATTTGTGTTATTTATAGTGTTCTTATACTCCTTTTTAGGAGCATAATTATAACTGGCATTTAGGTTTAACTTCTTGGTCTTATAAAAATGAGAAGTGCCAAAATTATATTTAGGAAATACACCTTGTGTATACCCTGCATTAACATTGCCCTTGTAGCCTATTGATAGATTTTTACTGGTAACAATATTTAAAATTGAACCTCCTTCGGCATCATAACTTGCTGGTGGATTATGAATAACCTCTACCGATTTTATATTCTCGCCCTGGTAATTTTCTAGAAGACTTCTTACCTCTTCTGCAGATAATTGAACTTTTCGGTTATTAATATATACTGTAGTAGCTTGGTTTCTAACTTTTAGGTCATCGTTCATAACAATAACTCCAGGTGTTTGGCTTAAGATATCCCAAGAACTATTCTGAGAAAGCACTGTGTTTTCCACATTAAAAACAATACGATCTACCTTACGTTCTACCACGGGCTTATTGCTTACAATGGTTACTTCGTTAAGCTCTTCTATATGTTGTTCTAAAATTAAGGCTCCAATTTTAGTGTCTTTTAAAATCTCAATAGGTAAATTATCTGACATTTGACCAACGTAAGATGCCTTTAAAAAATATAGCCCTTCAGCAATATCTGAAAATAAAAAAACTCCATTTTCATCGGCAGAAGTACCTTTTACCAATACAGAATCTGTTACTGTAAGTAGAAAAATAGAAGCAAAAGCTACGGGTTCTTGATATTGGTCTTTAACCTCACCTTTAAGTTCAAAGGTTTGGCTATGTCCATAATGAGATAACCCTATGGTAAAGAATAAAATAGCAATTATTAGTTTCAAAGGCAATTTGGGGTTGATAGTCAAATCTAATTAAAAAAACGTTGTAATCCTTTACAATATATGTAATCCAAAGTAATCTAGACAACAATAATTAGGCAACCACACTAAAGCTTAGCGATATAAATTAGATTATATTTGCAATTGCTCTTTAGTGCCGGGCATTATTTCTAATATAAATTGGCATTATTATTACTGTTACCGCTATGAAAAACATTAGAAATTTCTGCATTATTGCACATATTGACCATGGTAAAAGCACCTTGGCAGACAGACTGTTAGAATTTACTGGTTCTGTTACCGATCGAGAGAAAAAGGAGCAATTACTTGACAGTATGGATCTTGAGAGAGAACGTGGTATCACCATTAAAAGTCATGCCATACAAATGGACTATACTTATAAGGGTGAACAATATATTCTTAATTTAATTGACACTCCTGGTCACGTTGATTTTTCATATGAAGTTTCTAGATCAATAGCGGCTTGTGAAGGTGCATTGTTGGTTGTAGATGCGGCACAAAGTATACAGGCACAGACCATTTCTAACCTGTACTTGGCTTTAGAAAATGATTTAGAGATAATTCCTGTTTTGAACAAGGTAGATTTACCTAGTGCAAACCCAGAAGAGGTAACAGATGATATAGTTGATCTTTTAGGCTGTAAAGCTGAAGATGTAATACCTGCCAGTGCAAAAACAGGTATAGGTATCGAAGAAATACTAAGCGCAATTATTGAAAGGGTACCCGCTCCAAAAGGAAACCCAGATGAAGCTTTACAAGCACTTGTGTTTGATTCTGTTTACAATCCTTTTAGAGGGGTTGAAACCTATTTTAGAGTAGTAAATGGATCTATAAAAAAAGGACAAAAAATAAAATTCGTTGCAACCGATAAAAGTTATTTTGCCGATGAGGTAGGTACTTTAAAATTAACGCAACATCCAAAGAAAGAAATTCATGCCGGTGATGTTGGTTATTTAATTACTGGTATTAAAGATGCACGTGAAGTAAAAGTAGGTGATACAATTACTGATTCTGCTCACCCAACCACAAATGCAATTGCTGGTTTTGAAGATGTAAAACCAATGGTATTTGCAGGTATATATCCTGTTGACACCGAAGATTTTGAAGAGTTAAGGTCTTCAATGGAAAAATTACAATTAAACGATGCTTCTTTAGTTTTCGCTGCTGAAAGTAGTGCTGCCTTAGGTTTCGGTTTTCGTTGTGGATTCTTAGGAATGTTACACATGGAAATCATTCAAGAGCGTTTAGAGCGTGAGTTTGATATGACCGTTATTACAACGGTACCCAACGTTAGTTATCACGCCTTTACACGTAAAGACCCTGATGTTCCCCTGATTGTCAATAACCCTACGGATTTACCCGATCCATCAACAATAGATCGTGTAGAGGAACCATATATTAAAGCAACCATTATTACCAAATCTGATTTTGTTGGTAATGTGATGTCTCTTTGTATAGAAAAAAGAGGGTTGATTACCAATCAAACTTATCTGACTACGGAGCGTGTTGAGCTAAATTTTGATATGCCACTGGCGGAAATAGTATTTGATTTCTACGATCGCCTTAAAACGGTTTCTAAAGGGTATGCTTCTTTCGATTATACTCCAATTGGAATGCGCGAATCTAAATTGGTTCGTGTAGATATTCTTTTAAACGCACAACCGGTTGATGCACTTTCCGCATTAATACATTTTGATAGTGCTACTACCATTGGTAAAAAAATGTGTGAGAAACTAAAAGAATTAATACCAAGGCAACAGTTTGATATTCCTATCCAAGCAGCAATTGGTTCTAAAATTATTTCTAGAGAAACAATAAAAGCTTTACGTAAAGATGTAACCGCTAAATGTTATGGTGGTGATATTTCTCGTAAAAGAAAGCTTTTGGAAAAACAGAAAAAAGGTAAAAAACGAATGCGTCAGGTTGGTAATGTAGAAATTCCACAAGAGGCGTTTATGGCTGTTCTAAAATTAAATGACTAGCACTCCCGTAATATACTTTAATTTCTTTGGCAGGCCAATTTTCTAAAAACCTCTTCATCTGTTGAGTTTTGCTTTAATTAGATAGCTGTTGTAATATAAAGTAAAAATCTGCTCATGACCTTAAAATGAGCAAATATGAAAATACCATAGAAATTATTCTATGGTATTACAAATGAAAAGAACTTTGTGGTTATTTCGTATTGTCGTTGACCTCTTCTTTATCAGGGTCTTCCATAGGGAACATTTTACCTAAATAAGCCAATTTGTATCCTTTTTGAATGTCGGTAAAGTCTTTACTGAAAGCAGTTATAATTTGAATATCTCCATCTGGATCTATTAAAAATAACGGCACAATGTCAGCATCAGCCTTTGTTATTTCTATTAAGCCTTCATAATGCTCTGTATCATGAAGTTCAATTTCGTGTATTGAAGGATATTTTCTTGCCGCTTCTGTCAATTTGATAAAATCATCGGTATGTGAAAATAATCCTTCTTTAGGGTTGTTTTCTGGGTCTCCCATTTCATCTGTATCAACTAACCTAAAAGAACCATTCTCGCCAAATACGTCTTGAAACTTATCTATGGCATATCTATTTATATCAGAATTTGGGGTCAAAGCCATTAAATAACCTATATCGTTAAGCTCTATATTATCGGTTAGATTATCAGAATATATATTGGCTGAAATCGCCTCTAATCCTAATTTATTCGCCTTTTCGATGTTAGATTGATTGTTGTCAATAAGCACTACATGTCTATCATTTTTATGTAAATAATCTCCAATTAATCGAGATACTTTAGAAGCTCCTAAAATCAATATCCCTTCAGACTTATTAAGAAAAACACCAACTAGTTTTGCAAAAATTCTAGCGGTAGTCGCATTTAACAATACTGTACCTAAAACAATCATAAATACTAAAGGAGTAATATATTCTGCACCAGCTTCTCCCCTAGACAGTAATTTT
Organism: Maribacter sp. Hel_I_7; assembly: GCF_000688315.1. Lineage (NCBI taxonomy): Bacteria > Pseudomonadati > Bacteroidota > Flavobacteriia > Flavobacteriales > Flavobacteriaceae > Maribacter > Maribacter sp. Hel_I_7. The sequence goes on along the minus strand of NZ_JHZW01000002.1, from coordinate 1,273,532 downwards.
GATCCAAAAAGCGATGCTATCCCTGCCGCTACAATACCTCTTGGCCCTACCCAACTAATAAACAGTTTTTCATTTAATTTTAAATTAGAACCAATAGAACTCAAAAACACTCCCAATGGTCTAATTATTAATACGATGGACAGGAATAATGCTATTGTTTTCCAAGTGTATATTAACTCTAAGTCTGCTATATTGATGTTAGCCGCCAATAATATGAATAATATTGATATTAGAAGAATACTCAATGATTCTTTAAAATAAAGCAACTCTTTAATGTTTGGCAAGTTTGTGTTCCCCATTACCATACCCATAACCACAACTGCTAAAAGACCAGATTCATGTGCAAAAACATCAGACATTACAAAAACCCCCAACACCACAGAAAGGGATACCACGTTTAATAAATAATGCGGAATGAAACTCTTTTTAATTAAGAATGTAAGCGCATGGGCAAAAGTAAATCCGAAGGTAAAACCAAATAACAGAATTTTTCCAAACTCTATCAGTGCCGTAAGTGTATATGCCTGACCTTCACCTACACTAATAAACTCATACACCAAAACCGCAGCCAATGCACCTATAGGATCAATTAAAATTCCCTCCCATTTTAAAATTGCCGAAACATCCTTTTTAAGTGGAATATTTCTTAAAATAGGGGTGATAACGGTAGGTCCTGTTACGATAATCAAAGCAGAAAACAAGAAACAAAGTTGCCACGAGAGTCCGAATAAAAAATATGCAGCCAAAGAGGCTCCAAAAAATGTAGTTAAACTACCAAGTGTTATTAGTTTGGTTATAACTGGACCAATGTTGCGTATCTCTGATCGCTTTAAGGTTAAACCTCCTTCGAATAAAATTATACTTATAGCTAACGATACAAAGTAGTATAAACTTTCGCCAGGAAACAAACCATTGTTTCCATTCCAAATTGGTTCTATAAGTTTAGATCCATCTTCGGTATATAAAGTGGACAACGGACCTACAATTAATCCTATAAGAATTAGAGGTAAAATAGCCGGCAATTTTAATCGCCATGCAACCCATTGAGCAAGTATACCCAAAATGATAATTCCAGCAAGCTCTATCATTTAATTAGTTTTGGATAAAAATAACAATTAAACAGCATTATATCTCATAAAATTCAAAGCCATGAGCAGCTATTTTAATTGCTTGATTTAAGGGGGTTGCTCATACTTCTTATTAATTAGCCTTACCTTGGAAGACACAACCTAATAACCATTCACTTATCAAGTTATATAACCTCATTTTATTCGGCTTTGCATTTTCCCCTTCTCTAAAGGTAAATATATTAGAATCTACACGTATTGCATATTACTTAAACTGCAAACTTATTTTACTTCATGTAGGTGAAAAAACCGCTGAGAAGTCTGCCAAAATTGATGAAATTATTTCTGAAACAGAATATATTGACAGTTTTATTGAAGTAATATGGAAAGAAGGTAACCCTGAGACCGTAATTACGAAAGCCTGTTTGGATCTTAAGATAGATTTACTGATTTTAGGAGCCCTTCAACATGAAAATAAATTTCAATTTTATGTTGGTTCAATTGCTAGAAAACTTACTAGAAAAGTAAATTGCTCTGTGCTATTACTGATAAAACCTACTGAAAAAAGAGTGCCCTGTAAGCATGTAGTGGTAAATGGGTTAGACGCTCCTGAAACACCCTTGGCTATTGAACATGCTTTTTATGTTTCTAATCTATTAGGTGCACAACAAATTACCATTGTAGAAGAAATCCACACAAAAGAGATTCATATTGCTGTTGAAGATGATCGCTCATTAAATAAAGCTAACATTATAAAACAACGCTTAAGGCATAGAGAAGACTCTAGGGTAAATAACATAGTAGGTGCATTACCCAAAAATATCACCAAAGGAATTAAAGTAAAAACACAAAGTATTTTTGGTAAAAGAGGTTACTCTATAGGGCACTATGCAGAAGTGGTCAGAGCTGATTTATTAGTTATGAACGCCCCTATTAAAACAAGTATTTGGCATCGCATTTTTCCCCATGACATCGAATATATTCTTTCTGATTTACCAACCGATTTATTAATTTTTAGAAAATAGATTTGATAGCTAAAAAAAATAAAAAAGCAAGCTTCATTTCAACGCTTCCTAAGAATTTATTTTCTGGATTTGTTGTTTCACTAATTGCCCTTCCTTTAGGCTTAGGACTGGCTCTTGCTAGTGAGGCTCCTCCTATTTCAGGTATAATAGCCGCTGTAGTTGGCGATGTGGTCGTTGCGCTATTAGGAAGTTCTAATGTAACTATAACCGGACCAGGGAATGGTTTGGTAATTGTTCTATTGGGAGCTATTACAACGCTAGGCGGAGGAGATCTCTATGAGGGATATCTATTTACACTTGCTGCCATTGTTTTCTCTGGAATATTGATGCTGATTTTAGGTTTTCTTAAAATGGGACGATTAGCAGATTTTTTTCCGGCATCTGCTATTGAAGGTATGCTAGCAGCAATTGGGTTGGGTATATTGGCCAAGCAGTTTCATATAATGATTGGGCATAATAATGAACATGGTAGTATTGTTCAGCTTTTAATGCAGATTCCTGAAGGCTTAATAGATCTCTATCAAAACTTTCATATAGAAGAATTTATAGCTGCAATTATTGGTGTAATTGCACTTTTAATTATGGCAAATTATTCTAAAATTAGAAACAAGTATCTACACTTGATTCCCGCTCCTATGTGGATTCTAATCCTATCCGTAAGCTTTAGTTATATTTTTGTGTCGTTAGACTTACCATACCCATTAGAAGATAAGTTTTTGGTTAATATCCCAGATAACGTATTATCTAATTTGGCTTTTCCAGATTTTTCAAAAGCACTGGAAATTGATTTTATAATGACAGTTTTTGCTATTACCCTTATTGCCAGTATAGAATCTTTATTAAGCATAAAAGCTGTTGATAAACTAGATCCAGAAAGAAGACGGTCTAATGTAAATAAAGATCTTAAAGCACTTGGTTTAGCTACTTCTCTTAGTGGTTTGGTAGGTGGTTTAAATGTCGTTACCGTTATAGCTAGAAGCTCAGTAAACGTAAATAACGGAGCAACCAATAAGTCTGCCAATATTTTTCATGCGCTTTTCTTAGTCATTTTCGTATTGCTATTTCAAGACCAATTAAGACGTATACCATTGGCTGCTTTGGCAGCGATACTAGTATATACCGGTTACAAACTTGCAACGCCAAAAAACCTACAAAAAATAGCTCTTATTGGTAAAGAGCAGATTATTATATTTTTGGCTACATTACTAACTACGCTGTTTACCAACTTAATAACGGGAATTGCAATAGGTATTTTAGTTACGTTTATTATACATGTAGTTTTAAACAGAAGTATCTCCCTTTTTGTAAATCATCTGGCCAAACCAAACATATTAATGTTCAAGGAAAAGGACGCTGGCAACTACTATATAAGCATTAAGTATTTTGCCACTTTTCTTAATTTCTATAAATTAAAAAACAAGCTTGACATTATCCCAGAGAACGAAAATGTAATCTTAGATTTTTCGCTATGCAGTTTTGTAGATCATACAGTTATGGAAGGATTAGAAAACTACGTAGATACGTTTAGTAAAAAAGAGGGAAGCATTGAAATTATTGGACTTGACAAGCATGGCGCAGACTCTAAACATCCCTTTGCTATTCGTAAATTATTACCGTTTAGTAAAATTGGTTCCATTGAAAAATACTTTACTAAAAGGCAACGATTATTAAAAACATTGGCCAAAGAATACAAGTGGTCTTATGAGCCAAAAAGGTCAGATAAAACTAAGTTTTTAAATAAATTCATATTCTTTAAAAACAGAAGAGTTCCTTATTTCTACAATAGTTTTTATGATGATTCTAAAACCTTTCATTTATTTGATGTAGAGTTTAATGAAGGGGAGTTTATCGCCAAAGAAATTGTTAAAACCACCATCTTACATATTAAATTAAAGCAAACTATACCTGTATTTTCTTTGGACAAAGAAGGCCTTTTGGATTTTGTATATGGAATGGCAGGATTTGAGGATATTGAACTAGAAAACCATCCGGATTTTAACAAGCGTTTTTTCTTAAGCGGTGAGCATAAAACAGATATTCAAGATTTATTTACAGACGAGTTAATTCTATTTTTAGAAAGTAACCCCTACTACCATATTGAAACCAATGGTAATGCTATTCTGATTCTAAAGAAAGAGCGACTATTAAGCGTTAAGGAGATTAAGGATATGCTTTACTTTGGAAAAAAACTCAATCAACTATTATCTGAGAGTGTTTCAATATAAAAGCTGAACACAATTTCATTAATTATTAATATAATTTTGAATGCTTTAGAAATACTTCACTTATATTTTTTATGAGTATAAAGCAAGTATATATACTTTTTAAAAACGTAAACCTTTAATATACAATTGTTAAGTGTGCTTATTACACTACATTTTTATCTTACAAAAGACGAAGAAAATACGCCATTTTAAACAATACTTATTTAACTTAGCATAGCTCCCCAAAACTCAACCGAATATTGTTTAAGGTAAAATGATTTCAATTGTTATTTATTCTTCTTTAGGGGGATGTCTTTTGTAATCTACCAAAAACAGCCACACAACTTGTATGGTAAAGTAGAACTAAATAATAAACCTAGTAAACCACAGGTATAATTGAAAAAACCAAAAATATCTGAACCCGAAAAGAGTTCCGTTTTTAAAAACCCCTTTTTATACGGTTTTTTAGCGTTTTTTCTTGTGCTAATTATTACCCAGTTCATTGCCTTTCAAAAACACCAACTTCATCAAAAGACAGAAAGACAAGAAATAGAACAAAGAGTTTCAAACTTAAAAATAGACTTACAGAATGTATTGAGTCAAAGCTTTTATGTCACACAAACTCTATCCTTTATTGTCGAACAATATGGAGTGCCAGATAATTTCGATAGCGTTGCGCAATTACTTTTAAATAGTAACAAAAGTATTGATGCTCTTGAGTTAGTAAATAGTGATGGAGTAATTACCCATGTTTATCCATTAGAAGGAAATGAAGTATTAGGTCTTAACATTTTAAACGATCCAGACAATAAATTTGGAGCAAGGACCACTCTTGAAAAAGGAGATTATTACACCGCCGGACCTATATATTTAAGACAAGGTGGCTCTGGTATTATTGGAAGAAGACCTCTATATAAAGAAGGTGAATTCAATGGTTTTGTAGCAGCCGTTGTACGTTTAACAACCGTAATTAATGAAATACAAATAGATACTGTTAAAGAAGCTCCATTCTCTTATCAACTAGTTAAAATCAATCCAGATAATTCTGAAGAGACCTTTTACGCTTCTCAGGACATTAATAAGAATGAAGCAGTATCTGTTCCACTTATAGCAAGCCAAGGAGAATGGAAACTATATGTTTTTTCAAATAACAACAGTTCGTATTCAACATCTATTCTATTTTCAATTTTAGGTTTTTTATTATCTCTAGTTTGTGGGATTCTGTCTTGGTTTTTGATGAGGCAGCCGGCAAAATTAAACAAACTGGTAGATGAGAAAACAGCACTGTTAAAATCAAGTCAAGATAGATATCGTCTATTAATAGAAGAGGCTTCCGATTGTATTATCCTAAGCGATTTTAGTGGAAACGTATTGGACATCAACCCTTATGGTGTTCAAATGTTTGGTTATACTAAAGAACAATTGTTGACCAAAAACTTAAAGGATCTTGTTTCTGCCGAAGATTCAATTCAACTTCCATCTCGTTTTTTTAAATTAAAAGAAGGCAACACCATTCGTTCAGAGCGTAATTTTATAAGAAAAGATGGCACTCCGTTTTATGGGGAGGTAAGCGCCAAAAAATTAAATGAAAATGCGGTTTTAGGTATTATAAGAGATATTACCGAAAGAAAAGAACTTGAACTAATTGCCGAAGAAAATTTAGCGAAATTCAGTAAAGCTTATAATAATCGTTTTGTAGGTATGGTCATTAAAGACCACAATAACCGTTTTGTAGATGCTAATTCTTATTTTTTAAATTTAACGGGTTACATGTTAGAGGAAGTAAGAGGTAAAACAATTTCAGAATTAGGTTTAATGAATTTTGAAGAAGCACTTAAAAAGAATCCTAATTTAAATGTCTTTACAAATTCTAACCAAGTAGATAAAATAGAGGTTGAATTTACGGCCAAGAACGGTAAAAAACTTCATTTAGTCACCTCTATAGAACCATATGAATATTTAGGTAAAAAATTTAGCTTAAGAACTTATATAGACCAAACGGAAGCTTATAATGCAAATTTAGCTACGCTAAAGAGCGAGAAAAAATATAAACAGTTTACAGAGCGAATTTCAGATGCCTTTGTTGCTTTTGATAATGAATGGAATTTTGTTGACATTAATGCAAAGGCGGCCAAAATCGTTGGCATGGATGTTAATGAAATGCTAGGGAAAAATGTTTGGGACGAATACCCCGATTTTAAAAACACAGAAGCTTACGCCATGTTCAAAGGTGCAATGGCAAGGCAAGTTTACACATATTTTGAACAATATCATCCCAAAGCAGATCGGTGGATTGAAAATCACATTTACCCCTCCACAAATGGATTATCAATATATTTTAGAGACATCACCCATAGAAAAAAAGAAAATCAGGAAAAACAAAAACTTATATCTGTAATTGAAAATAGTCCTGGATTTATTGGTCTAGCTACCATAGATGGTAAGCCGCTTTTTATGAATGACGCAGGTAAAAAAATGATTAACCTACCTCGCAATTTCGATTTAAAAACCGCAACAATATTTGATTTGTTCCCAGAAAATTATAGAGATGTTGTTATCAATGAACATCTGCCAACAATTATGGAAAAAGGATTGTGGACCGGTGAAGCTCCACTAATAAATTTTAAAACCAATACATCTATTCCATTAGAGTTTTCGGGTTTCATAATAAAAGATAAAACTACTAATGAACCTATAGGTATTGGGTCTATAGGGTTTGATCTTACCGAACGTAAAAAATCACAAAAAGAAATTCTAGAACTGCAGGGCAAAATGAATGCAGCTATTAGAATTGGTAAAATAGGATATTGGGATTTCGATATAAAAACAGAAACATTTATCTGTTCCCCACTAATGTATACTATTTATGATATTGCCCCAGATAACGTACTAACAATTCCATTCTTAGAAACAATAATTCATCCAGATGATGTAGAAAAACACCGCCAAAACGTTAGAGATTTAATAATAGAAAAAAGCACACATGCATTTACGTACAGAATAATTGTTACTGATGGTTCTATAAAACATCTGATGGTGGAGGTTGAAGTTATTAGAGATCCAGATAATATGGCCGTTAACTTTAGGGGTACCGTAATTGATATTACTAAAGAAAAAGAAGCCGATTTTGAGATTATAGAGCTCAAGGACAAGATGGATATTGCCATGCGTATTGGTAAAATAGGGTATTGGGATTATGATTTTTTTACAAAAATTCTTTATTGGTCTCCTAGGTTATTTGAAATATATGATGTTGATCCAGGAACAGAAATAACCTTGTCGTTTGTAGAAACTTTAATACACCCTGATGATTTAGAGAAACACAGTAAGTTAGTATATAATATAAGTGAAGACATTGATAACTATTCCATGTCATATAGAATAATACACAGAGATGGCACAATAAAATATTTGCTTGCCGAAATGGAAGTTGTTCGCAACAAAGAAAAATCACCCTTAAAATATAGAGGTACTATTGTAGATATTACCAAACAGAAAGAAGCTGAAAATGAAATACTATCGCTGCAATCTAAAATGAATGCGGCAGTACGAATTGGAAAATTTGGGTATTGGCATTGGGAAATGGACACCAACGTTGTAGAATGGTCAAAAGAAATGTATGAAATACATGAAATTGATCCAAGTGTTGTTATGACACCAGAATTGATACGGGAAACAATCTATTCTGAAGACGTAGGTCTCATGGATGCTAAACTTGCACAAAAGAAAGACCAGGGCAATTCAACACCAAGTTTTTATAGAATTCAGCTTAAAGACAAATCGTTTAAATACTTTTTAGCATATTCAGAATTGGTTTATAATGAAAATAACGAGCCTATAACATACCGTGGTACGGCAATGGATATTACCAAAAGCGTATTAGCTGAAGAAGCCCTCAAAGAAAGTCAAGAGAAATTCTCAAAAGCCTTTCAAACAAATTTAATAGGTATGCTAATGTTAGATAGTGAAAGAAGAGTTATTGAAGCTAATGAAATGGCATACAATATTCTAAATACTACAAAAAGTAAGCTTATTGGTAAGACAATGCTTGAGAATGGAGATATTATTATTAATGAAAATGAGCGTGAAAGATTATGGAAAAAACTTAATAAAGAAGGCGAAATTGTAAATGAAGAATATAAAATTGAATTAGAATGTGGTACCAAAAAAACCCTTCTACTATCTATGACTCCTCTGTATCTTAATGGAAAGAGAAGTTATCTTGTAAATATTTTTGACGATTCTAAAAGAAGAGAAGCGGAGAGAAATTTAGAAAATCAATATTTTGAGCTTCAAAAAACCAACTCAGAACTTGATAGTTTTGTTTATAGTGCCTCTCATGAATTAAGGGCTCCATTATCTTCTGTTCTAGGTCTAATTCATTTAATACAAATGGAGGAAATAGACCCTAAACTTTTTCAGCATATGAACATGATGGAAAAATCAATTGAAAGGTTAGACAGCTTCATTAAAGATATAATTGAATATTCTCGAAATAAACATGTTCAGGTTAAGCTAGAATCCATAAATTTTACTAATTTAATTGAACAGTCGCTTGAAAGCTTCTGGTATTTAGAAAACACCAGTAAAATAAATATAGAAATTAGCGTAGTTGAAATCATCGAATTTGTATCGGATAGTAAACGAATTTCAATTTTATTAAATAATTTTATATCAAACGCTATTAAATATCATGATGTGAATAAGGTTTCACCTTCAATTTGGATTAATGTAAAAACGACCAAAAAAGAGGCAATCATTGAAATTAAGGATAATGGTGTTGGTATGGCCAAAGATCAATTAGAAAAGATTTTTAAAATGTTTTACAGAGTCTCTTCTAAAGTTATGGGATCTGGTATAGGGCTATATATTGTTAAAGAAGTAATTGTAAAATTAAATGGTAAAATAGAAGTAAAATCAAAGCTTGGAGAAGGTTCAACTTTTACTTTAAAAATACCAAATGAATCAGGTAGATTATAATATGACCAAGGATATAAATATTTTATTGATAGACGATTCCGATGTGGATAATTTCATAAATAAAGCCATTATTTCAAAAGAGGATAACATTTCTCAAATTACCACTATGACCTCTGGTCAAGATGCCTTAAAATATTTAACCGGTATAGTGGAAAATACCGAAGCTTACCCAGATGTAATTTTTCTTGATATTAAAATGCCAGGCATGAATGGGTTCGAATTTTTAGATGAATATCAAAAAATGCCCGATTCAATTACCAACCATTGTAAAATATATATTTTAAGTTCTTCTATAGATTCAATAGATTCAGACAAGGGAAAACAATACCCTGTCGTTAGAAAACATTTAACTAAACCATTGGCTCATCATCAAATAGGGAATTTACTTGCAGAAGACTAATTACTTTAATGTAATTTGACATTGAAGTCCACGTAGTCTTTTATCTTGTTAAATTCAGTTTAGTAAGTACAAAATTAAAATTGTCCTTATAATCTGATGGTTAAATGATAATATCTTCTTAATATTTCTAAGATTACATGCACTTTTATTATTTTGCCCTTTATGAAAATTTATCCCGTTGAAACCGGTAATTTTAAACTAGATGGTGGCGCTATGTTTGGCGTAGTTCCAAAGACCATTTGGCAAAGAACAAACCCCGCAGACGATAATAATTTAATTGATATTGCAGCTAGAAGTCTTTTAATTGAAGACGGTGATCGATTAATTTTAGTTGACACCGGAATGGGCAATAAACAATCTGACCAATTTTTTGGATACTACTACCGTTGGGGAGATTTCAATATTGACTCGTCATTAAAAAAGCACGGGTTTCATAGAGATGATATAACCGATGTTTTTTTAACTCACCTTCATTTCGATCATGTTGGTGGTGCCATTCAATGGAACAAGAATAGAACAGGGTATGAACCTGCTTTTAAAAATGCCAAATTCTGGACCAATGAAAAGCATTGGAAATGGGCTACAGAACCAAACCCACGCGAGAAAGCATCATTTTTAAAAGTAAATCTAATGCCAATGAAGGAAAGTGGTCAATTAAACTTTATTGATCACACCAATGAAAGTTTCTTAAAAAATAGCCTCCTCGGTTTTGATATTCGTTTTGTTGATGGCCATACAGAAAAACAAATGCTACCCCAATTTTCTTATCAAGGCAAGACAATAGCTTACGTAGCAGATCTTATACCTACAGTAGGTCATATTCCTTTGCCATATGTTATTGGTTATGACACAAGACCGTTAATCACTATGACAGAAAAAGAGCTGTTTCTAAACGAAGCTGTTGAAAATAACTATTATCTATTCTTTGAACATGACGCACATAATCAACTTTGTACTTTAAAACATACAGAAAGAGGTGTGCGGTTAGATCAAGTTTTTACATTTGATCAACTCTTCAATTAACATTACACTAATAAACACAAACTATAAACATTTACTAAAAGTTACCCTCATATGACAAACACATATTTTAAATCAATTTTTGCCCTTTCTATTGCAGCAATATTAACTGGATGCGGAAGTACAAAAACTGCAGGTGGAAGCGGCTTGGTACTTACCCCTGTTGAAAACATTGATACAACACCTCTAAAAATTTCCGACTTAACCACAAGCGAGAAAAACAACTGGGGACATTTAGATTTGGTTACCGACACTATACCGGGTATGAGTGTTGCTAAAGCATACTCAGAAATCATTAAAAACAAAAAAGGAACAAAAACTATTGTTGCTGTTTTGGATTCTGGTATTGATTTAAACCATGAAGACCTAGTAAATGTATTATGGACCAACACTAATGAAAAAGCGGGTAATGGTATTGATGATGACGGAAATGGCTTTATAGATGATATACATGGGTATAACTTCTTAGGTGAATCTTACAATGAGCAATTAGAATATGTTCGTATGCTTCGTTTAAATATTGGAGATGCAGCGACCTTGTCTAAAGCAAAAGCAAAACTAGACTCAAAATATAATGAAGCATTACAAGGTAAAGAACAGTATGAATCTATATACCAAGCTGTAAAAAATGCAGATGCAGACGTTCAAAAATATTTAAAGAAAGATGTTTATACCAAACAAGATTTGTCTAGCATAAAAGCAACAGATGAAGCTATGCAACGTAACGTTGCCATATTAAATCAAATGTTCGGAATTAAAGAAACTATTCCAGATGTACTTAAAGATTTAAAAAATGGCCTTACTTATTATACAGAACAACTTAATTATAATTTAAATAAAGATTTTAATGGTAGAGAGCCTGTAGGTGATGATGCCTATGATATTACCGATGTTAATTACGGAAATGGAAACCCTATGAACAGGGTTGATGATGAAAGTCATGGTACCCACGTAGCAGGTATTATCGCTGCAGAACGTAATAACGATAAGGGTGTAAATGGGGTTGCTAATAACGTTGCAATCATGAGTATAAGAGCTGTACCTAATGGTGATGAATACGATAAAGATATTGCAAGAGGTATTAGATATGCTGTGGATAATGGTGCTCGTGTAATAAATGGTAGTTTCGGAAAATCTTTTTCACCGAATGCAGAATGGGTTAATGATGCTATAAAATATGCAGCAGATAACAATGTGCTTTTTGTTCATGCGGCTGGTAATGATGGCGCTAATTTAGATGATCCTATCAATGCGAATTTTCCTAATGATCAAATAAATAACGGACCAGAAATTGCCGACAACGTAATAACAGTTGGTGCTTTAAATCCTAAATATGGTTCTGAATTGGTGGCTAGCTATTCTAACTACGGTAAAATAAATGTTGATGTTTTTGCCCCGGGTACAGATATCTATTCTACTTACCCAAATAATGAATATGAATATTCTCCTGGTACTTCTATGGCTGCTCCTGGTGTTGCCGGTATTGCCGCTTTAGTTATGTCTCAATACCCAAGCCTAACGGCTGCTCAGGTTAAAAAAATAATTCTACAATCTGGTTTACCTATAAAGTCAAAAGTTGTTTTAGGCTCAGCGGGTAACAAAAGCGATACATTAGATCAAATATCTACATCTGGTAAAATTGCAAACGCATACAATGCATTGGTTCTTGCAAGTAAAGTAGCTGCAGGACAGGTAAAATTATAATAATTACACAACTCACATGACTAAATCATTTTTTACATTATTTACGGTATTATTTACAGTTGGATTGTTTGCTCAGAATAAAACCGACTATTGGCAACAACATGTAGATTATACCATGGCTGTAGATATGGATGTTGACAATTTTCAATATACCGGTACACAGACCTTGGTCTATACCAATAATTCTCCCGACGAGTTAAATCGCGTGTATTTCCATTTGTACTTTAATGCTTTTCAGCCAGGTAGTGAAATGGATATTCGTTTACAAACTATTGCAGATCCAGACGGACGAATGATTACCGTAGACAAAAAAAGTAGAATCTCTTTACTTACCGAAAGTGAAATGGGTTACCTACATGCTACCTCATTAACACAAGATGGTAGTAAAGTTTCTTATTCAGAAGAAGGTACCATTTTGGTTGTTGATTTAGCTAAGCCTATACCTGCAGGAGGAAAGTCTACTTTTAATATGGAATTTAAAGGTCAAGTTCCGTTACAAATTAGACGTTCTGGTAGAAATAGTGAAGAAGGTGTTGCCTTATCAATGAGCCAGTGGTTTCCAAAATTGGCTGAATATGACTTTGAAGGTTGGCATGCAGATCCTTATATAGCTCGTGAGTTTCAAGGTGTATGGGGTGATTTTGATGTAAAATTGACTATCGATAAAAATTATACAGTTGGTGGAACAGGTTATTTACAAAACCCAAACGAAATTGGTCATGGCTATGAGACACCAGGTACTAAGGTTAAAAAGCAAAAAGGTAAAACGTTAACTTGGCATTTTAAAGCCCCAATGGTACATGATTTTATGTGGGCTGCAGATCCAGAATACATTCATGATATTCAACAAGTACCTAATGGACCTGTACTTCATTTTCTTTATAAGGACAATCCTAAAATCTTAGAAAACTGGAAAAATCTTCAGCCTAAAACAGTAGAGGCAATGGAGTTTTTCAATAAGAACATTGGTCAATACCCTTATGATCAATATTCGGTAATTCAAGGTGGTGACGGTGGTATGGAGTATGCCATGTCAACACTTATAACCGGTGATCGTAAATTTGGAAGTCTTGTTGGTGTAATGGCGCATGAAATGGCTCACTCATGGTTTCAACATATTTTAGCAACAAATGAAGCTAAACACGAGTGGATGGATGAAGGGTTTACTTCTTTTATCTCAAAGCTTTGCATGAGCGAAATAATGGACTACGAAAAAGAAAATCCTTTTGAGAGTACGTACAAAGGCTATAGAAACTTAGCTCTTTCAGGTAAAGAACAACCTCAAGGTACATATGCAGATCGTTACGCTCTTAATTTTGCATATGGCATTTCTGCATATAGCAAAGGTTCTATTTTTCTATCTCAACTAGGTTATGTTATTGGTCAAGATAAATTAATGGAAACTATTCGTAGGTATTACGATGAGTTTAAGTTTAAACATCCAGTACCAAATGACGTTAAACGTGTTGCGGAAAAAGTATCTGGCTTTGAATTAGATTGGTATTTAACAGATTGGACACAGACAACAAATACTATTGACTATGCAATTAAAGAAGTTGCAACATCAGAAAATACTACCAAAGTTACCTTAGAGCGTGTTGGTTTAATGCCAATGCCTATGGATATTTTGGTTGTTTACAATGATGATACAAGAGAAACTTTTTATGCGCCGTTACGTATGATGCGCGGAGAAAAAGCAAACCCATATGATGGTATTGAAAGAACGGTTATAGATGACTGGACCTGGGCTTACCCTACCTACGATTTTGTAATCAATAAACCAATGTCTTCCATAAAAGCAATTGTTTTAGATCCTTCTCAGTTAATGGCAGATGTGAATTTAGAAAATAATGTTTGGCAAGCAGAATAGTATCTTCTTCTAAAGTTTTAGATATTTATGCCCCCTTATTGGGGGCAAATTCTTTTTAATATTTATTTTATAATGGATAAATCCTTCGGAAAAAAGGAAAAACTTAAAAGCAAAACACTCATCACACAATTGTTTGAAGAGGGTAGCGGTATTTCTGTATATCCGTTGAAATTAATTTATCTATCCGTAGAGAATATTGAAGTACCAATTAAAACCGGGGTTACGGTTGCCAAACGTAATTTTAAAAGTGCAGTAGACAGAAACAAGATTAAACGTTTGCTTAGAGAGTCTTATAGACTTAATAAAGCACTGGTTTTTAACAATACAGATGCAAACTTTGCGTTTCTATTTTTATACCTTGGTAAGGATATGCCCACCTTTGAGCAGTTAGATCATAAAATGAAGCTCGTTTTAAACAAGTTTAAGCTACAGATTGATGAAAAAAATAATAAGTAAAAAAGTACTTGTACCCATAATTGCCATTGCCTTTCTATTTATTGGAAGTAGTTATAAAAGTGACTTTTTTGAAATAGCTAAACAGATTGAAATCTTTACCACCCTGTTCAAGGAATTGAACATGAATTATGTGGATGAAACTAACCCGGCAGAATTAATGGATACAGCCATTAAAAATATGCTAGAGGAATTAGATCCTTATACCAAATTTTTAAACGAACAAGACGTAGAGACTTACCGAATAAATAATGCGGGAGAATACTCTGGTATTGGCGCAATGGTACGTTCTTTTGACGATAAATTACTAATTATTGAACCACACCAAGGTTACCCGGCAGATAAAGCTGGTTTAAAGGCCGGTGACGAAATAATACAGATTGGAGATATCAAGGTAGCCGATTTTGAAAATAATGCCAGTGAGCTTTTAAAAGGGGCTAATGGCTCTACGGTCAATGTAACATACAAAAGACAAGGGAAAATTAATTCTACAAGTATTACCCGTGAAGGAATAGAGGTAGATGCAGTTCCTTTCTTTAAAATGATCGACAACAAAACCGGATACATTGTTTTGGCCAAGTTCAATGCCAAAGCTACAGAGCAAACAAAATCTGCCCTATTAGACTTAAAAGGAAAAGGTGCCGAGAAAATCATTTTAGATCTAAGAGGCAACCCTGGCGGATTATTATCTGAAGCTATAAATGTTACTAATCTTTTTGTTCCAAAAGGAGAGTTAGTGGTTACCACAAAATCTAAGGTCAAGAAATTTAATCGTGAGTATCATACCAACAATCAACCTGTAGATGAAGAAATTCCATTAGTTGTTTTAGTAAATGGTAGTAGTGCTTCTGCCAGTGAAATTGTTTCTGGTAGTTTGCAAGATTTAGATAGAGCAGTAATTATGGGTGCACGAAGTTTTGGAAAAGGCTTAGTACAACGCCCTCTTAAATTAACTTATGGTACACAATTAAAAGTTACTATTTCTAGATACTATACCTCCTCTGGTCGTTGCATACAATCGTTAGATTATTGGAACAGGGATGATAGTGGTAACGCCGTTCGCAATACTACTTTTAATGATTTTACAACCCGTAACGGTAGAAAAGTACAAGATGGTGGTGGTATTTTACCAGACATAGAAGTAGCAACTTCCAAAACCAACGACCTTACTTTAGCATTGCTACAGAACAATGTCATATTCGATTATGCTACCAATTATCATTATGCTCATAATTTAAATAACGTTTCAGATTTTAAATTCTCTGATTCTGATTTTAATGAATTTAAAAATTATGTAAAGCAAAGTAGTTTCTCTTTTGAAACCAAGGCAGAGCAGGCAATTAAAAAGGCACTTTCAGGGGATGAAAACGACTTTTTAGGTTCTGATGTAAAGGATAGTTACAAAACCTTGTTAGCGAACATTGAAAAAGGTAAAATAAATGCATTAGATAAGTACCAGAGCGAAATACAAAAGAATCTAGAAGATGAAATCGTAAAACGTTATTTCTACAGAGACGGTCTTTATCAATATTACTTAAATAATGACGACGCTATTCTAGCGGCTACAGAATTATTAAGCAACAATTCTAAGTATAGCGCTATTTTGAAATAGTTTACTTTACTTAATTCTTAAGTGACCAATCTAATTATAGGTACATGCTTTTGTATCTGAAACATGGTAATACTCCTTATAATTACTTGCTTTTGGATCAGTGCACCCCTTTAGATTCCTGATTTTAATATCTCTAAAATCAATTGGCTGACCTTCACTTTGTAATGCAATAAAACCTTCTTTCAAAAGCTTACCATCTTGTTTCATTTTAGGATCATAACCATTTGCTACTTCACCCCCAATTTGTGGTTTTGTGTATTCTAACACTGTTTTACCATTAATGATGTGCTTAACTAACGAATCGTGATAAACTACTAACTCTGCTGTTACCCACTGATTCCCATAATACGTATCAGAAGTTGAATTGATACAATGTCTAGGATCAATTTTACCTTCAAAAACTACATCGGTACCTGGTGAACACATATTACCTGTTGGGCGTTCTTTACCCTCTTCTATACCTGCTAAAAACTGTATTTCTACACTTATAGGCCAATCTTGTTCTTTCAACATTGTCCGTGGGTCTTGCGAATGAAACATTACACCGCTATTCAAAATGGTATACTCTGGTGCGCCAGTATATAATTCCCCAACAAATCTATATTGTACCGTAAAATGAAAATCTGAAAAGGGTTTATCATAGTATAAATGTGAAAACCTATTATTAAAATCTCCCTCATATTTATCATATCTCACTTTCACCATATCATCTTCAGCGCGAAAGGTATCTGCATAATTATCCCCAACTTCATAGTGGTGAACTTTTGTTGTCCATCCGTTTAAATCATTTCCGTTGTACATGGTTTCCCACCCATCATTTGTTTCTTGAGAATTGATAACTCCGCAACCTAGTAACAATAAAAGGGAGGCACCTAGTACTTGCGATTTAAGTTGTTGTTTATTCATGTTGATGGTGTTTAGTTGAATTATTAAGAAAGGGAACTGAGGTAAAAAATACATATATAAATATACTCAATGTCCTGATATCTTAGATGAGGCGATTATTAAGACGTATTCCAATCAATACCAGAATATCCGTTCATATATTATCATTACTTTTAAAAGTACAAACTAACAATACCATCAATACTTTTACTCAAAATGAGAAATCTACTATTATTAGCTACCAGCCTATTGTTTCTTCAATTTTCGCAAGCTCAAGAACCAAAAAAGGAAACTAAAAAGAAACCCATACCAGAAGCAAAATCTTTTATTACCAAGCACAAAGGTGTTTTTGGTGGTACAGCTATGGACTATACCACAACAGCTAAAGAAACTTTTTTAACTAATAAGGATGGCGATTCTATTGCTACATTTTGGTCTGTGGCGTATACAAAATCCAATATAGGAGATGTTACCAAAAGACCGGTCACGTTTGTATTTAATGGTGGTCCGGGTTCTGCATCAATGTGGTTACATATGGGATTTTTTGGACCTAAAATTGTAAAAGTAGATTCTGATGCTAAAAACGATGATGGTGCAGCACCTTACAATTTAGTAAACAATGAACATGGACTATTAGACATAACAGATTTGGTTTTTATAGATCCTGTAGGTACAGGCTATAGCAGATTAGTTGGCAAGGGTGAAGGAAAAGATTTTTACGGTTTAAAAGAAGATGTAGATTCATTTGCACAATTTATAAGAAAGTGGGTTACCGAAAACGAACGTTGGTTTTCTCCTAAATACTTAGCGGGTGAAAGTTATGGAACTACACGTGCTGCTGCACTTGGAAAAACCTTAGAGGGTTCTGGGCAAAATATGGCTTTAAATGGAATGATTTTAATTTCTCAAGCATTAGATTATGCCGGGTCTACTTCTGTAAAGAACAATATTACTTCATTCATTACTTATTTACCCAGCATGGCTGCTACTGCTTGGTATCATAAAAAAGCAGGTCAGGGCAAGTCTTTAGAAAGCTTTACACAAGAATGTAGAGATTTTACATACAACACCTATATACCTTCTTTGTATAAAGGCAATTCTTTAAGTGAAGCTGAAAAGAACACGATAGCAGAAAAACTATCTTATTTCACAGGGTTGGAAAAGAACTATATTCTACAATCTGATTTACGAATTTTAATGGGCCGTTTTCAAAAACAATTATTGTCTGACAAGGGTTTAGCCATTGGTAGATTAGATGGACGGTTTATGGGTGATGAAGCTGATAAACTATCAGAAAATCCTCATTTGGGCGATGCTGCAAGTTATCAAATAAGTGCTGCCTACACTGCTAGCTTAAATCATTATTTTGCTTCAGAATTAAAGATTAAAATGGATAGACCCTATATAACTTCTGGTGGTGGGTCTAATTGGAGATGGAGAACAGTACCCGATGGTAAATATTGGGAACCTATGCCTGTAAATACTGCTCCAGATTTAGGTGAAACTATGCGTAGAAATACTGCAATGAAAATAATGGTTGCAAGTGGATATTATGATTTAATTACTCCGTTTTTTGATGCAGAATATACTTTTGATAGAAATGGTATAGTAAAAGAACGTGTTGATATGAAATATTATGAAGCGGGCCATATGATGTATACACATGAGCCAGATTTAATAAAATTGAGCAAAGACATTCGTGAATTTATTGCTTCAGAATAGATAATTTAAAAAGGAATTATTACTGGTTTTTCTTTAGGATAACCGCCTGCTGCTCATTACACTTAAGATTGTAAAAGTTGACTATGTCCTTAACATGTTTTTTCTTAAACTCTTTGTTCTGAATCTTAGTTACTAAAACAGGACAATCAGAAAAATATTCTGATGCTGCATTTTTAAAATTTTTGCTAAAAAGTTGATTTGAGCCTAAATGCGTAATTTCTCCACTGTTTCCTTTACTAACATATAAATTGTTTATGTCGTAAAAGTTGCTGAGCATCATATTCATTTGACTGTTTGCACCACCCACATACATTGGTGCTGAATAACCTCTTTGTTCAAGAACATATAAACTTACAGGTCCTATTTCTAATTCTCTAACAACATTAAAAAAACCTTTGCGAATTTCTAAATAGATATACGTGGAAGGTTCTTCCCTATCGTTGATAACTACCTGTGCTAAATCTTCAAAATGATATCGTTGGGCTTTCTCTCCTTTTGCGTTTCTAAACTTTACTTGATCGCCATTTATAAGCTTGGCAAGACCATGAAGTTTCCTACCATCCTTAAAATATAATGTACCAACATCGTTTTGAGCAATAGTTGTAAATGATCCTAAAAAACAGCAGATTAAAACAAATAATAACGTTTTTTTCATAGCAAGTTATTGATAGTGAACTATCATAAAACGAGCTTAACATAACAATGTTATAATTTTTATCTTAAAAACGATGAACTACCAATTCTATAAACTTAGGTTAATCTTTTAGCGGTTTAGTGATATTTAAATTCTTTAGTAGCGGATCTTCTTGATTTAATAATCGTTGCGTTCTTAAATAACGTCCAACATTAAATTCATCGTAATTTGGAGAATCTTTATCAACACTACTTATACGTACCATTTCAGATGCATGTATAAACTGATTATCACCGATCCACATACCAACATGAACTACCTTCTCTGAAGTTGTTTCTGTTGCTTTTCTTCCAAAGAACAACAAATCGCCTTTTTCTAATTTACTAAAATCTGAAACTGAATCTATTGGCATACCAGCATGTACTTGTTGCGATGCGTCTCGTGGTATTACCATACCGTTTAAAAAGTAGATGGTTTTGGTATACCCACTACAATCAACTCCTTTGGTAGAAGTACCACCCCATAAATAAGGAACACCTATTAGTGTTCTTGAAGTTTCTATAAGTGAATCTGCTTGGTAATCTAAGTTTGATAACCAAGTGTTATATTCTAGAGCCTCTTCTTTAGAAACATAAGCTTTTCTACTATCTGGAAATTCTACTTCAAAAAAATTATCATCACTATTCAAAACTTTTAATAAGCTTCCTGCAACTAGATCAGACACTCTATTTTTAGCATCTATAGATGTAAATGCATGCCCATATGTATTAGTATAAATAATCTTTTCTGATGCTGTCCATTGCGCTACATCCTCTTCTGTCATCAACTGTATTCCACCTGGATCTACCCATGCTAAATACATATCTGGTGTTTGTATCAAATACCAATCTCCTTCTTTCTTTAAAACATTAACAACAGTCCCCAAAGTAGCTTGTGTTGCCAACTCTGCAGAGTGTTTTGGATTGCTTCTAAGGTTTGCTGCAGAAATGTTGATAATTGCTTTTGTCATACCTTCTAAATCATTAGCAGGTAATATTCTTACTTCATTCTTAGCATTTATACCTTTTTCTTTTAAAACAATTTTCAATGAATCTATTGCTTTCGGCAAGTTGGTTTCGCCAACCAAAGTAAAACCTGATGGACCATCTAATACTTCTATATTAAAAAGAGCCGTTCGTTTATCTGGTGCAAAAACATTCTTGACACCTTCAATTTCATTTGCCATCATTTTTTTTTCGTCCATATGTACGCCACATGCAGTATTTAAAGCAATCAAAATCAACACAAAAGTCTTCTGTAACAGTATTCTCTTCATCTCTAAAATAATTTCTAGTAGTATTTACCATGTGAAATTATGTAATTTTATCGCAAATGAAGAAACTAAAGGTCATAGAGCTTTTTGCAGGTGTTGGTGGATTTCGCTTAGGATTGGAGGATACTGATAGCTATGAGGTAGTTTGGAGCAATCAATGGGAACCCAGTACTAAAACACAGCATGCCTCAAAGGTTTATGAAGCTAGATTTGGACCCCAAAACCATCGCAATAAAGATATTTCTGAAGTGCCTACCAAGGATATTGCCGATGCAGATATTCTAGTTGGTGGTTTTCCCTGCCAAGATTACTCGGTTGCATCAACCCTAAATAATTCTAAAGGTCTTATTGGTAAAAAAGGGGTTTTATGGTGGAGTATTCATAGAATTTTATCGGAAAAAAAGAACCCACCAAAATACCTATTTCTTGAAAATGTAGATCGATTACTAAAATCTCCTTCTAATCAACGCGGTAGAGATTTTGCCATAATGCTTAAAAGTTTAGATGACTTAGGTTATGCAGTAGAATGGCGGGTTATTAATGCTGCAGATTACGGAATGCCGCAAAGAAGAAGACGTATTTTTTTCTTAGGATACCATAAATCTACTCCGCTTTATAAACAATTTAAAAAAGCTACAGCCGAAGAGTGGATTTTTGAAAAGGGAACTATAGCAACCGCTTTTCCGATAACAAGCACTTCTTCAAAAATGACTTCTTTCGATATCACCGATAACTTAGTATCGCTATCTGAAAATTTTAATTTGGGTGAAAAATTATCTCCCTTTCAAAATACCGGGGTTTTTATAAATGGTAAAATACACACTACAAAGACAACTGCTAACTATACTGGAAAGCGAACAGTACTAGCAGATATTTTGCAAAAAGAAAGCATACCAGAAGAATTTTATATTCCTATTGAGGAGCACGATAAGTGGCATTACTTAAAAGGAGCTAAAAAAGAAACCCGAACTTCTAAATCTGGTTTTGCTTATCATTATAATGAAGGTAATATGATTTTTCCTGATGCTCTAGACAATGCTTCAAGAACAATTATTACAGGGGAAGGTGGTAAAAGCGCATCAAGATTTAAACACGTTATCAATACTAAAAAAGGACTGCGTAGATTAACACCTGTTGAATTGGAACGCTTAAATATGTTCCCTGATAATCACACATTACTAGATGGTATTTCAAATACAAAAAGAGCATTTTTTATGGGTAATGCACTAGTAGTCGGTGTTGTAAAAAAAATTGGTGAAACCCTTGCCGAAAAAATTAAAACAACCTAGTTAATCTTCTTTCTTTTCTTGTTTTTTAGGATATACTTGTTTTTTAAAAAAACGTACTTCTTTTTAATTTTTAACCACAACATATTGTTAATCAACGTTTAAAATTAGGAATTGTCCTTTTTTTTGTTATTTTATTAGGTATGGTAAAAGTAGAAAAGTCAGAAAATATAGAATTTTTAGAAAAATCAATTCAACATCTAGAAGCCACTGGGTTCGAGAATATAAAAGCTGATATGGAGGGTTACGAAACTCCTAAATCTTATTCTAGAAAAGGAAAAGAGGATAATATTACACCAGACATAGTAGCTATTAAAAATGGTAGAAAATATTATTTTGATATTAGTCTTAAATCTCCTAAAACGAGATTACTTAAATCTAAATGGCTCTTTTTAGATACCTTAAGTAGAATGAACTCTAACAGATTTAGAATTATTACTACCAGGGGCCATTATAAATTTACAGATAGTATGTTAGAGGATATTAATCTAACCAACAAAACACCAATTAAAATTTAAATATTCTATTTCAATAAAACTTATAAAAAAGCCCGCAAGTTGCGGGCTTTTTTATTTTTTGATCATTGCTATATGAGGTATACCGTCTTCTAAATACTCTTCTCCTGTTGCATTAAATCCTAAATCAGTATAAAATTTGGTAAGGTATTTTTGAGCTGAAATTTTTATTTCATTTTCACTAAAACGTTCTTCTACAGCTTTAATAGAAGCTTCCATAATTACTTTACCATAACCAAACTTTCTATGTTGTTTATGTACAGCTACTCTACCAATACTAGCCATATCAAAATAGATACCCGATTTAAAAATACGTGTATAAGCAACTACCTCATTATCATTTAGTCCTATAACATGAAGGGCCCTATCATCTTTACCATCTATATCTTGATAAACACAATCTTGTTCCACTACAAAAATCTCACTTCGCAATTGTAGTACTTTGTAAAGCTCTTGAATATCTAATTCTTTAAATTCTTTAATCTTAATATCTAGCATTAATTTGTTTATTTAACCAGTTATGTTCATATCTATAAACTAATAACTATTTAAAAATGAAATAGTTAAATATCTAATTTCAGGTTATTAACAATGTTAACAACAGATTATTGTAGTGGAATCTTTTCAATTCTGCGTTCATGCCTACCACCTTCAAAAGAAGTATTTAAAAAAGTAGAAACCATTTCAAGTGCTTGAGGTAGTGCTATATATCTAGCTGGTAAACTTAAAACGTTAGCATCATTATGTTCTCTAGCTAATTTAGTTATCTCTTTTGTCCAACATAAAGCAGCTCTAACATTTTGTTGCTTGTTTGCGGTCATACAAGCTCCATTACCACTACCACAGATTAAAATACCAAAATCTGCGTTACCACTTTCAACATCTAATGCAACGGGGTGCGCAAAATCAGGATAATCAACACTATTAGTGCCATCGGTACCATAATTTATAACTTCAACCTGTTTAGATTTTAATAGACCTATAATAGCTAACTTATATTCTGTACCAGCGTGATCGTTTCCAATAGCTATTTTCATATGCGTAATATTTAAAGGTTAATTGTTCATGATTTATATCCAGTGGGGGTGGAACTAAACCATGCTAAAGGTACAATAATCAGCGTTTCACAACAAAATTAGAGGGGTTGACAACAATAGTTACCTTGTAAATAATAATAATTGTTAATTAGTATGTTATAAGCGAGATTACTCCCTGCATAAATTGTTTAGAAAAAGTTGCTTAAAAATTTGGTTATTAAAGTTGATATCTGCTTACACTTTTAATCTTCTTAACACGAATTTAAATATTATAAAGTGTTAGATGATTTTCATCAAATTAACAACCCTAGTTAACATTAAAATTACATTTAGTTATTAATAAATTCATGTTAATAGCAGTTATAAACCACGTTTAATAACTTCTCAAAATACTGATTCTCAATTGTAGATTATAAAAATAGATCGTCAACAAGTATTAGTATCTCATAATGTCAAGTAATATCCAAATAAGTTATTGCAGATATTAACAAGCTATAATAATCATTAATATTTAATTTAATTTAAAAGAAAAAATGACATTTATGATATATATGTTAATAACAACTTATTTACTTAACTTTTCAATAAGAAGTAGACTAACAGGTAGTGAATTATAATTCGTAATTTTCCAATAAATTAAAAGTTTAATGTCAAAAAGAAATAAGAAGGCGAATAATCATAAAAAGAACGAAATTACCAAGGGTATTTTTACCGTTCTAGAGAAGGACCCGAATAAAAGTTTCAACTATAAGCAGATTGCTGCTAAGATTAATATTACAGAAGCTCAAGATAGAAATACCCTGATTAAAAGATTAACGGAGCTTAAAGAGAAAAAAAGAATTCAAGAAGTAGAAAGAGGTCAGTATAAAGTTTTAGAAAATACAAAATCCTATTACGAAGGCACAGTAGATGTAACAGGTAAAGGAAATGCCTATATTGTTGTTGATGGTATGGATGATGATATATTTATCCCTGCCAATAAATTAAACAAAGCTTTTCATAAAGATAAAGTAGAAGTTTATATCTACCCGAGAAGTAAAAGTAAAAAGCTTGAAGGTGAGATAGTTAAAGTACTTGAAAGATACAAAACCACCTTTGTTGGTATTGTTGATATGCAAAAGACTTTTGCTTTTGTAAGACCTTCTGACTTTAGAATGTATACCGATATTTTTGTTTCTAAAGATAAATTAGGTGATGCAAAAGATGGTGAAAAAGTACTGGTAGAAATTACAGATTGGCCAGATGATGTTGATTCTCCTTTTGGTAAAGTAACAGAAGTCTTAGGTATACCTGGAGAACATGATACTGAAATTCATTCAATTCTGGCTGAATACGGTTTACCATATTCTTTTCCAGCAGATGTTCAGAATTTTGCTGATGGATTAGATACAAGTATAAAAGAGGAAGAGATTAAAAAACGTAGAGATGTACGTGATGTGCTCACATTTACTATAGATCCAAAAGATGCCAAGGATTTTGATGATGCATTATCTTTTCAAAAATTAGAAAATGGGAATTATGAGATAGGTATTCATATTGCCGATGTATCTCATTACTTACAAAAGGATACTATTTTAGATGATGAAGCTTATGAAAGAGCCACATCTGTATATTTAGTTGATCGTGTGGTACCTATGTTACCAGAGGTTCTTTCTAATAATGCATGTTCACTAAGACCTAATGAAGAGAAATATACCTTTTCGGCCATTTTTGAACTGGATACAAATGCAATAATAAGAAATCAATGGTTTGGTAGAACTGTAATTGATTCTAACGAACGTTTTGCCTATGAAGAGGCTCAATATATCATTGAGACCGGTAGCGGCGATATACCGCAAGATATATCTATAAGAGATGCTGCTTATACAGTTTCTAAAGATGTTGTTGAGGCAACTTTGGAAATGGATAGGTTAGCTAAAATTATGAGAGATAAACGTATGGATCAAGGAGCATTATCCTTTGATAAAGTTGAAGTACGTTTTAATTTAGATGAAAACAGTAATCCAATAGGTGTTTACTTCAAAGAATCTAAAGATGCTAATAAGCTTATAGAGGAGTTTATGCTGTTAGCAAATAGAAAGGTGGCAGAATTTATTGGAAAACAAAAACCTAAAAAGACTTTTGTTTATAGAATTCATGACGATCCAGACCCAGATAAATTAATGGCTTTGAATGGTATCGTCTCTAAATTTGGTCATAAATTAGATTTCAAGGATAAGAAATCTATAAGTTCTTCTTTAAACCAATTACTACAAGATGTAAAAGGTAAAAAAGAACAGAATATGGTAGATACGCTAACAATACGTAGTATGAGTAAAGCTATTTATACAATTGATAATATTGGGCATTATGGTTTAGCCTTTGATTATTATACTCATTTTACTTCTCCTATTCGTAGGTATCCAGATGTTATGGTGCATAGATTATTACAGCATTATTTAGATGGTGGTAGTTCTGCTAATGCAGAGGAGTTTGAAAAGAAATGTAAGCATTCTTCAGATATGGAGTACTTAGCTTCTAGCGCAGAGCGAGATTCTATTAAGTACATGCAGATTAAATTCATGCAAGATCATAAGGATGAAGAGTTCCGTGGTGTTATTAGTGGAGTTACAGAGTGGGGAATTTATGTGGAAATAATTGCTAACAAATGTGAGGGAATGATTCGTATTAGAGACATAAAAGGAGATTATTATATCTTTGATGAGAAGCAATATGCTATTATTGGTGAACGTACCAAAAAGAAATATACTTTAGGTGACGAGATAACTGTTATGGTTAAGAGTACCGATTTAGTTAAAAGGCATTTAGATTTTGCTTTGATTCCGGATAGTAATAAATAGTTTGGAATGGATTTTGGTATATGATGGCTGAATAGGAAAAACTATTGTTAAAAAAGTTTTTCTACAAAAATTACACGTAAAAGAATGAAACAAGTTTTAGTAATAATGTTTCTCTTAGGATGTCTTTTGGTTACTGGCCAGGATAATAAGATTACCCAAAGTTTAGAACCTTTTAAAGAATTGAAAGGATTTGATGGGTTATCCATTAACTTAATAAAGTCTACAGAAAATAAAGTAATCATATCAGGTGAAAATACTGATAAGGTAGCTATCGTTAATAACGAAGGTGTTTTAAAAATCCGAATGCAAATCGGTAAAATCTTTAGTGGATATAAAACCTTTGTAGATTTATATTATGCTGGCGATATTTTGGTGATAGATGTCAATGAGGATGCTAGAATTGCAACTGAAGATTTAATTCAACAAGATGTATTAGAGTTAAAAGCTCAAGAAGGTGGAGAATTAATAGTTAGTGCCAATGTTGAACAGATGTTAATAAAGTCCGTTTCTGGTGGAATAATAAGAACTACTGGTACTTCTAATCTACAAGATGTTCAAATAAACACTGGTGGTGTTTATGAAGGTAAAAATTTTGAAACGAATTTTTCAACTATCAATGTAAATGCAGGATCACGGGCAGAGATTTATGCTAGGGATTATGTGAAGGCTACAGTTAAAGCTGGTGGTGAGGTATTAGTATTTGGTAATCCAAAAAAGTTAGAAGAAAAAACAGTTTTTGGTGGTACAATTAAAAGAATGTAATAGTAGATGTTAGAAGATATTCAGGCAGCAATTCCCTTAGGTTTTTTCTTAAGTTTTATGGTAGGTCCTGTATTCTTTGTTCTTTTACAAACAAGTGCTGTTAAAGGATTTAGAGCTGCTATAACTTTTGATTTAGGTGTTTTATTAGCGGATATTCTCTTTATATTAGTTGCTTATTTTAGTAGTTTTCAACTTCTAGAAAACTTAAGTAACCAACCAGGTTTATATGTTTTTGGTGGTGTTATTCTATTGATTTACGGACTTTTTACTTTTTTTAAAGTTGATAAAAAGGTTATACCGGTGGAGTCTAAAAAAATTAGAAAATCTGATTTTTTTAGTCTTTTTATAAAAGGTTTTTTGCTGAACTTTATTAATATTGGAGTATTAGTATTTTGGTTAGGTATAATTATTATTGTTGGTCCCAGTTTAGATAATCAACCCAATCGTTTCTTTACTTTTTTCTCCACGGTACTTCTCTCCTATTTTGTAACTGATATTTTCAAAATACTCTTAGCAAAGCAATTAAAGCGTAAGTTAACTCCTGCTAGAATATTATTGGTTAAAAAAATTATTGGAATCATTCTTATTATATGCGGACTAGTTCTTGTTGTAAAAGGTTTTTTACCTAAGAATAAGTTTAATATTGAACATGAGTTGGAAAGATTTGAAACCAATATTATAGAATAAAAAAAAGCCGGCTATTAACTGGCTTCTTTTATTCTATATGTTTTCGTTATTTCTTGTATTTATCGTTAAGAAGCTTAACAATATCAGCTGTAAGGTCATTTGCCTCTGTACCGTAAAGTACACTACCACCATCTCCTCCACCTAAAATATAAGAGTATCCATTAGATTTTCCGTAAGCTTTAATTTCTTCTTTTACTTTAGAAACTATGCTGTCCATTTCAGTTTGACCTTCCATTTGTAATTGTTGGTCTTGCTGTTGAAGTTGTTGACCAATAATTTGTCCTTTCTGTTGCATAGCGGCATATTCCTCTTGAGCTTTTGATTGAGACATAGATTGTGCTTTTGTTTGGAATGCTTGCGCTTCCATTTGAAAAGCTTGAGATATACTATCTCTAGTTTTAGCTAAGGCATCTGCCTTTACTTTGAATTTGGATTCGACATCAATTTTTTGTTGATATTCATCCATCAATTTTACGTTATCTACGTAACCAATTTTTTCTTGTTGGCAAGAAGCTAATAATGCAATAGCTAAAATTACAATTAGGTTTTTCATTTTTTCATTTTTGTGAGTTGCAAAAGTAATAAAGGTTTTAGAATGTAATTGTTTTAAAATTGATAATAGTAATGTGATTTTTGATTAAATAAGATATTCTTATATTAAACATTATTATAATAAATAAATCTTATTTTAAGTAGCTAATTTAAGTTGTATTTAAAAGCTTTTTATAAAATTTATGATAGAGTGTATGATAATGAATTCAAACCTCCTTAAATCGCTTTAAAATGGCTTTTTATTTCTTTTTAAGGATGTATATAAGAGAAGAATACTCACCATTTGATTTTGCCTTAATATTTGACATTAAACCTCTGTAAAATGCTTTTAGATAGTTTGACTTTCCATTTTTGTATTTCTCGGATAAAAGAGAAACATAAAAAGAATCAAAATACATAGGTAGTGTTTTAGTTACTTTAAAATTATGTTTCTTAAATAGTATTTTAATTGCATCTTGTGAGAAGTGCCATAAATGTCTAGGCGTATCATATGCTGCCCAAAATTCTTTATAATGTTTTGCATCATAGGATTTATAATTTGGTACTGCTATAATTAAAGTTCCATTGTCATCTAACTTTGTTTTTATAAGAGATATTTTTTCGTTTAAATTAGGCAGGTGTTCTAGTACATGCCATAAACTTATTATATTAAATTGCCTGTTTGGTAAATCTTCTAAGCTCTTATATATTTTAAGGTTTTTATTTGATGCTTTATTTCTTGCATTCTGATTAACCTCTACCCCAACAGTATTCCAATTTTTATTTTTAGCATAAGCTAAAAATTCACCTGTACCACAACCAATATCTAAAAGGCTTTTCTCATCTAATGAATATTGGTCGATTAGTTTTACCTTTTTGTTTAAGGTTATTTTTTTTACTTGTTGATATACTTTTTCTATAAAACTATTTTTGTCATCAGAGTGAGAAATATAGTTTTTAGGGTCGTAATATTTTTCTAAATTTTTAGGTTGTGGTTCAGTTATTAGCATGTCGGATTCTTTATCAAAAATTAGATTGAAATTTTCCTGGCTTACTAAATAATCTTTTGTTTTGAATTTTATTTTTTTATCAAGCATATATTTGGCTTGGTTGATGGATTTGATATTTATTAAATTTTCAATGTTCCACGTGGAACAATTTGTCCTACCTTCCGAGATATACTAAAAGAACACTGATGTCGCTTGGTGTAACTCCGCTAATTCTTGATGCTTGTGAAATGGTAACAGGTTGAATTTTTGTCATTTTTTCTCTTGCCTCAAATGACAAAGATTTCAATTTCGAGTAATCAAAATTGGCTGGAATCTTTACAGCTTCTAGTCTATGTAGCTTGTCTGCATTTACTTTTTCCTTTGCTATATATCCTGAGTATTTAATTTGTACTTCTGCTTGTTCTAATATTTCGCTATCAAAATTGTTTTCTTTTACAAACGTCGAAACAACTTCTAGTTGTAACATGTGGTCCATGGTAACGTTAGGTCTTGAAAATGCTTTGTACATTTTATCTGATTGTTTTACTAAAGAAGAATCAACGCTTTCAAAAATGGGATTAATATCTTTAGGAAGAACACTAGTTTCTCTAAAGAAGTTAATTAATGCTTCAGATTGCTCTAATTTTTCTTCCATCCTTTTCATGCGGGTATCTGTGGCTAAACCTATAGAATGACTTAATGGTGTTAATCTTAAATCGGCATTATCTTGTCTTAACAATGTTCTATATTCTGCCCTAGAAGTAAACATTCTATATGGTTCTTCTGTGCCTTTGGTAATTAGGTCATCTATAAGAACACCAATGTAGGCTTCATCTCTTTTTAATATTAAAGCATCTTTTTCTTGCAGTTTTAAATGTGCATTTATCCCAGCCATTAATCCTTGAGAAGCTGCTTCTTCGTAACCTGTAGTTCCATTAATTTGACCAGCGAAATATAAATTTTCAACTAGCTTAGTTTCTAAGGTATGTTTCAACTGAGTTGGTGGAAAGTAATCATATTCTATTGCATAACCAGGTCTAAAGAATTTTACGTTTTCAAAGCCAACAACAGATCTTAATGCTTTAAACTGTACATCTTCCGGTAAAGAAGTTGAAAATCCGTTGACATAGACTTCGACAGTTTCCCATCCTTCTGGTTCAATAAACATTTGGTGACTGTCTTTATCTGCGAATCTGTTTATTTTATCTTCTATGGATGGACAATACCTTGGTCCTAAACTTTTAATTCTCCCATTGAACATGGGTGATCTATCAAATCCTTCTCTCAATAAATCATGAACCATTGCACTGGTATGTGTCATGTAACAATCTCGCTGATGAGCTAATGGTTTTGTTTTGGTATAAGAAAATTTTTCTGGGATGACGTCTCCTGGTTGTACAATCATTTTAGAATAATCTAATGATCTACCATCCACTCTTGGTGGTGTACCGGTTTTCATTCTCCCACTTTTAAATCCTAATTCAACTAGTTGTTCGGTTATTCCTGTAGCTGCTCTTTCACCTGCTCTACCTCCACCAAATTGTTTTTCACCAATATGTATCAATCCATTTAGGAATGTTCCGTTAGTTAAAACAACAGATTTTGATTTTATATTTATTCCTAAGGATGTTTTAACTCCAACAACTTTATTGTTTTCTATTAACAATCCAGATACCATTTCCTGATAAAAATCTACGTTTTCCGTTCTTTCTAACATTAAACGCCATTCTTCTGTAAATCGCATTCTGTCATTTTGGGTTCTTGGACTCCACA
Source organism: Maribacter sp. Hel_I_7 (assembly GCF_000688315.1). Lineage (NCBI taxonomy): Bacteria > Pseudomonadati > Bacteroidota > Flavobacteriia > Flavobacteriales > Flavobacteriaceae > Maribacter > Maribacter sp. Hel_I_7. The sequence goes on along the minus strand of NZ_JHZW01000002.1, from coordinate 1,242,224 downwards.
TTGCAGGACCCTTAGATTTGTTTAGCATCTTAAATTGTATAGCAGATTTGTCTGATATAATTCCGCTATAACCTCCTAGAGCGTCAATCTCTCTAACAATTTGCCCTTTAGCAATTCCTCCCATGGCTGGGTTACATGACATTTGTCCAATATTTTGCAGATTCATGGTTACTAATAAGGTTTTTGAACCCAAGTTTGCAGCTGCTGCTGCCGCTTCTGCACCGGCGTGTCCTCCGCCAACTACAATTACATCATATTCTTCTCCAAACATATCTTCTATTGTTCCACGTGGAACAGCTTTATTTTTTCTTCTTCTTTAGCGCGCATTTCGGTAGTAGCTGTATCCGATTTATCCGAATAACCCATAAGATGTAAAACCCCATGGATCATTACGCGCTTTAATTCGTTCTCAAAAGTTACATTAAATTCTGTTGCGTTCTCTTTAACTCGATCAATGGAAATATATAAGTCTCCAGAAATATTTTTTCCAGATACATAGTCAAACGTAATAATGTCGGTTAAATAATCGTGTTGTAAGTAATCTTGGTTGATTTTAAGTAGATAATCATCGTCGCAAAAAATGTAATTCAATTCTTGAATTTTATATCCTTCCGTTTGGCAAGATGCTGTTATCCATAAATTGAATTTATCTTCTACTTCTAATTTAAAATCGCTTAGGTAATTATAATTAATCATTTGCTTTAAAATACTCTTTAACCTTTGTTTGAAAATTTTGCCGCAAAGGTAAGCTTTGCCTATTTAAAATTTCAACTTCATTATGATAATTATCTAATAATGAGGGTTTAGTAGTAATGGGATTTGTGAAATTTTTAGTATTTCTACTACTTTCTCTTTCAGATTTCTCCCCTTGTTTTAAAGCTGCGTTTTCTAATTTTAATAATTCGTATTGTATAGTGTTGACTTTGTTTATAGTACGTTGTGTAATTCCGTTTTCTAGCAAGTCGTTCTCAAAATCTTCCATTTGTTTAATAAGCTTTTGACCAAGTTTTTGATCACCGCTATTAATCATATTTTTTAATTGATTTTCTAATTCTTGTCTAATTTTTTGTTGACTTTGGTAGATTTCGTAAATTTCTCTTAACTCAGCTTCACTCATTGAACCTTGTCCCTCCCCACCATTTATACCGTTTTGTCCATTTCCTTTCCCATCACTTCCACCTTTTCCATCTTTGCCGCCTTTTCCATTACCTTTTCCTCCATTTTCACCTTCATTTTTTCCCTCGCCGGTTCCTTGCCCGCTCTTTCCATTAGCGCCTTGTTTACCGCCTTCGCCTTGTTTTCCACCATCTCCTTTCTCCCCATTTTCACCCTGTTTTCCTTCACCATTTTTTCCTTCCTTGCCTTCTTTTCCGGAATCACCTTGCTGACCCATTTTTTCTCCCAATTCCTGTTGACCTTTTATAATATCTGGTAATTGAAATCCACCTTCGCTTTGTCCAGAACCTTTTCCCATTTGCATACTTTCTTGCATATTATCCATAACTCCTGCTAGGAAATCCGCAAGACTATTTGCAGCTGTTAGAACATATTTTTGATGGGATATTCCTTGAAACATCTGTCCATCGGCCATTGTTTCTAATGATTTATCGATATTGTAATAGACTTCAGTAATTTGTTCGTTCACAAATTCAGAAAGTTCTGCCTGTCTAAGTGATAGCGCGAAAAGGCTGTCATCTACATGTTCAAAAAGACCCCTTAATTCATTTTGGTCACGAACTGTTTCTGAATATTGAGTAGCATCTTGGTCTTCTCGTGCAGTAAGTTTATCAAAGAGCGTCTCTTGTTTAAATGAAAATATGATAAGGTTATCAAGAATTTGTCGAAGCATTTCTGCATCTTCGGCAACAGATGAACCACCTCCACCTCCAGAAGAAGATTCTCCTAATTGTTCACTCATTACCTTCATTTTATCCGCAGCAGATTTTTGTTTTTTACTCGCGTCAGATTTTGATTTGGATTCTGAAGATTCTTCAGAATTTTTTTCTTTTTCTAGTTGTTTAAGCGCATCGTTTAGGTCTTCTTTTACTGCTTCTTTCTTAGCATTGTCTAATTTTAGATCAATCGGTTTTTTGAGCTTTTCATTGTCTCTTTTTAGGTCATTCAGTTCCTCTGAAATCTTTTGAAATTCATCATTTAATTTTTCTTGTTTTTCAGGAGTATTTTCTTCTTTATTTTTTTTAGATAATTCTTCTTCCTTCTTAGCAATCTCTTCTAAATCTCTTGCTAATTGCGAAGCTTTTTCAGTAACATAATACCGTTTGGTCAATTCTAATAATTGCTCTAAACTTCTTTCACTATTTTGTTGCTTTTTTCCCAGTTCTTCTAGGCGTTTAGTTAAATCTTCCTTTTTGATTTTATCAGCAACTTTATTTAATTCTTCTAGAAGTTTTTGATTCTTTTTGGCTTCTTGTTCTTGACGTTCTAATCGCTCTTGTAACAATTGGTTTAATTTGTTATCCTTATTTTCATTATTTAGATTTTCTTTTAATTCCCTACTAAATTTTTGCATCTGTTCTTCTTGACGCTCTTGCTTTTTTAAGTAGTCTTTTATTTGAGTTTTATCATTAAAATTTAGACTGGTTTTTTCTCTCTGATTTTGGTTAATTTCTTTCAAAGATTCTTTTTGTTCTTTTGAACGTTCTAGAGAATTATCTAAATCTTTAATTAATGATTTTTGAGACTCAAGTTCGTTGTTTTTAAGTTGATTTTCATCCAGCAATACTCGTTGGTATATTTGACTTTTTGTTTTCTTACCATTATGTATTGCATCATTGTCAGTTACTTGAAAATAGAAACCGTAATTTTTTCCGGCTTCGATTTCTAACCCAGATGGAAAGGTGTAATAAAATTGTTGGTAGTTATTATTTGGTTTGGTAAGACTAATTGATTTTGATTCGTTTTCATTTCCAACCTCAAAATAAATTACATCTATATTAGTTAATCCGTAATCATCAGTTGCACTTCCTACATAGTATGATACATTCGGATTTATAGAATCCAAAACCTGATTCACTTTAATTGTAGGATAGCTATCTTTAATAACTTTAAAATCATAAGATAGTCGCTCATAATCTTGTGCGTTTTGGTTGGTGGTGGTTAATTCATAATTAAGGTTATTGTATACACGTTTTTCAATTGAAAACGTGTTTCCATCCTTATTAAATGGAATTATAGTGTCATTGGTTACTAGATTAATCTTATCGGTATTTTCTCCTAATATTTTCCAAGTAATTTTTGTCCCTTCCGGTATTACTGCGTTTCCGGTGCTTTTTATAGTTTCGTTTTTCTTTTTTAAATAGGAAGGATATGTTAAATCCATAATGAAATCTACAATAGAAGGAGTTTCTAATGCTATAAGGGAGTATTCTCTTGATGTAACTTCATTTGCACTGAAATTAAAGTTTGTGGTAGTAAGTGGCGGTGAAAAAGTATACTCAAAAAATCCATTTTGTTGTTGTAATAAAATTGATTTTCCATCAATTACAATAAATACATTTTCTGGTTTTACACTTCCTTTTGTAGCAACTTGAATAGTAAAAGATTCGTCTTGTAAAGTGCTTAGGTTATTTGTTAAAATTTCAAACTGAAATGGTGCAGGTTTTTCGTAAGCCATTTCATAATTAACAACACGCTCATAGGTTCCAAAAAAGTTATTCCAATTCCCAGAGATATATAATACCCCAATAATAAGAAGTGGGATAATTGCATACTTCAAATATTTTAATGAATCCTTAAATTCTATGGCACTAGAAAAAGGAATGGTGTCCATTTGTTTGGAACGTTGAGCAATACTTGCCAATAAAAGTTCTGATTGTTGAGGATTTTCGGCTAGGTCTAATAAATTGGTAAGCTTATCTCCTACTTCTGGGAAGTGCTTGCCTAAAATTGTAGCGGCATCTTTTGGACCAATTCCCTTTTTTAATTTTAGAAGATAGAAAATAGGAGTAAGTATATATTTAAAGAGTAAAAAGAGTTCGACACCTATAAAAATGGCAAATAATACCAATCGGCCTGTTGTATTTAACCATAGGTAGTACTCTATGCCTAATATTATCAGAAAAAACAACAATCCAAATGCAAAAAACAATAATACTCCTTTTAAAAGTACTTGAGAATAATGCTTTTGAATGAACTGATTTAACCGGTCTAAAATGTGCTTATAGTCTTGCAATTGCGTTTTTTATACCAAGATAACGGATTAAAAGACTGATTAGTAGGAATTATTTGTTAAAAGGAATTTCTAATCACTAACTGTTTATAAGAAAAAGGTGCGATATATATTAAATATACATAGCACCTTTTGTAGAAAATAATAATTGATAATTCTATTTAGTTTCCAAAATAACTTCATAATTAAGTTGGTTATCTACACCATTATCTTCAATAAGAAAGTAACCTGTTTTATTAGCAGCTATTGCGTTGTAGTTTTCTTCACTTAGAACGCTACTTGATACTGAAGAATTATAAATACTGTAGTTAGTTATTTCATAATTTACCGCAACCCATTTGTCAATATCAAAATTGACTAATTCTTCTGAGTAAGTAACGTTTAATTGCCCTGGAAAATACTGACTGTCCTGTGTAATTAATTTTGCCTCCCATACTGTTATATCTCGGTGTACTGGGTAATCGTTAGTGGTAGTGAAGGAAGCTGTAGATTCTTTGGTAATATAAGTATTTTGTGCTCTTGCGGTAACTATGACTTCATAGTCAGTATTTCTTTCAAAATCTGTTGGTAACGGACATGGCTCTTGAAAAAATGTAATTTCTTCTTCTGTTTCTGCCCCGCTATAGCTAATAGCTATAACTTTAATAGTGTGTTCTTCGCCCTCAGTAACAACCATTATAAAACCTGTGGTTTCTGTTGTGTAAGAACCGTAGGTCTTATGATATTCACCGTCTGTAAAAAGTTTGTAATAATAATCAGAACCATCTTCAATAGTAGGTGTTTGCCAGTCAATACCAACTACGTCACAAGTAATAAAATCATAGGTAATAGGAAAAGCAGATGGTGGCGTACCCAAAGTATGAAGCTCCGATGTATTTATACTGTCTTCTGCATCTTCAGCGGTTTCAATCACCTTTACTGTATAATTTCTAATTCCTCAACATTGTATTCTATTTCGCTAAGAATTTCTGCTAGTAATTCATCATCTAGAAACAAACTGTAACTTACAGTACTATTATTAGATGCGGTAACTTTTGTCCACATAATTTTAGCACTAGTTTGTGATATGTCTTGAAACTCAATTTCTAAAGAAGTAGTGTAATTTCATCGCGTGTGTTATCTACCTCAGTCATAGAATCGTCAGTAGAATCTGAGCTACAGCCTGTAACTAATAGAATTTAAAACACATAAAGGAAGTTCAAATAATATTTCATTTTTCTTGGTTTAAGATTTTTAATTAACGTTGAACAAATTGTATTCGTATATGTTTTTACAATTTTATAAATCAGATATTTCATATCGTTTTTATCTAGAATTTTCACTTGGTTTTTGGGGTCAAATATTCTTTTTTAATTCTAATCTGTACTAGATTATTGAATACTAGAGTTGTAAAGGGAATTTGTAAATATTTTTGATTTTCAGAAATTAATTAATGGACCGTAGATATATGGCTAAAGGTGTTTTTTATACCTTTGCCAAATGACAAAGAAAGTTCGTGTTCGTTTTGCCCCTAGTCCTACAGGGCCTTTACATATTGGTGGTGTGCGCACTGCCCTATTTAATTATTTATTTGCCAAAAAACATGGTGGAGATTTTATTCTAAGAATAGAAGATACAGACCAAAATAGATATGTTGAAGGTGCCGAGCAGTATATTATTGATTCTTTGAATTGGTGCGGAATTCCTTTTGATGAAGGTATTGGTAAAGATGGCGGCTTTGGTCCGTATAGACAGAGCGAGCGTAAATCGTTGTATAAAAAATATGCAGATGATTTGGTTGATAGCGGTAATGCATATTATGCTTTTGATACTTCTGAAAGTCTAGATGGGCACAGAAAAGATCATGAAGAAAAAGGTAAAACCTTTATTTACAATTGGCATAATAGATTAAAGCTTGATAATTCATTGTCTTTAATGCCAGAAGAGGTTAAAGCCAAGTTAGACAATGGCGATGATTATGTAATTAGATTCTTAACACCGCCAGATGAAACCTTACACTTACAGGATTTAATTCGCGGCTCAATTAAAATCGATACCAACGTTTTAGACGATAAGGTTTTATTTAAGAGTGACGGTATGCCAACATACCATTTAGCAAATATTGTTGATGATCATTTAATGGAAATTAGCCATGTAATTCGTGGAGAAGAATGGTTGCCATCTATGGCGTTACACAAACAATTGTATGATGCATTTGGTTGGGATGCTCCAGAATTTGCGCATTTACCATTGATTATGAAACCTGTTGGAAAAGGTAAATTAAGTAAGAGAGATGGTGAAAAAATGGGCTTTCCGGTTTTCCCTCTTTCTTGGAACGAATCGGTTGGGTACAAAGAATCGGGTTACTTCCCAGAAGCAGTTATAAATTTCTTGGCTTTATTAGGATGGAATCCTGGCACGGAACAAGAATTATTTTCTTTAGATGAATTGGTAAAAACCTTTAGTTTAGACCGTGTTAATAAATCTGGAGCGCGTTTTGACCCAGAAAAGACTAAATGGTACAATCAGCATTATCTTCAAGAAACAGCTGACAATGAGCTAGCTAAGTTATTCTTACCGACAGTAAAGGAGAACATTTCTGATGATGATAAACTGAATTTAGATTATGTTACCAAAGTGGTTACGCTTATAAAAGAACGTGCGGTTTTCGTTTCTGACTTTTGGAATTTGAGCGATTATTTCTTTGTTGCTCCTACTGAATACAATGAGAAAGCAGCGAATAAACAATGGAAAGAAGATACCGCTTCAATCATGAACGATCTTATTTCAGTCCTAAAACCTATAGAAGATTTTTCTTCAGAAAACACGGAAAGTATAGTAAAAGCTTGGATTGGTGACAAGGAGTTATCTTTTGGAAAAGTAATGCCTCCTTTACGCCTATTCTTAGTTGGTGATATGAAAGGACCTCATATTTTCGATATTATGGCAATGATTGGAAAAGAGGAAAGTGTTTCTCGTATAAAAACAGCCCTAAATAAATTAGGTTAATTATTAATTTTCAAGGAAATAAGCAATTTTTATTTCCTTGAAAATTTACCTAAACCTTATTACTGTCTTATTCTATATTTTTAGATACAAAGATTTGATTAAGTTAATTTGCTGTAACTAGATTGTTGTTCTCTCTGTACTACTTTAAATATACGCTAAAGGAATTAGTGACACTTTAAAATCGGTTTCTGCTGTTGTAGGAACGATTTTGCGGGTTTAAAAAATAAAAATCGACCCTTCGGGTCTTTTAATAATTTAGAACGGCTTAAAACACGGCTATTTTAAATTTATTAACGCTATTATTTATTTTCCCAACGTTCATCTGCCCATACTTTCATTTCGTTTGGTGATAGAAAGGTCCAAGCAATTATTCTGCTCATTTTGTTTCCCTGTCCCATTGGTGTAGTCTTATGTTCTACAACGCCAACTTTTTCTAATCGGTCGTAGAATGAACGTAGATTTGATTGCTTAGACACCAATGTAGAAAACCAAGCGGAATTTTTTGAGAATTGTGCGCTTTCATTGATCATGTTTAAAACAAATCGTTTTTCTCCCCCATCTGTCCACAGTTCTCCACCTTGACCGCTAAAATTCAGTTCAGCTTTTTTAACCCTCTTTTTCTTTAGATTACTCAACTTACGTAAAGTACCCGCCTCGGCTTCTGCTTGCGTAGCATGAAATGGAGGGTTGCAAATCGTTAAATCAACCTTATCGGATTCATTTAAAATTCCAGAAAAAATATGCTCAGGTTTTGACTGTAATCTAAATGCTACTTTACCGTGAAGAGAAGGGTTAGAGGTTACAATTTTTTGTGCAGCTTCAATTGCCTTTGCGTCAATGTCTGAACCAATAAAGGACCAACCGTATTCGCTATTTCCAATGATAGGATACACACAATTTGCTCCTACCCCAATATCTAAACATTTTATGGCATCCCCTTTTACTAAAACCCCGTCATTACTAGTGGCTAAAATATCAGAAATGTGATGTATGTAATCTGCGCGCCCTGGAATTGGCGGACAAAGAAAACCATTTGGTATATTCCAAAAATCTAATCCGTATTGAGATATCAATAATGCTTTATTTAAAGCTTTTACCGCTTTCGGATTAAAGAAATCGACAGTAAAATTTCCGTATTTATTTTTGGTAACAAACTCCTTTAGTTCAGGATTTACCAGCTTTAATTGTTTTAGATCGTAACGACCGGGATGTTTGTTTCTAGGGTGTAAAGTTGGTTTTTCTAATTCCTCTTTCTTCTTTGAGTCTGCCATAATAATAATTGATTATTGAGACTTCAAAGCTAAAGCTAATTTTTAAGCAGTAGCTTTATTTCTTCGCATCCTCTTTGGTCCATACCAAAGCCAGAATCCAGTAATAGTAAAAACTAGAAGGGCCACACCCATAACCGTTGTGTAAAATACTTTTATTTGATTATTGCTAGTACCTAAATAATCATCTAAAATAGAACCATCGTGTATTTGTTCAATAAGATCAGAGTATCTTCTTTCTACATGTAATATTTTACCTGTGGTGCCATCCAATTGCATACTCCAAATATGGTCGGTATAAATAAATTTTACCATCCCTTTTTCTTTTCTTATATCTATTCGGTCAATTTCTGTAGATAAATCAGGTGAAATAGAATCTAAAAGATAAGTATTTGCAATGGTGTGTAATTGATCAACGGGCATCCAATCTTTTAAGTTAGTGGATACTCCCTCATATGATTTAGATAAAATGATTCCGCCGCTATGTTTTTTCCAACCTAAAAGAAGTCCGCTAATGGCAATAAAGAAAAAGAAGACAAATAATGCAGCTCCCGTAAGCCTGTGTGCTTTTCTAAAAAGACGCAACCATTTAGCTTGTTTCTGTCTTTTAGTATCTTTTCGCATTATTTTTGGTTGGTGAACAGGCAATATAATCAGATTTATAAAAGCTATATAAGAAGGAATTGTTAAAATAAAATGTTTAACATTTAAGGGCTCTTTATAACCGGTAATCCTATTATTTAGTTAATTTGAAATTTGTTTTTGTTCTATGGATTTGACCTCAAGTTCTTTCTCTGTTTTTTCGTCTTCGGTAGTAGACCACTCTTCTAAAACTTCATGGTTTTTTGCGATAGAATTTGTGTATAACAACGCGTTGAATAAAGCTCTATAGGTTCCCATAGATTGTCCTCGCCATTGGGGCTGAAATCCAAAAAGAATAACATGTCCATCTTTATACCGAACATCTACAGCCGCAGCTTTGTCATTCATATATTCTTCACCTACCAAATAACCAGATAGTAGAGGCGAACCTTTTTCTTGATATTTTGATAGTATTTCGCCATCAAAACCATCAAGTGTTTTAAAAACGGGACTACCAAAAACAAATACACCAGATTTTTCTGGCATACCCGCCATAATAGGATGTTGATTATTATTGGTCACTTCTAGTATTGAACCGCCCGTGAAAAATTGACTTTTTGTTAATTCTTGTACATTGTTTTCTATTGGTAAGTGAAGTTCTTTTATTGCAAAATTTGTGCTTTTATTTAGGCAAACTAATGTTCCGCCGGCACTTACAAACGAGTCAATGTTTCTAACGCCCAATCCTTTTAATCCTCCTGCATACTGTGGTGGAGCCATACCTTTTTGAAAGCCATTTTCTATGACACCCGGTCTTTCCGAAGCCATTAAAACAACGTCAAACCTATCATTTAGATTTCCGTTATTAATATCTGCATTTCTAATTATAACATATGGTATATTAAAATTATCTAAGAGCCACCTTGTCCAGCCCATATCCATACTAGCGGTCCACGGATCATAAACTGCTATTCTAGAGTGCGCCTTGGTTTTAGGTTTGGTTGATGTAAGTCTAGCATTTACCGCATAATCTTTCACCCATTTTTGCATTTGTAATCTTGATGCATTACTTATAGCATACGTTTGTTGTTTTGGGTTAAAACCAATAGCTAGATTTTGGTTCATTGCATCGCCAATAATTCGAAATGAATTGTTCTCTTTTGGGTCAATAACCATGGTACCACCACTACCCTTTAAAGTTCCTGGTAACGGCACTATTCCTGCAGCTACTTCATTAGTGTCAAAACCCGCTCCGCCTATAAAATCTGCTTTACTTAAATCTATACTGGTATCTGTGTTTTCCTCTAATGCTATTCCCTTAACCGGAATTAAAGATGAAGATATTGATTCTGTTAAAGGAGACATGGCTGCAACAACTTCTACTTCCATTTGATATGGTAATGTCCAACCTGCAGCATCATAGGGTTGTTCTAAAGGACCGTCTGGAGATTCCCTTAAATCTGGATATTCTTGAATGTCTATTAATTGTCTTGCCAACTCTCCAAATTCCTGAGCCATAGGTATAACCCATGTCCCTTTCGGATAGGTATTTCCTTCGAAAAATGTTTCAGAATCTAATTGAGAAATTTTAATTCCGTTAAAAGCTAGTCTTTTCAAGAATTCTACCGGGCGTACGGGATCGCGTTGTTTTTGTTTAATAAAATAGGCATAAGGTGGTTCTTGCTTATATTTTTCAATTGTGGATACGCCTGCCTGATACTTGTTGAAAAGTAGGGTTTCTTTATATTTTGCCGCATAATCTAGAACAGCTATAGATGCTGTTTGCATATATTGAACAGCGTCTCCTAGACGCCACCACCCACCTTTCCATGGGCTAGAGTACAGAGATTCAATACGTAAATCTGCTCTTTCTTTCGGAAAATCCTTAATGGTATAAAAGTGCGGAGTTGCAAATTTATAAAGGGATGTTTCTGTCCAGAACGATGGTATGTTCTGCATCGTTGGCATGTAATCAATATAACCAGGGTACCAAGCATCAAAACCTTTACCCATATGTACAGCGCCTGGCAAGCCTTCCGTTTCTAATTCTTGTGCCATAGCCATACCAATCATATTTACTTCTCTGGCCATTAATGGCGGAGTTTGGGGAGCAACTGGTTCTGCAAAAGGTGGCAGCCATATTCTAGTAGGAAATGGGGAAGATTGATGATGTACATGAATAATACTTGGTTCCCACTCACGCCAAGTGCTACCAACAACACGAGATTCAAGCTGATTTAGCATATAGGCATCACGATTATTATCGTGACCTACATATTTTTGATATAGCCACGGTGTAGGCGCAGTTTCATAAGGGGTACCCACATTTCCTAAATACCAATTGGCAATGATATCTTGTCCATCAGGGTTTAAAGAAGGCCATAGAATAAGTATTACATCTTCAAAAATGGCCTGGTACTTTTCTGTTTTGGCATTATTTACCAATTCATAGGCTAATGTTATAATGTGTTGTGCTCCTGCTACCTCCGAGGCGTGTAGACCTCCACTAATATCTACAATTGCTTTTCCTTCTTTTGCCAATGCTTTTGCCATCTCTCTTGTTAAGTTTTCAGGATGTGCTAATTGTTGTGAAATAGATTTATAGTGATCTATCTTTTGTAGATTTTCTGGTGTAGAGATTAATACATATTGCCATTTCCGTCCTTCAGATGTTTTTCCGGCATATCTCATCTCTACCATATCACTTGTGGCAGCTAGTTTTTCAAAATAATTAATTGACTGATCGTAAGTTGCTAAATTAAAATCCGAACCTATTTCAAAGCCTATTACCTCGGTTGGATTAGGAACTACTTGAGCATTCGATTGCTGTATGAAGGAAAGAATTAGGAATAAGGGTGATAATATCAGATGTATAAATGCCACTTTTATTTTTGTGAATTTTGATAATATACTTTTATCAAATGATTTCATGAGGTTTGAATGTTAGTTTGTCTTACTAAATTATTAATTATGAGATAGCTAGTGTTATAAACAGGCTATAAGTGATTATCTTTATGATATTCTAATATTTACGGTAATAATTAAGTCAGTTTGATAATCGAATTGGCGTAACGCAAAACAATTAAATATTACACAATAGATTTTATCTATTTAAAACGAAATATTGATAAGTAAAATATTTATAATTTTACTATTGAGTAGTAAAAACAACTTAAAATTTATATAATCATGAGTAGTACTAACGGAAAAGGTGAAGCTTGGGATGTAAATGATCCCGCTGCAGCAAATTGTCCATTTTTAAATGGTGAAATGCATCAGGCAGCTGGTGGTGGAACAACTAACAAAGATTGGTGGCCAAATATGTTGAATCTTAATATTTTAAGATTGCATTCTAAAATGGCAGATCCAATGGATGATGATTTTAATTATGCTGAAGAGTTTAATTCTCTAGATTTAGCCGCCGTTAAAAAAGATTTGACAGATTTAATGACGAATAGTCAAGATTGGTGGCCTGCAGATTATGGTCATTATGGACCATTCTTTATACGAATGGCTTGGCACAGTGCTGGAACGTACCGTATATCTGATGGTAGAGGTGGTGCGAGCGCAGGTAACCAACGTTTTGCCCCATTAAATAGTTGGCCGGATAACGCCAATTTAGATAAGGCCCGTTTATTATTATGGCCTATTAAGCAGAAATATGGAAAGAAAATTTCTTGGGCAGATTTATTGATACTTACTGGTAATGTTGCTCATGAAAGTATGGGATTGCCAATGTTCGGATTTGCCGGTGGTCGTGAAGATATATGGCAACCAGAAGAGGATATTTATTGGGGATCTGAAACAGAGTGGTTAGGAAACAAACAACGTTATGATGAAGATGGCAATGAGTTAGAAAACCCTCTAGGTGCTGCACATATGGGCTTAATTTATGTAAATCCAGAAGGGCATAATGCAAATCCTGATCCACTAGAAGCCGCTCATTATATTAGACAGACATTCAAAAGAATGGCAATGGATGATTATGAAACCGTTGCGCTTATTGCAGGTGGACATACATTCGGAAAAACACACGGTGCTGCAGATCCAGAAAAGTATGTAGGTTCAGAGCCAGCTGCTGCAGATATTACAGAACAAGGTTTAGGTTGGAAGAGTACTTATGGTACTGGATCTGGTGCAGATACTATAACAAGTGGTATAGAAGGCGCATGGTCACAAACACCTACAAAATGGAGTCATTATTTTTTTGAAAATCTATTTGGTTTTGAGTGGGAATTAACTAAGAGTCCGGCTGGAGCTTGGCAATATAAGCCAGTTGGCGATGCCGGTGCGGGTGAAATGCCTGATGCTCATATACCAGGTAAGACACATCAACCATTTATGTTGGTTACTGATATGTCGCTACGTTTAGATCCTGAATATGAAAAAATTTCAAGAAACTTTTTAGAGAATCCAGACGAGTTTAAAGATGCCTATGCAAGAGCTTGGTATAAACTAACTCACCGTGATATGGGACCTACTAATCGTTATTTAGGACCAGAAGTACCAAAAGAAGTGCAGATATGGCAAGATCCAGTACCTGCCGTTGATTTTGATTTGATTAATGATGCCGATATTGAAAATTTAAAGACATTAATTTTAGCTTCAGGACTTTCTACGGCAGAACTAGTTTCTACTGCATGGGCTTCTGCATCCACTTTTAGAGGGTCAGATAAGCGTGGTGGTGCTAATGGTGGTCGTGTGCGTTTAGCTCCTCAAAAAGGTTGGAAAGTTAACAACCCTACACAGTTGGCTAAGGTTACCGCTACTTTAGAAAGAATTCAGAAAGAATTTAATGATAATCAATCTGGTAACAAAAAGGTGTCTTTTGCCGATTTAGTTGTTCTTGCTGGTTCTGCTGCTGTTGAAAATGCCGCAAAGTTGGCTGGTTTTGATACCAAAGTTGCTTTTAACGCTGGTCGTACAGACGCAACTCAGGAGAGTACCGATATTGAATCTTTTGATGCGCTTGAACCTATGGCAGATGGGTTTAGAAATTACACAAAACAAAAACTATCTGTTCAGGCAGAAGAGTTGTTAATAGATAGAGCAAACCTATTAACCTTAACTGCACCAGAAATGACTGTTCTTGTTGGTGGTCTTCGTGTACTTGGCGCCAATTATGATGGTTCTGATTACGGAGTATTTACTGATAAACCAGGATTGCTTACAAATGATTTCTTTATCAATTTATTGGATATGGGAACTACTTGGAAAGCTGCTTCTGACAACGATACAGTATTTGAAGGTAGTGACCGTAAAACTGGTCATGTAAAATGGAAAGGGACTAGAGCAGATTTAATATTTGGTTCTAATTCTGAATTACGAGCATTGGCAGAAGTATATGGTACGGAAGATGCGAAACAGAAATTTGTTCGTGACTTCGCAAGAACTTGGACCAAGGTTATGAATTTAGATCGTTTTGATATTAAGTAAGTAAACTTAACACCATATAAAAAAGGCAACTCGTAAGAGTTGCCTTTTTATTTTTAAATACTTCCATGTTTTTAGCCCAATGATTCTCCAAATGTTAGTAAGTTACTATCAGGGTCTAATAGAGCAAACTCCTTTTGTCCCCATGGCTTAATCTCTAGGCTGCCATTTGGATGAATGGGCACATTGTTTTTTAATAACGATTGGTATAAGGTTTCTATATCGTTTGTGCGGATATATAGCTGACCGTAGTTTTCTTTAGGATTAAGGGCTTTAAAGAGAAAGAAATGAATTTGAATTTCATCCTTTTCTACCATTAAATAATCAGGATAATCTACTGCACCAAATTCTTTAAAACCTAAAGATTCTACATAATAGCTTTTAGTTTTGGCTTTATCTCTCATTGGTAATTTGGGGTTTATAGAAGTCAACATACCGTTCAGATTAATGATTTTATTAAATGTAATGAACTTGTAGATATTCATTGTCGTCAAATCCAAAATATTAGATTATAGAAACCTGGCATTGTAGTGTATAGAATGATTATAATATATTTATAAATGCTTTATTGTAACAAATCCGTAAGAAATGCTACTAATAACTAGAAGGCTTTTAGTATCTTCAAATATTAACTATAAAAGAAATAATTATGGGCTCATTTATTTGGATTCCGATTGCGTTTTTAGTGATTGCCACTATTCTCTCGGGTGTATTTATTGTAAAACAGCAAACAGCGGTATTGATTGAAACATTCGGAAAATTTACTAGTGTAAGACAGTCGGGTATTCAGTTTAAAGTTCCCTTTGTGCAACGAATTGCTGCTCGTATTGGTTTAAAGATTCAGCAATTAGATGTTATTATAGAAACTAAAACCTTAGATGATGTTTTTGTTAAACTAAAAGTATCGGTACAATATGTGGTGATTAAGGAAAAAGTTTATGAAGCATATTACCAATTGGAATATCCACACGAACAAATTACATCTTATGTATTTGATGTGGTTAGGGCAGAAGTACCTAAAATGAAATTGGATGATGTTTTTGTTAAAAAAGATGATATTGCAATAGCGGTAAAATCTGAACTGCAACAAGCAATGTTAGATTATGGATTTGACATTATTAAAACTTTGGTAACAGATATTGACCCAGATGCACAGGTAAAAGAAGCTATGAACCGGATTAATGCTTCTGAGCGTCAAAAAACTGCTGCGCAGTTTGAAGGAGATGCTGCCCGTATTTTAATTGTAGAGAAAGCAAAAGCTGAGGCTGAAAGCAAAAGATTACAAGGTCAAGGTATTGCTGATCAAAGAAGAGAAATTGCTCGTGGTCTTGAAGAGTCTGTAGAGGTATTAAACAAAGTAGGTATTAATTCTCAAGAAGCTTCTGCGTTAATTGTGGTAACACAACATTATGACACTTTACAGAGTATTGGTGAGGCTACTAATACGAATTTGATATTATTGCCTAATTCACCTCAAGCAGGTAGTGATATGCTGAATAATATGGTTGCTAGTTTTACGGCAAGTAATATGATTGGTGAAACAATGAAAAAGACTAATAAGCCTAAACTTAAAGAATAAGTATTTTTAGTTTATTTTTCTATTATGTAACCCGAGAACATTTGTTCTCGGGTTTTTTTATGTTTTTCAAACACTATTCTTGGTAATATACTAATTTAGTTATCGAGCTTTCTTAAAAGTCTATTTTAAAGCCATTAGCGCTTGTTTTTATTTGAATTAATACCAATTAGTCTAAAAAAAGAAAACCACCTGTAGACATAACGTCTACAGGTGGTTTTTTATAGTAAACCTTAATAAAACTGAGGTTTTACAATAAGATATACTTATACTAAGTTATCTATTGAATTTTTGCCCAAGAATCGCGTAAACCAACAGTTCTGTTAAATACTAAATTATCGGTAGTGGTATCTGGATCAACACAGAAATATCCAATACGTTGAAATTGAAAACGATCTCCTGGTTGGGCATCTTTTAATGCAGGTTCAACATATCCTGTAATAACAGATAAAGAATTAGGATTAATAAAATCCATGAAATCTTTGTCTTTATGTGTATCTGGACTTTCATCTGTAAAAAGACGATCGTATAATCTTATTTCTGTTTTTACAGCGTGTTCTATAGATACCCAATGTAATGTTCCTTTTACTCTACGTAAGCTTTCTTCGGTACCGCTACCACTTTTACTTTTTGGGTCGTACGTACATTGTACCTCTATTATATTCCCATCGGTATCTTTGGTACAACTTTCCGCTTTAATAATGTATCCGTTTTTAAGACGAACTTCATATCCAAGCTTTAGACGAAAGAACTTTTTATTTGCTGCTTCTCTAAAATCTTCTTGTTCTATATATAGTTCTCTTGAGAAGGGCACTTGTCTTGTACCGGCATTTTCATCTTCTGGAGAATTTTCTGCTTCTAACCATTCCGTTTCTCCTTCAGGATAATTAGTGATAACCAATTTCAAAGGATTTAAGACACCCATAACCCTATGAGTGGTTTTATTTAGATCTTCTCTGATATTAAATTCAAGTAAGGAAACATCTATAAGATTGTCTCTTTTGGCTATACCTATAGTATCTACAAAATTGCGGATTGAATCTGGAGTATATCCTCTTCTTCTTAAACCAGAAATAGTTGGCATTCTTGGGTCATCCCAACCATTTACAACTCCCTTTTCAACCAATTGTGCCAACTTCCGCTTACTAACTACGGTATGGCTTAAGTTACGACGAGCAAACTCTCGTTGCTTAGGCCTTACTTTAGTTTCATCATATACTTGATCTAAAAACCAATTATATAACTCACGGTGCATTGCGAATTCTAGCGTACAGAAAGAATGTGATACTTGCTCTATATAATCACTTTCACCATGTGTCCAATCATACATCGGATAAATACACCAATCGGTATTTGTTCTGTGGTGCGCTTTATGTAATATACGGTACATGATAGGGTCTCTCATCAACATGTTAGATGAGGTCATATCTATCTTAGCTCTTAATACGTGAGTTCCTTCTTTAAACTCTCCGTTTTTCATCTTTTCAAACAGCTCTAAATTTTCTTCTATAGATCTATTTCTATTTGGACTATCTGTACCCGGTTCAGTAGGAGTTCCTTTTTGGGCAGCCATTTCTTCAGAAGATTGATTGTCCACATATGCCTTTCCTTGTTTAACCAATTCTACCGCCCAATCATATAGTTGCTGAAAGTAATCAGACGCATACCGTTCGGTATCCCACTTAAAGCCTAACCATTCTACATCTTTTTTGATAGCATCTACAAATTCTTGCTCTTCTTTTGCAGGGTTTGTATCATCAAATCTCAGATTTACAGGTGCATTATACCTTAGACCTAAACCAAAGTTTAAACAAATAGAGCTTGCATGCCCAATATGTAAATAACCATTAGGTTCTGGAGGAAAACGAAAACGTAATTCGTCTTTGGTATAACCATTTACCAAGTCCTCTTCAACAATTTGTTCAATAAAATTCAAAGACTTTGATGTCTCGCTCATGTCATTATATTTCAAGCTACAAAAGTAGCAAAAATGGCTTAAAGGATAGGTTTAAATTGGATACACCTTACATAAAATGAGTTTCACAACATAAATCTTCCTTCCGACAACATAAAATTTCACTTCGTCGTATTAAATAACATATTTGTCTATGAAATGATGGTATAGTGAAATAATTTATTAACCAACTTTTCAACCGTAGTGGCCCCCATAACTACAAATACCTATGAGAACTTTGAACAAACTTACCGTAATTACAGCACTATCCATGCTATTCTGCGCTTTTCAATTATCTGCGCAAGCAATAGTAATTAATGCTCCAGAACCTGCAGACAATCCAAATCTGTCAGGAAGTACACCATGGTCTGCCGTTTGCGCAGGTAATGGTGGTTTTAACGAATACTATGTAAATGTTACATGGATTGGAACTGCGAACGCAGGTAACGAGTTTATTCTCGAATTATCTGACGCCAGCGGTAGTTTTGCCAATGCACAAACATTGCAAACTATTACCGATCAAAATGCCGTAAAGGATTTTGATACCAGTTTTGCCATACCTACAGATACACGTGGTGAAGGCTATAAGATGAGGGTTAGAAGTACTGACCCGGTAAAGATCGGTAGTGAATCTCCTGCATACAATATGTATTACATGGATGTAACTTCTAATCTTAATATTAGTGAAAAAGGTGATGGAGTTCCCCCAGGTACTGTTTGTAGTACAGGACCGATTACTTTACAAGTTGATAATATAGCTAACCCAGAAACCTATCAATATATCTGGTTTCGAAGTGGGACAGAATTAACGTCGGAAACCGGACATACTTTGAATGTAACCCAATCTGGTATGTACAATGTATATATTAATTATGGACCGCGTTGTACTGGGTCTGGTAATACAGATTCAAATATAGTTGATGTAACTATTGGAGGGTCTGGAACTGGTATTGCCGTTACCGCACCAAGCAGGACTTCTTTGTGTAGTACGGACACCGAAATTTTAAGTATAGACCAAACCAATGCTTCATGGAGCTACCAATGGTTTAAAGATGACGCTGCAATTTTAGGAGCGACTGGAACAACTTATACAGTAAATGCTGCAAATGTAGGTTTTGAAGGAGATTATGCAGTTGAAATATCTGGTACTGGTATCTGTAATGAAAGATCAGCAGTAGTTTCTATGAATAATGCAGAACTATATACTGTTACTGTAGAAAATGAAATTAATACGGTTTTATTACCTACACAAACTCAATTGTTAAGTGTTAGCACAACAGCGAACACTCCAACCTATAAGTGGTTTAGAAACAATGTTGAAATAAGCGGAGAAACAAGTAATTCAATAACGATATCTCAAGACGGTGAATATTACGCCGAGGTAACCCAAACCGGTGGTGCATGTGCTATCTCTTCAAAAAATTCGGAAACTACTACTGTAGTATCTCCTGCTTCTTTTGAGATGACTATAAATTATACTGATGCGTATACTTCGTGTGAATCAACAACAACAACTTTAGGTGTTGAGCAAATATATGCTGTTGCAACAGATGGTACAAAAACAGATGTTACAAGTGCTTTAGTTGATGGGTTTACCTATCAATGGAGTAAAGATGGTGCAGATGTAAATGGTGCAACAAGTAACGTTATTAGTTTAGCATCGAACTTAGAAAATGGGGACTATGAATTAAATGCGACCATTGATAGTTTTGATATAGATTCTAACTCGTTATCAATACAGCTTTTAACTAACGAAACTATTTCTATTACCAGTTCTGGAACTGTTTTTTGTAGTGGCGGAGAAACTATTTCACTTAGCACCACCAGCGATTTAAGTTCATCTACTTATGAATGGCAATTAGATGGTACTTCAATTAATACAACTGATGCTGTTTTGACGGTTTCTACAGCAGGTACCTATAGACTGACAATAGATAAGGATGGCTGTTCTTTGATCTCTAATGAGATTGTAGTTACACCGTTAGATGAGAATCTTATAACCCTTGACCCAGGTACTGAAGTTGTAATGCCAGAAGGCACTACTAAAACAGTAACTGCAAGTGGAGGTACTGCTTATAGATGGTTAGATGCAAATGCCGCTGAATTAAGCAATTCTGACAGCGTAACTTTTACAGATGCAGGTACGTATACCTTGATAGCATCTATAGATAACTGTGAGATTGTTAGACAGGTAGAAGTATCTTACTTAGATACATTTAAAGTACCTAATGTAATAACAGTTAATGGAGATGGTATTAATGACCAATGGGTTATTCCAAACTCTTACTCTAATAAGGCCGATGTAAATGTTATTATTTACAACGAACAAGGTCAAGAGATCGTAAACGAATTTGATTATAAAAATAATTGGCCGCAGTCTACTACTGCATTCACTAAACAAAATATGGTATTCTACTATAAAATTAGAAATGCCAGTGAAGTACTTAAACAAGGTACGATCACAGTAATACGTTAAGCTCACCATGCTAAAGAAAAGTGTTTTATATCTATTGTTATTTGTGTTAGCTATCATGAAGGTTAGCGGGCAAGAGGAGAATCCGTTTGTATCATACGACGTTCCTGCCCAGAATCTATTGAAGTATAACCGATTTTTAATCAACCCAACGTTTTCAACGGTTAGGGAAGACAAATCTTATATTAACTTGTTACACCGAAACCAATCGGTACAATTTGATGATAACAATCAGAACTATTTCTTAAGCTATAGTGGTCGTATTAGTGACAAAACAGGACTTGGATTAAGCTTGTACTCACAAAGGGAAGGTATACTTAGTAACTTTGGTGTACTGGCAAATTATGCCTATGGTATTAAACTGAACGATAAGAGTAATTTTACGTTCGGTGCAAATGTATCGTATTACCAAAGTGGCTTTGATAATGGTAGGGCTTCAACAGTAGAGGAAGATCCTTTTTTATCTGGATTGCAAGATCAGAACTTGTTATCGTTTCAGCCAGGTTTCAACCTTTCTTATGGTAAGTTTGATGTTGGTATGTTCGCAGAAAACCTTTTCGATTATAACTTAAAAACAAGTGAATCGGTAACGGAGTTTAAAGACAAAACATATTCAGGTCACCTACAATATACCCATCAGTTTGAAAATCAAACAGGAATTTTTGAAGAGGGTAGGTTGATGCCTTTGGCAAGAGTTAGAAAAGTAGGTGAAGAAGATGTAACCTTAGGCGGTAGTTTAATTCTTGATCTACCAAAATTAGGATGGATTCAAGGTGGTTACGATAGCTTTTATGGTGCAGCTGCCGGTGTTGGTTTTAACTTAAACCAAAGGATTTCTTTAGGCTATACCATGGAAAAAGGATTGTCTAATAACTTCGATAATTTTGGAGTTACACATGAAATATCATTTGCATACTCATTCTCGCCAAATCTTACTGAGGATAGGGTTATGTTAGAAGATGAATATGAAGATGATTTGGTACAGAATGATGAAGAGCCAGAGAATATTGCTACTAATGAGGAGATTGAAGAATTGAAGATGAAATTGGCAGAAAACGATGCCATTATTGAGGAGTTAATGTTCCGTCAAGATTCATTAGAGGCTATTCGCCAATCTGATTTAGAAAGACGTTTTGCCATGGTAATGCGTATGGTTAGAAATGAAACCAACGGTGAAAGACCAGATCTTGAGAATAAAGCAAAAGAGCTTTTTCTTGATGAGAATAGCAATACCGAAATTGCCTCTAACTATAACCCGAGTAATTCAGGTGAGGCAGTTACAAATAATCAAGCAGCTAGTCAAACGCAAAAAGATAGGGTAGCAATACTAACAAGCGAAAGAAAAGACCCTGTTGCAGAAAGACAAGAAGTTGTCGAGTCTAGTTCAGATGATAATACTTCAGTTGATAACAGGTTAAATGAACAAGTTCAGCCAAAAGATGCCGTAGTTGCAAATAGACCTCGAAATACCGCTAAACCTGTTGCAAAAACAACAAGAGAGGTTGCGCAAGATGCTGTTAAAAGTAGAAGATTTAAAGATTTACCTGATGTTAACGATGGGTATTATGTAGTTGCAAATGTGTACAAAGGTGGTCAGTATATGAATAACTTTATTAATGACCTTAATGAGAAGGGTATTAATGCTGATTATATTGATAACCCTAATACTGGTTTAAAGTATGTGTATTTGGACCGTTTTGAAACCTTTGAAGATGCTGTTGCCGCACATAATTCTAATCTAAATGGTAGATATGATGGTGCCATGTGGATTATGAATGTAGACAACAAATACACTAATGAAGCATATGCAAGTAATGTAAACAAGATTAAAGAAAAGAAATCTAAATATGATGCTGATGTGCTTACCTCAAATGTCATAGTTCGGGATAATGTTGCCTCTACAGATACTGATTCTAAGAATATAGTTATTGACGGAGCTGGATCTGGTTATTACTTAATTGCCAATGTATTTGCAAACCCAAACAATGCTAAGAAATTTGTAGCGCTATTAAATTCATTCGGTTTAAGCGCTAGTTATTTTATCAACCCCAAGAACAATTACAGATACGTATATCTAAAGAAGCACGACTCTTGGACCAATGCGTTAATCTCATATTACTCTAAGCTGAATGATGCTTATAATGATAAAATGTGGATTATGCGGGTTAATCAAGAACTCCTGGTATAGCGCGACTGTTAAGTAACTCAACGATTACACAAAGACCTTATCATCTCAGATGATAAGGTCTTTGTTGTTTCTACTGCATACAATTTCTAAGCTATACACAATTGTATTTTGTTTAAATATACTCTTCATTATATTTTAATTGTTGTTCAATATTGATTCACTAACATTCATCAATAAAATTGAGTTGAAAAAAATAGAATATGATACCAATAAGTATTTTTATATATCACTTTTATTTGATTGTACTTTAAACCTAGATTGCATTTCTGCTCAAAGCCAAAATACCTTAAGTTTAAATTTATCAATTTCATAATTGCTAAATGCCATATATCGATTGAATATTGATTTTTTGATGCATTACTTCTTACTAATTCTTATCAAATGAATCGCGTTCAAATTACTGAGATATTCATCTTCCAAATACCAACGTATCTCCTCTTCATTAGGTAGCTGAAACCTGTCACTATTTGAAGTAATCAATAGGCGCTGTTCTTCTTTAAATTTAAAAGTAGTCCCAATCATTTCGCTAAAGTCATTTTGTAGGCAAACTCCTGTTCTAGTAACTTGAACTTTTTCAATCTTCCATGTACCGATTAATTCTTTCTTCAGTATAATATCAGACGCAACTTGACTTTTAATTAGTATAAGAAGTATTATTAGTATTCCT
Source organism: Maribacter sp. Hel_I_7 (assembly GCF_000688315.1). Lineage (NCBI taxonomy): Bacteria > Pseudomonadati > Bacteroidota > Flavobacteriia > Flavobacteriales > Flavobacteriaceae > Maribacter > Maribacter sp. Hel_I_7. Next base: position 1,218,906 of record NZ_JHZW01000002.1, on the reverse strand, counting down.
TTCATAAGTTCAAGATGAATGAAATCACCTTAAGTTACTTGAGATTAAAATTGAGGACCAACTTTGAAATACTAACTTATCATATTGCTAATTTGAAAGTACTTGTACATCGGTTGGAACGGTTCTTGTTTTTACCAATTTATGAGAAAACCAATAATCTTGCTAATCCTCTTTTTTGCTCAATTATGTTTTGGTCAAGAGAAAGAAATATCTAAATCTTTTCTAATTGATCGTTGGAAGGTTGATAAGACTATAAAAGAAGGTGATACTGAAATTACAGTTTATAGGCGGAGTAGGACTTTGAAAATTGGTAACGAACTTCGTTTTTTGAGTACAGGCGAATATCGCATAACCTTTAATTCAGGAAGGAGAATAGGGCGTCGGTGCGGAAATGAAATTAGGACGGAAGTGGTTAATGGATATTATCGTTTTAATTCCCAAGAACAATCAGTAACCCTTAAAAGCTACAATACTGATCCAATTGTTAACTGGGGTCTTGTGTGGATTGATGAGAATTCATTTGGAGTAAAAAAAGCAAAAGATAACATCACTTATAATTGAGGAAGTCTTTTTACTGTAGGTATTTGCCAATCGATATTAAATAAAAATACCTTGCAAGTTACCGGAAACCAAATAGATTTCCGGTTGTTATTTGTTATATTAAATCTTGAAAATCAAGGTTATTGTTTTTCCCTTTTAAATTGAAATTCCTTTTTTGAAAATCAACCTAGCCGATATTTATTTTCAATATTATCTACGCATTTTGTTTACAACGCTATACTTACAAATGCTGTTTGCCTCATACCTAATTCTATGTTCAGATAATAGTTGTGCTATTATTTCTCTTGTTTCATCTTCATCCAGTTGAATTCTTTCTCCAAGATCTAGTTCATTTAATTGGCCGTTATTTTCAACCAGAGCTTTAATGAATCTTTTTTTATTTTCCATTTTTAGTTTTTTTTACTGCTATCATCATATGTGGACTAAAAGGTAAAATGTAGCTGTCGTTTTCTGTAATTTGAATAAGATCCATTAAATTTTTCTTCTTTTTATTATTTAGCATATTAGTGAAATAGTCTTTATCTAGCCAAGCAATTCCTTCAACGGCATAGGTATTTAGGTATGTTAATTCCTGATTTATAAATTCATTTTTTAATTGTTCGGGTTTGTGATAATAAGCCTCAGCTAAAAGCTAAGGAAAATCATCTGGGGGATTGTGAATTCCTGTCGTCAATTCACTCTTACACATTTCAAAGAATGACTTTTTATGAATAAGACCATTTAATAGACCAACTAAAGTTGATGCCGTATAATTTATAGCAAAACCCAAAATGATTCCGTTATTCTTTAAAACACGTTTAGCTTCTTTAATACTTATATCTCTATCTTCCTTTTTTTGTGGGTGATAAAGTGGTCCATGAAGAATTATGAGATCTGCAAATTTATTAGGAAAGTCTAATTTTTTAGATTCACCTGATTTAACTTGAAACTTATTCTTAAGTTTATTAGTTCTTTGTTTTGCTATTTGTAAATGTTTGAAAACAGGCTCAACCAAATAAACCTGATGTCCTTTTCGAGCTAGCCATTCTGAATATTTTCCTGTTCCTCCACCTATATCAATAATTTTTGAAGTTGTTGAAGGGATATACTTTTCAATGAGAGATTTAATTCTTTCAAATTCAATTATACCCATACCTTTTTCGAGTCTAGTTTCTTCAGATGCTTTATTATAAAAGTCTTCTATATTTCTACTTATTAACTGTTTACTTTTCATTTTTAATTCATTGTAAGATTATCACAATTTGAAGAATTTAATATCATTCAAAGTGATGATTCAACTGATTTTTAATCAATTGACTTTGTTTAAAATTTGATAATATAATTGGGTGTATTTACCTAGGCACTGGAAGATATCCATGCACTATTTACTCGATTGTCGAGATCGTCTTTTTAGAAAGACTCAGATAATATGTAGAATTAGTATAACAGATTTTAAAGATAGAAAATCTTAATTAATATTCCTGAATTGATTTACATAACAAGTAATTAAAATATAAAGGCAATGTGGTCTTATTGGTAGGTGAGATATCTCATAGTCGAACAGAATTTATTGCAATGTTTCTTCAAGCAGGCGATAATGTAACTACTATTGGTAGCCAAACTTCAGGTGCTGATGGAAGTGTTGGTCGATTTGAAATGTAGGTGGCTATAAAACCATGATAACTGGTGTAGGTATATTTTATCCGGATAATACCTAAACTCAAAGAAAAGTTGTCAAAATTGATATGGTGTGTAAACCAACTATCGATGGTATTGTAGCAAAAAAAATGAAGTCTTAGAATGTGCTTTGAACTATATTAATTACTAAATGCTGCCCATTTAAATTTAAAGGTTTTAGAAAATGATATTTGCTTACAACTACATTATGCATTACTCGTAATAGGATAGCGCAACACTGTTTTTAAGCCCAAGGAAGTGTGCTTTTACAATTTCCCGTAAGAATTCGCTCGAGTATATGAAAAGCCGCTAAAACGGCTTATTTTAACTCCTCAGGCTTTTTTTAATGAAATTTCTCGTTCAAAATACACTTCAAAAGTGCTTTGTTTGATATTCAATTAGGTGATAAAGTGTAAGCTTATTTGATTTCAAAAACATTTTATTTTTCATTTCCTCTATAAAAAGCAAAGCGATTTCGCTAAAAATATAGTGTATTTATATGAGTGTTTTGGCTGTTTAAAACAGTACTTTTCAAGTCAATACTATAATATTTATTACTAAAATAGAACAATAAAAAAGAGCGATTATTTTGAATAAAATTGTTCTAGAAAACATGAAAGTTTACAACTCTTCAAAATTATTTTCATGCTATATTTTTTTGATATTACCTCAAACGATTAAATATTAATATTGCGCTACTAGGTGTATTATCGTTGAAATGCACTGTTTTTTTAAAAAACAAACCCATTCAATTTGCTGTTTCACAACAGAAAACATAGTTACTACAACAATAAATTCTTCACGTAACTACTAAGGTTAATATTTGTTATTGGAGAATTCCGCGAGGAACGATATGAAATTAATATCGCTTGAATGGATTCTTCAGAAATTATAGAAGATGACCAAACTGACTAGTTTTTTAGAATTTACCAAATACATTTCTCTTATGGGAAAACATTACTCAAAATGTTTATTTTTCATTTTATTCTTGGCATTAGGTTTGCAAACTGCGGTATCGCAGGTTAAAGAGCCTTTTCAAGTGCGATATGAGGCTGATATTCGTGGAGAATTAACATTCATTGCAAACAACATTGTTAACAGATACATACCAGAAAGTACAGGTGGTAGGTGGGTTAGAAATGGAAGAAGATGGAGATATGAAACATTTACAATTCCAGAGGTTTCTCCCAATGATCCGCTTAATGATACCGGAAACTCTTCTGATTACAATGATAATTACGACATGCAATATATTGATGTCGATAGTGATAGCAGCACATTTAGTTCTAGTAGTGCATATTTAGAAATACCCGATGTTGATTGTTCATTGGTACGTTATGCAGGATTGTATTGGTCTGCGGTTTATGTAAATTCTGATAGAAGTAACATTGATGATATTAAGTTTAGAACTCCGGGTGGAGCCTATCAAGACATAACGGCAGATGAGGTTATTTTTGATGGTAATGGAGATGCAGATTTTGGTTATTATAGTCCATACGCAGCCTATAAAGATGTAACCTCTATAGTATCTGGATTAGCAGATCCAAATGGAGATTATTTTGTTGCCAATGTAAGAGCTAGTACAGGAAACAGTATTTCTGGTGGTATTTCTGGTGGTTGGAAAATGGTGGTTGTTTATGAGAACCCAAACCTACCAGGAGATAAATTTATTACCACTTTTGATGGTTATGCAGGTGTAAAATCAGGCGAGAGTATTGATATCCCAGTAAACGGATTTACTACTTTACCAGCTCCATTTCCGGTTTATGCAAACATGGGTGTTGCTGCTTTAGAGGGTGATAATAGAATTGGTGGTGACGCATTACAAATAAATGCAAACGGGTCATTTACAACATTATCAAACGGACAAAACCCAGGAAACAATTTCTTTAATTCTAGTATAACTCAATTTGATACGCAGTATACAACAAGAAACCCAAACAGTATAAATACATTAGGTTGGGATGTTGACCTTTTTGAGATACCTAATGGTGGTGCTAGCAATACAATTATTCCTAACGGTTCAACTAGTGCTATTTTAAGGGCTAGTTCTTCTCAAGATAAGTACGATATCTTTTTTACTTCTTTTGATGTGGATATTATTGCTCCCAATATTGTATTGGAAAAAAGAGTACAGACTCCAGGAGGTGTAGATATTACAGGGCAAGGTGTACATTTAGGGCAAACATTAGATTATATTTTAACTTTTGAAAATATTGGTAACGATGATGGTGTAAATTATACGATTAGAGATGTATTACCAGTAAACGTTTCTCCTCCAGATGGCAGAAGTTTTTTCAACGCTACAGATTTTACATTTCCCGCACCTATATGTGAAGGCTTTCCAAGAACTTGTCATGAGATTACATATACGTATGACCCAGCTACGAGGGAAATAGTATTCAATATTCCAGATGTTTATGTTGATGATGAAGATGGTGAATATTCAATTGGTTTTAGAGTTCAAGTAGCTGAAAACTGTTTTGATTTCATAAATGCCTGTTCAGATTTAATTGAAAATTTAGCGTATAGTTCGTATAGAGGAGAGAACAACTCTGCTCAAGTTACAGATGACCCAAGTGTTACTGATTTTAATACTTGTGGATTTGTTGTTCCAGGAGCTACCAACTTCCTTTTAGATGATCTTTCTGATTGTAATTTTGAAAGAACGATAGAACTATGTGGTACTAGTGCTATTTTAAATGCTGGTGATGGTTTCGATTCATATATATGGTATCGAGATACAAACAGTAATGGAGAAATAGATGCTACAGATATTGAAATTAATGATGGTGATCCAGATAATGATCCAAGTACACAGGTTGTAACACTTGTTGGTCAATATATAGTAGATAAAATTGTTGCTGATCCTTGTAAAGGATTTAAAGAAATTATTAATGTAGAGCCATTTGGTTCTGGTAATTTACCAAATCCGGTAACAGAGTATTTTAATGAGGTAAATGGAGATACTGACCCAAGTAACGATATTCCTGGTGAAATAGTTTTCTGTAGTGATGACAGCTCTTTTTTACCAAAAATATTTTTATGTGGTATTAACGATTCACAACCATTAGCAGTCAACATTGTTGATGCTCAAAGTGTTTCTTGGGAATTGTTAGATGAAGGTAGTTGTGGTATTAATGCTGTTGTAGGTGAAGATTGTGCCAACAAAGCACTTACATGTTCTTGGACAGAGGTAGGTACTGGTAGTAATTACTTATTGAATGCGCCTGGTGAGTACAGACTTTCTGTAGTTTACCAAAATGGGTGTACAAGCCGTTTCTATTTTAAAGGTTTCCAGAACAACCTAGATATTGAATTTAATAATAGAGACATCGTTTGTGATACTGACGGTAATATTACTATTACAAATCTTGGAAGTGGATATGGATATCAACTTGTTGATAATGATACCAACAATACAATAGTTCCTTTTAGTGCTAATAATGGTCCAAGTTTTGACTTTACTACTGGCGAAAATGGATCATATAGAGTAGAGGTTACTCAATTAGATACAAACGGTGATGTTATTGAAGATGCATGTATTTTTACAACTCCTGTTATAGGTATTCGTGAGCGTGCAATAACATATGATGTTAACGTTACGCCAGAAACTTGTTTTAGTTTAGGGACTATTAATCTTCAAATTACAGATGCAGATGCACCATATGCATTTGAAATTAGAAGTAATGATGGTACAAATGGCGGACTTGGAACTTTAATAGATAGCCAAAATGGTCATGGAGATAACAACTACACTTTTACAGATGTAAGTGCAGGTGATTATATCGCTTATATTTCTACCGATGATGGTTGTTCTTACAGTGAAGAAGTAACTATTGTTGACGAAAATGACTTGGAGCTATCTGCTAGGGTTTCTCAACATATTACTTGTAGAGAAGGTAATATTTTAATGGATTCAAATGGCGGAAGTACACCACATACTTATGCTATCTGGTCGTATGATGATGAATCTGGTAGTACTGTTACATCTTATCCTACCTATGCCGATATTCCAGCTACAAATTTTCAAACCAGTCAAATATTCGACATTTTAGATCCAGGAGACTATGTGTTTGTTGTGCTTGATAGAAACGGTTGTTATGCAGAGTCAAATACGGTTAGTATAGAATTTCAACCAGCAGCAGAATTCGCAGCAACTACAGTTAATGATGTCTCGTGTTTTGGTGAATCTACAGGTAGTATTCAGTTTAATCTGATAGATGATAATGGATATCAATTAACTTTCTCCCTTTTTGATTCTGACGACCAACCCTTAGGAGAAAATACAACAGGTGTTTTTCCAAACTTAACAGATGGTGATTACAGAGTTGTAATAAATCAAAGAAAAGGTAGCGCATCATGTGATTATGAAGAGAACTATTCCATTTCCGCACCTGCTACTGCAGTTAGTGGAACTTCGGTTCTAATTCAAGATTATAACTGTTTACAAGAGGGTATTATCGAGGCACAAAATGTTACCGGTGGTACTGCTCCATATGAATATAGCATAGATGGAATTAACTTTATTCCAGATACGATTGTAAATGCAAATCGTTTTGAAAATTTAACAGACGGTTCTTATACCCTTACCATAAGGGATGCTAACGATTGTACTTTTGTTACTAATCAAACTGTAATAGACAGACCAAATCCACCAACGGATTTAACTATTGTTGAGTCTCAAATTTCATGTCCGGCGCAAACTGCTAATTTAACGATGAATGCTATTAATGGTACTGCACCTTATGTGTATTCAATTATAGCTCCCGCTACAATTACACCAACTAGCACAACAGGAAATGAAGCTGCTTTCAATGATCTTGCTCCTGATACGTATACGGTTAGGGTAACAGATGCCGATGGTTGTTTTTATGATGAAAATTACACGATTAATGCTATTAATCCAATGTCGGCAAGTGGTCAAACAACGCAACCGATTAGCTGTTTTGGTGCTGCAGACGGTATTATAAGTTTTAATGTAAATTTCCAGGCGGGTCAAAATTTCACTTACACGGTTACTGGTCCAACAGGAATTGTTAGAACCGGAGGTACAGAAGCTGTTATTGATAATATTAATGGTTTAGTTGCAGGTAATTATATAATTGATATTGTAGACACTGATACCAACTGTACATATACAGCTACCCATGAATTAGAAGGTCCAACTTCGGCATTGGCAATTTCTAGTTTAACAGAAATACAGCCAAGTTGTACTTCTGCCGGTAGTGTAAGTGTTCTTGCAACAGGTGGATGGGGTAGTTATGTTTACGAATTAAACAATCCAGATACTACAGTATTTGGTTCTAATTCTACAGGTTCTTTTAATGGGTTATCCCAATTTGGAACATATAACGGTACTATTATCGATGCAAACAATTGTAGTATTCCGTTCACGTTTGACCTTAATCCTGCAACAGCACCAGTTCTAGTTATAACCCCTAATCAAGAATGTTTTGATGATGCTGTATTATTAACGCTGACCGCTAGTGTTTCTTCTGGTGGCGATGGTACTTTTGAATATAGCTTAAACGGCGGTGCTTTTAGTAGCAACGGTGAATTCTCAGGTCTTGTAGCTGGTACATATACTATAGAGGTTAGAGACGGAAACAATTGTACCGGTACAGAAAGTATAACAATAGATCCGGCTTTGACTGTTAACGCAAGCGCAAGTAATATTACCGCTTGTGGTACCGATACGGATATTACTATCGTTGGTGCCGGTGGTGATGGTAATTATGTTTTCGCTGTAGTTGCTGACGGAGTTACGCCAAACGCTGGTGATTTTAATGCAAATAGCACAGTTACGGTTACCGGAACAGGTGATTATGATGTTTATGTAAGAGATAATAGTGGTAATACGGATTATTGTGAATCTACATATGACATAACTATCGATGAAGATGCTCCTTTGTCTATTTCTATTTCAAATACGGATATACTTTGTAGTGGGGAGAATCAAGCTAATTTAACGATAGTTGCATCTGGTGGCGAGGCGCCATTTATGTACAGTATAAACGATGGTACGACATATCAATCCGAAAACACCTTTAACAACCTTGGCGCAGGATCTTACAATATAAAAGTAAGAGATGCAAACCTTTGTGAGGTAGAAGAAATTCATACAATTTCTGAACCTTTTACATTATCGGCATCTGCATTGGTTGCAGAATTAGTTGAATGTAACCCATTTGGAGCAGAAGTAAGAATAATTAATGCACGTGGTGGCACAGCTCCATATTCATATAGCTTTGATGGCGGTGCTACTTACTTACCAAGTAATATTAATTACCTGATGTCTGGCTTGCACACTGTGGTTATAAGGGATGCAAATAATTGTACTTATGAAATGGAGGTAACTGTTTTACCGCCTTTTACACCACCAGTGGTTACCGCAACAGTAGATTATTTTTGTGATGGCGACGGTACAATTACGGTTACTCCTGATAATTCAGATTACACATATACTTATGAATTAGATGCAGTACTTAATACACCGGCTAATTCTAATGTATTTACAGATATTGCACCAGGAGCACATGTTGTTACTGTAAATTATGTTATTACCGAAGTAATTCCACCCAGCACGTTGCTTTTTGAGGATTTTGGTTTCGGAACCAATACAAGCATTACACAAATAGATACCGCATATTGTTACGAACCCGGTGATGGTAGCACTACCGCTTGTAATATTGGAGACTCTCGTTTATTTGACGGGGAATATGTTGTTACTAATGCTCTAGCACCTCTTCACGGAACTTGGATTAGTCCAAACAACCATGCCGGACCTGCTAATGGACGTTATTTGGCCATTAATGTGGGAGGAGTAGTTGGTGTTGGTGGTGTAGTATACTCTAAAAGAGATGTTGAGGTTCTGCCAAATCAAGATATTACCATTTCTTTTTGGGCATTGAACTTGTTGCGTACAGGTACCTCTGGCGGGGACCCGAGTATGGAAATACAGCTTGTTGATGGTAGTGGAAATATCATTGAAAGTTCTACTACTGGAAATGTACCTAAAAATAATGGACCTGATGATTGGAGAAATTATTCGGTAACCTTAAACCCAGGAGCGAATACTACCTTGGATATTGTTTTTAGAACAAATTCTGCTGTTGAAGAAGGTAATGATATAGCAATAGATGATCTTTTGGCAACTCAACCACCAGCAAAATGTCCTGCATCTGTCGATCTTGATGTTATTGTCGAGCCCGGCAATGCTTTCGAGGCATCTGTGCTCACCTATGAGGATTTGGACTGTAATGCCGACAACTCTGGCTCGATTACCTTCGAAGCGGAGAATTTCGGTGCCGGCGGGTTCGAGTATAGCCTTGATAATTTTGCGAGCATACTGGGCAGTACGACGGTATCGCCACAGACGATTTCCGGGCTTTCCGCTGGTAATTATACTATTTATGTCAGGGACGTTGACAATCCGATCGCCGGTTGTTCGGTAACCCTTGTACAAACGATACTTGAGCCAACGTTGGTAGTCGCCGATGCGAGCATTACGCAACAACATACCTGTGACAATGGCGGTGCCACCATTACGGCGAGCGCCTTGGGCGGTACACCTGGTTACGAATACCAATTGGAGGACAATGTGGGTGGTGTGATCACGGCATATCAAGCCGGTACAACATTTGGCGGATTAACAGCTGGCGATTATATAGTACGGGTTATGGACGCAAATGGCTGTATAGACCCTATAGACAGTGCAATTACAATAAATGCCCCAGTAACCCCTGTTTTCACGTTGACCGAAACTATCTGTTATAGCGGTAGCAACGATGCTACGATACAAGTAGATGTAACTGCGGGTAACGGAAATTACCAGTTCAGGATAAACGGAGGATCTTATGTGATACCAAGTCCAGTGAATGCAACGACGCATACTTTCACGGGCTTATCCAATGGAACGTATACGATAGAGGTTACGGATCAGTTTGGATGTGATACCGCACCACAGACCGTAACAATAGAACAACAATTAACTTTATCGGCAATCGCAGGCAGTATTACCGCCTGTGGTACCGATACCGATATCGACATTACCGCTGCAGGTGGCGATGGCAATTATGTGTATGCGGTGGTTGCCGATGGTGCGACACCAACGGCAGGTGATTATGCTACGATCAATCCTGTGACGGTTACGGGCGCAGGTGATTATGATGTATATGTCCTTGACAATAATGGAGGAACGGATGCCTGTCCTGCAATGTATGATATTACGATTGTACAGGATACACCGGTCGCTGCAACACCAACAGTTGTAGACGTAACCTGTTTTGGAGGCAATAACGGTAGTATTTCTTTGGCACCTTCTGGTGGTGAGGCCCCATATACTTTCAGTATTGATGGCGGTACGACTTTTGGTTCTGTAAGTACATTCAACAATCTTACGGCCGGCACCTATGATGTTAGGGTAAGGGACGTTAATAATTGCGAACTAACATTATCTATTCCTGTTGACGAACTTCCAGAATTAATAGCCGAGAGTGTTCAGACAGAAGACTATACGTGTAATCAACTTGGAGAGATTACCGTTGGCAGTATAACCCCTACAACAGGTGGTTCAAATAGTTATCAGTATAGTTTAAACGGAGGGACTTGGACTGCAGCGACTGCAGCAGGAGCAGTTTTCGCCAATTTGACCGATGGTACATATACCGTTCAGGTAAGGGATGCCAATAATACAGCATGTACGTTAAGTCTTCCGAATATTATAATTGCGCCTTTACCTATAGAACCGGCTTTGAGTAGCAGCGTTGCTTACAATTGTGACGGATCAGGGAATATTACGATACTTCCGAACGATCCAACGTATACGTATAGTATCGATGGTAATATTCCACAACCGGGCAATGTATTCAACAATGCGATCGTAGGCCAACATACCATCACGGTAGATTATGGTAGTGAGTGTACTACAGATATTATTGTAGATGTTCAAGATGGTAATGCTTTTGATGCTGCAATTTTATCTTATGAAGATTTAGATTGTAATGCAGATGGTTCTGGTACTATAACTTTTGAAGTTGAGAATTTTGCAGCGGGAGGTTACGAATATAGCTATGATAGTGCTTTTGCTACTATCGAAGGTAGCGATACAGCACCTACCCATCAAATTTCCGGGCTTTCCGCTGGTAATTATACTATTTATGTCAGGGACGTTGACAATCCGATCGCCGGTTGTTCGGTAACCCTTGTACAAACGATACTTGAGCCAACGTTGGTAGTCGCCGATGCGAGCATTACGCAACAACATACCTGTGACAATGGCGGTGCCACCATTACGGCGAGCGCCTTGGGCGGTACACCTGGTTACGAATACCAATTGGAGGACAATGTGGGTGGTGTGATCACGGCATATCAAGCCGGTACAACATTTGGCGGATTAACAGCTGGCGATTATATAGTACGGGTTATGGACGCAAATGGCTGTATAGACCCTATAGACAGTGCAATTACAATAAATGCCCCAGTAACCCCTGTTTTCACGTTGACCGAAACTATCTGTTATAGCGGTAGCAACGATGCTACGATACAAGTAGATGTAACTGCGGGTAACGGAAATTACCAGTTCAGGATAAACGGAGGATCTTATGTGATACCAAGTCCAGTGAATGCAACGACGCATACTTTCACGGGCTTATCCAATGGAACGTATACGATAGAGGTTACGGATCAGTTTGGATGTGATACCGCACCACAGACCGTAACAATAGAACAACAATTAACTTTATCGGCAATCGCAGGCAGTATTACCGCCTGTGGTACCGATACCGATATCGACATTACCGCTGCAGGTGGCGATGGCAATTATGTGTATGCGGTGGTTGCCGATGGTGCGACACCAACGGCAGGTGATTATGCTACGATCAATCCTGTGACGGTTACGGGCGCAGGTGATTATGATGTATATGTCCTTGACAATAATGGAGGAACGGATGCCTGTCCTGCAATGTATGATATTACGATTGTACAGGATACACCGGTCGCTGCAACACCAACAGTTGTAGACGTAACCTGTTTTGGAGGCAATAACGGTAGTATTTCTTTGGCACCTTCTGGTGGTGAGGCCCCATATACTTTCAGTATTGATGGCGGTACGACTTTTGGTTCTGTAAGTACATTCAACAATCTTACGGCCGGCACCTATGATGTTAGGGTAAGGGACGTTAATAATTGCGAACTAACATTATCTATTCCTGTTGACGAACTTCCAGAATTAATAGCCGAGAGTGTTCAGACAGAAGACTATACGTGTAATCAACTTGGAGAGATTACCGTTGGCAGTATAACCCCTACAACAGGTGGTTCAAATAGTTATCAGTATAGTTTAAACGGAGGGACTTGGACTGCAGCGACTGCAGCAGGAGCAGTTTTCGCCAATTTGACCGATGGTACATATACCGTTCAGGTAAGGGATGCCAATAATACAGCATGTACGTTAAGTCTTCCGAATATTATAATTGCGCCTTTACCTATAGAACCGGCTTTGAGTAGCAGTGTTGCTTACAATTGTGACGGATCAGGGAATATTACGATACTTCCGAACGATCCAACGTATACGTATAGTATCGATGGTAATATTCCACAACCGGGCAATGTATTCAACAATGCGATCGTAGGCCAACATACCATCACGGTAGATTATGGTAGTGAGTGTACTACAGATATTATTGTAGATGTTCAAGATGGTAATGCTTTTGATGCTGCAATTTTATCTTATGAAGATTTAGATTGTAATGCAGATGGTTCTGGTACTATAACTTTTGAAGTTGATAATTTTGCAGCGGGAGGTTATGAATATAGCTATGATAGTGCTTTTGCTACTATCGAAGGTAGCGATACAGCACCTATCCATCAAATTTCCGGGCTTTCCGCTGGTAATTATACTATTTATATCAGGGACGTTGACAACCCGATCGCCGGTTGTTCGGTAACCCTTGTACAAACGATATCCGAGCCAAACATTATTTCTGTTAGTAACGTAGATTCTCAGCCTAGTTGTGTTGATGACGGTTCAGTTGTAATAACCGCTACAGGTGGCACAGGAACATTCTCATATGAAATTCAATTGCCTGATACTTCCACAACTGGTGTACAAGGCAGTAATTTGTTTACCGGTTTAAATCAATTAGGGTTACATACAATAACCGTTACTGATGCAAATGGATGTTCAGCTACCGATACGTTTACTTTGGTTGCGCCATCTTTACCTATAGCTAGTATTGACCCAACTTCTGATTTGTGTTACGATTCATCTAATCCTGGTTCAGCAACTGTTGTCATCGGAGCTTCCGGTGGGTTGGCGCCATATGTGTATAGAATGAATACTGGTGCATATAAGACATCGAATGATTTTGCAAATCTTACACCTGGCAATTATACATTCCAAATAAGAGACGCTAATGGTTGTACAGACGATTTAACATTTACTATTGAACCACAATTAACTGCTCATGTGGTTTTAACTAAAGATATCGATTGTTCGATTTCACCAGATGCAATCTTAGATTTGCAGGTAAATGGTGGGTATTCACCTTTTACTTATGAAATGCAGGTTGATGGAGGAAGTTATACCGCATACGCGGGCTCTTTTCCTTACTCGACGGGAACACCTGGTGTATATAGATTTAGAGTAACAGATGTTCAAGGTTGTAGTGCTGAATCAAATGAAATTACGGTTACAGCAACAGTCAATCCTTTTGCGACCGCTACAATAACTCAACCAACTTGTTTTGGAGATACTAATGGTATTGTTGAAATTAATATTGATCCTAGCTTTGGGTCATCACCATATGAAGTAAGTTTTGATGGCGGTCCATATTCAAATCAAAGAATATACCCAGGATTAGCCGCTGGATCTTATACTTATATAGTTAGAGACACCAAAAGTTGTACGTTTACCGACACAGCTGTAGTAATCAACCCAGTATTATTTGACGCAAACGTAGTTGCTACGGATGTTAGTTGTGGCGCTTCTGGAGATATACCTGGTAAAATAGATATTACTATTACCAGCGGAGGGGAGCCTAACTTCACGTATACCTTATACGATAACCAAAATAACGTTGTAGTAACTACCGGGCCAAATCCGATTGTAAATACATCTGCAACAACCGCAACTTTTGATGGTTTGACATTTGGAGATTATTACGTTAGAGTTTTAGATGCTAATGGCTGTGAATTTTATCAAAATCCAGTACGGGTTTTATCTAATCCGTATTTAAGTATCGATGCAGTTGTTCCTGCTGTAAGTTGTATTAGTGGTGGCACGGTTGACTTATTGGCAAGTGGTGGTTCTGGAAATTATGATTTTACTATATATGGTGCAGGCACTATTCCTGATTCTGAAACTACTGGTCCTGGAACCAATGAAGAAAGCGCTACCTATAATGGTTTAAACCCTGGTCAAACATATGTATTTCAAGTAATAGATACAGGAACTAATTGTTCAAGTTATGTTGAAGTGGATATTCCTAGTTTATCATCAATTGACGTTGTTGCCAATCCAATAATTTCAGATGTAGCTTGTTTTGGAGATACAAATGGATCGATTGCATTTCAAATTGAAGGATATGATTCTTCAGTAAATGATATATTTTATGAAATTAGAGAATCTATAACAAATATATCTTTAGGAGGCGCATATTCAAAGACCATAATAGGAGCACCAAACGGTCCTGGTCCAACAGCTGTAGAAACAGTTACTAATATTCCTCCAGGAGATTATGTATTATTTTTTAGAGAAGACTCTACTCCAGATTGTACGAATACTTTTGAGTTTAGAATATTGGAACCAAACCCTGTTACTTTAGCTATAGTTGATCAGAATAATGGGTATTGTACTGAAGATGCTAACGTAACAGTTATTGCCGGAGGTGGTAATGGTTCTTACACTTATGCGTTTGTTGAAGATGGGGTGTCACCTGTTTCAGGGGATTATGGCACAAGTAATTATGCCGAACTAGACCCTTCTGTGAATACAGATTGGGATGTTTATGTAATGGATGGAAATGGCTGTACAACACCTAATTTAAACATTACAATTGCAGAAGACCCCTCTCCTGTAATTTCAGCAGTAGTATCTAACCAATGTGCTGCAGATGAAGGTGAATTTATAATTGAAATAACATTAGACGGAGAAGGAATTCAACCATATACATTAAGTGTAAATGGAGGGTCTTATCAGTCTTCCACGTTAACTACATTAGGTACTACCCACCAGTTCACAAATTTAAGTTCAGGTAATTATACAATAGAAGTACGTGATTTTAATGGTTGTGGTAATATACAGACCTTAGAAATTTTTAAGCCTACTTCAATTACTGCTGAAGTAACCACACAACCCTCTTGTATAGGAGGAGATGGTGAGGCTTTAATAACTGCTTATGGAGGTTCAGGTGTTTATATGTACGAATTATTTGATGGCGGTGTAAGTGTAAACGGTTCACCTCAAGTTTCTCCAGTTTTTACAGGTTTAGAACCAAAGATGTATCAGGCATTTGTATACGATCAAATTCTAACAGGTTGTGACAAATCTGTAGATCTTGAATTAGAAGTGCCAACAGCTGTTTCATTTACTACTTCTACAACAGAAGTAAGTTGTTTTGGTGGTAATGATGGTAGTATTGTAGCTACACTTAACCCAACTATGGATAATCATCCATATACGTACCAATTATTTACAGATCCTACACCACTATTACCTTATGATTCACTAAGGATGTTACCTGAGGGGCTAGTACAGTCTACAAATATATTTTCTAATTTATCGGCTAACGATAATTATGTAGTTAGAGTTTATTCAGATAGAGGATGTTTCTTAGATGTATATGAGGTGGTTTCTGAGGCAAATGAAATTCTTAACGTAAACGCTTCGGTAGTAGAGTTCGGTTGTACTGCTGGTAATAACCCGAACAATGCTACAATTACTGTTGACGAGACTGCCATTACCGGTGGTAGTAATACTTATGTTATTTACGAATTCGTAGATAGTAGTTCGGCTATCGTACAATCTGGAGCATCGAATGTATTGACCGTTACAGATAGAACTGGCGAGACTTATACTATTAATGTTTATGACGACAAGGGGTGTTCAGGTAGCACAACTGCTACGGTATTACCTTATGATGAGATGACAGGTGCAACGGCTGCGGTAACCACTACAGTTACGTGTGCTCCAGGAAGTGATGGTGTAATTACGGTTACAGCAACATCTTCTGCTAGCGATAATACAAAATATGAATACAGTATAGATAACGGAACTACTTATGTTCCTACTAATGTCTTTGGCGGATTATCTGCTGGAAATTATAATTTCTTGATAAGACATATCGATACCGGTTGTGTTGTAACAGCTTCAGCTATAATTGAAGAACCAAATACGTTTACTATTGATGTTGTTAAGACAAGTGATGTAGTTTGTTTTGGAACAGATACTGGCGAAGTAACCTTTGAATTGGTTGACGCAACGTATAACACAGGATTCGATTGGGAAATTTTCCGAACTGATAATACTTCTGTTGATAGTGGTTCGGAACTGGCAAATGGTCCAACTCCAATTATTAACTTAGGTGCTGGTGAATACTATGTTTCTATTTCACAGGCTAATAATCCTTTCTGTACCAATGTTGAATATTTCAATATTGCAGGTCCCGATGCTGATATTACCGGAAACACTGTAGTAACTGATATTACTTGTGTGCCAGGAAACGATGGAACAATCACTATCACTGATGTTATTGGTGGTTGGGGTGGCTATACGTATTATGTTGACACGGTAGCACCAACATTGCCAACTGATTTCGTAGCCAACGCTACTTTTGATTCGTTACCTACAGGTACATACCAAGCTTGGGTACGTGATGCTGAGGGTTGTGAGAAACTTATTCAAGATAATATTGTACTTGATGTTCCGGATCCGATTGCGGCAACATTACAGGTAAACATAGAGAACTGTACAAACCTACAGGGAGAGATAGAAGTGAGTTTGCCAACAGGTGGACAAGGTAGTAACTATACCTACCAATTGGTAATGGATAATGCTAACTTCCGTGCACCACAGAACACCAGAGTATTTTCAGGATTAGGTGCTGGGGAATACGAAGTAATTGTTACGGATCAGTGGGGTTGTACATTTACTACGTTACCTGTAGAATTATACGAACAATTAAGCGCAACTACTTCTGTAGACAAAGCAATTGATTGTACGGGGACAATTGGTGGAACAATATCAATAAATGTTACTGGTGGTTCTACAAACCTTGAGTTTGTAATGACACCTCCAACAGGTGCTGATGTAACTCAGGCGAATAATCCAATTTTTACCGATCTTGTAGATGATGGTACCTATAGTTTCTTAATTAGAGATTTAGATACTACAAACCCTGTTTGTCAAATAACTGTAACGCAAGAATTAGCTCCGGCTATTCAGCCAATATTTGCTGATACCCATATAGATATTACCTGTTTTGGAGCCAATGACGGTTCAATTACACTGACACAAACTGAAAACGGAGTAAATCCGCTAACGTTTACTATTGCGCCTGCGGCTGGTACATTTAACGTTACTAATAATACGTTCGAGAATTTACCTCCAAATACGTATGTAGTAACTGCAACAGGAACCAATGATTGTAGTTCAGTATCAGGTAATATTGTAATTGATGAACCTGCCTTAATTTCGAACATCGATACTTCGGTAGTAGAGTTCGGTTGTACTGCTGGTAATAACCCGTACAATGCTACAATTACTGTTGACGAGACTGCCATTACCGGTGGTAGTAATACTTATGTTATTTACGAATTCGTAGATAGTAGTTCGGCTGTGGTACAATCTGGAGCATCTAACGTACTTACTGTTTCTAATAGAGCAGGAGATACATATACTATTAATGTTTATGATGATAAGGGGTGTTCAGGTAGCACAACTGCTACGGTATTACCTTATGATGAGATGACAGGTGCAACGGCTGCGGTAACCACTACAGTTACGTGTGCTCCAGGAAGTGATGGTGTAATTACGGTTACAGCAACATCTTCTGCTAGCGATAATACAAAATATGAATACAGTATAGATAACGGAACTACTTATGTTCCTACTAATGTCTTTGGCGGATTATCTGCTGGAAATTATAATTTCTTGATAAGACATATCGATACCGGTTGTGTTGTAACAGCTTCAGCTATAATTGAAGAACCAAATACGTTTACTATTGATGTTGTTAAGACAAGTGATGTAGTTTGTTTTGGAACAGATACTGGCGAAGTAACCTTTGAATTGGTTGACGCAACGTATAACACAGGATTCGATTGGGAAATTTTCCGAACTGATAATACTTCTGTTGATAGTGGTTCGGAACTGGCAAATGGTCCAACTCCAATTATTAACTTAGGTGCTGGTGAATACTATGTTTCTATTTCACAGGCTAATAATCCTTTCTGTACCAATGTTGAATATTTCAATATTGCAGGTCCCGATGCTGATATTACCGGAAACACTGTAGTAACTGATATTACTTGTGTGCCAGGAAACGATGGAACAATCACTATCACTGATGTTATTGGTGGTTGGGGTGGCTATACGTATTATGTTGACACGGTAGCACCAACATTGCCAACTGATTTCGTAGCCAACGCTACTTTTGATTCGTTACCTACAGGTACATACCAAGCTTGGGTACGTGATGCTGAGGGTTGTGAGAAACTTATTCAAGATAATATTGTACTTGATGTTCCGGATCCGATTGCGGCAACATTACAGGTAAACATAGAGAACTGTACAAACCTACAGGGAGAGATAGAAGTGAGTTTGCCAACAGGTGGACAAGGTAGTAACTATACCTACCAATTGGTAATGGATAATGCTAACTTCCGTGCACCACAGAACACCAGAGTATTTTCAGGATTAGGTGCTGGGGAATACGAAGTAATTGTTACGGATCAGTGGGGTTGTACATTTACTACGTTACCTGTAGAATTATACGAACAATTAAGCGCAACTACTTCTGTAGACAAAGCAATTGATTGTACGGGGACAATTGGTGGAACAATATCAATAAATGTTACTGGTGGTTCTACAAACCTTGAGTTTGTAATGACACCTCCAACAGGTGCTGATGTAACTCAGGCGAATAATCCAATTTTTACCGATCTTGTAGATGATGGTACCTATAGTTTCTTAATTAGAGATTTAGATACTACAAACCCTGTTTGTCAAATAACTGTAACGCAAGAATTAGCTCCGGCTATTCAGCCAATATTTGCTGATACCCATATAGATATTACCTGTTTTGGAGCCAATGACGGTTCAATTACACTGACACAAACTGAAAACGGAGTAAATCCGCTAACGTTTACTATTGCGCCTGCGGCTGGTACATTTAACGTTACTAATAATACGTTCGAGAATTTACCTCCAAATACGTATGTAGTAACTGCAACAGGAACCAATGATTGTAGTTCAGTATCAGGTAATATTGTAATTGATGAACCTGCCTTAATTTCGAACATCGATACTTCGGTAGTAGAGTTCGGTTGTACTGCTGGTAATAACCCGTACAATGCTACAATTACTGTTGACGAGACTGCCATTACCGGTGGTAGTAATACTTATGTTATTTACGAATTCGTAGATAGTAGTTCGGCTGTGGTACAATCTGGAGCATCTAACGTACTTACTGTTTCTAATAGAGCAGGAGATACATATACTATTAATGTTTATGATGATAAAGGCTGTTCAGGTAGTACAACGGCGACCGTACTTCCTTTTGATGCCATAATCGATGTAACTGCAGATGTAACGAATACCGTTACATGTGCGCCAGGAAATGACGGCGAATTGACAGTAACCGTGAATTCAACATTAAGTGACCCAACCAGGTTCGAATATAGTATTGATAATGGTACCAACTACCAAGCTTCTAATGTGTTCGGTAGTTTGTCTGCGGGATCGTATACGATATTGGCAAGACACATAGATACAGGTTGTATTGTTTCCGCAGCACAAACTATAGCAGAACCAAATACATTTACTATTAACATTGTTAAAACAAGTGATGTCATTTGTTATGGAACTGCTACTGGTGTGGTAAATTTTGAACTAGTAGATACAACATACTCTGGCGGATTTACTTGGACTATTTATGATACCAATGGAACTTTAGCGAATACGGCTGATGATACGGTTGTAATTTCTAATACAGAAGCTGCAAACGGTCCTACCGCAGATATCAATTTAAACGCAGGTAGTTACTACGTTTCTATAACCCAAGATAATAACCCATTCTGTACAAATACAGAAGCATTCACTATAAATGGACCAACAGCTGATATTAGTGGAAATACTGTAGTAACTGATATTACTTGTAATCCAGGTAATGACGGTTCAATAACTATTACCAACGTAGTTGGTGGTTGGGGTGGCTATACGTATTATGTAGGTGTAGGTGTTCCTGTAACTACAGATTTCGTAGCAGGTGCTACTTTCTCTCCTCTTTCTGCAGGTACATACCAAGCTTGGGCACGTGATGCTGAAGGTTGTGAAAGATTGATCCAAGATAATATTGTACTTGATGTTCCAGACCCTATAGCAGCAACATTAATTGTAAACATAGAAAACTGTACAAACTTACAAGGAGAAATTGAAGTGAGTATGCCAACTGGCGGACAAGGAAGTAACTATACATACCAATTGATCAAAGACGGTACAGATTTCCGTGCGCCTCAGAATACTAGAGTATTCTCTGGTTTAGGTGCTGGTAGTTATGAGGTATCAATTATTGATCAATGGGGTTGTCCTTTTACAACTAATGCGGTGGTGCTTTATGAGCAAATGGATGTTTCTACGACAGTAGATAAGTCTATTGACTGTTCAACTAACCCAGGTGGTGAGATTACGGTAAATGTTAGTGGTGGTTCAACAAACCTTGAGTTTGAAATGACAACGCCATTAGGTAGTATTGTAACGCAAACTACAGGTGTTTTTACAAACTTAACCGAGCCAGGAACATACACATTTGAGGTTAGAGACCTAGATACAACAAACCCTGTTTGTGAAAGAGAAGTGACCCAAACACTAGATGCACCGGTAGACCCAGTCTTATTGGATGCTACGATAGTAAATGTAAGTTGTTTTGGAGATACTGATGGTAGTATTAGAGCCAATATTGACCCAGCTACCGACGATAACCCTATTTATCAATATGAATTATATGAAATAGCCGATTTGGTAAATCCGATTGTTCCAGCTCAAAATGACCCATTATTTACAGGTTTAGCGGCAGGAGAATACCAAGTAAGAGTAATTTCTAGTAGAGGTTGTGAGGGTATCAAGAATGAAACTATTACTGAGCCAACACAATTAACGGTTAGTGCGGTGGCAACAGAATTTAGCTGTTCTCCAAGTAACAGTGTGAACGCTGCAACCATAACGGCAACAGCTGGTGCAGGTACTGGTACCGCTCCATACTTGTACAGTATTGATAATGTTATCTTCCAATCATCGAACACATTCAATGTTACAGATAATGGAAGTGTTCAAACCATAGATGTTTATGTAAAAGATGCCAATGGTTGTTCTGAGCCTACGACTGTTACGATTCAACCATTAAATACATTTACGGCGACTGTCGCTCAAAATGTAGCTATTAATTGTACGGTTGATGAAACGATAACGATTACCGTTGCTGATAATGGTTTGGCACATAACTACGGTTATGAGTTGTTACCAATTGGTAATACCACAGGTTCATTGGTAAGTACTACAGCAACTTCTGCAACCTACGATTTAAACACTGTTGGTTCTTATGTATTTAGAGTTACAGATTTAGATACGGGTTGTTTTGTAAATACAGCTAGTTATACGGTTGCTCCGTTCGATTTAATTACGGCTACTGCAACTGCTATTTCAGAAGTAACTTGTTTTGGTGATACTAATGGCAGTTTAGAAATTGATATCGATGGATATACTGGTAATTATAATTACGAAGTTTTCAATGCTGCTGGTGTTTCAGTAATAGCATCGACTGCAACTGACACTAGTATTAACCCAAGAACAATAACAGGATTATCTGGTGGTAGCTACTACGTAACTATTACAGAGACTGATATTCCTTTATGTTCTGAAGACACGAACATAATAACGATTATATCTCCAGATAGACCTTTAAGTGGTGTAGTTACTCCGCTGGCAGAAGCTACTTGTACAGATGATCAAGGAGAAATAAGAGTTGCCGTACAAGGTGGATATAAGCCTTATGATATTGTTGTAACGAATACTACAACTGGTGATATATATACAATGGATGATGTTAATGAAGGAATCTTCACGGAACTAGCTGCGGGTGATTTCACAGTAAGCATTACCGATGATGCCGGATGTGTAGTAAACTATACAGAAACATTGACTCCTGCTACTCCAATAATAGCTAATGCAACTCCGCTTGTTACGGACTTAGCTTGTTACGGTGACACAGGAGCTGTGGTTACAGCAAATGTAACAGGAGGCGGTAGTGGTACATATGGATATCAGTTAAATTATTATGATGCAACTGGTTCAACCATTATAACTACAACGGGAGTACAAACGAATCCTAATTTTAGAGATTTAGGGGCTGGATTCTACAGTGTTACTGTTGTTGACGGATGGAACTGTGATACCACAACAAATACTGTTGAGGTAAGAGAGCCAACGGAAGTACAGGCTAGCTTAATTAGAACCGATGCATTAACATGTGCCCAAGGTGCAGAATTTGAACTTACCGCAACAGGTGGTAGTGGAACGTATGAGTATAGTGTTGACAATATCAATTTCTTACCAATGCCTGCATTGGGGGTAGTTTACTTGCCAGAAACGGGTACGTATCAAGCTGGTAGATACCAATTCTATGTGCGTGATGCCATTAACGGTTGTGAATCTGCGATTTCTAATGCAATTACTGAAAGTGAGATTCCTCCTTTGGAATTAACGGTTGATAGAACAGCAGCTGTACTTAACTGTACAGGAGAAAGTACTGCAATCATTTATGCAAGTGCTGATGGCGGATTAGGAAACTACCAATATGAATTGTTTACCGATAGTTCTTTAAGCGTAGCTTCAAGAATTTCAGGTCCTCAATCACAGGGAGTATTTAGAGGTTTAGGAGCAGGTACATATTATGTAACAGTAACAAGTGAAGACTGTGAAACTACAGCTGAAGAGGTGATAATTGTTGACCCTATTCCATTATCTTATACTGAAAATGTGATAGATATTACATGTTCTGGTGAGAATGATGGTGAAATTACGGTAACGTTATCCGGTGGTGCAGGAGGTTATCAATATGCAATTTCTCCGAATTTAAATCAATTCTATACTGAAGGGGTATTTACGGAATTGGCTCCTGGAGAGTATACTGTTATCGCTCAAGACCAAAATGGTTGTTTCGAATATTTGACATACACTATTTCAGAACCGGCAAGTTTAGCGGTAACCGTAGATACGACACCAGAAATTTGTGTTGATAGTCAAGATGGTTCTATCATACTTGAAATTACAGGAGGTACGGCACCATACAGTACGGCATTGAATTCTAATGATGATGCAGATTTTGTATTGAACAGAACAGAATTCTTTGACATGGCTGCAGGTAATTACCTAATCGTAATTAAAGATGCAAATGGTTGCGATACCAATGTTGTGGTTGATATTGAAACAGGTGTTAATTTAAATGCTACTATAGTGCCAGTTTACGAATGTTCAGGTGCTACTCCAGATAATTATATAAATATCACTTTAGAAGATGAAAGTGTAATTGGCGATGTGCTGTATGCTATAGATTCTGTTGATCCAGCGGCTTTACAATTGAATCCTGATTTTAGAAATATAGCACCAGGTAACCATTACATTATCATAGCTCATGCTAATGGATGTATTCAAACAATTGATTTTGTAATTGAAGCATTTGAGCCATTGACTCTTGCTCTAGAGCAAAATAATATGAACGAAATAACTGCAGTTGTAGAAGGTGGTAGAGAAGGATACACCTACTATTTCGATGGTTATGATAATGGGGATGATAATACATTCTATATTACAAGAACAGACACCTATGAGGTTCGTGTTGTTGATGAGAACGGATGTTCTTCCATCGCTAATATATTTATGGAGTTCATAGACATTGAAGTGCCTAATTTCTTTACTCCTGACGGTGATGGGCAGAACGATTTATGGATGCCTAGAAACATAGAACAATACCCACAAATACTAATAAAAATATTTGATCGTTATGGTAGAGTGGTTTCAGAACAATCTGTTGATTCAGAAGGTTGGGATGGAACATATTTAGACAATGAATTGCCAACCGGAGACTACTGGTATGTAGTTAAACTGAATGGCGATAGAGACGAAAGAGAATTTGTTGGACACTTTACCCTATACCGTTAAAACTTAACCTAAAAATGATGATGCGGAACAGTTTATTGACATTGGTATTATTTATAAGCGTTTTCTCCCTTAGAGGGCAGGAGCTTACGATACCTCAATTATCTCAATACCTTGCTGATAACCCTTTTGTAATGTCACCTACATACGCAGGTATTGGTGACCACGTTAAAATAAGACTTAACGGACTTACACAATGGGTAGGTATAAAAGATGCACCTGATACCCAATCTCTAGCTGCAGATATGCGAATTGGAGAAAAATCTGGTATTGGTACGTTATTATATAATGATAGTAATGGTGAAACAAAGCAACAAGGAGCAAGGTTTTCTTTTGCGCACCACCTTACTTTAGACCGTTATGATGATGAATTTTTGTCTTTCGGTATTTCATATAACTTTAACCAGTTTAGAATTGATAATACAAATCCAGATTTAGTTGCCGATCCTTCTTATGTTGGTGATAAGGCTACAACAAACCATAACTTTGATTTAGGGGTGTTGTACAGGTATGATAAATTCTATTTCAGTGTTAATGCATCTAATATTTTAGATAAGGATTTAAGTAATTTCAACGCTTTATATGAGCCTAATAGATTAAGAAACTATTACGTTTATACGGGTTACAGATACATGAAGAAAAGAACCAGTAAGATGGAAATTGAGCCTTCTGTGTTATTTCAATTGTTTGAAAGTGATGGGCGTTCTGTTACCGATTTAAACTTGAAATTCAGATTCTACGATTTTGAAGATTATTTCTATGCAGGTATCAACTATCGTTTCTTAAATGACCAAATTGGTAATCCGCTTTATATTGCTCCAATAGCAGGTTTAAAGAAGAGTAATTTTTACTTCGGATATTCATATCAGGTAATTCTAAACGAACTACTTGGTTATAGTTCAGGTACCCACGTAATCACCTTAGGGGTAGATTTATTTCAAGGTATCAGTAATTGTCGTTGTACGTATTAATCCTTCATGGAGATTCATTAAGTTTGTTCTCCAGAAAATAGCAAATGGGTAAAGTACAATTAGAGAATATAAAAGCATATGCCCATCATGGGTGTTTGGCTGAAGAAACGAATATTGGCAGTGACTATTTAGTCAATGTTTCTGTAGATACAGATTTACTGACAGCTTCTGTCTCCGATCAATTAAAAGACACGGTAGATTACGTACATATCAATCGGATAGTAAAGCAAGAAATGGCAATACCATCTAAGTTGTTAGAGCACGTAGCCAAAAGAATCATTGATCGTATATTCATTGAACTTCCAACGGTAGATACCGCAACAGTTTCTGTTTCTAAAATTAATCCACCTATTAATGGGGATGTAGAAAAGGTAACTGTATCATTGAATTTACAAAGAGGACAAACAGTAAACTAAGGCGTTAGACCTTAAATATCATATTTCCTATAATTTCTTGGTTTTGAATGCAGCTTAGATTGGGATAATTGTTTATTTTTGCTCTCGCTTAAAAATGGCATCGTGGCCGAGTGGCTAGGCACAGCTCTGCAAAAGCTTGTACAGCGGTTCGAATCCGCTCGATGCCTCCAAAACCCTCCAATTAGGAGGGTTTTTTGTTTCTTATCATTTGTGAATAAAATGATTCCGCGAATTATTAAGTCAGTTTTCTGCTCTTGAAAAAAGAAGTTTCTAAGCTTGCAAAAGGAATACCAGTATAATGGTGGGTATAAAATATACTGCAATGGTTTTAGCACCTTCGTAATCTTTGGCAATTCTTTGCCCAAATAACAACATAAGTAATGTTATACTAGATAGAATTGCGCCATAGAATGCAAATTCCGTTGCTCCAGAACTTAGAATTTGATAGATTCCAACAACACAAAGTAAACCGGCTACAACCTCCGTAACCAATATTATGCCTACTAATAACGGAACAATATTTTTAAATGGTGTTTCAGAAAAATGTCCTTTTAACCAAGAAATATTGCCGTTCCAATCTGTAATTTTATCAAAGCCACTTTGTAAAAAAGTGATAATCAAAAACAATAATAATAATATTTCAGTGGCATTATTCAAAACTGCATTCATATTGGTGGTTTATTTAAGTTCAGATTTTTTTCTGTGAAGTAATCGTGTTAGTTTAATAGAAAGATCGGTAAAAATTATTTTTGAATTTCCATTTCTTTCTACATGATATATGGCATCCTCTAATTCTTTGGTGATATCTAAAATATTGTTTTCATGCACAAAAGGCGCAAACTTTTTTAATTGAAATCCTTCTGCGTGAATTTTTAGATATGCGAGTTCTTCTGCTCCATAATTAATCATTAGGGCTTGCCTCATGACAGTTATGCAATAGCTCAAGAAGTTCTTTTGTGTCTCTCTACCTGTTTTTGCAACTTCTTCGCTCCATAATAACAATTCATGAATAGCTGCCTTATTACCTTTTGCTTTGAATGCAGTGCGCACCCATTGCACAAACCAGTTTTCGAACACTAAATCTTCAGAATCGTTATTTAAAAGATCAAGAGCTTTGTTAAAGTTACCGTTAGCTTCATGCGCAAGACGCATTGCTTCTGGTTTAGCGGCACCTTTTTCAATTAAAGCATTTGCAATGGTGTCTTCTGCCAAAGGAGGAAAATGAACTACTTGACATCTAGATTTTATAGTTTGTATAATCTGCTCTTCATCTTCACACAACAGTAAGAAAATGGTTTTATCTGGCGGTTCTTCTATAAGTTTCAATAGTTTATTTGAAGCTGCTGTGTTCATTTTTTCAGCCATCCAGATCAACATCACCTTGTAACCACCTTCATATGATTTTAAAGACAGCTTCTTTACAATATCCTGTGCTTCATCAACACCAATTTGTCCTTGTTTTTTTTCTATTTCAATATGGCGATACCAGTCAAAAAGGTTTCCGTAAGGTTGTTCTAAGATAAACTCTCGCCATTCTTTCATGTAATGATTGCTAACGGCATGAGATTTTACTCTATCAGAATTAGATACTGGAAATGCAAAATGTACATCTGGATGTGCAAATGACTTGAATTTTAAATTGCAGGCTTCATTTCCACCATTGTTTTCTCCATTCGCGTTTTGGCAAATAACATATTGAGCGTAGGCCAAAGCCATAGGCAGAAGGCCACAGCCTTCTGGACCCACAAATAATTGCGCATGAGGTATTCTACCAGCATCTGCACTTGAAGATAAGTGGTTTTTAATATGAGAAAGTCCTAGAATATCATTGAATAACATAGATTCAAATATAGTTGTTTAAAGCACAACAAATTTAATGGTATTAGGTGTAAATTATCCTATTTAGCACTTTACCCCAAGCCTTTTAATCTTTACATTTGCTACTTAATAAAAGGAAAATCACATGAAAGTACTGAATGACTTTAATTTTGAAAATAAAAAGGCGTTAATAAGAGTGGACTTTAATGTTCCATTAAATGACAAATTTGAAGTAACGGATACAAATAGAATAGAGGCTGCTAAACCTACTATTATTAAAGTTCTGGAAGACGGTGGTAGCGCTGTACTTATGAGTCATTTAGGAAGACCAAAAGGAGAACGTAATCCAGATTTGTCCTTAAGTCACATTGTAGATGCTGTATCGGCAATAATAGGAGTAACCGTAAAGTTTGTTGGAGACTGTGTTGGTGAAGAAGCTGAAAAAGCAGTTGCCGAATTAAAGAACGGAGAGGTACTTTTATTAGAGAACCTTAGATATTATAGCGAAGAAGAAAAGGGTGATGAAGCTTTTGCTGAAAAGCTTTCAAAACTTGGAGACATATATGTTAATGATGCCTTTGGTACAGCACACCGTGCACACGCTTCTACTACTGTAGTAGCTAAGTTTTTCCCAGACGCTAAATGTTTTGGCTATTTACTAGCGAAGGAAATAGAAGCTATTGAAAAAGTAATGGCTACGGGAGACAAACCGGTTTTGGCAATATTAGGGGGTGCAAAAGTTTCTTCTAAAATTACCATAATTGAAAATATACTTGATAAAGTAGATGATTTGATTATTGGAGGAGGAATGACGTACACCTTTATTAAAGCTCAAGGTGGCAAAGTAGGGGATTCTATCTGTGAAGATGATAAGATGGAACTTGCTATGGAGATTCTTGAAAAAGCGAAGCAAAAAGGAGTGAACGTTCATATTCCTGTAGATGTAATTGCTGCTGATGCTTTTGATGCGAATGCAAACACACAAGTGGTAGATGTAGACAAAATACCAGATGGTTGGCAAGGTTTAGATGCTGGCCCAGATACTTTGCAGAATTTCAAAAAAGTAATTCTAGCTTCTAAAACAATTCTTTGGAACGGACCAATCGGAGTTTTTGAAATGGAAAAATTTGCTGCCGGAACTATAGCTGTAGGTAATTATATTGCAGAAGCTACTAAAGCAGGTTCTTTTTCATTAGTTGGTGGTGGAGATTCTGTTGCTGCCGTGAAACAATTTGGCTTCGAGGACAAAGTTAGTTATGTATCAACAGGCGGAGGTGCAATGTTAGAAAGTTTAGAAGGTAAAACCTTACCAGGTATCGCTGCAATATTAGCATAGTAAAGGCGTTATCGACAAACGGCATATAACGAAAATTTGTGCATTTTAAGAGAATATATTTTATTCTCATTAAAAAATGTACGATTTTCGTTTGTTCCGTTAACATATTTTCGCCCCATGATAAATAAAGTAACCTATAATTGTTTTTATTTTTTAGGATTAGCACTGGTTCCCATCTTAGGATCAGCTCAGCAGACGAATCCTATTGCTACTGTCTCAGATTCCTTAAATACCAATATTGTAGTTGTAAATGACTCACTAAACAGTGTAGTGCCATTAAATCAATTAGATGTTGTACAAGGTTCCAAAACTGAAAAATTAGTATTATTTAAAGAAACAGAGGCATCTTCCTATAATCTTCAGGATAATGAACTGGCAGCAAAGTTTGATAGTCTATGGATGAAAGAACTTGTTGATGCCGCACCTCTTTTTGATGAAATGTATCAAGAGGTAATGGAGTTAGACACAGCTTCTACTATCGTTTTTGATCTTCCGACAGATACATTAAAAATGCGTTTGGCAAAATTAAACGCAAAGACGCCATTTAATGTAGAATACAATAAATCTTTAGAAAGCGTTATTAAATCTTTTTTAACTAGAAAAAGAGGTTTAATGGAACGTATGCTCACCATTAGCCAATTTTACTTTCCTTTATTTGAACAAGAATTCGACAATAAGAATATTCCATTAGAAATGAAATATTTATCTATTGTTGAGTCGGCTTTGAACCCTAAGGCACGTTCTAGAGTAGGGGCAACGGGACTATGGCAATTTATGTATGGTACAGGTAAAGAGATGAAATTAAACATCAACAGCTATGTAGATGAGCGTAGTGACCCTATTAAATCTACTGCAGCAGCTGCTAACTACTTAAATAGATTACATAGAATATATAATGATTGGGATTTGGCATTGGCAGCTTATAATTCTGGACCTGGTAATGTAAACAAAGCTATTCGTAGAAGTGGCGGAAAAAGAAATTATTGGAATATTAGACACAACCTGCCTAGAGAAACAGCTGGTTATGTTCCAGCTTTTCAAGCAACAATGTATATTTTCGAATATGCAGAGGAACATGGTCTAAAAGCAAAAAAAGCAGATCGCGCTTATTTTGAAACAGATACCATTCACGTAAAGAGTCTTATTACATTTGATCAGATTTCTGAACTAACGGATATAGATAAGGAGGAACTTACAGTTTTAAATCCTCATTATAAGTTAGATGTAATCCCTTTTGTAGAGGGAAAAATACATGCATTAAGACTACCCGTTCATAAAATGGGGAAGTTTGTTGCCAATGAAGAGGCTATATATGCACATGTTGAAAAAGAATTAAAGAGTAAGGAAAGCCCTATTGCAGAAATAACAAAGCAAGCAAGCGAAAACAGTATTCGATATAGAGTAAAGGATGGTGATTTTCTTGGAAAAATTGCTGAGCGCTTTGGGGTACGTGTAAGCCAATTGAAACAATGGAATGGTTTACGTAGTAATAATTTACGTATTGGACAACGACTTACAGTATACCCAAGAAAGAATAATACTTCATCAGTAAAACCTAGGGAAACACCATCTAGGACTGCAGTTGCCAATAATTCAAAAACACACGAAGTAAGAAGTGGAGATTCATTATGGACTATTTCTAGAAAATATCCTGGTGTAAGTATTGAAAATTTACGAAAGTGGAACGGTATTAGTGGTAATAACTTAAAACCGGGCACAAAACTTAAATTGTGCGACTGTTCATCGTAAACCAAAATACCAATGAAAAAAAGAATTTTACTTTGTTTTTTAGCAATTTTAGGATTGTCAATTGCCTGTAAAGAAGAAGGCAAAGCAGATTATCTTCCAGAATCTGTAGGCGCTATGAATACTTTAACGGTAGTTATAGACAATGATCTTTGGAATAGTAGCGTAGGTGATGCCATTCGTGAGAATTACACGGCAGCAGCTCAAGGATTAACTTGGGATGAAGCGCTATTTAGTGTTACACAGATTCCGCAACAAATTTTTTCAGGATCTATTCGTAATACTA
This sequence comes from Maribacter sp. Hel_I_7, assembly GCF_000688315.1. NCBI lineage: Bacteria > Pseudomonadati > Bacteroidota > Flavobacteriia > Flavobacteriales > Flavobacteriaceae > Maribacter > Maribacter sp. Hel_I_7. The sequence goes on along the minus strand of NZ_JHZW01000002.1, from coordinate 1,187,684 downwards.
GTTCTGTTTTATATGTAATGGAAGACACTTTAAATGTGGCCCACATGAAGTCCAATATGTACTCCAAACCACAAAAGGTAGGTGTAATAAAGGGGCGAGATAAAGAAGAACTAATTACAAATATTAACAAAACTGCTCCTGAGTTTATTGCTGATTTTAAAGAATTAGAAATTGGAAAAGCTCAAAAGCGATTTGAAAAGTCTTTAAGTAAAGAAAAAGCATTTCAAAATAAATTTGATATTTCCATGAAAATCCCATCTATATATAGAGTGGGAAGAGAAGAAGATAACTTTGTGTGGATAGATCGTCAGATTCAAAAGGGAAACATGAATATTATCGCCTATACCATGCCATGGGATAGCTTTAAAAACGATTCTACCTTTGTACAAGACATTATTAGAATGCGAGATTCTATTGGTGAACTTTACATAGGTGGTGAAGATATACCTGGCAAGAAGAATCATATGGTTACCGAAAAGGCTTTTTCTCCATATGTCTTCCCTGCTGAGGTTTCAGGAAAAAAGGCAGCAGAGGCAAGGGGTATTTGGGAAATGTCCGCTTACCCTATGGCAGGTCCTTTTTTAACCTATATTATCAACGATAAAGAGAACAACCGTAAGTTAATTCTTGAAGGTTTTGTTTTTGCTCCAGCTACTAAAAAGAGAGATTACATGTTCGAGCTAGAAGCAATAATGAAGTCTGTTCGGTTCAATGTTGGGGAAAAAGAGAAATAACTTAATTAAAATATAGTAAATGTAAAAGGCTCAGGAAATTCCTGAGCCTTTTTTATGTGGATCGGTGTAGAATAACTTGGTACACCTTTATGTTTTATAATTACTTATAAATTACTGAATGAAAACCCTGTTGACACTCTATAGATTAATGCATATGCTGCAAAAGCAATTAACAAGAAACATGACCAAGAGAATATCTTAAAGTAATTTTCTAAAATAAAACTTTTCCAATTTTTAAAGGCTTCTGTATAAATTTCTTTGACTAGAGTAATTTTTTCCATTTTCAATAATTTAGTTGTTGCTTGGGGTAAAGTTGTTGATTATTAGTGCCTTTATTGAATAGATCAGTTAAAAGGATAATTTACTCTATAAAATGTACGTAGTTAAATTGAAATTCTATGAACGGTAAATTAGGCAGGTAAACTACAACGTAGGCTAATTTATGAAAGTCGATAAGTAGTTTATAATATAGGATTAACGGAAGCCGTATACATTGATCACCAGATACTTATAATGCTGTGCTATCTAGTTAGAATCATTGTAAGCATTAAAATCAGATTTATATAAAACAAAAAGACCCGCCAATTTGCGGGTCTTTTATGATACCTAATTTTTATATTACATATTTACAATAATGAATTCTGATCTACGGTTAAGGTAGTGCTGCTCTTCTGTACAACGTACTGTTCCATCACAGTTGTTAAGTAACTGTTCTTCTCCATATCCAATTGCACTTTCTATTCTAGATGGGTCTATACCCTGCGCTATAATATAGTCTCTAGTAGATTTAGCACGCTTGTCAGATAAATACTTGTTATAGACTGCATCACCCCTAGAATCCGTATGAGATTCAATTTTAATTACCATGTTTGGAGAGTCGTTCATTACAGCAACTAACTTATCAAGTTCTAAGGCTGCATCTGTTCGTATATAAGATTTATCGAAATTAAAGTGAATCATCTCTGTCTTAAGTTTCTTGATGCCATTTTCAACAGCAATCATATCATTAAGTTTTCTCATGGAAACATCTACATTAACAATCTCATTCTCCTTCGTGGCAGCTTCCCTAGTGTCATCAAAGTAAGATCCTTTAGTTGTTTTTAATACATACCTAGTATCTGCGTCTAAATCTTCGAAAATAAAGTTACCGTTCTCGTCGGTCTCCATTTCTTTAAGTTTAATGTTGTTCTCATCCAATAACTGTACTAAAGCGTTCGGCATTAAATCTCCAGTAATCAGTTCTGTTACTATACCAGATATGGCATTAATACTGGTCGGTATTTCTTCAACCTGTAATGTTTTAAAAGAGTAAATATCATCATCTCCTTTACCACCATCACGGTTAGAGGCAAAGTATCCTTTTTGAGTTTCTTCATTTACTATGAAAGAAAAATCATCTTTTTTACTATTTACAGGCTTACCTACATTACGTACTTCTAAAAAGCCATCTTCGTCATCAAAGGCAACTTCAAAGACATCTAATCCACCTAATCCTACATGACCGTCAGATGAAAAGTATAATTTTTTATCATTTATAAAAGGGAACATTTCTTTATGTTCCGTGTTTATTTCAGGACCAAGGTTTCTAGGAGAAGAGAATGAACCATCTTCTAGTACATCTACAACAAAAATATCTGTTTCACCTATACTACCTGGCATATCCGATACAAAGTATAACTGCTTACCATCTTTACTTAGTGCTGGGTGACCGGTTGAGTAATCATCACTATTAAATGATACTTCTTCTGCTTCTAACCACTCACCATTTACTTTTTTAGAGCGGTATATTTTAAGGTGGTTAATTCCGTTTTTATCACGTTTTAATTTTTTACCATAATTATTTCTGGTAAAATACATCGTCTCGTTATCTGGAGAAAACGCTACAGATGCTTCATGGTATTTTGTATTTATCTTTTTAGAAAATTTAATAGCATCTTTAAAGTCTTGAGATTCTTCATTTACTTTAGCAACGAATAAATCTAAGTAAGGCTGATTGTTCCATTTGTACTTTCTAGTTGTAAATATGGATGAATCTTTTGCAGATGCATAAACCACTTGGTCTCCATTATAATACATTGGAGAAAATTCAGAATATTTTGAGTTGATATTAATGTTCTTTATATCAAACTTTTCTTCCATTCGTAAAAGTCCGTCCAATACAATTTCATTTTGTTTTGTAACTGGCTCAATCTCTTCGCCAGCTAATTTCTTGTTGTATAACTTTAAAAGTCGCTTAGACCTTTTATAGTTTCCAATTCCTTTAAGAGAGTGTGCATACTTAAATAAGTAGTCAGAACTCATTTCAGATTCATATTTCGTATAAAGAGTGTTGTACCATTTATACGCATTTTCCATATCCGTATTAAAGTAGTGCGCATCGCCAGCTTTTTTTAATACATCATATGAATATGCTTTTTCTCCCTTAGACAAAGCTTGCTCATATAATTTTGCAGCTTCTGCATACCACATTTTATCAAAATATTCATCTGCTCTTTTTATCAGTTTGGTTTTCGCTTCTGGACTATTGTCTTTAGCTTCACTTAACATATTATAAGTAACATCTTCAACAGGTATTGCATTGGTGTCATCAACAGATTCGGTTTCAAAAACTGTCAAATTTGTATTTTCAATTGGTTCAGATTCAACAACTATTGAATTAATGTCTTCAACTATTTCGCTTTCGCCGTTTAACATTTTAAGAACCCAAACTTCATCTTCATAACGGTTGTCAAATTTTGTTGAACAATCGTTTAAAGCATCTTTCCAAGAAGTATAATGGTTTAGATATAAATAGTATAATTCGTTTTGAGGATTTTGAAAATATCCTGCATCGAATCCTTTTTTATTTAGTTTCTTTACTTGTGATTTTAAATTTCTGCTTTTAGAGAAGGTTCCGGCAATTACGTAATATCCATTTTCTGTGCTTTCAATATTTTGAAAAGCTCTGTATGGAATAGCAATAGATTCTGCCGCTTTTTGGAATTCCTTTTTATCGTTTTCTGCAAACTCAGAATCTAGAGACGTATCAGTATTGGTGGATACATCTGTCACAAATTCACCTTGAATGTTTTGAGCTTGGGCAAATATGATAAAGACCAGAAAAAATAAGTTTAATACACTTCTCATAGACATAATTCTAAGCTAAGCTTTACGCTCAACAGGGGTTTTAAGTATAATACCAACGGTTATTAATAGATTTTTAGTACTATATGTCTAACGAAATTAGCCGTAAAGCGATATTCTAAATACTTATTGTTGTGAAAGAGGGATTTTTTGTCGTGTAAGTATGATAATTAGTAGCCTCATTGTTCTAGATGGTACCGTTTAACGGATATTTTGAGAGTTTTGTAGAGAAGTAATTACCATAGAAAGTAAGATGTTGAATGTGGAAGAAGTATACGCATAAAAAAAGTCCTGAAATACAGGACTTTATAATTTTATAAGTAGAAAAATTGGATTTAATCCTTTTTCTTTTCTTCTAATTGTTCATCTTCTTTGGATGCGTCTTTAAATTCTTTAATCCCACTTCCTAAACCTCTCATAAGTTCAGGGATTTTTTTTCCTCCGAATAATAGTAGTATAACCACTACTACTAGAATTATTTGCGGGGCACCTATAGCTAAAAAAGTAGATAAAATTGTCATAAGACTATAATTTATGAATAGATTTCAAAGATACTAAAAAGTTATTAGTTTGGTGTTAATATTAAAGGCAAGTGAAATTTATTTAAAATTCTAAATCCGAACCTCTTTTATTACTGTAAAATGGGTATTAAGAGCCTGTGATTATTAACATAATACGTAATGGTATATTTTTTTATTTAAAGGAAACGAGTTGATTTAATTCACATAATATTAGATATTAATTGAAAACAAAGAAAAATCTCATGAGTTCCAGAGTGATAAGTACCTAAGTTGTTCGTTGTTAAATCATATACATGACCCAAATTGAATTGTGGATTTAATTGAAAACTTTTTTAATAACGAATAACCACTTGAGGTAAGGTCGTGATTGTTGGCTGTTTTGTTGTGGTGCTAATATTTAAGTAGGAGCATCTTTAATTTGTGAGCAATTGGAAGAATATTGTACATTATACCAATCACTTATTTATTGAAAGTAAATAAGATAACAACTTGCATTTCTCGATTTTATAAATAATATTCTCATCAAAGTTGAATACACTTTATTGTAATAATAATACTTGCATCAACATATTCGCTACATAGAGCCATAATTTATAATTGTGTGATAAGATTTAGTCTGTATTCTGAATAAGTTTACCGTTGAAAATAAAAAATGATGCAAGAAACGCTTTATGTGTTGTGATATTTGAGTTTCTCATTATAATTGTTGGCAACAAACCTGGACTTTATCATGATAGCTTTTTAGGATAAAATATAATTAATTTTACTGTAAACCAGAAAGCGTATAAAACTTAAGTTAAGAAAAATTGAACTAGTCTTTTTAATAATTACTTTTAAAGACTGTCATAATTAAATTCTAAGTTTATCTTTGTTAGGATGGCCAAGAAAAAAGTCAAAAAACGTAAAGAAATAAAACGAAAGTTACTTCATAAGTACCGTTTGGTAATATTGAATGAAAGTACTTTTGAAGAAAAGATATCATTTAAATTAAGCAGACTCAATGTTTTTGTAACTGGGTCTCTTTTTATGATTACTTTAATTGGCTTAACTACCTTGTTAATTGCTTTTACACCATTACGTGAATATATTCCGGGATATTCCTCAACGAGATTAAAAAGAGAAGCTACAGAGTTAACCTATAAAACAGACTCTCTAATTAGAACCTTAAATTATACCAATAAGTATTTAGATAACGTACGTATGGTTTTAAAGGGTGATATAGAAAATACGGTAGTAAATAGAGATTCTCTATTTCAACAATTTAAATTAGATCCGGCATCTGTAGACCTTACCCCTATAAAGGAAGATTCCTTATTAAGAGCTGAAGTTGCGCTTGAGGACAAGTACAATTTGTTTGAACGAACTATTGACAAGAAAAACCTGGTTCTATTTACACCCGTTTCTGGATCAATTTCAATGGATTTTAATCCAAATGAAAAACACTATGCTGTTGATATCACTGCTGTAACCGATAGTCCGGTAAAAGCAATTGCCAATGGTACAGTTATCTTTTCTGAATGGACAGCTGATACCGGTTATGTGATAATTATTGAGCATGAAGGTGGTTTACTAAGCGTATACAAACATAATGGCTCATTATCTAAATATCAAGGGAATATAGTTAGAGGAGGCGAAGTTATTGCCGCGGTAGGGAATACCGGTGAACTTACCACTGGACCACACCTTCATTTTGAAATTTGGGACAATGGAACACCTATAGATCCTGTAAATTATATTGATTTTAATTAAAATTAAATGTCTTTAAAGACCATTGCTGCTAAAATATTTGCGCATCGCATTGCCAAAAGAACGGTGAAGTGGGTGAGCAACCCTATTGAGACTCAAGAAAAAGTTTTTAAAGAACTTATTTCTAAAGGGAGTACGACCAAATTTGGTAAGGATCACAAGCTGAGTAAAATACGATCGCATAGTGATTTTATAGCCCAAGTTCCAATTAGGGATTATGAGGAACTTAAGGAATATGTAAGTTTAGCTGTCAAGGGAGAAGAAAATATTTTATGGCCAGGTAAGCCATTATATTTTGCAAAAACTTCTGGCACAACTTCTGGTGCTAAATTCATACCAATTACCGAGGGTAGTATCAAAGAACAAGTAAAAGCATCAAGAAATGCAATTTTAAATTATATACACGAAACTGGTAATGCAGATTTTGTATCTGGTAAAATGATTTTCTTGCAAGGCAGCCCTGTTTTACAAGAAAAAAACGGTGTCAAGCTTGGAAGACTTTCAGGAATTTCAGCACATTATGTTCCTAATTATTTGCAGAAAAATAGAATGCCAAGTTGGGAAACAAATTGTATAGAAGATTGGGAAACCAAAGTGAATGCTATAGTCGAAGAAACCAAGAATGAAGATATGACCGTAATTGCGGGCATACCTTCGTGGGTTCAGATGTATTTTGAGAAGCTGAAAGAAAATACGGGGGAGTATGTGGGTGATTTATTTAAAAACTTTGAACTTTTTATTTACGGAGGTGTTAATTATGAACCATATAGAAAGAAATTTGAAACACTAATTGGAAGAAAAGTTGCCAGTATAGAATTGTTTCCTGCAAGTGAAGGGTTTTTTGCATACCAAAATTCCCAAAAGGAAAACGGAATGTTACTGTTGTTAGATGCAGGAATATTTTATGAATTTGTGAAATCTGATGAGTTTTTTAGTGAGCACCCTAAAAGAATTACTTTAAAGGATGTAGAAATAGGGGTAGATTATGTTATGATAATAACTACCAATGCAGGGTTATGGGCGTATAATCTTGGTGATACCATTCGGTTTATTTCTGCTTATCCTTTTAAAATAGTAGTTTCAGGGCGTATAAAGCATTTCATTTCAGCATTTGGTGAACATGTTATAGCCAAAGAAGTAGAAGAGGCAATGTTAGTAGCAACCAGTGCAACTGATGCTAGTGTAAGTGAGTTTACCGTTGCACCACAAATTACGCCACAAGAAAATGAATTGCCTTTTCATGAATGGTTTATAGAGTTTGAAAAAGAACCTAGTAACATGGCCCTTTTTATTCAAGAATTGGACTTGGCGCTACAAAAGCAGAACAGTTATTATTATGATTTGATAGTGGGTAAAGTTTTACAAACGCTAAAGGTTACCCCAGTTAAAAGTGGAGGGTTTTTAGAATACATGAAATCAATTGGGAAGCTTGGAGGTCAGAACAAAGTTCAGCGATTATCTAATGACCGTAAAGTGGTTGATGGTCTATCTAAATTTAAGAAGCAAAACAGCTAGTTTTAAATAACTAATTATAAATCGTAATTTTGTTTGAAATCACCAATGGGAAAAGCAATTACTACAACTAGGGCACAAGAGTCTACAAATGCAATAGAACGCATGTATATTACTATGCGTCATCTTTTTAATAGAGGTTTTTATAAACCTAACGGAGTTTCTGGTGAAGCTTTAAAAAATGCATTGCTGCAATTGAGACCTGAAATATACGGTTCGGTTGGTGAGGAGAAGGCTGAATTAAATGGTCTTATTTATGTACTTGAAAGGTTACCAGAAGGTATAGAACAGTGTTCGTTTATAAACCTGACTTCTGATGAAGGTTACGGTATTTCTCATATTAATCCAATAATTCCACCTAAAAGAAGAAGAAACTGCTACCGTATAGACGAAGAGCAAATGAATATAGAAATCACTAGAGGTAGGTCTGATATCTATGATATTCTAACACACTTAACTTTTCTTTTTATTGAATCAGAAAAAATATGTAATCGTGTATTAATAACCGATACTAATAGAACCATTAGAGATTGGACCAAACTAGAAAGTGCAGTTCAAAAGGATGAATTGACTCAAGCGGAACGAGAAATTGCTCTAATACATACGGCAAACATTTTAGGAAGATCTTTTGAGGAAATTTTAGATGTCTATAAAAAATTCTCGACGAAGAATAATCCTGATCGTTTCTTAAATGTTATTTATTGGTTAGGTAAGTTGGCTTTAGATGAGGAAATCTCTGGAGAGAAAAGAGCCGTTACTTTTAGTGCATTACTAAGAGAAAGACTAGGTCACCATATTCATGGAGAAAGGTGGGCTAATAATATTAAAGAGGTTTTAACCAAAAACAATCTTTTACATAGGCCTATTCATATCATTTCGGCCAATATGCATAGTGTGATGAATTCATTGTTTGCCAAAGTTGCTTTAAAAAGTGAATTTCCAAATACAGATTCCTTAGAAATTTACGAGGCGCTAAGTAGTACTGGCAATGCTGCACTTAGAAAAAAGGTTACTGATTTGGCAGAGAAAAACGGTATGATTTCTATGGATGATACCTCTGGAACTAATATTGATGTTCAAATTTTTGACACCGCTAAAATAAAAGTTAACAATTGCTCATATGAGTTTTCTGAAAAGGAGCTTGATAAGAAACCTGTTATATTCGTAATGGATTATGCATTTGGTGAGCAAGCGTATGAAACCATAGATGAGTTGTTAAAACCATATATTACTAAAAAGAACGCACCGTCTCTAATAAATGTGGACTCTGTTTCAATAATGGGGAAAGCAGGTATTCTAGAAGGTGGGAAAGGAGATTTAATGATTCCTTCTGCACATATTTTTGAAGGTACAGCAGATAATTATCCTTTTAAAAATGAATTGTGTGCTAAAGACTTTGAAGGTTATGGTTTAGAGGTTTTCGAAGGTACTATGGTTACTGTTTTAGGAACATCACTTCAAAATAAAGATATTCTTAAGTTCTTTCATAAATCAACTTGGAATGTAATTGGTTTAGAAATGGAAGGTGTGCATTATCAGAAAGCAATACAGTCAGCTTCTAAAATAAGAAAGAGTATAGGTGAAGATGTAAAAGTGCGTTATGCATATTATGCATCGGATAACCCATTAGAAACAGGAAGTACTTTAGCGTCTGGCGGATTGGGTACAACAGGAGTAAAGCCAACATATCTTATTACAGATAAAATTTTAAAGCAAATATTTAATACATAAAATGAACGAGAATCAAATACCAGATAAACAGAATAGTTCCGACGAAATTGATTTGGGGCAATTGTTTCAATTAATAGGCAATGGTTTTAATGCCATTTTTAATTGGTTTTTAAGAGTATTTCTATATCTAAAAAGAAATTTATTATTACTTATTGTTTTAGTTGTTATTGGTTTAGCGATTGGGTATGGTCTAAATCAGATTATTTCGGAAAAGTATAAATCAGAGGTAATTGTTAAGCCTCAATTAGAAAGTAAAAACTATTTATATGACGTTGTAAATGAGATACAATCTAACATACAAGCAAAAGATACTTTATTTTTTAATACTATAGGAATTGATGATGTTGATTTTACAGGTTTGAAAATTGAAATAGGTAGGGTAGCAGAGGCAAGCAATTCTGAAAGTGATTTAAAATATTTGGAGCTGCTACAAAGTTTTGAAAATACGGATGCAATTGCAGATATAGTTAGAGAAGAATTACAAAACAAAAGCTCTTTTAACCATAGAATTACTTTTTATTACAACAACGCTGCATTTGGTAAGGAGTTTGCAAAAAAGGTCTTAGATTATATTAACTCCAATTCATATTTTAACGGGCTATTAAAAATTTATAGAAATAACGCTCAGAATCGAATTGAACAGGATGAGAAATTATTGAAACAAGTAGACGAAATTATAGTTAATTATACTAATGGTCTAGTTAAAAAAGGAAATAACACAGCAACAGATAAAATTATTCTTGATAACCAAGAGCAAGTAAATATAGCTGATATTTTTGAATACAAAACGGGATTGATAAGAGATATAGAAACTAAAAAACTAGAATTAGAAGAACGTACTGTGCCAGTAAGTGTAATTAACCTTGGAGAAACACAGGTAGAGCATAAATCCTTTTTTGGCAAGAGTATAGTTTTGATTCCTATTTTACTTGTTTTAGGGTTTTTCATATTCTCAGCACTCATTTATTTAAATAAGAAGGCAAAATCTTTAATGTAGTTTATGACAGACCAGCCATCTAACAACACAATTCTAATTACTGGTGGTGCTGGTTTTATAGGGAGCAATTTTATTGTTTACTTATTAGCGAAATATCCGAATATTAGAGTAGTTAACTTAGATAAACTAACCTATGCTGGAGACGTACACAATTTTAGTGAATTGAGGAGTAATCCTAATTACACTTTTATTGAAGGTGATATTTGCGATGCAACCTTAGTTTCAAAATTATTTCATAAGCATCAAATAAAGGGCGTAATCAATTTTGCCGCAGAGTCACATGTAGATAATTCAATTAGCTCTCCTGGGCAATTCATAAAGACCAATATCGAAGGTACTTTTATATTATTAGAGGCAGCTAGAAGCTATTGGAAAGGTAAAAATTATAGATTTCATCATATTAGCACAGATGAAGTTTATGGGTCTTTAGGTGAAAATGGGTTTTTTACCGAAGGGTCAAATTACCAGCCAAATAGTCCTTATAGTGCATCTAAGGCTTCATCTGATTTTTTGGTTAGAAGCTATCATCATACTTATAGTATGAACGTAGTGACCAGTAATTGTTCAAATAATTTTGGACCAAAACAGCATGATGAAAAATTAATTCCTACCATTATTAGATCAGCTATAAAAGGATTAAAAATTCCGATTTATGGCAATGGTAAGAATGTAAGGGATTGGTTGTTTGTAGAGGATCATTGCAAAGGAATAGATCTTATCTTTTTTAATGGCATAGCTGGTGAAACCTACCTTTTGGGAGGAAATAATGAATATGATAATTTAACGATAGCTGAAAAAATTTGTGAATTTATAGATACAAAAGTGCCCAAAAGCAATGGCAGTTACAGAGACCAAATTAAATTTGTTGATGATCGATTAGGTCATGATTTTAGGTATGCCATTGATGCATCTAAAATTAAAAAAGAACTAGGTTGGAATGCTTTAGAAAGCTTCCATACTGGTTTAGAGAAGACAGTTGACTGGTATTTAAAAAAGTATCAATCTAAATAATTATGAAAGGAATTTTACTTGCAGGTGGTACGGGATCGCGACTTTGGCCTTTGACAAAAGCATTAAGTAAACAGTTAATGCCAATTTACGATAAGCCAATGATTTATTACCCGTTATCTACGCTAATGATTGCTGGAATAAGGGAGATTTTAATAATAACGACACCAGATGATTTACCGTTATTCAAAAAACTACTGTCGGATGGTAAGCAATTGGGTTGTACATTTCAATATGCTATTCAGCCAGAACCAAAGGGTTTGGCCGAGGCTTTTATTATAGGTAAGGAGTTTATTGGAAATAGTAAGGTTGCTCTAATTTTAGGAGATAATATTTTTTATGGTAATGGTCTGGAAAAATTATTAAAAGAAAATTCTAAGCCAGAAGGCGGAATAATTTATGGATATCATGTAAATAACCCAAATAGATATGGTGTGGTTGAATTTGATGAATTTGGAAAAGCTATTTCAATTGTTGAAAAACCTCAAATTCCTAAATCTAATTACGCTATTCCGGGAATTTATTTTTATGATAATAATGTAGTAAAGATAGCAGAGCAAATAAAACCGAGCAATAGAGGAGAACTGGAAATCACAGATGTAAATATTGCTTACTTAAATAAAGGTAACTTGAAAGTAAGTGTTCTTGATAAAGGAATTGCTTGGTTAGATACGGGCACCTTTAGTTCTTTGATGAACGCATCTCAGTTTGTGCAAGTAATAGAAGAACGTCAAGGTTTAAAAATAGGTTGTATAGAAGAGATAGCATATACCCAGGGCTTTATTAAAGCAAAACAACTGGAAAAGTTAGCTGAGCCGTTATTAAAAAGTGGATACGGAGAATATTTAATGCGCCTGATTAAATGAAAATATTTGAATCAAAATTAAAAGGATGTTTAATCTTGGAACCCCAAATTTATCAGGATGAACGAGGGATGTTTTTTGAGGTATTCAGAAAAAATGAATTGGAGTTCTTTTTAGGTTATAATATTGATTTTGTTCAAGAGAATACCTCTATTTCTAAAAAAGGGGTTTTACGTGGGTTGCACTACCAAAAAGAACTAGGAGCCCAGGCTAAATTAGTTTCCGTCCAAAGAGGAGAAGTAATAGACGTGGTGGTTGATTTAAGACCAAGCAGTGAAACTTTTGGGCAGCATATTAAGGTAAATCTATCTGATCAAAACCGTAAAAGCCTTTTTATACCAAAAGGTATGGCTCATGGTTTTGTAACACTTTCCAACGAAGTAATTTTCACTTATTTATGTGATAGTTATTACGACCCAGAATTGGAATCGGGCATTTTATATAGTGATCCAGATTTAAGAATAGACTGGAGCTACCCGATTTCAAAACTAATTGTCTCAGAAAAAGATATGCTTCTACCTAGTTTCAAAGATTTCGAAAAATGAAAAAAGTATTAGTAACAGGAGCCAATGGCCAACTAGGTCAATGTTTGCAAAAAATAGCCCCTTCATATAAAGAATTGAATTTTAAATTTAACAGTTCCAAGGAGTTAGATATTACTGATATTTTAGAAATCGAAACAGCATTTGTAAAGGGCAATTTTGATTATTGTATCAACTGCGCCGCATATACTAATGTAGAACAAGCTGAGAAAACACCGGATATTGCTTACAAGGTAAATGTAGAAGGTGTTAAGAATTTAGCTAATGTTTGTAAAAGTTATAACACAACCTTAATACACATTTCTACCGATTATGTCTTTGATGGTGAAAAAGATGAACCGTATACTGTTAAAGATGTACCTAATCCAATTAATGAATATGGTAAATCTAAATTACTAGGTGAAAAGCATATTCAAGAGATAATGGACAATTATTGTATTATAAGAACATCTTGGTTGTATTCTGAATTTGGTAAGAATTTCTATACTACTATTTTAAAAAAGGCTAAAGCTGGAGAAAATCTTTCGGTTACCGATGAACAGTTGGGTTGTCCTACTAATGCTAATAATTTGGCATTGCATATAATAAGGAAGTTGATTCAGAATAATATCTGCGGTATTGAACACTTTACGGATGGATATTCCTGTACATGGTTTGATTTCGCCAGAGAGATATTAATTGAGCATGAATTACAGATGATGGTTCAATTACACAGAGATAAGAATTATCGTACTTTTGTTAAAAGACCAGTAAACAGTGTGCTGAAATAGCATTTAATAAATCTGAATTATGAAAATACTTAACCTTATTGGAAGGGAAAGGGAGTTATTTGAGAATGATATTGCCACCCATGAAAACGAATTAAGTGAAATAGTAGGTAATTCCTCGTTTCTTGTCATTGGTGGTGCGGGATCTATAGGGCAGGCTGTGACAAAAGAAATATTTAAACGAAATCCTAAAAAACTCCATGTCGTTGATATTAGCGAGAATAATATGGTGGAATTAGTTAGAGATATTCGTAGTTCATTTGGTTATATAGACGGTGATTTTCAAACTTTTGCTTTAGATATTGGTTCTAGAGAATATGATGCTTTTATAGAAGCAGATGGTAAGTATGATTATGTGCTTAACCTTTCGGCTTTAAAACACGTTAGGAGCGAGAAAGACCCTTTCACATTAATGCGTATGATAGAGGTCAATATATTTAATACCGATAAAACTATTAAACAGGCAATAGCAAAAGGGTCAAAAAAATATTTCTGTGTATCGACAGATAAAGCTGCAAACCCGGTAAATATGATGGGGGCTTCAAAACGCATTATGGAAATGTTCCTAATGAGAAACAGTGCAGAGATACCCATATCCACTGCCCGTTTTGCAAATGTGGCTTTTTCTGATGGGTCATTATTACATGGTTTTGATCAAAGAATTAAAAAAGGTCAACCCATTGTAGCGCCTAATGATATAAAAAGATATTTCGTTATACCTAAAGAAAGTGGTGAGCTCTGTTTAATGTCTTGTATTTTTGGCGATAATAGGGATATTTTTTTTCCAAAGCTAGATGAAGGGCTGCATTTAATATCGTTTGCAGACATTGCAGTAAAATATTTAAGATCGCTAGGTTATGAGCCTTACTTATGTGAAAATGAACAAGAAGCTAGAGATTTAGTAAAAGTACTTCCTAAAGAAGGAAAATGGCCATGTCTATTTACTGGTAGCGATACAACGGGGGAGAAGGATTTCGAAGAATTTTTTACAAATTCGGAAACTTTGGATATGAATCGATTCCAAAAATTAGGGGTCATAAAAAACAAACTTGAGGTCAATCATAAAAAGTTGGAATATTTTGAAAACACTATTGACCAAATAAAACAGCAACGAACTTGGTCAAAAGAGCCAATTGTAGATTTGTTCTTTGAAATGATACCTGCTTTTGGCCATAAAGAAACCGGTAAGTATTTAGATAGTAAAATGTAGCTTTAATGATTCAAGAAACAATAGATTTTATTAGGTCGCATTATGAGAGCGAAGACTTTATACCTCTTCACGAGCCTTATTTTGCCGGTAATGAAAAAAAGTATTTAAATGAATGTATTGATACAACATTTGTATCTAGTGTAGGTAAATTTGTCGACAAATTCGAAAAGGATATAGCAAATTTTACGGGTTCAAAGTTTGCGATAGCCACTGTAAACGGTACTTCAGCTTTACATATTGCATTACAACTTGCAGGTGTAGAAAGAGAAGATGAAGTGTTAACTCAGTCATTAACGTTTATAGCCACTTGTAATGCAATCAGTTATATAGGAGCTAACCCTGTTTTTATAGATGTTGATAAAAATACAATGGGGCTGTCCCCTGAAAAATTAAAGCAATTTTTATCAGAGGAAACAATCATTAAAGATGAGGTTTGTATCAATAAAAAGACCAAACGCAAAATAAAGGCGGTAATACCAATGCATACATTTGGAATGCCAATTAATATTGATGATTTAAAAGCTGTTTGTGAGCCATATAATATTAAAATTATAGAGGACGCAGCAGAATCGTTAGGAAGTTATGATAACCATGTTCATACAGGAACGAAAGGTTTGGCAGGTACATTGAGTTTTAATGGAAATAAAACCATTACTACTGGTGGTGGTGGAATGATCTTAACAAATGACGAACATCTAGCAAGAAAAGCCAAACATATAACAACTACCGCTAAAATTCCTCATCGTTGGGATTTTAAACATGACCAGATTGGTTATAATTATAGAATGCCGAATATTAATGCGGCACTTGGTTGTGCCCAGTTAGAAAAATTACCTGAAATTTTACAGAACAAACGAGATTTAGCCCAAAAATATGTAGGCTTTTTTAATAATAAATCGGCACGTTTTGTTACAGAACCTGACAATACATCTGCAAACTATTGGTTAAATTCCATTGTTCTTGAGAATCCTAATGTTAGAGATGAGTTTTTGTCGGCTACTAATGATGCAGGAGTGATGACCAGGCCTATTTGGAAGCTAATGTCTAGCTTGCCCATGTTTAAAAAAGCTCAAAAGGGAAATCTGGACAATTCTATTTGGCTAGAAGAACGTGTAATTAATATTCCAAGTAGTGTCAAAAAATAAGCAAATTTATTTTTTAGGATATTCTGGACATGCATATGTTGCAATGGATGTCGCTTACGATAATGGTTTTGACATTAAAGGTTATTTCGATCGGCAAGAAAATTTAGATAATCCATATAAAATTCAATATTTTGGAAGTGAAGCTAATATAGATTTAAAAGATTTTGTAAAAGATTGTTATGTATTTCCAGCTATGGGGTCGAATACCATAAGAAAAAGATTATATTCATTATTAAATCAATTAAACATTAAACAATTGGTATTAGCACACTCTACTGCCTTTGTCTCTGATACAGCAGTAATAGGAGAATCTACTTTAATAAATCCTAACGTTTCTATCAATGCTTTGGCAAAAATAGGAAAAGCATGTATTATCAATACTGGAAGCATAATAGAACATGAATGTCATATTGGTAATTTTTCACATATTGCACCGGGAGCCGTGTTAGCTGGTAACGTTAAAATAGGAGAAAATTGTTTTGTAGGAGCAAGGGCCGTTATCAAACAAGGGGTATCAATAGCCGATAATGTTATTGTTGGTGCAGGTTCAGTGGTTTTGAACAATATAGATGGGAAAGGGACATGGGTAGGAAATCCTGCTAAACAACTAATAAAATAATGAAAAACAGAGTACTGATAATTGCTGAAGCGGGTGTAAACCACAATGGGGATATTACTTTAGCAAAAAAATTAATAGATGCAGCAGCAGATGCAGGGGTAGATTACGTTAAGTTTCAGACATTTAACTCTAAAAAACTTGTTAGTAAATCAGCTCAAAAAGCCGATTACCAAAAACAAAATACCAATGATGAAGTAGAATCTCAGTTAAAGATGCTACAAAAACTTGAACTAAGTAAAAACGACCACCTTATATTAATCGATTATTGTAAAACCAAGAATATTAAGTTTTTATCAACCGCTTTTGACCTAGATAGTATTGATTTTTTAGAAGAACTTAAAATTGATTTGTGGAAAGTACCTTCTGGTGAAATTACAAATTTACCGTATTTAAGAAAACTAGGGGGCTTAGGAAAACCGGTGATAATCTCCACAGGTATGGCCGAGATGTCAGAAATTGAAGAAGCAATAAATGTTGTTACTTCATCTGGTACAGATATAAAAGATATTACTGTTTTGCATTGTAATACAGAATATCCAACACCCATGCAAGACGTGAACTTGACGGCGATGAACACTATAAAAGATGTGTTTAAAGTGCCTATAGGTTATTCTGACCATACTTTGGGGATTGAAATCCCTATAGCCGCCGTAGCTCTTGGAGCCACCGTTATCGAAAAACATTTTACCCTTGATAACAGCATGGATGGTCCTGATCATAAAGCCTCGTTAGAACCCCAGGAGCTTAAAAAAATGGTGACTGCAATAAGAAATATTGAACAAGCTATGGGTAATGGAATTAAAGTTCCAAGCCCAAGTGAAACCAAGAACAAACCAATTGCTCGTAAAAGTATCGTTGCCAATAGAGAGATTTTAAAGGGAGAGATTTTTGATGAAAAAAATTTAACTATTAAACGTCCTGGAACGGGTATTTCACCAATGAAATGGGATAAGGTTATAGGAAGTAGAGCTAAAAAAGATTATAAAGCTGACGATTTAATATGAGAAATATTGCCGTTGTTACCGGAACTAGAGCAGAGTATGGACTTTTAAAACCATTACTGTACGCAATTAAGGAGACAGAAGGTTTTAAGTTACAACTTCTGGTGACAGGTATGCATCTTATGTCTGAATTTGGAAACACTTACCAACAAATAGAGAAAGACGGATTTGAAATAGACGCAAAAGTTGAAGATGGCTTAGAAGGGGATGATGCCCTTGCTATTTCATCTGCAGTGGGCAGAGCAGTAATAGGTTTTGCAGAAGCGTATAATCGCTTAGAACCAAACTTGATTGTAGTACTTGGAGACCGAAGTGAAATTCTTGCTGCCGTGACTGCTGCCATAATAGCAAACATACCGGTTGCACATATTCATGGAGGGGAGACCACTGAAGGTGCTTATGATGAGTTTATACGGCACGCAATCACTAAAATGAGTCATCTGCACTTTGCAAGTTGTGAAATTTATAGAAAGAGGATAATTCAATTGGGAGAAAACCCCACTACAGTTTTTAATGTAGGGGCTATAGGAATTGATAGTATCAAAAAATTAGAATTATTGTCTATTGATGAATTTGAAAAAGCTATAAACTATAAACTTAATAAAACTAATGTTTTAATAACATTTCACCCAGTAACACTGGAAGATGATACAGCTGAATATCAATTTCAAGAATTAATTGATGCTTTAGACATTTTGTCTGAAGTAACACTAATATTCACTAAACCTAATTCTGATAAAGGAGGAGCATCTATTGTTAAAATAATAGATAATTACGTTACCAGAAACCCCAATAAGGCTATAAGTTTCAATTCTTTAGGACAGCTTAGGTATCTTTCAGCGTTACAGTATGTTGATTTTGTTATAGGAAATTCCTCAAGTGGGATATTAGAAGTTCCAATATTTAAAAAACCTACAATAAATATTGGAGATCGCCAAAAAGGTAGAGAAATGACCAAAAGTATCATTAATTGTAAACCGAATAAAAAAGATATATTTCAAGCTATTCAAAAAGCTTTAAATGCTCAATTTAATATCGAAATTCAAAATCAATCTAATCCGTATGGCAATGGCACAGCAACTAATCAAATAATGGATGTTTTAGTGAGAAGTCATTTAAAAAATACTAAAAAGTCATTTTACGATCTTTACAATGAATTATGAAAAATATAATAATACATAAGAATAAATCAATTTTAGAGGCCTTAGAGCAGCTAAATTCTATCCGAGATGTAAGTCGCTTAATTCTTTTCGTTTATGATGATAATGAATCTATAATTGGATCGTTAACGGACGGCGATATAAGAAGAGCGCTTGTTAGAAATAAAGATTTAAATCAAAAAGTTTCTTTGGTTTGCAATATTAATTTCAAATTTATTCATTCAGATTATGACTTTCTGAATTTAAATGAATACCGAAAAAAAGATTTAAAAATTCTGCCAGTATTATCAGCAGAAAAACAATTAATTAAGGTATTGGACTTAGAACGAATAAAATCAGTTCTTCCTTTAGAATGTATGATTATGGCTGGAGGTAGAGGAAAGCGATTGAGCCCGTTAACGGACAATACCCCAAAACCAATGCTAATTTTAGGAGATAAGCCAATAATAGAACATAATATAGATAGATTAATATCATATGGAGTTACTAAAATTTATATATCTGTTAAATACTTAGGTGAACAAATAAAGGAATATTTCGGGGACGGAAGTTCAAAAGGAATTTCCATAGAATATATTTGGGAAAATAAGCCGTTAGGAACTGCAGGGGCATTGACTTTAGTAGAAAAATTCAACTCCAGAAATGTTCTATTAATGAATAGTGATTTATTTACTAACGTTGACTTTGAAGATCTTTATCTATCCTTTTTGAAATCAGATGCCGAAATGGCAGTGTCGTCAACAGAATACAAAGTGGATGTGCCTTATGCTGTTTTTGAAACTAATGGTGATGAAGTAATAGATTTTAAGGAGAAGCCAACATTTTTTTATCAGTCAAATGCAGGAATTTACATTTTGAAGAAAGAATTAATAGACGAAATTCCTAAAAATCAATACTATGACATAACTGATTTAATGGAAAAAATAGTAAAAGAAAAGCGAAAACTAATTTACAACCCTATAACTGGATTTTGGATTGATATTGGAAAACCTGTAGATTATGATTACGCTAAGAATTTTATAAAACATTTAGATCATTAATGAATAATTTAGTTGTTATCCCAGCTAGGGGCGGGTCTAAAGGAATTCCTGGCAAGAACATTAAAATTTTTAAAGGAAAACCTCTGATATTACACGCTGTAGATGCAGCAAAGAAAATTTTTAACGATAATGAAATTATTGTTTCCACAGATGATATTAAAATAAAAGAGGTGGTCGAAGATAGTGGCTTAGTGGTTCCGTTCATCAGACCTTCAAATTTGGCTACTGATACTGCTGGTACATATGAAGTCTTATTACATGCTGTTGATTATTTTGAGAAAATCCATGGAGAAATAGAAACATTGGTATTATTACAACCTACATCACCATTTAGAACCTCTGAACATATAAGAGAGGCCTTAGAGTTATACAATTCTTATAGCAATATTGATATGGTTGTTTCAGTATCAGAGACAAAATCTAACCCATATTATGTTCTTTTTGAGGAAAATGATGAAGGTTTTTTGAATCATTCAAAAAAAGGAAATTTTATAAGAAGACAAGATTGCCCTAAAGTATGGGAGTATAATGGTGCAATTTATATTATTAATATTAAAGCTTTAAAGAAAACTAAACTATCAAGTTTTAAGAGAGTAGTAAAATATGTAATGGATGAGAAATCTTCACTAGATTTAGATTCGCAAATAGATTTGTTATTTGCAGAATATCTTTTAAAATTGGAAAATGACATTTAAAGCATCGTTTGTAATATTTATCATAGGATTATTTGTTGGAGATAATCCAGAAGTCAAAATAATGTTATCAAACATTGAAGGAAGAACCACGATATTGACACAAAAAGGTTCGTCAAGAGCAACAGCTTACATAGATTCGAATAAAATAATAGAAACTGAGGAACATGTTTTCACAACCTATTTAATATATGAAGATGGTAAACATTTTATAGCTTTAAAATCTTTCTCTAAAGAAAATAAAAAATGGTCAAAAGAGATTGTTTTGGATGAAGTAAATGATAATCATGGTGGCGGTTCATTATCAATTGATAGTCAGGGTTATTTACATATAGCTTATGGTCCACATGTGGGTCCCTTTGTATATAGGAAATCTGTTAATCCGAACGATATTGGATTTTTTGGCGATCCGATGTTCGTTGGTAACAACATGACTTACCCTTCTCTTGCAATTGATAATAATGATAAAATTTATCTACTTGGTAGGCATACGATAATTAAAGGAAAGTGGAGCCTAAGATTATTTCATAAAAATGCGGAAGATAAAAATTGGTCATCAGGAAAGGATATTTTGTACTCTAATTATGCTAACTGGCCAGATATAAAAGATATTAAAAAAGGTGATCCAAAGTACTTATATGTAAAAAATGGATATTCTAGATGGAACAAATCAATAGTAATTGATAAATTAAATAATCTACATATTACTTTTAAAAATTATGAATATTTACCAAGAAATGAAAAATATAGTTTTACTAATAACGGTAATGGAGGTTCTTATTTAATTGGTTATTTAAAATCTGAAGATGGGGGGATGACTTGGAAAAATAAAGACAAGTTAATTACAACCCCAGCTTATCCATCAGAAATAGAAATAATAGATGGTAACTCAGACCCCAAAAAAGTTGAATGTAATTATGGCATAAGTAATCTAATTTTAGATAAACATAATACTCCGCATGTAGCATTTTCAAAAGAATATGATTCAACATCAACTTTTTATTTAGCTTATAAAAAGGGGGATATTTGGGAACGTAAATTAATAAATCACGATAAAACTAATCAAAGCTTTATGTATTCGCCTTCTTCAATTAGTTATTTTGATAATCATTTTTATATTGTTGCAACTGCAATAAATAAAAGTAATTACGATAGGCAGGAACTATGGGGTAAAGAGCAAAGACATTCCTTCTTACAGATATTTAAATTAAATTCAAGATATAAAATTGTTAAAGTTTTTAGTAGTCAAGACTTAATGGTGAGTAATCCATCTTGGCTTCCAAGCTTAGGTCGAGGAAATGAATATCCACCTAAATTATTATTTACTCAAGGTGATAGTAAGTCTAATAGTACGGTTGTGCATTATACCGATTTGAATTAAATTATTTTTAATGAGTCAACTAAACCGTATTGAGAAAGAATTCAATATTGCTAACATTAAACATGATGGGGTCTGTATTTGGCCAATCATTAAAAGTTATTTAATTACATTAGAACCAACCAAAAGTGAAATACTTAAAAAGCCTAAAAGCATAATAAAATTATTGTTGAAAAATCTATTTCTAGATATCTTTTCAACTCATAAAATTTTCAAATCTAAAATATGGGTATTCACAAATTCTGAAAGAAGATATGCAATTAATAATTCATATTTTGATAGAGTAACATCTGGTTTGTTAGATTACTTTGATAATTATGTATTATTTGAAAATCCCATTCCTAAAGGGCGTTCTTCTAAAAACAAACTTCAAAAAGGTGAATTTTTAATTGGAATGTCTTGGATTTATTTAATTCAATTTTTAATTCTCAAATTCTCAAAAACACCAAGAATAGAAGCTTTTGTAGATTTAGAAAATTACTTAGAACAGGATTTAAGTAAAATAAAAGATATTTATCATCGATATCATGCTGGATATTTATTTTATAATTTCTTGTTCAAATTCATAAAGCCCAAGGGGGTGTTTTTGGTATGTTATTATTCTAATTTTGGCTTGGTAAAAGCCTGTAAAAAAAATAGAATACCTGTTTTGGAATTGCAACATGGAATTGTAACCAAAAATCATAGGGCATATAACTTTGCTAAAACTTTAAACGGACCGTTTACACCAGATTATTTTTTAAGTTATGGTCCCTATTTTAATAGTATTGTTAAAAATGGAAATTTGGTGTTAAAAAAAAATACTTTAAACTACGGGTACTCTTTTTTATATGAGGCAAACAAAAAATTGAGAAAGACCGATGAAATAGAAAAGCTTTTAACAAAATTTAATAAAGTTATATGTATAACTGGGCAATTAGAAAATACTGACCGTAAACTACTTAAGCTTGTAGGAAATGTTTCAGATGAGTTTGCGGATATTTGTTTTGTTTATAAGCCAAGGAATAAAAATAATATGGTAACATTTAAAGAAAAAAGTAATTTTATTAAATGGGAAGATATTAATACTTATTTATTAATGAAGTATTGTGACTATCATATTACAATATATTCTACCTGTGCTATTGAAAGTATTGCACTTGGTACTCCTAACATCGCAATCAATATTGACAACCTTTATTCAGCCCATTTAAAGGACATAATAGGAGATAATGAATACAACCATGTGGTTGACAGTGAAAAGGAGTTAAATAAGCTTCTATTACGTTTGTCTAATACTAATTATGATAATAAAAAGGTTGTTCAATCCATAAGTAATGTAATTTCTCCAATGATATCAAAAGAACTTTTCTCTAATTTTTTTAATAAAGTAATGAAAGAGAAATCTAACCATCATTAAAAAACTTTTTAATTTACTGTAGCCTAACACTTTATTATAAAAATTAAAATTGTATTTAAGTAAATCAATTTTGTTTGAGGAAATAGAATCTTCATGTTTACGATAAAATGAAAGAGCTAATGGCAAATTATAAGCAAATTCAGATTTTTCTATTATGTTGATAAAAAGACTCCAATCTTGTCTTTTACGAATATTGGCCATATATATTTTCCCCAATTTTTTAGCATTATAAATAACTGTGGATGTGAGTATATAATTATTTTTTAAAAGATCATTTCTTGAAACAACTTTTTTACATCTAATATTTTTTTTGTTTTTTGTATTGAACTGAACATAATCGGTAAATGTAAAAGTGTAACTTCCGTCTAACATGAATTCTACTTGTTTCTCAAGCTTTTTAGAGTCCCAATAATCATCGTTGTCTAAAAAAGCGATAAACTCTCCCGTTGCCTGTCTAATTGCATTATTTCTTGCGACTGCAGCGCCTTTATTCTCATTATGAATAACTGGAGAAATTATTCTGTCATCATTATAGTTGTTAATTAATTCAACACTATTGTCGCTTGAATTATCATCACAAATTATTAATTCCCAGTTTGTATAAGTTTGATTTAAAACAGAATTTATACAGTCTTCAATATATTTTGCGCCATTATAATTAGGAACAATTATAGAAACAAGAATATTGTTAATCATTTATGTTGGGGTTTAATATATTACTTTTTGATGTGTTTTCTAATAGTGCGAAAAATATAACAAACAACATTATTCCTCTTTGTCTATAAAGTATACATTCCATCATTAATAGTAATGTAAAACTTATCCAGAAAAAAGCTAAAGCATAATTTTGTTTTTCTATTGCTTGTTTTATAACTAAAATAAGTAATAATGAGAGGGTAATTAAGCCTGCGTAACCCCAATCAATATAATTATTAATAAACTGATTGTGAGTATTATAGGTTTTGGTTTTGAATGGAAATTCGTTTTTGAACTTTTTAGAATATGTATTTTTAATTTTCTCTTCTGCTATACCAGTACCTTGAATTCCTCCATTACCTTCATTAATTACAGATGCCCCCAGAATATAAATTTTAATTCTATTATTTATAGAGTAATTTCTTTCTAATATATTATCTCTTTTACCATACCATTCAAATACTTGTGAGTACCTATTAAAAAGAAGAGTTTCCTTAAAAACATAAGTAATTGAAAACAAGCTGGCAATGCAAAATATATAAATTAATAGATATTTGAGGTGTTTTTTTTTAATAATTGCTAGGATAAAAAGGTAAATTAAAGAACCAAATAAAATTGAAATAATCATAGCTCTAGAACCTATCATGAAAAGGTGAATAAAGAAATAGGTTAAAGTGATCCACTTTAGCCTACTTGTGGTCAACTTAAATTGATAAATTAGCATAGCAGAGAAGAAAGTGTACAAGCTTAAATATATATGATTAAAGTAATTTGGGTTGGTATACCTGGTATATAAAAAGCGATAATATTCACGACCTTCTTTAACTATAAACAATGATTGATTAGTAATCATATCAATAATTGCTGATATATCAAGAAAAACTAATAAAATTATGTTGCCTAAAACAAAACATTTTATAAATAACATGTTCTTATTTCTAAGATCTTGAAAAATATAGAATAGAAAAGGACTAAATAAAAATGGCAATAATCTTGTTAAGTAATTTTTTTTGGATTCTGGATTAATAATTACCCCTGTAACTCCAATGAGAAAATAAGCCACCATTAAAACTATTATTATTTTAGATGTTCTTTGTAGTATAATGTTCTTCTTCTTCTCTATGAAATTAACTAGGGAAAAAAAAATGAACCCTATGAATAAAATAGCACTAATATTCTCTTTTAAGAATAACCCGAATATAGTTATACAGCCTAGAATTACTAAACAATTTTTTAAATTAAGATTTTTCAATTGTGTTTAGTTTTAAGTAAGGAATAGTCAAAATTGCTATAAAATTAAATAGTGCAAGTAAAATTCTCAAACTACTGGAATATGAAATTTCCGCCATCCCTATTAGATAAAACAAAATGAATAAATTCCACCATAAATATAATCTTCT
This sequence comes from Maribacter sp. Hel_I_7, assembly GCF_000688315.1. Classification (NCBI taxonomy): domain Bacteria; kingdom Pseudomonadati; phylum Bacteroidota; class Flavobacteriia; order Flavobacteriales; family Flavobacteriaceae; genus Maribacter; species Maribacter sp. Hel_I_7. The sequence goes on along the minus strand of NZ_JHZW01000002.1, from coordinate 1,162,400 downwards.
ATCAGGCATATTATCTGTTCCTTTAATGATGGGAAATATAATTATTAAAAATACTATGTAGGAAACTATGGTAAACATGAAACCATACCTAACATGAAGATCACCAAGAAAAATAGTGGGTGCAGCACCCTTTTCATTATATCCAGGATATATTTCTTGAAATGTTTCCTTTTTAATTACTTGATATTCGTAAATATCTCCTTTATATAAATTCCTTCTTTTCATTGAGATTCTGGTGATAAATCCTGAACCTTGCGTGACAAAAAACCTTCTTGGTGGCGATTCTAATAAGTACATGAAAGTTTCTTTATTAAATTCTTTGCCCTTACTTATTGTGTAAATAACCAACATACCCGAGATGGCAAAAAATCCTATCAAAATATATTTGAAATTGAATTTGATACCAGAAAATAACAATGCAAATATTATAAAAAAGGTTACCAAACCCTTATGACCCCCTGATGTAAGTATAAACACCACTATAAGTAGCAATAGAATCTTTGATATATTACCTTTAATATGTTTAATAAAAAAGAAATAACCCGAAGGAATAAAAATCATAAAAAATGATGAAAACGTATAGAAGAGCTTAACAGAGTCGGATTGATCAAACCTTTCTGGTAAATTACCTGTTAAAATAAATTTGACCAATGGTAGTTGATTTATATATACTAAAAGATATAATCCAACAAGTATAAACCAAAATAAAAAATATAGAAACATTAATTTTTGATTTCTATCTCTGTAGTTTTGAAAGTATTTATTAAGTATTGATTTTTTGGTATGCGCTAAAATATATGAATAAAATATTGAGATGGTAAATATAATTGTTCCATATATTTCAAAAACTATAACGTCCGGCCACTCAAAGCTATTGGAATAGGATATATAGCCTAATTCATAATAAACCGCCGGTCCGATAAATATAATAAACAGAAAGAAAAAATGAATTATATAGGAACTTGCAAAAAGATTTTTCTTTTTGAAATAATAAACGTTTAGAAGAAAAACGAACAATAGTAAATAAATCATAACTAACTTAATTAAAAAATTTTGAATTAGTCATCTCGATTAACCATACGTTTCTATTTAAGGTTAAATTGTTCATAAACTTCTATTGTGAGTTTTTTTTTCATACATCTAAATTCGGTAAATAATTATTATTTAGGATGGCTTTAATGAAGAATTAATATTCTTTATTATAACTGGGAATGTAAAATTAAATTAATAAGAGTGATTTATACTGTGGACATTTTAATAAGCCTACATCTCTTATTGTTATAATGTCAAACTTTTATGTGCGAAGTTAAAACTCTCCAAATAAGTGACTAAAACAATTTATGTATGTATTTTAAATTGATTTACCGGGGTGTCTGTTTTATTTGCACATAGTTTTTACCATTTCTTAAATTTTATTTGAGATGAAATTCAAATCATTATTATAGTTTACATGTTTAAGTACACCAATTTTCTTTTGTCTTGTTTCTGTCCCATTTTGTTTTATTTTTTGTCCCAACATTACAAAGTACTTTAATATAGACGTTTTTTTGAGGTAAGTTCGATTTTTAATCCTTGTTGGCTAAAATTTTAAGATATTATAATTTGATTTTCATAATGTTAGCTATTTTATATTGGTTTAAAATTACTGTTAGTAAATCTGAATAAATCAGTATTCTTGATTTAAGAATATTTAAAGGTCTTCATTTAGAATTTTCGATAATAATAGCTCCAATATTGTGTAGAGTACTATATATGAAACTAAGGTGGCAAAAGCTGCACCAAATAATCCCCATTTAGGAATAAGATAAAAATTTAAAATGATATTGATTAAAGCGCTTATGAAAGATAGACTAGCTATCCAACCTGTTTTTTCTTCAAAAAATAGTTGATTTACTTTAAATCTATATAAACCTTGAAAAAAGTAGCCCGATAATAGAGCTAAATAAATAGTATTTTCAACTTTATAATCTTCTCCAACATAAAATTTGTAAATAAGGGGCATAATAAAATAAATAATTATACCAAATATTAAAATTGATAGTGAATAGTATTTAAATGTTTTGTTGAAAATTATCATGAATCCTTTTTTGTCTATCGCCATGTTTTTCATAAAATATGGAGTCCATGCCATTGAAAATGAAGTAATTAATAAACTCATTACCATGCATAGTTGATAAATGACAGAATATTTGCCTAATTGCGCTGTTCCAAGATAATCGTTTATGAAATAGCGATCTGCGTAATTTAAAATGTTATTGAAAAAAGTGTGTAAAATTAGCGGTGATGAATAAATCAATATTTTATTCACTAATTTTTTGTCTATTAAAAAAGTAATGCTCTTATCTTTTAATAAGAGATAGCCAATGAATAATGCTGATAAGAAAGAAGAAGAAAAAAGTGAAAATATCCTTACATTATAATTATTGTATAGTGACAAGAAAATGATTGATAATATAATATCTAAACCTGCCTTACTTAACCTTATTATAGCAAATTGTTTCAAGTTTTCTTCATTTCTTTTTAAAATTAAAAACCCTTCGATTATTAAGTTTAAGAATACATAAAAAACAATTAATATCACTAATTGTTTTTTATCGGTATTAAGGTCGAAAATATTGAATGTATATGTGCCGAGTATAGACAAGAGTGTTGATCCTACGCCTAGAATTAGAATACATGTGAAAACAACAGAAATGTATTTGTTTCTATTTTCTATGGTAAAGTATAATTTACTAATAGATTGAATAATACATAAACCAATAATAGGAGTAAGAAAAAAGGTAGATGTTGTGAATAAGTCAATTACTCCAATATCATTTGAACTCAAATTCCAAGTTAGTATTGGTAAAATTATAAATGGAGTGAGGGAGTTTAAAAGATTTATAATTGTGTAACCGCTAAAATTTAGAAATAAGCTCTTTTTTTTAAAGTTCATAAAAAATTAATGATTCTATATTTTCCCGAATTAATTATAGTTGAAAACAAATGTAATTTTTTTATGACCAGTATAGTGATATTAAATTGGATTAAATTCAATTAGCGTATTTGATATATGGATGTTTTTGTTCTTTTATAATTGCATATGAGAATTGCCAATACATGTGATTTTTTACATAATGATATTGCTTAAAACATTGGGAATATTAGTTATTGGAGTATTCGTTAATGCTATAATTGTTTAAAAGTTCAAATAACATAGTTGTTTCGAATCAAAATCATTTAATTTGTAAAGTAATTTTTAAAAATAATTTTTCGGCTTGAAATATAAAAAAGGTAGATGGTCTAAATTAATTAAGCCATTAATGTCATTAGTTGATTTGACAATATTAGTATTTGGCGTTTTTTTATTTGAAATTAAATTAGTCAACTATTATGTATTTATTGGGTATGTAATTATTGCTTGGATAATCATATCATTAAAAAATGAATTTTATAACGTTGAGAGACAAGCAAGAGTTATTCAGTTATTTTCCCTCTTAATAAGACAGATTTTATTGTTTATAATTGTCTTGTATGCATATATGGGCTTTTTTAAACAACCTGAGGTTGGAAGACTAGCATTAGCAAGTTATGTTGTTTATGTTACTGTTGTAGTTTTTCTCTTTAAATATTTGGTATTTTTTCTTTTAAAGAAATTTCGGGTTTTGTTAAAGGGCAATGGTAGAAGTGTTATTGTAATAGGTGATAATGCGAAAACAAGGCAGCTTATAAAGATTTTTCAGACAAAATTGGATTATGGGTTAAATTTTAAGGCTAAATTCTCTGTTAGAGATAAGGATTTTTCCTTGATGAAATGTTTGGAATATGTTGTTGAAAATAATATTGATGAAATTTATTTTTCTGTGGCTGAGTTATCTAATGATCAAATAACAAATCTTGTTAATTTTGCAGAAAACAACCTAAGAACGTTAAAGTTTATACCAGATAATAAAGATATTTTTGCAAGAAATTTAAAGTACGAGTATTACGATTATATTCCAATTCTATCCTTGAGAAAGATAGCTTTGCATGACCCGATTAATGCTTTTGTCAAAAGATTCTTTGACATCATCTTTTCTTCATTGGTTATATTATTAGTGTTGTCATGGTTAACGCCATTAATGGCTATCTTAATCAAATTGGAGTCTAAGGGTCCTACTTTGTTCTTACAAAAAAGGCATGGTTTGGATAATCGGGAGTTTTATTGTTTTAAATATAGGTCGATGGCAGTTAACCGTGGTAATGATGCACTGCATGTTACGAAGAACGATATGCGAGTTACCAAAATTGGAAAATTTATCAGAAAAACTAGTTTAGACGAAATGCCACAGTTTTACAACGTATTCTTTGGTCAGATGTCTGTTGTTGGACCTAGGCCTCATATGGTATCCCTCTCTGAAGTATATATGAAGAAAGCTAATAGGTATATGCTACGACATAGTGTTAAACCGGGTATAACTGGCTTGGCTCAAGTAAGTGGGTTTAGAGGAGAAATAGAAGCAGATACAGATATAATCAATAGAGTTAAATATGACATTTTCTACCTAGAAAACTGGTCTTTATTATTGGATTTAGGTATTATTATTCAAACTGTTACAAACCTATTTAAGGGAGAAGAAAAAGCCTACTAGAATTATTATGAAAAAAATATTAATTACAGGTGCCGCTGGCTTTTTAGGTTCTCATTTGTGTGATCGTTTTATAGATGAAGGTTTCCATGTCATTGCAATGGATAACTTGATTACAGGAGATTTAAATAATATCTCTCATTTATTTTCGCTTTCAAATTTTGAATTTCACCATCATGATGTAACAAAATTTGTACATGTATCTGGTAAACTTGATTATATTTTACATTTTGCATCGCCAGCAAGTCCGATTGATTATTTAAAAATTCCAATTAAAACCTTAAAAGTTGGATCCTTAGGCACACTAAACCTTCTAGGCTTGGCGAAAGAAAAAGGGGCTAGAATTTTGGTTGCTTCAACTTCCGAAGTTTATGGTGATCCATTAGTTCATCCTCAAAATGAGGAATATTTTGGTAATGTTAATCCTATTGGTCCTCGTGGGGTTTATGACGAGGCTAAACGCTTCATGGAGTCTATTACTATGGCGTATCATAGACATCATGGACTGGACACTCGAATTGTACGTATTTTTAACACATATGGCTCTAGAATGCGTTTAAATGACGGACGAGTAGTACCTGCATTTATGGGACAAGCTCTACGTGGTGAAGATTTAACGGTTTTTGGTGATGGTTTTCAAAGTAGATCTTTTTGTTATATAGATGATCAAATAGAAGGAATATACCGTTTATTATTTAGCGATTACACTGACCCTATTAATATTGGAAATCCACACGAAACAACAATTAAGGAATTTGCTGAGGAGATTATTGCTTTAACTGGGACTAAACAGAAGGTAATTTATAAACCGCTTCCGCAGGATGACCCTACACAACGTCAACCGGATATCACTAAAGCGAAGGAAATTTTAGGATGGGAGCCAAAAGTGCATAGAAATGAAGGATTAAAAATCGTATACGATTATTTCAAATCGTTGTCTCCAGAAGACTTACAGAAGAAAGAGCATAGAGATTTCTCTACTAAATAAAAATTTAAAAGAGCAAGAAGTATTTTTGTAAAAATTGATAAAATGAATATTTTAATTCTAGGATCAGGAGGTCGCGAGCATACTTTTGCTTGGAAATTGGCACAGAGTAATAAATTATCAAAACTTTTTGTGGCACCAGGAAATGCTGGTACAGAAAAAATCGCAACAAACATACCAATTGGTGTAAATGATTTTGATGCTATTAAAAAATTAGTGTTAGAAGAAAATATAGAACTTGTTTTTGTTGGACCAGAAGATCCTTTGGTAAATGGAATTCATGATTTCTTTTTGAATGATGAAGAATTAAAAACTATTGCAGTTATTGGTCCAGAAAAATTAGCAGCAACTCTAGAGGGGAGTAAAGAATTTGCAAAGGAGTTTATGATGAGACATCATATTCCTACAGCTCAATATAAAAGCTTCACATCTGAAACCGTAGAAGACGGATTTAAATTTTTGGAAGAACTTAATCCTCCATTTGTTTTAAAAGCTGATGGATTAGCTGCAGGTAAAGGTGTGGTAATTCTTAATGACCTTAATGAAGCAAAAATAGAGCTTAAGTCAATGTTGGTTGATGAAAAGTTTGGAGCTGCAAGTGCAACTGTAGTTATAGAAGAGTTTCTTGACGGTATAGAACTAAGTGTTTTTGTACTAACCGATGGTGATAGTTATAAAGTTTTACCAACGGCAAAGGATTATAAAAGAATAGGCGAAGGGGATACCGGACTCAATACAGGTGGTATGGGGGCTATTTCACCCGTTCCATTCGCTGATAAAGCTTTTATGGATAAGATAGAACAGAGAATCGTTAAACCTACCGTAGAGGGTCTTAAAAAGGATAATATGCCTTATAAAGGTTTTATTTTTATCGGATTGATTAAAGTAGGTGAAGATCCTAAAGTTATCGAGTATAATGTTAGAATGGGCGATCCAGAAACTGAAGTTGTACTTCCCCGTATTCAAAACGATATGGTTGAACTGCTACAAGCGGTGGCTAATCAAACATTATCTAATATTGATTTAAAGTTAGACGACAGGACGGCAACAACAGTAATGACCGTTTCTGGGGGTTATCCTGGGTCTTATGAAAAAGGAAAGGAAATAAAAGGAATTGAATCTATTAAAGATTCTTTAGTTTTTCACGCGGGCACAACTTTAAAAGATGGTAAAGTAGTAACTAACGGTGGTAGGGTAATGGCAATTACTTCTTTTGGTACGGATTTTAAATCGGCACTTGCGCAATCGTATATAAATGTAGAAAAACTTTCCTTTGAAGGAATGAATTATAGAAAAGACCTGGGATTTGATCTTTAGGTAAAATGAATCTTATCGACTTTAAAACTCTTAAAGTCGATAAGATTCAACTTTATAATTATAAGTATGAATGAGAAGTACTTGATTTATCTTCTACTCCTTCATCGTTATACTTCTTTAATTCAAGCATCCAATAAACGAATGCTACAGAACCAATTAACATAAATATCCAATTAAGGATATTTGCCAAAGCCCAGCTATCGGCAAAACGTAAAAAATCTAACGGTGCAAATAGAACATTTACGAACAAATCTGCAATTCCTTCAAAAAATGATTTCATCTTATTACTATATTTACCAGCAAAAATATAAAAAGCTTAGATGATTTCAAGCATTTTTGAGAAAACAAAACCGGTGAATTTCATCATTCTTCTGGTTTTTTTGTTTCTATTCTACTGGTCAGTTCAATTTTATCTACTAGATTCAACGTTTAGTGAGGTAGAATTAGTGCCTTCAATAGGTGTTTTAGCTATTCTTTTATTCAGTGTTTTTATCGTTGATTTTGTAGTTAAACGTAATAAACTAACTGGATCCAATTCATTTGCCATTCTTTATTTTACACTACTCTTTGTAGTTTTTCCGGAAACTTTAGGCGATAACAAAGCTATTTTTACAAGTTTCTTTTTGTTGCTTGCCATGAGGCGTTTGTTAAGTATTAAATCTCTAAAAAATATAAAACTTAAAATTTTTGATGCCGGTCTTTGGATCTGTATTTCAAGTATATTTTATGAATGGGCACTCCTTTATTTACTTTTAGTTTTTGCGGCTATTTATATTTACGAACCTAAAAACATTAGAAATTGGCTGGTAATTATATCTGTCGGGGTTTGTTTCATTTTAATACTATATGGTATATTAATATTGTTAGATAAACCATATTTCATACAAGAGCATTATGATTTTGCTATAAATTATGATGCTATATTCCCTATAAAATGGTGGTCTAGCTTAAAAATGTCATTGTTTGCTATATTAAATATGGCACTAGCATTTTCAACATTTATACATTTAAGTAAATCTGGGGTAGGCAAGGTCATTATAATGAGATTAATAGCTTTTTCTTTTGTAATTGGACTCGTAGTTAATATTCTAGTTACTTCAGATAATAACAATGCGGTTATGATTACATTTTTTCCTTCAGTGATTTTTATAGTTAATTATCTGGAGTCTATTAAAAAGCCTAAGTTTCTAGAACTAGTACTTATTTCTAGTATTGTTGTGCCAATTATAGTTTTTGTAACCAAACTATAGGTTTCCTCTTTAAACTTTATCTTTGTAAAAAAGGACTCTATGTTTAGCGAATTCGCATTTAATATATTTAATACTAGTATTGAAAAATATCACGTTAAAGATGATGTGTATCAAAGTTTTGAAAATCCTTATTATAAAGATGATATAGAACATCTGTTATACAGAAAGAATTGGATTGATACTGTACAATGGCATTATGAAGATATCATTAGAAATCCTGATATCAACCCTAATGATGCGTTAGTTCTTAAACGAAAGATTGATGCTAGTAATCAAGATAGAACAGATTTGGTAGAATTTATCGATAGTTATTTTCTAAATAAATATAAGTCGGTAGAGATAAAACCGTCAGCTACTATTAATACTGAAAGTCCTGCTTGGGCAATTGATCGCCTATCTATTTTGGCATTGAAGGTTTATCATATGAAAGAGGAGGCAACTAGAGTAGATGCTTCAATGGAGCATAAAGAGAAATGTCAGGCAAAGTTGAATATTCTATTGGAACAAAAAAAAGATCTTTCCTTGGCTATCGATCAATTACTTAGCGATATTGAAAATGGTACTAAGTATATGAAGGTTTATAAGCAAATGAAGATGTATAATGATGAGGAACTAAATCCCATCCTTCGTGGCAATAAATAATTCTACCCACATTCTGGTTATTAGATTATCCGCTATGGGTGATGTTGCAATGACTGTTCCTGTTATTATAGGTTTAATAAAGAAGTATCCGCAGATTAAGATTACCGTTCTAACAAAATCATTTACAGCACCAATATTTGCAGATATACCTAACGTTTCTGTTTTTAATGCTGATGTAAAAGGTAAGCACAAGGGTTTTAAGGGACTTTGGAGGCTCTATAGTGAATTGAAATCACTTGATGCTGATGTTGTTGCAGATTTACACAATGTATTGCGTAGTACTATCCTAAAACAGTTTTTCAGATTTTCATCAATTCCATTTATTCAAATTGATAAAGGAAGAGCTGAAAAGAAAGAATTGATTAATCCTAATAGAGTTTTATTACAACCACTTACATCTACTTTTGAACGTTATGCAGATGTATTTAATAAGTTAGGATATCCAATTGCTACTAATGAAATGGAAATTCTATCTTCTAAACCTATTCCTGAAACATTATTAGATTTAAATGTTACTAAGGGAAAGATGCTAATCGGAATTGCCCCTTTTGCTGCGTTTCAGGGTAAAATGTATCCGTTGCCATTAATGGAAAAGGTTATAAAGGCCTTAAACGATACTGATAAGTATAATATTGTTTTGTTTGGAGGTGGGAAAAAGGAAATAGAAGTACTTAATACGTGGGAACAGCAATATAATAATTGCCACAATGCAGCGGGAATATTATCATTTTCTGATGAACTTAGTTTAATTTCAAACTTAAAACTGATGTTGGCGATGGATAGTGGTAACGCTCATTTAGCGGCTATGTACGGAGTGCCAACCGTAACTATTTGGGGCATTACCCACCCCTATGCCGGTTTTTACCCCTTTAGTCAACCTAAAGAGAATGCGCTACTATCCGATAGAAATAAATATCCTGCGATACCTACATCCATTTACGGTAATAAATATCCTGAGGGTTATGAAAATGTCATGGAAACCATTACACCAGAATCTGTTGTTGCAAAGTTAATAGAAGTAATAAACAGCAATTTTTAAGATATAACTTTTGATTCTATACTCTTAAAGTACTGACGCAACTGAGACATAAATCGATATTTTTTAGCTGCTGGTGCAGCACTTGTCATTAAAGTTCTTACTCCAAAATAAGAGCTCATTAAAAAAGTAGCTGCTGCTTCGCAATCTACATGACGATCTAAATACCCATTGAACTTTCCTTTTTGTAATGCCGTAACCAGATTTACTTCCCAAACAGTAACAATTTCGTTTAATTGACGCATGATTACCTCATTCTTGCCATTAAATTCAGTTAAGAAGTTACTAAGGATACAACCATAATCAAGTTCATTATGAACGGCGGTTTCCATAGCATCGTCAAAACATTTTGTTATCAAGGTTAGTGGATTATCATGACCTTCAATAGGTTCTATTAAAGTGCTGTAAATTTTACGTGCCAATAAATTTTGAATGATCTGTATGAAAAAGTCTTCTTTAGAATCAAAATGATAATAAAATGCACCTTTAGATAATTCTAGTTTTTTTAGAATATCATCTACACTGGTATCGTAATACCCTTTGGCATAAAACAATTCTAATCCGGTAGTCTGTAAACGTTGCATGGTTGCCATGCGTTTTAGGCTCTTGTTCATAATATTGAGATTTGGGTAAATCCGACCATATGGTCTGTATATAGAACTTCCGATTTATAATAAGCTTTAATATTTCTAGACTAGATGCATTTTTTTTCGATAAACGTACATTTTATCGGTGTTTAACATCCTTTTTACACTACTTAACAAACTAAGTGGTCAGTTTGAGAATAGGTTTTTAATAAATTGTTTTTTTAAAATTAAGCCTTGATCAATTGTTGATGAGCATATTTTTTCACCCTTCAACATTTATTACTTTAAACAATTTTTCTTAGGCGGGTTTGTATTATTTAAGTTCAATTAAGAAAAATTAAAACATTTCACTTGAAGTAAAACACTTTTCTTAATTTCACTTTTTTCAAGAGATGTTATCTGTTACTTAGTTTTATAAGATTTTGTATTTCAGGGAATCATAATGGGTGAATTATGTATGATTTTTCATATCGACATTAGCAAATATGTATTAAGTAATCTTAAGATTTTAATGTAGTTGTTTTGTTATTAAATTTTGGTTTAAAAATTTTATTTTATGAAGAGAAAACTCTTAGTATTTGTTTTAGTCGCTGTTTTGTTTTTAATGAATGCCTGTCTTCAACAAAGTCAAAATAGGAAATTAGACACTTCAACGTATAAAATAAAAACAGAAATAGATACGGTAAATTTATTAACAGATGTTTCTCCCATTTTTGAAGATGGTGATGTAAATGCAATAATTGAAATTCCTGCTGGAACAGTGGATAAATGGGAACTTAATAAATCAAATGGAAAAATAGAATGGGAATTAGTTGACGATAAACCGCGGATAGTTGAATATTTAGGGTATCCAGGTAATTATGGAATGATTCCAAGAACCTTACTTTCAAAGGAGAATGGAGGTGATGGAGACCCCCTTGATATTATTGTTTTAGGGTCAAGCATTGAAAGAGCAAGTATTGTTAAGTGTAAGATAATAGGTGTATTGTATTTGTTAGATAGGGGAGAAAAAGATGATAAATTAATAGCAATAGCGGAAAATTCAACATTTTATAAGGTCAATAATATTGCTGAATTGGATGAAAAATATAACGGTATTACAGAAATTATAGAATTATGGTTTTCTAATTATAAAGGTCCAAATAAAATGATTTCAAATGGGTTTGGAGAAAAAAATAATGCCCTTGATATTTTGAAAATTGCAATAAATGAATATCAACTAAATAAGAATAAAGTTATTAAGAAGTAGTTTTGAGTTACCAATCTTTTAGAATGTCAGTTTTTTTTGAATTGATTTTAAAAAAGCATGAAAAGTTATATTATATCGGCATCAATAGCTTATTTAAAAAAATAATTACTTCGCTAGGTGTATATTTAGATTATTAAACATAAGCTGTTTCAAATGGAAAAATCGGGAATACTTTTAAATTTGTTTAACCAAATAATTTTAATACAGAAGTTTGTCTTGGATTTTTTATAAGTATACTAAAAAATAAGTTTTATTTATTCAGAGATTTGGATAAATAAAAAAGTTTTAATGCTAGTAACAAGAATATGATTAGATGCCCAAGTTTCACCCTTGGATAAATTTTCTTTCTTAGGTTTTAGAGGTTTAATGTTAAACCAATTTATAGGCTTTATGAAACAAGTCGACCTTGCACTTTGTAAATATATTCTTTCAAAACCATTAGTAAGTATTAACTTTGTAAATTAACTAACAACCAGATTCTATACAATTATGAATGAATTACTCAGTCAATTTGAATTAAACTCCCAAGAAAATTTTTCAATTCTCACTTTTTTATTAAATATTATAATTGCGATTATTCTACTTTTTATCCTTTCTAAATTATATGTAAAATACGGAAATTCTATTTCTAATAGAGAACAATTATCACGTGTTTTTATATTAGTTGGTGTAACCACCTTTATTATAATATCAATTGTAAAATCTTCCTTAGCCCTTTCGTTGGGTTTGGTAGGGGCTTTATCCATAGTTCGTTTTAGAACCGCTATAAAGGAACCTGAAGAATTGGGCTTTTTCTTTATTTCAATAGCTGTAGGTCTTGGAATGGGGGCTAATCAATTTTTACCAACATTTACTGGTTTTGTATTACTTGCTTTAGTTATAGTTTTAATGAAAAAAAATAAATTAAGTGATTCTATTTCTCAAAATTTAATTTTAAGCTTACCTACAACAGACAAAAACGGAAATGAAATTATAGATCAAATTAGCTCAGTTTTGTCTATGCATACTACACAGCTAGAAATGAAAAGACTTAATATTACCAAAGAAAATTTTGATGTTAATTTTTTAATTAATCTGTCAAATTTAGAAGGATTACAAGTTATAGCAAAAGAACTAAAAAATTTAGATGCGGATATTAATATTACTTTTATTGATAGTGGCATTTAAATATGAGAGAAAAATTAATGTCTTTCTACTTCCCTTATATAAATTTTAAAAAATTGCTATGAGAATACAAAATAATAGAAAATCTTTCAAATTTGCTATTCCATTATTACTCCTTATCCCATTAATTCTCTTTTCCTTACAATTAGCTTTTAATAAAGAAAAGGTAACGAAAAAGACTGAAAACAATGTAAGTGATTTTATGTCTCCTACTGTTTTAAAAGACGCATTCAGCATAAATAAGATTATAGTTAATGACATAAATAATATTCATAAAGATTCAATCTGTTCCATACATCTCATCCATGAATTTGGTAGTACCAATTTATATTATGTATATAATGCGCCACTGACAGCAAGACAATTAAGTGATAAATTTTTTCTACATATTTATCTAAAAGATAATAAGGAATGGGCAAAATCTGGGAAAGGTAAATTTATCAATTTGGATTTTTATACCAAACCAGTGGAAACAACTATAAACGGAAAGACTTATTTTGTATTCAAAAGATTATTTGAACATAAATTAATGACACTTGATAATATAGATTATATAAACACTGGGCGTTTCAAAAAAGGAATTTCCGGAAGGTCATATGGTTTGAGTAAACTTAAAATTAACAATATTCCATTATCAAATAGATTAAATAATCTAGAAAACATCGTATTAACATTAAAGGAGAAAGATTATGACAAATTAAGCGACAAAAGAAAATCTGCATTAGAAATAGGGATTTTAACTTCCGAAGATAGTGATTTTGTTAAAGCTACTATTTCCTCTAAACACATTGGTAGATTAAAATCTGAATTGCGTTTAAAAGGAGATTGGACAGATCATTTAACTGATTCTGTCAAATGGTCGTTTAAAGTTAAATTGGAAGATGAGAATACTTTTTTTGGAATGCGAAAATTCTCTATTCAGCAACCAAAGGCACGAAACTATGTGTGGGAGTGGTTATTTAATAAATCAATGAAGGATAATGATTTAGTTGGCTTGCGATATGATTTTATAAATGTTGATTTGAAAATAGCAAAAAAGAATACTACGGTCAATAAAATGATGGGTATAATGGCAATTGAAGAATCCTTTGATAAGTATTTAATTGAAAACAACAAAAGAAGAGAAGGTATAATTTTAAATTTTGATGAATCTTTATTGTGGGCAGATAGAAGTAAACAAAGAGAGTTAAATTTACCTAGTTCTACTATAGATTCAGATTTGTCTTTAATCGATAATGCTCCTATCTCTGTTTTTAATGAGTCAAAAGTACTTTCTTCCCCAATTTTAAGAAAACAATTTAATATTGCAAAAAATTTATTGAATGGTTTGAGAAAAGGAGAATTGAAAATTTCAGAGGTGTTTGATCTTGATAAGCTAACTTTCTATGTTGCTTTGTCAAATTTGTTTGGAGGTCATCATGGTTTAATTTGGCATAACTTAAGAATATATTATAACCCTGTTACAAATAAATTGGAACCAGTATCTTATGACTCTAATTCTGGAACTAAAATAGATTATATAAGAAATTATATTTTTTATGAAAATGATGACCTATATAAACAGAAATTAGTAGAAAAGTTAGAGTTGGTTAGCAGTAGTGAATTTATTAACAATTTACTTAATTCAAATTATAATGAGTTAAATTCATTAATAGTTAATCTAAACACTGAATTTGACATTAATTTTGATAGGTCTATACTAGAGCATAACAGCAACTTTATTAAAAAGCAGATTCACCCCTCAGATGCTGTGATTACGCATCTATACAATCACACTTCAAATGAGATGGTGTTAAGGGTTTATAATATTTCTAATTATCCAATTACCATCAATTCCTTAAAAACATTTAAAGGAACAATTCTCTCAAATCAAATTCAAAATAGTATTATTTTGCCAGATGAGAAGAAAATTGTTTCAATTCCATTGAAGAGTTCTTTTATAAATGCTTTTGTTTCTAAAAAGAATAAAAAAGGAGAATTTCGTTACCCAAAGGATGTTAGTAAAATACATTTGGATTTTAATATTCTTGGTTCAAAGCATAATGACTTCGTAAATATAATACCATATAAGGAAGAGGATGCTGATTTTGTAAAAAAGTATAATCAATTTTCGGACTTAAGTTTATTTGAATTTATCACTGTTAATGAAAATGAAAAAAATATAGTATTTAAATCGGGTACTTATAAAACAAATAAAATAATTCGTATTCCTTCTGGGTATACCGTTCAAATTGAGAAAGGCTTTAGTTTAGATTTGTCAAATAAAGCTTCATTATTATCTTATTCCCCTATGATTTGCAAAGGAACCAAGACTGATCCTATTACATTTAAATCTTCGGACGGTACAGGGAATGGGATTTTTGTTTCCAATTGTGACCAAATTTCTATTTTAGATTTTTGTCATTTTAGCAATCTTTCTAACCCAAATGTTATGGATTGGAGCCTATCTGGAGCAGTAAATTTTAATGAAGCGAATGTTCGAATTACAAATTCAACTTTTGAAAATAATAGGTGTGAGGATGGATTGAATATTATAAGATCAGATTTCTATTTAGGGTCGGTCAATTTTAAGAATACCTTTTCTGATGCCTTTGACGGTGATTTTGTTACAGGAAAACTAGAAAACTGTTCTTTTTTAAATAGTGGGAATGATGGTATTGATGTTTCAGGTTCTTCATTGGAAATTAAGAATGTAGTCGTTACAAATGCTTCTGATAAAGCCATAAGTATTGGAGAAGGTAGTAAATTGACTGGAGGACAAGTGAAAATTGTAGGTGGGGAAATTGGAGTGGTGAGTAAAGATTTGTCAATTATAGAACTTGATAACGTGAATATCACAGATTCAAAATTAGCGATTTCTAGCTTTCAAAAGAAAAGTGAATATGGACCTGGCACTATCAGTCTTACTAATTTAACTTTAATTGATAATACTTTAGATCATTTAATTGAAGAAAATTCTGAATTAAGCATAGAGGGTAAATTAGTAGAAACCAAATCTTCTAAAGTAATTGATAAAATGTATGGCAACGAGTATGGAAAAAGTAGTAAGTAATACCGCAAAATCGTCAATACTTTCAGAGGATAATCTAAGATATGAACGTAAATACATTTGTTCCAGTGCTTATTTGGAAGATTTAGTACAAGATCTTTTTTCCAATAGTTATGGTTTTGAAGAGATATTTGAAAAACGTAGAATCAACAATGTTTATTTCGATGACTGTAATTACAATTTTTACAAGCAAAACGTTTCAGGTATTGGTACACGAGAAAAATATAGATTAAGATGGTACGGAGATAATTTTTCACTAATAAAAAACCCCTCAATAGAAATTAAGAAAAAGTTTGGTGAGGTTGGTGATAAAATAACCCATAAACTAGGTGATTTAGTCTTAGATATAAAGTCTTTAAGTATTTATAATCTTATGGAAATAGTAACTAATGAGATTGAGGATAATCCCCTTTTAAAAAATAGATTGCAACAATTACAACCCGCTCTTTACAACTCTTACGAAAGAAGATATTTCTTGTCTGATTGTAAAAAATTTAGGATTACACTAGATTTTCATCAAAGATTTTATGATCCATATTACACTAATTACGTTGCTTCTGAAAGACGTATTGAAGATGATATTGTGGTATTGGAGTTAAAATATAATCTTAATGATGACGGAGAGGCTAGAGGGATTTCTCAAGAATTTGAATATAGGGTTTCACGAAATTCTAAATATGTTCAAGGAATAGATTTAATTAAAGGGTTGTCTTTTTAAAATACCTTTTTAGATAATTCTAATTTTTTTAGAATATCATCTACACTGGTATCGTAATACCCTTGGGCATAAAACAATTCTAATCCGGTAGTCTGTAAACGTTGCATGGTTGCCATGCGTTTTAGGATCTTGTTCATAATATTGAGATTTGGGTAAATCTGACCATATGGTCTGTATATAGAACTTCCGATTTATAATAAGCTTTAATATTTATAGACTAGATGCATTTTTTTTCGATAAACGTACTATATATCGGTGTATGGCAATGTTTTTTAAGCCGTTTACAAACTAAACGGTCAGTTACTATTTCGTTATTTTATTAAATTAGGAGGGTGTTTTAAATGGTGTTAAGCAACAGTACCTTGGCAGCTACTACCTGCACCTGCTGTACAGCCATAACAATGTTGGGATATAATAATATTTCTATCGTTTAATAAATCTTCATTGTAGTCTTTAATGTGTTTCACCTTGCTAGCTACTTTTAAGTCGAGCATTTGGTTAAAATCACAATCATACAACCATCCGTCCCAACTAATGGAAATAGTATTGGTACACATTACATTTGCTACTGCAGAGGGGTTATATGCTTCAACCAGCGCATACATATAATCTTCATAATTCTCTGAGGCTATCAAATAATCTAAGAAACGTGCAATAGGTAAATTGGTAATTGCAAAAAGACTGTGGAATTGAATATTAAAATCTTCCTTTAAGGCTTTTTTGAAATCTTTTTCCATTGCTACTTGGTCACCTGGTAAATAAGCGCCTGATGGGTTGTATACCAAATCCAACTTTAAATCGCTACCTGGCATACCATAGCCTCTTTCATTCAATTCTTGCAATGCCTTTATCGACTTATCAAAAACTCCGTCTCCTCTTTGTTTATCCGTTTTACCACGGGTATAGTGTGGCATTGAAGAGATTACATGAACATTATGTTTTTTAAAGAAATCTGGTAAGTGATAGTATTTCTTGTTTGCCCTAATAATAGTAAGGTTAGAACGAACAATAAAATCTTTGATTCCGGCTTTAGCAGCTTCTTCTACAAACCACTCAAAATCAGGATTCATTTCTGGTGCTCCACCAGTTAAATCTAAAGTGTGGGCTCCTGTATTTTTTATGACCTCTAAGCATTGTTGCATGGTTTCACGAGTCATAATCTCTTTACGATCGGGACCAGCATCTACATGGCAATGTTCGCAAACTTGATTACACATGTAACCTACATTAATTTGCAAAATTTCCAACTTTTTTGGACGTAAAGGAAAATGTCCTATCTCGGCAATTTTGTCCTTAAAATAAGGCAATTCGCCATCAGCAAAGATTCCTCCGTTTAGTATTTCTAATTGCTTATTGGAAACTGCTAAATCGTTTCCTTTCGCTTTTAATGATTTTGTAGCCATTTTTTTAGTTGTTTGTTGTTCGCTTTTTATTGTTAGCATTTTATACAATGCTTCAAACTTTGACTTCACAACATTTAATTTCCTTTTCTTAATAATAGATGTTCATGATGAACATTCCATTTGCAATATTTTTATAAACTAACTTTAATTTCAATGTATTGATTATTAAAGAAGGCCGCTACGAACAACCATCAACGAACAACCAACAACGAAATTTACATTGACAATTTATTATACTTATTCATCATTTGTACACCATGAACCAATGTTGCTCCACTTTCAATTGCAGCCCCAACATGTACAGCCTCCATCATTTCTTCTTTTGTTATTCCCTTTTGTAATCCGTCTTTGGTATAGGCATCAATACAGTACGGACATTTAACAACATGAGATACAGCTAGTGCAATTAGAGACTTTTCTCTAGCACTTAGTGCGCCTTCTTCGAAAACCTTACCATAATAATCGAAAAATTTTGTTCCCAGCTCTTCGCTCCACTCTGTAATTTTTCCGAATTTTCTTAAATCTGCTGGGTCGTAGTACGTATTTGCCATCTTTTTTTGTGTTTTTGGTTTTATTGAATCTTTTTGTTCTTGGTTAAAATGAATCGGAATTCCCTGCCCCATTTTTTCTATTTCTGGAAGAATTTCCATGTTATCCCAAATGCCAGAAGTAAGGGTGTCTCCATAAGCTTCGGGTAAATGATTTTTGTACATTAATTTTTGTGCTATTTCGGCATCGTATTCAAATGATTGATGTGTGAAGCTTACTTCGCCATTAATCGCATCCAAAAGCATATACCAAACTCTAGTTGTACCATCATTTGCTGGCATACCAATTACGCCAGGATTAAGCCATAGCTGATCTTTTATAGATTGATGAAATGGTAGCCCGCAATGGCCTGCTATGATGATATCACTTTTAGTCTCATCAAAACAACGTTCTTTACTTTCGGTGGCATTTGACTTGAATACGAATTCAGAAGTATTTCCATAGTTTCCATGGACTACGGTTACTTTTTTGTCAGCATAATCAAAACTGATGTACTCCGGAATTTCTTTCATCCAATCTAAAGATTGTTGCGATAAATGTCCTTTAGTATACGGAAACCACATTTTTGAAAAATCATCGCAACGGCTACCACTTTTAAAATCGCATCCACAGTCTTCACTGTCACTAGCTAGTTGTAGTTCTACGTTACCTGCAATGCTTAATGCACCCCATTTTTGAAACAATTGAATAGTTTCTTCAGGTTGTGCACAGTAACCAGTTAAATCGCCGGTACTTATACAGTTCTCTGGTTTTACCCCAGCCTCCTGAGCAATAGAAATTAATTTTTCCAATGCTTGTAGGTTGCTATAAACCCCTCCAAAAAGCAATAGCTTTCCTTCTTTTACACCAATATGTTTTATTTCTTTATCCATGTAGGTATTATATAAACGAATAGGCAACAGATGATGCCCCAAAAATTAATCCAGAGTAAACTGGCGTATTTGCCAGTAGTAAATATCATATTTTCTGGAAACCAATTAAAAATTAAAAGGAAGCCAAATAACAATCCGACAAAAACACTTAAATGAAAACTGATTTTAGGAGCTTTGTCTTTCCAAAATATAAAAATAGGGGTCAAGCCTATGACCATAGTTCCGCTAATGGTAGTAGCAGATAATATTTCTGCATCTAAAAAAACAGGAATTGTGCCTAACACTGCAATAGCAACCATAGACCAGCGACCAAATTTTAAAGTGTTTCCTAAGTTTAAGTCAAGAGCCAATAGTTTAGAGAAAGACGAGAATGTGGAATCTAATGTAGAGGCTGCGGAAGTAATCATAATAAAATTGATGACCAACAATATTATAGTTCCAAAGGCTTTTCCAACTTGTACGGCTGCCTGCCCCTGCATACCTTGAGTTTGTGCGTAAACACCAATAATACTAAATAGAATTATACAAATAGCACCCAATACGCTAGCCCATAAAAAACTCTTTAGGGTTACTTTTGGACTACTGAGAAAACCTCTGTCTGTTAGCACAGGGTCATGAAAGGGATAGCTGAAGGATTGTAGAAGTGCTGCGAACAGTAAATTAAGACCTGTTTCAAATGACCAAATCCCAGTATTTGCAACTTCAGTTACAGATAAATCTGTTCCCTTTCCAAAAATTGTGAACAATATTACCGCCAAAAGAATAGAAAAGAGCCCCATTTGGACAACATCGGTAAAAATTGAACTACTCATACCTCCTTTTAGAACATAAGCCAAGGTCAAGGCTGTAAACACTAATATTGACCAATAGTAGGCACTAGTACCCATATCCCCAAAATAAGATCCTATGACCATAGTGTTACTCCACACTTCATTGAATAACCTAAATGCTATTAGTATAGAAAAGATGGTAACTGCTGTTTTACCAAACTTAGACGATAGAAAATGATGTATACTGGTGTATTTACCATGTAGCCTCATTTTATAAATGACGATACCCGCAACTGCAAAAGACAAATAATACCCTGCATAAGCTACGCCACCAACGATACCAAAATCTAATCCTAAATTTGCAGCATTAGTAATGCTCTTTGCAAAAATCCAAGAGATGATTAAGCTACCCATCAACATAAATGTATTGGGCGCCTTCTTTTTTTGGACTGCCTTAAAAAACTGGTTAGTGTCTTTTGCCCATGGGGAAAGGAAAAACAACACCAAACTAGATGCTATTATTAATCCCCATTGCCATATTTTCACTTCAGTCATAATTATTTTATTTTCCTAACTCCTAACTCCTAACTCCTAACTCCTAACTCCTAACTCCTAACTCCTAACTCCTAACTCCTAACTCCTAACTATTGCTCATCCCACCAAACAGGCACATTTATACTATTACCTTCCGTATTATTTGAAGCAGTGGTATAATTGACACTATTTAATGCTTCTTCTTCAGAAGGATAGGGCATGCGAATCGGAATTAAATTGTTATTTAAACTAGCCGATATCGTTTTCAATTGAGGGAAACCGGTTCTTCTATATTCTACCCAACCTTCATAGCCGTTTATGCTATTGGCAATCCATTTCTGAGTGATGATGTTTTCTAATGCGTCACCATCTTCCAGTGCAGCATCAACGGTTAAATAATCCGCAGGTAGGTCAACTTGCCAGTAATCAAAAGCTTGAGTAACTCCTGTGTTATACAACGTTTCTGTATCGGCTGTTATAAGCCCTTTTTGTGCGGCTTCAGCCAAAAGGAAATGTGTTTCCATGCTTGTCATGAAATTGGCGTCTAACAATCCTGTATTCTCTCTAAAAATTGTTCCTAATAAGGAATAATCGGCTAAGGAAACTCCGGCAGAGGCATCTATTCCATTTAAGAGTCCGTTGTATCCGTTATCTGAACTATTTGCAAATGGGCGGTAAAGACGATTATTACGCGGGTCATTTAAGTCGGTCAATATTTCGTCCATTGTTTCAGAAAGTACGTAATTGTTGAAATCACCTATTCTTAATCTGGCTAACCTAAAATTATTTGGTTCTCCATCGGTAAAGTTGAAAATGGCATTTTCACTATTATCATCAATGAAATTACCTTCGGCAACTATGATTTGTAATTGGGCGGCAACATTTATTTTGCTCGAAACTCGCATTAGATATTTAATCTTTAGCGAATTTGCAAAACGAATCCATCCCTCTAAATCTCCATTGAATAGAATATCACCGTCTAGTGCAATTGTACCTGTATAGTTTTCTATAGCAGCAATACCTTTATCAAGGTTATCAAAAACACCATTTTCATCCATGTAAATAGATTCTTGAGAATCGTAGACCGGAGTAACGGTTTCTGTATCACCTTTAAATGCTTCTGAATAAGGAACATCCCCAAATAAATCTGTTAACCCTGCTGCCATGTAGGCTTTCATTATTCTTGCAGGACCTTCATAGACCGCAAAGGCAGTATTTTCTTGAGATAAATTCAATATGATCTCATTGTCTCTTAGATTTTGATAGAATATTGGCCAAGGATTACCTCCTAGTTGAGGTGATTTTAAATCATGTCTATCAAATAAATTAAAATCAAGAGCAGTGCTATATTGCCCTAGTAAATTACCGGCAGTAAAACCTTCATAAGACATTTGTTCCCCATAATCATAGATTACTTGCCTAAGCAATAAACTAGGTTGCACTGTTACCGGTGCGTTTGTATTCGTATTAATTTCTTCAAAGTCTTTTGTGCAGCTAATGACCAACATTAAGACTAGAACGGTGTATATATATCTCATCTTCTTTTTCTTAAAAATTAAATCCTGCTTTAAAACCTATACTTCTTGTTGTTGCATATGACATATCTTCTACGCCACTTATAAATCCTTGTCCTTGCACCGCTAATTGCTCTGGGTCAAAATGCGGATTCTCTGTAATGGCAAACAGATTCTTTCCTATTAAGGATAAATTCAAGGTTGCATTTTGATTGAATACACTAAGATTTTCAAAAGTGTAACCAATAGATACTTGACGTAGTTTTAAAAAGGAAGCATCATACGTATTGTTTTCCTCATGGTTTCTATCATAAAACTGGCGATAGTAACTTTCTGCAGAAACCGCTACTGTATTTGGTGTGTAAACAGGATTTTCTTGAGTACCTATATTTACAACGCCTTCGGGCACAATTCCTTCTTCTGGTCTAAAAGCTGTTTCTGCCAGCTGACCACCAACATTACCCAATGCCCTAGTTCTAGAAACTATGATTCCGCCTTGTCGCCAATCGAAAAGGAAACCCATGTTCCAATTCTTATAATTGAACTGATTATTAAAACCTAGCATAAAATCTGGATTGTAATTCCCTAATTTTTGTAGTTCATTATCTGGAATATATCTGCCTTCATCCGTCAGGATAAAATCACCATTATCATTTTTTAGATATCCTGTTCCATATAAATCACCTACACGACCACCTTCTTCTGCCTGTAAAAATACCGTTTGGTTTTGACTGTCGTATATTCTTGAATATGCTAGTGTTAACCTGCCTTCATCTTGTGGTAAGCTTTCTACGGTAGACCTGTTTGTGCTAAAATTTAAAGTACTATTCCATTTTAAATTCTGACTTATTACTGGTGAAATACCGAGAATAATCTCTACACCTTTTGAACGTACTTCACCACCATTGACTACTTGTTGGGTAAACCCTGATGAAATACCTATAGGCAATGAAATAATCTGGTCTTTCGTTAATGCGTTATAATACGAGATATCAAAACGAAGCTGATCGCCAAACAACCGTACATCTGCACCTACTTCAAAAGAAGAAGTTGATTCTGGTTGAAGATTTGCATTTGCGATGGTATTTGAATTGCTGAAAGTAGGTTGACCATTAAAAGGTGTCTGTGCCACAAAAGCTCCTGTTGTTTGGTACGGATTTGTATCATTACCAACCTGTGCCCAGCTTGCCCGTAATTTTGCAAAAGAAATTGTTTTAGGTAATTCAACTACTTCCGATAGAATAAAACTACTGGATACCGATGGATAAAAGAATGAGGTATTATCTACTGAAAATGGGGTTGCCAATGCGCTTGACCAATCGTTTCTTCCTGTAACATCTAAGAAAAGGAAATCTTTATATCCGAATTTTGCCAAGCCGTAAAAACTGTTGATACGTTTATTTGATTCAAACTCGAATACTTCTATAGGGGATGCGGCATTAGATAATCTAAAAATACCTGGTTGCGCTAAACTTGTTGTCTGCGATTGTGAGGTAAATGCTTTTTGGTCTAAACGATTTCCACCAAGTGAAACATCTACACTTATATCATTAAATTTATTTGCATAGTTTAATAGAAAATCTGTGTTTACCTCTCTGTAGAACACATCATGTTCGGCATATCCGCCATTTGAGAATCGATTAGAACTATAGGCTCTTTTTAATTGACGTAGTTCACTAGAATAATCCATTCCTGTTCTAATAGACGCTGTTAAATTCTCTGTGATATCGTAGCTAGCTGAAATATTTCCAAAAACCCTATCCCTGTTAAAAGAGTTGGTGTTTTCATTAAGGATAAAATAAGGATTGTCAAAAAACGTATAGTTATAAGAATACTGTTGTATGCCTTCTAAGCCAGGTTGCCAATACTTTTTTAAATTTTCAATATTCAAGGAACGTGGTCCCCATGCTACCAAAGAATAATTCGCGTTTTCTGATCCGTAGCCATTAGAAGGTCGGTTGTCACTACTCGAATTAATATAACTTATGGATGAATTGATGCGGATCTTATCAATAGGTTGAAAACTCAATCGTGTACTAATAGTTTGTCTATCTAAATTAACCCCTGGAATAATCGACTCACTACGTAAATCTGTAAACGAAAGTCGATAGTTGCCTTTGTCAAATCCGTTTGAAATAGCAATATTATTAATCAAGGTAGTTCCGGTTTCATAGAAGTTCTTCAAGTTATCAGGATTCGATTTAAACTCCGTCGGTGTAATCGTATTCCCATTATAAAGAGCTGTATCTCCACCGCGCACTACGGTTCCATCTGCTAGTGTTACCGGACTATCATATTGGGGAATTAAGTTACCAACATCTAAACGAGGTCCCCAACTGTAGGTAATCAAGTCATTGGTGCCACCACCTAATCCGTCTACAAAAGCAAACTCACCAGAATTACCTTGTCCGTATTCATTTTGAAAATCTGGTAGTTGAAAAGCGGAATCCACAAAAAAGCTGGTGTTGTAGCTTACTCCCAATCCTTTCGTGTTTTTACCACTTTTAGTTTCAATAATAATAACACCATTAGAAGCTCTTGTTCCGTATAGTGCCGCAGCACTTGGACCTTTTAAAACGGATACTTCGGCAATATCATCAGGGTTTACCTCCATAGCTCCGTTACCAAAATCAATTTCTTGAAAGCCGGCAGCAGCTTCACTGGTAAAATTAAAAACCGAGTTATTATTTATCGGTACTCCATCTACAATAAACAAGGGATTGTTATTAGAGAAAGAAGCTTCACCACGAATAGTAATTTTTGAGGAAGAACCAACTCCAGTTGCGCCTTGGTTAATGGTTACACCTGCTAATTTCCCAGAAAGGTTATCCAAGAAATTTACAGATTTTACCTCCGTAACTCCCTTGGCATCTAAACTTTGTACGACATAACCCAATTCTTTGGTTTCCCGTTTTAGTCCTAATGCGGTCAATACTACTTCGTCTAAAACTTCAGAAGAATCATTTAAAGTTATATTAATGGTTCGTCTATTGTTTATCGAAACTACTTGAGTTTCAAATCCTAAAACGGAAAATTCAATTTCGCCTGATAGGTTGGGTACATTTATAGTATAAAAACCATTTTCATTGGTAGTCGATCCAGTAACGGTGCCAGACAATAGAATGTTTACGTACGGTATTGTATTGCCATCGGTATCTGTAACAATACCTGTAATTGTTTCTTGAGCATTGACCATGTTTATCATAAACAATGTCAACACTAGTATTAAGTGTTTCATATATAGCTTTGAACTGAGTTTTCATTTACCCAATTATTGGATAAAGGGGGATTTAGATAAATGAAACTACAGGAGAGCCTTTATTGTAAAGAAAGCTATTAGGTAATAGAGTTGAGAAGTTCTGTTTAGCGTAGAATAGACTTCTGTTTCTTATTAATAAACCTATAATCAACAATAACAAAGTGGATGATAGACCAAAGGAAAACGATAGTATGGAATGTAAATCTCTTTCGTTATCCAAATCCTGTAGAACAGGTAATTTTATTAATTCAGACGATTCTACTTGTAACCACAATGAAATTTGGTGGTATAAGCTGAATCGTTGCCATGGTAAATTTTGAAATTCAGCAACATCGAAGTTAGATTTTTGTAAACCTAATAAATAGAAACCGCCATCAATAGAAGGACCAATTACAGTTTTACCTAAAGCTAATTGATTAGCAGTATGTTCAAGATGTTGTGTTTTTAAATGGGGAGTATCATTACCAATGGTAATTAAATTAGAAAATCCTTTATCAAAAACAGTAGCAATAGCATTAGTAAAACGTTCGCCAAAAGTAGCGCCAACTTGATCTTTATCTGAAAAATGAAAAACAGGTAAACCTGTGTTTTTTGCTTTTTTAAGAGTGGTTTTGGTTAGTACATCAAATAATTGCTCACCTTTAGGAATTGACTTATTCGCCAAGTCTTCTTTGGCGGAATTGGCAAATACCAAAATTGCAGTAGTACCCTGTGAATTCAATTAAATTTTCTTTCTCGTTGTTAAACTTACGTAAAAATAAAGCAAAGGTTTTCTAAGTATAACTAATTTGTATCATTAAAATAGACGAAATATCTTACTTTAAGTCAAAATGTCAGTTTTAGACCATGTGGTCGGTTTCAAACAATAAGGTTCATTATCTAACTTATATAATTACCTATAAACATGATATATAATAGGATAAAGTACTTCTTTTTGAGTATTTGCCCATGCTAATTTTATGCTTACAGACCACTTAGTCTAAAAAATCCCTTAAAATTTCAAAAAGTTTTAGATTTTTTTTAGCATTGACAGGCATAGACATGGCATAGCTATTGCCGTTAAGACATCAGAAGAATTTTAAAAATTAATTATATATGAAATCAGACACAAATACCAAAGGCGCTTGGAAGGTTTACCTCTTCTCAGCGGTTATTGCCCTTGCAGTTAGTTTAGGGGTAATACAATTGAACAAACAAAACGAAAAAGAAAACACAGGAGTAACGGTTGTTGAATCTGTTCCTGGTGCACATGCTTTGTATACAAAGGATAACGAAGGAAATATTAAACCGTTAGATTTTACCGATACTTCAGAGAAGGTTTTAGATGCTGTGGTGCATATTAAATCTACCCAAACGGGATCATCCTATCAAAATCAAGGAGCTAGGGAATTGCCAGATCCTTTTAAAGAGTTTTTTGGTGATATGTTTAAAGGACAATCTCCAGAAGGTACGCGTTCGCAACCTAGGGTTGGTACGGGATCAGGAGTGATCATTAACGACAAAGGTTATATAGTAACCAATAATCATGTAATTGACAATGCAGATGAGGTTGAGGTTACCTTATATAATAACCAATCTTACAAGGCTACCGTAATAGGTACTGATCCAACTACAGATTTAGCACTTTTACAGATTAAGGCTGACAATCTTAAAACTATGTCATTGGTAAATTCAGATGATGTTGAAGTGGGAGAATGGGTATTGGCAGTAGGTAATCCGCTTGGATTAAACTCAACAGTTACCGCAGGTATCGTTAGTGCCAAAGCGAGAAATATTCATATTAATGCCGATAAATTTGCTGTAGAAAGTTTTATACAGACAGATGCAGCTATTAACCCTGGTAACAGTGGTGGTGCGCTAGTGAATCTTGACGGTAATTTGGTCGGAATTAATACGGCTATTGCTAGTACAACCGGTACTTACACAGGTTACGGATTTGCAGTACCTAGTAATATAGTAACCAAAGTGGTTGAAGACCTTTTAAAATATGGTAACGTGCAACGTGGTATGCTAGGGGTAACCATTAGAACGATGGATAGTAACTTGGCCAAAGAGAAAGATGTTGATTTTACCAAAGGAGTTTGGGTAGAGCAAGTTGGTGAAGATAGTGGTGCAGATTTGGCAGGTATTGAATCTGGAGATATTATTATTAGTGTAAATGGTAAAGAAACAGCTACATCACCTAGACTTCAAGAAATTATTGCAGGTAAACGACCAGGTGATAAAGTGACTATTGTAGTAATTAGAAACGGTAAAGAAAAAGAGCTAGAAGTAGAGCTTCATAACTCTCAAGGTGGTACCAATATCATAAAGAAAGAAGATAAAGAAGTATTTAACCTTCTTGGAGCCGATTTTGAGAATGTCAATAAAGAGATAGGAAAGAAGTTTGGTTTAGACGGTGCTGTTCAGGTGACTAAATTATATCCTGGAAAAATCAAGAAAGAAACTCAAATGCGTGAAGGGTTTATTATTACGCATATTGACGGTAAACGTGTAAAAGATATTGATGATGTAGCATCTGCGCTAGAGGGTAAAAAAGGTGGAGTTATGTTAGAAGGTATTTATGAAGACGGAAGTAAATATTATTATGCCTTCGGATTAGATTCATAGTCCGCATTAATGATTAATTTTATGCCGAGCGGATAATAGTATTCGTTCGGCATTTTTTTTGAATTAATTCTAGATAGATGCAAATAGGTTCTAAGTCCATAGGTTTGGTGCTTTCCGGTGGGGGCATTAGAGGCATGGCACATATAGGTGTTATAAAGGCAATGCAAGAGTTTGGTCTAGAAGCCAATGTTGTATCTGGAAGTAGTATTGGTGCTTTAGTAGGCGCTTTGTACGCAGCAGATAAACCAGTTATTGATATGCTCCGTTTTTTTAAGGAGACTCCGCTTTTTAAATACAATTATTTCGCGGTCGCAAAACCGGGTTTATTGAACAGTGAAAGTTACATATCTTCTTTTAAACAGTATTTTCCAGAAGATAGTTTTGAAGCTTTAAACAGAGAACTTCATGTGGTAGCTACCAACTTGCAAAAAGGCGAAGAACTATTCATTGATAAAGGTGAATTGATAAAACCGTTATTGGCTTCTGCAGCATTACCGCCAGTTTTTAGTCCAGTAGAATATAACGGTGAACTATACGCAGATGGCGGAATCATGAATAATTTTCCTTCAGAACCGGTTTTGTCTAAAGTAGAATATGTTATAGGTAGCAACGTTTCTGTCGTTTCTAAATTAGAGAAGAAACACCTGAATAATTCTTTTCAATTAACGGGTCGTGTAACCGGATTGATGATTTACGCCATCAACAGACAAAAAATTAATAATTGTCACCTTATTCTTGAGTCACAAGAGTTAGAACATATCGGTTTATTAGACAGAAGGGGAATTGAAAAGGCATATGCAATAGGTTATGAAACTGCTGTAAATAAATTTAGGGCAATTTTCCCTGAATAATTTAAATGCTTAAAGCATGGCACTTAATAATAAGGTACCAACAATCCATAGCACAAGAGAAATAACTCCTCCTATAACCAGAAAGTGTTTAAACTTATAAATTCCCATACTGTAGATAAGTGCGTTAGTTTGGTAGCCTAATGGTGTAAAAAAACTAAAGTTTGCAGCGAACATTACACAGAGTATAAAAGGTTTTGGGTCTAAGCTTAGACCGCTGGCTAATGAAATACCTATAGGAGCCATAATAATGGCAGTGGCATTATTAGAAACTACACTGCTTAAAACCATGGTGGTTAAAAACAATAAACCAATAATAAATATTGGTTGTTGCCCAGCCATTAGCGCTAACAATTCCTCTGTAATCCACGTATCTGCTTTTGCATTACTCATGGCAATACCTAACGGTATCATTCCTGCCAATAAGAATATAATTTGCCAGTTTATCTTTTCATAAATACGATTCAATTCTACACATTTAAAAAGTAGCATAGCTAGCGTTCCAGTAATTACACTAGTCATTACTTCAAACACACCAGTTGCTGCCATGGTTATGGTAGCAATAATAATTAAGATGGATAAGTTTCTTTTAAATGGGGTAGCAGGTGTACGGCCTTCATATTGGTTCAATACAGCTAAATTATTACTGTTTTCAAAATTTGAAACATATTCAGGTTTGGTTTGAATCAATAGTCGGTCACCAACATGAAGTTTAGTAAATTCATGGTTACTTTGGTGTAATCGATTTTTAAGAATTCTTAGTTTTTTTCTTTTATTGACCGCTAATGGAATTGCCCTAGGGATCAACATAGTTTTTAGTTCAGATAGGTTTCTACCAAGAAACTTAGACCCAGGTAATAACAATAATTCTAATAGTAAGTTTTCGTCTTTTGTCTCGTTAGTGTCTTCATCTTTTTTATTGGAATCGCTTACCTTTTTTATTTGTGTGTTTTTGGTGGATTTGAAATGGTCTTTTTCTTCTAAATCAATTTCAAAATAACCTTCGCCACGCATTTTTTGAAGATTTTCTAAACTGCAATGCAAAAGAATAATATCGTTCGGCTTAATGAGTAAATCATGATTTAATAAGTTTTGGTCGTACCCATTACGTGTTAAACGCAAAACGGTGATATCCACTTCTTTGAACATGAAGCTTTCACCAATGGGTTTTTCTGCCAAAGGGGAATCGGGTTCTATGGTCAAAGTTAATAGGTATCGATCTAGGTCATAATTATCAGACAGTTCGCCGTTGTCTTTTGGTAAAAAGCGATAAAAGAGTGCAATGATACCCATTGAAATGCCTAAGAAAGTAATCCCAAATAAAGAGAATTCAAAAAAACCGAGTTTCTCGCCCGTGTATCTGGCAGCAATATTACTGACTAATAGGTTAGTTGAGGTACCCATTAAGGTACAGCTACCACCAAGAATACTAGCGAAGGAAATAGGTAGTAAAAGCTTACCTGGAGGCAATTGATACTTCTCTCGTAATTCTGCAACAATTTTTATAAATACAATGACTACAGCCGTTGAACTTACAAAGGCAGAAATACTACCGGCAATTAGCATAATGGCAACCATTGCTAATACTACGGGCCAGTTTTTTAAAATTTTTAATCCTTTGGCGAGATAGGATATTGCTCCGTTCTCTTCTAGACCTATTGCTAAAATCATTAAGCATAATATGGTAATGACCGCTTTGTTAGAGAATCCACTAACGGCTTCCTCCGGTGAAACCAACCCTGTAAGTAATAAAGCGGCAATAATGCAGAAGGATATTTTATCCATCGGGAAAATCTCAAAAGCAAATAAGATAATTACCGCTGCGATTATTATGAATACACCTATGATTTCTATGGACATAGCTAGTGAGCGTTGAAAATACTATCAAAGGTATTTTAACGTCCCAGATAGAATAACTCTATCGAATAAATTTTAGCTTTTAAAAGAGTAAATAGGAGGTAAAAAAAAACGTCTTTGCATGGTACGAGGCAATCTGATAGATAATAACAATTATTCAACAGATTGCCGCGTTCGCAAAGACGTTACAATTAAGTTTGTTTAGCGCTTATCTAAACATCATCATAATCTACCTTAATAGTAGGTGTAGTAGCGTGTGCTTGGCAGGTAAGAATAAATCCGTCTGCTATTTCCTTATCGGTTAGAATTTGGTTCATCATCATTTCTGCTTTTCCTTCAGTTACTTTGGCAATACAGCTACTACATACTCCGCCTTGGCATGAATATGGTGCATCAATATTTTCTTTTAAAACAGCATCAAGAATCACTGTTTTCTTGTCCATCGTAAACTGAAATTCTTCATCGTCAACAAGTACCGTTACAGAAGTTTGGCCATCTGCCTGAACAGGTAATTCTTCTTTTATTTCTGTTGGAGTAAAAAGTTCAAAATGAATTTTATCTTTTTCAACTTCATTCTCAACTAAAGTATCTTGAACCAATCGAATCATCTCTTCTGGTCCGCATAAATAGTAGCCATCAAAATCAACATCCTTATGCTTGTTCAATAGGGCATAATTGACGGTGGAAGTATCTATTCTACCGAATAAAGCCTTGTCTTCACGTGTTTGACTGTTGGTGAAATATACAAAAAACCGATTGGCATATTCTAGTTCTAGTTTTACCAAATCGGTGTAAAACATTGTCTCTTCGTATGATTTGTTTCCGTAAACCAAAACAAATTTGTTCTTTGGGTTACTATCTAAGACAGATTTTGCAATACTCATTATAGGGGTAATACCACTACCTGCTGCAAAAGCAGCTATGTTCTGAACATTTTTAGATGTTTTAAAAACGAAACGACCTTCTGGCTCCATAACTTCTAGCGTATCACCAACTTTTAATTGTGAATTTGCGTAGTTAGAGAATCCGCCATTATCCACTTTTTTAATGCCAATGGTGATTCCGTCTTTTTCAGGAGAAGAACTAATAGAATATGCTCTTCTAAGTTCTTTACCTTTAATTTCTTTTTTTATGGTGATGTACTGACCTGCCGTAAAAGTGAAAGTCTGTGCCAATTCTTTTGGAATTGAAAATGTAACGGCAACTGAAGTTGGCGTTAATTTTTTAATATGTTTTACCGTTAATGGGTGAAAATGCGACATATGTTGGTTTCTTTAAATCGAATTACAAAATTAAGCATTGCTTTTACGATATAGAATGACATTTGTCAAAAAATCTGAATCTCTAAGTTTTTCAATGATAATTTCATCTAAATATTCCTTAATTTTTCTCTTTCGAAAAAAAAGTTCTAAAAAATGTCCCTAATTTGATTTTGGTAACGTCATGGGGTAAACAATGAGAACTTAGAGTGGGTTCTATGTAAAATTAAAACAGTTAAATTATGAAAGATTTTATGATGATTTTCATCGGTGCAGATTACCAAGAATTAGGTTTATCACCAGAACAACTACAAACACGAATGGGTAAGTGGTTCGCTTGGAACGAAAAAATGCAAAAGCAAGGAATTGTTAAGGGAGGTGAAGCTTTAGTACCTAGTGTAAAAAGAGTTTCTGGACCTAAACGTACCGTAACTGATGCTCCTTTAATAGAAGGTAAAGAATTGATCGGTGGTTACTATATTGTACAGGCTGAAAATGCCGATGCAGTGGTTAAAATTGCCGAAGATTATCCAGATTATGATTTAGACGGAACTGTTGAAATCAGGGAAGTAATGGTTTTTGAACAATAATATATTATGGAACATAAAGTAGTAGACCATCTTTTTAGACATCATTACGGGAAGATGGTCGCTATTTTAACCCGTTTTTTCGGGTTGTCATATATAGAAACCATTGAAGATGCGGTACAGGATACCTTTATAAAAGCAGCTTCGCAATGGCGGACTAAAATACCCGATAATCCAGAGGGGTGGTTGAACCGCGTAGCCAAAAACAGAACCATTGATATTCTTCGAAGTATACAGGCAGAAAAGAATAGAAACCTTAGCATTACAACTGGAGCATCATCTTTACAAATTGAGGAACTGTTTTTAGATCATGAGGTTGCAGACAGTCAGTTGCGAATGATTTTTGTTGCCTGTCACCCAAGTTTACACCCCAGCGAACAAATAGCCTTTGCACTTAAAACCATTTCCGGTTTTAGCATTAAAGAAATAGCCGCTGCCTTATTGACCAAAGAGGAAACAATAGTCAAACGATTAACCCGTGCTAAGAAATCCATTAAAGAGAATAACATTCAATTTAAATACCCAGCTCCCGAAGCTATTCCTGAAAGAATGGTACGAGTTATGGAAGTAATCTATTTGACATTTAATGAAGGCTTCCATTCTACAAACAAAGAAAAATTAATAAAAGAAGATTTGTGTGGCGAAGCTATTCGCCTTTGTCAATTACTTTTAAAAAAGGAACAATTTAGAAGTGGCAGTTTGTACGCACTTTTTGCATTGCTTTGTTTTCATATGTCACGACTAGAAAGCAAAGTTTCCTCTGACAATCAAATAGTTAATTTGAAACATCAAGACCGTACCAAATGGTATTTTCCATTGATAAAGATGGGAAACAGCGCCATGCTTAAAGCTATGGATTATGATGACACGTCAGTTTATCATTATGAAGCTGCCATAGCCTCGGAACATTTAAATGCCAAAACATTTAAAGATACCAATTGGAAAAACATCTCTTATTGGTACGAACAATTATATACGTTTGAACCTAATATGTTTACGTTGTTAAATCATGCAACAGTATGTCTTCAGTTAACTGATTTTGAAAAAACACATCAATTATTAAAAATAATTGATGTTGCAGAACTTGGTCAAAGAGCCTATTTATATTACGGTTGTTATGCGGAATATTATATGAAAATAGGTGAGAAAGATTTGTCGATTTCTTTTTTGGATAAAGCATTGGCTGAAACTACGAACTCGCTCGAGAGAGATTTTTTGATGAAGAAGAGGGATGATATAACTTGTTGATAATGAGTAATAAATAATATAAGTGAGGTCTTGTTTAAAGATATATTCAATAAGTCTTGTAACAAACTCAAGATTTTTCTTACTTATATTCTGAATACTAAAACCAACCGAATGTTTAAACGTTTTTCTTCATTACAATGGAAATCCTTTTTTAGGTCTTCTAACCTTGGTAAAAGTCTGGGGATAAAAATAGTAATGGGCTTTTTTGGCGTATATATGCTTTTATCACTTGCTGCTACAGGTGCAGGAATGTACTTTATCTTAAAAGAAGTATTTCCAGATCAGAGCCCTATGTGGAGCATTAGTCAATATTTCATTTACTGGATTTTAATTGAATTATTTTTACGATACTTCATGCAGAAATTACCGGTGATGGATATAAAACCATTCTTGACTACACCGGTCAAGAAAAGCACCATCGCACATTATATATTGGGTAGATCGGCGGCATCTATCTATAACTTATTGACACTATTCTTTGTCGTACCCTTTGCAATTGTTTTATTGTTTAATGGTTACCCTGCAGTAAATGTTTTATTATGGATAGTGGGTATCATGGGTATTATACTAAGTATTAATTATATCAACCTGCTTATAAATAAGAATGATAAAGTTCTTATTGGGATAGGAAGTATTCTTGCCTTGGGTTACGGGTTGGATTATTTTGGAATGTTCTCTGTTAAAGAGTTTTTTGCACCTGTTTTTCATGCGCTCTATGCATATCCAATTACGGTATTGATTCCGATTGCTTTAGCAGGAATAATATATTATGTCAATTTTAAATACCTACGAGATAAGATTTATCTAGATGCTAAGCTTCAATCGAAATCAGTAGAGGCAAATACTTCAGATATGTCTTGGACAAAGCGTTTTGGAGAAATGGGGTCTTTCTTGCAGCTTGATTTAAAAATGATTTGGAGAAATAAACGAACCAAGTCTCAAGTATTTATTTCCTTACTTTTTGTTTTTTATGGCTTGGTGTTCTATACCGTGGAAGCCTATAGTAGTATGATGCCAATGAAAGCATTTGTTGGTGTATTTATGACAGGAATTTTCTTAAGTAATTTTGGTCAATTTATACCAGCTTGGGATAGTAGCTATTATAGTATGATGATGTCGCAAAACATACCAATGCGAAAGTATTTAGAATCTAAAGTTATTTTGATAACTGTAAGTGTTGTGGGTATGTTTTTATTGACGATACCTTATGTTTACTTTGGTTGGGAGGCTTTAGCTATTAATTTTGGTTGCGCACTGTATAACTTAGGTGTAAATATACCGGTCATTTTATATTTTGGTTCATTCAACAAAAAAAGAATCGAATTGGATCAGAGTCCGTTTGGTAACATGCAGGGCGCAAGTGCTACTCAGTTTTTGGTAATGCTTCCGGTAATGGTGGTTCCAATAATTATCTTTTCCATCTTTTATTACATCTTTAATATAGAAGTTGCAGTCGGAGTATTATCGGTTCTAGGCATCATTGGTTTTGCCATGAAGAACTATTTACTAGGTTTAATCACGGATCAGTACAAGAAAAAGAAATACGGAATGATTGCTGGTTTTAAAGAAAAGGCGAGTTAAGCTTTTTCAGTTTATAACATCACAATTCATCTCTAATAAATTAGAATAACAAGATTATGATTACAATAGAAAATTTATCAAAAATATACGGTTCACAAAAAGTCCTTAATATCGAATCTTTAAACATTCCAACAGGGCAAAGCTTCGGTTTAGTAGGTAACAACGGTGCAGGTAAGACAACATTGTTTAGTTTGCTGCTTGATCTAATACAACCTACTACTGGTCATATCATTAATAATGATGTTCAAGTAAACACCAGCGAAGATTGGAAACCGTTTACTTCATCCTTTATAGATGAAACGTTTTTAATTGGATACCTGACTCCCGAAGAGTATTTCTACTTTATAGGTGATCTTCGTGGTCAAAATAAAGCAGATGTAGATGCATTATTGGCACAGTATCAAGATTTTTTCCATGGCGAAATTTTAGGTCAAAAGAAGTACTTGAGAGATTTATCTAAAGGAAATCAAAAGAAAGCTGGTATTGTAGCTTCATTTATAGGGAACCCTAAAGTGGTTATTTTAGATGAGCCTTTTGCAAATTTGGATCCAACCACTCAAATTCGTTTAAAGCAAATTATTAAAGAATTGGCCGAACAAAAAGACGTAACCGTTTTAGTTTCTAGTCACGATCTAATTCACGTGACAGAAGTATGCGAACGTATTGTGGTGTTGAACAAAGGTGAGGTGGTTAAAGACATAGAAACATCTGCTGAAACATTAAAAGAACTAGAGGTATTCTTTGGTGCGGAAAGTGCACAGGTAGTTATGAAATAAATAGAGGATTATATGGCCTTTAGAGTGCAGTCTAGAACTCCTTGTAGTTGAAAAATCAATTAGATTTCGATTTTCCTAAATCAGACAAACTGCATTATACACAAAACTTACAAAACCGACTTGATGGTCGGTTTTTTATTTCTATCATTTTACCAGATGTATTTTAAATTCCGATAAAGATGTTATTCGCTAGATAAAGTGCAAGAAATTGAATTGCGCTTCACAATTTTGGCTCAGAACAAACTACTTGGTCGGTAAAATTTAATGGTATAAGTTTAGAAGTGATGCAAATGCTTAAAAATAAATATGCGGTTTACCGATGAACGGCATAATATTCTGGTTGTTTTTAAGTTAAACATACATACGTAGATCATCTATTTTGAATCTTAGAAACAAACTTATTTTATCCGGTGTTTTGGCGAGTATGCTTTTTAATGCATGTTCGACCAAGAAAGATGCTTTTATTAATCGTAATTGGCATGCGCTAAACACTAAGTACAACACATTATATAACGGTAATATTGCTTTTGAAGAAGGGCGCAATACCTTAAATGACACCTATCAAGATGACTATTTTGAAGTCTTGCCTATAGAGCGTTTAAAGGTTAGCGGCGAAATTAAACTAGATTCAGAAGACAACAATCCTAATTTTCTTATTGCGGAAGAGAAAGCTACAAAAGCTATTCAACGCCATAGTATGGATATTAAAGATGAGGAGCGTAACCCGCAAATAGATGAAGCTTTTCTATTATTAGGTAAAGCCCGTTATTTTGATGAACGCTACATTCCTGCATTAGAATCATTTAATTACATCTTAAACAAATACTCTCAAAGCGATAAGCTTAACGAAGCTAGTATTTGGAGAGAAAAGGTGAATATTAGATTAGAGAACGATGATCTTGCCATTAAGAATTTAAAACGCTTGATGAAGTATGAGCGTTTAAAGGATCAAGAGTATGCAGATGCAAGAGCAATGATGGCGCAAGCATTCATAAATCTTAATGCACCAGATACAGCTGTTCAAAACCTAAAAATTGCATCGCATTACACAAGTAAAAATCCAGAAAAAGGAAGATACTATTATATAATAGGACAGTTGTACAATCAGCTAGGTTATAAGGATAGTGCTAATTATGCTTTTGACAAGGTGATAGATTTAAATAGAAAATCGCCTAGGGTTTACATGATCAATGCGAAAATTGAAAAACTAAAGAATACTGAAATTACCGCTGAAAATAAAGAAGAGGTTTTGGAGTATTTGACTAAAATGGAATTGAACAGGGAGAACAGACCCTTTTTAGATAACATATATAGACAATTGGCTGAGTTTCATTTAGCGCAGGAGTCTGATAGTTTGGCATTGGTGTATTTCAACAAATCTTTGCGTGCATCTCAAAACAAGCCAAAACTAAATGCGCTTAATTATGAGAATTTAGCAGAGTATAACTTTTACGAAAGTGTTTATAAACCTGCAGGTGCATATTACGATAGTGTACTTACTAACTTAAATGAGAATACGAAGAAGTTTCGTGCTATTAAAAAGAAGAGAGACAATTTAGAGGATGTTATTAAGTACGAAGACATCGTACAATACGCAGATAGTGTAATTACAGTATATCAAATGCCAAAAGATGAGCAATTGGCATATTTTGGAAAGCATATAGAGGAGTTGCAAAAAGCTAAAGAAGCTGCTCAGAAAAAAGAAAAAGAAAGAATTACAGATGGCTTTGCCGCATTTTCAAATAGTAAAGGTGGAAAGGAAAATAAAGGAAAATTCTATTTCTATAATATTACCAGTTTAGGTTACGGTCAAAACGATTTTAAAAACCGCTGGGGTAATAGAGAATTAACCGATGATTGGCGTTGGTCTGACAAATCGGTTGTAAATACTGATAATTTAGCGTTACAAAACGCTGTGGGAGCAAATGATAGTTTAAGTGTGGTTAGTGATGATGAGAAATTCTCATTAGAATATTATATGGATCGTTTACCAACCGATGTTGCCGTAATTGACAGTTTAAAAACAGAACGTAATTTTGCTAACTATCAACTTGGGTTAATATATAAGGAGAAGTTTAATGAAAATCTTTTAGCGGCCGGTAAATTAGAGAATGTTTTGGCATCGAATTCAGAAGAACGATTGATTCTACCTTCTAAATACAATTTATATAAAATCTACGAAGAAGTAGATAGTCCGTTAAAAGAAGCTATGAAGGCCGATATTATTGCCAACCATGGAGATTCTAGATATGCAGAGATTCTATTGAATCCGCAGGCGGTATTGGCAAATAGTTCTGATAGTCCAGAAAAGCGATACGAGAGTTTATTTAAACAATATAAGGACCAACAGTATTTACAGGTCATTACAGGGGCAGAGGAAAACATCAATAGGTTTACAGGAGATCCTATTGTTCCTAAATTTGAAATGCTGAAAGCAAACGCAATTGGTAGACTACAAGGTTTTGAGTTATTTAAGGAAGCACTTAATTATGTGGCTTTGACCTACCCTAACAATCCGGAAGGTAAAAAGGCAGAACAGATGATTGCTGAACAGCTTCCAAAATTAGAACCAAAGGAGTTTTCACCAGAGACAGATTCTAAGGGAACATCAAATTGGAAAGTAGTTTTCCCTTTTAAAAGAAGTAATACAGAGAAGGCATTAAAGCTGATGGAAATGTTAGATAAATCTATTGAAGATCTTAAATACAAAAATGTAGTTTCTAGGGATATTTATAACCTCGAAGATCAATTTGTAGTGGTTCATGGCTTTAAGTCAAAAGAATTTGCACTTGGCTATGCAGAGCTACTAAAAAACAATAAGGATTACCGCGTTGCTGATGAGAATTTTGTAGTTTTATCGGAGAACTATAAGATTATTCAAGTGCACAAAAATATAATCGATTATAGAAATACGCTTTTAACCCCAAAACCGTGAACAATGTTTTCAGACAGACAAAAACCTAAGACTATGAGTGAAGTAGGAGGGCAACCTAATAGAATTGAAAAGAATACAAAGATTAAAGGAGATATAATTTCTGAAGCAGATTTTCGTATCGATGGTAAGCTAGATGGTAATGTAAAAACTTCTGGTAAAGTAGTAATCGGTAAAGACGGTTATATACATGGTAAAGTAGAATGTGTAAATGCCGATATAGAAGGTAGCTTTAATGGAGAACTTTTAGTGTCTGATTTATTATCTTTAAAAGCATCTGCAGTAATAGAAGGTGTAGTTTCCGTAAGTAAATTAGCTGTGGAGCCAGGCGCAACTTTCAATGCATCTTGTAATATGGGTGGTAAAAAAGGAGCTGCTAACAATGAAGGTCATAAATCATCTAATAGTAATGGATCCACAAAAGCCTCGTAATGATAATTCTGAGCTTTTAAGAAATGCCGCAAGCTTATCTGGTGTAGCTATACAAATGGGCGTCACTATTTTCTTGGGCAATCTTTTAGGGGAATGGTTAGATCAAAAATTTGAAAAAACGTTTTTAGAGGATACATTTACATTGCTTGCTGTATTTTTGTCTATCTATTTGGTCATAAAAAAAGTTATGGCATTAAATAAATAAGCGTTGTTAAAAAATATCATATTATATATAGTCGTGTTCACTGTTGTGGGCGCGACTTCTTATTTTCTGCAAAATTTCGTTTTATCTACTCCACCATCCTATTTTGGTCCGTTGTTGATAAAAGCCTATAGTTTTCATTACCTGTTTTCATTAACCTTGGTTATAGTGTTCTTAATTGCATCAAAAAACAAATCTTTTTTTGAACAGTTGGGTTTTATTTATATGGGCGTGCTCGTTTTTAAGTTAACACTCGTTGCAGCTATATTCTATCCGTACCTTTTGGGTGAATTGGTTATGCCTCAATTATATAGGGGTTTGCTAATGCTCCCAGCAATTATTTTTTTGTTTCTAGAAGTGTTTTTTATTTCTAAAATTATGGGGAATAAAAGACTCTAAATTTTAAAGCTTTAAAATTGGGTAGTTTATGCAATAATTAACTACTTTTGCGCAAAATTTCTAGGGGCTTAATTTTTGACAAATAACTAATGATGCAAGTTTCAAATACGTTTAAAACCTTATTACAACTTCTAATACTTTGTTTTTCAATGCAAAGTTTTGCGTTCTCCGATACGGAGCAAGAAGGCGCAGTAAGTACTAAGGAACAGGTAGATGAGTATATTTTACATCACCTTAAAGATTCTCATGACTTTCATTTATTCTCTTATTCTAATGATGCAGGAGAAAGAAAGCACGTTGGTTTTCCTTTACCGGTAATTTTATGGTCTAGTAACGGTTTGGCGACTTTTATGTCATCAGAATTCCATCATGACGATAATGGTCAGGTTATAGTTGAGAGAAACGGCTCAAAGTTTGTAAAACTTCACAGTAAAATTTACGAATTAGATAATGGCGCATCTTCGGTTAGTTTTGACGAAGAGCACCATGCAACCAATGCTCATAAAGTTTTAGATTTTTCTATTACTAAAAGTGTAGTTGGGGTTTTATTGGTAGGTCTATTAATGTTATTGGCATTTTCTTCATTGGCTAAGCAATATGCAAAGAAAAGTATCCCTACTGGGTTCGGTAGAGTATTGGAGCCTTTAGTACTTTATGTTAGAGATGAAATAGCTAGGCCTAATATTGGTGAAAAGCATTACAGAAAATTTACGGGGTACCTATTAACCGTGTTCTTTTTTATATGGATACTAAACTTAATGGGTCTTACTCCTTTTGGCTTTAATGTTACTGGTCAGATTGCGGTAACTGCATGTTTGGCAATATTCACCTTAGTTATCTATACAGTTAGTGGAAATAAAGATTATTGGATGCACATTTTGTGGATGCCAGGTGTACCGGTTTTTGTAAAACCTATTTTGGCTATTATAGAACTAGCAGGTGCTTTTATCATTAAACCTTTTTCATTATTAGTTCGTTTGTTCGCAAACATATCTGCTGGGCATATTGTTGTAATGAGTTTAATTGCAATCATGTTTACACTTAAGAAAAGTTTAGGTGTGGTAGGTGCTACAGGTTTATCTTTGGTATTGTCATTTTTCATCACTCTTATTGAGGTGTTGGTAGCCTTTTTACAGGCATATATATTTACGGCACTTTCAGCTCTATTTATAGGTATGGCGGTTGCAGAACATGATCACGATCATGAGCATGATTCTCATGGTCATGAAGTGGCGGATGTTGAGGATGTTAGAGGAGATTTTATTTAACAAGAGTTTTTTTAATTTAATTATATAAATCAATTGGTATGGTAACTTACAATTTAATTGGAGCAGGATTAATCGTAATCGGAGCAGGTTTAGGTCTTGGTCAAATCGGTGGTAAAGCAATGGAAGGTATTGCTCGTCAACCAGAAGCGGCAGGAAAAATTCAAACTGCAATGATTATTGTAGCTGCACTTTTAGAAGGTTTAGCATTCGGTGCTTTGTTCTTAGGAAAATAAGAACTCGAAAACCCAAAGACATCTTCCTGTAACGGTTGGTTACAGGAAATGTTTTTTAATTATTGATTTAGATTTTAAAGATTTAAGATATGGAAGTTTTATTGAACGATTTTTCACCTGGTTTGTTTGTAGTACAGACAATATTATTATTAGGTTTAATATTCTTAATGGTAAAATTTGCTTGGAAACCTATTTTGAATTCGTTGAACGAAAGAGAGAGTGGTATACAAGAAGCATTAGCTGCAGCTGAAAAAGCAAAGGCAGATATGCAGAACTTACAGGCTGATAATGAAAAAATGCTTCAAGAAGCTCGTTCTGAGCGTGAAGCTATGTTGAAAGAAGCACGTGAGATCAAAGAGAAAATGATTTCAGATTCTAAAGAGCAGGCTAAGATAGAAGGAGATAAGATGTTGAAGCAAGCGCAAGCTGCTATTGAAAGCGAGAAGAAAGCTGCTGTTGCAGATATTAAGAGTCAAGTTGCAGAATTGTCTGTAGCTATCGCAGAGAAAGTTATAAAAGAGGAGTTATCTAGCAACGAAAAGCAATTGAAGTTGGTTGATACAATGTTGAGCGACATAAAACTTAACTAAAAAAAATAATGAGCGAATCTAGAGCTGCATTACGTTACGCAAAGGCGATATTGGACATGGCCAAGGAGAATAAAGCCTTGGTTGCTGTTGAGAAAGATATGCGTTCAATCGTCGCTACTATTTCAGATAGTAAAGAATTAAAAGATGTATTGGCAAGTCCGGTTGTATCTGGTGCTTCCAAAAAGAATGCATTACTTGAAATTTTCAAAGGATGCGATTCAATTACTGAAGGTACTATTAGCATGTTGGTTGATAACAAGCGTGTAGGTATGCTAAATGAAGTTGCTTTAAAATACATTATTCTTAATGAGCAATTAAAAGGAAAAGGTGTAGCTTATGTTACTACTGCTGTTCCTTTAGATGCTGCTACAGAGAAAAAAGTACTTAAACATATTGCTACCATAACTTCTGATCAGGTAACTATTGAGAATAAAATCGACGAAAG
Source organism: Maribacter sp. Hel_I_7 (assembly GCF_000688315.1). Taxonomy (NCBI): domain Bacteria; kingdom Pseudomonadati; phylum Bacteroidota; class Flavobacteriia; order Flavobacteriales; family Flavobacteriaceae; genus Maribacter; species Maribacter sp. Hel_I_7. The sequence goes on along the minus strand of NZ_JHZW01000002.1, from coordinate 1,119,628 downwards.
TATTATTGGCGGTTTTATCTTAAGAGTTGGAGATTTACAGTACGATGCTAGTGTAAGCAATAAGCTTAACAATTTAAAAAGAGAATTTTCTAATAGTCTATAATAACTATATAAGGCAAAAGACGATTTGTCAATAGCCTAATATCTTATACTAATTAAAAATGGCAGGAGTAAAAGCCGCTGAAGTATCAGCAATTTTAAAGAAACAATTATCAGGATTTGATGCTACCGCTACTTTAGATGAAGTAGGTACTGTATTAACTGTAGGTGATGGTATTGCAAGAATCTACGGATTAGCCAATGCTCAATACGGAGAATTAGTTGAGTTCGAAGGTGGACTTGAAGGTATCGTTCTTAACCTGGAAGAAGATAACGTAGGTGTGGTTCTTTTAGGACCTTCTAAATCTGTTGGTGAAGGTGATACTGTAAAACGTACGCAACGAATCGCTTCTGTAAAAGTTGGTGAAGGAATTGTTGGTCGTGTGGTTGATACTCTAGGTAACCCAATCGATGGTAAAGGACCTATAACTGGTGATACTTATGAAATGCCATTAGAGCGTAAAGCTCCAGGTGTTATCTACAGAGAGCCTGTAACTGAGCCAATGCAATCAGGTATCAAAGCAATTGATGCGATGATCCCGGTTGGTAGAGGGCAGAGAGAGCTTGTTATTGGTGACCGTCAAACTGGTAAGACTACGGTTTGTATCGATACCATTTTGAACCAAAAAGAATTTTATGATGCTGGTGAGCCTGTTTACTGTATCTATGTTGCCATAGGTCAAAAAGCATCTACTGTTGCCGGTATTGCTCAAGTATTAGAAGATAAAGGTGCAATGGCATATACTACCATTGTAGCTGCTAACGCATCTGATCCAGCACCAATGCAAGTATATGCACCATTTACTGGAGCATCTATTGGTGAGTATTTCCGTGATACAGGTCGTCCTGCTTTAATTATATATGATGATTTATCAAAACAAGCGGTAGCTTACCGTGAGGTATCTCTTTTGTTAAGAAGACCACCGGGACGTGAGGCGTATCCAGGTGATGTTTTCTACCTTCACTCTAGATTATTAGAGCGTGCAGCAAAAGTTATCAATGATGATGACATCGCAAAAGAAATGAATGATTTGCCAGAGGTATTAAAGCCAATGGTAAAAGGTGGTGGTTCTTTAACGGCTTTGCCAATTATTGAAACACAAGCAGGTGATGTTTCTGCTTATATCCCAACTAACGTAATTTCTATTACTGACGGACAGATATTCTTAGAGCAAGATTTATTCAACCAAGGTGTTAGACCGGCAATTAACGTAGGTATTTCTGTATCTCGTGTTGGTGGTAACGCTCAGATTAAATCAATGAAAAAAGTTGCAGGTACATTGAAACTAGATCAAGCACAGTTCCGTGAATTGGAAGCTTTTGCTAAGTTTGGTTCAGATTTAGATGCTGCTACTTTAAACGTAATTGAAAAAGGACGTAGAAACGTTGAAATTTTGAAGCAAGCACAAAATGATCCTTTTACTGTTGAAGATCAGGTTGCAATTATCTATGCTGGTTCTAAGAACTTGTTAAGAGATGTACCTGTTGAGAAAGTAAAAGAATTTGAACGTGATTATTTAGAGTTTTTGAACGCTAAGCATAGAGGTGTTCTTGATACATTAAAGGCAGGTAAACTTACTGATGAAGTAACGGATACATTGACCTCTGTTTGTAAAGAGCTTTCTGCAAAATATAAGAAATAAATAAGTACTGAGTTAGAGGTACAAACTTTTACTTAGTTGGTATTGGTTTGTACTTTTTGCTAAACACTGAATATAATGGCAAATTTAAAGGAAATACGAAATAGGATTTCATCGGTTTCTTCAACGATGCAGATAACCAGTGCCATGAAAATGGTATCTGCTGCTAAACTGAAGAAAGCCCAAGATGCTATTACGGCAATGCGTCCATACTCAGATAAGCTAACTGAATTACTACAAAACTTAAGTTCTAGTTTAGAAGGTGATACAGGTAGTGTTTATGCCGATAATCGTGTTGTAAATAAAGTTTTAGTGGTTTCTATCACTTCTAATAGAGGTCTTTGTGGCGCTTTTAACACTAATATTTTAAAGCAGTCAGTTAACCTTGCAGAAAATGTTTATGCTGGTAAAGAAGTTGACTTTGTAGCTGTTGGAAAAAAGGCAAACGACTATTTAGGAAAACGTTATAATGTCATTGCAAACCATAGTGGCGTATATGACGATTTAACTTTTGATAAGGTAGCTGATATTGCTGAAGATTTAATGGAACTTTTTACTGCAGGCACATATGACCGTATTGAAATTATATATAATAAATTCAAGAATGCGGCTACTCAAATAGTGATGACAGAGCAGTTTTTACCAATTGTTCCATTACAGGAAGTTGAGGTAACTGCAAGTGCAGATTATACATTTGAGCCTACAAAGATTGAAATCATTGAAGAATTGATTCCTAAGTCTTTAAAGACACAATTGTATAAAGGTATTAGAGATTCATTTGCAAGTGAACATGGTGCTCGTATGACAGCTATGCATAAAGCAACAGATAATGCTACCGAAATGCGTGATCAGTTGAAATTAACATATAACAAAGCAAGGCAAGCAGCTATTACCAATGAAATTTTGGAAATTGTTGGTGGAGCAGAAGCTTTGAATAATTAATTGCAGTTGCTAACATAGGCAAGCAATTATATATTTATCATGATATTTAACACCCCACTGTACAGTGGGGTTTTTCATTTTATACATTTTAGAGTCCTTTTTTTATCCGACTTTTGTCTTGACCATGAAATCTAACAAAACAGCCTTACTTTTTATTTTTATTACTATTCTAGTAGATGTTATTGGTATTGGTATCATCTTACCAATTATACCTGACTTGATCATGGACTTGACAGGAGAAGGAAATCACATGGCTATTATATATGGCATGTGGCTTACGACCGCCTTTGCTGGTATGCAATTTTTGTTTTCTCCGGTACTAGGGGAAATATCCGATAGATTTGGTAGACGACCAATTTTACTTTTGGCACTTTTAGGTCTTAGTATAGACTACTTAATTCATGCTTGGGCGCCAACGATAACATGGTTATTCTTAGGTCGGTTTTTAGCAGGAATTACAGGAGCTAGTTTTACGGTTGCATCTGCCTACATCGCAGATGTAAGTACAAAAGAAAATAAGGCAAAAAACTTTGGGTTAATTGGTGCAGCATTCGGAATTGGATTTATAATCGGTCCCGGTATTGGCGGATTTTTCGGAGAGATTAATATTCGATTACCGTTTTACATTGCTGCAGGCTTAACATTTGCCAATTTCCTATTTGGTTATTTCTTTGTACCTGAGTCGTTGACAGTGGAGAATAGGCGACAAATTAACTTCACCAAGATGATTCCTGGGGTTTCTTTGTTTGCATTGCGAAATTATAAAGGCATCCTTTTGTTGATATCTGCATTCTTTTTAGCAAATCTGGCAGGTCAGGCATTACCATCAACTTGGTCTTATTATGGCATTGAACGATATGATTGGAATCCTAGACAAATTGGGTTGTCACTGATGGTAGTAGGCTTATTGGTCGCAATAGTTCAAGGTTTTTTAGTAGGTAAGTTGGTTACAAAATTTGGGAAGCGTAAAGTCATTATTTTCGGATTTCTTTTGTGGACGGTTGGTATGTTTCTATTCTCTTTCGCAAAAGAACCTTGGATGCTGTATGCTTTCCTAATTCCATATGCACTAGGTGGTATTGCCGGTCCAACAATACAAGGTGTAATATCAAATCAAGTCTCTGAAAAAGAACAAGGAATTTTACAAGGTTCTATAACAGGTCTTGTGAGTATTACCGCAATTTTAGGGCAATTCATATTCGCTCCCGTATTTTATTATTTTATACGACCAGAGGCATCTATTTATTTTCCTGGTGCTCCATATGCCCTAGCGGCTATATTTCTTTTAGCGGCGTTTGTATTAGCTTTTACGGCTATAAAACGTATGGATGTAGAGCCAGAATAATTTTTTTTGATTTTTCATGTAACATTTTTTAATAATTGAATCTAAAGGGCAAACAAACAAAAACTCTTACGATGAAAATTATTAAAAAATTACTATTCGCGTTTCTAATTCTTTGCACTCTTTCAATCACTGCTCAAGACAATCCTTTTAAGGTTGATGTTGTTGGAGCCGGCGAACCAATTCTTTTGTTTCCGGGATTTGCATGTACAGGTGATGTTTGGAATGATACTGTAAGCGAACTATCTAAAAATTATGAATGTCACGTTTTTACTTTTGCAGGTTTTGGAAATGTTCCGGCTGTTGAAAAACCATGGCTTCCAAAAATAAAAGAAGGTGTTCTTTCTTACATTTCAGAAAATAAACTGGAAAACCCAATTTTAATTGGTCACAGTCTAGGTGGTGCGTTAGCTTTATGGATGGCCACTGAAAGTAGTTCTTACAAAAAGTTGATTGTTGCAGATGCCTTACCGTCAACTGGTGCCTTAATGATGCCTGATTTTAAAAGTGAATATATGGTGTATGATTCTCCTTATAACAAACAGTTATTAGAGATGAACGATGCCGATTTCGAAAATATGGCAATTCAGATGGCAGGTAGTATGACTTCCAATAAATCAAAACAATTACAAATTAAAGACTGGATGCTTCAGGCAGATAGAGAAACTTATGTGTATGGTTATACCGATTTATTAAAGCTAGATTTACGTGAAGATCTTTCTAAAATAAATACACCAGTTACTATATTGGCTGCCACGGAGCCTTATGGACTTGAAATGGCTAAATCTACTTATGATACACAATATAAAGCTTTAAATGATTATACTGTTGAATTTGCTAATGGTTCATCGCATTTTATCATGTATGATCAACCAAAATGGTTCATAGAAAACCTTAAAAATGTTTTAAGCAACTAATGGCTTCTAAAGAGAATACATACAAGAATATTTATAAGGAAAACTATGCTAAGGTTATGCGTCTATGTATGGGTTATACGGTAGGTGATGAAGCTCTTGCTAAAGATTTAGCTCAAGAAACCTTTATAAAGGTTTGGCAAAATCTAGATGGTTTTAGAAATGAGAGTGGAATTGGAACGTGGATTTACAGGATATGTGTAAATACCTGTCTAGCTGAAATTCGAAAACAGCGTAAAAAAGATAGAAATTTATCACTTGATACCATTCAGGTAAGCGATTCTGATGAGAATCCTAACGAAAAAGAAGATATGCTGGTTCAATTATATAGCTGTATCGATAAATTAAGTAGTATCAATAAAGCTATTATTTTATTGGAGTTAGAAGGTTTACCCCAACTAGAAATTTCTAAAATTATGGGGATAAAACATGAAGCTATTCGAACTAGAGTGCATAGAATAAAACAACAACTTACAAAATGTGTCAACAATGAATAATTTTGAAGAATTACAAAATAAATGGCAGAACCAATCTGGAATGTCTGCTACCGACAATGGATTCGAAGCCTTATTAAAAAGTGTAAAATCTATCGAGAACAAGCAAAAAACAGGAAACATTGTTTTAACGATAACAATCCTTATTCTCTTGTCTTTTTTAATCTACGTTTCTGGATATAATAGCAACACATTTTTACTAGGAATCGGCTTAATGGTTGGGAGTTTAGTGGTTAGAATTGCTATTGAATTGTATAGTTTAAAGAAATTAAGGGGTATAAATTTCAGTAAAGATTCTAATACTTTCAAAAGTGATTTAACCAATTATTATAGTTTCAGAAAATATACCCATTATCTAATTACGCCTTTAGCCTTGGTGACTTACGCTATCGGATTTGTAATTCTATTGCCGCAATTTAAAGCGACTTTATCTCAAGGGTTTTATCTATATATACTATTCTCAGCAATAGTGTTTCTTTTAATTTTCTGTGTATTTATATACAAACAGATTAAAAACGAACTCAGTAAATTGAAACAATTACAAGTACAGGATTAATTGTTATATGTGATAGCAATGTTAAATGACTTATTAAACCCATATTACTTATTATCTTTATAAGAATAATATGGGTCTAATGAAATACGTACTTAGTTACTTTTTACTTTTCTGTCTTTGTTTAACCAGTTGCACCTCGCAGAAAAAACTACAAACGGAAACTCCGTTCGAAATCGGTAAAGCTAGTAGCCAACCCTATGTTGGAGGACGAGAAGAAAGCGGTTCTGGTACTGAATTACGTATTCCGGTTTCATTACTTGAAAATTCTGATATAGTAATAAATGAAGTTTATTTTCGTGGTAAGCAGGTTAAGGCATTAGTGAATACGGTAGATAATCAAAATATGATTGTAGTTAGAATACCCAATGATAGTCCAGAATCGTCAGAAACAAAGGATTTATTATTAAATTCAGATGAAGCAGTTATAAGTTATCTTGATAATGGTGAAACTAAATATGCTAAGGTAAAGGGTGTAAAACAAAAGCAGCCTTTAATTTATAAGGGCGCACCTAAAAACTAACTTTGTAACTAGGCTTTTAATAGGTACTTTTATCACCTGAATTTATAGTGTTTGAATCCACTCAAAAAACTTTTTAAACAAACGGCAATTTATGGCTTGGCAACTGTCTTGCCACGGATGATTTCGTTCTTGTTGGTGCCTATTTATACAGATGTAATGGCGCCTGGGAAGTATGGCGAAGTCACCCTCATTTTTTCTTGGTTTGCCATTTTTAATGTTTTTCTGGCATATGGAATGGAAACTGCCTTTTTTAGGTTTTATAAGGAATCGGAGAATAGAAAGAAAGTAGTTAGTACTTCATTATTGTCTATAATGGGCTCTACGGCATTGTTGGTTTTAATTGGTATTCTATTTAAAGAAAAATTATCTGCAGCATTAAATATTGATTTGCCTTTCATGAATTATGTGTTAGGAATATTAGCTTTAGATGCATTGGCAATAATACCATTTGCATGGCTAAGAGCTAACGAAAAACCAATGCGATATGCTATTGTAAAAATTCTAAATGTTTCGCTTAATCTAGGTCTTACATTATTTTTCTTAATTCTGTTACCTAAAATTGCTCAAGAAACGTCGACAGCGTTTTTACATTCTCTCTATAAAGTCGACTATGAAATTCCGTATATTTTAATTGCTAATTTAATTGCAAGTGCAATAACATTGTTATTAATGATAAGGGTTTATATACGTAGACCTTATGAGTTTGATAAGGAGCTTTGGAAAAGAATGGTGCGTTATGCAATGCCTGTTATGGTAGCTGGCGTAGCATTTACTATTAATGAGGTTTTTGACCGTTATTTACTTTCCGAATTGTTACCTGAAGATATCGCTAAAAGTGAAATGGGAAAATATTCGGCATGTTATAAATTGGCGCTTTTTATGACACTTTTTGCGACGGCTTTCCGTATGGGAATAGAACCTTTTTTCTTTAGTCATTCCGATACTAAGAACCCTCAAAAAGCATATGCGCAAATCACAAATTATTTTGTGGTTTTAGGGAGTATTATTTTATTGTCAGTTGTAGTTTTTTCTGATATTCTTAAGCAACTTTTGGTGCTTAATGAGGCGTATTGGGATGCTATGCCAATTGTACCTTTAATTGTTTTGGCTAGTTTTTTTCTAGGTATCTATCACAATCTATCTGTTTGGTACAAGGTGACGGACCGAACTAAATTTGGTGCGTATATTTCATTAATTGGGGCAGTATTGACTATAATCGTCAACTTGATTTTTATACCTTATTTTGGATATATGGCATCGGCAGTGGCGACACTATTAGCTTATGGAACGATGATGTTTCTTTCGTTTTACTTTGGAAGAATGTATTATCCAATTCCTTATAACTTCAGAAAAATTATATTTTATTTAGTAGTATCCATCTTGTTTTCTACTATTTCATTTTACATTTTTGATAGAAACCTTTTAGTAGGTATACCGTTATTATTACTATTCTTAGGCTTGGTGTATAAGTTGGAATTTGATAATCTTAAAAAATTATATTTAAATAGATGAACATAAAAATTATAAATAAATCGAATCACGATTTACCACATTACGAAACTGAAGCATCTGCTGGGATGGATTTAAGGGCAAACCTTACTGAGCCCGTTACATTGCAACCATTAGGTAGAGCTATTATACCAACTGGTCTTTTTATTGAATTACCAATAGGTCTAGAGGCTCAGGTAAGACCTAGAAGCGGATTGGCTGCTAAAAAAGGTGTTACTGTACTGAATGCGCCTGGCACAATTGATGCTGATTATAGAGGCGAAGTCGGAGTAATATTGATAAATCTTGGTAGTGAAGATTTTATCGTTGAAAACGGTGAACGTATAGCACAAATGGTCATTGCCAAACATGAACGTGCAGAGTGGAATGTTGTAGATAGTTTGTCTGAAACCGCAAGGGGTGAAGGCGGATTCGGTAGTACGGGTGTAAAGTAATAGCTTATAGAACTGTATGAAGAAGTTAATCTTTTTGGGTTTAGTCATTGGAGTTTTCAATTCTCCAATGTCAAGTTATGCTCAAGAAGATCAAGATATTGATGTGGAACAGAGTGCAGAAGTTTTTCTAGAAGAATACTCTGACACTTTTCAAGAGAATTTTTTTGAGGGGTTAAAGCAAAAAGGAATTAGAAATTACGACCGGGCTATTACCTATTTCTTAGAGTGTAAAAAGTTGCAACCACAAAATACGGTAGTTTCTTTTGAATTGGCTAAGTTTCACTTGTATGATAAGCAATTAATCGTAGCTCAAGAATATGCTTTAGAGGCACTCAACGGTGAGCCAGAAAATTATTGGTATGCGGAAACGCTGATTAATATAGTTGAAGCTAGAAAATCGGTAATTGAAGAAGTGAAAGAAGAATTGCCATGGAACAATACTATTTTAAGAGGAAACATCGCTGAAATATACTTTTTAAAAGGTAATTATCTAAATGCAAAATCTGTATTAAAAGGGGTTAAAATTTCTAAGAAATATGAACGTTTAGAAATGAAAATTACAGATTCTATCGCTAAACAGTCAAAGAAAATCAATCCTATTGTACAGTCACCAAAGCCGGTTTCTAGTCAAGATTTAGATAGTGTAGAAGATTATAAAATTCAGATTGAAACACTACTTGGCGCTACTACCGATAATGTAAAGCTATTTCAAACCACAGAAGAGGCAATAGAGAATTTTCCGTCTCAACCTTATTTTTATTATGCTAATGGGGCGGCTTTAAATAGGGCTCAGAAACATAAAGAAGCTATAGATATTTTAGAGACAGCATTAGATTACCTTATTGATGATGTTTCTCTGGAAAATGCTATTTATAAAGAATTGGTAAATGCCTATACAGCTACCAACAATACGTCTAAGGCAAATATGTACCTTAGTAAAATTAAATCTTGATTTTAGATGATGAAGTTTTTGAGAACGATTAAATCAAAGCAAATTTTTACTGCAGTCATGATAATTTTTATGGCGTCTTGTAAAAGTACAAAGGTGGTTTCTGGAGGTACTGTAGATGAGAAATTATCGTCTAAATCTGTTATAAAGGCACACTACCAAAATGAAGCTGGCTTTAAAACATTGAGTGGTAGGGTAAAAATTAGCTACTCAGATGGTGAATCTACTCAGAACGTATCTGTAAGCATACGAATGGAAAAGGACAAAGCCATTTGGATGAGTGCTCCACTTGGTATTGTAAAGGCATACATTACTCCTGATAGGGTATCATTTTATAACAAGTTACAGAATGAATATTTTGATGGTGATTTTTCTTATCTGAGTGAATTGCTAGGTACCGATGTAGATTTTTCCATTTTACAAAATCTATTAACGGGTCAAGCAATCGTAGATTTAAGACAGGAAAAATATGATATTGATATTTCTGATGATTCTTATAGGTTAACACCAAAACAGCAAGGAACTTTATATAAGACCTTATTTAAAGTGGAGCCTAAGAATTATAAAATGGCCTTACAACAGCTTTCCCAACCTACTGAGAAGCGATTACTAGAGATAACCTATCAGAACTATCAGATTTTAGATAAGGAAATTTTACCTAATGAAATTATGGTAAGGGCAATTAGTAAAGACCAAGTTAATAATATTGACCTTGAGTTTAAGAATTTGGAATTGAATGGTGCGGTTAACTTTCCTTATTCAATACCAAAAGGTTTTAATGAAATAGAGCTTTAAACAGATGTTGTTCAAATTAAGATATATTCTTTTTCTGATAGTATTGATCACTACGGTGTCTGTCTTTGGGCAAACTAGTGAGCAAAAGGCTTTGGAGGAAAAACGTGAACAACTTCAGTCAGAAATTCGCGATATAAACCGCTTACTTTTTGCAGAAAAAAAAGAAAAAGGTAATGTCTTAGATCAAATGGAAGCCCTTGATAAAAAGATTACTGTTCGCCAGCAATTAATACGGGTAACCAACCAACAATCTAATTTGTTGAATAGGCAGATCAATACTAATATTAGAAATATTGGTAAACTAAAAACTGAACTACAAGAGGTAAAGGATGAGTATGCTAAGATGATTCAAAAATCATATCAGAACAAATCCAAGCAAAACAGATTAATGTTCCTGTTGTCTTCTGAAAGTTTTTTTCAGGCATTTAAAAGGCTTCAATACATGAAGCAGTATACGGATTATAGAAAAGAGCAAGGAGCTCAGATTTTAGCTAAAACCGAAGAGCTTTCACGTCTAAATGCAGACCTAAACGAAGAGAGAAAGGTAAAAGAAGTATTATTAGCTCAAAATAAGAAAGCAAAAGACCAATTATTTGGCGAGATACAAACGCAAAAAGCATTGTTAGGTACTATTCGTAAGAACGAGAGTAAGTATGCCAGTGCCATAGATGCAAAAAAGAAGGAAGCTAGAAAGATTGATCAACAGATAGAGAAGCTTATTAGAAGTGCAATTGCAGCTTCAAATAAAAAATCTGGTAGTACTACTAAGAACACTAGTAAGTTTGTATTAACTCCTGAGGCTACTATTATCGCAAATAACTTTTCTGCAAACAAAGGGAAGTTGATATGGCCGGTGGAGAAAGGAATTAAAAGTCAAGCATTTGGAGTTTATGCAGATCCAGTATATCCAGGAATAAAGCATCAAAGTAATGGTGTTATTATAGCAACAGATGAAGGTTCAAAAGCTCGTGCTATTTTTGAAGGAGAGGTTATTGCTATTTTGGCTGTACCAGGCGGTAACAAAGGAGTACAGATTAAACATGGTAATTTCATTAGCACCTATTACAATCTGTCTGAGCTATATGTAAAAAAAGGGGATAAGGTAACTAGTAAAGAAGAACTCGGTGTTGTATATACCAATAGGAATAATGGTCAAACCCGATTAAAATTTTACTTATATCAAGATACCTCTCGTCTTAACCCAGAAGATTGGGTGTATCGTCTTTAAAACTTTATAAGCATGAGTCAACAACACACTATATCAGATATTAAAGGAAGCTTTAAATTACGTAACGAGGTAAAGATGCCGTACTTAGGTTTGGGAACTTACCAATCAGATAATGACCAAGAAGTTGTAGATGCGGTAAAGAGTGCACTTCAATTAGGGTATCGGCATATTGATACTGCGGCAGCCTATAAAAATGAAGAAGGTGTAGGGCAAGGTATACGCGAAAGTGGAATAGATAGAAGTGAAATATTTTTGGTGACCAAAGTTTGGAATGCTGACCAAGGATATGATGAAACACTAAAAGCTTTTGATGCTAGTTTAAATCGTTTGGGTGTCGACTACCTAGATTTATACCTTATTCATTGGCCAGTTGCAGGAAAGTACAAAGAAACCTGGAGAGCTTTAGAACATCTGTATGCTCAAAAGAAAATCAGGGCTATAGGAGTTAGTAATTTTCTAAAACATCACTTAGAAGATCTGATGAGCGAATGTAAGGTGGTGCCTATGGTCAACCAAATGGAGTTTCATCCGTACTTGGTGCAGCAAGACCTTATCGATTTTTGTACTTCGAACGGAATTCAATACGAGTCTTGGTCTCCTTTTATGCAGGGTAAGGTGTTTGAATTAGATATTTGTGCGGACTTAGCTAAAAAACACAATAAGAGTGTAGCACAGATTATTTTACGTTATAATCTGCAAAAAGGTATTGTTGCAATTCCAAAATCAGTACATGCAAAACGTATAGCATCTAATGCCGATATTTTTGATTTTGAGTTGTCTATAGCTGATATTACTTTTTTAGATCGATTGGAAACAGGAGAACGTTCAGGACCTGATCCCGATAACTTCAATTTTTAGCAGCTAATTTTATCAATACTATTTTTCTGTTATTTTAATAATATGATATCTTTAATTCTGAGTTATCATATTGATTTTCATGTTATTATGTAAGTGTTGGTTGATTAATTTTTCCGAATTTTACTGTATTAATTAGTAAAAGGGAACTATTATGAGCAACACGATCACTTTAAATTCAGAGTCTACTCAAAATCAATTAGAGAAGAAAACTAAATCACCAAGTTTTAATTTCAACTGGTCTCTAAAGCCAATTGTGGTATATGTCGCTTTCTTAGCTATATGTTTGACTTTAGCTTACGGTGGACTAATTGCATATTCTATCTCCTTTTTCATAATAGGAAGCATTGGTCTGGCTGCACTTTATATTTGGAATAATGCAAACAAAATTGAAATGGACCTTTCTTTTAAAGTTGATTTGAAACAATCGGAGTTGGAAAAAGATTTGTACCGAGAGGTGGCTTAATAGAATCTTTATTAAAATAAGTTATAATATAGTTGCATCTTCAGCCCCTATATTTTCCGCGAAAATAACTCGCTAAGCTACTTATATTTTATTATGCGTATTACTTCGTAAACAAAGCTTTAAGTTCGGTAGCGTCATCAGGCTTCATTTTACCTGCTAAAACCAAACTTAATTGTTTTCTACGTAGAGCACCTTCATAACGGGTAATTTCTAATGGAGTCTCTGGAACTAGTTCTGGTACTTCTGTAGGTTTACCTGTATCATCAACTGCAACAAACGTATAAATAGCTTCATTTGCCTTGGTGCGCTTACCGTTAAAACGGTCTTCGATCCAAACATCTATGTAGACCTCCATTGAGGTGTTATATGCTCTAGAAACGGCTGCTTCAACTGTAACTACACTTCCCAAGGGTATTGCTAAATTAAAGGCTACATGATTTACCGATGCGGTAACGGTAATTCTACGACTATGTCTACCGGCAGCAATACTTGCAGCACGATCCATACGGGCCAATAATTCTCCTCCAAATAGATTTTGAAGTGCGTTGGTCTCACTTGGGAGTACCATATCGGTCATTGTAGTACGAGATGCTGCTGGAGTTTTTGTTTCCATTAATTAGAAATTTTCCGCAAAGATACGGGCATCAACAGTAGTTATAAAATGTGTGCAGGTTTATTTTTCAGATAATAACCAAGCGTCTTTTGATTGTGTACGCTTAATTTCACGCAAAGCATTTAATGCATCGGTAGAATTTGTATAACTGTCAAAAGTAACCATGTGAAGACCGTGCGCGTTTGTACCGTAATAGCCTGCATTAAATCCATTAGCCTTAAGCTGCTCAATTTTTCTGTCTGCGTTACCTTTTACTCTAAAAGCACCTGCAACTATATAATGGGTTTCACTATTATCGTTGGCTAAAGAAGTGACATTTGAGATAGTAGAAGCATCAACAGTAACTGTAGGTAACTCTAAAGGAGATAAATCAAAAAACGTAGCTTCTTGAATTTGTTTGTTTACAAACTCTTGAGCATCTTGTCTTGCAACTTGCTCATTAGTACGTTGCTGTTGAAAAGCACGATAACCGGTTACACCAGTAGAAAAGGCTAACATTAGTATAGCAGCATATTTTAAATAAGGTCTAAAACCTTTATTTTCTCTGCGCTCAGGACTAATTGTAAACGGTACTTTTTCTTCTATTTGAACAACTTCTTCTTTTAAAACTTCTCTTGTAACAGGAATAGAATTAAAATTTGAAAGTCCAAAAGATGAGGTTAGATAGTTTGTTTCATTAGCTGGTTGAAACAATATCTTGTCTTCATTATTTTTTGATAAAGAACCTATATTTTTTAAGTGTAGCGATGTTTCTTGAGATAAAACATCTTGCCATGCTTTTACTTGATTTTCAATTTCTACCAATGCTGTTTCAAAAGAAACTTTTTCTGCATTTGACACATAAGAAACCAATAGCCCGTCATTTATAGCAAGTTGTTTGTTGAATACAATAGACTTATTGGGCGCGCTAAACGTATTGGTAACCACGTTTAATTTGGCAGAATTTTTTTGGGTAAGGAATGCACCAAAACCTGGGACAACAACACAGTTGTACCTATAAAGTAAATCGCTGATATAGTGTTCTAGAACCATAGTTGCACAAATATGAAAAAAATAAAGAGGTATAAAAACATCTTTGGTAACTTTTTATTAACATATTTTTTCCCCTAATTTGTGAACAGGAAATGAAAACTATACAACACACTGCTGATGAACTCATTGCAATACTTAGGTTGCAACATGTTCCAAATATTGGAGATATCCTTGCAAAGAAATTAATTTCGAATTGCGGGAGTCCAACTGCAATTTTTGAAGACAAAAAGGAAAATCTGCTTAAAATTGATGGAATTGGGACACATACTATCAGACATTTATTTGACTTGGAACATTTAGAAGCTGCAGAAGCAGAATATAATTATGTTTTAAAGAACAATATAACATGTACGTATTTTTTAGACGATTCATACCCTACTTATTTAAAACATTGTATTGACGGACCTATTCTTTTATTCCAAAAAGGGAATATTGATTTGCACCAACGTAAATTGATTAGTGTAGTAGGCACTAGAAATATTACTAGTTATGGCATGGCTTTTTGCGAGCAGTTTATTGAGGAAGTAGCTCCGCTTAATCCTGTTATTATTAGTGGCTTTGCTTACGGAGTAGATATTTGTATTCAAAGAGAAGCAATAAAACACGGTTTGCAAACTGTAGGATGCTTAGCACATGGGCTAAACCAAATTTATCCAAAAGTTCATGCCAAATATCAGGCAGATATACTAAAGAATGGTGGATTCTACACTGAATTTTGGAGCACGAGTAATCCAGAACGAGAAAATTTTTTAAAACGGAATAGGATAATAGCGGGTGTTAGTGAAGCTACTGTAGTGGTGGAATCTGCGGAAAAAGGAGGGAGCCTTGTAACTGCAGATATAGCCAATAGTTATAATAGAGATGTTTTTGCAGTGCCTGGTAGAACAACGGATAAGTATAGTTTGGGATGCAATAATCTCATTAAACAGCAAAAAGCGCATGTAATGACATCCGCTGCAGATTTGATCTATTTACTAGATTGGGATATAGAAGAAAAGAAAAATAACCCCATTCAAAAGCAACTTTTTATAGATCTTGACGAAACTGAGCAGGGTATTTATACCTATTTGCAAAATAATGGGAAACAGTTGTTGGATAGTATTGCGCTAGAGTGTAAAATTCCAATTTATAAAACATCTTCAACCTTGTTATCTATGGAAATGAAGGGAGTCATTCGACCTTTGCCAGGTAAATTGTTTGAGGCTATTTAGATTTTTACAGACTGGCTAGTTTGTTTCTTAATGAGTAGTGTGATTAATTTTAATTAATAATTCCTTTCATCGATATTTTGTCATTCCAAATCGGATAATGAAATAAGGTGGTAAGTATATTAAAAACAAAAAACCGACCATTTGGTCGGTTTCGTTGTAATATCAATTTTTAAAGAATTTATTAGTAACCGAGTTTTTCACGAACTCGTTCCAAAACACCATCCGCTACTTTTCTAGCTTTTTCCGCCCCTAAAGCTAAAGCATCATCAATTTCATTTAGGTTGTTCATGTAATAATTGAATTTTTCACGAGGCTCTTCAAACTTGTTAACTATGACTTCGTACAATGCTTGTTTAGCATGTCCGTAACCATAATTTCCAGCTAGGTAATTTGCACTCATTTCTTCAATTTGTGGTTGTGAAGCTAAAATTTTATATAAAGCAAATACGTTGTCATTGGTTGGGTCTTTTGGTTCCTCCATTGGAGTACTATCCGTTTGTATTCCCATAATTTGCTTTCTTAATTGCTTATCCGTTTGAAAAAGACTGATTAGGTTTCCTTTACTCTTGCTCATTTTAGCACCATCAGTACCTGGTATGTACATAGTTTCTTCTTGAACCTTTCCGTCAGGTAGAACAAAAGTTTCTCCTAATTGGGCATGAAAACGAGAAGCTACGTCACGTGTCATCTCAATATGTTGCATTTGATCTTTTCCAACAGGTACGATATTGGCATCGTATAGTAAAATATCCGCAGCCATTAACATTGGGTAGGTAAAAAGACCGGCATTTACATCATCAAGTCTATCCGCTTTATCTTTAAAGGAATGCGCAAGTGTTAACCGTTGGTATGGAAAAAAACAACTTAAGTACCAAGATAACTCTGTAGTTTGTGGTACATCACTTTGTCTATAAAATACAGTATTCTCAATATCTAACCCAAATGCAAGCCAAGTAGCAGCCACAGCATAGGTGTTATGGCGTAATTCTTCGCCATTTTTTATTTGAGTCAAGGAATGCATATCTGCAATGAAAAGAAAAGATTCATTAGCAGGGTTATTAGCCATTTCTATTGCAGGCTTTATTGCTCCTAGTATATTTCCTAAATGTGGTGTACCTGTACTTTGTATACCAGTTAAAATTCTTGCCATTATCTTTATTTCTAAGAAAGCAAAGGTAAAACAAATACAAAAAAACTATCGTAAATAACTACTTTTGATTTATGCTTAAATTGGTTAAACAAACCGGTCAAACTATATATCGAATTTGGTTTTATATTCTAGTGGCCGTTCCTATTCTACTCTTTTTTCCATTTCTTGTCATTTTTGCTTCAAGGGAAGCGTGGTATCCACAGTTTTTTTGGATGGCCAGAAACCTCTGGGCTAGATTTATACTATATGGTATGTTTTGCTTTCCTAAGGTAACTTATGAGCAGAAGTTAGTTAAAAATAAGAGCTATATGTTAGTGGCTAACCATACCAGTATGTTAGATATTATGCTAATGCTCGTGGTTAGTAGAAATCCTTTTGTATTTGTTGGTAAAAAGGAATTGGTTAAAATTCCATTGTTCGGATTCTTCTATAAACGGGTATGTATTATGGTAGATAGAGACAATACCCAAAGTAGAACTGGTGTATATAGAAGGGCGCAAAAAAGACTTCAACAAGGTTTAAGTATCTGTATTTTTCCAGAAGGAGGCGTACCAGAAGAGCATGTATTGCTTGATAAATTTAAGGATGGTGCCTTTAAAATGGCTATAGCCCATAAAATTCCTGTAGTACCTATGACTTTTTATGATAACAAGAAACGTTTTTCATTTACTTTTTTTAGTGGAGGTCCTGGTAAATGCAGGGCTAAAGTGCATTCATTTATAGAAACTAAGTCACTGGAGGCAGAGGATACCATAAAATTAAGAGAAGGGGTTCGGGAAACAATTCTTAATGATTTAGTTAAAAACGGTTAAAATCTGTAGCCAAGATTAATACCGCCTTTACCTATTAATGTAAAATCTCTATCGTTTTTAAATAGATTACGACCTATACCTGCATCTATTTCTACGATAAAACCTCTTTTAGTAAGTAGTTTAACACCTGTGCCAATACCTAAGGCAAAATCGACTACATTTTCTTCGTAGCCAGAATTGGAATAATATGAGTCAGTTGGTTCGTCGTAATATGAATCAAAGATGTAATCATCAACAGAGTTCAACATTCCAAAGGCTTCAACAAAGAAACCAGAAGCATATTTCTTTCCAAAATATTGACGGTAGTAAGGTGACACATAATAGTTGACATCAATAGTCTCGTCATCATAAGTAAATAGAACATCAACACCAATACCAGATTCTTCGTTAAGTAAATATTGATAATCTAACTCAATAGCGCCTAAGATTAAAAAAAGACCATTTATTTTTAATTCTTGATTTTTATCTGAAGTAATTATTTGGTCATCTACATGTTGAGAATAGATAGAAACACTTAAAAGACAGATGCAAAACAGAATTATTTTTTTCATGTTTAATTTTTAAAACTTAAAAGTAAGACCACTATAAACTCCGACGGAATAAGGTCTAAAAGTTCCGTTAATTTCTGAAAAGGTATTCAATTGATATTTGAATATTGGCTCAACATTAAAACGGATTTTTTGCGAAAAATTATAGTTAAGTCCAAGTCCCATATTGGCACTAAAATTTAGGTCGTTTATGTTGTTCGCCTCCCCAATTTCAGTGGTAAGCTCACCGGCTGTCAAAGAAACAGAGTTATTTATAAGAAGAAGAGAGCTTACGCCGCCAATTATATTTACACCAAATTTTTTATCAATAAGTGCGTAGTTCAATTCTACCGGTAACTCTAGGTAACCAAATTGTTGGGACATATAACCTTCTCTAGTTGGGCTTTTTGCCGTTACATCTAGCGCAAAGTTTGCCGTACTATATTTATCTGAAGTAACTATCTTACTAGAGATAGTTAATGTGTTGGATGTTTCTGCATAATCGATGGTTGCTAATTGTCCATTGCTAGATGCGAAACTTGAAGAAGAAGAGAAAGCAACATCTTCGGTATCATATCCATAATCTACTTTATTAATACCTGATCTAATGGTAAGTTTCTTTGTAACGGCATAGGCTACAGAAACACCATAACTCATGTTTACATTTCCTGATTTGGAATTAGGTGTAAAGATTGAATTTACAGGGGATCCCTCGCCAAGAGCACTAAAATATACTGGTGCAACATTCGGTCCTGCAGACCATCTGTTACTTGCAACTTTTTCCTTTTTTAATTCCTCCTGATTTTCAATTTCTTCAAATATCGATTTCTTATTTGTATCAGGCTCTTCTACTATTTCTTTGATTTCAGTGTTTTTCGCAATAGTACTTTCTGCTTCCATTTTTTTGAAGTCTATCGCTTCTTTAGAGTTTTCATCAATTTTGGCAATACTTTCTTTTTTGATAATACTGTTTTCTGATGAATCTATGCTGTTGTTATCTTTTTCTTGTAAAGCGCTATTCTCTGCTATTAAAGCATGAGATGTGCTATTGTTAGAATTAGTATCCCTTTCACTAAATTTAACTGACGGTGGCGATTTATGAGTATTGCTCTTGGTATTTTTATTTGCTATGTTATTTACAATAGCGGACTCATTTTGCCCTTTTGGTTTAGGGTTGTCAGAATTGTTAACATCATTCTTCTCAATGTTGCTTTGTTCAACTAGTTCATTGATGTTTAGATTTAATGAGTCTAGAAGTATATCTTCTGCTGAATTTGATGACTTCTCACTATCTTCCTTTATAGGATTCTCAGTGTCAACCAATATTTCATTCATCGGTTGGTCGCTTGAAACTGAATTGAATAGGATTAGACCTATGGCCAAAGCAGCTGCAATACCACTTAATTGCCACCAGATTGGTATAACTCGTCTTTTTTTCTTCTTATTTAATGACGCATCAATTGCCCGCCAGACTTTATTGTCTGGTGTTTGCTTGAAGTCCGATAGCTTGTCTCGGAAAAGTTCGTCTAAATTTTTCTTCTGCATCTAGTACTTTTTCTGTCTATAATCTAAAAGATTATAAAAAGTGTGTTGTTATTATTATGAGGACGCTAATAATTGATTGCGTCAGCTTAGTCTCTATTTTTTCTTTTAACAATGCTCTTGCCCTGGCAAGATTAGATTTGGAGGTGCCTACTGAGGTTCCTAACAACTCGCTAATCTCTTTATGGGTGTATCCATCCAAAACATATAAGTTGAATGTAGCACGATACTTATTTGGTAATTCTTGTATAAAACCTAAAAGGGTCTGTAAACTTATATCGCTAAAGGCATCATCTACGGTAACTTCTTCTTCTGTGTTCTCAGAAACCACATTTAAGTACTCTTCTTTTCTATATTTTTGTAAAGCAGTATTTACGGTAATTCTTTTCATCCAACCTTCAAAAGAACCTGTGTTTTTAAACTGACCTATTTTATCATAGATAGTCATGAAACTATCATGTAGGGTGTCTTCTGCCTGCGATTTAGATTTGGAGTATTTTAAACATATACCAAAGAGGGTAGTTGCATAGGCTCTATATAATAGTTCCTGTGCTTTACGGTCTCCTTTTTTACAATTATGTATGAGTTCTTCTAGACTCACAAATGGTTGGTTGTTTTAAGATTTATTTACAGGAACGACAATTTCCATATACTGGGCTTCTCCTTCAGTATTGTCTCCAATATAAAATTTAAATGTGTAAGGATCGGTATAGATTACTTGAAAGTTGAAAGATGCCGTTTCTTGAACAGACTCTTCCATGCAATTATCAATATCCGTTCTGGTTGCGCCTACAGCAACAATACTTCTTACGGTCAAGGAATCTTTAACAACATCAAAACCTTCGTAATACGTACAAGTATCAGGTTTTAGGTAATTTACAGAAATCTTATAGGTTTTATTTAAATCAAAAGATTCTGGTACTTCTGCATCGACAATTTCTAAAGCAGTAAAATGGAAATTGGCGTCATCATCATCAATAGAACAACCATTGCATATAAATACTACGATCATGGTCAATAGTATTAACTTATTTCTCATCATATAATAGTTTTATTTATAAGATGAAAATGAAGTGCAATGGTTGCGTTAATTCATTTATGTTAACTTAATAAAGCTGAACTTAAGCATTTAAGGCAGCAATGGCCTCTCTAATTTTGCCATCTAATTCCTCAAAAAGTTCAGGGTTATCTAAAAGTAGGTTTTTAACGGCATCACGACCTTGACCTAATTTTGTATCGCCGTAGCTAAACCATGACCCACTCTTTTTTACAATTTCGTATTCAACACCTAAGTCGATAACTTCACCAACTTTAGAAATACCTTCACCATACATAATATCGAATTCAGTTGTACGGAAAGGTGGTGCCACTTTGTTCTTTACAACTTTAACTCTGGTCTTGTTACCTTGAACATTACCGTCTGTATCTTTTATTTGTGTAGATCTTCTAATATCTAAACGAACAGATGCGTAAAACTTAAGGGCATTACCACCAGTAGTAGTTTCTGGGTTACCGAACATTACACCAATTTTTTCACGTAATTGGTTAATAAAAATAACGGTACAATTGGTTTTACTGATAGACCCTGTTAGTTTTCTTAATGCTTGTGACATTAAACGTGCATGAAGACCCATTTTAGAATCTCCCATTTCTCCTTCAATTTCACTTTTAGGAGTCAATGCTGCAACTGAATCTATTACTACAATATCTATAGCTCCTGAGCGAATTAGGTTATCAGCTATCTCTAAACCTTGCTCACCATTATCTGGTTGAGAAATAATTAAGTTGTCTATGTCTACACCTAATTTTTGAGCATAAAAACGATCAAAAGCATGCTCTGCATCTATAAATGCAGCAATACCGCCATTTTTCTGTGCTTCTGCAATTGCATGTAGGGTCAATGTTGTTTTACCTGAAGATTCTGGTCCGTATATTTCAATTACCCTACCTCTTGGGTAACCACCTACGCCTAATGCAATATCCAAACCTAATGAGCCAGAAGGTATCACTTCAACATCTGCAACAACACTATCACCCATTTTCATTACGGCGCCCTTACCGTAGGTCTTATCCATCTTGTCAAGGGTCAACTTTAATGCTTTTAATTTTGCTTCTTTTTCAGAACTCATTTTCTATTTTTTTTGGAAAGCTAAATTACCAAATCTTTTTTGATTTGAATAATATTGAACCGATTACGCAACCATTTTAGTCAATAACTATCTTTTAGAAAATAGAAGTTACTTCATTGGTTATAAATCGCTGTTTTAGTGAATGCGATTATAGGTGGCTATATCCTTTTTATATTCTTTTAAGAATGCTATGAAAAAGAAAAAATGGAATAGTCGATAAAGAGTCTTGTTACAAACAAGGCACTTTTTTTATACTTTAAAGTGGTTAACCTTAATAAAATAGGTGCTTTTTTCAATATTATAGTTATTTTTGTCATTCGAATTTTTTCTATAAACCTTCTGTCTATTGGCAGACTTAAATTATTAGTATAGCATGCAACTGTACAATACGTTAAGTGCAATAGAAAGAGCAGCTTTAATCGAAGAAGCGGGTAAGGAACGCCTTACTATCTCTTTCTATACTTATGCACATATTGGTAATACCAACATTTTTAGAAATCACCTTTTTATTAACTGGAACGAGATGGATGTTCTTGGGCGAATTTATGTTGCTCATGAGGGTATTAATGCCCAACTTTCTGTACCAGCTGAAAATTTCAATGTTTTTAAAGAACATTTAGATAGTATTTCTTTTTTAGAGAATGTGCGTCTAAATATTGCCATTGAGCAAGACAATCTTTCCTTTTTAAAATTGAAAGTGAAAGTGCGTAATAAGATTGTAGCCGACGGATTAGAAGATAATTCTTTTGATGTCACCAATAAAGGTATTCATGTGGGTGCAGAACAATTTAATGAACTCATTGAAGATCCAGATACGGTTCTCGTAGATATGCGTAATCATTACGAAAGTGAAATTGGTCATTTTAAAAATGCGATAACACCAGATGTAGATACGTTTAGAGATTCATTGGATATTATTGAGCGAGATTTAGCCGATCATAAAAAGGATAAAAAATTGGTCATGTATTGTACTGGTGGAATTCGTTGTGAAAAAGCTAGTGCCTATTATAAGCATAAAGGCTTTGAGCAAGTATACCAGTTAGAAGGCGGAATCATTGAGTATACACGACAGGTCGAAAAGAATAATCTTGAAAATAAATTCAAGGGAAAGAATTTTGTTTTTGATCATCGCAGAGGTGAGCGAATTAGCGACGATGTTATTGCTAACTGTCATCAATGTGGTGAACCTTGCGACGAGCATGTAAATTGTGCTAACGAAGCTTGCCATTTACTATTTATTCAATGTAAATCTTGTGCTGAAAAAATGAACAACTGTTGTTCGGATAAATGTAAAGAGGTTCATGAACTACCTTTTGAGGAGCAAAAAGCCTTAAGAAAAGGTAAAGTTGTTAGTAATAAGATATTTAAAAAGGGTCGTTCAGAGGTGTTGAAGTTTAAAAAATAGAGGCTAGAATTTGAAGTTGAATAGGGAGATAATACCTGGTTTTAATTTTTTAAAAATAACAGATTTAAGGTTGTTGAATCTTGTTTTTTCAACTATGCCAAATTAAGGGTAAAGTCACTATTTAAAATAGTTGCCGTTAACTTAGCTTTTATTTCACATTAAAAAAACTGTATCTTTACCTATAAGTTTTTTATGAACCTTTTTTGGTGAATTTTAAAAGATTCGACCAAGTCAATATATATAATATGGGTTGTAGTAGTTGTTCTACCGGTAAGGATGGACAACCAAAGGGATGCAAGAACAACGGTACTTGCGGTACAGATGGTTGCAATAAATTGACAGTCTTTGACTGGCTTTCAAATATGTCGCTCCCTAATGGGGAACGACCATTCGATTTTGTTGAAGTACGATTTAAAAATAGTAGAAAAGAATTTTTTCAAAACACAGAGAATCTTTCACTTTCCATTGGCGATATAGTTGCCACACAAGCACAATCAGGTCATGATATTGGTATGGTTACCTTAACAGGTGAACTTGTACGTGTGCAAATGAAGCGAAAGAAAGAATCTTTCACTGTTGAAGATGCTCCAAAAGTCTACAGAAAAGCTAGTCAGAAAGACATAGATATTTGGCAGAAATGTCGTGATCGAGAAGAAGAAATAAAGAAAAGAGCGCGTGAAATTGCTATTATCTTAAAGCTTCAAATGAAGATTTCTGATGTTGAATTTCAAGGAGATGGCTCTAAAGCTACGTTTTATTATACGGCAGATGAACGTGTAGATTTTCGTCAGCTTATAAAAGACATGGCTAAAGCATTCGGTATTCGTATAGAAATGCGTCAAATTGGGTATCGTCAAGAAGCTCAAAGACTTGGTGGTATAGGGTCTTGTGGTAGAGAATTATGTTGTTCTACATGGCTAACAGATTTTAGGTCTGTAAGTACGTCTGCAGCTCGTTATCAGCAGTTATCATTGAATCCGCAAAAACTTGCTGGTCAATGTGGAAAATTAAAATGTTGTCTTAATTATGAGCTAGATGTTTATTTAGATGCTCTAAAAGATTTCCCTTCTCAAGATACTAAGTTATTTACCGATAAAGGACTCGCTTTTTGTCAAAAGACCGATATTTTTAAAGAGATGCTTTGGTTTTCATATAAAGAGGATCCGGGTAATTGGCACGTTCTTTCTAAAGATCAAGTAAATGAGATCTTAGAGAAAAACAAGAAGAAAGAAAAGGTAGCTAGTTTAGAAATGTACGCAATGGAAATTGTCGTAGAAGAAAAAGTAGTTTTTGAAAATGTTGTTGGTCAAGATAGCTTAACACGTTTTGATAAACCTAAGGGTAGCGTCAATAGGAACAAAAATAAGAATCGGAATAGAAACCGAAATAAGAACAAGAACAAAAACCGTAACAAAAATCAGAAAAATGCGTAGCTTATCTTGTTGCTTTTTAGCCTTAGTGCTTTTTGCATCTTGTGATAGTAATATTATAAAATCTGAATATCAAAGCTTAGAAGATGGTGTTTGGAATAAAGATAATGTACTAGAATTTTCCCTTTCCGAAATGGATACCGTTTCTGGGCATGATATATTTATTAATGTTAGAAACGACAATACCTTTCCCTATAGTAACTTATTTATTATAGCTTCTATAACTACGCCAGAAGGTGAAGTGACTAAAGATACTTTAGAGTATGCTATGTCACTACCAGACGGTACTTGGTTAGGAAAAGGTAGTGGAAGTATCAAAGAAAATAAATTGTGGTATAAAGAAAACATCGTTTTTTCATCTTCTGGCGTATATACTATTGAGGTATCACAGGCGATGCGTAAAAATGGTAATGTTTCTGGTGTAATTGGACTAGAAGGTATTACCGATGTAGGTATAGAAGTAACAAAAAGCACCCCTTAAAAATGGCAAAAGCGGTAAAGAAAAAAACAACCAATAATTTCTCCAAATTCATTATGTGGTTTTGGATTTTATTTGCGTCAGGTATTGCCTTAGTCGCATTAATATTCTTGTCTGCCTCTTGGGGTCTGTTCGGTGAACTCCCACCTTATGAGTATTTAGAAAATCCGCAGACGAACTTAGCCTCTCAGATTATATCTTCTGATGGTAATTTGCTTGGTAAATTTTATTTAGACGATAACCGTACAGATGTAAAGTTTGATGATTTGCCAGAGAATTTGGTAAATGCATTGATTGCAACTGAAGATGCACGTTTTAAAGATCATTCCGGTATTGATGCAAGAGGTACATTTAGGGCATTTGCATATTTAGGGAGCAAAGGTGGCGCAAGTACAATATCTCAGCAATTGGCACGTCAACTATTTGTTGGGGTTCGTTCTAGAAGTAAGTTCGATGCTATAAAACAGAAAATAAAAGAATGGGTTTTAGCAATTAGATTAGAACGTAGTTATACCAAAGAAGAGATTATAAGTATGTATTTTAATATATACGATTTTGGTAATAATGCTGATGGTATTCGTTCGGCAGCTCGTATTTATTTTGGTAAAGAACCAAAAGATCTGAAGACAGAAGAGTCGGCAATGTTAGTGGGTATGTTTAAAAACTCATCACTTTTCAATCCACTTCGAAGAGAAGAAATGGTAAAGAATCGTAGAGATGTTGTTTTGGCTCAAATGGCAAAATATGACTTCATTACAGAAGTAGAAAAAGATTCGCTACAGGCTATGAAAATGGATATTAATTACAATCCAGAAACACATAGTGTTGGTTTGGCTACTTATTTTAGAATGTATCTACAGCGTTTTATGAAAGACTGGATAAACAAGAATCCGAAACCAGCTATTGGAGACGAATCTGACAGATATAATCTTTACTTAGACGGACTCAAAATTTACACGACCATTGATTCTAAAATGCAAGCTAATGCAGAAGAAGCTGTCAATGAACATATGACAAAATTACAAGCTGAGTTTTTTCATCAGAATACCCCTGATAGAAATAAGACAGCACCTTTCTTAGATATTACACCTGAAGAAACTAAAGGTATAATGGAACGTGCCATGAAATCTTCGCCTAGATGGAAAATCATGGAAAGTGCTGGTAAATCTGAAAAGGAAATTCGCGAGTCTTTTGATAAGAAGACCGAAATGACGGTTTTTGATTGGAAAAGTCCTACTAAAGAAAAAGATACTATTCTTACACCGAGAGATTCTATTCGTTATTACAAAGCTTTTTTAAGAACGGCAATGATGTCTATGGAGCCACAAACTGGTCATGTTAAAGCATGGGTAGGTGGTATCAATTACAAACATTTTCAGTACGACAATGTTATTCAAGGTGCAAGACAAGCGGGTTCTACATTTAAACCATTTGTATATGCTGCGGCAATTGATCAATTGCGATTGTCGCCTTGTGAGACTCGCCCAGATACGCAATATTGTATAGAGGCTGGTAAGCATGGTAACGTTGAGCCTTGGTGCCCAAGAAACTCCGATATGAAGTATTCAGGAACTAGTTATACCTTAAAAAGAGCTTTAGCAAATTCTGTGAATACAGTTACTGCTCAATTAATAGATGAGGTTGGTCCAAAATCTGTGGTAAGCATGGTTCGTAACTTAGGGTTATCTGGAGATATTTTAGAAGTGCCTTCTATTGCGTTAGGAGCTTTGGATGTAAATGTCTATGAAATGGTAGGTGCATATGGTGCTTTTGCCAACCAGGGGGTTTATGTAAAACCAGTTATGGTTACACGTATTGAAAATAAAGATGGAACGGTATTGTATGAATATGTGCCAGAAACTAAAGATGTATTGAGCAAAGACGTATCGTACGCTATTTTAGATTTAATGAAAGGCGTAACTCAAGGTGGTTCTGGTACACGCTTACGAACGACAAATGCTAATAAATGGAGACCTGAATATGATGAAATTATTACAGGTTACCCTTATGAATTAACTAACCCTATTGCTGGTAAAACAGGTACAACCCAAAATAATAGTGATGGTTGGTTTATGGGTATGGTTCCAAATTTGGTTACTGGTGTTTGGGTAGGTGGAGAGGAAAGAGCCGTTCACTTTAAAAGCATTACTTACGGTCAAGGAGCATCAATGGCTTTACCTATTTGGGGTCTTTACATGACAAAAAATTATGCTGATGAAGAGTTAGGTATTTCTAAAGAAGATTTTGAGAAACCAAGTAATATGTCTATCGAGATTGATTGCGATAAGTTTGCTGAAGGTATTAAGAAAGACAATGATATTGAAGACGATTTAGAAGATTTAGATTTTTAATAGAACACCAAAGCATATTTGAAAAGGTCTTAGCATTCGCTAAGACCTTTTTTTATTTTATCCCATTTATAATCGGTATTTTAGTAACAAGATAATTAAGAATAAAATGATACGTAAAACAGTAACGAATGTAACCGATGCATTAGCTGGAGTACAAGATGGAATGACCTTTATGTTAGGTGGTTTCGGTCTTTGTGGTATTCCTGAAAATGCTATTAGCGAGTTAGTAAGATTAGGTGTAAAGGATATTACTTGCATTTCTAATAATGCTGGAGTAGATGATTTTGGCTTGGGATTATTGTTGCATCAACATCAAATTAAAAAAATGGTGTCCTCATATGTAGGTGAGAATGATGAGTTTGAACGCCAAATGCTTAGTGGGGAATTGGAAGTAGAATTAACTCCACAAGGTACTTTGGCAGAGAAATGTAGAGCGGCACAGGCTGGTTTTCCTGCATTTTTTACTCCTGCAGGTTATGGTACCGAAGTTGCCGAAGGAAAAGAAGTTCGTGAGTTTGATGGAAAAATGTACATTTTAGAAGAGGCTTTTAAGGCAGATTTTGCATTTGTAAAGGCGTGGAAGGGCGATGCTGCCGGTAATTTGATTTTCAAGGGTACTGCAAGAAACTTTAATCCTTGTATGTGTGGTGCAGCGACTATTACTGTGGCTGAGGTTGAAGAGTTAGTTCCTGAAGGGGAATTAGATCCTAACCAAATACATATTCCCGGAATTTTTGTGCAACGCATTTTTCAAGGAAAAGATTACGAAAAAAGAATAGAACAAAGAACTGTACGTCAAAAATAAGCTCATGTTAGATAAAAACGGAATTGCAAAAAGAATTGCACAAGAAGTGGAAGACGGCTATTATGTAAACCTTGGTATAGGTATACCAACTTTGGTTGCAAATTATGTTCGGGATGATATAAGTGTAGAATTTCAAAGTGAAAATGGAATTTTGGGTATGGGTCCTTTTCCTATAGAAGGAGAGGAAGATGCAGATTTGATTAATGCAGGAAAACAAACCATTACCGCTTTACCTGGTGCATCTTATTTTGATTCTGCTACTAGTTTTGCCATGATCAGAGGAAAGCACGTAGACCTTACTATTTTGGGTGCTATGGAAGTTTCAGAGAATGGTGACATAGCCAATTGGAAGATTCCCGGTAAAATGGTAAAAGGTATGGGTGGTGCAATGGATTTGGTTGCGTCTGCAGAGAATATTATTGTAGCTATGATGCATACAAATAGAGCAGGTGAGTCTAAACTTTTAAAAAGATGTAGTTTGCCTTTAACAGGTGTTGGTTGCGTTAAAAAGATCGTTACAAATTTAGCGGTGTTAGAAGTAACGGAAGATGGATTCTTATTATTAGAAAGAGCTCCTGGTGTAACCGCAGAAGATATTAAAGCTGCTACAGAAGGTAATTTAATTGTTAAAGGGGATATTTTAGAGATGAATGTTTAGGTAAATCATCGGTAAATTGTGCTTTTCAATTTTTTCACAACATGTTATAATCACTACACAACAATTATTGTAAAAAACGAGGATAACCAATGTATCTTTAAAACTCAATTATACCCCATAACCTATTAATTACTTAACCATCATGAATTCTCAAATTAACCACACCGCTAACGAAAACAAAATTCAAGTTTATAGAAATGACTTTTTTAGTGGATTCTTAAGACTAACTAAAAAGTTATTTATGTTATAAATTACTTTTTACAATTTTAAAAGAGCGACTTATTTAAGTCGCTCTTTTTTTTTGCTCAATTTTCACCTTAGTAGCTGTAATGCTTAAAAGTATTCATTCTATTATTCTGTGTGAAAAGAATTTATCTTTTCTGTTGATGAACTAACTTTATAAGATTCACCACAGTTTTAATACATTTTACCACAAATATTATTTTGTAAGAAAAAGACTACATATATTTGGAGTGTAATAAAGAGTGAATCCCAAATCGCTTTTTGAAACTTAACCTAAAATGAAGTATTTATTAAGTTGTCTTGTCTTGTTGGTAGTAGCTACCTCATGTTCAAAAATCGAAGAAAATAATGATCCTATTATTGGTATTTGGCAACATACGGTAAAAACCGCTACCAATACAAATAAGATGGTAGTTGATAATGAAGAATGGATATTTAACGATGTCTATTTAGGAAGGTTTCATGGTTATAAGAACGGTCAAGTTGTATACCTAACAGATTTCAACTGGAGTGTAAATGGTTCTATTTATACTGTAAGTTACCCTGGTACAGATTTTCCAGATGATTTTGTAGAAATGCAGAAAACCGATGAAGGAGTACTGCTGATTAGAACAGAAGGTAAAATATTCGCAGAAAAACAGTAATAAGTTCGCAATTGAAAAATGCCCATGAACACTTGTATTGTACATAATTGACAATACACAGTATAATAAATTACCAAATCAACCTTTTTATAACATTTCCCCCGAATAGGAGCAAAGTAATTTGCTCCTTTTTTTATTTTAGTGGTATGGAACTTACATATACCCTATGTTCATTAGAGGATCTGCAGCTACTAAGACAAATTTCTGAAGAAACTTTCTCTATTGCCTTTGCAAAAGATAACAATCCTATTGATTTTAAAAATTATATTGAAAAAGCTTTTGCATTAGAAAGAATTAAGGAAGAATTGTTAAACCCTAATAGTGATTTCTTTTTCGCATATCATGATAATGAACTAGTAGCGTATTTTAAGGTTAATGTAGAAGAAGCTCAATCAGATGTTAAAAGAGATGATAGTTTAGAGCTTGAGCGTATTTATGTATTATCACAATTTCAAGGATTAGGTATAGGGGAGAAACTTCTCGATCACATAAAAAAATTGGCTTCTGAAAAAAACAAGAAAATGCTTTGGCTAGGAGTGTGGCAAGAGAATAAAAAAGCTGTAAAGTTCTATGAACGTCATGGATTTGAAAAATTTGATACCCATCCCTATTTTATAGGTTCAGATGAACAAACAGATTGGCTAATGCGTTTCAATTTAAGTACCTTGTAATATCAAACTAACTCATATGAAATTTAATTACCTCGTTTTCTTCGCGCTTTGCGGTTTCTTAAATCTAAGTGCCCAAGAATATTATTTTCCTAAAGCAAATGCAGATTGGGAACAAAAATCTCCTAAAACCTATAAAATTAAAGATGCTCCGTTACAAGAGGCGGTTGCCTTTGCTGAGGCGAACGAATATTCAGGTTCTAGAGACTTGCGTATTGCAATAGTAAAAGGTTTTGAGCGCGAACCATTTCATCAAATACTAGGTCGTACTAAAAAGCGTGGTGGACCTGCTGGTATGATTATTAAAAATGGCTATATAGTTGCACAATGGGGAGATACCAAAAGAGTAGATATGACCTTTAGTGTAACCAAAAGTTTTTTAAGTACTATGGCCGGGCTTGCCGAAGATGAGGGAAAAATAGCTGACACAAAAGATTTAGTTATCGATTATATCTGGGACGGCACTTTTGGTGGTGCACATAATTCTAAGATAACTTGGGAACATTTATTACAACAAAACTCAGCTTGGTCAGGTGAACTTTGGGGAGGAAAAGACTGGGCAGATAGACCGCCAAGTGATGGTGATATTGATGATTGGAAATTAGCACAGCCAAAAGAACCTGGAACGGTAATGGAATATAATGATGTTCGTGTAAACGTATTGGCATACTCACTTACGCATGTTTGGCGCAAACCAATGCCTTTAGTTTTGAAAGAGAAAGTTATGGATAAAATTGGTGCCTCTACAACATGGCGCTGGTTTGGATATGATAATGCTTGGACGGAAATTGACGGACTTCAGATGAAATCGGTTACTGGTGGTGGTCATTCTGGTGCCGGTATGTTTATTAATGCAGAAGATATGGCGCGCTTTGGGCTGTTGTTTTTAAATAATGGAAAATGGAAGAATGAACAGTTGATTTCAGAAAAATGGATTAAGAAAGCAACTACGCCCTCAACACCCAATGCTAACTACGGATATATGTGGTGGTTGAACCAAAAAGGAGATAGGCATTGGAAGGGATTATCTGAAAATATTTATTACGCTGCCGGTTTTGGCGGTAATTTTATTGTGATAGATAAAGAGCATGATTTGGTCGTGGTAACCCGTTGGCTAGAACCTAGTAAAGTTGGGGAATTTATGACAAAAGTAAATGCTGCTTTTTAAATTTCAATAATTATAATTCACAGAGAATTTGAACTGCTTGTTCTAATGTATCTTGCTTTTTTGCAAAGCAGAATCTTAGCATATGGTCATTTCTATGATTAACGTTAAATGATGAAATTGGTATAGCAGCCAACTTGTTTTCGGTGATTAATCGTTTGCCTATAATTTCATCCTGTTCCATTGAAATAGTAGAATAATCCAATAACTGGAAATAGGTGCCTTTTGATGGTTTGAATTTAAATTTGGACGATTTTATTCCTTCTAGAAAGAAATCTCGTTTTTGCTGGTAAAAATTGTTCAAATCTAAATAATGCGATGGATTTTTCAAATACTCTGCTAATGCTCGTTGCACAGGGTGGTCTACACAGAACACCGCAAATTGATGCACCTTTCTAAACTCTTTCATAAATTCTGCCGGTGCTACGCAGTAGCCAACTTTCCATCCCGTTACATGATACGTTTTTCCAAAAGAAGCACAGACAAAACTTCTATTGGCTAAATCTGGAAATCGAGAGGCACTTTCATGCACTTGTCCATCAAAAATTATATGCTCGTAGACTTCGTCACTTAACAGAAGTATGTTGGTTGGTTTTAAAATAGTTTCTAACTGTTCCATATCCCATTTAGATAAAATGGTGCCACTAGGATTGTGAGGTGTGTTTAAAATGACCATTTTGGTCTTATCCGTAATTTTTTGTTGAAATACAGACCAATCAATTTTGTAATCTGGAGCATTTAACTGAACATAAACCGGAATACCGCCATTTAAGATTATTGCTGGCTCATAACAATCGTAAGCGGGTTTTATGACAATTACTTCGTCTCCCTTATTAATAAACGCTGTAATAGCCGTAAAAATAGCCTCAGTTGCACCTACTGTAACAGTTACTTCATTCTCGGGGTCATATGTGCGATTATGAAGTTTTTCTATTTTTTCTGAGATAACCTCCCTAAGACCAAAATATCCTGGCATTGGTGCATACTGATTATGACCATTATTCAAAGCATCTGTAACCAATGATTTTAATTTATCATCGGCTTCAAAATTCGGAAACCCCTGTGAAAGATCAATAGCATTATGCGCTCTAGCAAGATTACCTACTGTTGCGAAAATAGTTGTTTTAACATCGGGTAGTTTAGATGCCTTTATAAGTGGTCTATAATCCATAGCAGTAAATGTATGAATTTTGAGAATGCTCATAAAAAAAGCCCAACCAGTTGGTTGGGCTTTTCAATTCCATTAAAATGAATTATGCGTGTTGCATTTCATGTTTTCCTTCTTTTATTTCCTCAATTAATTTGGAATTAAAAGCAGGTAAATCATCAGGATTTCTACTTGTTACAAATCCTTCATCTACAACAACCTCTTGGTCTACCCAATTAGCTCCTGCATTCACTAAATCATCTTTAATAGAATTAAATGATGTCATTTTTCTTCCTTCTACTACTCCTGCACTAATTAATGTCCATGGTGCATGGCAAATAGCCGCTACAGGTTTCTTTAATTTAAAGAAATCGCGTACAAAATTCAATACAATTTCTTCTCTCCTAAGTAAATCAGGATTAATTACTCCGCCTGGTAAAACAAGTGCATTATAGTCTTCTGCCTTTACTTCACTTAATGTTTTATCCACTTTATAGCTGTTAGACCAATTTCCATCAGCCCAACCTTTTATCTCTCCTTTTTCTAAACTTACTATTTCAACATTGAAGCCTTCTTTTTCCATGGCTTCTTTTGGAGATTTTAATTCACTTTCTTCAAATCCATTTGTAGCTAAAATTGCTATCCTCTTCATATTATATAGTTTTAAACGATTATTAATTTGTTTGATACTAAGTTACAAATCAGTTAGGGTGAAAGTCGTTAAGGCTATATTAAATAAGGGTTGGCAACGGTTAAACATTTATTAAATGAACTTTATAAATCTCATTTAGTGCTCATTTGCACGCTGTTTAAGTGTTCAATTGTTTTAGTAATACATTCTTCAAGATTTTTTTTCACTTCAGTTTCCCAGAATCTAATTACTGTGTAACCCAAACGAATTAGTTCCTTATTTACTTCAACATCTCGTTGAATATTTCGCTCAATCTTTGCAATCCAAAATTCTCTATTGGTTTTTACTTTGGGTTTTCGTTCTTCCCAATTTTTACCATGCCAATATTCTCCATCAATAAATATGACAGTTTTATATTTTGGTAAAGCGATATCTGGTTTGCCTATTAATTTTTTATAATCAATACGGTAACGAAAACCTTCTGCATATAAGGCTTTTCTAAAAGCAAGTTCTGGTTTGGTGTTCTTGCCCTTTATCTTACTCATTATTTTTGAGCGTTGTGGAGTGGTATAGAAACCAGATTCCTCATTGAATCTAGGCACCTTGATTCGTTCTTTTGAATAGTCTTCTGGCATATTATAAAAATAAAAAATCCCGAACCTTTACGGTCGGGATTTTAAAAACTTTATGATAGTAAGCTTAACCTTTAACGTTAGCGCTTAAAAATTCTCGGTTCATTCTTGCTATGTTTTCTAAAGAAATTCCTTTCGGACATTCCACTTCGCAAGCACCAGTATTGGTACAGTTACCAAAACCTTCCAAATCCATTTGTGCAACCATGTTTTGAACACGATCTACAGCCTCTATACGACCTTGTGGTAATAAAGCATATTGAGATACTTTTGCACCTACAAATAACATAGCTGATGCATTTTTACAACTTGCAACACAAGCTCCACAACCAATACAAGTTGCGGCATCCATAGCCTCATCGGCAGCATGCTTAGAAATAGGAATAGAATTGGCATCTTGAGTATTACCGGAAGTGTTTACAGATATATACCCACCAGCATGTTGAATACGGTCAAAAGAACTTCTATCAACAACTAAATCTTTTATTACAGGAAATGCCTTAGCTCTAAATGGTTCAATGGTAATTGTGTCCCCATCTTTGAACATACGCATGTGCAATTGACATGTTGTTACACCTCTATCCGGTCCGTGTGCCTCACCATTTATGAACATTGAACACATACCGCAGATACCTTCTCTACAATCGTGGTCAAAAGCTACTGGTTCTTCACCCTTGTTAATTAGTTGTTCGTTAAGAACATCCATCATTTCTAAGAACGACATATGTTCAGAAATCTCTGTCACTTTATAATCGACCATTTTACCCTTAGCTTGGGCATTTGATTGTCTCCAAATTTTTAATGTCAGATTCATATTTTAAGTATTGAGTAGTGAGTATTATGTAATGAAGTAAATCATTTGTAATAGCTCAATACTATTTATTTATAACTTCTTTGTTTTAATTCGATTTCGTTGAACTCTAATTGTTCTTTGTGTAAAACGGCATCACCAGGTTCTCCTTTATATTCCCATGCAGAAACGAATGCGAAATCAACATCGTTACGTTTAGCTTCACCTTCTTGTTCGCCACCTAACTCTACAGATTCTTCTCTAAAGTGACCTCCACAAGATTCTTCTCTTGCCAAAGCATCTTTAGCGAATAATTCGCCTAGTTCTAAGAAATCTGCTACACGACCAGCTTTCTCTAACTCGGCATTAAGTTCGGTTGCAGTACCAGGTACACTTACGTTTTTATAGAAATCTTCACGTAAAGCTTTAATTTCAGCCATTGCTTCTTTTAAACCTTCTGCGTTACGAGACATTCCACATTTATCCCACATAATTTTACCTAATCTCTTATGGTAATAATCAACAGAGTGTGAACCTTTATTGTTAATGAAGAAATCAATTTTGTCTTTAACTGATTTTTCCGCTTCATCAAATTCTGGAGTATCGGTAGCTATTTTTCCAGTACGAATTTCATGAGATAAATAGTCTCCTATAGTATATGGCAATACAAAATAACCATCAGCTAAACCTTGCATTAAAGCAGAAGCACCAAGTCTGTTTGCACCGTGATCAGAGAAGTTAGCTTCACCTATACAGTAAAGACCTTCAACTGTAGTCATTAAGTTATAATCTACCCAAACACCACCCATTGTATAATGTACCGCTGGGTAAATCATCATTGGAGTTTTATATGGATCTTGATCAACAATCTTCTCATACATTTGAAATAGGTTACCATACTTCGCTTTTACGATAGCAGCACCTAATTCATATATTTTATCTGCAGAAGCATTAGCTATATTATGAATTTTAGCTTGTTCAATTCCGTAACGTTCTATTGCAGAAGCAAAATCCAAATAAACAGCCTCACCAGTTGCATTAACACCATAACCAGCATCACAACGTTCTTTTGCAGCTCTCGAAGCAACGTCACGTGGAACCAAGTTACCAAATGCAGGGTATCTTCTTTCTAAGTAATAATCTCTTTCATCTTCAGACAAATCGGTTGGCTTTTTCTTGCCTTCACGTATTGCCATTACATCATCCATATTCTTAGGAACCCAAATACGACCATCGTTACGTAAAGATTCAGACATCAACGTAAGTTTAGACTGATAATCTCCTGAACGAGGAATACAAGTTGGGTGAATTTGTGTATAACAAGGGTTTGCAAAAAATGCTCCCTTTTTGTGTATTTTCCAAGCTGCAGTAGCATTAGACCCCATTGCATTGGTCGAAAGGAAATAAACGTTTCCGTATCCACCAGAAGCAATAACAACAGCATGTGCAGAGTGGCGTTCTATTTCTCCGGTAACTAAGTTACGAGCAATAATACCACGAGCCTTACCATTTACCTTTACAACATCTAACATTTCATGACGGTTGAACGGGGTAATTTTACCACGTGCAATTTGTCTGTTCATTGCAGAATAAGCTCCTAGCAATAATTGTTGTCCGGTTTGTCCTTTAGCATAGAATGTACGGGAAACTAATACACCACCGAAAGAACGGTTGTCTAATAGTCCGCCATAATCACGTGCAAATGGTACACCTTGAGCAACACATTGGTCAATGATGTTTGCAGATACTTCTGCTAATCTATATACGTTTGCTTCTCTTGAACGATAATCACCACCTTTTACGGTATCATAAAATAACCGGTACGTAGAATCACCATCTCCTTGATAGTTTTTTGCAGCGTTAATACCACCTTGTGCAGCAATAGAGTGTGCTCTTCTTGGAGAATCTTGGTAGCAAAATGTTTTTACATTATAGCCTAATTCTGCTAAAGTTGCAGCAGCAGAACCACCTGCTAATCCAGTACCAACTACTATAACATCTATATTACGTTTGT
This sequence comes from Maribacter sp. Hel_I_7, assembly GCF_000688315.1. Taxonomy (NCBI): domain Bacteria; kingdom Pseudomonadati; phylum Bacteroidota; class Flavobacteriia; order Flavobacteriales; family Flavobacteriaceae; genus Maribacter; species Maribacter sp. Hel_I_7. Next base: position 1,082,808 of record NZ_JHZW01000002.1, on the reverse strand, counting down.
TGGCAGGGTTAACCAAATCAATATGGTTCTTATAATCGGTCCACTTCGTTTTCAACGGACCTTTAGGTACTTTAGAGTCTAATACAGACATAAGTAATAGGTGTTAATGATGATTAAAATGATGAAAAAGGGCGATTACTATGAATCCCAAAGGAATTGCAATAGCATACACTTTACCAAACAATTGTAATTTTTCTTTTCTCATACTAGATGCACCGGCAGACTGAAATGCAGAACTAAAACCGTGCATAAGGTGTAGTGATAAGAAAATAAAGGCGATTACATAAGCGCCAACGCGAAGTGGGTTTTCAAACTTATGGGCTAGTTCTTCAAAATATCTGAAGCCTTCACCATTAGGCAATAAACCGGTCATGTCGCCTTGAATATACTTCGTGTTAATTTCTGGAATCCAAAAATCAATAAAGTGAAGTACCAAGAAAGCCAAAATGGTTAAACCGCTGTAAATCATATTACGGCTCATCCAAGATGAATTTGCTGCACCATTGTTTTTAGCATATTTTTTTACCCTAGCACCTCTATTTCTTGCTTCTAAAATGAAACCCATTACAAAGTGATAGATTACACCGAAAATTAAGACAGGTTGCAAGACATATTGTACGGCCCAAAAAGTACCCATAAAATGCGAAGCTTCATTGAACGCATCTGGACTGAAAACCGATAACATGTTAATTGCAAAATGCTGAAGTAGAAAAAACATTAGAAAGAAAGCAGAAAGCGCCATTGCGTACTTTCTACCAATCGAAGATTTAAAAAATCCGCTCATTAGTTGTTAATTTTATATGCGAATTTACATCACAAGCAAGTTATTAACAAGAATTAATGGGTTTTAGTATGTCTATTTAGATTGATTTTAAAATCAATTTTCAAGATGTTTAAGATTTATCTTGAATTAAGGCTTCGGAATTGTGAATCTTTCAACAAAACTCAGACTAAGAAGGAACCGAGTCTGCTGGATTTTTAGAAATTTTTAATGCCCAGTCAACAGCTTTGTCCAAATCTGTAAATTCTTTAATTCTTTTTGGAAAAATTAAACGTTTTAACATCAAGCTTACTATGTTACCACTTAAAGGACCTACTGAAGCAATATACTGCATGTCAAAACGGTTTTTATGAAACTTGAACCAATCAAATGTAGCTACATTATATCTATTGATTCTATTGGCAATATATATTAATGGAATTGTATTATCGTAAATTTCTTGAGCCGCGTAGACAGCTTTTTTGGCATTATCCCATTTGAAACGAACTCCTTCATGCATTTCAGATATTACAATACCTCCTTTGAAAAAGTAGAACACACCAAATTCAAACTCCCTAATCTCCTTGATTTGATTAAATAATTCGAGTTCTCGAATTCGTTTCATGCCTGTATCTTAACGGGAGGCAAAAATACTGATTATTACCTTAATAGCTTATAAAAACATCGATAAACGGTATGCTTATTAGCTAGAATCAGTTTTTTAAAAAGTAAAATTACTTTTCCATATCCTTTAACTGTATTTCTAAGGCCTTTGTAGACAATTGTACTTCTATTAATGATAGTACTAAAGAGATCATTAACGCAAATAGGCTAATGCTAAATATTAAACTAGCCCAAAAAATTAAATCTGCATAAATAAGTGCCATAGTTATAACAGCCAATAGAAAACTAACAATCGCTGTAGCTTGCATGTTTTTTATGATTGTAAGGCGCTTGCGCAATTTTTGAACTTGTAGACCAACTGAAGGTGATGCAGTTTCCTGGTATTTTTGATGCAATTGACGTATTAATGCTGCAATGGCTAAATAACGCGCATTATAGGCTAGCATAGTCAATGAAATAGCTGGAAAAAGTAGTGCCGGTATTCCTAATGTTAATTCCATAATTATTTCTTCTTAATCTGTGGCTATGCCAAAATAGGTCCATGTAACATCTATTGAAAAAGGATTGCTCTGTCCGTGAATCTCACCTGGTTCTATGGTTATACAATTACCAGGACCAACTTCATAATCTTTTCCTGAGATTGTAAAAATCGCTTTTCCCGTTTGAATATGAAATACCTCGTACATAGTGTCGTGCTGGTGTAATTCCACTTGCTGACCAGGTTTAAAAACGGCGGTACCGTACATCATTAATTGTGGTATTTCTCCACGATTTATCAAAGTTCTCTTTTTGATCTCTGGGTTATGGCTAACTCCTAAATCGGGTAGTGCATTCCAATCGACTATCTTCATTAGACTATTCTATTTCAAAAGTGATTTTTTCAGTTGTACCGTTCCCTTTAATTTCTACCGTATATGACCCTTTAGGTAGATATGTACTTCCGTTATTTGCCTGCTTCAATTCTGTTTTATGTTTTTTAAGGTAATTCAGCTTTCCAATTTTGGAGAATGCTAAATCGTAAGATAAAATATTCAATCCCTTATTGGCTATTACTTCAGTCTCGCTAACTACAATATCATCAGAAGATTTAATTTTAGCTTGGTACACATCATCTCTATCAGAATAAAAGGTAACGTCTAAGCCTGGTGTGCTTGCTTTGGACCATGAGCTCCATGAATTTCCCCAACGACTAGAATGCTTTATGTTTTCTAGTGGATAGGTGTGTAATGCCTTTTTTAATACCTCAGGAGACATCGTTTGTAATGTTGAAATATCTGCTTTGTAAATGCTTCTTCCGTGTGTGCCTACTAATAAATGCTTGGCTTCTTTTTGAATTACCAAATCATGTACCGCCACATAAGGCATTCCGTTTTGAAAAGAATTCCATGATGCCCCACGATCTAAGCTTACGTATAAGCCATTGTCAGTACCAACAAATAATACATTCTCATTTTCGGTGTCTTCAATTATTACATTTACAGCAGATGTAGGTATATTGTTTGAAATATTTTTCCAAGTAGCACCTTTGTCTTCACTAACATATACATAAGGTGTAAAATCATCTGAACGATATCCATTTAAGGTTGCATAAACTCTATTCTTTTGATGTTTAGATGCGATTACTCTACTTACCCATAAATTCTGAGGTAGGGTTTTAGATATAACCTCCCAGCTTCCACCTCCATTATCTGTTCGTTGTATGAGACCGTCATCACTACCGGTGTATATTAATCCAAATTTAAAAGGGGATTCAGATATAGTAGCTAAGGTTCCAAAGGCTACATTACCTTTTTTTCCGCCTTGGGTTAAATCACCCGAAATAGCTTCCCAAGTATCACCTTGATTCAATGAGCGATGTAACTTATTGCTCCCCATATATAATATGTCTTGGTTATGTGGAGATAATAGAATAGGGGATTGCCAATTGAATCGATACGGAGTCTCGCCCAATTCATGTTTTGGCTGAATGTAATTTCTCTGGTTTTTTTCTAAATCGATTCTAAAATAATTACCAAATTGATAGCCTGTATAAACTATATTGGCATTTCTACTATCTACTTTAACTTGCATACCATCTCCACCTAATATAGATTTCCAAGGGTACTGTCCTGTCTGTTGCCATTTTGTATTTTCTTCGGCATTATGTGGTCCCATCCAAACACCATTATCTTGTAGGCCTCCGTAAACATTGTACGGTTCTTTATTATCTACCGCAATGGCATAGAATTGACCAACGGTTGGCGAGTTGTTTTTAAACCAATTTTTACCATCATCATAACTAGTATTCACTCCACCATCGTTACCATTGATTAAGTGCCCTGGTAAATTAGGGTTGACCCAAAGTGAATGGTGATCAGAATGTACATTATCGCCATTAATAGAAACATATGTTTTGCCGCCGTCTTTAGATGAAATAATGGGAACACCGGATAGATAAATGGCATCTACATTATTGGGGTCTACACTTATTTGGGCAAAATAATAACCGTAGCTATAGAAAAGATCATCTATATATTCTTCGTTTTGCTTTGACCATGATTTGCCGGCATCATTGCTTCTGTATACTTCAGCACCTATTACAGGTGTATCAAATAACATAGAATTCGCATCTTCTAAATACAGTGCTAGATCTGCGGGTTGTACAGAATTACTTCGTACCAATTGTTTTACGTTGGCAGCTCTATATTTTTCCTGAAAATTATTGGTCTTTAGAAACTCGTTCAGGTCCTTATCATTCAAGTCTAGAAATTGTGCTTTTGTGAGGGATTTGAAATCGTCTTTTGTTAAGCCAGCTTGCTTTTCTTTCTTCTCAATAGATTTATTTCTTCTAAATTGATTGTCATGAACAGCATAAACGGTATTGTCGTCAAAGACAGCTAAGCCTATTCTACCAACACCATTACCTGTTGGGAACCCACTAGTTGGCGTAGAAATTTTAGACCAAGTATTTCCTGCATCCGTACTTTTGTAAATACCAGACCCTTCACCGTTTCCAATAAAGTCCCAAGCTTTTCTATCTTTTTGCCAAGCTGCAGCATATTGAATGTTATAATTATTAGGTGAAACCGCTACGTCTATAATACCTGTTTCTTCATTAATGAACAATGTATTTTTCCAAGTTTTACCTCCATCTGTGGTTTTATAGATACCACGTTCCTTATTTGGTGAATATAAATGTCCGGTTACACCAATTGTTACTTCGTTTGGATTGTTGGGGTTAATGACAATTCGCCCAATATGATGTGAATCACTTAAGCCCATATTTTGCCACGTTTTGCCTTTATCGGTAGACTTTAAAATACCGATACCTGCGTATGAAGAACGAGAAGAATTATTCTCACCTGTACCAACCCAAATTGTTCCACTTTGCCAGTGTACCGCTATATCACCAAGATTTTGGGTTTGGGTATCATCCATTACAGGAGTAAAAGTATTTCCGTTATTATTGGTATACCACAAACCGCCAGAAGCATAAGCAACATAATATTCTGTAGGATTATCTTTGTTTACCGCTAAATCTACTACTCGACCGCTCATTACAGACGGACCAATATTTTTCAACGGAATATTTTTAACCAAAGAATTGGCGTCCATGGCTTTTTTAGCCATTAAAGATTCATCTATTTTTTGTGAAGTAGTAGGCTGTATTTGTGCCGATGCGATTGAAATACTGGAAAGTAATAGAAAGTAGAACTGTTTCATTTTCATGTTTTGTATAGCTAACGGTAAGTTAATGATAACTTTTTCTCTTGGCAAAACTTGTGCTTATACTGCTATTTTGTCTCGCGTAGAGATTTAGTAAATTCATTAGATTTAGTGGTAATATTTAAATGCGCTTTTTTAATAGCATCTGATACTGTATCGTCTGTTTTAGGCACTATATCTTTTACTGTTGAGATGGCTTTTTTATACCAATCTTCCCAGGCTTTCAAAATGATAATTTCATCTTCAATTTTCTTTCCCAATTTAATGGCCTTAAGACTTAATTGATGTTCCTCTTCTAAACGTTCAATTGCTCTTCGTTCTAAATTTGAGATTTGATTCAATGCAAAATCAAATTTTGCATTTACCAATTCTAAACCACTAACTAAAGCAGCTGTGCCTACATTTTTTAAAGTTTCTTGAGATACTTTATCTATGCGGTCATTATCGGTATGGTAAAATTGATCTGTAAAATGCCAAAGTAGTAGTCCGGGTATATTTGCTTTCAAAAAAGGAGTGTGATCACTACCTCCTTCAAAAGGATTGGTTTCTACCACCCAATTGGCGTGTTTGCCTTGTTTTTTGAAAGTGGACAGGATGAAATCATTCAGGTAGTGTGGTTTCATTTCGTCAATAGATAAAATTTCACCACCCCATTCACTATGTTTGTCTTTCCCCCGGGTCCATATAGCACTTGGGTCTGGCATTTTTTCGATTAAAAATGTGCCTCCTGTAACAGCGGTATTTTCACCCACCATATCTAAACTAATTCCCCACTTAATGCCTTTAGCACGTTTAGAGTTTTCTTCAATATACCTACGGGTAGATATAATCTCATCTCCCCATAAAAAAGTCATAGTTCTGTCAAACTCAATTTTTCCTTCAGCGAATAATTTGGCAGCTGTTTTAGCCATTTCTAATTGAGCACCTACACCAGTTGCGTTGTCATTAGCACCAGGCTCTTGAATATGTGCACTGTATACTAAGCGTTCATCAGGTAATACGCTACCTTTTATATTAGCAATAATCGTTAGTTCTTCTGATGGATATCTTTTGGTCTGAATATTCACAAGAACTTCTGTTTTGCCTTTTTGAAGCTGTGTTTTTAGTTTCTCTTTTGCTTCGTAGGATAATGCAATGCCCCAAAAATTCCCATTATCTTGAGAAGGAAGACTTCTAAACTGAATTGAGATTTTGTTTTTCTCTGGCTGTAAATAATCCGGATTATCATAAGTAATAATGCCAATAGCACCTTTTTCAACCACTAGTTTATACAATCGTCGAACACTCATTTCTGCAAAGACTATTTTATCTTTTACTGAAATGTCATTTAAGTCTTCAATAGATTTTATCCAAACTACTTCAGCTTTAATTCCTTCTGTTGGAGTAGAAACGGAATTTAAATAGGTCATGTTACGGTTGGTTTCCGAAAGTAACAAAGGTTTCTCTTCGCTCGCAATTTGCAATGACGCAGATATGGGTTCCCAAGTTTGGTTGTTCATAGCCCGTTTTTCTATACGATAGGTAAGTCGGTCTTCAACCTTGGCATTTTCTTCCAAAATATAACCGGCAGCCTGTAAACTATCTGCAATTAGGTAGATGGTTTTATTAAAGCCTGTGTTGCCAACAACACGCCAGTAATCTTCTACAAAATCTGTGGTCTCGTATGCGAGCTGACCTGTAAATTCTGGACGAACAATATCAAAATAATCCAGTGGTTTTTCATCAGTATGCTGAGAGCATCCTGTTAAAAAAGAAAGGCAGAGTAGTGTGGGTACAATACCCTGCCTTATGATAATCTTTTTAACTGCGGTTATTCCTCCCATTTCCATTCGTTACCAATAATCAATTTCTCCTTTAGGTCATTTTTAATCATGAACTCTTTGGTGGTTTCGCTATCCATTTTTGTTGCTGGTAATTTATCGGCATTTGCAACCGCATATAACATCATAGTACCAAAGCGAGCTGTGTTTTTCATGTGGTCTTCGTTTACCAAATTAAAATCATCACAATCAGAATGATAACAACCATAAATAGAGCGGTCTAAATTACTGTTTACAGATAAAATAGGAACACCTTCTAACATAAACGGTTGGTGATCACTATGTAAACCAGATTTGTTAGAAAAGGTATTTTGGTAGATAGAATCCTGTTGCTGAATTGCAGCACCTAAATCGGTAAAAAATTGTTCGTCATCTAGCTTTCCGCCAGCGTTCATACCAATTGGGTTACCAGACATATCTAAGTTCATCATGTATTTAATGTTCTCAATAGTCTTGTTTTCAATAGCCTGCTCAACTAAAAATTTAGAACCAAGTAATCCTTGTTCTTCACCCATGAACATTACGAATTTTACCGTACGTTTTGGTTGTAAGTTGTTTGCCTTAAAAGCTCTTGCAATATCTAAAACAGCAAAAGAGCCAATACCATTATCTATGGCGCCAGTTGCTAAATCCCAAGAATCTAAATGACCTCCAAGTACAATTTCTTCTTGCGGTATTTCAGTTCCAGGTAGTGTTGCAACAACATTTCTTGCTTTAATGACATCACTGGTGTTAGTCATATCAATTTTGGCAGTGGCTTTTTTAGATTTTAATGTCTCTTTTAATGCCATACCATCTTCTTTGCCAATACATACAGCAGGAATAGGAATCAATTCTCCGGTTACAGAAGCCGTACCGGTTAATAAAACACCGTTATCTACTTGATTAATGATGATGATGCCAATTGCACCATATTTAATGGCTAAAGCTGTTTTTTCACTTCGGTGTAAATTACTTAATCCTTCTTCGCTACCTGGTAAAATGGAAATATAAACCAAGGAGATTTTTCCTTTTACTGCATCTGGTTTAGCTGCGTAATCTGCATCTAGACCATTACCCATATCTATTATTTCCCCTGTAACATTTGCTTTAATAGGTGCGTGACCTAATGTTACAACTTTAATATCTTCGTCATTAATCTGTAATGAAACTTCGCCTCTTGCCCATGCTTCTACTTCAAAAGTTTGGTAGGCAACATCTTCAAAACCATATTCCTTGAATTTATTGAACGTGTATTCTTCTGCCTTGGCTCCGTTTGTAGATCCAGTTAATCTATGACCAATAGTTTCTGTAGCCTCTTTTAAGGTGCTATAACCTTTAGAATTTTGTTTGATTTCTGTATCAATACGCGCAAAAAGTTCAGATTGAGTTTCTTCTTTTTTTGTTTCTGAACATGCCTGTAGACATAGAGCGCCTATTAATAGGTAAGCGATTTTTTTCATGAGTTGTTTGTGTTTGGTTTAGGTATACAAGTTAGCTAATTTGTAGCTAAGAATAAGAAAAGGTGTTCTTGCAAATCTGATAATTCGATGCCGTATTTTCTGAGGAAACAACACATTATGCTTAATTTTATATCAAAATAAGAATTCATGAAATACGATCAAATACCTAACTCCTTATTTATAAAGAACCGTAAGAAGTTTATGGACCGCATGCAGCCTAAAAGTATTGCTGTATTTAACTCTAATGATATTTACCCTATAGGAGCCGATAGTGTTTTGCCTTTTGAGCAACATAGAGATATTTTCTATCTGTCTGGAGCTGATCAAGAGGAAACCATTTTAATACTTTTTCCTGATGCTATTAATAAAAAGCATCGCGAGGTTCTTTTTGTTCGTGAAACCAATGAACATATTGCTATTTGGGAAGGCGAAAAATTAACGAAAGAGAAGGCTACAGAGGTTTCAGGTATTGAAACTGTTTGTTGGTTACAAGATTTCGATAAAATTTTCTTCGACCTAATGACCGAAGCTGAAACTATTTACTTCAATACAAACGAGCATTATAGACAAGCGGTAGAAACACAGACACGCGAAGATAGATTCATAGAGAAATGCAAGCGTGAATATCCTGCACATAAAGTTGCTAAAAGTAATCCCATACTTCAGGAGATTAGAGGAATCAAAGAACCCGAAGAAATTGATATTATGCAAACTGCCTGTAATATCACAGAAAAGGGATTTCGTAGACTTCTTAGTTTTGTGAAACCAGGGGTGATGGAATATGAGATTGAAGCAGAATTATTGCATGAGTTTATACGAAATAGATCTAAAGGTTTTGCATACCAACCAATTATTGCTTCCGGTAACAATGCAAACGTACTACACTATTTAGAGAATAATAAGCCATGTAATGATGGCGATTTAATTTTGATGGATGTTGCAGCAGAGTATGCTAATTATTCTAGTGACTTAACCAGAACTATTCCTGTGAACGGTAAATTTACGAAGCGCCAGAAAGAGGTGTATAATGCCGTTTTACGCGTTAAAGATGATGCCACTAAAATGTTGGTGCCTGGTACACTTTGGGCAGAGTACCATAAAGAATGTGGTAAACTAATGACTTCTGAACTTTTAGGGTTAGGTTTATTGGATAAAGCCGATGTGCAAAATGAAAATCCTGAATGGCCTGCATATAAAAAATACTTTATGCATGGTACAAGTCATCATATTGGGTTAAATACGCATGATTATGGTGCGTTAAAAACTCCTATGAAAGCAAATATGGTATTTACTGTGGAGCCAGGAATTTATATTCCGGCAGAAAATATGGGTATTCGTTTAGAAGATGATGTGGTAATTCAAGAAATAGGAGAACCTTTTAACCTTATGGCCAATATTCCGATCAAAGCAGATGAGATTGAAGATTTAATGAACAAATAAGAGTAGATGATGAAATTAGTATCGTGGAACGTTAATGGCATTAGGGCTTCAGTTAAAAAAGGATTTGAGGATATCGTAAAAGATTTTGATGCAGATGTGTTTTGTGTTCAAGAGACAAAGGCGCAAGATGATCAGGTTGCTGAAGCATTGAAAGATATTGCCGATTACGAGCTCTTTAGTAATAGTGCAGAAAGAAAAGGTTATTCTGGTACCGGAATTCTGTCTAAACAGAAACCCGTGGCATTCAACAAGAATATGGGGATCGAAATTCATGATTTAGAAGGAAGGATTACCCATTCTGAATTTGAACACTTTCATTTGGTTAATGTCTATATTCCGAATAGTGGTAGTGGATTAAAAAGGTTGGATTACCGTGCCGGATGGGATAAAGATTTTACCAACTACCTTAAAGAATTGTCAAAAACCAAGCCTTTGATTATTACGGGCGACTTTAATGTAGCGCATACCGCTAACGATTTGGCGAACCCAAAAAGTAATTACAACAAAACATCAGGATTTACACAAGTTGAGATTGATGGATTTGACCATATGCTAAAGGAATTGAACTTGGTAGATAGTTTTAGAAAATTACACCCTACTACGTTCGATAAATATACGTTTTGGAGTGCGAGAGGTGGTGCAAGAGGTAGAAATGTAGGTTGGCGTTTAGATTACTTTTTGGTAAGTGAATCTATTTGGGATAAAGTAACATCGTCTGAGATACACGATCAAATAATGGGTAGTGATCATTGCCCAATTAGTTTAGAAATAGAATTTTAGAATATGAGGTTGTTTTTATTAATGCAAGATGCTTCTGAGATTGAAAAAAAGATTCAGGAAGCACCTGATAACTCATATGAAATAGGTGTGGCTATTGGAACCTATTTGCCTTTTATGGCAATGGTTTTAATAGCTTATGCCTTTTATTATTATTCTAAGAAGAGAAAAAACCGATAGTACTTTTTTTGAAATTTATTCTGGCTTATTTCTGTATATAATGTTAGTGGCGATAAACACAACAAAAGCAGGCAATATCCAACCCAAACTATATTGCTGAAGCGGAATCCATGAAAATGTTTCTGTTGCAGGAGACAATGCACTTATGCTACCTAAGAAATCTGGAATACTAAAAAGTATAGTGGTAATCGTTACCGCCTTAAAAACTATAGATGTTGCATATTTATTTGGTACTACATTCAATAAAATAAGGATTATAGTAATTGGATAGATAAACATTAGTGATGGTATGGCTACAGCAATAATGTAGGCAACATTAAATTGCCCTACCAATACCCCAAGTACACTTCCAAGAATTGCAGTTATTGTGTAGACTGATTTCGAATCATTGAATCTAGATGCTGCAAAATCTGCAGTTCCGGTAACAATACCCACTGCTGTGGTAAAACATGCTAATCCGACCAGAATACTCAGAAACAAATTACCAATGTTACCTAGGCTTTGTTTAGCTAAACCAGACAATATCTCAGTTCTAGTAGTTTCCGCACTAAAAGCGATATGTGACAATGCACCAGAAAGAATTAGTCCCATATAAATTAAGAACAATGCTAGTCCAGCAAACCATGCCGCATTTCTGATTAATGTTTTCTTATCCTCATAAGATGCATGATTGTATTTCAAATTGATAGAAATAATGATTACGCCGCCAACTACTACAGCGCCAATAGCATCAAATGTCTGGTAACCTTCTAGTATTCCGTTAGTAAAAGGACTAGCTATAGAAGTACTGCCGAAGTCGAATGGGAATGAAAAAATGGTTATTCCAATTATTAAAATCAGGATGATAATGATTGCAGGCGTTAAAATTTTGCCCAATATGTTCAATATTTTAGATCGGTTTAATGCGAATAGTAAAACCAAGGCAAAATAAATACTGCTAGTAAACCAAGAAGAGATGTCCCAATACGGCTGTATGGCCATTTCGTGCGTTACAGATGCTGTCCTTGGGCTTGGTAAGGCAATAGCTATAGCGTAAATGAAGAATGCATAGATTAAACTGAACGTTGGTGAAACTTTATTTCCAAAATCAATTAATGTGCCTTGCAACTTGGCATGTGCCAAAATACCAAGAACAGGAATGGCCACTGCCGATAATCCAAAACCTATAGTTACGATAAGCCATTGATTTCCAGAATTAAAACCTAATAATGGAGGTAAAATAAGGTTGCCAGCCCCAAAAAAAAGCGAGAACAAAGCAAAGGCTGTAACGAGAGTTTCCTTCTTTTTAAACATGGGTACAAATTAAGTGAAAGATTATTAAAAAACAGGTAAGCCAAGGTTTTTGATTTTCTGAAACAGCAAAATAAAGCACATTGACAACAGGTTATGTAAAACTCACAACAAATAGTGGTACAGGCCTTTAATATACAGTACTTTAACTAAAGGAAAATAAGCGTATGCATATTTCCTTGAGTTTCAACCTAAAATATTAATCGCATTTTCTCGATCACCCAAATCGGAATTTTTGCAAAAATACCTACAGCATGAAAAAAATATTCTGCAGCATTTTCGGACATCACTATTCTATTTCCAAAAAAGTAACCTCTCATATTAAAGAGTACAAATGTATTCACTGCCAAAAAGAGGTAACAACAGATGTAAGTGGTAACCTATCTATTTTAACTCCTGAATTACAAGATATCAATAGAACTTTAGAGCATATTTACCAAAGAAGACATACTGCTACGCAACAAGTAGCATAATTAGCTTTCTTTTAGTTAAAAGAATTCCAACCCTGTGCGGTCAATGGAATCTTAGTGTTGTTCCTGGAAACCAAGAATGCTCCTTCGTCTTTTCCCGTGGTATGCCCTATGACGGTTAAGTTTGGATTGCCTTTTATTTTCGGGAATTCTTTTTGGTCAATAGTGAATAACAGTTCATAATCCTCACCGCCACTTAGTGCAACAAGGGTACTGTCCATTTTAAACTCTTCACAAGCAGAAATAACCGTTGGGTCTAGTGGAATTTTATCCTCATAAAGATCAAAACCTATTCCGCTGCTTTTGCTTAAGTGTAAAATCTCAGATGAAAGTCCGTCACTTATATCGATCATCGATGTAGGGTGAACATCTAATGTTTTCAATAAATCGGTAATATCTTTTCTAGCTTCAGGCTTTAACTGTCGCTCTACTATATAAGAATACGGCTCTAAATCTGGTTGACTGTTCGGATTTACTTTAAAAACTTCTTTTTCGCGCTCTAAGACTTGTAGTCCCATGTAAGATGCGCCTAAATCTCCTGTTACTACTAACAGGTTATTCTCTTTTGCCCCTGATCTATAGGCAATATCTTCTTCATTAGCGACACCAATAGCGGTTACACTAATCATTAACCCAGTTTTTGATGAGGTAGTATCACCACCAACTAAATCTACGTTGTAACTTTTGCATGCTGTAGCTACACCTGCATAAAATTCTTCAAGCGCTTCTAAAGGAAATCTATTGGAAACGGCAATTGAAATAGTTACTTGTGTAGCAGTTGCATTCATGGCATAAATATCAGATAGATTTACCATTATAGACTTATAGCCCAAATGTTTAAGCGGCATATAAGCAAGATCAAAATGTACGCCCTCTATTAAGAGGTCTGTACTTATGACTGTTTTTTTATTTTTAAAATCTAAAACCGCAGCGTCATCACCAATCGCCTTGATGGTAGATTGTTGTTTGATTTTGAAATTTTTGGTAAGGTGTTCTATGAGTCCGAATTCACCTAATTTCTCTAACGAGGTTCTTTCTTGATCTTTATCTTCTAGCATATTGCAAAAATAAGAAGTAATACCAGATGTATGGCATAAAAAAAACCGAAGCTTTTCAACTTCGGTTTTAGTGTAAAATTTATGTTGTGTTTTTAAAGTCTATCCTACTGAATAACCATCTCTATAGGTACGTTTTACATATTTGTTTGCTGGCTCAAAATTGGTAATTTTCATATTTGCAGCATCCCACTGTAGGCGTTTTCTACCGTGATATTGTTTTCCACCACCCCAGAAACTCTGGTTTTCAACAGTTGGGTCTACTTCAAAATAAGATTTAAGTGCCAAATTACCGATGAGAATACTTTCTGTAAATGGTCCTGCGTAATCAAAAGAAGAACTGGTTTCTGCATTTCCGTAACCGGCCATACAGGCATTAACCCATTGTAAATAATGACCTTCTGGTACACGAGCAATCGTCTGTTCTACTTCAAACTGTTCGTTAAGTGTCAATGGTAATAAACGTGGATTGGCGCCATAGCAATCTGCCATTAGTTTCCCTTTTGTACCAATAAATAGTACGCCACCATCCCAGTTTCCTAGTGCTTCATCATCACCTAATTCTTCTGGTCTTTCCGGTAGTAATCCACCATCCATCCAAGTAACTTTTATTTTTCCTTTCCCGTCAGTTCTTGGGTAGCTTAAATGTATTTTACTTGAATTCGGGAAACTTTTTGGGTAATCTTTATATTGGAAATTACCACTGAAAGAATCGGAAACACTGCATTCTACAGTATCTGGATATAATATTGGCAATATTCTATATACAGGGTCCATAATATGGCAAGCCATATCGCCAAGTGCACCTGTTCCAAAATCTGACCAACCTCTCCAGTCAAAAGGTAAATAAGCATTATTGTAATCTCGCATCGCTGCAGTACCTAACCAAAGATCCCAATTTAATCCTTTTGGTACGCGGTCTTTTTTAGTAGGAGTTTGTAGTGCTTGTGGCCAAATTGCTCTGTTTGTCCAGCATTTTACGGTATGCACTTCACCAATAATCCCTGTATCATAAATTTCTTTCATGGTACGTACACCATCTCCAGAACCGCCTTGGTTACCCATCTGAGTAACTACTTGAAACTTTTTAGCTGCTTCTGTCAACATTCTTGCTTCCCAAATATCATGGGTCAACGGTTTTTGAACATAAACATGCTTGCCCATAGACATTGCCTGGTAAGCTGCAACGGCATGGTTGTGATCTGGTGTAGATACTGATACGGCATCAATATTTTTGCCTTCTTTATCTAACATCTCCCGAAAGTCATTGTAATAGCTTGCTTTAGGAAATGCCTCTCTGGAAGCAATTGCCTGTCTGTCATCAACATCGCATAAGGATACAATGTTTACATTAGGGCTCTCGGCAAAGGATGCAATATCGCTTTGACCTTTACCACCTGCACCAATACCGGCAATATTTAGTTTATCGCTTGGTGCAATATAACCGGTGCCGCCTAGTACGTGTCTTGGTACGATCATAAAACCGGCAGCGGCCATGCCAGTGTTTTTCATGAATTTTCTTCGAGTGTTGTTTTTGTCGTTTGATTTGTTGTTTGACATAGGTTGTTGTTGTTTGATTTAGTATTGAAGGTAATTTAATTCTTTGAATTTAAGGAAGGTTGATAGGATTAATGGATTCCTTATCATAACAATTTAAAACGTTAAGTTTTGAAAATTAATAATTTATATAATTATTTTGATTTGTCTTTTAACATTTTCTTTACTTTTTAAAATGTGTAGTCTGTGGCTTGCAAAAGCAAAATCAGGTATTCTTAGGAAGGTTTTAAGTTAATTATGATGGTTTTTTAGAAAGCAAATTGTTTGGATTACTAGTAATATGCAGGCAGAGCACTAGTAGTGGTTGTTGGGTAGTTTGGGTAATTCTTTCACTAATCAACATTAAAAGAAAACGTATAATTTATCCTATATAAATTATACTAATACCGCTCTTTTCAATTATAGTATTTCTCTATCAACTTATACTTTATATTAATGTTAGGTTCTATGGAAAAAACCTACTTATGACGTATATTTGTAAACTATTTAGATTAAATCTAGTTAATTATGATTCAAGTATCAGAAACGGCTAAACAGAAAGTTATCAACCTTATGACAGAAGAAGGTTTTGATGCTACAACGGATTTTGTTCGTGTGGGTGTCAAGAGTGGCGGATGTAGCGGATTGTCATACGAGTTAAACTTCGATAATAAGAAAGACGATGCAGATAAAGTGTTCGAAGACAACAATGTACGTATCATTGTAGATAAAAAAAGCTTTTTATATTTAGTGGGTACGGTTTTAGAATACTCTGGAGGTCTTAACGGAAAGGGTTTTGTATTCAACAACCCTAACGCACAAAGAACGTGTGGTTGTGGCGAGAGTTTTTCATTATAAGAATTGAAGTTTTAAATATGTAAAAGACTAGGTGGGTAATTTTTTGAACTCATTTGTTTTTACTTATTAACTATAATATATGGCATATACAGAAGAAGAATTAAAGAAAGAATTGGAAACCAAGGAGTATGAATATGGTTTCTATACAGATATAGAATCTGATACATTCCCTATTGGCTTAAACGAAGAAATTGTTATTGCTATTTCAAAGAAAAAGGAAGAACCGGAGTGGATGACGCAGTGGCGTTTAGAAGCTTTTCGAGTTTGGGAAAGTATGGAAGAGCCTAACTGGGCGAATGTACACTATGATAAACCAGATTTTCAGAATATTAGTTATTATTCTGCGCCAAAATCTGCTGATCCTAATAAAACCTTGGATGATGTAGATCCAGATTTGTTAGAAATGTATCGTAAGCTTGGTATTTCTGTTGATGAGCAAAAGAAATTACAGAATGTTGCAGTAGACATCGTGGTAGATTCTGTTTCTGTAGCAACAACTTTTAAAAAGACGTTGGCAGAAAAAGGAATTATTTTTATGCCAATTTCAGAGGCTATAAAAGAGCACCCGGAGTTGGTGAAGAAATATATGGGTACTGTTGTGCCACAAAAAGATAATTTTTATGCTGCTCTAAATTCTGCGGTATTTACCGATGGTTCATTTTGTTATATACCAAAAGGTGTTAGATGCCCAATGGAGCTATCTACGTACTTTAGAATTAATCAAGCAGGTACAGGTCAATTTGAGCGTACATTGCTTATTGCAGATGAAGATAGTTATGTAAGTTATTTAGAAGGTTGTACCGCTCCTTCAAGAGATGAAAATCAATTGCATGCAGCGGTTGTAGAGCTAATTGCTTTGGACGGTGCAGAAATAAAATATTCTACCGTTCAAAACTGGTTCCCTGGAAATAAGGAAGGTAAAGGGGGGGTTTACAACTTCGTAACTAAAAGAGCAATTTGTGAAAAGAACGCTAAAGTATCTTGGACACAAGTTGAAACAGGTTCGGCAGTTACATGGAAATATCCTTCTTGTATTTTAAAAGGAGACAATTCTATCGGTGAATTTTATTCTATAGCCGTAACCAATAATTACCAACAAGCAGATACAGGTACCAAAATGATTCATCTTGGTAAAAACACTAAGAGTACTATTATATCTAAAGGTATTTCTGCAGGTAAATCTCAGAATAGTTACCGCGGATTGGTACAGGTGAATAGTCGTGCCGATGGGGCTCGTAACTTCTCTCAATGCGATTCTTTGTTAATGGGTAACGAATGTGGTGCACATACCTTCCCGTATATTGAGGCAAAGAACAAAACTGCAATGATTGAGCATGAGGCTACTACTAGTAAAATTGGTGAAGACCAAATTTTCTATTGTAACCAAAGAGGTATAGATACAGAAAAAGCAATTGCATTGATCGTTAACGGATTTAGTAAAGAGGTACTGAATAAATTACCAATGGAATTTGCTGTAGAAGCACAAAAACTATTGGAAATTAGTTTAGAAGGTTCTGTAGGATAAAAAGCAATTAAGATTATAATAAAACGCCGTAGGCACGAGAATATTTAAAGTAACATATTATGTTGAAAATTAAAGATCTACATGCTAATGTAGAGGGTAAGGAAATATTAAGAGGAATTAACCTAGAGGTAAAAGCAGGTGAGGTACATGCCATAATGGGACCTAACGGTTCTGGTAAAAGTACATTAGCTTCTGTAATTGCTGGTAACGATAATTTTGAAGTTACTCAAGGTTCAGTTGAGTTAGAAGGAGAAGATTTAGAAGATGTTTCTCCAGAAGAAAGAGCGCATAAAGGTGTTTTTCTTTCTTTTCAGTATCCTGTTGAAATCCCTGGTGTTTCTGTAACCAACTTTATGAAAACGGCTATTAATGAGTCTCGTAAGGCGAAAGGTTTAGAAGATATGCCGGCAAAAGATATGTTGAAATTGATTCGTGAAAAATCTGAGTTATTAGAGATTGATCGTAAGTTCTTATCAAGATCTTTAAACGAAGGTTTCTCTGGTGGAGAAAAGAAGCGTAACGAGATTTTTCAAATGGCAATGTTAGAGCCGAAAGTGGCAATTTTGGATGAAACCGATTCAGGATTGGATATCGATGCATTACGTATTGTTGCTAGTGGTGTTAATAAATTGAAGAGTAAGGATAATGCAGTAATCTTAATTACGCACTACCAACGTTTGTTAGAATATATCGTACCTGATTTTGTTCACGTTTTACACAATGGAAAAATTGTAAAATCTGGAGGTAAAGAACTTGCCTTGGAGCTTGAAGAAAAAGGATACGATTGGTTAAAGCAAGAAACTGCGGTATAATTAAGTATACAGTAGCAGCGAACATTCTGTAGAATGATTTTCTGCCACTGCCAACTGGCAATTGAAAAAATATGGATTTAAAAGATAAATTAATTTCCTCTTTTATGGCGTTTGAGAACAACGTGGATGTGGAGCATCCCGTACATGATGTTCGTATGGCCGCCATTAAGAATTTTGAGGAAAAAGGATTTCCTTCTAAAAAGGAAGAGGCTTGGAAGTATACTTCATTAAATAATATTCAGAAAATAGATTTTAGCATTTTTCCTAAACAGGAAAATTCGTTGGAGTATAAAGATGTAAAACGCTATTTTATTCACGAAATTGATACTTATAAAATTGTTTTCGTAGATGGTATTTACAGTTCTTACTTGTCTGAAACAACTCATGATGGTGTAGATATCTGTTTAATGAGTGCAGCGCTTACAAAGCCAATGTATAAGCAGGTAATTGATGTGTATTTTAATAAAATTGCATCTAAAGACGAGTCTTTAACAACTTTGAATACAGCATTTAGTAGAGAAGGGGCTTACATATATATCCCTAAAAATAAGATGCCTAAAAAACCAATTGAGATTTTACATTTCTCAACAGGTAATGAGGCTTCTCTTTTGTTACAACCAAGAAATTTAATTGTAGTAGAAGAAAATGCCGAGGTTCAGATTATTGAGCGTCACCAGAGTTTAACTTCTAACGAAGTTCTTACTAACGCGGTAACCGAAATATTCGCTGCTAAAAGTGCTATCGTTGATTTATATAAAATACAGAACGATGTTGCTACGGCATCATTGATTGATAATACGTATGTAGATCAGAAAGATAAGAGTCTTGTAAAGATTCATACCTTCTCTTTTGGTGGTAAATTAACGCGTAACAATCTTAACTTTTATCAGAATGGGGAGTATATAGACTCTACAATGAAAGGGGTTACTATTTTAGGAGAAAAGCAACATGTTGATCACCATACATTAGTACATCACATTCAACCTAACTGTGAAAGTCACCAAGATTATAAAGGTATTTACGGAGATAGTTCTACAGGTGTTTTTAATGGTAAAATTATAGTAGATAAGATTGCTCAAAAAACAAACGCTTTTCAGAAGAATAATAATATTCTTATTAGTGATAAGGCAAGCATCAATTCAAAACCACAATTAGAGATTTTTGCAGATGATGTAAAATGTTCTCACGGTTGTACTATTGGTCAATTAGATAAAGATGCATTGTTCTACTTGCAATCTAGAGGAATTCCAGAAAAAGAAGCTAGAGCATTATTAATGTATGCTTTTGCAAATAACGTATTGTCTTCAGTTCGTATTCCTGAATTAAAAGCTAGAATCAATAAATTGATAGCGAAGAAGTTAGGGGTAAACCTTGGGTTCGATTTGTAGAGATATTCATTATTTATTTAATAAAAATTAACGGTTCGTTAGGTTGTTCTTAACGAACCGTTGTATTTTCCTACGCCAGTATAATCTATTTTAGCTTTGTTAATTCTCAACTAAACTAAATATGAACAAAGTTATTCTAGCCTCTTTTTTAGTTTTCGCTTCTTTTATAGTGCACGCTCAAGACCAGAAATGGAGTATTGAGGCTAATTACCCATTTACATTAAATGATGGAGCTTTTACTAATAATGATGGGGCAATTGATTTGGGAGTAAAGTACCGTTTCTTCAGAACAGACTTGGTTCGTTTGGGTATTGACCTTAACGGTGGTTTTGTATATGATAAAGCAGGGAAGAATAATGAAGATTCGTTCAAAGCTAAAACATATCTTTTTCAACCGAAGGTATTTGCGGAGTTTGATGTGCCGTTTGCACCAAAATTCCATCCTATGATAGGTTTAGGTTATTCAGTTGTGAGTAATAATTTTAGTGGAACAATTTCAGGTACAGATTTTTCAGATCGTAGTGGTGCGGACGGAGGTTTCAATTTTGATATTGGTATTGCTTACGACTTTTCAAAAAGACTCTTTTTACAATTAAAGTATGAAATGATATTACTTCAAGTTAAAGATGAGGTAGTATTTGATAATGAAAGAATTAGTATAGATTTTAGAGAAAACATAAATCGATTAAAAATAGGTTTAGGATTTAGATTCTAAAATTACATTTACGATACGCTTCATACCCAATATGTTTTCATTATCGGGTATCTTTGTATATAAGAAGATTGACTATGTTAGATATTAAAAAAATAAGAGAAGATTTTCCAATTCTTAAGCGAGAGGTAAATGGTAAGCCATTGGTCTATTTAGACAATGCCGCTACATCGCAAACTCCGCAACAGGTTATAAATGCGATTGTAGATTACTATCAAAACTACAACGCAAACATTCACCGTGGTGTACATACACTTTCTCAAGAAGCTACAGATAAGTATGAGCAAGCTAGATTAAAGATTCAAAAGCATTTTAATGCTGCGAAGTCTTATGAAATCATATTCACGTCGGGAACTACCCACAGTATAAATCTAGTTGCCAACGGATTCTCTGCCTTGATTAAAAAAGGAGATGAGGTTTTAGTTTCTGCAATGGAGCATCATTCTAACATTGTGCCATGGCAAATGTTATGCGAACGAACCGGAGCAATCTTAAAAGTAATTCCGATGAACCAAGAAGGGGAATTGCGAATGGATGTTTATGATGAATTACTTTCAGATAAAACAAAACTGGTTTTCTGTAACCATATTTCTAATGCGTTAGGAACCATTAACCCTATTGAAGAAATTACTGAAAAAGCTCATAAAGTTGGTGCTGCAGTTTTAATTGATGGCGCACAAGCTGCTCCCCATTTAGTTGCCGATGTACAAGCTTTAGATGTAGATTTCTATACTTGTTCTGCACATAAAATATGTGGACCAACCGGTGTTGGTATGTTATATGGTAAAGAAGAATGGTTAAATAAGTTACCGCCGTACCAAGGAGGTGGTGAAATGATAGCCGAGGTAACTTTTGAAAAAACAACTTATGCCGATTTACCGCATAAATTTGAAGCTGGTACACCTAATATCTGTGGTGGTATCGCTTTTGGTGCAGCATTAGATTATATGAATGCTATTGGCTTTGAAGAAATTGCCAAGTATGAGCATGAACTATTGGAATATGCTACACAAGAGCTATTAAAAATAGAAGGTTTAAAAATATACGGTACAGCAAAGAATAAAACATCTGTTATCTCTTTCAATATAGAAGGTGTTCACCCATATGATATGGGTAGTATTTTAGATAAACTAGGTATTGCAGTGCGTACAGGACACCATTGTGCACAACCTATAATGGATTTCTTTAAAATACCTGGAACGGTACGTGCAAGTTTTGCTTTTTATAATACAATAGAAGAAGTAGATATTCTTGTTGCGGGTATTACTAAAGCTAAAAGTATGTTGTTGTAAACCAAAGAGTCATAGATAATGTTAAGGTTTGAAATGCTTCAATTGTTATCGTATTTTTGCATAAAATAAAGCAATGGAAATTAAAGAGATACAGGAAGAGATTATAGATGAATTTTCTATGTTCGATGATTGGATGCAGCGATATGAGTACATGATCGATCTTGGCAAATCACTTCCATTAATTAACGAAGAGTTTAAGACAGACGATAACATTATTAAAGGTTGTCAAAGTAAGGTTTGGGTGCACGCCGAATTAGAAGATAATAAACTGATTTTCACTGCAGATAGTGATGCTATTATTACAAAAGGTATTATTGCCATTCTAATACGTGCATTTAGTAACCAAAAACCGCAAGATATCTTAGATGCCGATACGGATTTTATTGATGAAATTGGGTTGAAAGAGCATTTGTCGCCAACACGGGCAAATGGTTTGGTTAGTATGATCAAACAATTAAAATTATACGCAGTAGCGTATCAAACACAAATTGAAGATTAAGATTATGAGTGAAGAAAATATTGCTGAAGGCAGTGCAGATTTAGGGGAGAAAATCGTTAAGATTTTAAAAACCATATATGATCCAGAGATTCCTGTAGATATCTATGAATTAGGGTTAATTTATGATGTTTTGGTCAATGAGGATAATGAAGTTAAAATTCTAATGACGCTTACATCACCTAATTGTCCGGTTGCTGAGTCTTTACCTGCAGAGGTTGAGGAGAAGGTAAAATCGTTAGATGCGATAAAAGATGCGGAGGTAGAAATTACCTTTGATCCACCTTGGACACAAGATTTAATGAGCGAAGAGGCAAAATTAGAGTTAGGGCTACTTTAGGTTAGTGCTGATTTAAAAGAAGCTTATGCAAGATGAAATTGTAAATAAAGTTGCTCAAAGCAAACTGATTACTTTTAACCTAGAGGATTACTACCCTAAAGGAGACAGAATGGTATTGGATATCAAAGATTGGCTTTTTGAGGGTTTTATCTTAAAGGAGAAAGAATTTAGAGCTTTTGTAGAAGAACACGATTGGTCTCAATATGAAGGGGCTTATGTTGCTATGCATTGTTCTACTGATGCTATAGTACCTGGTTGGGCTTACATTTTATTAAGTGTTAAACTTAGCGGAATAGCCAAGAAAATTATCCAAGGTTCATTAGTAGATTTAGAGACTAGTATCTATCAATCTATCATAGAACATCTTGATATTTCTGAGTATCAAGATAAATTGATCATTATCAAAGGGTGCAGTAAAAAGCCTGTGCCCGCAAACGCATATCTGTTTCTTGCAGAGCGTTTAAAACCAGTGGCAAGGTCCATTATGTATGGCGAAGCATGCTCTTCAGTACCGTTATACAAAAGAAAATAACATAATCCTACTTATAGAAGTTGCGACTTATTATTACCTTTGCGCCACTATAAACTATAAACATTAATTATTATGAAGAAAATTGTATTAACACTAGCACTTGCATTTGTTGCAACCGTTGGTTTTTCTCAGACAGAAGAAGAACTTAAAGGTCAATTAGGTGCTGCTAAAGATTCAATAGCTGCTATTCAAGGAAGAGCTGATGCTATTCAAGGCGCTATAGATGCATTACCAGGATGGAAAAAAGGTGCATTTGGTACTATTGGTGCTAACTTAAGTAGCTTTAACAACTGGTACGGTCAAGGTACTCCAGATTTATCTTCTGGTAACATTGGTGTAACCGTAAATGCATTTGCTAATTTGAACCAAGAGAAATTCTTTTGGAGAAACTCTGGTAACATCAATTTAGGTTGGGTAAAGTTCGACGATAAGAATGACGATACTGACGATGACAGTTTCAAACAAGGTACTGATGTATTCAATATTAGTTCTCTTTACGGAAGAAAGCTTAACGAAAAATGGGCTATTTCTGGTTTAGGTGAGTACAGAACGACAATATTGAATAACTTTAACGATCCAGGATACCTTGATTTAGGTGTTGGTGCTACTTGGACTCCTATTGCTGATTTAGTTGTTGTAATTCACCCATTAAACTACAACTTTGTATTTAGTAATAACGATGCAGTTTTTGAATCTTCATTAGGTGCTAAGATTGTTGCTGATTACACGAGACAAATAGGTGCGGTTAACTTTAAGTCTAACCTTTCTATGTTTCAAAGCTATAAAAGCGGTGACCTTTCTAACTTAACTTGGATCAACTCTTTTGGTTACACGTTATGGAACGGTATCGGTTTAGGTTTTGAATTCGGTTTACGTGATAACAAGCAAGAAGCTTTAAATTTCGCATTAACTGATACGCCTACTGAAACGTTTGATACTGTTGACAACAAGTTACAGACATACTTCTTAGTTGGTCTAAACTACTCTTTGTAGTCTTAAAACGTATTTTAGAAAATAGTGTATAATAAAAAAGCCCTCTTTATAGAGGGCTTTTTTCGGTTAAGTAATTATCGTAAAATTTGGGATTTTACTTCGTAGTTTTCATAAGTTAAATATCGATTTGGGGTCAAGACTTATACTTATTTACACTGTAAAATTAATGCATAAGGTCTTGTTGAGAACAATTTATGTTGTGAACTGAACTCAAAATGTGGTGAGATTTACCAACGGTTTCATTTCATCGATAAAATACACGAAATCCATTAAAATCGGCATTTAATACTCGTCTAAATGTTCTGGATAAAGGAAGTTGTTATATGGGAAACGAGTAATGTGAATATCTCTTACCTCATCATAAACACGTTTTCTAAATTCATCTAGATTTTCCTTATTTAAGGCAGATATAAATATAGCACGGTCACCAACCTTTTCCATCCATGTTTGTTTCCAATCATTAATGGTAAAATGTTTACCGGTACGTTCTGTAATTAAATCATCATCATCAATGGTTTCATGCTCATATTGATCAATCTTATTAAAGACCATAATCATTTTCTTATCAGAACTTTTAATTTCTGAAAGAATTTGATTTACAGAGGCTATATGCTCTTCAAACTGAGGGTGGGAGATGTCTACTATATGTAATAGCAAATCTGCTTCACGCACTTCATCTAAAGTACTTTTAAAGCTTTCTACTAACTGTGTTGGTAGTTTTCTAATAAATCCTACCGTATCGCTTAAAAGAAAAGGCAGATTACCTATAACAACTTTTCTTACTGTGGTATCTAATGTTGCAAATAACTTATTCTCTGCAAATACTTCACTTTTGCTGACAACGTTCATAAGTGTAGATTTACCAACATTGGTATACCCTACCAAGGCAACTCTTACCAAAGCACCACGGTTACCTCTTTGGGTTTCCATTTGGCGATCTATCTTTAGAAGCTTCTTCTTTAATAAGGTAATACGGTCACGTACAATACGTCTATCCGTTTCAATTTCCGTTTCTCCAGGACCACGCATACCAATACCACCTTTTTGACGCTCAAGGTGCGTCCAAAGTCCGGTAAGTCTAGGTAATAAGTACTCGTACTGTGCAAGCTCTACTTGTGTTCTAGCATAACTTGTTTGTGCACGCTGTGCAAAGATGTCTAGTATTAAACTGGTACGGTCAATAATTTTACAACGCAATTGTTTTTCAATATTACGTTGTTGACCAGGCGTTAGCTCATCATCAAAAATTACAGATCCTATTTCATGCTCTTCTACATACTTCTCAATTTCTTCCATTTTCCCAGTTCCGATCATGGTTTTGGGGTTGGGTATATCCATTCGTTGGGTAAAGCGCTTGTACACTTCTCCACCAGCGGTATAGGTAAGGAACTCTAGTTCATCTAGATATTCTTTAACCTTTTCCTCATTCTGCTCCTTATTGATTATACCAATAAGAACCGCTTTTTCATAATCTACCTTCTTCTTTTCTATCATAATAATGTAAAGTGCAAAATTAAGCAATTACCGATAAGCTATTTCGTATTTTTATTGACTCGATAATCGAGATTTTATGCTCTGAAACTTATCGTGGCGTTTTAAATTAACTTTCCCCGATATTTTCTTTGCATCCTTGGTGCGAATTATTCATTAATATAATACATGCGATTTCCATTCTTCAAGAAAAAGACAAAAAAGCAGCGTTATACGGTTGCGTTCTACAATTTAGAAAATCTATTTGATCCAAAGCGTAATTCTAAAATTCTAGATAAGGATTATACGCCAGATGGTGCTAAAAAGTGGACTGTAGAGAGATATCAACGTAAATTGGCTAAACTCGCCAAAACAATTGTCAATATTGGTGAAAAGGATCATCCATATCCTCCTGCTTTAATCGGTGTTGCTGAGGCAGAAAATAATAGTGTTTTAACAGCACTATTACATACAGACCCGATGGATGATTTAGATTACGGATTTATTCATTTTGATTCGCCAGATGAACGCGGTATAGATACAGGGCTAATTTATAGAAAACGTTTTTTTAAAGTTTTACACTCAGAACCATTGGTTTTATTGGTAGATAACCCAGGGGGCGTTAGAGATACTACTAGAGATATACTATATGTAAAGGGAGAATTAAATAAAGAATTGGTTCATGTATTCGTAAATCATTGGCCTTCTAGAAGAGAAGGTGATGTAGCAACGGAGTATAAGCGGGTTATAGCTGCTAAAGAGATTGTTCTGAAAATAGAGCAAATTAGGTTAGAGGAATTAGATCCTAATATTATTGTTATGGGAGATTTTAATGATGACCCTTCTTCAAAAAGTCTACAAGATTTAAAAGAAGGTGCAGCGCTATTCAACCCAATGGAGACATTACATATTCCAGATAGCCAAGGTTCATCGGTTTATGGGAACAAGTGGAATATGTTCGATCAAATCTTGGTATCCAATTCCTTTTTCAACTATGAAAAGAATACACATAGTTTTGATTCTGCAGCTATCTATGATGACAAATCGTTGAAGGAGAAGAAAGGGAAGTATAAAGGGTCGCCCTACAGAACATTCGTTTCAGATAGATATATGGGTGGTTACAGCGATCATTTTCCGGTCTATGCTATGTTTACATTTAATTCTTGATAGGTTTTAAAATAGAAAGAAAAATCTTACACAACAGAAATTGACGTTTTCACAACAAGGTCAACGTAATGTCTAGGTAATTCATCGAATAAAAGTGTTCATTCACCGAACACAGCATATGGTTTTTATATTTGTAGTCCAAATCCTACAATCTTAACCTAACGATGAATACCTCTAATTTCACCTACCGTACAAGTAGTATTCTAATACTACTATTTTTAGTGTTTTCTGCAGCGAATATCGTTAATGGACAAACTTCTAAGCAACGATTAAGCATCGCAGCAAATGATAAGAAGACCGAATTGGCAAATTTCAAATCTAACTTAGTTTCTGAGTATACTCTTGAAAAGACGCATCTTCATGAGGTTGCAAAGCAAAACAATTGGAAATTAAAGGAAACACTTGCAAGCGGTAAAAAAATTGAATTGCAAGGTATTGGTACAGATGGTAGTCCTTTATACTATGAAACGTATTCAGATGAAGCTGGTTTGGTTTCTAGAGCAAGCACATTAAATACAGATGGTATGATGGGATTGCATTTAGATGGTGACGGAATGAAAGTTGGTGTTTGGGATGCTGGTGTTGCTTTAAATAACCATATTGAATATACTTCTAGATTAACAATAGGTGATGAAAATGCTGATGTAGATGCACATGCTACAAGAGTTTCTGGTAGTATTATCTCAACCGGACTTAAAAAAGATGCTAAAGGTGTTGCTAGTATGGCTAAAATTGTTTCTCATGATTGGACAAGAGATAAAATAGAAGTTGCCGATGCTGCTGCCGATGGTCTTCTTCTGTCTAACCACTCTTACGGTATTAAAGCAGACCGTGTACCAGATTGGTATTTTGGTGCCTATACTAAGGTTGCTCAAGATTGGGATAAAATAATGTATAATGCTCCTTATTATTTAATGGTAACCGCTGCTGGTAATGCACAGAAAAGTAGAGATAATGAAACACCTACTTATGGTAAGACTGCTGATGGTTTTGATGTTTTATTAGGCTTTACCATTTCAAAAAATAATATTACGGTTGCAGGTGCAAATTCTGATATAGATAAAAATGGAAATTTAAAAAGTGCCGATGTTTCTACTTACAGTAGTTTTGGTCCTGTTGATGATGGGCGTATTAAGCCAGACATTGCAGGTAACGGTGGTTCTGTTCTTTCTACAGATTCTGCTAGTAATACAAGTTATAACACATCTTCTGGTACTTCTATGGCAACACCGGGCGTTACTGGTTCTTTATTATTATTGCAACAGTATAACATGGAGTTATACGGTTCATATATGAAAGCAGCTACCTTAAAAGGGCTGGCTTTGCACACGGCAGATGATATAGATGCTCAAGGACCTGATTATAAAATGGGTTGGGGTATCATGAATTCTAAAAATGCCGCTGAGGTATTAAATAATAAAGATTTTTCTAGTCATGTTGCTGAGGAGTCTTTAGAAAATGGCGAAGAGTTTTCTTTTGAAATTACAGCAAATGGTAATGAAACATTAATTGCTTCTATTTCTTGGACAGATGTAGAATCTAGTTTTATCAATTCTGGTGAATTAAACAATACTACTGCTGCATTGGTAAATGACTTGGATATTAGAATTACTAAAAACGGACAAACATTTTTACCTTGGAAATTAAATCCTGCACAGGCTAACAATGCTGCTACTAAAGGAGATAATAGAGTTGATCCTTTTGAAAGAATTGAAATTCCTAATGCAGAGGGTACGTATACTATTACGGTATCGCATAAGGGAGACCTTGTAAATAACGCACAAGATTTTTCATTGATTGTTTCTGGTGTTCAAATGACTACATGTTCTATTAATGCTCCTGAAGATATTAGTCTTGAGGAAACTGAAGCTTCTAGTGTAAACTTAACTTGGAATGCTTCTGAAGATGCGCTTTATGAAATTCAGTACAAAGAAGTTCACCAACAAAATTGGACTACAGAATACATTTCAGTAAATAATTTTAACTGGAAGGGGTTATTACTTGATACTACGTATTCTTTTAGATTGAGAACTTTCTGCTCTCAGAACATCGCTTCTGAATTTAGCGAAGTAGCTACATTTACTTTTAGCGGAGAAGATACAGTATTAGAAACGCTTAATGCTTTGAGTGCAGATTCTGAAATTCCTTTCAGCGTGTATCCAAACCCTGCGGTAGATGAAATTCAATTAAACGTTCAAACTTCAGAAACCTCGGTTTATAGAATAATGAGCACTAGCGGCGTAGAATTGAAAATGGATTCAGCTACAAATTCAAGAATAAATGTTTCTGATCTTCCATCTGGACTTTATGTATTACAGATTCAAGATTTCAACGTAAACAAAAGCACAAAATTCTATAAGTACTAAATAGCATTATTTTATTCTTCTTGATTGTGTAGTAAATGAAAGACCTTGTTGGCCAACGGTAGAGTTCATAACACCTTCAAATAATGGCTCTGGGCAATCTTTTGGTGCTTGCCATTCAAAAATAAAGTTAGAACCGGTACCACCTTCCACGTCCATTTCGTCAATAATAATTTCAGCAGTTTCTAAAGGAGCCAAATAAATAGGGTGGTTAAAGTAATTTCTTAACGAAACCCCATGTGTGTCAAAATACTCAGCTTTAGAAAGGTAAATAGTGTCTACATCACTTGTATTTCGTAAGCTGACCATGGCGGTTAAATTATGGGTCTTATGTTCAGAGCTACTATAGATTTGAGAATAGATCGATAAATAAGACTTACCATGCTCTAAAGAATCTTGAACCTTCATGGTAATTTTTCTCTTCGCCCAATTTTCAGGATGTATAGAGCTTATCTCTTTTTCTTGTATACAGCTAATAAATACGGTAACTATGGAGAATAATAAGATGATTTTTTTCATAAATATGGCTCGTTTTTGAACAAATGACATTACTAACAAAATTACATCATTAGTGCTGTTTTTATATGGATGGATGCTAATTTTAACGCGATTCTATTCATTAGCAACTTTCTTTACTTCATTATCGGCTAAAAGTTCTTGATTTCTTAATCTTAAATAGACCTGTGCGGTAGTTAATACGTCTAATTCGCAATAAGTGACAATACGGTTTAAATCATTTTCTTCATAATAGACTACACGTACCATACTACCATCAATATCTTCTTTAGGGGAAGGTATGCCCAACACATGCGCCATGAGTTTTAGTGAAGTAAAATGCTTGTAATCACCAAATTTCCATAGCTCCATGGTGTCTATATGCGGTATCTCCCATGGTTTTTTACCAAATAAATCCAGTTTTTGAGGTAAAGAAATACCATGGATAATCATTCTTCTAGCGATGTACGGAAAGTCGAATTCCTTGCCATTGTGCGCACAAAGCACATTTTTAGCATGATTAAAATGCTCGTCTAATAAGATTTTAAAATCAGCCAACAGTTTGGCTTCATCTCCGTGAAAAGTGGTTATTCTAAAATTTCTAACACTTTTTTGAAACGTAAAATAACCAACGGATATGCAAACAATCTTACCGAACTCCGCCCAAATTCCGGCACGCTCGTAGAATTCTTCGGCAGTTACATTATCTTTTCTTTGGTATTGAGATTTGTGTGCCCACAGTTCTTGCGTGGTTGTATCTAACTGGTCAAAAGAACTTTTTTCTGGTACGGTTTCTATATCTAAGAAGAGTATATTTTCTAATTGTAATTTGTCAGGCATAGAAAAGTAAGTTACTAATAAGTAGTAAATTATGATAATTTCTTTGCTATCCTTCTTAATATAATATAAAGTTCTTCAGCTCTTACTAATAGAAATTTAAAATATGTTGCCAAATTTGAGGTTAATGATTTGGATTCTGTAATTGAAATCTATTGTTCCTTTTGGATTGTTATTGCAGTTTTTCCATTTATTAAACCTGTATTAATCAATGTACCATAACCAGGTTCATTATTTGTTATCGCAGCTAAAAAAATAGTTGGCATTCTTTTATCGCCTAAATAGGCAAATACCGCGTCATTTTGTTTTGATATGCCCATAGAACCTTGTATTCTTCCATTAGAAACAGAGGCTTTAGAATTTAAATTGGTAAAATTTATTATTGTATTTGCAGGTATAACTTCATTTCCATTTATCCATATAAGGTCATTTTCATCAAAACCAAAATGATTTCCATTCCATTCAGAATCTGTAAAACGAATTTTTAAATTTGGTGAGATGTCTACGTTAGTTCTAATAGAAAATCCATCATTATTTGTTGATTGCATTGAAACGAAAGAAATACTTCCTGTTTTTAATAAATTATTAGTGCTATTGAAATTAATATTGGATAACATAATGATTAAAACTAGAAACACGGATATTATATTTAGTTCTTTCACTTGTAATAGTTATTTAAAGCGAAAATACTTGGCATTCTTAATTTGAAGGTTACGTAGAAATCATTAAATAATTAATTTATTTTCCAAGTGTTTCTTTAATGTTATTTAAATATAGACTTTGTTGTCTTATCAATGGATGATTTGAGTGTCCTTCCCAAAATTTTATAAATATTCCAAACACCAATTTCCTCATTTTGATATTTTATGTATAACCCTCAAATTATGAATGGTTTAGGTCAAAGAAAACAATTTCGTTTCGGTCTGTACCTGAAACTAAAGCTTATTGTTTAAATTTTTTTCTTGTCGATAGTTAAATCCATGAGATTTAGATGTAAAGTCCGCATTACGTTTTGGCTTTGTTGAACACGAGTTTTTTAACCCAATACATCTGTTAAGTAAACAATTCCGAAAATCCAACCAAGATACAATGTCGTATAACCGAGAGAATAAATTGCTGAAATTCCTATATCTCCTTTAGTGTCTTTTGATTTAGAGAAAACAAATTTTAGCGCTCTAAAAAACACCCAATAGAGCATTGTCAAAATTATAAATATTGAAATCCAGAAAACTGCTTCTATAAGAATAAGAAGAACGAAGAGAATTATTGTCATTGCAATCCATAGTAGTATTGACATTATAACTCCGCTAATGCCATCACCAACCTCTATACTTGGTAAATTTGCTCCATTTCCTGAATTTGCAATCCACTCACCAGTTTTAAATTCTCTGAATTTTGGAAAGTTGTCAGTTAATCCTATTCCTTTATAAAGACCATAGGTGATAAACAAGAAAAGTGCTGTTCCAATTACAAACAGGGATAAATAAAGATTTGAAGTTATAGTTCTGTTATAGTTTTCGCCTGTTAGGTAAACGGTCGTTATTGTAATTACAATAACGACTAATGAAACTTTAAAAATTGACTTTCCTTTTAGATATGTTTGTTTGGCTTTCAATAGTTTTTTAGCTTGTGCTTACGTCAATTTTCTGAATTGATTTTATCAATCTCCATAGTTACCAATTCTAAGGATTCTAATTACCATTCTATTTGTTTGTAATGATGATAAACTTCATCAAGAAATTCAGTCAAATGTTTTGGTTCTATTTCACGAAATTTTCCAGTTCTTCTTTCGAAACTATATTTTTACTTTAAAATGCTATGCAACGTCCAGTTATGGCACGTGTTATATCATCTGTTAGTAGCGTTACTTTTCAATAGTTATTTGTTCATTGAGCCAGTTGTCTATATTGTATTCTAAAACATCTAATGGAAGTGATCCACTACCAAGAACAACATCGTGAAATGCTCTAATATCAAATTTATCTTTCAGAGTTGTTTCGGATCGGTTTCGAAGTTCTTTGATTTTTAGTTCACCAATCTTATAAGCTAAAGCTTGCCCTGGCCAAGCGATATATCGATCTACTTCAACCGTAATATCATTTTCGCTTTTTCCTGAATTCATTTTAAAATAATCTATTGCATCTTGTCTAGACCATCCAAAAGAATGTATACCAGTATCAACAACCAACCGTATGGCGCGCCACATTTCATAAGTTAATTGCCCGTATTTAGAATATGGATCATTGTACATTCCAAGAGCTGGACCCAAGCTTTCGGAATAAAGTCCCCAACCTTCTATAAATGCAGTGAAGTTTAACATGGTTCTAAACTCTGGTACGTTCTCTAATTCTTGAGCAAGAGCAATCTGCAAGTGATGACCAGGAACTGCTTCATGAATACTTAAGGCTTCCATTTCCCATTTGGGACGACTTTTTAGATTGTAGGTATTGGCAAAGAAATATCCTGGTATTCCTGCTTGCAATGAACCCGGATTATAATACGCCGTTGTGTTCCCTTGTTCCGAATATGCGGGAACTCTCTTTACGCCATAAGTGAGCCTTGGCAGTTTTCCGAAAAGTTTAGGTAAAACGGGGTCGATTCTTTTACATATATCGCGGTAAGCGGCTAATAATTCTTCAGGGGTATCAAAATAAAATTGAGGGTCTTCCCTTAAGAAATCGTTGAAATCATTGATATCTCCATCAAATTTAAGTTCTGATATAATTTTTTGCATTTCAAGTCTGATGCGTGCTACTTCAGAGAGTCCTAAATCGTGAATCTCCTTAGCGGTCATATCTGTGGTGGTATTATACTTTATGCGTTCATTGTACCATGCCTCTCCGTTTGGTAATTCCTTGAGGCCATAGGTTTCACGTGTATTTGGCAGGTATTTTTCTTCTATAAAAGAGGTGAAGCGATTTAATGCAGGATTAATGCTCGTAACAATAATTTCCCTAACATTCTTCTGAATAGGCTCCTGGTCTTCCAGATTGGCGAAAGGCATATAAAACACACTTTCTTCTGGTTTTTCAGCATTGATGTTTCTTAATTGATCAGGTACTAATACCACCGTATTTTTTGGCATTACGATTCCTTTTTCAATTCCTTCTGAAAGGATCGTTTCAACTCCTTCCAAAAGTGCTGGAATCCCCTTAAGTCTAGATATAATGTTTTTAATAGCTTCTGGAGAATTGGTGGGCATCATTTGAATAATCGTAGGAATGATAGTATGAATGCCCTGAATTTGATCTAAGATTAAATATTGTTCTGGAAATTGACTGTTAAGAGAATATTGGTTTCCTATGGATATATTAAAGATGTTGAAATTGACTTTGTCATCTTCTGTTAACTCATCGAGGTTAAACCAATCTTTAGATTCGTCAAAAATTTTCAGGACAGATAAATTTTTCTCAAATCCATCAGGTGAAATATCATCCCAAAGGTGATCATATCCGGGTTTGCCAAAAAATGTAGCCAGTACTGGAGAAGACTCTATTTGGTATTGAGAGTACGTTTCAAAAAGTAGTTTTAGACGCTCGCTCTCACTATTGAAATTCTTAGGATTCTTAATAAAGTTAAGCTTTTCAATAATTGTACCTTCTGGCAATGCTGTGGGTAGCGTACTTATTGGAGTATAAGAAAACAGTAGTAAAGCCAGTGCTACTACGGTAAGGTTTAAAAGGCGATTATTCATAAGATTTATTTTTTGATGCTAACGCCTGAGCTAAGCATAGCGGGGGAGGTAAGGAAACTTTTCGTTTCCGTCTGTGCAAGGAGCTAAAGCTTATTGCCCGCCCGTATCGAAAAGGCACGTTCGGGCGGGTTTAGTTTTTTTCTTGTCGAAAGCTAAATCCATAAGATTTAGCGGTCGTCATAAAAATACAAAAACCTTTCGATTATGTGCAAAGATCGTATTGTTTATATGTTGTGTTACAGGTGGTTATTCATTTTTATTAAAGGGCAGACAATAAATGACATATATAATTTCGCTATCTTCAATAAAAATAAAAATGGCAAAAAACTCGAAGGCTGGCTATAGAGTAATTCAAATATTAATTGTGTTTTGCTTTACATTTATAGGCTCTCAAACCAGCGCCCAAGATAGTGAAGCAGTAAGCATTAATGAAAAGCTTGATGTGATACGCAACTATCCATTTGATATGCCGTTCGAGCGAAGTGATATCAATCTCCTTAATTGGCAGTATTGGCCTTATAGCCGATACGCAAGTCATCACCCACGTGAGTTTATACCAATGGTTACTATCCACGCTGACCCTGAAGCAGCAGCACTTGAAGAAGTAAAAAATGACCCCTTCAATCTTATGGCGCTAAATGTTTCTGTTGATACGGAAAAAGATGTGCTATTGATAGATCTTCTGAAGTCCATACAAATGAAAGGTTTTGCTGTGATGCATAAGGGTAAATTAGTTTTTGAAACCTACGACCAAGGCATGCAAAAACATGATATTCAAATTTTACAATCTACTTCTAAAACATTCACCGGTATGTTAATCCATAAGTTGGCAAGCGAGGGCCTATTAGATTTAGGCGCTAATGTAGACAAATATTTACCTGATTTGAATGCCGATGTTTTCAAGGGTTCTACGCTACAAAATATGCTTGATATGGAAGTGGGGTTTCCTGATTTTGGTAGTTAGCACAATGCAGATGATTTTGGCTTTATGAGTGAAGTTCATATGGGGCTGAAGCCAAAGGTGCTAGGCGTTGAACATCGTTCAACTTTGTTATTTATTCAACAATTTCAAAAACCATCGTTCGCAGCTGGCAGCAAATTTTCATATAATGATATGAATACTCAGGTGTTGGCTATGGTTGCTGAGCAGGTTACAGGTAAGCAATATGCACAGTTGATAGAAGAAAACTTTTGGCACCCCTTACAAGCTCGCTATGATGCAGCTATTTCAATTGATGAAGACGGCATTGCAGGCGCTAGTTGGGGTATGGCCATAACACTACGAGATGCTGCTAGGTTTGGTCAAATGATGTTAAATAGAGGTAGTTTTAATGGTACAAGGATAATACCCGAGAGTTACTTTGAAGCAACATTTGACCAACCACCTACAGAACCCTTATCGCCTTATTTCGTACTTGGACAACAGGAAGATTACAGAAATCAAGTCTGGATGCTGCGAGATGATGGGTTGATGCATACGATAGGTTCATTTGGCCAGTTTATTTTTGCGGATTACAAGAACGAAATCGCCATAGTTTTCATGGCAAATTGGAAGCATACTAGTCACTTAGAAAGCAAAGAGCATTTGATCCGAATTGTCCGTGCAGTAGGCGAACAAATTAATCGTTAACCATTTTATTGATAACTTCTCTATAGCAGGGTTCTTTATCGCTTTGTTA
This sequence comes from Maribacter sp. Hel_I_7, assembly GCF_000688315.1. NCBI lineage: Bacteria > Pseudomonadati > Bacteroidota > Flavobacteriia > Flavobacteriales > Flavobacteriaceae > Maribacter > Maribacter sp. Hel_I_7. The sequence goes on along the minus strand of NZ_JHZW01000002.1, from coordinate 1,047,056 downwards.
AGTTCTCTTATTTCATTATTCTTAGATAAAGAAATAAGAGATACAAATAAGAAAATACTAATTGCTCTGATGTAATTTAGTATTTTTTAATGACTTGTAATGGTCTCGTATAACAGCAGTGCCGGTTTTAAGACCACAGTCTTTTCCACCAAGACCGACTTTTGTTTTTATTACTATCGTTTGTTTTATCAGTTTGCCCGCCATAGCTTTTTTGCTTTGTAGACAGCTGATTTTTTTCTTTATTATCAAATTGATTCAGCAAAGTGTCTTCTCCGTCCGGTTTGTCGAAAGCATCAGCTTCAGTTACATGTCCATCTTGGTCGCTTATCCTAGTAAGTTTTTTTCCTTGTCTAAATACCAATTGAAGTCCGTGTTCTTGTTCCCATTCGCACTCACAGGTCAAATTGATATAAATATCTTCATCTCTTCGATGCCTTTTAGTTACGTAAATGTCTTGTGGATAAATGAAATTCCATATTTCACTTTGGTCTTTGATGTCCCAGAGTGGTTTGTCGGCTTCATCGTATTCAACTGCATTTAAGTATTCAATACAATTTTGATAAGCAAGTTCACTAAGTTCTAGTCTGTCATTCGATTTCTTTTCCAAGAATGATTTTAAAGCTTGGTCAGCTTCATTGATAAAATTTTGATTGCTTTTAGGAATCAAGTCTATAAATGTAACTTTCAGTTTTTTCTTGTCAAAGAATGGTATTTCAATTGGCTCGCTTTCCCACCAATCATGGAATTGGTCGTTTTGGAAAAGTATTCCAATAACTTCACTTGTTATAAATTTTCTTGTATTAGATTCCCATTCGTTCTCAAAATCAGTTTTTGAGATTTCAAATTCACTAAATTCTTCTAAATCCAAATCTTGGTCACCTAACATTCCGAATTCGTCTTCAGTTTTTTTATCACCATATTTAAGAACGATTCCGTTATCATATTTCTCAATCTGCCGTGATGGATTACCTGAAACATCAGTTTCAACAAAAAATGTTGAAGTTCCCCAATTATCGTATTGGTCTCCTCTTGTTTCATTCCATTTTCTTTTGAAATATCTCATTTGTTATCGTTTCTTTATTCTAGCTACCAACGTGTTAGGCTATGATTATTGAGGCGCAGAAATCCAGCGGATTTCCCGCTACGCACGAAGCAAAAGTTTATAGTTTTGTGTTTTTCTTTTTTGTCTTAAATGCAAAATCCATTAGATTTTGCGACTTCATAAATATACACCAACCTTTTGACTAAGCCCTAAAGTCCGCATTACGTTTAGGTTTTGTTGGCATTAGTTTTCTTTCTTTCCAAACAAACTGAAAAGTCCAAAAAACGCAAAACAAAGTATTGCATTTAGTGCATAATTATAATTTGGGTTTCCAAAAAGAATAGGAATAAAAGAAAATACTTTTGCAAAAATCCATGCTAATCCGATTAGAAATGGTTCTATCAACAATAAAATCCCAATAGACTGAACTAAGCTATTTGACTTATCAATTACAAATACAATAGGCATCATCAGAATTAATATTATCCATATCCAAGAAGAAGTTCCGAAATGCCACCAATAAGACCTCTCTTGGCTAATTTCTTTAGATTTTTCAACACTAATTTCAATAAAGTTTTCCGATTCAGAACTGAAGCCCATTTGAGAGATAAAATCCCATGATCTGTCTTTCCAAGTCTTTCTATCAATGATTTGACTTCTTAAGTTTTGTATTTTTCTTTCCTCACTAGGTTTTAAGGTAGCATTTTTTAATAATTTATTTAATTCGGAAATTTGTTCAATTTTATTTGAAGTATTGTAATAGTAAGAAAAGCTTAAAGTGTTATCAATAAAAACGATTAGTACAAGAACAAATATAGTTAGTACAGCTTTGTGAGATAATCCTCTTGATTTGTCTGTGAAAAAATGAAGTAGTGAGTTGAAAAATTCCAATATCTATAATTCTTTTTAATTTAATGCCAACGTACGTATAAACTGACCAGGGTACGTTTATTTCTTGTTTTGGTGGTTAAAGGGTACCTAGCTAATATAGTACTAAAGAATAAAGCTACAATTTATAGGTTATATTCTATTACTGAAAACCACAATCGCTATAAAATCTATGTAGGTATTTGGTTATTCATAGAACTCAGTAGAGAATTGCCTTAAAAATAGCGAACCGACCACGTAGTCGGTTTTTTACTTGTAGCATGTGTTTACAATTGTGGAAAGTAACGACAGCACTCGTAATTGTATCGATAAAATGCAACGAGTACTTGGTTTAGAAGGTGTTTTGGGCACTTAACAAACCAAGTAGTTTGTTTTTTGTTGGCTTAATCAAGCTGGTTTAGAACAAACTTTGCTGTTTAAACGGACTCTCATGGTTTAATAACCACTGTTTTCTGTGTAAGCCTCCGGCATAGCCCGTAAGAGAACCATCAAGACCAATAACGCGGTGACATGGTACCACAATCCATAACGGATTTCTGGCATTTGCAGAAGCGGCAGCTCTGGTGGCATTAGGATCTCCTAAAGATTTTGCCAGTTCTAAATAAGATGTAGATTTCCCGTAAGGGATGTTTTGCAACGCTACCCATACCTTCTTTTGAAAAGTTGTTCCTTCAGGGTTTAGTTTTAGATCGAAGTTGGTTCTTATCCCTTCAAAATATTCATTTAATTGATAAACGGCATCTTCTAAAGATTCAGGAATAACATCGGTAAGAGGTTCGTCGGAATTCAGTACGGTTATAGAGGTAAGTCCGTCAGCATCACCAATAATTTTGGCAACTCCCAATGGTGTATTTATATAAGCAATATCCTCTTCCATGGTATTCTTGAAGTTTATTCGTCTGGCGAAGTAGGCTTTTCGATGACTCCCGTTGCTTGAGCGCGTTTTTCCCAGTTTTTACGAGCAAGACTCTGCAAATCGGCAATATTGTCGCTCTCATCCATTATTTCAAGCCCTAGAAGCGTTTCTATAACATCTTCCATAGTTACAATTCCACTAACAGAACCATATTCATCAACAACCAACGCAATAGCTTCACGTTTTTCAATGAATATTTCAAATAGGGTAGGTATAGGCGTACTTCTTCGCGTTACCAGAATTTCGCGCTTAATATCCTTCAACGGAATTTCCCCATTCTGATTGATCATTTCTTCTAGAACATTATCCTTCAAAACAAAACCGGTAATATTATCAATGTTTTCAGTATAAACAGGAATTCTAGAAAATCGCAATTTTGGATTATCATTAAAGAAATTAGCAATCGTTTTTTCGTCAGATGCTACTTTCATAACCGCTCTTGGCGTCATAATATCTTTCACCAGAACTTCATCGAACTTTAATAAATTTTTAATGATGGTAGATTCAGATTTTTCAAAAACACCTTCTTCATGTGCCATATCTGTCATGGCATGAAAATCTTCTCTACTTAAAACACTACCATGGTGTTGGCCACCGCCTACCATTTTGGTGAAAAGGCGTAATAACCATAACAAGCCAGTGTATTTTAGGCCCAAAACCATAATATTCAGAGCTTTTGTGGAGAAATTAGCAAGTTGTTTCCAGTATGTTGCTCCAATAGTTTTAGGGATAATTTCAGACGCTACCAAAATAAGAATGGTCATAATGGTAGAAACTACCCCAACCATTAGATCCTCTGTAAAAGATATACCAAGTATTGTTTTGGTTTCGCTACCATATAATTCGGCGTATGCCACTTTTGCTTGTACACCAACTAAAATTGCGCCAACAGTATGGGCAATAGTATTTATGGTTAAAATAGCAATTAAGGGTTGGTCTACATCTTTTTTAAGTGCCTCTAAGGTTTTGGCATAAGAATGGCCTTCTTTCATTTTTACATTTATGAAAGTAGGAGTAATACTCAATAATACTGCTTCTAATATAGAACACAGAAAAGAGAAGAAAATAGAAATAAACGCGTAAAATAGTAGTAAGCCCATAGGGTTGTTTTATAAATCGAAGATATTAATAAATATACTAAGGTTTGTGCTGTTTTGATTTATCAAATGCCTGATAAAAGATTTGTTGTATTGCTGGTCTAATATTTAAGTCGTAAATATTACGATTTTCTCTAGTAGGATACACTCTATTCGAAAGAAATATATAAATCAATTGATTCTCTGGATCTGCCCAGACAAAGGTGCCTGTAAAACCACTGTGACCAAAACTCGTTGCACTAACTTCTGGAGCAGGATAAGCATTTGCCAATGTAAATTGATCATTATTTAAATAAGGCTTATCGAAACCTAAACCTCTTCTATTGTCATTTTCTGGATATTGAACTTGAGTAAATTCCTCCATGGTTTTTTTTGAGATGTATTGCTTTCCTGCATACAACCCATTTTGCGCGAACATTTGCATGATAATAGCCAGGTCATTTGCCGTACCAAAAAGACCTGCATTACCAGAAACTCCTCCTAATAATGATGCATTTTCATCATGAACCCAACCTTGTGTTAGGGTATGTCTGAAAATTGTATCCTCTTCTGTAGGGACAATTTTATTCGAGAAATCTTTAGTACTTGGTAGAAATCCAAAAGTTTTCATACCAAGTGGTTTGTAAAATTCTCGGTCCATATATTCCGCATAGGGCATACCCGTGATTTGAGAAATTAACTCGGGAAATATTAGAAATGATAAGCCAGAATATTTGTATTTCTTATCTGCTGAAACTTCAGAACGATTTATGATTCTGTACATTTTTCTATGGAATCTATTTTTTACGTAGATGCCTTCAAATGCTTGGTTTTTGAATTTATTATTCGATTTCTTACGAATAAACCTTTTTTTAAACCGACCGTTATTTTTTAAGGTTTCACTGAGAAAAACAATGTAAGGTTGCAAGCCAGCCTGATGTGCTAAAATCTCGCGAAGCGTAATATTTGCTTTATCCTTCTGTCTTCTCCAAGGTTTCCAATAGGTACTAAAAGGAATATCTAAATCTAGCTTGCCTTCATCAACCAATTTCATAATTGCAGGCAGCGGACCTAAAATTTTAGTTACAGATGCCAGATCATAAATATCATTTAATGCAACTGGTTGAATACTATCATAAGTGTGAAAACCGTAAGTATTATGAAAAATAATATTACCCTCTTTTGCAACTAAAATTTGAGCTCCGGGAAAGGCTTTATTTTTTATACCATTTGTTATGATGCTATCTACTTCTTTATAAATCTGCACAGAGTCAAGTGTGTATTTAGCCATATTGGATTCCTGTAAACTGGAACCAATAGGTAGAAATAGCTGGTTATTCTTTTCTTCTTGTGCAACAAGAAATAAACTGAATAAACCAAATAGTATAAAAAATATTTTATTCATTAAGTGTATATGAACTTTATCCTAGAAGCTTAACGGCATCTTTAGCAAAGTAGCTTGCTATAATATTTGCTCCCGCTCGTTTAATAGCTGTTAGTTGTTCCATCATTACAGCATCATGATCTAACCATCCTTTTTCGGCAGCAGCTTTTACCATGGCATATTCACCAGAAACTTGATAAACGGCAACAGGTACATCTACTTCGTTTTTAATTTCACGTACAATATCTAAATAGCAAAGTCCTGGTTTTACCATAACGATATCTGCGCCTTCTTCAATATCCATTTGGGTTTCTCGAATAGCTTCAAATCTATTCGCATAATCCATCTGATATGTTTTTTTATCCTTAGGTACATTTTTAATATCTACCGGCGCAGAATCTAGAGCATCTCTAAAAGGACCATAAAAAGCACTGGCATATTTAGCGCTATATGCCATAATACCGGTGTTTAAATATCCTTCGTCTTCCAAAGCTTCACGAATGCTGAGTATTCTACCATCCATCATATCGCTTGGGGCAACAAAATCTGCACCAGCTTTGGCGTGAGATACGCTCATTTCCGCTAAAACTTCAACACTTTCATCGTTTAAAATCTGTCCGTCTGCAACAATACCGTCATGACCATAAGAAGAATAGGGGTCTAAGGCAACATCTGTCATCACCAACATTTCAGGACACGCAATTTTAACCGTTTTAATAGCCAATTGCATTAATCCGTTTTCATTTAATGCTTCAGAACCGCTGTTATCTTTTAAATTATCTGGAACTTTTACAAAGAGTAAAACAGAATGTAAACCCATTTTCCAAAGTTCTTTTACCTCTTTGGTAAGGTTGTCAAGACTTAGGCGGTAGTAATTGGGCATTGAGGCGATTTCCTCTTTAATACCTTTACCTTCAACTACGAAAAGCGGGACTAAAAAATCACTTGGCGAAATTATAGTTTCTCTTACCAAACTACGTATAGCTTCTGAACTTCTAAGTCTTCTATTTCTAATAAGTGGGTACATAATTCTATTTTTTTCAATATTTATTCAGATTCCTTACTTTTTCTGATAATGCTTTTTAACCGTTCTTTTCTAAGCGCAGCTTCTTTTTTCAATTTGTTCTTCTTCCTATCCATTAGCTTGGCATGCTTTGCTTTGTTCACTGTATTTTTAGCCTTGCCTTTTTTTGCCATATCCGAACATTTATATTCAATCTCTTTCTTGCTTATAGTAAGTAAAATCTATGGTTTACTTAATCAAAGCATATATATCTTGAAGTTCTACAAAAATAGGGGAATTTGAATAATTGCTACAGCCGTTGTCACTTATTTTTATGAGGAAGTCGCTAAATGATTCCTTTAAGAGAACCCTAGTAAAGCAGTTTACTTTCAATTTAAATGACTTTTACGATTTGAATAAGAATAATTACCGCTATTTTGTAAGTGAAGTAATATGAAATAAGTAAAATTCTTATTCGCTGGTGTAACTTTTTAATAATTTTAAACACATATTAGATATCTAGATACTAACCTTGAAAACCAATTAAATTATGCTTTCAATTACCAATTTAAACAAAACCTATCCTAACGGAACAAAAGCCTTAAATAATGTCAACTTAGAAATAGGCACCGGTATGTTTGGACTACTTGGACCAAACGGTGCTGGTAAATCATCTTTAATGAGAACTATTGCTACGTTACAACAAGCAGATAGTGGTGATATTAAATTTAATGATATTAACGTTTTTACCGAGCCAGATGAACTTAGAAAGGTATTGGGGTATTTACCTCAAGATTTTGGAGTATACCCAAAAGTTTCTGCCGAGATGATGTTAAATCATATTGCGAAAATAAAAGGGATACAGAGTAAAACGGATCGTAAGGCATATGTTGCCGATTTATTGAACAAAGTAAATCTGTATAAATTTCGCAAACGTAACCTCGGCGATTATTCGGGTGGTATGAGACAGCGTTTTGGCATTGCCCAAGCATTGATAGGTAATCCTAAACTGATTATTGTAGATGAGCCAACTGCTGGTCTTGATCCATTAGAACGTAACCGTTTTCATAATTTATTAAGTGAACTTGGCGAGGATGCCGTAGTAATATTGTCAACACATATTGTAGATGATGTAATTAACTTATGTACGAATATGGCTGTTTTTAATGAGGGTAGTGTAGTGGTGCAAGGGCATCCGTTAGAACTCTCAAATACATTAAATAACAAAGTATTCCGTAAAAATATTGCTAAGGAAGAAGTTGAAATATACCAGTCAGAATATAACGTGTTATCTACTTACTTACGTAGTGGTAATCTATATATAAATGTATATGCAGAAGGCGTGCCAGGTGAAGGGTTTGAAGAAGTTGCCAATAACTTAGAAGACTTCTATTTCTATAGTATTAACCAACCTCAAACTGTTTAATATGAAAGAAATATTCTTATTTGAGCTAAAGTATAGGCTTAGACGACCGGTCACTTATATCTACATATTTATTATGTTTCTAATACCCTGCTTACTTGGTGTATTTGATGAATCTGTAACTGCAGAATTCACGAATAGTCCGAATAATATAACTGGTGTTTTTGGAGTGTTAAGTGTATTTGCATTGTTCTTTTATGCCGCGATTATGGGTGTACCTGTGTATAGAGATGAAGAACATAAAACAGCCCAGACCTATTTCACTTTTCCTATTTCTGAAAAGAACTATATATTGGGTCGTTTTTGGGGTAGTTTTACTATCGTCACTATTATGAACATTGCCGCTATGCTTGGTGCAATGTTTGGTTATGTATTAGGTGCATTATTAGATAGGCCCGACTATGGTACGTATATCGATTTTAATTTTTGGTCTTACTTTTTTCCGTTTTTATACCTATTAGTTTTTAACTCCTTTTTTATAGGTAGTCTTTTCTTTTGTCTGATGACGTTTTTTAAAAGAATGCCAATCTTATATTTAGGAGGTATTTTTAATATTTATTGGTACATCGGTATCGGGGCAATTACTATCTAGTTTAGATACAGAATGGCTCAGTATTTATGTTGATCCTTTTGGGCAATCTGCTTATAGTTTTTTAACAAAATACTGGTCTGTAGACGAGTTAAACACTACCCAATTGGCTTTAACAGGTAAGTTTATGCTAAATCGTTTACTATGGTTGTCTTTAGGTATTTTGATATTTGTATTTACACTATTTAAATTTTCATATAAAGGGTTTTTATCCTCTAAGAAAAAGAAGAATGTAAAAGAAGATAATGATCTATTAGCAACTACAGAAACAATTAGTGTTGTTCAAGAGTTTAGTGAAAAAGCGCAAAGACAAAATCTATGGTCTTTAAGTAAAATAGAATTTTTATCTATCGTTAAAGAACCTGTATTTCTTGTGTTAATCATAATAGGGGTTATAGTAGCAGGATTTATAACCTATCAAAATAATCAATATAATGGTACGCCGTCATTACCGCTTACTAGGTTTATGGTTGCCTATGTCTCTGGCGGGATAGCTTTATTTTCCACAATTATTCTAATTATTTATTCTGGTGAAGCAGTGCATCGTACAAGAAGTAATAAGACTTTTGAATTTTATGATGCGCTACCGGTAAGTAATACTACACTATATCTTTCAAAGATTATTTCACTTATTGGTGTTGCCGTTTTGTTGACATTAATTAACATACTGGTTGGTATTATGTATCAGACAGGTAATGGTTATTTTGATTATGAATTGGGTATGTATCTTACCTATAATTTTACGACTCTTTTTCCTTTGTATGTTTCTACATTGTTATTGGCATTTTTTATTCATGTACTGGTAAACAATAAGTTTTTAGGTCATTTTATTGTGATTATAATTTATGTAGGTATACCTATTTTGGTGGGTTTAGTGTTAAAAATAAATAACCCACTTTTAGCTTTTGGAGAAACAACACCCGGTTTTATAAGTGATTTAAATGGATTCGGACATTACTTAACTGGTCAATTTTGGTTGAACTTATATTGGGTTCTTTTTACAGGTACATTGGCTGCTATTGGTAGTGTATTCTGGAGTAGAGGGTTTTATTCTTCAGCGAAAGAGCGCTTAAAATTAGCTAAAAGTAGATTTAAGGGTAAAACAGTTGCCTATACTTTATTCTTCTTATTCGCTTTTATTTCTGTAGGTGCTTATAGCTTTTATAATATAAAAGTTCTGAACCATATGGAAGATAGCGATTCTAGTGAGAAGCTTTCTGCTGATGCTGAAAAGGCATATGGTAAGTATATAGATAAGCCCCATATTCAAGTAATCGATTTAAAAGCTGAAATAGATATTTATACAGATACACGTGGTGTAGATGCAAAGGGAGTGTTTACAGTTATTAATCCTTCAGAAGTGCCAATTGACACGGTTTTAATGGAAATTATGTTTCCTACTTATGATACTAAGATTACAAAGGTGGTTTATAATGACCAAGAGTTAAAACCGTTTTTAAGCGATTCATTGTATCGTTTGTTCATTTACAAACTACCAGAATCTTTACAGCCGAAAGACACTGCTAATTTGGTTATTGAAACTAAGGCAAGAACACATGGGTTTGCTATGGATAGGGAAACTGCAGTGTTGAATAATGGTTCTTTCTTTAATGATGCTATTTTTCCAAGCTTTCATTATGATATTGCTTTAACAGAGAATGGTGCTCGTGAAAAATACGGTTTAGAGAAATTAGACTTTCTTTTTCCGCCAAGAACAGATAGCATTGCTTTGAAAAAGAATTTATTTAATGAGGATAGCAATTATATGGATTTTGAAGCAACAATTAGCACATCAAAAGGTCAAACAGCTGTTGCGCCAGGTGTATTAGTTGAGACATGGGATCATGAAGATAGAAGCTATTTTAATTACAAAATGGAAGATAAATCTGATTACTTCTTCAATTTTGTTTCTGCAACTTATGATATTGAAAAAGATGTTTGGATTGCACCTAGTGGAAAGAAAGTTGCTATTGAAGTGTATCACTCTCCGAAACACAAGAAAAACTTAGCTTCATTTATAAAAGGGATTAAAGTTTCGTTAGATTATAATTCTAAAAACTTTTATGAATATCCATATTCTGTAATTAGAATCATTGAGTTTCCGGCACACACGACATTTGCACAATCTTTTGCGACAACGATACCTTACTCAGAAGATTTTGGCTTCGTAGCAGATTTTTCTAACGAAGGAGATTTTAATTATGCTTTCAGGGTAACAGCTCATGAAATTGCACACCAATGGTGGGGTCATATCGTTACGCCAAGTAAAACAAGAGGGGCAAATATTATTTCTGAAACTTTGGCAGAGTATGTTTCATTAATGGCTTTAAAGCATGAATATGGTGAAAATGGTATAAAAGGATTTTTAAAGCCTTCTTTAGATACCTATTTGTCTAGAAGATCATTCAGTTTTAAGCCAGAACGTTCGTTAATGGATGTTGAAACTGGTCAGCACATTTGGTACCAAAAAGGATCCATGATTATGTATGATTTGCAAGATGTCATTGGTGAAGATGTTATAAATGCGGGACTTAAAACATTCTTGAATGAATATAAGTATTTTGAAAAGGGAGTATATGCCACTTCTGAAGATTTCTACAAAGCTATTTATAATGTTACTCCAGATTCCTTAAAATATAAGGTTGACGATGGTTTCAAAGAGATTGTTCTTTATGAAAATCGTGTGATGGATGCTAAAACCAAAAAGCTAGATAATGGCAAATGGGAAACTACATTCACGGTGAATTCTAAGAAAATTTATTATGATGATACGGGTAAAGAGAAATTGATTGATGATAAGAAGAACTTAGTAGATGTAGGTCTCTTTGGAGAAGATATTACCGGTGACGATGGTGTTACTATCAAGAACCCATTTTACTTCGAAATAAAGTGGCTTTCTGCGGGTGATAATACTTTTACTATCGTAACTGATGAAAAACCATTAAAAGCGGGTATAGACCCGTACAATAAATTAATTGATCGTAATTCTGATGATAATTTAGAAACGGTAGAAGAGTAATTTTTTCAATTTAGTTAAGTATAAACCTGTTCGTAAATGGCAATTGTCATAAAACGGACAGGTTTTTACTTTTTTATTGTACTATTTTCGTCGTTTTCATGTTTAATAGAAGTATCAAATCAACCATGTTGTATTGCAAAAATTAAGTGATAATCTAAAATTCAAATATACCTGGCGAAACTACCAGCAGAAGTTTTTAGATGGTTTTCAAGAGCATATAAAAGACGGACATTTACATGTTATTGCACCACCTGGTTCGGGGAAAACTATACTAGGTTTAGAAATTTTAAAACGGATAGGAAAACCTACCTTGGTTTTATCACCAACGTTGACCATTAGAAATCAATGGCGAAGTAGGTTGTTGGAGTTTTTTACGGTTAATGGCAATTTTGATAACTACTCATTAGACATAAAATCTCCTGAACTAATTACTTTTTCAACATATCAATCCTTATTTGCACTTTCTAAATCTTTCGGTGAAAATGGCAAAGAGCAATTATTGGCGTATATAAAAAAACATCAAATTGAAACGTTGGTACTAGATGAAGCACATCATTTAAAGAATGAATGGTGGCATTGTCTGTTTCACTTAAAAGCAATTGAGGGGTTAACCGTAGTATCGCTAACGGCAACGCCACCTTATGATAGTACGGCAACAGAAATTCATCGCTATTTTAGTTTGTGCGGTGCTATAGATGACGAAATCGCTGTTCCTGACCTTATTAAGAACGGAGACCTTTGTCCACATCAAGACTTTATCTACTTCTCAAAACCAGATGAGGCGCAAATTAAATATATTGTCAATTATCGTGAACGGATATTGAATTTTACCAATAACCTTCTTGCAAATATAGATTTACAAGAAAAATTAATTACACAAGATTTCTACGTGAACCCTAAGAAGTCTTTAGATTATATTTATCAATACCCAACTTTTTTCTCCTCGATAATTATTTATCTGAATTCTTGTGGATTTGCCTTAAATGAGATGAATCTTAAAATACTAGGCTTCGCTAATAACGATGTAACCTTTCCAAGTTTCAACTATGAATGGTCAGAAATTTTGTTACAGCATTTATTAGTAGATCAACGAGAAAATTTTATTTCTTTTGAGGATGTTTTAATGCCTTTGGAAAAGGATTTAAAGCGAATTGGTGTGCTTGAGAACAAGCGGGTCAATTTTATTGGTGATGAGGTCTTGTATCGAAATCTATCTAATAGCCCAAGTAAATTAGAAAGTATATTTAAAATTGTCAACCACACAGACCTTAATTTACAAGAAGATGCCCGAACCGTTATTTTAACTGATTTTATTCGAAAAGAATTTTTAAATCTTGAAGGTGACGATACTAAGCTTATAAATAAACTAGGCGTTGTTCCTATTTTAAAATATATACTTGCTAAGCAACCTACCAATGCTTCATTAGCGGTTTTAACGGGTTCTTTAGTAATTGTTAATGAGAATGCCCTATCACATTTAAAGGAATTACTGGTAATAGCGCAACTTGTTGTAAAACCTTTAGAAGGTTCAGCGGGGTATATATTCATTCAAGTTCCTGATGCACTAAAGAATAAAATTGCGGAATCTGTTACCCAGCTTTTTAAGGAGGGAATCATTAAAACACTTATTGGCACAAAAGCTTTCTTAGGTGAAGGTTGGGATGCTCCGTGCATAAATACGTTAATACTCGCTTCTTATGTGGGCTCTTTTGTTTCTTCTAATCAAATGCGAGGTCGTGCTATTAGAGTTGATGCTGATAACCCAAATAAAACCGGTGCCATTTGGCACCTTGCCTGTTTAGACCCAACTGCAATTGATGGTGGTAAAGACATGGAAAAGCTTCAGCAACGTTTTGAGGCTTTTAACGGTGTTTCAATCCGTGATGAAGCTTATATTTCAAATGGAATAGACCGATTGGTATTACCTTTGAACTGGTCAGAAACATTCGATTTATCGGCGATTAATGAAGATATGCTCTCTAGAGCGCAACAAAAATCTGTTTTTACAGAAAGATGGAATGAAGCTATTGCTAATGGAAATGTTTTGGTACGCGAATTAAATATTCCGTTTTCCGAGGCACAGTCTTTTGCCAGACAAAAACAATTAAATGCATTAAATGCAGGCAAGTATGTAATGCTTGAAGTTGTGTTAGGTGTTTCCTTTTTTATTCCTGAATTTTTAATAAAGAATTTTGGTGCGGTTTTGAATAAAGGAATAGTTCAGGTTATTTATTTATTCTGTGCTGCTCTTATTTTTGGCTTTGGTCCTAAAACGTTTAAAGCATTGAAACTCTATTTCTTATTCGGTAATCAATACAAGAAAACTAAGAAAATAGGAAAAGCACTATTACATTATCTGTTGCATGAAAAAACATCAAATTTTGAGTCTAAAAACGCAAAAATTTTTGCAGAACAGAATTTGAAGGGAACTTTTTCTATTTACTTAAAAGAAGCTAGCCAGCATGACTGTAATGTTTTTATTTCTTTGTTAGAGGAAGTGATTGCACCTATTGACAACCCTAGATATTTATTGGTCAATGGTAATTTTATAAAGAGAAGACTCGGTATTAGAAATTATTATGTAGTGCCAAAGGATATTGGAAAGAACAAAATCGAAGCATTAAGGTTCAAGGGATATTGGAACAAACATGTTGATGGTTCTAAAATTTTATTTACACGAACATTAAAGGGTAGAAAAGAGTTGTTGAAGGCTCGTTTTTCCCATCTTAAATATCAATTTGAAGAGGTTTCTAAAAAAACAATTACTTGGAAATAATTACGTGCAATATATTTCTATTTCACCTACTAAATAGCAAACTCCATGTCCAGATATTTTTACTCTATCTCCATGAAATTCACATTCTAATTCGCCACCACGTTCAGATAATTGTTTGGCGGTTAATATTTTCTTACTCAACTTCTCTGACCAATACGGTGTTAAAGTTGTATGCGCAGAACCGGTAACCGGATCTTCTGGAATGCCACATTGTGGCGCAAAAAAACGAGATACAAAATCAACATCGTTTCCCTTAGAAGAAACGATAACTCCTCTACAATCTAATTCATTTAATAAATGAAAATTTGGGGCAATAGCTTCTATTTCAGCCTGAGATTCATAAATAAGCATGTAGTCAGTTTTGCCTTTATAGGTTTCTAAAGGTTGCTTTCCTATTGCTTTTGAAATGTTGAGTTGTTCTGGTACGGTAATTAAATCGTCCGTTGGGAAGTCCATAGTTAATAGTCCCTCTTTATTTTTTTGCACTAATAATTCTCCACTTCTTGGAGAAATAAACCGAAGTGTATTTTCTGTGAAACCGTAGTAGTTAAAGATAACATAGGCGGTTGCCAGGGTTGCATGACCACATAGGTCAACTTCAATTTCTGGTGTAAACCAACGCAATTCATAATGGTCATTTTTATTGACAGCAAAAGCAGTTTCGGCTAAGTTATTTTCTGCCGCTATTGTTTGCATCAATTCAGTATCTAACCAGCTATCAAGAATACAGACTGCTGCCGGGTTCCCACCGTATAATTTAGTTGTAAATGCGTCTATTTGATATATTTTCTGTTGCATGGATAGCTAATATTATTCTATCCCAAATTTACGACTTATCTCATCGGCTTTGGCAATCCACTTTTTTGGAGCATCAAAACGGTATCCTACATAAAATTCTAGAAAACTAATAGAATCATCTAAAATGAAGTTGTCTGCAGAGGTGTGTGTTAGAAGTTGTGTATTAATATTTACGCCACTAAAAAAAGATTCTGAATTATAACCGCCTGTTAATCGAAAAACCAATTGTGCCAATCCGTTAAAGGAAGTTACCCCTTGAGATTTTGATAGATTAAAGCCTAAACCACCAGTTGCACCGGCAGATACAAGATAGTTCTCGTCAAAAACCCAATTGTAATAATACCCAGGACCAATAGCTAGTTTGAAAGAATGTTCCAATTGATTCTCTATGATAGGGTCTTCTAATTTAAACTTGGTGTAATAGTAAGAAATACTAGGGATAAAACTGCCTACACTTTCTTTCTGCCATTCGTTTTGAAACCCGATAGCACGAAAAGAAAAATCTGAATTAAAAATATAACTAGATGTCCCACCTATCTTAAACGTTTTCAAATCATTTATTGGCAAGGTCAGATCTGAGGTACGAATAAAGAACCCCTTCTGTTTATAGATATCTACGGTTTGCATGTATTGACCGAAAAAGGTGCGAATATTAAACGTAATTAACTTAGAGTCGCCGTTATCTTTGTTTTCTGACAAAAAGTTAGGGGCATAACCAAAATCGACTTCTAAAAATCGAAATAAAACGGACAAGCCTAAATAGCTTTTATCGTTAGGTATAAATTCGGTTTTACTACGTGTTATCTTGTCTCTAAGCGTGAAATTATTAGAAGTGGTCTGTAAAGACAGTCTAAGGGTAATCTTATCAGGAAACGCTTCTTTGTAATGAGAGTTTTGGGCAGAACAAAAATGTATTGCGCAAAATATGCACAAAAAAAGAACTGTTCTTATACCCATTGTTTTGGAGCACTTAGAATGTTCAACAACCTTTCTTCTTCACTTCCTTCCTCAGCTTGATGGTCATATACCCATTGCACATGTGGAGGTAGGCTCATTAGAATACTTTCTATTCTTCCGTTGGTCTTTAAACCAAATAAGGTGCCCTTGTCATGAACTAGATTGAATTCTACATATCTACCTCTTCTAATTTCTTGCCAATCCCTTTGTTCCTTACTGTATTCAAGGTCTTTTCTTTTTATAACAATTGGTACATAACTGTTTAAAAAGCTATTGCCAACTTCGGTTACAAAATTATACCAGTCTGGTATACTTGTAGTTTCGGTAGCTTTGCAATAGTCGAAAAATAAACCTCCAATACCACGCGCTTCGTTTCTATGTGTATTCCAGAAATATTCATCGCAGCGTTTTTTATAGGTGCTGTAAAATGTTGGATTATGTTTATCGCAGGCAGATTTGCAGACTTCATGAAAATGTTTGGCGTCTTCATCAAATAAGTAATATGGAGTTAAATCTTGACCTCCTCCAAACCATTGATCTACTATTTCTCCATTTTTTCCATACAATTCAAAATAGCGCCAGTTAGCATGAACCGTAGGTACCATTGGGTTTATTGGGTGAAGCACTAAGCTAAGGCCGCAGGCGAAAAAATTAGCATCTTCAACTTTGAAATAAGCTTTCATGCTATCTGGAAGTTCTCCATGTACACCAGAAATATTAACGCCACCTTTTTCAAAAACGGCACCATTTTCAATAACACGTGTACGGCCGCCACCACCTTCTGGACGCACCCAAATGTCTTCTTTAAAAGTGGCTTTACCATCTATCTCTTCTAATTTTGCGGTAATGGTATCTTGAAGTTTTTCTATATAAGCGTAAAATCTATCTTTCATTCTTTAAAACGTAAAGTTCCATATCTAATGGGTCTTCATTAGGCGGAGTATGTTCTTTCAATAAGGTTTCTTTCCAAATATAACCACAATTTTCTGCTACCTTAATACTGCCAATATTAGATTTATGAACTATGATTCTTAGTTGCTTTAAATGTTGCTCTGTAAATCCCCATTCAGAAATGGCTTTAACGGCTTGTGATGCAAATCCTTTGTTTTTATGTGGATATGCGATGCAGTACGCAAGTTCTGCTTCTTTGGTTATTCTTTTCAGCTCTTTTAGATATACCAAACCAATAATTTTTCTGTGCTCGGGTTCTTTAAGCGTAAATAAATACTCTTTGCCAGACAGAAATTCTGATACCTTATCTAAAACAAAAATGTTTGATAAAGTCGGATTTAGGTTTGCGGCAACGGTCTTTGGAAAGTACCTTTTTATATAATCAGCATTTGCGGAAATAAAATCACACAATCGCCACCCATCTCTTTCAGAGATAGGGTTGATTTCAAAATGTGGCAGTAGAATTGAATTCATAGATTTCCTATAATTTCGGCTACAGTTTAATTCCCGTAATGGAAGGTAATATTAAGCTTGCTTGTATTCCTTTACAGCATCAATAAACGCTTTTGCATTTTCAACTGGTACATTTGGTAATATACCATGCCCTAAATTTACAACATAGCTATCCTTACCAAACTCATTGATCATTTGGTGTACCATCTTCTTAATATCTGAAGGTGGCGATAACAATCGTGCAGGATCAAAATTACCTTGTAACGTAATTTTTCCACCACTTAAGTAACGCGCATTTCTTGCGGAACAGGTCCAATCTACACCTAATGCAGAAGCACCTGATTTTGCCATATCACCTAAAGCGAACCAGCATCCTTTACCGAAAACAATTACAGGGGTTTCATCTTTAAGCGCGTCAATAATTTGTTGAATATACTGCCAAGAGAACTCTTGATAATCGGTAGGAGATAACATACCGCCCCATGAGTCAAATATTTGCACAGCATTGACGCCTGCAGCAACTTTTGCTTTTAAGTATGCAATAGTAGTATCTGTAATTTTTTGCAATAATTCATGTGCAACTACTGGTTGTGTAAAACACAATTCTTTAGCCTTATCAAACGTTTTGCTTCCTTGACCTTGTACGCAGTAGCATAAAATAGTCCAAGGAGAACCTGCAAAACCAATTAAAGGAACTTCATCGTTCAATTTTTCCTTGGTTGCCTTTATAGCTTCCATAACGTAACCTAATGTTTCATGAACATCTGGTACAATTACACTATCTAAATCTTTTTGATTACGAATAGGGTTCGGTAAATACGGACCAAAATTAGGCTTCATTTCTACATGTATGTTCATTGCCTGTGGTATTACCAAGATATCACTGAACAAGATAGCGGCATCCATACCATATCTACGAATAGGTTGTACGGTAATCTCTGATGCCAATTCCGGAGTCTGACATCTGGTGAAGAAGTCATATTTTTCTTTGATTGCCATAAATTCTGGCAAATATCTACCTGCCTGACGCATCATCCACACTGGTGGTCTTTCTACAGTCTCACCTTTTAAGGCTTTTAGAAATAAGTCGTTTTTTAAGCTCATAGTTTATGTTGTTCGTCATTGCGAGGAGCCTTTTCGCTCCGAAGCAATCTGTTTATTTGATGTTCCTAAGAAACAGATTGCTTCGCTATGCTCGCAAAGACGTTATTTTTATTTTTTTTGGCCAACAGCCAAAGGCTAATCTTGATAATCCTCATTAACCAATTCTATAACACTTTCTACAGTTGGTATTTTAGCAACCTTAACTTCCTTGAAATGTTCTCTAGCTACTTTTGCCGTGGTTTCACCAATACAATAAGCAACTTTATTTGTTGGATTCTCTTTTAGATAACTTTCAACATTAGACGGACTATAGAACATGATACCTTTTGTGGATTCTGGTATAGATTTACCAGAAAGTTTTGTTCTATAAGCTTCTATTGCATTTACTGTAATATTGTTCTCTTCTAAAATGCTAGGCAATTCATCTAAACTTAAATTTCCGTGGAAATAAGTAACCTCAGCACCATCAATGAATTCTACCAAGTGGTTTGCTAAATCTTTAGCATTGTTTTCAAAGTGAGTAATTTTCCCAAACTTGTTTTTAATGAATCGGCGGGTTTTTCTGCCAACACAGTAAATGTTTTCAAAGTCCAATTCTGCCGCACTTCTACTAGATAACACGGCCTCTACAGCATTTTTGCTGGTAAAAACAACATTTTTATGCGCCTTCTTAAGAATGATTGGTGAAATACGGTTCGGATTAATTTTTATAAAATCATCTGAATCTGCATTTACAGAAATGTTCAATAGTAATTGTTGTGGCGGAGTCAGCTTTTTAGTAGAAAAGATGTTTATTTCTAAGTTAGCATTAGCCAACTCGGTCATAAGTCTTTTACCGCCTCTTGCTAAAATACTCTTAGCGCAATCAATACCTAAATTTTGATGTTTGCCTAAAGGTGCGGTTAATTCTGCCTCTAACTTTTTACTTCCATCAACATTAAGTAAGACACCTTTAAGGGTAACAATGTTTTCTTTATTGATATACGATAACGCTCCGATCGGTGCGCTACAGCCACCTTCCAATTCTCTAAGAAATTCTCTTTCTAAGGTAACACAGGTATCAGTTTCTTCATGGTTTAATTGGGCACATGCTTCACGGATTTCCTCATCATCCTCCATTGCAACTACCATAATGGCACCTTGGGCGGGAGCAGGTAACATCCAAGTTAAACCAATAGTGTTTTCTGGTTCCAAGCCAATACGTTCTAAACCTACAGCAGCGAAAATAGCACCGTTCCAGTCATTGGTATATAGCTTTTCTAAACGGCTATTAATATTTCCCCTTAAATCAACAACAGTATGTGTTGGGTATCTATTTAACCATTGTGCTTGCCTACGTAAACTACCAGTTGCAATTACAGCGTCACGAGAGCCTAAAAACTCTTCGTTATCATTGAACGCCATAATGTCCATGTAGTTGCCGCGCTTTAAAACAGCGGCCTTTACAATACCTTGTGGTAAAGCAGTAGGTACATCTTTCATAGAGTGTACGGCAATATCAATATCGCCATTGATCATGGCAACATCCAATGTCTTTGTAAAAACACCTGTAACACCTAATTCGTATAGGGGTTTGTCTAAAATTAAGTCGCCAGTAGATTTTACCGGAACTAATTTAACAGTGTGTCCTAAATCTTGAAGTTGTTTTTTAACGGTATTCGCCTGCCATAGCGCTAATTCGCTATCGCGTGTGCCTAATCGTATTACTTTACTCATTTTTCGTCCAATTCTAATTGAAATACTTTTTGGATAAATTCTAAACTTGAATTGGAATCTACCGTGTCATCTTTAAGATGATTTGCAAATTGCTTGGTTATTTTTTGAATGATGCGATTTGTAACCACATCTGCTTGATGCGAATTAAAATCGACCGTTTTTTTGGATTGGTAGTCAAGCTCCTCATCCTTTATAGTCTTCAATTTCTTTTTTAAAGCTTTAATAACAGGAGCAAATTTTCTAGTTTCTAACCATTGGTTAAAATCATTCTTAACTTCTTCGTTTATTGCTTCTGCCTCAGGAATAAATTGTTTTCTACGCTCTAAAGTTTCATCG
Source organism: Maribacter sp. Hel_I_7 (assembly GCF_000688315.1). Lineage (NCBI taxonomy): Bacteria > Pseudomonadati > Bacteroidota > Flavobacteriia > Flavobacteriales > Flavobacteriaceae > Maribacter > Maribacter sp. Hel_I_7. The sequence goes on along the minus strand of NZ_JHZW01000002.1, from coordinate 1,026,625 downwards.
GTCATTTGAGATAAATGATCTAAATGAATTACCGTAACGTTTTCCATATCTGATATGGATGCGTCTACATTTTTAGGAACCGAAAGGTCTAAAATCAATAACGGTTTGTTCGTATAGATCAATTCTTTGGTAATCGTAGGTTTTTGAGCTCCTGTGGCAACTACCAAAATATCTGAAGTCCTTATTTCTGATTGTAAATCTCCATAATTTTTCACCATAAGGTTAAACTTACCAGCTATTTGCTCGGCTTTTCCTTTGGTTCTATTGATTAGGGTAATATGCGGATTTTTAGTGTGCTTAATTAAATTTTCACACGTATTGCGACCAATTTTTCCTGTTCCGAATAAAAGAATATTCTTCTCCGCTACATTTTCAACATTGCGTAAAATATATTGAACCGATGCAAAAGCTACAGATGTAGCTCCTGATGAAATTTCGGTTTCATTTTTAATACGCTTGCTCGCTTGTATAATACTGTTGCAAAGACGTTCTATAAAAGGATTGGCAATACCCAATTCTTTTGAACGCTTAAAACTCTGTTTTAATTGACTTATAATTTCAAAATCTCCTAGAATCTGACTATCCAATCCTGTTCCTACTCTAAATAGGTGGTTGATAGCTTCTTTATTTTTATATACATATGCAACTTCTTGAAACGCCTCAACGGTTCCGTTAGAATGATCACATAATAATTTGATAAGTTGAAAAGGATGTTGAGCAAAACCGTGCAATTCTGTACGGTTGCAAGTAGACGTAGCCAGCAAACCATCTATACCTTGGTTCTTAGCTTCTACTAAAAGTGAATTTACAGCGACCTCGTCTAAACTGAATTTACCACGAGCCTCAGCATCAGCCTTCTTATAGTTGAGGCCAATGGTGTAAAAGGAGTTGTGTTTAGAAATGTGATAGTCCTTCATAAAGCGGATACAAAAGTATGGGCATACTTTCAATAAAAACAACGCTAGAGGTACAATTAATGTCGTCTGCCGAATTTTTAGACAAAAAATGATATTTATCAGTTAATTAGCTATAATTTTATGGAGCTGTCAGAGAATTTCATGTATTTTATTTAGATGCTTTCTAAATAGATTAAAATAGAATTAATAAAATGGAGGTTAAAAGTAACGCTCAAGGGTCGTATGATGAAGTTTTGATTGAGGACGGATTTTACGTACTCAAATTTCAAAATGAAGAGGATGCTGTAGTACAGTATACACGAGAAATTAATAAACGTTTCATTCAATTTCATTTCTGTTTAAAGGGTAGCGGAACCTATATTTTTAATCAGGGGAATTATAGTTTAGATGTAAAGGAAGAGAATTCTTTATTGTTGTATAACACGCAGTTAGACCTTCCTTTGAATTTAAAACTAGACCCAAAATCATCTTTGGTATCTGTGGTAATGACGTTGCGAAAATTTCATTCCCTATTTACTGCAGAAGCAGATTATATTCCGTTTTTAAGTGCAGATAATACAGAGAAAAAGTACTATGCTCAAGAACCTTTTTCACCTTCAATAGCAGTTATTTTAAGTCAGATTGTCAATTTCAACTTACACCCTTCCATAAAATCTTTATATGTAAAAGGGAAGATTTATGAATTAATAGCATTGTATTTTAATAGAAGCCCCAATGCAGATATTGAGCAATGCCCATATTTGGCAGATGAAGAAAATGTCAAGAAAATAAAAAAAGCAAAAGAAATTATTTTAGCGAATATGGCAGAACCTCCAACGTTAGCAGAATTATCTAGCGAAATAGGATTAAGCTTAAAACGCTTAAAAGAAGGCTTCAAACAGATTTATGGCGATTCGGTGTACAGTTTTTTATTTGATCATAAAATGGATTATGCGAAACGTCTTTTAGAAACCGGTCAGTATAATGTCAATGAAATCGGGCTAAAGGTAGGGTATAGTACCTCAAGTCATTTTATAGCGGCATTCAAGAAAAAGTATAATACTACGCCAAAGAAATATTTATTGGCGCTTGCAGGAAGTTAGAACTTTATAACGGTCTTGCCACCATAATACCCGTATTGCTTTTAATACCTTTTAGGTAATCTGCAAGTGGTAATTTGGAAACCTCAACTTCCATAGATCCGGTTGATGCATGTAATAAATGAATTCTACCATCTTTTTCGCGGGTTGCAATTCCTGTATGGGTAACATCTAGTCCATTTATTGATGTAGCCAAAGCTATTATATCTCCTGACTGAATTAAATGCTCGTTCTCGGCAATTTTACCTTGTGCTAATACACAAATAGCCTGGCTGTTCAAATAATTTTCTGAAGCTTTAATTTTACCATAGTTGACATCATCACTTAAAAATGGATAGAGGTCTCTATGGGTACTCATGAAATTGATGTCTTTGGTAATTTCTGCACCACCAATTTCTCCGGTGATATCTTTAAGAAGTCCTTTCTCTGCATTGTTGGCAATCCATTCAGAAAAGTAATGCAATCTAGAGGCGTATCCATCTAGCTCTCCATTTTTATATCGAACAACTTCTAAGTTTTTTACGAATGCTTCAAAAGAATCATCCTCTTTTCTTAGCAGCTTTGAGAATGCCAGTACATTTTCTACAAAGGTTGTGCAATCTAAACCCTGAAGGTTTACTACAAGAGTTTCGGTATCACCAATTTCCAACGTTTTGGCTACATATGGCATTTTCATGAAAGTTTTACCAACATTAACCATGGTTTCTCCGAAGTTGTCGTGATACATTCCGTCAATTTCTAAAAGCTTGTTTTCAACAGCTGCTTTGTCTTTTGGTGAGCAGGTAATTTGTTGGGAATAGCTAAAAGAAAGGAACCCCAAAAGAAAGAAGAATGTTAATATCTGTTTCATTTTGCTAAATTATGAATTGTTACTTTCATCCGAAGATTTTTCCAATAAAACCCTATTCCGAGCTATACTCTCTGGGTAGTTTTGTTGCAAGAAAGTGATTAATTTTTCACGTACAAGAACACGTAGATCCCATGCGGTAGGCGAATCTTTGGCACTCATTAAAGCTCTTATTTCTACACTGTTTTGTTTACTTTCAGTTACTTGCAAAACATTTACCTCTTTGTCCCAAAGGTCTGTACTTTCCAATATTTTGGTTAATTCTTCACGAATAGCATCAAAGGGTATATTGTAATCGGTGTAAAGAAAAACGGTCCCTAAAATATCTGAAGAAGTCTTGGTCCAATTTTGAAAGGGTTTTTCAATAAAATAGGGGGTAGGGACAATCAATCTACGTTTGTCCCAAATTTTTACGACAACATAGGTCAGGGTTATTTCTTCAATTCTGCCCCATTCTCCTTCAACAATTACAACATCATCAATTTTAATAGGCTGTGCTATGGCAATTTGTATACCTGCTAACACTGTCCCTATCATTTTTTGGGCAGAGAAACCAATGATAATTCCTGCAACACCTGCAGAGGCAAAAATACTTACACCTAGCTCTCGTATACTTTCAAAACTCATTAATACTGCACCAATGGCTAATAGAACAATGACAAACATGAAAATGCGTTCCAGAATATTGAACTGTGTATATATTTTTCTTGCTTTTAAATTGTTTTCCACATGAACATCATAATTGCTAACGATAATTTTTTTGATGATTTTCAAAAGATTCAACATTAGCCAAGTAACCGAGAAAATAAATAGAATGGTACTTGTCTTTTTAAAGAAGTATTGGTGTTCGTTAAGATTTAATATGGTGCGTAATGCTTCAGAACGAATGAGTATTGAGATAAAAACGAAAAATATAGGCCAACTCAGTTTTCTGAAAGTGCCTTCTGGCAATAAGTATTTAGGGTCCCTGCCAAATTTTCTAAGAAAGTAGGATATGAGCCAATACGCAAATAGGATGGCTATGAGGGAAACTAGAAAGAGATAAAGTTCACTTCTGGGGACGGTATCAAAAAATGTATTCATTTAAATTATGTTGTGGTTTTTGATCTACTACAACTTACTAAAATTAAATAGGACTAAAAATTTATTGGTCAGTTATTAGATTGCTTTATGAGAGTATAGAAAAACTATTGCCTAAAATTAAAATTTCATCGATTTGCATGTGTTATTTTTGCAATCGAATAACAAACATATACGCTATGAAAGGAGTATTATTGGTCAATTTGGGTTCGCCAGAGAGTCCTACCGCAAAAGATGTTAAGCCGTATTTAGATGAATTTCTAATGGATGAGCGCGTAATTGACGCTCCTAAATGGTTAAGAACTATACTTGTAAGAGGAATAATTTTACAGACTAGACCAAAAAAATCTGCAGAAGCATATGCTAAAATATGGTGGGAAGAAGGTTCGCCGTTAGTTGTTATTTCTGAACGTTTCTCCAATAAATTAAAAACACAGACTGAAATGCCTGTGGCTTTAGGTATGCGTTATGGCACCATGTCTATTAAAAAGGCCATGCAAGAGTTGAAAGATAAGGGAGTTGATGATGTGTTATTGGTACCACTATACCCACACTACGCAATGTCTAGTTTTGAAACTGTAGTAGTAAAGGTTTTGGAAGAACAAGAGGCTGGTTTTCCAGAAATGAAAATTACCACATTACCTGCTTTTTATAAGCATCCGGAATTTATTAAAGCCCTCTCTGAAAGTATTAAGGACGGATTAGAAGGGTTTGATTATGATCATATTTTGTTTTCATACCACGGTATTCCTGAGCGTCATATCCGTAAAAGTGATCCTACCAGTTTCCATTGTAAAATTGATGGCACTTGTTGTAACGTAAATTCTGTTGCGCATAATACGTGTTATAGACATCAAGTATATGATACAACAGAAATGGTAAAAGCATATTTGGGATTAAAGGAAGAGCAAGTGAGTTCTTCGTTTCAATCGCGTTTGGCCGGTGATCCATGGTTGAAACCATATACCGATTATGAGTTTGAACGATTAGCAAAAGAAGGTAAGAAAAAACTAGCTGTTATTACTCCTGCCTTCGTAAGTGATTGTTTAGAAACCTTGGAGGAAATTGCTATGGAGGGTAAAGAACAGTTTATGGAAGCCGGTGGTGAAGATTATAAGCATATTCCTTGTATGAATGATAATGATGCTTGGGTTAATGTAATGGCTAAATGGGTGAATGACTGGCAAGCAACTGATAAACTAGATGTAGTACCAAGCACCTAGTAAAATGAAATTCTAAGAAAATCACTGCTATGAAAATCGAAGAAATAGAAATTATATTACAACCGTTAAGAGAAAAATTAAGAAATCATGCGCTTTATGCGGAGTTGAAATCAGTATCTGATATCCAGATATTCATGGAGAGTCATGTGTATGCCGTATGGGATTTTATGTCGCTTTTAAAGGCATTGCAAATTAACTTGACCTGTACTTCATTGCCGTGGAAACCGGTAATCAACACAAATACCGCTCGGTTTATTAATGAGATAGTTTTGGAAGAAGAAACTGATGTTAATGAGCTTGGAGTTTTAAAAAGTCACTACGAAATGTATTTGGACGCTATGGTTGAAGTAGGTGCAGATACTACTAAAATATCAGAATTTCTCAATAACATTGATCAGTTGGATAGTGTTTTGAAAACAATTCAAAATTCTGATTTAAACGCTGCCGTTAAATCCTTCTTGAGCTTCACTTTTGAAATGATTAATACGCAACAACCACATAAAATTGCCGCTGCCTTCACTTTTGGTAGGGAAGAGTTAATACCAGATATGTTCTTGAAGATTGTAGAAAGTGCAGGTAAAGATGCATATCCTAAACTTGAATATTATTTAAGAAGGCATATAGAGTTAGATGGTGATGAACATGGTCCGCTTTCCATTAAAATGATACAGGAGTTGTGTGGTGATGATGAGGTTAAGTGGCATGAAGTTCTAGAATGTTCAGAAAATGCATTACAACAACGCATCAATTTATGGAATCATATTGCAGAAGCTATTCAAGAACATCAACAAATTACAGCCTAATTTGCGATGGTGTTTTAAACAAAATCAGTAATCAATAAATTCAACAAATAATGGCAAACGTTTCCGCAGAACAACTGGGTACGGAATCAATTTCGAGTTTGCTCATTAAACAAGCAGTACCCGCTAGTATAGGCATTTTGGTAATGTCGTTGAATGTTTTGGTAGATTCTATTTTTGTAGGTAATTGGATAGGGTCAATTGCAATTGCGGCAATCAATGTTGTTCTTCCAATTTCTTTCTTTATTGGTGCTTTAGGTATGGCTATTGGTATTGGTGGAGCCAGTATTATATCTCGTGCTTTGGGTGCGGATAATAAAGAGAAGGCATTGCGCACTTTTGGCAATCAAATATCCTTTACCATTTTGATTACCACCATTATGGTTACAGTGGGTCTTACATTTGTAGATACACTAATTCCTGCATTTGGTGGCAAAGGTTCTATTTTCGAATTTGCTAAAATCTATTATGTTATCGTTCTATATGGTGTGCCTTTTTTGGCACTTAATATGATGGGTAATACGGTTATACGGGCAGAGGGCAAACCTAAATTTGCCATGATTGCCATGATAATTCCGTCCATAGGAAATCTTGTATTAGATTATCTATTTATTAATGTACTTGATTATGGAATGGAAGGTGCTGCTTGGGCTACTACTATTAGTTACTTTCTTTGCTTTAGTTATATCCTATATTTCTTTCTGTCAAAGCATTCAGAACTAAAACTGAATCTACAGTATTTTAGAATTGATTTTTCCATTTTAAAAGAAATTAGTTCCCTTGGATTTGTGACCCTTTCTAGGCAGGCGGTTGTAAGTATTATTTATTTGTTGATGAATAATATTCTCTTTGATTTGGGTGGCGAGGCAATGGTAGCGGTATATGCTATAATTGGAAGAATGCTAATGTTTGCACTGTTTCCGGTGTTTGGTGTTACACAAGGTTTTTTGCCAATTGCAGGATTTAATTACGGTGCGGGCAAATATGATAGGGTAAAAGAGTCAATTTATACAGTCATAAAATTTGCGGCTATATTAGCAACTATAGTTTTCACCGGACTCATGATTTTTCCAGCAGAAATTGCAGGGCTCTTTTTAAGCCAAAAGGCAGACATGAGCGATTTGGAAATAGCAACAAACGCTTTTGTTCTTGAAAACACACCTTCTGCCATGCGTTGGGTGTTTGCCGCTACACCAATTATAGCACTACAACTTATTGGTGCTGCCTATTTTCAAGCAATTGGTAAGGCTGTACCGGCATTACTATTAACGCTATGCCGACAAGGTTTTTTCTTTATCCCATTAATTCTAATCTTGCCGAATTATTTGGGAGAGTTAGGTGTTTGGATCTCTTTTCCTATTGCAGATGTGCTTGCTACAATAGTAACTGGTTACTTTTTGCGAAAAGAAATCAATACCAATTTGCTTAAATCCACATAAAAAGCAAACCTAAGTGGACATTTATCGTAGATAGCTTTAGAAATACTAAAGAATACTATCATGAATTTTATTTTGTCACAATTAATCACTGCTGCCATTTTCTTATTGATATGGAAACTTAAAGAATTGGTTAATAATCAAAATGTATATGTCGAACTACTAAGGGAAGAGTCCCCTAGCAATTCAAAATTTAAATAATGTGATTAGTTTGCTGGTTTAGCATGCAGCAACTCCATACCGGTTGAAGATCTAGGTTTAAAACCCGTCCAGTCTTTGTCATTAGAATTTTCTTGAATATCTAAGAACTTGGCATTATCTTGATTTTTAAGGTGTTTACCTATAAATGCAGTTACAAAATGTTGATTTACATTGTTTAGCTTACGCTGGTCCCATGAAGGTTCTGCATATCTATAGTATTCATCTATATGTAAACTTGGTGCCAATGCTTCTACTGGTGGAGGATTTGGAGCAACGTTATGTCTTGCATTTTTATAAGTCAATAAATAACGATCTGCATTTACAGCACCTTCGTAAATTGCTTTGATACCTTTTTCATAACCAGATATATCATCTTGATTTCCTGCAATAAAGAATGTGGGTGTTTTTAACCCTTTTAATCCTTCTACATCCCAAACACCACGTTCCATTCCCCATGGGGCAAAAGCTACGATGGCTTTAATTCTAGAATCAGCCTTTTTTTCGTATTCTGCGTTACCTGCTGTATTTATCGTGATTGCAGTACTGCCACCTGTCATGCCTGTAAAAAACTGAGCTAAACCTTGACTATATCCTGCTCCGCCAACATTTAAAACTCCGTAACCACCCATAGAATACCCTATAATCGCCGTGTTATTGGCATCTACAAGTCCCGCTATTTTATTTTTGGAGCCTTTTGCTCCTAATTTTTCCATTTCGTTAATTACGAAGCGAATATCTTTTGATCTATTTAAAAGGGTGCTTTGAAATGCGTTGGCATCTTTAAATGTTGAATCTGTATGGTCAATTGCTGCTACAATATATCCTTTAGATGCCAAATTTTCGGTCAGGTAGGTCATCAAATATCTTGAGCCAACATATCCGTGAGATACTACAACCAATGGAAATTTGCTTCCTTTTAAAGCTTCGGCATCTCTATATGCTCGTCCTTTAAAAGTAAATGGTGTTATGGGCCGCAATGTGTCGCCTGCTGTTCCCATTACTTCGTTGTAGATTACCGTTTTTGCGTTATTATCTACACTGGCAGGATACCAGATTTCTATAGTTATCGGTCTGTCGTAGCTAGGGTCTTTACCATCTTTAGATTTTAAAATATCGACTTGGTTTGTATTGATAAGGTTTACTGTTTGTACGCCCACAGCATATTCTCCTTTTTTACTTAATTCAGGCGCATCAGGTAACGCATCGCCATACAAAAAGTCTTTAGTTTGGGCGTTAATTGAAGTAAGAGCAAGTCCGTTAAAAAGAAAGGCTAATAAGAATAAGGAAAATAATAGCGGTCTAATTTTCATAATTGTTAGTTTGTTTCCTTAAATATAGGAATACTTTAAATATCGAATATCTTTTTTTCATTTTGTTGAACTTAACTGTTTTGGTTAAAAGTGCTTTTAATTACACTTGACTATCACAAGAGGTTGAATGTGTAATTGATTTAATCATATATCAGAATTTCAAAAACAGCTTTTGATAATTAATAACTAAAAGAATACTTAAATTGATGATTTGATAAATATGATTCTATACCACTCCCAATAAAATCTTAAAATCAACATTTTTACAACTATTTGTTTAATTTTAGAGGAGACTAATATCAAACTATCAAAATGAAAAAGCACCTTACCAATGCTAGCATTATCATGCTAGCACTTTTACTATTGCCCCTATCCTTGTTATCTCAAAGAAGGAATAAATCTCAAAATAACACACCAACGTATCCAGAAGAATTATATTCTAGTTTAGAGTATAGGTCCATTGGTCCGTTTCGTGGTGGTCGTTCTGCAGCAGTAACTGGTGTGCCAGGCGAGCCTAATTTATTTTACTTCGGTGCTGCCGGTGGTGGAGTATGGAAAACATTAGATGGAGGACGTTCTTGGGATAATATTTCTGACGGATATTTCGGAGGAAGTATTGGTGCTATTGAGGTTGCTAAAAGCGATCCAAATGTTATTTACGTTGGTGGTGGTGAAAAAACCTTAAGAGGTAACGTTTCTTCTGGCTACGGAATTTGGAAAACAGAAGACGGTGGTAAAACATGGGTTACCGCAGGTTTAGAAAAAAGTAGACATGTACCAAGACTTCGTGTACATCCTACAGATTATAATACTGTTTATGCAGCGGTCTTAGGTGATATTTATAAACCAACAAAAGAACGTGGTGTTTACAAAAGTACAGATGGTGGTAAAAACTGGAAGCAAGTTCTTTTTGTAAATGAACAAGCTGGTGCGGTCGATTTGACTTTTGATCCTAATAATCCAAGAATTTTATATGCATCTACATGGCATGCACAACGTACACCGTATAGCTTAATTAGTGGTGGTGATGGCTCTGCATTATGGAAAAGTATGGACAGTGGAGAAACTTGGACAGAAATTTCTAAGAACGAAGGTTTTCCTAAGGACACATTAGGAATCATTGGTGTAGCAGTTTCGCCAAAAAATTCAGAGAAAGTTTGGGCTATAGTAGAGAATAAAGAAAAAGGTGGTTTATACCGTTCAGAAGATGGTGGTAAAACATGGGCTGTTGTTAATGAAGAGCGAAAAATTCGTCAACGTGCTTGGTATTATACTAGAGTATATGCAGATACACAAGACGAGGATGTAGTTTATGTGTTGAATGTAAACTACCACAAGTCTACCGATGGTGGTAAATCGTTCAATACGTTTAATGCACCACATGGCGATCATCATGATTTGTGGATATCTCCAGAAGACTCTCAACGTATGATTATTGGTGATGATGGTGGTGCGCAAATTTCTTATGATGGTGGAGAAACGTGGAGCACGTATTACAATCAGCCTACGGCACAGTTTTATAGGGTTACCACAGATAATTCTTTTCCATATAGAATTTACGTAGCACAACAAGATAACTCAACATTACGTATAGATCACAGAAGTGATGGGCGTACTATAGATGATAGTAACTGGGAGGAAACTGCTGGTGGAGAATCTGCCTGGATAGCGGTTGATCCTAAAAATGATGATATTGTTTATGGAGGTAGTTACGGAGGATTTTTAACTCGTGTTAATCATGAGAGAGGTACTGTTAGAGGTATTAATGTTTGGCCAGATAACCCTATGGGTGCTGGGGCAGAATCTATGAAATATCGTTTTCAATGGAATTTCCCTATCCTATTTAGTAGACATAATCCTAAAAAATTATACACCTTTTCTAACTACGTACATGTATCTGAAAATGAAGGTCAAAGTTGGGAAGTATTAAGTGGGGATTTAACCAGGAACGATCCAACAAAACTAGGGTCTAGTGGTGGTCCAATTACTCAAGATAATACGAGTGTTGAATATTACTGTACCATTTTTACGGCTAATGAGAGTCCTTTGAAAGAAGGTCTTCTTTGGGTAGGTAGTGACGACGGATTAATTCATGTTTCAAAAGATGCTGGTGCCACTTGGGATAATGTGACCCCACCTAATATGCCAGAATGGAATATGATCAATAGTATTGAGCCTTCTAATTTTGATGAGGGTACCTGCTATGTAGCCGCTACTAGATATAAGCTGGGCGATTTTCAACCATACCTATACAAAACCACTGATTACGGTAAAACTTGGACAAAAATAACGAATGGTATTAATTCAGAACATTTTACAAGAGTAGTTCGTGAAGATCCAAAGAAGAAAGGGTTGTTATATGCAGGAACTGAGACAGGAATGTATGTTTCTTTTAATGACGGTGCTAATTGGTCTCCTTTTCAGATGAATTTACCTATTGTTCCTATAACAGATTTAACCATTAAAGATGATAATTTAATTGTAGCGACCCAAGGTCGTAGCCTTTGGATAATTGATGATTTGACTGTGTTACATCAGTTAGATGATAGTAAGAAAAATGCTAATTCTATTCTTTTTAAGCCTAAAGATTCTTATCGTACAAAAGGGAGGTCCGCTAAAACACCATCTAAAACTAGTGGTCAGAATTTAGCAAATGGAGTAATTACTCATTTTATGCTTAAGAATTATACAGAGAAAGACACTGTTCAGCTTACTTATACAAGTATGGCAGGAGATACTTTGGCAAAGTATAGTACTTCAGCAAAGAAAAAAGAGGAAAAGTTAGCTATTAAAAAAGGTGGTAATACTTTTGTTTGGGACACTCGCGGTAAAGGTGCAGAGAAGTTAAAGGGTATGATTTTATGGGGTGCAAATTTAGATGGTGCAAAAGCTGTACCTGGTAATTATAAAGTCCATTTGAATGTTAATGGAAATAATAGCTCTGAAACATTTACAATTTTGCCTGATCCAAGAGCAGAAAGTACGGTTGCTGAAATGCAAAAGCAGTTTGATTTCATTACCGATGTTAATACTACTATAGATAATGCGCACCAATCTATAAAAAAGATTAGAAATGTAACCGAACAATTGACTGCGTTTATGGAGCAGTATAAGGATGATGAGAGAACGAAAGATTTAAGAGAGAAGGCTAAGACCATGAAAGATAAGTTGGGTGAAGTTGAAAAAGCATTATACCAAACTCAAAATAGAAGTGGTCAAGATCCTCTTAACTTTCCTATTAAACTGACGAACAAATTAGGTCATTTGAATAGATTGGTTTCTATGGATAATTTCCAGCCAACAGATCAAGATGTTGCAGTTAAAAATGAGTTGACCACGGCAATTAACAAGGAACTTCAAATTTTTGATAATGTAATATCATCTGAACTTCAAGAATTTAATAAAGGGTTTAACGAACTGAAATTAAATTACTTGTTCATTGACGAAAGCAAATAATTAAAATTTAAAATCCTCTCCATTTCAAGAGAGGATTTTTTATATAATCTATCCAGATAGTATTGACAACAACCAATCATTGAATAATGAAAAAACTACTACTTTTTTTTATGGCGGTTCTATTGACTACCATAACATTCGCTCAAGCTGCTAATGATTATTTTCAGCCTTTAAAATATCGAAATATTGGTCCGTTTAGAGGAGGGCGATCGGTAACTGCTACGGGAGTTATTGGTGACCCAATGACCTATTATATGGGAACAACTGGTGGCGGTGTCTGGAAAACAGAATCTGCAGGACAACGTTGGGAGAATATTTCTGATGGCTTTTTTGAATTAGGGTCTGTTGGTGCGGTTTCCGTATCGGCATCCAATCCTAATATTGTATATGTAGGTATGGGCGAACATGCGCCACGTGGTGTAATGACATCTTACGGAGACGGAGTGTATAAATCTACAGATGCCGGTAAAACGTGGAAGAAAATGGGTCTTGAAAAAACCCAACATATTTCTCGTATCATTATTCATCCTACAAATCCAGAAATTGTTTATGTGGCTGCGCAAGGTGCACTTTTTGAAGGTAATGCCGAACGTGGAATATACAAAACTACAGATGGAGGTAAAACGTGGACAAACACCTTATTCGTAAATAATTTAACGGGTGCATCAGAACTTTCAATGGATGCCAATTATCCTGAAATTATGTACGCAGCCATGTGGGAACATCAACGTATGCCAAACATGGTTGTAAGTGGCGGACCAGGTAGCGGATTATACAAATCTACAGATGCAGGCGAGACATGGAAGAAAATTCATAAAGGTCTACCTGAAGAAAAAGGAAAAATGGCAATCTCTGTGAGTCCGTCGAATTCTAACAAGGTATATGCATTAATAGAAAGTGATTCTAATGCTGATAAAGGCGGTCTCTTCGTTTCTAACGATGCAGGTGCGTCTTGGTCAATGGTAAGTGGAGATAATAGATTGGTACAGCGTGCTTGGTACTATATAGAGGTTTTTGTGGATCCTAATGATGAAGATACCGTGTATGTATTAAGTGCACCGGCATTACGTTCTGAAGATGGTGGTAAAACATGGGAAAATGTTGAGGTTGCCCATGGAGATACACACGATTTATGGATTAACCCTAGCAATTCTAAGAATATGGTTTTGGCAGATGATGGTGGTGCTTCTGTTTCTTTTGATTATGGTAAAACATGGTCTACACAAAGCAATATGCCTACTGCTCAGTTTTATAGAATTAGTGTAGATAATTTGTTTCCTTATAATATTTATGGCGGTCAGCAAGATAATAGATCGGTAAGAATAGCAAGTTTGTCTACCGGAAGCGGTAGTATTACGACGAGAGATTGGACAGATTCTGCAGGTGGTGAAAGTGCTTTTTTAGCATTTGACCCAGATAATCCAAGATATGTAATGGGCGGTCAATATTTAGGAACTGTTGAAGTTATGGATATGGAGTCTAAAGCTGCAACGCAAATTATGCAAGCACCTATTCAATATTTAGGTCGTGAGGCACGAGACATGAAATACCTGTTTAATTGGAATGCTCCTATAATTGCTTCTACTCACGAACTCGGGACTTTTTATCATGGGGCCCAATTTGTGTTTAGAACTAGGGATATGGGTGAAACTTGGGATAAAATATCTCCAGATTTAACAAGAGATATCGATGCAAAACAAGGTAACGGTGGTGGACCATATACTAACGAGGCTGTAGGTGCTGAGAACTATGGTACGCTTGCGTATATTTTAGAATCTCCACATGAAAAAGGATTTATTTGGACCGGTAGTGATGACGGATTGGTGCACTTAACTAAAAATGGAGGGGAGACATGGGAAAATGTAACACCTAAAGGCTTAAAAGAATGCTTGATTAATGCAATTGAGGTTTCTCCGCATGACCCTGCCACTGCTTATATTGCTACAACTAGGTATAAGTTTAATGATTATACGCCAGGTTTCTATAAAACAACCGATTACGGTAAAACTTGGACTGCTATCAACTCCGGTATTCCTTACGGTGCGTTTACACGTGTAGTTCGTGAAGATGAACTTAAGAAAGACTTGTTATATGCAGGTACCGAAAAAGGAATATATGCCTCTTGGAACGGGGGTAAATCTTGGGAGCCATTTCAATTGAATTTGCCAAAGACCCCTATTACCGATTTAAAGGTGCATAAAGGTGATTTAGTGGTGGCTACATCGGGGCGCTCTTTTTGGATTCTTGATGATATTGTTACTCTTGGGCAGTATCAACCTTCAAAAACGGGACTTCAGATTTTGAAACCAAAAGACGCTTATAATGGTTCTTGGGGAAGCCCTTTAAATGGTAATTCTGAAAAGTTTACGGGTAGTGATGCTTTTGAAGGTATTAACCCTGCTAATGGTGTGGTATTGTATTATGAGCTTCCAAAATTAAAAGATAGTACGGCTATAATTTTAGAAATATCAGATGCTAAAGGAAAAGTAATTAGAACTATAAGCTCAGAAAAAGACCCTAGTTATATTCCTCATAATGGCGGTAGTGCTCCACCTGCACCAGTTTTAAGCAAAGAAGAAGGGTTAAACCGTTTTGTTTGGGATATGAAATATCCAATTATGCCAGGTATACCAGGCGTGTATATTGAAGCAGGTTTTAGTGGACATAAGGTTTCACCAGGTTCATATACTTTTTCCCTTAGTGTAGATGGTCAAAAAGTTTCTACTACAGGGGTAATAAAAGTGCTGCCTACATATGAAACTAAACCAGGACAATATGAGGCTTTTGATACTTTTATGACCAATACAGAAACAGAATTGACTGCTATGCATAATATGGTTAATCAATTATATGCTGCTCAAAAAGGTTTGACGGAGGTATTGACGAAAGTTACAGATGCTGAAGTTAAAAAAGAAGGAGAGAAATTATTGGCAGATATGAAAGCATGGGACAGTGAAATGGTACAACGTAAATCTCAGGCTTATGACGATGTTGAAAATTTCCCGAATAAATTTACGGCAGAGTATATATTTATGATTAATCAAACCAATAGTGGCATTCCAAGATTAAACAGGTCTAGTAAAGAGCGTAAAGCCGAACTAGACGCACAATGGATAGGTTTAAAAGCTAGAGGTAATCAGTTTATAAATACTGCTGTTCCTTCATATAACAAGCTACTTTGGAATGTCGGAATTGGAGCCATAAGATTATAACATAGAATCTATTCGCTTTTGCTAACTTTGAACTTGATTCAAGAGTTTCAACTTTGAATATTATGAGCGAATATTACAATTATATAAAATCCCTGCATCTCATCTTCGTTATAACGTGGTTTGCAGGGCTTTTTTATATTCCTAGATTATTCATTTATCATATAGAAGCCAATCAAAAACCATCTCCTGAAAAGGAAATTCTTTCAAAGCAATTAAAGTTAATGACCAAACGGCTATGGTTTATAATTACCTGGCCATCTGCAGTTTTAGCAATATTCTTTGCTATTTGGTTGCTCGTTATTTATCCTGGTTGGTTAGCACAACCTTGGATGCATGTAAAACTTGGTTTTGTGCTATTATTGATTTTGTACCATTTAAAAAATCATCAAATTTTTAATAGATTTCAGCATGATGATATTAGATATACTTCTAACTACATGCGTATGTGGAACGAAGGTGCAACTCTTATCCTTTTTGCTATCGTATTCCTTGTAATGCTAAAACATACCTTCAACTGGATTTTTGGAGTCGTAGGAATCATTGTATTGGGTATATTGTTGATGCTGGGGATTAAGCTCTACAAGAGAATTAGAAACAAGAACCCAGAAGCATAACAAATCTTAATTTTTTTCGCTCTAAGAAGTCAATGATATTTTTGCTAATTGTGCAGCAATTTTGGCTTTTGGTAGAATCAGCTTAAAGGTTGTTCCTTTTCCTTCACCTTCAGATTCTGCAATTATGGTTCCACCATGGGTAACAGCTATTTGTTTAACCATATAAAGACCTAATCCAGTTCCCTTGATATTTTCGTGAAAACGCTCGAAGGGTGTAAATAGTTTTTTTAATGCATGTTCATTCATTCCTAGTCCGTTATCTCGTATAAGGAAGCTATTCGTTTCGCCATTATCCTCGTAATCTACAGATATGACCGGATTTGGTTGGTCTCCCATATATTTAACTGCATTGTCTAAGAAATTACCAAAAACTTGAATTATTCTATTGCGATCACCAAAAATGTCGGGTAAATTATCGGCTATATTAAGCGTTATGTTTTCCTTTTTAAGCTTACTCTTGATGAGGTTTCTTGAGAGGTCTAATATCTCATTGGTTTTTAATAACTCGTTTTTATTCTCTACTTTACCAAGTCTTGCTATTTCGGTAATATCTAAAATTAATTCGTTCATATTAGTACATGAAATATTAATAAGGTTCAGATACTCTTCTACATTTGGATACTCCTTAACCGGAATTTCTATAGGAATAAGACTAGCGAGTCCTTTTATATTATTTAATGGACTTTTTAAATCGTGAGAAACCGCATAGGTAAATCGTTGTATTTCCTCATTTTTTGATTCTAGATTACTTGCAGCTTCTATGAGTTTGTTCTTTTGAAATTCTAACTCTTTTGTACGTTGCGCTACGTTAAGTTCAAGTCTTCGTTGATTTTTTTTAATGTTTCTCAGTTTAATATGATGGGCAATATAGAATAACAATAAAATTAGCGCAATCATTAAGAACTTAAACCACCACGTCTGCCAATAAGGGGGGGTTATGGTAATGAATAGGTCTTTTTCGTTATCGATCCAGACACCATCAGAATTAGTAGATTTAATCTTTAATGTGTATTCTCCAGGATTTAAGTTTGTATATGTAGCACTCGGTTTATTGCCTACATAATTCCAATCCTTTTCAAAACCTTCTAAATAAAAGGCGTAATTAACACTTTCCGGATGCCTAAAAGTTAGTGCCTTGAAATCTATATTTATTACAGATTGATCGTAATTAAAGGTTAGAGAGTCTACTTGACTAATGTCTCTTTCTAATATACGAAAATCATCATTAGGTAAAACTGGTTGATTGAAAAGTTTTAATCCAGAGACAAATAAGGTAAGTGTGTCTTTTCGTTTTTCTACATCACTTGCAGTAAAAATATTAAAGCCGTTAATACCTCCAAATATATATTCTCCTTTTTTTGTGGTAATTGACGAACTTGCGATAAATTCTTTAGACTGAAGACCATCGCCTACATCATAATTAATTGTTTCTCCGTTATTGGTATCATATCTTATGATACCATTTTCTGTACTTAACCATAGGTGTTTATCTTTATCGTCAATAATTCCTTTTATGGCATCATTCTTTAAGCCATCGGATTTTGTTATAGATAAGAAAGAATCGGTTTCGGGCAAATATTTGTTTAGACCTCCTTGTGTACCTACCCAAATGGTATTCTTATTATCTTGAATTATTGCATTGATAAAATTGTTACTTATTGAATTTTTTGTATGATAATGAACAGATGACCATTCATCACCTCTTTCTGTCAATTTAAACAAACCAGTGTTCAATGTTCCAATCCATATATTACCTTGGTTATCTTCAAAAATCTGATATATGGAGTTGATTATACTACCATCAATTTCTGATTTTAGTGTTATATTTTGATGAGTTTTTGTTTTGGGATTATACACTTGCACTCCTGCAAAGTAGTTTACAATCCATATCCTTCCTTTTTTATCCTTTAATAGGTCAATAACTATATTCGATTTTAAAAATGAATTTTCTGCAGTTAATGCACTAAATTTTTTAGTTCTTGTATTGAGTACAGCTATACCTTGAGTCCATGTTCCTGCCCATAACTCGTCTTCTTTTGTCTGTAAAATTGAGAGTACTACATTACTGCTTAAGGTTTTATTCGTTAATGAATAGTTATCGAAAGTATCTAAAGATCTGTTCCAGTAATCTATGCCTCCACCATCCGTGCCAATCCATAAATTTCCTTTTTTATCTTCAATAAAACAGTTTACTAATTTGTTACTTAGCGATTTAGGGTTGAATGGGTCAGAATTTATATGTTTAAATTTATAATACTCTTTATCATAAATATTTAGCCCGCTTTTGTAAGGCGCTATCCACATTGTGCCGTCTCTTGTACATAATAAAGCCCATATGGAATTACCAGAAATGGAATTGGGTCTTGTAACATTGTACTCTATATGTCTTATAAAATCTAGATTTTCATTGTAAATATGTAAACCGTTATTTTCGGTGCCTATCCACAATTCATTATCTAAGTTTTTTTCTAAAGAGCGTAAACTAAAACCTGGGCTGATATCTTTTTCTTTATTTATATGAATTGAATTTGCATCTATGACCAATTTAAATAGCGAGCCCCTGCCTGATCCTATTAAAAGAGTATTTTCTGATGAATTTATACCAGTAACAATTTCTTCTGTTTGCAATATTTCACTAATAATCTCCATCTCATAATTTAGTATCAGAGTATTATATGTAAAAACAACAAGAATGCGGTTATCATCTAAAACATTAATTTTAACAACTTTATTAAGTCGAGGGTTATCAATATTTATATATTCATTGGGTGGAGCAAAATGGTTTACTTTTCCAGTTTCTAACTCATATCTATATAGACCAATAGACTCAGATCCTAACCATAAAATTTCTCCATGTTTAGCAATGGTCTCAAATACAACATCTTTAATCGATTGACCTTCATTAATAAACGGGTAAGGAGTTATAATATTTAAACTACGATTATAAAGGCTTAGCCCTTCATTTGTGCCGATAATTATATTTTGATCATCTTCATGCAACGCCGTAATATATTCATGTTTGAGTCCGGTTATGCCATCTAAACTTTTGGTGTAAATTTCAAAATCTTTTCCATCATATCTGTTTAGTCCATTTCTAGTTCCTATCCAAATAAAGCCAAAAGTATCTTCTAAGAGTACGGTTGCACTACTTTGAGACATGCCTTCTTGAATATGCTGAAAGTTAAGCGATTCTGAGTATTGAGATTGTACTAAAATAGGGGTGCAAAGGGCAATGAATATGGTGAATAAAGTTAATAGTGACTTATATAGCATGCCTAAATTTAATAAGAAAGGTAAATTACAACATAGTATTAACGTAAATAAAAGTAAGAAATTACTTTCAAATATTATTTTTTATGAATTTTTGACTCTTGTTTCAAAAGAATTGATTCTAGAAATGAGAGTTAAAAATTATAACTAAGTGATATATGATTTAATTTGATCAATCTACAATTGATTAATCTGCTATTTTATAAGTATCACAGACTTAATTCATTTCCCTATTAGGTATCCGATAATATCTGTTCCACTTTAACAAGTTGTTCTGTCGGATATACGAGCGGACCAAATTGATTGAAAATAGCAACATCGGCAGCATCACGTCCGAAACCAAGAATAACATACCCGCCAGGCGAATTTATTTGTGTTGCATCAAATGTATACCATCGATCTCCAACATAAGCTTCAAACCAAGCATGCATGTCCATAGGCTCTAAGCCATACAGATAACCAACAACAATACGGGCAGGAATGCTTAAACTGCGGCACAAGGCAATCCCCAAGTGAGCAAAATCTCGACAAACACCAAACCTTCTAATATTAACCTGACTTGCAGATAATGGTTGATTATTGCTTCCTGGTAAATAGCTTATATTGTCACGTAACCAATTAGTAATTGCAGAAACTTGATTATAACCGTATAAATGACCATTAGTTATACTTGAACTCATTTCATAAAAGCAATCAGATTCGCAGTATCTACTTGGTAATAGGTAACTAAGAACAGCGTCTGGTAAATTCTGTATATCTACAAATGATGCACCAAAACCTTGGTCTATAAAATTTGAAGTTACAATTTCTGAAGAAGTCGATATTAAAAACTGCCCTGGTTGAGCAATTAATCGTTGACATAGATTTCCGTAGTTATCGGTAAATTCCATAACTGGAATGCTCGGAGTGATTTTATATTCCTCTCTTTCTACCCATTGTTGGCTACCACTACGCGGTCTCAACATAAGAATAAATGGTGTTGGTTCAGAAATCTCGAACTTTATATTGCAACTGGTACGTAAACGCATATATCTGAATTTTTGAATACTTAAATTATGGCGCATCGACGAACCTAGTATTGAAGATAACATTTAAAGTAACACCTTATACTTCTCTCCATTAAACCTTAAAACCTTATTTGATAATTTTGGTGCGATATTTGCTAACTTTAAACGAAATAGTAGAATCTTGTTAACGAGAGTATCTTTACGGTCACGCATTTTCTTATCCATGATATTTTTGGTGCTTATAGCATCGGTATTAATTGCTGGGGTAACGGTGTATCAATATCGCGAGCAGTCTAAGGATTACCATGAAAATAGAATGGAACGTAAAGAGGAGCAAATACGACAAAGTATTGACCTCGCTATTCAAAAAACAACGTATCCCGTAACAACGGAAAACCTTGATCTAATTTTTAAGAATGAGATTTATGAAATTGCCGTAGTGCAGAACATGAATTTCAATATCTATAGTTTAGAAGGAGAACTTATAAAAAGTTCGCGACCTAAATTTGCCAATGATTCTATTTCTATGTGCTTAGATCCTGAGGTATTGAACAAATTGGAGATAAGTCCAGATAAACGTTACATACGTGAAAATGCTTTGGCAGGTGATAAATACCAAGCTTCATTTACCTATATCGCAGATCAAAAGTTTAAACCTATAGGTATTCTTAACCTCCCTTATTTTGAAGACAATTCTTTCAACGATTATGAATTGAAAGAGTTTTTATTTCGCTTGTCTGGTGTGTACTTGTTAATGCTGTTATTGGCTATTGCATTTGCTTTTATCATATCTAAATACATTACCCGTTCCTTAGAAACCATTTCGACTATGATGGGGCGTACCAATCTAAGTAAACAAAACAAAAAGATTTACATAGACAACCCTGGGGAAGAAATAGAAAAGCTAATTGCAGCTTATAATGGTATGATTGACGAGTTAGGTCAAAGTGCCGTAAAATTAGCTCGTAGTGAACGAGAACAAGCATGGCGCGAAATGGCAAAACAAGTAGCGCATGAAATTAAAAATCCGTTGACGCCTATGCGATTAACAGTTCAAAGTTTTGAACGAAAGTTTGATCCAAACGACCCGCAGATTCATGAAAAATTAAGGGAATATTCAGACACTTTAATTCAGCAAATAGATACTATGAGCAGTATTGCATCTGCTTTTTCAAATTTTGCAGAAATGCCAGCGCAGCAAAATGAGACGTTAAATGTGGTGAAAATAGTAAAATTAGCGTTAGATATTTTTAACGAAGATTTTATACATTTCATTGCTGATGAAGAAGAAATTATTGCGAAATTAGACCGTACACAACTTATTAGGGTGGTTACTAATTTGGTTAAAAATGCCATACAAGCCGTGCCAGATGTGGATTCGCCTAGAGTTTTGGTAAGCGTAGCATCAGAAGATGATATGGTTAAAATATCTGTAGCGGATAACGGTCATGGTATTGAAAAGGATAACGAAGAAAAAATATTTGAACCTAAGTTTACTACTAAAACTAGTGGAATGGGATTAGGATTGGGAATGGTGAAAAATATTGTGGAAACGTATAAAGGAACCATCAAATTCACATCTCAATTGGGCAAGGGAACCGTTTTTTGTGTAAAGTTTCCAAAAGAGAACTTATAAAATTTAAAAATTACTGCTATGTCATACGAGACTATTTTAATAGAAAAAGATGCGTCAACTGCAATAGTCACAATTAACCGTCCAAATAAATTGAATGCGTTAAACAAGAAAACTATTGGTGAATTACATGATGCATTTAAAGATTTGCAGAAACATAAAAACATCAAAGCCATCATTTTAACGGGAAGCGGGGAAAAGGCATTTGTAGCAGGTGCAGATATTTCAGAGTTTTCGGACTTTAGTGAAAAGGAAGGAAAAAAATTAGCCGCAAAAGGTCAAAAACAATTGTTTGATTTTGTTGAAAATTTAAATACTCCTGTAATTGCAGCAGTTAATGGTTTTGCCTTAGGTGGCGGACTAGAATTGGCAATGGCATGTCACTTTAGAGTTGCAAGCGATAATGCTAAAATGGGTCTTCCAGAAGTATCTTTGGGGGTAATACCTGGTTATGGTGGTACACAGCGCTTACCTCAATTAGTAGGTAAGGGTAGGGCTATGGAAATGATTATGACTGCAGGTATGATTTCTGCAGAACAGGCACATGCATATGGTTTAGTAAACCACGTAACTACGCAAGAAGATTTATTGCCTTTGTGCCATAAAATAATTTCAAGAATAACCAATAACTCATCAGTTGCTATTTCTCATGCAATAAAAGCAGTAAATGCTGGTTTTAAGAATACTGTAAATGGTTATGAACAGGAAATTGAGGCTTTTGGTGCCTGTTTTGGAACAGATGATTTTGCCGAGGGTACTACTGCTTTTTTAGAAAAAAGAAAAGCAGATTTTCCAGGTTCATGACATAAACCAAACTGGTTATGTTAAAACGTAGCGCTTTCTTATTTCTTTTCATTATCAATGTTTTAAGTTCCTTTGCTCAAGAAGAGCTTGTTTCCTATACCATTGGCGAAAAATTCCACGATAAATATCGATATTCAAACATGCTTGCCATCTCAGATGATGGAAATGAAGGTACAGTGGTGGTTCGTGCA
The DNA here is from genome assembly GCF_000688315.1 of Maribacter sp. Hel_I_7. Taxonomy (NCBI): domain Bacteria; kingdom Pseudomonadati; phylum Bacteroidota; class Flavobacteriia; order Flavobacteriales; family Flavobacteriaceae; genus Maribacter; species Maribacter sp. Hel_I_7. Next base: position 1,003,545 of record NZ_JHZW01000002.1, on the reverse strand, counting down.
TATTACACGGGAATTGTTTTAAAGCCTAAGGGATATTTTATTGAGCATTACAATAAAGATTTAGAACTGGTTTCTGAGTATAACTATAAGTTGAAAAATGCCAATTTTATAGATGCGTATGTTAGAAACGGTCAGGTCTACTTATTGTTCTTAGAGTACAATTATAATAACAGAAGCTACCAATACGAAGTTCATAGAAGTCCGTTCTCTCAATTTCAATTTACAAAAGAAACTATTTTATCTATTGCATCTGAACCTGTAGAGCAGCCTTTAGACAGAAATTTTTATAATAGAAATTTTTCATCTGGCTTTACAACATCTATTTTATTTAATGACGAAAAATCAGCATTTGCTATAACTACCCATTATAAGAAAAGAAAAGTAGATCAACACATTATTCATGTGTTCAATGCTAATTTGAACAAGATAATGGAGCATGATTTTTCTGATGAGGTGGAGGAAAAGAACTATGCTTTTGAAAATATAGCATTTTCTAAAGATTTACAGAATGTATACCTAGTAGGTAAAGCTTACTTCAAGAAAAAACGTTTTAATGCAACAGAGCGTAAGTTTCAATATGAAATGGTAAGAATTTCTAACAGTAGCAGAAGTGTACAGTCTTTCTATACTCCGGGGAAGTTCCCAGAAGCCTTGAAACCTATTTTTAGAGGTGACGAACTACTTTGTGTCGGGTTTTATGCAGATAGAAAAGATAATAGATATAATGGTATTTCATTCTTTAGTTTAGATTCAAAATCTCTAGAAATCAAAACCGAAAAATTCAATCCGTTTTCTGAGCAGTTTATGATGGATAAATTTGGAAGGGAAGATGATAAGGCTATTAAAGATTTAGTTTTTAAAGGAATGGACATTACCAAAGAAGGAAACATCCTCTTTAATGCCGAAGAATATTTTACTAGTAATAGTGTACAGTCTAACTCTAGTGGCGGTCGTGTAATGGTAACTAGATATCACCATAATGATATTATTAGTGCAAAGCTTAGTGTTACTGGAGATTTGGTTTGGGCTAGAAATATCAATAAAACAGAAGTTACCCAAGGTGACGGTGCTTATGCATCTTACAGCTCTTACACTAAAAACAATACAACATACTTTTTTATTAGTACCTCTTCAGAAAATCCGCAGCAGCTCAGTGATGATCGTATTATGTTTAAACAAGGTTTAAGCAGAAACAGAAATGTTTTCTTAATACGTTTGGACGAAAACGGACATATGAAGTACAGTAAGGTTATAGATGATACTGAAGCTCGTTTACCTTTAATGGTTTCTGTACCATACATTGATAGTCTGAATGATGAATTAATGTTCTACGCTAAAAGAGGAACTAAAAAACAACTGGTTCAAGTAGGTGTTAAATAAATATAATATTAGGATTTATTCCATAATTTTGGAATAAATCCTAATATTAATGAATTCTGTTTCTCCGGTTAAGGGCAGAGGTGCCCAAAAAAATACGAACAATAAATTTTCTGCGTACAGTTATGAAACCCGAGACGATTTCCTCGAATTCTGCCGTGTAGAAGGGGAAATTGCCGATAGAAACAAAACTCAATACATTCCCATTTTTCCAAAATCAATATTGAATAAAGTAACTAGCCCAGATGTGGGTATGAGTTACTCTATGAATATGTATCAAGGTTGTGAGCATGGGTGTATCTATTGTTATGCCAGAAACGCTCATGAATTTTGGGGTTATAGTGCCGGATTAGATTTTGAACGGAAAATTTTAGTAAAACATGATGCTCCAAAACTTTTAGAAGCGAAACTTAAAAGCAAAAAATGGAAAGCTTGCACTATTGTAATGTCTGGGAATACGGACTGTTACCAGCCAGCTGAACGGGAATTTGAATTAACTCGAAAATCTTTAGAGGTGTTTTTAAAGTATAGACACCCCGTAGGTATCATCACCAAGAATGCTCTTATTTTACGAGATTTGGATATACTTAAGGAATTAAATGCACACGGATTAATTGGAGTAAATATTTCCGTTACCTCATTATCTGAGGAAACAAGAAGAATATTAGAACCTAGAACTACAACAATAAAAAAAAGGCTTGAAGCTATTAAGGTGCTGTCGGAGGCTGGTATTCCGGTTAATGCAATGCTCGCTCCTATTATTCCGGGTATAAATACTCATGAAATATTGAATTTGGCAAAAGCCGTTTCTGAACATGGTGCTGTTTCAATGGCTTTTACCGTAGTACGATTAAATGGAGCTATCGGTGAAATATTCACAGATTGGATTCGTAAAACTCTACCTTACAAAGCAGAAAAAGTATTACATCAAATTCAAGATTGTCACGGTGGGTCATTAAACGACAGTAGGTATGGGGTGCGAAGTAGAGGAGAGGGTATAATTGCTACTCAAATTCATGATATGGTAAGTTTAGCCAAACGTAAATATTTTAAAGGAAGAAACTTTCCTAAACTGAATATCAGCTTACACGAGTCTTATAAAGACGGTCAATTAAAATTATTTTAAAACTATTGCATCTTTCTTGGGTGAATAGATTGGCCTACCAACTTCCAACTACCTTCTATTTTTTCTAAAATGCGTATTTCATAAGTGTAAGCTTTTACACCTTCTGTATTGGTAGATTCCTCATCATGACTGACCCAAGCATGATTACCATTAATATTCATTTTGTAATTAGAATTCTTAGATGTCCCACCTTGACCCATCATATTTTCTGGCGGATTGATCATCATTGCTGGGGGTACATCTATACTATTTCCATCTCCCGTAGATACAAATATTCTACTATATGGTTGTATTGACCAACAATCTGCATGAGCAGCTACATCGCCAGAACGCCAAGTGGCAGATTCTTTCTCAAGAAGTGAAATAATCAGTTGTTCATCAGTTTGTCCATATCCCAAAGAAACGGTTAAAAGAAGTAGTAGAAATACGTGTTTCATTTAAAATTTATTTATGTTTTTTAAATATAGGTTAAAATGAGGTATTTCATAAATAATTGATTTAACTGTATGAGAATGAGAGAAATATTTGGAATAAGTTAAAATTTTACTGTTTTAAATTAGCATGTTAATTTTAAATAGTGTGCATTAGTTTAGTGCTAAAAAAATCTTTAAAAACTTTTGTTAAAATAAAGTCCAAAAGCTGAGTACGTGCGTAAATAGGTGGAATGTTATAAATATTAGAACTATTTATGAAAACCAAGAACACTACCAAAAACGATATGAAAACGTTAAAAAATAATACCGAAAAAAATGAGAAGAAATCTTTCTTTTCTAGAATCAAACATCTAATTGAAAATGCCAATGCATGGGGTATTTTCGTAATGGGTAGCACTTTTGTGCTAATGTTCGGTTCGGCTTACTTAGCTTATATATTACAAAACGATTTTACTCAATTACATCTAGAGAGAAGAAGCACAATGATTGGATTAATTTTCATGATTGTGGCCGCTGTTTTTTTCGTTTTTAAATTGAGCTTCTTCATTTATACTTTTATAAGATTTTTAAAATATAAAGCAATACCATCGGTATCAAACGAAGAATTACCAACTGTTACGGTAATTGTACCAGCATACAATGAAGGAAAACAAGTTTGGGCAACTTTAAAGAGTTTGGCTGAAAGTGATTATCCAGAACACAAAATTCAATTATTAGCTATCGACGATGGTAGTAAAGATGATACTTGGAACTGGATGTTAGAAGCTAAGAAAGAATTAGGAGATAGAGTTTCGGTTTGTCAGCAACCTAAGAATATGGGTAAGCGTCACGCCTTGTACAGAGGTTTTAATGAAGGTACGGGTGAGATATTTGTAACGGTTGATAGTGATTCTATCGTTGATAAGGATACGTTGAGAAATTTAGTAAGTCCTTTTATTGTAGATGAAAACTGTGGTGCTGTTGCAGGTAACATTCGTGTTTTAAATAATGACAAGATTTTACCTAAGATGTTAGACGTTAGTTTTGCACTTAGTTTTGAATTTGTTCGTTCTTCTGAAAGTACTTTAAATTCAGTTTTATGTACTCCAGGTGCTTTAGCAGCTTATAGAGCTACTGCAGTATTCGGTTGCTTAGATGAGTGGATCAATCAAACATTCATGGGTCAAGCATCAGATATTGGTGAAGATAGAGCAATGACGAACATGATTTTAAAGCAAGGCTTCCACGTATTATTTCAAAGAAATGCATTTGCTTATACTAATGTTCCTGAAAAATATCAAGGACTTTATAAAATGTTCATTAGATGGGGTAGAAGTAATGTACGTGAGAACATTCAAATGTCTAAGTATGTATTTACTAACTTTAGAAAAGGACCAAAAACTGGTACAAGATTATTATTCTTTAGCCAATTCTCAAGAATTGTACTTTGTTACCCATTTGTGTTGTTCATGTTAGTATTTGTACTTACACATCCATTATTATTTTTAAGTTCTACTTTCGTAAGTATATTGGTTTTATCAACTTTCCCAGTAATATTCTATGCAAAAAGATATTCTTTTTCAGAATCTATATGGGCATATTCTTACAGCGTACTTTTTACGTTCGGTTTATTCTGGATTACTCCTTATGCTATTGTAACAGCAAGTAGAAGTGGTTGGTTAACAAGAGAGTTACCACAGAAGTAAGATTACGATATAAAATTAGTAAAGGGTCTCAATTTAAATTGAGACCCTTTTTTTTATACTGTATTTTGAAAAAAATGAAACTAGCTTAGATTTTTTAAAGGATTCCATTCTTGATAAAACTGCTCTAGAAAGTCAATCATATATTGATGCCGTTCTGCTGCAAGTTGTTTTCCTGTTTCGGTATTCATTTTATCTTGTAGCAATAACAATTTTTCGTAGAAGTGATTAATTGTTGGCGCTTCAGACTTTTTATATTCCTCCTTGGTCATGTCTAGGTTAGGTGGTATGCTTGGGTCATAAAGGGCTCGATTTTTAAATCCGCCATAATTAAATGCCCGTGCAATACCAATTGCGCCAATTGCGTCTAAACGATCCGCATCTTGTACTACTTTAAGCTCTTTAGATGAGAATAGTTTCTTCTTCATCTTACCATCGGTTAAACTAGCCTTAAATGAGCTATACTTGATAATATTAGTAACGTGGTTGATAGTTCTTTTTGGAACACCAAGGCTTAGTAAAAAATCTTCGGCCATTTTAGGACCAAGAGATTCGTCACCGTCATTAAATTTTGCATCAGCAATATCATGAAGAAGAGCACCAAGGCTTACAACCAAAATATTTACATCTTCCTCTTCCTTTGCGATTAACATGCTGTTGTTAAAAACACGCTGAATATGAAACCAATCATGCCCTCCTTCGGCATTTTTCAAAGTTTCTTTGACAAAGGTTATGGTTTCTTCTACAATTTCTGAGTTGGTCATTTAAAGGAATTTATCCCGCTAACTACGGAAGCTTCAATTTGTTCTATAAGTTCATCATAGTTTCCATTGTTTTCAATGGGTTGTTTTACGTCTAATTGAACTTTTGCACCTAAACCCATTGGGAACTGTCCAAAACGTACAAGCTTCCAAGAATTATTTATGCTAATTGGAACAATCAATGCAGATGGTGCTTTTTTAAGAAGCATTTTAAGTCCCATAGGTTTAAATGCCTTTGGATGCCCGTCTCTGCTTCGCGTTCCTTCAGGAAATATTACTGCACTTCTCTTATGCTCTTCAATATAGGTACCTAACCTACCTATTTCAAGTAAGGCAGATTTACCATCGTTACGATCAATAAGCACAGAGCCACCATGAACAAGATTAAAGGATACACTTGGTATACCTTTTCCCAATTCTTTTTTACTCACAAATTTTGGGTGGTGTTTTCGCATATACCAAATTAATGGTGGAATGTCATACATGCTTTGATGGTTGGTAACTATAATCAAAGGTCTGTTTGTAGGTAAGTCAAAGTTATTTGTAAACTTATATGTAGTTCCTAATATGTTAGTACTACGCATTAGGAAAAAATTTAACTTACTAACTACAGGTTTTAATCCGCCATACCCAAATATTTTAAAACCCAACCATTGTATGGGATGAAAAATAAGTAAACATAGCCCAAAGGACACGAAAAAAAATGGCGTAAGAATATAAGAAAGCAACTTCTGCATATTACAAAAATAAAAAACCGCTCTATTAGAGCGGTTTTTTAATCCTATTATTTTATTAGAATATAGCCTAGGCTATAAATTTTAGCAAAACTCGTCGTAAGCTTGTGCTAAATTCTGAGCTATCATTTCAGCTGGTCTACCTTCAATATGGTGACGCTCAATCATATGAACTAATTCACCATTTTTAAATAATGCCATAGATGGAGAAGATGGAGGAAAAGGAACCATAAGGTTTCTTGCCGCATCAACAGCTTCTTTATCTACACCAGCAAATACAGTAACTGCAAAATCTGGTTTTTTATCGTTCTGTAGGCTCATTTTAGCCGCAGGTCTTGCATTAGCCGCTGCACAACCACAAACAGAGTTAACAACTACTAAAGTTGTTCCTTCCTTATTGATTGCATTTGCTACTGCATCTGCTGTATATAATTCTTCAAATCCGGCAGAAGCCAGATCATCTCTCATTGGTTTTACTAATTCTGCAGGGTACATAATCTTAAATTTTAATTAATCTATTACAAAGATAATCAATTAGTCGTAGGAGTGATCCACACCTTAACTTTTCATTGGCCTAACTTTCTATTGGTAATATTTTATCTTTGGCAAAATTGAAAATACGAAATGATTAAATGGTTGGGAGCCGTAGTTGGTTTTTTTATAAGAGGTTTGTCCGGAGCGGTTTTAGGCTTTTTTGCCGGTAGTATAATAGATAATTTTTTTGGCTCTAGTAAAGGTAACGCACGTAGCGTATTTGAAGACTATACAAGACCTAATGTGACAGCTGCAGATTTTGAGCTTAATCTACTGTCATTATGTTCAATTGTCATTAAAGCAGATGGGCAAGTTAGCCAGACAGAAATGGACTATGTACGTCAGTATTTTGTGAGTACGTACGGTAAGGACAAGGCAAATGCTATTTTTAGAAGTTTTAATGAAATAAATAAAAAAGGACAGATATCTGCACAAAAGGTATGTACTTTTTTGGCACAGCGAACACGGTACGAGGTGCGTTTGCAATTGCTTCATTTCTTATTCGGTATAGCGCAGGCAGATGGTAGTATTAGTAATCCTGAAATTCAAAAAATTCGTGAAATTGCTGGTTACCTTAGGGTTTCGTTAAACGAGTTCGATAGTATTAAGGCAATGTTTGTGAAATCTGCGAACAACTCTTATAAAATTTTGGACATCTCAAAATCTGCTACAGATGCTGAGGTTAAAAAGGCATATAGGGAAATGGCTAAAAAATATCATCCAGATAGAGTAAACACTCAAGATGAGGCCATAAAAAAAGGTGCTGAAGAAAAGTTTAAACAAGTGCAGACAGCTTACGAGACTATACAAAAGGAGCGTGGTTTAAATTAAGGGAATAATCGTTTAAAATTAGAATAATGCAAGAATTTTGGTTTTATATAGAATTAGGGTTACAACATGTGTTGGACATAAATGCATATGATCATATATTGTTTTTAGCAGCCTTGGCACTTCCTTTTACTTTTAAAAGTTGGAAAAATGTTTTGTTGCTAGCTACTGTTTTTACTTTTACACATTGTTTAGCCTTAGTGTTCTCAGTTTATGAGATATTAGTTATAGAAGCAACATGGATCGAGTTTTTGATTCCCGTAACCATAGTAAGTACGGCATTGTTCAATTTGGTTGATAGTAATGATAAGCTAGAAGATAGGACAATATGGTTCCATGTACTGGCAACAGGTTTTTTTGGACTGATACATGGTTTTGGATTCTCTAATTATTTTAAAATGATGATTATGGGAGCAGAAGATAAATTAGCGCCTTTATTGGGTTTTGCTGGCGGTATTGAAATTTCTCAAGTAATCATAGTTCTTTTGGTATTAGTGTTAGCATATGTAGTTCAAACTATACTAAAGGTCAAACAAAGTATATTCATATTGGTAGGTAGCATTTTAATTATATTAATAACACTTCCGTTACTTTATGAAACATTTCCTTTTTAAGACTGTTAAATTTTAGTTTAAGCTATTGCCTTGCATAGTAAAGCGGGTACCTTAGAGTTATGTGCTTTTTTAAAGCCGATTATAGATGAAGAAAGAAAAACAATTAAAATATGATAGGGCCTATTTAAGAATGGCCAAAGAGTGGGGTATGTTATCTTCTTGTAAGCGAAAGCAAGTGGGTGCCATAATTGTAAAAGATAGAATGATTATTTCTGACGGATACAACGGTACACCTACCGGCTTTGAGAATTATTGTGAAGATGAAGAGGGGTATACCAAATGGTATGTTTTGCATGCGGAGGCTAATGCCATACTTAAAGTAGCAGCTTCTACACAGTCTTGTCAAGGTGCTACTTTATACATCACATTATCGCCTTGTAGAGAATGTAGTAAGCTTATACACCAATCTGGCATTAAACGTGTAGTGTATCAAGTTGGGTATAAAGATGATTCTGGTTTGCAGTTTTTAGAAAAAGCCGGGGTCGAATTACAACACATGCCAGAAATAAATGTTACTATCTAACGTTTACACTAATGATGAATAAAAAATACAGTGCTCTATTCCCTTTAATTATCGCTTCTGCGCTTGCATTAGGGTTTTTTATTGGTGGAAAACTGAATTTTAACGATTCTCCAGAAAGGCTTTTTTCGACCAATTCAAAAAAGGATAAACTCAACCGACTTATAGATTACATTGACTATGAATATGTAGATGATGTTAATACGGATAGCATTGTTGATGTTACCGTAAATAGTATTTTAGAAAAACTAGATCCGCATTCAGTTTATATTTCTGAAAAAGAGATGTCTGGTGTAACTGAAAATATGAAGGGTGATTTCGTAGGTATTGGTATTAATTTTTACTCATATCACGATACTATTGCAGTTATAAAAACAGTTAAGGATGGTCCAAGTTTTGTAAAAGGCATACTACCTGGCGATCGTATCTTAATGGCAGATAAAGACACCTTATACGGTAAAGATTTTCCTAGCGAAATTATTGTAGATAAATTAAAAGGTATAGAAGGTTCTTCTGTTACTCTTACGGTATATAGAAAAGCAGAAAATAGAACGTTTGATGTAAAGGTTAGGAGGGGAATTGTTCCTTTAAAAAGTGTTGATGCGTTTTATATGCTAACCAAAGACATTGGGTATATTAAGGTCAACCGATTTGCAGAATCAACTTACAAAGAGTTTAAGGATGCCTTAGTAAGATTACAAAAGCGTGGTGCTAAGAAATTAGTGCTTGATCTGCGAGATAACCCTGGTGGCTATTTAGGTATGGCAGAGGAAATGGCAGATGAGTTTCTAGAGGATGGTAAACTTATCTTGTTCACCAAGAACAAAAAAGGTAAAATAAACAAGAGTTTTGCTACGGATGAAGGTAGTTTTGAAGATAAGCCTATTTATGTGCTTATCAACGAAAGGTCTGCATCTGCAAGTGAAATTGTTGCTGGAGCATTACAGGATAATGACGTGGGTACAATTGTAGGTCGTCGCTCTTTTGGAAAAGGATTGGTACAACGAGAAATGGCACTAGGCGATGGTTCGGCAGTAAGACTTACTGTTTCTAGATATTATACGCCTACAGGAAGAAGTATTCAAAAAACGTATGCTAACGGTACTAAAGATTATTATCAACGTTTTACAGATAGGTTCCATAGCGGAGAAATGATTTCTGTAGATAGTATTAAAGTAGCGGATTCACTAAAATTCACTACACCTAAAGGAAAAGTGGTTTATGGTGGTGGTGGTATTATTCCTGATGTGTTTGTGCCTATTGGAAGTAATGAAGAGGAAGCGGTTGAAAGTATGGATAATTTAGGTTTTCTTTCCTTCTTTGTATTTGAGCATTTAGAAGATGACCGTGAAAGATATGCTCAATATTCCCAAGAGGAATTTGTGAACGATTTTAGGGTAGATGATATTCTTTTTGAAAAATTTGTAGAGTATTCTGTAAATAGAAATTTAAGAATGAATTTTTATGACTACGAGAAAAGTATCAAGCAGTTTTTAAAAGCTAACATTGCTGAACAGTTATTTAATACCAATATACACGCTAAAATAAAAGCAGATGAAGACCTCATGCTTCAAAAGGTATTAGAATTAGATAGTGGTAGTATTATTGAGCAAGAAGAATCTAGCCGTATAAAAGCCAGTAATTAATCCTTATTTATTTTGTCTTGAATCTTTTTGCTGGTAATAAATACCAATAGAAGAACTATAGCGCATAAAGAAGCCATAATTCCTATAAGTGCTATTGTGCTGTTTTTTTCAAATGGGTCTGCAAAATTTACCAAGGTTACATTATAGGCTATAAGACCTATTGCAACTACTATAAAAATAATGGATATTGTCTTGCTCATAAACTTGTTTTTATAAAAATACAACCTTCTAGTGGTCTAGAAAAGTTCATTAATGTTTGCTGCAAATAATTTAACAGCAATTGCCATAAGAATTACACCAAATACTTTTCTAATAACATTTACTCCGTTTTTACCCAACATTTTTTCAATTTTTACCGACGATTTAAGTACGATAAAAACAAAAATAATATTTACGATAATTGCGATAATAATGTTTTCTACAAAGTATTCAGCTCTTAAAGAAAGTAAAGATGTTAGCGTACCCGCTCCTGCAATTAATGGAAAGGCAATAGGCACTATAGAAGCACTTTCAGGTTCATCATCTTTATATAGCTGAATGCCTAAAATCATTTCAATAGCTAAAAAGAATATGATGAATGCACCGGCAACAGCAAATGAATTTACATCTATTCCTATTAAATTTAAAATCTCTTCTCCAAGAAAAAGAAACGCCACCATAATAACAGCGGCAACAACAGATGCCTTTTCAGATTGAATATGACCTACCTTTTTTCTAAGCCCAATAATAATAGGAATACTACCTAAAATATCAATTACAGCAAACAACACCATACTTGCGGTAGCGATCTCCCTTAAATCAAAATGAAATTCCATCCTTCAAATTTTTTGCAAATTTACGTTTATAAATATGCACTTGGATGTTTATTCTTAAAATTTTCTAAGACCATTGCCTTTTAAAAAAATGTATCTTGCGCCCTTTAAATTAGGTCATGTTTCAATTAGGGAAAACTATAGTATCGGAAGAAATAATCGAAAACGATTTTGTTTGCAATCTTAGTGCATGCAAAGGTGGTTGCTGTGTTGATGGTGAAGCAGGTGCGCCTGTAGAAGATTCTGAAACAGAAATCATGGTTGACATCTATTCAAAAGTTAAACCTTTTTTACGCCCAGAAGGTATTGCGGTTATTGAAGATCAAGGTGCTTTTGTAAAAGGTGAAGATGGTGAATGGGAAACCCCGTTAGTTAACGGAAGTGAATGTGCCTATGTAATTTTTGATGATAAGAAGATTGCTAAATGTGGTATAGAAGAGGCGTATAATCAAGGAAAGATTAAGTGGAAGAAACCTGTTTCATGCCATTTGTACCCAATACGTGTGCGTGAGTATACTGAACTGACTGCAGTTAACTACCATAAATGGCAAATTTGTGACCCTGCTTGTGCTTTGGGCGATGAGTTGAAAGTTCCGGTGTATAAATTCGTTAAGGAAGCCCTAATTAGAAAATTTGGTGAAGATTGGTATACTGAGCTAGAAGTGGTTGCAAAAGACCATCTTAAATAGTAGGTATATAAATTACTATTTGTGTTCCAATAGGTTTGGTATTGTCATCAAATTTGTCAATAATATCTACATGGAAGTAATTTTCATAATCCCGAGAAAAATTTGCCAATCGTTCTTTAGTAATATCTATACCCACAGATTTTCTCTTTAGAAGTTTATTGTCCTTAATTTTTTCTGCAGCATCTCTACCTACACCGTTGTCTGTAATAACGATTTCTATAAAACCGTTTTTACCTTTTTTAATTTCTAAATCTATATTTTTTGATCCATCTTTAGATGATAGCCCATGCCATAAGGCGTTCTCTAAAAAAGGCTGTAGAATAAGCGATGGTATTTTTATGTTATGTGTATCAATATCATCTTTAATATGAATATTAAAATTGATCTCATTTGAGAATCTAATATTCTCGATATTCATATATAACTCAACGGTCTCTAATTCGTCTGCCAATGAAATCTCTCGTTGAGATGATGCTTCTAATATCTTTCGTACCAATTTAGAAAACTTGTTTAAATAATGAACGGCATTCTTTTTTTCATTATTTATAATATATAATTTAATGGAGTTCAGTGAATTAAACAAGAAGTGCGGATTCATTTGACTACGTAGCATACTCTGTTCAAGAGTTAACAGCTTTTTATCTGCATTCAACTGGCTCTGGCGGTATAAAATGTATAAGATTCCTATTAGTAAGATTAAAAATATACCGATGATGGTCAGCATAGTCCTGTTTTTCTTAAGTTTTAAACGAACCGTTTCATTTTCTTCGGCAAGGCGCTCTAATTGGTTGGCTCTCATTTGCGACTCATAACGCAAAATCATATCATTTACATAACGAAGGTTAAGTGAATTGGTAATGCGTTCCTCGTACTTCCTAGATTCCTTAAAGTAGCTCATCCCCTTTTCATAATCATCACGCTTAATCCAGAGTTCAGATAGAAACTTGTTTGCTTCTGCTATTTCGGAATTTAAATTATTAGTTTTAGCCAAGGCAAGACCAGATTCAAGATTAACCTCTGCGTTGTCATAATCTCCTAAGCGTATTAATGCCCAGCCTAAATTTATATAAATGGTCGTAATTATTTTTTCGTCTCCAAGCGAAATAGCTTTTAATAAATTATTCTGTAAAATAGTGGTTGCTTCGTCTATTTTTCCTAAATGAACATAAACATGAGCAATGCTATAATTACATATTATTTTCCCTCTATTAGAGCCAACCATTTCATTGTAGACAAGAGATTTTCTAAAATTCTTTAATGCATCTTCTAATTTTGCTTGAGATTCATAGCATTCACCCAAATTTTGATGATTTACTGCTAAAGCTTCCTTATCGTCTAATTGCTTTTCAAGAATCATAGAATTCTCGTATTTTTCAATAGCAAGATCATATTGTTCTAACATTTGATAGATGCCAGCAATACTATTAAGGGATGTTATGATACTTTTTTTTAAGCCAATATTTGGTTCAATTACAGTTTCCGCTAGTTCTAAGGCTTCTTGACTATAGTCTAATGCAGATTTAACAGCTTCTGTACGTCTGTAGACCGTACTGATCATATTTAGCGTATAAACTCTAAACTCAATATTATCTGCCTCAACAGATGCTCTTAAAGCTTTTTGATATAATTCTAGTGCTTTGGTGTATTGCGTTAAGTCTCTGTAAATACTACCTAGTTGATTTAATGCATATGCTTGCCCTAATAAGTACTTTTTAGAGATAGATTTGGTTTCTATGTACCGTAAAGAAATGCTGTCATTGCTAAATGGTTCTAAAAACATATCAATCTCTTGGCATGTTTTTGGAGTTTTCAATAGCAGGCTATCTACTTTTTCCTTTAAAGTATCAGGTATTTCTTGTGAGTAACTAAGGTGTGATAGCACTAAAGTGTACAATAAGAAGAATAGAAATTTGCACTTGGATTTATACACTATAATTTTTGAGAATATGCTTAATTGTTAGATGAATAAAAACTTTTTAAAGGATTATAACAAATCTAAGAAATCTGATTTTTTTTGTCTAGATACGGGTATTTTGTGGTTCGATTTCAACACGACATAACCATCGGTTTTTAAGAACTCTTTTATTTTATTGAGATTGATGATGTATGAATTGTGAATTCTAAAAAATGAGTCTGATGGTAGTAGGTCATTGACCTCTTTTAATTTTTTGGTCAATACTATTTTTTGACCGTCCGTTAAAAAAATGGTACTATAATTTCCGTCAGATTCTGCATATAGTATTTCATCACTTTCAAGAAATAAGAGTTTACCATCCGTATTTAGGGTAATACGTTTATGTACAGATCTAGAGTTATAATTTAAAAGAGCCATTTCTAATTTTTCAACAGAGAAATTTTTGCTATTAAATTTTTTGATCTTAACGATTGTCTCCTCAAGATCATCTGTATCAATAGGTTTTAATAAATAGTCTAACGCTTGACTTTTTATTGCTTTGAGTGCATATTGGTTATATGCTGTTGTAATAACTACCGGAAAATTCTTGTTGGTTAGTTTTTTGATAAATTGAAAGCCGTCCATAGTCGGCATTTCTATATCTAAAAATAGACAATCTGGGGTGTTCTTATCTAAATAGGAAAGTGCTTCATTTGGATTTGTAAATGAGGCAATTACATTTATTTCATCACTAAAATTAGTAAGCTCCCATGTTAAGCTTTGTAGTGCTTTAATTTCGTCATCAACTATTACAGCTTGTAGCATAAAAGATTCGGTATCAAGTTAGAAAGTTATGAAATTTTAAGCGCTTGTACTGCTTTCATGAGCTATTTTGTATCAATGGATGTAATTATAGTGTAATCGGTATATTTTGGATTAAAGGTGTAAAAATTACAACTATCACTATTAAAAGAAAGAAAAATACTACAAATTATATATTTGATTCATTTTCTAAGATTTGTGCCTTCCGTTTATACATAAAAAGATGCAGGTTATACAAATTAGGGTAATGAGTTTTCAGCTTAAAATTACCTTTAGCAGAGAACATCAATATGTTATAGAGAAATTGATATGAGAAAGTGCAGCATAATGTTGGCATTGTTAATAGTAGTCTTAGTGATTGCTTCTCAGTTCATGAATGAAGATGAAACTTCGAATGAAAATTTAACCATTGCTTTTGAAGAGCAAAAACATCTAATAGATAAACCATAACTATAAATCTAATTTCATACCATGTTGAAAATGATACAGGTTTTAGGAAAGTCTTTAAAAATGTTTTGCTTTGGTGTTATACCATTTATTCTTGTGTCAGGTGGTTCTAAATGTGATGTTAATAATTCTATTATAGAGTTAGGTACTTGTAGTTTTAATGTTGACGGAAGTTTAAGTTTTCATATTGATGGTGCCGCAATATTCACAAGCAGTATTGAAGAAGATAAAGATGGTAATAAGATCGATAAGCTATTATTAAATTTTACCACATGTGGTGTTGATCAAATTCAGAAATTTGAATTTGTGATCGCAAATAATAAGAAAAAACAGCATGGCGTGCCAGCTGGGGTATATAAAATAAAAAAACTAGACCATCTAATTAATAATTTTAGAGGGGTCTATGGTTTTGCAGATTTAGCTGGTGTAAGCGAGCTGCCATATTTTGTGAAATCAGGTGATATTACTATTACTGAAAACTACACTGACAATGTTGGTGGAAAGTTGGAGGTGCAACTAGAAAATGCCAATGGAGAATCTTTGAAAGTCAAGGGTTCTTTTAGTGCGGATCTAAAAATTTAAATTTAGTACGGTTCTTTATAGGATAGTGTATGTTATCTTATATCTAATGTTTGAGCGCCAAAATAAG
Source organism: Maribacter sp. Hel_I_7 (assembly GCF_000688315.1). NCBI lineage: Bacteria > Pseudomonadati > Bacteroidota > Flavobacteriia > Flavobacteriales > Flavobacteriaceae > Maribacter > Maribacter sp. Hel_I_7. The sequence continues at coordinate 987,976 of NZ_JHZW01000002.1, read as the reverse complement.
TATAACTACGATTCGTCGTATGATTACGTTCTAAGAAAAGGTTTCGGGGGAACTACCTTTATTAGACTTGGTGGGCATTTTTCATAAAAGAAACATTAGTGGGACCGTACATTTTTTATCTCCACAATCAACTTAGCTACATTTTATAATTTAATTTTTATATGCTTACTTTATAAAAGAGTAGTAGTCTATTCAGTTAATTAATTTGCTATTGACGCTTCTATCGCATAAGATTTTATAATTTTAAATCGTAATGAATAACTATTAGCTAAATTGGTGGAGGGATGATTTTTACTTTAGGAATATAACTTAGATAGAACAATTATCCCTTTGTTCCATCAGATATGAAAGCCTCGCTCTAAGTTGTTAGCGTACATTTTAAGATAGAGAATAAAAAAGACCCCAAATTAAGGGGTCTTTTTTATATACGGCTAAGCCGAGGTTAAGTAAGGGGAATCTTATTTATCGTTTATGATATAGGGCTTTAATACTGTCGTAAAAATTAACGCAGCTGCATATATCATTAATATTGTTATATAGTTTTCCATAGCTTAAGTATTGGAGTATAAGTTATATACGGACAAATTTTTATTTTGGATTACGGAAACTTGATCGTATCATTAAATAAACTATGAAAACTTACTTTTAGTATATTTTTAAAGTTAAACCATTTAGCCATTAATTTCATTTGTAGTAATTCAAATGAATTTGACTTAATACCCTTATAGATATAAAAGGATAATTTTGAGGCTAGAAGCAATCCAGCGTAGACGAATAATGTTTGTAGGTATTGGGACATATACAAAAGAACGAATAAGTAAGTTAATTCTTACATACTGATATTGCATTTCATCGAATTGTGCTTATTTATTCGATGAAATGCATATTATGCTCTTTTGTACAATCTAAATATCAAAAAAATGATAGTTTTTGTTTATAGAAAATTATCTACTTTTTTATATGCTTCTATGACTGCAAGTTCACCTTCTTTACCATCTCTAGAATTACCGTGTTCCATTCCTAAAACTCCATTGAACTCTTGTTCATGAATCCATTTGAATACATTATAATAATTAATTTCGCCTGTAGTCGGTTCATTTCTACCAGGATTGTCACCAATTTGAATATATGCGATTTCTGACCAAGCGGCATCCATATTCGGAATTAGATTACCTTCTTGAATCTGCTGATGATAGATGTCAAATAAAATTTTACAGGCTGGTGAATTCACTGCTTTGCAAATTTCGTAAGCTTGTGGCGAGTCGGTTAGAAATAACCCAGGATGATTTCTAAAGTTTAAGGGTTCCAATACCATAACTATACCATGAGGTTCTAATAAAGCAGATGCTTGTTTTAAGCTTTCAACTACGTTAGCTGTTTGGTGACCCATTCTTAGTTTTAAATCTAAATGTCCTGGCACTACGGTCATCCATTTAGCGTTAACTCGCTTGGCTACCTCAATGGAGCTTTTTATATCGTTTAAAAATTCTATACGCTTATCTAAATCCCCTGAGGCTAAATTTGGCTCTTTCCAGTAAATTTCATGAGCTACAAATACCCCCATTTCTAAACCACGTTTTTTCATGGTATCAGCCATTTTTTCTTGAACATCTATAGGGCGTTTACGCATTTCATTATCCTCAAAAGCAGTAAAACCTTGGTCTGCCATAAAATTGAGCTGAGCAATAGGGTCATCTCCAGCAAGGTGTTTGAACATGCCAATATGTGGTGCGTATTTTAAATTAAATTGATGTGCATTTGTAGTGTTGGTCAACGAGTTGGCGTATGTCAATGTACCGGTCATTGTTAAGGCACCTGTGCTTAATGCAGATTTTTGGATAAAACTTCTTCTTTTCATGAGTAGTGCATTTAAATAAAAATAGCCAAGAGCGATTAAAATTCACGCTCTTGGCTATTAAGTGTTAGCATATTATTTGGTTATAAGGACCATGCCTTACCGCCAGTAAGCTCTTGAGCATCTCCACATGGCACATATTCACCTGGCACAGGTAAATAAGCCAAAACCTCTTCACCAACATACTCAGAAGCCTTATAGCCCCATATAGTCATGCCTCTAAGATTATTTGCAAATGCAAACCTCGTAATCTCGTCATCTAATTCGGCAGTTTTACCTTCGGCTATAGCTTCAGTATAACTATTAATAGACTCAAACATCTCAGTTTGCTGATCTTTTGTATATTTTAATGAGCTTGCTAAAACTGGTTCTAAATCTTCTACAGTTAAGTCTTCGACATTTTCTTTACCAGAATCTGCCAATGCTTTGTTGGTAAACTTATTCATTGACATTTTAAGGAAATCTTGTTGTTCCTTTTCCATGACATCTTTTGAAAATTTGTCAATAAAAACATGAACTTGAACTTCTGAAGCAGAAGGTGTATCTGTTTTAGGTAAAATGATGTCTACCAATTTAGAAAGTACAACACCTTCATTTGGAGCTAAAAATTCTGGTGTCCAAGTAATAGCTGGTTCACTTTTACAACTTTGAACGATTGATAATAATGTTGGGGTGGCCACCATATATCCAAGTGACATTCCCATATTTTTTAATACGCGTCTTCTATCCATTATATGTTTCCTTTTTTAAGTTCTTTAACTGCATGGTCTGCAGCTCTTGCCGTAAAGGCCATGTAAGTTAATGATGGGTTTACGCAACTTGCAGAGGTCATAAACGATCCATCGGTTACATATACATTAGGTACATCGTGCAATTGGTTGTTTCCATTTAAAACAGATGTTTTTCTATCTCTACCCATACGAGCAGTTCCCATTTCATGAATACCTAAACCTAAGGCACTTTCATTATCATATCCTTGAACATCTCTAAGACCTGCTTTTTCTAGCATTTCAACAGCAGATTCTAAAATATCTTTACGCATCTTAAGCTCATTCTCTTGAAGCTCGGCATCAAATGTTACGGTAGGTAAACCCCAATCATCTAATTTGTCATAATCTAAGGTAAACCTATTGTTTTCATAAGGTAATACTTCTCCAAAGCCCATCATTCCAAATGTCCATCCACCAGGTTTTAAAACAGCTTCTTTTAAATCTTTACCATGGGAAAGTTCAGCAATAGATTCTTCCCAATTTCCTCTAGAGGCGCTGCCTTGGTAACCAAATCCTCTCTTATAATCTTTTCTATCAGAATCTCCGCCTAAGTTTCTAAATCTAGGAATATAGATACCACTAGGCTTTCTACCTTTATAATATTTATCTTCAAATCCATCAAACTTACCAGAAGCTCCAACCTGTAGTTGGTGATCCATAATATTACGACCTAACTGATCAGATGCATTACCCATACCATTAGGGAATGTTTCAGATTTAGATTGCATTAAAATTGAAGTAGAAGCAATTGCAGATGCACAAAGAAAAATTACTTTCGCTTTAAACTCAAATGTTTCTTTTGTGTTCGCGTCTATGACTTTAACACCTGTTGCTTTTTTGGTTTTTGGATCGTACATAACTTCATGTACGATAGAGTCTGGTCTAAGGGTCATATTTCCAGTTGCTTCTGCTGCTGGTAACGTAGACGATAAACTACTAAAATAAGCTCCAAAAGGACACCCTCTAATACATCTATTTCTAAATTGACATTTACTTCTACCGTCAAATTGTTTAGTACCGGTAATATGTGCTGTTCTACCTGCAGTTACCACACGACCGTCAAAATTTTCGGCAACCTTTTCTCTAAACTCCTGTTCTACACAATTAAGTTCCATCATTGGTAAAAACTGACCATCAGGTAATTGCTTTAAACCTAAATTTTCACCACTTACACCAATATATGTTTCTACTTTATCATACCAAGGTGCAATATCTTTATAACGTACTGGCCAATCTACAGCAATACCTTCCTTTTTGTTTGCTTCAAAATCGATATCACTTAATCTATAACTTTGACGACCCCATTGTAGAGAACGACCACCGAGGTGGTAACCTCTCATCCAATCGAACCTCTTAGTTTCGTTATATGGATGTTTAAGGTCATTTACAAACCACATGCTACTTGCTTGGTTTGTTGTATAACCTGTTCTATTTTGCTTTGGTTGTTGTTCTATTATTTCTTTAGTAGGTGCACCTGCATTTGGAAAATCCCAAGGATCTTTATTTGCAGTTTCATAGTCTTCTATATGCTTTACCATTCGACCACGTTCTAAAACCAATGTTTTAAGGCCTGCTTCACATAATTCTTTTGCGGCCCAACCACCACTAATTCCCGTTCCTACTACAATTGCGTCGTAGGACTCCTGTTCTTCGTTATAATAAAATTTGCTCATGAAAGTTGTTTATTCTCTAAATTTATTAAATATAAAATTAATTCTATACATTTAATGCCCATTCTTCTTGCGAAATTCGCTAAACCAAGCTTCTTGTAAGATTAATGAACCAAACAATAATTTTAACGTTAACTGTTAAGGTTATATTTCAAACAACAACAAACTACCAAAAATGAAAAGAAAAAATTTTATTCGATTTGCCTCAGCAATAGGTATTGGAATCTCGTTACTAGGAACTTACGCTTGTAAGGAAACGAAAAAAGAAAAAGTAGAAAATTCTGAAGTCGTTGCAGATAACAGTGATGCTGAGCCATTTTTTGAATTGTCATTGGCTCAATGGTCAATGCATAAAATGATTAGAGAAGAAGGTGTTGATCCTTATTCTTTTGCAGAGAAGGCAAAAAATTGGGGGTTTACAGGGTTGGAATATGTGAGTCAATTATATAATCCTGAATTGGAAGATGCCGGTTACTCTGAAGAGGCAATGGCAAATTTCGTAGCAAAGTCTAATGCAGAGGCAGAAAAATACGGAATGAAAAACGTTTTGATCATGATCGATGGTCAAGGTGATTTGGCTGTAAACGATGAAGCCGAAAGAAACGAAACGGTTGAGAAACATAAGAAATGGGTAGATGCTGCTGCGGCTATGGGTTGCCATGCTATTAGAGTTAACCTTAATGGTAGTAATGTGCCAGAAGAATGGATCAAGAATTCTGTAGACGGATTGACGAAACTAGCTACTTATGCAAAAACCAAGAACATAAATATATTGGTTGAGAACCATGGTGGATTATCCTCTAACGGTGAACTTCATGCAGAAGTTATGAAAACTGTTAATATGGATAACTGTGGAAGTTTACCTGATTTTGGTAATTTTTGTATAGAACGTAAACCAGAAAGTTGGGATTGTTTAAAGGAGTATGATAAGTACAAAGGTGTTAAAGAATTAATGCCGTACGCTAAGGCGGTAAGTGCAAAATCTAACAATTTTGATGCAGATGGATATGATACTGGTATAGACTATGTTGAAATGCTAAAAATTGTAAATAAAGCTGGATATACTGGTTTTATAGGTGTGGAATATGAAGGTTCAGAAATTAGTGAGGAAGAAGGAATAATCGCTACTAGAGATCTTTTGTTAAAAGCCGCAAAAGAAATTCAGTAATCTAGAATATGATTTATGGAAGCTTTTTTTAATGAAATATTCGATTATAATTTTCACTGCAATAAAACATTAATAGAGGAATGTTTGGCGTTAAATGCGTTACCGCCTAAAACAATGCGTTTATTTAGTCATATTTTAAATGCACATCATCTTTGGAACGCTAGAATTTTAAATAAACCTAGTGAATTTGAAGTATGGCAGGAGCACGATATAAAAGACTGGGCAGATATTCATTATGAAAATCAGCGCAGTTCTTTTGAAATTGTTTCCAATGCCGATAATTTTGATCGGCGTATTGACTATGAAAATACAGAAGGGCGTTTATTTACGAATACCTTGCAGGATATTTTATTTCATATCATAAATCATTCTACGAATCATCGCGGACAAATTGCTGTAGATTTCAGAAATAACGGCGCAAACCCTATTGGTTCAGATTACGTTTATTATAAAAGATAGATGAAAAATAAAGTCAGAGCGCAGCTATGCTTCATGATGTTCTTAGAATTTTTTATTTGGGGTGCATGGTTTGTAACCCTTGGTACATTTTTAGGAAACAATTTAAAGGCAACGGACGGCGAAATAGCATTGGCATTTTCAACACAATCATGGGGAGCTATCATTGCTCCCTTTGTTATTGGAATAATTGCAGATAGATATTTTAATGCAGAGAAAATCTTGGGGATTTTACATCTTCTAGGCGCTGTTCTTATGTATTTTATGTACCAAAGTACAGCCTTCGATGGGTTCTATATTTTGGTATTGGCGTATATGATTTTATATATGCCAACCTTAGCGTTAGTTAATTCGGTTTCTTTTAATCAAATGACAAACCCGGCCAAAGAGTTTTCTATGGTTAGGGTATTTGGAACTGCTGGGTGGATAATTGCTGGTCTTTCCATCAGTTATGTTTTTAACTGGGATCAAGGTCAGAATATTGGAGAAGGACTATTAAGAAACACCTTCTTAATGACAGCTATTGCATCATTAATTTTAGGATTGTTCAGTTTTACATTACCTAAAACACCACCAAGAGCGGTTAGTACTGGTGAAGTCAATATCAAAGAGATTTTAGGATTAGATTCATTGAGCCTTTTTAAGGATAAGAACTTTTTAATATTCTTTATTTCTTCAGTGTTAATATGTATTCCTTTAGCGTTCTATTATCAAAATGCAAATCCTTTTCTAGTAGAAATTGGGATGGATAACCCGACAGGTAAAATGACATTAGGTCAAATTTCAGAAATTGCCTTTATGTTATTGTTACCCTATTTCTTTACCAAATTCGGATTTAAGAAAACTATTCTTGTTGCCATGGGAGCTTGGGTAGTGCGTTATTTATTATTTGCATTTGGGGATGTTGAAGAGCTTGGTTTCATGTTGATAGTAGGTATTGCGCTACATGGAATATGTTATGACTTTTTCTTTGTCTCTGGGCAAATTTATACGGATAGTAAAGCAGGTGAGAAATTTAAAAGTTCTGCCCAAGGACTTATAACATTGGCAACGTATGGAGTTGGAATGTTAATAGGGTTTTGGATTGCAGGAAAAATATCTACTGCTTACCTCTTGGAAGACGGAAAACACGTTTGGGAAACCATTTGGATGTATCCTGCTGGTTTTGCGTTAGCTGTGTTTATTTTGTTCGCTATTTTCTTTAAAACAGAGAAAATAGAATATCAGTCTTAGATAAATTCTTTAATTTAAACGCCTGAAAATTGTCACTTAAAGATTGCAGTACTTGTTTTTAACGAGTAAATGCGGCAGATAATTTTCAAATTATAATAATAGAATAAATCCTTAGGGATTTTGAACAATAATATTTTCAACTTAAACAACAACAAAAATGCCAAAGAAAATACGATTAGGAATATTAGGTGGAGGAGGAGATTCCCTTATTGGAGTGTTACATAGAGTAGCATCATTTATTAATGATAATTATCAAATTACAGGAGCTGTTTTTAATCCTGATTTTGATGCTAGCATGGCTTTTGCCAAGGAAATAGATGTCCCTTTAAATAGAATTTATAAGGATTTTGATACTTTAATAGAAGAAGAATTAAAATTGCCAGAAGATGAACGTATTCAAGTATGTTCAATTTTAACGCCAAACTTTTTACATTACCCAATGGCGAAGAAATTATTGGATAATGGTTTCCACGTAATTTGTGAAAAGCCAATGACCACTTCTTTGGCAGAAGCAAAAGATCTTCAAAAATCTCACGAAAAAGCAGGTACGGTTTTCGCTTTGACACATACTTATACGGGTTATCCAATGGTGCGTCAAATGCGTGAAATGATCAAAGCTGGGGCTTTAGGTAAAATTCATAAGGTTGATGCAGTTTACTATCAAGGTTGGATCAATACTATAATTCATGATAAAGAGAAAAGATCTTCTGTTTGGAGGTTAGACCCTAAGAAAGCCGGTATAAGCTCATGTATGGGAGATATAGGTGTTCATGCCTTTAATCTTGTAGAGTATACTACGGGTCTTAAGATCAATGAACTACTGTGCGACTTCAATTACCTTTATGAAGATAATAAAATGGATGTTGATGGTACTGTACTTGTACGTATGGGAGATCATGTTAAAGGTGTAATTAGAGGTAGCCAAGTTGCAACAGGTGAAGAAAACGGACTTGCCATTTCAATCTACGGTGAGAAAGGTGCTTTTCGTTGGGAGCAAGAACGCCCTAACTTTTTATATAAATTAAGTGATACTGAGCCAACGCAAATATATAAGCCAGGTCATGCTTATAATTCAGAACTGTCTTTAGACGGAACTAAATTGCCAGCTGGTCATCCAGAAGGTATTTTTGATTCTATGGCTAATATTTATAAAGGTGTAGCCAAAGCTATTAGAGGTCAAGAATACAACGACGGCGAATTCCCTACAATGACAGATGGTGTTCGTGGTATGAACTTTATTGAAGCAACGGTAGATTCTCATAAAAGTGGAAATACCTGGGTAGCTTTAGAGAAATAATCAAGAACATTTTTGATATAAAAAGAGCCGCATAATGCGGCTCTTTTTGCTTTTTATAAAGAGATAATTTTTAGTATACTTTTTCAAATTCTTGGCATATAACTATCATACTTTCCCTAGGCTCTCTTTTAAATTTTTGTAGTTCATTGGTAAAAAGATTCCAATAATAACTTTTCCATTGCTCTAATGATTTATCACCATAACCCTCTTTTTGGACATATGTTGAGTCAATACTAAAATATGGTTTAAGGGAAACTGATTTTGTACGAACGATACATTGTGCTTCGCCGGCCCAATTTGTAAGTACAATAAAATCTCCTATTTTGGGTAAAGGCTCATTTCTATTTTGCAAACCTAATAACGAATGGGAAACTGCTTTTTTAGTCTCCTTTTTGGTCATTTCTGCAAAATTATTGGCATCTGTTTCATTGTCGCCAAAATAGCAAGTTTTAGGTGCGTGTTCAAAAACGTGCTCTAGGTGGGTTTTTAAATATTCTCCCCACATATTTCTGGCAGAAGCGTTTTCCATAAGTTGATATTTACTTTAATCTATTGGATTTACTAAACGTTATAGTTCGTGTTTAATTTTAAAATCATAAAAATTTACCTGATTTTAATTGTTCTGCAGCATGGTTTGCCGCTCTTGCCGTAAACGCCATATATGTTAAAGATGGGTTTACACAGCTAGAGGATGACATAAATGCGCCATCGGTAACATAAACATTGGGAACTAAATGTACTTGATTATTCTTATTTATTATAGAGGTCTTTGCACTGTGCCCCATTCTTGCGCCACCCATTTCATGTATACCCAGTCCTGGTCCGCTTGCTTCTTCATATGATGATACGTCTTTAAAACCTGCGGCCTCAAACATAGAAACAATTTCTTTCTTTATGTCTTCACGCATTTTATATTCGTTTTCTTTAAACTCAACATCAAAAGCTAACTGTGGTAAACCCCATTTGTCTTTTTCCGTAGGACTTAGTGTAACTCTATTATCATCATATGGTAAAAATTCACCAAAACCGGTAACACCAATGGTCCATCGCCCTGGTTTTAAAACTGTTTCTTTTAAGTCTTTCCCGTATCCTAATTCACCTATTTCTTTAGACCAATCTCCTCTGCTAGCGGTACCTTGATAACCAAACCCACGCAAATAGCCTTCACGTTTGGTTTTTTCGTCTAAATTGACAAATCGAGGGATATAGAATCCGTTTGCGCGTCTTCCCTTGTAGTATTTATCTAAATAACCATCAACCTTTGCAGTTGCACCTAATTTATAATGATGGTCCATAATACCTCTTCCTAAAGCATCAGAATCATTACCAAGACCATTTGGGAAACGCTCGGATTTAGACTGTAGTAAAATACCAACAGAAGCCATTGCAGAAGCACAAAGGAATATGACTTTGGCTTTAAAAACTATTTTTTCGTTTGTTTCTGCATCAATCACTCTTACTCCTGTAGCTTTTTTGGTAGTGTCATCATAAATAATTTCATGCACTATAGAATTTGGTCTTAAGGTCATGTTACCAGTTCGTTCCGCTGCTGGTAAAGTAGATGAGTTGCTACTAAAGTAACCGCCAAAAGGGCAACCACGCCAACAGCGATCTCTGTTTTGGCACGTTCCACGACCTTTAAACGTTGCTTTTGGATCAGTTATATGTGCTGTTCTGCCTATGGTCACTAAACGACCATCGTCAAACTTAGCTGAGGTAGTTTTTTTAAAATCTTCTTCTACACAATTTAATTTCATAGCTGGTTGAAAAATACCATCCGGTAATACTTCCAAGCCTAATGCTTCACCACTAACCCCAATATATTTTTCAACTTTATCGTACCAAGGCGAAATGTCTTTATACCTAACGGGCCAATCTACTCCAACACCTTCTTTTTTGTTGGCATCAAAATCAATATCGCTCCATCGGTAGCTTTGTCGTCCCCAAGTAAGTGATCTTCCGCCTACTTGATATCCACGTATCCAATCAAATCGTTTTGTTTCTACATATGGGTGGTCAAGATCATTTACAAAAAAGTGCTTAGAGTCTTCTGTAGGTGCCCAATTTACTCGTTTTTGTACATGATATTTTTTCTTGTCTTCTTTTGATAATTGTCCTTTTAACGGATAATCCCAAGGGTCATCATTCATGGTAGGATAATCTTCGATATGTTTTACCATTGGACCGCGTTCTAAAACAAGTGTTTTTAAGCCCTTCTCTGTTAATTCCTTAGCGGCCCACCCGCCGCTTATTCCTGTTCCGACAACAATTGCATCGAATATTTCGTCTTGATTCATGCTTGAATTTTTATCTTTTTTTGATGGTATTGCCTATATTTATGGCAAATCTCCAAAGTATTGAGAAGAACCCGATACAATTCTTAAATATAAGATTATTTGACACACTTTATGTGTCAAAACCAACAACTAATTCAAACAACAACAGATAGTATATTTTATGAAAACAATCAAAGGACCAGCCGTATTCTTGGCACAGTTTGTAGACAGTAAAGCCCCATTCAACTCATTGGACGGAATGTGTAAATGGGCATCTGATCTTGGATATAAGGGAATTCAAATTCCAACTTGGGAATCTTTTTTGATCGATTTAGACAAAGCTGCTGAAAGTCAGACCTACTGCGATGAGCTAAAAGCTAAAGTAAACTCTTATGGTTTAGAAATCACAGAGCTTTCTACGCATTTACAAGGGCAGTTAGTAGCGGTACACCCTGCATATGACTTAATGTTCGATTCTTTTGCTCCTAAAAATGTTCACGGAAATCCAAAGGCGAGAACTGAGTGGGCAATAGAAACCGTAAAAAAAGCAGCTACTGCAAGTAGAAGATTAGGGTTAAATGCTCATGCAACTTTTTCTGGTTCATTATTATGGCATACAATGCACCCATGGCCACAGAGACCTGCAGGTTTAGTAGAAATGGGTTTTGAAGAACTGGCAAAAAGATGGACTCCGATCTTAAATCATTTTGATAAAGAGGGCGTAGATGTTTGCTATGAAATTCACCCTGGTGAAGATTTGCATGATGGTGATACTTTTGAGCGTTTTCTAGAAGCTACTGGTAACCATAAAAGAGTTAATATTCTTTATGATCCTAGTCACTTTGTATTACAACAGTTAGATTATATTACATATATCGATCATTACCATGAGTTTATAAAGTCTTTTCATGTGAAGGATTCTGAATTTAATCCAACAGGAAAAAAAGGAGCTTTTGGTGGTTATAACGACTGGGGCGATAGAGCAGGTAGGTATCGTTCTTTGGGTGATGGCCAAATAGATTTTAAGACCATATTTTCTAAATTAACCCAATATGGTTGTGATGTTTGGGCAGTTATGGAATGGGAATGCTGTATTAAAAGTCCAGAACAAGGTGCTCGAGAAGGTGCTAAATTTATTTCGGACCATATTATAGAAGCGACGGAAAAGACTTTTGATGATTTTGCGGGTGCAGAGATTGATAAAGAGATGCTGAAGAAAATGTTAGGACTTTAAATAGAAGGAAAATGAAAAAAATTATAGTAAGTATAGCTTGTTTACTAGCATTTGTTGCATGTAAACAAGAGAAGAAAGAAACATCTGAGGTAACTGTTGAAGAAGTTGAAGTTGTTCAAAACGAATGGGAAGTTTTATTTGATGGAACATCTTTAGATCAATGGAAAGAATTCAAAACCGATGGTGTCAGCGATGCTTGGAAGATTGAAGGAGATGCTTTGGTTTATACTCCACCTGCTGAAGGGGAAGAGAAGAAAAATCATGATTTAGTTACTAAGAAAGAATTCACTGATTTTGTTTTAAGTTTAGATTGGAAGATTTCAGAGGCTGGTAACAGCGGTGTATTCTGGGGTGTTAGTGAAGATGAGCAATTTGGTACAGGTTATCAAACCGGTCCAGAAATCCAAATTTTGGATAATGATAAACACCCAGATGCAAAAGCAGGTACTACGCACCAAGCAGGTGCTTTGTATGACATGGTCTCACCAGCAAAAGATGTAACAAAACCTATTGGCGAATGGAATACTATGGTCATTACAGTAAATCATAAGGAACATGTTGGTAGTGTTACGTTAAACGATACGGTAATGGTTACATTTCCTGTTGCCAATGAGGAGTGGAATGCTATGGTAGCAAAATCTAAATTCGCAGGCTGGGAAGGATTCGGCAAGTTTACCACTGGTAAAATTGGGTTACAAGATCATGGAAACGTAGTTGCTTTCAGAAATATAAAAATCAAACAACTTTAATAGCAATAACATATGAAAAATAGAAACGTTTTAATTTTGTTAGTTGCTTTTTTGGGTATTATATCCTGTCAAGAAAAAGTAACAGTTGATGCTGGTGGTGATGCTATAGTAGCAAAGGACAGTGTCATAGTTTATGAGGAATATATGGGCGATGAGCCTACTACACCAGAAGAAACTGAGTTTTATGAACCAAAGGTTGCGGTAGTTAAGCCAGGCGGTGCTGGTTCTGCACCAAGTGATGCCATTGTCCTTTTTGATGGTACTAGCTTAGATAATTGGATCAGTGCAAATGATAGTACAGCGGCTAAGTGGCATCTAAACAAGGATGGCAGTATGACTGTAAATGACAAGACAGGAAATATACAGACCAAACAGAATTTTGGCGATGTACAATTGCATATTGAATGGAAATCTCCTTTACCCGTACAGAGAGAAGGTCAAAACAGGGCTAATAGCGGTGTTTTCTTAAATGGAATTTATGAAGTACAGGTTCTAGATCAGAATGATAATCCTACGTATGTAAACGGACAAGTAGGTTCTATTTACAAGCAACATGTGCCATTGGCAATGGCTTCTGTGCCAACAGGTGAGTGGAATACGTACGACATAATTTATCATGCACCAGAATTTAATGTGGATGGCGGCAAGATAAAATCTGGCGATATTACTGTTATACATAACGGTGTGTTGGTTCAAGATCATGTTGAACTTAAAGGAACAACACCCTATGTTGGTTGGCCAAAGAATCCTGCCCATGGTAAAGGTCCTTTATTGTTACAAGATCACGGTGATGATAGCCGGGTTAGTTTTAGAAATATTTGGGTCAGAGAACTTTAATATGATTTAACTTGAAATAAAGGAGTAGACAAAAAAATACCTTGTTTGCTCCTTTATTATTTATGTTGGGTGACTGTTTTACATTAAATTTTTCAATTACCTTACCTTTGTCTTATTCTAAAATGTATTTATGATTCAATCCATGACCGGCTTTGGAAAGCATGTAGTTCAATTACCTAATAAAAAAATTACGGTAGAAATAAAATCTCTTAACAGCAAGAGCATTGATTTAAATGCACGTATGCCTTCTAGTTATCGTGAAAAAGAATTAGAACTAAGAAAATTGGTGGCTAATTCTTTGCTTCGAGGTAAAGTAGATTTTAATCTATATGTAGAGCTTACTGGTGATACTACTTCTACTCAAGTGAATGAAGTTGCCGTTAAACAATATATGAATCAGTTGAAAAACATTGCCGATGGTGATGATTTAAGATTGCTAGAAATGGCATTACGTTTTCCTGATGCTATGAAAACGGATAAGGAAGATATTGATGAGGAGGAGTACGAAGCTATCAAAGAAGCTTTGCAAGGTGCATTAGTAGAAATCAATGAGTTTAGATCTGAAGAAGGAAATGTATTAGAAAAAGACTTTTTAGATAGAATTACTTCTTTGAATAAATTGTTAGAAGAGGTTATTGCAATTGACCCAGATAGGCAAGCTACCATTCGTGAGCGCTTGGAAAAAGCGGTACAAGATTTAAAAGCAGATGTAGATGAAAATAGATTTGAGCAAGAGCTTATTTACTATTTAGAGAAGTACGATATTACCGAAGAAAAAGTTCGCTTGGCAAATCATTTAGATTATTTCAGCAAGACATTACAGTCAGACGATAGTAATGGTAAAAAATTAGGATTTATCTCTCAAGAAATAGGTCGTGAAATCAATACTATTGGTTCTAAGGCAAACTTTGCACCCATGCAACAGATTGTGGTACAAATGAAAGATGAGTTAGAGAAGATTAAAGAACAAATGTTAAACGTATTATAGATGAAAGGTGGAAAACTAATCATTTTCTCTGCACCCTCTGGAAGTGGGAAAACAACCATTGTTCGCCATCTTTTGGCACAACCCGAATTAAATTTAGCTTTTTCTGTATCTGCAACTTCTCGTCCTAGAAGGGGAAAAGAAAAAAATAAAGAGCATTATTACTTTATGTCTGTTTCAGAGTTTAAGAATCATATTAAGAATGATGATTTTTTAGAGTGGGAAGAGGTGTATAGAGATAACTTTTATGGCACTTTAAAAAGTGAAGTAGAACGACTGTGGGCTGAAGGAAAAAACGTAATTTTTGATATTGACGTTGTTGGAGGTTTAAGAATTAAAAAGAAATTCCCAGATCAAACATTAGCGGTTTTTGTAAAGCCACCTAGTGTTGATGAACTTAAGATCAGACTTAAGAAACGTAGCACAGAAAGCGAGGATAAGATAAATATGCGTATAGCTAAGGCTTCAGTTGAATTGGCAACAGCTCCGCAATTTGATAAGATTATAAAAAATTATGATCTTGACGTTGCATTAAAAGAAGCTGTAGATTTAGTTGCTTCTTTTATTGCTGAAGACAAAGAATAATTGCGCATGAAAAAGGTAGGATTATACTTTGGTACCTTTAACCCTATTCATATAGGTCATTTGGTCATTGCAAACCATATGGTGGAGTTTTCAGATTTAGATGAGGTTTGGTTTGTGGTAACACCACAAAGCCCGTTTAAGACCAAGAAAACACTTCTAGACAATCATCAAAGATTTGAAATGGTGTATGAAGCTACGAAAGAGTATGAGAATTTGAAACCTAGTAATATTGAATTTAATCTGCCACAACCCAATTACACTATAAATACCCTAGTTCATTTGAATGAAAAATACCCGAAGGGTTATGAGTTTTCATTGATTATGGGTGAGGATAATTTAAAGGGACTTCATAAATGGAAGAACTACGAAACTATTTTAGAGCTGCATAATCTGTACGTATATCCAAGAATTTCTGAAGGAACTATAGAGCACCAATTCAAAGAGCACGATAAAATAACGCGTGTAAATGCTCCTATTATGGAAATCTCTTCAACCTTCATCAGAAGAGAACATAAAAACGGTAAAAACATTAAGCCTTTACTGCCACCGGAAGTGTGGAAGTATATGGATGAAATGAATTTTTACAGATAGAAATTATCTTTGTTACTTTAGATTATTGAACAGGGACTAAATTTGTTGGAATAACATTCTTGGTCTTGGCAAAAGCAAGGGATAATTGCCCATCTTGGATGTCATCTAAAACCCAGTTTCCATCGGTATATTCCATTACCCAAATTTTTTCTTCATCATCAAACTTACTACTACCTTGAACAATTTTATTGGTGTCTTTGTTTTTGAGGTAATCCATAATGTTTGCTGTAATTAAGAAAGCGATTCTTGAACCTTCTAAGTTTGCGTCATCTGTAATCTCTAAGTAGAGCGGCTTAACAGATTTGATACCATCTACTTTACAAACATTTACAAGGTTTTCTTTTTTCCATTCATCCAAATGTACCAATTGTTGATTTTGCCAATACCAGTGACTTATATAGCTAGAAGCTTCTTTTAGGTCTTGATTATTCCATGCAATATACACTCTGCTAAAAATATTACGGACGTTTTTATCAAGGTTTAGCCAAGAGAAATCTCTATTTTTTTTACCTAAGACTAATAATTCCTTTTTACATTTTTTTATTGCAAGGAACTCTCTGAAGTAAACATAGATAATAAGCGGAAGCAGAATTATTCCTATAATTGACATAAGTACTTTTCCCCACCATGTCTTAAATATTGCTTTTACAACTGTACCGCCTGGACCGGCAAACATAGGGTCAATATCAAAAAGGACTAGGGTAATAACCATAACTAGAATTATAAAATGACTCTTTCTCATTGTTAAATGGAATTAGGGTTCATTTAATAACTAATAAAGGCTACTATTTAGTATGTTTCTGCTAAATTAAAGAGAGTTTGCTTTACGTAAATTATCTGTAGCAAGAAATACATCTCCTTTATTATAATACCACTTGCGAACTTTAGGAATTTTAATTCCGTTTACGGTAATCATTTCTGAAAGTAAAATGTATTCTCCGTCATTTTTGCTTTCGTCATGAAAGAATTGATATACTTCCATGGCATACGTCTTGGGGTCAAAATAGAAATACCAAGTATCACTACCTACTTCTTTGTCATAACCGGCTTTCAACACTAAATATTCTTTTCCTTTAAATGTTTTTTTAATGACCTTAGAATCTATTATAGTCCCAGGGTCCTTCAATTTCATAGGAAGTCCATATAGGTATGTATAATAGTTTTTCATCATTTTAGCGCGATCACAGCTAATGTTTAAACTATCTTTTATTTTAGGAAAAATAGAAGTGCTGCCATTTAATTTTAAAGTGCATTCACCATTATCCAATTCAGACTCTATAGTGTAATTGTCTTTTTTTACCGTTGTTTTAAAATAGTTGTTGGGTAGTTTCATTTCAACAACCGTAGATCTAGGGCTGCTTTTTGGATTTTCCATTTCTATCAACATCTTCCCTTTAAACGTAGACCAGTTATTTTCTGGGTCGTGATAGGAAATAGCTTTTTCAAGAAGTTGTTCTCCTGTAAGTTCTTGAGAAGAAAGAGTAATAGTTAGAAGTAGTGAAATGGATAAAAAAAAGTACCTGATCATCATTTTAGTTTATGATGACAAGGTACTTATAATTTTAATTTTTAAAAATAGGTTTTACTTTTTTAATTGCTCTATTTTAGCTGGTGTTACAGAGCTATCGTGCTCGTTATGATACTGTTGTAATAAATTCATAACAGAGGTCATTAAATCTTTCGTTTCTAAAAGTAAAGAGAAGTATAGTGTCGTGTTTTTCGGACTTGATTCTTCTGTTCGTGTTCTAGCGACTTGTGTTTGAATTTTATCAGAAACCATATCAAACAATTCTTGTTTTTTGTTTAATACAACTCCAATTTGTTCAAATGACTGATTGGAAAAAGCATCTTGAGTCTGATTTAATATTTCTTCTAATTTTAAATCAATTTGCTTAAGCTCTTTTATCTGATTGTATTTTAATTTTTTATGGTTGTTGTTAACGTGTTTATGGCTGACTTTACCAATGTACTCTAAAGATTGAGCGATATCGGTCAAATAACCAAGGGTGTTAATGTAAAAGTTACTTGCACCAATACTATTGTCATCAAGGTTTTTAATGAAATAGAAAATATGGTCACGAAGATCATCTATTTCATTTGAAAGTTTCTCTCCTTGTTTCTTATTCTTTTTCAATAGGCTAACATCTTGTTTCGCCAGTCCATTAATAGAGTTCGTGAAAATCTTATTAGTTCTCTTTAAAACGTTAGAGATATTCATGGCACTTTCAAATATCACCCCTTGAATAGAACTACTTTCTGCTCTGTTCAATGAATCTTCTGCTTTAAGCTCTTTAGCTTTTTTGTTATGAGAGATATAGTTTCTAGCCAATAACAATACTGCAGCAAATAATAATACAGCAAGTGCGGCACCTTTACCAAAGCTAATAAGCGTTAATATGATACCTGAAGCGATAAACGCTATAATAGCGGTACCAAACCATCCACCGATAACATTAAGTACGCCTGCTACTCTGTATACTGCGCTCTCTGCTCCCCAAGCTCTATCGGCAAGTGAAGTACCCATTGCCACCATAAAAGTAACATAGGTAGTAGATAACGGTAATTTATATGATGTAGCGATAGAAATCAAAATACCGGCAACCATTAAATTTACCGCAGCACGAACCATGTCAAATGCAGGTAGTTCATGTACTTTATTCTTAGATAAGGCAATTACAGGTTTGTTAAATTGCGTGTCTATTTTAGCTTGTAATGATTTCGGCATTACCGATGTAATTATCTCTGAAGCTGAAATAGCTATGCGTACCAGCCCTCTTGATAAGAAATTGGGTTGAAATCTTTCTTTAGTATCCTCTTGACTAGATAAATCTATAGAGGTCTTAACAACGCTTTTTGCTTTGCTAGAAAACCATAAGGTGAGTACCATAACCATACCTGCAATGAATAAAAGTAGGGTTGGAGTAGGAACTTTTTTAGCTAAAATACCCATACTAAATTCTGAAGCTGCAACACCAGAAGCAACCCATGCTTCATACGATTGCCAAGCAGCAATAGGTACACCAATAAAATTAACTAAATCATTACCTGCAAAAGCCAAGGCTAGGGCAAACGTACCTACACCAATAATTAACTTGTAAATATTGACTTTGGCAGCTTTCATTAAAATAAAAGAAAGTAAAGACCATACTAAAAAGTTTACAAGTACCAGTGCAATCAATTGAGTCTCTAAGAATTCTTTAATTGTTATGCCTCCAATAATATCATAGCTTTCGCCGGCAAAAGCAGTACCTCCAATACCTTTCATTAATATGAAATAGGTAATTGATGATAAAGCAAAACCACCAAAAAGAGCACCTACCCAAGTTGGTTTTTTATCAAAATTATAAGATAATAGTAATCTCGATACCCATTGTACCAATGCGCCAATAGAAAAGGCAACTACGACAGAAAGTAGTATGCCGAATATAATTTGAATGGCTTTATCATTATTGATATAATTAACAACATCTGTGAAGCTACCGTTATCTGCACCAATTTTAATTAATGACATAGCAACTGCCGCTCCTAACAATTCAAATACAATTGATACCGTTGTTGAGGTTGGCATACCAAGCGTGTTAAAGAAATCTAATAGCAAGATATCGGTAATCATTACGGCCATGAAGATGAACATAATCTCATCAAAGTAAAATTCACCAGGATTAAATATTCCTTTTCTGGCAACCTCCATCATACCGCTTGAAAATAATGCACCTGCTGCGATACCAAAACTTGCGACAATCATTATCGTTTTAAAAGAAATAGCTTTAGAACCAATAGCTGAATTTAAAAAATTCACTGCATCATTACTAACTCCAACAACAAGATCCGCTACAGCTAAAACAGCTAATGCGATAAGCATTATAAAATAAATATTATCCATAATTGAATTACTCTATTAATTTGCAAATATCATTATCGCTATTTGCTATTGTGTTATGTTAAGGTTATTATTTTCTAAAAATGAACTTCTAATTGTAATCTATACATTAAGCGATCTTGATCACCATCTTCCGATAGGTAACTAAGATCTGTTTGCACTTTTAATTTATGGCCTACAATGTATTTTGAAAACCCTAAAGTATATTGGTCTTGAGGGTTTCTACCCGTTATTTCTTCGTCTAATTTAATGTTTGTATAGCGACCGGATACCTCCCAGTTATTATGGAATAAATACCCTGTTTGAAGATTAAGTCCGTCTCCTATTAGAACTACATCACCAGTTAATGACCCGTCTAAATTTGTAGCTATAGGATTGTCGGCAGTTCTATGTGCATACTCCCCCATGAAAGAAAATCCATTGTATTTAAACATGGCATCAATGAATATTGTGTTGATGTCGGTTTCGAAAAAACCACCATCGGTAAACATATAAGACCCTTGGTTGCTTCTGGTTTTTACTGCATTTTGATTACTGTCAAAAGTAGCTGCCAGCATTAATTTAGGTGTTTTTTCCCTTTTTTGATCACTGCCCTTATATTCACCTTTGCTTAAAAATTCACCAAAAGGTAATAGCTCTAAACGTGTTGTAAATTGATGACCTCCAATATTTCCGCTCGTAATATTTCTTCCTTCTCCTTGCGAAACTGCAAATATTTCACGAATTAAGAATTTTTCAGAAAGGTTAAAATGATGTCTTAGTTGAAAGCCCATGTCGCGATCAATATTAAACCTGCTGTTTAATAAAGAGCGATCTACTTGCATTAAATTTGCCGATGAAATAACACGTTCAATATTACCTGGCAATTTGGTTTGTCCAAACCATAGCACAAAATTCTCGTAGAAATTCCATTTCACTACGGCATCTAGTATATATCTGGGTGCGTTACTAGTAAACTGGGAAGCTCCTGAAATATCTCTGTTAGATAGACCAAGTTCTATTTTGTATTCTAGTTTTGGCGAATAAGCGAATCCGTCGAACTTAAGACGTGCTCTACGAATAAGAAAGTTTTGCTTGGAATTTTGTAGACCTCCATCGGTGACATCCCAATCAGAAATTGCTAAAATTTGCATTCTAGCACTAACAATCATTGTCCATGTACTGTCTTTACCAACAAGGTTGAACAGACCTTTTCCAAAAGTTGGAGCGTTAGATTCTTGGCTTTGACCTATAATTGAAATTAAAAAAAATAGGCATACCCAGAACGGATTGATTTTCATCAAGTATTAGTTTTTGTCGATTGCAAATTACTTAAATGAATGTTAAGTTAATGTATTCTTAATATTAACTCTTGGCGTGTGTAATATTATTAGGTAAGAATATTGGTAGAGGATAAGAGAAATTGGGAACAAAAAAAGCTACCTTGTACAAGGTAGCTTTAGGATTTCTAAAAACTAGTCGACAAAAACTAATAGTAACAGAAATCAATTGTGTCTTTAGACAATTACGAAGATCAGATATATTGTTTACCTGTGTGTAACGCTAATATTAAGTAATCTTTAATTCTTGAACTTTGCCTTTAGGGACAATAGTCCTTTCATTAGCTAGATTTTTATCTATTTTGATGCGGTTTTTACAGCCATCAAATCAGTAATGTTTAAGGTTTTTGCTTTTAAGCTAGCTTGAATATTTGTTGTTTCACCTGGGGCAACAGTTACAGGTAGCTCCATTGTTTCATATCCTAGAAACTGAACTACAATATTATATGAACCTGGTGTTAAATCATCAAATTCAAAATTTCCTCGAAAGTTAGTGTGTGTAGAAATAGATGTGTTTTCTATGGAAACATTTGCCATTAGCAATGGTTCGTTAAATAGCTCCCCGTCTAAGATGTTACCTTGAATAGAACTGGTTTCTTGACCAAAAGTTAAAGAGCTAATGATAAGCGTAAATACGAAAAATATGGTTTTCATGGTTGCTTGTAAATTTCTTTTACAAAGAAACTGTGACAACGTTAACTTAAGGTTAGCTAGTGATTATCAATATATGTAGAAATTGTTAAGGTATTGTTTATCATTTTTCATTTATAGATTGTTGATCCTATAATGAAATAGCAAAAAATGTATCTTGCAGTCTTCAAAAAAGATGTACATGAATTGGGAGCAATTACTTTCTCTGCGCAGACAAGGCGATACAAATAAACGTTTACGAAATGAACAAGATGAAACTCGTTTAGGATTTGATGTTGATTATGATCGTATCATATTTTCTGCTGCTTTTAGAAGTCTTCAAGATAAAACTCAAGTAATTCCGCTCTCAAAGACAGATTTTGTACATACCAGATTAACTCATAGTCTTGAGGTTTCTGTAGTAGGTAGAAGCTTGGGGAGATTAGCTGGTAAAAAAATAATAGAAAAGCATCCTTATCTTAAAGAAGTTCATTGTTACCAATTTAATGATTTTGGTGGAATCGTAGCTGCGGCAGCACTAGCGCATGATATAGGTAACCCACCTTTTGGACACAGTGGGGAAAAAGCAATTGGCGAATATTTTAAAACGGGTAATGGACTTAAATTCAAGGACCAGTTATCTGAGGTTGAATATCAAGATATAATCGATTTCGAAGGTAATGCGAACGGATTTAGATTAATGACACAAGACAGGGCAGGAGTTCTGGGAGGTCTTCGTTTAAGCTATGCTACATTGGGTGCTTTTATGAAATACCCAAAAGAATCTTTGCCTAAAAGACCCACAAATCATATTTGTGATAAGAAATTCGGATTCTTTCAAAGTGAGAAATACATATTTGAAGAGGTAGCCAAAGATTTAGGTTTGCCAACTAGAGAAAATGAAGGAACGGTTTCTTACGGCAGACACCCTTTAACTTTCTTAGTTGAAGCTGCCGATGATATTTGCTATACTATTATTGATTTTGAAGACGGTATAAATTTAGGACTCATTTCTGAAGACTATGCTTTAGAATATCTAATTAAACTAGTGAAGGACACCATAAATACCAAGAAGTATAATTCTTTGGAATATATGGAAGATAGGCTTAGCTACTTGCGGGCACTGGCTATTAATACACTAATACAAGACGCTGTTTCTATTTTTATAGAGAATGAAGAAAGTATCTTAAATGGAAATTTTGAGGTGTCTTTATTGGATAAAAGCGGATTTAAAGCGCAGATAGAAGATATCATAAGCTTAAGTGTTCAGAAAATATACCAATCTCAAGAAGTTGTTGAAAAGGAGATAGCGGGTTACACTATTATTTCTGATATTTTAGATGTGTATATAGATGCTCTTATTGGTAAAAGAAACAATAATGCATCTAACTATCATAAACTTATTTTAAGAACTTTACCGGGCTTTTATCAACAAACCGATGCGTCTCTTTATGAAATAATTTTGAATACGTGTTGTTATGTTGCTAGTCTATCTGATAGCGCTGCCGTACACATGCATAATAAGATAAAAGGGAAACAACTTTAGAACCCGTATAAGATACCTACGCCTAATACTTGTTTGAACTGTATTTTAGGAACACCTGGGTTAACAATGGTACCATTATCATTTTTAACGATATCAAAAAGTATGTCGTCGTCATAAATAACTTGTGTACCTAAACTAGTGCTTATAAACTTATTCACTTTCATGTTTAGGGTAAGCTCCCAATCAACATCTACGTTTCCAAAACTTTTTATATAGTCTGTATATAAATTAAGTCTACTTTTTAATTCAATATTATCAGCAACGTTGATGTTAAGGTTATTGGTAATTAGAATACCTAATTCTAATAAATGATTTTCCCCAGGCGTAATAACATTGCCGTCTGCATCTAAAATCGCCTCTTGTACACCAAAAGAACCACTATCTGCTAAATCTTGATCTAGTACAAATGTCGATTTTTGTGTTAATGGTGATAAGTAAAGATTGAACTTTTCATCCTTGGTAATGTAAGATGTACCAGCACCAAATAGTAAATAACCTGGAGCCATAAATCTAGAAATAGGCACGTCCCTATCAGGATATTTGTAACCGTTAGAAAATTGTGTATTGAAATTTAACTGAACGGAATAAAACCAATTACTAGTATTGCTTTTTTTGAAACCCAGATTTGAACTCAAACGTATTACATCTTCTGTTTTTCTAAGTTTGCGTCCTTCTTGTGCATTTAAACCATAGCGTAGTTCTAGGTTATTATCCCATTGAAAATTGCTGAACTTATACTTTCTGGCAAATTTTAAAAACCCTAAACCACTAACGGCATTATCACCACCGGCGTTCCAGTTAACAAAGGCAACTTCGCTTACATTAATACCAAAGCTATTTTCGGTTTCCCAGAAAGAAGGTACTCTAAAACGCTGAAAACCTTTTTGTAAAGTTTTTGTCTTTTTAAAATCTATATTGGGTATTTGAAGATTTACATCTTTTCTGGGAGAATAAATTTTATCTACTGTTCTACGGATTACAATAGTATCTACAACAATGCTGTCTACAGTAACACTATCAACAATAATAGGTGCTGGTATTGTATCTTGACCTTTAGCGACTAAGGTTACCAGAAATAGTAACGGAAATAAACATTTAAGCAATTTTGAAGCCATTATTTTCATAGAAATTGTTGTACATATTGTTTTACGGACATCTTATCTATCCCTGCTTTTTTATACAGTTCTTTGGTAGCACCGTGAGTTATAAAGCTATCTGGAATGCCAAATATCTTAATTATTTTATGGATTCCAATATTATTTGCAAATTCTAACAATCCACTTCCAAATCCGCCAATTGCTGAACCATCTTCTAATGTAATAATATGATCAAAATTCTGTAGTATTTCTTCCAATAAAGCCGCATCTAATGGTTTTATAAATGGGAAGTTATAATGGGCGATTGCGGGGTTATTATCCAATTCTTTTAGTATTTCAGTAACCATATTACCGATAGGTCCTGTGCTTAGAATGGCAATTTCACTACCTTCTTTTAGAAGTTGACCTTTGCCAATATTTAGCTTTTTCATTGTTAGTTGCCAATTGACTTCTTGTCCACGACCACGTGGGTATCTTATGGCTATAGGATGATCTAAACCAAGCTGAGCTGTGTACATGATGTTTCTAAGCTCAATTTCATTTAATGGAGAACAGATAATTAGGTTTGGTATACATCTTAAATATGAAATATCGAATACACCATGATGCGTTGGTCCATCTTCGCCAACTAAACCCGCACGATCCAAACAGAAAATTACGGGTAAATTCTGTATAGCTACGTCGTGTATGACTTGGTCATATGCCCGCTGTAAAAAAGTAGAGTATATATTACAGAACACAATTAAGCCGTCAGTTACCATACCTGCAGCCATAGTTACTGCATGCTGTTCTGCAATACCAACATCAAAAGCTCTTTCTGGTATAGTTTCCATCATATACTTTAATGAGCTACCAGTTGGCATGGCAGGTGTTATTCCTACTATTTTTTCATTTTTTAGTGCAAGTTCTACTAAAGTTTTACCGAATACATCTTGAAACTTAGGAGGTTCAATGGTACTGGTTTTCTTTTGTAGCTCACCTGTTTGTTTGTCAAATTTACCGGGTGCGTGGTAGGTGACTTGATTCTCTTCTGCCTTTTGTAACCCTTTGCCTTTGGTGGTAATTACATGTAACAATTTAGGGCCTTCTATCTTTTTTAATTGTTCTAATTCATTAACTAAAGCGGGTAGGTCATGTCCATCTATTGGGCCAGTATAGTGAAAATTTAAGCATTCAAATATGTTCTCTTCTTTTGCTGTTCCTGTTTTTACATTGGTGAGGTATTTTTTTAATGCACCTACACTAGGATCTATACCCATGGCATTGTCATTAAGTACTACCAACATGTTTGCATTGGTAACACCTGCATGATTAAGTCCTTCAAAAGCCATACCACTTGCAATAGAGGCATCGCCAATGACGGCTATGTGTTGCCTCTGAAATTTACCTTGCAATTGTGCAGCTAACGCCATACCCAACAATGCAGAGATAGAGGTAGAGCTGTGGCCAGTACCAAAAGCATCATATTCACTTTCTTGCATTTTTGGGAACCCACTAATTCCACCAAATTGTCTATTGGTTTCAAAAACGTCTTTTCTACCAGTAAGTATTTTATGTCCGTATGCTTGGTGGCCTACATCCCATATTAACTTGTCTATGGGTGTATTGAAAACATAATGTAATGCTATGGTCAATTCTACTACGCCTAAACTGGCACCTAAATGTCCTTCTTTAACTGAAACAATATCAATAATAAACTCACGTAGTTCAACAGCCAATTGTTCTAAATCCTTTATGCTTAAAGTTTTTAGGTCAATAGGTGAATTGATATGTTCTATAATTGATTTCAAATTGCGGGTATAATGGACACAAAAATACTTTTTTAAAAATGAAACTATCGTATTTTTGAAGCTATGGTTTTACCTTACGATGACACTTATTTTATGAAGAAGGCACTACAAGAAGCAGAATATGCACTTGAATCTGGTGAAGTGCCCGTTGGTGCAGTAATTGTTGTACAAGATAGAATTATAGCAAGAGCACATAATTTAACTGAAAAATTGAACGATGTTACCGCCCACGCAGAAATGCAGGCAATTACTTCGGCAGCAAATTTTCTTGGCGGAAAATACTTGAAAGATTGCACGTTGTATGTAACCCTAGAGCCTTGTCAAATGTGTGCAGGTGCCCTATATTGGAGTCAAATAGGTAAGATTGTGTATGGCGCTAAAGATTTGCAACGTGGTTGCGGTGTAATGGGTACTACTTTACATCCTAAGACTAAAATAACGGGTGGTATTCTTAAAGATGATGCTGCGCGTTTACTACAAGAATTTTTTGCAAAAAAAAGAACATAGAAAATTAGGTCTAAATGTAAAACCACGCAAGAGCGTGGTTATCTAATTTTTAATAAAGCGGGAATTATTATAGTACTTGCACTTGTCCAGCAACGGTACCTTTTCTTCCTTCTTCCTCTTCATAGCTCACTTTATCACCTTCTCTAATTTCAGTGCCATGTAAAGCAGTGGCATGAACAAAAATATCTTTTCCAGTTTCTTCATTGGTTATAAATCCATAACCCTTAGATTCATTGTAAAATTTAACGGTGCCAATCATTGTATTGAAATTTTAATATTATCATTCTAATTTAATATAATTTTACGTTGATTGGTAGAGAATTGGACTATTAATTTTTTGGAGTATCTTGATTATCAGTGTTTTTAGGCTTTTTACCTTGCATTTTTCTCACATTTTCATCGGTAAGCATATAGTCGTTAAATTTTTTACCCTTACTCTCTTTTATTAGAAATAGCGGCATAGCCACTAAAAATAGAAGCAAAGTACCTGATCCAATATATTTATGCGATAAATTTTCTTGACTAACATCTAAGTTGAATCCGTAAATAATTAGCCCAAAGGAGATTAAAACTATAGCAATAATGATGTATTTCATGACGGTCTCTTTTACTTGGTAAATTTTATCAATTCTCTTCTGTAAGCGGTCAATAATTTAGACTTAGAAACAAAACCCATATATTTTCCGTTTTTTACTACAGGTAGATTCCATGCACCACTATCTTGAAATTTTTGCATTACAATTTGCATACTATCCAATCCGTAATATATATGGTCGGGAGCTTTATGTGTAAAGGTCTCAACCTTTGTGGTGTCGTACAGCTTGGTATCAAACATAAATTCTCTAATATCATCTAATAAAATAATTCCAAGAAATTTATGGTCAACATCTACAACGGGGAAAATGTTTCGTGTAGATTTTGCAACAGAATCGTGCAGCATTTCACCAAGGGTCATGTCTGGGTGCACAATTTTGAAATTAGTTTCTATAACGGTATCTAAATCCATAAGAGTTAATACTGCTTGATCTTTATTATGGGTTAAGAGGTCTCCGCTTTCTGCCAATTCTCTAGTGTAAATAGTATAATCGACCGTATTTTTTGTAATAATATATGAGATAGAAGCAGTAATCATTAAGGGTACAAATAATGCATAACCACCGGTAATTTCCGCAATTAAGAATATTGCGGTTAAAGGTGCGTGTTGCACACCGGCAATTAGACCTGCCATGCCTATTAAAGTGAAATTACTTTCAGAAACAGAAAAACCTAAACCAGAATTATTAATTAGTTTGGCTACAACATTTCCTAATGCACTACCCATTACCATAGTGGGGATAAAAATTCCACCAGCTCCACCTGCGGCCAGAGTTGTAGTCATCGCAACTGCTTTAAAGATGGTTATGCCAAATAGTAAAGCTATTACCACCCAAATATTACCAATGTAAGCGTCAAAAGGAGTTTTGCCCAAAGCTTGAATATGGTCACCAATTAGTAGGTTGTTAATGAAGGTAAAACCTTCACCATATAGTGGAGGGATCATATATAGCATGATTCCAATAGCTAGTCCGCCTACTAGAAGTCGATATTTAGGACTTTTTAATGGTTTAAATAGATTAATAATGCCAAAGTACATCTTGGTAAAGTATATAGATGCAACGGCTGTACCTACGCCTAGAAGAACGTAAAACAATGTATCCTTCACTTCAAATGGCTCACTAATGGAAAAATTGAACAATACCTCGTTACCCATAAAAAAATAGGAGGTAAGTACACCACTAATTGATGCCAATAAGAGCGGAAGCATAGAGATCATCGTTAAATCTAAACTGAACACTTCTACTGCGAAAATAATCGCGGCAATTGGCGATTGAAAAATAGATGATATAGCACCTGCAGAAGCACAGGCAATCAATAATGACCGTGTTTTGCTGTTGATGTGAAAAAGGCGACCTAAATTGGAGCTTATAGCGGCACCAGTAGCCACAGCAGGACCTAATAACCCCACAGAACCACCAAACCCTACTGTTAGTGGAGCTATAATTAATTGGGTATATACCTGTTTTACATCTATACGACCCTTATTTTTTGAAAGGGAGAATAGAATGGAAGAAACGGCATGTTTCAATTTCTCTTTATGAACATATTTTACGTACAGGTAAACCAGCGTAAGACCAATTATAGGTAGAATGAAATATAAATGATTACTTGAAAAAATGATTCCGGTTTCAAGAGATGCTTCAATGAAGTACGTAATATTTTTAAGTGTTACCGAGGCTAACCCTGCCAACAGACCAACCACAACACTTAATATATAAACAAAGGTCTTTTGGGAGATATGTTTATATCTCCACTTGTAAATACGTTTTAAAAGTTTGTTTTTTTGAATGGGCATTTTCTAACCAAATCAGTAATAGTATTCAAAGGTATTTAATTACTAGCTATGATTTTGGTTTTGAGTTCTCCTAATTCTTTAATATAAGTTTGGCTTAAAATTTTTATCTAGCCCCTATTGTTCAAGTTTGTATGGTTAAGACAAAAAAAATCCTGCACAGAGGCAGGATTTTTTTTCAATATGATTTTGTCAAGATTAACTATTCTTGAATATCTAACTTCAAATTCAATTCTTTCAATTGCGCATTATCAATTGGTGCAGGAGCATCGATCATTACATCTCTACCGCTGTTGTTTTTAGGGAAAGCAATGAAATCTCTAATGGTTTCTTGTCCGCCTAAAATTGCTACCAATCTATCTAAACCAAATGCTAGTCCGCCATGTGGTGGTGCACCGTATTGGAAAGCATCCATCAAAAATCCAAATTGTGCTTTTGCTTCTTCTGGGGTAAAACCTAAATGCTTGAACATTGTTGCTTGCATGTCCTTGTCGTGAATACGAATAGAACCACCGCCTATTTCATTACCGTTTAGTACCAAGTCATATGCATTGGCACGTACTGCACCTGGATCTGTATCTAACAATTCTAACTGACCTGGTTTTGGTGATGTAAATGGGTGGTGCATTGCATGGTAATGACCTGTTTCTTCATCAAGTTCCAATAAAGGGAAATCTACTACCCACAATGGTGCAAATTCGTTTGGTTTTCTTAGTCCTAGTCTGGTAGCCATTTCCATTCTCAAGGCACTTAACTGCGTTCTTGTTTTATTGGCATCACCAGAAAGTACGCAGATTAGGTCACCTGGTTTAGCACCAGTTGCTTCTGCCCATTTAGTTAAATCGTCTTGGTCGTAGAATTTGTCAACGGTAGATTTAAAGCTTCCGTCTTCATTACATTTTACATAAACCATTCCGTTAGCACCAACTTGTGGACGTTTTACCCAATTTACCAAGGCATCCAACTCTTTTCTAGTATATGATGCGGCACTAGGTAGTGCAATACCAACTACCAACTCTGCAGAGTTAAAAACTCCGAATTCTTTATGCTGGGCAAAGCTATTTAATTCAGCGAATTCCATCCCAAAACGAATGTCTGGCTTATCATTACCATATTTAGCCATGGCATCATCATAAGTCATTCTTGGGAATGAATCGATCTCTACACCATTGACTTCTTTTAAAAGGTACTTCGTTAAGTTTTCAAAGACATTTAAAATATCTTCTTGCTCTACAAACGCCATTTCACAATCTATCTGAGTAAACTCAGGTTGTCTATCGGCACGTAAATCTTCGTCTCTAAAACACTTTACAATCTGAAAGTATTTATCCATACCACCAACCATTAATAATTGCTTGAAGGTTTGTGGCGATTGTGGTAAAGCATAAAACTGTCCTTCGTTCATACGGCTAGGTACAACGAAATCTCTTGCGCCTTCTGGTGTTGATTTTATTAAGTATGGAGTCTCAACTTCTATAAATCCTTCGCCAGATAAAAACTTACGAACCTCCATAGTTACCTTACTTCTAAAAATAAGGTTGTTCTTTACAGGATTTCTACGGATGTCTAAATACCTATATTTCATACGAAGGTCTTCACCTCCGTCTGTTTCATTTTCGATAGTGAATGGTGGAGTTTTAGATTCATTTAAAATTGTTAATTCAGAAACTAAAACTTCTATATTCCCAGTAGGGATATTAGCGTTTTTTGAAGTTCTTTCAATAACCTCTCCTTTTATCTGAATAACGAATTCGCGACCTAAATTTCTTGCTTGCTCTAATAATTCTTTAGAAGTACGATCTTCATCTAAAACAAGCTGTGTAATGCCATAACGGTCTCGTAAATCTACCCAAACAACGAAACCTTTGTCTCTAGTCTTTGCTACCCAACCAGATAGGGTAACTGTTTTGCCAATGTGTGATTCTCTTAACTCCCCGCAGGAATGGCTTCTATACATAATACGTGCTTTAATGAAAGGGCAAATTTAAGAAGTCTATTTCATTATAGGTCTATTTAGTACCTAGGTTTTGCTTAATGATCGGTATCGTAAATTTTAATAAAAATAATATACTTAATACATTAATATTCAGTATTTTACAGCTTCAATGTTAATTTAATGTTATGTAATGGTTATCTTAACATTGATTAATTAGGAAATATATGTATATTTGTAACGTTACTGTTAAGCAAATTATCAATTTAAAAATATATACTATGAAAAAAATTCTAATTATAGCCGTATTGGCATTGTCTTTTGGAGCATATGCTCAAGTTGATCCAACCTTTGTAAAAGATGGAGAAAAAGTGAAAGCTACTTATTTTCATGCCAATGGGGAGAAATCTCAAGAAGGTTACTTTTTAAACGAAAAGTTAGATGGACAGTGGAAAATGTTCAATGAAAAAGGAGATAAAATTGCTATGGGTAATTATGAGAACGGTGTTAGAACTGGAAAATGGTTATTCTGGGAAGGTGATGTGAAAAGTGAAGTAAATTTTGACAACAATAAAATAGCTAGCGTTTCTAAAGCAAATTCTAAATCGCCAGTTGTTACTAATTAATAAACTCAACTAACTCAAATAAAAAAGCCCGTATCAATTTTGATACGGGCTTTTTTAAATTCATTATTGTAAAGGTGCAATTAGGCAACACCTTCTAGTTGTTCATTACTTTCAGCACTTTTGTTTCCGATGTTACTGAACTTAATTTTAATACGGTACACAATATTAAATAATACCGGAACTATAATTAAAGTCAAGAATGTTGCGACGATTAATCCGAAGATTACCGTCCAAGCCAATGGTCCCCAGAATATTACATTATCACCACCAATATAGATATGGGGATTAAATTCTGAAAATAGGGCAAAGAAATCAATATTAAGACCAATTGCCAGAGGTATTAAACCTAATACTGTTGTAATCGCGGTCAAAATAACTGGTCTTAATCTAGCCTTACCACCAACAATCATAGAATCTGTTGCATCTTCAATGCTCAATAGATCACTATCTTCCATGCCTAGTCTTAACTTTTTACGGTCAACCAAAATTTGGGTGTAATCGAGCAGAACCACCCCATTATTTACAACAATACCTGCCAATGAGATAATACCCATCATTGTCATCATAATTACAAAAGACCATCCTGTAATCATCAATCCACCAAATACGCCGATGAAACTTAAGAAAATGGCAATCATTATAATTAACGGTTTTGAAATTCCACCAAATTGAAAGATTAGAATAAGCATAATCAATCCTAAACCAGAGAAAAACGCACCTACCAAGAATGCTTGTTGTTTTGCTTGTTCTTCTAATTGACCTGTGTAATCAATTTTGACTGTTGTTGGTGTCCCTTCAAAACTATCCATCTCTCTTTGAATTTCAGCAACAATAGCACCTGCATCTGTAAAGCCAGGTTTCAATCCGGAGTAAATAGTAACTACACGTTTACCATCACGGTGCTTTATGGCACTAAATCCTGATGTATTTTTCTCCGTAGCTACTGCAGAAATAGGAATTTCCTTAATCTGACCATTCGCAGGATCTCTAAAAATGATATTCTGATTGAATAAGGCACTCTTATTATATCTTAAATCTTCATTAAATCTAATGTTGATGTCATAATCCTCACCATCTTCTTTATAAACACCTGCTTTTTCACCAAAAATAGAGCGTCTTAATTGGTTACCAACTTGACCTACGGCAACACCAAGTTCACCTGCTTTCTCACGATCTACAATTACTTGCATTGCTGGTTTACCTTTGTTTACATCAATTTTTAGTTCTTCAATACCAGCTATATTTTTGGTATTTATAAAATTCTTAATGTCTTCTGCAGTGTTGATCAATTCATCATAGTCGTTACCCTCTAACTCAATGTTAATAGGGAAACCTGCTGGCGGACCATTGGCATCTTTCTCTACGGATATAGCAACACCAGGGTATATGCCTTGTAGTGCCGCTTGAACTCTACCTCTTATATCTTCTGTATTTAAACCATTACGATATTTATACTCACTAAAGTTTACGGTTACCTTGCCTTTATGTGGCATTTCTGCAGAAGAACCACCATCTGTAAGTGGATTACCGGCACCTTCACCAACTACTGAAACAGCAGAAGTCATCATAAAGTTTTCTCCGTCCTTATTTTTGTATTTAGGGTCATCCATTATGGCGTACACCTGGTTTTCAACCTCTTTGGTGATTTCGTTGGTTTTCTCTATAGATGTTCCTTCAGGATATTCTACATACACATAAATTTCATTCGGTTTATTATCCGGGAAGAATTCAATTTTAGTACGACCGCTACCTACAGACATACCAAATAGCATAAATACACCAATTAACATTAAGAATGTGATACCAAAATACCAGTACACGTTACTTCCTCTTAGCGCATGCTTAAGTCGTCTCTCATACCAATTCTCGAAACGAGACATGGTTCTCTTTTGAAATCTTATGGCAGAACCTTTAATGATATATTTATAGGCCCAGAACATAATTCCTGTAAGAATTAGGACGGAACCTAAACCGCGCATAGCACCACCGAAAATTAAAATTAATGTACCTAGAACTCCTAGAATAACACTCATTCTAATCAATTGCTTAAGAGTAAGCTCCTTTTCATCGGTACTCATGAATTTAGAAACTAACATAGAGTTCATGAATATTGCTACGAACAGAGAGGATCCTAATACCACAGAAAGTGTGATAGGGAAGTAAATCATGAATTGTCCAAATATACCTGGCCAAAGACCTAACGGTACAAAGGCAGCAACAGTTGTCGCTGTTGATATAATTATTGGGTAGGCTATTTCACCAATACCTTTTTTAGCAGCCTCTGTTCTTGACAACCCTTCGTCCATTAAACGGTATACGTTTTCCACTACAACAATACCGTTATCCACCAACATACCAAGACCCATGATCATTCCGAAAAGAATCATAGTATTAAGTGTGTACCCAAGCCATGACAGTATTACGAAAGACATGAACATGGACATAGGTATGGCGAAACCAACAAATAGTGCATTTCTAAAACCTAAGAAGAACATTAGTACGGTTACCACCAAGATGATTCCGAAAATAATATTGTTTACTAAATCATCTACTTGATTTAATGTACGGGTAGATGAATCATTGGCAATAGAAATATTTAAATCTGGCGGAAAGTATTCAGCTGTTTCTTTCTTTACCAATTCCTTTATTTTATCTGAAGCGGAAATGGAGTTTCTACCAGCTCTTTTTTTCACATCTAGCATCACTACATTTTTCCCAAATTCACGAGCATAAGTAGTTTTGTCTTTTGCCTGAAAATTGATTGTTGCGATGTCTTTTAAATAAACAGCACCATTTTCTGATTTTACAACAAAATTGTTCAATTCTTTAGGGTCTTCAACTTCACCAAGAATACGAATGGTACGTCTTTGCCCTACGGTTTTTAAATTACCTGCAGACATCGTCATATTACCATTGCTAATGGCACTGATAACATCTTGAAAGCTGATTTTTGCAGCCATCATTTTGTAAATGTCAACACCCACTTCAACTTCTAAATCTTGTGCTCCTCTAATATCGGCCTGTTTAATTTCAGGAAAATCTTCTACTTCATCTTGTAAGTATTCAGCAAATTCTTTCAGTTTCTCTACAGGGTAGTCACCTGTAAAATTGATGTTCATAATAGGAACTTCTTCAGAGAAATTCAAGTCAAAAACATTAGGTTCTACCTTGGCACCATTAAATGTTGGCCAGTCTTCACTTGCCTTCTCACTGTCTACTTCATCTTTAACCTTTTGTTTTGCTTGTTCGACTGTAATTTCCTCATCAAACTCTACAGTTAAAATGGCATAATCTTCTTGAGACGTAGAGGTTACTTCTACTACGTTACTAATATTCTTTAACCTATCTTCTAAAGGATCTGTAATCAGTTTTTCAATATCCTCAGCAGTGTTACCTGGGTACGGTGTGCTAATGTAGATTTTGGTCTCTATTATTTCAGGAAAATCTTCTCTGGGCATAGCCATATAGGCGCTAAATCCCAACCAAAGAAAAATGGCTATCATGACATAAATAACCGAAGGGTTATCAATGGCCCAAGACGATAGACCGAATTCTTTATCGGCGTTCTTTTGTACTTTGCTCATCGATCTTTATTTTTTTATTTTAACTTTTTGACCATCTTTAACACTTCTTGCCCCTTCTTTGATAATATGATTTCCGTCCTCTAAACCAGATAAGACTTCTATATTGGCACCTTGTGTTTTTCCTGTGGAAATGATTACTCTTTTTACGATAGATTCACCATCAGTATTTGGCTCTTCCGCAACAAAAACATACTGTTCTCCATCAGCATTCTCAGATATTATACTGGTTGGTATAAGTATTGCATCTTCACTAGTATAGTCGTTGATGTTAACTTTAGCACTTAAGTTCGGTTTTATCTTACCTTCTTTGTTAGGAACTGCAATTTCAGCTTCAAAAGATCTATTTGAAGGATTAATGAAGTTGCCTGTTTCTCTAATTTTAGAAACAATGCTGTCACCTAAAACTGGAAAATAAACTACGGCTTCTTTCCCTTTTGCAACACTACCTAAATATGATTCTGGTACTTCTACTTCAATGTACATGTCTGATAAATTTACAATACGAAAAACCTCAGAACCTTGCCCTGGAGCCACTACGGTTCCTTGATCTTTAATAACTTTATCTATAATACCTGAAAATGGCGCTCTTATAGTAGATTTTCCTAATTGACTTTGTGTTTGAGAAACCATATTTTCAGAAGCTTCGTAATTGGTCTTAGCTTGTAGATATTGAATCTCTGAACCAATGTTCTGGTTCCATAAACGTTGTTGGCGCTCAAAAGTAGTTTTGGCTAAAGCTGCTTGTGATTTTAATTGACTTAATTGACTTGACATACCGCCATCATCGATAGTAGCTAAAATTTGACCTTTAGATACTTTATCGCCCTCTTTAACATATACTTTTTGAAGTGTACCTGCCATTTCTGGGTAAATTAGAACATTCTGTTTTGTACTAACATCACCTTGTAATTCTAGATAATGATTAAATAGCTCTTTTTTAGCGGTCAATGTATTAACCAACGGCAACTTTTCTTCATTTCCTAAAACTGCAATTGCAGAGTCTAATGATTTTAGTTGTGTTTCAATTAGTTTTTGTTGAGCTGTGATTTCGTTCTTTTTGGCTCTAATGGCATCAAGATTCTGCTGCTCAATAATTTCATTTACCGATTGCTCTCCTCCGCCACAAGAAAATAGGCCGATGCTTGCAATTAATAATACTAGTATTTTTTTCATGATTGTATTTTTAATGATTGATTGTTTAGGCTTTCGTATTTAAAATAATTTCCAATTCGGTTTTTTTGTTGATGACCTCTACCATAGACTGTAAGAACTCTTGTTGAGTAGCATACAATTGCGTCTGTGCTTGTCTTAGCTCAAAACTGGTAGCAAGACCTTCCTTGTATTTTATTTGATTTTTATTTTCAATACGCTCAGATAACATGAGATTTTGTTTTGCTGTTTCATAATTATCGATGGCTAGCGTATAGTTGTTCTTTGCGTTTTCTAACTGCAATCTAATTTGTTGTTCAGCTTCGGTTAGTTGCGTTTTTGCCTTTTCTAAAGCAATTTTTGCACGCTGAGTAGAAGCACTCCTTTTAAAAGAGCTGAAAATAGGAATGCTAAGATCAAACCCTAAAATAGAAGAGTCAAACCATTGTTGGTCACTGCTCAGAAAATCAAAATCGTTTGAATATGCAGAGCTACCGTAATTAACAAAGGCATTTAATGTTGGTAGTGCACGGCTTCTTGCCAACTTCCATTCAAAAAAACGTTGTTCGTTTAAATTTTCAGCTAGCTTATAATCAACATTGTCGTTAATATTAAAATCTGTACCGAGAATACTTAAATCCATCTTAGATAGCGTTAAGTCTTCTAACTCTTCTTGCAATTGTGTTGGGGCATTCAAATCTAGACCCATGCTAACATTTAGCATTTGTAGCGTAATCTGCTTAAGTCTAATTGCATTTTGTAATTGATTTTCTATAGACGAAAGCGTAATTTGAAGTTGATCTACGCTCTCTTCTTCTCCTAGTCCATTTTCATACAGCTTAGAAGTTTCATATAGATTCTTTTCAAGTGTAGCTTTGTTTTTCTCCAAGATTTCAACACTTTCTTCTGCTAACAGTACATTGCCGTATGCTTCAACAACTTGTTTTCTAACATCTAATTCTGTTTTTTCCTTGTTGTTAGCACTATAGCTTAAGAATGCTTTTGTCGCTTGAACACCAACGATATATGATCCATCAAAAATTTGTTGGGTTAAGGTTGCGGTTGCTGTAGCTGACTGCGGTTGAGAGAATACAACTGGTATAAATTCCCCCGCTGCACCACCTGCAAGTTCGGCAGGTAGTAAAGACACTGGTTGTTTCAATTGGTTTTGATAGCTAATAGCACCGTTTACCTGAGGTAAACCACTTGCTATGGTTTCCCATTTCTGTTTTTGTGCATCTATAATATCCCTATCTGCATTTATGGCGGTATAGTTATTTTCTAACGCAAATTGTATAGCCTCTTCGAGTGTAAAACTATTGGCTTGCTCTTGTGAATACCCCAAGCTAATGCTTAGAAAGGTAATGAGTATTAAGAATTGATTTCGCATTTATTCTTGATTTGAATTGATGATTTTATTTAAAATTGCTTTGCCTTTTGGGGTGACGATACCTCTAATGTGGTATTCTAAAAAAGAGTCCATTAATTTTCCTATCGGAAATTGTTCTAACGGAAACATGTTTTGGTCCTTAATACTATTAAGACCGGTAAAATATATTCGAGCAACAAACTCCGGATTTATATTATCTCTAAACAAGCCTTGTTTTAAACCACCTTCAACATTCAATAATATGCATTTATGCATTTTTTCGAATTGCATTAGCTTCAGGTTTTTATGAATTTTCGGATAGTATTTCATTAATTGGTACTGTGGAGAGCTCTTTTCATCATTTAAATGAGACATTACATACTTTTTTATCTCATACAATTCTTCAATAGCGTTTTTCTCCATCGCTATAATTAAGTCAATACCATTGCTTAAATCACAGAACTTATTCATTACGCAATCTTCTACTAACGAAGTCTTATTACTGTACTCGCTGTAAATGGTTTTTTTAGACATGCCAATTTCATTGGCAATATCGTCCATGGTAATACTCTTAAAACCACGTTCTAAGAAAAGCTGTGAAGCTGTATCCCTAATTTTTTCTTTCATAACGGCTGCAAATATACATCAGGAAACTTTAGAAACTACAAAAGTTTCCAAAGTTTTACAATTTTTTAATGTTGACTTTCACTTAATTACAAACTTTTAATTACATATTTTGTGCTCAATCGATTAAGAGGCAGGGTTTTCACTGCTATTTTCAGTGTTTAATTTTTTAACATAATCTAGATAGGATTGTTCTCCTTCTGCTTGCCAAAATTCATCATAATGTTTCCATTGAGAAAAATCCTTTCTCATTTTAGAGCATGCATTCACCCTATTTTTATTTTTGGATTTCTTGTTTTTACTACGACCATCTCCACCGCCACCACCAAAACCAAAAATGATTTTAGATAATAGAAGTATTCCAAGTGCTTTCCAATAATCAATTTGCGGTAGTCCAAATAAATCTGGCATTAACCAGTTCCATAAGCGCATAACTATATATCCTACTAAGAATGCTATACATACGCCAAGTATGATATAACCTAGAATTTTGAATGCTTTATAAACATAAAATTTAACTGCGTTCTCCATGTTTTTTTCAATTTTAGATTTCATAAGTATGTTTTTTAATGTTTTGTATTTCAATATCTTTTAATAGAATAGACAATGCCCTGTGTCTTCTAGACATCAATGTACCTTGAGGTATGCCTGTTTCTTCCGAAATTTCTTTATAGCTATAATTTTCAAAATCGACAGCTATAATAATATCTCTATATGCTGGTTTTAAATTGAAAATTGCAGATTGTAATTTTTTCCGAATATTATCGGAGTATTCTTGTGAAGAATTATCATAAAAATTTTGGGTAAAGTCTATCCAAAGGTTTTCTAATTCATCTTGATTATCAAGACGTTTTTTCTTGGATCGCAGTATATCTGTAATTTTATTTTTAACTGCGTTGTACACAAAACCACCAATATTATGAATAGGTAAGGCATCAATTGGTCTTGAAAAAATACGTAACGCAACTTCTTGAATTATATCTTCGGCGTCACTTTCTGAAGTTTGTTTAATTTTAGATTGAACATAGCGCCTAAGGGAGCTATACTCTTCTTCAAAAAAACTGTTAAGGTTATTATTATTTTGTTGGTGGGATGCCATCCAAAGGTTTTTCAATTGGTCTTCATTAATAAAGACGAGAATTTTGAAGGCTATTGCATTTTTGGGGAAATTTTTTAATTTTTTTTCACCTTTTTAGAAAAGTAAAGGTTTTTTAATTTCTTGGCCACCTCATTCTATAAAATATGAATATTACTAAAATAGCTAATAAAACAGCGCTTAAAATGTACCAAGTAAAACTAGATTTTTTTTTAGATGGATTAATCTCAACAATTTCTAATTGTTGGTTGGTATTTAGATTGGTTAGTATTTGAGTATTACCACCTGTCCAGTTTACAATAACCGAATCAACTACAGTAGTGGCTCCCAAACCAAAGTGAGCTATCACAGAATTTTGCGATAAGTGGCTAGATCCACCACCGTCTATTTCTCTAATTATTCTTTTCCCGTTCGCAACTACGGTAACTCTAGAGCCAATACCATTTGCTTCTGATGCTTGCCCTATAAGTGCAACTTTTAACCAATTACCCTTTGTTAAATCATTTCTAAAAAGGCGTGTAATTGATGTTGTTGGGTAATTTAAAATAGGTTTTTGATTTACAACCAATAAGTCCATATCTCCATCATTATCCATATCAAAAATTACCGATCCTCTACCTATTCCATAATCATTAATGGCTAGTTCCCTTCCTTTTTCGGTGTATGTGTTATCATTGTTCTCAAAATAGAAATTACCCATAGGCGTGCAATTTGGATTCAGATCTCCGTTAGAAACAAATAGATCCAAATCTTTATCATGGTCAAAATCTGCAAAATTTGCGCCCCAACTAATGGCCAAATTATAGGTGCCCAAATCTTTTGCTTTGTCAACAAATGGCTTGCCAATGCCTTGATTTTCCATTAGCATATTGAACTTAATGTTGGTAATGTAATAATCCATCCAACCATCACCATTATAATCACCAACCGCCGCTCCCATGGCGTTAATTTTCAAGTCCATTTCAGTTTCCTTACTAACATCTATAAAATTGTCATCAGGATATTCATTTTGGTATAGAAAATTGGGTACTGCTTTATACCCAAAATCTTGGTTGACCAATAAATCTTGGTCATTATCATTATCATAATCGGTGAAAACACCTCCAAAACCAAAGCCTTTATGACCTAAACCGTAATCCTTATATACGTTTTTAAATTTTTTACCTTCTTTATTTTCTAGTAAATAACTTTTAGCCGTTTGGTTGGCACTTACAATGGTAGCATCTTTAATAATACCGAGTTTACCGGTAAATTCTTGAAAATAATTACCTACAAACAAATCAGGATATCCATCTGAATTAAAATCACCAAAACTTGGTCCCGTACTAAAGGAGTTTAAATCTTCTAAGCCATATTGATTGGTGACATCTTTAAATGTAGCATCTCCATTATTTAAA
This sequence comes from Maribacter sp. Hel_I_7, assembly GCF_000688315.1. Taxonomy (NCBI): domain Bacteria; kingdom Pseudomonadati; phylum Bacteroidota; class Flavobacteriia; order Flavobacteriales; family Flavobacteriaceae; genus Maribacter; species Maribacter sp. Hel_I_7. The sequence continues at coordinate 947,334 of NZ_JHZW01000002.1, read as the reverse complement.
AACAGTAAATTTTTAGCTCTAGGTATAACACTTTTTCCGTCTGTAGTAGTTATGGTGGTGATGAATAGATCTCTATATCCATCTTTATTAATATCGGCACTTACAACACCTTGGGTAACATAATTATTGGTGATTTCTAAACCAGAACCATTGAAAGTATTTTTGAAAGTACCGTCGCCATTGTTGAGATATAGTCTATCCGATTTTATACCACTCGTTATATATAAATCTTCAAAGCCATCATTGTTGACATCAAAAACTGTAACGCCACCACCAAAAGTACCCTCGTAGACTTCATACTGGTGGTCTATGCCAGCATCTTCGGTGACATCAATAAATGTTTGTTGTGCATTACTGATCCATCCATTGAAAAAAAGGAGTATACCTAAGTTTTTTATAAATATTGAGATGTTATTTTTCATTTTTGATCTTCCATTCTAAGGCGTAAACATTTTTTGCTATTTCTACTCCTTTTTCTAACCCTACTTCGTTATCTAATTGTGTGTGAATTCCGCCGTAAAATCTTGAATCTGCGGTTTCTTGAGCAGCATCCCAAAAGGTGTTAAACGAGCGGATGACAAAATCTGTCTCTTTTAACTCGTCGCGCTTCCTGCCTTCATGTGCCCTATCTGTAAAAGTAAATTCTTTTCCAAAATTATGCTCTAACACTGTTGCCGCTGCCGCCGCTTGTATGGCATGTCCTGACGGAAAAGATGGAAAAGGAGGGTCTGGCCAAAATGATTCCCATTCTTCATCAATAAATCTTGGTATAAAGGTATTAGGACGTTCAGTAAAAAACTGATATTTCCATTTCCAGCAATTAACAAATGCATCAGATACCGCCATACCTACTTGGGCATATGTTTTTGCGCTTTCAATCATAGAGATATCATGACCATCAATAGCTAGCGTGGCAAAATAATAGGAGTGACCTGGTGGTGTAAAACTGACATCAGGATCATCGCCCCACCAAATAGCCGCTTCTTTTTCTAACTGGGTTAACTCTTGATCTTTTAGATATACATTTTCGAATTGTTGGTAGTATGGAGATCCAGGGGTAGTATCATACGGAATCATCTTTGGGTCTTCAAGTTGTTTATTCTTTGAAGCAAAGGTTCTATTTTCTCCCCAGTGTGGATGCAATGGATAATGACTGAAAGATTGAGCAAATAATGGAGGTTTCCAAGCACCCGGTCTGTTCGGATGCACCATAGTTTTGTCAAAATTATTCAGATATCCTCTATGACCGCCATCGGTTTTAGACCATTCAAAAATAATTTGCGCAACAGATTTACCAAAAGCTACTGATCTTGAAACAGTTTCTTTATCTAAGGTTGAAGCAAGTTGATCGTAAATTACCTGCTCAAGAGAATCAATTTTTTTAATATTTTCTTCGGATGTTTGAACGTAGATATTCTTTAAAATTTCTGACTGACCAGCGTTTAATGACAAAACCCAATTGTATTCTTTTGAATCATCTGCCACAGGAAGTAATTCTAAGCCTTTTAATTGACCGTTCATTGATTTGTAATAAGGAAACCCTTGCACTATAGATTCGTACATTGTGAGACCGGTATATCCAAATGCTCTAGAGGCGAAAGTGGGGGAGTTTGATGGTGTATATCTTGTAATAAATAAGGTCATATTAGCCCATTCTATAGCAACTTCTTTATCGCTCATTTTTGGCTCCTCTTTTGTAGAACACGCAGTAATGGTCAAAAATACTAGGGATAAAAGAGTAATTGTATAAATCAGTTTTTTGTAAATAGTCATGGTTTAATTAAATACTATTTTAAGAGTTTATAGGTTTCGGTAGCTGTGCCGTAACTAGTTAGAATAAGTTGGTTATCTATGAGCAGCGCATGAGTGTTACTTCCTTTAATTGATAGCCCAGATTTGGTTTGGGGTAAATAGTTGAAAGTATTATTGTCAACACCTAAAAGCACTGTACCATAGTTGGCATCAAATTTCCCTATTCTAAGTTTGTAATTATCATTGTTGCCCAGAAGAAGTAAATCAATAATACCATCATTATTGAAATCTGAGCTTATAATTTCTGAAATAGGGGAGTATTGAGCTTCAATTGGCAGTGAAATGTTTTGATATATGTCGCTATTAGTGCTCATTAAAACTGTAGTTTTTTGATGTTTAATCGTTAATTTATTCGCCTTCTGTAATTCACTTGACTTGAAAATATCGTTTACAGTTGCATTAGCATATTTTTCATAGCTATTGAATTGTTGTCTTTTGCCTGAAAGTTGACCCAATAGTTCATCTCTAGTTACATATGGGTAGCTGACACTATCCATGTAGAAATTTAAAATAGGATCTACCGAACCATTATTATCAAAATCAGTATAGTATAATTCAGCGGGTGTATCATTACTCACTTTAAATTGAGTATTGGTTCCAATATTACCCGCAATAATATCTGGTTTGCCGTCTTTATTGAGGTCGGTTATATGGAGACTCGTCCATAAACCAGATAAAGATTTATCAAAAAACCGATCAGTTTCATTAACTAATTTGCCATTTTTATTCAGGTAGATAGAAATTGGCATCCATTCACCAAGTACAATTAAATCCTCTTTTTTGTCACCATCCATATCTGCCCATACAGCATCTGTGACTATACCCAAATTGTTCAGTTCTGGCTGAATATTATCTGTCTTGTCCGTGAAATTGCCTTTGCCATCATTTATTATTATATAACTTTTAGATGATTGTGGAAATCGTCCTGGAGTTACATATCCACCAACGAAAATATCTAAAAATGCATCGTCGTTAACATCAGAAAAAGCAACTGAACCAGAATTTGTTAGCATGCTTGGTAGGGCAGATTCAGATTTTTTAAAATTTCCTTTCCCGTCTCCTAAATATAGTCGGTCTTGTAAAAGTGGGTCGTTTTTAGTAAAATTATGATAACCACCACTAGCAATATATAGATCTAAGTTACCATCATTATTTATATCAGAAAGTGCGATATCTGAATCGAACTGTTCTTTGTCTACATCAAAACTAGTATTTATCTTTTGAGTAAATTTCTTATTCTTAGTTTGTATGAATATGGATGTTGGTTGCCCAATGCCACCACCAATTACAAAATCTTCTAATCCGTCATTATTAATATCACCCTTAGCCATTGGCGGACCATCATGCGAGAATTGTTTCAATAAAAGCGACTGCCTTTTAAAGTCATTTACTGATGATGATTGGTGCTGATATGTAATAACATTCGCGATCTTTGAAAATAAGACTTCTTTTTTGTCTTTTACTAAATTTGATTTTTTTGCGTTGCTTTCTTCAAGTACTAATAATTGGTTTGTTGAAACTTGTGAAAGAATTTCTGTTTTACCAGAATTCCAGCCAATTATTAGAGAGTCTATTGTAGTGTTATCAGCCAATCCAAAATGTAATATTGGCGAAACAGTTGAAAGGTAACCTTGGGTTGGCATTTGTTCAACTACTTGTGTTTTTCCATTATTGAAAACACTTACTTTAGAACCTATGCCATTTGTATTTTTATCGGAGCCGTAAAGTTTTACGTTCAAATAATTGTTCCCTTCTTTGGCTGTATCATTTCGGTATATAAATGCGGGTTTGTTAATGTTGTTTATTACTAAATCTAAATCACCATCATTATCTAAATCAACATAGATTGCGCCATTGCTATTAGCTGGTTGATCCATACCTGCAACTCTAGTATTGTCCGTGAAATTTATACCATTTTTATTACTGTAGTAGAAATTGGTAAGGTTAGAGGCCGGCATTTCTTTTATCAACTCTAAAACATCTTGTCTTTGTAGTCTTCCTTTAGATTTTACATAACTATCCATGTAGTTGATGAAATCTAAATTGGTATAGTCTCTAAAATATCCGTTAGAAATAAACAAATCTTTAAATCCGTCATTATCAAAATCTGCAAATAGGGGAGCCCAGCTCCAGTCTGTATTCGAGATACCAGATAGCTGTCCAATTTCACTAAAGGTGTTATCACCATTGTTTAATTGCAACATGTTACGCATGTACTGATGGTGAAATCCGCTTCTAATATTCAAATCGAATTTTTCATAATTATCTGGTGATAATAAAAGTTTTTGGCGTTTGTTGTCTTTGGGTAACATGTCTAAAGTGAATATGTCTTGTAAACCGTCATTATTAATATCCGCCACATTATTTCCCATAGAAAAGTGACTTGTGTGACCCATTTGTGACCCTAATTGGTCTGTAAATGTTCCGTTTTGATTATTGATATATAAATAATCTGGTACAGTGTAATCATTGGAAATGTAAAAATCTTGCCATCCGTCATTATTAATATCACTTATGGCGATTCCTAATCCGTAGGTTAGGGCAGAACCGCTAATGCCTGCTTTTTTGGTGATGTCATAAAACTTATTAGCTCTTTGTTCAAACAGTCGTGTACCTTGATGTGGGTCGTCTTTTTTCAAAAATTCTTTTGTGCTAACTTCATTTAAAACTGGCAAAGATTTTGGATTATGATTTAGTAACAGCATATCTAAGTCGCCGTCTTTATCATAATCAAAGAAATAACCTTGATTGCTGAATGCTGCACTTGCTAAACCATATTCTTCAGCTTGTTCTTTGAAAATAGGAATGTTATTGGAATCGTTTCCCTGATTAATAAATAGTTGATTTTTACGTTTAGCATCAGGTAATGCTCCTGAATAACATAAGTAGAGATCTAATTTTCCGTCACCATTTACATCTGCAGAAGTAATCCCTGTTTTCCAGGGTCCAGGTCTGCCTTCGATTTTAGAAATTGTGGTAACATCTATAAAAGATAAATCACCTTTATTCAAATAGAACTTATTTTTACCCATGTTAGAGGTGAAGTATAAATCTTCTAATCCGTCGTTATTAAAGTCTCCGGTAGCTACCCCACCGCCATTATATAGATACTCATATACCAATACATTAGCGTTAAGTCCTTCTTTTAATGTGTTCTGGAATGTAATATTTGTTTCACTTTCCGGTAAAAGTGTAAATAATGATGGTTTTTCAACGGTATTAATAGTAGGTGTTACTTGATCTTCGATAGCCTTCTCTTTGCAACTTTGAAGAAGTATACATACTATAAATAGATAGAGAGTTAGATTTTTTGTCATTTCCTTAAAAGTAAAAGATCTATCCTAAAAAGGGATAGATCTTTAAATTAACTCAATTTAAACTAAACTAATAACCTGGATTCTGAATCAATAGGTTATTTCTGTTGATTTCATCTCTGCTAATAGGCATGAAATACATTTTGTCATCCCAAGTTCTTGTTTCATTATCATTGTTATCAACAACGGTATATGTATAATCATATACTGTTGGATCATATTGATAAGGTGTTCTTGGTGTAGCACCTGCTTTAAGCGTTGCAGTTACTTTCATCACCTTAATACCTCTGCCAAGTGTTTGGTCTGCGATCATCCATCTTCTGGCATCATGGAACCTGTGTTCTTCATAAGCTAATTCAACCCTTCTTTCATTGATGTAAGCATCTAAAAGTTCTGAACCAGATGCAGTAATTGCTGGCATGCCTGCTCTAAAACGAATCTTGTTCAACCAATTTCTAGCTTCACCTTCATCCCCTAGGGCAATAGATGCTTCAACATAATTTAAGATTATCTCAGTATATCTAATAAATGGCCAAGGCACCACTTGAGCGCTAGATTGATTGTCAACCAAAGATGGATCTGGATCAATAAATTTACGCACGTAATAACCTGTTCTACTACCGTTCCAGTTTTCAATTGGTGAATCGCGCATGTCAACCCCCGCAATTATACCACCGCTACCATCTGCGTACGTACCTGTTTGAATTTCATCATAAGGATCTATTGCAGCTACATCATCTGGTCTTGGTTTCCAAGCAGCTCCATCATAAAGAACTGTTGCGGCCAATCTTGGATCTCTGTTTTCATAAGGAGCCGAAGCCTGCTCCGGATTGCTCCAATCGAAATCGGTTCCATCCATCATTTGGTAATCGTCTACCAATTGTTGAATAGGTGTATTACCCGCCCAGTTATGATACCCGTTAGGGCCGTTATTTATTCCTTGGTGAATACCACCTAAAGGCCAGTTACTTTCAGCAGTAAATAAAGGAGAATGTGTTCTTTCAAACAATAGTTCTGATCTTGCGGCAGCATCGCCAACAGCACTACCACCTCCCATAGCAATGGAGATATAGGTTTGTTTAGCTTCTTCAGCAGTTGCTGGTGCTGTTAAATCTAATTTGTAACCAGTTGTTGCATCTAATACTGCCTTGGCTGCAGTTTTAGCTAAAGTCCATCTGGCATCTCTATCTCCAGAAGTATAAGCAACTAGTTCTAGATTTGAATAGCCACCTAAAACAGATGATTTTGCGCTAGCTGTTGGGCCATCTCGTAAATCACTTGCTGCATAGGTAAGTACTCTAGATTTTAAGCCCATAGCGCTTAACATTGATGCTCTACCAGGTGTAACATCTTTACCATCTAACAATGAAATTGCTTTGTCTAAATCATCGGTTACGAATGTTACGTTATCGGCATAAGTATCTCTAGCTATTGTATAATCATCATCTAGCCCGTAAGGAGCATCTATTAATGGTGCGCCGCCATAATAACGCATTAGTTGATGATAGTAATAAGCTCTTAAAAAATAAGATTCACCTAATAATCTATCCTTTAAGGTTTGGTCATCAAAAGCAGCGTTAGGCAATTCTTGTATGGCGATATTCGCTTTACGAATAGCTAAATACAATTCATTCCATTGCGGAATTATATTTATATTCCCCGTACCTGACGGTGAAAGTGAACCTTCTGTGATTACATTTACTCCTCTACCAGAGTGGGTAAACATTGCTTCGTCTGTTAATGAAGATAAACCTTCTTCCTCAAATCCTCCATAGCCTAGAGATGAGTAAACATTAAATACAAAAGCTTCTGATAATGATCCATCTGCCCAAGTAGCATCAGCTGAAATTGCATCTAACGGGGAAGTTTCTAAAAAATCTTCATTACACGAAATAGGAACTAACGCGAGCGTTAGTATGCCTAAGAGTACTAATTTTCTTTTTTTCATGATTTTTTTTTAAAATGTTAAACTAAAACCTGTGTTAATAATTGACTGTTGTGGATAGAACTGACCACTATTACTAGTCGACTCAGGGTCATAGATATCTTGAGCTGCCCATGTAGCCAAGTTAAGCCCGCTCATATATATCTTGAATTTGGAAAGGCCAAATTGGTCTATTAATTCTGATGGGAAATTATATGCCAATTGTACGTTTTTAAGTCTTAAATAATCCTTACTAAATAGATTGTAGGTATTGTTCCCATAATCACCGCCTGTGTAATATGTATCTCCACGACTTGCTAGTCTTGGATGAACACTACTTGGGTTTTCTGGACTCCATCTATTATCATAACTATACTTTAGAAAATTACCGATATCACCCGATTCTGTTTGTATAAACAATTTAGCACCAGTGGCACCTTGCAACAAAACGGAAAGGTCAAAATTCTTGTAAGAAGCATTGAACGTAACACCAAAATTAAAGTTAGGATTAATGCTATTCTTTAATCTTACTTGATCTAAATCATTGATAGCGCCATCACCGTTGATATCTTTAAATTTCATATCACCAGGCTCTAATTGTGGCTTAACTGCGCTGTAGTCCAAAGTATTTGCATTAACTGCCGCTTCATCAATGAATACACCATCTGATTCATATACCAAGTATGATCCAATTGGTTTTCCTTCTTGTAATTGATAGTCTGGAGCTCCAGGAATTTCATCTAAAAATACTACACTGTTTTGAGCATAACCTCCGTTTACACCAACATCCCATTTGAAACCATCTACACTTCCACCGAAATAATTTAAAGCAAATTCAAAACCTTCGTTATTAACTTTACCTGCATTTACAGGAGGCAATAAGTCGGAAATACCGGAAGAACCTGGTGTAGATCCTGTTTTTTGAATAAGAATTTGATCACGCTTGTTTAAAAAGTATTCTAATGTGAAACTTAGTTTACCATCTAGCACTATACCATCCAAACCAATGTTATAATTTTTAGCGCGCTCCCATGTGAAACTTGGGTTAGCTAAAAGGTTTTCAAATAAAGTCGTTTGAACTTGTCCGTTTATTGGATACTGCCCAAACTCATAAATTGACTGATATGCATATTCTTGTAATTCATCATCCGTAATTTCTCCATCACCATTAGTGTCAAATGAAACTTGATCATTACCCATTTCTCCGTAAGATGCTCTTAGTTTTAAATAACTAATGGAATCAACATTGAACCAATCTTCGTTATTTATGTTCCAACCAACTAATAAACCTGGGAAGAATCCGAAACGGTCATTACCTGGAAAAATATAAGAACCATCATATCTCCATATAAACTCAGCTAAATACTTTTCTTTAAAATTATACTGAGCACGCCCATAATAACCTAAACGAGTTCTATTATACCCAAATCCATCCGTTTCTTGTGCAATTTCGCCACCAACGCCTAGTTGATCTACAGCTGTAGAAAGATAGTTTCTTCTAAATGCTGAGAAAAATTCACCTTGAAAATTTTCACGGGTTATACCAGCTAAAAGACCAATGTTGTGGTCCTCACCAAAAGTTTTATCATAGGTTAATATACCGGTAAGGTTAGTGTTCAGTATATTATTAGATGATTGTAATAATCTTGCATCAGTAAAATTGGAGCGAATAGATCCACTTAGTTCAGGAACACCTGTAGCGATATAATTCGCACGGTCTAAAGAATATAGTGTCCAAGGTGTTTGCCATAATTTTCTGCGTAACTGGCTTTGATCCACACCTGCGGTTAAGTTTAGCTTAAGACCTTCAACCCATGGGTTTGTAATATCAACAGACCCTGTAAATTGTAGGTAATCTGTAGGTTGCTTGTCATAACCAGTGGCATTGGTTGTTACCACTACTGGTTGTTGACCATTTTCAATATCTGGACCAGGTAATCCGTTTGGCCATATTGCAGGTTCGTTAGGTCTACCTCTCATTAACATTCTAAAAATAGCACCTGCACCTTCAGTTGGGAAAGTTCTATCTTCTTTTCTATAAGCCATGCTTAATTTGGTAGAAATGTAATCGTTAATTCTTGCATCGGTATTCAATCTAAAATTGTATTGCTGATACCTGTTCGCTGAATTCTTGTATATAGCGCCTTGGTCTGAATACCCTAAAGAAGCATAGTATTTTAAATCTTCATTACCACCACTTATAGATAGATTGTGTCTTTGTTGTTCTGCCCAATCTTTAAAAGTTGCACCAAACCAATCTGTATCAGGATATAACCATGGATCTGCACTAGTTCTGTAATTATTAATTGTCTCTGGACTAAAAGCTGCATTTACAGTTTCTGCAGGACTACTGCCAGGTATTGTATAGCTACCAGATGTTTGAAATGCAGTGTTTGCTGTACCCCATTGCGATGCTGGTATGTTACTATTGTAAATTGCTAGTTCGTTCATTATGGTTTGGTACTCAACGGCACTAGCCATTTCTGGAGTTCTTGTCGGTCTTGTAAGTCCGAAATCGGCTTTATAGTTTATTTGCATTTTGCCAACTTTACCAGTTTTAGTGGTAACGATAATAGCACCGTTAGCTGCTCTAGCACCATAAATTGCAGCTGAGGCATCTTTAAGTACAGAAATATTTGCAATGTCATCTGCATTTATACGCCCAATACCACCATCTCTATCAGGGATACCATCTATTACTACTAATGGTTGGTTGTTTCCCAATGTATTTGTACCACGAATACTTATAGTTGATTCGTCGTTACCAGGCTCACCACTGGTTTGTACAATTACTACCCCTGGTAGTCTACCCGCAAGTGAGTTAGATACACTTATTGCAGGGGAACTTTCAAGTACGGGACCTTGTACTGCTGTTACCGCACCCGTTACAGTTGCTTTTTTCTGAGTACCATAACCAACAACAACGACTTCGTCAAGGTTGGCAACATCTTCTTCTAAAGAAACATTGATAGTACTTTGATTGTTTACAGGTACAACCACGGCTTTAAAGCCAATGTAGCTAAAACGTAAACTAGAGTTGCCATCTTCGATAGTAATAGTAAAATTACCATCAAAATCTGCTTGTACTCCCGTTGTTGGGTTGTTTGCATCAATGACCGATACCCCGGGTAACGGCATGTTATCTGAAGCAGATGTTACTGTTCCAGAAACGGTTGTTTGTGCGTGGAGACTTGTTAAGAGAAATCCACTAAAAAATAAAATCATCGTTAAGCCTACATGATTCCGAACCATGGAAAACTTAGGAAAGTTTTTTTGATAATTCATAAAGTTAGTCGTTACAGTTGTTAGTTATTCTATGTAGGCATAAGTATTAAAATCTCTTTTGGTACCTTTTTAAGGTCAAGAGACTATGATACACTATGCTACTATAAACAAATATATAAATAAATGTTAATTTAATAAATTTTGTAAGTATATTTTTTGAGATTGTGATTTATATCATAAAATATCATCAATATATTATATTATGATAAATGCAACATTTAATATTTAATGGTAGAAAGGGCTGATGTTTGGTGAATATTTTAATGATTAGTTAGGTGTTTTATAGTTATGGGTGATGTAGTTTTATGTTCCTTTTTTTGATTACAATAATTGTGTTTTATTAGCTTTAATTTCTAAGTTTCTTTTTTGTTCTTTACACCCTTGTCATATTCAATAAAAGGTATAGGATTTTAAAATCTTCTTTTAAATTGTATATTGACCGATACAAATTTCATATATTATTTATGCAGGTTATTAGTAATATTTTAAGCTTAACCCACAATAATAACCTTACAAAACATGAGCAATTGGTTCAAGGAGTTATTGAGTCTATTGAAGATGGGAAATTAGCTGTGGGAGATCAGTTACCCTCTATAAACATTATGGTTGAAGAGATTGGTTATGCAAGAAAGACCATCTTTAAAGCATATGAAGAACTTAAGAATAGAGGCTTAATTGAGTCCAGACAATTAAAGGGGTATTTTGTGATTAGCCAAGCTACAAATATTACAAAAAGAATGGCCTTATTATTGTTCGCTTTTCAAAGCTATCAAGAAGAATTTTACAAAACATTCAGAAAAGAAATGGGTAAACGATTTCAAATCGATGTTTTTTTTCACCACAATAATCTTAGTGTTTTCGAAACTATTATTACCAATATTAATGGTAAATATGGAATGTATATAATTGCTCCAATTCAAAACCAAAAAGTTGCACAGCTATTACAACATATTGAACCTAAAAAATTATTATTAGTAGATCGATACTTAAATTTAGGAAAATCGTATTCTTATATTTCTCAAGAATTTGAAAATGTAATTTATAAATCATTGGTTCAATTGCTTCCTGACATAAAAAAGTATTCTAAAATCATACTATATTTTAATGAGGAGAGCGATTTTTCTCCTGTTTCCATAAAAAATGCATTTGAAAGATTCTTAGAAGAATATTCTGTAAACGGTGAGGTGAAAAACCATTACGTAATAGGTTCTGCCGTTAAGGGTAATCTTTATTTTGCTTTAGGAGACACTATATTATGGCATATTCTTCGAGATTCGGTTCGTAAAAAGTTGAAAATAGGCGAGGATATCGGTATTTTATCTCAAAATGACAATGTTTCTAAAGAGATTGTTTTTGGGGGTATTACTACCATTTCTACAGATTTTTATGAAATGGCTAAGTTGGCAGCAAGACATATAAAAAATGAAAATACCACTCAGGTAATTATGCCATCTAGATTAATTAAAAGAGCTTCTTTGTAATATATTCTCATTCATCTTTTAAGCTTAAACGATTCCTTTAAATTGTCTAGGTAATATTTTGGTATAGCGTTTTGTTTCTTCTAGTAACAAAAGCACCTTATTTCAATCTTATTTATTCTATTTTTGAAGAAAATTGCTAGTAATGCATACTATTGAAGAATATCGAGAAGAGTTTATTGCTTATTTGGATTCAAAGAAAATTACGAAGGAACCTAGAAACCTTTACGAGCCCATTACCTATATTCTTGGTTTAGGAGGCAAAAGATTAAGACCAGTTTTAGTTTTGATGACCGCAGAAATATTTAAGGCTGATTATAGAAAAGCATTGGATGCAGCTTTAGCAGTTGAAGTCTTTCATAATTTTTCTTTAGTGCATGATGATATAATGGATGATGCCCCTGTTCGTAGAGGGCAAACCACGGTTCATGAAAAATGGGATATTAATACGGGTATTCTTTCGGGTGATGCTATGCTAATTATGGCTTATCAGCTTTTTGAAAATTATGAGCCAAATGTTTTTAGAGATTTGGCTAAACTTTTCAGTAAAACGGCATTGGAGGTTTGTGAGGGTCAACAATATGATGTTGATTTTGAGACAAGAGACGATGTAATGCTGCCTGAGTATTTAAAAATGATTGAATATAAGACAGCCGTACTTGTTGCTGCAGCATTGAAAATGGGTGCTATTGTTGCCGGTGCATCTGATGCTTCGCAAGAACAGATGTATAATTACGGATTGAACCTTGGAATTGCCTTTCAATTACAAGATGATTATTTAGATGTTTTCGGAGATCCAGAAACTTTTGGAAAGCAAGTTGGGGGAGATATTATTGAAAATAAGAAAACATATCTTTATCTAAAAGCTTTGAATTCAGGTTCTGAGGTAATGTCAAAAGAACTGGAGCATTTATATTCTATACAACCAAAGGAGACAGATTCTAAGGTTAAAGCGGTGCGTTCTATTTTTGAAAAGACAGGAGCGGACAATGCTACCAAAGGAGCTATTGCAGATTATACCGCTAAGGCTTTTGAGGTTCTTGTTGACATGGATATTGAACAAGAAAAGAAAGATCTTCTGCGTCAATTTGGTAAAAACCTTATGAATAGAACTGTTTAAAAAAGACGCTTAAACAATGCTTTTATAAACGGAGTTTTAGGGCAAGAATTTATATAAACAATATCTTCTTTTAAACTTGTTTTTTCATCAAGAAATTTAAATACCATTTGTGGTTTTAAAGATTTAAAAATAGATTCAAAAATCACATGCCCATTTCCATTGTCATGATGTAGTACATCTAAAAAAAGCATGTCATAAAACCAGAATTTATTTTTCAGTTTCATTTTCTTTAGCGGTGTACCTTGCTTAATATGCTCAATTAGTTTTGGAATTTTATTAGCAGTGCTCATTAGGGTGTAGCCTGTACTGGGTTTTGCCCAACCGCCAGCGGTACCTATATATCTAACTCTCTTAGTGTGGTGATCTCTAAAATCATAAGCGGTCATTGGTATACTACCAGCTTCCTTTTCAATAATCTCATAAGTTTTACATTGAAAACGGTCTACTATATACTCTTTTATAGCAGCTTCATATTCGGCTTTTGGTAATAATTGTTCTGAGAACAATGTGTATTCAATTAATGCAGTATTGTTAGAATAGGGTAGTACATACATAAACCGAGTATTACCTTTTTGAGGAATGGAAAAATCCATATATGTAACCTCTGAAGCATTGAAAATGGGTTTTTCGGTTTTTATGACCCAACCTACGAAATGCTGTTGCAACACCGGATATTTTTTTTGCCCCATTGCCATTTTATAGTCAAAAAGGCTATTGAATATGAACTTGCCAGAATACGTGTTATTCGTAGTTTTTACGGTAACCTCGGTGGCTGACTCATTTAAGTCAACCATACCTTCTTGAACAAAAGTGATATTAGATGATTCTTTTATACGACCTAAGTAATATTTGTAAAAATCAATACTCCTAATCATCTTATAGGAATAAGGACTTATGTTCGTTCTTTTTAAAACGTCATCACCTTGAAAATGAATAGCGTCCCATTTTTTATGGACAATTGCCTCAAACTGACCATTACCTTCTTCCCAGAAACACCATGTTCTATCATTAGTATTTTTAGCATCTTTGTCAAGAAGTAATATTTTTTTATTATCAAAAAACGAATCATTAAGCATGGCATCAGCCAGTAATAAACCAGATGCGCCTGCGCCAATAATGATATAATCGTATTCGTTCATGACTTTCAAACTATTTCAGGAACTATATCCCTGATAACACCAAAAATACGAAATAGCAGTTGGCTTTTGTGCTTAATTCAATGTGTAACGTAATCCGAAAAATGTACGTATGCCTTGGTTGGGTCCGTATACGTAAGATGGGTCAAAAGTTAACCCATTTGGGTTGTCTGGTGTAGCCACAGCGTTGTCATTAGTATCAAAAGTAACTTCTTTGTCAAATGGGTCATTTGCACGTGCTATTATAAATGGATTTCCTCTATTAGGAGTCCAATCTAATAAGTTTTTAACTCCGCCATAAAATTCAAAATTCTTTAAACCATCATACGTAAATTGAATGTTTTGAATACTCCATACTGGTGAGAAATCTCTTCGTGGATCATTATCACCTAAAGTTGGTAAACGCATAGGACCGTATAGATTTCCAGTATAATCAACAGTTAGATTTAAGTTGCGAATATTATAACCAATACTCCAGTTTGCAGAATAACTTTCAGTAAGAATTTGTCTTTGTTTTATTCCATTTTCGGTATTACTTACATTTTGTAAAGTACCTCCTACCATTACCTTTATACCGTTGTAGAAGGAAACATCAACATTTGCACTAATACCTTTTGAAATGGATTTTCCATTTAGGTTATCATAAATTATTTGATTGGGATTAGTGTCGTAATCGGGGATAATTACATTCTGAAAATTGGTATAAAATACAGAGGCGTCTAGACTAACAAAAGTGCCTTTGTCCCCATATATTTTCTTTAAGTAATTAAGGTTGATATTAAATGAACGTTCTGGTTTTAATTCTTCAGCGATTATAACATCTCGTGATCCGGTTAGTGCAGCATGTTCTTCAGTAAATAGGTTTACAACCCTAAATCCTGTACCAGCATTTATCCGGATAATATCATTATCAGTAAATTTAAAACGGTATGCACCTCTAGGTGTAATAATGCTTCCGTGGCGCTCATCATAATCATATCTACCGCCTAAAAGCAACGAGTGTTTTTTATTGAAAGCAATTTCATCTTGTACAAAAAGACTTGGAATTACTACTTCATCTGGTTTGTTGCCATTGGCGTCTAAAGTAGCAGGTGTATTATCATCGTAATAATTGTATCGTAAAGCGGTACCTGCCAAAAGGCTATGTTTACCTATTGTTTTGTCCCATGTTAGTTGAGTAAAACCAATACGTTGGTCTGCTAAATAAGGTACATCTCCGTAAACTGAATTTTGCTTATGGTCGTTATAAGAAAAAGACAGCATCAATTGTTCTTCTACGGGTAATTGATATTTACCTAATATTTCCCATCTACGGGTATAGATGCTTTCGCCATAAATTTCATCCCCTCCTCTAAATTCAGGAGTCCATTGCATTTCTCCACCCCATCTGTCTTCGTAAAAAAAGCGTCCGGCTAAAGAGAGAATTCGAGAGTTTTTTCTAGTGAAATTCCACTTCTGAAAAACTGAAATTCGGTCTTGTAAGGTTAGGTCGGTAAAATTATCTCCGTTATTATCTATTGGGTTATCAAATTTAAAATAGTTTACTCCTAAGAGCACATTAGTCTTTTTGCCAATATTAAATTTAGTACCTACATCAAGGTTAAATTCTCCCCATGAGGTAACAAAACTATCCGCGAAAAAATCTGGTGCAGATAGGTTATTTTTTGTGATGATATTTATAAGTCCGCCAACAGCTTCACTTCCGTAAAGTGTAGAAGCGGGACCTTTTACAACTTCAATTTGTTCAATTAACGAGTTTGGAATCCCAGATAGCCCATATACGGTTCCTAGACCGCTAACAATTGGCATGCCGTCTATAAGTACTAAAGTATAGGGACCTTCTAAACCATTAATATGAATGTCGCCGGTATTACAAACGTTACAGTTTATTTGAGGTCGTACACCATTTACATTCTGTAGTGCTTCAAAGATACTTGCAGTAGGGTTTTTCTTGAAGAAGGTAGGCTTGTAGACTTCTACCGGAACGGGACTTTCTAATCTACTTACGGGTTTTAGCGTTCCTGTAACTACCATTTCATCTAAAGATTCTGTAGAAGGTGATAAGCTAATATTAACAATTAGGTCTTCGCCTTCGGCAATTATAATTGTTTTGTAAAATCTCTCAAAGCCAATGGTAGAAGCTATTAGTGTGTATTTTCCGGAGGGAATATTCTTTAAAGTGTATTGCCCATTTTCATTTGAAGCAGTACCTACTTCGGTTCCCTTTAAATAAATATTTACATAAGCTTCTGTACCGTCTTTTGAGGAAATAGTACCTGATATAATAGAATTTTGAGCACCAACTACTGTAACTGATAAAATAGTTAAGGCAAAAAATATAATTTTAATCATCTAAATAAAATTTTAGACAAACCTAAAAAATTGTTTTTACATATAAAAATGTATTTTTGCACCTATATTGTTTTTCCATGACACTATCAGAAGAAGATTACATTAAAAGTATTTATCACTTAAGCGAGTTTAATAGTAAGTCTGTTGCCACCAATGCAATAGCAGAACAAATGAAGACCAAGCCATCTTCTGTAACGGATATGGTTAAAAAACTATCTGAGAAGTCTTTAGTTAATTATAAAAAATACCAAGGTGTTTCGCTATCAGAAAAAGGGAGATTGGTGGCTTTATCTATTATAAGAAAACATCGTTTATGGGAGGTGTTCTTGGTTGATAAATTAAATTTTTCTTGGGATGAGGTACATGTAGTGGCAGAGCAATTGGAGCATATAAAAAGTGATGCTTTAATTGATAAATTAGATGCTCATTTAGGGTATCCTAAAGTAGATCCGCACGGCGATCCAATTCCAAATAAGGATGGTGTATTTACAAAATCAGTTAAAAAATTGATTAGCGAATTACCCGTTGGAAGTCAAGGAGTTTGTGTAGGAGTAAATGATTCGTCTGCAGCATTTTTAAAGTTTTTGGATAAGAATAAAATTGCTCTTGGCGATACTTTTAAAATTTTGGAAAGAGAAGAGTTTGATGGATCAGTAACGATTTCTACAAGGTCAGGATCTATTAATATTTCCAAACAAATAGCAACGAATTTATTTTTAGAGATAGTAGATGAAGAATAATGTTTTAATTAATTAACATTTAAATTATGGATCAAGTTATAGCATATTTTGAATCGATTGACCCAGTATTGGCAGCGTTTTATGCGACGTTATTTACATGGGGACTTACTGCGGCTGGGGCTGCATTGGTTTTTTTGTTCAAAACAATGAATCGAGCCGTATTAGACGGAATGTTAGGGTTTACCGGCGGAGTTATGGTAGCCGCTAGTTTTTGGAGTTTGCTGGCACCTGGTATTGAAATGAGTCCAGGTGAAGGGTTTGTAAAAGTTATACCAGCAGCGGTAGGCTTTTTTCTTGGTGCTATGTTCATTTTTGGACTAGATAAAGTGTTGCCTCATTTACATATAAATTTTAAAGAGAGCGAAGCGGAAGGTGTAAAAACCCCATGGCGTAGAACTACATTGTTGACTTTGGCAATTACACTACATAACATTCCTGAGGGTTTAGCTGTAGGTGTTCTTTTTGGTGGAGTAGCCGCTGGGTTTGAAGGTGCTTCTATTGGTGGTGCCGTTGCGTTGGCGCTTGGTATAGGTTTGCAAAATTTCCCAGAAGGTTTTGCTGTTGCTATGCCATTGCGTAGACATGGTTTAAGTAGAACCAAGAGTTTTATGTTTGGTCAGGCATCTGCACTTGTAGAGCCTATTGCTGCTGTTCTTGGTGCTTGGGCGGTTATGACCTTTCAACCTATTTTACCATATGCGCTTTCATTTGCAGCTGGTGCTATGATTTTTGTTGTAGTAGAGGAAGTAATACCAGAAACACAACAAGATAAATATACAGATATTGCCACTATGGGCTTTATAGGTGGTTTCATAATTATGATGACCTTAGATGTAGGTTTGGGTTAGGCCTAAAGACCTTAACTTTTCATCAAATGATTGAAAAGTGTTTTTCAACTATACAATAATTTAATGTCATTTTTACCGTTTAAGGTTATAGTATTGTTAACTTGATACTTTAAATTTTTATGCACTCTTCTAAGAAAAATTGGGTCTGGACAATTGCGTTGATAATAACTGTAATCGTTTGTGCTTTTGTTTTAACACTTCATATTAAAAACTGGGTAGATGATGATGTAAATAGCCTAAGTCTTCGCTCAGGATTTTACAATGTTGAAATTCCGTTAAATGAACTTGACAGTGTTGTTTTGGTAGAGAGGATTCCCCCAATGCAGCGATTACATGGTTTTTCTGCATTCGATAAGGAGAAAGGTGTTTTTAGAGAGTTTAAGGATTCTTTGACAGATAAGAAAGTGCGTGTCTTTGTTGACAATATCAATCAGAACAAGGTAAAGTTGGTCTATAAAGATTCTGCTTATGTATACTTTAATTTAAAAGATTCTGTTGGGACGGTTCAATTATTTCAAAAGTTAAGTTCCAGAATAAGTTCTTTGAGTACGCCTAATTAGGATTTTATAAAACGCTAAAGCAGCAATAGCTTTGGCATAACTATTGAATCTATTTTGGTTTTAAAATTTATAGAATGATTAAAAGAAATCTACTGTTGCTATTGGTTTTAGGGTTGATGTCTACTGGAGTTTTTGCGCAGCACAAGCTTAGTTTAAACATCGAAGGTGTAGCCTCTGAAGATGGTAATATCTGTTTTGCCATTTATAATGATGAGGTATCTTTTTTAAAGTTTGATAAAGTTTATAAATCTGGATCAGAAAAGGCGGTGAAGGGAAAGACAGCTGTTAATATTACAGATTTACCCGATGGAGATTATGCTATTGCAATTTTTCATGATGCAAACGGAAATAAGAATTTGGATACCAATATGCTAGGTATTCCAAAAGAACAGATTGCTTTTTCTAAAGGTAAAATGAAAATGTTTGGTCCTCCAAAATTTGATGAATGTGTCTTTACATTAAATTCAAATATGGAAATGAATATTAGTCTACAGTAATTTATTTTTAATAGCTGGTTATTTTAATAACTCCATTAGACCCTTGTGTACCATAACTTGCAGCATCTGTACCAAAAAGAATTATGATTTTCTTTACGTTATAACTATCAATTAGTTCATTGACGGAATTAAATGAATTTCCTATAACTTGATTGTTTAGAACATATAAAGGTTCTTGATTACCACCAGAATCAAAAGAGTTGGTTGTTTTATTTAAAATAGGAACATTATTTTGAAGTATAACACCTGGCTTTTGTCTTATTCTTTGTAAAAGCGAAAGGTTGGCTCTATTTTTTTCTCTTAATTCTGTGTCTAAGGATGTATTGTCGCTTTTGCTGGTATTTGTGGCGCTACAACTAACCATTAATATGATAGCGACTATACAAGCAGATGTATATATTTTCATTTTTCAAAGATTAATGATTTTAGTAAGGTATACATTTAATTTGATGCAGTTATCTTTGAAATAAAAATTATATGGTATTAGTAGCACAATTAGTAGGAGCTTTATTAGGGTTGTTGGCAGTTATTTTTGGTGCTTTTGGAGCACATCTTTTAAAGAAAACTTTCACCGCAGATCAATTAAATAGTTTTGAAACAGGAGTGAAATATCAAATGTATCACGCACTGTTGATATTAATGCTAAGTTTTAATCTTAACCTAGAAACGAGCTTAGAGAAAAGTATAATCTATTGCCTAGTTATCGGAACCATCTTATTTTCTTTCAGTATTTACGGATTATGTATTACAGCATCCAAAGGAAAAAAAATGAAAATATTGGGTCCTATAACCCCTCTTGGCGGACTCTTTTTAGTAATAGGTTGGGGATTGTTATTCTACAGCTTCATTAAGAATTTTGTGTAGCTTATTTCGATGAAACAGACTTAAATTCCTTAATAGCCGAATTGGGTTCCATAATAGCATAACCTTCCCAGAAAGTTGGGTCATATTTTGGTAAATAAGTAGGCAACACGGCATTATTTTCTGTAAAACCATCAAATGTAGCCTGAGATATATTTTCTGTCTCAAAAACTATCATTTCATTTTTTTCAACATTGATAAAAACAAAATCCATATCTCCAGATAGCTCGTTCTGCTTATTTTTGCCTTTTACTATTTTGTTCTTTTCAATAATTTTCAAAGGTCTTCTAACACCAATTCGTTCTCCTACTTCAGACTCATAGTAACGTAGTCCATAAAAACCATCTGTACCTTTGTTAAATATGACTTTTCCTTTAGACAGGTATTTATTGGTGGAAATACCCAATAAATTAAATTTACTAATGGGTTTAACGTTGCTATAATCTACTTGTATTACTGCAAAATCATCTGCATTTATATACAATGTGCCTTCAAAATCTGCAGAGCCACTAGGTTTAAATGAAATTACATATACGGCATCATTGCCCAAATATGTAAACTCGTTTAGAGTAAAGTCATACTTCCTAGATTTGGTAATAAAGTTTAAATCACTGTCTTCTTGGGTTGGTAATCCATTTAAAATGGAACCCAAATTATTTCTTTTCCAGTAGGCAAAGTTTTTCTGTCTTTCTTCTTTTTCCTTTTTCTTTTTTTCTAGTTCTGCATTAACAGCTGCAACATCTGTAGAATCTATATCTTCTTCAAACAGCTCGCTAACCTCATCAGCATCTATTTTAAAGGATAGTAACCCAGATTTAATTTTAAAATAAGAACCAGGCTTAACGTTCTCTTTTAGTATACTATTAAATTTTTCTTCTATTTTTTCCTGATCAAGTGCAGTATTTTTATCGTATAATTTAGATGCTTTTAATAAATCTAGTTTTTGTACCTCTTCGTCATAATTACAGTAAAGATCACCTACTAATTCTTGATAATAAGCATCATTTTTGGGAACGGTAGATATGATGCTATCAATAAATTTCTGGTTTAATATATCAATGGAAGACTTTTTGACTTTGAAATTACTTTTTGTCCATCTATCAAAATAAGATGATCTATGAAACAACCTTTTTTTAGTAAGGTCATTGTTATAGTTCTTTTCTAGATTATCCTCAACTAAATCTATTATCTCTTCTGCTGTATAGTTTTTGTTAGAGACTATAACTTCTCGTAGTTCTATTGCTTTAGGTACAAGTAAAATTTTAGTTGTAGTAAATTCAGATATAGGTTTTGATAGGGTTTCGTAACCCATTGAAGAAATGGTTAGAGAATCAGACTCTGTAATGGTCTCGTTTAGTATGAAATTGAAGTTACCTTCTTCATTTGTAATAACACCTTTTTCTTTTAATTGTACGGTAGCGAAGGGTATAGGCTCTTGGCTAATACTATCAATAACAAAGGCGGTTAGGTTCTGCGCATTGGTATTAAATAGGTTGAGAAATAGTAATGTAAAAAATGAAAGAAGAAATTTTTTAGTGTTCATGGTGTTAGATTATTCCTACGCAATCTAAACGAACCAAAGAAAGAATCGTTACAATTTTAGAAACTGTTATGAGTCTTTTTTATTTAATTTAACTAAAACCTGAAATTTAGTGGCAAGCGCAATCGTTTTGTCCACAAGCTTTTGAGCTACTCTTTTTGCTAGACCAAAGAGATTTTGGAATAAAAAATTTTGTAGCTATATAACCTACAGAAATAGCTAAAGTGATGTAAACTAAAATGTGTTGAAGTATATCCATTTTATTTTAATAATTGATAAGCAATGAAAGCAACAATATAAGCAAATAAGCTCATAAAAACTAGTTGTCCGGCAGGCCATTTCCAAGAATTGGTCTCTCTTTTTACTACTGCTAAAGTGCTCATGCATTGCATTGCAAAAGCATAGAATAGAAGCAGGGAAATTCCAGATGCTAAATTAAATAAAGGTTTTTTTGTTCTTGGGTTTATCTCGGCAGCCATTCTGTTTTTAATGGTTTCTTCTTCGTCGTTACCAACACTATAAATAGTAGCAAGGGTGCCTACAAAAACTTCTCTGGCAGCAAAAGACGTTAGAACGGCAATACCAATTTTCCAATCGTAGCCCAAAGGTCTTACAATTGGTTCTATAGCTTTACCCATATAGCCCATATAGGAATGTTCTAATTTATAACCAGCTATTTCTTGGGCCAAAGCTCGTTCTTCTAATTCTTTTTGTTGATCGGTTGCGCCTGGATCGTTTATATCCAAACCATTTTGGTGCGTTTCAAAATAAATTTCACTGCTACTACTAAAACCTTGTTCATTTACCCTATTTGTAACAATGGTTTCTGCGTTTTTGAATTCATCTGAAAATCCGTTAGAACCTAAAAACCAAAGTATAATTGAAATAGCTAGAATAATTTTACCCGCTCCAAAAACGAAACTTTTAGTTTTTTCAAGAACAGTATATCCTACATTTTTAAGTAAGGGCAATTTGTAGTTTGGCATTTCAACTACAAAGAAAGATTTGCTCTTGATATTTAATATTTTATTTAAGATAACAGCAGATAAAATAGCCGCCCCAAAACCCATTAGGTATAACGACATTAAAGTCAGTGCTTTATAGCTTAATCCTAAAAAGCTGCCTTCTGGTATTACCAATGCTATAATTATCAAGTAAACTGGTAAACGTGCAGAGCATGTGGTAAACGGAGTTACCAATATCGTAATTAGTCGTTCTTTCCAATTCTCTATGGTTCTAGTGGCCATTACAGCAGGTATGGCACATGCAGTACCGGAAATTAATGGAACAACACTTTTACCGCTTAATCCAAACGGGCGCATTATTCTATCCATCAAAAACACCACTCTACTCATATAACCTGTTTCTTCTAACAAGGCTATAAATAGAAACAAGAAGGCTATCTGAGGGATGAATATGACAATACCCCCAATACCGGCTAAAATGCCTTCAGCAATTAGATTAGTAAATACGCCTGGTGGTAATGTATCTTTAACCCATTCTGTAGCCGAAGCAAAGAATCCATCAATGAGATCCATTGGGTATTCGCTCCAACCATAAATGGCTTGAAATATGGTTAAAAGGATTAAAAAGAATATTACATAACCAAAAACCTTATGGGTAAGTACTTTATCTAAAGTAGCCCTAAAACCTTTCGCGGCATTAACATCAATCTTATAGGTCTCTTTTAGAATGCCATTAATAAACTGGTATCTAAGAATAGTTTCTTTTTGTTGTAATCGTTTAAGCTCAGATTTTGATTTGGTGGCGAACGATGATGCGTCTTTAAACAATTTCTTCTCAAGAGGCATAAAGTTGACATCTTGGGTAATAACCAACCACAGTTTGTAAACATCCTCTTTTGGAAAAGTCTCTCTAAGTTTTGCAAAATATTCAGGTGCAATTACAGAAGTATCTACATTTTGTGTTTTTGATAAATTCTTGTAATCGGCAATTAACTCTTTTAATTTATCAATACCTGTTTCTTTACGGGTACTGACTAAGGCAATTTTAGAGTTTAGCTTTTTTTCTAATAAATCAATATCAATTGAAATACCTTTTCTAGACATGCGATCGGACATGTTAATGACCAATATCGCAGGTATTTTTAAATCTTTAATCTGAGTAAAAAGGAGAAGATTTCGTTTTAAATTTTCAACATCGGAAACAACTACGGCAACATCTGGGTGATCCTTGTCATTTTTGTTCAACAACAACTCTACAGCTACACTTTCATCTAATGATGTTGTATTTAAACTATAGGTGCCTGGTAAATCTAAAATATGCGCCTTTACCCCACGTGGTAACTTACAAATACCTTCTTTCTTCTCTACGGTAATACCTGGGTAATTACCAACCTTCTGGTTAAGTCCGGTTAATTGATTAAATACAGATGTTTTACCAGTGTTTGGATTTCCAATTAGGGCTACATTAATTTGTTTGCTCATATAGCTACATTATCTTCAATAATATCAAGTGCTATATGTAGCGCCATTTCTCTTCTAATGGCAATATGCGACCCATTAACGTTTATGTAAATAGGGTCTTTTAAAGGAGCTACTTGCACAAGTTCCACTACATTGCCAGGCAAACAACCTAGTTCAAGTAATTTAATAGGCAGTAAGTTCTCGGTGAATTCTTTTATGATTCCCTTTTGACCTCTCTTTAAATGTGCGACTGTAGTTTCCAATCTTTATTTAGATTCATTATAAGTAAGGCAAAAGTAAAGGAAATAATTCAATTAGGAAATTAATACATCCTAAAACTAACGCTGTCCTAATGTCTTATTAGTTTGTGCTATTTACTATGTTCGTCGTAAGACTTTTTCAAAATTTCAATGTCGGTCAAAATCTTCTCAATATCTTCTTTTTTGGTGCCGTCATAAAAACCTCTAATTCTTTTCTTCTTATCGACTAAAATGAAGTTTTCTGTATGTATCATATCAAATGGTCCGCCATCACCATTAGTTTTTACGGCTAAGTAAGACTTACGGGCAAGATCATAGATTTGTTTTTTATCACCTGTCACTAAATTCCATGTAGCATCATCCACTCCTTTTTCTAGAGCATATTTTTTCAATTGTGCTACAGAATCAATTTCGGGGGTTACTGAATGTGATAATAACATTACCTCGCTATCGTTGCCCAATGCTTTTTGTAACTCCGCCATATTTTTTGTCATTATAGGGCAAATAGTGGGGCAAGTGGTGAAAAAGAAATCGGCAACATAAATTTTATCCTTGTAGTTTTCTTGTGTAATAGTTTCTCCGTTCTGGTTGGTCAGCGAGAAGTCGCCAATAGTGTGATATTTTCTAACATGCTGAATCTCTTCAGAAACCAATTCTGCATTTACCATGGCAGGTGAATACACCGGTAGCAGTTTTACAGGTTTTAATGCATTATAGAATAGGTACATTATTACTGCAGAAATTGGCAGTAGCACCAGACCGAATAACTTGAATTTAGCAAAAAAAGAACGCATACGAATTTTTTACAAAGGTACGCTAGGGTGCTTTATTTTTCAAGCAAATAGGTAGGTTCAGGTTATAAATTATTCATAAAATACCACTACCTCAGTGTGTTTCTTTTTTTTAGCGGTTGTAAAAATGTACTTTTGTCCGATTTTAATTTTCAGGAAAAAAGAATGAGCCCTATTATTATAAAGACAATACAATTTTTTTTAAGCCTATCTATACTTATTGTACTACACGAGTTAGGTCATTTTATACCAGCAAAATATTTTAAAACTAGAGTAGAGAAATTCTACTTATTCTTTGATGTGAAGTTTTCACTTTTCAAAAAGAAAATAGGGGAAACTGAATACGGAATTGGTTGGTTGCCATTAGGCGGATATGTGAAAATATCTGGAATGATAGATGAAAGCATGGATAAAGAAGCCATGGCAGAAGAACCTAAGGAATGGGAGTTTAGAAGCAAACCGGCTTGGCAACGTTTAATTATCATGTTAGGTGGTGTTACTGTCAATTTTGTGCTAGCGGTAATTATTTTTATTGGTTTAGCATATGCTTATGGAGAGCAATATATTGCAAACGATAGTTTAAAAGATGGTGTTTGGATAACTGACACAACCTTAGGAAATGCACTTGGAATAGAAACAGGAGATAAGGTTATAGCTGTTGATGGTAAGAAGATTAAGGCTTTAAATAGTATTATGCCCGAAGTTGTTTACGGAGAAAAAATAACCTTGGAGCGTAATGGTAATACTATTGAAAAAGAAATTCCTGTAGATTTTATAGAAACTATATCCGATAATAGGGAGAATGCTAGATTTATCAATTATAGAATTCCATTTGTCATTAGAGATATACCAGAAGACTCACCGAATAAGAATAGTGGATTACAAGCAGGAGATGCAGTTGTGGAAATTGCAGGTAATCCTGTAAAATTTCAAGATCAAGTAATACCTGTTCTTGAGGTTAATAAAGGGAATGAAGTCCCTGTTAAAGTTATTCGTGAAGGACAAAATGTTTCTTTAAATGCAAAAGTGTCAGATGAAGGAAAATTTGGTGTCTATGCAGGATTAAGTTCCTTGGAAGAGTATCAGGAGCAAGGTTACTTTAAAGTAGAAACGTTAAATTATACGTTCATAGAATCCATCCCTGCAGGATGGAACAAAGGAGTTAAAACCCTTACAGACTACATTAAAGGGATGAAGAAAATCTTCAATCCTGATACTGGTGCTTATAAAGAGGTTGGTGGTTTTGCTGCCATAGGTGGTATGTTCCCAGATACTTGGAACTGGCCACAGTTTTGGGCAACAACTGCTTTTATATCCATTATTCTAGCATTTATGAACATATTGCCGATTCCTGCTTTAGATGGCGGACACGTTATGTTCTTGCTCTATGAAATGGTTACCGGTAGAAAACCAAGCGATAAGTTTTTAGAATATGCACAGATCACAGGATTCTTTATTTTAATAGCTCTATTGCTGTTCGCAAACGGTAATGATGTTTACAAATTGATATTTAAATAAAAAAAATAATTTATTTATTTGGCGACTTTCAAAAAACCACTATATTTGCACCCGCTTTAGGAAACTAAAACGGGTTATTTTCCTCCTTAGCTCAGTTGGTTAGAGCATCTGACTGTTAATCAGAGGGTCCTTGGTTCGAGCCCAAGAGGGGGAGCAAAAAGCGAAATCCAATCTATTTATTTAGGTTGGATTTTTTGTTTTTGGTCAATTCTGCTGGTGGTTAACGCTGTTTTGTTTTACACGTCTACTCTTTCTTATATTATTAATTTCTCGCTGTTATATTAATAATTGTGTTTTGTATTAGGTTTATCAATTTAAATTCTAGTAATCCATTTTATTCAAATGATAAATAGAAAGGTTCATTATAATTAGCCTTAATCTATCCCCAATCTTTTTCGATATATTTGATTTACTTAACTATTGTATTTATAAGATCCAAATATGTCAAATTACCTGATTACCGTAAATAAAGAAGAATTACAATGTAGCATTAGCAACGTAGATTCTTTAGATAGTATAATGGTCAATGAGAATACGCTTCATGTTTTAGATAAGAATAGCGCTTTTGACGTAGAAATAATTCATTCCAATTTTTTGAATAAGACCATCTCACTTTCAATTAACGGAAATATTTATGATGTTAAACTTGAAGATAAGTACGATCAACAAATTAAAAAGATGGGATTGCTGGCGGTAACCACTCAAAAACTAAATCAAGTGAAAGCACCCATGCCCGGTTTAATTGTTGATGTTTTGGTAGAGGTGGGGCAAGAGGTTATAGAGGGAACTCCTTTACTAGTACTCTCAGCTATGAAGATGGAGAATGTTATTCTTGCTCAGGGCGAAGGCAAAATAAAATCAATTGAAGTTAAAAAAGACGATGCAGTAGAGAAAGGACAGTTGATTATTGAAATGGAATAAGAACAATACTATAACCGCCATGGTTGAAAAAGAAAATTAAGTTCTAATGAAAAAAGTACTAATAGCCAACAGAGGTGAAATAGCATTACGGATAATGAAGACTGCCCAAAAAATGGGTATAAAAACCGTTGCTGTATATTCTGAAGTTGACCGTCATTCGCCACATGTAAAGTTTGCAGATGAGGCAGTTTTACTTGGTCCTGCTCCTTCATCAGAATCTTATCTAGTGATGGAAAAAGTAATTAATGCAGCTAAGGGTACAGGCGCAGATGGTATTCACCCAGGCTACGGATTCTTAAGTGAAAATGCGGCTTTCGCACAAATGGTAGAGGACAACGGTATCACTTTTATTGGGCCAAAGCCTCATGCCATTAAGGTAATGGGAAATAAACTGGCTGCAAAAGAAGCGGTTCGTGATTATGATATTCCAATGGTGCCTGGTATTGAAGAAGCCATAACAGATGTTGCCTTGGCTGAAAAGGTAGCAAAGCAAATCGGTTTTCCTATCCTAATAAAAGCATCTGCAGGTGGAGGAGGTAAGGGAATGCGCGTAGTTGAAAATTTGAAGGATCTACCGGAGCAAATGCAACGGGCTATCAGTGAGGCACAAGCTGCTTTTGGTGATGGTTCCGTATTTATAGAAAAGTACGTGGGCTCGCCCAGACATATAGAAATTCAAGTCTTGGCAGATACGCATGGTAATATTGTTCATTTATTTGAACGCGAGTGTAGTGTTCAAAGAAGGCATCAAAAAGTAGTTGAAGAAGCCCCATCGGCAGTTTTGACTCCAGAAATTAGAAAAGCGATGGGAGAAGCTGCAATTAAAGTAGCTAGAGCTTGCGATTATGTTGGTGCAGGTACGGTTGAGTTTTTGTTGGATGAACAGAAGAATTTCTACTTTTTGGAAATGAATACTAGGCTTCAGGTTGAACATCCTGTATCTGAGTTAATATCAGGTATTGATTTAGTTGAGCAGCAAATTAAAGTTGCACGTGGCGAAAAATTGGCATTTACACAAGAGGATTTGAAAATTAAAGGTCATGCACTTGAGGTACGTGTATATGCAGAAGACCCATTAGCTGATTTTATACCGAGTATTGGTACGCTATCAACCTATAAAACTCCCGTTGGTGATGGTATTCGCGTTGATGATGGTTTTGAAGAAGGTATGGAGGTTCCTATTTACTATGACCCAATGCTTTCTAAGTTGATTACCTATGGTAAAACTAGGGAAGAAGCTATACAATTAATGATAACAGCAATCAATAATTACAAGGTAGAGGGTGTTGCCACAACCTTGTCTTTTGGAAAGTTTGTTTGTGAACATGAAGCCTTTACTTCTGGGAATTTTGATACTCATTTCGTTAAAAACTATTATTCTCCAGAGCTTTTAGAAAAACAGTATGCCGAAGAAAGAAGAATAGCGGCCTTAGTAGCATTGAAATTGTATTTAGAAAATGATAAGACATTAAAAATGCCGACTAAGGTTGCTTCTAATTGGCAGAAGAGTAGGATGTAAAATTGCAATAAGGATTTGAACGATTACAATGAAAAATAATAAAGAGATATTAGCAGAGAAACTGGCGTTGGGTAAAATGGGTGGTGGTCAAGAACGTATTGACAAACAACATGCCAAAGGAAAGTTAACTGCATATGAACGTATTCATTTTTTGTTAGATGAAGGGTCATTTGAAGAAATGGGTGCTTTGGTAACCCACCGTACTAAAGATTTTGGTATGGAAAAACAAGTCTTTTATGGTGACGGAGTAGTAACGGGATACGGAACCATCAATGGAAGACAAGTTTGTGTTTTTGCACAGGATTTTACTGTTTTCGGTGGTGCGTTATCTGAAACCCATGCCGAGAAAATCTGTAAGATTATGGATATGGCCATGAAGATTGGTGTGCCTATGATTGGTTTAAACGATAGTGGTGGTGCACGCATTCAAGAAGGAGTTCGTTCTTTAGGTGGTTATGCTGATATTTTTCATAAGAACGTAATGGCATCAGGAGTAATTCCACAAATTTCTGCCATAATGGGTCCATGTGCCGGTGGTGCTGTATATTCACCTGCAATGACCGATTTTACTTTGATGGTAGAGAACTCCAGTTATATGTTTGTAACTGGACCAAATGTGGTTAAAACGGTTACAAATGAAGAGGTGACTTCAGAAGAACTTGGTGGCGCGTTGACCCATGCTACTAAATCTGGGGTAACACATTTAACGGCTGCTAACGATATTCAGTGTATCAACCAAATTAAGCAGATAATTAGTTACATGCCTCAGAACTGTGAGGATAAACCAGCTGATATTCCATTTGTACTTGGTAATGAGGTTCGTGAAGTATTAGAAGAAATTATACCTGAGAATGCAAATCAACCATACGATATGCGTAACGTCATCAACGGGATTATTGATCAAGATTCATTCTTTGAAATACACGAAGCCTATGCTGATAATATTGTGGTAGGTTTTGCAAGACTTGGAGGTAAAAGCATTGGTGTTGTTGCCAATCAGCCTATTAGTTTGGCTGGTGTGCTTGATGTCGATAGTTCTAAAAAAGCAGCACGTTTTACTCGTTTTTGCGATTGTTTCAATATTCCGCTTTTAGTATTGGTAGATGTTCCAGGATTTTTACCGGGTACAGATCAAGAATGGAACGGTATTATTACAAACGGTGCTAAATTGTTGTATGCGTTAAGTGAAGCAACAGTACCTAAAGTAACCGTTATTACGCGAAAAGCATACGGTGGTGCGTATGATGTTATGAACTCCAAACATATTGGAGCCGATTTAAATTATGCGTGGCCAGGTGCAGAAATTGCGGTTATGGGCGCAAAAGGGGCAAGTGAAATTATATTTAGAAAGGAAATAAGTGCTGCTGATGATCCAGAAGCAAAACTCGCCGAAAAAGAGGCGGAGTATGCAAAGTTATTTGCTAATCCGTATAGTGCTGCGCAAAGAGGATTTATAGATGAGGTTATTCTGCCGAAAGATACTAGGAGAAAACTCATAAAAGCGTACACTTTGCTCGAAAACAAAGTAGCGGTTTTACCTAAAAAAAAACATGGCAATATTCCATTATAGTAGTATGGTGGCATTTTAAACTCGTAATGAAGAATCCCTTACTATAAGGCTAGTCTTAATTTCTACCGTTTTAGTCATTACATCATTACTAGGGGCTTCAATCTCCTCTATTAAGAATCGTACGGCTGTACGCCCAATTTTATCTCCTGGCTGGTCTACCGTAGTTAATGAGGGACTAATTATGGTTGAGTTAATAGAGTTACTGAACCCTACCACAGCAATTTCTTCAGGTATTTTGACCTTAAATTTATGTAGCGATTTAATGGCACCAATTGCGGCATTGTCGGTAATTGCAAAAATAGCATCCGGGCGTTTTTTCATGCTTAATAGAATATTCGTCAATCGTCTACCATTGGCTAATGAAATATCTTCGGTACTTAAAATTAGCTTGTCCCGTACAGGAATATTGTATTGGTTTAATGCACGTAAGTAACCGGCATATCTCTTTTCAGAATTATATGAGTTTTCTGTTTCTTTAATAATGGCAATTCGTTCTTTTCCTAATTCAATTAAATGTTCAACCGCATTAAATGCTGCTTCTTCTTCATTGATAACTATTTGTGTACATGGAATTTTACTAGATACTTTATCAAACAATACTAATGGAATCCTATTAAAAACTTTTAGTACCTCTTCTAATTTAGTTGTTTTACGAGCCAAAGACATTAAAATACCATCAACTCCAAATTGGGTCATCGTATTCAACATTTCTACCTGTTTTATTTCATCATTGTTAGATTCTGATATAATAACCCTGTAACCGCGTAGTTCTGCTTCTTCTATAACCCCTTTTAAAATAGTGGATGTGAATAGATGGGAGATGTTGGGTACTATAACTCCTAATATATGTGTTTCGCGAGAACGGAACCCTCTTGCAAATAAGTTAGGAACATAATTCATTTGCTTTGCCAACTTTTTCACTCTATCCTTTGTGTCTTGGCTTATATCTGGGTGGTCATTTAATGCCCTAGAAACTGTTGAAATAGAAAGATTTAGCTCTTTTGAAAGTTCCTTTAAAGTGGTATTTCTCTTTTTGCTCATAATTGTAAATCAGTTAATTATGATGTTTTCCTCTGAAATACAATACTACAAAATAAATTGCAAACGTTTTCGCAATCGTTTGCATAGGTATCTCGTTAATTTTTGGTTAACAGAATATCATATTCGTATAATTTAGCTTCATAATCAACGATTTGATAATATTAATCGACTCAACTTAAAAAAAACTCAAACATTATGAAGAAAATTATTTTTGCGGTAATCGGACTTCTTTTAAGTGCAAGCTCCTTTGCACAGACCGATATTTCAGGAACTATAACAGACAGTTCAGGAGCACCAATTCCCGGTGCTAATATTTTAATTGCAGGTAGTACATCGGGTACAACATCAGATTTTGATGGTAATTTTACTTTTTCTACAGACTTAACTGGTGCTCAAGTATTGCGTATATCTTATATAGGGTTTACATCGGTAGATAAGCCGTTAACTTTAGACGGCACTTCACAAACTGTAAACATTGTACTTCAAGAAGGTGGTCAGTTATTAGATGAGGTAGTTTTAACCGCATCCAGTACTTTTCGTTCTCAGAAGCAGGCTCCTTTATCTATTAGCTCTGTGAAGATGAAAGAAATTACTAAGCTATCCGCTAACAGTCAGGCAGATATTCTTAGAAGTGTGCCGGGTATTACCGCTGAAGGTGGTGGAGGTGAAACGGCAAGTAACATATTTGTTAGAGGTTTGCCTTCTGGTGGTCAGTATGTTTTCAATCCTTTACAATATGATGGTATGCCTTTGATTAGTTCTTTTGGACTAAATTCTTCTGCGCATGATGTCTACGCAAGACCGGATATTGGTTTCAAAGGTGTTGAATTTGTGCGTGGTGGTGCAGCTGTATTATATGGTGCAGGTTCTGTTGCCGGTATTATCAACTACACTAGTAAAACAGGTGATACAAACCCGGGTAATATTATCAATATAGAAGTGGCTAACCAAGGTAGAATTAAAACGGATTTTTATTCTGGTGGTCAATTAGGTGGCGAAGATTCTAACACGTACTATGCATTTACAGGTTTTGTTCGTCATGATAGAGGTCCTATAGATGTTGGTCTTCCAACTAAAGGGGTTCAGTTTAGAGGTAATATTAAAAAGAAATTTGATAATGGTTCTTTTACTTTAAGCGGACAGTTTATTGATGATAAGGCACAATTTTATCTTCCAATTCCATTAAGTGGTGGTAGTAGAGAACGTATAAATGGTAATGATGGAAACCCTGTAGAGCAACTTTTGACTGGTGCTTTAGCGAATACTTCATTTAATACGCCTGGTGGAACATATAACAGTCCAATAGCGGATGGTGTTGCAACTACAGGTGGTTATTTAATGGGTGATTTCAATTACAGATTCGAAGACGATCTTAAGTTGACTTCTAAAATTAAGTATGCTAATTACAAGCATAATTTCGCTCTTTATGTAGGTGGTAATGGTGTTAACGGAAACCCTATCACACTTGATAATTATGTGGAAAGTATTGCTCCTGGTAATTTAGGGTATACTGCAGCTTACCAAAGTGGTTCGGGTTCTCAAATTAACGGTAACGATCTAGTGATTGATAATTTACATGTGGATCGTTTACGTCCGATGACAGATTACTCTGGTGAAATCAATTTGACAAAATCTATAGAAACTGCAAATGGTGGTAACCATAACATAACTGTAGGTTCTTACATTGCTCGTACAGAGGCTGAAGATGTTAACTATCAGTATAGAGTATTGACAGAATTCAACAATAACCCTCAATTGGTAAACTTAAATTATACCGATGCTAGTGGTAATAATGTGGTGTATTCGCAAGGCGGACTTTATAATCGTATTGGTCAAACAGCTAATAACTTTCTATCTCAAAATAGAGTAGCATTATATGTTACAGACGAGATGATTTTGGACAGATGGCGTTTTGATGTTGGTTTCAGATGGGAGCATACAGATGGTATAAATAGTCGTGGTGGTATAATGAGCGAAACAGTTTATACTACACCAGATATTACTACAGAATTAAGCGATGTACAAACTGCAGATGGTACTTTCTTAAGAACGGAAGTTAATGCAAGTGCATGGGCATTGTCGTTAGCTGGTTTATATGAGCTAACTGAAACAACCAACCTTTATGCTAACTTCTCTAAAGGATATTTCTTTCCACAATTAAGAGGTTTTGCTCCTGTAGCCGGTATTTCTGAAAGTCCTTATGATGCAGAAAATATTATACAGTTTGAAGCTGGTGCCAAGTTTGGAAATCAAAAATTCTCTGGTTCGGTAGCTGGTTACTACGTAGGTCTTAAAGATCGTATTTCTATTCGTCAGGCAATTGTTGCAGGTCAATTAATAGATGAGACAAGAGCGGAGCAAAACACAAGAACAATAGGTATAGAGGCTACTTGGGATTACAACCTTGCACAGTATTTAAATCTTCGTGTTAATGTAACTTATCAAGACCATGAGATTACAAAAAATACCGATTTCGATTTAGTTAACGGTACTTCTACAGAGGCTAATGTTGGTAATGAGTTGGCAAGACAACCTAATTTATTGGGTGGTTTAGGTCTGTATTATGATAATGCAGCATTTGATGCCAATTTCGGATTCAACTATACAGGCGCAAAGTTTACAGATGATACGAATAATATAGAATTAGATGCCATTACAATTGGTAGGTTAGGTGACGGTTATACATTTTCTAAAGAGGATAACAACCAATCGGTTCGTTTAGGGGTATCGATTTTCAACCTTTTTGATAGCGACGGTATTACAGAAGGTAACCCAAGAGCAGGTTCAGCAGGTCAAACAGAATCTGAATTTTTTGTTGGTCGACCAATTTTACCTAGAAGATTGTTTTTAACGGCAACTTTCAATTTTTAAAAAAGTTTGTTAGTTTAAGTTTAATTGATTGCACATTGGCAATTGGAGAATTGTCAATGTGTTTTTTTACCAGTAAAATATGAAGGAAAATTTATATAAGAAAGCTATTGCAGTATTAGATGCAAATTTTCAAGATGGAGGTTTTACCATACCAAGCGCAGGTTTATATCCTTTTCAATGGAAATGGGATTCTGGCTTTATAGCCATTGGTTTTGCCCATTATGATGTGGAAAAGGCTAAAACAGAAATGAGGACTTTGTTAGATGCCCAATGGAAAAATGGCTTTATCCCACATATTGTTTTTCATACAGAGAACGATTCTTATTTTCCTGGAGCAGATTTTCATCAGTCAGAATTACACCCATTATCTTCTAAAAAATATAGATCTACGGGTATGACGCAACCACCGGTAACAGGTTTTGTTTTGCAAGAAATGTACCGTATTGCCGACGATAAAAAAGACATGCTGAATTTTATCAAAGAAGAAATTGATAAGGTGTATGCAAATCATGAATATTTCTATAAAAATAGAGATCCACAAGATGAAGGTTTAGTGTACATCTACCATAACTGGGAATCTGGTACTGATAATTCTCCGGTTTGGGATGATATATGGAAAACTATGAATCCGCCAGAATACGATTTTGTTCGAAAGGACACTACCCATGTAGATGCTTCTCAAAGACCTTCTAAGAGGGAGTACGATCATTATTTACATATTATAGATATTGCTAAGCAAAACAATTATAACGATGCTAAAATAGCTGAGCTTTCTCCGTTTTTAGTTCAAGATCCATTGTTCAATGCCATGTTGATCAAATCTAACCAGGCATTAATAGATCTGTATATACAGATAGGTGGTAATGAAGAAAGGATAAAGAATATTATAAAATGGCAATCTAAAAGTATTAAAAGTTTTAATGATAAGTTATTTGATGCCGACTTGGGTGCTTATGTGCATTACGATTTAAGAAATGAAAAACCTATTAGGCATATAACGTCTTCATCTTTTTCGCCATTATTCGCAAACATTCCTTCTCAAGAAAGAGCTGAGGTCTTAGTGAAAACAATGATGAACAAATTTGGCGGAGAGGATAAATACTTATGTGCTTCTTTTGATCCTACAAATGATCGATTTAATCCTAAAAAATATTGGAGAGGTCCTGTTTGGATCAATATGAATTGGATGCTCTTTTTAGGACTTAAAAATTATGGTTTTACCGATGTTGCTGCACGTATGAAGCAAGATAGCATTGAGCTTATCGAGAAATATGGTTTTTACGAATATTTTGATTGTAGAAAGGATACTGGAGATGAAAACCCTACTGGCTACGGCGGTAATAATTTTTCATGGAGTGCTGCTTTATTTATTGATATGGTAAATACGGATTAAAGCTTTCGTATGCCTCTAAAAAGTTAAATTATGAATTACATTGACTACATTATAATTGCATTTTATATTCTAGGGATCTTAGGAGTTGGTTTATTGATCAAAAAGAATAAAAGCTAGATTATGAATTATATAGACTATATCATTATCGTTGTTTACCTAGTGGGTTTTTTAGGACTCGGCTTTATGTTCAAAGACAATAATACTGGGGGAGATTATTTTTTAGGAGGCCGTAAAACATCTTGGTTGCCCTTAAGTTTATCTGCAATGGCAACCCAACTGTCTGCAATCAGCTTTATTTCAGCTCCTGCATTTGTAGGTCTTAAAGATGGTGGTGGTATGCAATGGCTTACCTATGAATTAGGGGTTCCTCTTGCAATGGCATTTCTGTTAATTGCGGTATTGCCAACACTATATAAATCTGGTATTGTTAGTGTATATGAATACTTAGAAACTCGGTTCGATGCTTCTTCACGTTTATTGATAAGTTTTGTTTTTCAAATAAGTAGATCGGTAGCTACCGGAGTTATGGTGTATACTATGGCATTGATATTACAAGCTACTATCGGATTAGAATTTTGGATATCTATTTTGATAATAGGTCTTATTACCATGGTCTACTCTTTTCAAGGAGGAATGAAGGCAGTTATTTGGGGCGATGTTATTCAAATGAGTATTCTTTTTATTGGTATTATTATCTGTCTTTATTTCGGATTTAGCGAGCTTGGCGGAGTAGATAATTTTCTTACTCATGTAGATACCGATAGAATTACTGCTGTAAATTTTAATAAATGGGGTTTCAATAATGCCGATGGAAATGATGAATTCGGATTTTGGCCCATGGTCATTGGTGGCTTTTTTCTTTATGCATCTTATTATGGAACCGATCAAACACAGTCACAAAGGCTGTTATCCTCAATTAGCATGTCTAACCTGAAAAAGTTGATGATGGCGAACGGACTTCTACGTTTTCCTTTTACATTGACTTACTGTATTATGGGGCTTGTATTAGGTACATTGTTATTACAAGATGTAAGTTTTCAAGAACAGATGGAAACTGTTTATCAAGCTAATATTGGTTCTCTTCAAGGAAAAAAAGCCGATTTAATGGTGCCTGTTTTCATTATCAAATATTTACCTAATGGTGTTATTGGAATTTTAATTGTGGCTATAATGTCTGCAGCGATGTCTACCCTTAGTTCAACGGTAAATTCATTATCTGCGGTAACTATGGAGGATTTTGTCAAAAGATTCAATCCTAACATGCCCGATAAAAAATACATGATGTATTCAAAATTATTGTCCATTTTTTGGGGTCTGGTATGTTTGTTCTTTGCATTTTTTGCAGGTAATATAGAAGGTACGGTAATAGAGGTAATCAATAAAATAAGTTCTGTCTTCTACGGTCCCATTTTAGCAGCTTTCATTTTAGCGATTCTTACCAAGAGAACACATGCACTTGGTGCAAATATTGGTATCGTAGTAGGGGTATTGTTTAATGTTTATCTATGGCTTTACGTACCTCAAATATTTTGGTTCTGGTGGAATGCTCTTGGTTGCTTAGTAACTATAGTGGTTGCTTTAGCGGTTAGTTACACTGTTAAAAGACAGGTTAACGAAGGTTTAGAAGTAACGTACTATTCTGGTAAAAAAGAGGTTGCCATTTTACTCGCTTACTTTGTGGCTATTGTTCTGTTCAGTATCTCTCTGCCAAATATGTTGAATTAATACGATAGCTATGAAATTTGTAATTGCACCAGATAAGTTTAAAGGATCCTTAACCGGATTCGAGTTTTGCGATGCGGTAGCAGAAGGACTTCAAATGGTTTTTAAGGATGCTAAAATTATCAATAAACCTTTGGCAGATGGTGGTGACGGGACTATAGAAGTTGCCAAATACTATATTAATGGAGAGAAGATTACCATAACCGTAAGCGATCCGCTTTTTAGACCCATTAATGCTTCTTATTTGTATTCAGAAGAGACTAAAATCGCATATATAGAAATGGCAGAAGCATCTGGCTTAAAATTATTGGGCGATGATGAACGTAATTGTATGATAACTACAACATCTGGTACTGGGGAATTAATTTATGATGCACTTGATAAGGGTGCTAAAGAAATTATTCTTGGTATAGGCGGCAGTGCTACCAATGATGGTGGTATGGGTATGGCAAATGCATTGGGCTATCAATTCTTAGATGAGCATGGTAAAGAATTGGTACCTATTGGTCAAAATCTTTCTAAAGTAAAATCGATAGATGATTCAAACAAACACGTAAGACTAAAAGAAGTAAAAATAAAAGTCGCTTGCGATGTTACTAATCCCTTCTACGGATTAAATGGAGCTGCCTATATTTATGCAGCACAAAAAGGAGCTTCTGAAAATGAAATTATAGTATTGAATAATGGTCTGCATAATTTAGCTGAAGTTATTAAAAGCAACTATAATATAGATTTACAAAAAATAAATGGTGCCGGCGCAGCTGGTGGCGTAGGAGGTGGTGCACTTACTTTTCTTGATGGGGAACTAATTTCTGGGATTAATCTTATAAAAGAATTGGCAGATTTTGATGCCACAATAGATGGTGCAGATTGGATTATTACGGGTGAAGGTCAGCTAGATGAACAAACGCTGTCCGGTAAAACTATAGATGGTGTAATAACTTCAGCCAAAATAAAAAATATACCCGTGGCAGCATTATGTGGTTCCGTGAGTATAAGTGTAAATCAGCAAAATAAATTTGGTCTCACATATGTTTCTTCAATTGTGAGAGGTATTTCTACGTTACAAGAAGCTATGAATAATAGTCATGAAAACCTTGTAAACGCTACTTACAATTTCGCTAGTTTACTTAAATGATTTTTTATTGTTTTAGAATATTTGCGATTCTGTAACTTGATATATCAGAAATTATAATCCATGAACTACAAACTTTTTTGGCTTTTAAAACATCGTTTTGAAAGAAATCTATCCTTAGGTATTTCTGCGTTTACATTTCATATTCTACTATTGACAACGTTTTATTAATGGGCTGGTGCCCTAGCATTACCTATAAAATACATATGTAATCAGTATGCGCAGATGGTGAACAAAAACAAGTTAGCGGATAATTTTGAACATTATGCGTATATGGGTAATGAATCTAACTATGAAGAGTCAGATTTTGCTCCGTCATTTAATAATAAGTTCTTAGTGTTTTATACGGGTAGAGACTTAGAAACTACCTCTAGAAGTTCTACACCTTATTTAAATCTGTATAAAACTACAATGCCAGGAACATTAGGGGCTTCAGATATTTTTATGGTAGAGGTATATAATGTTGGTAGCTATGGTATTCCTCAAAATTTAGGTTCTAAGATTAATACGGAGAGTAAGGAAACCTTTCCTTTTATTTCCGATTCTGAAGTTCTGTATTTTGCATCAGACGGTCATCCGGGTTTAGGAGGTTTAGATATTTTTTCCATCGATTTGAAAAACCAAGGAAAGGTTAAGAATTTAGGAAACCCAATCAACAGTCCTAATGACGATTTTTCATTAATATTCGATGATGAAACCAGTTCGAGTTTCTTTGCTTCTAACCGAACAGGTGGTATTGGTGGCGATGATATTTATGCTTTAAAAACTATTGACTGTATAGTAAGTATTTCTGGGAATGCTGTTGATAAGGATTCTGAAAAACCATTGCCATTTGCAACTATTAATGCGAAAAACATATCAAGAGGAAATATCGGTGAAGCACAAACAGATGCGCAAGGTAATTATACTATAGAAATACCGTGTCAAGAAAGTCAGTACTCCATTGTCGCTAATTTAGAAGGGCATGAAGAAGGGTCGCTTTTTATGATTACTACACCTGATGAAAAAAAAGTTAAGAACGCACGTGTAATTCTTGAAGAGAGCAGTAAGGTTGCGGTTATTGGTGCAGATTTAGT
This sequence comes from Maribacter sp. Hel_I_7, assembly GCF_000688315.1. Taxonomy (NCBI): domain Bacteria; kingdom Pseudomonadati; phylum Bacteroidota; class Flavobacteriia; order Flavobacteriales; family Flavobacteriaceae; genus Maribacter; species Maribacter sp. Hel_I_7. Next base: position 907,624 of record NZ_JHZW01000002.1, on the reverse strand, counting down.
AAAAGTTCTGAAACTAGCACCTATATATTTTGATTTGAATAGTTCTTACTTACGTAATAATGCTTTTGAGAATCTAGATAAAGTAGTGGCGTATATGAAGAAAAGACCAGAGGTAAAAGTGGAAATAGGGGCGCACACAGATAGTCGCGAAGAGGATGACTATAACTTATGGCTTTCTGACCGAAGAGCTAAGAGAACAGTTGCCTATATTATTTCTGAGGGTATAGACAGTAGTAGAATTACCGGAAAAGGATATGGGGAGACCGAATTGATTAATAAATGTGTAAACGGTGTCATTTGTTCGGACAGAGACCATCAATTAAACAGGCGTTCTGAGTTTATTCTTATAGAGTAGGTCTATAAATGTTAATCTCAAAGATTCTTTAGTCTCCTTTTAATACTTCAATTTCCTTAATTATACTTAAAGGTTTTCCGTATGTAGTAAAGCCGTTTAAAATTATTTCATAGGTACCTTCTAGATCAGAGGTGTAAAATTCAAAATCATAAGTACTATTGGCAATATTAAATTGTGGATTCCAGTATAACAACCTTCTGTAATCTGGTACTCGGTCAAAAGTTGTATCACCTAATTGGTATGTTTGAACGAAGTAGTTTTTTTTAGATATAGGTTGTTTGAAAGGTACCACTAAACTGTTTTTTGAAGTATAACTATCTAGAAAATTACCTTTAAAGGTTTCTATTGAAATAATACCTTGATACTCTTTTGAACCTAAACGAAATTGATCCCTTGTCAAACTTATTTTTTCAATCTTACGTGCGTCATATGTTCTTATTTGCTCGTGATTGGGAATGTACACTCCATCAATTAGAACAATTGCAGGAAAGTCGTTATACTCTTCGTCATATGATTTAAAATCTTGCCCAATTCTAATATATGCATCATTAGTATTTCCTTTTCTAAACCCTGCAAATTTGACCACTTCTACCAACGACTCTTCAAGCGTAGGAAATCGAGTATAATCATCTAAAATAATTACTTCTGGTATGCCTCCATTAAAGATATCTATAGGATTACTCTCTAATATCGAATCTGGTTTTGAACCAAAAAATTGATTTTCAATTTGATTTAAAACACTTCTATTTTTAATATATTCTTCTTGGTCTCTTGATAGGTTAAAATCTGAAAATTTTAAATCGCTTAGGTCTATATTTTTTGGTACACCTTTTTCTATTATATATGTTCCATCTTGGTTTTCAACTTGTATTACGGCAAAAGGATTTTTACGGTCTTTACGTATGTAAGAATAGAAATTTCCGTTTTGGTCCGTTTCTGAGAATTTAAGTAACGATTCTTTTCCAGGTATAGAAATATCTATAGGAAGGTTTTCTGTCGGTAATCCTGTTTCAGTATTTTTTACCGTTCCATATATCAGTTCTCCTCTTTGTTCCGGTAAAAAAATACTGTCTCCAATGGTTTGTTTTATTTCTTTATCGGCATTGAAGTATGCGTTACCATATGTGATGGAGTTTATAGCCGATGCTATGGCTATTTCTTCTTTTCTTTTCACTTTTATGGTATAAGAACCATGACCTAACGCCCCTTTGAAATTTTTGATATTGAGATTTACTATTTCCCTAGGGAGATAAGTAGATTTATTTGTGCGAATGATTAGCGTTGACGAATCTGAAATTATAGTTGATTTCACAGTATTGGGCAAGACATCTTCACGAGATATGTCTAACAATGTGGATTGGTCTGCTAAATACGGATTAATGATTACGATGTCATCTTTAAATACTTGAGATAATCCTGAGTTTTTCATCCACTGGGTATATCCTAATAATTTATACCTGCCTGAAGGTATTTCTGTAGAAACAAAAAAATCGCCATAGCCATGTCCCTTTTCTAATTTTACTTTATGCTCAAATATAAATTTTTTAGATTCGTTTACAAGAGCAACATATCCAATCTTACTTACATTGGTAGGGTTGTTGGTCTGTGCATTAAAACAATGCAAAGAATAAACTAAATATTCCCCAGCGAACACTAATGGTCCGTTATGGTCAACATATGACTTTTCTTGAGGTACTTTTTTTAAATTTAAAAGATCAGATCCATCTTTTATTACATATTGGGCATGGCTCAAACTGGTAATAATGATTAGAAAAATAGTAAGTATTTGTCTGTTTTTCATTTGCTAATATTATTCTACCCAAAAAGCAGGTTCTACATTACTGCCTAAAACTGTACAGTCACCACAGATTTTTGGAACAAAAATATGTGGTCCTTGACATCGCCCTTCGTTAACATTTGGTTTAACGTAACTAATTAAATTTAAATCTACCTGTTGTATTACTGATTGTGGACATGGGTTAGGTCCTCTTGGCCCACTTAAACAAAAGGAATCGTGAGATTCTGGTGCAGTTAATTCGCTACAATTAAATGGGTAAGGAGGTAATTCTTCGTCAGCATAAAAATCAGAGTAATTAAAGAACAGCCTATTTTTTGATACAGAAACTACATCGAAAAAACCTATTACCGAGCCTTGTCTACCATCATCTGATGAAAGATTTCCTTCTAAAAAACCTGGTTGTACTTGAGAAAAAATACTCCCAGTCTGGCTAAAATTATTCAATTGGTCATAAAAGCTGTAAGATGTAGAACCAGAAACTAACTGAGTCACCTCAATACTGTATCTATGACTGATTATGAAGTTCTGCTTATCTATGAACCTAACCATGAATTTTTTAATATTATCCTTACCCAAATTACTTTGTCGAGCTTGTATAATACTATTAGATAAATTATTGCCATAGCATATCTGTTGCTCTTCTTCCCTTTCAATGATTTCAAGGTCATAAGTAACTACCGGCAAGGCACAAGGGTCATAATTAGTAAGTTTAAAATCATTTGGCACCCAATTTGGAGCTATGATTTTATATGTTTCATCATAAGTATAGCGTAAGTTTTGCACGTTACCTGTTTCAACAGTATTATCTACAAAAATACCAATGCCCTCGGCACCAGATTCACTAGTTGTTTTTTCGGCATATATATTCGAAATACTTGCCAACCCTTCAATTTCCATATCGGTAGAAGTATATTTTTTTCCATCTGATGTTACAATACTCAACTGATAAGAGTTACCCATTTCAGCGGCAAACTGAATATCCGATTCATAAATTCCTGGGCTAGATTCATTAAAGGAATATGTGGTGCCATTACTGTTTTCAATGGAAACCGTAGCATTGGTTTCATAACGTACCAAGTCTCTATTAATATCTCGAATGGGTGTGTATGGGTTGTAAACGGAGTCAATACCTAAGTCTACCAACGTATCCATTCTACTCAATGCTACGGTATGGTTTTTTAATTCATTGGTGAGAGTAGCCTCTATAATCAATATTTTAAGCACTTCGTCATCTGCTTCTATTCCTAAATCAACTTCTTCAATACAAGAAGCTAATAAGGAAATACACGTTATAAAAAGAAAGAATTTTTTCATCGATAAGGGTATTGCTTCTGTATTGTTAAAATTTAAAATTATAAGTGATAGATGGAATCGGAATAGAGAAAATAGAACTTTGTAGCGCCTTTACCTCACCGTCATCGGTTACAAAAAATACCGAATACGGATTATTTCTTCCTAATACGTTATATACCGATATGGTCACGAAACTATGAGCCAATTTCTTTTTCTTGTGATTTCCCTCAATATTCAAGCCCAAGTCTAGCCTATAGAAATCTGGAATTCTAAATTCATTTCTTTCGCTAAAAGCAACATAATCTGAATTATTGAATCTAAATGTACCTACAGGGTAAGTGATCGGTCTACCAGTCTGGTAAACAAAATTTGCTGAAACACTATATCTTTTGGTAAAGCGATAGTTGGTTATAACGCTAACATCATGCGGCTTATCAAAATTAGAAGGAAAAAACTCTCCGTTATTAATCCGCTCTTCGCTAAATTCACTATCAAAACGGTATAAAGACCTTGAGTAGGTGTAACTCAACCACCCATTTAACTGTCCGCTTTTTTTCTTTAATAAAAATTCTACTCCGTAAGCTTTACCGTCGCCTTGTAGTACTTGAGTTTCTACATTTTCATTTAGAAATAAATTAGCGCCTGTTTTAAAATCGAGCACATTCTCCATTTTCTTGTAATACCCTTCAACACTTACTTCATACTCATTTTCTTTAAAGTTTTTGTAAAATCCTAGCGAAGCTTGGTAGCCCTTTTGTGGCTCAATATTTAAATCTGATAATTTCCATGTGTCTATCGGTGAAACAGTTGTGTTATTTGAAAGAGTGTGTAAAAACTGATAAGAATTATTTAAGCTTGCTTTGACCGAAAAATCTGGGGTAAATAAATATCTTGTTGATAGCCTAAGTTCAGGTCCGCCATACGTTTTAATATTTTCACCGCTAGAATAAGAGATAGTGTCTTGCACTGTAGATTCATTCTTGGGCATGCCGTTTTCGTACGTGCGTTGGGTAGATTTACCCATGGCGGCAAAAAAGGCATAACGTACACCTAAATTTACCGATAGTTTATCATTGAAAGTAATTTCATCACCTACATAAAGAGCCCCTTCTATGGCTTGTTCTTTATCAATAAACTGACTGTTTACATCAGATTGGTCACCATCAGGTTCAATGCTCCCAGGATTAACGGAGTAGTATTTTGCAGATCCCCCATAATCTAAGGTGTTCTTATCATTCAATAAGGTACGAAGTTTGTATTTTAATTCTGTCTCGTTAATACTATAGTCTAAATTAAAATCTGTATTGGTTTCTCCGTCAAAATCAATTCCAAAGCCATAATTGCTATTATCAACAATTAAGGCGCTATTGGTTTTGTCGTTTATTCTGTGGTCCCAACGAACGGAAAATAGACGATTATCATAATTGTACAGTGAATCTGAAGTAATGCTAAAAGCATCTCTACTGTAATATGCAGTGGCTTTCACCTCATTTTTCTCATTTATTTTATTGTGATACTTTAGAATACCGTCAAAAAAAGAAGCGTTACTATTATTTAAAGCTTCATCATCTAAAGATCTTAAAATCCAATCTGCATAAGCACCCCTTGCACCTACAATAAGTGAAGATTTATCTTTTTCTAACGGAATTTCTAACGCCAAATTTGCGGTAACAGGACCAATAGAACCTTCACCTGATACTTTTTCTTCATTTCCATTTTTTGTTCTAATGTCAAAAACTGAAGAAAGTCGCCCACCAAACTCCATGGGTATTGCACCTTTATAAATATCGACACCTTTTGTTGTAAACGGATTTAATGCCTGAAAAATTCCAAAAAAGTGTTGAGGGTTGTAGATAACTGCATCATCTAATAACACTAGGTTTTGGTCTGTTTTACCGCCACGAACGTTAAGACCCATTGCACCTTCACCTGCAGATGAAATACCAGGCAAGGCTTTAGCCACTTGAAGAATATCTCGTTCACCTAATACTAAAGGAATGTTTTTTGAATTTTCAGAATCTATCTGTTCACTACCAGTTATTGCTTCTTCAACATTTTTAAAAGCGTCTGCCTCAACTACAACTTCATCTAATTGTTGCAACCCTTCTTCCATCAGTAAATCTAAATTACCATTATTGAACATTATGAGTTCACGCTCAGTAGATTCAATCCCCATGGCACGTACACTTAATATATTGTAGCCTGCAGGTAGTTCTAGTTTATAGTTTCCAGTGACATCGGTTACTGTAATTTGGTTTGTTCCTTTTACTCGAATTGCTAAATCCTGAATTGGATCCCCGGTTTTAGAATTTATTGCCCTGCCTGTAAGAAGGTATGTCTCTTGTAAATTATTAGGATCACTTTTGCCTACTTTGGCAACATCATATTCTCGTTTTGTACGCTTGGTAGTGTTATAAAAAGTAGGTGGTGGAGCATTATTCCTGTCCTGTGAATTGCTATTTGCGCTAACAATTTCTTCATTTCCAAAAAAACCTTTAGGTAGTTCATCATACACGATTGTATTTTCTAAGAGAATAATCCGTTTAGATGAGGTTAATATGTAGTAGTTTAAAGTGGTATTGTCAAGAATTGATTGTAAAACACTGTTTAAACTCTCGTTCTTATAGCTCGATGAAACTGTAATGCCTCTTGTCCATGAGTCTAAAAAATAGAATTTGTAGTCGGTTTGTTTTTCTATATCTAGAATGACTTCTTCTAAAGGTGCAGCTGCATATTGACCACTTATAGTGCTTAAATCTTGAGCATGACTATAAAATAGTGGTGCTAGCAATAGTAAAATTAAAAGCAGGTTTGCATTAAGTTTTAAAATTCTAAATGACAAATTCTGCGTAATAATTGCATGTGGTTTACAATCATTGTTGCGATGGTTGATCATGTTGGTTGGTTGGATTGTTACAAGATATGAAAAAGTAGAAGATCATGAAATTGGATGCTTAAAATAATATGCCTGTTTTTTTGCGAAAAAGAAAATTAGAGACTTGGTTTATATGAATTTAATAATTTGTTCTTAACCCATTTGCTTGAAGGTGATTAAAGGGTGTTCGTTTAGTTGTTGATATGTCTTATTTTACAAAAACATATTAAAAAGCAAGCTCTGTTTTTAGATTAGCAAAATTTTATTTAGTACAGATTTTTAATACAGTATCAATTTTGCATTTCATTATATATCAGTAATTTATTACTATTTTTAACAGATATTCTTGTTAAAACATAAAAATTGGGTCAATCTCATTCTAATATAATGCTTCAAGAAAAGCACCATCAAATATTTATAGAACAAACACCTACAGCTATAGCTATGTTAGATGTTAATATGGTGTACCTAGCAGCTTCTAAAAGATGGATAAAAGATTTTAAATTAGAGGATGAGGGTATTGTAGGAAGATCTCATTATGATATTTTTCCTGAAATAGGAGATGATTGGAAAGAGAAACATAAAGAATGTCTTAACGGTGCCATTGATATTTGTGATGAGGCACCTTTTTACCGAAAAGATGGCTCTTTGCAATGGATATATTGGGATGTTCGTCCGTGGTATAAGCAAAATGGTGAGGTAGGCGGTTTGTTGATGCATACAGGTGATATTACAGCCCGTAAAGAAAAAGAATTAAAAGAAAAAAGGTTTAAGTCAATCTTAAGTGATACTAGTGAAATTGCACGTATTGGTACTTGGGAAATTGACCTTATTCTGGAAAAAGTGACCTGGAGTAGTATGGTGTATGAAATTCATGAGGTTCCACCAGAATATGAGCCAACAATAGCTTCGGGATTAACATTTTTTGAAGATGAAGCAAGTCGTAATAGCATTCTACAGTCTCTTGAACAAGCTAAAGAAAAAGGTAGTTCTGTTAATTTAAATTTAAAACTCAAGACAGCGAAGGGTAATATTCGTTGGATAAAAACTATAGGAAAAGTAGAGCTTACCAATAATATTCCCACAAAAATTTTTGGGATAACGCAAGATGTTACTTCATCAATGCTTTCAGAACAAAAATTAAATATTGCACATGCAGAATTGGAAGCTATTTTTTACTCAGAATCTATTGCAGTGATTTCTACGGATAAAGATGGAATAATTAATCGCTTTAATAGTGGAGCTGAAAAGATGCTTGGTTATTCGGCAATGGAAATGATAGGGTTTAAAAAGCCTGAAATTTACCTATTGGAAGAAGAATTGAATGTCTTTAAACAAGATATGGAACTTGAATTTACAGGAGATTCTAATAATGCAGATTTTAACTATCGAAATGAGAAGATTTTTAATACTAAGCAATGGACATTTAAAAGAAAAGATGGATCAACTTTCCCAGGTCTAAAATCTTTAACAGCCATTCAAGATAAAGATGGATTAAATGACGGTTTTATAGCAGTTATTACTGATATCACCAAAATCAAGGAAGTTAAAGATGAATTGCGTAAAAAGAATGACTTATTAAAACTTGCAGAACGTCTCAGTTTATTGGGGCATTGGCAGTGGAATATTATAGAAGATGTAGCTATTTGGTCGGATAATCTTTTCGCGCTTCTAGACTACGAGGGTGAACAATTCACTTTGGATTTTGCTACGTATTTCGCAATGGTTCATGATGATGATAAAGATGAGGTTCTAAAGCATTTTGAACTTGCTAAAAGGGAACAGGAGTTTAAGAATATTACTCACAGAATCATAACTTTTACTGGCAATCTCAAAACTATAAAGATTATTGCAAATGTCATTTCAAATCAAAAAGGCGAAGCAGTTGAAATGGTCGGTACTTGCCAAGATGTAACCGAATTTAAAATAGCAGAAAATAAACTGATTAATGCTAAGGAAGATTTGGAAACAGTAGCTCAAAAATTATCATATCAGAATAAACAACTTGCAGATTTTACACACATTACCTCGCATAATTTAAGAGCACCGGTAGCTAATTTAAACTCGTTAATGGAGATTTATAAGCTTTCAGATGATGATGAAGAGCGATTAGACATATTCGGTAAGTTCGATACTGTTATTAATCGCCTTACTTTAACATTGAATACACTAATAGAAGCTTTAAAAACAAAAATAAGCGATACCGAAGAAGAACTAGAGCAAATTGATTTAAACGAAATTCTTGATAATACGATCCAAACTTTAAGCGGCGTAATTCTAAAGTCAGGGGCGGTTATTAATGGGGACTTTAAAGAATTTTCAAATATTATTTATAATAGAATTTATTTGGAAAGTATTTTTCTCAATTTAATAGGAAATTCAATAAAATATAAGGCTGAGGATAGAACTCCAGAGATAATGATAACTGCTAAAATAAAAGATGGTAGAAATATTATTATATTTAAGGATAATGGACTTGGAATTGATTTAAAAAAACATGGACATAAACTTTTTGGACTTAATAAAGTTTTTCACAGGCATCCGGATGCAAAGGGTGTAGGTTTATTTCTGACAAAAACACAAATTGAGTCAATGGGAGGTACTATTACAGCTACCAGTGAGGTTAATGTAGGTACTACCTTTACAATAAAATTTAATTAGGCTTGCTTATGAATGACGTTTTAAAAACTTGTATTGTCGATGACGATTCTATATACCGCTTTACAATGGTAAAAGCATTGGAATCTACAAAATTACCTATGGAAATCATGGCTTTTTCTGATGGGGAAGAGGCTATAGACTTTATGTTAGATAATTTAGATCAAAACTCTGTATTTCCAGATGTAATTTTCTTAGATATTGACATGCCAGTTATGGACGGATTTCAATTCATGGAAGAATACGTGAAAATTAAACCTAGGGTTGGTAAAAAAATTACCATTTATATGGTGTCATCTTCTCTTGATCCAGTAGATATTGAAAGAGCCAAAAAGATAAGTGCAATTTCAGATTACATAGTTAAACCAATAGGTCTAAGTAGGTTAAAATCGATTATTGAAGAATTGCTTGAAGACCGAAAGAATTAGGTTTTTAAAAGTAGGGTAATGCTATTTTTAAGGTTATCATTCAAATGATTTGAGTTAAGCGTAAGTGCATAATTCAAGTACTTTTGAATGAACCAAAAAAAATAAAATATGTCATTACTTACTATAATCTTAAATATATTATTACCACCATTAGCTGTTTTTATGAAACATGGCGTTGGTACTACCCTTTTAATAAGTATTGTTTTAACCTTATTAGCGTGGTTACCGGGTGTAATTCATGCCTTTATCGTAAATCAATAATGTAGTTATCTATACCTCAAGTAGAGGTATTACAAGAGAAGCCGAAAAGCCATCAAAGACTTGATAGCTATTCGGCTTCTTTTTTTTGATAAACATTTTATAATGGTTCGGCTATTCATGTTAACATTTATTGTGAATAGGTAATTGCCACCTCATTAATTTAAAATATAACTTTGAAGCGTTAGTAGTTACCAACTAATTCGACTATTTTCTTTTAATCGTTAATTTTGGTTGTAGTAACTTCTAATCATTCAACCCTTAATTTTTATTTCAAAGAAATGAGCAAATTTTTTAAGATAGTTTTCGGCATCGTTTTTATTACAATTGTTAGTTGTAAAGACCATAAGAAAAATGATAAGAATTCAATGGTTAATGAGAAATCTACAGAAGAGATTAATCAAAATAATACGCAGTCTATTGTAAAAAATGCTATTATAGCGCATGGTGGTTCCTCTTATGATACAGCTAATTATGAATTTGTTTTTAGAGATAAATTGTATAGGTTCAATAATACCAATGGTTATGCTTACCAAGTTAATTTCAAAGATAGTTTAGGGAATAAAATTGAAGATAATATTCTTAATGGGGAGTTCAATAGAACTGTTAATGAAAAGCAGGTAGAACTATCAGAGAAGGATATCGCAAAATATAGCAACGCTTTAAATTCGGTTATATATTTCGCAACTCTACCACATAAATTAAGTGATAAGGCGGTTCAAAAAGAAGGAATTGGTGAAACCGTTATTAAAGGTGAGGATTATGATGTGGTTCGTGTAACCTTTGGTAAAGAAGGTGGCGGTACTGATCACGATGATATTTTTATGTACTGGATAAATAAAAAATCACATTACATTAATTACTTGGCCTATAGCTACAGTGTTAACGAGGGCGGTGTACGATTTAGAAGTGCTTATAACCCTAGAACTGTTGATGGTATCCGTTTTCAAGATTACATAAACTGGGAAGCTCCTGTTGGCACACCTTTAAATGAATTACCAGCTTTATTTGAAAAGGGTGAATTGAAAGAGTTATCTAGAATTGAAACACAGAACGTGCGGAACCTTAATGCCACTGAGCCTGTAGAATAATCTACTTTGTAGAACACAATTTACTTATCGTATCTTTGAAAGACTGTGTTTGATTTGCGTATAATACGATTATCAAACTAACTAGTTTTATAATTAAACTCCGTCTTATATGAAGGGTGAAACCTTGTTCGAAAATTTTAGGGCCATTTCTGCAAAAGAGTGGAAACAAAAAATTCAATATGATTTAAAGGGAAAGGATTATAATGAAGAGGTCGTATGGAATTCCCCAGAAGGTATAAAAGTAAAACCTTTTTACCATGCAGATGATTTAGAACATATAACTAGTGAGCCCACAACTGTTACTTCTTGGAAATTAGGCCAGATTATTTATGCAGGTAATGCGATAATGGCTCATGAAAAAGCGCTGAAATGTATTGGAAAAGGAGCAGAAGCGTTAAGGTTTTTAATTCCGTCAGAGAATATAGATATTTCTATTATTTTGAACAATATTGATTTAAATACCATAAAAGTGTATTTAGATATGCAATTTTTGTCTAATAGCTTTATTTCTAATGTGCTTAATACAATTCCCTTTTCTAATACTATTAAATTTCAAGTAGACCCAATAGGCCATTTGGCAAGAACAGGAAATTGGTATGAATCTTTGTCTTCAGATTTTAAGGTTTATAATGAATTATTAGCATTAAATGCGGATAATATTACAAGTATAGATGTTGGTCTTTATGAAAATGCCGGCGCAGATATGGTACAACAATTGGCATACGCAATATCTCATGCCAATGAATATTTAAATACATTAGAGGAAAAGGAGAACCTTAATAAACTTAAAAGTATAACGTTTAAAGTAGCAATTGGCGGTAATTATTTTTTTGAGATAGCAAAACTGAAAGCACTTAGAAATCTCTGGAAAATTCTTGTTGAAGCATACGGTATTTCAGTTCCATGCCATATTACATCAGCACCATCTAAACGTAATAAAACGATATATGATTATAACGTAAATATACTTAGAACTACTACAGAATGTATGTCTGCAGTATTAGGAGGGTCTGATTCCGTTTTTAATATGAACTATAATTCTGTTTATAAAAAAGACAATGATTTTGCAGAACGTATTGCTTTAAATCAATTAATATTATTGAAAGAGGAAAGCTATTTCGATAAGGTTGAAAATCCTGCGGAAGGCAGTTATTACATTGAAACTTTAACGAATCAATTAGCGGAGAAAGCTTTGATTTTATTTAAAGCTATAGAAAAAGATGGAGGGTTTCTTAAACAATTAAAAAATCATACAATTCAAAATAGAATTGCTGATAGTGCTAGAAAACAGCAAGATAGATTCAACACTAAAAAATCAGTTTTAGTTGGTACCAATGCATACGTAAATGTAGATGATAAAATGGCTCAAGAATTAGAATTGTATCCATTTGTGAAAAAAAATCCACGAAAGACATTGATTACACCAATAATAGAAAAACGTTTGGCAGAAGAATTAGAGCAAAATCGATTGTCACATGAGTAGAAAAGACTTGCAACATATTCGTTTAGATGCTACCGATTTAAATAGTTCAAAAACTAAGAGAAAAAAATCAGAAGCATCGACTTTTACAACTGCCGAAACAATAGCTCTTGAAAACAGATATTCGGCGGAAGATATTTCGGATGCCGAGCATTTGAATTTTGCAGCGGGAATGCCGCCATTTCTACGTGGACCGTATGCAACAATGTATGTACAACGACCATGGACAATTAGGCAATATGCAGGTTTTTCCACAGCCACCGAAAGTAATGCCTTTTATAGAAAGAACTTAAAAGCTGGTCAAAAAGGATTATCGGTAGCATTTGATCTGCCTACACATAGAGGTTATGACAGTGATCATGAACGTGTAGTTGGTGATGTTGGTAAAGCTGGTGTTGCTATAGATACCGTGGAAGACATGAAAGTGCTTTTTGATGGTATCCCATTAAATGAAATGTCCGTTTCCATGACCATGAACGGTGCCGTGCTTCCTATTATGGCGTTTTATATTGTTGCGGCAGAAGAGCAAGGTGTGTCGCTAGATAAATTATCCGGAACAATACAGAATGATATTCTTAAGGAATTTATGGTGCGTAATACGTATATCTATCCGCCAAAACCTTCTATGCAACTAGTGGCTGATATATTTGAGTATACCAGTAAATACATGCCTAAATTTAATAGTATAAGTATTTCTGGCTATCATATGCATGAAGCTGGTGCTCCTGCTCATTTAGAACTGGCATATACCTTGTCTGACGGGCTCGAATATATTAGAACAGGAATTAAAGCAGGGTTACAAATTGATGATTTTGCACCTCGACTTTCTTTTTTCTGGGGTATAGGAATGAATCACTTTATGGAAATTGCTAAAATGCGCGCTGCAAGAATGCTTTGGGCAAAAGTGGTAGCGAAATTTAATCCGAAGAACGAGAAATCATTAATGCTTAGAACGCATTGCCAAACCAGTGGTTGGAGCTTAACTGAGCAAGATCCATTCAACAATGTAGCAAGAACGACAATAGAGGCTGCAGCGGCTGTATTTGGTGGTACGCAAAGCTTACATACCAATGCACTAGATGAAGCCATTGCGTTGCCAACAGACTTCTCTGCACGAATAGCAAGAGAGACGCAATTGTATTTGCAGCACGAAACCAATATCACTAAAACGGTTGACCCGTGGGCAGGTAGTTATTATGTGGAAAAGCTTACCCACGACCTGGTACATAAAGCTTGGGAGTTAATGGAAGAGGTTGAAAATCTTGGTGGTATGACTAAGGCTATAGAAACCGGAATACCAAAAACAAGGATAGAAGAAGCAGCAGCAAGAAAACAAGCAAGAATAGATAGCCAACAAGATGTGATTGTTGGGGTTAATAAATATCAATTGAGCGAAGAGGATGAATTACAAATTTTAGAGGTCGACAATAAAGAAGTGCGCAGGCAGCAATTACAACGATTAGATGATGTAAAAGCTTTCAGAAATACAGAAGAGGTTAATGAAAAACTAAAAGCGCTTACCAATACAGCCAAGAATAAATTGGCAGGTAGTGATTCAGAAGAAAATTTGCTAGCTTTAGCAGTAGCTGCAGCTAGGGACAGAGCAACGCTAGGCGAAATCAGTAGTGCTTTGGAAGAAGCCTATGGCAGACATAAAGCTATTATAAATTCATTTACAGGAGTGTATTCAAGAGAAATCAAAGAAGATGTGAGTTTTAAAAAAGCACAAGAACTAGCAGATCGTTTTGCAGAACAAGATGGCCGTAGGCCTCGTATTATGGTTGCTAAAATGGGGCAAGACGGTCATGATCGTGGTGCAAAAGTAGTTGCTACGGGTTATGCGGATCTTGGGTTCGATGTAGATATAGGACCACTTTTTCAAACACCAAAGGAAACCGCTAAACAAGCGGTAGAGAATGACGTGCATATATTAGGAATTTCTTCTCTTGCTGGCGGACATAAAACCCTAGTGCCAGAAGTAGTTAAAGAACTTAAAAGCTATGGTCGCGAAGATATAATGGTTATTGTTGGCGGGGTAGTGCCAAAACAAGATTATGAATTTCTAAAAGAAGCTGGTGCTACCGCTGTATTTGGTCCTGGTACTAAAATTAGTGATGCAGCGATACAGTTGTTGGAAATACTGTTGAATTAAATGAGATAAAAAAAGGACCTTTTAAAGGTCCTTTTTACTTTAATACTATCAACTTAATTGAGTGGTTTCAGTATTTTTCTTTCTGTTTTTCATCCAGAAGTAAAGAATGGTGAAAAGTACAATCAAGGTTGCCGGAAAAGCAATCATTGTCTTAAGAGTTTCTTGACCTGCAGCTAACTCTAATGCGTCTCCGGTAAGACCCATTGAAGTTGCTTTTGTACGAGCTTGGTCTATCCATCCACCAAATACAGGTTGCATATTTGCTGTCATGAACATTCCTATTGCTCCAATGACTCCCATTCCTAAAGCACCGCTTTTCGGTATCTTTTCAGCGACAAAACCAATCATGTTTGGCCAGAAATAACATAATCCCATTCCAAATACTGCGGCAGCTACATAAGCCATTATTCCTGTTTGCGTACTTAATAGAAACATTCCAATGGTTGCTATAACTGCTGAACCTAAAAGAACACCTGTCTGGTCAAATTTGTTTACAAAGTTTCCGCCAAAATATCTTCCAACTGCCATTACACCGGTCATTAATGCTAGTATAAGCATGGAATCAGCTCCAGATTTATCCAAAATTAATCTAACCCATTGTCCTGGTACAAATTCACTAATTGCGGTCAAAGCCATACATACAGCAATGAAAATGAAAAGTGGTGATGCCATTCCTTTCAAATTACCTTTAATTGACCTTGCCTCTTGTACTGTTGGCTTTGGAAATTTTTGTCCAAAAAATAAATATGCATATACAACAGTTGGAATAAGAATTATCCAAATTTGAGGTTTCCAACCTATACCCATACTGGTCATGAATGTTGAAATAAGACTTCCAATTACAATACCGCCTGGGAACCACATATGAAATCTATTTAATAATATATTCATTCTGTTTCCGGTAGCACTATCTGCAATCATTGGATTACAAGCGGCCTCGGTACATCCATTGCCCAGTCCAATAAAAAGAGTTGAAATAATGAGGCCCCAATATCCACCTGAATATATTGTTAAGATAATGCCTAAAGTGTGTGCAATAAATGCAAATTGCATGATTTTTTTAGGACCTACAGTGTGATATACTAAACCGCCCACTATCATAGCAATTGGAAAACCAAAAAACCACATAGAGTTAATTGTACCTAATTGAACTGCGGTTAAACCAAACTCTTCTTGTAGTTGAGGTAAAATACCTGCTCTTATACTATATGAGAATGCAGTTGTGATTAAAGCAAAGCAGCTGCCATAAAAAAGGCGGAGCGTATTCACATTTGAAGTTGAGTTAGAACTTTCCATATTTAAATTGATTTAGTTGTTGTTTTGGTTAATTTGCTAAACTAATGAAAATGAAATAATATCAATGCTTTTTTAGCAAAATGATACCTTAAGTGCGACAGAATGCACAAAAAATAGTATTTATATAATTTTTCATGTTTTTTATGCAATATGAATTTAATGGTTTTTGCCTTATTGTGTTGATACTGAAGTATTAGCTAACTTGTAAGTCTAAATTCCATCTTTAAATTTATAATTATGAAATACTTTATTCTAATGTTTTTGCCTTTTTTTATGATTAGTTGTGGTGATGTAAACCAAAAAACCACCAAAGATTTAAAAAATCCTACAAGCGAAGTAGATAAAAATTACAATCCTGAAGCTGTTTTAGATAGTTTAGGAATTATATTAAGAGATCAAGGTATTCCTGTAGCAAATTATGTACATGCGGTAAGAACAGGCAATCTTTTGTTTTTAGCGGGTAAGGGTCCAAAACAGGCTAATGGTGAAAATATTATAGGGAAGCTGGGCGATAGCTTAACTATTGATCAAGGTTATCAAGCTGCTCGAGAGGTTGGTATTAATCAGTTGTCAGTTTTGAAAGCAGAACTTGGCAATCTTAACAAAGTAAAAAGGATTGTAAGCGTACATGGCATGGTCAATGCCTCACCAGATTTTACGGATCATTCTAAAGTAATTAATGGATATTCAGATTTAATGGTAGCGGTTTTTGGAGAAAGTGGAAAACACGCAAGAGCTGCAGTAGGTATGGGTTCATTGCCGGGAAATATGGCCGTTGAGGTTGAAATGGTTGTAGAGGTCTATGAGTAAAGTAGTTAGCTTAGCTTGTTTTCATTATAATATAGTTTAATAGTAATGCTATAAAAGATTAAAATTTCATATTATAATATAAAAAACCGAGAGTTAACTCTCGGTTTTTACTGTTTAAATGAGAATGAATCGGGTTAGATTAGACGACCGTTATGTGATATTGCAATAGTATAGTACACAGTTTTTGTATTATTAGATTGTGTACCGGTTATAAAATATCCAAATCGTTCTTTTGTGATTTTTACATTAGAAAGTTCTACATTTTGGCTCCAGGTATGAAATTGCATTTTTACTTTCACATTGTTTCCTGAAGAAGAAATAGACATACTTTCTACGGTCTTTTTACTTTGAAAATTGTTACGGTCATTGAAGGAAGTTTCAATATTTTCAATTTTAATGATATCGCCTTTAGTCAAATTTAGAGGTCCAGAACCAAAAGTGGTAAACGGTAATTCTACATTGCCATCTTTTTTAACTGTTGAAGAACTTACATGGGCGTTGAAAATAAAACCTTCATTTATTTTAGAGACCAAACGCGCAAACACCGCATTGGTATAATCTGAATTTACACACGGTAGCGTTGATTTCAATACTGCGGAATTATTTGCTGCTAGACTAATGTTAGAAGTGCATACCGCTAAAGTGAATACCCCTAATAGAATTGTTTTTTTGTAATTTTTCATAATTTCTGTTTTTATAGTTTATTAAATAATTATTCAATCCAGATTTTTGATATCGCCATATTGCAACCGGTTTTACTTCTAGAATCAAATTGAAGTCTTATATAATCGATATCAGAAAAGGTGAAGCTTTCTCCTGTTGGTTTTATTTCTGTAAAAGGAATAGTGAATACGAATTTACCCTCACGAGCCGGTACATGCTTGCCATAGGCAGCATATGTGTTATTAGTGAAAAGATTTAAGTTAATGCCGTTAATGGTGCTTTTAGCGTCAAACTCAACCTTTAGGGATTTGTATTTACTTAAGTCAAGGTTTAAGGGGGCATTTCCACTTTTATTAATGCCGTAATTAACATATGTTGTACCACGGGTATCATAAGTATAACTCATAATCAATAGACCTTTTTTAATACTTAAGTTCATATTTTGTTTATGTGGATTTTGGTTTAGTTTCGCATAAATTTGGCGGTAACTACCTATTATATTTTTGCCAGATTGTATTTTTCGTTGGTCTTTCATATCTGTAAAAATCAAATTATCTACTTCACCTGTTGTAAAGTCATCAATTACCAGTTGTGAATGCATTACATTGGTTATTATAATTGCAATTAATGGGAGTACTATTCTCATAATTTTGTTTTCAGTTATATCAATTCATGTTGTAACAAACAAAAGGTTAACATTCACTTTAATTTTTTTACTTTTAAGTGTTAACTATTTATCCATAAATACATTAAATGGAAAATCATTCAGATACATCTTTATTTGATGCACTAAAAAAAGGCTCTGAATCTGCTTTTAAAAAAGTGTATGAAGACAATAGAGAGCTGTTTCTAAATTTTGCGAAACGATATTCTCTTGCAGATGAAGAAGTATTAGATGCTTATCAAGATGCCTATGTGGCGTTATATGAAAATATCCAAAATGGAAAGTTGGTAACGTTGAATAGCTCTTTGAGTACATATATAATAAGTATTGGTAAGTACAAGATTATGGAGCGATTAAGAAAGAGAAATAAGCATATCAATAATGAATTATTATTGAGTAGGATAGAAGAGGTAGATGCTGAAATTGAAGAATTTGATATTGACTCGGAGCAACTATCTCCTGAACAAAAATTATTGCGTATGTATTTTGGGAAACTAGGAGAAAAATGCAAGCAAATTTTGAAGCTTTTCTATTATCAACGGTACAATATCAAAGAAATAATGACAGAAGGAAATTACAATAGTGAAAATGTGGTAAAAAGCCAGAAATCTAGATGTTTAAAAACATTAAAGGAAGCCATTAATAATGCCCCCAAACTATGATGGACAAAGAAATTTTATTATTAAAATATTTTGACGGATCATTATCCGAAGAAGAGAAGGTTGTATTTAACCAGTTTTTAGAAGAGGATGATGAGTTTAAGTCGCAATTTCTTCTTGAAAAAGATGTGCAAGCGGTAATTAGAGAAGAGAGCCGAATTGGATTAAAGAAAAAATTACAGCGTTTTGAAACAGAAAGAGAGACCGTTTCTACTGGCAATAAACGAACCTGGTGGAAACCATTAAGCATTGCAGCAAGTATTATACTTTTATTAGGGGCAAGTTGGTTACTATTTAATTCTAATGCCTTTAATGGACAAGAACAATTGTTTGCTAATAATTATGAAAAATACCCGAATACGGTATATACAATTACACGTAGCGATGTTTCAGATGATTCTTTGGAACGTATGGCTTTTGAAGCCTATGAAACCAATAATTATGATGCAGCGATTGAATATCTTCTAGACTTAAAAGAAAAAACTAGATTGGATTATGTCGATTTCTACCTAGGGCAATCATACCTGGCTAATGAAAACTATTTAAAAGCCATAGATAGATTTCAGGAAATTATAGAGATTAATAGCGAATTTAAACAGGAAGCATATTGGTATGCTGCTCTCGCAAATTTAAAACTTGATCAAAATAAGGAAGCCAAGCAGTTATTAGAGGAGCTTGTGCAGAACAAGAAATATAAATTTAAAGAAGCCTCTGAATTACTTAAAAAGTTGGACTAATTGCTTTCTACCTAAAAAAAGAAGCAAGATTACTATACTGCCATAAAGAATCCACTGCCATTTTGAAGATGATATTAAAGGTTTTGTGTTTCCTTGAATAATATAGCCAGACCACCAGTATGGATGAGATAAACCGTTCTCTTTATTCTTTTCTAGAAAAGTAAGCTTGGCTTCTCTTAAAGATTCGTCCTTCGCTTTTCCTTCGGCAAGATTTAAATAAAAATTCCCCATTAAATCTGAAGAAGAGTTGTCGTTTATTTTCCAAAGTGTACTGGTAATGCTAGCTGCACCGCTATAGAAAAATCCTCTAGCTAGACTCAAAAAACCTTCTCCACGTTTGAGTTCGCCAATACCACTTTCGCATCCACTTAAAGTAACGAGACTAGCATTTAAGGTTAAGTTATATAGGTCTTTTACAAAAAGCAAGTCGTCAGATGCTGTATTAGGTGTAAAGGCTAAATAAGAATATTCTGGATATTTATCATCAAATACAGCATGTGTTGCCAAATGTAAAACCGAATAATCAGATAAAGTAGCAGTGAAATTTTGAAGCGTAGCTTGGTCATCAATAAATGACTTACCAGTAAAAGATGTCAATATCTGCTGGACTTCATTTCTGTTGTGCGGTAAATGACCTAATAGTTGAGAACGGGAGTCGTCTGAAGGTATATTAGCATCAAAACTAGGTGCAAATGCTAGAAGCTTAGCACTGTTTTGCTTTTTGCCATTTAATTGAGTCCATAATGTGGCTGAGTTCACATAACTGATTATTTTATCTTCTATCAAGTAGCGACGCTCTCTCTCATTAGTAACCAGACTGCCAAAGGGAATATAATTTAACAATCCATCTGGGGCAAGTATAATTCTTTCTTGAGGATGCAATTTTAAAATTGGCCCTAGTATCTTTTGATACAGTTTATGACTCAACTTGGAAAGTAAATCTGGGTTCGATTTAGCATTCGAGAGCATAGCATGAACTTCACTAATATGGTTTTCAAGCTCCTCTGTAATCGTAATACTATGAAAGAACTTGTCATTCTTTGAAATAGCAATTGTATAAATATTCTGGTTACCGTAGAAGTAGGAAATAAAGAGGTCATTTTCTGTGAGGTTATCTTGTACTTCAGTTAGTGTTTGTATTTTATTATTGTACTTTAAGTCATAGTATGCCGGGTAGTTGGTTTCTAAATCTACAATTAAATTAATATGTTCTTGACGTAAATTGAAAAGCTTGTCTTCAAGCCCAACTTCAATATTTCTCGAAGAAGAAAGTTCTTTTTCAATATTTGTAATTTCAGATTTCAGCTGATTTTCATAAGTCACTTTTTCTTTTGGAATCTTGGCGAAAGTCGTTGCTTGTGAAGATAATAATGCTTCTAATAATAATACTGATTTACTTTTTTCAAAGTATCTAAAAGCTTCTTCAATATAATAATCATTTTTAGAAGATTCGTACAAACTATGAGCAGCTATTAGTCCTGATTCAAAAAGAGGAAACGCATTTTCAATTAATCTTAATTTATCATTATTATTTAGGAAACCTGTTTTAAGATCATCTAAAATTTTGATACTTAAATCAGTGGTGTTAAATGCTGATAAATGACTTTCACTTGTGTTTAAAGTGTTTAACACAATAGCCTTATTTCTATATACTTGAAATAGTTTATTTTGACTATTTTCTGAACTTGAATTAGAGAGTAATAATATTGCCTTGTCGTAAGTGTTAAGAGCTTTGTGATAATACTGATATTGGTTTTGTAACAATCCTATTTTATTAAGTATATGCGCCTTCTTAAAAGAACTATTTCCGCCCCAATTTGTACTGACTAATGTTAAAGCCTTTTGAAATTCTTTTAAGGCTAAATCGTAATTGCCATTTTTTTGTTGAGTTTCGGCACTGACTTGATAAAAACTAGATTCTTCTGGATCATTTTTCTTAAGTAAGCTTCTAGCTATATTGACATAATATTTTGCTCTATCAGACTGTGAAAGAGAATTGTAATTCTGGGCAATATTCAAGACTGTCAATAAATCATTGTCTTTACTGTTTTTTATATTAAAACGATATGTTTTAAAAAGGAATGAATTCGCTTCTTCGTAGTTTTTTTGCCTTTTTAATACTTCTGCTAAAAGATTATAATTCGCGTGCAGCGAAGATTTATCCTCTGAGTTATTCTTTTTTAAATTTCGAATATTTCTTTCGTAATATTTTCTAGCAAGATTTAGTTTTCCTTCATTGCTATACATTTTGGCTAAATAACCATAAGCTGTAGATAGATACGTATGTAAATCAACATCCATTAATTTTTTTGGTTGTTGCTCTATAATATTGATTATTTCATTGAAAAAGACACGCGATTTTTCAAATCTATTTGTAATGTAATAGTAGTTTCCTTTTTGGTATGCAAAATGAACTCTATAAAAAATACCATCATCAACGTTGGTTATAAAATTGTAATGGGTTTTAAAAAGAGAATCAAGCTCAATAAGTGTTGAATCAAGTTCAGATAGATCACGATGGTATTCTAAAACTTCAGCTTTGGCAGTTTTGGCATCAATGATTGATTCAATATCATCTAATGCATAAGTCTCCATTAAATCAAAATAAAATAAAGCGGAGTCTTTATTTATATAGAAATGCTCATATCCTTTTTCATAGATTAAATCTAAATTTTCGGTTTTATCTTGAGCTTTGGCAACGATTATAACAAAAAATGCAAATACTATTAAATTGAAATTTTTAATAATGAGATAGCCTTCAATCCTAAGGTTGAAGGCTATCATTAAACTTTGAATGCTCATTTATTTTTGAACTATAGTTGAAATTGAATATATGAAATTCATACCATTTTTATCTTTTCGTTCTATACTTAAAGTAATATTTTCATTTACTATTAATTCATTCACATTCACTTCTTGAATTTGTATATATCCCTCAGTTCCGGGTAATGGAGAAAGGTACCCATTATCAGATTCTAACACGACTTGATTATTTTCATTAGATCCTTGAACTAGGATCGATTCTAAGTTGTACCCTAAAATGTATCTTAGTTCATTTGGTAAAACATCTGGGCGAGGAGGTCTTGGGATATTGGGGCCTCGACGACCTAATTCATCAAGTATATCTGAAAAAGATGGTACTGTTCCATTAAATGCTACTAACTCTGCATGTAATTGATTAGTTTTTTCCAACTCCTCTTCTAATGACAAACCTTTGCCAGAAATTGATTTAAGCTCCTTAATACGTGCTTCAAGTGAATCGATATCTTTATTTAAAACAAATTTTAGAAGCTCTCCTTCATAAATGTAGTTGTTTTCAGTAAGGATTATTTCTTCATCTTTACCAATGTCCTCTTTACCTATATCTCCATATGGTAATTTTGAACATGCGCATAAAACAATACTGCACATTACAATTAATAATAATTTTGATTTCATGATGTAGTTTTTAAATTTAATAAATAGATTTAATTAGAGTTTAAAGGTCAGTTGGTTATACTCAAAAATATATGGTTTGCCATCTAGTATCTATGAAATATGTAACAGGTGCTATATGGTATGTAACACTGGTAGGTATTACGGAATGTTTGATATCAGCTAAGTTTTTTTAACATCAAGAAAAAGTACTTTTAGACTTTCTTGTTTTAGATGTCTCTGTAACTGAAATACCATTATGGTAACCTGAATTGTGCGTAAAATTGTTTTCATCTTCCTTGTTTTAATTGTTATTTACAATTAATGCAGTTAGGTGAAAAAGGTTAACATTGTTCAGAAAAAAATCAAGAGCATGTTGACGCTACATTGCTTTTTCTAGGACATGATTATTATTGTCTTTTAGTTTAAAAGAGACTTGATTAAAAAAAGTTTCAAACGCTTGTCTTAAATCTTTTCTTAAGTTTTTGGAGTAATCTTTATGAATTGGTTTTTGGTCTTTTCTTGCAAATTTTCCACTTATGGTTATACCCTGTACCTTAAATTGAATGGTATCGGCAGTTTTTATAGGGTTGAGTAAAAAACTAATATAGGTGTCACCAGACCATTGAACTATATGTGATGACGAATCTGAAGTTCTGTGAACACATGAGTATTCATTTAGTTGACTTCTAATGTTTATAATGTCTTGCGTACTAAATTTTAAAGTCAAAAAAATATTTCCGTATTTATTAGCTCTAAAATTGGTTTCAATACTGGTGGCAGGCTCAAAATTGTATTTGAAGTATATTGGACCAGCTTGTCTATTTTTCGTTTGTTGTATTGGTTTTTTTATTGTGGTAGAGTCAATTTCTGGTGAATTATCTAGCTTATTTTTAATAGAAAGAACAGTAGTTTCTTGGTGCCATTTTAGTTCGGTCTTAATATCTGTAGAAGTCACTTGAATGTTGTTTGTCGCCTCATTATTTAAAATTTCAACAAGATCTAGAACTTCATTTTGTGTCATAGATTGACAGTAGCAACTAAATGTTGATAGTATCAGAAGTATATGTGATATTACTCTTTTCATTATTTAATACGTTTCTTTTTTTAGTAATTGGTCTATTTTCTCTCTTGAATATATTCTTCGGTATACATGGGTGAAACCATCATGCATTTCATCACGTATATATAATATATTGTTGTAAACAGTAAATGAGCCCCAAAAAGTAAATTTATCATCTATTTGAATATTGTACACGCTATCTGTACTACTATATATTGATGTGGATTTCCATAAATTAAAATTTGAAGAGGATTTTAATGTGTTTTTTAAATAGGCCTTGAATTTGCAGTCAGATGAAAATATAATAGCATTGTGATTTGGTTTTGAATGGTCATTTCCACCTAATCCACCACTTATTTGTATAAGTTTCCAAGCACCAAATAAACTGTCTGGTAAAGATTGTGAGTATGCAGATTTTGTGCAGATGAGACTTGTTATTAAGCTTATATAAAAAAATGTTTTTGACATTTTATACTATTTATGTGCTAATTAGGTAAAATCAAAACGTCTACTCTTCTATTCTTGGCCCTATTTTCATCGGTGTCATTTTCGACCATGGGTTGTGATTCTCCAAAACCTTTTTCTTTCCAACGGAAACTACTGCTAGGAATTAGTTTTTTCAATTCGGCAGAGACGCTTTTGGCTCTAGCTAATGATAGTTTTTGGTTGGTTTCTGCGCTTCCTACATCATCTGTATGACCTTCTACTATTACATTACCTTTTTTAAGTACGACTATATTTTCCGCAAGCTCTTTTAAAGCAATAATACCTTCTGGTTTTAAATTAGATTTTCCTGTTTCAAATAATACTTTACTATCAAGATTTAAGCGCATAGCAGCGCCAATTGCTGCAATGGCATCAACATCGGCACCTGGTAATCCACTTTCTTTCTTTAAATCGGTAAGACGTACATAATAGAAAAGTTCCCCTTGTTTTACAAATGGTGAAATATCTACTTCGGCAACACCACCATCAATTTTACCAACATGAATCCATTCTTTGCCGTTTTTAGAGATTTCTAGATCGGTCGGCTCAATTTGTCCTATTTCAAAAATGTACAAATCGGGTCCGTTTACATCGGTCAATGCATTATCAGTGAATTGTACTGTAATAGTACCACCTAATCCAAGACTGTGAATTCCTGTAATATCTTCTATGTCATAACCTTGTAGCACATCTGGTTCTCCAAGTACATTCTTTACTTGCTGCGTTAGTAATAAGGGATGATTGTAGTCTACAACAGCATCAGCGAACGATAATTCTCCTAGAGGCAGGTATACTGCCTTTTTCATATGCCCAACATATGTTTCACCGGCTTCATCACCAAAATAAAGATCTGGGTTTAATTTTTGGAATTTATCCTTCGCTGCTTTAGCCTTTCTCTCGAAATCTTTTTGGAATACCTTGACAATTTTCTTACGATATTGTATGGTTTCTTGATATCTAGAACTCGCTTTTAATGTGCCAGAGTTGATGTCATTTTCAGTTTTTTCAAGATCAGCCAAAACGCTATTTGCTTCTTTGACACTATGTAACTGTCCCGTTACTTTTTTCAGCACTTCAATTTTCTTGGTTTCTTCGACAGTAGGTGGTTCTTCATTTTTGCGTTCAATATCGCGCATAACATATCCTGCTTCGGTCAAGTCCAATTTTTCCATAACATTGGTGCCCGCTAAAGAATCAATAGTCTTTAGTTTTGCCATGGTAGCTTCAGGTCCAGATTCTGCTTGTACTATTAAAATAGCTTCTTCAAGCGAAACTCCCGTTGGTGTATTATTAGAAGTCAACTGTTCTTTTGATAGCTTACCTTTTAATTCTGGTTCGTTTTTAAGCTCTAACTCTCTATTCTTCATCGCTTCTTGAGCTAGAAGCTTTAGACTATCTGGGTTGTTTATCAGTTTTTGCATTTCTTCTCTAGACACACCGCTTGCTTCTAATAAATCAAGTATGGCATCTGATTTTAGCATATCACCAAAAGAACCTAGGTCTTGTGAGCCATGAGAATCAGATCCGCTCATTTCTAAAAGCTTCTTTAAGGCATTTGTTTCTGGTAAATCATTGCCAGAACTATCATCTTGGTTGCCCATATTTAAGAATCCACCTAATTGCTCTATTGATTTTTCTAGATCAGTCACAGATATGTCCAAATTTTCTTCTGGGTTGTCGATATGGGAAGTGCTTTCTGGTTCTGATACGGATTCGGTTTTAGTATTCTCAGCACACGAGAAAACCAAACACACCACTATAATTATTATGTATTGTTTCATTTTTATGTTTTTATTCCATGATCTTAGCTCTACGATAGTGCTCTACAATTCGGCTTGCCTGTTGTTTTAATAAGCTAGTTGAGCCTCCTCTTGTGCTATTCATTGGGTTGCATTTTGCGTCCATAGCTTCAAAATCATTTATCATAGATTCTATATAATCATCAAATTTGTCTGAATAGGCTTTTCTTAGCTGATTCATAGCTGGTTCAATTTTATTATGTAAGGTGCCCTGCCAAGCAATTGCAGTTGCAGCATGAACTTGAGAACCAGCGTTGCCGTAATGAATAAGTCTTTTAAGTTCTTTTATTTCGCTGCTATAGAAATCCTGAAGGAATCTGAAGTAGGCTTCGGTTCTAGTAATATTAGCCATTAGTCCGTGATGACAATTCCTGCAAGAGTTAAGTTCCTCACAATAAATTACTATCTGATTTTCATTAAACCCTCCATCATTATCATCCCAGTCATCGTCAAAATCTTCATCTTCTTCTGATAATAATTCGACTTGGCTCTTGAGTTGCTGAACTTGTCTACTTAGTTGCTCCAATTGTTCGCCATTAAAATCAGGAGGAGGCACTCTTTGTCCACCTTCTGTGGGTTCGCCAGGCATATCTTCATTATATTCCCTGTCAAATGCCTCATTTGCTTCTTTTATTCTTGTCATTACTACCGCAGATTCTTCACCATTTAATACCGTTGCTCCTGAATTATGGTCAATTTGTATGGCTCTTGTATCTGTTGATCCATTATTCCTATAGTTGGTGAGTTGAGCTTTACCAGAAGTCATTGCCGTATTTTTTGGCGCTGGGGTTTGATCCGCAACATTAGAAGTTCCATATTCATAAAAAACAGGAGATGCTCCTTGTCCATCAACAGGTACTAATTTTGGTTCATTTTGTGCCATTAAGTTGTTTATGGAAATAAGGGTAATAAATATGAATAGTGTATGCTTTGAATTTTTTTTGAGCAATAAGAAGAGGACAAGTAAAACTATAATTAAGCTAAGCAACCCAATGATAATGTACATCACAGTACCTCTGTTTCTTCTGGCTGCAGATACCGCGGAAGTATTGTTCTCAATTGTAGCACTAGATATACTTCCTGCAATACCTAATTTTTGTAAATGAAGATTGTACTCTTCTATATCATCTGTGATTCGAATAAGAGATTTGGTTGATGGAAACTGTAAACCTACTTTAATAATTATTACATAAGGTATTCCACCAACTTTAGAAGACACTCCTATTCCTGCCATATTCATAGTCCTAAAAATTTTATCGACAAATTTATCTTCTCCTGTAGACACCTTAGATTCAATTTTATCCCAACCAGATTTATGAAAACTAATATCTATATTATGTTTGGGAGCCTTACTTATAATTCTAACTAATACTGGAGCTTTTACCGAAAGACCTTTTACAACAAATCGCTGAAGGGAATCAATTCCACCAGACGTCCATTCCATAGCGCCCATAAAGCTGCCATCATTCAGCTTGGTCAATTTTATTTCGTGCGTTTTTACCTTTCCGAAAGGGTCTATTAATTGGGCATTTCCTAAAACTCCAAATAATAAAAATGATAGGATAAAAATTGTTCTCATAATCCTCTTATTTTCTATGTTTTTGTAATAAATAGTTCGCTAAATCTGTCATTTTAAGCCGTAACTCTTCGTGCTGCTCGGTTGTACGGTCTGTATTTGCACTTCTAAATCCATAATGAAGTAAAAAGGCGTCATCATAATTTTCATTGTAAATGATTATTCTTCCATGAGCAGGTTGGTATGCTAAATAACAGTCTCCTGTATCAGCGAGTTCTATATCCATACCCATAATTTTTAATTCTTTTTCTTTTCTTTCTAAGTAACTGCGAATTTCTTTCTTGTTCTGTTTTTTTGAACTTGGAGCGGTGCCCCAGGAAATTTTTGAGCCTTCGCCTAAAGTATTTTGCCCAAAACCATTAAGGTTAAATGCGCATTCATTTTGTCTACTATTATTAGAAAGACTAAGGCTTGTCTCGGGAACTTTTAGCACGTTTGCTATTTCAGAAATATCCATTTCACATTTAAAATGAGAAAGGAGGCTGGTGTAGTCGGCTGAATCCATATTTTCAGATTCACTCTGCTCAACAGGCTTATCCTCTAATTTAGAAGTACTGTTGTTGTTTGTTTCTTTTTTTGAAGATGTGTTGCAGGCAAAAAGAAATGGTATTGTTAAAAGGACAATTAAGTATTTCATACTATTTGTTTTAAAATGATTTTTCATAATCTAAAGTGTTAATGCTAAAGTCTTTCTCTATAAGTTGTGTACAGATCATATGAACTGGTTTCGCATTTTTCTGTGAATAATCGATCATATCCATTTCAAGTACTAAACCGTCTATAATACTTAACCATGATGGGTCAATTCCCTTTTTTATGTTTTTAAATTTCTTTTTTCGTAAACTTGAATATGCGGTATTGAATGAAATATCTGCATCTTGTGTTATCCAAACAGTACCAGATAATTGTGGACCGGTAACTTGATATTCATCACACTCATATCCTAAAATATCTTTGGTTTGGCCTGTGTTCGATACTGAATAATCATCGCTATCCATGTCCAATTCAGGCGCATCTTCTAAATCTAATTGTACCGAATTTGTTGTTCGCTGTCCGCCCATGTTCATAAAGGTGTGTATGGCCTCATTGGGTAAATCCATAACGGTTACGAATTCAGAAGCATCTTTCATATTAAAAGAGCTTCCTATATATTCATCATCATTGGTTAAATAGTAGGTGATGTCGGTCGTGCTTCCATCACTCTCAATTTCCATTACATATTCGTGGCTAAATGAATAAAGCTCTAGCTTTTCGGCTTTTTTGTTTTTAAACATTCTACCTTTATTGTTAAAGACAGTGTCGAAAGATTTTTCTGTTTCACGCTCTGTTTTTTCAGCTACTTTTCTCTCTATAGTTTGTGCTGCAGCTTCCTGTGCACGTTCTTTAAGTTTTTTAAAAAATTGTGCGTTAGCATTGGTAGTTATGCTGAATACAAACAAAATCGCTATTAGTTTACATGTTTTCATGATGTTCTTTTTTAGTCGTTTGTCTTTTAATGACACGATTTAAAAAAGGTTAACATCAATCTTTTTTTCGGAACGATATTTTTTTGATCACCTTACTGTCATGAAGGATCTTTAATATGTAAAGCCCTTCTTTTAAATGATTAATATTCAAGTAAATCTGTTTTTCAGGTAAACTGTCAATTGAGCCTTTAAGACTATTATCGTCTTTCTTCATAGTCAGTTTGACTTTGCATTTTGAAATACACGAGTTTTATTAAATGTGAAATTAATACAGGTGTTTTTATGGTACTACATTGTATGTAACAATTACTATATAATATGTAACCAATTGGTAGGTAGTCTGTTATTGTATTTTAGTGTTGTGCGAAGCAATATATTCTGAAGGAGTGCAATGATATACTTCTTTAAAGCATTTGCTGAAATATGCGTGATTATTGAAACCAACGCTATAGCCGACTTCTGATATATTTATACCAGGTTTTTTTAGCATTTGTGTAGCTAGTTTTAAACGTTGAGAACGTATGAATTCTGTAGTGGAGAGACCTGTAAGCGCTTTTAGTTTTCTGTGAAGTTGCATTCTGCTCATGTGAATTGCAGCACTAAAATCAGCTGCGTTAAAGGCGGGGTCTATGAGTTTGTTATCAAGAATTTTTTGAAGTTTGCTCAAGAATTTTTCGTCTACAGACGATATCGCAATTTCTTTTGGTCTTAGAATTATTTCTTGACTGTACCTTGATTGCAACTTTTTTCTAAGCGCTACCAAAGAAGCGGTTTTACGCTCTAGTATTTTTTGATTAAATGGTTTTGTAATATAATCATCTGCACCAAATTCTATACCCGTTAATTCGTTATCTTCACCAGCTTTTGCCGTTAAAAGTATAATGGGGATATGACTGGTACGTTCATCATTCTTTAAGGTTTTTGTTAGCTCTAGACCATCTTTTTTAGGCATCATCAAGTCTGAAATAATAATATCGGGTATTTTATTAAGTGCTATTTGAATACCTTCTTCACCATCAGATGCCTGTATAATATAGTACATGTTTTTAAAGGTGTTATGAAGAAAAGTTCTTACATCTTTATTGTCTTCCACTATAAGTAAAATGGGCAAATCGTTCTTAGGTAAAATTTCTTCTTGAGTAGTTTTAGATTCAGTAATCGTGGTAACTTTTGAATGTCTAGGCTCAATACTTTTAATGACCTCTATATTTTTAAGCTTTTTCTTGTCGATACATAGAGATACATCGAAAAGCGTCCAGTTTAGTTTGTCGCTGCTAACGTTTATTTTACCACCATGTAGTTCAGTAAGTTCTTTTACTAGTGATAAACCAATACCAATACCTTCGTTATGATTACTGGTCTGATAAAATCTATTGAAGATGGTTTTCATCTGTATAGTAGAAATGCCATTACCGGTGTTCTTTATTGTTATCTTTAAGTTATTTTGAACGATCTTCGAACTAAGAAGAATGGTACCTCGCTCTGGCGTATATTTTATGGCATTACCCAATAAATTTATGACAATGTTCTCTACAGCATTATGATCAAACCAACACAGTTTATCGGTATCTGAAATTTGAAGTTTAAAAGCTATATTCTTTTGCAAGGCAAGAAATGAAAAAGACTCGCTCCAAGCTGAAATCAGTTGGGTGGCATACCCTTGTTGTATACGTAATTTTCTATTGCCGCTATCAATTTTAGATAATTCTAGTAGTTGATCTACTAAAGAAGATAGTCTTACAGTACTTTTTTGAGCAATCTCTAAATGGTTTCTTTGATCATTGCTGAGTTTTGTATTGGTCAGTGCTTCTTGAATTGGTGCCGAGATTAAATTTAAAGGAGTTCTAAATTCATGAGATATATTCGTAAAGAAGTCGGTTTTTAAGGCGTCAACTTCTTGTAATTTGCGATTCACTTTTATTCTGTTACGATATAGAACAAATACTAACAGGGCAACTAAAGAGGTAAAGGCTATGATCCCGAATAGAAAATTACGCTGTGCTTTTTGTAACATATCGGTCAGTTCGTACTGTGCTTTTAAAAGGGCTACTTCTTGTTGTTGCTGCTCCTTAAAACGTAATTGTTGATTTAATATAAAACCGTTGGCGTTTTCTTGCTGATTGAGATACTCGACTTGTTCGTCGTAAGCTAGTTTAGTTCGGTATGCGTTGGCATAATCCTTCACTAAATCATAATACTTAATTTCTACCCTATTTAGTTCTGTTTTAAAACCTAATCGATCTGTAACATCAGGATGCAATCGGGCTTTTTCTAAATGAAACAAGGCTTCTTTTGGTTCATTGAGCGCTATAAAAAGCTCTGCCCAATGTAAGTGAACTACTCCTGCTAAAGTAGAAGCTTGTGGTTTCTCTATTAAATAACTTACGTTGGTCAGGTATTTTTCCGTTTTGGCATACTCCTTTTTTTTAAAATGCATTTTGGCAAGTCCTATGGTTGCTACTACTATTGCTGTTGGATCACCAATATTGTTGCCCTGAGTTAATAGCTGTTCATATAATTGAATGGCTACATCAAAATTATTCTCTTGAACGGCAAGTTTAACCAAAAGTCTATTGGCTTCATATTCACCAGGCGGATAATCTACTTCTTTAGATATGGCTATGCATTGCTCTATGTAGTTCTTTGCTAAATCATTATTTCCTTTGGCATCCAAATAAATTTCCGCCATATATCCTTTTACCCTTGCCAATAAAGAAGTTTGAATATTGTTGGTTGTGTAAAGGGAATCTATCTTTAAATAAAGATTCATTTTTTTGCTAAGATCTGGCTCTGCCGAAGCAAACATGCTGTATGCCGAAGCTATGCCTTCTAAGTAGTCTACTTTTTTAGAAAGCGCAAGAATATCTTCATATCTCAAGAGACTCTTTTCCATTTCACCTTTAAAGTATTCATGGTTTGCCAACCAAATATTACTGTTTATGGCTAAAGAGTCATTGCCTTGTAAACTACTAATATCATATGCCTTTTTATAATGATGTTCAGAAGAGTCTAATTGACTTACAAAGAAATAATATTGACCAAGGTCTTGGTGATAATAGTAAGATGGAAAAAATGAATTTGTTGCATCTTTTTCAATCTTTAATTTTTTAACATAGTGCAAAGCCGAATCCGGATTTTTGAAAATTAAATCTTTGAAGTTTTTATGATTGACTGTATAATTATTTGAATTTTGGCCATAGGAAACTAGAGAGCAGAAAAATATAAGTATAATTAGTAGTTTCCTCATACTATGATGATTTGTACTAAATATAAGAATAGGATATAAAAGGAGAAGCCTAGAATTTATTTTTCGACCTTAAATTGACTTATGAAACAATTAGCGTATAAGCGAAATCAACTCTGTGGCATATAGCGGCATCAATTTGGTAACACATTCTTTACCTACAAATTACTTTATAGCTAGGTAAGAGCAATAGTTTTGTAGCGCCTTTTAGGAGGATACGTTCTTAGTTTGAGTTAGTTTGGTAAAGCCGATTTATTCAATCGGCTTTTTTATTGCGATATAGTGAAGACCAATGTCTTTAAAACAACTAACCTGTGCAGATTTAATTCTTGTTCTCACTAAAAAAGAACACCCATAAAAAGGCGACAATAAGACAAATAGCGAAAAACCCAAAGAGATTAATGTAATTAGACATAAGTAGGAATTTTCGGCTAAACTATAAAAACTAACATGGGGAAAGGTCCATATCAAATTATTTTCGATGAACGGTACGCTGGCATAAGTTATGTTTAATTGCCTAGTAATCAGTCAGTATTAGGTATTAACAAGCTGAATATTAGTGATGTTTTCATATTTAATTCTTCGTAAAATGCAGACTAAAGTCTTTTACTCCAAATTTCATACATGGGTTCTCCTTTACTGTTCTTACCCGTATGGTGCCAATCGTTACCCTTAAGTTTGTAATTGAATTCTAGCTCTGCACCAACTCTTGAGTTGTCTTTTGAGAAAAACTCAATTTGTTCTTTATATATTTCATTTAGGGAACTGTAGCTGCCGCCTCCGGTTCCAGAGAATTTAAAATATTCTGTATCGTAAGCAATCCATTGAAATGTATTGTCCATTAAAAACTTTAAAGTTTTTCTTGAACTTTCTTCACCTCTTCTGTCTTGTCCAGTATCTGGTCCTCTAGTAGCAAATAACCATGTTCCATCTAAATCTTGAGTACTTGGAAATTGAGGTTTAAGGGCAAATTTTTTGAACCAATTCATTTTAAGTATTTTACCAACCATTTCAATAGGTATAGAAAGTTTTTGAATTTTGTCTTCACTGTAATTAGAATTGAATTCTAAAAGTACTACCAAAAGACTGTGCGCTGAAGTCTCTTCTATTTGTATAAATCCTCCTAAAGTTCTAATGAAATTTGCGGGTTCAATTTCATACTCGTTATAGATGAAATAATCCTCATTTATTTTTACTTGATGCACTCTTTTAGAACCATTAATTTCTAGGGTATCTGCATAAATTCCAGTTGGAATTTGGCTGTTAGCGACAAAACTTACAGCAAAAAAGAAGAATGCAATTATGAAATGACTTTTTATATTGAAATTATTCATTTTATTAATTTTGGAAATTTATTTTTAATAATCTAAAAATAAAACAGTTATGCTTTATTTTATAGTTTTTTTTAAACAATAATTTAAAATTTCACCATAGGTCGTAAAAAAAATAAAAACCCTTGTTTTTTCAATTTTTTTGATTTCATTTGTCCTGTCCTAATACACTACTTAGTGCGTTAGGGATTTCAAGCTTTTAGCTGAACATTATGTATCGTTATTCTATGTTCGGGTTTGAGGGAAATTGGAAGTTTTTCCCACAAATGGCTTATAAGATAGGTTGCCGATTAGTAAAGCACACTTCCATTACTTATTCTACAATCATGCAAAGTCAGCATGATTACTTCTTTATTCCTACCACACAGATGCAAATCTTGGTGTGATCCTTTGCTTAAGATGGTTACGTTTTCTTAACTTTAAGTCTTTAGGCTTGTTACTATATTTAACAAATATCAAATTTCATTATAATTCAATTTCATGAATACCAAATACATTGATCTAATTGATCAAACTTATTATTTTCCCCAAGAAGAGTTTAATTTAGATGGTGAGCACTTACAATTTCACGGCATACCATTAAATGAATTAGTTAAGGAATACGGGAGTCCTTTAAAATTCACGTACCTGCCAAAAATTTCTGATAATATACTTAGGGCTAAAAATTGGTTTGCAAACGCTATAGAAAAAAACAACTATAAGGGTAAATACCATTATTGTTATTGTACAAAAAGTTCTCATTTTCAGCATGTAATGCATGAGGCTTTAAAAAACAATATACATATGGAAACCTCCTCTGCTTTCGATATTAATATTATTGAGAAGCTTAAAGCAGATGGCAAACTAACAGATGAAACATATGTCATCTGTAACGGATTTAAACGCGAAAAGTACATTGACAACATTGCTAGATTAATTAATAATGGTCACCAAAATTGTGTTCCTATTATTGATAATTACGAAGAAATAGATTTGCTGTCAGAGGTTATAAATGACACTTTTAAAGTAGGTATCCGTATTGCATCTGAGGAGGAGCCTAAATTCGAGTTCTATACGTCTCGTTTAGGTATTGGCTACAAGAATATTGTACCTTTTTATGAAAATCAAATAAAGGATAATGATAAGGTTGAGCTTAAAATGCTTCACTTTTTTATTAATACCGGTATACGTGATAATGCGTATTACTGGAACGAGCTTGTAAAGTGTTTAAAAGTATATGTTCGTTTAAAGAAAATCTGTCCTTCTCTAGATAGTTTAAATATTGGTGGAGGTTTTCCTATTAAAAATTCATTGGCTTTTGAATATGATTATCAATACATGATCAATGAAATTTTAAACCAAATCAATATTACGTGTTCAGAAGCAGATGTGCCTGTTCCTCATATTTTTACTGAATTTGGTAGCTTTACTGTAGGTGAAAGTGGTGGTGCCATTTATGAAATCTTATACCAAAAACAACAGAACGATCGTGAAAAATGGAATATGATAGATTCTTCTTTCATAACCACATTGCCAGATACTTGGGCTATAAATAAGAGATTTATCATGTTGCCAATTAACCGTTGGAACGATGAGTACGAAAGGGTGTTGTTGGGCGGACTTACTTGTGATAGTGATGATTACTACAATAGCGAACAAAACATGAACGCCATTTATTTACCCAAATATAAAAGAGAGAAGCCATTGTATATTGGGTTTTTTAATACTGGTGCATATCAAGAATCAATTGGAGGTTATGGAGGGCTGCAACACTGTTTAATTCCGCAACCAAAACATATTTTGATTGATAAAGATGAAAACGGTAACTTCACTTACAAACTTTTTAGAGCCCAACAAAAGGCAGAAGATCTATTGGGTATTTTAGGTTATGATGTTGAAGGAGGGACTGAATAAAATTAGTTTGGCGGCAAAGGCCGATGAACATAGAATT
The DNA here is from genome assembly GCF_000688315.1 of Maribacter sp. Hel_I_7. NCBI lineage: Bacteria > Pseudomonadati > Bacteroidota > Flavobacteriia > Flavobacteriales > Flavobacteriaceae > Maribacter > Maribacter sp. Hel_I_7. The sequence continues at coordinate 872,098 of NZ_JHZW01000002.1, read as the reverse complement.
ACGTATATAAAATTAAATAGATTACTAAAAAACCACTTAACAATAGCTAAAATATCATGAGTACATCTAAGAATTATGCCGGAATTTCCGATGAATTCGCACAACTAGAAAAATCCAAAGTTATCTTAATACCTGTTCCTTATGACGGAACAAGTACTTGGGGTAAAGGAGCGGATAAAGGTCCTGAAGCTTTTTTAGAAGCATCAGAAAACATGGAATTGTATGATATTGAAACCGATTCTGAAGTTTATAAACAAGGAATTCATTTAACAGCGCCAGTTACAGAGAACAGTTCTCCAGAGGCAATGGTTAATGCGGTGCATAACATTACAAAAGACTTTATTAAACGTAATAAGTTTGTAACCTTGTTTGGCGGTGAACATTCTATTTCTATTGGTTCTATACGCGCCTTTAATGAATGTTTCGATAATTTAACGGTATTGCAGATAGATGCTCATGCCGATTTAAGAGAATCTTACGAAGGTACAAAGTACAACCATGCTTGCGCAGTATATGAAGCTAACCAGACCACTAATTTGGTTCAGGTAGGTATACGTTCTATGGATATTATAGAAAAGACCTTGATGGATGAAGAAAAAACATTCTTCGCCCATGATATGATAGCTGATGAGTATTGGTCAGATAAAGTGATTGAGGCAATGACAGAAAATGTGTTCATTACTTTTGATCTAGATGCTTTTGATCCTTCGATTATGCCTTCTACCGGTACTCCAGAACCAGGCGGTTTGCTTTGGTATGAGACTTTAGAATTCTTAAAGCAGGTTTTTGCGGATAAGAATGTTGTAGGTTTTGATATTGTAGAGCTATGTCCTAACAAAAATGAAAGGTCGTCAGATTTCTTGGCCGCAAAATTATATTACAAAATGCTTAGCTATAAGTTTGCTGGGCAAGACATAGATCAAGAGTATGATAATACTTTTGATGTAGATTATAAAGCAATCACAAATTCAAAATTTGAAGATGACGAAGACTAAAGGTGCAATCACCAATTTTATAGAAAAATATTATTTACATTTTAATGCTGCTGCCTTGGTAGATGCCGCTAAAGGGTATGAAGAGCAATTAGATAATGGTGCCAAAATGTTGGTGTCCTTAGCTGGTGCAATGTCTACTGCAGAATTAGGTAAAATTTTTGCAGAGGTAATACGTCAAGATAAAGTTCAGATTATATCTTGTACAGGTGCCAACTTAGAAGAAGATATCATGAATCTGGTAGCGCATTCTCATTACAAACGTGTACCTAATTACAGAGATCTTACGCCGCAAGACGAGTGGGATTTGTTAGAAAAAGGATTAAACCGTGTAACCGATACTTGTATTCCAGAAGAAGAAGCATTTAGAAGATTGCAAGAGCATATCTTCAAAATCTGGAAAGATGCAGATGATAAAGGAGAGCGTTTTCTACCGCATGAATTCATGTACAAAATGCTACTTTCAGGTGTTCTAGAGGAATATTATGAAATAGACCTTAAAGACTCTTGGATGTACGCTGCTGCAGAGAAGAATTTGCCTATTATCTGTCCAGGATGGGAAGATAGTACTATGGGTAACATTTTTGCCAGTTATGTAATGAAAGGGGAGCTGAAGGCTAGCACTATGAAATCTGGTATCGAATACATGACTTTCTTGGCAGATTGGTATACTGCAAATTCAGAAAATGGAATTGGATTCTTCCAAATAGGTGGTGGTATCGCAGGCGATTTCCCTATTTGCGTAGTACCAATGTTATACCAAGATATGGAGCGTACAGATACTCCGTTTTGGAGCTATTTCTGTCAAATAAGCGACAGTACAACTAGTTATGGTTCTTATTCTGGTGCCGTACCTAATGAAAAGATAACTTGGGGTAAATTAGATATTAATACTCCTAAATATATTATAGAAAGTGATGCGACGATAGTTGCGCCCTTAATTTTTGCTTACCTATTAGATATGTAATTATGGACAAGAACGCACATTTAAATAGAGTCATCGTTGACTTTAAAAAATTGACGCCAGAAGTTCTTAAACTTTTGGTAGAAAGATATCCAGATGGATATGACGACCGTAACATTATCTCCTTTAGAAATGCACAAGGAGAACGTATAGAGGCTGTTGAGGTTTTAACCGAGGATACTAAGTATTTGGTGAAGATCAGTGCTAAACTTGAGTATACTATGGAGAATTATGACGAGGATGATTATGAAGATTTCGATGATGATGATCCAACAGCAGTAGTAGAGCCAGACCCAGAAGATATGGTCGATGGTGAAGACGAAGATTAGATCTTTCGTCTTGTTAAAAGAATAGTTCACAAATTACAATTCCGGTTTGCAATTAGTAAACCGGATAATATAGTATTACCATAAAAAATAAATTAAATATCGTTGTGCTTACAACAGGTATATGAAAATTGATGAAATTGAAAATATTGAATTAAAGTTTTTAGATCTTGATGACTATCAAGAATTGAAAACAGCTATGATTTCTGCATACACCAATATGCCAGGTTCATATTGGAAAGAGGAACATATAAAATCTTTAATCGATAAATTTCCAGAAGGCCAAGTAGTTATAAAAATTAACGGTCAATTAGCGGGTGTAGCATTATCTATTGTTGTTGATTATGATGCTTTTGATGATACCCATACCTACGAGCAAATTACAGGTAAATATAGTTTTGATACTCATGATGATGAAGGCGATGTACTTTATGGTATTGAGGTTTTTATAAAACCTAGCTTTAGAGGTCTTCGTTTAGGTCGTCGCTTATATGATTACAGAAAAGAACTTTGTGAGAAGTTGAATTTAAAAAGTATTGCTTTTGGTGGTCGTATGCCAAATTATCATAAGTATGCGTCAGAACTATCGCCAAAAGAATATATCGATAAGGTTCGTCGTAAAGAAATTCAAGATCCAGTACTCAATTTTCAAATCAGCAATGATTTTCATCCTGCCAAGGTAATGAAGGGGTATTTAGATGGTGATAAGGCATCACAAGATTTTGCTATTTTAATGGAGTGGGATAATATCTATTATCAAAAACCATCAAAGAAAGCGGCAACTAAGAAAACGGTTATTCGCCTTGGATTGATTCAATGGCAAATGCGACCTTATAAGGATTTAGATGAATTGTTGGAGCAGGCGGAGTATTTTATAGACGCCGTATCGGGCTATCGTTCAGATTTTGCATTGTTTCCAGAATTCTTTAATGCGCCGTTGATGGCAGGTAATAATCATATGTCTACGGCAGATGCTATTAGGGAACTTGCAAAACATACACAGGCAATTGCTCATAAATTTTCAGAATTCTCCATTTCATATAACATAAATATTATAACTGGTAGTATGCCAGAAATGATAGACGGTCGTTTGTATAATGTTGGATATTTATGCAGACGTGACGGTACTATGGAGCGTTATGAGAAACTTCATGTTACACCAGACGAAGCCAAAGTTTGGGGTATGCAAGGTGGCAATCAGATTAAGGCGTTTGATACGGATTGCGGTAAAATAGGGGTGTTGATATGTTATGATTCTGAGTTCCCTGAACTTAGTCGTTTATTGGCAGATGAGGGCATGGATATTTTATTTGTTCCTTTCTTGACCGATACGCAAAATGGGTATTCTAGAGTTCGTCATTGTGCACAGGCAAGGGCTATTGAAAACGAATGCTATGTGGCTATCGCAGGTAGTGTAGGAAACTTACCAAATGTTCAGAATATGGATATTCAATTTGCGCAATCTATGGTATTTACTCCGTGTGATTTCTCTTTTCCTACTAACGGAATAAAAGCGGAGGCTACACCGAATACCGAGATGATATTAATTGCAGATGTAGATATAAGTTTACTTCGCGAGTTAAATCAATTTGGGGCAGTACATAACCTTCGTGATAGAAGAACTGATTTATTTGAATTAAAAAAGAAATAAGATAATTCCGGTAAATCGGAGTCAAAAAAAACAAATATTGGATAATTTACAGATTATAGGTAGTGAAGAATGGTGTGTGTTTAATGAGTTAGGCATTCCTGCAATTAAGGCAAGAGTAGATTCTGGCGCAAAAACATCTTCTATTCAAGCAACCAATTTAAAAATAATTATAAAAGGCGGTCATGAATGGGTAAAGTTTGAGGTTAGTCCTTTACAAGAAAACCGAAGTATTGGTATTGAATGTCAAGCAAGATTGGTAGATCGCCGTATGGTTAAAAGCTCATCGGGTATTTCTGAAGAGCGCTTGGTTATTAAAACACCCGTTACAATTGGCGATTCTACTTTTGATATAGAATTGACATTGGCAAATAGAGATACGATGGAGTTTCGCATGCTATTGGGTAGGGAAGCTTTAAATGATCGTTTTATAGTAAACCCAGCTTTAAACTACCAATTACAATCTTTTGAAGACAGTGAGGTAAATAAAAAATACGCTCCTTATTTTAAGGAAAAAACGGGATTGAAAATTGCGTTATTGGCAAGTAACCCAAACTTGTATAGCAATAAAAGAATTATGGAAGCCGCTCAAGCAAGAGGTCATGAAATTGATTTTTTAAATGTAGAGCAAGCCTATATGAAACTTGATGCACATTCTCCAGAAATCAGATACCGTGGTGGTATTATTTTAAAGGATTATGATGCTGTTATTCCACGTATTAAGCCTTCAGTAACTTTTTATGGTTGTGCATTAATTCGTCAATTCAACAATCTAGGTGTCTATTGTCAAAACTCTGCAGAGGCTATTACGCAATCTAGGGATAAGTTGTTCGCTTCTCAGTTATTCTCGAAAAATGATATTCATATACCTATAACTGGTTTTGCAAAGTCTCCAATGGATACCAAAGACTTGATTAAAATGGTTAATGGTGCTCCTTTGATTATAAAACTTTTAGAAAGCACCCAAGGTAAAGGTGTTGTTTTAGCAGAAACGAATAAGGCTGCAGAAAGTGTTATTAACGCCTTTAAAAGTGTTAATACTAATATTTTGGTACAAGAGTTTATTAAAGAAGCAAACGGTCAGGATATACGATGTTTCGTGGTAAACGGAAAAGTAGTGGCTAGTATGCAGCGTCAAGCTCAAAAAGGCGAGTTTAGAGCCAATATTCACCAAGGCGGTACGGCTTCTATTATTAAAATAACTGCAGACGAAAAGAAACTGGCTTTAAAGGCAGCAAAGGTTTTAAATCTAGCAGTTGCCGGTGTAGATATTATTCGTTCAAACAAAGGTCCTTTATTGTTAGAGGTAAATTCTTCTCCAGGACTTGAAGGTATAGAAAATGCTACAGGTAAAGATATCGCCAATGCTATGATAGTAGCTATTGAAAAGCGATTGAAGTTTATAATTTAAAAATTAAATAAATTTGAAGAACAGGCTAAACTCTGTTCTTCAAATTTTCTAACATTGTTTCCGTAGTTTTTTGAAGGTTGAATTCTGCCTTCCAATTCCAATCTTTCTGTGCAATTGAATCATCAATACTACTTGGCCATGAATTGGCAATTTCTTGTCTAAAATCTGGCTCGTATGCTATTTTGAATTTTGGGATAACAGTTTTAATGCTTTCCGCCATTTCTTTAGGCGTAAAACTCATTGCAGCTAAGTTATAAGCAGATCGTTCTTTAATTTTTTCTGCAGGGGTTTCCATAATCTGTAACGTGGCGCGTATAGCGTCGTCCATAAACATCATTGGTAAATTAGTGTCTTCTTCTAAAAAACACGTGTATGAGCCTTCAGATAAAGCTTTGTGGTAAATTTCAACTGCGTAATCTGTCGTTCCGCCACCTGGCATAGTTTTCCAACTTATAAGTCCTGGGTAACGAATGCTACGGACATCAACATTAAATTTATTAAAATAATATTCGCACCATCTTTCACCACTCTGTTTACTTATACCGTAAACAGTACTAGGTTCCATAATGGTATTCTGTGGTGTATTCTCCTTTGGAGTAGTTGGTCCAAATACAGCAATACTTGAAGGCCAGAAAATCTTCTCTATTTTTTTCTCCTTTGCTAAATTCAATACATTGAAAAGTGTATTCATGTTAAGATTCCAAGCACGCATAGGAAATTTTTCTGCAGTAGCGCTTAACATCGCCGCCATTAAATAAACCTCTGTAATATCATGATAGGCGATGACCTCTTCTAAGGCATCATAATTGGTGGCATCTAAAATTTCAAACGGTCCAGACTCCATTAAATCGTCGTTACCTTCTCTAATGTCACTTGCAATAATCTGATCATTGCCATATTTTTCTCTAAGTGTTAAGGTAAGTTCTGTTCCTATTTGACCACAGGCCCCAATAATCAATATATATTTTGACATTAAAATTTGCGTTAAATGAATTTGAGATAAAGATACCTTTTCTTAAAATTTGTACATTCGCTTATGTCCAAAATTTTATATTTTTTAGTACTAGTAACCTTGGTCGCATCTTGTAAAGATGCTGTATCGGATACTGCAATTGTTCATGAATCTCGTTGGGAAGATGTTACGGACAGCTTACCAGGTAAGATTAGAGTTGATGCAAAAGCCCAAACCATCTTAAATGATTGGCTTGAATACAATGCATTGGAAAAGAGTTTTGACAAGATATATACTTCTGAATATATAGAGGATTTTGAGCTTGTAATGGATGAGCTGGTTGAGAATCAAAAGAAAATGGAGATGGGTGAATACCCTAAAAAATTTGATATTCAGCAAATAAAAGGGCGTCAGAAAGTATTCAAGACCTATATTTTAAAAACGAAGGGTGATTTGGAGTACAGACAAAACCCTAAGGAATCTATGCTGCAAATGATTACTGCTTTCAACGATTTAAGAAATCAATTTAATGTTGTAATCAATAACACCTTACCAGATGAATTACTCGCAAATGATGAAAATTAGCCTATTACTAGTTCTTGTTTCAACCGTACTTTTTGCTCAAGATGACAAGAAAACACAGATTATTAAAACATTAGATGATTGGCACGCTGCTGCTGGTACTGCGGATTTTGATACTTACTTTGAACTAATGACCAGTGATGCCGTGTTTATTGGTACTGATGCTACTGAAAATTGGCAACGAGATGAGTTCATGAGTTTTTCTAAACCTTATTTTGATAAAGGTAAAGCTTGGAATTTTACAGCTGTAGAACGAAACATTTATATAGATGACACTGCAGATATAGCTTGGTTCGATGAATTGTTAGACACACAGATGAAAATTTGTCGTGGATCTGGAGTTCTGAAAAAAGAAGATGGAGAATGGAAAGTAGCCCATTACGTATTATCCATTGCCGTGCCAAATGACTTGGTAGATAAGTTGGTAGAACTCAAAACTGAAAAGGATGATGCTCTTTTAAAAGAGGTTAAAACAAACTAATAAAAAAAGCGAATCTTAATGATTCGCTTTTTTTATTTCAATAACACTCGGTTATTATTTTTTCTCTTCCGGAGCCTCTTTTCTAGAGGTTAAAGCTTGCTTGCTTAAACTTGCCAAATTAAAACTTGGGTCTATTGCTAAAGCTTCGTCCAAGGTAGCAATGGCTTGATCAATATTATTTTTGTCCATGTTATACTGTATAAGTGCCTTAACATGAATAAAAGCTGCTTTCAAAGAAACTTCATAAGGTTGTTGACGCTCGTAAAAAGCATATTTCATGTCATCTGTTGCATTGGCAATACCATATTCAACATGTTTCATAGCACCAACGTTATCGCCTGTTTGTACTTTTAAGTCGGCTAATTCATAAGCTAAGTAAGCATTAGGCTCTCTTGCATTTAAGGCTTCAAACTGCTCTAAAGCTCTTTTTGGTTGATTTAGCGCTTTTAAAGAAACGGCTTTAACTTGAACCGCTAGGTCAGAATCAGTGTCTAACTTCTCAATGCCAATGATATTTAAAGCTTGTAAGTGCTGATTGTCATTTGCGTAGATATACGCAAGTGTATCATTTCTTTCTTGTGATGGAGATAGAATATTTAAATGGGTAAGTGCATTTATTACACCATCAACATCGCCTTGTAATCGCATTTGATCATAAAAGGCTTCGTAATGTTTTAGTAATTCTGAATTTGTCTGTGAGTATCCATAACTACCGGAGAATAAAACGGCAATGATTACTATTAAAACTGATTTTTTCATTTTTATTGTTCTTTTTAAAGTGCGCTAAACTATTAAAATATTCTGTATGATCTTGTTAAGGAAAGGTTTAAATGTTATAAATGAAAAAAGACGCCTATTAAGGCGCCCTTTTATAACTACTATAACTTTAAATTTTTTAAGCTAATTCTAACCTATTGTTAGATTTTTTGAATGTGCTCAATAACTGTGTGTAAAAACCAATACTCTTATTGTCTTTTTCTACACAAGATATTAGAAACTTACATAAATTATTAAACAATAGATTCGTGTAAAAAGTTGGTAAATAAGTGTTTACCTTTTTAGGATCGTAGAAACTATCATCTTCAATTACCTCCATTTTTATTCTATGGCGGTGATAATCTATTGTTACACTAGTGGCATTATAGTATTTTTTTAATAATGCGATATGTAAATCTTCATACTTTTTAAACCCATTTGGGTTCTTGCAACTTAGGGAGATGAGCTTCTCTAATTCAACCAAAACCTTCTCCCGTAATTTATCTTTCTTCATGATATTATGGTTTATATTGTTATACAAAGGTATGTCATACGTCGATAAGTAACTGAAAACCAACAATATATTAACGCTGTTTTTGCGTATTTGTTGTCAAAGAAAGGTTTTATGTTGTAAAGGCTTAATTTATAGTTGTAAGAAACTTAAACTCATTAATAAGAAAAGGACTACAAAAAGTTATTAATTTGTCCGTTTTCCCAGAAGGTGTGGTGTATTGAGGTGCCGCTATACCTCTTTTTAGGGCTTCATTGGTATAATATTCTTTTTTTGTGGGATGTGCGGGATAGACGGCATTTAGAACATCGTTAAAATGCTGATGTTCTATGATAGTTTTTATAATACCGATACAATCATCTAAATGAATTAAGTTAATAGGTGCATCACCACCAGAAAGGTTCTCTCTTCCAGAAAGCATGGTTACAGGATGCCTGGTTGAACCAATTAAACCTCCAAAACGAATAATAGTGGTTTGTAATTCAGGATCGTTTTTCAATAATTCCTCGCACTGTAATAATTGAATGCCAGACTCTGTATTTGGTTTTGGTTCTGTTTGCTCTGTTATTACACCTTTTGCATCACCATACACTGCTGTACTACTAGCAAATATTATCTTTCTTACCTGAGATTTTTTAATTGCTTTATGTAATAATTCTATTTTTGAAATGTAACTTTCCTTTGGTCCTTTTCCTCTTAATTTGGGAGGAATGTTAATAATTAGAATATTCAACGAATCTAAAAATCCGTCAATATTTCCGGTTATACCATTCTCAGATAGTGAAATATGAAATGGAACAATACCTCTTTCTTTCAGCAGAGCTAATTTTTCTTCTGAAGTAGAAGTACCATTTACTCTATGCCCTTGATCAATTAAACTTTCAGCCAAAGGTAGTCCTAGCCATCCACAACCAATAACCCCAATTCTATTATTCAAATTTTACTTTTTGTATCGTTAATATAGCATCGTTCAAAACAAATGGCATAGGAATTTGATCTTCCTTCCGTTCTGGAATGGTAAACAATGCATTATCAAGAAGGTCGTTAGAAGCTTCATAAATGGTAAGTTCAAATTCCTTGTCTTTAGGTACCTCAAGTGTTATATCTGTATAATTCTTATCGCTAATATAATTGGTTATTAACCTACCGCTATTTCTATTTTGTAGAAAGTGCTCTGATAATTCTACACCATTTACGTTTGCCTTTAATACATCAATATCGTTAGTGAATAATTCTAAACGATTAATTGGTCTATTAGGGGTAATGCAAAGTCGAATGTTACGTATTGCATTAATTACCGTATCTAATTGTACTTCTATGGTAGGTTTTGGGACATTTTTTAGAGGAGCATCATTAGTATATGTAAAATTAGACCCGTATTTACTGCTAATGACCTTTTTGGTAAGTTTATTATCCACGACCTTTTTGGTTATGTATTGTGAGGTCCAATCTGATAGTTGATGCTCATACGTCGCCCACATGGCTTCATCATCATCTACATTTAATAAGTACAGTAAACTGGTAGGCTTTGGGCGTTCTTTTGAGAAGCTAGAGTTCATATGGGCAGAAACCATAAGTCCTGCAAACAACAAGAAACTTAGAAATGCCAAAGCACCTTTTTTTCTGTATTTGGTTACTAACGGTAATAGTAAAAAGAAAATCATTGTCGTTAAAAGGGTAGAAGCGACCATCATCTTAAGTCCCAATCCGACCGGGAACATTTGCACTAAGGGCGCGAATATGAACAACGCCGGAATTCCTAGAAAAACCAATAAAAACGGATTTGGATTCTTTTGATTAATATGCACGTAAAAAGCAACTAAGAAACTGTAAAGTGGTATTATAAAAAATGCAGCTCCTTTCAAGTATATAGCTACTAGACCACAAATAAGTATCCAGATGATAAATGGCGCTACTAATAGATTTGCTGTTTTTATCACTTTAAACTTGTAGTAGGCGTAAAAACAAGTTCCTAATGAAAATAAGGTGAATGCTAAAATATATGCATGACCATTGTAGGTAAATCCGTGTAGAATATCTCTGTAAGCTGGGTACACCCATTTTAAAAACGTCCAGCTGTAGTAACCTACAATTCCGTTGATAATCAATGTAAAGAGCACCGGTATAAACCCCTTTAGAATATCTTTTCCTTTTAATACTTTTTTCTTAAATCCGGATATTAGAAGGATTATAAAAAATATGATCGCAAGAATAAGCATAGGCATTATCCAAGTAAATGGATAGGATACCATTTTAAAAAACGGAATATTAAAATATACATTATCATCCAAGCTTTTTAAATTGGTTAGATCAGCATTACTAAAGTGTATTAATAATGGCATTAGGTAACTACCTTGATGTGCTAAGGTCTTTCGGTCTAATCGTTCATAATTATCCATAGCGGTATGGTAGTCAAAATGATCATCTATAAAAGCGAAATTAAACCCCTCAACATCACCCTCTTCTCTAAAAACTGTTAGATCGGTATCATTAGGCAACATTTTATAAATGCTGTATGCAAGTGAATTAGCTACAGGAAACTCAGGATTTGCAGCAATAAATTCAGATATAAGTTTGCTGTTACCTTTGTTCGTTTCCATGAGCATGTAACTTGGGCCACCACTACCACGAGCTTCAAAATTTAAAACAAGACCAACATCTTTCAACCATTCATGCTTGTCAACGAATAAACCTGCACCGTTAAGCCCTAATTCTTCAGCATCGGATATTAGGATTATAATATCGTTCTTTGGGGTTGTATTGGTTTTTAGAAATGCTCTTACACTTTCTAGAATTGTAGCAACGCCACTACCTGCGTCACTTGCACCATGAGAAGAATGCGGACTACTATCATAGTGACTAAGTAATAATAAGGCTTTGCCAGACTCACTACCTTTTATTCGGGCAAGTATATTCTCTGCTTTGCTCAAATTTCCCCAATCACCAGATGTATATCCTTCTTGTAAAGAAGTTTCCAAGCCCAAATTTTTGAGCTCATTGGTAATATAGTTACGTACCGTAGTATGAGTAGGGAAACCAACACCATGCGGTTCTTTTGAAATTTCTTTTACATGTTGTAAAGCCCTATTTGTAGAGAATTCGGTATCGACAACAACTTCATCTGGATTATAATGCGGTAATAAAACTCTAAAACTCCAATAAGTGGCAAGAATAACAAGTAGTAAGGTTAGTACGGTTGGTGTTTTTTTCATGATTACGGTATTCTTTTAATTAAGCATAAAATATTAAAAATAACACTATAAATATTGACTTTTATTAGCAAATGTCAATTATTTTATTATCTTTAGTAATTAACCTCTAAACAAACTATCATGGGAATCAAAAGCTTTCAAGGCGTTAGAAAGGTATTTAAAAAGGAATTTGAAGCCCCAATTTTGGTAGCGGATTACATGACTACTAAGTTAATCACTTTTTCGCCAGAAGAATCAATTTTAGCCGTAATGGAAAAATTTGCCAAACATCGTATTTCAGGTGGACCGGTTTTAGATAAGAACGGTTTTCTCGTTGGTATCATTTCAGAAGCGGATTGTATGAAGCAAATTTCTGAAAGTAGGTATTTTAATCAACCAATTTTAGATAAAAGTGTTGAAAGATTTATGACTAAAACCGTAGAAACCATTCCACACGATATTTCGATTTTTGATGCTGCTGGTATTTTTGCCCAACATAACAGAAGAAGGTTGCCAGTTATGCGAAATGATATTTTAGTTGGTCAAATTAGTAGAAAAGATATTGTTATTGCAGCCTTAAAACTAAGCGGTCATAACTATAAATAAGAATTTTCTTTTAAAGAGTTATATAAAACAACAAAAGCTTGCCTACTGGAAAGCTTTTGTTGTTTTTAGTAGTCCGTAGCTTATTCCCTTTTTACGATCATATAAAAATCATTGTCTAACGGTAGATATCCTAAATCGTATAAAAAGTAATAGGTAGTGCCTTTTTTGGTTGTGTATAGGTTAGTGACATAATCAAAATCGAATCCTTTATCCAACAAGCGGGTACGTGTTGTTTTTGTCTTACCATCCGTTAATTTGTAACTATCAAGAACGCGGTAATTTTTACGTAGTCTGTTGTTAATGTTTCTAATAAGATTTTTACTATCTGGGTTTACTTTGTTGTTATAGGCATTGCGACAGTAGTCATTGCAGAATTTTTTATCAATTCTACCAATGACCTCTTTACCGCATTCTAAACATTGCTTATTCATCTATTGTCTGTGGTAGTTAAATTTTACTTCGTTTGAAGTTCCGTCTTCATCCCCAACTTCAACATACATATTAATTTCCTTGTCAGATATATATTCAATAGTAAAATCATCAAAATAAAAGCGGTTCTCTTCAACTTTTACCAACTTGAAATCAATGTTTTCATCTCTTTCTTCCCAACCGCTTAAATTGGCATCAAAATGTTTTAGTTGAAGAATTAAAGTGGCATCTATTTCAATTAAATGTCCGAATTCATAAAAGCTTACTTCACCTTTATCAAGTAAACGAAAAGAGAACATCATAGAGCCATCTAATGGTGGACTCCATATTTCTTCTGCAATTCCGCCAAAGGCTTCTCCTTTCCAATGCCCCGCTAACCATTCTATATCGTTTAAAGTTGCGGCAGGGCTCATCATCATACCTTCTTCAAAAGAAATTGTGTTTTGTGACTGTAGTAAACAAGTAGTAGAAAGAAAGAATAGCAATAATAATTTCATGTAATCGTATTTGTAACAAGATACAAATTAAACGTTTACAAACGCCTTTGTTTACTTTTCGTAAAATTCAATAGGAAGGTCGTCTGGATCAGCTATGAATGTAAATCGTTTATTAGTGAATTCATCTATTCGAATAGGTTCTGCAATAACATTATATAGTTTACACTTAGCAATTATATCTTCTATATTATCCACTTCAAAAGCAATATGTCGTAATCCGCATGATTCTGGTCTAGATGGTCTTTGCGGCGGATTAGGGAATGAAAATAACTCAATGATATATTCGCCCTGTAATGCCAAATCTAACTTGTATGACTGCCGTTCTTCGCGATATACTTCACGAATAATTTCTAAACCTAAGACTTCAGTATAGAAGTGTTTAGAAACCTCGTAATTAGAGCAGATTATAGCGGTGTGGTGTACTTTGTTCATAGTTTTAATTTAGAACCATTTATCTAAGAATTATAATAGAATTACTGTTAGAACAGGAATTCCGCAACAAATAAGAAATAGGGGATACCCTTCTTTAATGCCTTTTATAATCTTTTTATGGAATTTGCTTTTGAAGAGCATATTAAATTATATAGTTATAAAATAACAAGGGCGGTTTACAAATTTGTAAACCGCCCTTGTTTATTAATATAAAAATTGTTCTTATAACTTATAAGTGATTCCGATTCTACCTCCACTTACAACGTTTCCTCCACCAACTTGAAGGTTAATGGCAAAGTTATCATCAAAGAAATAGCGACCACCTACTTGTAGACCTATGCCAAAATTATCTGCGCCACCATAATCAAAGGTGTCACCATCAAGTTTGGTACTCCAGCTATAATAACTCAAATTAGCACCTGCATACAAATCCCACTGACTTGGAATTTCAAAAACTTCATTAAAGTGGTAATTACCATTTCCTGTAATACCAAATATAGAACTCTTAAAATCATTGCCAAAACCACTACCATGATTGTAGGTTTGATACGATAATTCGCCGCCAACAGAGATATTTGGTGCTACGCCATATTCTAATCCTGCGTAAATTGGAGTTCCCCATCCAGAAAAGCCAAATCCTGCATTTGCCTGTAATGCCCCTTCTTCTAATGGTGATTGTGCATACGTAAAGCCAATAGTAAATATGGCTAATAATAAAGTGATTTTTTTCATGGTTAATGTTTTGATTAACAATTAGTTAATTAATGTTGTTTTGATATTTGAAGTGTAAATATCTGCGAAAGATAATTAAATATTTTAATTGTTAAAGTTTTAACCTTGTCAAAATTTAAAGGAGATAAAGGCAAATGCATATCTTAGTTTAGATAGTCATATCTATCTTAAATATTGGTTTTTTGAATGCGTAATAAAATTATTTTCTGCCAACCTGAAGATTATTCAAGGGCTTCGTACAATTCAATAGCTTTTATATAATTGATTGCGCCTTTCATAGTCATGTCATTAATAAATCCATTTAAAGTCTGGTGATTTAATTCTACCCAATTCTCTAACGAGTCTCTTTTTTGTGTCCAATCATTCCAGTTGACGTCAATGTATTCTAACTCTTCAATTCGTGAGATTTTTTCATTCTCAAAGGTTACTTTGACCTTAAATTTTAGTGGGTTGTTTTTTAAAAACTCATTACGAATATTTTTCTGAGTAATTGTAACGATGACATCAGTGTTCTTTTCCTCTAAATCTAAAATCTGATATGAGGGTTTAAATATTGAATCCCATTTAAAAAAAACATGAAAGCTGTCATGATTGTAATTTGTGGTAAAATCACCGGAAACTATGGTGATGCTATCATTTATTACCGCATTTAATGCATTGAAATTGCCAGCATCAAATGCGTTGTAATATTGTTTGACTGTTTCTTTGTGGTTTAATTGTAGATTATCGCAACTGGTTAATATACCTATTGTAACCAGTAAAATAAATATGTTTTTCATTATGCGATTTTATCAACTAAAACTAAATCCTTAATTTTTTGTGCTTTTTCAAAATGATTTAATTTGTGCTCTTGAATCCACCAGGTGGCGACTTCCATTAAGAGCTTTGGATTGTCATTTTTGTTCTTGAAAAAGGCATAGAACGAAAGCCCTACGTTTTCTCCTTTTGTAGCAATTTTGGCATCACATACATCAATGATTTTTAGTCTGATTTCTTTGTTCATTTTCCTATTTGGTTTTTTTCTCAAAAATCAATTCAAAATAAGCTGCTTTACCATAACCTGATATTGCAGGAGCAAATATTTGAACAAAACGCCAACCTTCTTTAGCATGGTTCGCTATTATAGTTTTGTAATCAGTATTTGGATTTGTAGTAAATAAACCAGACAAACCTATTTTTACATATTTGTATTCGAACATGGGATATTATTTTAATAATTCAAAAGCAAGTTTTTATCATTTCACAATCTTTAGCTTATACTTCTCTAAAAGTCCACTAAGATTATCGGTAGAGAAAATGGCTCCTGTCATTGTATTGTTTTCTGGGTCAAGACTATAATTGGTAGCGGAACTAAAATCGGCTTTTTGCAGATTGGTTCTTGAAAAGATTGCACGATCTAAATTGCATTCATCGAATTTTGCTTTACTAAGGTCGCAGTCTCCGAAGTCAACCTCGTTAAGTTTGCAAAGCATGAATAATTGCCCTATAAGTTTCAATTCTCTGAAGATTGCAAAGCTTAAGTTACAATCAAAAAAAGACAGGTCCATTAAAAAAGTATTACAGGTGTTGAATGCTAAACCTACAAGCTTACAATGCGAAAATTTCACTTCTTTAAACGTAGTATTAACAATATTTACATTGCTTATATTACAGTCAATAAACTCACATTCCAAAAATGTCTGATTGTTTAAATTTCCTTTAGAGAAATCACATCCTTCAAAAATGCAATTTTCGTATTCCGCCCTTGGTAATGGGGTGTCTGCATATTTTTTTCCTTTAAAAGTTTGATCTAGAATTAATTTATCCACTATTTTTTAATGTTGTTTTTTAGATAATATAATCGCAGGAATTTCTAAACTTTGAAATAGTGAATTATATGCTTTCATTTCAGTATTAATAATTGCGTCGTGTTCTGTTGAAAATGTTCTCCATGTGTTCAACAAGTCAGTTAAACGCTCTTTTGCGCCAGCGGTAACTTTGGGTTCGGCAGCATCAATATAACCTCTTAGATTCAGTAATTGTGCATTCAGTTTATTTTCAAAATTTATAACATCTTGAAAAGTTTTCTGGTTAGGCTGTATCAAATTTTCTTCCCAGATGTTTATTCGTTTTACTAATGAATCTCCTTTCTGTAAAAGTTCTGTAGCTTCCGCATTGCTAGAAAGTAGTTTGTTGTATTGGTTTAATTGAGATTTGGCCGATCGCATATCATTGACAGAGGTGTGTATATTAAACACGGTAGACTCAATGGTCTTCATTATCGCTTGTTGCTCTGCATAATCTACCATGCTAGCGTTTACTTTTGGGTGAGGTAATATGGTAACCATTGTTTCAGTAGTTGATTCCCCTAAAGTTAATTTTAGTTGGTAATCACCAGGACCAACTGTTGAACCATTTAAGCCTCCAAGTACAAATACTTTTTCCACTGAGGGTAAAGCGTTTCTTTTAAAGTCCCAAGTAAAACGATTGTATCCTTTTTTAGATGTTAGTACAGAAGGTTTAGAAGGTCCTCCAGGCCAAGATTTAAAATCTTTATCTTTTTGGTTGGTAATAGTACGTATTACTTCACCATCTTTTAGAACTTCTAGCTTTAGTTCAGTACTGTCTTGTGCTTCACTCAAATAATAGTCAAAAGTTACTCCGCTTTTAGGATTGCTTCCCAATCCAGGAATTGGTTTATCACTTGATCCTCCTATAAACAAATACGTGTCTTTAGGTTTAAAGATATTTACCTTTTGCTTTGGCGTAGTACTATTCTGTAATGCAGCAAGATCATCTAATATCCAAAAAGCTCTACCTGCAGTTGCCGCCACCAAATCATTATCTTGAATGATAAGATCATTAATAGGGGTTAGTGGTAAGTTTAATTGTAATGGCTGCCAGTGCAATCCATCATTCAAGGAAACGAAAAGTCCTGTTTCCGTACCTGCATATAATAGGCCTTTTACTTTTTTGTCTTCACGAACAACACGTGTAAATGTGTTGTCACCGTTTATGCCATTGACAATTTTTGACCAAGTAGAACCATAGTCGGTAGTCTTGAAAATGTAGTTTCCAAAATCCATCGATTTGTATCTCATCAATACTATGTAGGCAGTCGCTGGGTCATGCGGAGAAACTTCAATACTATTAATTATTCCTTCTTTAATTCCTGTTGGTGTAACGTTCGTCCAATTGGTACCTCCGTCTTTAGTAACGTGTACCAAACCGTCATCACTACCAGACCAAATAACACCTTCTTCATGTGGAGACTCTGTTAAATAGGTGAGCGTGTTATATATTTCACCACCTGCGGCTTCATTAGTAAAAGGACCGCCACCTAAACCATGCTTGTCTTTTTCGTCTCTTGTTAAATCTGGACTAATGACTTGCCAACTATGACCTTCATCTGTTGATTTGAATACTACGTTACCACCATGATAAATAGTTTTTCTATCGTGTGGTGATGTGATAATGGGAGCATTCCAATTATAACGATATTTAGCATCTTCAGGAGAGATGCTTAAACCTAGCTCCGGATACTCTTTTATAGACTTAGACTCTTTTGTTTCTGCATCCCACTTATCAATATTACCTTGATATGTGCCACCGTATATTAGTTTCGGGTTATCTGGGTCAAAAGCTAAAAAGGCACTTTCACCACCGGCGACTGCATACCAATCTTTCCAATCTATACCAGCGTCATTAGTTCTAGAGGCTATCGCAACGGTAGAGTTGTCTTGCTGACCTCCATAGACATTGTAAGGCACTAGGTTATCTGTAATAACTCTATAAAATTGCGCTGTATTTTGATTCTCTTGTGTACTCCAACTTTTTCCACCGTTGTTTGAAACATTAGATCCACCATCATTTGAATTAATCATACGTTGATTTTTCAAAGGGTCTATCCACAAATCATGATTGTCACCATGTGGAGTTGATAGCGTTGAAAACGATTTCCCCCCATCTATAGATTTTGTTACCGGTGCATTTAGAACATAAACGATATCTTCATTTTGGGTATCTGCAAAAATTTCCATGTAATACCATGAACGTGTAATGTTGATACGGTCTTTATTAATTAAGGTCCATTTTTTACCAGCATCATCTGACCTATAAACGCCTCCTTTTTCTCCTTCGGCCTCTATTACCGCAAAAACGCGTTCTGGATTGGCACGAGAAACAGAAATACCTGCTTTACCCATTTCCTTGGGTAAGCCTTCTGTCAATTGTTTCCAAGTATCTCCACTATCGGTAGATTTATAGATGCCCGAATTTTTTCCACCAGACTCCATGGTCCAAGGAAATCGCCTGTGTTGCCACATAGCGGCATATAGAATGGTTGGGTTGGTCATATCCATTGATAATGCCGATGCTCCTGTGATATTATCTACAAAAAGTACGTTTGTCCAAGTTACACCACCATCTATAGATTTATAGATTCCTCGTTGAGAGGAGGGACCATATTGTGCTCCTTGCGCAGAAACAAAAACAATATCAGGATTGGTTGGATCTATAATAATATCAGAGATATGTCTTGTTTGCTCAAGACCCATATGTTTCCATGTTTTTCCGGCATCGGTAGATTTGTAAACTCCGTCGCCCATAGAAGTCATTACACCTCTTGCGGCATGCTCGCCCATACCGGCTATTATAATATTCGGGTTGCTTTCAGCTACCGATATGGCGCCAACGGTTGCTGTTTTTAAAAATCCGTCAGAGATATTTTTCCAACTAATTCCGTCATCTGTGGTTTTCCAGATTCCGCCACCTACGGTACCCATGTAATATACCATTGGCTGACCAACTACCCCAGTTGAAGCAACACTTCTACCACCTCTAAACGGACCAATATTTCGCCACTTTAACCCTGTATAAAGAGAATCTTCTAGCTTAATTGCTGGTTCGGTTATTTTACTCTTTTTTCTTTGAGATTGTAATGTCAATGGAGCTAAGATAATTAGCACTAGCAGAAGTCTAATGGTTTTCATGGTGTGGCCTGTTTGGTTGTTGAATAAGGGAAGGTAATAAAAGCTTAGGTAAAATGGTAGTACTGAATTTGAATTCGCTATTTCTGATTTTAAAGGGCGAATTTTTATGGTTTTAAACAATATAGATTTATTAAAATGATAAATTGGTTTTAATAGGTCTGCAGTTTCTTTTTTTACTTTAAACTGGCTAAGTTAGAAGGTGTATGGCACACCAGACTAAACTTTTAAAACAAGAATTAAGTACAGAAAAACTAAAAGAATACTTCCCTAACGGGCAAGTCAATACCTATTCTAAAGGATATATAATTAGTTATATCCATAAAAAAGTAAGCACATTTAGGTGGTTATTAGAGGGTGGTGTCAACTATTATATTTCGTTTGAAAACCCAGAGAGCGATATTTTGGTTTGTCAAAATTCAGAGCCTTTTTCCACCATAGGTTTAAATGGTTTTAATACACCGCAAAGGTTTACTTATAAAGCTGTGGTCTCATCGCCAAAAGCTACATTTTTTGAAATACCTTTTATAGCGCTTGAAGCATATTTAAAGAAAGGGCATCAAAACATTCTTTTAAAGAATATAGGTGCTAAATTATATCGTGTTCTACAAACAGCTTTATTAAAGCAGACCGAATTATTGAACCCGGTAAGGTTTCAGCCTTTTGTAGAAGATCGTCAATTCTTTATTTCGCCAGTTGCAGAACACGAAGAGATTGTATCGTTAATGAGACGTTCTCCTTTTCTCGATTATTTTGAAGAGGAAAATCTAATGGCATTGGCAGGCTTGGCAGAACGTAGAGAATATGAACCAGATGAGGTTTTGTATGTACAAGATGGTTCAAGTAATGGTTTGTTTATATTAATTCACGGAGAGGTTACTATAAAACGAATAGAGAATACCATTGAAATTAAGCAACGTTCCATAAAAAATGCTGGCTTTGTTTTCGGTTGGTCATGTTTATTGAAAGAAAAGGATATCTGCTCTGCCATTACAAATACTAAAACATCTGCCTATTTTATTCCTGATGGGGAACTCATGAAATTATTTCGTAAGGATGATGCTTTTGAAGGTCAATTTTTTAAAAGGCTTTTATGGCTAATGGGCAATCAACTTAACGCAGCTTTTGTACGTTATATTGGTTTGTTGGGTGAGCACAGTATAGAAGCGGTTTATCAACTTATTAGTAATAACAAATCTCGCTTATTGTTATCATCTCCATTACATCAAGTACCACACCTATTAAAAAGTAATACTACCAAGCAATTTGCTTATGATGCCTTAATTGGCTTAGTTAAAAAAGGGACTTCTTTAGAGAGACATATTGCGTCTTTAAGTTTAGAGTTGTTAAGCGAAGACCAGAAAGAGCATGAGTTTATCAGTGGGTTACAACAGATATATGAAAATGTTGCAGAAAAGGAAAGTCAGAACCCGAAAATGAACAGGAAAGTATGTGCAGAACTTACCGTAAAGGTTTTTGATAAAGTACCCTACATAATTGAAGGATTGGAGAATTTACCAGAAAGTACCGGTAATATTTTCATTTATAATCATTTGGTAAACGATCAACATTATGTGCTGAATAATAATTTTCAAATAACTCTAGACTCTCATTTTCTAAGTGCCATGGTGTTATATAAAAAATATAATGAACCGGGAATTAGAACAGTTAGAATTGGAAAAGGGCAAGAATACGGACACCAGAATTACTACGATAATTTAGGGTATATCAATGTATACACGCAAGAATCTGAACAGCAAACAGCTACCTGCAAAAAAGAATCTCGAAGTATTTTTTACAGTGAAGCTTCTAAGTACCTTCAAAATGATTATAATCTAATTATTAGTCCAGAAGGAACTTCCTACAGAACAGATGAATCTCCTGGCCCATTTAAAATGGGAGCATTTAAATTAGCCTTGAATACAGTGCCAGAACCTTATATAATACCTGTGGTAATGGTAAATTTTGACCATAGAATAGGTAAGTCGTTATACTACTGTGCTATAAAGGAACCTTTTAAATTGAGTGAAAAAGTGCCTTCTAGAAATAATGCCGATTTGTATGCCTTTGTACAGCAGTATGAAAACAATTATAAAGGATATGTGCAAACTGCGATTAAAAGAGCAGAACAGTTGAATGTGTCATCTTCAGGAGCTGATAGTTTAGAAGAGCCACCTGCTATATGGTGCAATGAAATAAAAAGACTGAAGAGACGTGTTGATAAACTGGAAACGCAAGAAAATCTTATTGCTTTCTACGGTAGTTCGTCTGTGCGTTTATGGGTGAATATGAAGCGTGATTTAAGTCCGTTCAATGTAGTGAATCTTGGCTTTGGCGGATCTACATTTGCGTGGTGTATTCATTATTTCGATGAGATTTTTAAAGAAGCAAATCCTTCAAAAATTGTTTTGTACGCAGGCGAAAATGATTTGAATGATGGTAAGACACCACAAGAAGTATTATCAGGATGTATGGAATTGGTGCAGTTGGTTAAAAACAAATATCCTGATATAGAATTGGCATTAATAAGTTTGAAGCCAAGTGTAGAGCGCGAACATCTAATTCCTTTAATTATGGAAACAAACCTCATGTTGTCCAAGTATTTTATCACCGAACTTAATGCACAATATATCAATGTATTTGCACAAATGATTACTACGGATAATAGACCTATTCCAGAATTATATCTTTCTGACGGATTGCATTTAAATAAGCAAGGCTATGCGCTGTGGAGTACTGCTATTAAAAAAGCACTACAAGCAGCGGATAGCCTTGAACTTGAAATCTAATTATTGTTTGGAGAACCTATTCGTCTTGGCCACCTTTACGTTGTGGAGATCTTGGCGTTGGCCATTCTCCTTTTTCGCCAGATCTAGGATTAATACCTAAAACGGCTTTTTCACGAGATGTTTTTTCAGGATCCTCACATGCCATATAGGTTAAAATTGCAGTAAGAATTGCGTTGTTACGCACATCATCAAATACAATTTTATCATAGGTGTCTAAATTTGTATGCCACGTGTAATTCCAGTAGTCCCAACTTAAAGAGCTTAATGAAAAAGCAGGAGCACCCGCCGCTACAAAAGATGCATAATCTGATCCACCACGACCAGGCGAACCTGGGAAAGTAGTTTCAATCTCATTCTTGTATGTTTCAGGAACTGCTTCTAACCAACGTCCTAAATAATCATAGGCATGTAAGAAACCTTGTCCAGATAAACGAACAACTCTTCCTGTTCCATTATCTTGATTGAAGACAGCTTGTACGCCGGCAACAATTTCTGGATGATCTTCTACAAAAGAACTTGAACCGTTTAAACCTTGTTCTTCACTACCCCAATGTCCAATTAAGATTGTTCTTTTTGGATTTGGGTATACTTTCTTTAAAATACGGGCAGCCTCTAACATGGTAATGGTACCTGTACCGTTATCTGTTGCTCCTGTTCCTCCATCCCAAGAATCAAAATGCGCAGACAAAATCACATATTCGTCAGGGAACTCGGTTCCTGGTATTGTTGCAATTGTATTGAACGTTGGTACTACACCAAGATCTTTTGATTCGGCTACTATTTTAATTTTGGTATCGGCACCATGTTCTACCATTCTGTATAGCATTCCGTAGTCTTCTAAAGAGATATCTACTGCAGGAATTTTTTCTGTACCTGCACTAAATATTTTGTTTGCTCCAAAACCTTCAGACCATCTAGATTGTGCAATACCAACAGCACCCGCTCTTTCAAAAGCCGAATTAATATTTCTACTGTTATAGCCAGTATTACTAATATTCTGTCTCCATTCTTTTTCTATTGAATCACGTTCCGATTTCATTTTCTCGAACGATTCTTTAGTAGCATACTCTTCCCAGTTTTCATCTGGTCTACCCGTTGGTTGCAACATGCTTACCATAACTATTTTTCCTTTAACGTTAGGAAGCCATTTTACGAAAGCTAAAGAGTCGGTAAAAGTAGGTAGTGTAATTAATGATGCCGTAACGCCTTTAGAACTTGTGCCTGGGTTCCAGGCTAATTGTGTAGCGTGTAGTGAAGCTACTCGTGGTGATACCATATCTACATGGGTAATGCCTCTTTGCCAACCTTTCCAGGTTCCCCATTGTTGGTTTTCTGAGGAAATACCCCATTTTTTATAGGTATTTATTGCCCAATCATGTGCGTTTTTCATTTCTGGAGTACCTACCAAACGTGGACCGTTGAGGTCCATTAATTCGTAAGCCAATTGCTCTAATTGAGAATTTTCAATACCTTCTTTTTCGATGGCAGTAATAATGTCTTTTGTGGTTTGTGAAATTGCAAATGTGGTGCATAGCATATATGCACAAATGAGTAGTCCTTTTTTCATGTTCAAGATAGTTTGTTAGATGAACTAAGGTACTAATTTAAGGTCGTAAGAAGGATGTTAAAAGTTAATGGATTTCTCTATGAATTTAGGAAGACTTTCCTTAATTAAATATTCCCAACCAGCTGCACCACTTTCTCTTTTAAATTCTGGGATATCGGTTGGAAAATCTGTTATGATTTCACTTTTAACCGTTAGAAGGGTTTGTTCCTCTTTTTTTGATATTTCAAAGGTAGAAATACTCTCTCCAGGGTATTCATTGAAGGTCCAGTGATAGCAAATTTTTAAATTGGGAACTACTTCCGTAACGCTCCAATTATGTGTAAAATTATGTTCACCGGAACTTACTAGAAATTGAGTTTTAAATCCAACTTTTGGCTCAAAATTTGGAATAACATCAAAATACCATTTACGCATGTGTACTACATTGGTCAATGCTTCCCAGACTTGTTCAATTGATGCATTTAATAGTTGCTCTACAATAATGGGTTCATTCTGTTTCATGGTACTATGCTTTAGCTTATCCCTAGTTCTTTTCGATTAAAAATACAATTTGCCATTGGTTGTTCATTTCGTAGAATAGCGAGTGTATTTTCAACTGTCATAGTACACATTTTTGTGTAGGTGGTTTTAGTTAAGCTTCCCAAATGAGCAGTAACCAAAACATTATCTAATTGAAGTAACGGGTCGTTTTCATTGGGAGGTTCTTGCGCTAATACATCTGCTGCGAAACCTGCTATTTTCTTGTCATTTAAAGCAATCAACAATTCTTTTTGGTCAATAATTCCGCCTCTTGCCGTATTGATAAGTAATGCGGACGGTTTCATTTTTGAAAATGCCGAAGCATTGATGAGGTTTTCTGTTTTTGAAGTCAACGGAAGATGTAAACTAATACTATCCGATGTATTTAAAAGCTGGTTAAATTCTACAAAGGAGTAGGGGACATCTTCTTTTTTAGAACTCCAGTACACAACATGCATACCTAAAGCAGTGGCAATCTTTGCAACTTTTTTACCTATGTTTCCCATCCCGATAATACCTAATGTTTTACCGTGAGATTCATCTCCTATGTACGAACCTCTGTCCACCCATCTGTTATCTTTTACCATGCTTACCGCATTGTACAAATTCCGTTGAAGCATTAGTAATAGGGCAATGGTATGTTCTGCAATAGTATCGGCATTGGAATTTGGCGCATTCACCACTTTAATCCCTTTTTTTGTAGCCGAAGACACATCAATATTATCTAGTCCAACTCCGCAACGCGAAATAACTTTTAAGTTGGGCAATT
Source organism: Maribacter sp. Hel_I_7 (assembly GCF_000688315.1). Lineage (NCBI taxonomy): Bacteria > Pseudomonadati > Bacteroidota > Flavobacteriia > Flavobacteriales > Flavobacteriaceae > Maribacter > Maribacter sp. Hel_I_7. The sequence continues at coordinate 846,977 of NZ_JHZW01000002.1, read as the reverse complement.
GTTCCATTAACGATTCACGAACCTGACCTTTACCTCGTGTAATGATAGCATCAATAGCATAGTTTTCTAGCTGATGATTCAGTGATGCTTCATCATAAGCGGTTAGAATGTTCATATCCGTAGCATTCTCTAACATTTGCATCGCATCATCGGCAACCGTTTCTAGTAAAAGGATGTTCTTATTCATCGGATTTGTGGTAAAGGGTTGCGTCTTTAGATTTATACCCTCGGAAATCATTTCGCCCAGAGACATAGATTCCTTCTTTGTACAATTCGTCTTCAAAAATCTTCGGGTCAATATAATCCCCGGGTACAGAAGAAAGTTCTACCAAATTACCTGATGGGTCACGAACAAACATTTGAATGGCACCATCGGGTAATTGACGCACATTTCCCCATGGTTTAATATCAATAACACCCAGTTCCTTCATCCGAAAGAACAATGTGTTAATATCATCTACTTGAACACAGATATGACCTCTAAATGAATATGAATCTTCCCACTCCGTTAAGTGCAATTGTTGCTCTTCGTTGAATTTAAAAAATGCAGTTGGGTAATCGAACAAGAATGCGGGTATGGCTTCTAAACCCAGTTCTTCTTCGTAAAATTTGCACGCTTCTTCTAAGTTGCTTACCACTAATGCAACGTGATTAATATGTACTGCCTTTGCCATAATTTATTGTTTAAAATCTTTTACAAAATCCCAATTAGGTGTTAAGCCTAAACCTGGTCTATCTGGAGCTTTGAGCATTCCTTCCTTATCCACTGTAATGTCTTCTTCCACCAAATCGTACATCATAGGATTACCGCCCAATGAAAATTCAATAACATTTGCAGAAGGAGAAGCGAACGCAACAGAGAGTCCCGCCATAAAAGAAAATGCAGACCCCCAACAATGTGGTGCCAGTTCTAATTGATAGGTATGAGCTAATTGCGATACACGCATGGCTTCTGTAATACCTCCAATTATAGCACAATCTGGTTGTAAAACATCTAAGGCACGTTCTGCAATTAAATCGCGAACATCAAAAGCTGTGTATTCGCTTTCGCCTGCAGCAATGGGTATAAAGGTGTTTGCACGAACTTCTGCAGTGCCAATTTTATTATCGGGACTTATAGGTTCTTCAAACCAATATAGATTACAATCTTCTACGCCTTTTGTAAATTGTTTGGCTTCCGGTACACTAAACGTTCCATGGGCATCGGTCATTAATTTTATATGATCTGGTAATGCCTCTCGTGCAGCCTTAACCCGTTTTATACTTTCGGCAACGGTTTGATCCATAATACCAACACGCATTTTTACTCCGCCAAATCCTTTTTTCGTGTAGCCTAATAATTGTTCGCCAATAGCATCGGCTTTTGCCCAACCACCACTTGCATATGCTGGCATTTTATCGCGACAGCTTCCGCCTAACAATTCTACAACAGGTACGCCTAAGACTTTTCCTTTAATATCCCAAAGGGCAGTATCAATTCCGCTCATTGCAGAAATGGTTAATCCTCTTCTTCCTAAAATTGGGAATTTACGCCCTCTAGAAAGTGAATAGTGGTCTCTGGTGCCATTGTAAACATGCTCCCAAATTCGGGAAATATTACGGGCATCTTTACCAACCAATTGTGGTTTCAATTCATTTTCGATGCAACTCACAATAGAGGCACAGGACCCAGAGGAACCTACTGCTGCTTTTGCTTCGCCAAAACCTTGTAATCCCGTATCGGTTGTTACTACGACTAATGTCATATCAAAGTTTGTTAATAGACCGTAATCAGAAAAATGTTGTTTTTCTTTAGGAATAGGGCAGCGTAACCAAAAGGCTTCTATATTGGTAATTTTCATTTGATAAGGTCTTTTAAGGTGTCTATTGATTTTTTGGTAAGCATGGTATAAAACTCATCGGTAGTAGCAGAACTACCATGGTCTTCCAAGAATTTCTTTTGTTCAGCGGTCAGTCCTTCCGGATTGGTTTCAATTGAGTTTGGATATAGATTTGCAGGGGTACGGTCTAATGGAGCGCAAAACTCTACCGATAATACTTTGTTATACTCAATTTCTTTAAGAGTGTCAATAATTTTAGTCCAGTTGAGGTGGCCCATGCCAGGTGCCATTCTGTTATTGTCCGCAACATGAAAATTTACCAATCGCTTGCCGACTTTCTTCATCGTTTTGAACATATTTTCCTCTTCTAGGTTCATATGAAACGTATCTAAACAAACTCCACAATTAGGACCAACAGCTTCGGCTAATGCCAAAGCTTGTTCCCCTCTATTTATAAAATATGTTTCAAAACGGTTGATGGGTTCAATACCAATTTTCAGCCCATGGTCTTCCGTATACTTATAAATTTCTTGGATACCTTCAACAGCCCATTCCCATTCTTCGTCGGGTCTGGCATCGGGTACAATTTTACCTACCGTTGCTGGTACTAATGAAATGACTTTACCACCCAATTCATAAACCATTTTAGCAACGTCTTTTACATATTGCACAGACATTTTACGTTGAGCAGGGTCTTTAGCAAGTAAGTTTCGCTGTTCTAACATTAAGGTTACAGATCCCCAACATTTTATACCGTATAAGTCTAAGAGTAATTGAGTCTTTTTTATATCATAACTCTCAGGAGCACCTTGTATTTCTAAATGAGTGTAATCTAATTTGTTGATTCTGCTTAGTGTGTGCTCTAAAGATTCTGCACGCATCCAATTATGTATTGCTAATTCCATTGGTAGGTAAGGTTGTTTTGTTTATCCAGTATATTCTATCTTTCTATGAAATCCATCACAGAATGGTTTGTTGTCAGAAACTCCACATCTACAAAATCCTGTAGTGCCCTCTTTTGTAACAATCTCGCCAGATGCCAATTGTATTTGTAAGTTTCCTTTAATTTTTAATGACCGTTGTTTGCTACAATGTATCTGTAACGCATTGGTCTTTAGATGTAATTTCTTCCATTTAGTTTGTTCATTTTTATAAGCTTTTAAGGTAGGTAAAAAATATTTCTTTTGCCTACTTACAGGTACAACCAATTGCTAAATTTTGTTATTATTTATATAACCGAGTATGAAAAGATATTGGTGGAACTTGAATATTTCAATTGTTGTTTATTTAATTTTACGTTTTATAATTTACGCTAATGGCAGACTTAGAAGAACAACTTAATAATCCGGTTTGGTATTCCTTAAATGAAACTCATAAAAGGTTTGCTGTGGAATTTGATGGTGTTCAGTTTTATGATCAAGAGGTATGTACTTTTGGGTCCTTTTTTGATGATTCAAAAACGATTGTAGCTGCGAACAAATATTCAAAAACTACAGGTAGTTTTTTCTTTGTTTCAGAGAATCAAACTCCGAAAATAGACGCAGCTAGAATTGTGTTAGAGAAAAAGATTGATGGTTGTCAAATGGTTTTAAATGAACTACCAGAGGTGTCGATAACCGAAGAGATTGTGCTTTTAGGCGATGAGTATATTGATGAAATATATAATTTAGTCCAGTTAGTAATGCCTGGTTATTATAGAAGAAGAACTTTTGAAATGGGGAATTACTATGGTATATTTAAAGAAGGCAAATTAGTTTCAATAACCGGTCAACGAATGCAAACTAATCTTTTTATAGAAGTTAGTGCAGTAGTTACACACCCTGATTATACACGAAAAGGATTGGCAAAACAGCTAATTGCACATACTACAAAACAAATTTTAAAAGCGCATAAAACACCCATTTTGCATACCAATAAAGGAAACCTTGCTATTCCTCTTTATGAGAAATTAGGATTTCAATTAACCAGAGATATGAACTGGTGGTTGTATCGGAAAAAATAGAATCTTATTTTTTTAATGCCTTTAGGATATCGATTATTCGTTATTATTTGATGCTTATTTCTCAATTTTCCTTTTCTATTAAGTTTAATAATTGTAGGTAACTATATTTAAATCAATATTATAAAAGTTTTCAAACGACTGTAAACGATTACAAACGATAGTAAGTGTTTATAACCCGATTAAAGTTTCAATGCTGTTCTAGGTTTGCAGTGTCGAGTCAATAAGGCTTGATAGTATAAACTGTTAAACCATTAATAATAATAAGATGAACGCATTAAAAAACAAAGTACAGTTAATTGGAAACTTGGGGCAAGACCCAGAAATTATTAATCTAGAAGGTGGTACCAAATTGGCAAAATTTTCCATTGCCACTACCGATAGTTATAAAAATGCTAAAGGAGAAAAAGTAGATGATACCCAATGGCATAATGTGGTTGCTTGGGGTAAAACGGCAGAGATAGTAGAGAACTTTTTAACTAAAGGAAAACAAGTAGCCGTAGAAGGTAAACTTACCCATCGTTCTTATGAAACCAAAGAAGGTGAAAAAAGATACATTACCGAAGTTAGATGTAACGAGTTATTGATGTTGGGTAAATAACGTGAACGTCTTCACGAGGAGGAACGACGAAGTGATCTGTAAGTTTGGAACACGAATTGGTAGATTGCTTCGTGCCTCGCAATGACGTCAATTTTAATTAAATCGAAATGAAAATTTCATATATTTATTTCATGACGAATAAAAATCATACAGTTATTTATACTGGTATAACAAGTAATTTGTTGAGGCGAGTTTACCAACATAAAACCAAGTACTTTATAGGATTTACTTCCAAATATAATTGTAATTTTTTAGTGTATTATGAAGAGTTTTTTGATGTTAATTTGGCAATTGAAAGGGAAAAACAAATTAAATCGGGGAATCGAAAAAGAAAAGAAGAATTGGTGAATTCAGTAAATCCTAATTGGGAGGATTTATCTGATGGATGGATATTTGAATGTAAATAACGTTTTAACGAGGCTTTACGATAAAGTAATCAGTTTAATTTTAAACACGAATTTCGTAAATAACTTTCTGCCTCTTGAAAATTTCATTCTTAGATTATCCCGAGTAAAGACAATTTCAAACACTATTTTTGCATAACATGATTTCAATAGAACAAGATTTACTCCCTTTATTAAAAAAGCACTTTGGTTACGATTCTTTTAAGCCAAATCAATTATCAATTATTGAAGATGCTTTAGGTAAAAAAGATGTATTGGCAATTATGCCTACTGGTGGCGGTAAGTCTCTTTGTTATCAATTAACGGCATTGGCATTAGAAGGAACTGCAATAGTAATTTCTCCGCTAATTGCTTTGATGAAAGATCAGGTTGATGTTTTAAAGGCGAACGGTATTGCAGCTGAATATTACAATAGCTCGCAATCTCAAGAAACCCAACAAGAGATACTTAAAAAGTTAGAGAAAGGGGAGTTAAAACTATTCTATGTGGCTCCAGAAAGTCTTGGATTCTTCAACGGAATTTTAGAAAATCTGAATATTAGTCTTTTTGCTGTAGATGAGGCTCATTGTATTTCTTCATGGGGACACGATTTTAGAACTGCATATACACAATTAGGTGGGTTAAAAAGAAGGTTTCCCAATATCCCGGTAATGGCTCTTACTGCGACTGCCGATAAAACAACGCAAGACGATATTGTTGATCAATTAAGAATACCTCACGCAGAGCGTCATTTAGCATCTTTTAATAGACCTAACCTATACTTGGATGTTAAACCTGCTCAAGATCGTATAAAGCACATTTTAGATTTTTTAGATGACCGACCTTTTGAAAGCGGTATTATTTACTGTTTAAGTCGTAAGAGCACAGAGTCTATTGCTGAAAAATTAAAGAATGCAGGTTTTAAGGCAAAAGCGTATCATGCGGGTATGTCATCTGATGAGCGTTCTAGTGTGCAAGAAGAATTTATTACCGATAAAGTGCCAATTATTGCTGCTACCATTGCTTTTGGGATGGGTATAGATAAAAGCAATGTACGTTGGGTTATTCATTATAACCTTCCGAAGAATATAGAAGGATATTATCAAGAAATTGGTCGTGGTGGTCGTGACGGACTCCCAGCTCATGCATTATTATTTTACAGTTTTGCCGATGTGGCTCAATTACGTCGGTTCATTACCCAAAGTGAAAATGCCGATGTTGAATATGCAAAATTAGAGCGTATGCAGCAATTCGCCGAGGCATTGAGTTGTCGCAGAATTGCTTTGTTAAATTACTTCGGAGAGCAAGTAACAGAAGGTTGTGGTAATTGTGATATCTGTAATTCTCCCCCTGCTTATTTTGACGCAACCTTGTTGGCGCAAAAAGTATGCTCTGGTGTTGCTCGGTTAAAAGAGCGAGAACCGATGGGTATGGTGATCGATGTTTTAAGGGGTGCGCAGAATGCACACGTTTTAGAGAAAGGCTATCAGAACATAAAAACTTATGGCGCGGTAAAAGATATCTCTTGGTTAGACTTACAGCAATATGTAATTCAATTGCTGAATCAAGGGGTTTTGGATATCAACTTTAGAGAAGGAGCGCGACTTGGGTTAACTGCACTTGCAAAAGATGTGCTGTTTTCTAATAAAAAAATAGAGCTTGCTGTCTTGCAGAAAGAAACCGAAAAGAAAAAGGTTGCCTCTAAAGCACGAGCTAAAAAGACAGATTTATTTGAAAAGCTTCGCTTGTTAAGACAACAAATTGCAACTGAGCAAAATGTACCAGCATATGTGGTTTTCGGTGATGCAAGTTTAAAAGATATGGAAGTTAAACTCCCGAAGAATAAAGCAGAATTTATGGAGGTTTCTGGGGTGGGGCAAGCTAAATTAGAAAAGTATGCTGATATTTTTATTGATGAAATAGCTAAGCATGCTCCAAAGAAGAAATCAAAAAAAGCGACCCATGATAAAACGTTTGAACTGTTTAGCAAAGGATCAACGGTTTCAGAAATAGCAACTGAACGAAATTTATCTGAAAATACTATTTACGGACACCTAATGAAAAAGCATGCTGAAGGTGAGGATCTCGATTTAAATCAATTTGTAAGTGCTGCAGAAATAGCTGAAATAGAGAAGGCTAAATCAGAGTTAACCGAAGCAACTGGTTTAAAGGACTACTTTGAATTCTTTGAAGAAAAAGTACCATATTGGAAAATTAAGTTTGCTCTTTATATGTTAGATTCATAATAATTATGATTTCAACACTATTTACCTGTCAATATATAAGTATCCTTGTAAAACAAACTCACCGCCATTAACGGCTGCTATGTAATAATATATTCCTTGAGCCAATCCTGAATCTCGATCTATAGCAGCAATACTTTTTCCTGTTTCTCCATTGAATTCATTAATATAATTTTCTGCTTCATAAACAAGTAATCCATTTCTATCATAAATTTGGAGCACATTATTTTCAAATTCGGCGAGTTCTTCAATTACAAAGAAATCGTTAATTCCATCTCCATTAGGACTTATTATATAGTGATATCCATCTAATGGAAGTTTTGGTTGTTCAACTTCATCTATTGGTAATACTCCAAAAGTGATAGCTGCATATTCATCTGGTATAAACGACGATGAAGTTAAAAAACCGCTTGCTAAATCACCTGTATTTCTAATTCCCCCAAGGTTTTTCCATTCAGATGTAGAAATTTCGAAACCTACGATTCTGAGTTGATTAATATCCTCTGTAATACTTTCAATACTACTTCGGTCGTTCCAATTAATTGTAATTGAAACCTTATTTGATCCTTCTAAAATCCAGTATTCGTTGGTATTTATATTAGCAACTTCTTGATTGTTGCTGAAAGGGTACGTATTTGTACTATCCTCAAAAAGATAACCGGCTGTAAATTCTGAGTTTATATCTGTAGTTTCTGCGGATAAGGGTCTTAAATAATCAGCATCACCAATAGGAAACATAAATCGATCAGAGACATCTGCTTTTACAAAACCATTTACTTTAGAAAAATCAGATGCTCCATTTGAAAAAGCTGTAGGTGTAAAATCTAAATGATTTGAACTTTCCACTTTAGAGGTTTGTAAATCTCCGATAATAAAATTAGCATTATTGCTAACCACAATCGGAATATTTAGAAAAATATTACTGGCATTTGCAATTTCTAAATCATATAATTTTGGTGTAATAACTCCAGAAACATTAAAATAAGTTTCGCCATAAAAACCTACTAAACCACTATTACTAAAAAAATATCCATCATTTTCCAATGAATTGTAAAGTCCGATTTGACCGTCAGTATGAACTTCTAAGTCCCCATAATTTTTCATTTTTTGACTATACAGATTTGACCCTGTAAGAAAGAGTAGTATTAGAATGGTATAGGTGTATTTTTTCTGTTTCATAAAATGGAATGTCAATTTGTATCGACCTATAATGATCTTCTTAGTTTCAATTCTGCATTTAATACATGTAATACACCAGTTGATAATAGACTTCTAGACATTCTTAATTCTATTACGTCGCTACCGGTACTTGTATATTCAAAGAATCTATTAGTTGGGGCTGAAGTAAGGTTGATAACATTGGGCCATATATTTAAAACAGGAGTTACTCTTGTCCCGTTTACATAAATAGCAAACCTATTCTTGAATATCCCTACAGTTTCTAAAATTTCCCATTGTATTTCTCCTACATATTTTGCTCCGGATATATTACTTATTACGGGATTAAAAGTATGAGCCACTATACTTAAATCAACAGCGTCGTGGCCAAGAATGTCAGAAGTACTAAATGCACTTGCTTGAGTTAGAATTTCTGTTTTTAAGTATGAAGCAAGTGCTGAAGTGCTTAAAGTCGTATCAGTAGTGGGACTGTCTAGATTTTGAACTATAGCTGTAGTTCCATCTATTCCATCTGCTCCATCATCACCTTGCAGACTTGCTAGCCATTGTGCTTCAGTTCCCGAGAATCCGTTATTCGTTGCTATTTGGAAAGCGCTTAGTCCATCGTCTCCGTCGGAGCCAGCAGAACCAGTTGCTCCGTCATCGCCATCCTGACCGTCAGTTCCATCGGTACCTTCCAGGCTTACTAGCCATTGTGCTTCGGTTCCCGAGAAGCCGTTATTTATGGCTATTTGAAATGCGCTTAGTCCGTCGTTACCATCAGCTCCATCAGCTCCATCATCACCTTGCAGACTTGCTAGCCATTGTGCTTCGGTTCCTGAAAATCCGTTGTTCGTTGCTATTTGAAATGCACTCAGTCCGTCATCGCCATCTTGACCGTCAGTTCCATCGGTACCTTCCAGGCTTGCTATCCATTGTGCTTCGGTTCCTGAGAATCCATTATTCGTGGCTATTTGAAATGCACTCAGTCCGTCATCACCATCTTGACCGTTAGTTCCATCGGTACCTTCCAGGCTCGCTATCCATTGTGCTTCGGTTCCTGAGAATCCGTTATTTGTGGCTATTTGAAATGCGCTTAGTCCGTCGTTACCATCAGCTCCATCATCACCTTGCAGACTTGCTACCCATTGTGCTTCAGTTCCCGAGAATCCGTTGTTCGTTGCTATTTGGAAAGCGCTTAGTCCATCGTCACCATCGGTGCCAGCAGAACCAGTTGCTCCGTCATCGCCATCTTGACCGTTAGTTCCATCGGTACCTTCCAGGCTTACTAGCCATTGTGCTTCGGTTCCTGAAAATCCGTTGTTCGTTGCTATTTGAAATGCGCTTAGTCCATCGTCTCCATCGGTACCAGCAGAACCAGTTGCTCCGTCATCGCCATCTTGACCGTCAGTTCCATCGGCACCTTGCAGACTTGCTAGCCATTGTGCTTCGGTTCCTGAGAATCCGTTATTTGTGGCTATTTGAAATGCACTCAGTCCGTCATCGCCATCCTGACCGTCAGTTCCATCGGTACCTTGCAGGCTTACTAGCCATTGTGCTTCTGTTCCCGAGAATCCATTGTTTGTGGCTATTTGAAATGCACTTGATCCGTCCTCACCATCAGTTCCATCGGTACCTTGCAGGCTTGCTAGCCATTGTGCTTCAGTTCCTGAAAATCCGTTGTTTGTGGCTATTTGAAATGCGCTTAGTCCGTCGTTACCATTTTCTCCCTTTAAACTCTCAGAATTAGGTTATGTAAACGTTGTGCCGTCTGATGATGTTAAGGTGTAAGAACCATCATTATTATCAGTAATTGTAATTGCATTGTTAGAACTATTACATATGTTTTGCCATAGGGTTCCATTAAATAAGTGCACGCATTTGCTATCTATATTATAAACTAGGGCACCTTTCAAAGGCATTATACTCAACATTTGAGCATTAGTAACCCTTGTTAATACTAGTACCTTAGAAGTACTTTCAAGTTCTAAAAGTGATGTGGCATTAATTGTGCTAACATCGTCTCCAATTTTTACTTGTGCGAAGGTGTTTACATATGTAAATAAAAGTAGGAAAAATAAGATGTAAGTTTTGTTTGATATCATAGCCTTTTTTATTTTAAAGGCTAATTACATTATTATAAGGGGATTATGTAATTATATGTTGTGAAATGTAAGAAATAACATCTGAAATAATGTAATTTTGTTGTAAGAATAAACTTATAATTGTTTATAATTATTTTTAAAGAACTACATCCATTAGCTAATGAATTTTAAAAAATAACTACATAACGCTATCAAAAATTTACCGTAACTCCCATTTGACCCGGGCCAAAATTTAAATTCCAACTTACCATTTTTTGTTGGTTATTGTATTTTTCGTCATACTTTTTATCGAGATATCTATCAATAGATTCTACAGTTGCAATACTAATGGCAAATGCAAACACCATATCGCTTAACCAATGTTGGCCATCCCATACACGAGAGACACCAGGTATAGCTCCTAAAGTATAAATACCGGCTTTTACCCACGGATTTTTAAATTGCTTACCAATGGCATATGCATTTGTAAAAGCTAATAAAGCATGTCCGGATGGAAAGGAATGAAAATTTCTACTTGAGTTAAATGGATCAAAAGTATCTTTACCTAAGTCTGCTAATGGTCTTGCTCTACCTACAACAGATTTTAAGACTTGTTGTAGAAGTCCGGCAGATGTTGCTGATGAAATTAATAATACCCCTGTTCTTCTTAGTTTTTCATTTTTAGTAATCAATCCCGCCGCATACACTCCTGATGTGGCTAAATAATTATTTGCGGGACTACCATAAAACTCACCATAATCACGTATAAATTTTGGAATACCTTCTCTATTGTTTCTAATGAACCTAGAAGTATTGTCATCTGCCAAATAAACAAGACCTGTTCCACCAACGACAGCACCAAATTGAGCCCATTGTTTTCCTTGCCAATGTAAAGGTCTGGCGTATGAATAACCTACACCCTTAAACATATTTTCGACATCGTATTTAACCATATCCCAACGCGTTTCGGTAGAATCCTTACTAGAATTTTGCGCAGTTAAAGAAATACAAAGGGTTATAACTAAGAGGGTTATTAACTTTTTCATGGGGTAAATTTAAACTTATCGGTTATTTAAAAATAATCTGTATCAATTATTTTTAAATTCAAAAGAGAATTATGTATCGTAATTATATAGGTTTCTATTGAAAAGAACGTAATGTATATGTTTTATGATAGGCATCATAATTTCCAAGAATATAGGCATTATTCATTTTAAAAACGGTTCTACCGTTAGGGGAAATATTATGTTCAACTTCAAACGCTTCTATCAAATCGAAGCGGTTTTCTTTCAATTGTCCATTTTGGTGTTCAAAATTTGAATTGAATAATGCATCTACTTGAATAGCTTTTGTAGCAGTATAAGACTGGTAAGCAAAAAAAGTAGGGTTAAAGAAAACAGTTACAGCGCCAAAGGTAGCAATAGGTATACCGAAACCTGGCATCATAGCCATTGCATTACTGCTTCGTTCAATTACGCCACCATATGAAATTTGTTTAAGGTTATCGTGATTCTGTACAGCTATACCTACTTTACCTCTACTCATTTTTCTTAGTAGTACGCCGGTGTCCTCAAAAGTTCTGTGGTTATCAAAGGTGCCGCCAGTCTGTATTATTGATGAATTTTTAAATTTAATCTTTTCGTTCTCATGGGCACTGTACTCATTAATTAACTCTCCGGTTCTAAAATTTAGAGCCCTCAAATGAAAGGCTCTTTTAGTACTTACGATTTGATACAAAATATCCTTATCCACAAATGAGTTGCTGGTCTTTTCTTTATAACTCCAATTCCCCATAGCTTTTTGAAAGCTTGTGGCGTACCCTATTAATTTTTCTAAATCTATGTCTACTATTTGGGTGATATCATTATTACTGTCAAAAGTTATTGTGATAAAATTTTCATTTTGATAAATTTTAGTAGAATTACAGGCAATTTCTAGCGTTGTTGGATTTTCTTTTTCAATCTTCACTATATCAACAGACTTATCTAAACCATACAGTCCAGTATTTATGGTCATCATGTCATATAAATCTTTAACCTTCTGTTTTTTGTTTAAAAATGAATGGTGGGAGAAGTCTATAGAATGTTTAGTAAAATCTGTTTGATTGTTGAAACGGTATATGTTAATTATTGCTGTATTAGGAAGAATTGTAAGAACATGAAATTTATTATTGTATTCTGCAGTTTGTATTATTTCTTCATAGCCTAGGTCTAGGTCTATTTCATTAAATTCAACTATATTCTTCTCAAATGAAAAATGTGAAGATGCAAATTTACGTCGGTTTTTAGTAGTCAAATAGACAACAAAATCTTGATTTTTTAAAATGGTTTGTCCCAATACTTGTTTGAACGCTCTTGCCTTATCTTGAAAATTTAGCTCGGCAATAATTTCATTTGATTCATCAAATAAATAACCGTCAATTACTTTTCCGCGTAAAAAAATGAGAGCAAATCTGTTTTGCGTTTCATCTACTAAGGGTAGTACTTCGTCCGGAGTAATGATTCTATTTTCATAAACATTATTTATTTTGGCAAATTCTTCTTGAGCCATACTTTTATTGATGAAAACCAATAAAATTAATAATAGGGGATACTTTATATGCATTAAGAACCATTTATTGTTTAACGAACCAATAACTACTATTATTTTCAATGGGTAATTAAAAATAAACAGATTGAGCAAGTCTAAATGTATTTGAATGCGCTTCTACAATAACCTTTATATCTGCCGAATAACCACCGCCCATACTGCATTGTACAGGTATAGAATGTTCTTTACAGGTATTTAGTACAAATTCATCACGTTTTTTACATCCATTTAAAGTGAGGCTAAGTGTACCTAATTTATCACTTTCAAGAACATCAACGCCACATAAATAAAAGATGAAATCTGGCTGTAGGTTCTCTATTAATTTAGGTAAGTTATCTTTTAAAATGGATAGATAGATGGCGTCATCGGTTCCTTTGGGTAAAGGTATATCCAAATCTGACTGTTCCTTTTTAAATGGGTAATTACCTGCTCCATGCATTGAAAATGTAAATACAGAATCATCATTTTTAAAAATTTCTGCGGTGCCATTACCTTGGTGTACGTCTAAATCAACAATAAGCACTTTTTTAGCGAGTCCTTTGTTTATTAAGTATTTTGCGCCAATGGCTTGGTCGTTTAGCATGCAAAAAGCTTCACCATGGTCACTATATGCATGGTGAGTTCCTCCGGCAATATTCATAGAAATACCATACTCTAAAGCGTATTCAGATCCTTTTATGGTTCCATCTGCAATTATACGCTCTCGTTCAACTAAATCTTCTGAAAGTGGAAAACCTATTTTTCGAGCCATTTTTGGCGAAATCATGATATTCAACAAATCGTAGAAATATTCAGGGTCATGAACTGCTACTATATGTTTATCATTGGGGATCTCAGGCTCAAAAAAATTGGCTTCTGTACAAGTGCCTTCATGTATTAATTGCTGTGGTAACAATTCATACTTCATCATCGGGAAACGATGCCCTTCTGGTAATGGATGTTTATATATAGGATGATAGGCTATTTTTAGCATCACCTGAATTATTTATGTAGTTTCAATTGAATTCTCTTTCGGGAAACATCAACTTCTAAAACTTTTACAATAATTTGTTGATGAAGATGCACATGTTCATTTACATCTTTTACAAAAGAATCTGATAGGTTAGATACATGAATTAATCCGCTTTCTTTAATACCTATATCTACAAAGCATCCAAAATTGGTAATATTGTTTACAATACCAGGTAATAACTGCCCACTATGTAAGTCGGTAATAGATTTAATGTTTTGGTCAAATGTGAAAACCTTGGCTTTTTCACGACGGTCTAATCCTGGTTTTTCAAGTTCTGCACGTATGTCTTCTAGAGTGGGCAAACCAACATCTGTTGTACAATACTTCTGTAATTCTATCTCTTTAAGGACAGTCTTATTACCTATCAAAGATAGAATTTCTGTGCCAGTATCTTTCGCCATTTGCTTGACAATACCATAACTTTCTGGGTGTACGGCAGAATCATCTAACGGATTTTCAGCATCTTTAATACGTAAAAAAGCCGCCCCTTGTTCATATGCTTTTCCGCCTAAACGAGGTACATCCATTATTTCTTTTCTACTTTTAAATGCACCTTTTTCTTTTCTTTGGGCAACTATATTTTCCGCTAATTTTGGACCAATACCAGAAACGTAACTTAACAGGGGAACACTAGCGGTATTAATATTTACGCCAACGGAATTTACACAACTTTCAACAACGGTATCTAGTGAAGTTTTCAATTTGGTTTGGTCGACATCATGTTGGTACTGCCCAACACCAATAGATTTTGGGTCAATTTTCACTAGTTCTGCAAGTGGGTCAGCCAAGCGTCGACCAATAGAAACTGCACCACGTACTGTTACATCGTAATTAGGAAATTCATCCCTAGCTATTTTTGATGCTGAATAGATAGAAGCTCCTGCTTCACTCACAATAAAAACTTCTACAGGAGTATTGAATATTACTTTCTTTACAATCTGTTCTGTTTCTCTTGAAGCCGTTCCATTACCAATAGCTATAGCTTCAATTTTATAAGCATTTGCTAATGAGCTTAATTTTTTTATAGCCCCGCCAACATCATTTTGTGGTGCATGTGGATATATAGTTTCATTATGTATTAAATTTCCTTGGGCATCCAAACAAACTACCTTACAACCCGTTCTAAAGCCAGGGTCAATGGCAAGAATTCGCTTTTCACCTAATGGTGCTCCAAGTAATAATTGTCTTAAATTGTTTGAGAAAACACCAATGGCATCATCATCTGCTTTTTCTTTGGCAGCTTTTAGTAGTTCGTTAGATAAAGAAGGAAACAATAGTCTTTTGTATGCGTCTGCAATTGCTAACTCAATTTGCTTTCCGCATGCATTATTAGATTTTATAATTCTATTTTCAATACGATCCAATAATCTTTCGTCGTCTAGCTCAATTTTAACCCGGATAAATTTTTCTGATTCGGCACGTAAAATGGCAAGTAATCGGTGAGACGGACATTTATTTAAAGGCTCGCTCCACTCAAAATAATCGCGGAATTTCTGTGCCTTTTCATCATCTTTTTTAGTACCTATTACTTTTGTACTAATAATGGCAAATCTTGCTAATTGTGATCTTATGGAACTTCTTACATCTGTACGTTCATTAATCCATTCAGAAATAATGTGTCTAGCACCTTCTAAGGCATCATCTTCATTTTCTACCTCTTTGCTTAGGTATTTAGATGCCGTAAATTCTATGTCATCATTGCGCTGCGCCATAATGATTTTTGCCAATGGCTCTAATCCATTTTTACGCGCAACCTCTGCTTTGGTCTTTTTGCTTTTTTTGAATGGGAGGTATAAATCTTCTAACTGGGTAAGATCTTCAGAATTATTGAACTTTTGTTTTAGCTCAGCCGTTAAGACGCCTTGTTCGTCAACAGCCTTTATAATGGCTTTTTTTCTCTTTTCTAATGCTTCAAACTGTTCTTTAAATTGAACGATAGCACCAACTTGTACTTCATCTAAATTACCAGTTCTTTCTTTACGATACCTAGAAATGAAAGGTATGGTACAATCGGCATTTAAAAGCTCAATAGTATTTTGAATTCCCTTCTCTGGTAGTTGGGTGTGCTTGAGTATATAGCCAACAATTTGGGCCGAGTCCAATTTTGCCATGTGTATTGTAATATTTTTAGAGGGGGATTTAGTTTATTCCTTCCCCGTTGCCAACACTATCTTCATCAGGATTAACGAACACTAATTTTCCATCAGCATTTTCAGTCATTAAAATCATGCCCTCACTATCAACACCACGAAGTGCACGAGGAGCTAGGTTGACAAGTACAGTAACTTTTTTGCCTACAATTTCTTCCGGAGTAAAACTTTCCGCAATTCCAGATACAATAGTTCTAACATCTAAGCCCGTATCAACTTTTAGAACTAAAAGCTTTTTGGCCTTAGCCATTTTTTCGGCTTCTATAATAGTACCCACACGCATATCTAGTTTAGAAAAATCGTCGAATGTAATGGTATCCTTTTGTGGCATTAGTTTTTTATTTTCGTTTTCATTAGCCTTTTTAGTGGCTTCCAATTTATCTAATTGAGTTTGTATTTCACTATCCTCAATTTTTCTAAATAATAGCTCTGCTTGATTTATTTGATGGTCGGCAGTTAGTAAGTTGCTATTTGTTGCAACATCGTTCCAATCAAAACCTTTGTCTGCGCTTTGCGCTATGTTTAATATATTTTTAAGTTTACTAGATGTAAATGGTAAGAAAGGCTCACTTAAAACAGCTAAGCCTGCCGCTATTTGCAAAGCAACGTTCATAATCGTTTTTACACGTTCCTCATCTACTTTTATCACTTTCCATGGCTCTGCATCGGCTAAGTATTTATTACCTAAACGAGCCAAATTCATTAATTCTTGACCTGCTTCTCTAAAACGATAGCGCTCAATAGAACTGGAAATTATATCTGGGTATTTGCCTAATTGTTCTAATGTTTCGGTATCTACATCAGATAAAGTTCCTGCTGCAGGTACTTTTCCATCATAATACTTATTAGTTAACACAACTACTCGGTTAATGAAATTACCTAATATAGCTACTAGTTCATTATTATTTCTAGCTTGAAAATCTTTCCAAGTAAAATCGTTATCCTTGGTTTCTGGTGCATTTGCAGTTAAGGTATAACGCAATGAATCTTGCATTTCTGGAAAATCCACTAAATACTCGTGTAACCAAACTGCCCAGTTTTTAGATGTAGATAGTTTATTTCCTTCTAGGTTTAAAAACTCATTTGCCGGTACGTTTTCTGGTAAAATGTAACTTCCTTCTGCCTTCAGCATAGATGGAAATATAATACAATGAAAAACAATATTATCCTTACCAATAAAATGAACCAGTTTTGTGCTTTCGTCTTTCCAGTATGGTTCCCAATCTTTTCCTTCGCGGGCTGCCCATTCTTTGGTAGATGAAATATAACCTATAGGTGCATCGAACCAAACATATAATACTTTGCCTTCGCCACCCTCTACAGGTACTGGTATTCCCCAATCTAAATCCCTAGTTACAGCTCTTGGTTCTAATCCGCCATCAATCCATGATTTACATTGACCGTAAACGTTAGGTTTCCAATCGTCTTTATGTCCTTTTAGAATCCAATCGGTTAAAAATTCCTCATATCTATCTAAAGGTAAAAACCAGTGTTTTGTTTCTTTAGTTGTTGGTACGGTTCCGGTTATAGTTGATTTCGGATTTATTAAATCTGTCGCATTTAAACTAGACCCACAATTTTCACATTGATCTCCGTACGCCTCTTCATTACCACATTTAGGGCATGTGCCTATTACAAAACGGTCAGCCAAAAACTGTTGTGCTTCTTCATCATATAATTGTGCCGTAGTTTCTTCAATAAAATCTCCTTTATCATAAAGATTTATAAAGAATTCTGAAGCCGTATCATGATGTACTTGTGCAGAGGTTCTTGAATAATTGTCGAACGTTATACCGAAATCCACAAAAGACTGCTTAATAATTGCATGATATTTATCGATAATATCTTTAGGGGTTACGCCTTCTTTTTTTGCTTTCATTGAAATGGCAACACCATGTTCATCGCTACCACAAACAAAGGCAACGTCTTTACCTGTTAATCTTAGGTAACGAGCGTAAATATCTGCTGGCACGTAAACGCCGGCTAAATGACCAATATGAATTGGGCCATTTGTGTATGGTAATGCAGCAGTAATCGTATATCTAGAAGGTGATTTAATATCGGACATCAAAATAAATTAAGCTACAAAAATACTGAATTTGAAGTGAGAATTACTAATTACTTAAGATTAGTAGTAAGCTACTAGATGAAAATTATAACCGTGTCTAACTATGTCGTTCATGGATATTTTATACTAAAAACATTTAGAATCTGTTATAATGTAAGAAAATACCTATTTATAAACTAAAACATAGATGTTATGGCTGTTGGTAATTCAAGAAAGTTAAAGCTTGATGAAAGCTTAGAGAAATTTAATGCAGGAATAGAAGATGCACAAACAAGTAAAGAAGATGTTGTGCGGCTTTACAAAGACAAGAACCATAGAGTAAAAAAAGAGTTGCGGTTTGAGTCCAAAATGAACAAATCGAAATTGGCATAAAATAAAAAGCCCTATTCAATTTAATTGAATAGGGCTTTTTACATAGTGGGAAACAGATTAAACTACCATCACTGATTTACTCATTTTTTGGTTTTGTACATTAATACGATAAATGTACTTTCCTGTAGATAGTTGTTCGGGCATGCGCTCTCGTATATTTATTTCGGTAGAACCTTCAAACATCATTTCGTTAAAAACGGTGCCTACTTTCTGACCAAGAATATTAAAAAGTTGAATGTCTACATGTGCCGAAAATGGCATTTCTAAGTAGATATGTGGTGTACTGTCCGTTGGATAAAATGGTTTGTGAACAACGGCATTCAATAAATCTGGATTAAAAGGTGTTTCAGCTTCTTCTCCAGGTGGTACTGGTGGTGTAACCTCACCATCACTGTACACTATATCTGGAAATGCTTCGCCACTACAGCTAAAACCTAAATCTACTGGTACATATGGTTTATAATTCAATAAATGTGCTTCTACCAAGGGTACATCTACACAAAGCCATTCTGCAAGAACAGTAGCATAGAGATCTCTAAAATCCATTGTGTATTCTAAATTACCTCTACCATCTGGGTCATCTAGTGTTGGGTGGTCGCCAACAAAGGCACTACCATTTAAACCGGATCCAAAAAATAAGGTTGGCGTAGCTTTACCATGATCCGTACCATTTGATCCATTCTCGAAAATACGTCTACCAAATTCTGAAAAAGTCATACTCAATACTTTATCATCTTGTTGGGTAAAGGCTAAATCTTCATAGAAATTATTTACCGCTACAGATAAATTAGTCATTAGTTGAGCGTGAGCTTGCGGTTGATTACCATGAGTGTCAAAACCACCCATAGAAATCATAAAGACTTTTGTCCCTAAATTTCCTTTTATCAATCTGGCAATAAGTGCCAATTGACGTGCAAAGCTATTTTCTTGATATTCTACTTGATTTTGTCCACGTGTGTAAGCATCATGTATTACACCAGAATATTCATACGTAGTATTTGCAACCCCTCTTAAAAACTTAAGTTGGTCGCCATACATACAATCATTAAATAAGGTCTCTTCTAAACCGTAAACGACTCCAGATTCCGCTATTTCCTCTAATTGATCAATGTTTGAGGTAACAAATGCATAATTGGTTTCATCTCCTTGAAATACCAAACTTCCAAACTGACCAATTTGAATGGCAGCAGGCGCCGCTGGTGGATTTATCAAATAATCTGGGTACATATTTTCAAAATGTCTACCCATCCAGCCAGTGTTTAAACCACTAAATCCTGTAGTTTCTATATCTGTATTGGCAAAAATATCTGAACCTGTAAAGTGCGATAAACTTTGTCCTTCATAACCTACACCGTGTACCGCTTTAAATTGACCTTCTTCCCACATAGGTGCTAAAGAATTCATGTAAGATGGAACCCCAAACTCATCGGTCAATTTTAAAACCTTACTTTCTGGGATGTAGATATTAGGTCTGGCATTGGCATAACTATCATATTGTTCAATAGGAATAACAGTACTTAGTCCGTCATTACCTCCAGAAAGGCGAATTAGAATTAAAATATTGTCTGTTTCAGCACCTGCGATAGCCGCCGATAGTGGTGATGGCGCAGAAGCTGATAACATGTTAGAACCTAGCATCATTGAGCCTGATCCAGCAATTCCCATTGCTTGTAAAAAAGAGCGTCTGCTCCATGTTTTATGTTCATCATCATGACCTTCATGTTGAAGACCTTTAAATGGGGAGTGGTGTGTATTGCACATAGCAGTAGGTGTTATTTTAATTGAAACTCTGGTTGTCTAGCTAAATATTGAAATAGGAGGTATACTTGAAAAGGACCTTGTTGCCAAGTGGCCAACGTCCAAGATTCTTGATTACCACCTTCATAGTAGACATCCTCTACATCGCTTCTAAATATGGTGAATGCTTTATTGTATTCTTCTTCGTTTAGAAGTCCTTTGGGGAGAATAAAATCTATAATAAGTCTTGCAACATCATCAGGATTTGAACTGGTTAAACCGGCATTTCCTGAAATTTCTAGACCTAGTGTTCTAAACTGCTCATTGTCGGCCATATAGAATTCCTCTAAAATGCTTTCAATGGTAAGCCATCGCCCAATCATAAAATTGGTATTGATCCAAGACCTGTTTCTTTGCCAACCGGCAACATCAAAAGGTTCAAATATTTCTTGACTTAATAATGCGCTATAATTTACCATTTCGGCAACATTGGTATCTGTATAGCTAAATCCTGATTCGTTTAGTGTATTAAAATAGAAATCTATAGGGCTCTTTATAATTACGCCGATAGCCTCATCGTCAAAAAAGTGTTGACTTTTAAAAAGAAGTCTTAATACCGGTGCCAACTCAAAATTATTAGAAACAAATGTAGCAGCTAAACCATCAATGATCAACTGTGCATTATTTGCTTCGTCTTTTGAATCTGGGTGTACAAAGAACTCATACAATTTACGGCAGATGAATTCTGCAATTTCTGGTGCTCTTTGTTCAAAGAGAATATTTATAACATCGTCATAACCCCAGTTACCAGTTTGTCCTAAAATAGTTTTAGTACTGCCATCATGTTTAGTTGGGTCAAAAGCAACTGGAGAACATCCAATTTCACCACGTTCTACATAGCCACTTAGAGCTTTTGCGGTCTCAATGATATCTTCTTCAGTATAGCCGTTGCCTTCACCAAGTGTAAAGAGCTCATAAAGTTCACGGCCATAATTTTCATTAGGATTGTTACCATTATTGTAAACACCATCTAAGTAATATAACATGGCATTCGTTAACCCAATTTCACTGGTAAAGGTTTTGAAATTGCCCAAAGCGTTACGTTGTAAGCAATCTATGTATTCGTATAAATAAGAGTTACAGTTATATACGTCTAATTCCGTAACAAAATGATTGCTCCAGAAAAAGCTTAATCTATCACGTAAATTGTTATTCAACAAGCCATTGGCATACGCCAATTGAAACTCAGATTTCTGCTCTCTTTTTAATTGATTGCTAGCATCGCTATCTGTTGGGTAATTGGCATTGGTCCAATTTGCCCAAGCAGGAGTAGCTATTCCTGGCATGCTTAAGGCTTCATCAACCAAGCTATCTACCAACGCAGCGGCAGATTGACCGGTAGCCTGGTTTATGGTGGCGACAGAGGCACTAAATCCTAATCGTCTGTATAAATGTGATGCTCTTAGCTGATCTAGATTAGCTGTATACGGAGCAAGAGTAGAAGTATTACAATTAATGAAATATTCCATATCTTAAAATAGGCGTTTGTATTACGTTCGTAGAGTTGGGGCTTCTATGCTAAACGTCTCGAAATTTGGTATAGTATTTAAAACTATCTATTTTCGATAATCAGAAGTCAAATAACGAGATTTATTGGTAAAAAGGCGTTAAAATTCCAATATTTTCGATGAATTGCACAATCCACAAACAACATCATGGGAAAACACAATGAATTTGGAAAAGAAGGGGAACAGATAGCGGTTGATTTTCTCAAAAAGAACGGATATACAATTACATATAAAAATTATAGATACCTGCAGGCCGAAATTGATATTATAGCACGAAAGGGTGATATTTTGGCGATTGTTGAAGTTCGTTCAAGAAGTTCAGATTTTATAGAGAATATAGCTGAAACGGTTACCGTTAAAAAAATTAAACTATTGGTTATGGCGGCAGACCACTATATAACAGATAATAATCTTGATGTTGAAGTGCGTTTTGATATTATTACCATCCTCAAAAATAAGAGTAAATTTGAGTTAGAACATTTAGAATCTGCCTTTTATCATTTCTGAGTAATCTACTAAAAAAGTAGATTTATTAAAAAACATTTTGTTTTATTTATAACAAGTTGTTATATTTGCACAACAACCATACAGTAAAATGAAAACAATATCATCAGTCGTTGAAGAGTACATTAAGAAAAAGCCATTTTTACAAAGTGCTCTAGCACAGGGTATCATCAATCTTACATCACTATCTAGGATAGTAAAACCAGAGATTGAGCATGAATTAGGTAAAGACATTCGTAATGGTGCAATCGTTATGGCATTGAAACGCCTATCTGATGATCTTGAATTTAGGGCAACCCATAAAATTTTAAAAGTTCTAAAAAATATAGGAGAGATAACTGTGCGTTCTTCACTAACGGATTATACTTTTTTAGCTTCGGATAAAATATTGGTACATCAAGCTAAATTGCTAGAAGAAATCAATAATAATCAAGATGTTTTTTATACTTCTAGCCGTGGTGTAAATGAGATTAACATTGTAATAAGCAATGTGATGGATAAAACAGTTGAAAAACTGTTCAAGGATGAAAAATGCACTCAAAAAGCAGAAGAGCTTTCTTCTATTACGGTAAAGTTACCTGCTGAGAATGTTTCTGTACCTGGTATCTATTACTTTATCTTTCAAAGATTAGCTTGGGAAGGTATTGTGCTTTACGAAGTAATATCTACAACTAATGAGTTTACCATTTTAGTAAATGACGAACAAGTAGATATGGCCTTTAAAACAATAAAGGATTTAAAATCTCTTTAGTTTTCTAGAAATTCTACTACTTCTTTATCAGATTCAGGTTTAGCTAAGAATCTTTTCTCACTGTCAAGAATAAAATAGGTAGGTGTGCTTTGAATGCCAAAAGTTTGTGCATAATCGCTCTCCCATCTGCCTAAAGCGATGGCGTGATTAAATGCCGGTAAAGTAGCAGATACTTTTTTCCAGTTAATGTTGTCATCTTCTAAGCCAACAGCTATTATTTTAAGGCCTTCGTAATCTTTCAATTCTTTATGAAGTTGAGGAAGTTCTTTAAGACAATGAGAACAGGTACTGCTCCAAAAAACAAGCAAATAATTTTCAGCTTTCTCCATGGTCAAAAGTGAGTGTTTTTTGCCATTTGCTTCCCAGGTAATATCTGGGGATACAGCGCCTATTCTTAATCTAGATGCTATCTCAATCTCATCGACTAATTTTTGATTGTCATTAGCAAGTGCCGATTTCTTTAAATGGTTCTTGAAAATAAAATCTTGTACTGAGCCCATTTCATTGACCTCAGCAATTTTCCATAATTGATGAAGCGCCTTAACTTGAAATCCGTTAGGTGTGGTTTTAATGAAATCTGCAGTAGTTCTAATGTTTTTGTTAATTTCAATTTCTAGCTGCTCTTTTGTTTTAATGTCAGCAGGAAGTGCAGAGAAAACATAGCTAGCGAACTTATCGGTTAAGAAATTAGACCCTTGTAAAATAGGATCATTGATGTTTAGATTATCGAAATGATGCTGCTTCTTGTTTTTTAGAAAAGTTTCTAAATTTTCGAATTCAGTGGGTATGTAACTTCTATTTGCTTTAATAAATTTATGTGCTATGCTACTAGCATGTTCTTCTTCAAAATTGGTTTGTATCGTTTTTAGTTCTTTTAAAATTGCCCCATATTCTTTTTTAGAATCATTACCGGTCTCATAATATTCTAACAATCTATCTTGTGCTGCGGTTATTTTAGAAAAATATTCATGATACCATTTATTTTCTTCTGAATTAGTAATTGTCAATCCATTTTGAAGATTGAAATTAAATTTCACATCTTCTTTTTTATTGTAAATAACATCAATATAAAACTCATCTTGTGGTACGGCATATACTAATCTATACATACCCGCTTGTGCCGTAGCTGGCATTTCTAGTGTAAAAGAACCTTCTTTTATAGCAGTATCAGTACTATAGCGTTCCCCGTTTGGTGTTAACTCATATGCTATAAGCCATTTAAAATCTTTTGGAGGAGAAAAATTTCCTGAGATTGATCCTTGTGCTAATATATTTAGGGAGGTAAGTAAAAGGCAAAAACTAGTTATAACTTTCATGATGATGTAAAAACAATTATCGGACCAACATTGATAGAATCGTTCAAAAATTTTGGCTATTCTAATTCTGAAATTCCTTATTCATTAGTATTGGAGTGAAGTATATACTTTTCAATGAATAAAAGTAATAATCAAGAGGCAAATGAGGGCTTTAATTCTGAAAAGGTTATGATAATTCTTTTTCAATTCCCATGTGACTTAGTGCTTCAGATATTTTAATAAGTTCCTTTTCATGAACATAACCATCAGAAATGGCCACATCATCTAATAATTTAGCTAACTCTTGTTTCTTAGGTAAAGACATTAGTTTAATAATATTGAATGCTTTGTCTTTATCTAGATTACGAGCTTGACCTACAAAGAAACTATCAAAAGTAAAACGCTCCATTAATTGCGTAAGAAATCGCATTTCTGCCGGTGCCACTTTGCTATCGGCTAGAATAACGTAATCAACCATTTTCACGACGGCTAATTTCTCTTCTTTTGTAAAATCTATTATACTACTCATTACTCTGTTTCTTCTCCTAATCCAATGTTTATGAATGTTTCTATGATAAGATCCATTTCTTTTTTATGGACAGCTCCATCTGCAATTGCAACTTCATCTAGAATATCTGCCAAAGCTTTCTTTTGTTCGTGCGGTAAATTGTAAAGTGTAACTATTGCATTGTCATAATCTAGCAACTTTGCGCGCTCTAAGAATGCGTCGTCAAAACCAATTGTACTTTTTAGTTTGTTCAATGTTTCTAACTCAGCCGGGTGAACTTTACCATCTGCCTTTATAACTTCATAAATCATCTTAACAAAGGCTGCTTTTACAAACTCTTCAAACTCCATGCTTTTTATTTTGGAGTTGAAAGATAAGGAAAAGGACAGTACTTTTAAATAACTCTTTAAATGAGTTTCTCTGCAATATTAAAAATTAACAGCTAAAATCATTAAAATGGGTATGGACCATAAACTGCATCTCTAAATTGTTTGTGCAAACCTATTTGATCATATGGAAATAACTGTACAAACATAACGGCAGTTAACTCATTTACCGGGTCGACCCAAAATAAAGTAGAGGCAGCTCCATCCCAATAAAATTCACCTACTACACCATGGTTTTCTTCTGGAGTTTTTGGTGGTGCTACACGAACGGCAAAGTCAATACCAAATCCTACCTGCCCTTTAGTTGGTAACCATGAACGTTCTGTAATACTATCTGCCAATTGGTTGGTAGCCATTAATTTTATAGTTTCAGGTTTAAGAATTTGCACAGTATCTAAACTACCTTCGTGTACAAGCATTTGGGCAAAACGCATATAATTATCTAAAGTAGAAGTAAGACCAGAACCGCCACGTGTTAATGGCCAATGTACTGTATAATTGCTGTATGTTATTGTGTCTTGTACTAATACACCTTCATCTTTTCTAATGTATAGTTTGGCGAACCGGTCTCTATCTTCTTCAGGAATATAATATCTGGTCTCGTTCATCTCAAGAGGACTTAGCAGATGTTTTTGTACATATTCGCCATAAGGTTTTCCGGAAATTCTTTCAACCAGTAAAGCTTGCACATCTACACTTGGTCCATATTCCCATTGAGTACCAGGCTGAAACCATAAAGGAACTTCTCCCATTTTTTTTCCCATTTGGGTAAGGGTGTTTTCTCGGTTCATTGCGTCTGCATCCTTAAATAACTTGCTTAAGCCAGGTATGTCATCTCTATTTGGGAAACCTGCAGTATGTCTTGTAATATCTCTAATAGTTATTTCTCTATGTAACGGTTCGGTTAACACATTTCCTTTAGCATCTACCCCTGTGTAAACGGTCATGTTTGCAAATTCAGGAATATACTTAGAAATTGGTTCGTCTAACTTAAATTTACCTTCTTCATATAGAGTCATCAAAGCAGTGCCTGTAATTGGCTTAGTCATAGAATAGATTTGAACAATCGTATTCCTGTCCATCAGTTTATTTGCAGCAATGTCTGCGTAACCAAATGCATTGTAATATACTTCTTCTCCTTTTTCGAATATTAGTGCAGAAACACCAGCTATGTTTTTTGCATCTACAAAACTTTTAAGAACAGAATCTATTCGAGCTTTTGCAGTTGTTGTAATTATTTCTGGTTCTACAACGGCCTCTTTTTTTGCAGATTCTTTGCATGAGGTTACAATTAAAAGTAGCGTAAAGTAATAAAGTAATTTTTTCATGATTGTTAGGTTGATATGAGTGTTTTGAAAGTACGAAAATAAAATAAGCGAGTTTAAGTCTAGTTTTACAATTGAAGTACTTGTTCCCATATTTTAGAATTTACCATCATGCCTTCTTTTTGATTTTTTAATCTAGTAGAGAGGGTTCGTTCTCCTGGGTAAAAGGTTTTATTACCCATTTTCATTGGTGGACCATCATGGGTGAATTGGATAATCTCGTTCAATAAGTTTTCTTGGATTTCGGCATCTGAAAAAGTTGATGGGTCTATACACATAAACACCTGTGATAATGCGGCCTCATTTTTTTTCAGTCCAATTTTATAAGTAGAATTACCCGCAGAAAGTAAAGTTGCCAGCATATCTAAAATCATAGAAAGGGCAGATCCTTTCCAATATCCTACAGGTAATGCTCTACCAGAATTCATAATGTCTTTAGGATTCTTACTCAATTGATTATTAGAATCCCATCCACCATTAAAAGGAAGCTCTTCGTTTTTTAAATCTAAACTTTGCATTTTCCCGAATGAAAATTGAGATAATGCCATGTCTAATACTACATGTCCTTCTTTTCTAGGTATGGAAATCACTAAGGGATTATTACCAATTCTATTTTCTTGACCGCCCCACGCTGGCATATTGGGAATTGTATTGGTGAACATAATAGAAATGCAACCTTGTTCTGCAGCTCGCCAACCGTAGGTGCCGCCGCGCATCCAATGATTAGTATTTCTAAGCGCAACTAAACCCATACCATTTGCCTTTGCCAAATCAATTGCTCTATCGGTACATTTTAAGGCATTTAATATCCCTGAGCCTAAGTTTCCATCCCAGCGTTCTATACTGTCCATAGAAGTTACTTTACCTGCTATAGCATCTATATCTATTAAACCTTTGTTGATGTAGTCTATAAAAACTGGAACTCTATTAATACCATGCGAGTAAATACCATCTATGGTACTTTCTGTGTGAATTTTTGCAAGTGTTTCTGCTTGTACTTTAGAGAAGGAATATTTAAGGAACAATTTGGATAGAACCAATTTCATTTCCTCAGATGAAACTTTGATTTCGCTCAAAACGATGTATTTATATTAATTACAACCGTAAGATACGCAAGAAGTTTTTGCTTTAAAACTTAAATGGACTTATGCTTTTTTGAAATTCCGATTTCCGAAAAAACGTGTCTAATTATATTGTTTTCTTTTTCATGATAATGACCATCTGAAACTGCGACATCCTCTAAAATTTCGGCCAACTTGCATTTCTTCTCTTCAGACATGTCTTTTAAAATATTCGTGCTTTGTTCAATATCAATAGCACGTGCCTGAATCATAAAATTACTATCAAAATCTATTACGGACATTAATTTGCTTAAAGCGTTAATCTCGCCTTTATGAACTTCACCATCAGCTACAATTACAGAATCTATTAAATGGACCATTGCCAGTTTTTCTGATATTTCAAATTCCATATTACGCATTTGTTTTTTCTTTTGTTTCAAACGGCTTTAAAGCCAAATATGCTCTATCGGCAGAATGTATGCCTTCAAAAACTAATAATAACCTTAACCCATTGCGGGTCTTTTTTTCTTTGATCTTACATTGCTGTGCATGAGATTGTACATATTGCAATACTCTAGTAAAAGTTGATGTCTGGTAAAATTCTGATTGTTGGTCGCTTATAAAGTACCCAATCATTTTCCCTTGTTTCATTACAATTTTCTCTAAACCAATACTGTTCGCTATCCATTTTATGCGAACAGAGTTTAGTAAATCTTGTGCTTCATCAGGTAATTCCCCAAAACGATCTACGAGTTGTGCTTCAAATTTTTGAAGTGCTTTTTCATCCTTTACTTGGTTAAGATTGGTGTATAAGGTAAGCCTTTCTGTAATATTGTTAATATAATCATCTGGGAAAAGCAATTCAAAGTCAGAATCTATCTGGGTTTCTTTGACGAAAACCTTTTCATGTTTGCCTTCTACTTCTTCATAAAGGTCCTTGAATTCATTCTCTTTTAACTCGTCAATTGCTTCTGCCAATATTTTTTGATAGGTTTCAAAACCAATCTCATTAATAAAGCCACTTTGTTCACCGCCTAATAAATCTCCGGCACCACGAATTTCTAAATCTTTCATGGCAATATTAAAACCGCTACCTAATTCTGTAAACTGTTCTAGAGCTTCAATACGTTTACGGGCATCACTAGTCATAACTTCGTAAGGCGGAGTAATGAAATAACAGAATGCTTTCTTATTGCCACGACCAACACGACCTCGCATTTGGTGTAAATCGCTCAATCCAAAGTTATTGGCGTTGTTAATGAAAATGGTGTTGGCATTGGTGACATCTAGACCGCTTTCGACTATGGTTGTAGATACTAATACATCAAATTCACTATTCATGAATCCTAGCATTAAAGCTTCTAGCTTCTTGCCTTCCATTTGACCATGTCCTATGCCTACTTTAGCATCGGGCACCAATCTTTGGATCATGCCTGCAACTTCTTTAATGTTTTCAATACGATTATGAATAAAGAATATTTGACCACCTCTTTCTATTTCATAACTAACAGCATCTCTAATAGTCTCTTCATTAAAGCGTATAACCTGACTTTCTATTGGATATCTATTTGGCGGAGCTGTTGTAATTGTAGAAAGGTCACGAGCTGCCATTAAACTAAACTGTAATGTACGTGGTATAGGTGTTGCCGTCAATGTAAGTACATCTACATTTTCTTTAATAGATTTTAATTTGTCCTTTACGGCAACTCCAAATTTTTGTTCTTCGTCAACAATTAAAAGTCCCAAGTCTTTAAATTGAACATTCTTGTTCACCAATTGATGTGTGCCAATTATAATATCAACTTTACCCTCACCTAAACGCTGTATAGTATCTTTTTTCTCTTTCGCCGTTCTAAATCGATTCAAATAATCTACCGTTACCGGCATATCTTTTAATCGTTCTGCAAATGTACGGTGATGTTGAAATGCCAATATGGTGGTAGGTACTAAGACTGCCACTTGCTTACCATTATCAACAGCCTTAAAAGCTGCGCGAATAGCGATTTCAGTTTTTCCGAATCCTACATCACCACAAATTAAACGATCCATAGGACGCTCACTTTCCATGTCTCTTTTGACATCTTCGGTAGCCGTACTTTGATCAGGGGTGTCTTCGTAAATAAATGATGCTTCTAATTCATTTTGCAAATAACTGTCAGGGTTGTACTGAAACCCTTTTTCTAGTCTTCGTTTTGCATAAATTTTGATAAGATTAAACGCGATTTTCTTAACACGCGATTTGGTCTTTTCCTTTATTTTTTTCCAAGCACCTGAACCTAATTTGTAAATTTTAGGTGGTGCACCATCTTTACCATTGAATTTTGATATTTTGTGTAATGAGTGTATGCTTACGTAAAGGATATCACGCTCGCCATACATCAATTTTATGGCCTCTTGTTTTTTACCTTCTACATCAATTTTTTGGAGTCCGCCGAATTTACCGATACCATGATCTATGTGCGTTACGTAATCACCAATTTCAAGCTTGTTCAATTCCTTTAAAGTAATAGCTTGCTTTTTAGCGTAACCATTCTTCAAATGGAACTTGTGGTAACGTTCAAATATTTGATGATCTGTATAGCAAACTAGTTTTTGATCATCATCTACAAAACCTTGAAAAAGGGGAAATACAATTATTTGATAGTGTACCTGCTCGTTAACTTCCTCAAAAATATCATGAAAACGCTTGGCTTGCTGCTCACTGGCACAAAATATATAGTTAGTGTACCCTTGATCTTTATAGCCGTTTAGATTCTCAATTAGTAAATCGAACTTTTTATTGAAAGAAGGTTGAGGTTTTGAATGAAACTCAACAAGATGCTCAGCATCTCGTTTTGCATATTGTGTTAATAAAGTGAAGCCAGCAAGTTGTTGCTTAAATTCTGCGCCGCCCATAAATAATTCTTCGGGCTCAGCATGTTTTATGTCTTTAGATAATTTAGTAAAAGCTTCTTTTGCCTTATTAAAAAAATCATCTAATCGGTCGTAAAGTAAGTCGGTGTTTTTTGCAAATACCAATGTATTATTGGCAACGTAGGTTAAAAAACTTTGTCTTTTTTCAATCAAAAACTTATCTGCCATATTCGGCACTATAGTAATTGATTTTACTTTTTCTTTTGATAGTTGCGTCTCAACATCAAAAGTTCTTATACTATCAATTTCATCGCCAAAAAATTCTATCCTATATGGTTCATCATGAGAGAAAGAATAAACATCAACAATACCACCACGTACAGAAAACTCCCCAGGTTCTGTTATGAAATCTACACGTTTAAATTTATATTCAAATAAAATTTCGTTTAAAAAATCTAATGAAAGCGTATCCCCTAATTTCATTTTTAGGGTATTCTTATCCAGTTCTTTTCTAGTTACTACTTTTTCAAAAAGTGCGTCGGGGTAAGTGACTATTACAGCAGGCTTTTTTCTAGAATTTATCCTGTTTAAAACCTCTGCGCGTAATAATACATTCGCATTATCGGTTTCTTCAATTTGATAAGGTCTTCTGTAACTACCAGGGTAGAACAGCACTTTATCTTCACCAATAAGTCTTTCTAAATCATTTAAATAGTAAGCAGCTTCTTCCTTGTCATTAAAAATAGCCAAGAAAGGGCGTGACTCTGTATTAAAGATACTTGAGAGTACAAATGAAAGTGATGATCCTACAAGACCTTTTAATTGAATGTTTTTAGATTCTGAATTTTCAGAATCGGCAATAGTATTTTGCAGTTTCCCTATTTGGGGAGACTGATTGTACCGTTGTTGGATAGAAGAATGACTCAACAGTTTAAAATTTGTGCAAATATAAGCATACCTAAGAAATGGATACGATTCATTATTATCGAATATGGGTTACCTATTGCCCTTAAAAAGTTGCATTTTGGTATTCAGCAAAAAAAGGTAGTGTTATGGATGAGAATGAATTTGATGTTTTTGTAATAGGAAGCGGTATTGCAGGGCAAACTGTTGCCAAAGCTTCTATAGAACAGGGGATGAAGGTTGCCATTGCCGATAACCGAGAATTTGGCGGTACTTGTGCAAATAGAGGTTGTGATCCTAAAAAGATATTACTTGGTGCCCTAGAGGCTTATGAGTTAAGTGCAAATTTAAAAGGAAAGGGAATAGATAAGGTTGTAAAAGTCAATTGGAAGCAATTACAAAAATTCAAAAGAAAGTTCACCGCTAAGATACCGGAATCTACTGAACAAAATTTAAATGGGAAAGGAATGAAGTTGTTTCACCAATCTCCTGAATTTTTAGATGAGAATACGCTTTTGGTAGAGGGGAAAAAAGTTAAGGCCAAGAAAATAATTATTGCCACAGGGCAAATACCACGAAAACTGGAAATTCCCGGAGCCAAACATTTTAAGAATAGCGATGATTTTCTAAATCTTAAAAAATTACCGAAACAAATCGTGTTTGTAGGTGGTGGCTATATTGGGATGGAATTTGCTCATATGGCTGCACGGGCTGGAGCGAAAGTCACTGTTCTAGATACAGGAAAACGACCTTTGCATGCTTTTGATGCTGATTTAGTAAGTGAACTAAAAAAGTATTCAGAATCTCTAGGGATAAATTTCATTTTTGAAGCGAACCCGACTAAGCTCGAAAAGAAAAGAAAGAAATTTACTTTAACATATGAAATAAATGGAGAGGAAACTCTTGTTGAGGCAAGGACAATCTTTAATACGGCAGGGCGTGTTCCTGCGTTAAAAGGTTTAAATTTAGAAAAAGGAAATGTTGATTTTGATGAGAGTGGTGTAACTACAAATAATTATCTGCAAAGTACTAGCAATACAAATGTTTATGCATGTGGTGATGTATCTGATAAGAACTTGCCGTTGACTCCACTTTCTGGGAGACAGGGCTATGTTGTAGCGGAAAATATTATTAACGGAAACAAGAAAGTTTTAGAAGTTCCCGTAATTCCTTCAGTGGTATTTACATTGCCGAATTTGGCTACTGTTGGTTATTCTGAAGATGACGCTCGTAATAGATATAAAAATATACGGGTAAACTATGAAGTAGCTGTAGATTGGTTTAATGCTAAACGTATAAATGCTCCATTATATGCCTATAAAGTCATAATAAATGATAGAACAGGGGAGGTTGTTGGAGCTCATGTTCTTGGACCAAATGCAGGAGAAACCATTAATATCTTTGCAATGGTTATCAATAATAAAATGACAGATAGAGATATTAAGTCCACCATATTTTCATACCCGTCTTGGGTAAATGATGTAAAAAGTATGGTCTAAGGTTTTT
The DNA here is from genome assembly GCF_000688315.1 of Maribacter sp. Hel_I_7. Classification (NCBI taxonomy): domain Bacteria; kingdom Pseudomonadati; phylum Bacteroidota; class Flavobacteriia; order Flavobacteriales; family Flavobacteriaceae; genus Maribacter; species Maribacter sp. Hel_I_7. Next base: position 814,101 of record NZ_JHZW01000002.1, on the reverse strand, counting down.
CACGAAACCGTTCTTGCAACTTTTTTACCGGACTGGTTTCTCGATTTTTTAATGCATGAAAGGCAATGGCAATAAAAAGAATTACGGTTCCTGTCATTGCTGCGTATGCGATGTAAATATTCGATTCATTATGTCGTACATAAATAGCGAATAATGCCCAAATACCAACAAGGGCAAATTCTCGCATATTTCTTTTCCAAATCATTAATAGGTTAATTACCGTTGCAGCTACAATCATATTAATGGTCCAAGCTTGTTCAGATAATACGCCGCCGTTCCAATCTAACTTACTTAAAAACGCAGAAATATTGGCAATGGTCGCTACTGAAATCCATCCGCTATAAAAACAAATGGGCCACCAAATAAAAGCTATAACTGTAATGGGAGCATCCCATCGCTCCATATTTGTATTCAGTATAATTTTAATTAGAGAAAGAAGAATCCCGAACATGATTACTACGGATAATCCGGTGTAATTATACATAAAGGCAAAAACCCAACAACAGTTTAAAATGTTGGCTAAAAAGAACCAATATCCTGTTTGCTCAATAAAATCGCTTGATTTCTGACTAAAAAATGCTCTTCGTACTTGAAAAATACCATAAGCCAATAAGCCTAAAAATATAACGCCCCATATAGCAAAAGCATAACCTGCTGGCGTAAATAAATTTTCGTACTGGGCACTCATTTCACCAATAGTGGTGTCGTTAAATGAAAATGCCTGCGAAATATAGTTAACGGCAATCACCAAAATAACGGATGCTAAATTGAGAACGGATAATTTCTTTTTCATAATGATAAAATTATTATGATTATCTCATAAAGTTATGCTCTTTAGCACATTAAACGAACTATTTTCGGAAAGAACGTTTCTTTTTTACCTCTTTTATAGGAACAGGTAGTACAGCATCACCTAAAAGGGCGAAAACTTCACAACCCTCACAAGGTTCTAGGGTGTAAGTACCTGTAAATTCACCAAATGCCGGTACTATCATTTGATGTTCTGTTTTGTAAAAGCAAGGTAATCGAACAGATTGTCTTCCTAGTCCGTTAAGTTTAATAGCTGGATGTATATGTCCTGAAAAGTTGAATAAACCATCTCGTTCTTCTGGATGATGGGTTAAAAGAAAAGATTCTAATACTAATTCTGGTATTATTTTTATATGTAATTCTTCATATTTCAGTGGAGAAATAATATCGTGATTGCCGCTCACTAAAATTATTTCTTGTGGAGTAGCCTTAACCCATTGTTCAAAAAGAAGCCATTCTGTGTTTAATGCGGAATGAAACAAATCGCCTAAAAAAAGTATTGATTCTGGTTTAAAATGATTCACTACCGAGGTTAATGCATCAAAATTCTGTTGCACTGCCTGTTGTGGAACTGCAGCACCGTATTTTCTAAAATGCGAAACTTTACCCAAATGAACATCACTAATTATTAACATTGATTTTTCTACCCAAAAGAGCGCGCCAGAAAAGTGCATTTCAAAAGTTTGATTATGAAGGGTAATTGAATGGGTCATCGATGCAAAATTACCTATTTCTTCATCAATAGTGCAGCCATTTTTTTAATTCGGTCAGCCAATTTTTCACTTGATAATTTTTCGCGCCCCACACGTTCCGTAATCAAAGGGAAAGAAAATGGTGTAGGTTGCTCGCACGCTTTCCAAACAATATCTTGAGTGGCAATACGCTCTAATGAAAGTCTTAAACGACCTTCTTCTAACTGGTGTTCAAAAGTCTCGGTAAATGCTTGTTGAAACAATAAATTATCTGGTTCGTAATCTCTAAAAACATCGAACAATAATTGAGAACTGCTTTGTAAATGCTTCATTTTAATCCCTTTTTCAGGGTAGCCAGTAAATACCATTCCGCTAATAATAGCAACATCCCTAAATCTGCGGCGTGCCATTTCGGTGGCATTCAAACTTTTTTGTAAATCATCCAGCATAAAATCTGTGGTAAATAAATCATTATCTAACACTTGTTGAATATCTATGGGCTGATCTGATAAAAGTTCAAAACCATAATCGTTAAACGCTAATGAAAAGGTAATAGGGGATAGTAGGCTAATTCTATACCCTAATAAGCTGCCCATTGCCTCATGTACAAATCTACCTTCAAAAGGATAAAAGAGATGATGGTAGCCATCGCGAGTTTTAAAGGTTTCAATTAGAAATTCTGATGGTTTGGGTACTATACTATCTCGTCGTTGTCTGTCAAAAAGAGGTTTCAATGCTCTTATTTCTGCAGATTGATTTTTTATTGGTTCGCCCGAGCTGTACAGTTCATTTCTGAGCAGCTCAGACATTTGTGCGGATAGGGTTAGACGACTTCCCATCCAACTAGAAATTTTATTGGTTTTCTTATTGGAATTTTGCACCTGTACGGTCATTTCTTTAATTCGAATAAATTCTAAATTTCTGCCAGCAAATGTGAATACATCACCTTTGTTAAGTTTAGAAATGAAAAATTCTTCAATAGAACCTATATAGCCTCCTTTTTGATACTTTACTGCTAAATTGACATCGCCTACTATGGTGCCAATTTGAAAACGATGCCGCATTGCTACGCCACGATTGTTGACCTTGAATTTTCCATCTTCTTCAACTTCTACTTTTTTGTATTCGTCGTAGCTCTGTAAACTTTGACTACCCATAACCAAAAAGTTCAATAACCATTGCCATTTATCTTCGGTAAGGGCTTGATAGCAAAAAGTCTGTTTTACTTCTTGGTAAATTTCTTTAGGATAGAATCCGTCTGAAATCGCCAATGTGGTTAAATACTGTAAAAGCACGTCATAACTATTAAGATAGGGCATGCGGTCTTCTACCGTGTTCAACTTTACCGCTTTTTGTAATGCCGATGCTTCTATAAGTTCTATGGCGTGAGTTGGTAGAAAATAAATTACACTTTCTTTACCAGGTCTATGACCGCTACGCCCTGCACGTTGTAAAAAACGGGCAACACCTTTTGGACCTCCTATTTGTACAACTGTTTCAACAGGTGCAAAATCTACTCCCAAGTCTAAACTAGAGGTGCAGACCACCGCTTTTAATTCCTCATTTCTAATGGCATTTTCAACCCAAACTCTTGTCTCTTTATTTATACTGCCATGATGCATTGCCATTTCACCTGCATATTCTGGATGCTTTTCTAAAATTTTCTGAAACCAAATTTCGCACTGACTTCTGGTATTTGTGAACAGCAGGGTGGTTTTGCTATTGTTTATAATGGGTATTACTTCTTCCAACAAATGAAGTCCTAAATGACCTCGCCAAGGAAAGGTTTCCATCTTTTTCGGAATAATACTCTTTACGGTTATCTTCTTATTGATATTGGCTTTGATGAGAACGGAGTTTTCTAGAGCTTTAGATTCAATACCCAGTAATACATCTCTGGCTTGTTCTAAATTACCAATAGTTGCAGATATGCCCCAAATTCTTAATTGAGGGGATACATTTTTAAGCCGAGATAAGGCAAGTTCCATTTGTACACCTCGTTTTGTGCCTAATATTTCATGCCATTCATCAACAATTATAGCTGAACAATCTTTGAAAATTTTATCGTACCCCTTTGTAGCCAATAGTAATTGTAGACTTTCGGGAGTGGTAATTAGCAGATCTGGCATTTGCTTTTTTTGCTGTGCCCTTTCTTTTGTTGAAGTATCACCAGAACGGATGCCTACTGTCATTTGCGTGCCTAGATCTAAGGTAATACGTTCTGCAGATTGTTTTATTTCTTGGGATAATGCACGCAGCGGAGTAATCCAAATTGCCTTTAAGCCCTTATTGTGTTTAGTTTTATAATTAGGATTGTTCTTAATGTAATTCAGTACAATAGGAAACCACAATGCATAGGTTTTACCACTGCCTGTTGGGGCATTTAATAGTCCATTTTTACCCTGTAGAAAAGCCTTCCAAGTATCTTTTTGGAATTTAAAAGGTTTCCAATTTTTTTCTTGAAACCAATTTTCGGCGATAGTATAAAGCTCCTCTCTATTCATTATGGAATTAACCCCTTTAAATCTTCAAGTGTATTCGCTTCGTGAATGTTCTTGTCCTTTCGCCATCGTAACATTCTTGGAAAACGTGTGGCAATTCCACTTTTATGACGTTTTGATAATGCAATACCTTCAAAAGCGATTTCGAATACATGATGCGGAGTAACACTACGAACAGGACCGAAACGTTCTAACGTATTCTTTTTAATCCATGCATCAAGTTTTCTAAATTCTGCATCTGTTAGTCCGGAATAGGCTTTTGCAAACGTAACCAGTTCTTTTTCTCCTTCTTCATTATCCTTCCAAAGAGCAAAAGTGTAATCTGTAAAAAGATTGCTTCGTCTTCCATGTCCGCGCATAGCATAAGTAAGTACCGCATCTATAGTTAATGGGTCTACTTTCCATTTCCACCAATCACCCTTTTTTCTGCCTACTAAATAAGGAGAATCCTTTCTTTTAAGCATGAGTCCCTCACTATGCATTTCGCGAGAGCGATCTCGTTCATCTGCCAATTCATTCCAAGAATTAAAATGCATTGTTTCAGATAGATGTAATGGTATCTTAGCTTGATTCTGTTCAGATACCACGTTTTTAAACATATTCTCTAATATATATCTACGCTCAATAAAAGGTAGCTGACGAATGTCTTTACCTTCCCATTCTAAAATATCATAGGCTTTTAAAATAACAGGAACTTTTTTTAAGAGTGCTGCTGATATATTTTTGCGACCTATACGCGTCTGTAAATCATTGAAAGTGCCGATAGTTCCTTCAATATAAGGTAGAATTTCTCCGTCTATAACGGTGCCGTTTGGTATAACGTTTACAAATTCATTAAACTCCGGGTACTTATCCGTTACCAATTCTTCTCCACGGCTCCATACAAATAGTTCATCATTTCTAAGAATTACCTGAGAGCGAATGCCATCCCATTTATGTTCTGCCGACCATTCATTAATATCACCTAAATCTGCTGCTTCGCCTTCTATAGCATAGGCTAAATAAAAAGGGTAAGGTTTAGATAGGTAATCGCTTTCGTTTTCTTCGAGAACCAACTGTTGATAAGATATCGTATTTGGGTCCCAGTTCCCCATCAATTTATAAGCTAAAATATCCTCGTCTATTTCAGTTGCTTTAGCCAATGCGCGGGTCATTAATTTCTGACTAACGCCAATTCTGAATCCGCCAGTAATGAGTTTTGTAAAAACAAAGCGTTCATAATAGTTAAGCACTTTCCAGTTTTCATAGAGATATGCTTTTTTATCATCATCTGTCTTCTTTTTTAGGGCTATCATTTCCTCAAGAAAAACTGTCAAACTCTTGTCTGATGATTGATTTGCCGCAGGTATCACCAAAGCGATAGTTTCGGCTAAATCACCAACGATATGGTAACTCTCTTCAAATAACCAAAGTGGAATATTAGCTAATTCTGATGCCCAGGTTCTAAGCAGGGTAGTGTTCACCGGTCTTGGTGGTCTACGATGCGAGAGTATGGCAATTGTCCATACTTTATCCTCGTCACTGGCTTTTAGAAAGTAGTCTGTTAAGGCCTGTACTTTTATAGTTGTCTTGTTGGTACTATCTAGTGTTTTTATAAGGAGTGCGAAGTTTTTCATGCTGTTATAGATGATTTTGAAGCTACGGCAGCTTCTATTTCTTCCTCTCCATATTGTGTTGCTTCGGTGCGGGCATCATAGCCTTGTTCGCGAAGGTATTTTGAAAATATATCTGTATATCCGTGGGTGCAAATAATCTTTTCGGCTCCTGTAGCTTCAATACTCTTTAGAAGTCCTGGCCAATCGCAATGGTCACTTAATACAAAGCCTTTGTCAATTGCTCTTCTTCTTCGGGCACCTCTAAATGTCATCCATCCGCTGGCAGATGCAGTTACATATGGTACCATTTTTCGAATCCATGTACTGCCATGTGCACTTGGTGGTGCCAGTACAATATTACCTAACAATTGCTCTTTCTTCGTTTCTCTAGTAATAAGAGTTGTTTTTGGAAAGTCTACCAAAGGTCTAAGAACTTCTGTCATATTTTCAATGGCACCATGGGTGTATATTTCACCAATATCAGTATTCAAATATTTTAATAGACGTTGTGCTTTACCTAAGCTATACCCAAAAAGAATTGATGTTTTGCCTTCAGCTTTATTTTCTGCCCACCAATTATTTATATTTTCTAGAACTTCTGCTTGAGGTGTCCATTTAAATGCCGGCAAACCAAAAGTGCATTCGGTAATAAACGTGTTGCATTTAATGGGTTCGTACGGAGTGGAGATACCGTCGTTTTCAGTTTTATAATCTCCAGTAAATACCCAAACCTCGCCTTTATGCTCAACTCGTATTTGTGATGAACCAATAATATGACCTGCTGGGTGAAGACTAAATTTTACATTATTGATAACAAAAGACTCTCCCCATTCTTTTCCTTCAACATTAATTTCGCCTAATCGATGCAGAATAATCGGAACGTTTCTGTGGTGGGTAATATATTTTTTGTGACCATACCTACTATGGTCGGCATGTCCATGTGAGATTATTGCATGGTCTACAGGTTTCCATGGGTCAAGGTAAACTTTAGCCTTTTCGCAATAAATGCCATTATCTGTAAATTGTAATAGAGGAGTTTTCATAGCAATGTCAAGTTACAAATTTCACATGCAAACAAAGTTGATGACAAACTAAACTATGACCTCTAAAAAATTTATATTTGCTCAATAATTAAAAAATAAGATATGTCTTTTGCAGATTTATATACTAGTGGTGAGCACAGAAGAAACTTAGCTCATTTTGCAGCTTTGGCAACTTTAGCGTCTATTGACGGTGAAATTAGTACTGAAGAAAGAAAGTTGTTAGATCGGTTTGCTAGTAAACTAGATATAACCGAGTCTGAGTATGAAGAGGTTTTAAGAAAAGAAAATAAGTATCCAATTGATTCTACTCCGGATTCTGAGAAAAGATTAGAGCGTTTGTATGATTTGTTCAGAATTGTTTATTCTGATCATGAAATTGATGACGAAGAGAGAATCTTAATTAAAAAGTATGCTATTGGTTTAGGTTTTACTGGTGAGAAAGCAGATAGTATTATTGAGCGTTCAGTTGCCATTTTTGGAGGTAAATTAGATTTTGACGATTACTTATATCTTGTAAAGCATTAAGTTTTATAAAAAAAAAGAAATAAAAAAGGGAGCAATTAGCTCCCTTTTTTTAATGATACTTATTTAAGAATTCTTGTAGTTTTTCTACCATATTTCTACTTCCGCAGAAGAACGGAACCCGTTGATGGAGTTCTGTTGGTTGAATATCCATAATACGATTTTTACCGCCTATAGCTATTCCGTTTGCTTGCTCGGCTAAAAAAGCCATAGGGTTGCATTCGTATAACAATCTTAATTTACCGCTTTCACTAACACTACTTTTTGGGTACATATATATACCACCTTTAATCATATTTCTGTGAAAGTCAGAAACTAAAGAACCTATATATCTAGAAGTATAAGGTCTGTCATCTTCTTCCATTTGACAGTATTTAATGTAATCTTTTACACCTTGGTGAAAATGAACATAGTTTCCTTCGTTTACCGAATAAATTCTGCCATTTTCAGGAAATTTCATGTTAGGGTGAGATAGATAAAAAGTACCTAGTGCCGGGTTTAAGGTAAAACCATTTACACCATCACCTGTGGTGTAAACCAACATAGTAGAGGTGCCATACACTACGTAACCGGCGGCAACTTGTTTGTGACCGGGCTGTAGAAAATCCTCCATAGTAACAGGTGTACCAATAGGGGTAACCCGCCTGTAAATAGAAAAAATGGTACCCACAGAAACATTCACGTCAATGTTAGATGAACCGTCTAATGGGTCTATTAAAACAACATATTTATTTTGATGGTTATCATCATTACTGTTGATGCTGATAAAACTATCTTCTTCTTCAGACGCAATACCGCAAACAATTTCTCTATTCTTTAGGGTTTGTATAAACTTGTCATTTGCAAAAAGATCTAGTTTTTGTTGATCTTCGCCTTGTATGTTAGTTTCACCTACACCGCCTAAAATATCAATTAAACCTGCTTTACTAACCTCATGGTTTACAACTTTGGCAGCTAATCTAATGGCATTGATAAGTTTTGATAATTCACCTGAGGAATATTGAAAGGAATCTTGATTTTCAATAATAAACTCCCCTAGGGTCTGATTTCTTTTTGGAGACATTTCTTAGTTTATGGTTATATACAAATATCGTGTATTTTGTTAAACGTTCAATTTTGGTTTTAATTACATTTTTTAAATTTATAACTTTGTGTTTTATTTGTAACAATTATGAGCTATACAATTCGAGTTGCCCAAAGAGAAGACATGAAGCAGGTGCTTCAATTAATTCAAGAATTAGCCACTTTTGAAAAGGAAGATGATGCCGTTGAAGTAAGTGTGCAAGATTTAGAAGAAGATGGTTTTGGTAAACAGAAATTGTTTCACTGTTTTGTTGCTGAGAAAAATGAAAAAATTGTTGGTATGGCTTTGGTTTACCCAAGATATTCAACTTGGAAGGGGGCGGTAATACATTTAGAAGATTTAATTGTAACCAAAGACATGCGTGGTACCGGTTTGGGTACAGCACTTTTAGATGAAGTAGTTAAATATGGAAATGACCTTGGTGTAAAAAGAATATGTTGGGAAGTTATAGATTGGAATGAACCAGCCATTGGTTTTTATGAAAGTAAGGGTGCCAAAGTAATGCGAGATTGGGATGTTGTTCAATTGGATGAAGCTGGAATAAAAAATTATTTAAGCGCAATCGCTTAATAGAAAAAGAATTAAAAAATTATAGATATAAATTGAGTATGAGAGTTTTTAAATTTGGAGGAGCATCGGTTAAAGATGCAAATGCGGTTAAAAATGTAGTTGAGGTTTTAAAAGAAGTAGGGTATGAGAATACACTAGTGGTAATATCGGCAATGGGTAAGACTACCAATGCCATGGAAGATATTATCAATGCTTATTTCAACGATAAAAAAGAGATACCATCTAAAGTTGCTGAAATGGTAGACTATCACCATAGTATAGTATCAGAATTGTTTCCAAACGCACAGCATTCCATTTATAAGGAAATTAAAGTGCTAGTAGATGAAATTAATGGCTTTTTAGTTTGGAATAAATCGCCTAACTATAACTTTGTATACGATCAAGTTGTTGGTTATGGTGAATTGCTGTCTACGACTATTATAAGTGCTTATTTTAAGGAAATAGGTATTACTAATAATTGGTTAGACGTAAGAAATTTTATTAAAACGGATAGTACTTATAGAGATACTACGGTAGATTGGGAACGTACTCAAAGTAATGTTACCAAAATAGATCAAAAAGTTCTGAATATTACCCAAGGTTTTTTGGGTAGTGATGATAACAACTTTACCACTACTTTAGGTCGTGAAGGGTCCGATTATACTGCTGCTATTTTGGCTTACTGTTTAAATGCCGATTCTGTTACTATTTGGAAAGATGTACCGGGAGTTTTAAATGCGGATCCTAGGTATTTTGAAGAAACTCAATTACTAAATAATATTTCTTATAGGGAAGCTATCGAGTTGGCGTTTTATGGGGCATCTGTAATTCACCCAAAAACGTTACAACCTTTACAGAGAAAGGAAATTCCACTTCACGTGAAATCGTTTTTAAATCCATCAGGTAAAGGAACCACAGTTGGTAAAGGAGTTGGTATTGAGCCAAAAGTGCCTTGTTTTATAGTAAAGAAGAATCAGGTTTTAATGAAATTATCATCGCTTGATTTCTCTTTTATCGTGGAGGATAGTATCAGTGAACTTTTTAAATTATTTCATCAGCATAAAATTAAGGTTGGTTTAATTCAAAATTCGGCCATTAGTTTTTCAGTTTGTATCGATAATAAATTTGGAGGATTAGAAGCGCTATTACAGCAGTTAAAGAGTAAGTTTAAAGTGGTACACCATGAGAATGTTTCTTTATACACTATTCGTCATTTTAATAATAAAGCTCTTGAAACCTTACAGAATGGGCATGAGCTATTATTAGAACAGCGTGGAACCGAAACTGTACAGCTCGTAGTAAAGTAATTTCTTTGCATTTCCTGTTTTCTAAAAGCAAAGCTGCTTCTGCTATTTTCCTATATTTACAGTCTAATCGAGGATGATATATGGGTTTAGTTACCGCTAAGGAGATTGCCAAAGCTATCAATCTTGCCAAGTATGGCGTGTTTGGTACTTTTATTGGCTGGGTGCTGCTGAAGGTTACGCGTTTGTCTGGTATTAATCGTTATTACGATACCATTGCACATTTAGAAGGTGAAGAGTATGCCAATGCAATACTAGAGCATTTTGATATTGATTATGAAATTCCTGAGGAAGATTATAGGCGATTACCAAAGGAAGGAGCATATGTAACCATTAGTAACCACCCATTGGGTGCTATTGATGGTATCTTGCTTTTTAAGTTAATGCTTAAACAACGGCCCGATTATAAGATTATGGCCAATTTTCTGTTGCAGAGAATGGTACCGTTAGAACCTTATGTTTTACCTGTAAATCCATTTACCGAGCATAAAGATGCCAGAAGTAATCTAGCAGGTTTTAAAAAAGCATTAGAACATTTAAAAGATGGTCATGTATTAGGAATTTTTCCTGCGGGTGAGGTTTCTACCCATAAAGATGGTAAGTTAATTGTTGATAAAGCTTGGGAAGAAGCTGCTATAAAATTAATTAAAAAAGCAGGTGTTCCTGTAGTTCCCATTTATTTTCATGCCAAGAACAGTTCTCTATTTTATCGTATTTCTAAGTTGGGAGATTCTTTGCGTACAGCTATGATTCCATCTCAAGTCTTTTCTCAAAGAAATAGACCAATAAAAGTAAGAATAGGTCAGCCCATTTCTGTTGCTACACAAAATGAACAGGAAAGTTTACAAGAGTATACGGAATTACTGCGCCGTAAGACTTATATGTTGTCAAATGCATACGAGAAAGAGCGTTTAATAGACCAAATACCAACCTCGCTTAAAATACCTAAGCAACCAAAGAAAATTGCCACAGCGGTACGTAAAGAGGTAATGGAGGGTGAAATAGAAAAACTTAGAGAGAAAGATTGCCGATTATTACAAAGTAAAAATTACGAAGTGTTTCTAGCAAAGGAAAAGGACATGCCTTTTATCTTGAAAGAAATAGGAAGACAACGTGAAGTAACTTTTAGAGCAATTGGCGAGGGAACTAATAAGGCTATTGATTTAGATAGTTTTGATACGTACTACCATCACTTGTTTTTATGGGACGATGAAGCTAAATGTATTGTAGGAGCCTACAGAATGGGTATGGGGTCAGAGATTTTTCCTCAGCATGGTATTGATGGTTTTTATGTGCAGGATCTGTTTAGGGTAGAACCAGAGTTATATGATATGATGGAACACTCCATTGAAATGGGACGTGCCTATATCACTAAGGAATATCAGCAAAAACCAATGCCGCTATTTTTGCTTTGGAAAGGAATTGTACATACCACCTTAAGGTTTCCAGAGCATAAGTATTTAATTGGCGGAGTTAGTATAAGCAATCAATTTTCCAATTTCTCGAAATCTTTAATGATCGAGTTTATGAAATCTAATTATTGGGATCCTTATGTAGCACAATATATAAGACCTAAAAAAGAGTTTAAGGTGAAGTTGAAAGATGCGGATAAGGAATTTGTTTTTGATGAAACGCAAGCCGATCTTAATAAGTTTGATAGATTGATAGATGAGGTTGAGCCAGGTAATTTACGTCTGCCGGTTTTAATTAAAAAGTATATAAAGCAAAACGCAAAAGTGGTTGCATTTAATGTAGATCCCTTGTTTAATAATTCTGTAGACGGACTAATGTATATTAAAATAGCCGATTTACCTGAGAGTACAGTAAAACCTGTAATGGAAGAATTTCAAGCGGAGCTGGAACGCAGATTGGTAGAATCTCAAAATACAGAGAAAGAAGAATAGTTAATCTACACCAACAACTTTACTTCGTCTTTCAAATAGAATATTATCTATCCATTTTCCATGTAATTTACTAACACGTTCTCGGGTACCGATCATTCTAAAACCTGCTGATTTATGTAATTTAATACTACCATGATTTGTTGGGAATACGCCAGATTGTAGTGTCCAAATCCCTTCTTTTTCACTGGCTCTAATTACGTGTTCCAATAATAATTTACCGACACCTTTTCCTCTACTACTGGCTGAAATATAAACACTTATTTCAGCAACACCTCCATAAACGCATCTATTGGAAACAGGGGATAGGGCGACCCATCCTAAAATTTCATTCTTGTTTTCGGCAACAAATCTGCATGTAGACATATGAGCTTTATGCCAAGCATCAAATGAAGGAGTATTGGTTTCAAAAGTTGCTACCCCTGTCTCAATACCTTCTTTGTAAATGTTAGCAACAGAATCCCAGTCTGTTGCTAACATTGGTCTTATTGTCATTTCACTCATATCGTAATTCAATTAACAGCAGCCACTACCAGGAGCGCAAGAAGTTTCCGCTACTTGTTCAGTAATTTCTGGAATACCACAAGTTTCTTTGGCTTTACAATCGGTTTTTTCAATGCCTAAATGCATTAAAATTTGATTGTCTTTAATTTGATGTGATAATACAAATAGTTGAGCCGTGTGAAATACCGAATTACTGTATTCAAATTTTACTTCAACATCCTTTTCCATTGGTTTTATCTTATCCACTTTATTTAAGATGCCCATTGCTTTGTAAGCGGTCATGTAGTCTCTTTTGCCTAATTCTTGCGGACTTTCCCATAATTGTATAATAGTTTCTTTCCAGAAATCTGTACCGGCACCACAATCTACTGAATCAACGGTAATATTCTTTACTTCAGTTATGTGATAGTTTGCACCTACTAGTTGACCAGGAGCATATTCAAAGACTAAACTCTTATCAGTGTTTTCCTTTAGTAAGGTTAAAAATTCATTTGTTTTCATGTCTATAGTTTTTAATTAACAACAATTGCTTTTAGTGGTGTTGAAGAATGTATTCAGTAAAGTTTGTATTTCTGTCCATTTAGGTAGGTTAATACAATAGCAGACTTTTTTACCTTCTATTTCACCTTTAATTAAATCAATACTCTTTAGTTCTTTTAAATGTTGTGAGATAGTTGGTTGTGCCAATCCTATTTCATCAACAATATCATTACAGATACAGGAGTCTTGCTGACTTATATATTGTAAGATGGCAATACGGGCAGGATTGGACAGAACTTTAAAAATAACCGCTAGCTTATTCTGCTCTACATTGAATATTTGTGTTTTAGTTATGCCCATATTATATTTATATATTGCAATATTACGATAATAAATGTACTAAAAAAAGTCGGATAGTATTTTACCCGACTTTTTTTATTTAGAACCAAGGTTTTCTACCTACTTGGTATGTATTGTAAAATTCTTCATCTGATTTTGTCAGATACATAATGCCTTCTATTAAACCAATAACTCCTGGAATCCATACAAAAAGTAGACCGACGCCTACGCAAGATAGAATCCAAGCGGCAACAGAAACACCTAAAAGTATAAAACCTTCTTTTTGATATCCTAATATAAATTTATGAACACCTAAGCCTCCTAAAAATATAGCTAATATACCAGCTAAAACTTTTTTGTTATCACCTCCGGCTCCACTAAAAGCTTCTTTGGCACCTGCACTAAATTCATTTGCCGTTTTTTTAGCTCCTTCACTAAAGTCTTTTGCAGATTCTTTCGCATCCTCTGAAAATTCTTTGGCTGACTCTTTAGCGTTGTCAAAAGCATCTTCTGCTTTGTCTCCTAAATCTTTATTCTCGTCTGACATTTTAGTTGTTTTTTGGTGGTTATTATTAGCGATAAATGTAGCAATTATTTAAACATCACAAAAATGCTTTATCAATTGGTTCCCAAAGTTCTAATTTATTTCCGTCGGGATCTAAAATCCAACCGAATTTTCCGTATTCAAATTCCTCAATTTCGCCTACTACAGTAACACCTTCATCTTTTAAAACCTTTAATAATTCCACAAGATTTTCAACCCTAAAATTCATCATAAAACTCGATTGGCTAGGCTTGAAATAATCAGTATCATCATTCATTGGGCTCCATTGGGTAGAACAATCATTACCTTCTTTATCTTTCCACCAAAATGTACAGCCATATTGATCAGTGTCCAATCCTAAATGTTTGTTATACCAGTTTTTAGTATGGTCTGGGTCTTTCGTTTTATAAAAGAATCCTCCTAAACCTGTTACCCTTTTTTTCATATCGCTTTAGGTTTTTATTTTTTTATAGTTGTTTCATATTTAGAAATCCAGTCTCCCACTGTTATTTTGGTACAGAGTTCCGCAATTAACTTGTAAGGAACATCGTCCATTTTTTTAAATCTAATACAGCTTTTACCCATATCTAATTTAAGTTTGCAGTGTTTTGGGTACTCGTCTATAAACCAATTCATTAACACATTGTCTGCATAAATACCTGAGTGGTAAAGGGCGATAAAATTCTTTTGTGAAGCTAAATTAATAAATGGCAGAGGTAGTTCTGGGTTAACATGATAACCAGATGGATATAAAGAATGTGGTACTACAAACCCTAACATGCCATAACTTATTTGCTCTTCAAAACCTTTAGGTAAATTTCCCATAATTATACCTCTTAGTTTTTCAATTACTACACGACGTTCTTGTGGTAATTGCGCAATGTATTCATTTGGCGTGCTGGCTTTGTATTGCATATTAACTCTCGAATTTTGCTTTAATTTTATCTACTACGGTTTGTGCTAATTTAATTTTACTTTCAACTGTCCAACCAGCAACATGTGGTGATAGTATTACTTGATCAGAGTTTGTTAAGTATTTAAATGCTTCTGGTAAGTTATCACCTGTAAACATATTTTCAAAAGATGCCTTCTCATATTCCAACACATCTAAACCGGTACCTAGAACTTTGCCAGATTTTAAGGCAGCTACCAAATCTGATGTCTTAATACATTTACCGCGTGCTGTATTAATTATCCAAATTGGCTTTTTGAACTTTTCTATGAATTCAGAATCTACCATACCTATAGTCAGTTCTGTCTGTGGTACATGTAAACTAATCACATCTGCTCTGTTTTGAAATTCTATAATACCTACTTGCCTAGCATTCTCATCTTCAACACCACCCTGAATATCGTAGCAAATAACCTCATCTACATCAAAACCTTTTAGCTTTTTTGCGAAGGCTTTCCCCATATTGCCATAGCCAATTATACCTACAACTTTTCCTTCTAATTCAATACCACGGTTGCCTTCTCTATCCCATTTTCCGCTTCTAACTTCCTTGTCCGCAGTATTTAATTTATTAAAAAGCGATAAAAGCATGCCCAAAGCGTGTTCGCCAACAGCATTACGATTACCTTCTGGAGCAGCAGCAAGAAAAATTCCAAGCGATTTAGCATGTTTGGTGTCAATATTTTCAAGTCCGGCACCTAATCTACCTATAAACTTCAGGTTCTTAGCTTTGTCTAAAAATTCGGCATCAATCGAAAATCTACTTCGAATAATGAGTCCGTCATAATCTTCTATTTTAGCTTCAATCTGTTCTTTAGTAGAGCTATAGTCTTCATCGTTCTGAAAACCTAATTCAGAAAATTGCTCAATTATTAATGGGTGATTTATATCTACGTGTAATACTTTCATTTAATCTAAATTATATTTTGGGGTAGTTTGTTTGTGTTTTTTCATCTTGCACGTTTCCTGTATGGGAAGTACTTAATTTTTCAAATAACATTACGTGAACTTCTTCATCTTCTTTGGTCATTGGACAATGCTCAACGCCTTTTGGTATAATAATTATCTCTCCTTGTTTTACTATCTCTGTACGGTCTCTAAATTGCATGTGTAAAGTGCCTTTTACAATTTGGAAAAGTTCATCTTCATTGTCATGTGAATGCCATACAAACTCACCTTTTAACTTGGCTAGTAGTACTTGCATGTTATCAACAACACCAATTTGATGTGGATGCCAATACCCACTTACTAGTTCATATTTTTCTTTAAGATTAATGCTCTTCATAAATGTGTTTGTTTTTATCCTAATAGGATAAAAAATGGTTGACATTCTTTTTTAGAAAATTGATTATAGTAAGATACGCAAAGCGCCAGTATTCTAAAAAGAAGATGAGCTGTTTATTAAATGCCTAAAATCAATTTTGCAATAGAGAAGTAGATTAAAATTCCGAAAATATCATTTCCTGTTGTTATAAACGGACCGGTAGCTACTGCTGGATCAACGCCTCTTTTGTCTAAAAATACAGGTATAAAGGTGCCGATTAATGCGGCAATAATAATAACTGATATTAGGGCGACACAAAGGGTTATTGATATTAAATAACTAGTATGAAAGAAGAAATGGCTAATGACCAATACGATGGCGGCAATGGCAACACCATTAATTAGACCTAACGTAAATTCTTTAAGTAGCCTATTTAAAATTTCCCCTTTTACGGTATTGTTGGCTAGACCTTGTACCATAATAGCCGATGATTGTACACCAACATTACCTGCTGTAGCCTGAATTAATGGAACAAAAATTAACAGTATAGGAAACGTACTCATTACTTCTTGAAAACTACTTATTATACTGGCGGCACCAATACCACCGAACATACCAATAATTAACCAAGGTAAACGTGCCTTTGTAAGCTCCCAAATACTATCATCAGAATCTACCCCTCTAGAAATACCTGCGGCCATTTGATAGTCACGCTCGGCTTCTTCTTTAATAACATCTACAATATCATCAATAGTAATACGACCAACCAATCTACCTATTTCATCAACTACAGGTATGGCCTCAAGGTCATACTTGGTCATAATTCTAGCTACTTCTTCTGGATCTTCATTAACATTTACTGCATCAACATTTTTAATGAAAACATCTTTAATATGGGTTTTTGTAGAAGTCGTAAGTAAATCTTTTAACGAAAGCCTACCTTTTAATTTGTCTTCGTCATCTACTACATAAATAGAATGTACACGAGTAACATTTTCTGCCTGTGCACGCATCTCTTTCACACAAGTAAGAACATTCCAGTTTTCATTGACCTTTACAAGCTCTTTTGCCATAAGTCCACCAGCAGAGTCCTCGGCGTATCTTAAAAGGTCTACAATGTCTTTTGCGTGATCTCTATCTTCAATTTTCGAGATTACATCTTGTATTTGTTCTTTTGGTAGTTCCCCAATAATATCTGCGGCATCATCGGTATCTAACTCTTCTAATTCACTAGCTATTTCTTGAGATGATAGATTACCCAATATAGCTTCACGAACATCTTCATCTAACTCTGTTAAAACATCTGACGTTTTATCGCTGCCAAGTAATTTAATTAGATAGGTAGCTTGGTTCTCATCTAGTTCATTGATGATTTCAGCAACATCGGCATAATGCACGGCACCTAACATAGAATTTAGTTCAGTATCATTGTTTTGGTCAATGAGCTGTTCTATTTCTTCTACAAATTCTTCTGTTAGTTTAAAGGGTGTCATCTGCTATTTTCTTCGTCAATGCTATAAAATCGGCAACAGCCAACTGTTCTGGTCTAAGATCAAATATAGTATCTTCTCTTAGATTATCTGATAAGGTAAATGTTTTTAAACTGTTACGTAACGTCTTTCTACGTTGGTTAAAAGCCGTCTTCACAACTCTATATAGTAATTGTTCATCGCAAGAAAGTTCAAATTCAGGTTTACGTGTTAATCGTAATACGCCCGACTGTACTTTTGGAGGAGGGTCAAAAACATCTGGTTCTACGGTAAATAAATATTCAGCGTCGTAAAATGCTTGAACCAAAACCGAAAGAATGCCATAAGCTTTACTGCCTTCTGCAGAACAGATACGTTGCGCAACTTCTTTTTGAAACATACCCGAAAATTCAGGAATTTGAGTTCGAAGCTCTAGCATTTTAAAAACAATCTGGGTTGAAATATTGTAAGGAAAATTACCTGTTATACCAAATTGCTCTTCACCAAACAAAGTCGAAATATCAAAATTTAAAAAATCTGCTTCAATAACTTTAAAAGTGCCTTCGCCTTCAAATGCTTTAGGATGTTCTAGCGGAAAGGTCTCATTTAAGTATGTGATGGACTCTGTATCTAAATCCATTGCAACTAAATTACTATCTCTTAAAAGAAGGTATTTAGTTAGTACTCCAGTACCCGGACCTATTTCAATTACATTTTTATAGTCCTTTTGTAATAAGGTTTCCGCTATTTGCTTAGCAATATCTTCATCTTTTAAAAAGTGCTGACCTAGATATTTTTTTGCTTTTACAGGACCTTTTTCATAGTGCTTTTTATGAGCATATTTATCACCTTTATTCTTCTTTCTTTTCGTTCCCATAACCTGTTTTTAACGGCACTCTATTTTGCAATATACGCCCATGCGTTTTTTCCTGAAGCCAATTGAATTAGAATTCTTTCATATGCAGCTCCTTCATACTTGTCCGCTTTTTGCAATTCTTGATGAGATAGGGTATATACTTGACCTTTTATAACATCTTCTTTAACTCCGGTATGTTGTAAGGTAGGGTAGAGGTCTGCTACCTTCTCTTTAGATATAATGTACTGTGGCAATTCATCTTCAAACCCATTTAAAGGTCTAGAGAAAACACCTAATTGTACTTCTCTTTCTTGTAATGTTCCGTAAGTAAACAAATAATGTGTAGCTGCAGCACGTTGTACAAAGTACTCATCTACTACTTCTAGTTCTGTTTTAAAAGAAACCAATTGACCAGCAAATTTCTTTTGAATACTTTCAATTAATGCAGGTGCATCTTCTTCATAATATCTTTCTAATGTTTCTTTGTCAGGTACCGTATATTGAACGGAATATGTAAAGCCTCCCATATCTTCTTCAACCAGAACTTTGGTAAATTTTGCGCTTAAAAATTTACCTGTTGAAAGCACTTGGGGAATATGGGTTTCTTTCATCCATTTTACCCAAATATGGTGAGCTGTTTCTTCTATGTTGGTGGTAACGTTATATATGTACATGCCTTAAAATCAAAGTTCAAATTGTATTGCAAAGTTAGGTCAACTAAGTCTTAATACATATTAGATGAACAGTGTTTTTAATTTATGGAGTCTCCCCTTAAAATTCTAAAGTTCTTTCGGGCTTCAGGAAAGTAGTAACTATCTTGATAGTTATAGATTATTTTCTCGTACTGTTCCTTTGCTTTTAAGGGGTCGTTAAGTACTTTTTTATATAGTTCGCCAAGTGCAAAATAAGCATCATCGGCTAAAATACCATTACCATAAAAGGTTATTATTTTCTGATAGTTTAATTGTGCCTCTTCGTATTTCTTTAGCTTTTCAAATAATTGCGCTTGTTTTAAAAGTGCCTCATCTTCAATTTTTTCGCCCTTGTGGTTTTCTAAAATATCATCTAGGACTTTTATAGCTTCGCCTGTGTTATTTTGATAAGCTAAAAAGTCTGCTCGCGCATATTTTTTTAATGCTGTTTGGGTAGAATCTTCAAGCGAATTATCTGAAATAAGTAAACTCAACTGCATAGCATCGTTTGCGATTAATTGCGAAGTGGAACTTCGTAATACCTTTAACTGAGTTAATGCCCAGTCAAAATCGCCTTTGTAAAAACTTGTTTGAGCCACTTTATAACGGGCATCTTGACCTAAAACATCGTTTTTTAGTTTTTGCTGAATTTGAGAAAAATAGATAAGTGCTTCGTTGAACTTTTTGTTATACACTAAAATATCGCCCAACGCTAGTTTTAGATATGCCGTGCCTCTATCACTTAAAGGTAATTCTAAACTATTCTTCAATATTTTTTCTGCGGGTTCCGGTTCATTTTTTTTAAACGTTAGAAAGTTTGCGTATGCAACTTGTAATTGTAATGATTGAGATTTGTATCCATAATCATCTATGAGCGCATCATATTTTTTTTGAATACCATCTAACTGATTGTTTGAAACATCTAATAACTCAATATCAATTAGGTTTAGTTCTGCATCTAATTGGGTAATTTTATTATTTGTATTATCGATGACATAGCTGTAAATATCTTTGGCTACTTCATATTCTTCAGTATCTAAGGCACTTTTACCTAAATTTTCTAACCTAGAAGTAGAACTGCCATTCATTCGTTTAAAAATGGCTTTCTCTTGTCTTAAAGCACTATTGTATTGCTTTTGTTGAACAAAGAGCCAGCTCAATAATTCATTCCATAGAATATTGGGATTCTTCTGGGCGCGTTCTAATAATACTTTTTTTAATAGGAGGTTGTTTTTATCCTCAGCATTTTCAGATACAAAATCATCAATACTTCTTAGAATATTAGATTTTGATGTTTTACCGTCTATTACAAGGTTTAGGTAAGAATTGTACATGGCTTCTACATTACCTTGTTCACCATAAATTCTAGCCAGTTGAAAGTTGAAATCTAAAGCAGGATTAAGTTCCATTGATTTTTGAAAGGCTTTTATAGCCATATCCAGTAAACTATATTTTTGAAACTGAAGACCTAAGGCATATCCGTAATTCGGATTTTTAGGAATTATATCTAGTGCTTTATCGTAATAGGTTTGTGCCGTGTCTTCTTTTTCTTGAAGATTATAATTGTAGCCCAAATCTATTAATAGTGTAGGGTAGGGGTTGCGGTCTTTTAAGCGCTCATTTAAAAACTCTTCAGCATCTTGGTATCGCTCTAATTGCTGATAACATGAAACCAAATCTTGAACATATTCCGTTCTTCGCGGATTTTTTTTCACAAGCTTTTCATAAAAAACTACTGCTTTTTCAAAATCACCATCAGCAAAATATTGCTTTGCCAAGAAATCATCTTGGGCATAGGCGAACGTAGACAGGGTAACAAATGAAATTAGAAAAATGATAAAACGCATAATCAAAGATAAGTAGAATGAAGTAAGATGTTGTTAAGGAGATGGTAACAAACTAGGTATTTTAAAATAGAGGTCGTTTAGGATTTGTTGTGCGAACCATCGCATTTGGGCATTTTCTTAGATAAACCACAAACACAATCATGTAAATCTTTACCGATGAATATTCTTTTGGAATTCTTTTCAATTCTAGATGTACGTGTAGTAGATTTTTTGACTTTTTGAATATAAAGTATGTATCCTTTTTGACGATTAGGAGTTAAACTATCAAAAACTTCTTTGAATTTTGGATCTTCTGAAATTTTTGTTCTAGTTCAATATGAACAACAAAGTCGGATTATTTTTTGAGTTTTTCATGTATCATAAACTAATATGATTTATGACAGTATAGGATATTCAAAAACCTAATTAATATAACTGGTCTTTTTATTTAATTTAAATAGTAATAAGTTCGATTAAGGACTAAATCGGATAGATTCAACAGCTTATAGTTTATCAAAATAAAAAAACAGAAAAATATTAATAAAGGAGTACTGTATGTACTACAATCCTCCTTTAAAGGTGCTAGAACTTTTAAGCGATGATTAAAGTCGTAAGATTAATCAATCATATCAAAACCACAATAAGGCACCAATACTTCTGGTATTTTTATTCCTTCTGGAGTTTGATAATTTTCTAGAATACCTGCTAAAACACGAGGTAATGCTAATGAGCTACCATTTAATGTATGGGCTAGTTGATTCTTTCCGTTTTCATCCTTAAAACGTAGTTTTAATCTATTAGCCTGGTATGTTTCAAAATTTGAAACAGAGCTAATTTCTAACCATCTGTCTTGTGCAGTTGAAAATACTTCAAAATCAAACGTAAGTGCAGCTGTAAATCCTAAATCACCACCACATAGGCGTAAAATGCGGTAAGGTAGTTTTAGTTCTCTAAGAATATTTTTTACATGTTCAACCATGCCGTCTAAAGCTTCATATGATTTTGAAGGGTGTTCTACACGAACAATTTCAACTTTATCGAATTGGTGTAAACGGTTTAAACCACGTACATGTGCTCCATAGCTACCTGCTTCTCTTCTAAAACAAGGCGTGTAACCAGTATATGTAATAGGGAAATCGTTCTCGTTTACTATAACATCTCTAAATATATTGGTAACAGGAACTTCTGCCGTTGGTATCAAGTAAAGATCATCTGCGGTTACGTGGTACATTTGTCCTTCTTTATCAGGTAACTGTCCTGTGCCATAACCAGATAATTCGTTTACCAAATGCGGTACCTGAATTTCAGTATATCCTGCTTC
This sequence comes from Maribacter sp. Hel_I_7, assembly GCF_000688315.1. Lineage (NCBI taxonomy): Bacteria > Pseudomonadati > Bacteroidota > Flavobacteriia > Flavobacteriales > Flavobacteriaceae > Maribacter > Maribacter sp. Hel_I_7. Next base: position 791,853 of record NZ_JHZW01000002.1, on the reverse strand, counting down.
GGTATTTTTATCTAAAAAGTAGGCTATTAATGCTCGTTGTAAACGAGCTCCTTTTCCTTTATAAACAGGAAAACCTGCACCAGCTATTTTTACACCTAATTCAAAATCTATAATGTCATATTTTTTAGCAAGCTCCCAGTGTGGCATTGCTCCTGAATCTAAAGTAGGTATTTCACCTTCATTAAAAATCTCTTCGTTATCCTCTTCAGTAGAACCTTTAACAACAGATGCATGTGGTGCATTAGGTAATTGGTATAAAAGTGTCTGTAATTCTTCTTCTGCTGTGTTTAGATCCTCGCCTAATTGCTTAGACTCTTCTTTTAACTTAACAGTTTGCTCTTTTAATAAGTTAGCTTCTTGAGCTTTTCCTGTTTTGTATAATACGCCAATTTCTTTGGAAATTTTATTCGATTCTGCCAAAACGTTGTCCAAACTAGTTTGTGCGGCACGTCTGTTTTCATCTAACTGAAGTACTTTTTCAATTAATGGTTCTGCATCTATGTTTCTTTTTCCAAGGGCAAGGATAACGTCTTCTTTGTTATCTCTAATGGTCTGTATTTGTAACATTATGGTGTATTGTATTTGGATGCAAATTTACGTTAATCTTATAATTATTACTGGTATTTAAAGACTAAACAGTTTTGTAACTATTTTTTAAGTTTGGAGTAGCTGGAAGGTAGAATCCATTCATGATGTTTTGTACGGTACCATGGTTCTGCAGCCAAATCTGTTTTAGAATTTATGAAAGATTCATGAGGTTTCCGATTAATGCTGATTTTAGAATTTTCTAAATGAACAGAAACATTCATATTCTTTTCTGCAAATTCTTTCTTTAAATACTGGGCAAATTGCCAAGCAAAATCTGGGTAGGCAAAGATTTTTCGCTCTTGCGCACGTGTAACATACTCTTTTGGGTCAATGATAAATACTTGCTTAGTAGTTGTTTCAATTGCTTTAAAAGTTCCTTTTCCGTGTCTACTACGTAGCATCATTCGCCAGCTCATTCTATGACCTTCTTCAGTCCAAAGTACATCATCTTTAATTGCATGGTGTCTAATAGGTAATATCAACTGTATTATAAAATATAAGCTTGCCCCTAATATGAGTGTATTTCCATAATTTGGCATGGATGTATATGATGCTGCAAAGGGAGCTTTTGTTTTGAAAAATATTTTACGAATGGTTTCTGGGTCAAAAAAGAAAACACTAAAAGCAATTGATAAATACGGAAAAATACCAATCTGAAAAATGATGGAATTAAAAATATGAAAGAAAATTGATGTAAAGAAAGCTATTTTACGAGTTGGTTTCCAAAGTAGCGCAGGTACAATTAGTAAATCAAATAAAATACCTACGGTACCAATGATACTATGTATCCAAGGTTCTTGCAAAATTTCACCAACCAACCAATAATTTTTTTTTGACCTCATTAACACTTCAATAGTGCTGAAGTCTAACCAATCGCCATACATTTTAGCAATAGAGGCGTACACATAAACAATGAATAATTGAAGTATTATAAGCCATTTTACATATGAATACATTGAATTGCATTCTAATTTCGGATTGATTTTAACGTCTAATGACCTGTACCTTTCTGCGGGGAAGAAGCACATGGCAAATGAAATTAATATGAGTAAATAGTAATGGTTATTATAGGCAGTCTTTTGCATCAAATAAGTTACTGTCCACAAAACTGTAAATGTTATTATACTTGCACGGTATTTTAACCCTATAGCGATGAAAATACCTAGCAGACCCATTATGCCGAAATAGAAATACATGCCATAGCCAGGTAGTGGCTGTAGAAATTCAAAATCTATGAAAGGGAAAGTATATTTTGGGTCAATTAAATTTCTTTTTACCCAACCTGTGCCAATTGCACCAAAACATTCAAGTGACACGAGTATGCCAAAAAAAATACGAAAGATGATTAGTGGGCTATTATCTATACGTTGAAATAACAACCTGTTTAACATAATTACCGCTGAATAAATTCTATTGATTTTTCTTTGTCTTTGGCTAATTGAGCCTTTAAAGCTTCAATAGATTCAAATTTATGCTCATCTCTTAAACGAACCAAAATATTAATTTGAATTTTTTGATCGTATAAATCTGCATCAAAATCGAAAAAATTGATTTCAATTGATTTTTCAGTACCATTAACGGTAGGGTTATAGCCTATATTCATCATTCCGTAAATAGTTTTATCGGCAATACTACTGTTAACTACATATGCGCCATTTTTTGGTATTAGTTTGTAGTCTTCGGCTATATAAAGATTAGCGGTAGGGTAGCCTAACTGTTTGCCAATGCCTTTACCTTTAATAATCGTTCCCGTTAGCATGTACTCATAGCCTAAGTAGCTATTAGCAGTTTCAATATCGCCATCCTCAAGCGCCTTTCTAATTTTTGTTGAACTTACAGAAACATCATCAATTTCTTGAGCAGGAATTTCATCTACCGTAAAGTTATAAGTACTTCCAAAAGTGATTAAATCTGATATGTTCGCGGTTCTATTTCGTCCAAACCTGTGGTCGTAACCAATAATCACCTTTTTGATGTTTAAGGTGTTTACAAGAATATCCCGAACAAATTCTGTTGCCGTAAGTCTAGAGAATTCTCTAGTGAATGGATGAATGATAAGAACATCAAGACCAAGTTTTTCTAAAATAGTAATCTTTTCATCAATTGTATTTAACAGTTTAATGTTGGTATCTTTCTGTAAAACCATTCTAGGATGCGGAAAAAATGTAAGTACAGAAGATTTTAATGCCGTGCTTTTGGCATGGTTTATGATTTTGTTAAGTATTTTAAGGTGACCAATATGTACACCATCAAAGGTGCCTATGGTAATGACCGTAGGATATTCTTCTTTATACTTAGAAATGTTGCGGACTGTAATCACCTATGATAGAAAATAAAAAGACTTATATTTGATTTTGAGTTAAAAGCCTCTTAATGATTGCAAAATTACGCCTAGTTTTCTCAATTACCATAGTATTTCTTTCCTTTTCCAGTATGGCACAAACTGCTTATTGGAAAAATACGGAATTAAATGCAACTGCTAAGCAAATTTCTAAACAGCGTTTAAGAGTCAATAAAGGAAAGGCTTTTATTTTAAATCAAGCGGAATTTGAAACTGCCCTTGCAGAAAAACAGGGCTCTAAATTAATTTATTTTCCAAATGAAGATGGTAGTTTAATTCCTTTTTTAGTGGAAGATGCTCATCTTTTTTCTACAGAACTTGCCGAAAAATATCCGTCAATTAAGTCTTATAAAGGTATAGCCTTGCACGACCCTACGAAACAAATACGTTTTAGTATTTCTCCAAAAGGTATTCAAAGTACAATGAGTACTTCTGGTGATAATGGCGCTTTATTTATGCAGAAATCAATTGAGGATACTTATGTTCTATATCGCAGAACGGAGCAAGACCAACGAGATATTGACTTTGTCTGTAAGACAATGCCCGAGGTTAAGGAGTACTCACAGAATTTAACTGCTAAGTTAGTTGATGACCAAACTCTCAGAAAATTTAGGGTAGCTATTTCCGCTTCAGGTGAATACACACAATTTCATGGCGGTACAAAGGCAGATGCCCTTGCTGCGATTAATGCAACACTTACTAGAATAAACGCTGTTTTTGAGCGTGATTTATCTATTACACTCGAATTGATTGCGAATACTGATTTAGTAATTTATACAAATCCAGAAACAGATCCATATACAGGTAGTTTAAGTTCTCAAGTGCAAAATACTTTAACAAATGTAATCGGCGAATCAAATTATGATATTGGGCACTTGTTTAATCAGCAGGATAATACTTTAGATGGTAATTCTGGTTTTATTGGAGCAGTTTGTACAGATAGTAGAAAGGGTAGTGGTTACACCACATTATCTTCGCCTGTTGGAGATGCTTTTGATATTGATCTAGTTGCTCATGAAATGGGGCATCAATTTGGAGCCAATCATTCATTTTCACATATTTCTGAAGGAACTACAGTACAGGTAGAACCTGGTAGTGGTACAACTATTATGGGTTACGCTGGTATAACCGGTGTTAATAATGTTGCTAGCAATAGTGATGATTATTTTCATTATGTAAGTATAGTTCAGATCAGAGATTATTTAAAAACAGTTTCTTGTGGTACAACAGAAGTAATAACCAATACACCACCAACCTTAGCTCCTTTAGTAGATTATATAATACCGAAAGGAACTCCTTTTATACTTACAGGTGAAGGAAGTGATGCAGATACTGGCGATGTTCTAAGCTATACTTGGGAGCAAATTGACAATGGCGTAGTAACGCAGGCTACTTTTGGTCCAAATAATCCCGCAGGTGCTAATTTTAGGTCTTTGCCGCCAAAGCTTGTTCCACAAAGATATTTTCCTAGTTTAAACAGAATATTGTCAGGTGAACTAACTCAAACTGTCCCAACGGCAGGTGATGCATGGGAAACTGTTTCTAATGTGGGACGTGATTTAAATTTTTCATTGACAGTGCGAGACAATGCATTAAACGGAGGGCAATCGGCGTCAGACGAATTAAATGTTACGGTAGTAAATGATGCGGGGCCATTTTTAATTAGTTCTCAAAGTACAGAAGAAACTTTTGAGGCTGGATCCGTGCAAACCATTACCTGGGATGTGGCAAATACTGATGTTGCGCCAATAAGTACAGAAACGGTAACTATATTTTTATCAACTAATCGTGGTGTAACATTCCCTATTATTTTGGCAGAAAACACATTGAATGATGGTAATCAAACTGTAATTATACCAAATATTGCTACCAGTACTGGCAGAATAATGATACAGGCAGACAATAATATTTTCTTTGCCATAAATGACGCTAATTTTGCAGTTACTCCTTCGGAAATAGTACTGAATTTTGACCAAATAGGATATGATATTTGTAAGCCTAATGACTTAACTATTCCATTTACATATGAAACTAATTTAGGGTTTGATGAAGAAAGTGCATTTAGCGCTATGGATTTGCCAGTTGGCTTATCGGCAAATTTTACGCCTGAAACTGCAGATGCTACAGATACTTTGGTTGATATTGATTTTGAAGGTGTTTCCACTTTAGATGTTGGTATATATCCAATTAGAATTTTGGCAACTTCAGCAACGGTTACAAAAGAAATTACGCTACAGTTAAGAGTGTATGATGATAATTTCGAAGATGTTGTTTTGACCTCCCCGGTTGACGGTTTTGAAAATGCATCTACAGATGTATTACTTGAATGGGAAACATCTGTAGGGAATACGCAATATGATATAGAAATTTCTGATGATGCTGCTTTTACCAGTATAATAGAATCAAGTACCGTAAATGGTGGTTCGTTCTCACCGACCCTTATAGATAATAATGGGTTGTATTATTGGCGAGTTAAACCAAAGAATGATTGTGGAGAAGGAGTATTTGGTACAGCCTTTAGTTTTTCTACGGTGCAATTTAACTGTACAACAAAGAGCGCTTCAGGTATGCCAATTGCCATCTCTAGTAGTGGTACTCCTGTAATTACTTCTAAATTGGTGTTTTTTGAAGATTTGCCGGTAGCTGATATTAATGTACAACTTGACATTGAACATACCTTTTTGGCGGATTTGGTAATCAATTTAACATCGCCGTCAGGTACTACAGTGACTTTGTTATCTAATTCTTGTGGAGATGCGCGTAATATTAATGCCATCTTTGACGATGATAGTCCTGCTTTTAATTGTTCTGTTAATCCTGGTATAGGCGGTTCGGTAAAACCCTTAGGGAGCTTAAGTTCTTTTAATGGCGAATCTTTAGTTGGTGAATGGATTTTGGAGATAAAAGATAATGCTCCATCTGATGGCGGTAGTTTAAAATCTTTTACATTAGAGGTATGTGTTGAAGGAGATTTTAGACCGGATGCTGATAATGATGGAGTTTTTGATGATGGAGATGACCTTTGTTTAAATACTCCTGTAGGTCAAGAAGTTGATGCTTCTGGCTGTGCTGTATATCGTTTTCCTCCAGAGAATTTTATAATTAGTTTAGAGAGTGAAACCTGTAGAGATAATAACGATGGGTCTTTGTCAATTGTACCAAAACTAGCTTTGGATTATCAAGTAGTGGTTTCTGGAAATGGTATTGATCTTACGCAAAATTTTTCCAATGCCTTTAATTTGGCTAACTTAAGTTCAGGTACATACACCCTTTGTATTATTGGAACTAATGGTCTTATAGTTTATCAAGAGTATTGCGTTGAAGTTCAAATAGCAGAACCTTCTATCCTTAATGTTTCCTCTAAACTTGCGGATGATAATTCTCTTGTACTACTTGAGATGAATGGGTCGTCGTTTTATATGATAGAGTTGAACGGAGTGGCTATACAGACAGAAGAGTCTACCGTAGAATTAGTACTGGAAAAGGGGTTGAATACTTTAAAAGTATATACAGATGTTCCATGCCAAGGTATTTATGAAGAACAAATTGGCTTTTATGAGCAACCGGTATTATTTCCTAATCCGGTAAAAGATTTTGTGGAGGTTTATTTAGGTGCGCAGCAAGAAGAAGTAGTGGTTAGTGTTTTCAGTTCTGATGGTAGGTATATTTCAAGTACAACTACTTTGCCTTTAGACGGTATTGTAAAGTTAGATTTGAGTTCTCTTGCTACCGGAATTTATTATTTGAAGTACGAGGGTAGCACAATTAAAGGAACTTCTAAAGTAATTAAAGAATGATGCGCTTATTAGTACTTATCGCTTGCTTGTTTATGGCTATTACTAGTTGTAAAAAGAAAAGTGCCGCAACGCCACCTGAAGCTGTATCCTTAGTGTTTCCAGATGAGAATTCTGAGTGTACTACTGGGGTGAGCTTAGGACAGGAAACAAGTCAGGTAGAGTTTCGTTGGAATTTGGCAGATAATACAGAAACGTATGAATTACGTGTTACAAATATCTCTACAGGTACTGTGCAAACAATAGTATCGGCGTCAAATTCTGCCAAGCTGCCTTTGGAAAAAGGAGAGCAATTTTCTTGGTTTGTACGTTCTAGAAATAGCGATGTTGAACAAACAGTTTCAAGTGAGGAATGGTATTTTTATAATTCAGGTTCTAGAACAACATTTGCCCCATTTCCAGCAACAATTGAAAGTCCTGCAGCGTCCGATAATGTTTTTAAAGATATTAATAATGAGGTCATACTATCTTGGTCAGCTTCTGATTTAGATGATGATATTGAAGGTTATGAAGTGTACTTCTCGGTAGAGACGCCACCAATAGATTTAGTTCGTGAATTGTCAGCTCCAATAACAAGTATAAAAGTCTCTGTAACATCAGACACAGTTTATTACTGGAAGGTCATTGTAATAGATGAAGAAGGTAATAAGTCAGATACAGGTATATACACCTTTAAAGTCCTTTAGGAGTTGTTGTATTGGTTCATGGTTCTTGCTATTCCGGCAAGTGCGAATGAATTAATTATTTCTGTAGATTTTTTTAATCGCTCTGGTAATAATGCTTTTTCCTCATCATTCCATTGACCTAAAACATATTCTACCTGTCTACCTTGTCCAAAGTCTGCACCTACACCAAAACGATATCGGTTGTAGAGAATAGTTTGTAGAAATAACTCCACATCCTTTAATCCGTTATGTCCGCCATTACTACCTTTTGTTTTTATCCTTATGGTGCCAAAAGGTAAATTAATATCATCTGTAATAACTAGTACATTACTTTGTGGTATGTTCTCTTTATCCATCCAATATTTTAATGCTTTACCACTACGGTTCATATAGGTAGAAGGTTTTAAGCAAATAATAGTTCTGCCTTTTATTTTATATGATCCAATATCACCTAGTTTAACAGTTTCGAAAGTGAAATCATTGGTTTTTGCTACCTCATCTAATATTTTGAAACCAATATTATGACGAGTTTCTGCGTATTCATCACCTATATTACCAAGGCCAACTATTAAGAATTTTTTCATGGGATCTTTCTCTTCAGGAATTATGCTCTGCTTAGAAAAAAGTGATTTTATAAAACCGAACATTTGTATTATAATTTAGGTTGTAAAAATACAAAAGCATCCTGATACAAGTACCAGGATGCTTTATTATGAATTTAAAACCGTTAGGTCTATTCTTGAGCAGCTTCTTCAGAAGCACCTTCAGCTCCTTCAGCACCTTCTTCTCCATCTTCATCCTCATCATCAACAACAACAGCGGTACGAGCAGTTTTAACTTGTACTACTACTTGGCTTTCTGGGTGTAAAATGGTGAAATCATCATTTAATAATGATGATACAGATATGTTTTGACCGATTTTCAATTTAGAAATATCGATATCAAAGAAATCTGGTAATTTAGCAGGTAGTGCTTTAATAGAAAGTTTACGTTTTCTAAATAACAAACGACCACCGTTACGAACACCTGGAGAGTTTCCTTGTAATCTTACAGGAATATCCATAGTAACCATTTTATCATCAAATAATTGATAAAAATCAATGTGGATGATAGCATCTGTTACAGGGTGAAACTGAATGTCTTGCATTACTGCCTTAAGAGAGGCTCCACCATCCAATTCAATTGCAACTGTGTGTGCATTTGGAGTGTAAACCAAGTCTCTGAACGCTAGTTCTTCTGCTGAAAAGTGTAATGGTTTATCCCCTCCGTATACTACGCAAGGAACCTTTCCAGCATTACGTAGGGCTTTAGTTGCCTTTTTGCCCACGCTTTCTCTTTCTGATCCTTTAATTGTAATTGACTTCATTATATGTATTAAAAATTAATATTCTACGTTTTAAAACTTCTGCTTCCTGTTTTTAATGGACTACATTAAGAACTTAGAAGAGATTGAGTTATTGTTGTGTACTTTGTGCATTACATCTGCAAATAGATCGGCACAGCTCAAAACCCTTACTTTATCACTTTTAATTTCTATAGGAATAGAATCGGTAATGATTAGTTCGGTCAGTTTTGAGTTTTCAATTTTTTCATATGCGTCTCCGGACAATAAGCCATGAGTAGTTATCGCTCTTACGCTAGCGGCACCGCGTTCCATCATTAAATCTGCTGCTTTTGTTAATGTTCCGGCAGTATCTACCATATCATCCACAAGAACCACATTTTTCCCTTGTACATCACCAATAAGTTCCATATGTGATATGACATTTGCCTTAGCTCTTTGTTTGTAACATACAACGACATCACTATCTAATGCCTTGGAATAAGCATAAGCCCTTTTAGACCCGCCCATATCTGGTGAAGCAATAGTAAGATTTTTAAGTCCTAATTTTTTTAAATATGGTAGAAATAGTGTTGATGCAAATAGGTGATCTACTGGTTTTTCAAAAAATCCTTGTATTTGATCAGCATGTAAATCCATCGTGATAATTCTAGTAGCCCCTGCTGTTTCTAGCATTTTAGCAACTAATTTAGCTGCAATTGGCACTCTAGGTTTGTCTTTTCTATCTTGTCTTGCCCAACCAAAATAAGGCATAACCGCTGTTATATGTCTTGCTGAAGCTCTTTTTGCAGCATCAATCATCAACAACATTTCCATTAAATTTTCGGGTCCAGGATGCGTTGAACCAATTAGGAAAATTCTAGTACCTCTAATTGATTCTTCAAATGAAGGTTGAAATTCACCATCGCTATAACGAGAAAATGAAATCTTGCCTATTTCCGCACCATAAGCTTTGGCAATTTTTTCACCTAAGACCTTACTTTGAGTGCAAGCAAATATTTTTGGTTGTGGAACTTGGTATGACATGTCTTTAGTTATTGTTTTCCAAACAGTTGCTTCTTATAATTAGTTGAAGACCTTGTTTTTAAGGAGGTGCAAATTTAAAAATTAAATTTGGTTGCGAATGCATAAATGTTGATATTTTTAGTGATAGAAAGAAAATTATTATTTAGTTTTGCAGTCTTGTTTTTAAAGGAAGCCGTTTTCTACGGTAATAATGCTCGAGTGGCGGAACTGGTAGACGCGCTGGATTCAAAATCCAGTTCTTCGGAGTGCGGGTTCGATTCCCGCCTCGAGTACAGAATAAAACCCTAATAATTTGAATTTCAAATTGTTGGGGTTTTTTGTTTTTCTTTTTGTGATAGTTTTCAAAATTCTAACCAAAAAGGCGCGCTTGATGTATCTTAGCTAACTGAATTTTAGACAAAAGGTTATAATTTGAATAATAATTAAGTTGTGCCTAGTGATAATTAAAAATTTATTGTGGACTTCTAAATGATTGATTTTTTAAAAAAGTACGAAATTTGGATTTTTTTGGTACTTGCACCTACGCTAAATTTGGTAATTACTTATGCTAAGAGCAAAGGTATAATAGATTTTTTTCCGTACACAAATGGTCGGTTTTATGCATTAATGTTTTTATTGTTATTTATTGTAAAAATCACAAAAGGTAATGAAGGCATAAAGAATTTATTTAGACCTATGCTGGTTTGGAAAATTCATCCAAAGTGGTATTTATTTAGTTTACTTTTCGCATTTACCATAGGTTTATTGACATTGTTAATTAAAGCTTTGTATCACGGAGATATGTCTTTTCTTTCTTTTGATATATACATCCCAACGTTAAAATTTACTTTATTCTTATTGTCTTGGGCATTTCTAGGGGAAGTAGTGTGGATCGGTTATGCATTTCGTGAACTATCAAAAATCACCAAACCATTTTATGCAACTCAAGTTATCGGCTTTGTATGGTCATTATGGTGGCTTCCGTCAGTTTATATAAATGTTGGTGTTATTGAAGATCTTCCTGTATGGCCGTTATTTTTAAATATGATGGGAGCTGCAGGTATGTGTGCTATTGTATATTCAAAAACAAAAAGTGGACTATGTGTATTGGTAATACAATCGATGTTAAATATGTCTCTTGTTTTATTGCCAATTTCACCAGATGCAGGTGACTATACCTATACCATTTTTGCAGTTCTTTATTTTCTAATAATGTTGGTCTTTATGTATTTTATGCCCCCAAAGTTAAATTATGAGTCAGCTAATGAATTAAAACACGCTTAAAAGTAAATTGCCTGTTTATAATTATCTAGACATGTAATTTATCAGCCTTTGTTTTTTCTTTCTTTTTTAATTTATCGTTAGCACATAATTGCTTCATAATACTATCGGCTAAAAATTTTGCCAGATTTACGGGAACAGCATTACCGATCATTTTATAGCCGGCAGCAACTTTTTTGTAATGAAAAACAAAATCATTAGGAAAAGTCTGAATTCTTGCACATTCTCGTACACTTAACCTTCTATAAAGATGTTCTTTACCAGGAACAAAGACACGCACATCTTTTTTAATAAGCTTCATTTTAGGTGCTTGCGGGTGTATTGGTGCATGTCTACCGCCAGCTTGTATCGTAAAAGATTGTTCGTCCCAATTACGGACACGATTTCTAGACATGTACATGGTAGAGAAGCCACCGATCATATACTCATGATTTGGGATGGGGCATTTATCACCATTCGTATTATTAAACTCTAAAGCGGGTAAAGCTTTTTTCTGTAAATCTGCTATAGCGGTTTCAAGTGTTACTTTAGGAAAGGTTTCTGTTGGAAATTCATATTTAAAATTTAAATCTTTCCTTATTCCAATAAAGAAAATTCGCTTTCTGTCTTGTGGTACATTATAATCAGATGCATTTAGCATTTGAAAGGAAAGGTCATATCCGGCACCTGCATTCTTTAAAAGGTTTTTAATACCATCAAGTGCTGTACTATGTTTGTTGATTAGCATACCACTTACATTTTCTGCTAAAAAGAACTTAGGTTGCTTTGCTTCTAATATTCTAATAAAATCATAGAACAATTGACCTCTCTTATCTTGAATACCTCTTGCCGCTCCTGCTGCACTCCAACTTTGACACGGCGGACCTCCAATTATACCATCACAATCTGGAACTTCGTCAGCGGGGATATCTACAATACTTCTTTTATCGAATTTGGTATTGGGATGATTTTTTTCATAAGTCTCCCAAATATCCTTGTCATACTCATTTGCCCAAATAACATTAAAGCCAGCTTGTTCAAAACCAAGATCTAATCCGCCAGCTCCAGCAAAAAATGACACTACTTTCATTCTGTTATTCTTTTAACTCAAGTCTTTTATAAAGACTGGTGTAAGTGATTTTAATCAATTAAATAATCGGCTTTTATGATTTGAACATAATCTTTTGCCAATGCTACACTACCAATATGGATGCTATTTGGACAAAAATACATTTTAGATATTCAAATAGCTTTTATCGAATACTAAAATTATGGTTTGCAGATAGAACGTGGTTTTTTATGATACTCTATTTTACCTGTATAGTTTCTTTTTCTCTTTTGATATTTTCTATATTTCTTTCAAATGCTTTTACTGTATTTATGTCTTCAATAACTACATGCATACCAACCTCGCAATGGATTCCCTCATAACTGATATGGGGCATGTTTTTAAATTTAGGAATCTTTACATTATCGAGATAAATGAATTGGGTGGGTGTAAAATTATAAGAGCAATAGATCAGTAGATTGTCTATGATTATAAATTTTGAATGTAAATTTTCATTAACGAAATATTGAACATTCTTGGTTTTTGTAAGCTCGCTATAAAATTTTTGAAATTTGCTAGTATTGGCAGGTCTTCTAAATTTAATATCCTTGAATTTATTCTCATCTTCGGTCAAAGGTGCAAAAGTTTGTGATAGACACGTTACGTTTACTCCTTTGTTCGCCATATAGATAACAGCTCCTAAAACACCTTGTCGTGTTTCGTTTTCTTTAATTATAGAATGATGTTTAGCATTAAATTGATAATTAAATGCAGCTAAATGTTGTGCGCAAATGACGATTCTTTCTTTAGCGGATAAAATGTATTTTGATAATGTAGTATCTAGAATGTTAGAAGAATTATAATAGAACGGGGATGTAATGAATATTGTACTTGATTCCTTAAAATCTATTTTATCATATGAATTGCAAGAAGTGTTTAAAGATTCATTATAGTTTTTAATATGGGTAGAACTACCTATTAGATCTTTATAAAAAGCTTTTGCGCACTCCTCATAATTAGGCTCGTCTTCTATACAGACCATGGATTCATGTTTCACCAAATCCCGAACGGCTAAATTAGAGGAGCTTAGTAGCAGTATAAAACCATTTTTCTTTTTAATGTAAGCAGATTTTATGTGTAATGAATACGGTAAAGATCCTCTTGAGAATTTATTGATATAGGCACTTCGTACATATAAATGGGAAAAAAAGTATACGTTAAAATTAGGATGCGTTTTTAAGTGGTATATCTCACTAAATATTTGTCGTGCCAAGGAATATTTAGTGAAACTATCATTACTTTTTTTACCTGTTTCTAAATTTTCTAATGGTTGAGGTTTAGTGTTATCATAACCTTCTAGAGGAATTGTAATTACATTTACTTTGATGCCACTTTCTGATATTTTTTTCAGGTAGTGATGTAAGTACTTGTTGTTATATAAATACCAGGATATATTAATTTCTTCAATATCATTTTTTTGCTGTTCAATAGTTTCAATAAATTTTTGAAGCAAATGAGGAGAACCACCTTGATCATAAAAATCGAATTTATTCTTATAATTTCCAGGGGAATCAAAAAATGATTTAAAAGGCATATACGTATGTTGTTCTTTTAATAATCCCGCAGCTATTTTGTTTTCTATTTAAACATTCGGATTACTAAAGTTGAAACAAAAGGGTAAGTCCTAAAGATAAGTATCTAATTAATTTTTAGTGATTTATCTTAACATAAATCTTTTGGGATGCTATTCATTGGCTTTGTTTTTAGAATAGTATCCCTGGTTTTGACGCTTCTTTTTACCAATATTTGATTAGCTCTTTTGGCCTATTTTAAACTATATAAAATCTTTGAAAATAAAATATTTGCGTATCTAATTTAGTATTACTTTTCCGCCTTCAAATTTTAAGGTAATTAACTGGTTTTTAAAGGTTAATAAGCCTTTGTTTTAGATTGATTTGATTAGTAATATGGAACATTATATTATTTATTTAGGTTTTCTTGTGGCTGCTTATGCTGTAATAGCCAATGATGTTATTCAAACATTAGGAACGTTTATGACTTCAAATGCAGGAGTGAAGTGGTGGTTGCTATGGGGTTTTGCAGGAACGATTTTGACAGTCACCTTAGTTTATGGCTGGTACATTAATGGTGGAGATGTTTCTTATGGTAGACTATCAAATATACCTATGCCAAATCCTTTGCCTTGGTGGTATTTGTTGGCTCCAATTTCTTTAATGGTGATAACCCGTTTTGGAATACCGGCAAGTACTACATTCATGATTTTAAGTGTTTTTTCATCTAGTCAATTGATAGAGAAAATGATATTAAAATCAGTTTTCGGCTATTCGCTAGCGTTTGTTTCAGCCTTTGTGTTGTATTTGTTTCTGACCAAAAAATTTGAATCCCCTGCATCTATTCGGTTAATGGACAAGAAAAAACAAAGACCTTATTGGTTAGTAGCCCAATGGTTTTCAACAGGGTTTTTATGGTCGCAATGGTTGATACAAGATTTCGCTAATATTTTTGTGTTCTTGCCTAGGCAATTATCGCTGTATGAGCTAGTGTTTTCTTTAGTGGTTATTCTGCTAATTATGGCGTATATATTTAACTCAAAAGGAGGGAAAATACAGAGTATTGTCAATCATAAATCAAACACACAACATATTCGATCAGCTACTATAATAGATGCCTGTTATGCACTATTATTATACTTTTTCACTACAATGAGCACCATACCTATGAGTACTACTTGGGCATTTATAGGAATTTTGGCAGGCAGGGAAATAGCAATTAGCTATAGCCTAAAAAAAGGACAATTAAAGAAGACTTACCGTATGTTGGTAAATGACTTTGCCAAGGTTAATATTGGTCTCTTCGTAAGTATATTAATAGCTTATCTAATTCAGTTTCTTAAGGGGTAATGTAAGCATATTTCTACTTTACACTGATCAATACTGCTTCGCAACTTTGTAGGTCTGAGTTAAGTACAATGTTTTCAGATTTTTTACCATCAGATATTTCAACGGAAACTGTATTTGGTGGAGAATCACCTAAGTTATGGGCGTAAAGGAACAAATCGTTAGATTTTGTAGGGTCTAGTTTTATTTTAAATTCCTTTTTCCAATAGGTTAAATAGTATTTTTTAATCACTTGCACTCCGTTAAGATATATAGAAACAATATCGCCATCTTGTCTGCCATGGTCCCAAATCTTGATGATAATATTCTCAGAATCAAACTCGAATTCTTTGGTATATGAAATTTTTCTACCGTCAAAACTGTCCCTAATTTCTGTCTTGTTTTCTGTTTTGTTTTTAGATTGTGCTACGGCAGTTTTTACTGGGGCATTTTGCTTTTTAGGTTTGTTCTTAGATTTCTTTTTAGGAGTAACGACGTTGGCATTTGCCAATTGTTGCTTTTTCTTTCTTTCGTCAGATGCTGCATTTGTAATTGAGAAGAATGGAGTAACTTTTTTAGCAATATTAAATTTATCATCAGGGAAAAGTTCTATGGCAACTACCTGATATCTATTGCCAGAACCAATGTTTTTTGCCAATTCAATTCCGTCTTCAAAACCATCATTTTTAAAAGAACCCAGTTCTTGTACAACCATTTCATTTCTTACTAGAAAAAAGCGAATAGATTTACTGGTATCTATTTTAATAGTATTCCATTGCAAGGTTATTTTATCTGGAATGTTCCAAGCTGTATTTTCATTTGGGGAAATGATTTCTATGGTAGCCACGTCTTGCGCATATCCAAGGGTGGAAAAAAACATAAAGGCTGATAAAAATATAAAATGAATTTTACGCATATGTAATGTCTTATCTCAAAGATAGTATTAAACCGTTATTGGTTTAGCACCTTTGATATCTAAAAAATATAGGCTATTAATTTTACAACGTTAAAATTTGGAAATAATCCTAATAATTGGAAATATTCCATAATTTAGCTATCCCGATTTTTTAGAGGGATAGTTATGAGCAAGACCATACTTCATATAGATTTAGATACATTTTATGTGTCCGTAGAACGATTAAATAATCGCGAATTACAGCATAAGCCATTATTAGTGGGCGGTACGGGAGACCGCGGAGTAGTAGCTGCGTGCAGTTATGAAACCCGTGGATTTGGAGTGCATTCGGGTATGCCCATGAAGATGGCTCGTGAATTGTGCCCAGATGCTGTAGTGATTCGTGGTAATGCTTGTGACTACAGTAAGCATTCAGATATAGTAACCGAAATCATAAAAGAGTACGTTCCCGTATTCGAAAAATCAAGTATTGATGAGTTTTATGCAGACCTCTCTGGTATGGATCGCTTTTTTGGTTGCTACCAGTATGCATCAGAAATGCGTAGGAAGATTATTAGGGAAACCGGACTCCCCATTTCCTTCGGATTATCGGCAAATAAAGTCGTTTCTAAAGTTGCTACAAATGAAGCGAAACCCAACAATCAATTGAAGATAGATGAGGGATTGGAAAAACCTTTTTTAGCACCACTTTCCATCAAAAAAATACCAATGGTGGGTGATAAAACTTATCAGACTCTACGGAACCTTGGACTACGACAAGTACGTACGGTACAAGAAATGCCCATGGAGGTGATGCAAAGGGTGCTGGGTGCTAATGGCGGAGTAATATGGAAACGTGCTAATGGAATTGATAATACCCCCGTAATTCCGTTTTGTGAGCGAAAATCAATCTCTACTGAAAGAACTTTTAACAAAGATACTATTGATGTAAATAGACTACGTGGTATCCTCATTGCTATGACCGAAAATTTGGCATATCAATTACGACGTGGAGATAAGCTAACCGCTTGTATTTCAGTAAAGATTAGGTATTCAGATTTTAATACCTATTCAAAGCAAATGCGGATTCCCTATACCAGCGGAGACCATATTCTAATACCTAAAATTTTGGATCTCTTCAAGAACTTATATAACCGTAGGTTATTAGTTCGGTTAATAGGTATACGTTTTAGTCATTTAGTATCCGGTAATTATCAGATTAACTTATTTGATGACACCGAAGAAATTTTAAGCCTATATAATGCTATGGATGAAATTAGAAAACGCTACGGAGATAAAAGTGTGTTGCGGGCATCGGGCATGGGAGCAAAAACAATAGGTAGAATGCATAATCCTTTTAATGGATTGCCACCAGTAGTTTTGGCGCATAGGAAGATTTAGTTATTGGTTGTTCGTTGTTTGTTGATGGTTGTCGAGGTGTTTCTGTCCAGTCGAGCGCAGTCGAGACCTATAGGAAACGCTTAGCGCAAAATACGTCTTTACGAGGAGGAACGACGAAGTAGTCTACTGAATACAAGTAAGCCTAGTGATTTTTTGTACTGATTGCAACAGATTGCTTCGGCAGAAAAGCTTCGCAATGAAGACAAACGTTCACTGAGCGTAGCCGAAGTGAAATCTTGATTGAGAAAGTAGAAGTTAGAATATAGAATGTAGAAAAGAGAAATAACGCATCGCGCATCGCGCTGCACGTCTAACGCCACACGCGAAGCGCAAAAAAAAGCGTTTAGCGAAAGGCGCAAGAAACCAACAACCAACAACTATCAACGAGCATGTACCTAAACTGCCATACATACTACAGCCTGCGCTACGGGACCTTTTCGGAACTGGAGCTCTTGCAATTGGCAAAAGACCATGGGGTAACGCAATTGGCATTGACAGATATTAATAATACATCAGCTTGTTTAAACTTTGTTCGTAAAGCAGCTGAATATGATATACGTCCTATTTTGGGTATCGATTTTAGAAACGGAGTGGAGCCATGCTTCGTCGGTATAGCAAAAAATAATGAGGGATTTTTAGAACTCAATAACTTTTTATCGCATCACATTCATCATGACAAGAAAATACCAGAAATCGCTCCGGATTTTAAAGATGTGTTTGTTATTTACCCCTTTGAGAAAGTGTTGGAGAGTGAAAAGAAAATCTTTGCAGCACATGAGTTTATAGGGGTTTCCGTAAATGAGCTGAAACGACTTCGGTTTTCAAAATTATTAGAGCAGCGAGATAAGATTGTATTGCTGCAGCCGGTTACTTTTAGGAACAAGCGCGATTTTAATGCACACCGATTGCTACGCGCCATAGATAATAACACTTTGCTGAGTATGTTGTCGGTAACCGAGCAGGCGCGCGATGATGAGCAAATGTATGCGATACCAAACCTGGCAGCGCACTTTTCTGAACATAGTTTTATACTAGAAAATACTCAGCAGTTGATGGATGCCTGCTCTATTCATTTCGATTTTACCACAGGGCGAAAACCTCAGAATTTAAGCACCTATTTAGGCAGTACCAAAGAAGATGAGGTATTTCTAGAGCAGTTATGTCAAGAGGGGTTGTCCAAGCGTTACCCAGAAATAGATCAGGCTGTTTTAGATCGTTTAGCGAAAGAGCTGTACCTCATTAAAGAGATGAATTTTGTCTCTTACTTTCTTATTAATTGGGATATTATTTCTTATGCCCGAAAGCAGAATTTCTTTTATGTAGGTCGTGGTAGTGGTGCCAATAGTATTGTTGCCTACCTGCTTTTTATTACTGATGTAGATCCAATGGAGCTCGACCTGTATTTTGAGCGATTCATTAATCTATACCGGGTAAATCCGCCCGATTTTGATATTGATTTCTCGCATCGGGACAGGCCTATAATGACGGAGTACATTTTTAATCGTTTTGAAAATGTAGCGCTGTTGGGTACCTACGTTACTTTTCAATCTAGGGGAGTTATTCGTGAATTAGGTAAGGTTTTCGGTTTGCCAAAAGATGAAATAGATTTGTTGTGCGACGGTAATATTCAGGCAAGTCGGTTAGATAATATATCAGCTTTGGTACTGAAGTATACCCAACTACTACACGGTATGCCCAATTACTTGAGCATTCATGCAGGCGGAATTCTAATTACAGAAAAACCTATTCATTGGTTTTCGGCGACCAATATGCCTCCAAAAGGATTCCCCACTACGCAGTTTGATATGATTATTGCAGAGGATGTCGGTATTTTTAAGTTCGATATTCTTGCCCAACGCGGACTCTCAAAAATAAAAGAGACGTTGGATATTTTAGAACGCGACCGCCCAGAGGAATTTGCCAAGTTCGATATTCATGATATTAAGGCGTTTAAAAAAGACCCTAAAATCAATAATTTGGTAAAAACAGCGCAGTGTATGGGTTGTTTTTATGTGGAGTCTCCCGCCATGCGTATGTTGTTGAAGAAGCTGGAAGTAGATACCTATTTGGGTCTCGTAGCGGCAAGTTCTATTATTCGCCCCGGAGTATCCAAAAGCGGTATGATGCGTGAATATATTCTACGACATAGAAACAAGGGCAGGGCTGAAAAGATGGCGCATCCGGTCATGTTAGAAATTATGCCAGAGACTTACGGGGTTATGGTCTATCAAGAAGATGTAATAAAAGTAGCCCACCATTTTGCTGATTTAGATTTGGGTGAAGCCGATGTATTACGACGCGGAATGAGTGGTAAATTCCGTTCTCGAGAGGAGTTTCAAAAAGTACAGGATACCTTTATGGACAACTGCCGTAAAAAAGGATATACGGAACAACTTATAAAAGAGGTGTGGGATCAGGTAGCCAGTTTTGCAGGTTACGCTTTTGCCAAGGGGCATTCGGCATCGTATGCAGTAGAAAGTTACCAAAGTCTGTTCCTACGCGCCTACTATCCCTTGGAATATATGGTAGCGGTGCTCAATAATGGCGGCGGATTTTACAAACCTGAATTCTATATACATGAAGCTCGTATGTTGGGCGCAATTATACATCCGCCGTGCGTAAATAAGAGCAATGCAGGCAATCAAATTTATGGTAAAGATTTGTATTTAGGCTTAGGTTATCTGCTGGAACTAGAACAACGCGTAATGGAGCGTATTCTAAAGGAACGCTATCTTAATGGTGATTTTAGTTCGTTAGAAGATTTTCTGGATCGTTTAATTATTTCCATAGAACAAGTAAGCATACTAATACGAATTGATGCCTTCAGATTTACTAATACCAATACACATGAACTACTTTTGAAAGCACATCTATTCCTGAATAAGACCAAGAAAATAGACCACCCAAAATTGTTTGCGCCAAAGCATCAGAACTTTGAGATTCCGTCATTATACAGTACTAATTTAGAAGTAGCTTTTACACAATTAGAATTGCTGGGGTTTAGTTTGTGTAGTCCGTACAAGCTTTTAGAAGTTCTGCCTTTTAATACATCAGGAAGTAAAGATTTAGAACGATACCTAAACAGAAATATTGATATTTATGGGTATTTAATTACAGTAAAACGTACCAGAACCCAAAAAGGAAAAGCAATGTTCTTTGCTACATTATTAGACCAACAAGGTCAAGTTTTTGATGCGGTGTTGTTTCCGCCCGTAGCAGCTAAATACATGTTTAGGGGTAGGGGAATATATCGGTTTTATGGTAAAGTTGTAAGTGAATTTGGTTTTTTAAGTATTGAGGTCATTAAAATGCAAAAACAAGATTTTGTACAAGACCCCAGGTATGCCGATATGAAAACCAGCGCCAAGGTTTTTGATCAAAAGAAGGCGAATGACCAAGAAGGGAATGAATTTGGTAATCAGTTTGTTTAGAAAGAATTAAGCGTCTATTCATCTATATTTTTTACATCTATTTTCCTGAGTTTATTTATAATAGAATCATCACTATATGCTCTGAAAATTATGGTAGGTCTTGCTAAGTATAAAATCTTATTGTCAATCTGTTAATTCTTTAAAAGCCTAAGTATACAATGTATTGTCATGAGAAATTACATGCTCTTTTACATTGTTTTGAAATTCTTGAGGAGTTTGCCCTACGTGTTGTTTAAAGAAACGACTAAAGTATGACTGATCTTTAAAATGAAGATTAAACCCTATTTCTTTAATAGTGTTTTCGCTATGTATAATTTGGCGCTTAGCCTCTAATATCAACCGATCATGAATTAATTGTACTCCAGTTTTATCTAGCTTTTCTTTTAAAATTTGATTTAATCGCTTAGCACTTATGTCCAATTTACTGGCATAAAAATCGGCAGTTCGTTTATTCTTATAATTTACTTCAAGCAGAAGCATAAACTCATAAACGCGCTTTTCATTAATATCTTGCAATGTAAAATGCTGTTCTTTTAGCTGTATTAATTTTAATAAAAACACCTTTAAAACAGCTTTCATCATTATTAGATTAATGACGTCGTGACTGTATTCTTCTTTCAAAAGTTGGAGAACAGCAGCCAAACCATTCGAACCTTCTTCGTTTACTTGTAAACAAGAAAATTCGCCTTGAATGTTGAACATTCTAAATACATCTAACAAAAATTCTTTCAAATCGCCTTCAAGTAATTCTTGCTTAAAAGATATCAAGACACCGTTTTTACCAGCTTTGTTCAATTGATGCACTCTATACGGCGGTATCAAATAAATCCAATCTCCCCTTAAAGTTTGGAAATCGTGTTGTGGAACATGAAGTGCATCTTCATTTTGTAACCATACAATTTCATAAAAATCTCTTCTTGCAGGATCATTTAAATAGGCGGGTGGACAATTCCCTAAATCTTTTATATATAAAACTTTATCACTCAGCATAAACTTTTTTTTAAACATGAAGCAGACCTAAAAATTTCAAAGCATTATCTACCTAAAAAAAGCCCGTTTCCAAAATATACCACAAAAATAGCCAATAACACCATCATTAAAAGCCATAATAGCAAATTGTACCAGACAACTGTCTAATTGTGTAAGTCTTTAGCTAGTGATCCCATATACTTTTGTAGTCGATTTTAATGCTAAGAGAATTTCAATCAAGTACCCTATGGATGATACGCTTAAAAGAACTAATACAGAATTGATAGAAGATGCCATGGATATTATTATTGGTGAACATCTCAAACTTATTAAATCTATACAATATGATGAGATAGCGGCATTGATACCGACAATTACAAATGCTAAAAACATTTTTGTCACTGGTTCAGGTAGAACCGGACTCATGATGAAAGCTTCAGCAATGCGCCTGATGCATTTAGGATACAAAGTACATGTAGTTGGTGAAACTACAGCACCTGCAATTACAAAAGGAGATGTACTTATAGCTGGGTCTGGGTCTGGCACAACTAGCGGAATTGTTAGTGCAGCAGAAACTGCAAACAAGGAAGGCGCGAGTGTTATATGCTTTACCACAAATGCAGCGTCTCTTTTAGCATTACTATCAAAACATACGGTTACCATCCCTGCGGCACAGAAGCAAAAACGTGATGAAGATATTTCAAAACAATATGCAGGTAGTCTGTTTGAGCAGTCATTGCTTTTGGTCATGGATGCTTTAATACAGACTTTATGGGAACTAGATGGCAGTTTGGCTTCAGATTTATGGAAGCGTCATGCTAATATGGAGTAAATACAAGAATAATAGTTAAATAATACAGAACATTAGAAATATTTAAATTATGGCAAAATTACAAGTAGCAATAGATTTATTAAAAATAGAAGATGCAATTGCATTGGCAACAAAAGTGGCTCCTTATGTAGACATTATAGAGCTTGGAACACCACTTATTAAAAGTGAAGGCTTATCTGGAATTAGAAAAATGAAAGATGCTTTTCCTGATAAATTAGTTTTAGCAGATTTTAAAACGGCTGATGCAGGTGAATTAGAAGCAGGTATGGCTTTCGGTGCAGGTGCTGATTATGTAACAATTTTAGGAACAACAGGAGATTCTACCATAGCTGGTGCGGTAAAAGCTGCTGTAGCAAATGGAAAAGGTGTTGTTGTTGATACTATAGGTGTTAAAGATAGAGTTAAGCGTGCAAAAGAAGCAATTGCTTTGGGTGCGGAGTTTGTTGAGTTACATGCTGGTTTAGATGAGCAGGCTGAAGATGGGTATTCTATTCAAGTGTTGATTGATGAGGCTGCAAGAGCTGGTGTAAAAGTATCTATTGCAGGTGGTGTTAATAGTAGTAGTATTACTGCTGTAAAACAATCTGGTGCTATTGTGGCAGTTGCAGGAGCAGCTATTTACGGAGCAGAAGATCCTGCGCAAGCAGCAAAAGAATTAAAAGAGCTGTTAAATGCTTAAGCGGTTTTAATTAAATGTGATTTTAGTATTGAGTAACAAATTCCCATAAATTTTTATGGGAATTTGTTGTTTTTGACTTGTTCTATTTCACAAAAATTTCTGAGTACAGTTTGTCAAAAAAACCTTGAGTACTAATGTTATTATACATTTACGTGAAAGTGTCGACAGCTTTTTGATTGGGGGTTGTATCCGCCAGTTGCAGCTAATTATATGTTTTGGGGTAGGGGAATCCATTAATCCTGTGCCAAGGTCTTTGATTAAAAAAAACGAATGACCAAGAAGGGGTAGGGTAAGAGAAAATGGAAGTTAGCAAATAGATAAAGGAAAAGAGAACAAAGCGTAAAATGAATATTTGTGTTGAGAGTAGCCCCAGTAACAAACAATAAATAAAAATACGCTATGGGCGCATGGCATCCAGCGTTAGGCGAACAGCGCAAAAACCACCAACCGACAACTAACAACCAATAACCAATAACCAACCTAACTAAAATGCTTCTAACACGTAACCGAATATCCAGTATAAAATCAGAAATACAAAAACGGTTCCTATGCACCCGCATTTTCCACCACCTATTTTCTTTGCGCCGTACCACGCACCAATAATTTGAATCAGTTTTTTCATGTGACTAATTTACGAGTTTGGTTGGTTACTTTTAATTTAAAAAATAGCTCAAAAACGCTATTTCCCATCTTACGGTATTTAGTTATTTTGATAAGCCTTATCTAAAAACTCATACCGAGCATCATTTTTGGCTTTTATCAGTTTACTTTCCGTGTCTATTACCATAACTGGGGGGTGGGTGTCTTTTGCTCCTGCGGCATCCCATGTAGGCAGCCCTTCGCTATTTGGATTGCCTGTTTTAATGAAATTGGCGAAGTAGGTCATCATCGCTTTAGATACTTTGTAATCATCGGGTGTCCATGCGTAATCCTCAATTAAATGAAGGTTACCCATGCAATACTCAATTTCACATGCATGTGGCGCACCTACCGCTTTTGGCTCTGGGGGAGTGTCGGTATTT
Organism: Maribacter sp. Hel_I_7; assembly: GCF_000688315.1. NCBI lineage: Bacteria > Pseudomonadati > Bacteroidota > Flavobacteriia > Flavobacteriales > Flavobacteriaceae > Maribacter > Maribacter sp. Hel_I_7. The sequence goes on along the minus strand of NZ_JHZW01000002.1, from coordinate 767,684 downwards.
TTTTCTACTGTACCACCTGCTAAACCAGAAGTTAGTGAGTTATCAACCAATGGAGGTCTTAGCTTACTATATAAATATCTATAAACTGGTTGATCGCTGTTCTTTCTATGTAGATCAAACCATTTCCACGTACTGTACGATATAAACCGGTCAGAAGCTAATGCCGTTGCCGATAGTTCAATTTCTTTTTCCGAACCATGAGGGTATAACTCCAGTACTTGATTATATTCTTTTGGATACGCTTCTTTTACTTTGTTTATATAATTGTCTTCTGTGTAAGGTCCTTGTGTAAATGCCATACCTGGTATCTCTGCCGAATTCCAACCTAATAAAAGAGGAACCATTGCTTGTTCTTTATTTTTAAAAATTTCAGGAAGTGTTTTTGGTAGAAAATAACCGTCTAATACTGCTGGAAAACCAAATCGTTTAGATTCATTATATATCTCATAAATTGCTCTTGTGCTCAATTTACGTAATGCTGCAATTGATGGGTAACCCGCATTTTTAGCAAATTCCACACCCATATTTTCCGCATCTTTTAACGGAATAGGTGACATGGTAGGGTTGATGCCAGCGCCACTTTCACCTATAGCACCTGCAATTAAATCTTTAGATAATGGAGATGCCATTTGTTGACTTGTGCCAATAGATCCTGCAGATTCTCCTGCAATGGTTACTTTTTTAGGATTTCCACCAAAAGCGGCAATGTTCTTACTAACCCATTTTAATGCTGCATTCTGGTCTAATAAGCCATAATTTCCAGATGCGTTGTATGAGGCTTCTGCACTTAATTCTGGGTGGGCAAAAAAACCAAAAATGTTCAATCGATAGTTGGTCGTTACTACAACGATACCTTCTTTGGCCATACTTTCTCCATCATATCTTGGTTCAGAGGCATCACCAGCAACATTACCACCACCAAAAAAATATACCAGTACTGGCAAATCTTTGGTGTTGCGGTTGGCAGGTGTCCAAACATTTAAATAAAGACAATCTTCGCTAACACCTTTAGATCTAGATTTCATGTCACCAAACACCATGGTTTGCATGGGTCGTGGTCCAAATTCCTTTGTTTCTTTTATACCTTCCCAATTTTTAACTGGTTGCGGGGCCTTCCATCTTAAATCTCCTATTGGAGGCTGGGCAAACGGAATTCCAAAATAACGTTGTATTCCGGAATGCGTATCGTAATTTCCTTCAATAGTTCCGTTTTCAATAGTTACTTGAACAGGAAAAGAATTGGTTTCTTGTGCTATCGTGTTTATACTTATGATTAAAAGGGTAAAGCATAAAACCTGAAAATTTTTCATATCAGTGTAAGTTTTATTGTCTCAGTTTGTAACAATAATACATTTATTATTTTAAATATATGATAATCTGATAATTAAAATTAGTTTTATAACTGTACCATTAATGCCAGAACGAGGTTGTATATCTTATAAACTAGTTTTGAAAAACTAACGAGAATGTATGGAAGTATGATTATCTTCTGATAAATTTTACTAATTATGAAATCACTAATCTTTAGTTTCTTTTTCACTCTTTCCTTCGTTGGGTTCTCTCAACATGACGGACTTTCAGAATTAAATTCATTGGTAAAACCACGTATGCGAGTAATAATTGATAATGATTTTGGTGGTGATCCAGACGGACTGTTTCAACTGGCTCACCATTTAATGTCACCTTCTGTTGAAATTAGGGGTGTAATTGCATCTCATTTGTATGAGCAAGGTTTTGGAGGTCCGGGTACTTCAGAGTATGCAAAAGAACAAGCCATGAAAATCGTTAAGATTTTGGAATTGGAGAATTCAGTAACTGTATACACTGATAAAAACCAGAGTATGACGGATGTTTCAGAACCAATAGATAGTGATGCGGTACAGTTAATTATTAAAGAAGCGATGCGTACAGATACCAATTTACCTTTATACGTGGTGTGTGGTGGCGGATTAACAAATATTGCAAGTGCTTACCTGCTTGAGCCTAAAATTGCAGAAAAAATCACCCTAGTTTGGATAGGTGGACCTGAATATATAGATATGGCGATTCCACCACCTGGGTTCACCACGCTTGAATATAATTTGGGTATAGATATTAACTCAGCTCAGGTCATTTTTAATTATTCTAATATCAATTTGTGGCAAGTACCTAGAAATGTATATCGACAACCCATTATGTCAGATGCAGAACTTTTAACGAAGGTTAAAGATAAAGGCAAGTTAGGTGATCATTTATTCAAAGTAATGAAAGAGGCATTGGCAAAGATTGATAAATGGAATTTGCCCATGGGAGAAGTATACATTTATGGCGATAATCCCCTAGTATTATTAACGGCATTACAATCTTCATTTGAGCCAGACCCTTCTTCTAGTACTTACGTAATAAAACAAGCCCCTAAAATAAATGAATCTGGCATTTATGAAGCTAATTTAAAAGGTAGAAATATTAGGGTATATCAACAGCTTGATAATCGCCTGTTGTTTGATGATTTCTTTGCAAAATTAGCGTTGTTGGGGCGGTAGGGTTAATGTTTACAACTCTTTAATTCATCTAATACATTCATAATTAATATACCATCTTCGGCCGTACATGGGTTTTCAACTTTTCCTAAAAAAAAATGGACAGTAGCTTGTATCATGGGTTCTTGAACATGATTTGGGTTAGTAAATGTAAACGTTTGTTCTTCATTGTTTCTTTTTAAAACAACTTCACTGCCAAAAAAGGAGAATTGAATACGACCGTTGGTGCCATAAATAATACATTCATCTTTTTCGTTTATTTCCGCAGCATTAAAACTCCATATCCCTCGAAATTGAATACCATTCTTAAAGGAGATAATTCCATTAACGATCTCTTCTACGTTTGCATTCCTATTTGTGGGTTTAGTAAGTCCATGTAATTTTTCAATCGGGCCAAAGAAATGAATCATTATGTCTATATGATGGGGTGCCAAATCATAAAAATAGCCTCCACCCGATATCTCGGGTTGTATTCTCCAATTATCTTTAGCATCGGCTACAAATAATTCTTTTTTAGATTGTAAGACTTGTAGGTCTACATGAGTAATGTCTCCAATACAGTTGGTATCCAGAAGTTCTTTTACTTTTAAAAAGGCTGGCAATTTACGGCGATAGTGCGCCATAGTAAGTTTACTTGTACTATTGTTAAGTGCATTGGTTATTTGTTGTGCTTCTATAGCATTTAATGCCATTGGTTTTTCAAGATATACATGTTTACCCGCGTCTAGGGCTTGTAATGCATAGGTTAAATGTGTAGAAGGGGGCGTGGCAATATAAACAGCATTGATGTCATCGTTATTAAATATATCTTCTGCATTTGAAGTCCACTGTAGCACGTGATGTCGTTCTGCAAAATCTTTTGCTTTTTCTTCATTACGGCGCATGACCGAAATTAAATTTGAATATGCAACCTTCTGAAAAGCGGGACCACTTTTTACTTCTGCAACATCTCCACAACCAATTATTCCCCAATTAATTTCATTCATTTTGTTAGCTTTAGTATCCCTTAAAATTTATAACAATTTCATTGTTCATAAAAATACAAATTAGAGATGGGTTATCTTTTTTATGGATAGAATTCCTATATATGATATGGTTAAATTATTTTTGACCAAAATTAGAGATACATGGCTTCAGGTTTTTTTGCAGTTTTAGATGATGTAGCAGCACTATTGGATGATGTAGCGGCAATGAGTAAAATAGCCACTAAGAAGACCGCAGGGATTTTAGGTGATGACTTAGCCGTAAATGCGGAGAAAGCATCAGGATTCGTCTCTCAAAGGGAATTACCAGTGCTTTGGGCTATTACCAAGGGTTCGCTTCTTAACAAAATCATCATATTACCTATTGCCTTTTTGTTAAGTGCTTTTTTACCCTGGGCGGTTACACTTGTTTTAGTGTTAGGGGGAATTTACCTTGCTTTTGAAGGTGCGGAAAAAATTCATGAATTCTTTGTTCCTCATGAGCATGCGCATATAGCTGCAGAAGCAAAGCCGATGACTAAAGAAGAGATTCTAGAACTTGAGAAAACGAAGGTGAAATCTGCCATAGTAACTGATTTTATATTGTCCATAGAAATTGTAATAATTGCTTTAGGAGCCGTTATTAAAGAGCCTTTGGTTACACAGATAGCAGTAGTTTCGGTAGTAGCTCTTTTAGCAACAGTAGGTGTTTATGGTATTGTAGCGCTTATTGTACGAATGGATGAATTTGGTACCAGATTAATTAATTTAAACGAAGAGGAAAATAGTATTTCTGATAAAATAGGTCATTTTTTCGTAAACGCCTTGCCAAAGGTAATTAAGGCCTTGTCGGTTATTGGAACTATTGCTTTACTATTGGTTTCTGGTGGTATTTTTGTACATAATATTGATTTCTTTCATCATCTGCTACCTAGTGTTCCTAGTATTATTGTAGAATTTGTAGTTGGTCTTGCGGTTGGGTTTATTGCACTTTTACTTTTTAATGGAATAAAAAAACTATTTAAAAAGAAGGAGTAGTTAGTTGTCCTATTATTTTTGAACCAATTTTCAATACTGTTTACTTATTTGGGAAGACAAAACTAGATGTTTAGGTCTTAATAATACTATTAGGACTAATATGCCCTTTCTTCGCCTTTCAAGGCATTATATACAGTTAAGAAAACAATTTTAGCATCTAATGCTAGCGACCATTTTTCCATATAAAAAATATCATATCGGACTCTATTCACAATATCTGACCTATTAATAATTTCTCCCCTACAACCTTGAATTTGTGCTAAACCGGTAATGCCTGGTTTTAAGAAATGACGCACTAAATATTTATCTACAGAGCTTTCATATTGTTGGGTATGTACCACCATATGAGGCCTAGGACCAACAACACTCATGTCGCCCATTAGCACATTGAAAAACTGAGGGAGCTCGTCAATACTGGTATTTCTTAAAATTCTACCAAGCCTTGTTACCCTTACATCATTTTTAGTGGCCATTTGAGTATCGCTTGTAGTACTTTTGGTCATGGACCTAAATTTATAACACCAGAAAATATCTCTATTAACTCCATGCCGTTGTTGTTTAAAAAACAAAGGTCCCTTGGAATCAATCTTCATGAGTATGAAAACTACTGGTATTAACCATGACAGTATAAATAGTATGATCATGCTAGAAAATAATACATCGAAAATTCTTTTAATTAGATTGGAATAGTCTAAATCTAAAGGAGAGGCCCTAAGGTTTAAAATAGGAACGGCGCCATATAATTCTAACGACATTGCCCTGGAGAACAATTCTTTGTTATCCGGAATAATTTTTATTCTTTTTAAACTATTATCTGCAATTTTCATTAAATATTGTATCTCTGCTTTGGAAAGCTTAGAAGCCATACAGTACACTTCCTCAACATTATTTTCAAATATATAATTGAATGAGCTCTCGATATCTCCCAAACAAGAAGGGCTATTAGATTTTACGTTGTCGAAATATCCCATATATCGATACCCGAATTCAGGGTTGTCAAAAATACGTCGTAGCTTTTGCAGATTCTTATCCTTACCAATTACTACTACACTTACGCTATTGTATCCTTTTGTTCTGTATAAATTTTTAGCCCAATAAAATAATACCCGAAATAGTGTTAATAGGAAGCAGATTAATAAGTATACCAAGACTAAGTACATAGGTTTATAGGAATACATTCCAAAAAACACGAATGAGGTAAAATAGACTAAGCCATAAATGATAAAAAGTATAACAAAGCTTTTGAAATTACTCATAAAGCCATCTCTTCTAGCCGTAGGGTAGAAGTTTAAGCTATAAGTGGTAATAAGCCATGTTAGGTTATAGTAAAGTATACTATATCCATTAAGATATGTTTCTGGAGTATACGCATACAGTGTCAAATTAATGATTAATATATGCACTATAAAAGATAGAGGTATTATAAAATTAGATTTCTTCATTTCCGCTTTTAGTAATGGTTGGTCAAAGAGCTAAGAATAGGTTGTTACTACTAGCCAATAGTTAATGAACTATTGGTTAGCGGTAAATTTGAGTTTGATAGAAATCTGTAGGTAAAAACAATTAATTCTTGGAGGTGTACCATGAATATACTTGCTGTACTCCTTGTGATAAAGAAATGGTGTGTTTCCATCCAAGGTCATGTAATTTTGTGGGGTCTGTTAGTTTTTTTAATGTACCATCTGGTTTCTCGGTATTAAAATATAATTCGCCTTTAAAATTTATAGTTTGTTGTATTAATAATGCTAAGTCTTTAATAGAAATATCAACTCCTGTACCAATATTAATATGGGTATTGCGTATTTCTTTAGTTTTTTGATCATAGCAATCTTTGAAATCTCTCTGCTCCATTAAAAAGACGCAGGCATCTGCCATATCTTCACTCCAAAGAAATTCTCGCATAGGTTTTCCAGAGCCCCATATTTCTAAATGAACGGTATCATCTTTTTTCTTAATGCCATATTTATCTAAGACAGAGATAATTTCATTTTTAGATGATTTACCGTTAATTCCCTCAATTGGTAAAGCATTTAAATCTGATGATAAAGTATCCCAATCATTATTTTCTAAGGCCTTCCCTAAGTGCATCTTTCGAATCAATGCAGGTAACACATGCGATTTTTCTAAATCAAAATTATCATTAGGTCCGTACAAATTGGTAGGCATAACAGAAATAAAGTTAGTGCCATATTGCAAATTGTAACTCTCACACATTTTAATACCTGCTATTTTTGCGATAGCGTAAGGTTCATTGGTATATTCAAGAACGTCTGTTAACAAAGAGTCTTCTTTCATGGGTTGAGGACAATTTTTAGGATAAATGCATGTGCTTCCTAAAAACAGTAATTTCTTCACCCCATGATGATAACTTTGGTGTATGACATTATTCTGAATCATTAGATTTTCATAAATGAAATCTGCACGATACGTGTTGTTGGCTACAATACCACCAACTTTAGCGGCAGCAAGAATAACATATGCCGGTTTTTCGATTTCGAAAAACGCTGCAACTTGTGTTGCATTGGTCAAGTCTAGTTCTTTGTGCGTGCGAAAAATCAAGTTTGAATAGCCTCTGCTTTTCAGATTCTTAACAATTGCACTGCCAACTAGACCTCTGTGACCTGCTATATATATTTTAGCTTCTTTATTTAACATAGTTTACTTACAAATTAGGAGAATCGATAGTTCTTAATTATTTATTCGAAATAATTATAAGTAACATAACCACCTTTCTTCAAATATTGATCTTTTTGCATCAATTTTAAATCATGTGTCATCATGTCTTTTACCAAACCTTGTAAGTCATATTCTGGAATCCAACCTAATTTAGTGTTAGCTTTTGTTGCATCACCAATTAATAATTCAACCTCTGTTGGTCTGAAATATTTAGGATCGACCGCTAGAATTTCTTTTCCGGTTTCAACTTGTATATCTGGATTAGAACATGATTTTATATATCCTTTTTCATCAACACCTTTTCCTTTGAATTCTAGTTCAATACCCATCTCTGCGAATGCCATTCTAACGAATTCACGAACTGGAGTAGTCTTTCCCGTAGCAATTACCCAATCTTCTGCTTCATCAGCTTGAAGAATCATCCACATCATACGTACGTAATCTTTAGCATGACCCCAATCTCGTTGAGCATCTAAATTACCTAGGTAAATTTTGTCTTGTAAACCTAGTCCAATTCTTGCAGCTGCTCTGGTTATTTTTCTAGTCACAAAAGTTTCTCCTCTAATAGGTGATTCATGGTTAAAAAGAATACCGTTACAAGCGAACATGTCATAAGCTTCTCTGTAATTTACAGTAATCCAGAATGCGTACATTTTTGCTACGGCATAAGGGCTACGTGGGTAAAAAGGAGTTGTTTCTGATTGTGGAACTTCTTGTACTTTTCCGTATAATTCTGAAGTTGATGCTTGATAAATACGAGTCTTTTTCTCAAGTCCTAATAAACGTACGGCATCTAAAATTCTAAGCGTACCCAATCCATCTGCATTACCAGTATATTCTGGAACTTCAAATGAAACTTGAACATGGCTCATTGCTGCTAAGTTGTAAATCTCGTCTGGTTGAATTTCTTGTATTAATCTAATAAGATTAGTACTATCTGTCATATCACCATAATGAAGTACAAAATTTCTGTGTTCTACATGTGGGTCTTGATAAAGATGGTCAATTCTGTCTGTATTAAACAAAGATGCTCTTCTTTTTAAACCGTGTACTTGATACCCTTTTTTTAATAAAAATTCGCTCAAATAAGCGCCGTCTTGACCTGTAACTCCAGTAATTAATGCTACTTTCATAATGTTGTAAAATGGATTTATACTATTTTTTCGTTCATATTTTTCACTTATGAACTAGTAAATATGGTAATAGTGAATTCCAGCAAAGTCATTCCTTTTAAAATGGAATGCTTAATTATTTTAAATAATTAAGTGAAGTTGGGGAATTCATTTTAATATATTATCTCTAGTTCTTTTCAAAGTAAAATTTTGTTTTACCACAACCTAGATTACAATAATATAAGTTTTAAAAGTTAATAAGATTAATGACATAGTATTGAATCTTTTAACTATGGTTAATGGTTGTGAAACAAATTTAGGATATTATTTGTGTAATTCGAATCAAAAAAAACAAACCTTAGATTAACTTATGATTTAATCGATAAACTGTGTTTTAATTAATCAGTTTTTAAAAGAGTTGTCATTAGGTTCGTGGTTATAACTAAGTTGCTATTATTTCTTATAAAAAATAGTATGATTAATGGAGTTGATAATTTAAAATATAATTGTGATTATTAATCTTTAACTTTTTTTCTTGCCACCATTTAAAACATTAAAAGTACTGCAGTTGAAGGTTATAGTTTCTATTTGATGTCTATAATTTTATGAATACTTTTTTATATTTTTTCAAGGTCTAAATCAATTAGAATGATAAGATTATTAAAAGCGAATATTTTGAGCTCTTATTTATCAAATGAAAGGATTTAGTGTTATTTTTTTAAAAATAACCTAATAAAACTTGTTATTAATTATTTTTTTAATCTATGTTTAAATTGTCAAACACTATTTATTATTTATATTTGAGTAGGAAAAAGACTACTTTAATATGCTATTTATTGTATTTCCCCGTTATAATATCAATCTTAAACCACTATGCGATGATATCTAACATTTTATCTAAGAAACTAACGTTATCCTTTCAAAAGAAAAAGTTAGTTTCTCTTGAGAATTGCTACATGCACCTTAAACCGTATTTTCAGGTTAAGAAAGGTGCTGAGATTAAAGAAACCCAAAAAGTTCTAGTGGATAAGAAAACTAAGAATCAAAGGGTTCAGAACACGTTTAATGCTATAGAGCAAAATCAAATTTTGTATGCTAAAATTTTAACTGAAAAATTGTTGAAAGTTTAAGTTTTCAAAAATTCAATTATTAAACGTACTATATAAAGTCCCGAATTAATTTTAATTCGGGACTTTATTATTTGATATCAATTCTTCAATTCAAGGTGATTATTATTCTTAACTTTAGGACTGATTAATACATTTTTCTGTCCTTCCTTAACGTGAACTTCTAATCTGGTTTGTGTTTGAACAAGTTTTCGTTCTTTAAATTATATTAGGGTTATAGCATTTAAGATATTTTTTACACACAACTATTTTATTTACACATCAGCGAAACTAAATGTGTTTTTTGATGATTATAAATATATTTATCGCATAAAACTGAAGAATCTTAAGCAATAGCCGTCTTAATGAAAATTTTAAAGCTATGTTTTAAATCCCCCTTATTCTTTATAAACTAACCTATTCAGTCATATACTTTGGAAGTACTAATGCATTTTAACCCTTTTGAAGGACCCGCAATAAAGCACATTTTGCACACTACAGATGCGCAAGAAGAAATTTGGTATTCTTGCTATTTTGGTGGCGAAGACGCAAATAGAGCTTACAATCTTTCATTATCAATAGATTTTACAGGAGAAATAGATGTAATTGCCTTACAGTGGGCTCTGGACATGCTTATTAGTAGGCATGAATCATTACGGTCTGTGTTTAGTCCGGATGGAAAGTTTATTAATGTATTTGATGCTCAAATTGCAATTATTGACTTTCACGATTATAGTAAACTTTCGGCTACAGAAACAGATGTAGAAGTAAATAAATTCACAAGACAAGATACAAATACCGCTTTTGATTTAACCAAGGGACCATTGATACGATTTGGTCTTTTGAAATTAGAAGATCAATTACACCAGTTAGTCATTAACACGCATCATATTATATGCGATGGGTGGTCTGTTGGTATAATAATGCAGGAAATTGGAGAATTGTACTCCGCAAAAGTTGAGAACAGAAATCATAATCTTCCAGAACCGGTACCCTATACAGAATATGTTGCGCAACAGAATGAGTTAAAATCTAATGGTGAATTTACTCAGGCAGAAAACTACTGGTTAAATGTATACAAAGGGGAGATACCAAAAACAAACCTCCCTACAGATTTTGGACAAGTTACTAAGAGAACATATAGTGGCGCGCGTATAAATCAATCCTTAAATAAGGATATAGTTAAAAGTATAAAAGATACCGGTATCAAAGCCAACACTAGTTTGGTTCTAACATTAATGGCGGCTTTTGAAATTCTGCTTTATAAATTAACAGCTCAAAAAAGTATAGTTCTGGGTCTCCCTGTTGCAGGGCAATCTGCTATGGGGGCTAAACATTTGGTAGGTCATTGTGTGAAGTTACTTCCAATGAAAAGTGAATTGGATGGTGATGATAGCTTTATTGACTACTTAAAGAAAAGAAAATCTGCAAATTTTGATGCTTTTGAGAATCAGGAACTAACTTTTGGTAGTTTATTGAAAAAACTAAATTTAAGTAGAACTCCGGGAAGAGTGCCATTGGTACCTGTGGTCTTTAATGTCGATATGGATTTGGATGATGGTGTTTCTTTTTCTGGTCTTAACTATGAATACCACAGTAACGCGCGAGAATTTGAAACATTCGAATTGTTTTTAAATGCAACAGGGTCTAAAGAAAAGATAATATTAGAATGGTCTTATAATACAAACTTGTTTAAAGAAAGTACTATACTTTCTATGGGGGAATCCTTTAAGACTGTTTTAAACAAGCTAATTGAAAACCCAAATGTTAAACTTTCTGAGTTATTACAAAGAAGTAATAATGACTTTGCTATTGAGGGTGCTTCATTAGAATTACCGAGTACCACACTTCATGAGTTATTTCATAAACAAGCTATAAATATACCAAATGCTATAGCTTTAGAGTTTAACGAAGAGAAAATTACATATGCAGAAATGCAGCGTAGAATTAATTCTACTGCAAGTCTTTTGTGGGAAGAAGGGGTAAAACCAAATACTACGGTCGCTATTTCTCTTGAAAGATCTCCAGCTCTAATTATATCGCTTTTTGCAATATTACAGTGTGGGGCTAGATACGTTCCTATAGATACGGGTTATCCAGATGTTCGTACCAAACTGATGATTTCAGATGCGAATTCTTCTTTTTTCATTTGTGATACATCAAAAGAGAAACTTGACCATGATGTAAAGGCTATTTTTATTGAAGATATTATTTCTAATAGAAATGAAGCTGATGGTAGTTTTGAAAATGTAAATGTATCTTCTGATGCAGGAGCTTACATCATTTATACTTCCGGATCTACTGGTAAACCAAAAGGAGTACAGGTTACACATAAAAATGTAATCAATCTATTGTATTCCATGGGCAAAGAACCAGGTATTGGACCTGATGATAAAATATTTGCGACCACAACGATATCTTTTGATGCGATGGTTATGGAAATATTCTTACCATTAATTCATGGTGCCAGTGTTGTGTTAGTTGATGAAAATACAAGAAAAGATGGTCATCTTTTATTACAGAAGGCAGTTAAAGATGAAATTACTGTTATCTGGGGAACGCCAACTATTTGGCAAATTCTTTTAGATTCAGGATGGAAAGAGCCATTGCATATTAAAGCGTTGATTGGTGGAGAACCAGTACCTAAATCACTTTCTGTAAAGTTGTTGGAAAAATGCGATGAAGTGTGGAATATTTATGGTCCTACGGAAACAACGGTTTGCTGTATACTAACCAAAATTTCTAATCAAGATGATCTTATAACCATTGGAAAACCTATTGCAAATACTCACATCTATCTTTTAGATGAACAAGGAAATCCTGTTATAAAAGGAGAAGCTGGTGAAATAACTATTGGTGGCGAAGGTGTAACTATGGGCTATTTAGGGCAGGAAGAACTGACTAAAGAGCGTTTTGTTAAAGATACTTTCAAAGCTGATGGCAATGCAAAAATGTATTTGTCCGGAGACTTAGGAAGACTTTTGCCAAATGGTCAAATTGAATGTTTAGGAAGAAAAGACGGACAGGTAAAAGTACGTGGACATAGAATTGAACTTGGTGAAATTGAACATTCGCTAAAGAAATTAAAAGGAATAGAATCGGTTGCTACAGATGTTAGAAACCATGTTTTAAAAGCATATATTGTTTATAAGGGTGAAGATAGTCAATGGGATGAAGATGTGGTTAGTTGGAAAAATCAACTGGCAACTGAATTACCTGTATTTATGTTACCTCATGAATATATTAGATTAAATGAACTTCCGGTAACTATAAACGGGAAGCTTGATAGAAAGAGTTTACCAGATACTGGTGCCAATATAGTTTATACTACAGCCGAAAATAGTCAGCCGCTTACGAAAGCTGAAAAACTGGTCTCAGAGGTTTGGAAAGAATGTTTGTTCCTAGATAAAGTAAACGTTACTGATGATTTTTTTGAATTAGGCGGACACTCTTTAATCGCTGCTAAGGTAATGACCAAATTAGAAGAGAAGTCTGGTCAGCGCTTACCATTATCATCTTTATTTGAATATTCTACGGTTAAAAGTTTAGCTAGTTTATTGAAAATAGAAGAGAATACGGTAACCTGGGATTCTTTGGTGCCAATTCAGACTAAAGGTTCTAAAACACCACTATTTATAGTACACGGAGCAGGATTAAATGTACTTTCCTTTAAAAGTCTAAAGGACCATATGGATCCAGATCAGCCAATCTATGGTTTTCAAGCGAAAGGTTTAAATGGTAAAGAAGAATTATTAACTTCTGTAGAAGAGATAGCGGCACATTATAATGAGGCCCTTATTGCAACGCAACCTAAAGGACCATACATGTTGGCGGGTTATTCTTCCGGTGGTATAATCGCCTATGAAATGGCAAAGCAGTTAATGGAAAAAGGGGAGAATGTTTCTACTTTAGCTCTTTTAGACACATATGCATATGCACATTATGGTCGTAGTACTTCTTTAGGTAAGAAAATGGCTTATGGTAACTATTTATTTAATAAATCTTTGCATGTTTTAAGGCAGTTATTAAATAAGGAAGGCTTTAAATATAGGGTAGGAGTTACCAAAACAAACCTGAAGAAGCTTTACTTAAGATTAAAAAAAGATAAGAATACCTTGTCTAAAATGGATTATGACTGGGAGTATGAGCATAGAATTATTGAGCACAACAAGGTTGTAGATAGGTATCATTTAAAACCTTTGTCAATAAAAGCCGATTTGTTCCGTATTCAAGATGTTATTGATTACACTCATGACAATGTAAATTTTGGATGGAAGTCTTTTGCCCAAAATGGTATAGAGTTACATTACGTTCCTGGAGAGCATTTAACAATGTTTGCTCCGCCTAACGATAAAGTATTGGCGAAAACCCTTCAGGGAGTTCTTGATAACAACAGTTCTAAGTAGTAGTGCCTTGAAAATTAACTGATAGTGACCATAACGGCTTTCTTGCTATAGTTATCAGCACCCATATAGCTAAAGTAATGGTCAAGTGTACTGTCTTTTGTAGAAGTATGCCATAGGCTAAAACCTGTATTTTTAAAAAGTACTTCGTAATTGTGCGAGAACGAACGTTCATAACCGTATGGCTCTGAACTTGTATTTACTTTAAGGTCGTGATCAACTCCATTGGGCTCAATAGCAATAAAGATGGTGTTTCCTAAGCGGTTTATTTGTTGTAAAAAGTCTTGTAACCTACTTTCTGTAAAATATTCTAGTACGCCTCTAGAAGTAACAAATATCATATTTTTATTGGCATAGGTGTTAACCCAGTCAAAAGCATCACCAGCTACGAATTCAAGTTGAGTATTTTTTTGGTATGTTTCCTTGTTCCGTGAAATTTGTTTTTGACTTAAATCAATACCGACAAATCTATCGATTTGAGGGAATTGTTCGCTTAGATAATTCAAAACTTTCCCATTACCAGTTCCAATCTCTACAACGGTATTGAAATTTTCATGCTCTAAAGATAATTTGTCTTTTAGAAGTTCAAATATGAAAGAACATTCAGGTAAAAAGTTATTTTCAAAGGAATCGTCAGTTGCTGAGAAAAAATCATCTCCCTTGTTTTTCCAATATGCTTTATGAAATTCAGATAGTGTATTATAGTCCGATTTTTCTTCTACTTTTCTCAAAAGAGATTTGCGTATAAAAAGTTCAGCTAGACTTATATCGTTTCTATTGGTAATAGTCATGCCTTTATTTGCAAATTCTCTTGTTTTTTTAGGCATTAGAAATACAAGTAGATCACCAATAAGTAGTATTATTTTATTTTTCATTAGCGTGCTATACCCTTTTACGATTAGAAAGATACCTAAAAACCAGTCTAAGTTAAGTGAATATAAAGAGATTTATTGTTGTACAAATAAACGTCATAATATATCACTTAATCATCCTAAGTAATCAAGTTTTTATATACTATCGAGGAACGTTATTTAATTTTCGATGAAATATTGTTGGTTAAAAAATATTTCTTCAGATAATGTAATCGAATATTTTTAATAAATAATTGATAATCAAGTGTTTGTAATTAAAATATTCTAGAATTTAGGTATTTACTTCCAGTTTTAAAATCCAGTTTAAACGTAAGATTTACTAATTTTACTGTAATTATAATTTACAAGATTGATTCAAAATATCCTTCAAAAATAGATTTGATTAAATAGAATTTTAACCTTAAACAATTTTTTATTAATGCAATTGTGTATTTAATGAATGCGTTTCAAGGAAGACATTTTTAATTCTACAAATTGAAATTATAATATTACGGAGTCATTAATTATATAGTTACTAGATATGAACGCTAAAAATAAAGGGTCTATTTCTAGCTCTGTTAAAGGGTACTGGGAAAATTTACTGTCAGATGATATTAAATTATTAGACTTACCGAATAGAGAATTGACCTTAAGCCACAGTGCTTCTAAGGGGTCTTTGCTGCGTACTTATTTTTCGTCAGAGGTAACAAGTACTATTCGTTCGTTTGTGTCTTCACCAGAAAACTTGGAAATCTTTTTAATTTCTTCACTTACAGTTCTCTTGCATAGATATACGAATCAAAACGATATTGCATTTGGATTAATAATTAATAACAACGAGCAATTAGGGGTAAATGATAATTTATCGTTTTTTAGAAATACAATAGCACCTTCTTTTGATTTTAATACGGTGTATAAAAGTACCGAAAATAGGGTTTTATTAAACTTTGAAAATTACTATCCCAATAATGATTTTCTAAATGATTTTGACTTAGTACATAAAAATGGTCAAAATTCATTATTAGATGTTGTTCTTACCATAAGCACATTAAGCGCTAACAATACAGAAAATTGTGATGAGGGTATAGTTTATGTTGGTGAGGTTAGTAGCGATTCTACTATTAAGTTTATTCTAGAAATTGAGCAATCGCAAATTCGATTCGATGTTATTTATAATGACGATGTATTTGACCGAAAGTTGATCGCGCAATTGATGTCCCATTTTAAAAACATAGTACCTGGTTTAATTGAACAACCTTCTTTAGAAATTGGTAATGTAGATTTCCTTTCAACACAAGAGCGTAATATATTATTAAAGGAATTTAATACGCCGGTAGTAGATTATCCTAGAGAGAAAACAATTGTTGATCTATTAAATGAACAGGTTGTTAAAACTCCAAATAGTATAGCGGTTGTCTATGAAGATAACAGTCTTACTTATGATGAGCTTAATAAGCTATCCAATCAATTTGCCCATTATTTAATTAAAAGTAAGGGAGCTACTAAAGGTGATTTGGCATGTTTGATATTAGAAAGAAGCGAGTGGTTAATTATATGCATGATGGGTATTATGAAGGCTGGTGCTGCATATGTGCCCGTTGATCCAAACTACCCAGATAAACGAAAAGAGTATATTAAAGAGGATAGCAATTGCGACTTTACTATAGACGCGGCTGTAATAGAAGAGTTTAATTCAACTAGAGATAATTATGCTACAGACGCTATTACAAGTGTTCAATTAGAACCTTATGATTTAATTTACATCATTTACACTTCAGGTACAACCGGTAACCCTAAAGGGGTTATGTTAGAACATAGAAATATTGTTAGTCTGTTTGTAAACAACAATCAGTTCTATGATTTTAATGAGAATGATGTTTGGACTATGTTCCATTCGTACTGTTTTGATTTCTCGGTTTGGGAAATTTATGGAGCATTGTTATTTGGTGGCAAACTTGTAATTCCTTCTAATGAAGTTGTTAAGGATCCTTATGAATTTATGTCGTTGCTTATTAATGAAGAAGTAACCATTCTAAATCAAACACCCTCTTCCTTTTTAAATATAATGGGTAGTCTACCGACTGGTGATGTCGATTTGAAATTACGATATGTCATTTTTGGAGGAGAATCTTTATTTCCTAAATATTTAGAAAAATGGTACCATAAGTTTCCAGGTATTCAATTTGTAAATGGGTACGGAATTACCGAAACAACCATATTTACAACGTTTAATATAATTGATGATGAGGATATCAGAACCAATATTTCAAATATTGGAAATTGTATATCAACATTAACCTCTCATGTTGTAAATAGCAATAATCAATTACAACCTGTTGGCGTTATTGGTGAATTATGTATTTCTGGTCACGGTCTGGCAAGAGGTTATTTGAACAGACCAGAATTGACCAATGAAAAATTTATTATAAATCCTTTTGAGCCTGGTGAGAAAATGTATCGTTCAGGTGATTTGGTAAGAAGACTTGCTGATGGCACTTTAGAATATATTGGCAGAATAGACCATCAAGTTAAAATACGCGGTCATCGTATAGAACTGGGGGAAATTGAATCGACAATTAATGCTATAGATAGTATTAAACGCACCATGGTATTGCCAAATACTAATGAAGAAGGTGAAACAAGGTTGGTAGCGTATATACAGGCTAACGGTGAAAAACCAGAAATGAATAGCATTCGGCTTGAGCTTGTAAATAAATTGCCAGAATTTATGGTGCCTACTTTTTTAATGTGGGTAGATGAGTTCCCTACTAATGCTAACGGAAAAATCGATAAAGAAAAATTACCTGAACCAGGATATTTAAGATCAAATTCAGATGTGATTTTTAAGAAACCTCGCACCAAGGTAGAGAAACGAATAGCTGAAATTTGGGAGAAAGAATTGAAAATATCCGGTATTGGCGTTGATGACAACTTTTTTGAAATGGGCGGTACATCGCTTATGGCACAAAAGGTCGTAAACGCAATTATGAAAACACTTAAGGTAAGAATACCGGTTACTAAACTATACCAACATACTACAATTGATGCTCTTTCTAAATTTGTAGAGGGTGATAAGGAAACTACTTTGTATAGTAAGCGTAAGGCAAAAGGTTCAAATAATTCAAATGGCGTTGCGGTCATTGGTATGGCCGGAAGATTTCCAGGCGTTAGTACCATAGATGAATTTTGGGATATTTTAAAGAATGGTAAAGAAACCATATCGTTCTTTACTAAAGAAGAATTAGATAAGAGTATTCCCGAGTCTTTACGAAACGATAGTTTATACGTTGCAGCCAGGGGTGTTGTGCCTTCGGTAAAAATGTTCGATGCTCGTTTCTTTGGCTTAACGCCTAAACTTGCGGAAGTGATGGATCCGCAACAACGCTTATTTTTAGAACTTGCTTGGGAAGCACTTGAGGAATCGGGACATCTTCCTGAACATTATAAAGGTAGAGTAGGGGTATATGCCGGTACAGGTACAAATACGTATTATAAAAAGAATATACTTCCTAATAGTGAATTAATAGAAACAGTTGGTCAACTTCATTTAGATACCGTAAATGAAAAAGACTATATATCATCAAGAACTGCGTATCATCTAAATTTAAGAGGGCCTGCCGTAAGTGTACAATCTGCATGCTCTACTTCGCTTTTGGCAATTGCCGAGGCGGTAGAATCAATAAGAAATGGTCATTGTGAAGTTGCCTTGGCAGGTGGTTCTAGCATAACAGCTCCAATTAATAGCGGACACCTTTATCAAGAGGGATCTATGTTAAGTACAGACGGTCATTGTAGGCCTTTTGATTCGCAAGCAAAAGGAACTGTATTTAGTGATGGTGCCGGTGTTGTAGTTTTAAAGGATTTAGAAGAAGCTAAAAAAGATGGAGATTATATTTACAGTGTTATAAAAGGTGTTGGAATAAATAATGATGGTGGTGGTAAAGGAAGCTTTACAGCGCCAAGTGCAGAAGGTCAGGCAAATGCTATTAAAAGTGCTATAGACGATGCAGATATTTCACCAGATACCATTAGTTATGTAGAGGCTCATGGAACGGCAACACCATTAGGCGATCCAATTGAAATGGATGGTTTAACGCTAGCTTTTGGTGATCAATCAAAGAAAAATTATTGTGGTCTAGGCTCTCTAAAGAGTAATATGGGACATCTTACCGCAGCGGCTGGGGTTGCAGGACTTATTAAAACGATATTGGCCATTCACCATAAGGAGTTACCACCTTCTTTGGGATATGAAAAACCCAATCCGGTAATTGATTTTGAGAATAGTCCATTTTATGTTACAGATAAATTAGCTCCTTGGAATGTTGAAGGACTTAGAAGAGCTGGTGTAAGTTCATTTGGTGTTGGTGGTACAAATGTTCACCTTGTACTGGAGGAATATGAGATGAATGTAAAAGATTCAACAAATCATAGACCGGTACAGATACTTCCTATATCTGCTAAAACTTGCACAAGTGTAGAAGGATATGAAACTGCTCTAAAAAATTATCTTGATTCTATAGAATCGGTGAATTTAGCTAATGTTGCCTATACCCTTAGTACGACCAAAGCTAGTTTTAACAATCGTAGATTTATCATAGCTAGTGATTCTAAAGAAGTTTCTGAATTATTAACGAATAATGATATAAAAACTACGCAGTCATCAGTAGTTAAAATTGTTCCTAGCGAAATAGTTTTCCTTCTTCCTGGTCAAGGTTCCCAGTTTTTAAATATGGGTAAAGAGCTGTATGACGGGGAAGTTGTATTTAGAGAGGCTGTTGATAGATGTGCCGATTTATTATTGGATATTTTACAGCTAGATATTCGAAATGTAATTTTTTCAGATGAGAATAACGAAGAAGCTGAAAGTAAACTAAAAGATACACGTTATACACAACCTGCATTGTTCACTATTGAATATGCACTTTCGCAATTATGGATGAGTTGGGGAATTAAACCAACCGTAATTTGTGGACATAGTTTAGGGGAATTCGTTGGGGCACATTTAGCAGGTGTTTTTAGCTTGGAAGATGCATTGCAACTGGTTGCTATGAGAGGTATTTTAGTAAGCACACTTCCAAAAGGTAGTATGCTAACCGTACGAATAGATGTTGAAGTTCTAAATAAAATAATACCAGAAACGCTATCTATTGCTGCGGTAAACTCGCAAAAACTATATGTTGTTTCTGGAGAGGACGACGAAATTGAGAAATTCAGTGAAGTTCTTAAGGAACAAGGTCTACCATATAAATTATTAGCAACAAGTCATGCTTTCCATTCTGCAATGATGGACCCAATACTAGAAGAGTTTGGTGCATTTGTCAGGAATATTAATTTAAAAATACCAGAGATACCAATAATTTCCACGGTTACGGGTACTTGGCTTGCCAATGATGAAGCTGTAGATGATACCTATTGGACCAACCATTTACGCGATACTGTTAGATTTTCAGATGCTATGGACACCATAGTTAAGTTGGAAGATATAGTATTGTTAGAGGTAGGACCGGGTAATGCACTTACTACCTTAAGTCGACAGAACAAAGAAGCTAGAAAGCTAAAATCAATTGCCTCTTTACCTATTGCCAAACCTGATGAAAATGCATATCACGGAGTATTAAATGCTTTAGGGCAATTATGGTTAACAGGTCTTTCAATAGATTGGAACACTTTTTATGCAAATCAAAACAGACAACGATTAAGATTACCAACTTACGTATTTGACCGTAAACCATGTTGGATCGACCCTATAGTTTCGAATCCGATATCGGAAATAACATATTTAGATTCAAACCAGCCAACACATACTTTAATAGAAAAACCAATAAGCGTCACACCAATGAGAAACGTGTCCATTTTAAATAAAATTTCAGAATTAATATCGAATACTTACGGAATTGAGATAGAAATTGCCGATAAAAATTTAAGCTTCTTAGAATTAGGGTTAGATTCTTTAATTTTAACGCAAATGGCTATTACATGCAAGAAAGAATTTAAAATTCCAATTACCTTTAGACAACTAAACGAGGATATTAATTCTCCTGAGCTTCTCGCTAATTATCTTGATAAGAATTTACCAGAAGAGGCACCGGCACCACAAGTGGTTCAACAACCAGTTGCTGCTCTTAATCACGTGCAACAGGCTGCTTCAATAAATTATACTAATGCTGGCACCAACCAAACAGCTATTGGGTTAATAGGGGAACAACTTCAGTTATTAAGTAAACAGCTTCAGTTGTTACAAGGCGGTACGGTTAGTCAAGATATACAACAAAAACCTGTAGCGCCAACAAATAATGTAGTATCAAAGAACGTCAATGGGCATGCTAGTTCAGAAGTATTATCTGAGCAAGAAAAATTAGAACATAAAAAACCATTTGGTGCATCTCCAAGGATAGAAAAGCAGTCTACTGGATTAGATATGGTGCAGTCCAAGTTTCTAAACGACTTGACATCAAAGTATAATAAAAAGACAATAAAGAGTAAAAATTACGCCCAAGATAATAGGGCTAAAATGGCTGACCCTAGAGTAGTTTCAGGTTTTAAGCCGTTAACAAAAGAATTGGTGTACCCAATAGTGATTGGAAAATCTCAAGGGAACCGACTTTGGGATTTGGATGGTAATGAATATATAGATGCATTAAACGGATTTGGCTCTTGCTTTTTTGGGTATCAACCAGATTTCATAAAAGAGGCAATGCATAAGCAAGTGGATTTAGGGTATGAAGTAGGTCCGCAACATCCTTTAGCGGGAGAAGTTTGTGAGCTTTTATGTGAATTTACCGGTCATGATAGAGCCGCATTATGTAATACGGGGTCAGAAGCCGTACTAGGTGCTATGAGAATTGCACGTACAGTTACCGGTCGTTCACTTATAGTAGCTTTTACAGGGTCTTACCATGGTATTAATGATGAAGGTATTGTTAGAGGTTCTCAAAAAAAGAAAACGTTCCCGGCTGCAGCAGGTATACTTCCGGAAGCTGTTCAGAATATGTTGATTCTTGATTATGGAACAGAAGAAAGTTTACAGATAATTAAAGAGAGAGCGCATGAATTGGCAGGTGTATTAGTCGAGCCAGTTCAAAGTAGAAGACCAGAGTTTCAACCTATAGAATTTATTAAGAAAGTAAGGGAGATAACAACGGCGGAAGAAATTCCATTTATTTTCGATGAGGTAATTACAGGCTTTAGAATGCATCCAGGTGGTGCGCAAGCATTATTTGATGTCAAAGCAGATCTTGCCACTTATGGTAAGGTTATGGGTGGCGGCGTTTCTATTGGTGCTATTTTGGGCAATAAAGAATATATGGATGCCCTTGATGGAGGTTTCTGGCAATATGGAGATGATTCTTACCCAGAAGTAGGTGTTACCTATTTTGCAGGAACTTTTGTTCGTCATCCTTTAGCATTGGCGTCATCAAAAGCTTCTTTGCTTTATATGAAGAGCCAAGGTCCAAGTCTTCAGTCAAATTTATCTGCGAAGACAGAACGTATGGCAAAAAGTTTAAATGATACTTTTACGAAAAGTGGACTGCCTATAGAAATTACATATTTTGGGTCTCTATGGCGATTAAAATTCAAGAAAGATATTCCGTATTCAGAATTGCTATTTGTTAGTATGCGTGAAAAAGGTATTCATATTTGGGATGGTTTCCCTTGCTTTTTAACAACAGCTTACACCGATAATGATATAGATTTCTTGATGAAGACGCTTCTATCTTCAGTTGACGAATTGGTTGCGGTGGGAATTTTAAATAAGGAAGCCAGTATTAACGGTCATACAGCAGAGGCACCATCGTCATTTGAAAAACTAAACACACCTCCCGTTCCAGGGGCTCGTTTAGGTAGAGATGAGAAAGGTCAGCCTGCGTGGTATGTAGCAGATGCTAACCAAGAAAGTGGTTTTATGAAAATTGATATTTAGAAACACAAACGAATTATAAAATGCTAAGTATGTTAATTTAAATGACGCACCTACTTTACACGTACTTGACCAATGAAAATAACGATAGTTTTTTTGCAGATGCGCAAAATAACTTTTCGGAAGAGTTCATAGATAAAATCTCAAAATATAAACGTTGGGAGGATGCTAAAGCTACCGTTTTAGGAAGGTTGTTATTAGCCTATGGCTTAAAGCATTTTTACGATTACGATTTAGAGCAACTTAAAATGCGTTATTCTAAGGATAAAAAACCCTACTTAGAAGACTCAGCTATACAATTTAATATTTCACACTCTAAAGAATTGATTGTTTGCGCAATTACTTCATTGGGCGACGTTGGTGTAGATGTAGAGAAAATAAATGAGTTGAATATAGATGATTTTAAAGACCAATTCTCCAGCTCAGAATATAGGAGAATGCATAATTCAAAAAATGCATTAGAGAGTTTTTATCATCATTGGACCCAGAAAGAAGCAATAGTAAAAGCTCATGGGTCTGGTTTGAATATCCCGTTAAATTCTTTTGAAATAAATAACAACAGCGCTATAATTGCGAATAAACAGTACTTTCTCAAAGAAATAGTTCTTAATTCTCAGTATAAATGCAATGTGGCAACCCACAACATAATATCCGATAATGTTATGGAGTTAACATGTCTAATATCAAAATTACTCACGGATTTTGGATCTTCAAATAGCTTAAAGTCTTTTCGGTAATAGCGGTAAACATCGTATGTGGCCGTTAAAGTGACAACTTAAATATCGTATCTGCTTTCATAAAAAGGTTGAATTGCCGTTTTTCTTAATTACGACGATTTTATAAACTATGATGTCGGAATTTATAGAGAATCAATTTTTGTTTGATTTAATTTTGAGCTTACCATATATAACAACTATAAGCTACAAACTATAATAATTATGAAAGCTGATATTTCCCCATTTAACTTGAATAATACTAGAAAATCATTATTTAAATTTTCTTTACTGCTTATTGTGGCATTACAAATATCTTCTTGCGGTAGTGCAAAGAAGTCATCATATTTTAATGAAGTAGGTAACAATACATTTTCCTCTCATTTTGAGCCGCTAGAACCAATCTTACAGAAAAACGATTTGTTAAGTATAAACATAAGTAGTCTAAATGCTGAGGTTACAGAGATGTTCAATATTGCCAATAATGTTGGCGGAACCCAAACAGTTGGTTATTTAATTGATCAAGATGGTTACATACGATTTCCTGTTTTAGGAAAAATTGAAGTTTCTGGGTTAACCAAAAAAGAGTTAAGAGAATACATTAGAGAAGAGTTGATCTCTAAAAGATTATTAATGGAGCCAATTGTAGATATTCGTTTTATGAACTTTAAGGTTTCTGTTTTAGGTGAGGTAAATCAACCAGCTGTATTTACTATACCAAATGAGAAGGTTACCTTATTAGAAGCGCTTGGTATGGCCGGAGATATGACTATTTATGCAAATAGGGACAATGTGTTGCTTATCAGTGAAGAAGATGGTATTAAAAGTACTAAAAGAATTGATTTGACTTCTGATGAATTATTTACTTCTCCTAATTACTATTTAAGGCCAAACGATATTGTTTACGTGCAACCAAACGATAGAAAGGTTAGAAATACGTCTAATGCAGCGCAATGGTTTTCAGTAATCTTAGGTTCATTATCCTTAGCGGTAATCTCTATTTCTACTTTTAAATAAACCCAATAATAGTTTTAGAATAAATAGTTTACTTAAAACTTAATGTCTTTTGCTATAGAGACACTGTTTAAGTAAACTATAGCTTGTTTACCATATAAAATTGAATGTAATGACAGAAAAGGAATATTTCGATTCACAAATGTCTTCAAATCAAAATGCTGAAAATTTTGATTTAAAAGCGTTGTTGAATAAATACCTTAAATCATGGAAATTTTTTGTTATTTCTTTGATGA
Organism: Maribacter sp. Hel_I_7; assembly: GCF_000688315.1. Lineage (NCBI taxonomy): Bacteria > Pseudomonadati > Bacteroidota > Flavobacteriia > Flavobacteriales > Flavobacteriaceae > Maribacter > Maribacter sp. Hel_I_7. The sequence goes on along the minus strand of NZ_JHZW01000002.1, from coordinate 743,136 downwards.
TATTTTTGAGTTTAGCCCTTGTTGCACTGCAGTTTATAAGTACTTCTTATAATGTTTCCAGTAAATTATTATTAAAGAATGAAACAACTAATATTGATGCTTCTGGAAATAATTTAGTAAATAATAATCCTTTTAGTAACTCAGAAAGAGTAAATAATGAAATAGAAGTTCTTACTTCTGTGCATTTAATGCGTTCTGTCTTAGATTCTTTATCGCTACAATGCAAATTTACCGCTCCCGACGTTTTTCCTGAAAAGGAATTATATGGGTCAGAATTACCGTTTAAGATTGTAGTAGATACAATATATCAATTAGCATATGAAACCACTTTAAAAATTAAAATAGAAGGGGATGAAAGCTTTAGTATAACAGAGAGTTTTGAAGACTCTTTAGAGGATGCGAGTTCCACTAGTTCTGATTACGGGTATAACAGGTACAACTATGGGTATAAAATTGAAAAACCTTACGGAGTTTTCGAGATTGTAAAAAATGATAAGAGTATTTCTAAGGACACTGAGTTTGTATTGGATTTTAGGGATATAGATGATATGGCACATGACTATGTGAAAAAGGCTTTAAGCATTTATGTAGTTAATAAAGATGCATCTGTTATAAACATAGTATTAAAAGAAAAAACACCAGAAAAGGGTGAGGATATTATTAATAGCCTAGTTGAAATTTATGGGTTAAAATCATTCTTGGAAAAAAATACTTTAGCCTTAAACAACGTAAAATTTATTGATAATCGGTTAAATACGCTTTCTAAAGAGCTTAGCGAAGTAGAAATGAATGTTGCGCAATTCAAAACCGAAAATGAATTAGCTAGTGTTGAATTTGATGCAAACTCTTTTGCCGAACAAGAAATAGATTACGGCAGAAAATTAACAGAATCGGAAATTGAATTAAAAGTCTTAAATGCTATAGAACGTAATTTAAGAAAAGGAGGTAATGAATCTACATTGAATTCATTGAGTATTTCTAGTCCAAACCTTATTTATTTAATTGATAGTTATAATAAATTACTAATAGATAAGAAAAGCTTACAACGGACAGTGCCTGAAAACAACCCTAGAATGATTGATATTAGAGATCAATTAGAACAGCTTAGGGGAAATATACTTGGTAGCCTTTCTACGTCAAAACAGAGTTTAAGAATAACTATTAACAGTATTAAAAATAGGTCTGATCAATTTGCAGAAAAGAAGCAAAGAATACCAACTATGCAAAGGCAATTACTTGAAATAAGTAGAGAACAGGGTATTAAAGAAAATCTGTTCCTATACCTACTTCAAAAAAGAGAAGAGGCTGCTTTAATGGTAGGTGCAAAGCAAGATAATTTTACGGTTATAGATAGCGCAATTACCGATTATGAATCTGGTTCTCCAAGTAAAAAATTATTCTTGTTAATCTCTGTTTTAATGGCGCTAGCGGTGCCTGTTGGGATTATACATTTAAAAGATAGTTTAAATACTAAGGTTACTGATAAGAAAGATGTTGAGAAAAAGACAAGTGTGTCTGTTATAGGTGAGATAGCGCATAATAAATCAGGAAAAAATTTAATTGAAAAAGGAGAAGAAAAAAGTCTATTAGCTCAGAATTTTAGAATGATGAGGGTGAATTTAGATTTTATTCTTTCAGAAAAAAAGGCACAAACAATATTAGTTACCTCTGCAATTAAAGGTGAGGGAAAAACATTTTTCTCTTCTAATATGGGTGTAGCCTTGGCTTCATCTAGTTCAAAAGTAGTGATACTTGAATTAGATAAACATAATCCGGAATTAATAGAAACCCTTGGCGAAACCAAGAAAGAATATGGTGTTACTAACTACCTGAACCAAAATTATAATACTATAGTATTGCAGGATCTTTTGGTGTCTGTAAAAAATAATCCAAATCTTTTTGCAATTGGTTTGGGGTCTGAAAATATGGATGGTCTAGAATCATTCCATTCCAAAAAAATGGTTGATTTAATGGATCAATTAAAAGAAGAATTCGATTACATAATAATTGATTCCGCTCCAATAAGTAAACTAGCAGATACACTTGCGCTATCAAAATATACAGACTGTTGTATGTATATGGTTCGTGCAAACCACACTAAATTAAAAGATCTAGAGATAATAGAAGATATTAAAACTAACAGGAAGTTTAAGAACCCTATGGTAGTCTTAAATGATGTAATAACTAAGTATTAATGCTTTTTATTAGATCTATCGTTACTAGTTCAAAGTAAAAACAAGAATGAATATATATTATATTATCACTTTCTTTTTTTTATTATTTGCTTCTAAAGCCAATTTCTTAGTTCAATCTAACTTAGCATGGTTTGGTTTTGAAGTATTTATGATTGTTGTTGCCTTTTATTTTGATAGGGTGAAGAAAAAAGATGTGCAGTTTTTCTTAGTAAGCATTGCAATTTATTTTATCTATATTTTATTTAGATTTAAATTAAATCAGTTACCTATTGATTATTTTAAGAGTGATGTATTTTATTTCTTCAAATTTGTTTTAACATCCTATTTGTTCTGTTTGATTTTAAAAGAAAAGACATTGTACTATTTGATAAAAGTAGTTACCCATTTAGCATTGATCTCTATTGTTTTTTATATTATTCAATTTTATCAAAATGGCGCAATAGTTAAAGCAATTGGTAACGCGTTTGAAAGCATAACGGTAAATGATAACTCTCTTAGGTATACCAATTTTCTAGTATTTACGTATGACACTATTCATAATTATAGAAATTCAGGCTTTTGTTGGGAGCCTGGAGCTTTTGGTTCATTTTTAACCTTAGCACTTTTGTTCAATTTTTTAATGAATGATTTTAAGCTGAACAAAGAAGCATTTATCATCACATTTGCTATTTTAACAACAGTTTCGACAACAGCGTATTTGGCTGTATTTCTATTGTTTTTCTTAAGATATCGAGTATTAAATAAAGGAAGTAAAGTAACCATTATTGCTTTTGCAATTGTATTAGCTATTGCAATACCCAATGTGCCTTTTTTAGGAGAAAAAATTGTGGAAATTTATGACCAGGATATAAAGGACCTTAAAAGAATTGAGGAATTATCTACCTATTATGATGATGTGCAAAGACAAATTCCACTGAATAGATTTGCAAGTGTAATTTTCCTGTATGAGCAATTTGATTGGAAGTTGTTTTTAGGCGTTAGCAATCAATATGACGAGTACTATATAAATGAGTATAATGTAAATATATCTAATGGAATAATGGACTTTATTACCAAATTTGGAGTTGTAGGTCTATTTGTATTATTATGGCGGTATGGTACTATGTGCAAGGTATATTTACGTAAAATGGAGTATGTAATCTACTCCGTAATGATTTTACTAATTTTAAGTTTTGGCGAACCCATACTAATGCTACCAATTTGTGTCATATTTATATTTTTACCCACATTTAAGAATCAAGATTTTTCAACTTTGTCCTTTAAATACAGATCAGAATTTTTACAATTGCAAAGACCCAATAATTTATAATGATAAAAAGGTATAATACAGTTAAAGTATTTATTCAATCTTATTTTGAAGGGAATTCTAGAACTAACTTATTGGTCAAGAATGTGTTTTCCTCCTTAATCCTAAGAGGCTTGGGGACGGCGATAAACTTTCTCTTTGTTCCTTTGGTTATCAATTTTGTTAACGCAGAGCGATATGGTATTTGGTTAACGCTAAGTTCTGTACTAACATGGTTTACATTGTTGGACATAGGTTTTGGTAATGGTTTACGTAATAAGTTTTCAGAGGCAGTAGCACTTGATGATATAAAAGAACAGAGAAAGCTAGTACACACAACAGCAGCGGTACTAATTCTTATTTCAGCTTTAATTTTTACACTAAATATCATATTTACGAATCAAATTAAGTGGGATGAATTTTTAGGAGTGGATGTTTCGTACCGTACAGAATTACAGCAATTAGTATTCTTATTGATTTCGTTCTTTAGTTTACAATTTATATTTCAAATCTATAATCCTATACAATACGCATTACAGAAACCAGCAATGATTGCGAGAACAATATTGGTTGGTAATGCGCTAGGTTTAATCGGTATTTTATACTTAAGAGAATTTTCTGAGCCTTCATTATTTAATTTAGGCTTCGTGGTTATGGGGAGTAATGTGCTTTCCATATTCTTGTTTACGGCATATTTCTTTATTGTTCAAAGACGAGATTTAATACAGAAAATAGAAAGACCTACACTAGATACTTTAGGTTCAATTTTCTCTTTGGGTATTAAGTTTTTCTTCTTGAATATTGCATATATGGTGCAATTTCAAACAAGTAATTTTTTAATAAGTAAGTATTTTACACCAGAAAAGGTTACGGAGTTTAATATCGCTTTTAAACTCTTTAGCGTTGCATCTTTAATATTCGGTATAATCCTTAGTCCGGTGTGGAGTTCGGTTACCAATGCCCAGGTAAACAATGATTATAGGTGGATTAAAAAGTTAATCAATAAGTTATTGCTTATCTGGGGTGTTATTGCAATTGGTAGCATTATTGTATTACTGATAGCACCAACTATTTACAATTTATGGATTGGTGAAATAATAACGATACCATTTATAACCTCATTAGGTGTGCTATTGATTGTACTATCTAATTGCTTTTCAGAGATTTTCATAAGTGTTTTAAATGGTATGGGTAAAGTAAATTTGCAATTTTATATTTCCATTTTTGTAATCATATTCTTTGTCCCCATTGCTTATTATTTATCGGTAGAATTAAGCTATGGTATTTTTGGAATTTGTATGGCTATTGTGATAACCAATGTTAATGGATTGATAGTGGCGCCATATCAGGTGTATGTTGAAATGAGAAAAAATCGAAAATTACCAGCTTAATAGTAGAAATAAAGTAGAGAGAATGCCAACTAAAGAAAATAAATTAATAACCGTTTTACTTACGTGTCACAACCGTAAGTTAAAGACTTATAGCTGCTTGGAAGCACTGTCTAATTGCACATTAGAAGAGGGTTTCGATTTAAATATTTTCTTGGTTGATGACGGTAGTACCGATGGTACAACCGAATATTTACAGGGAAAATTTAAAAATCTTCAAATAATTCAGGGTACCGGAGATTTATTTTGGGCAGGTGGTATGCGAGCGGCATGGAAATTTGCGAATGAGCACGAAAAGAATACAGATTACTATTTGCTATTAAACGATGATACTATCGTATTTAAAGATACGATTACTAGATTGTTAAGTGATTTGAAATCAGTTGAAGACCCCAAAAGTATTATTGTAGGACCAACATTGGACCCTGAAACTAAGAAAATCTCTTATGGTGGGCATAAGCTTTTGAATAAACTTACTTTTAAAAGTGAAATGGTCGTGCCTAATAATGAGTTTCCTCTACAATGCGAGTTGGGGAATGCAAATATTATGTTGGTACCAAAAGAAGTATATGAAGAAATTGGATCTCTAACAGAAAACTACACCCACGGTATTGCAGATTTTGATTATACGTTAAAAGCTTTGAAAAAAGGCATTAAAACGTATATCTCAAGTTCATATTGTGGTTATTGCACAAATGATCACGGAGTCAATTGGCTGCCTCAAGACAGTAATTTAAAAGAACGTATTGCGTATTTGTATAGTCCTACGGGATTATCATATAAAGAATATATTCAATTTGTTAAGGTGCATTTTCCGTTTCACCTACCGCAGGCATTCTTACTATTATGGGGTAAAACCTTATTTCCAATCATTTGGCAATTGTTTAAAAATGAAGACTATTTAAAATGAAAACAGCAACAGCACAAGCACCAGTACTTTTTATCATTTTTAATAGGCCCGAACAAACAAAAAAGGTTTTTGACATGATACGAAAGGCGCAACCTAAAAAACTCTATGTTGCGGCCGATGGACCACGAAAAAACGGAAAGGACGATCAATGTTGTAAAGAAACTAGAGCTATTATAGATTTAGTAGATTGGGACTGTGAGGTTAAAACACTTTTTAGAGAAGAAAATATTGGCTGTGGGCTAGGACCTAAAACTGCTATAGATTGGTTTTTTGAAAATGAAGAAGCGGGTATTATTTTAGAGGATGATTGTTTGCCTTCAGCTAGTTTTTTTAGATTTTGCTCAGAGCTTTTAGTAAAATATAAAGATAACAATCAGATCATGCATATTGGTGGTTCTAACTTTCAGAACGGCTATATCTCAGATTCAGATTACTCGTATTACTTCTCTTATTTTAGTCATGAGTGGGGTTGGGCAAGTTGGAGAAGAGCATGGAAAAACTATGATTATGAAGTTTCTACATATCCTGAGTTAAAAAAGAAAGGATACTTTGATAAGTATTTTTCAAATTTTATTGAAAAGAAATATCGTTTAAGCAAAATTGAAAAAACTATTAAAGCTAAAGAGGTCTCTTGGTGGGACTATCAATGGGACTACACCAAACTGGTAAATTCTGGCTTGTCAATTATACCAAATCAAAACATGATCAAAAATGTTGGGTTTGGTGAAGATGCCACACATACTATTAGTGCCAATGATGCAAGGCAATATAATGAAGCACAAGAAATTGATTTTCCGTTAGCCCATCCTAACTTTATTATTAGGGATATAAAGGCAGATAGAAGGTATTTCAAATTTTTCTTTAAAGACACTATAGTACGCAGAAAAATACTCGGTTTTTTAAGAATTCCAGGGTATTCTACCAATGGGTAATATTTTGATTATTCTTTTGCTCACTTATAATTATTGAATTCTCCTTAATCACAATTAAAATTAAGAACTATAGGGTTTCTAGGTTCAAAATCTATATCGGTTCTATAGTCAATAACGTCAAAATTATGTTCTGGCCAAACAATATTGGTAGGGTTGCATGAATTGAAAACTATACAGTCGTTTATACTATTTCCACCGGTATTGGCCGTAGTTCCAAAAGCACCGAAAATTAGGGAGTTAGAGGTAGATTTTCCTCTGTTTTGACCAAGTTCGCCACATATAATCTGTTTGGCACGTATTCTTGTAAAACTTACATTTTTAGAGCCTTCTACAGATGAGACTACACCGTTGCCCATTTCTAAAAAATCTACATCCTCAACTATTCCTCCATAACCACCTCTTGCACCCTCGGTATTTTGGTCTTCAAATAGTACACCAACACCGGTAGGGCTGTTGTTGCCAACGATCAACCCTTTTTTTATCTGCTGCCCGCCACTTTTATAAATACTTACATTGTCTTCTGTCCAGGCAATATCGCGGTCGTTTATTATAGAGAAGTTTTCTAAGAGCCCGCCTATACACTTGTCATATTGTACTAATTGACCTCTAGGGAAAGGCCCTCTCATATTATGTCCCTCAATATATTTTAAAATAGAATTATCACATTGATTTAAGCGAATACCGGTAGAACCATCTTCAACTCTAACATTCGTAATTACAATATTTTGAGAACCTATTCCTTCTATACAATTTCTATCAGCATCTTCTAAGGGACCTTTTGCTGGTGCGTTAACGTATTTAATAGAGCAATTTTTTATCGTGAGATTATCTGCACTTGTAAATTTAATACCCATAAATTTCCCGGTATATTCAATAATGCAATTAGAAATTACTACTCCTGTGTAATTATTGATTTCAATACCGTGTTGGTTAGATGTTCTAATATAAAGGTTTTCTATTCGTTGGTTATTTGCACTTACTTTTATAGGTCCAGAATCTTGTAAATTAGAAGTACAAATATTACCAATAATGCTTGGTATTATTTTGTATGTTTCTTTAGTTCCATTTTCAGCAGTAACGGTATAAGTTCTTTCATGACTAAAATCTTGTGTTGCTTTAGAAGTGGGATTTACCGTAGACCCTGGTGATATTACTATGGTAGGTACTAATTTCTCAATAGGTATTAATAGAGGATCGAGCTCAACATACACTGTTTTTGTATTTTCATCAAGAGTACCAATAATATCTGTGGTCAAACCATTATTGTCAACAGAAAGAAAACTAAAATTCGTGATTTTTGCATTTGAGATGGCAATAGGTTCTTCAGCAGCTTCACCTATCTCTTTTAAAAGGTCGGTTTCAGAAGCACAAGAACTTAATTGTAACAAAGGGAATGTTAAAGATATAAAGAATAGAAGTGTGGCATTTATAGATGTAGGTCTGATCATATTTATCAAATATTCGGTAATGATTTTAGATCTTAAAATTCTGTAAGAGTTTTTTAGTTCGCAGTTAGTTTTTGTGCTTCATATAATTTAGGGGAATATGATTAGAACAAGAATTTAAAAGCTTTTAATTAAGGTTGTAAAGATAATTTTAAAATATTAAAGTACAGATTTTCAAATCTTTAAGATAAGTTAAATAATAATATAATTTAATCGACAACAGTTTTTGTAAGATTAGTAACACACATTAATGTAAAGAAACTTTATTTCTTGTAATATAATGCGCTGCAACCTACGCTATAACTATATTTTTCTGCATATCAACAGAAGAAATTTATGGTTGAAGGCGAAATAAATATATTTGTTTCAACAACCATTAACCCCCGATATAATTATAATAATTGTTTAAAAAAGTTCAAAATGTGTATTGATTTTCCATTTGAACAAAAATTGTAATTACGGTTTTTTTAGAAATTTATGATGCTTACTGAAGTTGACTCAAAGGTGGTATGCCTTGGTTATCCTATTTATAAATCTTCACTTGATGATTTGCCATTAAAATCTAAATTATTGGTAAGTACAATTAATCAATATTCATATTGTATAGCAGAAGAAGATATAGAATTTAAAAAAGCGTTATTGGGTAGCGATATTATTCTTCCCGACGGAATTGGTATTACATTAGCTGCAAAATGGTTAAATGGTACTTCCATTAAAAAAATTGCAGGTGCAGATTTTCATGAGTTTCAATTAAAACGGTTAAATGAAATATATGGATCTTGTTTTTACTTAGGGGCAAGCGGTGAAACTTTGGCTAATATTGAGTCTCGTTTAAAGATTGAATATCCAAATATTAGATTTGCTAGTTATGCGCCACCATTTAAACCCGTATTTACCGAAGAAGAGAATCTAAGTATGATCGAAGCGGTTAATAGTTTTAATCCAGATGTGCTGTTCGTAGGTATGACTGCTCCAAAACAAGAAAAATGGAGCCATGCAAATAAAAATCTTCTTGATGCTAGAATCATATGTTCTATTGGTGCGGTTTTTGATTTTTATGCAGGTACCGTAGAAAGACCAAATAAAATATGGAGAGATTTGGGCCTTGAGTGGTTGGGTCGTTTAGTAAAAGAACCCAAGCGAATGTCTAGACGTTATCTCTACTATGGTGTTGTCTATGCTGTACATTTAGTAAGGGTGAAGTTCTCTATGAGTAATAAATGAGGACTACATTTAATTAAAATAGTATTAGTAATCTATTTTATGAGCTATATTCTACTTTAAATAAGCAATAACAATTACTATTTCCCCTTTATAGGAATAAAAGCAAATGTTAAAATTTAAATTTAACATTTCTTAAAACTGTCATTTCTATTATAAATCATCAACTTTATTGAATTTTCGTTAGTTTTTTTGTTCTTTTTAGAAAAGATAGCAGAAAAGTAAATTTCAGTAGTCCCAATATGTTTTTTAAGCGTATAACTTAGACCAAGTTTGCTTTATTTTCGTTTATGAAATAGGTACTAAACTTATTTTAAACACTTAGACCCCATAAGCGTTTTATAATTTTTGATGAAATTAATTTTCTTTGTTTTACTGTTAATTGTTGCCAATTCTGTTTTTGGTCAAAATGTTGATGAAGTTTTAAATACTTCAGGGATAGAACAAACCAACTATTCTATTAATGCTGGAGGTGGAGTTGCAGTAGGACAGCAAGGAATTTACTCTTATTCAATAGGTCAGATTTTTGCTAGCCAAACTTTTAAGAAAGATGGACAGGTAAAGACTGGGGTTCAGCAGGGTATAGATTTTTTTAAGTTTTCAGGAAACGAAGCGTTAACTTTAAAAATATACCCAAATCCGGTAATAGATTTTATGAGGTTAAGCGTTGATAGTTTAATTTTTGATAATTTAAACTATCAGATTTTCAGTCTTGAAGGTAAACTAATGGCAAAAAATAATGTCAACGATAATGTGACTGAAATAGAGCTAAACTTTTTGTCAGAAGGCATTTATATTCTGTTGCTTAGTAATAACTCTGATTTGATTACTTCAGTTAAATTTATAAAAATTTAAAAATGAAATTATATCAATTTCTTATAGTGTTTTTTCTCAGTTTGGGCATATATGCCCAAATGCCCGAAAAAATTAGTTATCAGGCAATTATTCGTAATACTGATGGTGAAATTATAGGTAATTCAACTATTGGAATCAAAATATCAATACTCCAGCAATCCATGAATGGACAAGAGGTATATCAAGAATCACATTTACCTTTAACGAATGAAAACGGACTCATGACCTTACAAATCGGGATTGGAACAGTAATAAAAGGGACTTTCACTGATATTGATTGGTCGAATGGCCCTTTTTTTTTAGAGACTCAAATAGATTTAAATGGGGGTAATAATTATTCGATTACCGGTTTAACAGAACTTTTAAGTGTTCCATATGCACTTTATGCAAAAACTGCTGGTAATTTAACTATGGACAGCAATTACTTGGTGAAATCTCAGATTGTTTCTTTTGAAACAGATAGGGATATCAATGACTCAGATATTCTCAATACTTTAGAATGCACAAATTCTGCAACTTTGCGTATTACTTCTAATTTTGATCAAATGAAAGTTGGTGATTACATTAATTTAGAAGCACACAATGGTGCCTTGCTTAAGGTACAGGCCTTAGAAGGTGTTCAAGTAAATTACCAATTAAATGGCAATGCCACTTTTATCAGTAATGAGGGTAATGTTCGTTTTGGTCTACTTAGAAAGGTTGCCGCTAACTCTTATATCGTTTCTGGGCAATGAAAATATTTCAATTTTTCTTCTTTTTTACTTTGATTGTTAACGCTCAAAATTATCATTATGTAGTGGATAGTGCACAAACGATTGAGGAGCAGTATTATTTAGAAAAAAAGTCAAGAACCAGTGCAGGAGTATATAAAGGTGATGTTTTAATTAGAACTTTATGGAGTAACGTAGAAAAGGATAGGGGAACCTATACCGTAGAATGGGATGGGGTCGATGATAAAGGTTCATTCGTAGAACCCGGTAGCTATGTTATAAAGGTACTCTCTAATAATGTAGAATATGAGTGGGAAGGTGCTAAAATTGGTAACACTTCTGCTAATTTAACAGGTGAAAACAGATATCATGGTCTTAGTGGGTTCTTCAAATTTGTTGTAGTTAATGATATGATTTACTGGAGTAATGGATATAATGAACAGCGAACTGCGGCCAATAAAACTTCAATTTATAACACTCAAGTTACAAGTCCGGTTTTAGACAAAGGTGCAATTGTAAAATACATCTGTGCTGATGAATCTTATATATATTGGAGTGCACATGATGTTCATTCAAATAATTCCTTTGTTTTTGTAACGACTATTGAAAATGATGAAGAATATAATTATACCAAGGCAACTAACTTAGAGGTTTCTTATGGTAGAACATATAGCTCGGCATTGAATATTATTAATGGTGAAGACTCATATATAACAGGGATAGCTAAGAGTGGTAATTATTTGTTTATTGCACGTCAACTACAAAATACGATTGATGTTTTGGATATGGACCTAGGAGGTGATTTAGTACATACTATAACTTCAATTAATGCACCTAGAGAACTTATGACCGATATCAATGGCGGACTATGGATAATTACTGATGAAAAAAAAGTATCTCTTTATCAGATACTTCCAGATGGTAGTTTAGGACAAATATCTCGGCAGCTTGAAAATTTAGAAGAACCATTAACTATTGGTCTGAATCCAAATAATAATGAAATTGCAGTTTGTGATGGTGGTCAAAGACAGCAAGTGCGATTTTTTAATTCAGAAAATGGACAAGAAACCGAAGCTTTAGGTGATTTAGGAGGATATCTTAATGATCCTAAAGCATCTAATTTTAAGTTTTACTTTTCAGATTTAAAAAGTAAAAAATTTAATTCAGATATATATACAACGCAAGAAAATCATGCTTCCATAAGTTATCAAAATGATGGTTCTTTTTGGGTTTTAGATAGAGGTAATAATCGTATGATGCATTACGGGCAGAATAAAAATTTCATCAAAAAAATACAATATATTCCAGATTGGTTAATGCTATCTGTAGATAAAAATAATGCCAGCAGACTCTTTATTGATTATTTGGAATTTGAAATTGATTATTCTGAGGATGAAATAGATAAAAGTTGGAAATTAAAAAATAATTGGGGGTCTAAGGTCACTGATGAAAATGACAATTCTTTTGGTCGCATAAGAGAACCCGTAACACTTTCTAATGGGAAAACATACTTCTTGTTAACAGAAGGTTTCAATTTTGTAATAGCTGAATTGGCAGAAAATGGAGTAAGAGTAACAGATAAAGTATTGGAAGGTTTTAATTGGATTTGGTTAGCTAATGGTACATTGGTCTACGCAAACTCAGCAGAGTTAGGGAAAGAAGTTATTTGGGAAAAATATGAACTAAGTGGTTTTGATGTAAATAATGATCCTATTTTCAATAACGGTTCAATCTTGGCAAAACGCTCTAACGTAAGACAAGATGAACCTCTTTTTCGTTATGGCGGTTGGTTGAGTGTAGCATTAATAGATAATAATAAGCTTGTTACTTTTGATGGTAGACCAGAAGAAAACGGAATGGGAGGAGGATATCATTTAGGCTTATTGGATACCAATTCCAATGATTGGCTATTTCAAACATCAGATGCTACTGGAGTTAATTATAATGGTGATTACCCTTTAGATGGAAGGTTTGATACAGGAAACAAGGTTCATAATGCAGGAAGTAAGGCTATGGTTTTTGGAAAAAATATTCTATGGGGGTATTATGGTGAATTCTGGAAAGGTGGTTTTCAGACCAATCAATATGCTCATTATTGGGAAAATGGTCTGTTAGTTAATGTTTTTGGCACTAATTGGACCAAAAATACAAATGGTTTAGAGGTAACCAAAAATGGAGGTGCAGTTTTTACTCCTTTTGAAGGAATGGCTGGTAATGCTATTTCACCTAATTCAGTTGCTCACCCAACAGATTTAGATATAGGATATTTATATCACTCTGATGAATCTTGGCATAGCGGAATACATAGATGGAAAATATCTGGACTTAATAGTATAAAGGAACATACGCTTCATATTTCTTTTTGATGCCAATGTTAGAGTTCATGCTATTTAATTTCGTTTCCACCATTTTCTTTTCATAAAAGGTCTTTCAAGAATAGGGAATGCCAGTAGGCATATGAAGGTGGTAGAAATCAACATTAATATGGCTAATAATTCTCTATTAGGAACCAAAGGAATCAAAAAATGACCAGTAACAGAAATCACTTGAAAGTGGATTAAATATATAATATAACAAGCTCCACCAATAATTGTAAATAATTGGAAAGATAATATTTTCACAAAATAACCTTCTATAAGTACCCCATATAGAAATATGAATAATAAAATGGGCTGAAGTATTTCAACTACTAGATGATTTTCAAAAAATGCTAATCCGAAAAATAGAGCTAAACTTAACAATACCAGTATTTTACATAAGTCTGCGTAGGGTATTATCATTTTTTTTCTTGTTTCTAAAATCGCCAAAACTATACCGATTATAAACCAATGAAAAAAGCGAGTTAAAAATTGAATTTCATAGAGTTGCGAAAAAATAAAAGCAGCTAATGCTAGAAGTAGCCATTTCCAAATATCCCTTTTGGCAAGTAGGAATAAAAGAGGCAGTATAAGGTAGAAGACTACCTCAATCTCTAAAGACCATGTAACTACATTAATCAAATTAGTGTCAAAGTTGCTAGTATAAGTTAAGACACGAAATAAACTGTAGTTTTTTTCTGGGTCAAACCCATCTCTAAAACTTAAAAGAAAATAGAATATTAATGTTGTAATTAAAAAAGGGGGTTCTATTCGTTCAATTCTTCTGATTATATATTGTTTATAGCTGAATTTTTTTGATTTTAAAATTTGGGATGTCAACACAAATCCAGAAATACTAAAAAACAAGGGCACGCCAAAATGTCCCGTAAACCACACATCAGATAGAATGGAAGTTTTTTTCATGTACAGATTTAGAAAAGCATCTACATGAAATAATAGTACTGAAACTATTGCTATAAACCGTAAACCATCTATTTCTGGTCGGTATACCCCTCTAGATATTACTCTTTTAAATATACTTAAATTCATATGCTATATTTTTTGATTTCTAACTTCAACTAAGTTTTAAATCTCAATAATATTCAAAAATATCATTGATTTTATACCAATAAATTGCGAAGAAAATATTGTTTAATTGGATTTAATGTAATAAGTACTAGGTGTTTATAATCGTTGAAAAGTATTTAAAATCCAGTCTTAAAAAAATATCACAAATCTTTTAGGAATTTATAATGTGTTATTCTAGAATTAAATAATTTTGATTTTTTCCGCAATTTAATTGATATTTCTATTTACAAAATCTTCCATAATATTATCTAATGATAAAAAGCGGCTTGCATAAGTATGGGCATTTTTCTTAAAACAGGGTATCGTCTCGTTATTAATTAAATATTTGATTCCTTCAATTAAGGCATTCGGGTCTTCTGGCTTAACTAAAAGTCCCATGTCATGTGTATTGACTAATCTATAAAGATCAGATTCTTCATTGGCTGTAATTAAAGCGACCCCACCAACAGATAAAATAGTAGTTAATTTTGATGGCATTACAAGATTACTTGCATCTGCTTTCTGTATAACCAAATGAACATCTGCCATGTTTAAGAAATCATTAAAAACGTTTTTAGGTTGCAGGGGTAAGAATGTAATATTATTCAATCCCATCATTTTAGATTTTTTTTTCAAAACCAATTGATAAGGTCCAGAACCGCAAATTATAAATTTTACTTTTTGGTTGTTTACTAGTTCCTTGGCAGCTGTTAATACGATTTCTAAACCTTGCTTCTCACCAATAGCTCCTGAATAAACGAGTACTTTGTCCTCTTTATGAAAACCAAATTGGCTTTTTAAATTCTCTTTATTTGAAACAGGATAAAAAAGATTGTTGTCTGTCCAATTCGGAAAGTAGAATACTTGGTTTTTACATTTTTTCTCAATCTGATCGATCATGCTAAGCGAAATACTGCTAATAACATCTGAGTTTTTAAAAATAAAAAATTCTATTTTGAAAAGGATTTTCACCAAAAATTTAGATTTAATAAGACCTAGTTTGGTGGCGGCCTCAATTTGAAGGTCTTGAACGTGATGAATATGTTTGGCCCTTTTTATTAACTTATAAAAAACGCCTAATACCCCTGCCAAAAACGTAGGTGCAACTGAAATTACGACATCTCTTTTTTCTTTAAAGGTGAAACCTAAGACTAATATCAAGGCTGAACAAAAGAAAGTGAAGTCAGCTATAATACGTTTAAGCCCTGTAGGATTGTGAGGTACGAACATAGGGCAACGGTATACTGTAATAGGCGTTTTTTTTGCACCTGCATTTACAATTTCCTTCGTATACCAAAATCTTCTTTTACGGTATGGTTGCTGCACTTTCCATTGAGGGTAATAAGGATAGCTGGTAATTACTGAACATTGATGTCCTTTTTTAGACAACCACTCCATCATTTCACCACTATACTTTCCAATGCCCGTTAACTCAGGAGAATAATTGTAACCTATTAAAAGAATTTTTTTTCCTGACATATTATTTTTTTATCAAATTGTTTTTAGAGTTCGTTGGGGGAGAAGTCATAAACAAACTCTTAAAATTTAAAACTTTTGTGCATAAAATATTTAAGAGAATTAAGCAGTTAAAATGATTCAATTAGCTATAAATATTTCATTTTACTGAATATGAGTCTCCTATTAAAGCAACCAAGATGTTCTAATTGCCTTTGGTGTTCTCAGATATAGCACTCAACTTATAGGTGAAATAGGAAGGATATTCAAAATATATGAAATAGTTGATTACATATTTTTATTTGAAATGACACTGTGTGTTTTCTTGTTTAAGACCAACGTTGTTTGCTAAATTGGTCAGGAAATACATGGGTTACTAGGTTGTTACCAACGGTTTTGGTAACAACCGATCCAACTGTTATTACTGTGTCTATTCCAATCGTTACTCCGGGACCTATAAAACAGCTAGCGCCTATCCAACATCCGTCTTTTAATGTTATTGGTCCGTTTCTATAGGGCATGCTAATATCTTTATAATCATGATTGCCACCGCATAGAAAACTTCTTTGAGAAATACAGACGTTATTTCCAATACTAAGATTTTCAAAATTCAATAAGAAAACTTCTTCACCTATCCATACATGATTGCCAATAGTTAATTTCCAAGGAAAATGAATGTTGACCCTTGGTTTTATAACTACCCCTTCTCCAACTTTTGCTCCAAATCTTTTAAGGATGAAAATTTTGAAAGAATTTGGATAAGGAATAGCTGTAAGAAAGAAAAATACTTTTACTACATACCAAAACACTTCTTTCAACTTACTTGACCCACGATCTAGCCCTTTAGAGGAATCAAAAGCTTTTAATAATACTTTAGAATTAGATTGCCCCATTTTCAATAGCTTTTAAGTACTGTTTAGACGCATGAGTCATCGTGAAATTTTCTTTATAAACTATATAGGCATCATTTTTCATTTCTTGTAATTCTATATTAGATAATGACACAAACTTTTTTAAGGATTCTGCTGTTGCCAATTGTGTGTCTTCCGAGACTATGCCCGCTTTTCCTTTTTGTATTTCGCGCCAAATATTTACTTTATTAGAAATGAGAACAGGACAATGGCACGCTAAGGCTTCAACTACCGCAATTCCAAAATTTTCTTGATGACTAGGTAATATAAATGAAGCGGCTCCATAAAAAGCAGCCCATTTTTCTGGACCAGTAATCATACCAATAAATAGTACGTTATTTTTTAAATTGCTATTTTCTTTTACAAGGTTATAAATACTCTTTCCAAATTCCTCTTCTAAACCAGGACCGGCAAGTACTAATTTTGGTAGATTAACATGCTCATTTAAACAGTCAGAATAAGCATTCATAAGGTTAATCAAGCCTTTTTTTGGGTGTAATCGGCTAATAAATAAAATATATTTTTCATCTGGTAATAGACCATTACGTTTTCTGAAATTAGCTATATCATTTTTATTTAATGCAGGAGGTGGTAGTATACCATACCCAATGTTTATTTCCTTTTTAGGGGCATACCCAGAAAAAGTTGTTCTTGCTAGAAGTAACTCTTCTTCACAAGTAAAAAAAAGACCATCGGTACTATTCACTGTTTTTTGTTCTATAAACTTCCAAAAAAATAAATTTCTGATTGCTTTTAATTTACGGTCAGGTGCTTTTTGAAAATAGGGATCCATCATTCCATGAGTCATAATATAGAATTTTGGAGTTTTTTTATTTTGTGACTTTAAGGTTTCTATTGCATTTCTTACGGCGTAACCATTATACTGCCAAAGTCCATGAACTATTACGGCGTCATAAGTAGTTAAATTTTTGATTAACCATTTTTTTAAATGTTTTGAATAGCCCCAAGAAGTTCTTTTGTCGCCTAAAGGAATAACCTTGAATTTGTCCATACCCAAATATTCAGAATCTGGGTCATCTAGACATAATACATGATTGGTCGTAGTAACTGGGTTTAAATCACCTATGCTATTTCTTATACCTTGACACATTCCACCGTATACGGGATCCATGCTTGTAATAACGTTAAGTAATTTTATCATACTGTACCTTAATATTTTTCTTATTATTCTGTGGTAATTATTTTGGAATAAATTTCTTCTACCGCTTCTAACATTTTTTTTTGTTTAAAACGTTCTACATTTTCAATGCCCTGCAAAACATTTTTTTTGTGCGTTATGGGGTTTAATGAAAGTACATCATTTACGATACCTGCAGATTCTAATGCCCAATTAGAATTATTTAAATTCAAAGGACGTTTAGGTATGTAAAAACCTGCCTGTCCACCCACTTCGGTCATGGGGGGCTCATTGGTCGTAACAACTAGACAACCAGAAGCCATGGCTTCTGCAATTGGCCAACCAAACCCCTCATCTAAAGAAGGAAATAAGAGTAATGATGCCCCAGAATACAAATTTTTGACCATTTCATCTGAACATTCAGATAAGGAATGAATGTCTTTTTGAAAAGGAGATGAAACTATTAGGTTCAATAATTCATTATTCGGTTCGGTACCAACTAAAAGTAATGGTTTCGTTATATTGAAATGAGTTCTAAGTTCGTTGTATATCTCTACAACACCAATTCTGTTTTTGTACCATTGATTTCCGCCTACATGTAAAATATAACCATCCAAAAAGGCTATCCCTGTTTCCTTCGCTACTTTAATTCTAGTGTCATCTATTTTTTGCGGAGCAAAATCTCTATTCATTGCATTATAGACTACTTCAGAAACAGCTGGTGTAAAGTTCAATAATTTATGTAAATCTGATTGTGTTTTTTTCGATACGGAAATGAAGTTGTTGCCTTTGGTGTATCCCTTTTTAATTATCTTTTGGTACAACTTTCCGGTAAATCCTGTAAGATTTTCATCTATACCCTCAAAAGCTGAACGTTGTGCTAAAAAATCATGACAATGAATAACATGATTCCTATTTGAAACCAAAGGAACCCAAGGACCTAATGCATTATCTGTAAAAACAAATAAGGTATTTTTATCTACAGATTTTAATCTTTGTTTTACTACAATTGGGAAAACTATAAACTGATCGATGTATCCCAGCCATTTTTTTAAGGTTTCAGTTGCCGGAAGCTTATGAAAATTTGGTTTTGGAGTCCAAACTTCTACCTGATGCCCCTTTTTCTTCATGCCATTAACTAGCATATTGGCGAAACGTGGCATGCTTTGATGACCTAAAAATCTAGGATGCGTAAAAAATATAATATTCATTTAAAAATTTAGCTTTGTATTCAGAGATCTTCTTTATTGTTAAAAGAAGCAATCAGTATACCGGTAGAGAATGTAGCAAAACCTAGTGTTGTAATTTGTCCCCATTGCCCATTTGGTATAATTGTAAGGCAAAAACTTAAAAGTAGCCAAGGTAGCATGTTCCCTATTCTGAGCCTTTTATACGAGGCGATTGTTAATTGAATGCTTAGGCCAATTCTTATGAAAATCATCACTAAACCCAACAAAAGACCAGATTCACCAATAAGCCTTGCCCATTCATCTTCGGCATAGATCAACATTACTTTATCTCCTGTTAAGAGTTTACCACCGGCATTGGTTCCTATACCAATTCCATGACCAAAAAACGGATTATCCGCAGTACCTGTTACAGCGTTTACCATACCCCCTAAATAACGATCAATAATAGTACCACTTACTCCTCCTTCATATTTTGTTGCTCCTTCAAAACGAGATGTAAAGGCTTCTAAAGGTGTTGCTAAAAAACCTGTATTTATTAAAATCATAAATAAAGCAACGAACCCCGCAAATCCAAAGATTATTTTAGGTATGTATTTAGATTTATGAAATGCTGCAATTACCATAAAAAAAACAGTAATTATTGTTTGATACAAAAGTGTGCGACTTATAGAAAAAGGAATAGCTGCTAATAATCCTAAAGTTGCTAGAATTAATATGTAGCGATTAATTTCTTGTTGTTTAAACCAAAAGTACATTATAAAGCAAGCAGCAACACCATAAAATTGAGTTAGCCCAGATATAAATGAAAATGTACCTGGAGGTCTATAAAAACCTAATGCACCTGAAAAACCAGCACCTTCTAAATCACCTCCTAATCCTCTATTTACCCATGCAGTTTGAGGGCTGTAAAATTGCAGAATCATAAGCATAGTCATCGGTATTGCTATCCAAATAAACACCCTGCCCATTTTTATTACATCCTTATAATTTAGAACATTACCAATGACAAATATGAGGGGAAATTGGATCAGTAGTATTCTAGCGCCGTAGATGCTTACACCTAAATTGCCATGTCCTACCAGAAAGGTAGTGGCTACTGCTATAGTAGTAATAAAAACTGTGGATACGATGTAAATATTTAATTTTAAAAATCCATTTTTTAAAGCCATTAAAATTAGAAGTAATGCTAATGGATCACGAATTAGTGCCAGGGGTCCAGATAAAAAAGGTAGGAACCATTTTCTTAAAGCTCCCTCAAATAGCAATAGAAAAAGATAGGTCCAAATACCTATTTTTATTAACCTTTCGGTATTTTGATTACTATTTATGTAATTTGAATCTGTCATTTACTATGTGCCTAATGGCTAAACTATAACTGTATTTTAGAATTATAAAAGTGGTCTTAAGTTTTTTATAATGGTATTGAAATCATAATCATCTATAATAGATTTAGAAGATGTGGACCAAGATAATTGATTCTTCAGCAAAATTTCATTGAGCTTTATAGTTAAAGCGTCAACATCACCTGTTTTAAATACATACCCATTATTACCTTCTTTAACTAAATCGTTAGAACAACCTGTAAGGTCAGAAAGTAGTAAAGGAAGGTCAAAATTCATAGCTTCATTTACAGATAGGCCCCAGTTTTCTCCTAATGATGAACACATTACAAATACATTACCGATAGCATAGTACTCTGCTATTTTTGATTGATTTACAAATCCGGTTAAGATAACTTGTTTAAGGGAATGCTGCATAATATAAGCCTCCATTGTGGCTCTTAATTCACCTTCACCCACCATGATAAGCCAACAATTTGGACTGTTTAAATTTTTGAAGGCTTGTAATAAATCAAGTGGTCTTTTTTTTTCAATATATTTTCCTGAGAATATAATTATTTTATCACCTGCAGGTATTCCCATAGTATGCTTTATTTCGGAAATTTTAGGGCTTAATAATTTATATTGTTCCCCAAATCTTTCATTGTCGACCGCATATGGGCATGATACTAATCTTGTATCATCAATATTATAACTTTTATAAAAAAGCTTGTTCTGGTATCCTATATAAAAGAATTTATTAACTCTGGGAAAAAGAAAATATTTTAAGCCAATTTTTTTTATTTTTTGTTTCCAACCTTGCTTATAGAACTCGTGACTTAATGGCATATCATTTCTTAAACAGATGGTATGCCCTCGTAATTTTCCTAGCATTAAAACCATGAAGTGTGTAAAATAGTTCCAACCATGTACAACTATTACAGCTTTAGGTTCACGAAATAATTGAATTAGAACTCCAAGATTGATTAGGCCAAAAAAGCCATTGAATATTGATGGTTTCCATGAACTATTTTTAAAAAAACGATAATGATAACCTTTTAAAAGCGGAATGTCCCAAGTTATATTGACCCCAAATTCTTTATCAAACCCTCCTTTTATAGAATCATCTGAACAATACCAAGCCTCGGTTTTTACGCCTTTCTCGTTCATGAATTTGTACATCGGCGCAAAGTATTGGATGGGATGTGAATTTAAAAAAATAACTTTTTTCAATGTTATAGGTTTCGTTAAGAATCTTAAAATGATTTGTTGATAGTCTCAGTGAGTCTTTGTCCATAGTCTTCCCATGTCCAATTTTCAGCTGTATATATTGCTTCTTTACTTGTTTCTGATAGTATTTTTGAGTCTATTAATAAGTTTTCTATTTGTTCTTTCAATGCCTCGGTAGACCCAGCTTCAACAAGCCATCCGTCCTTGTTATGTGTCATAATATCTGGACCTGCGGTACGGTCTGTGGTTATGACAGGAGTGCCTTGAGACATGGCTTCGGTAATCACTAGCCCAAAACCTTCAAAAAGTGAAGGAAATATCAATACATCGCTTTCCCTCATTAACTCAAGAACTTTGTCATTTGATAAGGTTGGTATCCAATTATGTTTAGCCAAGCCTTCATTTAAAGGTTTGCAATTTTCACTTGCTTTATAACCAACTATTGTTAATTCAACATGCTTCTCTAATGTTTCAACAGCTGCAAAAAGATTTGCAATCCCTTTCCTTTGGGTAAGCCCACCAACAAATAGTAGTTTTAATCGTCTTGTTTTACTAGGTTGGGTATAATTTTTTTTCTTTTTGGTAACAGTAGGGAACCCATAAGGTATAATATGGATAGGTGCTAGTTGACCCGGATAAGATTTTAATGTTTTTGCAGTAAAACTACTTGCTACAAAAATAGCATCTGCTAATTGTAATTCTTCATCTTTTTGTTTAAGTTTCTTTTCAGAATCATTAAAGCCCGTAAGGGTTGATGCCCACTCTGGCCATTTTTCCTGTTCTATTGTTAAAAGCCTATGTGATTCTCTCCAATACCCAATTGGTAAGTCATAAAAATTTTTGATACCCAAGGTTTTGGCTCTTCTAAAAGACTGTACCGCAAAATCCTCAAAACTGTAAACTCCTCCAACATTTCTTTTTTGAGCCTTTACAAGATTTCTTGCTACTTTTTGGTCTAACCTTCTACTAACTTCATCTATATGAAATATACCTGAGTCTTGATTAATTAGACTGGATATACCTGCTTTTGTTGCTATTTGTCTACAAATTTCGCTAAACGGACTTGTTTTTACATAGGGTTCCAGAACAGGGTCAAATCGTCTTCTTCCAATTTCCGAAAGGCCTTTAATTTTACTTAAATAATCCCAATAGCTATTTGGAAATACAGCTATTGTTGTATAATATTCATCTAGAAGACCAGCCTTGTAAATTTCCAATGCAGCAGATTTTGCATTGGTATTGTTGGTAATATGAGAAAATAGTAATTTCATTTTAATTAGTTTTAGCCAACCAACCAGCAGCGGTTTGATGCTAAGAATTCACATGGATTATAATTTAATTCTTTACTTCTTTTAGTAGAAACAGGTCTTGCGGGGTTACCTGCTACAATATCGCCAGGTAAAACTGATTTAGAAACAACTGCTCTTGCGCCTACAACACAACCCTTACCTAAATGTACACCAGGCAGTATCATTGCACCTGTGCCAATCCAAACATAATCATCAATAATAATCTTAGCTTTTTTATGACGCCATAATGGATCTTGAACATCATGAGAAGCGGTCAATATTTCTACGCCATCATTTATACATACATTATCGCCTATAATCAGTTGATCATGTAACGCAATATTTACTCGTCCTAGAAAAGAGAAAGAACCTATTGCCAATAATTTTTTTGCACCCCCAATTTCAATTTGGCCAATTTCTGCGGTTTCAGATATTTTTGCCCCATTTTGAATTAATTTTAACCTTCGAATATTTCTTTTCGTTAGTTCTGGTAGTGAGATAAGACGTTTTAGCCATACCTTTAAAAACAGTAGAGAGCCTATGGGTGGTTTAACTCTATTTGACCATAAATAACTGAATTTAGCCATCAATATTAATTTTAAGAGAATCTAAGAATAGTTTTGCAATTTTGTTGGCTGAGTTATCCACTTTGTGAATAGTATTAGCATTCATAATCATGTTGTGGAAATTACCTTCTTGGTAATTCATTACAGATATTTCTTTTTTACTTATTTGTACTCCAGTGCTCCAATTTCTTGCAACGCAAATGACCGGTAAATTGTGAAGATGCATTGCTGCTACAGAACCACTTTTTTCTGATAGAACCAACGGTGTTGTACAAATTCCATAGTCGGCATTGGATAAAGTAGTTGAAATAACCTCTTTAGATTGTTCGCCCATCTGCTTTGTTGATAATCCTGAGGAATTCCATATATGGATCCAATTATCTAGTTCTTTTCCATTTCTACCTATAGTAATTAGTGAAATTGTTTTGCCAATCTTAGAAAAATATTTAGATGCTTCTTTTATGAATTTTTTTATGGGAGCATTTGCATGTATTCCTCCAAAAATCACAAATGTTATATCTTCTTTTTCACTATTCTTATGCTCTTTGTAAACGGGGATATTCGAGAACAACGGTAGTAAACTACTTTGGTAACCTAGGTCTTTAAGATGATGTTTGTAAATATGGGTCTGTGTATGTATGGTTATAGGTTTTAATTGAAAAACCATAGATTTTATAATTAGACGCTGTAATAATCCAATTATTTTTTCCTTAATACTAGAAGAATCATCCATACCTATCCATAGTTCATGAAACATAATATGCCAATTTCTTCCTTTGCCAAGACCTTTAAGTTCCGAAGCTAAACTAAACGGTATTCCTTTTTCTGAAAAAGAATAAGGTACAAATTGTAAGCTTAACCACTTGGGATTCTTTTCTTCTATCCACTCCTGAGCTAATTTATAACGTTCTTTTCTGGCTAGTGTACTAGGTAATCTATAAACTTCAACATTAATGTCATCTTCTTTTTGGGTAACTGCTTCTGGTTTGGCGATAGAACTATCGTTAATAGCAATTATACCTGCCGAATAACCTAGTTTATATAAGGTTGCACAAAGTCTTCTAGTATAATCGCCTACACCATCACATCCTTGTTCTACACTTCCGCATATAAAGATGATTTTCAAAATTTTTGTAGATTCAATTTGTTAGTTTTTTCATATTTAGAATAAATCTGTCCAAAATTTCCATTTTATTAGCATGCTGCTTATTTAGCAGTGATTTGAGCATAATTTTCTTGCAATTTTCAAAACGTTCAGAATATTCTGATTCTGACATTTCATTTAAAAACGTATACAGTTCTTCAAATGTGTTAAATGTAGATGCGTCTATAAATGAGTTATCATTAAAGGTGTCGTAAATCGCAGTGTTTTTACCATAATAAATTGGGAGACAGCCACTAGCTATTGCATGCCATAATTTTTCTGTACAATAGTAAGGATATGCGGTATTTTCAATACAAATATTAAATTTGTAGTCTTTCAGCAAACTGATTTTTCTATCCCACCAAGTCTGTCCTCCGCTTTCAAACCCCGATTCTTCAATTACTTCGATTGTATTTGGCCAGCCACCGCCAATAATATCACATTTCCCTTTCGAGTTTAAAAAAATGGCTAAATTTTGCCTGTATGCATTAAGACTTATGTCTTCATTATTTTTGAAAAGTGTTGATTGATTTGGATTTTTATATCCGAAGATTGCTGCACAATTTTTCTCTTTCTGATAATTGCTCGTTTTATTTTGTATTTGGTTTTTGTTAAATGGAATTCCCAGATTGTTTGTGAAATTGTAGTGATATGAACCTAAAAAATGTAAGTTGTTAAAGAAAACATTTCCGCTATAAACGTTCATAATGATTAAATTCTTTTTTTCGAAATTGTTAAAACTGTAGTCTTCTCGGGGTTCGTTTGTATAAACAAGAAATTTTTTCCAGAAAAAAAGAATTTTAAAAATTTTAAAAATTTTGCTATTAGTTGAGGAACTAAGGAGAATATCTGAGGTTAATATTTTACTGGTATAAGTTATTCCTTTAGACTGTAAATAATTTAAAGACACCTTATCAGTAAATGGTTTGTAAGTTTTATTAATAGAATATATCCTCATTATTATTTCTGGTGAAAGTTCAAATTATGATTTAAATAGGCTAAAACTTTTTTATCTAGATTTAAAAGAATTGATAAAGTTTTTCATTCTTCTTCTATTTCGGTATTTAGGTTTTATGGCTAGGGTCATTTCAGTATAATTGGCATTAATAAGATTCGGGTTAATGAATAGTTTTGCGCCTTGATCTTTAAGTAATTTGTGGAAATGCACATGTTCACAAATGACATTATTGTTTTCATTAACTCCATTGTAATTCCCGAAATCGAAAACCCATCTTTTATATATTGCAAATCCACCAAAAGCAGAATCTACTTCTATCCAATTAGTATTTGATGGAATTTTTATCATTTTAGAATAAATATGATTTTGCATGTTAGTTTCTTCATCTTTTACGAAATTATTATAAAAATGAAAAGTTTCCCAGCAATCGTTAGGACACCAAGTTTTATGTCTAAGTGCCCATATATCATAATATGGACCATTTTGATTTGCAGACAACATGTCCCAATCAGTACTTTTAAAACAGCTGTCGATAGAAGTTTCAGTTAGTTTTTTATTGAGATTGTCTAGATCCGCTACTATGACAAAATCTATTGTTGGATATTTTTTTTGTATTTCTTCAACATACCTGTTTCGGCAAAATGCTAATCTTTCAGTTCGTTTTTCGAATCGATTAGTTAAGTTTCCTAGTGATATAAAATTGAAATTATTTATTTTCTTATTTAAGTCTTTAAGAATTTTAAGAGTGTCATCATCACTGTCTGATTCAACAAAAAACCAACTTAAGTTTTTTGTTTTTCCAATTGACTTTGTTAGCCTATTTACATCGAGTTCTAAGGTTTTATCAACATTTCTAACAGTTCCTACAATAAGGAAATTTGATTTTTCTTTTAAAATCATATTTATAAATTGTTTTATTGTTTTGCCTTAAGATGTTTATCCCAATTATACAACCAACCTTCTCATTCCAATTTTTTTAGCAGGAATACCTCCCCATATTTCGAATGAGGGTATAGATTTTGTAACCACTGCGCCACCACCAATTATACAACCATCTCCTAAACTTACTCCAGATAATACTACAACATTAACACCTAACCAAACATCTTTACCAATTATAATAGCTTTTTTGGTATCTGGTTGCCTTTCACTCTTTGGCAGTAATTCTGTAGAATGATTATGGTCAATGAATTTACAGCC
The DNA here is from genome assembly GCF_000688315.1 of Maribacter sp. Hel_I_7. Classification (NCBI taxonomy): domain Bacteria; kingdom Pseudomonadati; phylum Bacteroidota; class Flavobacteriia; order Flavobacteriales; family Flavobacteriaceae; genus Maribacter; species Maribacter sp. Hel_I_7. Next base: position 716,370 of record NZ_JHZW01000002.1, on the reverse strand, counting down.
AGAAGCTATCATACTGTCTTTTCCTATAATTATACGATCAGTTATGTTGAACTCACAATTAGCCCCTAGAAATACATTTTCATTTATAATTATCGACGGTCCTTTTTCCCATATACCATCATATTTAAAAAGTATGTTGGGTTCTAACTGACAGTTATTACCTATTTCAACTTGGTGCGGCCAAGTAATACTAATTTTAGGAAGGTTTGTTCCTTTACCTATTTGCATACCTAAAAGACGATAATAGTTCTTTCTGAAAAATGAAGTAAAAGATGCCAAATATCGAAATCTAAATACGAAAAAAGCCTTTTGTATAAATTTGCTAACCACTTTTTATAAATTAATGTAGTAGACGTTTATAGTCTACCGTGTACTGTAAACTTTTGTTTCTTTCACCAATTTTTTTGGCGGGTACACCTCCCCAAATTTCAAAAGGAGGTACGGATTTTGTTACCACAGCGCCAGCAGCTATCAGGCAACCTTTTTCTAAAGTAACTCCAGGTAAGATCATAGCTCTGGTGCCGATCCATACATAATCTTCAATTTTCACTGGTTTATTTTGTCCTTGAAAATTAGGGGAGTAGGGGTCATGGTCTGCTGTTAGTATTATTACTTCTTCTGAAATGGAGATATTTTCACCTAAAGTAATGGTTCCTCTAGCATCCATTCTACATTTTGCATTGATGACACAATTGTTACCCATTATAAATCCAGAAGAGTTGTCAAAAGTACAGTTAAGGAAAATAGCACTTTTTTTACCAATGCTAAACTTCATAAAAACCCTGTAATACCATAGTCGTATACGATGACTAGGTACTTTAGATATCATCTTGTTACAGATGAATAGTTTAAGTTCAGCAAAGAAATATTTTATCATAATGTATTAAACAAATACGTTCTTAATAAGTATTATCCAATGTGATAATTACTCATTGGGTTCAATTCTTCTAATCTTAAATATCTTCAAAAAACCATACCCACTATGTATTAATAATTGAATGGTACCTACAATAATATTAAGCCACAGTACGCCTATTAACGTGGTTACATCTGTTGACCAAATTGCCAAACTAATTGTTGCAATACTTATAGGAATGGATATTGCCGGATTCATAACCCAACCTCGACTTGAATATAACGAAAAAACAATACCTGAAAATACACTTAAACAGCTACCTATGACCGCTAAAAATAATTCATATTTTAAGTTGGCATATTGTGGTCCTAATACCCAAAGTATTTCCTTAGGGAATATATATACAAGCCCTATAAAAAAACAAAAAACTACAAATACCAATAGATGTACTTGTACGTATCTTTTTAATAATAATGTATATAATTGGGGTAGTCTAGCAAACCTTGGTATAACCAACATACCAAATAAGATGGATACTAAATTAATGATCATTGCAATGCGCCCTAATGCTCCAATTTCTGCTAAAGATGTGGTTGAGCCAAAGATGGACAAAATCCAAATTGTGATTTGTCCAGATATACTGTAATAAATAGCCTCTGGTAACACCCTTTTTACGGTGCCCATCATTTTTTGTTTTAATACAGGTGATGGTTTCTGATCCCAGTCTGCATAACTCTTCGTTATTTTTTTTAAATTAAAATTTCCTAAAACTTGAGGTATACTGGCAGATAGGATGGCTACAAATGCGAAAGGAAAAGCTATAAGCGATAAACCTAAAAGAAATAATCTACCCAAATTAACAAGTACCAAATTTTTTTGTAATGGAACTATGTCCTGCTTTAGTTTAGGAGCAATTTGTAATAATACATCTGAAAGTTGTGTGTAGAATACCGGTATAAGCCCAGATATAATTAGAATTATCATTAATGGACTTGCCTGATTCTTATACAATAAATAGGATAAAATAGGAATACCGATTACGAGGCTGCCTATGGCAAATTTTTTTCTAAAGTCGAAACCGGTAACTAATACCTCACCTAATTTTTCTTTGTCTTGCCAGACTTTACCACCTTCTGCCATAACGGCTATTGGTATACCGGCGTTGGCTAACATTACCATGGTACCCAACATTGTATTAGCAAGGGTGTATAGGGCATATTCATCTGTAGAAAGCATTCTAATCACCAAAACACCACATAACAGGCCTATTGCCTGTACACCTACTTGTGCCGTGCCAGTAACACCAATTAGTTTTACCCAATCTGTTGCTCTAGTGAAAATAGGATGTGATTTTAAATTGCTTAACATTTGTAAGTGAGAACTGGTTTGTGCTGAATTAAAAGCCTTTTTCAATTGAAAGAATAACTAATGACTCTTAAAGCTGAGCGGTTTTCCTAATTCCCTTATTTTGAAATTTACTTTTTAGTTTTAAAATAGGTTTTTCAATAATTCGATAAGAAATTTCAGCAAATAGTAAGCTAGCAACAACCCTTAACGTAGTTACTATAATTAAATTTGAAACACTTCCAGAAACTCTTAATGGTTCCATTGCTAAAAAAATTAGGTAATGATATACATAAATACCATAAGAGCGTTGTCCAAACCATAGTAAAATGGAATTCCCTAAAATTCTGTTTTTAGGATTTTTAACAGCAAATAATATTATGGCAAGAGCCAATAAGTTTGTGCCAATAAAACCGCCGTAGCGCCATACTAGGTTGTCCACATCTAAAAACAAGACTAAAAAACCCAATGGAGCTAAAAGTAGTATTAATCCCAGATTAGGTTGAATTTTTAAGTTAAACGAATTTGGATCTTCACTCAATCCTATTGCGGCTAACCCGCCAAGCATTATAGCATCTATTCTGCAAAAAGTGAATCTATACGAGTCTATGGAAAAAATACCAAAATGCATGGGTTCAATAGAATTCGTATAATATACCCAGATTCTAAAGACAGTAATTATGGCTATAAAAAAGAATATAAAAATCATTTGCTTCCTTTTAGGAAGTTTAAATATTAAACCAGCCATTAAAATAGGCCAAAAGAGGTAAAAGTGTTCTTCCACTGAAAGTGACCAGAGATGTACTAATGGGCCTAAATAAGATTCATGAACAAAATTCACGAAATAGAAAAGACTTGAAAAGACTATTAGTAATGGACTTTCATTACCTGTAGGAGAAATATAAGACTGATATATTAAGTAAAGAATAATACAAACCGCCAGCGGAGGTAGTAATCTTAGAAATCTTTTAATATAAAAATTAAAGTAAGAGATATTGCCATAAAGGGTAAACTCTTTTAGAAGAATAGCAGTGATCAAATAACCACTAAGAACAAAAAAAAGATCTACTCCTAGAAAGCCGCCACTAATCTTTCCGTAAGAGGCATGAACGAGTAATACGCAAATTACAGCAATGCCCCTAAGACCATCTAAGCTTGGGTTGTATTTAAATATCTGTGACATTAATTTGGAATTAAATTAATTCAGTGGAGTTTGTTATTTGGTATGACTTATCCTGCTAAGTCCCCATATCCGTACTTGTTTTTGGCATTCGTATCGTTAAGTACGGCCATAGGATAGTTTAGTTTTTGATTTTTGTAGATATCATCTAAAATTTTCACTTCTGTCTTACTAGAATAATCTTGGCGTATTAAAAATACTGTGGTGTCAATGTATGGAGCTAAACCATATGCATCTGCCACCTTACCAACTGGTGCAGAGTCTATAAGAATAAAATCGTAGGACCTTTTTAATTCTTCAATTAAAACACCAACTCTAGGGTGTGTCATTAACTCACCTGCATTGGGTAATATTTGTCCGGAACCAATAGTGCTAAAACCTTCTATTTCTGGGTTGTCCGTGGTTATTTCAGCTATGGTAGTATTCTTATCTAAAATATAATCTGTAATGCCTTTTTTTGATTTTAGATTTAAGTTTCTAGAAAGCCGTGGAGCACGAAGATCAAAACTTAGGCATATTACTTTGTGCCCAGCAAGGGCTAAACTAGCAGCAATATTTATAGTGAAAAAAGTTTTGCCCTCACCTTGTTTTCCAGAGGTAACCAATATTACTTTATTTGATCTACCAGAGGTTTGATATACTATATTGAAGCGCATTAATCTAAAAAGTTCTGCTGCTGAAGTGTTCGTATTTTCTCCTACTATTAAGGTAGCGTTTTTATCATTGTGTGAAATTTCACCTAAATATGGTGTGTTTGTTAATTTACTAATGTCAGAAACACCTGTTATTTTATTATTGACTTGGTTCTTAACAAAAACAAAAGTAAAAGGTAGAAAAATACCAAAAATTAAAGCACCTATATATATAGAAGTTTTATTAGGGCTTACAGGGTAATTGGTAGAACTAGGGGCATCTACAATACGTGTGTTTGATATTGGTGCTTCAAGCGAAAGAGCTTCTTCCTCTCGTTTTTGTAAGAGGTAGAGGTAAAGATCTTGTTTAATGCCCTGATCTCTATTTATAGTTAATAGAGCACGTTCAGCAGTGGGAACTTTAGCTATTTTGGATTGTGAACGATATGAGTTTTGTCGTTCATTATTTTGTGCAATTTGTAAGCTGTTTTTAATATTCTTAAGATTTTCCAATAAATCGGATCTAAGATCTGCTAATGTTCGGTCGATATTTACAATTAATGGGTTGTCTTCAGGTGTACTACGCAGCAAGTTTTTACGCTCTAATTGATTCGCATTAAATTGAGAAATTAAGGCAGAAAGTGTAGGGTCTTGAATGTTTAACGAACTTGGAACTAATCGATTATCATTGCCATTTCGCATATAGGATTCAATGGATGCTAAAATATCGATTTGTGTTTGATATTCCTCTAATCTTCTGCTTGATTCTTTGGCACTTTGCAAATAGATGGCTGCATCTGAACTTATATTCGTTAAGTCGTTGTCTTGTTTATATTCTGCTATATCTTTTTCTACATCCGTTATTTCTCCTGTAAGTAATTTTAGTCTTTGATCAATTATTTCTATAGTGCTAATAGCCAATTGATTTTGATATTTCACAGATTCTTCTGCATACAACTCTAAAAGATCAAGAATAATATCTTCACCTCGTTGGGGTATGGCATCTAGCATGGTAAGTTTTAATAAACTACCTGTAGTATTTACGGTTTCTATCTTTAATTGTCCACAGTAGGCCTCCGCTAAATTTTTAGTATCAATAAAATTAACAAGGACTGGGCCATGGATTTTAGATATATTACTATATAATGGATTTTTTAAAACCTGAAATTGGCTACTTCCAAATTGGATATTCTCCCCATACATAAGCGTTTTACCTTGCGCATTCTCTTCGCCTATGCTATTTTTATAATAAAAGCTCAAGGAATCTTTTGGTTGAATTATAAAAGGAGGAATTGTCAATGGTTTTTTAGTATCATCCGTTGCAATATAAAAGGGAAGGTTTTTCCAGTAAACCGTAACATCCTTTACTTGCCCCTTTATCTGATAGTTAACGTTCAAGTTTAACCCGTCCAGTACTTTTTTCATTAGACTAGTTGATCCTAATATGCCAATTTGGTCGTCTATATTGCCAGAGGGTTTTATCAATCCTAGATTACCTAAAGTTTCTGCTGTAGTAGCACTACTACCCGCATCTTTATCTTTAATGAGTGCAGAACTGCTAATTAAATATTGTGGAACTGTTTTGTAGCGAATATATAGAAAGGCAGCACCAATACATAGTAGCGCACCTATGGCAAAAAGGTACCAATACTTAAAATATTGAATCAGAAGTTCCCTTAAATCTGTACTCTCGGTTTTCGTCGACCTTGAATTTAGTTCAAACATTCTTTGATACTTTTATTTAAAATTAAGATACATAAGAGAGGCCAAAGAGAGAATACCAAGAACTAGGGAAATGTTATTTCTAGTTAAACTCGATTGATCTTTCCTGGCAATTACAGGTTCTACGTATACAATGTCATTGGGTTGTAAATAGAAATATGGAGAATCTAAAATAGCTTTGTCATTTAAGTCTAATTTGGCTATAGTGCGTACTCCATCAGATTCGTTAATAATCATAATATTATCTCGTTTGCCATAAATTGTTAAATCACCGGCCATACCTATAGCTTCAATTAAATTTATTCGTTCTGAAGGGACTAAAAATGTATTGGGGTTTTTAACTTCGCCCACTACTGTTATTCTATAATTTAGATAGCGAATACTTACAATAGGGTTACCTAAATAATTCGTTAATAAGTTCGTTAAACTTAACTTAGCTTCGGATTTTGTTTGTCCGCCAATTTTTATTTTTCCTAAAATAGGGAAATCTATTATTCCATTTTCATCCACTAAATAACCTTCTGAAGCACTAGATGAAGTAGAACCACCACCAGTATTGTCTGATTTTTGAGAAATTCTATTAAACGGGGCGGCAGCAAGAGGATTTGAATCGGTAATATTTATTTGAAGAAGATCACCAGATTGTATAACTGGTTGTTTAGGGTTCAAGGTGATTTTTTCAGTAAGAAGTTTTTCTTCACCATAATTGCTGAAATATCCTAAATTTCTACGGGAACAGGAAAAAATTAAAGGAAGAAGAATAAAAACTAGGAATCTTCTATAATTAAGTAAATGGTTCATATGATGATATATAGTGTTAATGTTTTAATTTCTTCAATCTTATGGGAACAATTAAACCATAAGTTATAATTAATGTTCAAAAATAGTACTATTGGCTAAAAGTCTATTTCTTAGGTGTATAAAAATGGTTCGGGTATTTATGCCATACATAATTAATATGCTTTTTTGTCTTTTGTGAAAATATTGGTTACCGTTAGAAAGATAATTTGAATATCTAAAAGAATAGACCATTTTTCCATATAAAAAATATCATATCTAACCCTATTAACAATATCTGATTTTTGGATAATTTCACCTCTGTAGCCTTTAACCTGTGCCAAACCGGTAATACCGGGTTTTAAAAAATGACGTACCAGATATTTTTCTACGGAAGTTTCATATTGCCTGGTATGCACTTCCATATGTGGTCTTGGGCCTACAATACTCATATCACCCTTTAATACATTAAAAAACTGAGGAAGTTCATCTATACTAGTTTTTCTTAAAATCCTGCCAAACTTGGTAACACGCATGTCATTTTTTGTTGCCATCTTGGTATCGCTATCATCACTTTTAGTCATGGATCTAAATTTATAACACCAAAATGTATTTTTATTGACCCCGTGGCGCTTTTGTTTGAAGAACAACGGCCCTTTTGAATCTAGCTTCATGAGAATAAAAACCAAGGGTGTTAACCACGATAAAACAAAGATGATAACTAATAAAGAAAAGATGATGTCAAATATTCGTTTTATTAAATTCGAATATTCTAGATCTAAAGGTGAGGCCCTTAAATTTAAAACGGGTACAGAATCATATAATTCAATGGACATTGCTCTTGAAAACAGTTCTTTATTATCTGGAATTATCTTAAGTTTCTTTAAGCTGTTATCAGCAATATTCATCAAATGTCTTATCTCATCTTTTGACAATCGTGATGCCATGCAATACACTTCTTCAACATTGTTTTTAAAGATATATTCATAACTACTTTCAATGTTACCCAAATATGTAGGACTGTTAGATTTAGAATTGTCAAAATAGCCCATATATCTGTAGCCATATTTTGGGATGTCAAAAATGCGGCGAATTTTTTTGAGGTTCTTATCTCTGCCTATAACCACAGTTCTTGTATGAACATATTCTTTGGTTCTGACAAGATTTCTGGACCAGTAAAAAAATATTCTAAATAACATTAGTAATAAGCAGATTAGAAGATAAACCAAAAATAGGTATTGCCAAGAATATGAGTAGGGTTTCAAAAATGCAAAGGATGTAAAATAGACTAAACCAAATAGTAAATAAAGCTTAAAGAAGTTTTTAAGGCTTTGACCAAAGCTTTCTCTTCTAGCAGTAGGGTAAAAGTCTAAACTATAAGTAATCAAAAACCATGATATATTTAAAAAAGCAATACTGAAAGTATTTAAATAGGTATTAGGCGTTAATATATATAAGGTTATATTAACAATTATAATATGGGCTAAAAATGAAAGTGGTATTACAAAAAATGATTTTTTCATATCACTTGTAAATAGATGAAATGGTTATAATATTAATATTGTAAGGATGAGTTAGCACTAATGTTAGAAACCCAAAGAATTTATTGATTTGAAATTTGGCGTAGCGCTCCGCATTGTCAGCCCCATATTTAAGAACTAACGGAAGGTATAATAGATTAAAATGAAGCCTACCTAATGGCTTCTAAAAATTTTACGGGGGATGAAATAATTATGGCAAACATAAGTAGCTAAGTCTTACATACCAAACTTTAATGTTATCTAATTTATAAATTATGAATAACTAATTATGGGACATAATTTATAACTATATTAACATAAATTGATGAGTATAATTATCATTTAAAGACCACTATATTTAAGGTATAATTTTTATTATTTATTACACTTAGATAAAGTGTAGAGAACTTGGACGAACGGTAAATTCAAATTTTAAAATTATGGAAGTAGATTTATTTTTGTGGTATGGTTAGATTGTTCTTTTAGCCAATTAAAAATAGAAAGAAGATCAAACAAGGTCTTTGATTTTCATATTAAGAACAACCCCCATGCCTTCAAGAACTAGTCTTACGCGTTTTTTACCTACTTCTATAATTTCAGCTTTTTGGTCTTTTAACGCCCCATATTTGATGGCAACCTTATCACCAGATTCTAATTTGCATAGACTGTAGTTTTCTACCGTATCATTAGATAACCACTTTTTTAAAGTTTCCATTTCATTATTGCGAACTATAGCAGGTTTGCCTAACCAAAACAAGTATCGTACAACACCGGGTACTTCAAATACCTTCTTTCGATCTAATTCTGCGATTTGTACAAATACATAGGATTTGAATAAGGGAGCTTCAATAGTTTTTTTTCGGTCACTCCATTGTTTAACTTCCTTGACCATTGGGCAGTAGACTTCAATTTTATGAGTCAATAATCTTTCTGCTACCTTTTTTTCATTCTTAGGTTTTACATAAAGTACATACCAGTTTTTCAACATAAATATAGATAAGGGATTCTCTAATATGGTAACTATTTTTTTGCTGTTGTAGTATTTTAGAAGCTCTAAAATAAGAATTTTGCATTCATACAGGTATTGTTAAAGGTTAATGAGTTAATTATAGTTTTTTAAAGTTAATACAGAATATTTAAGCATAAATACAACATGTAAGAAAAAGATTACTTTAAAATATACTATTTTAGTATTGGTGTCGTTTTATACTAAACCCCAAATCAATACTTATGACATTTTTAAGCCTATTAAAATCTGTGGTCTCGAAAGAAAATACAGTAGTTTTATCTGAAACTGAAGTTTCTAACGAGTTAAATCTATTGTTGAACGATTTAACTATCGACAGTCAAAAAGATGAAGAATTTTCTAGTGCTCTTATAAGTGACGAATCTGTATTTGAGGTTTCTGATCGAGAAAGACAAATTGAAGAAAACCAAATTCTATATGCTCAAATAATGAATGAGAGAATGCTAAGAACCAAGAGGAAATTGATTTAAATTTTTTAGGTTAAGCACTTAATATAACTTTAATCAAAGCTAAAATTATTTATATACGCTAAAAGCTCTCAATTTCTTGAGAGCTTTTAGCGGTCTGGATCTCGGCTGATCCGAAACAAGCGGGAACTCGAACCCGCGACCCTCTCGGCTGAGCCGAGACATGTATACTAACCTATTTTATAAGGTTCGTTTTTTGACTAAAAAGCCAGAGTAGATATTGCCTATGTTGCCTTTTCAACATTTTCTCTTTTATAAGAGCTTCTTTTTGTGATCTAATTTTTCTGCATAGACCAGTTTCCACGGTCTTTTGTTTTTGGTGTATGTTGTTTTGCCTTGATTATGTTGCTCCAATCGCATTATATAATCTGTGGAATATCCTTTGTAATAGACATCATGCGAAATAGAATAAATAATGTAAACGTAGTGGTTGGTCATAAAATAGTTTATAAACGAAAAAAGCTCTCAATTTCTTGAGAGCTTTTAGCGGTCTGGACGGGACTCGAACCCGCGACCCCCTGCGTGACAGGCAGGTATTCTAACCAACTGAACTACCAGACCGTGGCGTTTAGCGAGTGCAAATATATGTAGTTATTTGTATTGCGCAAACATTTTTTTTACTTTTTTTTCTGTCTAGAGAAATTTATTTCTTTCTACAAGAAAAGTATTGAGCACTGTAGAGAAATCTCGCTGTATATCTATGTCAACATATTTGATTTTATATTGAGCGCATTTCATTTTAATATCAGATAGATACGTAGTAATTCGTTCGTTATATGCTTCCTTGATATTGTCTGCGTAAAGGTCTAAATGCTCCCCCGTTTCTACATCAACAAATCTTTTAGGTGTATTTTCAAAATCGAAAAATAATTCACGTTGCTTGTCCATCGGATGAAAAAGTACCACATCATGCTTGTTATATTTTAAATGACGAAGTGCTTCGAACAATTCTTCATCATTTTTTTCTGTTTGAAACATGTCCGTAAATAAAAATATGAGACTTCTACGTTTAATATTTTCTGCTATTTGATGTAAGTAGGTGTATGTTTTGGTCTCTTTTGGCGGGTTTTTTGTCAAGCTCACTTCATTCAACTGTGCTAATAGCATTTGAAAATGACGTTCACTTCCTTTTTCAGGAGCGTAGTAGTTATATGCATCAGCGTAAATACTTAAACCTACTGCATCACGCTGCCTTTTAAGCACGTTCATTAATGCGGCTATAGCTAATACGCTAAAACCAATTTTATTTAAAGAGTCAATGCTTAAATTATCTATTTGCGGATAATACATAGATGCTGAATTATCCAATATCATATGGCATCTTAAATTGGTCTCTTCTTCGTAACGTTTGGTGTAGAGTTTGTCTGTTTTGGCAAAAAGCTTCCAATCTAAATGTTTGGTACTTTCGCCATTGTTATAGATTTTGTGTTCCGCAAATTCCGCAGAGAAACCATGAAAGGGACTTCGGTGTATGCCACTGATAAAACCTTCTACTACTTGGTTGGCAAGTAGCTCTAGATTTGAAAATAGGGTAGACTTGTTTAATTCTGATTGTAGATTCACAAAATTAAAGATAGTAAAGACAAATGAACTATAAGGATAGGTCTAATTAAAATTGACCCAAATAAAAAGAGCTGACATAAGCCAGCTCTTTTTATTTATAATATTATACTTAGTAGTGCTTACAAAGCTGCATCAATAGCATCAGTGTAAACTTTTTTAGGTGAAACACCTACTTGTCTGCTTACAATTTCGCCATCTTTGAATACTAATACGGTAGGTATGTTACGTACCCCGTATTTAGCAGCAAATTCTTGATTTGCATCTACATCAACTTTACCAACAACAGCTTTGCCGTCATATTCAGTACTAACTTCGTCAATGATAGGACCTACCATACGACAAGGACCGCACCATGCTGCCCAAAAATCTACTACTACTGGTTTATCGCTTTTTAAAACTACCTCGTCAAAAGTAGCATCTGTTATTTCTAATGCCATCTTATTTACTTTTATTGATTATGCAAATTTAGTCAATTATTCTTCTGTTTCCTTACGGGCTTACAATTCGTTTTACCTATAACGGTATCAAGCTAATTTATTAATCTTTATAGTTATTTTCTTACTTTTTGCTGCTACATGAAAGTTATAAGTGTGTCAAGATTTCATTGATTTTTCATTAAATTCATGTAAAAATACCACAAGAGGTATGTCTAATTCAGCTTAAAGTGAACGTCTTGTTTTTCTAAAAGTTGTAATAACTCACTTGAAATATGCACTTTTTGTTTCCTACTATTTAAATTCACTTTTATTTTTTCTTCCATCTCATAAACTACAAAATTGATAGCGTGCTCTCCTTTATGATTGGTGAATGTGTCTTTTAAAGCTCTTACTTTTTCTTCTTTCAGATCGGCAATATTTAATTTTATAGTAAGCTTTTTTGCGTAGGTCTCCATTACTTCCTGTAATAGCATGAAGCTATTAAATTGCATTCTTGGGTCCCCTTTTTTGCCAGTATCCTTATTCATCCATCCATCACGAACAAATAACTTCACGTAGGCGAAGGAATTGATCATTAAGAAGTGCCTAAATTTAAGATACTCCTCCCCAAATATTCTAAACTCATAAGAATCCGTATAATCTTCCATGGTGAAAGCTGCCCAACCTTTTCCGTTTTTGGAAACCCTATGTTGCACATCTGTGATTACCGCGGCGAACGTAAGTTCTCTGTTTACATAAGTAGGTAAATCATGTACACAAGCTATGTTTGCATTACAGAATGCTTTTACTTCGGTTTTAAAATCATCTAATGGGTGACCGGAGATGTAAATACCAACAACTTCTTTCTCTCTTCTCAGTTTCTCCATCGTACCCCATTCTTCACATGGTGGTACTACAGGTTCTGGTATTTGTACTTCGCTGGCATCACCAAATAAACTTACTTGGCTAGAGTTTTCGCTCTCTTGAAATTTGGCACCATACTTAATAGTTTTTTCTAAAAATGTTACCCCATCTCCCTCATCATGAAAATATTGTGCTCTGTGAGTGTCTCCAAAAGAATCAAAACCACCGGCAACTGCTAAACTTTCAAATGCTTTCTTATTGGCGGCACGTAAATCAATTCGTTTAGCAAAATCGAACACAGATTTATACGTTCCTTCTTCTTTTCTATTTTCTACAATAGTCTCTACGGCACCTCGACCAACACCTTTTACCGCGCCCATTCCAAAACGAACAGCACCGGCATCATTTACCGCAAATTTGTAATACGATTCATTGACATCTGGACCTAATACATCCAATCCCATGCGTTTACATTCTTCCATGAAGAACGTAACTTGTTTAATGTCATTCATATTATTACTCAATACCGCAGCCATATATTCGGCAGGGTAGTGGGCTTTACAATAAGCGGTTTGGTATGCGATCCAAGCATAGCATGTGGAGTGGGATTTGTTAAAGGCATAGGCTGCAAATGCTTCCCAATCTTTCCAAATTTTTTCTAATTTATCGGCTGCATGGCCTTTTGCAGAAGCTTGTTCAATAAACTTAGGCTTCATTTTATCTAGAACATGCTTTTGCTTTTTACCCATTGCCTTACGCAAGACATCGGCTTCACCTTTTGTAAAGTCAGCCAATTTTTGCGAAAGCAACATCACTTGCTCTTGGTATACGGTGATACCATAGGTCTCTGCTAAATATTCTTCACAAGCATCAAGGTCATAAACAATTTCTTCAGTACCATGTTTACGGGCAATGAAACTTGGTATGTACTCCATTGGACCAGGACGGTATAATGCGTTCATGGCAATAAGATCCGCAAAAACAGTAGGTTTAAGGGATCTCATGTGTTTCTGCATTCCGGGAGATTCATATTGGAATACACCAACTGTTTCTCCTCTTTGAAAGAGCTCGTATGTTTTTATATCATCTAATGGAAAATTCTCTGGATCTAGTTCAACACCATGTTTGGCTTTTACAATTTTAACGGTATCCTTAATTAAGGTTAGCGTCTTCAATCCCAAGAAATCCATCTTCAATAACCCCGCATCTTCTACGACCGAGTTATCAAACTGGGTGCAATACATTTCGGAGTCTTTCGCCAAAGCTACCGGAACGAATTTCGTAATATCATCTGGGGTGATAATTACACCACAAGCGTGTATACCTGTGTTACGTACAGATCCTTCAAGAATATATGCCTGGTTTAAAGTTTCAGATTCCAGTCCGTCACCTTCAGAAATCGCCAAAAGTTCATTTATCTTAACTAAATCTTCTGCCCTAAATTTTGCCTTTAAGATTTTTTCATCAACCCCAATAATTTTTTTTAGCTTAGACATATCGGGTATCAACTTCGCCATGCGATCAGAATCTTGCAAAGGCAAATCTAAGGCACGAGCCGTATCTCTAATGGCAGATTTGGCAGCCATGGTACCGTAAGTGATAATCTGTGCTACTTGATTTGAACCATATTTGTCAATTACATAATCCATCACACGACCACGTCCTTCATCATCAAAGTCAATATCAATATCGGGCATACTTACGCGATCCGGATTTAGGAAACGCTCAAAAAGTAAATCGTACTTAATGGGGTCTAAATTCGTAATCCATAAACAGTAAGCAACTGCAGACCCCGCTGCAGATCCACGCCCAGGACCTACGGATACATCCATAGCTCTTGCAGCTCTTATGAAATCTTCCACAATCAAGAAATAACCAGGGTAACCGGTTTTCTCAATAACTTTAAGCTCAAAGTCTAGTCGTTCATCAATAGCAGGTGTTATTTCCCCGTATCTTTTTTTGGCACCTTCATAGGTAATGTGACGTAGAAATTTGTTTTCCCCACGTTTACCGTTATCTAGTTTGTCTTCTTCAAATTGAAATTCTTCAGGAATATCAAAGGCAGGTAATAATACATCACGTGCTAATGTAAAAGTTTCAACCTTATCTACAATTTCTTGAATATTAATGATTGCTTCAGGAATATCCTTGAATAGCTCCTTCATCTCTTCCGATGATTTAAAGTAGTATTCCTGATTAGGTAAACCGTAACGATATCCACGACCACGACCTATAGGTGTAGCTTGTTTTTCTCCATCCTTTACACATAAAAGGATGTCATGTGCATGTGCATTTTCTTTAGCTGTGTAATACGTGTTGTTTGTAGCGACTAATTTTACATCGTGTTTTTTTGCAAATTGAATCAATACTTGGTTTACACGGTCTTCATCTTCTTGACCGTGGCGCATGATTTCAATATATAAATCATCACCAAAAGTTTCTTTCCACCAAATTAGCGCTTCTTCAGCTTGGTTTTCACCAACATTTAAAACTTTGCTAGGTACTTCACCATATAAGTTACCGGTAAGCACCATTACATCTTCTTTGTATTGCTCAACAACTTTTTTATCTATTCGGGGAACGTAGTATTTTCCGCTGACAAAGGCGATGGAAGACATTTTAGCCAAGTTTAAGTACCCTTTTTTACTCTTGGCAAGCATTACTATTTGATACCCGTTGTCTTTTTGCGATTTATTGGTGTGGTCTTCACATACTTGAAATTCACAACCAATAATAGGTGTAATCTCTATTTCTGGTTCTGGTAATTCGTTTAAAGGTTCTTGACCTTCTTCTAAAGTTCCATTCTGGGTAGCTTCATATCTTTTAAGATTTGCTTCATTCCTAGAAACAACACCTTTATTATGATTAATGACACCGTTTACAAAGTGAAAGGCACCCATCATATTCGCATGATCCGTCATTGCAACCGCAGGCATTTTAGCTTTAGCGGTATTGGCGATTAAATCTGGAATACTTGTGGTGGACTGTAATATAGAGAATTGAGTGTGATTGTGTAGATGTGCAAAACTAGCGGACTCTAGCGTAGCTAAGTTCTCTTGAATTTCTTCTTGAGAAACTCCGCCAGTATCTTTTGCCCAAAGTGCATCGGCAATTTTTTTCGATGCTTTTTTAAGGTTTATGTGTTTTAAACCAATAAGCTCGATCTCTTTCGGATTCGCTTCAGAGAAATTCTTAAAATAATCTGGTTGAACATCTAATTGTTCAATGGTGTATTGCTGCTTACGGATAAGTTCAAGAAAACAACGTGTAGTTGCCTCAACATCGGCAGTCGCATTATGCGCTTCCCCGAACGGTTCGCCAAATAAAAATTGGTGTAATTCTGTTAGCGTAGGAAGTTTAAATTTACCACCTCTACCACCGGGAATTTGGCAAAGTTGCGCCGTATGTTCGGTACAGGTATCTAAAACTGGTAATTCTTGTAATGGGTTTTCAACACCTAATCGGTGAAATTCAGCCCCCATAATATTAAGGTCAAACCCTACATTTTGCCCGACTATAAATTTAGTTTTGGACATGGCAATGTTGAACTTCTCTAATACCTCAGATAAAGAAATACCTTTTTGCTCTGCTAGTTCAGTAGAAATACCATGAATTTGCTCTGCATCATATGGAATATTGAATCCGTCAGGGCGCACCAAATAATCTTGATGTTCAATACAATTACCCATTTCATCATGCAATTGCCATGCAATCTGTATACAACGTGGCCAGTTGTCGGTGTCGGTAATAGGTGCATTCCAGTTTTTTGGAAGACCGGTAGTTTCGGTATCAAATATGAGGTACATAGCGAATTTTCTGAGTGTTCAACACGGTCAGATGATTGACCTAAAAAGTGCCTATAAAATTACTAAAAAGGACTTGTTTGATGAAGCAGAGTTGCTAAGAGTTATTAACGAATGAATTTATTGGTTTTTTTTGATGATAATTTTATTGAACTTCACCTTCTTGTAGTTTCATGTTATAGTCTTGAACCGATAGCATTTATTGATGTTTTATGAGTTTTAAGTTTCTTGTAAATTTTTAATGAAATATTTTTCAGTAATCACTGTTTAAATAACTGCAATTGTTAATTGTCAGTTCGTTAAAATCAATTATATTTGCACCCGCTTTGAGATTAGCTTTGCTGGTTGATGGCGAACGAGTTAAAAAAATAGAATTAATAATCAAGGGTCGGGCACCCTACAAATTAATGTGATATGCCAGTAAAAATTAGATTACAAAGACACGGTAAAAAAGGAAAACCATTCTATTGGGTAGTTGCTGCAGATGCAAGAGCTAAAAGAGATGGTAAATTCTTAGAGAAATTAGGTATCTACAATCCTAATACCAACCCTGCAACAATTGAACTTAATGTTGATAGTTCAGTAAAATGGTTGCAAAACGGTGCACAACCTACAGATACAGCAAAAGCTATTCTTTCTTATAGAGGTGTACTTTTAAAGCATCACTTATTAGGTGGTGTTCGTAAAGGAGCATTAACAGAAGAGCAAGCAGAAGAAAAGTTCAACACTTGGTTAGCTGAAAAAGAGCAAGCAATTGCTGATAAAGTTGGTGGTTTAGATAAAGTGAAAGCTGATGCTAGAGCTGCTGCATTGAAAGCAGAAAAAGAAGTAAACGACAAGCGTGCCGCTGATGCTGCCGCTGCTGCTTTACCAGAAGTTGCTGAAGGTGAAAACGCTGAAGCTGAAGTAGAAGCTGTTGAAGCTGCTGGTGAGCCAGAACAAGCTGTTGAAACTCCAGAAGCTCCTGCTGCTGAAGAAGATAAAGCATAATTTTTAAGAGACGATGCGCAAGGAAGATTGTTTCTACCTAGGTAATATCGTTTCAAAATATAGTTTCAAAGGGGAGGTGCTAGTAAAACTAGATACCGATGACCCCGAGATCTACGAAAACATGGAATCAGTATTCGTTTCTTTAGGAAACAATCTGGTTCCATTTTTTATTAAAAGATGCCGTCTTCATAAATCAAACTTACTTCGTATAGATTTTGAAGAAGTGAAATCAGAATCTGATGCAGATCGCATTATGAAATCTGGACTCTATTTACCTCTTACTATGTTGCCAAAACTTACCGGTAATAAATTTTATTATCATGAAATAGTAGGTTTTAATATGATAGACGCTGTTCATGGAGATATTGGTATTGTGCAAAGCGTAAATGATACTACGGCACAAGCATTGTTTGAAGTACAAAAAGAGGATAAGCAACTGCTTATTCCCGTAAGCGATGATATCATTACCAAAGTAGATCGCGCCAACAAAAGTATTTTTGTAAAAACTCCTGAAGGTCTGGTAGACCTATACTTATCTTAATAGTACAATCCCCGCTATTTATTATTAGTCTTTTACTAATAGTAGTGAGATTTTGTAAGACTGATAATATTTTAATTCATTTTTGAGAATTCTAATATTATTTAGCTTCTTTACTTCGTTATTGGTCGAATTTTAACTGTATGTGGTTGGTAAACTTTGTAAGTTCATGACAGTTTAAAAACCACCACTAATGACCAAGAACTTTACGACTGATTTTTTCAGGTTTACCACCGTAGCTTTTATCTGTTGTATTTTGTTGAGTTGTTCTTCTAAATCTGAGAAGACAATTGCTTTAGCAAATAATAGTACTCAGAATAGTGTGCCGGAAAAAATAGATTTTACCTTTCATGTAAAACCAATTTTATCTGATCGTTGTTTTAAATGCCACGGTCCAGATAAAAATGCTGTTGAAGGCGACCTTTCTCTACATTCTGCCGAAGAGGCTTACAGAGCTTTAGGTAAATTAAAAGATCATGCTGCAATTGTGCCAGGCGAACCTTCTAAAAGTAGCTTGGTGGAACGAATTTTTACGGAAGACAGTAATTTAATGATGCCCCCACCGGAATCTAATTTGGTTTTGGAAGATTTTGAGAAAGCCATCCTAGAAAAATGGATAGCGCAGGGAGCTGAGTATAAAACACATTGGGCGTTTATTCCTCCAGCTCCTCAAGAAGTGCCTAATAATGAAGAAAATAACGATTGGGGTACTAATGAAATAGATGCTTTTGTTCTTAGTAAGTTAACGGAGAAGAATATGAGTCCGAGCGATAGGGCTTCTAGTGAGAAATTATTAAGAAGGGTTACGTTCGATTTAACTGGACTACCACCTACTATAAGTCAGCTAGAAAAATTTAAAGCAGATCCATCTAAAGAAAAATATGAAGAAATAATAGACTCATTATTATTGTCTGTGGACTATGCTGAGAATATGGCTGCAGAATGGATGGATATTGCAAGATATGCCGATACTCATGGATATCAAGATGATTTTGAACGTACAATGTGGCCTTGGAGAGATTGGGTAATTCATGCATTTAAACAGAATATGCCTTATGATCAATTCGTAACATATCAATTAGCTGGGGACTTGTTACCCAATGCCAATTTAGAACAAATATTAGCTACCGGTTTTAACAGGAATCACAAAATAACTGCCGAAGGTGGGGTGATTCCTGAAGAATACCGGGTTGAATATGTAGAAGATAGAAATACAACGTTAGGTACGGCATTTTTAGGTCTTACCTTAGAATGTGCCCGTTGTCATGATCATAAATATGATCCTATAAGTCAAAAGGAACATTTTCAATTTTATAGCTTTTTTAATAATATTCCTGAAAAGGGATTGTTGGCTAATGCAGCGGAATTACCAGAACCATATATAAAAGTAACCTCAAAAGAAGTAGATGATATCTTAGGATTTATCAATCTTGAAAAAAGTGAAATGAAAGAGGTGCCAGTAATGGTGATGAAAGAAATGGATAAGCCTAGGTCAACCTTTATATTGGAAAGAGGAATTTACGATCAATATGGTGCTGAAGTGTTTCCTGATACTCCTGAGTCCATTCTTCCTTTTGATGAGTATCCTAAAAATAGATTAGGCTTGGCGCAATGGTTGTTTGAAGATAAGCATCCACTTACGGCCAGAGTTGCAGTTAATAGATTGTGGCAGCGTATGTTTGGTAGTGGTATTGTAGCTTCATCGTTCGATTTTGGTAATCAGGGGTCGTTACCTACGCATCCGGAGTTACTAGATTTTTTGGCTATTAAATACAAGGATGAAGGTTGGGATACGAGAGCAATGTTGAAATATATTGCCATGTCTGAAGCCTATCAGCAGGATACAAAATCAACAATTGAGAAATTAGAACAAGATCCAGAAAACAAATATTTGGCTCGTGCATCTCGTCTACGTCTATCTTCAGAGGCCATAAGAGATCAAGCTTTAGCGTTCAGTGGATTATTAAATAAGGAAGTTGGCGGACCTAGTGTTAAGCCATATCAGCCAGAAGGTATTTGGGAAGAAACTACCGGTGGAGGTGGAGGTAGCACGGCTTCATACACACTAAGTGAAGGTGATGATGTCTACAGAAAAAGCTTGTATACTTTTTGGAAACGTACCGTGCCTCCACCAAGTATGATGACTTTTGATAGTAGTTCTAGAGATTATTGTTCGGTAAAACGACAAGAAACAAATACGCCGCTACAGGCATTGGTTTTACTAAATGATCCCCAAATGGTAGAAGCTGCTAGGGTTGCTGCAGTGGGTGAGATGATAGCAAACCCTAATGCTGAAAATGAACAGATAAAAACATTATTCTACAAGGCTACATCTAGACTGCCAAACGAGATTGAAACCCAGTCTTTAGTGGATTATTATGATGAAATGTTGACTAAAGTCGAGAACGGTGAAATCTCTGCAGAAGAATATTTGAGTATCGGTAAAAGTCAAGTGCCAACAGATATGAACAAACAAAAGTTGGTCGCCATGACGTTGACGGCACATACAATTTTGAATTTAGATGAAACTATAAATAGAGGCTGATTATGAGCGAAAAGAAAATAGTTGAGGAGCGGTCACTTATATTAAATAGAAGGTCTTTTTTAGGTAAAGCGGCAATGGGTGTTGGCGGAATAGGTCTGGCATCTTTATTGGGAACCAATTTATTTAGAAAAGGTGAAAATGGTTTGTATACTGCCGATAGTGGTCCTGCAGGTGTAAAAGGAGTGTTGGATTCTTTACATCATCCATCGAAAATAAAAAGAGTTATATACCTGTTTCAAAGTGGAGGACCTTCACAATTAGAATTATTCGATTATAAACCACTACTAAATCAACGTAGGGGCGAAGATTTACCAGAATCAATACGTAATGGACAACGTTTAACGGGTATGACTTCTGGGCAAGATAACTTCCCTTTGGTTGGCTCTAATTTTGGTTTTCAACGTTATGGCCAAAACGGGACTTATATAAGTGATTTGTTGCCGTATACTGCTAAAATGGTAGATGACATCTGTATTGTAAAGTCTATGTATACAGAGGCTATTAATCATGATCCAGCGGTGACCTTTTTTCAGACCGGATCACAACAACCGGGAAGACCAAGTATTGGTTCATGGTTAAGTTATGGTTTAGGTAGCGAAAATGAAAACCTACCTGCCTATACAGTATTATTATCAAGAGGTTCTGGTAGACCAAATGGTCAGCCATTATATACTAGACTATGGGGTAATGGATTTTTACATTCCCTTCACCAAGGTGTGCAATTTAGGGCGGCTAAAGATCCAGTTCTTTATCTTAATGACCCTAAAGGTACTACTGCCGATGTTAAAAGGTCAATGTTAGATAAATTGGCAGAACTCAATGATCAACATTATCAAGAATCTAACGATCCAGAAATACAAAGTAGAATAGCACAGTATGAAATGGCCTATAGAATGCAAACTTCTGTGCCAGATGTGATGAATACTGACGGTGAACCAGATTATATTTATAAAATGTACGGTTCAGATGCTAAAATACCTGGTACGTTTGCTGCAAACTGTTTGCTGGCTAGGCGCTTGGCAGAAAAAGATGTTCGCTTTATTCAATTATATCACATGGGGTGGGATCAACATGATAACCTACCTGGTGCTATACAAAAACAAGCCAAAGATGTAGATCAAGCATCTGCTGCATTAATTGCTGACCTAAAACAACGTGGTATGTTAGAAGACACGTTAGTGGTTTGGGGCGGCGAGTTTGGAAGAACAAACTATTCGCAAGGTTTACTTACAGATACTACTTATGGTAGAGATCACCACCCAAGATGCTTTACCATGTGGATGGCTGGTGGCGGAATTAAACCTGGTATTGTTTATGGCGAGACTGATGAATTTGGATATAATATTGTAAAAAATCCTGTACACGTACATGATTTTCAGGCTACTATGCTTCATCAATTGGGTATTGATCATGAAAAATTCACTTATAAATATCAAGGTAGACGCTTTAGACTTACCGATGTAGAAGGAAAAGTAATCAACGATATTTTAACGTAATGGAGAGAAGAACCTTTATAAGAAATACTGCTGCTGCGTCAGCGGGATTGTTAACATGTTCCTCTGTAGGTGCAAGCTTACTCGAGTATAAAGATGCCATTATTGGTCACGGTAGTCATAAATATAAGATAGATCTTAATTGGGGAGCTTTGAATCCTAATTACTATCCTGTGAACGATTGCCATGAAATGGTACAAGATTCTAAGGGCAGAATTTTACTACTAACCAATCACACCAAAAATAATATCATAGTTTACGACCGTTCCGGTAAACTGTTAGAAACCTGGGGGACAGATTATCCTGGTGCTCACGGGTTAACATTGAATGTTGAAAATGGTGAGGATTTTCTTTATATATCAGACAACAGCAGGCATGAGGTTATAAAGACAACTATAGACGGGAAGGTGGTACAAGTTTTTACCTATCCTAAAGAATCTGGAAAATATAGCGCTAAAGAACAATATATACCTACCGAAACTACCATAGCTGAAAATGGAGATGTATATATAGCAGACGGTTATGGTGCTCAATATATTATGCGTTATAATGCAAAAGGGGAGTTGTTGCAGACTTTTGGAGGGAAGGGAGATGCTGACCATTTATTTAATAACGCTCATGGTATTTGTATAGACACAAGAAATGGGAAAAACCCTGAGCTATTAATAACGGCTAGGCAACAGAATAAATTAAAACGTTTTACGATGGATGGTGAATTTATAGCGAGTATAGATTTACCTGGAGCTTTTATTTGTAGAGCCGTAATTAAAGATGATACTATTTATTTGGCGACGATTTGGTCTGGTGATGGATCAGATGGTACAGGCTTTATTTCTATTTTAGATAAAGATAATAAGCTGATTTCTGCACCAGGCGGATGCAAACCGGTTTATGGTAAGAATGGTTTAAATCCGATGTTTCAATCTATTAAAATATTTACTCATCCGCACGATGTTTGTGTTGATGAAGATGATAATTTGTATGTAGCGCAGTGGAATTCTGGAAAGACATACCCTATAAAATTGAATAGAATATGATGAAACGTACATTCTATTCTTTGTTCGCAATAATTATGTTGTGTCAGGCATGTATTTCTCAGAATACGGTGTATGCATCTACTGATATGTTTCAATTATCTGACCCGCGTATAAATGTTTCGGCTATTTTTTTTGAATCACACACTACGGTAACTATCAATGTAGATTTAGCTAATTCTGTAGTAAAATATTCTATAGACGGTAGTCCTGTTAATCAGAATTCTAAAGTATATACTACACCGTTGAAAATGACGGAGAGTGCTGTAGTTAAAGCGAAAGTTTTTCATCCGGATTATTTGGAGAGTGAAGAGGTTCAAATTGAAGTAGTGAAAATTGCGAATAAAAGGGTAATTAAAGAAATGGTATTATCTACAAAGCCTAACGATAGATACCCCGGTTTGGGCTCTGAGGGTTTAATGGATTTTACTAAAGGTAGCACTCAATTTGGTGGTGATAAACAATGGATGGGTTTTCAAACAGATACTATTTCTGCTGAATTGAAACTTGATGAAAACGTTGAAATTTCTCAAGTTATTATTAGTGCTTTGACAAATCAATCTAACTGGATTTTTGCTCCTGGAAAAATTGAGGTTTTAGATGATGGAAAAATCGTTGGTACAACAACTTACCCTAAGAGTGATAAAGAAACTTCAAATAGCGCAACTTTTCTTAGTGTTCCTTTAGTAAAGGGCAACTATGATAAATTAGAGGTTGTGGTTTATCCATTAAAGGCGATACCAGAATGGCATCAAGGAAAAGGTACTACACCATGGGTTTTTATAGACGAAATAATTATACAATAGCATGATTCAATTAAGTATACAAATAGGGCATCTTCACCCGCTTTTCGTTCACTTGCCCATTGGTATTATTATGCTTGCCTTTATCTTAGAAGTATATGGTAGAATAAGAGCAAAAAAATCTTTTAGTGAGGTGGTTGAATTCACGCTATTAGTTGCGGGTATTACGGCATTATTGTCTTTAGGTACAGGTTGGCTTTTAGGCGAAGAAAGTGGCTATGATGAAGATTCACTTTTTTTACATAGATGGATGGCGGTAGCCTTTACCGTTACTACAGTATTACTTTATTTAGTGAAGCGCAGTAAAATAGGTTGGGTAAGCAAAACGTACATTCCAATGTTCTTGACGGTACTTGGCTTAATTAGCCTAACTGGACATTTTGGTGGGAACATGACCCATGGTGAGGATTATTTATTTATTGAGGAGCAAGAAGAAATTGTTATAACCAATATACAGGAAGCTCAAGTTTATGCTCAAGTGATTCAGCCAATATTAGATGATAAATGTGTTAGCTGTCATAATGCTAACAAAGCAAAGGGAGGCTTGTTAATGAGTAATCCTAACGAGATAACTAAGGGTGGAGATAGCGGCAGTCTTTTCGATACCATTTCTGGAGAAGAACATTCATTATTTTTAACGCGAGTTCATCTTCCTTTGGAGAATGAAGACCACATGCCGCCAAAAGGTAAGGTTCAATTGACCGATAATGAAAAAGCATTGTTAGAGTGGTGGATAGAAAATAAAAATTGTTTTGAATGTAAAGTAAACGAACTGCCAAGAGAAGAGAAAATGATTGCCGTTTTATCTTCGTTAGAAAAAGATACTTCTGCTATTGCGGTATTAGCCAAAGAAGCACAAGAAGTGCCAAAAGGATGGATACTAGGAGTTAGAAGTGCAGGTGTATCTGTACAGACTCTATCTGCAAAAAATCATTTAATAGCTGTTTCTATGGCTAGTATGGATTCAATAACCGCGGATCAATTAGAGCTGCTAGAAGAGTATGCTCCTAATATTATTGAGATGGATTTTGGATTCAGTAATTTTAATGACGAGCTAATGTCTAGCTTAAGTCCGTTCAAAAATCTACTTAAATTGAAGTTGCAACATACCAAGGTAACGGATGCTATTAGTGAAGAATTAAACGAATTTGAGTTATTAGAATCTTTAAATCTTTATGGTACTGCCATAACCGATAAATTGATATTTAAGTTAAAGGATAATAAAAAGCTTCAGAATATATATTTATGGAAAACAGATGTAAGTACAGACGGGTTAGCCCAACTCCAAAAAGACTTACCTGGTATCACTATACAGCAAATAGGAGCTGATGTTTTTGAGGCAACTGTTTTAGATCCGCCAACTATTATTAGTGAGGCTAGTTTTTTTTCCGATAGTTTAAAAATCAGTATAGAAAGTCTTTTTGACGGTACGGATGTATATTATACGCTGGATGGCACTGTACCTACAGAATCATCTTTGAAGTATGACAACGATATTATTTTAACAACTACCGCTAATGTAAAGGCAATAGCGGTGAAGAAGGAGTGGGAGCCAAGTTTTGTAACGGAAAGAACGTTTATCAAGAATAATATCGCTTACGCAAATGTAAATCTACTGTCGACCCCTAACGAAAAATATAAAGGACAAAAAGGTAAAACCTTAATGGATCAAAAACGTGGTTCTACAAATTTCGTGGATGGTAATTGGCTAGGTTTTGAAGGTAAACATCTAGATGCTATAGTAGAATTAAAGGAACAAAATTCAATTTCCAAAGTATCTATAGGAGCATTGTCTGCACCTGCCAGTTGGATTTTTTATCCAACTGCATTTGTAGTATCTGTTTCAAATGATGGTACCAGTTTTAAAGAGATTGGCAGAAAGAATATGGGAGAAGAAGATCCAAATGCAGAAGTAAAACTTACTTTTTTCGATTTAGATGTTACGCCAACCAATGCCAAGTACGTAAAGGTTTCCATTAAAAGCCCATTAAAGAACCCTAATTGGCATACAGATCCAGGTGGTAAAAGCTGGATTTTCATTGATGAGGTGGTGCTAAATTAAATTTTGTCTATCCATACTGCTAAATCTTATAAAAGATGAAAAAATATAATATGATTACTAAATTGAATTGTTTACTCGTACTATCAATTTTTATTGGACAGCAGATAATAGGTCAAAATGCTAATGTAAAAGAGTCTATTCAACCAAATATCATTTTAATATTTACGGATGATCAAGGCTATAATGATGTAGGTGTTTTTGGTGCCGATGATATTGAAACCCCGAATCTTGATCAAATGGCAAAAGATGGGGCAAAGCTTACTAATTTTTATGCCGCCCAAGCAGTTTGTTCAGCATCTAGAGCTGGAATCTTAACTGGCAGTTACCCAAACAGAATAGGCGTACATAATGCTTTTATGCCTAATAGTAAGGTTGGGTTAAACCCAAGTGAAACTACCCTTGCCGAAATGTTGAAAGATAATGGATACGCTACCGCTATTTTTGGGAAATGGCATTTAGGCGATGCACAAGAATTTATGCCGAATAATCAAGGTTTTGATGAGTATTTTGGAATACCATATTCTAATGATATGTGGCCCTTGCATCCACAACAGGGACCTATTTTTGATTTTGGACCTTTACCTTTATTTGAGAATGAAAAAGTGATAGATACGCTTACGGATCAAACGAATCTTACCACCAGAATTACAGAGCGTAGTGTAGATTTTATAACAAGGAATAAAGATAATCCGTTCTTTTTGTATGTTCCGCATCCACAGCCACATGTGCCTCTTTTTGTCTCCGATAAATTTAAAGGTAAATCCAATCGAGGACTTTATGGTGATGTAATTATGGAGTTAGATTGGTCTGTTGGTGAAATTATCAAGTCAGTAGAGAAAAATGGTTTAACTGAGAATACAATTATCATTTTCACTTCAGATAATGGACCCTGGTTAGCATACGGAAATCATTCTGGTAGTGCTTTGCCATTTAGGGAAGGTAAAGGAACCGGATGGGAAGGCGGACAACGAGAACCTTTCTTAATTAAATATCCAGAGAAAATAGAAGCAGGTATAACTATTGATGCTCCTGTTATGGCAATTGATATACTGCCTTCTATAGCAGAGGTGACGAATGCAGCGCTACCAAATAATATAATAGATGGCAAAAGTGCATGGAGCCTTTTTATCGGAAAAACAGATGAAAGCCCCCAAGAGGCGTATTTCTTTTATTATAGGATTAATGAATTGTTTGGCGTTAGGTATGGTAAATGGAAATTATATTTTCCACATAGGTATAGAACAATGAATGGTCAAGAGCCGGGAAAAGATGGTTTGCCTGGTAATTATAAGATGATAGATTTAAACCAAATAGAATTGTATAATTTGGAAACCGACATTAGCGAAACAATGGATGTTGCAGCAAAGAACCCCAAGGTAGTCGCTACCATTCAAAAGTTGGCAAATGATATGCGAAATAGACTGGGAGATTTTCTCTTGGATATAGAAGGTACCGAGAATAGATTACCTGGTAGAATAGACTAATTCATTTCTAATTTATCTAACAGCTGTAATTGCTACTTTTGAAGTTCAAAGAACTGAAGTGCATCATTGTTGTTTCCTACTAAATAATAATCCTTTTTATTATTGGTAATCGTTATTAGTTTTTTTGCGTCTTTAGCGGCATAAAAACCAATTTCTGAGCCACGCTTTGCGGTAAAGCTGCCTTTTCCATCACCTAATAACAAGACACCTGTGCCAGCGTCGTTTCTAGGGGTTTCTATTTCCGACACATATAAGTTACCTACAGCAAGAACATCTAACGACCCATCGCCATTAAAATCGCTTATAAGCATGTCGTTGAGGTTGGTTAACTGAGCTAAGTTTGGTAAGTTGGTCATTTTAAAGGTTCCATCACCAATATTCTCAATATAGACAGAAGCGAAAGTATCTGCGCTGTAATGCAACGAGTTCTTTAAATTTTCCTCGCCGTAAACATCTTTTAATTCCATGGATGCAAAAGCGTCATACTTTACAATTTTTTTCTTTAAATCTGGAATCTGCTCAGAGGAACAAGAAAAACCTCTAAGTGGGTAATGCTTTTCTTTGTTATAATAGCCTAGAACAATATCTGCGTTGCCATTGGCATCAAAGTCATTGTAATACACATCAAAAGGTTTGTCGGAGTTAGTTTTGTATTTGTAATTAAGACCTAAATTACCAGCTATATAATCCATATCGCCATCATTGTCAAAATCTCCTTGTTCTATGCTAAACCACCACCCGTAAGATGATTTAAAATCTTCCATTTCACGTTTTGATAAGCTTCCATTGTTGTTTTCGAAGATGGTGATAGGCATCCATTCACCAACTACAATTAAATCTAAATCACTGTCATTGTCATAGTCGCTCCAAATAGCATCGGTTACCATTCCCATGTTTAATAACTGTGGGGATAATGATTCTGTTTTGTTTGATAATTGTCCGTTATCATTAATAAGCAACATACTAGATGCCGGATTAGGATATTGCTGTGGTGTGTGTCTAGCGCCTATAAAAAGGTCCCAATCGCCATCACCATCATAATCTGCTGCTTTTACAGTAGAACCACTAATTCTAGCGCTATTTAAAATTGCACCTTTTTTAAAAATTCCATTACCTTGGTTTAGATAAATTCTGTCAGTGTAATGGAAATCGTTTTTTGGGTATTCGTTACCACCGCTTACCACATACAAATCTGTAAATCCATCATTATTAATGTCTACAAAAAGAGCGTCGATATCTTCATATGCCGCTTCTTTTTTCCAGAATGCCGTCTCAATTTCTTTGAAACTTCCATTTTGTTCTTGAACAAATAGAGAAGGGGATTGATTTGCGGCACCACCAATATAGAAATCATCTAAACCATCATTATTAATATCACCAGCAGTTAATGCTGGTCCGAACTGCGATAATTTATGAGGTAGTAAAATCTGTTTTTCAAAATCATCAAAGCTATTTTCTATATGGTTGAATTTAGCCGGAAATGATGAAGTCCTATCCGCAAAAAGGTATTTGGAAGATTCTTCTGTTTTCGGTGTTATTTTTTTAGAATCACTAGATGAAATTTTTAAGATTTGATTTGTCTGAATGTTCTTTTTACTAGTAATGTTTCCATTAGGCCATAGTACGGTAAGACTATCTATTTTATTAAGATTGTTTAGTCCAAAATGTAGGGTAGATTCACTTGTAGAATAGATGCCCCTAACATTGGTAGTTTCTAAAGTCTGCACACCTTGTGAGGTGTAAACTTGAACTCTAGCGCCAAAGGTAGGTTTGTGATTATCATCAACTAATTCAATTCTTAGAAAATTTCGGTCGTTAGCCGTTTCAGAGTTGTTTCTGTAAAAGAAAGCCTCGTTGTTGATGTTATTTACTACTAAATCTAAATCACCATCATTGTCAAAATCTGCATATGCAGAACCATTGGAAAATGATTCATCATCTAAACCCCATTCTTTTGAGCTGTTTTCAAATTCAAGTTCTCCTTTGTTTTTATAAGCATAGTTTCTTAAAGGTTGGGAAGGGACCATGCTTACTGCTTTTTCTAGGTCAACTACGTCCCATATACTTTTAATGTTCTGTGCATTAGGGTTTTTCTGAAGCCAATTTGCCCTAGTAGTATTTATGTAATTAGCTACGTTTTTATCAGCATCGGTATTTCTAATATCTCTTAGAAGACCGTTGGTTACATAGGTGTCTTTTAACCCGTCATTATCAAAATCAGCGATGAGGTTAGACCAGCTCCAATCGGTTGCTGCCATACCGGAAAATTGTGCAATGTTACTGAAGGTTTCATTACCGTTGTTAAGTTGTAACGTATTGTACATGTATTGGAAACCCCCACCATCTTCTACAACCTTCCAGAAAGAACCAATGTTCATTCCGCTCATGTTAGATTTTAATCTAAAGTTGTCTTCCGAGACCATGTCAAGTACAAAAATATCTAGGTTTTGGTCGTTGTTAATGTCCGCAACATCAACACCCATACTGTAATAAGAAGTCTGTTTTAAAGCACTTTTTTCAATACTGGAAAAAGTACCGTCTTGGTTGTTCAAAAATAAAAAATCTGGAGCATAAAAATCATTGGCAATATAAAGGTCTGTCCAGCCATCATTATTTATGTCACTTGCAGAAACAGCATTGGGGAATCCGGTTCTATCAATTCCTGCCAATTTAGAAACATCTTTGAAAGTGTCTCCGTTATTTTTATAAAGTTTTAATGCATATTCAGGTATAAGAAGATTGTCTGCATTGTGGTATTGCGAAAGACTACCAGGATTTGGTGGTTGCGTTAAAAGAAATAAATCTAACAACCCATCTTTATCATAATCTAAAAAAGTAGCATGTCTAGTTCTTTCAGTATTTGCTATCTGATATGTTTCTGCCTTTTCTTCAAATGTACCATCACCTTTGTTGACGTATAATAGGTTTCTTCGCCATTCAGGATTTTCATCATAAAGCTCTCTACTGACATAAATATCTAAATGTCCGTCATTATTAATGTCCGCAACAGTAACGCCGGTTGACCACCCGTCAAAATTTATGATACCCGCTTCTTCAGTCTTGTCAATGAAACTTAAATTGCCTTGGTTGATGTATAATTTGTCTGGCACCATATTGCCTGCAAAAAAAATATCTTGAAGCCCATCATTATTAAAGTCGCCAACACCAACACCAGCACCGCCATAGAAGTTGGCGTATGCAAAAATGTTTTTATCCTTATCGTCTTTTATACGGTTGTTAAAGTCGATTCCTGTTTCATCAGATTTTAGTAAAGTGAAAAGTTTTTCATTCACTTCAATTTCTTTAGTGGTAGTGTTACAGCATATTAGCAGTAAAGAACAGCAATAAAATAAAAGCCTGGTTTTCATGATTACAAGATACTATTTTACACAAAAAAAAGGAGAGTTTCCTCTCCTTTTCAAACTCAATATAAATTAACTCAACTATTATGAGAGGTTTCACTCAAAAACCTGTCGTAATATTGTTATTGTGCATCCCACCAAACTCTAGTGGTAAGAACATCTGGCCCTTGAGCTGCTACTGCAGCTGCATAATTATCAGGGTTAGTACTTTGTTCACTCTCAGAATACGTAAGTCTTCTTGGTATAGTACCGTTGGTAACATTACCAGGGTAGTTTACTGGGGTAAGATTAGGGAAACCTGATCTTCTCCAGTTAGAAAACGTTTCATATTCATTTAAGAATGTTGCTGCCCAATATTGGGTATTTATTTGCTCTATGGCATTTGCAGCATCATATGGGTTCGCAGTTAAATAAGCTGTAATGTCTTCATCAGCTATAACTGCATCTTCTCCATATAGAGATAAATGTTTCATAGCAGCGGTAACACCATTGTTATAATGTGTAGCAGCATCACCAGCAAGACCCCAACGTACATTTGATTCTGCTAACATAAATTCCACTTCGGCATATGTTTGGAAAATCATTGGAGTTGTTTCTCCTGTAATGATACTTCTATTTGGTTCTGCATAAGCATCTGTATTGTCCTCACCTGTTAACTCTAATAACATTGGTGAATCTAAACCATTAGGAAAACCTATTAAATCTTCAGGAGCAGTACTACCATCACTTCTTCTTGCTGCCAAAATTGGTAATCTTGGGTCATCACCACCTTGTAAAAAGTCAATGAAAGTCTTACTCATTCTTGGATTGCTGTCTGCTGTAAAAACTTCTCCTATTCCATTCTTGTTATCAGCATCATGTTGTAGGTAGAAAATGTCTTCATTTGAAGTCATTACTCCACCAGCAATTGCTTTGGTTGCCCATGCTTGAGATGCTGCTGGATCAACTTTTATCAATCTAAGACCTAAACGTAACATTAATGAATTTGCTAGTTTTTTCCATTTAGCTTGGTCACCTCCGTAAACTACATCTGCAGATCCAAATTCTGAAGTTCCAGTACCTAAAGCGGCAGCTGATTCTTCCAATTCTTTTAATAAATCTGGATATATTTCACTTTGTGCATCATACTTTGGAAGGAAAATACCGTCTATTACAGCTTTGCCAGCTTCACTATAAGGTACATCACCATATAGATCTGTTAGCCTTGAATATGCAAAAACACGCAATATTCTTACAATAGCCTTCATTTCTTCCGGGGCACTCTCTTCTTCTAATTGAAATTGCAAATCTTCTATAGATTTTATGGCGTTGCCATAATAACGATCTAATAAAGAAGAAGCATAGCCTCTGTTCCAAGTATATTTATCTCCACTCCAGTATCCTGCAGTTGTAGAAATATGCTGCATCATTGTAGATTGGTAAATCATACCAGCTCTCCAATTGTCATATCGCTCACTAGAGATAAATTTTATAATAGCAGTTAGCTTATTACTAGCTGCAACTTGACTTGGTTTGGTAGGATTGACATTCAATTCCTCAAAACCATCGTCACATGCACCAACAAAAAGTAGTGCGAACATTAGTATAAATATTGATTTTTTCATAGTTCTCTTTTAAAACTTTACATTGATAGTTAGACCATAACTTCTAGCTGAAGGAACCCCGAAATATTCTAAACCTTGAGAGTTACCTGCAGTATATGCACTTTCAGGATCGATGTTATCTACACTTCTTTTAATGTAAAATAAGTTAGAAGCGATAAGGGAAACATTTACATCTGTTAGGAATACATTATCCAAAGATTTCTTTGGTAATGAATACCCGATGCTCATTTGTCTGAATTTGATATAATCTGAATCTTCAACGAATTCTTCAGCGATATCATTTATTTCACCATAGTAAGTTTCTAAATCTTCTGGTGCAACAGTTGTTGTAAAAGGTTGCCCATTTGCAACATCAATACCTGAAACGGTTAAACCGTTTTCACGACCTTCTAAAGTGTTTTTATGTAATCCTGTTCCATAAAGTATAGTATTGGTTCCAGAAAAAATCTGACCAC
The DNA here is from genome assembly GCF_000688315.1 of Maribacter sp. Hel_I_7. Classification (NCBI taxonomy): domain Bacteria; kingdom Pseudomonadati; phylum Bacteroidota; class Flavobacteriia; order Flavobacteriales; family Flavobacteriaceae; genus Maribacter; species Maribacter sp. Hel_I_7. Next base: position 683,829 of record NZ_JHZW01000002.1, on the reverse strand, counting down.
CAAATTTACCGTCGATCAAGAAATTTAAATTGAAATTCTTATATCTAAATGAGTTTGTGAAACCAACTGTTAATGGTGGTACACCTTCACCTAAAATTTTACGTTCACCTTCTACTGCTCTAGGAACACCATCACCATCTATTTCATAAATGATAGTACCGTTATCATCACGTTCGTAAGATACACCTACGATAGTACCGTAAGTTTCGCCTACGATATGTGTAATTCTAACATTTTGAGTTCTTGGCTCATCTAAATTAACATCAGAATCAACATTATCTGTAGCAACAACTAAACCTTCGTTGTAAGCACCGTTAATTGTCGTATTCCATGAAAAGTCTTTTGTTTGAATAGGAGTACCACTCAAAAGAAATTCAACACCTTTATTTGAAACCTTACCTAAGTTAGCACTTGCGCCAGAGAAACCAGAGTACTCAGAAGTGGCAACATTTACAATGTCATTTGTAGTTTCATTGTTATAGTAAGCGAAATCTAATGAAAGTCTGTTATTGAATAATCTCATATCCAAACCAATTTCAGTTTCGTTTTTACTGAATGCAACAAGATTTGCATTTGGTACTGTACTACCAGAAATTCTACCTAATGGTTGACCTTGAATAGGGTTTCCGAATATTTCATAAGTTAACGCAAGAGAATAAGGATCCTGAGCACCACCAGCAACTTCAGAATAACCACCTCTTAGTTTTAAGAAGCTTACGAAATTTGGTAAGTTCAAAGCATCTGATAAAATTAAACTAGCATTTATAGATGGATAAAAATCATCATTAGGCGTTGTCTTTCCAGGGAAAGATAAGGTAGAGAACCAGTCATTTCTACCTGTAAAAGTTACGTAAGCCCAACGATCGTAAGACAATTCTAATGAACCATATACAGAACCAATTTTTCTTTCAGAATATTCTCTGCTTCTTGATTGGCTAACAGTGTTACCTATATCCTCTAAACCAGGAACAATAAAATCATTACCACCTAAGAATAAGTTTTCAGATTTTACGTGGTTGTTGTTCGCTCCTACAAGAGCAGAAATTGCAAACTTGTCTGTAATGTTCTTTTCTGCAGCTAATATTAAATCAGCATCAACTTGGTTATATCTTCTTTCTTCTTCATTGATACCACCTAAAGGTTTGTATGCTGTACCAAATGGCTCTACAGATGTTCTTCTGATAATGTCATTATCTATACCAACTCTACCGGTTAGGGATAACCAATCTAATATATCATAACGTAAAGAAGTAGATGCTATAATTCTATTTCTTACATCTTGATTGTTGAAGTTATAAGCAGCAAAATATGGATTCGTAGAGAACGTGTTGTTTGAAAAGCCTCTTTCACTTCCATCAGGATTTGTTGATGGTTGTAATGTTGTTACATCAATATTACCTGGTAACAATGCAACTGAGAAGTTTGCGTTACCTGGTGAATCTGAAAGTCTAGGTCTATTCTGAACCTTTTCTATAATATATTTAGCATTAACGTTACTTGTAAGTTTCTCGCCTAAAATTGCACTAGAGTTAATAGAAAATGATTTTCTATTTAAACCTGCATTTGGCAATACATCTTCGTTTGTTAAGTCTGATGCAGAAAGTCTATACGTTAAGTTTTCAGAAGCATTGGTGATTGCTACAGTATTAATAAATGTAGAACCAGATCTGTAAAATTTATCTACATTATTACCTGTGTATGAGTATGGTCTAGAAACACCATCAAACTGAGGAGTACTAACACCGTCGTAAGCCTCACCCCAAGATGAAGTGCCTGCTTCAAGGGCAGCTTGCTGAGACCCTGGTCTTACACCTCTTACACCTTGACCGTATTCTCTTTGAAAGTCTTGTAAGTCGGTATTTACTTTATCAAAAGTTACCGAGCTACTAAATTCAACTCCAAAACCTTCTTGTCCTTTACCAGATTTGGTTGTAACTATAATTACACCACCTGCAGCACGAGAACCGTATAGTGCAGAAGCCGCACCACCTTTAAGAACAGAAATAGATTCGATATCATCAGGATTTAAACTAGAGATACCATCTCCACCATCAGATCCACCCCATAAACTAGCAGAACCATTGTTTCCATTACCTATAGGAATACCATCTACAACATATAAAGGTTGGTTATTACCAGATAATGAACTTGCTCCTCTAATTACAACTCTACTTGAACCAGCAGCACCTGTTGCATTTTGAGAAATGTTCACACCCGCAATTTTACCTTGTAATGAGTTGATTGCGTTTGGTGTTTTAACCGTAGAAATTTCATCGGCATCAACCTCTGTTAAAGAATAACCTAATGCTTTGGTTTCTTTACGAATACCTAAAGCCGTTACTACAACTTCATCTAATTCGCTAGCATCTTCAGCGATTGAAGTGTTTACTGTTGACCTTCCATTAACGCCAACTTCCTTAGTCTTGTACCCTAAAGAGGAGAAAACTAATGTTGCGTTTGCATCAACGCTAATTGCATAATTACCATCAAAATCGGTAGAAGTTCCGTTCGATGTGCCTTTTTCAACTACGTTAACACCCGGCAAAGGTGATCCTGTATCATCTGTGACAACACCGGATACGTTTTTATCTTGACCTGTTACTCCTTGAAAAAAAAGCAGTAATGTAATGGTCAAAAAACTTAAGAATTTTTTGTTCATAAATGATTGAGTTTAGTTAGTTTGTATAAAATACGAGGATAAGTTGAGCTATATTCCATCTAATGTTCAAAAATTTCGACTAATAACTATTGTGATAAGCTTAACAACGTGTTAATAAAAAGTAAATTTTTAAATATTAAACATTAATCATGGGTTTTGTGATGCACTAATAACACGCCATTGGTCATCTGTTATAGCAGGTCCATCGAAGAAAGAAACACCTTTTGCACCATTGCTTTTAGCTTGGTAAATAGCTTCTTTTAATTGCTCAGGGGTCATTTCTGGTACATAAATTCCGGTATGTAGTTCTGTATCTTTTCCTTTTAAATCTTCAACACCTTGTTTAGTAGCATACCCGATCCAATCTATTTCTTCGTTGTAGAATACATTGTAAATCATTGGTAATACGGCATCTACTTGCCATTTATCCCATCGTTGGCGTACCATGTGATCTGCCATTTCTGGATAAGGAAATACGGCGGCGGTTAATTGTTTGCCATTCTCATGTGTAATTTTGTATGCCTCGTCAACAATAGCTTTAACCTTATTCAATCTAAAATTTTTCCATTCCATATCTATCGCAGGATTGCTGAAATCCTTAGGATTCTTATGGTGTTCTTTTTCAAATTCTGACGTACAAACATCACAATAGCAGAAGTCATATCTCGCTAATTCTGTCTCTTGCTTTAAATCATATTTGGGTAACAAACCAATTGGAAGGAAAATATCGGAATATCTAATATAATCTAAATGGAAACTAGCTACGCCTTCTACTTTAGCTAGACCTTCTATTAAGCTAAGTACATGTTCGCGCGATTCTTTTCTGGTTGGGCAAAGCCATTTGTAATAACCAACATAAGGTGGTTCGTCAAAACAAGATTTTCCATCTCTACTTACAGCGTACCATTCTGGGTGTTGTTCCGCAATTTTATCTCCGGGGCGGTTCATGGTAAACATCCAAGCATGTACTTCTAAATTATGCTTTTTTGCAATAGGTACAAGTCTAGCAAGTAATTCTGGATCTCCATACGTGTTTATTAAAATAGCATCTAGACCATTGTCTCCATACTTTTTAAATTCTTCATCAAAAGATTCGTCGGTTCTAGTTTTTTCGGCAGTAACCCAAGTCCATAATTTAAATGATTCTTCTTTGATCGTAGAAGATTTTTCAGTAGTTGAGGATGCTGTTTTTTCTTTTTTTGATTCGCATGAAATAGTCAAGGCGAATACAAAAAGGACTATAAATTTTAAAAGTTTAGTTGGTTGTATCATTATATGTTTCGAATTTTCCGTCTGTGTGTATGACTAGTTTTTTGTTGGTGAATGGGCTTTTGATCCAAATGTCAAAACCAAAATTATTCTTTTCTAAAATAGCGGTAACTGACTTTCCTAATATTAGTTTAGACTCTTTTTGAAGAATCCCTTTTTTTAAAATCCACCCATCTTCGGTGCTATTTTTATTTATTTGATTTCTATATAATTCATACAAATACCATTTAATATGCTCGTCTTCTGGTATGGTGAAATCAGTAGTAGCTCCCATTGAATTTTTATCAAAATAGACATAACCCCAATGTTCTGGCTCATGCATATTAATAACACCTTGTGGAGACCATACCCAGTTGTATTCTGGTAAAAACTTGCCTGATGGGTCTTTTTTTCTACTATAACGACCATTTTTAAGATCAAAGTCCCAATTTACACGCGAAAAATTCATTCTCCAAAAGTCATTTTCTGGTATATTGGTGGTTCCCCCCGGGGCAGTTGTAAATGACCAAGGAATAGCAATTTCTATAGTCCAGCCTTCGTCTATGTCAGTAGAATTATTCAAAGTTCCTTGTACTTGAACAGCTGATTTTAAGCCTTTAAAATCCCATCCATCCATAATATAACCGTTATTTCTATAAGGTTTAGATAGGTATAGGTCCCAAATTGTATTTAGAGCGTTCATTTCAAACTCATAATAATTATGAGTGTCGCCATCTGGGTCAAAAAAGATTTCAAAATCATTATTGTAAAAAATAATGGTGTCTTTCTGTTTTAAGGTAGCCCAAACATGAGGTTCTTTTAATTTTACAAAGAAATAAATATTGGCATCGTCCCAAAGCATTTTAAACTTTGTTTCGTATGTTGGTTTTTTAACCCCTTCTATATCTATAAAGTTGCTGGACCATGCTGTTTTTTGCCATGAAGATTCGTTCATTTTACCATCAATTTTAATATTTTCAATGGTGTTATGAGCCACGTAAGTTCTTGGTGTTTCTTGTGCTAGCATTGAAATAGCACCTAAGTATAACATAAACAATAGTAGTGCTACTGCCTTTTTAGCTTTCAATGATTTTTTATTGAAAATTTCCATAATCTTATTTTTTAGCACTTAACTTCTTTAAAATCAACAACTCCGAGATTTTTTCAATCTTTTTTTTATCGATTTAATATGAGATGAAGTTTGAATAATGTTGAATTTTAATCAATCAACTTAACCCTTTTATTAAGCTCATTTTAAAATGAAGCTGTGCAAATGTTGTTTTTAAGTACATTTAACAACATATTTGAGTTTTCGTTATTCTGTATATTTAGATTGAATATTTTCATAATTATTAGTAATCTGAATATTTTTAGCCTAACAACTTAAGATTAGTGCCCAACGTCATATTATTGAAAAGTATTAGAGTTTTTAAAACCTATGGATGTTAGATTAAGAAAGTTTTTAAGTAGGCCTAAGTTCTTTGGCACAAGTGAGATAAAACCTTGGCATCATATTTTGTTTTGGTTGGTCTATTTTGTCTTCAATACTTTTCGTTGGACTTTTATTCACGATGATTTTTTACTTTCCTTACGTACCAATTTAATTGGTTTTCCTATACATATGTTCTTGGCGTATTTAAACGCGTATTATTTAATGCCAAAATTTATATACACTAAAAAATATGTTCAGTATACAATATGTATTCTTGCATCATTGTTTGTAATGTTATTGGCCAAATATAATCTTACTTATTATTTGGTAAGTACTAATGTAATGCCAGAGGGCTTAGAGGTTATTAACTCTTTAACAATTGGTTATGCGGTACAAACCATGATCGGTGAGGTCTATGTAATATCGTTTTTTACAGCTATAAAATTAACGGTAGATTGGCTTAGGGAGAGTAGTAAGCTTCATGATTTGGAAAAACGACAATTGAAAACCGAGCTTCGTTTTTTAAGGTCTCAAGTATCTCCACATTTTTTCTTTAATACCTTGAACAATATATACTCTTTGACTTTGGAGAAATCTGACCAAGCTCCAGAGGTCATCTTAAAGTTGTCTGAACTTATGAGGTATTTGTTATATGCCACTAAAAAACAGCGACAAGATTTAACAAGTGAAATCAATTGTATTAGAAATTACATAGATTTGGAACGTATTCGTTTTGATGATTCTTTAAAGATAGATATGAATATTTCTGGTAATCTAGATAATTGTAAGATTCCACCTATGTTATTAATACCTCTTATAGAAAACTGTTTTAAACACGGTGCAAGTAAAAATATAGGTGAGATGAAAATTAAAATTGATATAAAAGTAGATGAGTTTTTTATGGATTTTAAAGTCTCTAATTCCATACCAAATGTCAATAAAGAATTTGTTTATCCTGTAAATAGAGGTGGTATAGGTCTCTCTAACGTTAAAAAACGTTTGGAGTTGGGATATGGTAAAAATGATTATGATTTAAAAATTTTCGAAGAAAATAAAATGTTCAACGTTTTTTTAAAGCTAAAGGTAATATGATTTTGAAAGTGATAGTAGTAGATGATGAGCCATTGGCAGTAAATGTGATTAAAAATTATATACTTCGTGTTAAAGAATTGCAGTTAGAAGGCACTTTTTCCAATGCCTTAGATGCGTCCACCTTTTTAAGGGATAACGAAGTGGATATTATGTTCTTGGATATTAATATGCCATTTTTAGACGGACTAGAGTTTTTGAGTACCCTTCATAAAAAACCTTTTGTCATTATGACTACTGCTCATGAAGAGCATGCACTTAAAAGTTTTGAGCTTGAAGCTATAGACTATTTGGTGAAACCAATTTCATTACCAAGATTCTTTAAATCTGTAGATCGTGTAATTGGTTTAAAGAAAGGTGCCAATAATGGTACATCAGATAAAGATGAAAAGCCTTCTATTTTTGTAAAAGTGGATAAAAAGAAATTACAGAAGATTTATCTAGATGAAATAATGGTGATAGAAAGTCTCAAAGATTACATCAGAATTATAACACCAACATCAAAGTACATTATCCATAGAACATTAAGTAGTTTTACTGATGAACTGCCAGGAGATAATTTTATTAGGATCCATAGGTCTTATACCATTGCTGTAGACAAAGTAAGCGTGGTTGAAGGTAATAGTGTAGAAATTGGCGGTATCAGATATACCATTGGTAGAAGCTATTTGACAGATGCGAAAAGTAGAATATTAAATAACCTGACTGACTAAACATCTAGTTCAATCAACTACATATTTAATTTATTGTGAGCGAGTTATTTAAGTTTAAACAGTTTGATATAAATCAAGACCGTTGTGCTATGAAAATTGGTACAGATGGCGTTCTGCTAGGTGCGTGGGCTAACCTAGATAACGCTCCTGAGACTATTCTGGATATTGGTACTGGTACTGGGGTAATTGCATTAATGTTGGCGCAAAGAAATGCGGCAGAGGTAATTGATGCTATTGAGATAGATGCAGCTGCTTATGAACAATGCGTTGAAAATTTCGAATCATCACCATGGGGAGATAGATTGTATTGTTATCACGCTGGTTTAGATGAATTTGTTGATGAGATTGACGATAAGTACGATTTAATTGTCTGTAATCCTCCATTTTATTCAGAAACAGTTACATCTGGTAATTTGCAACGAGATCAGGCAAGGCAGAATGAGTTTTTACCTTTCAGTGAATTGTTAGAAGGAGTTTCTAAATTGTTATCTGACAATGGTACTTTCGCCACCATTATACCTTTTAAAGAAAAAGAGTCGTTTATTAAAATAGCTACTGAATTAGGTTTGTTTGTAAACGAATGTCTTCATGTAAAAGGTAACCCTACAGCAGAAATTAAGCGTACGTTGTTATCCTTCTCACGAAATGATTCACCAAGTAAGGTGACTGATTTAATAATTGAAACAGACCGACATGTTTATACTACTGACTATGTGGAGCTGACTAAAGACTTTTATTTAAAAATGTAACTTTAGTGTTGTATATTGTTATATTTCTTTAATTATCTTTGATAAAAGCATTGTTATGAGACCAGATTTATTTGAAGCACCAGATTATTACAATTTAGACGATTTACTATCTGAAGAACATTTGTTGGTACGCGATGCTGCGCGCCAATGGGTGAAAAGAGATGTATCTCCTATTATTGAAGAATATGCCCAAAAAGCAGAATTCCCGAAGCAGATTATTAAAGGTCTTGCAGAAATTGGTGCTTTTGGTCCTTACATACCAGAAGAATACGGTGGAGCAGGGTTAGATCAAATTAGCTACGGACTTATCATGCAAGAAATTGAAAGGGGGGATAGTGGTGTTCGTTCTACGGCTTCTGTACAATCATCATTGGTCATGTATCCTATTTACACTTATGGTACAGAGGAACAACGTAAGAAATATTTACCAAAATTAGCTTCAGGTGAATGGATTGGGTCATTTGGATTAACAGAACCTAACCACGGTTCTAATCCAAGTGGTATGGAAACTAAATATAAAGATATGGGAGACCATTATCTTTTAAATGGTGCCAAGCTTTGGATTTCTAATTCACCTTTCTGTGACATTGCCGTTGTATGGGCAAAAAATGAAGAAGGGCGTATTCATGGATTAATTGTTGAGCGTGGTATGGAAGGATTTACAACACCTGAAACACATAACAAATGGTCATTAAGAGCTTCAGCTACTGGTGAGTTAATATTTGATAATGTAAAAGTGCCTAAAGAGAATCTTTTGCCAAATAAATCAGGTTTAGGAGCTCCATTAGGATGTTTGGATTCTGCTAGATTTGGAATATCATGGGGTGCAATTGGTGCCGCAATGGATTGTTATGATACTGCCTTAAGATATGCAAAGGAACGTGTACAATTCGGGAAACCTATTGCAGCTACACAATTGCAACAAAAGAAATTGGCAGAAATGATAACTGAAATTACCAAGGCGCAATTACTGGCGTTTAGATTGGGACAATTAAAGAATCAAGGTAAAGCTACTTCTGCGCAAATATCAATGGCGAAAAGAAATAATGTAGAGATGGCTATAAAAATAGCTCGCGAAGCAAGACAAGTATTAGGTGGTATGGGTATTACCGGTGAGTACAGTATTATGAGGCATATGATGAATTTAGAAAGTGTTATTACTTATGAAGGTACGCACGATATTCATTTATTAATTACAGGTGCCGATATTACGGGAATGCCTGCTTTTCAATAAATTAACAGTTTGCTGTAATAGGCTTAACATACCATACGAAAACAAAAATTATCTTTGAACTGCACGGGTAAGATGTGTGTATGTTTTTTGAAATAAGCTATAGCCGATGGGAGCATCGGCTTTTTTTATACTTAATTTTTAGTAGAAAGAAACTCACTAAACCATTTTCCAGATTCTTTGATAGTCCGTTTCAAGGTATTAAAATCAATATGTACGAGACCAAATCTTGGAAAATAACCTTCTGCCCACTCGAAATTATCTGTAAAGGTCCAAACAAAATAACCATGTACATTTAATCCTTCTTTCTTAGCTTTAAAAACTTGATTTAAATACTGCTGAAGAAAGTTTAAACGGTCAGTATCTGCTATACCGCCTTTTACTACTTTGTCTTTAAAAGCGGCGCCATTTTCTGTAATGATAATTTTCTTTATCTGTGGGTAATCACTGTACTTCTTAATCATATTATAAATACTAGGTGGATACATCTCCCAGTCCATTAGCGTAGTTTTTACATTTCGTGTGCTCGCTTTTATAATTTTTGCTCTTATGTATGGCACTAAAAGACTGTACTTGACTTTTTCCCTTGTATAATTTTGAATGCCGATGAAATCAAAATCGAACTTACAATTTGCCATATCAGTTGGTAGAATATATGGTTGTAGTTTCTTTAAAATAGATGCATCGTCAGTTGGGTATCCCAAGCCTAAAACGGGTTCAATGAACAATCGGTTTAATAGGGCATCAACCTTAATAGCTGTTTTTTTATCTCTTTTGTTTTGTCTGTACGGGTCAATTTGAGAACATGAAAAAGTGGATCCTATTTGTGCGTCAGGTATTAATTGGCGAAGTAATCTGCCGCCTTCAGCTTGGCAAAGAACTGCATGATGTGCTGCGGGCAAGAAATTTTTTAAACCTTTTTTCCCAGGAGCATGTACTCCTAGAAAATAACCGGCTCCAGTAAAAACCATAGGCTCGTTCAAAACCATCCAATGTTTTACTCGGTCGCCAAAAGTATTGGCACAGAGCGTTGTGAATTCCGAAAACCATTGAATAATAGTTCTATTGGTCCAACCTCCTTTCTCTTCTAGAGCTTGTGGTAAGTCCCAATGATAAAGCGTAATCCAAGGTGTTATTCCTTGTGCTAGGCAAAAATTGATAACGTCATTGTAGAATTGTAATCCCTTTTCATTCACAGTTCCAATACCATTAGGTAATACTCTTGCCCAAGATATTGAGAATCGATAGTTATTTATATTCATTGACTTCATCAACAGAATATCTTCTTTGTATTTATTGTAAAAATCACAAGTGGAATTGGCATTTTCCCCGTTATGAATCTTTTTCGGATTTTCGGTAAATTTGTCCCAAATGGATTGTCCTTTGCCATCAGAATCATGACCACCTTCAATTTGATAAGCAGCAGTAGACACTCCCCATGTAAAATTTTCCCCAAAATGGGATGCCTTCAGAAAAAACTCTTTTTGTTTTTTCAATTTGATACCGACCTTTCATTGCAGATTACAGAGGCTTCCTCTAATAGTTGAGAAACAATTTTGTCGGTAATATCTGGATAGTCCACTAAAACAGTAGAATCTGAATCTACCCATTTTTTTAATTTATCTAAATGTTTCTTCTTGAGAGATTTGATCATAGGTACTCCCATTTCTGATAAAGCTGCTGCATTACATTGTTGTTCATATTGCCCTTTCATTGGTATTACCAATAGTTTCTTTTGCATGAACAGACTTTCTGCGGGCGCTTCAAAACCAGCACCACATAAAACACCCTTGCTAGTAGCCATACTATTTATAAAGGCTTCATTGGTAATAGGTTTAATGTGAATGTTTTTACTGAAGTATTCATAGTTATTATGCTTTGAGAATACCTCCCATTTTGTGCTTTTCATTTGACTTAAAAAGTTCAATAATTTTTCATCACTGTATGAAGGAAGGTAGACAGTATAATGTTCACCTTTTGAAATTTCAGCAGAGCGTATGTCATTTCTAATAATGGGCGTATAAATGTTGGATTCATAAGATTTAAAATGAAGTCCAAATTGATGAGTAGTGGGGCATAATTATTCAAAATCCATTTACCCATTTTATCCTTTTTCTTAGGTTTTGGAGCTTGGGTAGATAATACAGCTGCTTGATGACTAAAACTATAGCATGGTTTGTTTTTTAATTTACATGCCCAAGCTGTAACAGGTTCAAAATCATTTATAATTAGATCATAATTTTCAATCGGTATACTTTTAATTTCTTTTTGCAAACGCATAGAATTTGCTTTGTAATAGGTCTTCCAAATGTCTACTCCACCTTTTTTGCCAAAAATAAAGCTCAAGCCTTTTAATTGATATTTAATAGGATAAGGTAGCTTGATGTCTGCCTGTATTCCACTAACCAATAGGTCTAATGAAATATTATGTTTTAAAAGCGCAGGAATTACATCGCGAGCCCTACTTAAGTGACCATTGCCCGTACCTTGTATTGCGTATAATACTTTCATTTGGTTGTTTGGGACATTCTACTAATTTTAAATTCTTCTAATAGACTAGCAAATAGTTCAGCTTTCTCTAAAACATAGGTTTCTTCCTTGATATCTTCTGTATGGTCAATTACCAATTGATCATCGAGGTAGGAGTATAGTTTCCATTCTCCCTCATAGTATTCTAAGGACGTTAAGTTCTCTATCCAGTCACCTGAATTTAAATAGGTGACCTCGCCTTTATCGGTTTTTATTTTACGTATTTCCGGTTGATGAATATGCCCGCATATCACGTAGTCATACCCATTTTCTATGGCAATTTCTGCTGCAATCTGTTCAAAATCGTTTATAAACTTCACGGCAGATTTTACGCCGTTCTTTATTTTTTTGGACATTGAGATAGGACCTTTACCCATTTTCTTGCTGATAAAGTTTATCGCTCTATTTAAAAGGATCAAGAAATCGTACCCTTTAGCACCTAGCTTTGCAACCCATTTGGAGTGTTGCATGGTAACATCAAAAACATCACCATGAAAAATCCACGCTTTTTTATCTTCCAAAGGAATCACCATTTTATTAACGATACTAAGAGAACCCATATTATTTCCTGAGAATTTCCTTAAGAGCTCATCGTGGTTACCGGTTATGTAATGAACGGGAATACCTTTGGCTACCCATTCAAGTAAAAGCTTTATCACCTTCATGTGAGATTTTGGCCAATAACGCTTGTTAAATTGCCAAATATCTACAATGTCACCATTGAGGATAATTTCTTTTGGCTTAATTGATTTTAAATATTTTAGAAGTTCTTTGGCGTGGCAACCATATGTTCCTAAATGAACATCAGATATGACTACGATGTCTATCGGTCTTTTTTTCATAAGTATAATGCAGGTTCCTTTTTCTTAATTTTTGACAGAAGTAGAATCAGCATATACTTGAAGTTTTTTACAAGAAAAGCTAAAATGAAAAAGGTCAATTTGATAGATTTCATATACTGAAACTTATGACCGTAAAGATTCAATAAATCTATTGATGAAAAGGTTACTACTAACTTATGTTTGAGTTATGGGAGTGTTAAACTATTGACTATGAATGTGTTTTTGTTAACTATTTCTTTACCAGTCTTACTTTTATAGACTTGCTAATTGGTGTCTTACTTCTTTCCGCAAAATGATTGTAAGGTACTAGCACGTTCGTCTCTGGAAAATATGAAGCTAAATTACCAGATGGAATGTTATAAGGTACAACCTTAAAATTATGTGCTGTTCTAACCTTATCATCATACGTACTGGTAATATCCACTACATCTAATTTGTTAAGTCCAATCGCTTTCATGTCATTTATATTCATGAAAATTACTCGTCTTGCATTATACACGCCTCTGTACCTATCATCTAAACCGTAAATAGTAGTGTTGAACTGATCATGAGAACGAATGGTCATCATCATATACTCATCTTTTTCAAGGTCGTGATGAGGTAATCTATTGATAGAAAACTGCGCTTTGCCATTTGGTAACATACTAAAATCTAGTTCTCTTACATTGTTTGGCAAATAATATCCCGCTCCTTTAGAGCGTTCTTTCGTTTTGTTAAACCCTTTGGCTACTTGATCAATTTGTGTTCTGATCAAATCATAATCTTCACCTAAAGTTTTCCATTTCATGGGGTGGTCGTCACCAAAATAAGTATGCCCAATATTTGCTATTATTTCTGGCTCGCTCATAATTGTATCTGCGGCAGGTTTAAGAATCCCTTTAGATCTTTTAACCCTGCCCATACTATTTTCTACTGTAAAGTGTCTTGCCTTACCATCTTTTATGTCTTTTTCAGATCTGCCAATAGTAGGTAAAATTAATGCTGTCTTTCCGGTAATTAAATGTGTTCGGTTTAATTTGGTGCTAATCTGTACGGTAAGATCACAATTTTGAATTCCCTTTGCAGTGTACTCCGTATCAGATGCCGCCATTAAAAAATTACCGCCAAGGCACATAAATATTTTTGCATTGCCTTCATACATTGCTTTCATAGAACCCACAACATCTACACCCTCTTGATCTGGAGGTGTAAATCCTAAGTGTTGTTTTATACGTTCATTCATTTCTTTATCAATGAAATGTTGTATACCTACGCTTCGGTCTCCTTGTACGTTACTATGGCCGCGAACAGGGCAAGTACCTGCATTTGGTTTTCCTATCGCTCCTTTTAATAATAGAAGATTTATGTATTCTCTGATGTTTTCTACTCCATTTTTATGTTGGGTGAGTCCCATTGCCCAACATACTATAATTTTAGATTTATTTGCTAATAGCGCTACTGTTTCATTGATTCTTTCTTCAGATACTCCTGTTTGTTTTAAGAGCTCTTCTGAATCGTAATTTCTTAAATCATTGATTAAAGCATTGTAACCGTCTGTATATTTTTCTATGAAAGCATGATCAAATACATCTTTAGATTGTTGGTCTAGCGCAACTAGTTTTTTCAATATCAATTTTACTAATGGTATATCTTGGTTGATATTTACCGGCAAATGGATGTCTGCCATATCTTCACCACCACCAATCCAACCGTTAAGGTGTTGCGGATTTTTAAAATGTACCAAACCTGATTCCTCAAGCGGATTTATACTAACAACCTTACCGCCATTTTGCTTACATTTCTCTAACGCAGATAGCATTCTTGGATGATTCGTACCCGGATTTTGACCAGCAATTAAAATTACTTCTGCCTCGTAAAGATCTTCTAAAGTAGTTGAACCTTTACCAATGCCTAAAGTTTCCCCTAATGCAACACCGCTACTTTCATGGCACATGTTAGAGCAATCTGGTAAATTGTTGGTGCCTAATGCACGGGCAAACATGCCATATAAAAAAGCAGCTTCATTGCTGGATCTACCAGAGGTGTAGAAAATAGCTTCATCTGGGTTATCAAGTTTTTTTAATTCAGATGCGATTAAATCAAAAGCAGCTTGCCATGAAATAGGTTCGTAATGAACACTACCAGGTTTTAAAACCATTGGTTCTATTAAACGTCCAAATTTATTAAGTTCATAATCAGTTAACCGAGAAAGATCTTCAACTGAATTTTTTTGAAAAAAACCGGCGCCTATTTGTTCTCTAGTTGCTTCATCTCCTAAAGCTTTAGCACCATTTTCACAATATTCAGCTACGGGAGATGGATGTTCTGGATCAGGCCAAGCACAACTAGGGCAATCAAAACCGTCTTTTTGATTCATGCTAAGTAATGTACGCATGGATCTAAGTACGCCCATTTCCTTAAAAGTATGCTTTAGTGCCTCACGTACGCCTAAGTAACCTGCAGCATGTGTTACAGGTTCTTTAATTTCAATATCTAGAAATTCCTCTGATCCTCTAAACGATACGTTGCGTTCGGTTTTGTTGTCCATACTTTAAACTTAATAAATGTTAGAGTAATGGCAGTGCACATTTCTATTAAAATGTACTTTATACAGTTATAAAATTACGCTTTAGCTTAATTTAGGGTTTGGGTAGTTGTCAGATTGATCTTCAATAGTATTATCTAAACACGTAAAATCTTTCTCTAATAGCAAGTATAAATCGTTTCCTGAAGTTGTTTTTATAGTATGGTCAAATGTTATTATGTCATTTGAAAACCAAGACTTACCATTGACTTCCGGCATTTCTAAAACTATACTATCATTTTCAAACTTGATGCTTAAATTTTCTGCTTCACTCGTAAGAACTACACCGTAGCTAAATTTTGTAGTCCCAAAGTTCGTGGAGTCATAAATCTTTCCATTATTTGAAAGTGCTTGCACTTCAGTTTGTGTCAGTCGAAACCGTATGGAATCACCTTTTATTCTAATTTTCATAGCTATAAATTGAGTTCACAACAAAAATAGACCATCTCACCACATTATTTAAGTTGTTGACATCAATTTGTTTTTAGTATTTAACCTTACTACTATATTTACAATGTAATAAAAAACGAATTAAAATTTTTTCATTTTCATATAGTGTTCTCGTAAAAGAGTCCAATCTCAAAAGATTGGACTCTTTTTAGTTTAGGTCAATTTTGGGTATAAAAAAACCCGTTAAATAAAATTTAATGGGTCTTAATATATTTAAGTGAATACGCTTATTTCCAAATAGGAGCAGGGTATTTACCTGAATCAGATTTTTCTTTTAAACTGTTCATTGCTTTTTCTTTATCACTAGCGTAAGTAACGCCAAACCAATCTCCACCAGAAGGAATACACTTCACTTCAATTTCTTTAGCTTGTAACATTTCTTGTATCATAAAAGGAATGTAAAGCTCGCTATTTGCAATACGATCTTCATCTTTTAAGAATATTCTAAATTCAGATTCTATCTTATCAAAAATAGATGGTCTACAAACCCAGAAATTCATACTAGCTTGTTCGTCACCGGTAAATTCTAAGTTAGTATCCTCGTCAACGATATTATTTTCTTTCTGTACTAGTTTTAATCGTTCTTGTACAGCTATAAGATTATCACCTTTAACTTCACAAACACCTCTAGATACAGAGCCATGTTCAGATAAGGTATCTTTCAATGTATATCCTAATAATGCATAGGCATCATTATCCGATTTTATGAAGTCGGCTGCTTTTTTGTAGGCAGATTGTCCGTAAAAATCATCGGCATTAATAACAACAAAAGGTCCGTCGATAACTTTTCTTGCAGTCCAAACAGCATGTGCCGTACCCCATGGTTTTTTACGCTCACCTGTAAAAGTTACTCCATCAGGTAAATCTGTAAGTTCTTGGGCAAGAACATTTAATTTTATAGTACTAGGTATTCTTTTAGAAAGATGTTCCTCTAAAAAAGCAACGTTTTCTTTTTTTGTGATAACCACAATTTGTTCAAAGTTATTTTGGATGGCGTCATAAATGGCAAATTCCATTAAAAACTCACCGTTAGGACCTAAATCATCAAATTGTTTAAGTTTCCCATATCTACTACCGCTACCGGCAGCCATTAAAAGTAATGTCATGATTTCTGTATTTACAGGATCAAAAATAGCGAATGCTATTAAAAATTCCATCAAATATTAGATGTATCCTCATTAAAGTTGATGATAAGTTAATGTGGGTCAAGAACTTTTTATAAATTCAAAGTTCATAATCATCGCACATAATGACAACAAGAAGAAATTTTATCAGAAATACATCTATAGCAGGTTTAGGTTTAGTTGCAGTACCTGGTTTTGCCAATAACAGTTTTAGTGCTGTAGATAAACTAAATGTAGGTTTAATCGGTGTAGGCTTAAGAGGAACTAATCATTTACAGAACTTACTGTTGCGAAAAGATGTGAATGTGACTGCTATTTGCGATGTGGACGATAATAGAATTGCCATGGCGAAAAAACATATTGCCGACGCTAAAGGTAAAGCGCCTAAGGTATTTGGGACCAATGATTTAGATTATAAGAATCTACTGGCACTACAAGACGTAGATGCAGTTATTATTGCCACTCCTTGGTTATGGCATACACGTATGGCAGTTGATGCTATGGAAGCTGGTAAATATGCAGGAGTAGAGGTTTCTGCATCTAATACTTTAGAAGAATGTTGGGATTTAGTGAATACCCATGAGCGTACCGGTACGCATATGATGATATTGGAGAACGTAAATTACCGTAGAGATGTACTTGCTGTACTTAATATGATAAAGCAAAATGTTTTTGGTGAAATGGTACATTATAGATGTGGGTATCAGCATGATCTAAGACATGTAAAATTTAATGATGGTAAAACGGCTTATGGTAAGGGCGTAGAATTTGGTGAAAAAGGAATTTCGGAATCTAAATGGCGTACCGAGCATTCGGTAAAACGTAATGCAGATGTATACCCAACGCATGGTTTGGGACCTATTGCCGTGATGGCAGATGTAAATCGCGGTAATCGTTTTGTGTCAATGACATCTCATGCATCTAAAGGTATTGGCTTACATAATTATATTGTAAAGGAAGGCGGGGAACAGCACCCTAATGCAAAAGTGAAGTTTAAGCAGGGCGATGTAATTACCTCTACTATTGATACCGCCAACGGAGAAACTATAATTATTACTCATGATTGCAATTTACCAAGACCTTATTCCTTAGGATTTCGTGCGCAAGGTGCAAATGGACTCTGGGAGGTAGACGGTAGTCGAATTTATGTGGAAGGAAAATCCGAGCCACATAAATGGGACGAAGCACAATCTTGGTTAGATACCTATGATCACCCATTATGGAAAAAATATGGTGAGTATGCCTTAAATGCCGGTCATGGGGGAATGGACTTTTTTGTACTGAACTCTTTTGTAGAATCTGCAAAGCAAAATATCGCACCACCATTGGATGCTTATGATGCTGCGGCATGGAGTGCGGTCACACCACTTTCAGAGCTTTCTATTGCCAATAACGGTGAGCCCCAAGACTTTCCCGATTTCACTCGCGGTCTTTGGATGAAAAGAACACCTTATCAATGGATGAAAGAAATGTATTAGAATTTAGCTTGCTTTGGCTTCGTTCAAAGTTTTCTCATCTTCATAGTTGCCTTTAGCAATGGTCATTTTAGATTTTCTTTTCAATAGTTTGCTAGTAATTTTACGTTCTCTGTCTGCTCTAAAACTGGTGGTTTTGAAAATATCTGGGGCAAAGGAAATCGCTAAAATAATTAAGCCTAAAGCAAGTAACGTAATCGGATTTATAAAGTAATCGCTAAAAGAGAATATACCTATAATTAGTAGTGTTGAAAATGGTAGAGAACATGCTAAGATGTTTAAACCGAAGTTAACATCAAAAGTAGGATTCGGTTGTTCGTCATTGTCTTCCATTGACTGTATAGCGCTCATATGGGCAAATGGCCAGAAACTACATGCGCTTTGAGGAAATACAACCAATAATAAAATCATAGCCGGAGTTAAAGCGGGTATGGCATATGCAAAAAGTCCACTAAGTAAAAATGCAAGTCCCATTCTTCGAAACAACATAGAAATTATCAATTTAAACTCTCCTTTATTGATTCTAACCGCCATACCAATAAATAGCAGTACTAACGGAGTCATTAAATCTTTAATGCTCAAAGCTGTATTTTGAAAGAATGTAGGTAGAGATGAAAGATTCAATCCAAAGCCCAACATAACTAAACCTACTACTATGACGATGTTTATAGGTTCATTGATGAGAGAAATAAACAGCCCTTTTAATTTGGCAGAAGATGATTCTTGTTTCTCCACAACTGCGTTTTTTCGATACCAGTGCATGGCTAGCATGTAAAGAAGTATCAGAACAAAAATTTTATTTCCAATATCTGCAAGTGCAGCCAATGCTAAGGTATCGTCACCTAAGTATGCTACAATAAATGGAAAGCATGAAAGACCAGGTGCAGTAGATGGTAAAAGCATCATCAAGGTCCGTTTTTTACTTTTCTCTTCTTTATGTAATGATGCCGCCAAAAAATATTTAGTAGCCAATAACATGAGAAGGTTAAAAGTTAAAGCTGCTAATGGAAAAACTAATAGGGTGCCATTCAGCTCTATTTTTAAGAGGGCTACGAAAATAGTCGCTGGTAAAGCCACACTTAAAATAAGAACTTTTACTCCTTTTAAATCTTGTTTTGCTACCTTCTTTTGTAAAAGCACGCCAAGACCAATGATCAATATTAATTCGAGGGTTTTTTGTAGTGCAAAATTCATTTTTCGAGTGTTTTGGTTTGAGTAGATAGATGAATTATGAATAGTCCGAAGGAGTTGAATTCAGGTTTTTTGTGTCAAGGCAATTATCCTTTCTTCCAACTCCTGGACTAATTCAAACTTAAACTAGCACTTTTTCAAGGGCAGCTGTAAACAACTTCATTTCATCCATAGTACCCATGCTCACACGGCACCAGTTTTTACCGTAGATTTCAAAAGCTCTTACACCAACACCTTCGGCGGTCATTTTTTCTAAGAAAGGTTTACCGTCCATTTCTATTGGGAATATTATAAAGCTTGTAGATGAAGGCACATATTCAAAACCTAATCTATTAAGGTTTTCATATACATATTCTCTACATTCCTTATTCAGTTTTCTCGATTTATCTTTAAAGGCTACATCTTCCATACTGGCCATTGCAGCATAAACAGATGGTAATGAAATACCCATACCGCCACGCGTAATTTTTTGAATAATATCTAATGTTTCAGGTTGTGCAACTACATAACCAACTCGTAAACCTGCCATTCCCTGAATTTTAGAAAAAGTACGTGCAATGATTACATTTTTACCCTCATTGATAAGTGAAACCATACTTTTTTTAGCAGCATCATCTAAAAAACCTAAGTATGCCTCATCAACAAAAATTGGAGTCTTTTCTGATACACGAGAACAAAAATCTACCAGTTCTGCGTGGTCGGTCATGCTACCTGTTGGGTTATTAGGGTTACAGATATAAACCAATTTTGTATCATCATCTACAGCAGCTTCCATTGCTGCTAAATCATGAGACCAGTCTTTTTTCAGCGGAATAGGTTTCCATGTTGCGCCAGTAGCTTCTGCAACTTTGATTAATGACATATACGCTGGATCTGCAGAAACTATATTCCCTCCATTTTGAAAGAAAACCATGGCTGTTTTTTCCAATAGATCAGATGACCCAGGACCCATCATAATATTCTCTTGTTTAACACCTTCTTCTACAGCAATCTTATCCATTAATTGATACAACTCTTTCCAAGCATATCGGTTTCCTTTTGGTGCATATTCTTGCATGGCAGAAACAGCCATAGGTGAAGGACCGTACGGATTCTCGTTTGCATTTAATTTTGCTGCAAGTTCTAGAGGTTGCGTTGGTGCATATGGTAAATACTCTTTGAAAAACGGAGTGTACGGTATGTTTCCTTTTGCATCTAAAGCAATAGGTTGCGAGGGGAAAGCCCCGTAGGTCAAATAAGGTGCTGCCATTACACCTGCTGCTGTGAGAACGCCTCTTTTAAGCCAATCTCTTCTGTTTACATTTGTTTTCATATTGTGCTATGTTTAAGTTAAAAAATCTCTAATTCGTTTCAACAGGATCTGCATTGATTCCTAAATCTCCAGTAGCAACTATTGTATCATCACTAGGGCTAAGGCTAATGCTTACATGGGCATCTAGCGTCATAATAGAATCATAGAAATCGGTATCTGTTATGACAAAAAATTTATTGGTCATAAACTCACCCGTACTTCCACTTACATCGTCTAATGCTATAATAGTAGTGCTACCCATATCGGCTGCGCCATCTACTATTAATGCAGGGTGCATTTCACCATCAATTGTATTGTATAATGATAACTGGACCAAGGTTTGATCTAAGGTTGTTTCGTAAAAAACAATTCTTCCATACACATTAGAACCCATGGGGTCTGTTGACATAACGCTATACGCTATGTAGTTATCTAAAGTTCCTCCACCTTCGGCAGTTGTAAGTACTGGATCTAAACGCTCTTGCTCACAAGAGATCAACAAGCCAAAAATCATTGTTAATAATAGTATGTTATTTATATATTGTCTCATAATTTTATTTTTAACGGTTTAACTAGTTGATTATAGGCTAAATGTTAGTCTGCCAAAATAATATGAACCTGCTGAACCTTGCTGATACTGAGAGTAAAGGTTAAAGGTGCGTAGCTCATATCTTATAATTTCTGGATACTCATTGAAGATGTTGTTACCACCTACAGTTAAACTAATCGCATCAGAAAATTTATAAGTAAGTCCTATATCCGTTGTAAATTCTGGTGTAAAATATTGATCGGCGTAATCTGTTGTGCCGTCTAAAAGAGTTCTGGTTCTGCTATCTCTTGTTTGTACAGATCCGTAACGTGTACCTCTTAACATTGCAGAGAACTTACCTACAGAGTAGTTCAACGTACCGATAACTTTTGAACTTGGTGTACCTGTTTCAAATTGTCCAATAAGAGAACGGCTAACATAAAGGTCTACCAATTCATCATCTGTAAGTGTGGTGTTCAAATCTGGCACATTAGCACCTTCAAATTTATTTTCTCTAAAAGTACCTGCAAGTACTAAACCTAGTTTACCAGCACCAAGAATAGTGTTATAGTTAACTACTGCCTCAATACCCTGGGTACTAACATCGCCACCGTTAATTCTAAAACTAGCTAAACCACTACCAATAATAGGTTCTAGCACAGGTGCACTAGCAGAATCAAATTCACCGGTTTCAAAAATTCTGTCTAAAATGTCAATTTTATAGGCATCTAATGTAATATCAAATTTTCCAATTTTCGTAGTAAATCCAAGACTTACGTTTCTTGATCTTTCTTCTGTTAATTGACCTATTCCTAATGCTTTTGCTGCAGAACTACTATTAGGATAAAGGGTACCGTCAAAAGGAGTTAGACCTAAGAAGAACGTGTAGCTATGAGAGTAATTTAATTCTTGTAAAGAAGGAGCTCTAAAACCACTACTGTATGAACCTCTAATAGCAAAATTTTCTCCAATTTTATAACGACCCGATATTTTACCTGTCATTACATTACCAAAATCTGAATAGTTTTCTACACGTACAGCTCCAGATAATAATAGATTCTCATTAACATCTAATTCCATATCCAAATATGCAGCCATTACAGATCTCCAACTATCACTCTCGTTTTCAGGTGCAAAACCTCTAAAACACTGACAGTTCAATGCATAATTTTTAACCAATAACTGGCTTACACCTGCATATTCTAAAATTTGTGGGGCACCACTATCATCTGCATATGGGTTTCCGCCAAGGTCTTCTAAAGGAAATCCGTCAGGACCAACCAAGGCTTGATTGTCTTCTGTAGCGGTTACTACACCGTAAGTGCCAGATGTCCAGCTTTCTTCTTGTCCTGCTTCAATAGCATAGTTTTCAAATCTAAGTTCTCCACCAAATGCAACATTTAATCCAGATAAGATATCCTCATAGAAATGCGATGCATCTAAGTTGATCGTATTTTGTAAAAAGCTATGCGTACCCAAGTTCATGTCTGTAGGTGAACTTGGACCGATACTAGCGTTCCACGTATTGAACATACCAAATTTTGCGGAATTATTACCGAAGGTGTTACTTAGGTCAAATTCGTAATCTCCTAATATACCTGTTATACCGGTTGCAAGAGAAATATTGTATTGGTCATTATATATTTGTGGTCTAAATCCGTTAGGGTATAAATCAAAACTTGCTCTATCAGATTGTGCCGCTCTCCTGTAAAAACAGCTATAAGCATCTGAATATTGATAACCTACATCGCCAAAAGCATAAAAGCTTGCGGTATCTGAAAACGGAGTTTCTAAGTTAAATGCGAAACTCATATTTGTTTTTGCCGGTAGGCCAGAATACGTAGCTACATCTATTTGTTCAATATCTCTAGCGTCCATTAAACCTCTAACGGTTTGTAAAGAAGCTATAGATGCAGCATCGCCCGCAGCTTGTGCGGCAATTAGTTCTGGGTTTGTAATTATTGGCAAACCTTGTGTTGTTGTTCTGCCATTAGATAGGTACAGGTCATCATAAAGTGGTGCTCTGTCGATACCTAATACTGTTGGTCTAACAGTACGTTCAGATTGTGCTACCATTATTGAAGCATTGAAATAGCCTCCGTTCTCAAAACCGATACCGTAATTACCATCAAATTGAAAATTCTCACCATCCCAACCATCTAAAGAACGTGTTAGTTCGCGCTCACCATCTGTTAGGTCAGATTCGTCATAATTGGGTTTGTTCGTGTAAGCACCAGCGGTTAAACTACCAGTAAACTCACCAGTACCTTTTTTCATTACCATATTTATTACCCCTGCAATGGCATCTGAACCATATTGTGCAGAAGCGCCATCTCGTAATATTTCAACACGTTCTACTCCAACAGATGGAATAAAACGCATATCTACACCAGGACCAGGTGTTCCTGTTTGATTACCTGCGAGTATTGCCGAAGCATGTCTTCTTTTTCCATTAACAAGTACAAGCATTTGACTTGCTGCCAAACCTCTTAAACTTGGTTGGCTTACAAAGGAGGATAAATCACCACCACCACTGGTAAATGCGGTAAATGATGGTGCTGCTGCAGCTAACATTTGTGAAATGTCTTGCTGTGGCATGTTGATAGCATCTTGTGCTATATTAATAACGTCTACAGGTACAGGAGTGTCAAGTTTTGTGCGTCCTTGTCTTCTTGACCCCACTACCACTGTCTCTGTCAATTGTTGAGCAGATTCTACCAGTGTAGCGTTTATTGTTGTTTTACTATTAACTGGAATTTCTAATTTGGCATACCCTATAAAGGAGTACACTAAAATGGCGTCACTATCTGCAGTAATGGAATAAAGACCGTCAAAATCTGTAATGACACCTTTTGTGGTTCCTTTGACCAAAACGTTAACACCGGGTAATGGGCCTTGAGCATCTGATACTTTACCGTTAATTGTAATTTCCTGTGCTTGTGCTACGAATAGTGTACATAGTAACAAGAAGGTTAATGTTAGAATTTTCTTCATAATCATGTGAGTTTAGTTGTTGCTCAATAGTATGCCTACCTAAAAAGCGTTTCTGTGGTTAGCAGAAATACTAATGGGGGAATACATTATGCGTAAAAGAAAAGTTCCGGACACTTTACAGGTCAATAAATCAGGTTATTAAGTGATTATATGACTTAGACAATATTATAAAATGTTAAAGAAATATAAAAACTTCATACTTGGCTAAGTGTCTGTAATAAAGTATGTTGTGAAGTCTTATTTTAAAAAATAGTTAGGTTTTTTTAAAAAATCTATTGATAATGCAGCTTTTTGTATATACAGGGTTCATAAAGTGTCAAATTTATATTATTGCCTAAAAAAGTGCTTTTTATTCTTTTGTCAATTTGATTAGGGAATAATAAGTAATACCTCATTTTTTGGTCTTTTTATTGTCATATTTTTGCTAAAAAAACTATAACTATAAATTAAATTTGTTAAAACAGGCTAAAACCTTATAATAGTTCAATGATAGTTGAATTTTTATGCAGTTAATGATTTTAAACTTTTAAAACAGATGAGGAATAAATTAGACCAAGTTGATTTTAATATTTTAAATATTTTGGCAGAAAATGCACAGACACCTTATACTGATGTTGCCAAAAAATTGATAGTTTCTCCAGGTACGGTGCATATGCGAATGCGTAAGATGAGAGAAATGGGCTTAATAACTGGTGCAACCCTAAGTCTGAACTATGCTAAAATGGGATGGAAGATGACCATATTCCTTGGTATATTTCTAAGTGAAATAAGTATGTTTAAAAAGGTAATGGAGCAATTAAATGATATAGAAGAGGTGGTGAAAATACACCACGTAACCGGCAAATACGACATTTTCATCAAAATGCATGCAAGAGATAGTTTCCATTATAAACAAGTTTATCAAGATGATATACTTGGCATTGCTGGTATACGTGGTATAGAATCATTTATTTCAATAGAAGAGAATTTAGAAAGACATATTCAATTCGTTGAAGTAGAAGAAAAATAAATTATAACAATTTCATTTCGGTTGGGTTCCAATCAACTGGCTGTTTTCTAGAGTAACTTTCATTTGCCAATAATGCAGCTCCGGCAGCTCTAAGACCAAATTTTGGGTCTTGTATTACTTTACCGTTTGTTCTTATGCTGGTAAAGAAATTATAAAAATGATCATAATGTGCTCCCTTATAATCTCTTGGTGCTTGCCAAGTAGTTGTACCAGTGGCTAAATTGCTTGATCTGGTATCTAGTTTTTTAGAGGCGTATTCTTTTTTTATTTGTGCTTGCATGTCTTCAGTAAAGGAAATTAAAGAATACCCACTTGGTTCCATACCCAGCTTTGAGCGTTTAACAGTAACTGAATTTTGACCTATTTCCATTTCACCTTCGGTGCCAATTAGTTTAAAGCCACCACCACCGCCACTACCTGCAATGAAGTTAATACGAAAAGCAGCGTTAAAAGGCGCATGTGTTTCTGTTTTTGGATAATCATAAAGGGTAATAGATACATCCGGCACATCTCTACCATCTTTCCAATAACGGAGGCCGCCAGTCGCCAAAGCTCTATTAGGTCCATCAGAACTTATTACATAGTTTAATGTAGAAAATGCATGAACAAATAAATCACCCGCAACACCGGTACCGTAATCTTGATAGTTTCTCCATCTAAAAAAACGATTGTTGTCATAAGCTACTTTTGGTGCACTACCCAAAAATGTATCGAAATCTACTGTTTCTGCATCCGCATCTGTAGGTATTGGATATTGCCAAGCTCCTTCAGATGAGTATCTATCATTGTACATATCTAGCATAACAATATCACCAATTGCTCCATCTTCATACAATTCTTTTGCCTTTTCATTACCTAAAGAAGACATTCCTTGGCTACCTATTTGACAAATTTTGCCAGAACTTTTTTGTGCTTTTATAATTTCTTGTCCTTCATTAAAATTTTGTACCATTGGTTTCTCACAATATACATGCTTACCCGCTTTTAAAGCGGCAACGGTAATAGTTTGGTGCCAATGGTCTGGTGTAGCAATTAAAACAGCATCAATATCTTTTCTATTTAGAATTTCGCGATAATCTCGTGTCACGAAAATATTTTGTCCCCATAGCTCTTTTGCACGTTCAAGTCTTCCTGTATATAAATCGCATGCGGCAACTATTTTAACGCCATCAACCTGTAATGCAGATTGCGTGTCGTATATGCCTTGAATACCTGTACCTATTAAGGCAATGTTGATTTGGGCATTATTTGAATAGTGCTCAAAAGAATAATTTCTATTTAATATTTGAATTTTATTTGTAGCGGCAGCCAGTAAAAATGGTGATGTACTTATTGCAGCTGAGGTAAGCGAAGCGCGTTTTATAAACGATCTTCTCGTATTTTTTTTATTCATGTTTTGGTTTGAGTTGAAATTAGTTGTTGTTAGCTACTAAAAATACCAAATTATTATGGTGCATAAGGTAGCCTAAACGTGATTATCGGGTAATGTCACAATTTCTAGATAACATATATATTAAAATGAAGTCGTTGGTCTTTATTATTGACCAATGAGCAATATTTATGATTTAAATGGCATATTTTTTTTTAGATCAACGTAATTTTGCATTCGCTTAAAAAAGAGATTTGTTGAAAGATTTACTTATAGCAGCACTTTGGAGCATCTCCCCATTAGGAGAGGCTAAGGTGGGTATACCTTATGGTCTTCTTCACGGGGCAAATATTTATATGGTCTTCGTAGTATGTTTTTTAGCTAACGTTATGGTTTTTCCTATCATGATGTTTTTTTTGAACACCGTTAATAGATCGTTGCTTAAGTGGCATTTTTATAAAAAGAATGCACTTTTTGTAGCAAGAAGAGCAAAAACAGGCTCTGGCGATAAGATAAAAAAATATGGTTTTTATGGACTCATATTTTTTGTAATGCTGCCTGTACCTGGTACTGGTGTATACGCGGGTAGTATTGCTAGTTATCTTTTTAAGTTTGATAGAAAAAAAGCATTCTTGGCTAATACTATAGGTATATTTTTATCATCTTTAATTGTTTGGGCCACTACTTTATTGACCATGAAGGGTATGGCTTAAACCAATAAGGTCTTTTGATTTTATCTTTACATTTTGTGAATAACTAAACCTTGTAATAATTCCATTACCAAGCTTAGCCCTTTAAATTTGCAGCTTTTTTAAGCTATGGATACCCTAAAGATTGGTGATAAATTATATAATGTTGAACAGGATGGATTTAACGATTTTGCAAGATATTCCTTTTCAGAAGTAGTACGACTTACCGAAACTTTGGCGGTATTAAAAAATGGAGTTAGGCTTATTAATAGACCTAAACAATCATACATAATGGAAGATGTTGGCTATTCTGTTTCTCGTAACAAAGGTTCGCATTGGCATATTGTTTCTTTAAAAGCTATTAGAAATGCACAGATTGAAAACGAAAAAATTAAGGTGCATGATTGGTTCGAATCAAAGCAATTTACTTTTAAAGAGAAGCAATATATTTATAATCTTTTTAAAGCAGATGAGACCCAGTAAAATTCAGAGGCAGCTTAAGTTGTTATAAGAAATGAACAGACCGTTTTTTTATTAAAAAACCTTTATTACCTTTGCAAGGTTGTGTTGTGTCTCAAAGTATATTTGAGGCAATTGTGTTTATCGGATTACACCGATAGAACCCAATGAAAGGCTTTCCATTAAGGGAGGCTTTTTTTGTTTTTACCCTATAGTCTATGAATGATGTAATGTATTAAAGAGGCTGCTAGTTTTGCGGTTTGGTCATCAATATCATAGGCAGGGTTAAGTTCCACTATATCTACACCTAACAATTTGCCAGAATCGATGATTAGTTTTAGACTTTCTAATACCACATCTGGTGCAAATCCCATAGGTGATGCTGCGCTAACTCCGGGTGCAAATGCCGAAGAAAAACCATCTAAATCTATTGTTGTGTAAACATAGTCTACATCTTCCATAAATTGAATGAGCCGTAGTTGAACGTGCTCTAAATAATTTATACCAAAATGTTTTTGCAGAAGATAATTCACTTTGTGCTTTTCTGCAAACTCGAATAAATCTTTGGTATTGGCATCTTTTCGGATACCAAGCGCCATATATTTTATAGCCTCATTTTTGGCTTCATGTTCCAGTGCAATTTGATAAAATGGTGTACCTGAATTATTCCCATTGGTATTTGCCCTAAGATCAAAATGGGCGTCGAAATTGATAATACCTAGTTTTTCGCCATTTTTTAAATGTTTGGCTAATCCGTTATAATGACCATAGGCAAGATCATGACTACCTCCTAGTATAATAGGCATTGTGTCACTTTCTAATAAAAATGAAACAGCCTTAGCTAAATCATTTTGTAATTTTTCTAAATCTTGATTTTCACATTCTAAATTTCCAAAATCTACTAATTGGGCTACTTCGCTAAGATGGTTAGACATTTTACCTAATTCTTTACGAATAGCGTCAGGACCCATAGCTGCACCAACCCTGCCTAAATTTCTCTTTACACCTTCGTCACTGCTATAGCCTAATAAAGCAATGGTCTTCGTATTTGTAGCTGTAAAAGACTCTTTAATGCTTGAAAATTGTACTTTCTCGTGCAGATAGTGTTGCTGATTAGAAGAACGTCCTTTCCAATTTGCTTTATCCGCTAACTTATAGTTTGACATATAATCCTAAATTTAATGAATTATAAAATCTTGAATTTCTTGAAATTCGGGGGAACCTTAAGATTTTACATTTTCTGACAACAGAACTGTAAAGTAATACTAATCTTACATTTTTAAAATATTAAAAAGTAATTAAGCTAATTTTTATAGCAATAAAGCAATCACAACCACCTTAAAATAAATTATCTAAAAGCTTATTCTCAACTAATGTTGGTATGGTAACCTTTAGTGTTTTGGTTCTGTCCATTTCCCGTTGTAAAGCAAACATTGCTTCTTTATTCCTCGCCCAGCTACGTCTTGCAATTCCGTTGTTTACGTCATAAAAGAGCATGTTTTTTAGCTTTCGTTCCGAATCTTTCGATCCATCCAATACCATTCCGAATCCGCCATTGGTGACTTCTCCCCAGCCAACTCCGCCGCCGTTGTGTATAGATACCCACGTTGCACCTCTAAAACTATCGCCAATAACATTGTGTATTGCCATATCTGCCGTGAATTTGCTGCCATCGTAAATGTTACTTGTTTCTCTATAGGGAGAATCTGTACCACTAACATCATGGTGATCTCTCCCCAAAATTATTGGAGCACTTAATTCTCCATTATCGATAGCTTCGTTAAATGCCAATGCTATTTTAGTCCTTCCTTCGGCATCGGCATATAAAATTCTGGCTTTTGAGCCAACGACCAATTTATTTTGTTCGGCTTCAGCTATCCATTTGATATTATCAGATAATTGTTGCTGAATTTCTGTCGGAGCATTTTTCTTAATTTCCTTTAGTACGCGCAGTGCAATCGCATCTGTCTTTTGTAAATCTTCTATTTTTCCTGAAGAGCATACCCAGCGAAATGGTCCAAAGCCATAATCAAAACACATAGGACCTAAAATGTCTTGTACGTAAGACGGATATTTAAAATCAATATCATTTTCTGCCATAACATCTGCGCCTGCTCGTGAGGCTTCCAACAGAAAGGCATTGCCATAGTCAAAGAAATAGGCACCTTTTTTGGTATGTAAATTTATGGCATCGGCATGTCTGCGTAACGATTCTTGAACACTTGTTTTGAAAGCTTCTGGGTCCTGATTCATCATCACGTTGGACTCTTCAAATGAGAGTCCGGCAGGATAATAGCCGCCTGCCCATGGGTTATGTAACGATGTTTGATCAGAACCGAGATGTATGAAGATGTCCTCCTTAAAAAAACGTTCCCAAACATCTACCACGTTGCCAATAAATGCTAATGAAACTATTTCATTTTTAGATTTAGCAACTTTGGCTCTAGTAACTAAAGTGTCTAAATCTTCAATTAACTCATCTACCCAACCTTGTTCATGTCTCTTCTTTGCTGCAAGCGGATTCACTTCTGCGCAGATTGTGATGCATCCGGCTATGTTACCGGCTTTTGGTTGTGCACCGCTCATTCCGCCTAAACCTGCAGTTAAGAATATTTTTCCGTTAGGATTTTCATCCGCCTTCAACACCTTTCTAAAAGCATTCATAACCGTAATTGCAGTACCATGAACAATGCCTTGCGGACCTATGTACATATAAGATCCAGCCGTCATTTGACCGTATTGTGTTACGCCAAGTGCATTGTACTTTTCCCAATCATCTTGTTTGGAATAATTCGGAATCATCATACCATTGGTAACCACAACTCTAGGAGCTTCTTTTGATGACGGAAACAAACCCATTGGGTGACCAGAGTAGATATGCAAAGTCTGCTCATTCGTCATTTCAGACAAATACTGCATTGTTAACAGATATTGTGCCCAATTTTGAAAAACGGCACCGTTACCGCCATAGGTAATTAGTTCTTGTGGATGTTGTGCTACCGCTTGATCTAGATTATTTTGTATCATGAGCATGATAGATGCAGCATGACTTGTTTTTGCCGGATAATCTGAAATAGCTCGGGCATGTATGTCATAAGATGGTTGAAAGCGATACATATAAATTCTGCCATAGGTCTGTAATTCTTCGGAAAATTCAGGAGCCAACACAGCATGCCACTCCGCCGGAAAATAACGCAACGCATTTCTAATCGCCAATTGCTTCTCTTCTTTAGAAAGTATTTGCTTTCGGTTTGGAGCGTGACTTACCGCTGAAGAACGCTCCTTTTTTGAAGGTAATTCAGTAGGTATCCCAATCTGTATCTGTGCTTTAAAATCCATCTTTAATATTTAAATAAATTAATTTGGTTTTGGATTTAGAGGTTTATTTTCCAACAACCAACAACCAACAACCAACAACCAACAACCAACAACCAACAACTAATTATGCCTATCAAAAACCAACGCTCCATTTTTCCAAACCATACACGGTTTTAGATTCCCTTGGTTGTAAAGAATATCTTGGTAATTATCTGAGTGGAATACGGCTAGATCAGCTAAAAGTCCCGCTTCCAGTTTACCGCGGTCCTCTAATTTCAAAGCGGCGGCAGCTCTAAAAGTGATTCCTGCCAAGACCTCGGCATTTGTTAATTTTTGAAATGTTCCAAGAATACTGGCTTGGGTCAGTAAATCGCCCATTGGGGCAGATCCTGGGTTGTGGTCACTCGCGATTGCAAGTGCCGCGCCTGCATCTAACAGTTTACGGGCTGGAGTAAAGTCGCACCCTAAGCCTATTGAAGCTCCTGGTAGTGCAACAGAAATAGTATCGCTTTGTGCTAATAATGCTATTTCTGTATCTCCGCTTGTTTCTAAATGATCTGCGCTTATTGCATTAAACTCAACCGCCACTTTACTGCCACCTGCAGAAAATTGGTCTGCATGCACGGTAATATCAAAATTCATTTCACTGGCTTTTGAAAAATATGCCTGTATATCATCCGCAGAAAAAGCACTTTGTTCTATAAAAGCATCAATACGGTGTGTTAGATTTTCTTCTTTGAGAATGGGAAATAACTCCTCTGAAATCATTTTTAAATATTCGGTCTCTGAGCCATCAAAATCTTTGGGTAGCATATGCGCTGCAAGGCAAGTAGAAATCAATTCTGGCAATGCTTGCTCATTGGCTCCTTTAATAGCACGTAGCATTTTTAGCTCTTCTGCAACTGTTAGTCCGTAGCCGCTTTTGACCTCAATGGTAGTCGTTCCATTTTTAAGATGACGATTGGCTCTTTTTATAGTGTTTTTCGTTAATTCTTCTAAGCTAGATTTTCTGGTTTGGGTAACGGTATCCCAAATGCCACCGCCGGCATTGGCAATTTGTAAATATGATTTTCCGGCATTTCGCATGGCATAATCTTTGGCGCGTGAGCCACCAAAACAAATGTGGGTATGCGCATCAACGAAACCAGGTACACAAACATGACTTCCTTTTAATAGATGAATCTCTGCTTCTGGATATGCTAATTTTAAGTCCTCAAAATTACCTTTGGCTAAGATGAGGTTGTCTTCGATTAAAATTCCGCCGTCAACAATCACCTCAAGTTCTTGGTCTGCTATGGCTCCTTTAAGATTTATACCTGTCATTGGTATAATCTGTTTAAACGGACCTATAAGTGTTCTATTTTTCATACAACTAGTAGTTTTCGAACTCTTCTGAGTGTTTTGTTTTTAAAGATATGTTATGTTCTGCTTGAACACGATCTATTACTTTAAGTATTGTTTGGTCTTTGATCATTGCTATACCCTTCTCAATATCATCTGCAAAAACACGGTCTTTATCTGCAAAAGCAACATGTTCACGTACCGCATTATGTACTTCGTCTAGGTAAATACCCGATTTTAAAGGTCTTCTAAATTCAAATGCTTGTGCTGCCGTTAATAATTCAATTGCTAAAATTTTCTCTACATTACCAATAACCTGCAATGCTTTTCTGCCACCAATAGACCCCATACTTACATGGTCTTCTTGACCTAAAGATGTAGGAATGCTATCTGCACTTGAAGGGAAACAAAGACCTTTATTTTCACTTGCCAATGCTGCGGTAGTATATTGCAAAATCATGTATCCGGAATTGATGCCGGTATCGTTCATCAATAATTTTGGCACTCCAGGACTATTTCCTTCTAAAGATAAATAAATACGTCTGTCCGAAATGTTCCCGATTTCTGATGCTGCCAAACAGGCATAATCTAATGCCATAGCTAACGGTTGTCCGTGAAAATTACCACCGCTAATGGTCAGTTCTTCATCAATGATTACTGGATTGTCCGTCACTGAGTTTAATTCAACTTCTAATAATTCTTTAAGGTGTAGCCACGCGGTACGCGAAGCACCATGTACTTGTGGAATACAACGAATGGAGTAGGGGTCTTGGACTTTCTCGCAATCTACATGCGCTTCCATAATCTCAGAGCCTTTCAGTAATTTTTTAACCCGTTTAGCTACATGTACGTTGCCTTTAAATGGACGAAGGGCATGCAGTTCATTGTAAAATGGTTTAACTGAACCTTGCAGACCTTCTATCATCATAGCACCAATAACATCTGCCTGTGCCAAAATTGAATGAAGTTGGGTAACTACTTTTACAGCATGTGCAGCTATAAATTGAGTTCCGTTAATAAGAGCAAGTCCTTCTTTTGGACCAAGTGCTATTGGTTCTAATCCCGTTAATTCAAAAAGTGTTTTCGTTGTAATGGTTTCGTTGTTATATTCCACTTTTCCCAGTCCAATAAGTGGTAGGAATAAATGGGAAAGCGGAGCCAAATCTCCCGATGCACCAACTGATCCTTGTGATGGAACAACGGGTATAGCATTATTATCTATATGCCAAATTATTCGTTTTAATGTATTTAATGCGATACCGGAATACCCTTTTGCCAGTGATTGCGCTTTAAGAATTAGCATCAATTTTGCAATGTCTTTTGCTATTGGGTCACCAACACCTACACTATGACTTTGAAGTATGTTGGTCTGTAGAAT
Source organism: Maribacter sp. Hel_I_7 (assembly GCF_000688315.1). Lineage (NCBI taxonomy): Bacteria > Pseudomonadati > Bacteroidota > Flavobacteriia > Flavobacteriales > Flavobacteriaceae > Maribacter > Maribacter sp. Hel_I_7. Next base: position 650,157 of record NZ_JHZW01000002.1, on the reverse strand, counting down.
ATTGGTTTCCGATTTTGAAATCTTAGTCGTACATAATGGTCCAAAACCAGTATTAATGCCGTAAACAGGATGCCCCTTGTCTACTATATTCTGCACAATTTTCCAGCTTTTGGTTATTTTTTGTTCTGTAGTTTCAGACAGCACAGTAGATAAATTACCATTAACAATCTGCATGGCCTTACCTGCGGTTAGCCAATCTTTACCTAATTTAAAAGACTGTACGTTCATAGCTTTCTGCTTTCAATATTTAAATTAAAATTAATGACTATTTTTAATACCTGGTAATATCAATTTTATCATCAATTCATAACTATGAGTAATCAAATAGAATTACGTCATCTTACCTATTTTCTAGCGGTAGCGCAAGAATTACACTTTAGAAAGGCTGCAGAAAAGTTGTTTATATCACAACCCGGACTAAGTAGACAAATTAAGCAAATGGAAGATATTCTGGAAACCCAATTGTTTGAGCGAAATAAGAAAAAAGTGGCGTTAACACCCGCTGGACATTATTTGAAAATTGAGGTAGAATATATATTCAACCATCTTGAAAAAGTGGAGCGGCAATTGAAACTAGTGGGTGATGGAAATAGTGGAGAATTACGAATCGGATTTTTAGGTTCTGCAATGCAACAGGTGATACCACAATTATTATTACAGATAAAGGAAAACTATCCTAAGGTAAAAACATCTTTGGAAGAACTATCTAATTTTGCCCAAGTGGATGGGGTTTTAAATGATCAGTTAGATATGGGTTTTGTACGTGTATCAAGAGTTCCTAGTACTTTAGAAATGAAAACGGTATTTACCGATACCTTTTCATTGGTTTTACCAGAAAGATATCCAATACTTACTAGGGAATTTGAAGGAATGCATCAATTCGTAAATGATGATTTTATATTGTTCAGTCAGGCATATAGTCCGTTGTACTATGAAACCATTATGAGTATTTGTAAGGATGCAGGTTTTGCTCCTAAAATATCACATAAATCTGTTCATGCCCATACTATCTTTAAATTGGTTGAGAACCATATGGGAATAGCAATTGTACCTACATCTTTGCAAAACGGATTTCAAATGCGGGTGAAATTTATTGAGCTTAAGAATATACCTCAGCGCGCAGAATTATCTGTTATTTGGAAAAAAGAACATACAAATCCTGTTTTAAAGAACTGCATGGAGCTACTTTTAGATGAAAAGAACAGTTATTTATAATAGATTATTTTAATAATTATCTAACACCATTTTAGATGGTTAAGGTTTAATTTTACATTAATCGAGAAAAAGAAAACAAATGATATTTGATATAATAAAGAAGAGACGTTCCGTGTTTCCGGTACAATACAATGATAGCCCTATTGCAAAAGAGAATATTGAAAAAGTATTAGAAGCAGGTAATTGGGCACCAAACCACAAGTGTACAGAACCATGGCGTTTTAAGGTAATACAAGGTGATGCTAAAAAAAGATTGGGTATTTTCCTATCTAAGAAGTATGAGGAATTGGACCCAAAGCCAAAAGCTATGAAGGTTAAGAAACTTCAAGAGAATCCGCAAATGGCAAGTGCTATAATTGCAATTTGTCTGCAAAGAGATCCTAAAGAATCTCTACCAGAATGGGAAGAAGTAGCTGCGGTAGCTATGGCAGTACAGAACATGTGGTTACAATGTACAGAGATGGGTATTGGATCGTATTGGTCTTCACCGGGACTCATAAAATATATGGATGAATTTTTGAGTCTTAACGAAGGCGAAAAATGCCTTGGGTTTTTCTACATAGGCAATTTTGATGGCGAATTAACCGAGGGTAAACGAGAGCCAATTGCATCTAAAACAGAATGGATAACCGAGTAAGTTTAATTAAAGTAAGGAAATAAGGCATTACTATGCTCCCAAGCTTTTGAAATGAATAAGCCTAGAAAAACTATGGCTACCATAAATTTCAAAAATGTACCCGTTAAGAATCCTAAAAAAGAACCAAAAGCCGCTTTCGTAGCGGTTTTTTTGTCCGCCTTATTTAGTAATTCTCCTACTAAAGCACCCACAAAAGGCCATATAATAATTCCGAATGGTCCTAGTACAGGAAAAATTAAGGCAACCAACAAACCTACGGTGGTGCCAATAACTCCCGCCTTTGTACCTCCAAATTTCTTGGTTCCTATAGCTGGTATTACATAATCTAGTCCAAAGACTATTAAGGCAATGGCAAGGGTAATGCCCAAGAATGTCCAATTCATGGTAATTGCACTGGTAGAGTATAACAAAAGTAAACCTACCCAGCTAATTGGTGGACCAGGTAACACTGGTAAGAAGCTTCCTAAAATGCCTACGAGCATTAAAATGAATCCTAGAACTAATAAAAATATATCCATTGTAAAATTTAACTATTGCCTATAAGACTAATATAGGTTGCATTTGTTACATAGACATCAATCAAACATAATTTTTTAAACTATAAAATTAGTTTAAACTAAATATTTAGTTATATTTGAACATCAAACTAAAAGATTAGTTGAATGAAACAGTTGACAAAAGCAGAGGAAGAAGTGATGATTGTGTTATGGGAATTACAGAAATGTAATGTAGCATCGATCATTGAAAAATTACCGGAGCCAAAACCCGCCTATAATACAGTATCTACTATTGTTCGGATTTTGGAGAGCAAGGGTTTTGTGGATCATGAACAGTTAGGGAAAGGGTATTTGTATTTCCCCTTGGTAATGAAATCAGATTACAGTAATCAGTCTATAAATAAACTGGTAGATGGCTATTTTCAAGGCTCTTTTAAGAGTATGGTTTCTTTTTTTATGAAGAAAAATGATATGAGTCTTTCTGAATTGGAGTCGGTATTGAATGAAATTAAAAAGGAAAAACCATGATACAGTATATTTTGGAGTGCATCGCCTTTCAGCTACTTTTCTTGGTTATTTATGACTTTTTTCTAAAGAAGGAAACCTTTTTTCAATGGAACAGAGTGTATTTGATCGGAACCTTTGTTTTGTCTTTGATTTTACCATGGGTAAAAATAGAAGCTTTTAAGCAGCAAGTGCCACAAACATTTGCGCGGTATCCTGAATATTTATGGGGATTGCAAAACGAAGCAGTTGTAGTTGATAGTAATGATGCAACGTGGTGGAATGTTACTTGGCAAGAGGGTGTTCTTTATGGTGGAATGCTATTGGCATTACTGCTTTTTGGTTTAAAAATTAGACAATTATATCTCTTGAGAAAAAGCGGGGAGAAAGTTATATATCCCTTATTTACCCAAATAGTAATAACAAATAGTAACATTGCTTTTTCATTCTTTAAATCCATTTTCATTGGAGATAAAGTATTGAAGATGAAACATGATACTATTATAGCCCATGAATTGGTACATATAAAACAAAGGCATACGTACGACTTGTTGTTCTTTGAGTTTATGCGAATTGTAGGCTGGTTTAATCCGCTAGTGTATGTATATCAAAATCGTATTTCAGAATTACATGAGTTTATTGCCGATGCTCAAGTATCAAAAGAACATAAATCCGATCATTATGAGCAGTTATTAGCTCAAGTATTTCAAACAGAACATATATCATTCATCAATCAATTTTTTACACAATCATTAATCAAAAAACGAATAATCATGTTACAAAAATCAAAATCAAAGAAAGTTTGGCAGTTGAAGTATTTACTATTAGTGCCTATGGTGTTAGGGATGTTGTTGTATACTAGTTGTGAAATGGAAAGTAAAACTACCAACAGTGATATTATAGAAGAAACTACTTTGAAATCAAGTGCTGATTTTCCTTTCACTGTAGTAGAAGAGGTGCCGATTTTCCCTGGCTGTGAAAATTCTGATGATAAACGAGCTTGCTTTAATGAAAAAATACAAAAGCATATTAGTAAACATTTTAATTATCCGCAGGCTGCTCAAGATGCTAATATAGAGGGTAGGGTAAATTCAATGTTTTTGATAACCCAAGAAGGCACAATTGAAAATATTAAAATGCGCGGTCCAGATAAATTGTTAGAAGACGAGGTAGAACGTATCATTAAAAAATTACCAAAAATGACACCTGGTAAACAATTGGGCAAAGTAGTGAATGTTCCTTTTTCTATTCCTATTCAGTTTAAATTACAGGAGGATAATACAGCAAACATGGTTTCAGAAATTTCAAATGAAAGTGAGATAGATCCATTATATTATGTTGATGATAGAAAAATCACTAAATTAGAAATGGAAGCTTTAGACCCAAATACTATTGAAAGTATTTTTATTCTTAAAGATAAAAAAGCGATAGAAAAATATGGTAAAGAGGGTGAAAACGGTATAATCGAAATTAAAATTAAAAAAGAATAATTGAAACTATTTTTTATTTTAACAGTGCTATTATTACAAATTAAAGCCGAGGCGCAAACCTCGGCTTTAGCTATTGCAGATAGTTTATACAGCATTGGTAATTATTCAAATGCAATTAATGAGTATTCTAAAGTTGGCGGACTTTCTTCTGCCCTTCAAATTGCAAGAAGTTATAACGCTATTGGTAATTATGAGAAAGCGATTAAACAATACCAATATGTAGTTGGAGAAGATGTTGAACATCAACTCGCTCAATTTGAACTTGGAAAATTACTGCTGAAACTAAAAAGATTTGAAGAAGCGAAATCTGTTTTTACTGATTTATCAATTTTCAATGAAAGCAATCCTGAAATTCAATATTACTTAGGCGAAGTTTATAAAGAACTAAATAAAGCAGATGAGAGTCTAGTTCATTATAAAAATGCTGTAAGCTTAGATAGTACCCATCTTAGAAGTTTGTTTCAACTTTCTAAATATTATACCATTAAGCAAGAGCGAGACAACGCTTTAAAGTATATATTAAAAGGTTTGGATTATTATGAAAACGATGTGTCTTTAATAAATTTACATGCACTTGTTCTTTTTAATGATTTTCAATTCGAGAAGGCAATTCCACTATTTGAACAAGTTTTAGAACTAGGGGAAGACAAGGACTATGTTTATCAGAAATTGGGTTATTCTTATAATAAGAATTGGGAGTTCGAGAAAGCAAAGCAAACTTATAAGGTGTTGTTGAATAGAGATGATACCAATTCACAAACCTATTTTGATTTGGCTAGCGTTTATCAAAAGGAGAACAAATTAGATAGTGCCAAGATTTTTATCAATAAGGCAATGGATGCTCAAAAGCCGATTTTTGTACAAGGTTATAATGAATTAGCGGGTATAGCCCATCAGCAGAAAGATTTAAAAACAGCATTGAAATTTTACCAAATGGCTCATCAAGAAGATAAGTCAGACGCTCGTATTTATTATAATATTGTAACAGTGTACGATCAAATAGGTTCTGATCTTGGTAAGAAGTTGGCGTATTATCAGAATTTTCTAAAGCAATATCCCAATGAGCATCCATTCTATTATGAAACTGCTAAAAAACGAATCTCAGAATTAAAGGAGGAAATCCATTTTAGCAAAGAATAAACTCATCAAAAAAATCGTAATTTCACCAGTAGAACAGGTGTAATGAAACGATTAATTTACTTTCTTCTTTTTTTAGGTGTTAGTTCTTGTTCGTTTTTTGAATCTCAACAAAAACGAACCCAAGAACAGATCGATGAAAAAATGCTCGGTATTGATTGGAGTACTGTAGATTCATATCCATTGTTTGATTCTTGTGACGAAGGGGATACTAAAGACGAGCAAAAAAAATGCTTTGAAGAAACTTTGGCGTCTCATTTTCAAGAAACTTTAAGCGAGTTTGAATTTACGCTTACCGATAAAGAGAGTGAGATTGTAGAAGTTATTTTTGTAATTGATACCATGGGTAGAATCAATGTCATTAATATTGAAAAAGATGCTTCTGTACTAACCCAAATGCCAGAATTTGATGGTGTTATTACGCAAAGCTTAAAGAATCTTCCTAAACTTGCACCCGCTATAAAACAAGCAATTCCGGTGAATACCAAATACCGGATTCCTGTTCAATTAAAAACAAACTAAGCACTTTGGCGAACGAGAAAATAATATTGGGTATTGACCCAGGTACTACTATTATGGGTTTCGGACTCATAAAAGTGGTAGGTAAAAAGATGGAGTTTATTCAAATGAACGAACTACTACTTCAAAAATATAGCGATCCATACACCAAACTAAAGCTAATATTTGAGCGTACCATTGAGTTAATTGACACCTATCACCCAGATGAGATTGCAATAGAAGCACCTTTTTTCGGTAAAAACGTACAGTCTATGCTCAAACTAGGTAGGGCGCAAGGGGTTGCCATGGCAGCAGGGTTATCACGTCAAATACCAATTACAGAATACTTACCCAAAAAAATTAAAATGGCGGTTACAGGTAATGGAAACGCCAGTAAAGAACAAGTAGCAAAAATGCTACAAAGCGTATTGGGTTTAAAAACATTGCCAAAGAACTTGGATAGCACCGATGGTTTGGCTGCTGCCGTTTGTCATTTTTATAATGAAGGTAGGGTTGAGATAGGTAAAAGTTATACTGGTTGGGATGCATTTGTAAAGCAAAATGAGAAAAGAGTGAAAAAGTAGTATTCAGTTTTCAGTGGGCAGTAGGCGGTAACAGTTGTCAGTTACAGTATTCAGTATCAGTTGGCATTAGCAGTAATAAATAAAATAAATATGCAGTTTCAAGATTTATTGGCTTATAAGAAGTCTTTTGCGCTTGCTATGAAGATATTTCATTCCTCAAAAAACTTTCCTAAAGAGGAGAAATATTCCTTGACTGACCAAATTAGACGTTCCTCTAGAAGTGTAAGTGCTAATATTGCAGAAGCATATCGTAAAAGAAGTTATCCTAAGCATTTTGTAAGTAAGTTGACAGATAGTGACGCGGAAAATTCAGAAACTCAAACCTGGCTAGAGTTTGCATTTAAATGTGACTATATTGACCAAATAACATTTAATGATTTTAAAAAAGATAGCGAAGAAGTTGGTAAGCTGTTAAACTATATGATTAATAACCCAAGTAAATTTGGTTCAAACTAATAACTGTAAATTTTTTACTGAATATAGGTACTGCCTACTGAATACTGGTACTACCCACTGAAAACTGAAAATATGTCCGGTATTTACATCCACATTCCATTTTGCAAACAAGCATGTCACTATTGTGATTTTCATTTTTCTACCACTATGGGGAAGAAAGAGGCGATGGTGAGTGCATTATGCAGAGAATTGGAACTACGTAAAGATGAGTTCTCTAATGTCATTGTAGAGACAATCTATTTTGGAGGTGGTACTCCGTCTGTTTTGGAGACTTCAGAAATTGAGCAGCTTATAACTGCAGTTCGTGAACATTATGATGTTGTAGACAATCCGGAGATTACGTTAGAGGCGAATCCTGATGATTTGTCTGAAGGAAAAATAATTCAACTCGCAGAAAGTTCCATTGACCGTTTAAGTATTGGTATTCAATCGTTTTTTGAGGAAGATTTAAAGCTGATGAATAGGGCGCATAATGCCTTAGAGGCGGAAAAATGTCTTCAACTGGCTAGTGAGTATTTCGATAATATTTCAATTGACCTTATTTATGGAATGCCAAACATGACTTTAGAGCGTTGGAAACGGAATATCGATAAAGCACTTGGTTTCGGTATTCCACATATATCTAGTTACGCGCTAACGGTAGAACCGAAAACTGCGCTTGCTAAGTTTGTGGAGAATGGATTGATCATTCCCGCTACCGACGAAGAAACACAGGAGCATTTTAACCTGTTGAACGAGATTTTAATTTCAGCAGGGTTCGATTGCTATGAAATATCCAATTTTGGAAAGCCAGGGTATTACTCTAAGAATAATTCTGCCTACTGGCAGCAGAAAAAATATATAGGTATTGGTCCGTCCGCACATTCTTTTGACGGCGTGCGTAGAGGGTGGAATATAAATAACAATCCCAAATACATAAAATCTATAGAACAAGATATAGTTCCTATGGAGGTTGAGGTGCTTTCAGCTACCGATAAATATAATGAGTATGTAATGACAGGGTTAAGAACAATTTGGGGAGTTTCGCTCACGAGAATTTCTGAAGAATTCGGACCTAAATTTAAAGAATACGCATTAATTCAAGCTGATAAATTTATAGAACGACATCTATTATATATTGACGATGAAATCTTGAAAACTACTAAAAAAGGCATGTTTTTAGCTGATGGCATTGCTGCAGATTTGTTTATGGTTAACCTAAAGTAACGCTTAAAAAGTTGTAATTTCCTTACTTTAAAGCCAATGTAATTACCCTTTTATTGGCTTATTGATTGACTAAGAGTATATGAAGACTACTATAATTTACGAAAACAAAAATTACCACATAGACCTATCTCAACCCTTAGATATTTCCATACCTATTACCGGTAAAAAGGATAATGTAAACGCTTGGTATGTTAAAGCACCAACTATAGAGCCTCATAGAGAAGCTAATTTTACGGGGAGTATATTGGCGGGGTCGAGTACTAATTTTTATGATATTTCTTTCAATCCACATGCGCATGGTACTCATACCGAATGTGTAGGGCATATATCAAAAGAACATCAATCTGTAAATCAGAATTTAAGGGAGTTTTTCTTTATGGCTGAGGTAATCACTATAACGCCTTTAGAAAACAACCAAGATTTAGTAATTACAAAAGAGCAATTAGAGACAGCATTAAAGAATAAGAAGCCAAAAGCATTGGTAATAAGAACGCGCCCAAACCTAGAGGTGAAGATTCATAGACAATATTCAAATACCAATCCGCCTTATTTTTTAGAAGATGCCATGGTATTTATAAGGGAGTTAGGTGTTGAACATTTATTAATAGACCTGCCCTCTGTAGATAAAGAAAAAGATGGCGGTGAACTATTATCTCACAAAGCATTTTGGAATTTTAATGGGGATATACGTTTAAGGGCAACAATAACCGAATTTATTTTTGTGTCAGATATTATTATTGACGGACCTTATTTTTTAAACTTGCAAGTGGCACCTTTTGAAAATGACGCAAGCCCAAGCAGACCGGTGCTTTATAAAATAAAATATTTATGAAAAATTTACTAAAACTAGAAGAGCTAGCATTAATGATACTTGGTATTTTTATGTTCGGGTTACTAGGCTATCAATGGTGGTGGCTGCCAGTTTTAATATTGACCCCAGATATTTCTATGTTGGGCTATATTGCGAATTCAAAAGTAGGTGCAATTTGTTATAACTTATTTCATCATAGAGGAGTAGCCATACTTTTATACTTTGTGGGAATTTATTTAATGTTACCCATTATACAATTAATTGGCACAATTCTTTTTATACATATAGCGATGGACCGTATATTTGGCTATGGACTCAAATATGAAAAGGGGTTTAAGTTTACTCATTTAGGTGAAATAGGAAATAAAAATGGATAACATTTTCGATACCATTCTCGGCTTAGTTTTAGGTGCTATTGGTATGTACTGGCTTTTTAATTTTTTTAAAGGCAAAAAGAGCAAAGAGATTACTACACATCAATCTACCGTATTATTAGAAAAGATGAAGAGCGTTTGTAAGTTAATATCTGTAGAGGGTGAGTTTGCTGAAATCTATAAATATGAAAACGTAAAAGATTTTTTGAGTTTGGTAAGTAGCAAAAAGAAAGCGCTTGTGGTGATAAAGGCAAAAGCCCATATTGGGTATGATTTAAGTAAATTGCTAATGCATGCAGATGAAGCTAATAAAAAGATAATTCTAGATAATTTTCCAGAGCCCGAAGTTTTGAGTATTGAACCGGAATTGGAGTTTTATGATATTAAAAGCGGATTCTTTAATTTCTTTGCGCCAGATGATTTAACCAAACTTAATGCAGAGGCAAAAACACATATACGTGAAAAAATACCAGAAAGCGGATTGATGGATACCGCTCGAAAAGAAGCATTGCAAACAGTTTTAATAATGGAAAAAATTGTTGAGACTATAGGGTGGGAGTTGGATTATTCTGCTCTTAAAATTCCCCAAAAACAAATTGAACTACTAGAAAAATAACACCAAACAACTTAGATTTAAAAAATGAAAAACGTAATTTGTATCCTTGTATTAACACTAATGACCACTATAACTTTTGGTCAAAATGATAAAGAAATGACAGAATTCGATTCTAATTTTTCCCATACCGTATTTTTCTGGTTGAAAAACCCTGATAATCAAGCAGACCGTACCGCTTTTGAGACTTCATTACGTAAGTTTTTGGATAACTCCGGTTATGCAAAAACAAAATTTATTGGTACACCTCCAAGAGCTAGCAGAGATGTGGTAGATGGTTCATTTACCTATTCTTTAATTGTAAGTTTTGATTCTGCAGAGTCTCAACAAGCGTACCAAGATGAGGCGCCGCATAAAGTGTTTATTGCCGAATCTGAAAGCTTATGGTCTAAGGTCATCGTTTACGATTCTACAGGTATCTAATTTTTTTTAGCATGATGCTTAGAGAGGCTACTGCGGCTGATGTTGAGAAAATAGCCAAATTACATTCCGTTAGTTGGCAACAGAACTATCGCGCGTCTTTTAGTGCAGAATTTCTGGATAATTTGGCATTTGATAATAGGCTTAATGAATGGAAAAAGCGCTTTGAGCATCCGTCAGATAATCAGTTTGTTTTTATAGCAGAGGAAGATGGCGAGTTCTTGGGTTTTATGTGTGCCTATTTCAATCATGATGTTCAATATGGAACATTGCTAGATAATTTACACGTAAGTCTTAATACTCAAGGAAAAGGTATAGGTACAAGGTTAATAGCAGCTTTAGCGGAAGAAATTGTACAACGAAATGGAGAGAATGGCTTCTATTTATGGGTGTTAAATACCAACATTGCTGCAATTAAATATTATGAAAAGATAGGCGGCGTCGCAATTGAAACTGTTGAATCTAACGATATAGGTGATAAGACATTTTTAAAGATTAGATACTATTGGCAGAATGCCTCAGAGTTTTTAGAAAACGTAAGAGTCAAAAGATCATAAAATGAATGTTGAAGAATACCGAGAATACTGCATTTCTAAAAAAGGAGTAACGGAATCCTTTCCTTTTGATGAGACAACGTTGGTATTTAAAGTCATGGGTAAAATGTTTGCCCTTTGCGGGTTGGATAATGTTCCACTACGAGTCAATTTAAAGTGTGATCCAGACAGAGCAATAGAACTTCGCGAAACTCATGACGGTATAATTGAGGGCTGGCACATGAGTAAAAAACATTGGAACACTGTCTACCTAGATCAAATATCTAAAGAACTTACGCTAGAGCTTATTGATCATTCTTATGATCTGGTCGTTTCTAAGTTAACCAAGAAGGTGAAGTCGCAGTTAGAAGCACTATAGTACTAGGTATCTAAAGCCTTGTATAATTAATAAGAAAAGCCTGTTCCCTCACTCAAAAGTATCATTCACTCATTCCTACTTTTTTTCAGTTCCTATTTTTTGGTACTTAATAGTGTATAAAACCACTATTCATGAAAAACCACAGATCTCCACAAGAAGTAAATGCCGGTTCTATGGCAGATATCGCTTTTCTATTATTGATTTTTTTCTTGGTCACCACTTCTATAGAGAATGATGCTGGACTTAATCGTCTAATGCCTCCGAATGATAATGAAGCTATTGTTGATATCAGAGAGCGAAACCTTTTTGAAATTAGTATTAATAATAGTGATCAAATAATGGCAGAAGAGGAAATCATAAATTCAAAAATCCTTAGAAAGAAAGTAATCGCCTTTATAGATAACGGTGGTTATACATTGGGTATAGATGGATATTGTGATTATTGTAAAGGCGACCGTTTACCAGATTTATCTGAAAATCCTGATAAGGCTATTATTTCTATAAAAACACAACGCAATACGAGCTATCCGGTTTATGTAGCTGTACAAAATGAAGTGATTGCAGCATATAACGCCTTGCGCAATAGAGAAAGCTTACGATTGTTCAATACCCCTTATGAAACCATTTATTCTGATTATTACAATGAAGAGATTAATGATGACCAAAAGGGACAATTAAAAGAACGCCTTGAAATTATAAGAGCACTTTATCCGCAGAAAATTCTAGAACCAGAAACAGTATATAACTAATACCATGATAAAATTCAACAAGTATCGATATAGTAAAAGCTTGCCTCCGGTATCAACAGCATCATTACCTGATATTGTTTTTATACTTCTCTTTTTCTTTATGACGGTTACCGTTATGAAGAATCAGAATTTATTGGTGGAGAATACCTTGCCAACCGCAACTGAAACTGAAAAATTGGACAAGAAAGACCGAGTTATAGAAATTTATGTGGGTAGGCCTACTGCAGAAGCCAAGACCAATTTGGGAGATAAGCCCAGAATTCAAATGGATAATAAATTTATCACCGTAGATGAAGTAGGCGACTATGCCCTACAAGCTTTGTCGTCAATGCCAGAGCATTTGAAAAGTGTAGCAACAGTATCTATTAAAGCAGATATTGGAGTGAAAATGGGTATTATAGAAGACCTTAAAAACGAACTTCGTATGGTGAATTTGTTGAAAATAAACTATACCACTTATGAAGGTGTCGCTGTAGATAATTTATAGAATGAAATGAATGTTTTAAAAACTGCTTTCCATTTATAGAAACCACTTTCTAAGGTTATCTTTGCCTTTTCTATAATAGGTTGATATTCATGAATAATTTAGAGGAATTTTACACCCAACGCGTACAAAAGTTTGATGAGCTTATAGAAGCCTTAAATAAGAAACTATTTTTATTTAGCACGCTGCGGTTACTGATTTTTTTAGGTACTATCGCTGCACTTTATTTCGCTTCGATAAATGCAAAATATGTAGTTGCCGTGTTATTTGTAGGTATGCCATTGTTCTTGTTTTTAGTAAGTAAATACACAAATCTAAAACTTCTAAAAGCTAAAATTGAAGAGTTGCGAAATATCAACTTGGTAGAATTGCAAGTGCTAAAAAGAGACTTTTCTAAATTGCCTAACGGAAAAGAATTTGCCGATGACATTCATTTTTTCAGTCAAGATATAGACTTGTTTGGTGAAGGTTCTTTTTATCAAATTTCTAATAGAACAAAACTTGCTGAGGGTAGCCTTTTATTGGCCGATATCTACAAGGAAAATTCAATAAAAGATATTGAAGAAAAACAAGAAGCTATTGTTGAAATTGGAAGGAATGTAGATTGGCGACAAGAATTCTCAGCTATGGCCGCTCTAACTAAAACAGAAACATCTACCCATACTATTGCCAAATGGTTAAAGGATTATAAGCCATTTGTGCCCAAGGCAATGAAATATATTCCTTTGGTTTTTTCATTATTGTCAGTGGCTATTTTCAGCGCTTATTTTTTAGACCTGTTGCCAGAATCCGCATTAATTTTTTGGTTGGCCTTAGGTATGGTCATTGTGGGTGTCTTTACCAAAAAAGTAACAAATTTGGGACAGAGTGCCACCAAAATGAAATCTACGTTTGATCAATATAATCAGTTATTGGCTATGATAGAGCAAACTGATTTTACGACTGATCTATTGAAAAAACAGAAGTTAAGCATCTTAAGTAATGGCGATGATAATTCTAAAGTGCTCAAAAAATTCGCGTCTCTTTTAAGTAACCTAGACCGTAATAATAATCTACTGTATTTAATATTTGCTAATGGTTTTTTTCTACGGTCACTAACAGACTGTCTTGCTATAGAAAAGTGGATAGATGAACATGGTAAGAGTGTCGAAACATGGTTTAATACTATTGCTTTTTTTGATGCGTATAATAGTTTAGGGAATTTTGCTTTTAATCATCCGAATTTTACGTATCCGACGATTACTAATGACGGAGTGGTATTGAAATCTAAAAATGCAGGTCACCCGTTATTAGACCCAGCAAAAAGTATATTGAATGATATTACTATTGATGGCGGACAGTTTTTTATCATTACAGGTGCAAATATGGCTGGTAAGAGTACATTTTTGAGAACGGTATCACTGCAGATAATGATGGCAAATGTAGGGTTGCCAGTTTGTGCAGAAGCAGTAAGTTATTCCCCTATAAAACTAATTACTAGTATGCGTACTACAGATTCATTGACTGATGATGAATCGTATTTCTTTTCAGAGCTTAAGCGATTACGCTACATCGTAGATGAAATTCAAACAGATCGTTATTTCATTGTTTTAGATGAAATTTTGAAAGGAACTAACAGTACTGATAAAGCTTTAGGTTCACGAAAATTTGTAGAACGATTGGTAAAAAGTAAATCTACAGGGATTATTGCTACGCACGACCTAAGTCTTTGTGAAGTCGCTAATGAGCACCCAGCTGTAAAAAATCATTATTTTGATGCTGAGATAATAGATAACGAATTGCATTTCGATTATACGTTCAAAGATGGTATTTGCCAGAATATGAACGCTTCTTTTCTCTTAAAAAAGATGGGGATTATAGAATAGAAGGTTTTTATTCTTAGATTTAATGTTGTAATCATTTTCCGTCTTTTTTCATGCATAGAATTTCGTTTTTATTCCTTGTGCTTTTTTCAAACATCCTTTTGTCTCAAAACGATATTGGCAATAATCTGGTCAAGGATAAATTCTTGAAATATTTTGAGTTGCCTAGAGAGTCTGTATTTCTGCATACTAATAAAACAACCTATATAGCTAATGAAGAAATATGGTTAAAAGGTTATGTATATGATAGGCATAATAGCAAGCCGTTTCAACAGAGCTCTACAATACATCTTGGACTATATAATCATGAGGGTAACCAACTTAAAACATATCACTTTAGGGCAAAAGACGGATTCTTCAAAGGTAATATAGAGGTAGATTCGGTGTTTGCTAGTGGCACCTATTATCTACGGGCAAGTACCAACTGGATGAAAAATTTTAAGGAAGATGATTCCTATCTTCAAAAAATTGTAATCCTTAATGAGGAACCTTTAAAAAAACCAGTAGCTGCTACAGGATACGATATTCAATTTTTACCGGAAGGCGGAAATTTCATAGAAGACGCTCCTAATGTAATTGGGGTTAAGGTTACAGATAGTAATGGGTATGGGGTAAGAATTGTTGAAGGATCGATTTTTGATATGAACAATGCCCAAGTAGCTCGATTTTCTACATCAATTTTTGGATTGGGTAAATTTAATTTCAATCCTAAAGCAGGTATGGCTTATGTCGCTAAATTAAAGTTTAGTGATGGCAGTATGCAAACTGTGGAAATTCAAAAAGCTGAAAATAAAGGAGTGTCTTTTAGTGTTAAAAATGTTGATAAAGACCGCCTTATAATTAGTTTAACTACCAACAATGCCACAAAAGAGTCTATTCAACAAGAACCATTTTATTTATTAATTCATAGAGATGGTCATGCAAATAGAATTCCTGTTACGTTTCCAAAAAACAAACTATTCGTTTCAAAAATTTTAAACAAAGACATTCTTAATAAGGGTATGAATATCTTAACCCTTTTTGATGTTAATGGTAAACCCATTGCGGAAAGATTGGTGTTTAACTACGCAGATTTGTTAGATAGAAAATTAAATGTAAATAAGTTGGTTGTAGAGGGCGATTCTATAAAGATTCAGCTAAAACTGCAAGAGCCATTTAAAGATTTACTTAACTTAAGTGTCTCCGTTTTACCGGGTAAAACCGTGTCCTACAATCAACAGAATAGTATTTATAGCGCATTTTATTTAAAACCTTATGTAAGGGGGTTTGTAGAAAATCCCAGTTATTATTTTAAAGATGTTACAGCAAAAAAGGAAAACAATTTAGACTTATTGTTAATGACCCAAGGTTGGTCTAAATATGATTGGAATGATATTTTTAGAGGACCGCCAAATCAATTTTATGAATTTGAAAACGGAATAGATTTAGAGGGAACTATTAACAGTAGGGATATTTCATCAACCAATAAACTATTGGTAAGTTTTCCTGACGATAGAAGTACATACTTAGATATATTAGATAATAGATTTCTTATTCAAAAGTATTTTCCTGTTAAAGGCGAAGTATTGAATTTTGCCCTTATTAGTGACAATAAGAAATTGACACAACCCAATATCGATTTAAATATAAGATTAGGTGTAATACCTACTAGAATCAATACCGTCCGGAAAGAAAAAGTAGAGCGTATTGTTGCAGATACTGCTAAAGAAGTAGCAGTGCCAGACTTAATTTATGCCGATAATACCATTAGTTTAAATGAAGTTACGGTGGTTGATAATAAAATTAAAAAGACTGTAGAGAATAACGTCTTTATTCCAAAGTATTTAAAAGGCAAAATGACCGAGGTTACTGAAGATATTGAATTTAATTTCCCTCTAATTAGTGATATTATTAGATCAAGAGGTTATTATGTAAGGGAAGAATTAAGTTTTGGTAGTACAGACAGGGTAATTATTAGAACTAGAACTGTACAGTCTTTTGATTCTAAAAGGTCAATGCCAGTGCCCGTTATTTACTTGGATAATGTACGTTTAACAACTTTTGATTTATTATATAGAATGCCAACCAATGAAGTAGAAAGCTTTTTAATTGACAAGACGGGCGCTGGTGAAGGTGTAAGAGGTTCAGCAGGAGTAATTAGAATTTATACAAGAAGAAGACCTAGAGATTATGATGCTCAGTTTGGTAAAGATGTGAACGTTTTAAACTATAAATTAAAGGAAGGGTTTGAACCTGTCAAGAAATTTTACACACCAAAATACAACTCTTATCTGTCTGATGAATTCGAAAATTTTGGTACCATACATTGGGCGCCTGAATTAAAGATGAATGAAAATGGAATTGCTACTTTCAAAATATTAAACACATTACAAAGAGATATTATCTTTTATATAGAGGGTATGAATGCAAATGGTAATTTAATTTCATCAGAACAAAGTCTTATAATCGAATGATATTTTAAATGGATTCATTAACACAAATTGTTCTTGGCGCAGCCGTTGGGGAAGCGGTACTTGGTAAGAAAGTAGGGAACAAGGCCATGCTTTATGGGGCTATTGCAGGTACGATACCCGATTTAGATGTAATTACGCGGTATTTTTTAGATACGGTTACAGCTACCGAATGGCATAGAGGAGTAAGTCACTCCATTTTCTTTTCAATAGTGTTTGCACCCATATTCGGTTGGTTGGTGTGGAAAATAAATAAAAAAGAATCCGCTACTTGGAAAGAGTGGTCATGGCTCATGTTCTGGGGGCTATTTACGCACCCGGTTTTAGATGCTTTTACTACATGGGGAACACAATTGTTTTGGCCTTTTAAAACCCGTTTAGCATTTCAAAGTGTTTTTGTAATAGATCCACTTTATACGGTGCCATTCATCGTATTTGTTATATTGGCGATGTTTCAAAAACGGACTTCTGATAAGCGCAATAAGTATATAAAACTTGGACTATTAATTAGTACTTCGTATTTAATATTGACTTTGGTTTTAAAAGGAGTAGCTTTTCAAAAATTTGAACAAGCGCTTGAAACTCAGAACATATCTTATCGAGAAATAAATACGCGTCCAGCACCTTTGAATACGGTACTTTGGATGGCTAATATAGAAACGGATGATGCGTACTTAATGGGCGACTATTCCTTTTTTGATTCTCAACCCATATCGTTTACATCGTATCCTAAAAATCATGAATTACTGGGTAAATGGTCTAATAACGATAAAATAGAGCGACTTATAAAAATAACCGAAGGCTGGTATACGATTACCGAAAATGACGGGCACCTGTATTTTAACGACCTAAGATTCGGACTCATTAGTTTAGACGAAAATGAAAACCAATTTGCCTTTAGTTATAAATTAATACCTGATGGTGATGATTTAATTGTAGAAGAAAGACCGAAGTTCAAAAGAGACGCCAAACGTTTAATGGCTGTCCTATGGCAGAGAATGTGGGGTAATTAAACTTTAAAACGGATAACCAATAGCGAAATTTAAGGTCATGTTGTTATCTGCATTCCCAAAAAATGGAGTATTCCAACGCTCATTTTCTGGTAAATAGGGAATGCGAAGTGGCGATGCCAAATCTAACCGAATAACAAAACTTTGAATATCCAATCGAAGTCCGAAACCAACACCTGCCGCAACTTCTGTTAACCAATCTTTTTCAAATTTACCGTCGGTAAACAATGTTTGAGAAAAACTACTCGTCAATTGATCATCTTCAATCTCAGAATAATCACCTGTTAACCATACATTACCTGCATCAATAAAAAAGGCTCCTTTTAAATAAGAGAATAAAGGAAAACGATATTCCACATTAGCTTCTAGTTTTAAATTACCAGATTGGTCAAAATAGTCTGTAGTGGAGTTTTCGGTTTCTGCGTTGAAATTACCGGGTCCTAATGAGCGTATGTTAAATGCACGAACACTATACGGACCCCCAGAATAAAACTGCTTTACAAACGGTAAAGTGGTACTATTGCCATAAGGTACTCCCCAACCTGCATAAACGCGAGAAACTAAAGTTTGTTCTTTTTTCCATCGTAAGTATAGGCGAACGTCGGCATCTACTTTTGCATATTGGGCATATTCTGAACCGA
Source organism: Maribacter sp. Hel_I_7 (assembly GCF_000688315.1). Taxonomy (NCBI): domain Bacteria; kingdom Pseudomonadati; phylum Bacteroidota; class Flavobacteriia; order Flavobacteriales; family Flavobacteriaceae; genus Maribacter; species Maribacter sp. Hel_I_7. The sequence continues at coordinate 631,607 of NZ_JHZW01000002.1, read as the reverse complement.
AAATAGTACCGGATCCACCACTAACAAGATTTAACATGTTTCCTGCTAAATCAAAATTTGTATTAAAATAGATTGGGGTTTCTTTTCCAAGGTTAGAGACTTCATCATAGGTGAAACTATATAACAGGCTGGCAATAAATCGTTGCTCAAAACTTTGACTTAAAAACGGATTGTCATCAAGTATGGTTTGAAATTCATCTGTGACATTAGACAATTTCGAATAATTAATGCTAATAGGGTCTAGTGTATGATATACGTATTGATTTTCTTTCCAAGTGTACCCAAATGAAGCGTTAACCGAACCTAATGTAAACAGTTGGCTACGTTGTAAAAAATCTACTCCTAATGAAATTTTAGTTTTAGGTACAGCATATTTAAACCTACTAGGTGAAAATGGTATGGACCTGGGTATAACTAAATCTGCGCTTACACCACCAGCAATACTACTTAGGCTAGAATTGCTACCACTGGATAGTTGCGATTCAAAACTGAAATTGGCTGAAATACTGAATGTTTCCCCGCCATTAAACACATTTCTATTTGTATGGCTCAATAGAATACCAGGCCCAGTAAAACCATTAGATTTAGATACAGCTTGTAGCTCCGCTCTAATAGAGCGTTTCGTTAATGGAGCTAAATATATACTCGCAGCCAAAGAACCGCCATTACCGTCTGTTGCAGTAGTGTCCAACTCAGTGTATTGTATGTTTACATACTTATAACTGCCTAATGCAGACAATCTGTTACTCGTTTGTTTTGAGGTATTGGCATCGTACAAATCACCTTCATTGAAGAGCAAGTAAGATTCTAGTAGTTCTGGTTTAAAATACAGTTCTTTCTGTACAAAATCTATACTGTCTACCTGCGTAACATTCTCTTTTGTCAAGGGCAAGGTATCTCCTTCAATAGAATAATTAGGGTAAACTGTTATGGAGTCAATAGTGTAGGGGATAGAAGCGCGTGCGGGGACATCTTTTTTAAGTCTTAGAAAAAGATCGAACTTTCTATTCTTGTATTGATTTGTGTCTGCTTCAAAAATTAAAAGGTCTTCTTGACTATTATAAAATCCTCGTTGTTTAAGTCCATTGTTTAATCGTGCTCTTTCTGCTTTTAGTAAATCTAAATCAAATCGGTCTCCTTTTGTAAGAGTCGTTTCGGGTAGCATTTTCTCAATTTCTTTGTAGATAGGCAAAGAGTCAGATTCTAGATTGTAATTTTCTAGAACATATGGCTCAAGTAAACTTGCAGAATAATTAACCGAAGCAAAATTACCGTCAATTATCGTTTCAGATTCTGATTGACTATAGAAAAATCCGTTATTATCTAACCTATTTAATATTAATTCTTCTACACGCTCTGGGTTTACATCTGAAAAATAGACAGGTTCTTCTCCAAAAGATTTATTCAAAAATTTATAAAGGAACCCTGGTTTTTCTCGTTGAGCCTTGTAATGAAAAAATAGGGCAGGCTTGATTCCTAAAAATGTGGTGTTAGGGTTGGGTTCAATAAGACTTAGTAATTCTGCTTCTACTTCTTTCTCATCTTTTAGATTGCTCTCTGTTTTAATGTCAAGCGCCGCACCAGTATATAATTGTTCACCCTCAGGAATATATTTTTCAATACCGCAGGAGTAAGCCATCAAGAATACCAAGCAGAATAAGGTTTTATATGTAAGATTATTATTTTTCAAGGTTCTCCTGTTCTTCTTTTTTCTTCAAATCTTTTTTTGAAGGTTTCTCTTCGGTATTTTCTTTTTTAATGGGACTAAATAACTGACTGAATTTATTGAACTCACGATCAAAAATAAAGGCTACACCAGTAACAATAAGCTGCCCGTCTATTATATTTTGATATTCTTGTCTTCTAAAGCCCTTAAGTCTATACGTACCCTCTTCGCTTAACAGATATTCTAAAGTTACATTACCTATAATTGGAGTTTCGGTTTCACTTGATGAAGCACTGCCTTCTACATCTACTGCACTACCGGCAGTCACAATTAATCTGTCGTTAAAAAGCTTTTTACTGGCATTAATGTTTAACTGTGTCCGGTTTTGGGCACTTCCACTTTCATAATCTTCAAAACTATCTAAATCAAAACCTAGCTCAAAACCTGTTTTGCCCAGTAATTTGTCAGAAATTGTATTCAACTCATTAGAAAGAACCTTGTTTACATTGTTTCTGGCAATAGAAATTGCACCGCCACTACTACCATCACTACCCGTTGTTGGGTAAAACCGATTAAGAGCCAATAATGAGAATACCTGTTTGTTCAATTCGGATTCTTGCTCATTTAATTGCTGAATACGCCCATAGACGGCACCTCCAAAACTACCTTGGGCACTTTCTGGCATATCTAAGGCGAAGGATATTTCTGGTTGTGTTAGCTGCCCGTCAATATTCAAATAAACCAAAAAATCTGTGGCTTGCTGGTACGATCCAGATACGTTACTATCTTGCCCGTAACTTATAGATGACATTAATGAAGAAGCCGAGGTTTCAATTTCATAGATGGCCGTAACATCCATTTTAGCGTCATAGGGATCACCGCTCCAAATTATACTACTGCCTTTTTGTAATTTAAATTCTCTACTTACCAAATTGTACAAACTAGTTCTGTAGAACCCTGAGTTTAATTCCAATCTCCCCGATAATCTAATGTCTTGATTAGGGTCTATATTTAAATTGAGCGTTGCAGCACCAGACGCCTGTAACTTATCTTGTGTTTTTTCATCAAGTACTATTGTAAACTTCGCCTCATTTCCTATTTCTAGTATCGTATTTATATCCATTCCAGCAAAAAAGGAATTCGATTTTTCGCCATCGTTACGGGTGAGTATGGCTTCAGGATTTTCACGGTTTACAAAAATTACAACTCCATCTCGCTCTTGAATGTTTAATTGGTCTTGAGGAACAACATAGGTAAGGTCTGTAACATCACGTACACGTATTTTTCCATCTATAACGGGTAATTCTAAATTTCCTTTTACAGTTAAATCTGCCTTAATACTTGTAATTCCGTATACGAGTTCATCATCTCCTTTTTTGGAATTTAATACTCTAAATTGATCCGTTTTAACGGAAAGATCAAAACCGGGATTATTAAAACTCTTTGTAATAACATTTCCGTCTAAAGTTAGTTCTCCTTGGTTAATATCATTTATAGTAAATGAGTTGAACGTAATTTTGTCTTGGTCTATATCTATGAATTGATTGTCTATTGATAATGCAGATTTATATGCTGCCAGTGTGAGACCAAAATCGTTGAAATTTATTCTTCCGGAATACTTTGGTTCAGCAAGTGTGCCGTTTACCAGCAAGCTGCCATCTAAATAACCTTTGGCATCGGTTAATTGTTTATTAGAAAAACCTTGTATAATATTGGCTTCTAGTTTTTGAATGTCGAGCTCCATATTTAAATCTGCCCTATTTTCTTTAGCGGTATAATCTCCTGTTAATGTAAGCTCAGCACCTCCATCTTTTAATGCTAAATCAAAATCATAGTCTGATAATGATTTAGAAGATGCATCTAACGTTAAAGTACCTAACGGACTTTGCATTACCTGAAAATCTTTAATGTCCATATTTGCTACTAGACCAGATGCGGAATAAGGGTTTAGGATAACAAAGTCTCCTTCCACTTTTCCTTTTGCCAATGCCTCATCAGGATTGAAAAAACTTAGAAAGGTTTGTAGTTGAAAGTTCTCAAATAAAATACCAATATGTTCTGTTTGCATTTTTGGAACCTTATTGGAGATTTCCATTTTCTGGGAATTTCTACTCAAGATTACATTTTTAAAATCTGAAAAGGATTCGGCTATAACGATGCTATTATCATCAGGAATCTCCCAGTGCTTTTTATTTAAGATCAAGTCATCTGGATCAATATGAAGCTTTAATGTATCTTTTTGAAAGACAAGTGAAGATTTAATTTTCATTATTTGAACCGTGTCATTTTTAGAAGTAAAATCTAACAGCAACTCTTTGTTTTTAAGACTGCCAGTTACATAGGTTTGCTTTAGGTTAATTGGATCATAAATTAAATCTGCTAGACCCGCAGAGAACTTTAGGTCTATTGAATCGCCTTTTATAAAAGCATTTAAACTATCAACCGAACTACCAGCGTACGCTATATGTGGTACTTTAATTTCGGCAGAAATTTTACGTGTTCTTGAGTTGAAACTTGCATCTATGTTCAAGGAATCTAAATCTTCTACTCCGTCAAAAAATACCTTAGATAAAACAGGAGTAGGTATAACGGCAAGCGCTAGCTTAGCTTCAATGTTTTCATCAGATTCAAAAGTAGAATCTTCTGTAGAGAAGTAATGTTCTATTTGTCTTTTTAGCGCATTTGTAATTCGGTTTGGAGAGGCGTTAGATGCTAATTGACCAGTTAAAAAATTACTGTTGATGGTGACATCGGTAATAGAGTCCTCTATATGGGCTTTTAATGCAATGGTAGATACTTGGTATTGTTCATTGTCGGCAATGGCTATACCATCTTCAATATTTGCGTTTACTGTAAAATTAGATGGCGTGCCAGTATAATTTCCATTGACATTGGCAGCAATTTTAATATTGTTTTTTGTAAGTCCTAGTTTTTGTAAATCTGCACCTATAATATTTGAAGAAAAAACAATATCGTTCACTTGCGATGAAAGCACAAGGTTAGAATTGACCTTCATATTCAAATTAGGGTCATCTATGTTTGCTATAATTGTACCACTACCATCTTTAAGTTTTCCTGTAATGGCTATCTCATTATAAGCATAACCGCCATATTGAATTTGAGAAATACTGCCATCTATATCCGCATTGAAATTGTTTAATTCAGAACCTGATCCTTTGCCGTTTATTTTAAGAGATAATTTCCCTAATTGTTCGTTCTGTAAAAGTTTCCCTAATTGAAGACTGTCTAAAGAAATAGCACCATTGAATATTATGTTTTCTCCATAATTTACAAGTGCATTAATTTGTGCTGATCCTTCCGGAATTTTGATATTAAGATTAGGTTTCACCCAAGTAAGTCCGCCAGATAAACTTCCTTCCATGTTGATGGTTTCAGGAATGGAAATACTTAATTCTTTAGATGATATTATTTTATCAACAGCTTTTTTAGTGCTTTTGAAGCTAATATTGTTCAAATCGTATGAAAGGGAATCTGTATCGGTAAGATTTCTAATACTACCATTTGCGGCTATTAAAGTTTCAGGTCCCCATTGTAATTGGGTATTAAAATCGTTTACTTCTTTTAAACTTCCTTGCGCATTTAAACTTCCAATTATTGGGTGCATTGAAAGCGAATCTAAGTACTGGTTTTGTACTAGGGTCGGTGATAATTTCTGAACATCTTCCATCTCTAGAATAAGGTCTGAAATGGATGCTGATAAAGTGGTTTTTTCAGGACTTCTTATCGCTCCATTCAATGAATTGAAATTGATGTTTAGGTCTGCCTTAGCAGAACTTTCATTCATTTGAAATACCATATTTGAAAGAGAGGCTTCGGTATCTGTTAGTCCGGCTTTAAATGCTAATTGGTCCAAACGTATTCCACTTGGTTCTGAAAACGAGAATTTAGTAACACTTAAATCAACCTTTTCAGGTTCGTATTTAAGATTTTTAGCTAGAAGTTGAAACTGTTGAATTTTAAATGCGTTTGGGTTAAAAGCGTTTACATCTTGCTTTTGATTATTTAAAGTGTAGCTAATTGTGTTTTCTGCTAAGTCTATATTATTTGCGGCAATTATAAATTCTGGCCATTTAAATTCTTCATTTTTAGTGGTAACGGTATCTTCAGACACAGCGTTGGTCAACTGAAGATCTATCTGTGAATTTTGAAAGATAAGGTCATTTGTCTCGTATCTGTTTTTAGAAACATCTGCCAGTATTTCTGTTAATTCAACAGTTCCAAGATTCATGTTTGTATTTATCCCATCTGGTTTATTGTTATAAATGATATTTAAATCATTGAGATTAAATTCATCAACAGTTATAAATGGTAGTTTGCTAGTAGCGGTATCTTCAGTTACTGGAAAAGGATGAGATTGTAGGTAAGTGAATTTAGTATTATTTATAGCTAAATCATCCAATGCGAACTTCATTGCATCTAGGTCAAATTTAGTAACATCTAACGCTAGATCTCCCAAGACAAGTCCAATATTAGTTCCTAAATAGGCGTCAGTATAATCTAGTTTCCAATCGGTTAAATCTAAACTACCTACAGAAATATTCATAGGTTCTGCTGCGGTGGCAGTAGTATCGGTTGTTGTTGTTAAAGCGTCTAAAAGAAAAGTGAAGTTGAACTCTTCTGGATTGTTACCTCTACTGATGTTTGCCACTACACCTTCAGAAACAACACCGTCAATTGAAAGTTCATTTTTAAAAATTACAGGGTATAACGGAATGTCTGCTTGAAGGGATTTTGAATAGAAAAGCGTGTCACCTTTGGTATCTTCAAGGTAGATGTTTTCTGCTTGTATATCACCAGAGAACGTAAGGTATATAGTACCAACTTCCACCTTCGTATTCGTTTTATCAGAAATGTAAGAAGTGACTTTGGATACGATTAAATTTTGAGCCCAAGGAGTTCTTACAACCAAAACCAAAATAAAAAATAGAAGTAATACTCCGAGAATTATTTTTCCTAAGAGTTTTAAATATTTTTTAATTTTTTGATTCTTTTCGGTCATATGGTAAACACTAAAGGATTGAATTCTATCATTCAATTTTCAACTATGATATTCTATGAACCTAGTTGTGCCATAAAACCTGTAACGATTATAATTAGTAGTACTATTATTATCATAAGGTTATAGAACCTTCTCTTCTTTTTCTTGGTTTCTTTAAGTGATGCCATAAAATGCAAAGTTAAGTCTACCAATATATAAAATTAGCTTATTTGCAACGAAGATTATCGGTATTCAACATTATGAATGTAGCATACTAATCTAATATCGAACAAATACCTACAGATGAAATGATTCATCGATACTTATTGTTCATTCGTCTATACTTAATTTGACTTAGTCTAAAGCGACAAATTTTAAAGTCACGTGCGCAATATCTTTGAAGTGTAATTAATGATTGAAGAATAAGTTTAGTGTTACTAGTTCAAAATTAATTCTAGAGGCTAAGCCCATAAAAATTTTAATAGTTGTTCAGGTAGTTCCCCCAAACCGAAGAAGGCCAGTAGAAATATTGGTCTTTTTTATTTTAAGCCTTTTGTTTGAATGTTATGAAAACTGTCTGCTTGTAAACGTAGCAACTCTTCTGCTTTTTTCTTTTTGTATCCGTAAAGTTCTTCTTCTCCCTTTAGATCTTCATATATTTTCTGATTTATTTCACTATCAGTTGAAGCGATGAGTTTTCGTTGGGCCAGTTTTTGTTCGACCCAAGTAGAAAGAACGCTTTCTTCCTCTTCTAATTTAATATCATATTCACCTTTAGGTGCTAATAATTTGGCAATTATAGGAGAAGTTTCAATTGCTAAGAACAAAAGAAAAATAAAGAATGATGGTAGCCATGGCAATTCGTCTAAAGCGGTAATTCTTGCCATTAGACCATCAAAACCATCTATAATTGGTTGTGAATTTTTGACTACTTCTGCATATTCAATATCTAATGTGGCAATTTGAGATTCTAAGCCTGTTATTTTATCGGAAGTTGCTATTTTTAATTCTTGTAGTTCAGCAAGTGCAGCATCATGTTTTTCTCGTTTCTCAGCATACACAGGACCTTTGCCTAATAATTTAGTGCCTGCGGTTCCTTCTGCTTCATTTATATAAATATCATACAATGCATTGGTCTCTGCTTCTTTGGTAAGGACTTCTGCTTTTAAAAGAGCTATGTCTTGATTTAATTGCTCAATTTTTGGAGTGTATTGCAAGGCTAACTGATCTTTGTTCGCCAACGTAAGCTCATTTTTTTGCTCCAATAAGACTTGATTGATTTCTTTCTCGAAAATTTTCATTTCCAAAGGTTTCGATATAACGATTGCAATGATTACCGCTAGAATAATACGGGGTGTAGCCTGTAAAAATTCTTGACCAATATTATCTCGTTTTTTAATGGTTGAAACGATAAAACGATCTAAGTTAAAAATTAGAAGTCCCCAAATGATCCCAAAAAATACAGCGGCATATACATTGTCAAAGACGGTAAATAGGGCATAACTACTTGCAATAAATGCCATAACAGCTGTAAAGAATACGGTAGCGCCTATACCTGCATATTTGTTTTGTTCTCCTTTAGAGCAGGTGTTTAACAGTTCTGCATCCGCACCTGAGCAGAGAATAAAAAATTTTTGTAGCATTTTAATTTGTTTTTTGATTGATGATGATGTCTATTGGATGAACGTAACTATTCCATTTTTGGTACGCAAAAAGCCCTCGAAAAGAGGGCTTTAACATATGTTTGACGTTCTTGTTATTCGATTGTTACAGGTTCTTTGGTAATTCTTACTTCTGCTTTGCCGTTTTTCTCTCTAGATTCTATATTTAAATCTTTGTTTTTCTTTAGCAATTCTATAGCCTTGTCAGATGAAATCTTTTTATCTTCATATAGGAAAGTAGCTCCCTTTTTTGCCATGGATATAACATAATCTAATGGAGACGGCGGAGTAGGAGGTGGTGGAATATTGCTTATATCTCCTTTTTTGACATTAGGACTTGGTGGTGGAGGGATATCACTTTTTTCTCCTCTATGAATAAAAGGTGCATTTGGTGCTGGTGGTGGCTCAGGGAAATTAGGAAATGGTTGCGCTGATATCTTTTGCTCATCAGACATTATTTCATAGATATTTGTTAGCTTATCAACATCAGATTTCATGATACGAATGTTACCGCCTTTTGATATCATGGTATTGTATTTTTTTGCTAAGATGTTATAGTCTGCCATTTGCGTTTTTGTAGCAGTTTCTTGATATTCTTTTTTCTCGTTAAAAACTGTAATGCTTTTAGTTCCTAGGTTCCTAAGTTCCTTTGATATGCTGTCTATTAAAACTGAATCTAAAATCTCTTTTGTGTAAATCTGAACTCCTAATTTTTTTTGATTTATGGCAGCTGTATATTTTGAATTTAATTTTTCTGAAAGTTCAGCAAATTGAATTAGTTCATCATTAAACCATATCTCGTTTTCATTTTTAATTTCTAACCATGCAATTTCTAGTAGTGGCTCGTTATAAATATCTAGTTCAAATTCTTTGAATACATTTTTCCTACGAATTACTTTTGCCTCTTCTACTGTTTTACCATTATATACACTTGGTTTATGTCCGTTTATACCCGATGTTTTATTGCTAAAATGTTCTATTTTAGTAATACCAGTATATTGAATTTCTGATTGAACCCGTTCAATTAGCTTATACTGATTTTCATCATAAAGAATATTGGCAGTTAGGTAATTCCTAATGATATAAGGTTCTAAGTTTTGGTTTATTTTAAAAATCTCCTTTGACAAATTCTCTAATAATACAGGATGATCATTGACTAGTAAATTTCCTGTTTCAGTGATTTCTATGTTTATATCCTTAATTGTTTTGTGAACTATTATATTTTTTTGACTAAATCCGTAAAGCATGATTGCTAATAGGGGTAACAATAATAAACTTCTTATTAGAAAGCCCTTTTTCGATGTTTGTTTTTTCATGATGATAAATCGTTTTTTGATTGATGAATAATTAATGGCATTTGCAATGCCAACTGATTGATGAACATTATAGTTGCCGTTTGATAAGTACGACAGTAAGGTGTGTTGATAATTTAATTGGTCCTCGTTATTTTTAAGTACAGCGCTATCGGCTAGAAATTCATGATTTAGTTTTATACTCTTTTTAAAAAAATATAATACAGGGTTAAACCAGAATAACACTTGTAAAAACTCTATTAGCAATACATCTAAACTGTGTTTTTGTAAGGCGTGTGTTTCCTCATGAAGTAGTACAGAATTGGGAATGCTTTTGGTTTCAAACTTGTGTTTATTCAGAAAGATGAAATTGAAAAAGGTATGAGGTGGAAGTTGCTGTTTTAGTAATACGTTTGTAATAGAATTTTGCTTCAGTTTTGGGTTGTTGCGTATACGAGACCATAACTGTATGAGATGGCGAATGAATCTAAACCCGAAACCAACAACACCAATTCCATAAATTGTCCAAAGAGCTAATGACCAATTCAAAGGTGATTGCGCAACTTCTTTAGCTATGTTTTGATTCTCAATATTCTGTTCTATAGCTAATACTTGGGTAGAAACATCGCTAGGTTCTATCTCAATATATTCGGTAAAAACTATGCTAGGTATTATGAATGAGGAAACCAATGCTGCTATTAAAAAAAATCGTTTAAACTGATGCATGCTTTCGTTTTCTAACAATACCTTGTAGAAAGTTAGAAAGATTGCCATACAGGCGGTAGATTTTAATAGGAAGATAATCATGCTTATTTTTTTAAGATTTCATTATCTATTAGTTTTTTTAAATCTTCCAATTCTGCTTTGCTTAAATCAGTTTCTTGGGTAAAAAACGATGCAAATTGACTGGCGCTATCGTTGAAAAAATTCTTAATTAACCCGTTTACATGTTTAGAGAAATAGTCTTTCTTTTTTACTAATGGAAAGTATTCTCTACTTCTGCCAAAGCTCTTGTAATCAATGAACTTTTTATCGGTCATTCTTTTCAAAAGCGTAGCAACGGTTGTTGTTGCCGGTTTTGGTTCTGGGTAAGCATCTAGCAAATCTTTCATAAATGCCTTTTTTTGTTTCCAGAGAATATTCATTAATTCTTCTTCCGATTTTGATAATTGCATTTTCTACAAATTTAGAGCGTGTTCTACAAACATAGAACAAATATTTTAATTCTACAAGTGTAGAGGTTAAATTAATTTTGCTTTAGGGATAGTAGTGAAAAGCCCGCATTCGCTTTTTGCGAAGCGTACTTGTAACGTATAGCCCGACCCCAATTCTTTGGGGAAAGGCCCTAACGCCCCATGAAAAAGATGTAAATTTGAAACCTAAAACAACCAATAATGAGTGTAAAAGATGATTTGGAAGCACGTAGCGGTTCCACATGCGAGCTTTGTACAGGTACCAATAATTTAGAAGTTTTTGAAGTGGAGCCAGTTTCTATTAGTGGAGTAGATTCAAGTATTTTGGCATGTGAGACTTGTCGTACTCAAATAGAAGATCCGGAGCAAATGGATGCCAACCACTGGCGATGTCTTAATGATAGTATGTGGAGCGAATATGATTCTGTGAAAGTTGTAGCATGGAGAATGCTATCTAGATTAAAATCTGAAGGTTGGCCTAAAGATTTATTAGATATGATCTATTTAGAGCCTGAGGCTTTAGTTTGGGCAAAAGCAACAGGAGAAGGTTTAGCAGAAGCTGATAAGATAATTCATAGAGATGTAAATGGCGTAATTCTAGAAAATGGTGATAGCGTTGTTTTGGTGAAAGATTTGAAAATAAAAGGATCTAGCCAAGTTGCCAAACAAGGTACTGCAGTACGTAGAATTTCTTTAGACCGTGAAAATGCAGAATATATTGAAGGAAAAGTAGGACCAACAATGACGGTTATAATTACTAAGTACGTTAAGAAAATATAGAACTGTTTTATAAGGTTCTTTTAAACGACGAAGCAATCTGTTTATTTGGAGTTCCAAATGCACAGATTGCTTCGTTTTATTTAAAAATAACGTTAATGCGCTATTACTTTTTAGACATTTCAGTGAAATACTCATAGAAATAAGGAATAGTTTCAATTCCTTTTAAGTAATTCCATACTCCGAAATGTTCGTTAGGGGAGTGTATGGCATCACTATCTAGACCAAAGCCCATTAAAATAGTTTTACTGCCTAACTCCTTTTCAAATAAAGAAACTATGGGTATACTACCACCACTACGTTGCGGAATTGGTTTTTTGCCAAATGTAGTTTCATAAGCTTTTGAAGCCGCTTGGTAGGCAATGGTGTCAATAGGGGTAACATATCCTTGTCCGCCATGATGAGGTTTCACTACTACTTTTACACCTTTAGGGGCAATAGACTCAAAATGAGTTTTGAACAATTCTGTAATCTCTCTCCAATCTTGATTTGGAACCAGACGCATAGATATTTTAGCAAATGCTTTGCTTGCAATAACTGTTTTTGCACCTTCGCCAGTATACCCGCCCCATATACCATTAACATCTAATGTTGGTCTAATAGAGTTTCTCTCATTTGTAGAATACCCTTTTTCACCATACACAGATTCTATATCTAACGCATTTTGATATTTTTCTAGACTAAAAGGAGCTTTTGCCATTTCTGCCCTTTCCTCGCTTGAAAGCTCTTCTACCTTATCATAAAAACCAGGAATTGTAATATGATTGTTTTCGTCGTGTAGACTAGCAATCATTTTGGTTAAAATATTTATCGGGTTAGCAACCGCACCACCGTATAATCCGGAATGTAGATCACGGTTAGGTCCGGTAACTTCTACTTCAACATAGCTTAACCCTCGTAAACCTGTTGTAATTGAAGGTACATCATTTGCGATCATGCCAGTATCGGATATTAAAATAATATCATTTGCTAGCTTTTCTTTATTTTCAGCAACGTAAATAGCTAAGTTATTACTACCAACTTCTTCTTCACCTTCGATCATGAATTTTACGTTACATGGTAATTGATCGGTTTTTACCATCAACTCCAATGCCTTTACGTGCATGTACATTTGTCCCTTATCATCACAAGCGCCACGTGCAAAAATTGCGCCTTCAGGATGCTTGTCTGTTTTTTTGATTACCGGTTCAAATGGTGGTGAGTGCCATAAGTTAATTGGATCTGCCGGTTGCACGTCATAATGACCATATACTAAAACGGTAGGTAAATCAGGATTTATGATTTTTTCACCATATACAATTGGATATCCTGCAGTTTCATGAATTTCAACAATATCGCAACCTGCCTCCTCTAATCTCATTTTTACTGTATCTGCAGTATCTAAAACATCTTGAGAAAAAGCAGAATCTGCGCTAACAGACGGAATCTTAAGTAGTTCAATGATTTCATTTAAAAATCGGTCCTTGTTTTCCGATAGATAATTCTTTACGTTTTCCATGTACTATTTTATGTGACTTTTGATAAAAGTACAAAAAGCGTAATTTTTAAATAGCTAAAATTTAGAGAATTGATTTTTTGCGTTATATTTGCACCCCGATAATCACTATTTTTTGATTTAGGAAAGTATGCAGGCGTGGTGGAATTGGTAGACACGCTAGACTTAGGATCTAGTGCCGCAAGGTGTGAGAGTTCGAGTCTCTCCGCCTGTACAACAAGGGAAAGCCGACTTTTAGGAGTCGGCTTTTTTGGTTCTGGGTAACACATAGGTAACACAATCCGATATTTTTCTTTTGGATATTTTAGATGATACCATTTCTAACTATTTGAAGTCAAATTAATAGTTTTTAGTCTTTTATAGGTGTTTCAGGCACCAGTCCCAAATCTTACCATAACTTACCTGCGCATGGATCCTGTGGAATTTTTGTAGTGTTCCGGCAGATAAGCGTCAAGCAAAAATTCCATAGGGCGCATACTACTTTTGATTTAGAACACTATCCTTTTTCTGTATCCATTTCTGGTACGATTCGTAATGCTGCGGATATTGGTCAAAATATCCTTTTAAACTGGAGATTACTTCTTGCTCTCCCTCGGTAAATGCCTTTTCCTGTACTTCCCCGATTCGGGAGAACTGTAGCGATAGGTATCCTATGATAACCAAGGAAATAAACCAAATCGCGTAATGAATCCGTAATTGTATCCTTGGAACCAGTCTTGCTTTTGAAATCTGATTCCTGATATCCTGAACCGACTCCTGAAGCCTTTCGGTATTCACCTTCTCGGAATTCCGATGCTCTTGGAACAATCGTTCGATTTTTGAAGTATCGGGCATTACTTTGATGTTGTCCGTATTTTGGGTCAACTTTTCAAATCTATCGATGGACTGGTTGAACCCATCCAACTCGTCGGTGAGTAGTTCCATCACCTCGTCCAGTTTTTTATATCCCATAGCTTTTTGTTTTTAAAATCCAATTCCGGTATCGATGGCCCTTTTGATCGTTTTTTTGATGATGTTCTTGGCAATGCTTGTGGCTAAATTGGTACTCATTTCCAAGGTTTTCCCTAGTAGCTGGACTGACTTGTCCACCATTATCGGTTTTGCTATACCTTTATTCTGGGAAAGTTGTGCCATGATCCTACCTCCGGACATGGAGCGGTGTACCTCGCTTGCCTTGAAATTATGGCCCTCATATTGGAACCGGAAGCCCTGTAATTTATTGGCCCGGTTTATTGTCGGGGTGACTTCCACATTCCTTTCTTTCATGGCCTTGATGTAGGAGTCTAATGTTTTTGGCCTTTCGGTTTCCATTATCCTTTGATGGATGTCCTTTATTTCAAGCCGGACCTTTGTGGAATCCAGTTCCTTTTCCAATTGTACCTCCTTGACCGTGGTCAGTCCCATTTCCTTCGCTACGTTCTCGGCGGCCAGTTGGCTCCGCTTCCCAATAAAACTGTCATTGTAGGCCTTTCCATCAAAACCGATACGGTTCACGTACAAATGGACATGCATATGTTCCTTGTCCCTATGGACAAAGGCGATGGCCTGTCGTTCCTTCAGCTGCATTTCCTTGACGAACCTTTGGGTTAGTTCTCCTAACTGTTCCTTGGTAAGATTCTTACCATCTTCCTGTGTCGGACTGAGTATAAAGCTTAGGGTATTCTTTTGGCAGCGGATATTCTCTTCTTGTATCAGTTTGAACTCCTCGGTGATCTCTCTAGGACTGTTTCCCGCCAGATGTTGGCTAAAGACGATTTCCGCATCCTTCTCCTGGTTCCAACCGTAATCGATACTTGTTCCGGTATGTGATATGGATGTTCCCTTGCCAATCATTATTTTGTTTTTTTGAAATTATAAAGGTGTGTTCGTATTTCTTCCGCCAGTTGTGCAACCTCGCTGGCCAGTTTAGGGTTATGTTTCCTGAACATGTTACCTATTCGGGTAAAATTCCCCTTGTACTTCACCAGCATTTTATAATGGGCTAATTGTTCCTCGGTCAACCGTTCGATAACGGTATTGCCAAAAGCAGAGCTGCGGCAATATTCGGAGAGGGAAATACCTGCACGTTCCGCCCTTTTTCTGAGCAGTTTTTTCTCGTAGATGGAGCATCTAAATTTGATATACGTACGTTTCATTTCTTTTTTACTTTGCGACCAACGGGAGTAAAGCGAGTTTGTCTTTGTGGCAACAAAGACACATCTCGCGCTTACTGACCAAGTCCCTTTTTAACACTTTTTACCAGCCATTCGTTGACATCCTTGAATCCTTCGTAAAGCATAGATTTGTCCAGGCAGTTTTTGGAACGGGCCATCAACTTTTGCGTCGCTCCTTTTCCATTTTGGTCATTGTCCAAATACAGGTCGATTTGGCTATAACTATCAATAATCTTCATACCTTTCTTTAGAAAGGCAGTAGAGTTCAAGACCAGAAAATCATATTCCAAATTTGATCCTTCGGTACCCTCTAAAATCGATAACAGGTCGAACATCCCTTCGGTAACGATGAGTTTTCCGTTTCCATTTTTGATATGGGTAATATCCTTGGGCGAACTACAGTTTTTATAATATTTGTTCCGTAGCTCCCATCCGCCAGAACCGTTCTTCAATCCTATGGCGAAGTAGCGTCTTCCCTTGTTCAGGTAATGAACTTCCATACAAATGGCCGCTGCTGTCGAAATGGAAATCCTTCGTTCAAATAGATATTGTAACAGACCATAGTGCCGGATAGGCCGTGCATGAAAAATCTGTATTCCATAATGGTTATCGTTGCTTAAAACTGGCCGCTGTTGAAAAGAGAAAGAGGCTTGGTCCTGTTCCAAAAACCTTAAAGTTTCCTTTACCGAAGATTTGGTGATTTTACACACCAGATCGATAACATTTCCTCCGATTCCTTCCCCATGGTCGTACCATCTATTGAGTTTCTTGGACACCTTGAAAGAGGCATGCGTTTCTGAGCGAAGAGGGCTTAGGAACCAAGCTTCTTTATCGTTTGTCATGGTCGGAAAGTGCCCGAGTTTTGCCAGCGCCCTTTCGATGGGAAAAGCTCGGGCTCTTTCACACGATAATCCTGTAGTTCTTTTTTCTTTCATAAGCCAAATGGTTTTACCTATTTTTTTGATGATATGATGACAACACCTCCCAAGGCCCCTATAGTATTAGGTTTCCCCTGTCATCGTTTTGTCATCACGTCATCGTTCTTCTTTTTTTACAAGCATTTCCGTCATCATTATTTTTTTTGATGACAAAATGATGACAGTTTGATGACGGCTTCGGCCCCTATAAACATTGGCCCCGTCCTATTCCGTCATCGTATCATCGAAATTTTTGTTCAAAAAGTCTTTTTCCACCGTAAAGTACCTTCCTTTGGCATCGATCATGTGGATATCCCCATCGCTCCAAATGGTCACTTTTTGGTATTTGTTGGAGTTGTCCTGGTTGACGAGTTTCCAATCGTTCTTCAGCAATTTCCGCAACTGGGTCAAGTCGGTCTTGACACGGGTTTTGTTCAGCAGGTGCAGCGCATCGATGGGACAGAGATTTATTTCCTCCAGTTCGAACTTTTCCATGACACTGAACAGGATACTGGCCAGTT
Source organism: Maribacter sp. Hel_I_7 (assembly GCF_000688315.1). Classification (NCBI taxonomy): domain Bacteria; kingdom Pseudomonadati; phylum Bacteroidota; class Flavobacteriia; order Flavobacteriales; family Flavobacteriaceae; genus Maribacter; species Maribacter sp. Hel_I_7. Next base: position 614,933 of record NZ_JHZW01000002.1, on the reverse strand, counting down.
CCTTCTCCACCCGGTTCCTATTGTTCCGTACCAACCTTTTTAACGCAGCTGTTCTAATCTGTTTTGGGGTGAACCACATTCTGGTGGTGTGCTCACTCGATAACTGTCGCTTTTGCATGTAATGTAGAAAGGCGGGTATCTCAGATTTCAGTTGATTCAGGAAATCGGTCTCCTCTTTTTTGAGCACGGGTATTTTCAAGACCCAAAAACGGGTCTCGTTCCCGTCAATTTTTATGAAGTTGTCCTCGTTGTTGCTGCATAGGACGAACTTACCGAAGAACTCCACTTCCCTTTTATCCTTTCCTTTGGCCTCCAATTTGTTGATATTGGTGGTGCTCAGGTATTTGATACGTTCCGTCAATTCTTCTTTGTTGAACAGTACTTCGTCAATGCAGATGAGCAGCTTGTTCGCCCAATCCGCATTGAACTGGCTACTGAAACTATCATTGGTCAAGTAGGTCATGTTATTGTCGAAGATGGCCTTCAGCCATTTCAAAAAAGTACTCTTGCCTGTGGAACGTTCCATGGAAACTAAACAAAGAATAGGCAATACCTGTACCGGTTTTGTATACAGTAATTGTAGGTAATCCAATCCTAGTTCATAGTGTTTCCCGAAAATATGTTTCACAAAATTCAATGAATGTTGGCATTCCCCTTCTTTTGGGATTGTCGGCAACGGGGAATAAGTATTGTAGAACCCTTTATATTCCTGTTTAAAATGGATATGATTGGGGATACAGGTAAAGCCATCGTATTTTGGAACCTTGCTCAGGTAATCCTTGCCATGGTCCTGGCGGATGGTCTCGATGTTCCAATGCACCAGGATCTCGTTGAAATGTCCGGCGATGGTAGGTGCCTGCACCAATTTATAGTACGATGTGCCCACCCGTAAGTAAGGTACTGTTTTCATATAAAATGTTTTGAACTCCCAGGGGATTCCCAAGATGTACTGATGAATTTTGAAAAGTTTAGAGATGCAAATTCCTAACGAACGGGCTTAGCTATCGTTTCGATTTCATTTATGGGTCTTCGTTCGTTCTGGAGCAACCAATCCTCTATTTTCTTCCGTTCGAAAAAAATAAGTTTTCCGTTGGGTTTGGAGTGTGGAACGGTTCCCGCAGCGGTAAGTTTGTACAGGTAGCTTCTGGATATCCCAGTATAGTCACAGGTCTCCTCGAAGGTCAGCACCTCCTTGTTCGCCATCAAAAGTTTTTCCAAACGGTCCAGCCGTTCGAGTATTAAAATAGTGTCCATTTTGTTTCTTTTTAAGGTTACGAAATGAACAAAAGCGCTTTTGTTTTCCTTCAATATTTTTACTGGATAAATGTATGAAAATAGGTAAACAGCACTATGGAACGATACAATTAGTTATCCACAAATAATTGATATACAGCATCTTGAATCAAAATGAACCAAACGGGATTAAGTTGAGGAAGAACAAATTTTATTCGGTTTCATTTGATACCAAATGGAACCATTTTGAATCTTGGCAAAGTGTGCGATTTGTAAGGTAATTCTAGGTTATCAACAATTGAAAATCAAGGGATGGTGAAATTTGAACGGGAAAAAAGTCAGTTTTCCATGTTTAGATTATCTTAAGTACGATTTGATATTTTATTATTACGTAAAAAGATCGGTATTCCATTTAAAGATACTGCCTCAAGAAAAGATTATTTTTAATGTATTTCCCTAAAATTTAATTTTTAGCTTAGCTTTTTCAACTTTCCACTGTATTAGTCAAGTAAATTCAAATTTCATTAAGTTTACATTTCATCACAAATTTATGAGACCTAAAAGGTACATTTTCATCTTGTTGAATATTTCTTTGGTTTTTTCCTTTTTCTCGTGTAATCGAAATAAGGACAAAGACAAAATACATATAGGGTTTTCTCAAGCCATGACCAATGACGATTGGAGGCGTTCCATGAACAACTCGATGAAGTTACAGGCTTCAATGAACCCTGAAATTGATTTACAAATTAAAGATGCTAATTACGATGTACTAACACAAATAAAACAGATAGATGAGCTTATTGCAGATAGCGTAGATGTACTAATTGTCTCGCCTATTCAATCTAAACCTATTACAGCGGTAGTAAAGAAGGCAATCAAAGCCGGAATTCCCGTTTTGGTGGTGGATAGAAAAACCGAAGGTCAACAATATACTGCCTATGTAGGCGCAGATAATATTGAAATAGGAAGAAATGCGGCAAAGGAAATAATTGCATCAAACTATAACGATTCCATACGAATTATTGAAATTAAAGGTTTGGCTGGTTCTTCACCTGCCGAAGAAAGAGCGATTGGTTTTCAACAAGTGTTAGATCAATTTAAAAAGGCCCAAATTGTGGCGACCATTGAAGGGGACTGGGAAAAGGAGTCTATTCAGAACAGGTTGATACAGCTATTAAATGATGATATTATTGTAGATTACGTATTTGCCCATAACGATAGAATGGCAGTTGGAGCTTGGGAAGTGGCACGTGATTTGGGAATGGAAAATGAAATCAGTTTTATTGGAGTAGATGGTCTTGCCGGAACTAATGGAGGAATTCAGGCAGTAAAAGATGGAGTTTTAAAGGCAACTGTTCTCTATCCTACTGGTGGTGATGAAGCCATAAAATTGGCATTGAAAATTTTAAGTAAAGAATCCATTCCCAAGAACAATATACTTTCAACTACCATTATAAATGAGTTGAATGCGGATATTATGTTCAATCAATTTGAAAAAATCAATGAACAGCAAGCTAAAATGGAGGAACAATTGGCCGCTATAAAAAAACAGGAAGAACTCTATTATTCTCAAAGTAACCTTCTAAAAATTACGATGGCACTTTTGGCAATTATACTAAGCCTCGCAATATATAGCATCTATTCCATTTTTGCTATTCGAAAAAAGAACAGACAGCTTGAGTTGACGAATAATAAGATTACTATTCAGCGGAATCAAATTGAAAAAATTGCGAAGGAAATTAAAATCAGTAACGAGGCGAAATTAAATTTCTTTACAGGACTTTCTCATGAATTTAAAACGCCCATTACGTTAATATTAAGTTCTATTGAATCTATGAGCGATTTTGCTAAGGTGAAAGGTTCTAAAATTATGAACGAGGTAGAACTCATTTACAATAATTCTAATCGCCTATTGAGATTGATCAACCAATTGCTTGATTTTAGAAAAATTGAAGATCGCAAGTTTAACATAAAGGCATCAAAAACCAATTTATTCGACTTTTCAAAAATCATTTATAAAGATTTTGAGAGGGAGGCAAAAAAAAGAAATATCGATTTCAGGTTAAACTCCAATCATGAATCATTGAATGTATTTATAGACAGGAATTTGATGGATAAAGTCTATTTCAACTTACTTTCTAATGCCTTTAAGTTCACGCCCGATAATGGCAAGATTGGAATTACTATTGAAGATGATGAGCGTAGCAATACCGTTAACATTTGTTTTATGGATTCAGGTATCGGAATACCTAAAAATGAAATGGATGGGGTCTTTCAAGCATTTTTTAAAGGATCAAACAATAGAAAAAACAGCTCTGGAATAGGATTGCATTTAAGCAAGGAGTTTGTGGAAATGCACAAGGGAACTATCCAAGTCAAGTCTTTACATGGAACGGAGTTCATTATAACAATATATAAGGGACAAGCACATTTTGATGAAACAGAAATAATAGCAGAACAAGATTTGGTAGATACCAATATCATCGATTTTACTTCAGAATATTTGATAGATGATAATTACTTGATTCAGGCACCGAGTAAAAACAAAGAAAAGTACTCGGTATTGATAATTGAAGACAATAAGGATCTATCACAATTTCTCAAGAACAAATTACAATTAGAGTATGATATTTATCTATCCGATGGCATAGATGCTATTGAGAAGGCTTTTGAAACTGTCCCCGATATAATACTTTGTGATATCAATCTACCAGATAAAGATGGTTTTGAGATCTGTGAAATTTTAAAAAAGGACTTACGAACTTCTCACATACCCACTATAATACTTACCGCTTTGGGTAATAAGGAATCTTATATCAAAGGACTTCAATCAGGAGCAGATTTGTATCTGACTAAACCCTTCAGCTATTCAATTTTGGTTCAGTCAATTAAGTCCTTGCTTTATAATCGAGAGAAACTTCGGTATTACTATACCAGTAACATTCATAAAATTGAAGAACTAAATTCCTTTGGGAATATAGAACAAAAATTTATACACCAATTAAATTCCCTTATCAACGAAAATTTGGGGAATTCCGACTATTCGGTTGAAAACCTAGCTGAAAATCTTACTATTTCAAGGGTTCAACTATACAGAAAGGTAAAGGCGATGATGGGAATTAGTATAAGTGATTACATAGGTAATATCCGATTGGAAAAGGCTAAAATCATGCTCGAAACGAGTTCTTTAACTGTTGCGGAAATTGCATATGCCAATGGCTTCTCATCTCCAAATTACTTCTCTACGGCCTTTAAAAACAAATACGGCACATCTCCCGCGGCGTTTCGTAAATCTGTTTAAGTTACGTTATAAACCTTATTTCAATCATTTTTCTTTTTACACGTATCAATTTCTAACATTATGTAACATGAATATAATTATTGGATTGTAGTTGATGTTAAAATCTGAATATAAAATATTATTATTCAGTCACTTAACACTTTTCAATAAGTTTCTTAACAAAAGCATAACACATTGATACATCATCAAAATACATACTCATTTTTTACGAATACTTTAGTAACCGTACTAGAGAATTACGATTATGAGAAAAATATGGATTTGGTCGATTACCGCTGCACTAGCTGGTTTTCTTTTTGGCTTTGATACTGTTGTGATATCAGGTGCTGATAAAAAACTACAGGCCCTATGGCAATCTTCCGATATGTTCCATGGTACAGTTGTTATGGCAATGGCTTTATGGGGAACCGTGGTAGGTGCAATTTTGGGTGGGATTCCCACGAACAAGATTGGGAGAAAGAAGACTTTATTATGGATAGGTATACTTTATACATTATCTGCCCTAGGTTCAGCTTTTGCCAATGATCCAATAACTTTCGCAATATTCAGGTTTATTGGTGGTCTGGGAGTCGGCGCATCAACCATAGCGGCTCCGGCATACATCTCAGAAATAGCTCCGGCAAAAGACCGGGGAAAATTGGTAGGGCTTTATCAGTTTAATATCGTATTCGGCATTTTAGTAGCATTCTTATCCAACTACTTGTTAAGCGGTATTGGAGAAAATGCGTGGCGATGGATGATCGGTGTAGAGGCTATACCTGCATTTATCTATACCCTATTTGTATTAACGGTTCCAAAAAGCCCAAGATGGTTGTTGACCAAAATGCGCACAGACGAAGCAAAAAAAGTATTGCGACTTATCAATCCTGATCAAGATCCAGAAGCATTAATGTTAGAGATTAAGACAGAAAGCGAAAACATTGTTTCCGGGGAAAACATATTTATTAAAAAATATAGGTTTCCGCTCATGTTGGCTTTTTTAATTGCCATGTTCAACCAATTTTCTGGCATCAATGCATTTCTTTATTATGCCCCAAGAATATTCGAAGAAGCAGGTCTAGGAGAAAGTACGGCACTTTTAAGCAGTATTGGAATAGGAGTGACCAATATGCTTTTTACACTTTTAGGTGTCTTTCTTATTGACCGGCTAGGTAGGAAACAACTAATGTATATAGGTTCTGTTGGTTACATAATTTCCCTATCATTAGTAGCTTGTGCTTTTTTCCTTAATTGGGAAGGCATGGCAGTTCCCATTTTCTTATTTCTCTTTATTGCGGCACATGCCATAGGACAGGGAACAGTAATCTGGGTGTTCATTTCTGAAATCTTCCCAAATCATTTAAGAGGTTCTGGTCAATCGTTCGGTAGTTCGGTTCATTGGATTTTAGCCGCTATTATACCCTCATTGGTTCCAGTTCTTTTTACCTCCATAGGTGCTGGTACCGTATTCGCCATTTTTGCTTTTATGATGATTTTACAATTGTTGTTCGTGGCATTTATTATGCCAGAGACCAAGGGAATTTCGCTAGAAGAACTTAGTAATAAACTTATAAAAGGAAGAAAGAATAGAACAGACGATATCATTGGTCATGCAGAACAGAAAGCAAATTAATGTTATATAAAGAATTAAAAAGGATGAAAAATAAAATATTCAGGTTCGCAATAATAATAGGAATTTTTTCAATGGTGGTTTCTTGTAAAAACCCTAAGGAAAAGAACAATGGCCAAGTTCAAAGTGAACAAGATACGCTTGCCAGTTCAAATGAAGCGTTCTACCGTCCAAATTTCCATTTTACACCAGCTACAGGATGGATGAACGATCCAAATGGAATGTTCTTTTATAACGGATATTACCATCTCTATTTTCAACATTATCCTGATGGTACCACTTGGGGGCCTATGCATTGGGGGCATGCCATTAGTACCGATCTATTCAATTGGAAAGAGCAACCTATAGCCTTATACCCAGACGATTTAGGATATATTTTTTCAGGTAGTGCCGTTGTAGACCATGAGAATACATCAGGCTTTGGAGCAGATGGCAAAACTCCTATTGTTGCAATTTTCACCAGCCATGACCCTAAAAAAGAGAAAACCGGTGAAATAGACGTCGAAAATCAAAGTGTTGCCTATTCGTTAGATGAAGGTCTTACATGGACAAAATACAAAGACAATCCAGTTTTAAAGAATCCGGGTGCTAGGGATTTTAGAGATCCTAAAGTTAGTTGGGATGAACAGAAGAAAAGATGGACAATGGTTTTGGCCGCAGGCCAAGAAATACAATTCTATACCTCAAAGGACTTAAAATCATGGGAGAAACTTACAAGTTTTGGAGAAGGTATCGGTAATCATGATGGCGTATGGGAATGTCCAGATTTCTTTCAATTACCAATCATTGGCAGTTCAGAAAAAAAGTGGGTTTTGTTGGTAAGTATAAATCCTGGTGGGCCCAATACAGGTTCGGCCACCCAATATTTTGTAGGTGATTTTGATGGTTCAAATTTTATTTTGGATGAATCATTCAAGCAGGAGATGGGAAAAGAGCATAGTTTCTGGGTAGATTATGGTCGTGACGATTATGCGGGCGTGACTTTTTCAAATATTGAAAACAAAGATGGTAGTAAGCTATTTATGGGATGGATGTCTAATTGGCTATATGCCAACGAGGTACCTACTGAAAAATGGCGCAGTGCCATGACAATAGCACGTACGTTAGAATTAACAAAGGGCGAAAATACGTTTCGCTTAGTTGCTAATCCTGTTCCTGAACTCAATGAATTTGCGAGTGAGAAACTTAAAAATTCCGATGTTCTACTTGAAGGAAAGACCTTGTTGACCACTTCTAAGGCAATCGATTTTACACGTGCCCAAATTAACTTTAAAGTAGAAGATTTAGTTGATGGCGTTTACACTTTTGAACTGTCGAACAGTGAAGGAGATAGTTTACGTTTCGGTTTTGATGCAACAAAGGATAATTACTTTGTGGATAGAAATAAGGCGGGAATCACTGATTTTTCAAAAAAATTCAGTGACAGGATTGCCATAGCTCCAAAAATCGCTACTCAAAAGGATTGGACTGGAACAATAGTCCTCGATAAAACTTCCATAGAATTATTTTTTGATGATGGCCAAACCGTAATGACAGAAATATTCTTTCCGAAAGCCCCATTCGATAGTCTCTATTTTGAGGCTCCATCAGAAGAATCCAAACTCGAATACATAGAAATACATCAACTTAAATTTAACTTAAACTAAACAATTATGAAATTAAAACTCTTGCTATTATTAATGGTACTTGTTCCGATAGGTCTGTTGGCCCAGGGACAAATTACAGGTACGGTCACCTCCTCCGATGATGGTTTTCCTTTACCTGGAACTTCGGTAATTATAAAAGGAACTACAACTGGTACGACCACGGATTTTGATGGTAATTATGAATTGAACAATGTAGCTGGTGATGCAACACTTGTCTTTAGCTATATTGGATTTACTAGAATGGAAGTTCCCGTTAACGGCCAATCACAGATAAATGTTTCGCTACAAGAGGACGCACAACAGCTTGATGAAGTAGTATTGACAGGATATTCCACCGAACGAAAGGTAGATTTAACAGGGGCCGTTACAGTAGTGGATATTGCTCCAATAGAAGGTCAAAGTTTAAGTTCTGGTAATGCCATGCAGGCTTTACAAGGACGGGTTGGTGGTCTTTTCATTGAAAAATCCGGTGATCCTACCGGTCTAAACAGCAGAATACTAATAAGAGGACTTACCACTTTAGGGAATAATGATCCGCTATACATCATAGATGGTGTGCCAACAAAACGGCAAGAGGTATTCGCGAGTTTAAATCCTGCGACAATAGAATCCATTCAAGTTTTAAAAGATGCTTCGGCCTCTTCAATATATGGGTCAAGAGCTGCAAATGGGGTTATTGTGGTAAGTACAAAAGGTGGTCTTAAAGGGGAACGTCTTACGGTAAGCATCAATTCCAACCTATCGACTCAATCCGAGCGGAATCAACGTTATGATATGTTGAGTTCCCAACAACGTGGCGAAGCCTTATGGCGCGCATCCGTAAATGATGGAGCGGACCCAAATGCTGGTTACGGTGAAATATACAATTTTAACTGGAACAATGATTTTACTAATCCAGTTCTTAACGGTGTGGCTGTTCAGCCTTTTGTTGGTGGTGATTCAAATGTTCCTGCCGGAGATACCAACTGGCAAGACGAGGTATATGAAACAGGATATGTGTTTAATAATGAGGTTACCGTTTCCACAGGTACAGAAAAGTCTTCTTTATTGATTAATCTAGGCTATCTTAAGAATACTGGTATGTTAAAATATACTGGTTATGATAGATATACTGCAAAAATTAATGGAACCACTAACCTTTTCAACGACAGGGTAAAATTTGGAGTGAACACACAAATTTCCACATCAAATGAAACATTGGTTTCAAGTGATGTTGGGGGTGCAGCTACTACAGGTTTGTCAATTACATTGGCACCCACAATTCCGGTATACGATACCAATGGCGAGTTTGCAGGTCCATTAGGGGCTGGATATTCAGATAGAAATAATCCATTATTGATGCAATATTTGAACAGATGGGACAATGCTACTAAAAATAACTTCTTTGGAAATGTATTTGCTGAGATCAGTATTTTAGACAATCTTAAGTTCCGCTCTAGTTTAGGAATAGATTTCAGTGATTTCAAAAGGAAAAATATCGAGCCTAAAGTATTTAACGGGTTTGTAACAAGAAATAATAATAGGCTGATTTTTGATACCAACAAGTTAAGAACATTAACGTTTTCAAACACCTTGAATTATAATTTGGAAATTGGAAAACACAGATTTGGCGCCCTATTAGGTATTGAGACCATAAGAGAGGATTTTGATACCATTTTTGCACAAGCCGATGATTTTGCAGTTGAACAGGAATCCTATTTTGTACTTTCTGCTGCTACAGGAGCAAGAACAAATAATGGTATTTCCACGCAATATAGCCTTGCTTCTCAATTTGGAAAATTGAATTATGGATTCGATGATAAATACCTAGCATCCTTTACCATTCGTAGAGATGGTTCTTCAAGATTTGGCGCGAATAATAGATATGGTGTTTTCCCGGCCGCAACATTGGGTTGGAGAATTAGTCAAGAAGAATTTTTAAAGGATAATGAGTTGATTTCCAATTTAAAGCTTAGGGCGGGTTATGGAGAAGTAGGAAATCAGGAAATCGGTAATACAGCAAGATTTGGTTTGTACGAATCAAGATATGGTCAAAACCAAGCACAATTGACAGGAGGATTTTTCGAAATTTATTATAATGTAGGTACTGCCTATGACATTAATGGTAATAACACAGGTACATTACCTTCAGGATTTGTTTCTACCCAAGCTCCGAACCCTAACTTGAAATGGGAAACTACCAAAGAATGGAACTATGGTATTGATTTTGGGTTTTTGAACAATAAAATTAGCGGTTCCTTTGATTATTTTACCAGGGAAACTACGGATATCTTGACTACCCCACCAATTGCATCTGTAATTGGAGAAGGGCAACAACGGGTATTGAACGGCGCTGCAACGGCTGCTAAAGGATGGGAATTAAATGTTGGATATTCCAATGTTTGGGATAATGGATTTTCTTTAGGGGTTTCTACAAATTTTGGTGCCTTTAAAGATGAAATCACCTTTCTTCCTGAAGAGGTTAGAGCGGCATTTCCTGGTACTGCTCAAAATTCAATTCTTGGTCAATCTCAAACTGCGATATTCGGATACAGAACTGACGGACTTTTTCAAAGTCAGGCAGATGTTGATTCCCATCCTACTGGAGGTGTTCAAACGGGTAACGCCAGACTAGGTGGTATAAAAATAGTGGATGTAGACAATAATGGCGTTATTGATAGTAATGACCGTGATTTTATTGGTAATACCCTTCCTGATTTGGAGTATGGTATTCGATTGGATGTAGGTTACAAAAATTTTGATTTTTCAGTTTTCGGTTCAGGTGTTGCAGGTCGTATAGGAGTTGATTCCTACATTTTCTGGAATAATTTTGTTCAGGGAAGGGATAATGCAGGGCTTGGTGTTTTGAATGCTTGGAATCCTCAAAATACAAGTTCTACGATTCCTTCATTATCATTGGTGAACAATTTTACGGATACTTCAGACTACATCTTTAGAAACAACTCCTATTTTAAAATAAGAAATTTACAAGTAGGATATTCTTTACCAACTGATATTATCGGTAAGATGGCAGGTATGACCGGACTTCGAATCTATTTACAAGGGGAGAATTTATTTTGGTTTACCCCAAAAGGATATATTGGTTCCGATCCAGAAAGAACAGACGTAAATAGAATTCCTGTACCTACAGTATATTCAGTAGGCTTGAATATTAACTTTTAATAAATAGCGATGATCATGAAATATAATAAAATAATAACTACAGTGATATGCGCAACCTTAGTGCTCACTGCCTGTTCCGATAATTATTTAGAATACGAACCAGAAGGTGTTTTGTCCAGTGAAAATGTGGCAACGGCCGAGAATGCCGAATCTTTGGTAATTGCCGCATATGCCGGTATTGCAAATGATGAAATGATTGGGCCATTGACCCACCAATGGGTGTATGGCAGTGTACGTTCGGATGATGCTTACAAAGGCGGTGGCGGCCGCGGGGATGTTGGAGAGATAGACAGGTACGAGCAATATAATCTTACCATTGCGGATATGGGCGATTTCATGGCCCCTAGAACTTGGACCGATTTTTATAAAGCAATATCAAGGGCAAACTTTGCACTATCCGTTATCAATGATATCCCTGATGGTGAGTATGCCCAAAAAACGACTAGACAAGCAGAATTACGCTTTCTAAGGGCACATTCGCATTTTATGCTCAAATTAATTTTCAAGAAAATTCCATATATCACAGAAAATTTAACCCAAGAAGAAATTGCACAGACCTCAAATGATGTGGATAATGATGCGTTATGGAATACTATTGCCGAGGACTTTCTTTTTGCCTTTGATAATCTGCCCCAATCACAAGAACAAGTAGGAAGGGCGGACCGAAATGCTGCAGCGGCTTATTTAGCTAAATTACGACTTTTCCAAGCTTATGAGCAGAATGAACAACACCAAGTAACCAATATCAATACTGCACGTTTACAAGAAGTGATTGACTATGTAGATGAAGTTACCGGTAGTCTACAACCGGATTTTGGAGAAAATTTCTTAGATGGTTTTGATAATGGTCCAGAATCAATTTGGGCAGCACAATTCTCTATTAATGATGGTACCACCGTAGGAAGGGTAAGTTTTGTGACCGGTTTAAATTCGCCACATGGTACAGGGCTTTATGGATGTTGTGGATTTCATTTGGCCAGCCAGAATATAGTTAACTCCTTTAAAACGGATGGTGATGGACTACCGCTTTTGGATACTTTCAACGAGGCAGATATATTCACCAATTTAAGTGAAAATGGTACTACTCCACCAGATGCTGGTCTGAGTGTTGACCCAAGGATTGATCATACCGTTGGCATACCAGGAAGACCTTTTAAATATAGGAACACTGTAAATGATTCAGGAGATATGGTCTATAATTTCAGTTGGGCTCGTGATCCGGGTGTTTATGGATATTTTGGAAATATGAAAGAACAACAAGCTCCGGATTGTTCTTGCTATGTAAAAGAGGGCCCATTTGTGGGCACATCAAAGAATGTAGATTTCATTAGATATGCCGATGTTCTCCTTTGGAAGGCTGAAGCCTTGATTCAATTAGATCGATGGGATGAAGCTTTGCCAATAATTAATCAAGTCAGGAATCGTGCGGCAGCAAGCACACAAAGACCTTTGGATGCTGGCGCAATCGATATCTATGCCATTGGCACATATGACTCGTTTCCATCCAAGGATTTTGCGTGGAAGGCGCTTATGTTCGAAAGAAGGTTGGAGTTTGCGATGGAGGGTCATAGATGGTATGACCTGGTAAGATGGGGGATTGCGGAAGAAACGCTAAATGCCTATTTGGCGGTGGAAAGGACAAAAAGAGATTTTCTTGCCAATGCTCAATTTACATCTGGGCGAGATGAATATTATCCGATACCGCAAAGAGAAATTGATTTTACTGGAGGTCTCTATGTTCAAAACCCAGGATATTAGAGGACTTTATCATTCAAGAAAATTCAGTAATCTGAGTTAGTTGAGTTAGTTTGTAAAAGCACGGGGGTTGTTTCCCGTGCTTTTTTAATTTGTTGAAAGTAAATATGGAAATATTAGGTTTGGATATTGGTGGCTCAGGAATTAAAGGAGCCATCGTAGAAACAGAAAACGGGAAATTGATTTCCGAAAGACTTCGTTTTGCGACTCCGCAGCCTGCACATCCGGAGGCCGTAGCGAAAACCGTTGAAGAATTGGTTCGTCGGTTGAATTGGCAAGGTAATATCGGATGCAGTTTTCCGATGGTAGTTGTAGATGGTAAATGTATGACAGCGGGAAATATGATGGATGACTGGGTCAATGTACAAGTTGATGAACTCTTTGAGGCGGCATGTCCGAACACCAAATTCCATCTAGGAAATGATGCTGATTTAGCTGGATTGGCGGAAATGCAATTAGGTGTTGGTAACGGTTTAAAAGGTAAAGTGATTATGGTAACTATAGGCACCGGTTTGGGGACAGGGGTTTTTTATAATCATATATTAATACCAAATATCGAAATGGGTCGTGTTTTATATGAAAATGGTGAACCAATTGAATTTTTTGCTTCTGGACTCACAAGGAAAAAAGATAATTTGGAATTGAAAGAATGGGCAGGGCGTTTTGATTACTTCCTTACACATTTGAAAAGGGTAATGTCGCCAGACCATTTTATAATTGGAGGCGGATTAAGTAAGAAATATAAAAAATTTAGTAGTTACTTATCAGTAGATGTGCCATTACGGGTGGCACATTTTGAAAATGATGCCGGTATTATTGGCGCAGCACTTTATGCAGAATCTCAACTAAATATTAGTGATCAAATTAATGAATTCTAAAATTGTACTTATGGATTTATAACATATACTTCATCTGTTCTTTTAAACAGCGAGTTAGTAGGACGAATTGAGGAAATTGTAGAATTTCTTAAAAAGGTTTGATTCTTAAGACCATTTTTTAAAAAATGAATCCGCTAATAAATGAAGTCATAATCACTGTTCTGAAAAGGTCATCCTTTAAAGGGGTATAATCAACTATCCTACAACAGCTTTCTCTTTAACAAATGGCTGACTATAATGCCGTTGCCCCGTGGCTTTATATAGGGCATTGGCCACCGCCCCGAAAACAGGGGGAAACGGAGGTTCTCCCATTCCCGTTGGGTCGATTTCATTCTGCACAAAATGCACATCAATCTCTTTTGGCGCTTCTTTCATACGGATCATTTGATATTGGTGGAAATTATTTTTCTGTGGCACCCCGTCCTTAAAGGTAAGTTCCCCAAAAAAGGCATTGCCAACACCATCGGTTATGGCACCTTCCGCCATGTTCGTGGCCGCATCGGGATTTACCACTACCCCGCAATCAATGGCGCAAACTACTTTTTCCACCACAGGTCTACCGTTTTCCATCTTTAGATCCAGTACATGCGCTGCATAGGAGTTATGACAAAAATAGGCCGCGACACCACGATGTTTCGACTCATCATTTTGTTTCCAAGCCGATTTTTCCCGAACCAATTCCAAAACTCCGGCATAGCGTTCAGCGTCGTACTGGTTATCTTCCCCAACCGGGTTTTCCTTGGCACGTTTTAGTAGGTCCAATCGAAATTGAATAGCGTCTTTGCCCATGACTTCTGCCACTTCGTCCAAAAATGCCTGTTCGGCACCGGCCATAAAATTGGAACGGGGAGCGCGGAAAGCACCAACCGTAATATTGGAATCAATGGACCATTCTTCCGCCAAATAATTATCGATCGCCCCTGCCGGAAAACGATTGGCGAACAATGGGCTTTCTGGAATACCGCCCGCTTTTATATGTAACGCTGTTAAATTATTATTTTCGTCAAAAGCCGCGCGATAGGTTGCGTGGTAAGCAGGACGATAAATACCGGTCGTCATGTCATCTTCACGGCTATAAATTAATTTTACGGGAGCATTTACTTTTTGCGAAATTAAGGCCGCTTCCACCACAAAGTGGGCATAGCCCTTTCTTCCAAAACCACCTCCCATTCTTGGCATTTCCATTTCAATATTTTCCTTCGGTATTCCCAAACTGCTTTCTAGCGTAGGAATGATAAAGGATGGAATCTGGATGGGTGCCGCAATTTTTACTTTATTACCTTCCACATGCGCAAAAGCATTTATAGGCTCCATGCTATTGTGGGCAAGAAAAGGGGCCGAATAGCTTCTCTCTAAAATTTTTGTCGCTTTTTTGAAGGCAGCCTCTGGATCTCCATCCTTTCGGACGATATTTCCAGGTATCGCTGAAAGAGCCTCCATCTGTGCTTTGTGGCCCTGTGTGGATTCTAATCCCGCAGGGGTATTTCTTGTTTCCTTTCCAAAAAAACCGTTCACAATTTCAGTAGTTGCAGAAATCGGCTTCCATTCTGCATTTAATTTCTTTTTGGCCTGCATGACTTCCCATGTAGTATTGCCGACTATTGCCACCAATTCAGGAAAAGCGTTAGTGTCAAACCCGTGTTTTTGAAATCCCTCCTTAAAACTTTTGATGGTTATCACATCCTTGATGCCTGGCATGGCTTTCACTTCCTCGTCATCAACCGATTTCAAGGTCATTCCAAATGCAGGAGGATGTACGATCATAGCTATCAGCATGCCGTCCTTTTGATAATCCATACCAAACATGGATTCACCGGTTATAATCTTTTTTGCATCTACATTTTTATGGGAGCGGCTGATAAGCTTAAAGTCTTTAACTTCTTTCAATTGCACTTCTACAGGTACATCAAGTGTTGCCGCAACCGAAGCCATTTCTCCGTACCCGGCCGATTTTTTTGTTGCTGTGTGTTGCAATATTCCTCCTTGAGTAGTGATTTCTTCTGCGGGAACCTGCCATGTTTTTGCAGCCGCGGCTATCAACATCTGTTTTGCTGTTGCACCTGCCATTCGAAGAGGTATCCATCTTGCTTTTATTCCCGTGCTACCTCCTGTAAGTTGAAAGCCATATTTTTCTGCATGATAGGGTGCCTGCTCTACCACCACATTTATCCAATCCACATCCAACTCTTCTGCCACCAACATGGGCATCGATGTTCTAATATTCTGACCGAATTCGGGATTTGGTGTGTAAACGGTCACCATCCCGTTATCCCCAATTTTCAGATACGAATTAATCTCGAACCATTCGTTGGGCATTTCTGTACCGGCCATCTCTTTTGCTTGTTCCGGCTTACAGGAATTTAAAAAACTGAATCCGAGGACCAATCCCCCACTTGCCAAACTCGTATTCCTAATAAAAGCCCTACGTCCAATATGCGTGTTTATCTTTGTCATCTTCTGATTTTTTCTAATTAAACGTTTTCTGCATTTGCGGCTGTTTTAATGGCCTTTTTTATTCTGGTATACGTTCCGCAGCGACAAATGTTACCGTTCATGGCCGTTTCAATTTCTTCATTGGAAGGATTTGGGTTTCTTTTTAACAAGGCGGAAGCTGACATTATCTGTCCCGCTTGGCAATATCCACATTGAGGCACATCAATTTCCAACCAAGCTTTTTGAACGGGATGGTTACCGTTCTCTGATAAACCTTCAATAGTGGTAATTTCTTGCTCACCAACCGCTGAAACCGGCAGTTGGCATGAACGAACGGCATTATCATCTAAATGCACAGTACATGCCCCACATTGGGCGATTCCGCAACCATATTTAGTCCCTGCCAATTTTACGTGGTCCCTTAATACCCAAAGCATAGGTGTTGTTGGATCGACATCAACTTCTTGTGTTAGCCCGTTAATTTTTAGATTGAATTTTGCCATGATTTTAGTGTAAGTAGATGAATAGATTCAAATTACGAAAAATATATAATTACTACAGTGTATTATATAATTGAACAATCTGAATTCAAAAGAATTAAGATTTTTCCAATTTTCATTTCAAATGCCTTTCCAGAAACGCCAGGACTTTAGTACGAATGTTTCCTACATCGAACATTTCTCCGAAATGCGGCGCGTCAGGGACGATTATTAATTCGTTTTCCACACCCTTTACAGTTAACCAAGCACTTAATAATTGAGATTGTCTCGGGGAAACCAAATCGTCCATTTCACCATGTATTAACAAAAATGGTGGGTCATTCGCATCCACATAAGTGGTAGGGCTAGCGGTCTTTGCAAGGTCTGGTCGGTCAAGCGGTGCGGCACCTATCAGCAATGCCTCAGGTGATTTGGGGTCAATGGCTCCAGGAAATAGAATTAATTCAGATGGTCCGTAGAAATCTACAACCGCTTTAAATGAAAAATCATGGGATGTGCCTGGCATAAAGAAGTCGTCAACTTGGTCATTGTTCGATAGTCCTTGAAACGAAGCCAAATGTCCTCCAGCGGAAAAACCCATCAAGGCAAACCGTTCTGTGTCAAAACCATACTTTTCAGCATTATCGAATAAAAAGGAAACCGCGCGGTTACAGTCCTGAATCTGGGCCGGAAAAATGGCCTGTGTTGCAAATCGGTAATCTATTGAAGCCAGAGCATATCCCTTATTTATGATTTCTGCCACCGTATTTTTCATATAACCGATGTCGGCATACTTGTCATTACCAATCCATCCACCTCCATGAACAAATACAATTAAGGGAACCTTACCCTTTGCGTTGGACGGAAGGTAAATATCCAAAAGGTGTTTCGGTAAGGTGTCATTATTGTAGGCTATATTACCATGCAATACGGTACCCTTTGGAAATAGAGAAATCACAGGATTGGATTTTTGACTACAAGACGTTTGGGAAATCTGTAAGACCAATAGGAAAATTAAGAGTTTTGTTATTTTCATTGTAAGTACGTTTTCAGTTTGTTAGGTAATTTAATTGAGTTTAGTCCTAATATGCTTTCCATTGAATTCTAATTTTTATATATGGTAACGCTTACATTACCAGCACCAATAGCTTTTTGAAGTCCGGCTGTATTATCGATGCATCCCAATTTTGTATAATTATAAGAGGTTTGAAAGGTTTTGTAAAACAGCACCAAAGTATTTGAACCATACAACATTAAGTCTCCATTTTTAATCGACCCAGGATTGGTGGAATTTGTCGGTAAACTTTTGGGCAAATCATAATATTTCTCATTGCCGTTCAGCTCGGTCATAGGTATGGTCATAGGTAAAAGTTCCTTAAAAACTTTAGAAGTATTATTGTCTAAAAGCGTGGCGGTAAAAATTTGTGAATTTACCGTTATTTTGATTTTTTCGTTTGCCATTGTGCCATTGTTTTCGGTTTTGATGGGGACATTTTCTTTGTTGCAAGGTGGTTGATTGCCTATTATAACTGAAGTAAATATTAAAACCAACAAAAGTATAGATTTCATGATATTCATTATTTTTAAAATTCCTAATCGCCCAGTCAACCTTTCTCCAGCTTCGGTATATCTTGCGCCTTACAAGCCTTTAACTGATGGATGAGCACCTAACTGATAATCTCCATTTGTTTCAATTGTTAGATCTATACTGCTCATCCGTAACAGGCTCAAGCCATGTAACGAATCCATTTTCTGTTTTTGGCAAAATATACATCTGTGTAAGACTGTTGTTTTCAGTAGCGCCATGCCAGTGCCTTGTATTTGCCGGAACCTTGATGACATCACCCTTTTTCATGGTTTCCCTTGGCTGTCCTTCCAGTTGATGATATCCCAGACCATTGAGTACAATCAGGATTTGCCCGCTTGGATGTAAGTGCCAATTTGATCTTGCGCTTTTATCGAAATAAACATTCCCCACGAGAGTGTTGTAGATAGAATCATTTGCAACTAAACCATAATTATAAGCGTTGCCTGTGAAGTTAGCAGCATTCCCCGCTTCACCCTTAGGAAAAATTGCTTGTTCCAAAGAATTCGATTCAGTGTTTTCTGATTTTTCAACTTTTGTTTTGCAGGCCTGACCTATAAATACTAGTAGGACAACTGCGAGTGTCAGTATTTTTTTCATTTTATCTTTTTTAAATTTTCTTAATGATTTTTGCAGGAGTACCGCCAACAACTACATTATCGGGTACGTCTTTAGAAACGACCGAACCTGCTGCAACCACCGAATTCTCTCCTATAGTTACGCCCTGTAAAATGGTGGCATTGGCACCAATCCACGCATTCTTCTTTATATGAATGGATTTAGGAACTAGCCCATGTCTTTCGCTGGGCGAAATCGAATGTCCTTCAGTAAGTAAACTCACTTTCGGTGCTATGAGCACACCGTCTTCAATGGTTATTCCTCCTAAACCCAAAAAGACACAATCAAAATTGATGAAGACGTTTTTACCGATTTTTGTGTGCTTGCCGTAATTGATATACAAAGGGGTAAAAACCGCAACGCTTTCGTCAATTTGGCTCCCAGTAATCTTACTCAACAAATCGTTGATTTCTTTTGGGTCTGTCGCGTTGTTCATCTGCAACAGCAATTTTTTTGTGGTGTATGAGGCCTCACGCATCCTATAGGCTTGAGGGTCGTTGGGCAGAATGGTCTCGCCTTTCCTTAACCGTTCAAAAATGTCACTTCCCGCTGAACTTGAGTTACTTTTATTTTGTTGCTCTATATCCATTTGTACAAATTACATCATTTAGAAGAATCATCATATTTTTCGTTTCGACGTCCGCTTGTTGGTACTGCCAAAACAGTAGTTTAAAGAAATATTCCAGATGAAATCATCCTCGGGCGCTATTTCGGTATCGATTGCCTTGTTCAGAATACATGAAATCGATAACGGAAAATCTTTTTTTCCAAAAGAGATAAAACCCGCAACATAATACCCCTGGTCATCGTCAGTCGTTAAATAATATACCTGTGGCGAAATGTTGAGATGGAATTGTTCGGAAATATAAAGATTGGTAAAGGCGGAATTCAGGACCAAAAAATTGGTTGTTTTCAAACCATCGTCAAAACCTTGTCCGCGCAGATAGTACATACCAATACTTACTTTATTGGAAATTTTATAGTTCGGTACAATTTCGGCGGCAAGATAACGTCGCGATTCTAACAATTCTTCTGCAAACCCATTTCTAATTACATTTACCGTCCTGAAATTCAATGCCGGATGCGCCCCGATACGCAACGAAAATCGTTCTTTCTGAATGGCCTTGTACCGATACCAAAACACGAACGCCCAAGGTTTACCTTCTAGGGCAAAGCGCATATCGGGCTCGAAACTTGATCTTCCCTTGGTCATTTTAATGTCAAAAATTAATGCCGGGTCTCCCAACGAAAATGAGGGTATCAGGGAAATTCCGTTTTGCGTTATACTTGCCGTACCTCTGAAATCATCAAGAAAGGGCTTGATATCTTCTTGCGATTGTACACTACTGGTCCTTAGAAAAATTAGTAGTGGCACGATAATATGTTTTAGATTCCAATTTATCATTTTCATCTTTAGTACGATTTAACCGCGTAAAAGTAAAAACTGACATTATACATTTGTTACATGAATCACGGCAATAATGTCAAATATTACTTATTTTAGGAAAAATAACGATTCAATTGAAGGAGCAAGTGAAAAATAGGCCACGTATTGTGCTTTTGGAACTATCACAGGAAACAGGATTCCCGATAGATTTCAGTACCCATTATCACACCCATTTGTTTTGCCATCATGGAACCATTTGTTTTTTGTTCAAGAGCGCGGAGATGCAATGCAAGGGCAATGAATTCCTGTTTTGGTTTGCAGAAAGCCAATTAGAGAGTTTGGTATTTTCCCAAGAATTTAAGGCAACGGCCTTACTAGTAGAAAAACATTTTTTATACGATAATGTCCCCGATCAAAGCTGGAGTATAGATTCCATACTGCATTCTCGCCAATACCCTATTAAAAAGCTTAACGATAAGCAAGACAGGAAAAGGGTTTTATCAAATTTCAAATGGCTGTATAATAGATTTCAATACAAGGAGCATCGCTTTTATGAGGAAGTATTGAAAATGCAAATGCGGTTGTTTATTCTTGAAATGTGGCACACTTTTGCGAACGAATACGAGCGTAGAAAACGCACCGTACAAAGTGGGTCGTTATACGAACGGTTCGTTCATTTGGTCCAAGAACATTGCATGGCCGAAAGGGAGGTACGGTATTATGCCAATGCACTTAACGTTACCCCTAAATATTTAAATTTTGTTTGCAAGCAGAACTCAGGTGCCACGGCGTCTGAATGGATTCAACGATACACCAAGGAGCGTATCATACTTTTTTTGCAGAACAAAAATCTAAATATTGCAGAAATCGCGGATAAAATGATGTTTTCAAGTCGGTCCTTTTTCACTCGATATGTAAAAAAGGTTTTGGGTACTACGCCAACCGAGTACAGAAATCGATTGGAGTAAAATTAAAATGTTTTCCACGTTTTTATTTTACAGTTGGTTATGGTTGGGATAAGTTCACAATGGCCAGGTTAAAGTATATTGACATAGATCAATTCCAATAATTTAATTACCAATTATAGGGCCATTTAAGGAGACCGTTTTTAATTAGGGAAAAGCTTTCATATTAGAAGTCCCGTCCTTGGTCTCTTTTAGTATTCCTGTAAATTAACCTTTTACGGGATATAAAATTAGCTCTTTATAGATATTTACAATTCGCTGATTATTTAGAAAAATTAATAATTGCGTTTAAAGCTTCATCAGCATTCTTATGAATGAAGTTGCCTTGATAACCTATGGTAGTGCTTAGATGAGTATGTCGATATAATTTTTGAAGCATTTGCGGAGAAACTTTATCACCGGCTATATTTCCAAAACTATGACGGGCAATGTGATTGGTGATTTTTTTGTCGATTTCGGCAAGGTCTGCAATTACAGTTAGGTTCGTATTTAGTCTTTTGATTAAAGTTTTAATTCTAGAGTAAATAGCCTTAGAGTCATTGATGGGTATTGTCTTAAGTTCTGGAAAAATATAATCGTACTTGTTTTTTTTATCGACTTGGTAATGGGATAAAATTTTAATTACTGGTTCTGGAAGTTTTAAAGAATCGGCCTTATCGTTCTTACTCATTTTGTAGTATAGCCTTTCAGCCACAATATCACTCCAACGCATTCTTAAGACATCCGAAATCCGGATTCCCGCTAAATAGAATGAAAAAAGAAAAACGTTTCTAGTATGCCAAACTGCTGTTCTTGTGTCCAAGTCAAGTTCTTCGATTTTTCGAATTTCATGTTCATCAAGACCGATTTTAATGGTCTGGGGGTATTTAATCTTTATTTTGTCCTTACCAAAAGGATAGAATTTTCTATCCACAATTTTTCTGCTAATAGCTTTATTGTATAGTAATCGAATCATAACGAATATATTCATTACTGAGCGTTCAGATAGTCCTGATGTAGTTCTGAGATAAATTTTTAATTTTTTTAATAAATTCTCATCAATTTCCTCAAATTCGAAGTTCCGTTTTTTAGCGAACTCTTTTATCCTGTTCAGTTTGCTTCTATCCGAAATTGCTCTATTATGATTGTTGGCATTGATTAGATCTTCAATATGTTCATCGGCAAGTTCGAAAAATGACAACCTTTTTGTGTTTTTCCTAATGGAGTCTATAATCTGTTTTGCTGTATAATTCTGTTTTGAAGTTTCCATTTCAAATATGACATCTTCAATTTCATCATATTTCTTTCTTATCAGGCGATTCAATTGTTTATGTCTTGTATGGGAAGATTTCACTTTTTCACCCTGTACATCCCAAAATTTTGGTTCTACTTTTTGTCCTAAGTAATAATAACTTCGTTTCCGGTTTACAGTGAGTCGTAATGCAAGTCTAAATTCCTTGTTCCCTTTTGCGTCGGTTTTGGTGTGTAAAACTGTTTTTAAGGTTGCCATATCGTACCGATTTTTTATAAAGATAAACATTCGGGGTAACACATAGGTAACACATTTTATGGTTTCATAACGATTCATACGAGTATAAATAAAATTATAAACATCTAAAAATCAATATTTTGTATTATTTTGATGTGTTTTGATATGTAGGAATGTTGAACTTAGGATCTAGTGCCGCAAGGTGTGAGAGTTCGAGTCTCTCCGCCTGTACAACGACAAAGCTCTTCAGAAATGAAGGGCTTTTTTCATTTTTAATTTCTATTTGCCAATAACAAATCATATTTTCCTTACTGTAAGTTTTAAGTATTATTTACTTCTAATACTATAATTACATTAACAGTATAGAAAACACTACATATGGGTTTTGAAAAAGTATCGTTTACAAATTCTCAAGGAAAACAATTGGCGGCAAGGTTAGAGTTGCCCAACAATCAAGCAGCGCATAGTTATGCCATTTTTGCCCATTGCTTTACATGTAATAAGAATTTTTCTGCTGTTAGAAATATTTCTAGGGCTCTTGTAAATAAAGGTATTGCAGTACTTAGATTCGATTTTACGGGACTTGGTGAAAGCGAAGGTGATTTTGAAGAAACTAATTTCTCTTCTAATGTTACGGATTTAATAGATGCAGCTAATTTTTTAGAGGCTAATTATAAAGCTCCTTCATTATTGGTAGGGCATTCTTTAGGTGGCGCAGCGGTAATTTTTGCAGCTTCAGAATTAGAGTCTGTTTTAGCTGTCGCAACAGTTGGGGCACCATCTTCACCAGCTCATGTACAACATTTGTTTAAATCAAATGTGGCAGAAATAAATGCTACCGGTAAAGCTAAGGTAAATATTGGAGGAAGAGATTTTACGATTAAAAAGGATTTTATTGATGATATAGAGTCTAAACCTATGCAAGATGTTCTCAAAAATATGAGAAAACCATTTTTGGTCATTCATTCGCCACAAGATACCGTAGTGGGTATTCAGAATGCACAAGAATTATATCATTATGCACACCATCCAAAAAGTTTTATATCTATAGATAAAGCAGATCATTTATTAACGAATAACGAAGATTCTACGTATGTGGGTAATGTAATAGCTGGTTGGGCAGAACGATATTTAGATATTCCGAAAAGACAAGAATTGAAAACTGCACACCAAGTAGCAGTAAGTATCGGTAATGAAGGTTTTACATCTGAAATAGTGTCTGGTAAGCATTTACTGATAGCTGATGAGCCTGTAAGTTTCGGGGGAAATGATTTCGGACCTTCTCCATATGAATATGTGTCATCTGGCTTAGGGGCTTGTACCGCAATGACATTAAGAATGTATGCAACTAGAAAAAAATGGGATTTACAGAAAGTCATTGTCCATGTGGATCACGGTAAAGAACATGCACCTGATTCTGAGAACACATCAGCGGTTAAAAAAATTGATACCTTTAAAAGGAAAATTGAATTATTTGGTAATTTAGACGATACACAAAGAAAGAGATTATTAGAAATCGCCGATAAATGCCCTGTTCATAAAACACTTGAGTCGGAAGCTGTCATTGTAACTGAATTAGTTTAAGAGAAATAAATATTTTAAAAATGGTAAAAGCAATTTGGAACGATGTCGTTATAGCAGAAAGTGATGAAACTGTTGTAATAGAAGGAAATCATTATTTTCCACCTAAGGATATAAAGAAGGAATATTTTAAAGGCACGAAGACACAGACCATTTGTGCATGGAAGGGTATAGCTTCTTATTATGATTTAGAGGTAAATGGTAAAGTGAATAATGATGCTGCTTGGTATTACCCAGAAATATCAGAACTGGCAAAAGGTATTAAAGGTTATGTCGCCTTTTGGAAAGGTGTTGAAGTAAAATAAAAGTGAATATTTAAAATAGAAAAAGGTCAGCTAATAGCTGACCTTTTTCTATTTAATTAAATAAATTAATTGCTATGCAGTAGCATTTTGTGGTGCCCAATGGCTGCATGACATGCCTGGTGCTGCTTTTTGTGGATTAGCACAATCGCTTGATTCGAAACGAATACAGGTTACACAATTCGTATCATCTTTTAAAGCGGCTTTCATTTCAAAACTATCACACGTATAACTGTTACCAACTTTTACGCCATGAACTTTACAAGTGTTTCCTTCTACCAAGTTGTCGCAATTAACACAACTATTTCCTAATCTTATCGACATAATCTTATATTTTAAATTCACTTAAAAGTACATTCACATGAGCTTAGAAGCAATTTAAATACTTGTCTTACAGTAGTATGTATTTAGATTATTTAAAAATAGCATTTAAAAAACTTATCTTTTTATGAGGCTAGAAGTGTTTTTGACCTGAAAACTCCATTGCTTCTCCTTTTCCAAAACCAAAACTAATACCTAAGGTTACAAAGCGACCTCTTTGACTAAAATCTCTTAAATAGTATTCTGGTTGGCTGGTAATACTTTCGCTGATACGTGAAGCGAAAACGTCTCTAACACTTAAATTAACTATTGCCTTTCCTTTAAAAATTTTCTTTCGTGCCCCAAAATCCATAAATATGTTTTCAGTGATTTCTTGTTGTAACGTTCTATACCCTGAGCGGTAATTTCCAATAAATTCTAAATCAATATCGGCTGGTAATTTAAACTTGCTAGTAAGTCTTGTGGACCACTGGTCTCCTTTAAAATCAAACGAATTACCTTCAAAATCTCCTTCTCTGGTAAAGTGACTGTAGTTAAAATCATTCGTAAAAGACAACCAATTTGCAGGAATATATTTCGCATTAAATTCAATACCGGTTGTATTGTTGATACCAACATTTTCAGGTCTAGATATACTTACATTGTCTTCAAACGCTACAATACGTTCCACAACATCTTCTGTATGCCTAAAAAAGACACCAAGATTCATAGAAACCTTGCCTATTTTATAGATACTGGTAACCTCATAACTATCTGTGAATTCTGCTTGCAAATCTGCATTACCCGTACTAATGCTGAAATTATTTCTAATGTTGTAAAACGGATTTAAATCCCAGAGCCTCGGCCTGAATATACGTTTAGAATAGCCTGCTTGCAGCGAAAGGTCATCGTTAACTTTATAGGAAGTATGCCCACTTGGAAAAAGATTACTATACTTTTTATCATTACTGACATTTGTGTTTTGTAATAGCGTAGCAACATCAGTGTCTTCAAATCGTAATCCTACTTTTAAGCCCCATCTATCACTTTCGTATCCTGTGGTTCCATAAATACCAAGTACTTTTTGAGTCCATTCAAAAACATTGGTTAAATCAGGATTTTCAATGAAATTTCCACCATTGAAATCACTTATTGCAAAATCATTCTCTACATCGTTAATTTGATATTGAGCACCCGTTTCAAGAGTAAATTTCTCTGAAAAAGGATGCGTGTAATCTGCCTTGAACGTATATTCTGCTTGGCTAAAATCTGTTCTACTACGTTGCATCATATCATCTTCATTACCTATGGTAGTGGTATTTGTAAAATCTGATGTTTGATCTTTTGCAAAAAGATTTCCAGTAGCACTTAATAATAAAGACTGCTCATCATTGCCTTCAAAATCTTTTTTATATTGAAGTTCGTATGAGTATTTAGGGTTGGTGGCCGTAGTCAACTCTGTACGCCTAAAAGCATCTGTTAATGTGTTGCTAGAATTTAATGTATTAAAAATGGCATCAGCATTTTCTTTTTCCCATTCGTAGGCAAAATTTCCAGATAATGTAATTACGTTGAGGTCGTTAATGTGGTAATCTGTTCCTAGAATAAGATTGAAAAACGTTTCGTTCTTATCATTTTTTCCAACGCTACTAATATAAGTCTCATCTATAAGATTTCTATTTTCGGTCTCCTCGTCACTAGGAAATGTTCTGCGACCAAAACCTAACTGGCTAAATAGATTGAATTTTTCTGTTCTTCGGTTAAGACTTAAACCAATACTATGATTGTTAGGTATGCCCGTATTTAAAGTTACCGCACCATTCAACCCTTTTTTCTCTTCTTTTTTAAGTACTATATTGATGATGCCAGAAGTACCTTCTGCATCGTATTTGGCAGATGGGTTTGTAATTACCTCAATACGCTCTATCATATCTGCCGTTAAGGTTCCCAAAGCATTTCCCTGCTCATTGGCTATTACAGATGGCTTGCCATTTATAAGCATTTGTACACCTTGGCTACCTCGTAAACTTATTTGTCCTTCAATATTTACATTGACAGACGGTACATTGTTCAAAACTTCTAATGCGCTGGCACCCGTACTACTTAAGTCTGCACCTACATTAAAAACGCGCTTATCTAATTTAAAAACGGTCTGGCTAATTTCGCCTTGCACTACAACTTCATCCAATTGCTGGGAATCTTCTGCAATAGCTACCGTACCTAAATCAATTTTACCGTTTACAATTTTAGGATTGTCAAACCTTTTGGTAGTGAAACCTATAAAACTGACTTCAATATAAAATTCTTGTGCATTGGTTTCTAACACAAAGCTCCCATCTTGTAGGGTGGTGGTGCCTACAATAGGTTTTTGGTCTGTAGGATTCCCAACTAAAACCGTTGCAAATTCGATAGGGCCACCGTCATTAGCTTCTACTATTTTACCGGTAATAGTTGTTGTATTTTGAGCTATTAAAGTATTGACGCCTATAAATGAAACGAACAATAATGTTAATAAAGTAAGTTGATTATGCATATTAAAAGTTGATGAGTTTGTATGTAAAGATGCATTTTACTTTTATGTTTTAATAGCTAAATTCTGCAAACGACAAATGTTATAGTGTAAACGACATCGTCATATTAAATGGCGTTTACCAGTAATTTAGTGTCGTTGGCGGTTTTGTTGAATTGCTTATGTCTGTAAAACGTTATTTTTATAAGATGACCTTTACCCCATTTTTTAAAAATACAACTAGAAACGAAATTCTTTTTCAGATTCTA
Source organism: Maribacter sp. Hel_I_7 (assembly GCF_000688315.1). NCBI lineage: Bacteria > Pseudomonadati > Bacteroidota > Flavobacteriia > Flavobacteriales > Flavobacteriaceae > Maribacter > Maribacter sp. Hel_I_7. The sequence continues at coordinate 587,453 of NZ_JHZW01000002.1, read as the reverse complement.
TTGCATATTGTGGTTTTTTTATTTTTTTCTTTTGATAGGTATGAGCCTGAAATTCAAGGGTTTAAAATTGTAACTTTTCTTAATTATGCCTTGGGTGCTCTAGTAATCAATTATGTGTTGTTACCTCGATTCTTCTATCAAAAAAAATACATTCTCTTCTTTTGTTGTGTAGCTGTTTTGGTAAGTATAATTATGGCTTTTGAAGAACTTGTTTTGGAACAAATATACTATCCAGATACAAGGGCAAAATTTTTCCCCGGGGTAGTTTATAGTCTATTAGATGTAATGCCCGTAATTTTAATTTTAGTGGGATTTAAATTTGCATGGGACGCCTCTATAAAACAGTTGGAAGTGGAGGAGCTTAGGACGTCGGTCAAAGAAAGTGAATTGTTATTTTTAAAGTCCCAGATAAACCCGCATTTTTTGTTCAATAATCTAAATAATCTTTATTCATATGCCATAGAACAATCGCCTAAGACACCATCTATTATACTTGAGCTATCTTCGGTTTTGCGGTATATGCTATATGACTGTAGGGCCAAATTTGTTGGACTAGGAAAGGAAATTGAACATTTGAAAAATTTTACCCAGTTGAACGAATTACAGATTGAAGAAAGAGGTAAGGTCAGTTTTCAAACAAAACATATTAAAGACAATTATGAAATTGCCCCTTTAATTTTATCTGTTTTTATAGAAAATGCATTTAAGCATAGTACGGCTAGCCAGGCCGATGGTATATTTATAGATGTAAATATTTCATTAGATGATAAAGGATGTTTAAATTTTGAATGTAGAAACTCCTTTTTAGAAACTACAAATACAGATAAGCTTTCTCATGGTATAGGTCTGCAGAACGTAAAAAAACGATTACAACTTTTATATCCCAATGCACATAAAATGTACATTAAAGAAGATCAAAATATATACTACGTTCATTTGAACTTAATGTTAACACAAGGTAGCATATGATAAAGTGCATTATTATAGAAGACCAACCACCAGCACAAAGAGTGTTGAAAAAATATATTTCTGATATAGGAAACTTAGCGCTTAAAGCTACTTTTGCCGATGCCCTGTCAGCTATAGATTTTTTAAAGACCAATACCATAGATTTGATTTTTTTAGATATTCATTTACCTAAAATTTCGGGTATTGATTTTTTAAAAGTTGTAAAGCACCAACCTAGCATAATATTAACTACGGCATTTTCAGATTATGCTTTGGAGAGTTATGAATATGATGTGGTAGACTACCTACTTAAACCATATTCCTTTGAACGTTTTGTACAAGCGGTGCATAAGGTGCCTACTAAAACTTCAGTCTTTTCTAAAAATAATAAAGGTGTGGGGAATAATGAATTTACAGACGTAGTGTTTATCAAATCTGGATATGAACACATCAAAATAGAAGTAGATGACATTTGTTACATTCGTTCAGATGCAGATTATACTGAAATTCATACGAAAGACCAGAGACATCTCTCTCAAGAAACATTACGTTACTGGCAAGAATATTTGGATTCACAAAAATTCTCAAGAATACATAAATCGTACATATTAAATATTTCAAAAATCCTTAAGATAACGGGTAATCAAATACAGTTAGAAGAAAATATTCTTCTTCCTATAGGTAGGGCTTATAAGGAGGATTTTATGAATAGTATTATAAAATAATTAAGGGGTAACTGTAACTATAACCCGTTTATATCTAGATAGTGCGGGAGAGCCTTTGTCGGTTACTTTTAGTATAAAATGTAATGTTTCTTTCTTTGTTACTTTAGGTGCGGTGGCATGAACAATATGAACATTGTCGGCACCTAGATTAATTTTTTCTTTATATGAGCTTTCTTCTGGATAGTGAAACCATAAAAAGCTCAAATTATCTCCATCTGGATCTGTAGAGTCTAATGCATCTAAAGTGAACGCTTGACCAGATTTCACTTCAAATTCTTGGGAATGACTTAATACAGGTACAGGAGGGTGATTAGCATTTTCAAAGCTCATGGTACACCAATCCATACGAGCGGCAAAATCATTGTTAAAATCATCTCTCCAGCGCCAAAGTGTTTCTTTGAACCCTGTAAATGAAGTAGAATCAGGTTTAACGGATCTGCCATATTTAGATGGTATGTGTGGTGTGTAATTATCAATTGCATTAGTCCAAATAGCCCGTTTTTCAGCCCCAATCTCAACTATGGAGTTCCCTTTTTTTGTTTTGGAAAAATCTGGTTTGTATAGCTCATAACGCCCACCCCATGAACCCCAATTAGGATGTTCAGATTCGTTTAGTCCATTTGGTATCAACGATAAAAATGCCGGTGTATCTCCTTCAACGCCCCATGCAACATCTGGGTATATTGCACCTAGTGGACCATGGTTTTGTTGAATGTTATCTGCTAGCCACTCATTACTAATGGTTGTGTTATCTATACCCTTTATAAAAGTATTGACTCCCGTCCACGTAGCGTCTTCATAATTATCACCAGGGGATACTATATAGAAAACATCAGGAAAATTGTTTCTAATCCATAATCCGCTATCATCTTGATCGGAAATAGTATATACTCTAAGTTTAGAAATCAACTTTTTAGCATCTTTTATGCTTTTTGTGTTTTTTATTTTATGTAGGGATTGTGCTAAGGTGTTTACACCGCCCCAAACAGATATCCAAAGAGGGCGGTCATCATCTTTTTCCAACTCGCTTATTATCCAATCAGAACCTTCAGAATCCATTCCATCTCCAACTCCAGTCATGCCATATTTTGGTAAGCCTTCTTTAATAATTGAGCGTAAAGCTTCTGCAGATGGATAATCTTTTTGATGTTTAAGAAGGTTAGGTTGTATTTTGCCATATGCACCAACTATTTTTTCAATAGAATTTGGGTTAATAGTAGTTTGCATCCAACAAGACGTAGTAGCGACAATTCCTTTAATGTCGATTTCATTTGCGTAGAGAAATAAACGTACAAATGATTGTGTGTCATCTGGGTCTGCTTCAATATCAGAAAGTATAATTACCCTATTTTTTTCAGTTGTTTGGGATAATGATGATTGAATTGTTAATAGGGCTAAACAGAGTAATGTAAATTTTTTCATTGGTATTTAGGTTGTGTACCACAAGTTAATTAATAACTTATAAATGCTTTTAAGTTGTTATAAAAATTAATCAAGAAATATGACATGCTACTTTGGTGTCAAGGAATTTCAATGCACTTAATATGATGTCCAATTTTAAATATCTTATATTTAAATTCAACAAATTTCATCTCCCCTTCAATGATATTGAAATCTTATTTTAGTGTAATATTTCTTTTTGCATTGTGTATTTCAGCGCAAGAGTTGCCGCCAATACAGAATTTTACTCCTATAGAATATAATGCCGGTAGTCAAAATTGGTCTATAGACCAATCTAATGATGCCTCTGTGTACTTAGCCAACAATAGTGGTTTATTGGCATTCAACGGTACATCGTGGAAGTTATATCAAGTTCCTTACGGTACTCCTGTAAAATCCGTTAAGGTTGTTGATGATAGGGTTTACACTGGTAGTTACATGGAATTTGGATATTGGAAAGGAAATGAATTTGGGACTTTAGAATACACTTCACTATCAGCTCATTTAAATACTTCCCTTATAGAAGATGAGGATTTTTGGAATATTACGCATTTTAAAGATTGGATTTTATTTCAATCCTTAGATAGAATTTATATCTACAATGTTAAGAATGCTTCATTTGAAATATTGGAGGCAGAGACCGTAAGTCCTAAAATATTTGAAGTTGGAAATAAATTATACTTTCAAAAAATTGGTAAAGGTTTGTATACGCTAGATAATGGAATACCTATTTTGGTATCTGATGATGCAGTTCTTAAAAATACGGGTATTGTTGGTGCTTTTCAATCCGCAACTAAAATTCTAGTAATTACGGAACTTGGAGTATTTTATTATTTAGATGGTTCTCAGCTGATAAAACGGGAAATATCAGCAGAAATGGATTTATCAACAACCAAAATTCATAGTACTTTACGTCTAAATGATAGTTCTATTATATTGGGAACGATATCTAAAGGTATCTTTCATTTAGATGCTAATGGGATGTTGATAAGGCATATTAATCAAGAAAAAGGGCTAAACAATAATACAGTATTATCATTATTTCAAGATTACGACCAAAACTTATGGCTGGGGCTAGATAATGGTATAACCATCATAAATTTAGACTCACCATTTAAAGAATATATAGATCATGTTGGAGCTATTGGTGTTGTGTATACTGCTAAGAAATTAGGTGACATTTTATATTTAGGTACTAATCAGGGTTTATTCTATAGAAGAACTTTTGGGGTAGATGGGTTTCAACTTGTAAATGGTACACAAGGCCAAGTATGGTTATTAAAAGAAATTGACGGTACATTGTTCTGTGGTCATCATAACGGTACTTACGTTATAGAAAATGAAAATGCAACCAAGATTTCTAATGAACCAGGAACTTGGGATATTCAATCATTAAAAAACCATGAAGATTTATTGATACAAGGAAACTATAAAGGTTTAAGTGTATTGGAACGAAAAAATAATCAATGGCAATACCGTAATGATATTATAGGATTTGATAATTCTAGTAGGTTTTTTGAATTTGTTGGGGAACATCATTTACTTGTAAATCATGATTATAAAGGGATATTCGATTTAACGGTTGATTCAGAATTTACTAAAGTCATAAAAAGCGATCATAAAGAATCTAAAGGTACTGGTTCAAGTTTGGTTCGCTATAGAGCTGATATTGTTTACAGTACTATAAATGGAGTTTTTAAATATAATGCGGAACAACATGATTTTTTGAAAGACTCTGTACTGACCACTAAATTCTTTAATACTGATGAGAGTATTGTTGGTATTCTACAATCCACCAATAATTCAGAAAGGTTATGGGGATTTACAAATGATAATATAATTAGTGTTTCTAATGGGCATTTAAGTAATGAACCACAAACAGTAAAAATTCCAATTCCTAAATCTTTTAGACGCAGTATGGGTGTCTTGGGTTTTGAATCTGTGGTTCATTTAGAAAAGGAACTTTATTTAATTGGAATCTCTAATGGTTACGTCACTTTAGATTTACAAAAAGTAAAACAGAAAGATTATCAAATACATATTAATTCCATTTATAGAAAAACACACGAATCCCCTAAGGTGAATATTGTTCTTAATGATACTCAAGAATTTAAATATGCAGAGAATACTATAAATTTTAATTACAATGTTACCGAGTATGATAAGTACACAGAGGTATATTACCAGTATGAATTAAATGGGTTGTATGATGAATGGAGTAGTTGGTCAACAAACCCTAATGTTTCCTTTGAAAATTTATCATATGGTTCTTATGAATTTAAAGTAAGAGCAAGAGTGGGCAATGAGTTATCTAAAAACATAGCCACTTATGCGTTTGTTATACAACGACCCTGGTATATATCTTACTGGGCAATTTTATGTTATATTTTTCTTGGGGCTCTGCTTTCGGTTTTAATTCATAAACTATATAAAAACCATTATAAAAGGCAGCAGCAGCAACTCATAAAAGAAAATCAAAGGCTTTTAAAACGTAAAAAATTAAAAAGTCAAAAGAGAATTATTCAAATTAAGAATGAGCAGTTACAAGAGTTGGTTGAAAGTAAGAATAGAGAATTGGCAATCTCTACCATGAGTATTATAAAGAAGAATGAATTTTTAAATTCAATCAAAGACAAGTTGAAAAAGAGTGATGAAAATCCTCAAATAAAATCAGTTATTAGAACTATAGATAGAAATATTAATAACGTTGACGATTGGAAGTTTTTTGAAAATGCTTTTAATAATGCCGATAAAGACTTTTTGAAAAATGTAAAAGAGAAGCATCCAGATTTATCTGCAAACGACTTGAGATTGTGCGCATACTTAAGATTGAATTTATCCTCTAAAGAAATTGCTCCACTTTTAAATATATCTGTTAGAAGCGTAGAGGTGAAAAGGTATCGTTTGCGAAAAAAAATGAATTTAGCACATGAAGCTGGTTTAACCGAGTATATCATCAATATATAGTTTCCTCAACACTAGGTAAAATTACCACAACATTACCACAACATTCTCTCTAGGTTAAAGCAAAGTCGGGTTTAAATCAATTTTGATTAATTGATATAAATACCTGCTATTATTGACGATTTATTATTATTTAGATATAATTTTTGAATTGTATGTTTTTTGTATGGGTTATTATTTCGGAATTGGTAATCGGCTAAATTATATTGCAATAGCACGAACTTGATGAAATGGAATCATAAAATTTTATGTTTCATGTGTTTTATTAAGTAGAGAAATAATTAACTCAAACTTTAAATTAACAAGATTATGAAAAAAATTATGTATTTAATTTTAGCAATGTTTACGGTTTTTATGAGCTGTGATAATGACGATGTGGACATTCCGCCTACGCCAACAGCACCAACAAATCTTTCTGTAACAACAGTCGTAAGTGGTGACGGTTCAGGAGAAGTCACCTTTAATGCATCTGCCGATGATGCCCGGTTTTATCATTTTGATTTTGGTGATGGAACCAAAGGTTTGTCAAAGACAGGAAGTATAAGTAAAAAGTACGAAATGGTAGGTGATAATACCTATACCGTAAAAGTTACTGCAGGCTCTGGAAGTGCTCAAACTACCTCAGAGACCTTTGATGTCTCAGTAACACTTTCATTTACCGACCCAGAAACGGTTTCTTTTCTAACTAACGATTCTTCAAAAACTTGGTTTTTAGCAGCTTCACAACCTGGGCATTTAGGACTTGGTCCGGCTAGAGAAGGTATTGATGGTGATTGGTGGTATCCAAAATGGTATTCTGCTTCAGCATTTGAGAAATGTGGCTCTGAAGATTCTGATTGTCTTTGTGATGATGAACTTACTTTTTCTGTTGAAGAGAACGGTACTATGTCCTATACTTTGGACAATAAGGGGCAAACATATTTTAATGTTGGTCACAAGGCAGTCGTAGGTGGTGCAGAAGTTATTGATTTTTGTTACGAGTTCGATACTTCTGGGGCTAAGGCGGTAGCTCTTTCACAAGTAACTGGAAATGTACCTGAGGATCAAACTACTGGTATTCAATTGAATTTTTCTGATGGAGGATTTATGGGGTATTACGTAGGGTCATCTACCTATGAAATACTTTTTATTAGTGATACACAATTATATGTTAGAACATATGATACGGAGAATGCGGATTTAGCTTGGTATCATAAATTTACATCTGCTGCCGCGGTTGACGGTGGTGAAGAAAGTTTGGAGACCATTTATACTAATTTGGTATGGTCTGATGAATTTGATGTAGATGGTGCACCTAATCCTGCAAATTGGACGTATGACCTTGGATCAGGTGGCTGGGGTAACGGTGAAGCTCAAGAATATACAGATAGCTCGGATAATGTAATTGTGGAAGATGGCGTTCTTAAGATTACGGCACGTAGTTCAGGTGCTGTGGGTGGAGCAGTTCATTATTACGATGATGTGACCTTGGTAGCATCTGGCGGCGAAACGGCTAGTGTAGAAGATTTTGAAGGTGATGCACCGGCATTTACAGATTTTGGAGGTGTTTCAACTGCAGTTATCGATAATCCAGATGCATCTGGTTTAAATACCTCAAGTACAGTCGGAGAATCTACCAAAAATAGTGGAGCTGAGGTTTGGGGCGGATCTTTCTTTGATATTACTTCGCCATTAGATTTAGCAACATATTCTAGTATGGAGATTAAGACTTGGTCACCTGTAATAGGTGCGGTGGTTCGCTTGAAAATTGAAAATCAGGCAAATGCAGATGAGTTTTTTGAAGTAGATGCCAATACAACTGTTGCTGAGTCTTGGGAAACGCTAACCTTTGATCTTAGCTCGGCTCCTGCATTTAATTATGATAGAGTAGTGTTGTTCTTTGATTTCGGAGTAAGTCCTTCGGGTGATGCAGCTTATACTTCTGCTAGAATTAAATCTGAAAATTTATTTGAATTCACATATGGTAGAGTAGAGATTAGAGCAAAACTTCCTTCAGCTGGGGGTACTTGGCCTGCTCTTTGGGCATTAGGTGCCAATTTTGATGAAGTAGGATGGCCTGCAACGGGTGAAATAGATATTATGGAGCATGTAGGTAACAACAGCAATACTATTAGTAGTGCGTTACATTATCCTGGTAATTTTGGTGGTAATGCAGTTGTAGGTAGTACTCCTGTAGAAACCGCAACGTCAGAATTTCATAACTATACGGTTGAATGGACTCCAGATAGTATTAAGTTCGTAGTTGATGGGGAGCTTGTCCATAATAGTTTAGTCAATAGTGCAACTACACCTTTTAATAGTGATTTCTTTCTAATTATGAATATTGCAATGGGTGGCACACTAGGTGGAGCTATTGATGCTGAATTTACTCAAGATACTATGGAGGTTGATTATGTAAGGGTTTACCAATAGAATTAATTTAATAAAAGGGGAAGCCGTCAAATTCATTTTTGACGGCTTTTTTTGCTTGTGATTTATAATGCTATTAGTAAAACGATTTGTTGAATTTGATTTAAAAGTGCGGTAAAAGAGTTTTCAAGTTAATCCAGCATAGAAACTTGATAATATCCATGTTTTGTATGGTTATACATTATATAACCTTTGCATAATAAAATTGCAAATAATTTAAAGAATGAAAAATAATAAGGTTTACCCTACCATATGGCAAACAATGCCGTTCTCACTTGATGTGCTGGATATATGGAAAAGAAGAAGAAAGTCAAAATCAAGATTGACGAAGTAATTATAGATTACTTTATTTTTTTAAAATAAAAAAGCCCCTTTTTAAAGGGGCTTTTTGTTAAAGTATTTTTTTAACAATAGGGTATGGTTTTAAAGGGTTAGACAATCCCGATTAGGGCTAAAAAGGCTCCTACTGCAACAACTGCTAAAAAAGCATTCATTGCAATAATGAGGATGGATAGATAAGTTTCTACCCCTGTTTTAAATGATAAATTGTTCATAACATTACCTACTTTAAAGTTACACTACTAAAGTTAGTTGAATTAAGCAACATTTATGTACTTAAAGTGGTAAAAACTTACAAAATCGATGTAAAACCTTACTTTTTTGTGGTATGGGATTGTGAAAAAGCGCATTTCATCTATTAAAATTACATTTAATCGATATGTAGTTTGTTTGGATTGTTCAAAAGCAAACTACCAACTTGTAAGTTTAGTTATGATATACCTATTTAATTATTCCCAACCAATCTGCTATTCCTGCTAATGGCACTGCTAAAAGTATAATGACTAAGCATGTAATCATTAATTTAAGAAATCCGTTGAGTATTTTAACCCCTGAAGTTAGTTCTTGTTCCATAATCATAGTTCTATTGTTCTGTACTCAATATAGGTATATCTGCCTTAAAGTACTGTGGAATAGGACTGTAAAATCGATTAACGTATCATATTATCAGTGCAAAGTATGAAATGAGAGGCTTCGAGAGCTCAAATTAATATTTTAGATTATAAAATAATAGCGCTAAGATAATTGAAGAATCATCAATTTTTTATAGGAAAAACTGACTTTAATTCATCTACGATTCTTTTTGTAGCTCCAGCTTTTTCTTGAATGTAATTGGCATTGATTTGTCCTATTTTCAACCGATACTCATTATTTTTAGAATAAGTATTTACAAGATTATTAAATTGACTTGAATCTTTTATAGAATTTACACCGCCCAGTTGAACTAATTCTTCCGCCTCTGCGAAACCATTGAAATTTGGGCCTATAATTACGGGTATGCCAAAAATAGCAGGTTCTAAGGTATTGTGTAAACCAGTAACAAAACCACCACCAACATATGCTAGATCGGCATAGCTGTAGATTTTGGTTAATATTCCAATAGTGTCAATTATAAGGACTTCATAGTCTTCAATCGCAATGTTTTCTAATTCGGAAAAACGAGCCACAGGTTTTTTTATAGCTTCAATTATTTCCTCAATATGTTTGTTTTTTATAGTATGTGGTGCAATAACAAATTTGATGGGTAGCGAAGTGTTATTTATATATTCTACTATCAACTTCTCATCTTCTGGCCATGTGCTTCCTAATACAAAACAAAATTGATTTTGTTTGAAATGCACCATAAATTCCAGTGAATTATTGCGGTCTAAAATTTCAGTGACCCTATCAAATCGGGTATCTCCTGCTACAGTTACATTTTTGAAATCAATTGAATTTAATAACTCTTTGGACTTTTCATTTTGAACAAAGAAATGTGAGAAATTGGTTAATGCTTTTCTCATAAAACTTCCATACCATTTAAAGAAATTTTGGTTGTTTTTAAAAAGGGCAGAAATTAAAAATGTTGGTGTATTTACGCTGTTTAATGCAGCTAAATAATTTGGCCAAATTTCATATTTAATAAATATTGCTAAATCAGGGTGTGCCGCTTCTAGAAATTTGTGGACATTTTTTTTAGTGTCCAGAGGTAAATAACAAATGACATCAGCAACTTTACTATTTTTTTTCACTTCATATCCTGATGGGGAAAAGAAAGTAAGTAAGAATTTATGATTTGGGTATAGAAGTTTCAGTTTTTCCATAACCGGTAGTCCTTGCTCATATTCACCTAAAGACGCTGCATGTATCCATATAACCTTATCGGTTTTTGAAATGGTATCTTTAATAAGATTGAATGTTTCTTTTCTTCCATTTACAAACAATGAAAGTTTAGGGTTTACCAATGCCAGCACCTTTAGAATTGCAGACGCACTAATGACAATAAGATTATAAAGAAAGTACAAACTGATGCTTTTGGGCTAAATTACGTTTCTTTCCATAAAATTAGTGTCGCCTGTTTCGTATTTTTGTATCACTTCACGTAATTTCAAGAGATGAAAAAGATACAAATGGTAGACCTTGGCGGTCAATACCAAGAAATAAAAGATCAGGTAAATACTTCTATTACTCAAATATTAGAAACTTCGGCATTTATAAATGGTCCAGAGGTTCATGCATTTCAAAAGGAATTAGAGGAATATCTTCAGGTTAAACATGTAATTCCGTGTGCAAATGGTACTGATGCCCTTCAGATAGCTATGATGGGGCTAGGTCTTAAACCTGGTGACGAGGTTATTACAGCAGATTTTACTTTTGCCGCTACTGTTGAGGTAATTGCATTGTTACAATTAACCCCTGTTCTAGTAGATGTATATCCAGACACTTTCAATATTGATATAGAAGCCATAGAAAAAGCAATAACGCCAAAAACGAAGGCAATAGTGCCTGTACATCTTTTTGGCCAATGTGCTAATATGGATGCTATACTTGATTTGGCTAAAAAGCATGATTTGTTTGTAATTGAGGATAATGCACAAGCAATTGGCGCTAAATATCTTTCAAAAGACGGTACAAAGCATATGGCAGGTAGTATGGGGCATGTTGGTGCTACATCATTTTTTCCTTCTAAAAATTTAGGTTGTTATGGCGACGGTGGTGCAATTTTTACAAATGATGATGAACTGGCGCATACATTACGTGGTATTGTAAATCATGGTATGTATGAACGCTACCATCATGATGTGGTAGGAGTAAACTCAAGACTAGACTCTATACAAGCAGCGGTGCTACGAGCTAAACTGCCAAAATTAGATGGTTATTGTGAGGCTAGAAGAAATGCTGCACGTGCCTACTCAAAAGCATTTGAGGGACAAGAACATATTATTACTCCGGTTACTGTAAATAATTGTGAAGGTATTTGTGATGTTTGTGATTGCCATGTTTTTCATCAGTATACTTTAAGAATTACAAATGGAAAAAGAGATGAATTAGGGCAATTTTTAGCTAAAAATGAAGTTCCATTTGGCGTATACTATCCAATTCCGCTACACAAGCAAAAAGCTTACCTAGATGAAAGATATAACGAAGAAGATTTTCCGATAACTAATCAGTTAGTGAAAGAGGTTATTTCTTTACCGATGCATACCGAACTTGATGAAGAACAGATTAACTACATTACTCAGTTGATTATCGGTTTTGTTAATGAATAGTTGTAACGTTTTTTAACTTTGATAATCTTCAAAAAATATAGTAAATGAAAGTATTAGTAACTGGTGGATTAGGATTTATAGGGTCGCACACCGTAGTGGAGCTTCAAAACAAAGGTTTTGATGTTGTCATTATAGATGATTGTTCAAATTCTGATGAAAATGTACTTGATGGTATACAAGCGATTACCGGAAAGAAGCCACTTTATGAGAAGCTAGATTTAAAAGAAAAACATAAGGTTGAGGACTTTTTTCAAAGGCACCAAGACGTTGAAGGTGTTATTCACTTTGCTGCTTCAAAAGCTGTGGGTGAAAGTGTAGAGAAACCATTATTGTACTATGAAAATAACATTGGTACTTTAGTATATATTTTGAAAGAACTTTGTAATAAAAATAAAGCGAGTTTTATCTTTAGTTCTTCTTGTACAGTATATGGTCAGGCAGATAAAATGCCAATTACAGAAGATGCGCCTGTAAAGGTTGCCGAATCTCCATATGGTAATACCAAGCAAATGGGCGAAGAGATTATCTCAGATACCTGTAAAGTTACACCTAGTTTAAATGCTATAGCATTGCGCTATTTCAACCCAATGGGAGCTCATCCTAGTGGACAAATAGGGGAGTTGCCAAAAGGTGTTCCGCAGAATTTGGTTCCATTCATTACACAAACGGGTATTGGACTTAGACAAGAGTTATCTGTATTTGGGGATGACTATCCTACGCCAGATGGTACATGTATTAGAGACTATATTTATGTTGTGGATCTAGCAAAAGCCCATGTTGTTGCTTTAGAACGTTTATTGAACGGTAAAAATGAAGCTAACTATGAGGTTTTCAATGTAGGTACGGGAACTGGAAGTTCTGTTTTGGAAGCAATACAAAGTTTTGAGAAAGTTTCTGGTAGAAAATTGAATTATAAAATTGTAGATAGAAGACCTGGGGATATTACGTCAGCTTATGCAGATACTACAAAAGCAAACAAGGTATTGGGCTGGAAAGCGGAGTATACATTAGAAGAAGCTATGAATTATGCATGGATCTGGGAGCAGAAAATACGTGACTGATTTTTTACGGTTTAACAATATTAATAAGGGGAAATATAGCTATATTTCCCCTTATTTAATTTAAAGACCACCTCTTATGAAAAATTCTTTGCTAGTTTTATTCTTACTAATTTTCACAATAACATCTGCCCAAGACACCTACCTTCAATGCGGTAAAATTGTGGATGTTGAATCAGGTAAAATATTGTCTGAGAAGACCATCGTCATTTCAGGAAATAAAATAAAGGAAATTAAGAATGGTTATGTGGTTGGTAGTGCCGCTGATGAAGTGGTAGATTTAAAATCTAAGACAGTCTTACCTGGATTTATAGATATGCATGTTCATATTGAAAGTGAGTCTAGCCCATCTAGATATTTAGAAGCTTTCACCAAAAACGAAGCTGATGTAGCATTTCAATCTACTATTTACGCAGAAAGAACATTAATGGCTGGTTTTACCACGGTACGTGATTTAGGTGGGTCAGGAGTTAATATTGCACTTAAGAATGCCATTAACAAAGGTACAATTGTAGGTCCTCGCATTTTTACCGCAGGTAAAGCTCTTGCTTCTACTGGTGGTCATGCCGATCCAACTAATGGAAGAAGTAATGAGTTAATGGGTGATCCAGGTCCAAAAGAAGGTGTTGTTAATTCTCCTGAAGATGGTAGAAAAGCTGTTCGTCAACGTTACAAAGAAGGTGCAGATGTTATTAAAATAACTGCTACTGGTGGAGTATTAAGTGTTGCAAAAAGTGGTCAAAACCCTCAGTTTACTATTGAGGAAATAAAGGCGATTACAGAAACTGCTAATGATTACGGTATGCTTACTGCCGCACACGCACATGGCGACGAAGGTATGCAAAGAGCCATTTTAGGTGGAATTAAAACAATAGAGCATGGAACATTGATGTCTGAGGAAACTATGGACTTAATGATAAAACACAATACCTATATGGTGCCAACAATATCTGCAGGTCAAGAAGCGGCGAGATTGGCAAAAATTCCTAATTATTTACCACCCGTAGTTGCTAAAAAGGCATTGGAAATTGGACCAAAATTGAATGCAACTTTTGCCAAGGCTTATAAAAAAGGTGTAAGTATGGCTTTCGGTACAGATTCAGGTGTATCGCCTCATGGAGATAACGCAAAAGAGTTCGTTTACATGCATAAAGCCGGTATGCCAATAATTGAAACGTTACGTTCGGCAACTATTACCAATGCAATGCTTTTAGGCGAAAATGAGCTAGGTCAAATTAAAGAAGGTTATATAGCTGATATTGTAGCTGTAAATGAGAATCCTCTAAACAATGTAGAAACACTTACAGATGTAATTTTTGTAATGAAAGAAGGGGTTGTTTACAAGCAATAGCTAAGTTGATAATTACTTTTTTGTTTAATAGTTAGAATTGGTGCATGAATTTAAATGTTGATACTAGTGAGCAATTAATGCAAGTGGCATTAGATGATTTACTTTTTGATAAATTGATGCTCCAAATAGAAAAGGATTTTGTCCTTGCCAATATCCCTTTGGGAATATCTAATGAACTAAACGCAACCCAGTTAATAGTACTTATTAAAGAGAAAGTATACTACTTAATGATGGAGCATTTTGCAGAATACCTTAATCTTATGTATATCATTGATATTCCTGAAAAAGAATTCGAAAATATAGAGGTTACAGATACCGTAGATGTCTCTGGCCAGGTTACTTTCTTAATTCTTAAAAGAGAATATAAAAAGGTATGGTATCGAAATAAATATAAGTAATGCTGAATTTTATAATTACACTTTCACGTAAAACCCTTTTTTATCCATTATGTAGCCAACAAACCAGCAGGTTAGCATAATCCATAAGGCAAATAGTAACGATCCAACATAATCACCTGCCACGGCAATAAAAACATTGTTTGCAATCCAATTATATAAAGTGGTTCCTTTCATTGAAATTTTAGCTAGACTAATAATGAATAGTTCAGATAATAAATAAATGAATAAAGTGTTTCTGCCAAACACTTCAAAAAAGTACGTCCATTTTCCAGGTTTAGACATATCTAATAAATAAATCAAAATGGCAATTACAAATATGTCAATTCCACTTGTAAGTAATACAAACGAGCTAGTCCAAAGTTTTTTATTAAAAGGTAGCGTTAAATCCCAAGCAAATCCTGCAATAATTAAAAGTCCGGCAATCATTATAAGTTTGGCAATTGTTTCAAAATTTTGCCCGTTTTTCTGAATGAATTTACCAGTAAAATAACCAGCAATAACATTTACAATGGCAGGTAAAGTGCTTAGTAGGCCTTCTGGGTCAAAAGCAATACCTCCATTGCCATGGTACATGTGGTCAGCGCCAATAAGTAATTTGTCAAGTTTTAAAACTGCATTCTCGGTTAAGGTTAAGTCTCCAAATGCAAGTAATATTATATGATAGCCAACTAATGCCAATGCACTGAAAATTAAAACACTTCGTGTTTTGAAATAATGAAGAAGAATAGAAGCTAATAAATAACAAAGGGCGATGCGTTGTAATACGCCAAAAATTCTAGTTTCTGCAATAGGTTTTAGACCACCATCTTCAAAGAAAGGAAACCAATACATCAAGAAGCCTAATAAGAAAATAATAGAGAAACGTTTAAATATTTTTTTTAAGAAAGCACCGCTTCCCATGGCTTCGTACTTCTTCATACTAAAACTCATGGCATTACCAACTACAAACAAAAATGTAGGGAATACTAAATCGGTGAGCGTAAATCCGTTCCAAACGGCATGATTTAAAATTCCAAAACTGGTGTCGCCATTGCCTGGTGAATTTACAATTATCATGAGAGCAACATCCATGCCTCTAAAGACATCTAATGATAGATATCTATTTTTTAATTTATTCATGTTGGTTGGTTTGGTCTATATGAAAGGTAATGAATTTTAAAAGTATACACGTACAAATGGCATAAGCGCATTTCCATAAATGCTTTTGTTGTCATCATAAAGTAAATCGTATCGTAGACCAACAGTTACATTTCTGGTGCTATAACCTGCACCAACAAAAAATGCAGGTAACCAATAATTATCCTCTATATCAATAGTTTGGGTGGCGATGGTTCTGTTTATACGTAATTGTTCGAATTCTGCAGACATTTGAATTTGAGGGATAGGATTGTAGAGTGAAAGTATACTGCCTCCATATGCTAAGAATTTATCTTCGTCAAACTTTGCATAATTAAAACTCAAACTAGCTCCTGTAGCAAATTGCTCATTAAATTGATAGATGGCGCTCGGAGAAATAGACCCATTGAACCCATTATTTGTGAATCCCAATCCAATACTTCCACCAAATCTTACGTTATTCCAAAAATCAACACCATTATTGGATGATTGAGCTAGTAATAAAGTGACATTACATAGTACTAGCCCTGTGAAAATTAATTTTTTTAAGCACATATGGTGATTTTGTTTTAAAGTTTCATTTTTTTCAATAATACATGGCATTCTATCGTTAGATATTGTAAATGTTGTATTTTTGTTAGAAATTTATTCTAAAGATACAGAAAGTAATTCATGGATAAATATTCCTTTTTGAATACCGCTCATACCTCTTTTTTTTCAGAGTTATACGATAAGTATTTAGTAAACCCGGATAGTGTAGAGCCAAGTTGGAGAGCCTTTTTTCAAGGATTCGACTTTGGGATGGAAAGTTCGTTAGAAGAACTTGAGATTGATGAGAATCGAACTACAGTATTAGTAAACGGCAATAAAAGTGAAATGCCAGAATCTCTACAGAAGGAGTTTCAGGTAATTCGATTAATTGACGGTTACAGAAGTAGGGGGCACTTATTTACGAAAACAAATCCGGTACGTGAGCGAAGACATTATGAGCCTACATTAGAAATTGAAAATTTCGGATTAACATCTTCTGATTTAGAAACGGTGTTTAATGCTGGTGACATAATTGGTATAGGTCCAAATTCCTTAAAAGAGATTGTTAGACATTTGCGCAGTATCTATTGTGATGCTATTGGTGTTGAATATATGTTTATTCGAAAGCCAGAGCGTGTAAAATGGATACAAGATTGGATAAATGTTAATGATAATCATCCTAATTTTGAATCTGATCGTAAAAAACATATTCTCAAGAAGTTAAATCATGCGATTTCATTTGAATCTTTTCTGCATACTAAATATGTAGGTCAAAAGAGATTCTCTCTTGAAGGTAATGAATCGTTGATACCTGCTTTAGATGTAATTGTTGAACGCGCAGCGGAAATGGGCGTACAGCAATTTGTTATGGGTATGGCACACCGTGGTAGGTTAAATGTACTGACCAATATCTTTGGTAAGTCTGCAAAAGATATTTTTAGCGAGTTTGATGGTAAGGATTATGAACAAGAGATTTTTGACGGTGACGTTAAATATCACTTGGGTTGGACATCCGATAGAAAATCAGATAACGGAAATAAAATAAAGATGAATATTGCACCCAACCCTTCTCATTTAGAGACTGTTGGTGCAGTGGTTGAGGGTATAGCTAGAGCAAAGCAAGATGCTCATTATGGTGATGATTTTTCAAAAGTGCTACCTATTGTAGTGCATGGTGATGCTGCTATTGCTGGTCAAGGACTTATATATGAGTTAGTTCAAATGGCCGGGTTAGATGGCTATAAGACTGGTGGTACTATACATATAGTGGTAAATAACCAAATTGGTTTTACGACAAACTATTTAGATGCAAGAACATCTACCTATTGTACCGATGTTGCTAAGGTAACATTGTGCCCTGTTTTACATGTTAATGCTGATGATGCCGAAGCTGTGGTACATGCCTCACTTTTTGCTTTAGAGTACAGAATGCGATTTGCTAGTGATGTATTTATAGATTTGTTGGGTTATAGAAAATATGGTCATAACGAAGGTGATGAACCAAGATTTACACAGCCAAAATTATATAAAGCGATTGCAAAACATAAAAATCCTAGAGATATTTATGCTGAAAGGCTTATAGAAGAGGGTGTAATTGATGATACATATGTAGCTCAATTAGAAAAACAATACAAGGATTCTTTAGAGGAGAAATTAGAAGACTCACGTAAAGAAGATAAAACCATAATTACACCGTTCATGGCAGATGAATGGAAAGGTTTTGAAAATGTTCGTGAATGGGAAATGATGGAAGCTGTAGATACCACATTCTCTAAAACGAAACTGAATAAAATCGCTGAAGTAATTACAGCTTTACCAAAGGGTAAAAAGTTCTTGCGTAAGGTTGAGAAACTGGTAAAAGACCGCTACAACATGTATTTTGAAGCGGATAATCTTGACTGGGCAATGGGAGAGCTTTTGGCTTATGGTACGTTGTTAGAAGAAGGTTTTGCGGTTCGTATGTCTGGACAAGATGTAGAGCGTGGTACTTTTTCTCACCGTCATGCGGTTATGAAAGTAGAAGAAAGTGAAGAAGAGCTTATTTTGTTAAATCAGTTATCTGAAAAACAAGCTAAATTTCAAATTTATAATTCACTTTTATCAGAATATGGTGTTGTTGGTTTTGATTATGGTTACGCTATGGCTAGCCCTAATACGCTAACAATTTGGGAAGCACAATTTGGTGATTTCAGCAATGGAGCGCAAATTATGATTGACCAATATATTTCTGCAGCGGAAGATAAATGGAAACTTCAAAATGGTTTGGTAATGTTGTTGCCGCATGGTTATGAAGGTCAAGGTGCCGAGCACTCTTCTGCAAGAATGGAGCGTTACTTACAAATGTGTGCAAAAGATAATATGTATATAGCCGATGTGACCACACCTGCACAAATGTTTCATATTCTTCGTAGACAAATGAAGGCTAATTTTAGAAAGCCGTTAATTATATTTACTCCTAAAAGTTTATTGAGACATCCAAAAGCTGTATCTAAAATTGCAGATTTAACTAATGGTGGTTTCAAGGAAGTAATAGACGATGATTCTGCTGATGCTAAAAAAATAAAAAGTTTAGTTTTCTGTACAGGTAAATTCTATTATGATCTTTTAGCTGTAAAAGAAGAGAATAAACGTGACGATGTAGCTTTAGTTAGAGTGGAGCAGTTATTTCCATTACCAGAAAAAGCTATGAAAGAAGCTATAGCTAAATATAAAAATGCAGGTGACATTGTTTGGGCACAAGAAGAGCCTAGAAATATGGGAGCATGGAGTCATTTATTAATGCATTTTAGTGAAGCCCAAAAATTCAGGGTAGCATCAAGACGTTTTTATGCAGCTCCTGCGGCTGGTAGTTCGGTTAGATCTAAGGCGCGTCATCAGCAAGTTATAGATTACGTATTTGACAAAACAAAGGACAATATGTCCAAACCTAAAAAATAAAATAACATATCAAATTATAGAAAGAATGATTCTAGAAATGAAGGTCCCATCTCCGGGAGAGTCTATCACAGAGGTGGAAATAGCGGAATGGTTAGTTGAAGATGGGGATTATGTAGAAAAAGATCAAGCAATTGCAGAAGTAGATTCAGATAAGGCTACTTTAGAATTACCAGCAGAAGCTAGTGGAATAATTACACTTAAAGCGGAAGAAGGTGATGCTGTTGCTGTAGGTGCAATCGTTTGTTTAATTGATACTAGTGCCGCTAAACCAGAAGGTTCTACAGGGGCACCTAGCGCAACTAAAGACGAAAAGGAAGTAAGCGCTAAAAAAGAAGTTGTTGCCGAAAAGGCTCCTCAGCCTGCTAAGGCGAAAGAAACATATGCATCTGGTGTACCTTCACCTGCTGCAAAGAAAATTTTAGACGAGAAAGGAATTGATAGTAGTGCTGTCTCAGGTTCTGGTCGTGATGGTAGAATTACTAAAGAAGATGCTGTTAGTGCAGTACCGTCTATGGGGTCGCCAACTGGTGGTAACCGTGGCGAGTCACGTTCCAAATTATCAATGTTGCGTAGAAAAGTTGCTGAAAGATTGGTTTCCGCAAAGAACGAAACAGCAATGTTGACCACTTTTAACGAGGTGGATATGAGTGCTATTTTTGAACTTAGAAATAAGTATAAAGAAGACTTTAAGAGCAAGCATGGTGTAGGGTTAGGCTTTATGTCCTTTTTTACAAAAGCTGTAGTAAGAGCTTTAGAAATGTACCCTGCTGTGAACTCAATGATTGATGGTAAAGAGATGGTTTCTTATGATTTCTGTGATATTAGTATTGCTGTATCTGGTCCAAAAGGACTAATGGTGCCTGTTATACGTAACGCAGAAAACTTAACCTTTAGAGGTGTTGAGGCAGAAGTGAAGAGGTTGGCGATAAGAGCTCGTGAAGGTGAAATTACAGTTGATGAAATGACCGGTGGTACTTTTACAATAACTAATGGTGGTGTATTTGGTTCAATGTTATCTACACCAATTATTAATCCTCCACAGAGTGCAATTTTAGGTATGCATAATATAGTTGAAAGACCAATTGCGCGCGATGGGGCTATTGCTATAGCACCTATAATGTATGTAGCAGTTTCTTATGATCACCGTATCATTGACGGTAAAGAATCTGTTGGCTTTTTGGTAGCTATAAAAGAAGCATTAGAAAATCCTGAAGAGTTATTAATGGATAATAATGTGAAGAAAGCTTTGGAAATGTAATTTTCTTAAGATTTGATATAATAAAAGCGTTGAGTTATTCTCAGCGCTTTTTCTTTTTTAAGTATATACATTTTTTATCATAGTCAATAATTGCCTTTGATTTTTTAAGGATATCTGCGCCAATAATTCCATCTACTGGTTCTGCATTATGGGCTGTTAATGCTTCGTTAACGTGTTTTAGATCAAATAATACAATCTCTAATTTTTTGTAACACCAAGAATTTAACTCTATTTTATTTTTTTTGGAGACAAGTGTTTCCATATTAGTTGCGCCAGCTCCCGCAGCTTTAATAATTGATTCTTCGGATATTAAATTAAAATGATCGATCTTGTCCATCCCAACGCATGTATTTGAGGCGCCAGTATCTAAAATAAACCGTCCTTTTACTGAATTTATTTCAGCATTGATTTCAAAATGGTCAGTAGCAGTTAATATAAGTGGAATTCGTACGTAGTCTTTATGCTTCAAAAATTTTTTGAGGGTACTCATAATTCATTTTTTTCAAAGATAAGTCTATTTTTGCGGCATGATAATTACAGATACGCATACACATTTATATAGTGAAGCCTTTGATGAAGATAGAAAAGAGACTGTCCAAAAGGCAATTGATTTGGGAGTTGAAAGATTTTTTATACCAGCTATAGACTCAACATATACGGAGCGTATGTTGAGCTTGGAAAAGGATTTTCCGGGTCATATGTTTTTAATGTCCGGTTTGCATCCCACGCATGTGAAAGAAAATTATGAAAGTGAACTTTTGCATATTGAGGAGATGTTAGAAAAGCATACGTATTATGCAATAGGGGAAATAGGAATTGATTTGTATTGGGAAAAGAAGTTCTTAAAAGAACAACAGGATGCTTTTAGGCAACAAATTCAGTTAGCTAAAAAGAAAAAATTACCAATTGTTATTCATTGCCGTGATGCTTTTGATGAGGTTTTTGAAATATTAGAGGAAGAGAAAGGTGAAGATTTAAGAGGTGTTTTTCATTGTTTTACAGGTACTTTAAATCAGGCGAAAACAGCAATTTCATATAATTTAAAATTGGGTATAGGTGGAGTAGTTACATTTAAGAATGGTAAAATCGATACTTTTTTAAATGAAATAGATTTAGATGATATTGTATTGGAAACAGATTCGCCTTATCTAGCTCCAACACCTTACCGAGGGAAAAGAAATGAAAGTGCATATATAGTTAATGTGTTAGAACGCTTAGCAGATATTCATGGTGTCACTAATGAACACATTGCTTTAAAAACAACAGAAAACTCTAAAGAAGTTTTTGGTGTATAATTATAATTTAAAGACGAAGATTTGAGCTCGGAGAAAAGGAATATTTTATTGATATATACAGGTGGTACAATTGGTATGATGAAGGATTATACTTCTGGAGCCTTAAAGGCATTTGACTTTTCTCAGTTGCAGAAAAACATACCAGAGCTAAATCAATTAGACTGCACTATATCTAGTTTTTCCTTTGACCATCCAATAGATTCATCGAATATGAATCCTACTCATTGGATTGCTATTTCAGATATCATAACTGAAAAATATAATGAATTTGATGGATTTGTAGTGCTGCATGGTAGTGATACAATGAGCTATACGGCATCAGCATTGAGTTTTTTGTTAGAAAATTTATCGAAACCTGTGATTTTGACCGGTTCTCAATTACCTATTGGGGACTTAAGAACAGATGCAAAAGAAAATCTAATTACAGCAATTCAAATTGCAGCTTTGTACAAAAAAGGAAAACCGGTTATTCAAGAAGTCGGACTTTATTTTGAATATAAGCTGTATAGGGGTAATAGAACAACAAAGATAAATGCAGAACATTTTCAGGCTTTTGCTTCATTAAATTATCCTCATTTAATAGAATCTGGAGTTCATTTGACGGTTTTTGGCGAATATTTATTGCCTCAAAAAAAGAAATTAACGTTAAAATCTCATAGAAATATGGATGATAATGTGGCGATATTGAAAATATTTCCGGGAATTAATGAAAATATTATTGAAGCAATATTGGAGGCAAAAAATTTAAAAGCATTGGTTTTGGAGACGTATGGTTCAGGAAATGCGCCCATGGAAGAATGGTTTTTGAAAAAATTAAATAACGCAATTAATAAAGGAATCCATATAATTAATGTAACTCAGTGTTCAGGCGGCGCGGTTATGATGGGCCATTATGAAACAAGCTCTAGATTAAAGAAAATGCAAGTGATTAATGGTAAGGATATTACAACCGAGGCTGCTATTACTAAGGCAATGTATTTACTAGGTAGTGATGTCTCACCTGAGTTGTTCAAAACCGTTTTTGAAACCTCTTTGCGTGGAGAAATGCTTTAAATTTAACACCAGTTTAATTTCGATAACTAATATTTTTTTTGTTATTTGCCCACCCTTAAAAAAGGTAACCTAGAGAGGTGGCCGAGTGGTCGAAGGCGCACGCCTGGAAAGTGTGTATACCCCAAAAGGGTATCGAGGGTTCGAATCCCTTCCTCTCTGCAAGTAAGTTTTACTTTTTTTATATTGTTTTTTTTTTATCTTTAACCCTATTAACTAACTAATTTAAGTTTGAAAAAATGAAAAAATTATTCCCAAGCCTAGCAGTCGCTGGGGCATTTGTAGCAGGTACAAATATTGTAAGTGCAAAAGTAGCAGCAGTAGCTTTGCTAGTTCAAGAAGGAGCTCCTGAAGCGGAAAGAGGATTTACTCAACTATTAAAAGAGATGTTCATTACTGGTGGTGCCGGTTTCATGGGTATCGTACTTTTATGTTTGATCCTTGGTTTGGCAGTTGCTATTGAAAGAATTATTTATTTGAACATGGCTAGTACAAATTCTGCCAAGTTGAAACAACAAGTTGAAGACGCATTGGCATCTGGTGGTGTTGAAGCTGCTAAAGAGGTTTGTAGAAATACAAAAGGACCTGTTGCTTCTATCTACTATCAAGGTTTGGATAGAGCTGGTGAGAGTATAGAGTCTGCTGAAAAAGCTGTTGTTGCTTATGGTGGTGTTCAAATGGGACAATTAGAGAAAAACGTTTCTTGGTTATCTTTATTTATCGCTATTGCTCCAATGCTTGGTTTCATGGGTACGGTAATCGGTATGATTGCAGCCTTCCAAAAGATTGCAGCTGTTGGTAACTTAAGTGCATCTCTTATTGCAGGTGATATCCAGGTTGCATTATTAACAACGGTATTTGGTCTTATTACGGCTATTATCCTTCAAATTTTCTATAACTACATTATCGCTAAAATTGATAGTATAGTTAATGATATGGAAGACTCTTCGATTACTTTAATCGATATGTTGGTAGATCACAAAAAATAAGTATCACTTTTAATACCTAAAAATTATGCAAAAAATTATTAAAATAGCATTAATTGCTATAGGTGTATTAAGTGCTATACTATGGTATTTATTACCAAGTTCAGATATGCCGGCAGCAGAAGCTGCTTCTAGTGGAGCTTTGAACACAATGTTTATTATCACTTATCTTTTATTAGGTATAGCTGTTGTAGTAAGTTTAGTGTTTACTTTAAAAAACTTATTTGCCAATCCACAAGGTCTTAAGAAAACTTTGTTCGTAGTAGGTGGTTTTTTATTAGTAGTTGGAGTTTCTTACGTTTTAGCTAGCGGAACGGATGTTGATCCTGAGTTTGCTGCTATGACGGATGAGAGTACTGTTAAAAATATTGGTATGGGATTAAATGTATTTTTTATCCTTACAATAATTGCAATACTATCTTTAGTTATACCATCTGTTAAAAATATGTTTAGTAAATAATAAAAATAGAAAACTATGGCTAGAAGAGCAGGAGCACCAGAAGTTAGTGCGGGTTCAATGGCGGATATAGCTTTCCTTTTACTTATCTTTTTCTTAGTAACTACTACTATTGAAACAGATGCAGGATTGGATCGTATGTTGCCACCAATGGAGCCACCTACTGAAGCACCACCAATTATTAAACAAAAGAACATCTTTACGGTGAATATTAACCGTAATGGACAGTTGTTGGTGGAAGATGAAATTCTTTCAATAGATAAGTTGCGTGAGAAAGCAATGGCGTTTTTAGATAACGGTGGAGCACCGTCAGGAAGTCCTGACTATTGTAGCTATTGTAAAGGAAAACGTAATGCTGAGTCTTCGGATAATCCAACAAAAGCAATTATCTCATTGAAAAATGATCGTGAGACAAAGTATAGTACTTACATTACAGTTCAAAATGAATTGGTAGGTGCATACAATGATCTTAGAAATAGAGAAGCAAAACGTTTATTCGGTAAAGATTACGTTGCTATGGAAGCTGAGTATTTAAATCCTGAAACTGATGATTCTGTAAAAGAAGAATTAAAAGAAAAGGTGACAAGAATACAAGGGTTATTTCCACAGAAATTATCTGAAGCAGAAACTTCAAGCGAATAATTAATAAATTAAAAGTAACACTATGTCAAAATTTGCAAAGAAAAAAGATGGAGAGGTACCAGCGGTATCAACAGCTTCCCTTCCTGACATTGTATTTATGCTTTTGTTTTTCTTTATGACGGTAACCGTTATGAAGGATAGTTCCTTGAAAGTTGAAAACGTACTTCCAAATGCTAGTGAAGTTAAAAAATTGGAAAAGAAGGATCGTGTAATCTATATTTATGTTGGTAAACCAACTAGAGAGTATGAGAAAACTTTTGGTACAGAGCCAAAAATTCAATTGAATGATAAATTCGCTAGTCCATCTGAAGTAGGTGATTATATTTTGATGGAAAGAGCTAAAAAGCCTCAGGAAATTCAGAATGTATTAACCACAGCACTTAAGGTTGATAAGAATGCTAGTATGGGATTGATATCCGATATTAAACAAGAGTTAAGAAAGGTAAATGCTTTAAAGGTAAATTATACTACCTATGAAGGTGACGCTTTCAATAATCTACAATAGTTAGTTAGTAGAATATTACATATTCAAAACGCCTCAAATTTATTTGAGGCGTTTTTTATTTCATTAACTTTACAATATGCGTTTTTTTCTGTTGTTTTCTATGGTCGCTATATATTCAAATGCTCAGGTAGCAAATGATAGCATTGCGAATACTAGATATTTTGAAGATCAGTTTTATATTGGTCTATCTTATAATTTTATTTTGAATCCACCGGAAGGCTCTAATCAACGAAACTTATCGTATGGCCTACAAGCTGGTGTCATTAAAGATA
The DNA here is from genome assembly GCF_000688315.1 of Maribacter sp. Hel_I_7. Taxonomy (NCBI): domain Bacteria; kingdom Pseudomonadati; phylum Bacteroidota; class Flavobacteriia; order Flavobacteriales; family Flavobacteriaceae; genus Maribacter; species Maribacter sp. Hel_I_7. The sequence continues at coordinate 561,524 of NZ_JHZW01000002.1, read as the reverse complement.
TTCCCTTAAATCGCTCTGGAACGAAAGCGATAGGCATTGGAGCCGGTCTTGCATTAAATAGTTATTATTCAAATTTAGTAGCTAATCTATCTGATGATGTTATTAGTTATGGTATTGACGATGATATTACCAGAAGCAAATTAGAAACGCATCTTTTGGAATTTCCCTTGGAGTTTAGATGGCGTAATTCTACTATAGATGAATATAAGTTTTGGCGTATATATGGTGGTATTAAAGCAGCTTATATTGTAGGTGCTAGATCTAAATTCGACTCTGATGAAATTAGTGAAGGTTTTAAAAATACTGACCTCGCAAAATTTCAATATGGCCTTACTCTAAGTTTTGGATACAATACCTTTAATCTGCATGCGTATTATGCGTTAACTGAACTGTTTAATGGAGATGCCTCTGTTAATGGAGAGGTTTTACAGTATAAGCCGTTACGAATAGGTCTTATATTCTATATTTTATAACCAAAAACGGACTGTTAATAGTTGTGATAATAATCCTATAAATAGTCCTATAATAAGCTCTATAGCTGTATGTGCTTTTAAATACAATCTTGCAGTTATTATACTTCCTGTAAAAATTATAAATACGCTAATTGCTAAAATTAAATTGATTTCGAAATGTATACTAAGATTTATTAGATACATTAAAAGACCACTTATACCTACAGTGTGTAAACTTGTTTTAAAATTAAATAAAAGAAGTAAAATACAGGCTATGGCTGCTCCTAATAGACCGGTAAAGTAAAAGTATAACTCACTTACGTAATTATTCGGAATCACCTTATACAGGATTAATAGAAGGATGGAGGCGTGAATATAAAGTGGGTACTTGCGTTCCTTTATTGTTTCTAATGAAATGGAATGAACAAGCCCTATATTTTTTAGAATTAAAAAGGTAATGATTGGAATTATTACCGTTAAAATAAATATTGGTAAAATACTGGCGCTTTGTACTTCTAACGGTGTATATTTTGGTGTAATAAGGAAATAAGCAACAGTACCGCCAATAGGAATAAAAAGAGGATGTAGTAAATAAGAAATGATATTGGAAAAAACCTTCATTAGATTTCTTTTCTCATTCGTGCAACTGGTATGCTTAGTTGTTCTCTATACTTTGCCACCGTTCTTCTTGCTATAGGATAGCCTTTTTCCTTTAAAATAGCTGCTAGCTTATCATCTGTTAAAGGCTTCTTTTTAGCCTCATTTTGTATTACAGTTTCTAGGATTTTTTTAATTTCCTTTGTAGATACATCTTCGCCTTGTTCATTTTTCATTGACTCAGAGAAGTACTCTTTGATCAATTTTGTGCCATAAGGTGTATCTACATATTTGCTATTAGCAACTCTTGATACCGTAGAAACATCCATGCCTATTTCGTCTGCAATATCTTTAAGTATCATAGGGCGTAAATTACGCTCATCACCCGTTAGGAAATATTCTTTTTGATACTGCATAATAGAATTCATTGTAATGAACAGAGTTTGTTGACGCTGTCTAATTGCATCTATAAACCATTTTGCAGCATCTAACTTTTGCTTTATGAACATTACGGTGTCCTTTTGAGACTTAGACTTGTCTTTGGCTTCTTTATACCCTTTAAGCATATTACTGTATTCTCTTGATACATGTAATTCAGGAGCATTTCTACCATTTAAGGTAAGTTCTAATTCACCTTCCGTTATTCTAATTGCAAAATCTGGAACTACATGTTCCACAATTCTATTGTTACCAGAATAAGACCCACCTGGTTTTGGGTTTAGTTTTTCTATTTCACCGATAGCCTGTTTAAGTTCGTCTTCGGTAATATTGTGTTTTTGAATTAACTTTTGATAATGTTTTTTGGTAAAGTGTTCAAATGATTTTTTTAGAATGTCAGTGGCAAGCTCTACACTTGGTGTTATTTCTTTTCGCTCTAACTGAATTATTAAACATTCCTCTAAAGATCGGGCACCAACACCAGGGGGATCTAAATCTTGAACAATTGATAGTATTTTGGTAATGGTTTCCTCATCGGTATAAACGTTTTGGGTAAAGGCCAAATCGTCCATGATATCACTAATGGGTCTACGTATATAGCCACTTTCATCTACGCTACCTACTAAGAATTCAGCAATGTTCCACTCGTCATCAGTAAGATATACAGTATTTAATTGATTTATTAAATGTTGATTAAATGAGATGCCAGCCGCATAGGGCACACTTTTCTCTTCATCGTCAGTGCTATAATTATTAGCCTTTGTGCGATAATCAGGAATTTCATCGTCACTTAGATAATCATCAATATTGATATCTTCAGTATTAATGGTTTCATTATCTGATGCGTCATCGTAAACATCTTCGTAATCGTCAGCAGCATTTTCCAAATCTTCTTTACCGGTTTCCAATGCCGGATTCTCCTCTAATTCTTGTTTGAGACGTTGTTCAAAAGCCTGTGTAGGCAATTGAATCAGCTTCATCAATTGAATTTGCTGAGGAGATAACTTTTGGGATAGTTTAAATTGTAGATGTTGTTTCAGCATTGCTTTTTTCTAGTACTGGTAAAAGTAACTAAATCCGCTTAGAATTCGGCATTCTGTGGAGTTCTTGGAAATGGTATTACATCTCTAATGTTACCCATGCCTGTTGCAAAAAGAACCAGTCGTTCAAAACCAAGACCAAAGCCACTATGTTCCGCAGTACCAAATTTTCTTAAATCTAAGTACCACCATAATTCTTTTTCGTCTATACCTAATTCTTTAATTTTTTCTTTTAGGACATCTAAACGCTCTTCTCTTTGAGATCCACCTACAATTTCGCCAATACCAGGGAATAAAATATCCATAGCCCTAACGGTTTTACCATCTTCATTTAAACGCATGTAAAATGCCTTAATTTTAGCAGGATAATCAAATAAAATAACTGGACATTTAAAGTGTTTCTCTACTAAATATCGCTCATGCTCACTTTGTAAATCGGTTCCCCATTCTTCAATAGGGTAGGTGAATTGTTTCTTTTTGTTCGGTTTACAATTTTTTAGAATATCTATAGCTTCAGTATAACTAACTCTTTTAAAATTATTGTCTACAACAAATTTCAATTTTTCTATCAAAGCCATATCGCTTCGTTGAGCTTGAGGTTTGCTTTTCTCTTCGTCTAATAAACGTTTTTCTAAAAACTCCAAATCCTCTTGACAGTGAGTCAATGTATAAGAGATAACATTTTTAATAAAATCTTCTGCAAGATCCATGTTAGCGTCAAGATCAAAGAATGCCATTTCTGGTTCAATCATCCAAAATTCTGCTAAGTGTCTAGATGTGTTTGAGTTTTCGGCTCTAAAAGTTGGTCCAAATGTGTAGACTTTCCCTAATGCCATTGCATATGCTTCAGCTTCTAATTGACCAGACACCGTAAGGTTAGTTTCTTTTCCGAAGAAGTCCTGTTTATAATCAACATCTCCATCTTCAGTTAATGGAGGATTTTTCTCATCTAATGTAGTTACACGAAACATTTCACCTGCGCCTTCAGCATCAGAACCTGTTATAATAGGTGCGTGAAAATAGTTGAATCCGTTTTCTCTAAAATAGTTGTGTATTGCAAATGAAAGGGTAGACCTAACACGCATAATTGCAGCAAAAGTATTGGTGCGAATTCTTAAATGCGCTTTCTCTCTTAAAAACTCTAAAGAGTGTTTTTTAGGTTGAATAGGATATTCATCGGGATCAGCAATACCTAATATTTCTAAATCGCTTACTTGAATCTCTACAGATTGACCACGACCTTGACTTTCAACAAGTGTACCTTTAATTTTTAAGGCAGCACCTGTGTTTACCTTTTTTAATAATTCTTCATCAAAATTTTCAAAATCTACAACACATTGAATGGTGCCTAAAGTAGAGCCGTCATTCAAAGCTATGAATCTATTGCTTCTAAAGGTACGTACCCAACCTTTAATGATTATTTCTTGAAGTAGGTTTTTACCTGCTAATAATTCTTTTATTGTAGCTAAATGCATGATCTTAAATTGAAAATTAAAGTCCCAAAGATAGGATTTTGTTAAAAAATAAAGGAGTTATAAGGCTATATAAACAAGGCTGTAACGAAAATAATTAATTGTTATTTTCATCTTGAGGCAAAATGTCTATTTGTGGCTTTTTAAGTGTTTGCTTGTTTGCTATACTTTTCTCCAATGATAATAATAATGAAGGCAACAAAATTAAGTTAGCTAACATGGCAAGTAATAATGTTGCTGAAACCAACGAGCCTAAAGCAACGGTACCGCCAAAGTTGGAAATTACAAAAACCGAAAAACCGAAAAATAATACAATAGAAGTATAGAACATACTTACACCTGTTTCTCTAAGTGCATTATATACAGACTTTTCTATTCGCCAATTATTGGCAGTGAGTTCTTGCCTATACTTTGCCAGAAAGTGTATGGTATCATCCACAGAAATACCAAATGCAATGCTAAATACCAAAATAGTAGAAGGCTTTATTGGTACGCCCACAAACCCCATAATACCGGCGGTAATAACCAATGGTAATAAATTAGGGATCAATGAAATCACAATCATTCTAAAAGACCTAAATAAATACGCCATAAAAAGTGCAATCAGCCCAATGGCCAATGCAAGAGACATAATTAAGTTTTTTACTAGGTACTTTGTACCTTTTAAGAACAGCAATGCGCTACCGGTCATGTATACATTATATCGTTCAGCCGGAAATATTTTATTAATGTTTTCCAGTAAACGCTGTTCAATTTCTTCCATGCGGTTAGTATTGACATCTCGCATGAAAGTCGTAATTCTTGCGGTTTGCCCAGTACTATCAACAAAAGACTTTAATAAGTTACCATTGTCAGATGATTTTCGAGCAACATCCATTATAAAGGTGTTCTCTTGACTAGTAGGTAGTTGATAGTATTTTGGTATGCCATTGTAAAAAGCCTGCTTGGAATACTTTACTAGGTTTACAACGGATACTGGTGTAGAAAGTTCTGGAATTTCTTCAATAACTTCTCCAAGTTGATTCATTCGTTTAAGAGTAGCTGGTTTTAAAACACCTTTGGGCGTTTTTGTGTCGACTACTATTTCAACGGGCATAATCCCTTTAAATTCCTTTTCAAAAAAACGAATATCATGAAAAAACTCCGCATTTTTGGGCATGTCCTCAATTGGACTTCCTGAAATTCTTATTTGATAAATACCAATAATACTAATTACCAATAGTGAGATTGAAACTATATAGACAGTAATTCTTCTATGTCTAACGATACCTTCCATCCATTGTACAAATGCATCAATCCATTTTTTATTTAAATGTTTTAAATGCTTGGTTTTTGGTAGCGGCATAAAGCTATATATAATCGGAATAATTAGTAAAGACAATACAAATATTCCAAGAATGTTGATGGAGGCGACAATACCGAATTCTTTCAATAAGGTACTGTCCGTTATTATAAAAGTGGCAAAACCTGATGCTGTGGTAATATTCGTCATTAACGTAGCATTTCCAATTTTGGAAATTACACGTTGTAGTGAAAGTGCTTGGTTACCATGTTTCTTTACTTCCTGCTGATATTTATTAATTAGAAAAATACAGTTTGGTATACCTATTACAATTATTAATGGTGGAATAAGAGCTGTAAGAACAGTTATTTCATATTGCAGTAAGCCCAGTAAGCCAAATGCCCACATTACACCAATAATTACAACACACATTGAAATTACAGTGGCTCTAATACTTCTAAAGAAAAAGAAGAAGATTAAGGATGTAACACCTAATGCAGCTAAAATGAATTTACCTATTTCATCTATGATGTTCTGAGAATTCATAGTTCTCACATAAGGCATTCCAGATATGTGAACATCTAAATTTGTTTCTTTTTCAAAATTCTTTACCAGTGTATTTATATCCTGTAGAATAAAGTCTTTTCTAACACTAGTGTTGACAATGTCCTTATCTAGGTTAACAATAGTACGTATTGTTTTACTTTCTTTATTGTAAATTAAGTTGTCATAAAAAGGTAGGTCGTTAAACAAGTGTTGGGTAATACTGTCTATTTCCTTTTTAGTCTTTAATTCGCCATTGATTAAAGGGCGCATCTCGAACTCCTGTTTTTCATTGTTTTTAATGAGTTCCTTTAAGTTGTCGGTCGAAATCACAAATTCAACTTCTGGAAAAGCAGCTAATTGCTTACTAAGCTTATTCCATCTATTAAAATTTGTAGGAGTAAATAATGCACTATCACGAACGGCAAAAACTACCGCATTGCCTTCTTCGCCAAATTTGCTAAGAAAATCTTGATACTGTTGGTTTACAGGGTGATCGTCTGGTAATAGGTTAGTTTGCGAGCTTGAAAATCGCATATATTGCCATTGCCAACCCATAAATACGGTGAAACAAGTAATCAATATTAAAATTAGGATTCTATTGCGGAGAATTATGTTTGCCGTTTTAGGCCAAAATCCTTTCGTAAGTTTAGCTACCATAACTGTTTTTGCAGGTGGCAAAGGTAACTATTAGCTTCATCTGTTCCTAAATTGAAAAGTTTAAATTTTATACAAAAAGAAAAAGCTACCGTGTATAGGTAGCTTTAAAATAATATTTATAAATCTTATAATTAAACTTTCATAATCTCTGCTTCCTTTTTTGCTAGGAAATCATCTATTTTCTTGGTGAAGATGTCGGTTAAATCTTGAACATCTGCAGTTGCATTTTTTTGAAGATCCTCAGAAATATCCAAATCCTTTATTTCTTTATTGGCATCTTGTCTTGCGCTACGCACACCAACCTTTGCATGTTCTGCTTCTGCTTTTGCTTGTTTTGAAAGTTGAATTCTTCGTTCTTCCGTTAATGGTGGAACGTTGATTATAATTAAATCGCCGTTATTCATAGGGTTGAAACCTAAGTTGGCATTCATTATAGCTTTTTCAATTTCTTGAAGCATTCCTTTTTCCCATGGTTGAACCGAAATGGTTCTACCATCTGGCGTATTAACATTCGCTACTTGAGAAAGTGGTGTTTGTGATCCATAGTAATCAACTAAAACAGATGACAACATAGCGGGACTAGCCTTACCGGCTCTAATTTTTAAAAATTCACGTTCTAAATGCGCTATAGCGGCATCCATGCCTTCTTTTGTAGCGTCTAATACAAATTGTACTTCTTCGTTCATATGGTGAGTATATAGCTATCGCAATAATATTAACAATACCGAAAATTAAAGGTTAACGGTTGTACCAATAGTTTGGCCGTCAACTATTTTCAGCAAGTTTCCTTTTTTGTTCATATCAAAAACTACAATTGGTAGTTCATTTTCTTGGCTTAAGGTAAAGGCTGTCGTGTCCATTACTTTTAATCCTTTGGTTAACACATCTTGAAAAGAAATGTTATCAAATTTGGTAGCACTTTTATCTTTTTCTGGATCAGCTGTGTAAATACCATCTACCCGTGTTCCTTTAAGAATTACATCAGCTTCAATTTCAATGGCTCTTAATACTGCTGCAGAATCTGTAGTAAAATATGGGTTACCTGTTCCGCCTCCAAATATAACTACTCTTCCTTTTTCTAAATGCCTCATTGCACGTCTTCGAATAAAAGGTTCGGCAACTTCATTTATTTTTATGGCAGATTGTAATCTGGTTTGTACTCCGTTCATTTCTAAAGCACTTTGTAATGCTAAACCATTTATAACAGTTGCTAGCATACCCATGTGATCTCCTTGTACTCTGTCCATTCCTGTAGCAGCTCCTGCCAATCCGCGAAAAATGTTTCCACCTCCAATTACAATGGCGACTTCAATTCCTTTTTCAACTACTTCTTTTATCTCTTCAGCATATTCATTTAGACGGTTAGAATCTATGCCATATTGCTTTTCGCCCATTAAGGCTTCACCGCTTAATTTAAGAAGAATTCTTTTGTAGTGCATGTAAATTTTTATTTGCCACCAAAAATAATGAAAATTTTCGATGGAAGTGTTCTATATTTTATTCATGCAAAACATAATTGCACATGAAAGGATGGATACATATTATCTATCTTTGGTAACCTTTATTTTAAAAATTCACATATAAAGTTTTATGAAAAAAAATGTTTTATTTATTGCAGCTGCCTTAATACTGAATGCCTGTGGGGCAGGTAAGGCATTGATGTCGGTGGAAAAAAGTACTATTGTAGCTTCAATAGACTTAATTAATGTAGTTGAAGATAGAGTGCAGGTAGATTTAAATCCTGGTGCATTTACTACTTCTACTGTAATTTTTAGAATTCCTAAAACCGTACCTGGCACCTATAGTTCTGATAACTATGGTAAATATATTCAAGATTTTAAAGCCCTTGATTATAAAGGAGCTGAATTAAAAGCTACAAAGCTAGATGATAATTCTTGGAGTATTGCTAATGGTGTTAATCTCGATAAAGTACAATATTGGGTTAACGATACTTATGATACGGAGAATGAAGTGGAAGATGCTGTGTTTTCGCCTGCAGGTACCAATATAGCTGTTGGTAGTAATTTCATGCTTAATCTTCACGGGTTTGTTGGCTATTTTGATGGTTTTAAAGAAGTTCCTTATTCTATTTTAATAAATAAACCTGCAGATTTAATAGCGACTACAACCCTTTCTATTGAGCCGAATAGAAAACCTGATTCCTTGTGGGATGGTTTTCTTGCAAAAAGATATTTTGACGTGATCGATAATCCAATCATGTATGCAAAGCCTAATACTGAAAGCTTTGAGATTAATGGTATTACGGTTACTTTAAGTTTGTTCTCTCCTAATAATGTTTATAAAGCGGCAGATTTAAAGGAGAGAATGAAGTCTATGATGGGGGCGCAAAAGAAGTTTTTAGGTGAAGTAGATAGCACTAAAGAATATAACATCTTATTGTATTTGTCAGATGTCAATATTCCAGATGCAAATGGTTACGGAGCATTGGAGCATCATACCTCTACCGTTGTAGTTTTGCCGGAAGCAATGGATATTGGGCGATTAGAGCAGTCTATGGTTGATGTGGTTTCACATGAGTTTTTTCATATTGTAACGCCATTATCAGTTCATTCAAAAGAAATACAGTATTTTGATTTTAACGACCCAAAAATGTCTCAGCATTTATGGATGTATGAAGGAACGACTGAATATTTCGCCAATTTATTTCAGGTACAACAAGGACTAATATCAGAAGACGATTTTTATGTACGCATGCTTGGTAAAATTAATAATGCTGAATTTTACGATGATAATATGTCTTTTACAGAAATGAGTAAGAATATTTTGGAGCAGCCATATGAACCAAATTATGCCAATGTATATGAAAAAGGGGCTTTAATAAATATGTGTCTGGACATTATCTTAAGAGAGAAGAGTAATGGCGAGAAAAGTATGCTTTGGTTAATGAAAGAGCTGTCTATGAAATATGGTACTGATGTACCTTTTGAGGATGATGCTTTATTTGGTGAGATAGTATCAATTACTTATCCTGAAGTAGATGTTTTTTTAAAGCAACATGTTATAGGTGATACGCCAATTGATTATGAAGTTTATTTTGAAAAGGTAGGTTTGGCTACTAATGATGTACAAGAGTCTACAGGATACTTTTTTGATGGTCAGATACCTTATATGGATGTTGATGTGCAAAATGATAGTGTAGTCTTCATTCGTGAGAATATAGAATTAAATTCATTTTTTGAAGATTTAAAATTACAAGGAGGTGATATTTTTAAAACAATTAACGGTCAAGATATTAATTTAGAAACGTTGCGTCCTATTATAGGTGAAAGTTTTGCTTGGACTCCTGAAACTGAAATTAGCATGACGGTTGTGCGTGATGGGGAAATTGTTGCAGTTGAAGGTGTGGTTGGTCAGCCAGTGAAAAAAGTTAAAAAAATTGTTCCTTTACAAGAGCTGAGTCAGAAAACAATTGATTTGCGTAATGCTTGGTTGAAAAACTAAGAAAGAGTTAAAATTTTTGAATATAAAAAAACCGTCTACTTTTTACAGTAAGACGGTTTTTTATTGAGTTAGTTGTATTGTAATTAACCTAATGCAACTCTTTTAAATCCTACTACTTCTAAATTAGAATCAATAGACTTTACATATTGAGCAACACTTTGCTTGCTGTCTTTAATGAAATCTTGGTTTACTAAAGTGTTATCTTTAAAGAAACGCTTTAATTTACCTTTAGCGATGATTTCTAACATTGCTTCTGGCTTTCCTTCTTGACGTAATTGATCTTTTGCAATCTCTATTTCTTTATCAATAACAGATTGATCCACACCATCTTCATTTAGCGCTACAGGGTTCATTGCAGCAGCTTGCATAGAAACATCTTTAGCAACTTCTTCAGCACCTGCAACCGAAGCTGAAAGACCTGTTAAAACAGCTATTTTGTTTCCTGCGTGAATATAAGAACCAACGAAAGGAGCGCTTAAAGTTTCATAACCACCTATTTCGATTTTCTCACCGATAACACCAGTCTGCTCAATAAGCTTTTCTTGAACAGTCATTCCTTTGTAATCAGCAGCTAAGAAAGCTTCTTTAGAATCAAAATTGATTGCTAAATCTGCTAATTCAGTAGCTAACGTTACAAATGTTTCGTTTTTAGCAACGAAATCGGTCTCACAGTTCAAAGAAATGATAACACCTTTAGAGTTATCGTCATTTACTTTTGCAATTGCTGCACCTTCAGAAGAATCTCTGTCAGCTCTTTTTGCCGCAACTTTTTGACCTTTTTTACGAAGAACTTCGATTGCAGTTTCAAAATTGCCATCAGCTTCAACTAAGGCTTTTTTGCAATCCATCATTCCTGCACCAGTAGTTTTTCTTAATCTATTAACTTCTGCAGCTGTAATCTTTGCCATCTTTTTTACTTTTAGTATACCCGTTTTATGGGGTTGTTCTTAGATATATTTTATAAATGTAGTAACTTATTCTACTCCACCTTTGGTGTTGTCTTGCCACTCTTTAAGTTCGTCCCACTTACCATCTGCAGCCATTTTAGCTTGCTTTGGCCATGAGGTAGGATCTAAATGTGCCATTCTAGAACTTGCTTCAGTTAAAATCCCTTTGATTTTATCAGCATCTACTTTAGATAGGTCAGCGTAAGTAGCTATACCTGCAGCAACTAATGCTTCAGCAGCTTTTGGTCCAATTCCTTCAACTTTCGTTAAATCATCAGCTTCAACTTTTGCCTCTTTTGCTACAGCTTCTTTAGTAGCTTCAACATTTACTTCAACGTTTGGTACATTATCAACAACTGGTGCTGGTTTAGTATCAACTTTTTCAGGAGATGGAGCTGGCTTTTCAGCAGTTACTTTTTTCTTAGGAGCTTTATCTTTTTTCTCAGATTTACCTTCAGCTGCATCACCTTTTTCAGCCTTACGTTCAGCAAGACCTTCAGCTACTGCATTGGTAACTTCTGTCATAATAATGTCAATAGATTTTGAAGCATCATCATTTGAAGGAATCAAATAATCTACATCTCTAGGATCACAGTTGGTATCAACCATTGCGAAAATAGGAATGTTCAATTTTTGTGCCTCTTTAACTGCAATGTGCTCTCTCATTGTATCAACGATGAACAATGCACCTGGTAAACGTGTCATTTCAGAGATAGAACCTAAATTCTTTTCTAATTTTGCACGTAAACGGTCAACTTGCAATCTTTCTTTTTTAGATAGTGTAAGGAAAGTACCATCTTTCTTCATACGATCAATAGAAGCCATTTTCTTAACAGCTTTACGAATAGTAACAAAGTTTGTTAACATACCACCTGGCCATCTTTCTGTGATGTAGGGCATGTTTACATTTGCTGCTTTTTCAGCAACGATGTCTTTTGCTTGTTTTTTGGTAGCTACGAAAAGTATTTTTCTGCCTGATGCTGCAATTTTGCTAAGAGCCTCATTGGTCTCGTCTAATTTTGCAACTGTTTTGTAAAGGTTGATTACGTGAATACCATTACGCTCCATGTAGATGTAAGGAGCCATGTTTGGATTCCACTTTCTTGTAAGGTGACCAAAATGTACACCTGCTTCTAATAATTGTTTTACTTCGACTCTCGCCATTTTAAATTTAGTTTACGTTCTTATGAATTAGCAATGACAAAGTGGTATTTGCATAAGCAAAAGCCTCCATCATTTAGATGCTAAACTAATTTACCTTGAATTATAAATAATTAAGGATTTTTAATTGTCCGTAATGGACTTTCAATGAACTAGTTAATAATCTGGTTTTCCCCAGTGTGATAAAATATAAAAACAGGCACCCAAAAAAGGTGCCTGGTAATCTTGAAACTCGAATTAACGTTTCGAGAATTGGAATTTTTTACGTGCTTTCTTCTGACCGAATTTCTTACGTTCAACCATTCTAGGATCTCTAGTTAAAAGACCTTCTGGTTTTAAGATAGTTCTGTTCTCAGCATCAATCTCACACATAGCTCTAGATAAAGCAAGACGAATAGCCTCTGCTTGACCTGTAATACCACCACCGTAAACATTTACTTTTACGTTGTAAGTATCTAAGCTTTCAGTTAATGTGAAAGGTTGTTTTACTTTGTATTGAAGTGTTGCAGTTGGGAAGTATACACTTAAATCTTTATTGTTAATGGTAATGTCTCCATTTCCATCAGAAAGATATACTCTCGCTACAGCGGTCTTTCTACGACCAATTTTATGAATTACTTCCATCTTATTTAATATCTTTTAGGTTAACAACAGTAGGTTTTTGAGCTTCCTGACCGTGCTCTGTACCTGCGTAAACTTTTAAGTTTCTAAAAAGCTCTGCACCTAATCTATTCTTAGGTAACATACCTTTTATCGCTTTTTCAAGAATACCTTCTGGGTTTTTCTCCAATAACTGCTTTACGCTAGTAGTACGTTGACCACCTGGGTAGCCAGTGTATCTCATGTATGATTTATCAGACCACTTGTTTCCTGTAAGAACAATTTTTTCTGCGTTGATAATAACAACATTATCACCACAATCAACATGAGGGGTGAAACTTGGTTTGTGCTTTCCTCTTAACAAATAGGCGACTTTAGAAGCCATGCGTCCTAATGTTTCTCCTTCGGCATCTACCAATAACCACTCTTTGTTTACAGTTGTTCTGTTGGCCGAAACGGTCTTATAACTTAATGTATCCACTACTGCTATTTTTAACTATTATTTTAATCAATCCCGTCAAAGGGGCTGCAAATCTACGATTATTAACTTGAATTGCAAATACTTGTTTCTTTATTTTTTACATTTTTTAAATAAATGTAATTTCTAACTGCTTTATTTTTATTGAGATACTGTTAAACTTATTGATTTTGTTGCCTTTTTTGTAACAATTCTATTTTTCAAGTGTCTCTTCTAGCAACTAAACAATCAACCAAAGAACCCATTATTATGCTAAAGTACTTAGTAAGTTGCATACTTTTCCTTTACGTCACCAACACGCTAATTGCGCAAAATGAAGTTGCAAAGGTACAAAGGGAATATGTTACTGCGCAACTTCCTGTAGATAAAGAAATTATTATTGACGGTAAGTTATCAGATTCTGAGTGGGATTATGTTCAGTGGGATGACGATTTTACCGTTTTTGAACCTAATAATGGTAAAAAAGCAAGTCAACTTACTAAATTTAAAATCACCTATGATTCAAAATTTTTATACGTCGGTATACGATGTTTTGACAGTATACCGTCTAAAATTGAAAGCCGTCTGGCTCGAAGAGATAATTTTTCTGGAGATTGGATAGAAATTAATATAGATAGTTATAATGACAAGCGAACTGCTTTTTCTTTTAACGTATCTGCGGCCGGTGTAAAAGGAGATGAGTTTGTATCTCAAAATGGAGATTATTGGGATTCTAGTTGGAACCCGATCTGGTATACCGCTTCACTTATTGATGATAAAGGATGGTCTGCAGAAATGAAAATACCTTTTAGTCAATTAAAATTTGGGTCTGCAGAAGAACAGATATGGGGTTTGCAGGTACATAGGAGATATTTTAGGGGCGAGGAGCGTTCTATATGGCAACCTATTGGCTTAGATGCTCCTGGTTGGGTAAGTGAATTTGGGAAATTGAAGGGGCTTAAAAATATTCAACCTCAGAAACAATTAGAAATACAGCCTTTTTTGGTCAATCAATTTGATAGTTATCCTGCTCAAAATGGAAATCCTTTTAGAGATGGAAAAGACTATAAATTAAATGCTGGACTAGATGCAAAAATTGGATTAACCAATGATCTTACTTTAGATTTAACCGTTAACCCAGATTTTGGACAGGTAGATGCCGACCCAGGTGCAATTGCCTTGGACGGTTTTCAAATCTTTTTTGAAGAGAGAAGACCTTTCTTTATTGAGAACAAGAACATATTTGATTTTGAATTTGCAGATGGTAATGACAATATATTTTATAGTAGAAGAATAGGCAGAAGCCCGCAAAGCTTTGCAACGATCACATCTGGTGAGTTTGTAGACGAGCCAACCAATTCCACTATTTTAGGTGCTGCTAAGTTTTCTGGTAAAACAAAAAATGGTTGGTCACTAGGTTTATTGGAAAGCGTTACAGGTAATATGTATGCGGATGTTGAAGATGTTGCGGGTAATAAAAGATCTGAACTTGTAGAGCCTTTAACCAATTATTTGGTAGGTAGGGTACAAAAAGATTTTAATGAAAGAAACTCTTTTGTGGGTGGTATTTTCACGGCCACAAATAGAAATATACCTGATAATTTAGATTTTTTAAGAAGAGGTGCATACACTGGCGGTCTAGATTTTAAACATAATTGGAAGAATAGAAACTACTATGTTGAAGGTAATTTTGTGGGAAGTCATATTACGGGTAGTGAAAGTGCAATCGCTCTTACACAAACGAGTATTACTCATTTGTTTCAGCGAGTAGACGCAAGTCATGTTTCTGTTGACACCAATAGAACTTCGCTTACCGGTACTGGTGGTAAAATAGAAATAGGTAAAGCTGGTGGTGGAAATTGGAGATATGATGGAGGCGTTATTTGGCGTTCTCCAGAATTAGAACTTAACGACGTTGGTTTCTTGAGGCAGGCAGATGAGATCAAACAAACAGCATCTGTAAGTAGGCTATTTCTAAAGCCAACGAATTTATACAGAAAGGCAAATATGCAATTTAGCCAGTATTCTACTTTTGATTTTGAAGGTAATTATAATAGAGTTCAGTATGAATTTCAAGGATTTATAAATTATAAAAATAATTGGTGGACAGAGGTTGGTGCAGCGCACAAACCTCGTATTTTTTCTAATACAGTATTACGTGGAGGACCAAGATGGCGTTGGTCTGAGGAGAACTTTGCTTATCTTTTCTTTGGCTCTGATAGTAGAAAAAAAATAAGTTTCACTTTAGGTTATGTAAATAGTCAGGCGGCACAAAATAATTTTTCTTTGAAAAGGTATGTTCTAAGACTTTCGTATCAACCTTTTGATGCTTTTAACTTGTCAGTTTCTTCAGAATATGAAGAAAACCCTAATAAAACTCAATATGTAACTGAAGAGAATTATAGTGGCACTGCAAGGTATATAACTGGCAGTATTGATCAGAAAACATTTAGTACGTCCATTCGATTTAATTATAGTCTAAATCCTAATTTATCCATTCAATATTATGGAGAGCCTTTCATATCAAGAGGTACATATTCTGGGTTTAATTTTATTAATAATCCCATTGCGAAGAAATTAGAGGAACGTGTTACTATGTTCTCAGAAAATCAAATATCAAAAGCTACTTCAAACGATGCATATTTAATAGATGAGAATATTGATGGTACGGTAGATTATCAAATAGAAAATCCAGATTTTTCATATGTTCAATTTAGGTCTAATTTGGTTCTTAGATGGGAATATATACCAGGTTCGGAGATATTTTTAGTTTGGTCTCAGGGCGTGGTAGGAGCTGGAAATCCAAATGAAACTTTGGGAAAAAATTTAAATCGTCAAATTTTAGATCAACAAAAAGATAACACCTTTTTGTTAAAAGCTACTTATAGATTTATTCTATAATTTCTGTTTTGTTAATCTGCCCGTTTACTCTTAATTGAAATAATATGTTGATTTTTTCGTTTTATATCCTTGAACAACCATAAAACTAAAAAGATGTACAAACATATTTTACTTGCAGTTAGTTTAGCTTTTGCACTAGTATCGTGTAGTTCTGATAAAGATGAGACTGAATCAGATGCTGAAACAAATAGTACTGCAATAATAGGTACTTGGGATGCTACTGAGCTACTAATCGATAATGAAACAGCAAGTGATGACGTTAAATTTGGAAAGCAAATTTTAGACTTTCTTTCAGATAGAGATTGTTACATAATTACATTACAATTTAATGAAGATTTAAGTGCTAATGCTACCAATTCTGCAAATTATGTAGAAGTTAATGCTACGGCGACAGGGTTGGATATTCCTTGTCCTTCTGAGTCTGACACAAATACTAGTACCTATACCTTTGATGGTGAAACGGTAACTACTATTGATGAAAATGGTGAAGAGTTAGCTATAGGTGTTACCATCGATGGTGATATTATGACTGTTGATGCAAGTGATTTAGATATTCCTAATTTCTCAGAAGATGGGCAATTAATTTTTGTAAAGCGATAAAAGCTTAATTTTATAATATAAAACGAGCCCTTACATTTATGTGAGGGTTTTTTATTGCTTATAAAATTTTGCTTTTACATTTTGATTTTCGGACTGTATACTTATCATATATAATCCTTTTTCAAGATTAAATACGGGAATATTTAGCGCATTTCTTTTAATGTCCCATTGGTGGTAGATTATTTGAGTGCCATAACTATCTCTAATGCTTATTGCGGCATTTGTGTCGTTTTTGAGACCTAGTACATTAATAACATTTGTAGCTGGGTTAGGAAAGATCTTAACATCATTTTTGACCTCTTGTGCAGATAGTTGTGTTGCCCCCAGCATTATTAAGAATATTATGATTAAAAAATGTTTCATAAAATAAAATATAGCGTACTTCTGCAATGAAGTACACTATATGCTAACGTTTATAAAATACTTTTTCGTCTAGCTTTAAATAAACTTTAACTTTCTAGAAAGTGAAATAGGTCTCGCTGGTAGATGTGTTGTCACTACTATCTTTAGATACAACTTGAACGATATATTGCTGTCCGGCAGTGATATTGTAATTCGTGTTTTCGTCAGTGGTATTTTCAAGAATCAATACTAAGTTTCCCGAGGTACCGATATACACATCATAATTAACCAAATCATTATCTAAATCTTCACCTATCCAAAATACGGTTACTGTCCCGTCATCATTATCTGAAACACTAATTTCTGCAGGGAAAGGAGCAAAGTTTTCTGTACTGGTTCCTTCAGAATAGAAATTCCAAGAATCACTAGCTAAAGTTTTTGCACCTAAGATTGCTGTTACAGTCCATGAAAATTGTGTGCCCTTTGGTAATCCTACGGCCAAAGATGTTGAATTTACCGTCCTTGTATCTGTAGTATTGTTTTCTTGATTTGTAATTTCCAATTCATATGATGTTGCGTTAGAAGAGGCAGCCCATTGAAACTCAATGTTTACACCGTCTACACCATTGTCTTCACCTTCTGTACATATTAAATTATTGTCGGGAAAAAGAAGGTTGAATGCACCTAGTTCTTTTTCTTCAGGAGGAGTAGGGCCATTACCGTCATCACTTCCACCACAGGAAACTACTAGTAAACCCATTAATATTAATTTTATAGCTATTCTCATTTTTTCACAAATTTAATGTTGATTTCCTTTTCACCGTTTGTAATGGTCAATAAGTATAAACCTGGCGAAAGGCTTGAAATATTCATTTCTAAAGTGCCGCCTGAAATTTGGCTATTTTCCGCTATTGCGGTCGCTCCATTTAAATTAGATATTAGAATTTGAGCATTCGCCATTTCATCAAGACCTTCAACGGTTAAAATATCTGCAACAGGATTTGGCGAAAGTATCGCATTGTCAATGATAACACTATCATTGAATATACCTTGACAATTTTTATCGGTTTCAATAAAAATAAGGTTTGCGCCTTTGTCTAATGGAAAGGATAATTGTTGATTGTCAACGTTATTAAATTCAAAGAAATAGGTTTTATCATTCACCAAAACTTCGTAATTTTTACTTCCAGATACTACGACGCTCGCATTTTTAGCAGTACTAATCGACCGATCTCTGAATTAGCAATAATGTTATAAGAACCCGGTTCTAGATCAGTAACCATAAGTGTACTTCCGTTTTGTTGCGTATAATTAGCAGAGAAATTATTCGGACCTGTTATCGCTAATATATGTGTTTGATTAACTTTAAATTCAACAGTAAGCATTCCGTTTGCGGTGTCAGGGCAAGAAGTGCTCGTAGCTTTTGCAGTAAAATCATCTGGTTTTGGTACTAAAATGTCTTGGTAGCTACAACCAGTAGCACCAGTTACTGCACCAATTGGTGTATTCTTGCAAACATCATTATCATTAGGTACACCATCGTTATCATCATCACCTTGTATATTAATAGGATTTAAATAAAGTGTTAAGTCAGGTAATAAACTATTTGTAATTACACAATCGTAAGAACCTTGTTGATCATTAGAAAAGTTACTAATAATATAAGTTGATTCTGTTGCATTATCAATTGGTATTTCATTTAATCTCCATTGATATATGTTATTTGGTTCTATAGTCTGGTCAATTTTAAGAGTGTAGCTTTCTGTGGGGTTTATAATAATAGAACTACTTTCTCCCAAGTTCGTTTGACCGTAATAGCTAAAAGTTATGTTTTCAACTAAATTCTGCGACATTTCCAGTATATCTTCAAAAACGAATTCATTAGAGCTTATGGAAACAGCGTATACATTTGTAGATGCAAAATTTGGTATTTTACCATGAAAATTGTTATTGGACAATAAAATTCGATCTAATGATGGTATGTTAGTAAGCTCAATAGGTATTGTACCATTTAAATTATTGTTATAAGCTTGAAAATCTACAAGATTGGTTAATTGACCTAGCGAAAGAGGTAATGATCCTTCTAAATTGTTCTGACTCAATTTTAGAGTTGTGATATTCTGTAATTGCCCTAGCTCTGTTGGTATCTCTCCAGTTAAATTATTTACGGAAATATCTAAGTATGACAAATTGTTTATTAAACCTAGTTCTACAGGAATTGATCCGCTAAAAGAGTTATAACTTAAATCAAGATATTGCAAACTTGTTACTTGAGAGAGAAAGTCTGGAATCTCCCCTTCGAAGTTGTTGCTAGCTAGTAAAAGTGATCTTAAATTAGGTAAGTTGGTCATAGAAGTTGGAATTGTACCTTCTATATTATTCCGCTTAAGATTAATTGTTTCAATACTGATTAAGTTGCCTAGCTCTTCTGGTAATGATCCAGATAATTCGTTGTCGAAGAACATTGCGAAAGTTAATTTAGATAAGTTCCCAAATTCTGGAGGAATTTCGCCCGATATTAAATTATTTGAAATATTAAACTGTTCTAAATTTGTAATGTTACCAATTTGTGGCGGTATAACTCCTGTTATTTGATTTACATTTTCAGGTACAGTTGGATTGGAGGCGCTAGAAAGATTCAAAACTTTTAATTCCGTTAATAGACCTATTTCAGGAGGTAAGTTTCCGGTAAGTTTGTTTTCTGTTAAATAAAGATATTCAACTCTTCCTTCTGAATTTAAGGTTACTCCATACCAATTTTCAATATCCTGTTCGTCTAAATTCCAAGTATTTACCCAGTCAGGTCCTCCTGTGGCGTTGTATAGTGCGATTAGAGCATCTCGATCAGTGTTATTGGCGACATTGGCTCTAAATACCATTTTATCCAATAATATTTTTTGTTGTGCTTGATCAGATACCGCTCTAATTTGTAAATTAACTATTTCATTTGATGTCAACGTAAATGTGGTGGAGTAGGTGTTCCATTCGTTTTCAGAAGGGTTCAGCGTAAACTCCTCAATTATATCTGCAAAAATACCTTGCGTTAATTGTAATTGTAACGAATTAAAGGTTCCTTCCAAAACACTATAATCGATTTCTAAAAGATATTCTACACCACCATATAATTGAATGTTGTTCTGAAATATTGATGAGGTGTTGGTGCCATTATTTCCAGTAGTCAATTCTAAGCTATAATCAAGATTGTCACTAATAGTTACATTTTTATTCCAAGAACTTCCTGGAATTAGATTGATGCCCCAATCGGCTAGGTTACTGCCGCCACCAAAAGACCAATCTTCAAAACTAGGGTCTTCAATAACGCTTGAAGCATCTATTAATATTTCGCAACCGTTTTCATCAACGGCTAGGGCTGTTGGTGGTGTATTTGGGCATGTATCTTCTGTATCGGGTACTCCATCATCATCTGCATCCGCTGGTGTATCGCCCAATACTTTCATATTGTCAATTAGAACAGAACTTGTAGGAGATGTATTTGCTCTAAATGCTAATTCGAAAACATAATCTTCATCTGTATCGGTGTTAAAATCAACAGTGTAGGTATGCCAGTCGCCATCACTTTCCATGGGGACAAATTCATTTAAGTATTGTATGGTATAACTTCCGGCATCCTTTAAAATATACAAATTGGCACTTATAGTATTACCAATGCCCGAGGTTACTTTATAATCAAAAGAATATGTATAGGTCGCATTGGTTGGTAAAACTACATCACTTGCATTTCTAGTGCTAAGTTCGGTTGGGGTAGATAAAGAGTTGCTTAAATCTAGTTCTAAAGCAAAATTTCCCTCTGATGAATCGGTGCTTTTAGTTGTGCTGTTTGCATCAATTATACTCCAATTATCGGGTGATTCTGGGTTTCCTGACCAATTTTCAAAGCTGGCATTCTGTAGATAATTTGTTTGTGAAAATCCTGTAAAACAAAACAAAATTAGGGCTGCCAATAGCAGCCTAGTGTAGTTTTTAATCATAGTAAAATATGGTTAGCAAATACTAATATAAATATTAGCGTTTTGTTAACAGAATATTTTCGTCAAAATACTACAATTATATTCTTACACCGTGTGGTTTAAATAGTACAAATTTGATTTTTAGTGAGCGACAAGCCAGTTGTCTCCCATGCCTACTTCTACATCTAAAGGCACGGCTATAGTGTAAGCATTTTCCATTTCAGATTTAATTAAAGTTTTCAACTCTTCTAACTCTGGTTTGTAAATATCAAAAACCAATTCATCATGTACTTGAAGTAGCATTTTAGATTTGTAATTGCCTTCTTCCAGTTTTTTATGAATGTTGATCATGGCAATTTTAATAATATCTGCAGCACTACCTTGTATGGGTGCATTTACGGCATTTCGTTCCGCAGCTCCACGTACTATGGCATTACTACCATTGATATCCTTCAAATAACGTCTTCTGCCTAAAACAGTTTGTACATAGCCATTGTCACGAGCAAAATCTACTTGCTCGCTCATGTAATTTCTTAATTTCGGGTAGGTCTTGTAATACGTATCTATTAGCTCTTTTGCTTCTGAGCGTGATAAGTCTGTTTGGTTGCTTAAACCAAAAGCAGATACGCCATAGATAATACCAAAGTTTACCGTTTTTGCATTACTACGTTGCTCACGTGTTACTTCTTCTAATGGGACATTGAAAACTTTTGATGCTGTAGAGGCATGAATATCTTCACCATTTTTGAAAGCTTCTATCATGGTAGTTTCTTCACTTAACGCGGCAATAATACGCAGCTCTATTTGTGAATAATCTGCCGCTAACAAAGTGTAATTCTCATCACGTGGAATAAACGCTTTTCTAACTTGTCTACCGCGTTCTGTTCTAATTGGTATGTTCTGTAAATTCGGATTGTTGCTACTTAAACGACCTGTTGCGGCAACAGTTTGCATATAATCTGTATGGACTCTACCCGTAGATGGTTCTACTTGTTCTGGCAATGCATCTACATAGGTGCTCTTCAATTTGGCAAGACCTCTATAATCCAAAACATTTTGAATGATTTCGTGATCTTTTGCTAAATAGGATAATACGTCCTCAGCGGTAGAGTACTGACCCGTTTTAGTTTTTTTAGGTTTGGCTACTAATTTTAATTTATCGAAAAGTATCTCTCCTAATTGTTTTGGTGATCCAATGTTAAATTCCTCACCGGCAACTTCATATATTTTCTTTTCAAGATCAGCTATATCATTATTTAAATCTGAAGACAGCGAATTCAGGAATTTCTCATCTAAATTAATGCCTTCTAATTCCATATCGACTAAAACGCGTAATAGTGGAATTTCTATTTCTTGAAATAATTTTTCTGTATTTGCTTCTTTTAATTCTGGTCTAAAATGTTGTGCTAATTGGTAGGTGATATCGGCATCTTCAACCGCATATTCGGTTTGTTTTTCTAAAGGAACATCTCTCATGCTCAATTGATTCTTGCCTTTTTTACCTATTAGTTCTGTGATAGAAACAGGTGTGTAGTTCAAATACGTCTCTGCCAAAACATCCATATTGTGACGCATATCTGGATTAATTAGATAGTGAGCCAACATGGTATCGAACAAAGGTCCTTTAACGTTAATGTTGTATTTGTCTAAAACTTTAATATCATACTTAAGATTCTGACCTACTTTTTCTATTGTTTCAGCTTCAAAGAAAGGGCGCAATTCTTCTAAAAGTGCCTGTACTTCCTCTTTGTTATCTGTAAAGGGTATGTAGAATCCTTTTGTGGCTTCCCAAGAAAAAGCAATACCAACCAATTCTGCAGTCAATGGGTCTAGACCTGTGGTTTCTGTGTCAAAGCAAACAGAAGTTTGCTGCATAAGGTTTTTTAAGAATAACTTCATTGCCATGCCAGGCGCAACACTTTGGTAAGAATGAGCGACATCTGCAATGGTTTGTCTACTAGAATAATCTTTAACAGTGGCACCAGAATCTGCTGGACTTCCGAATAAAGAGAACTGGCCAGAACCTGCATCTTGAATCTCCTTTTTTACTACGGGGGCATCTGAAGCTTTAGCTGGGGTTTCCTCAGTTTCTGAAGAAAATAATTTAATAAACTGATCTTTTAATCTTCTAAATTCAAGTTCCTCAAATATTTTCTGAACCTCTTCGGCATTTGGTTCAGACATTTCATAATCACTAGCATTAAAGAGAACATCAACATCTAAACAAATAGTGGCTAATTTTTTGGATAAAAGCCCCAGTTCTTTATTGGCTTCTACCTTTTCTCTCATTTTACCTTTAAGTTTATCGGTATTTTCGAAAAGATTTTCCATGGAATTGAAATCAGCAATAAACTTTTTTGCAGTTTTGTCGCCAACACCTGGAAGACCAGGAATGTTGTCACTTGCATCACCCATCATTCCTAAATAATCAATAACCTGTTCAGGTCTTTCGACACCAAAACGTTTTTGAATTTCAGGAATACCCCAAATTTCAATTCCGTTACCCATTCTTGCTGGGCGATACATAAAGATGTTTTCTGAAACCAACTGTCCAAAATCCTTATCTGGTGTAACCATAAAGACTTTGTATTCTTCTTTTTCTGCTTGTTTAGCTAACGTACCAATGATATCATCTGCTTCCCAACCTTCTTTTACAACAACGGGAATATGCATAGCCTTTAATATTTCTTGAATATAAGGTATGGCAATACGGATGGCATCTGGTGTTTCTGATCTATTGGCTTTATATTCAGGAAATAGATCGGTACGTTCTGCGCTGCCTCCTTTGTCAAAACAAACAGCTAGGTGGTCAGGTTTTTCTCGGCGTATTACATCAAACAAAGAATTCATGAACCCCATAATAGCTGAGGTGTCCATGCCTTGAGAATTTATTCTAGGGTTTTTTATAAGTGCGTAGTATCCACGGAATATTAGTGCATATGCATCTAGCAAAAAGAGTCTTTTTTGATCTGCCATTTTTGAAAATTGATTGTAAAAGGTTAAAAGTACAAATTGATACCGAAACTATAAGGGAGATTGCCCTATAGCTTAGACATTAAATATTGAAAGAATTTTGAATTTAACTTTTTAAATAACTGTCAGAAGGATTATTTATATGACCTTCTTTTGTAAATGTTCTATAGGTAAAGCCTGGGTGAATGCAGTACCCGCCAGTTTCGCCTTTTTTGTTGATGGCTATAAAACCAATTTGAAAATCTTGTTTGTCCTTATTCTTGGCTATGATGCGTTTTACGCCTTCTTCGCAAGCTTCTTGTGGAGATTTTCCTTGTCGCATTAATTCGACAATTAAGAAACTGCCAACTGTTCTGACAACTTCTTCACCAACACCTGTTGCTGTTGCACCACCTACTTCATTATCAACGAAAAGTCCGGCACCAATAATAGGCGAGTCACCAACTCTACCTGCCATTTTATAGGCCATGCCGCTGGTGGTACAAGCACCGGCAATATCTCCATCGGCATCAATGGCGAGCATACCAATAGTGTCGTGATTTTCAATATTGATGATGGGTTTGTACTGCGAAGTTTTTTTCCATTCTAACCACGCTTGTTTTGATTCTTCGGTAAGTAAGTCTGTTTTTTCAAAACCTTGCTCATATGCAAATTGTTCAGCTCCTTTGCCTGCTAGCATTACATGAGGAGTTTCTTCCATAACCTTTCTGGCTACCGAAATTGGATTAGCAATATTTTGCATAGCCAATACGGCACCACAATTACTGTCTTTATCCATGATACAAGCGTCTAGAGTGACATTTCCATCTCTGTCCGGTCTACCGCCATTACCTACAGTGCTATTGTTCAAATCGTTTTCTTCTACCATAACACCTTGGTGTACGGCATCTAAAGAACTGCCTCCTTTTTCAAGAACTTCCCAAGCTTTAGCGGTTGCATTACCAAAATCCCAAGTGCAAATGGCAATTGGTAGTATAGGTGTTTTGCCTGTATCTTTTGCTGCTGTAGTTTCGTTACAAGAGGCTAATAATGGTGCCGATAACATTCCCGCTGCTACAGTGCTAGAATTTCTTAGAAACTTTCTTCTTTTCATGGGTTTGGTTCTTTACTTTTAGTGACCTTAAATATAGTAATATGATAGTAGAAGTTTGTGCTAATTCCTTAGAATCTGCCTTGGTTGCCGAACGTGCTGGGGCAGACCGTATTGAGTTGTGTTCAGAACTTGCGGTAGGTGGTTTAACTCCTTCTTACGGATTATTAAAAGCAATTAAAGAACGGTTGTCTATTCCTGTACATGTATTAATTAGACCAAGAAGTGGAGATTTTACATATACTGTAGATGAGCTTAATATTATGCTTAAGGATATTGCACTTTGCGTAGATTTGGGATTTGAAGGTATTGTATCTGGTGTGCTTTCAGATGATTTTACATTAGACGTTGATAGTACCAATAAGTTGAAAGTTGCTGCGGGTAATTTAAAATTCACTTTTCACAGGGCATTTGATTGGATAGTAAATCCGTTGGAAGCATTACAGCAATTAGAAACAATGCACGTAGATTATATTTTATCATCTGGGCAACAAAAATCTGCACCTGAAGGTATTGATTTTCTGTCAAATTTAAATAAGCTGCGTAAAACAGTTCAGATAATGCCAGGTTCTGGTGTAAATGCTAGTAATGTTGACATATTTAAAAACAATGGTTTTAATGCGGTGCATCTTTCAGGAACCAAGATGATAAAGACAATTTCAAAGAAACCTTTGATTTCTATGAATTCACCAGGTTTTTTAAGTGATGATCATAGTGCTATTACCCAATTAGAAAATATTAAAGCTGTGGTGGTCAAGGTTAAATAAAATGCAAATGAGTGCACATACCACTGTTATACAGATATCTTTGTAAAAATTCTATTCATGATACGTTGGCTTATATTTACAATAGCATATATCGCTTTAAGCTTTTACGTGCTTCAAGCATTAAAAACAATTACAAAACAACCTTGGTGGTCATGGATTTATATTGCGGTCTCATTGGCTGTCATGATTAATTTCATATATCAATTTACGGTAGGCGAGGAAACAGGTCGTGTTTTAAGTATTCCTAAAAGTTATGCGTTTGGGTTTTTATTGACGATGTTAACTTTTAATGTTATAACAATCTTATTCTTGTTCTCAGAAGATATGTACCGTCTTGTCTCTGGATTGTACCAAAAAATATATGGGGAAGAAAAGCAATTTGGTTTACCTGCACGTAGGCGTTTTTTAAGTTTATTGGCTTTAGGTGTTGCCGCAATACCCTTTGGTGCACTTTTGTATGGAATGTATAAAGGGAAATATAACTTTAAGGTTTTAAGGTATAACCTAGAGTTCGATGATTTGCCCGATAGTTTTGATGGTTATCAAATTACTCAGATATCAGACATTCATAGTGGAAGCTTCGATGATAGAAAAATGATTGAATACGGAGTAGATTTGATCAATAAACAAAAAAGTGATGTGCTTTTGTTTACGGGTGATATGGTTAATAATATGACTTCAGAAATGCTGCCATGGGCAGATTTGTTTAGTACGTTAGAGGCTAAAGATGGTAAATTTTCGGTATTGGGAAATCATGATTACGGAGATTATATTCCTTGGGAAACCGAAGCGTTGAAACATCAAAATTTAGAAGACTTAAAAGCATTGCAAAAAAAGATGGGTTTTGACCTTCTTCTTAATGAGCATAGATACCTGCAAAAAGGAGAAGATAAAATTGCTTTAGTAGGAGTAGAGAATTGGGGTAAAGGCGGATTCAAAAAAGCAGGTGATCTTAAGAAAGCTGCTTCACAGATTAAGTCCGATGATTTTAAAATTTTAATGAGTCATGATCCATCGCACTGGGAAATGGAAGTTATTAAAGATGCTTACCATTATCACTTAACCCTAAGCGGTCATACCCACGGTATGCAATTTGGTATTGAGATACCTGGCTGGATAAAATGGAGTCCGGTAAAATGGAGGTATCAATATTGGGCAGGTATATACAAAGAGATGGGGCAATTTATTAATGTAAATAGAGGTTTTGGGTTTTTAGGCTACCCAGGAAGAGTAGGAATTTGGCCTGAAATCACTGTAATTACCCTAAAGAAAAAAGCATTAACATGATTTTAACCCTATTGTAGGGTTACAATTAGATAGCCAAGTGTAGTATTTTAACAATTTTTATTACATTTGGGTAACATAGAAAAGCATTTTATATGTCCAAATTTGGTGAGCTAATAGATTTAAAGGTACCCGTTCTTCTGGATTTTTTCGCAGAGTGGAACGAACAGTCGACTGCAATGCATTCTGTATTAAGGGATGTTGCTGCTGCTTTAGGTGATAGAGGTAAGGTAATTAAGATTGATGTGGACAAGAATAAAGAGCTTTCGCAAGCTTTACGCGTTAAAGGATTACCAACCTTAATGATCTACAAAAACGGCGAAATGGTATGGCGTCAAAGCGGAGAGCAAGATGCTAATACCCTAATTGGTATTCTTAAAGAATACGTTTAAAAATTTATAATTTTTTATTGTGCAGTAATACCAACAGTATCTTCTAGGATATCTGTTCTAGTATTGTCTGGTTGAATAGTATCTGACATTGGTAGGGAATCTGTCATATCAGGATCAGACTGTAACATTTCTTCTCGCATATCCATATCATCTTCATCTTTATAAAAATGTTGGAATTTATCGATGTACTCGTTAAAGATCAATGTTTCTTTCTCTGCAATATCTTCAGTATCATTTGTGATAATGATATCTATATTACGTCTATAGGCTTCCATATCGGCAATTATATCGTCAATATTGCTGTACTGCTCGTCTAAACTAGTAGACGCATAATACTCTAATCTTTCTTGGTACTTCTTTTTTAGTTTCTCAAATAAAGCACGTGCTTTTTGACTTTCCCCAACTTTATAGTATCCATCAACAAAAGGTTCTACTAAGGTGTAATAGCCAAATTTGTCAACAGGCATATTGGTAAGAGATATTTCAATTATGTCCTTTGCCTTGTCCATTTTATTTTCTTTGATCAATGCTTCGGTCAAGCGAGCTAAATTACCTCTGAACGATACGCTCTGTATACGGGTTTGTACATCATGATAGATGTCACCGCCTGCATTACCCCAATCCCATCCAGATACAATGTCATACATTAAATCTGTGTCTATACGGCCTAGTTCAAAAGAGTTAGGTCTTTCTGTACGAATAGGTACTAATTTATAAGCTAGACCATCTAATTGTAAGTAGTCTTTCATCCACAGATATTCTGCATCGTCAAAACTACCTCCAGAGAAATATAAAGGACGTTTCCAATCATTGTTGGCTAGAATATCAAGCATCATCATGCTTTTCTTGGTAATTGCGCTTGGTAGGTCTATGTCTATATATTCAACAATTAGATCTGCATCTTTCTCTTTTACCAATCCGCTATTTAGAACATTCTGCTTGTTTACAGGAACTCTAATTTTATTGGTAGGGTAGTAGACCATATTCTGAGTTTCTTCGGCATACTGACTTAAATCTGCTCCGTTTTGCTCAAATAGATACTTAAGCTTTGTTCTAGGCTTATCACTATCGATCCAATTTATAAAATCTTTAATAGGCCATCTGTTCTCAGTAATACCTTGGTGGTAAAGAACGTCTCGTGATCCCCATCTATATTTCTCATGTGTAATTTGAGAAGGTATTGGTGCACTTTCATATGCAGCTACTTTCATTTGATCTACATACCAATCTGTTTCAAAAAGACTAGTACAAACAATACGTACATCTGTTCTGTAATTCTCAATTTCTTGAGCATACCATATAGGGAAGGTGTCATTGTCACCTATTGTAAATAATATTGCGCCGGCATCTTCTTGGCAAGAATCTAGGTAGGCTTTTGCAGATGAATTGGCCGTGTATCTATTAGATCTATCATGGTCGTCCCAGTTCTGTACAGCCATAACGGTTGGTACTGCAAGAAGTGATACCACTACTACAACGGGAGCTAATATTTTAGGTGTAATCCAATCTTTGAAACTATCATATAATCCGTAAACTCCTAAGCCTATCCACAAGGCAAAAACGTAGAATGAACCTACTAGTGAGTAATCACGTTCGCGAGGTTGAAAAATTCCCGGATTGGTATAAAATTGAATTGCTAAACCTGTAAAAAGAAAGAAAATCAATAATACCCAAAACTGTTTTTTGTCTTTTGAAAGTTGAAAAACGATACCGATGATACCTAAAATAAGAGGTAAGAAGAAATAGGTATTTCTTCCTGGATTATTTTTAATGTCGCTTGGCAGGTTGTCTTGGCTTCCTAAACGCCAACTATCTATTGCATTTATACCACTTAACCAATTCCCATTATCATTATATCGACCTTGAACATCATTTTGCTTCCCAACGAAATTCCACATAAAGTAGCGTAAGTACATATAGTTGAATTGAAATTCTACCATATATCTAACGTTGTCCCAAATAGTAGGTGGCTGTACTTCTATATACTCATCAAAACGCTTTAAAAAGCTAATGTATTGATCTGCTCCAATTTCACCATTGGCGAAACCTATTTTAACCTGCTCTGCAGCTTGTCTTAATTCTTGATTTGGTTGTGTAATCTTAAAGTCTAATGCTCCAAAATAGCGCATGTAGTTTTCTGCATTTTGCGAACTCCACATTCTTGGCAGTAAGCCTTGATGTTTTGGATTAGGACCTTGAACGGCGTCTTTGAACTTATTTACAATAATATATTTGCCAAGGGTGTAATCTTTTTCATATTTAGGTTTTCCATCTTGATCTTCACCTGCTGGGGCAAACATATCAGAATAATATGTGCCATATACAGGGCTATCTACGCCAGGGTATTGCTCTCTATTATAATATGCTAAAAGTGCTCTGGCATCTTCTGGATTATTTTCATTAATAACCACTTTAGCGTTTGCTCTTATTGGTAGCATTAACCATGAAGAAAAGCCTAGAAATAAAAACATCATACAAAGAACAATGGTGTTGGCTGTTCTGTAATCATTTTTACGCGTATAGTTTAATCCGAAGTAGAAAGCAGCGATAAATAAAATTCCAATAATTATTGATCCAGAATTAAATGGCAATCCTATACTGTTGATGAAAAATACTTCTCCCCATCCAAAAAGCTGAAGTACATAAGTAAGGGAGAATTTGTATACCAGCATCAATATGGCGATAACAACAATGTTCGCTAATAAAAAGTTTTTTACGGTAGTCTTTTTGTATGTTTTGAAGTAATACAAAAGTCCAATAGAAGGTATGGCTAAAAAGCCCATAAACTGGATACCGAAAGTAAGCCCTACAACAAAAGAGATTAGTACAATCCACCTGTTTCCACGCGGGTCGTCTAAATTATCTGTCCATTTTAAGCCTAACCATAGTAATAAAGCCATAATGAAACTTGCCATAGCATACACTTCCGTTTCTACGGCATTGAACCAAAAGCTATCTGAATAAGTAAATGCAAGCGACCCAACCAAAGCACTACCGAAAACGGCAATGGCTTTGCTGTTTGTAAACGGACCATCTTTGTCTATAAGTTTTCTGGTAATATTGGTAATCGTCCAGAACATAAATAGAATGGTGAATGCACTTGAAACACCAGATACAAGGTTTACCATCATAGCAACCTGGCTAGGTTCTAAAGCAAACATTGCAAAGAATGCTCCTATCATTTGTAATAAAGGCGCCCCTGGTGGGTGACCAACTTGTAGCTTAGCTGCTGTAGCTATATATTCCCCCGCATCCCAAAAACTATTGGTGGGTTCAACGGTTATATAGTATGTAATAAGGGCTATAAAAAATACGGACCATCCTAATATAGTGTCCCACTTGTGGTAGTTCTTTGAAAACATGAAGCTTGGGTTAAACCTAAGTGGCGAATTTACTAATTAATATAGAAAGGAATGAACTATTTTTATAAACCTTTAACATGCTAAAAGCATAAATTTTTATTTTTACTTTAAAAAAGATTTGGTGAAACCAAACTTTGTTTTAAATTTGCAGCCTCTTAAAAAGGTATTGGCCCATGGTGTAATGGTAACACTTCGGTTTTTGGTACCGTCATTCAAGGTTCGAGTCCTTGTGGGCCAACTAAGAGAACAAAGAAAATCCTGATATCATTGATATCGGGATTTTTGTTTTTATGATATAAATCATTTTAATTGTTTCTCTATTACGTGACTTTTGCTAAACCGTTGGTGTTTTGTAGGGCTATTGTCAAAAAAATGATAACCTGTCTGTCAGTATTTTTGTACATTTAATCTGATAACGTTACAAATTCGTCGGAAAAGAAACCATTTCGGTGTCGTTATTATATAATTTAGTACCCTAAATACTTAACCTTATGAAACTCTCTCCAAAAGTTTTAAAGATATTATTGATTGTTGTTTTGCTAGGATTTGGCATAGGATTCTATGTTCAAGATTTAAAACATGAAGAAAGTACCGCTCATGCTTGGAAAGCTAACAGGTATAATTTAGATCGTTTCAATAAAATCATGGAATACAACAAGAAGATGAATTCATCTAATTGGAGGGTGTTAAAAGATAGCATTGATCAACAATTAGATACACTTATGATTCTTCGTTTTCGTAAAGAAGTTGATAGTTTAGATGCTTCTGAGCCACAAGCATATAGTGATCAAGTTGAAGTTCATGCTTCTTTCGGACCTCAGTAAGCGTAAAATGTCTTCCAAGTTCTGCGAATATAGCTTTAGATAGTATCCTCGGTATTCGTTTGTGAATCTTTGTTTATATTTTGTTCGATGGAAACTTCTGTTTCGGTTTTTCGTAATGCATCTTCTGCTAGATTTCTTTCTAAAATTTCCTCGTCAATTTCGTCTAACATAGTTCCCATTTTTCGTTTATCGCTAATCATTGCCCATGTCATTACAAGACTTGTGGCTATAATTACAAATAATAAAATTCCAGATTCAAACCCTTCAATTTGCGCTTCCATAGGTATTGCGTAAAATAGTAAAACAGTTATAAGGCCTCTGGGTGCAATAAATAGTTGAGGTAACATATCTTTTCCTACGAATACTACCAGTATCAAAAATCGTATTGCATAAATGGATGCTATGATTAATAGACTCACTATTGCCACATTTATGCTTAGTAAGGATGATAAGACTATGGTGATGCCGAAAATAACAAAGAAGAATGTGCGTACTACAAAAGCGGTTTCTAGAGTGACTATATGTAATTCATGATAAATTTGCTGCATTCGTTCAGCTTCAAGAAATATTTTAGTCTTTCCGGGAAAGAACAAGTTTACATTTTTTACCAGTAGCCCAAAAACAAGAATTATTATTAATGAGGATAAATGCATTTTTTTACCAATAGCATAAAGTAATAGTAGAACTGCTATAAGTAAAAATAATTTCGCCTGACTTTTGATTTTTTGAAAAATTAGAATGATTGCGTAACTAGCAACTAAAGCGATTACTAGGGTTAAAACTAAATTCAAGGCAAAACCACTAGCTCCCATATCTTCAGCGGGATTTAATTTTCCAGTTAAAAAGTAGAACATCATTATGCCCATGATGTCAGAGAAGGTGCTTTCGTAAATGTGGAATTCTTTTTTTTCTTCGCTTAATCCGCCAACACTAGGGATAATTATTGCACTAGATAAAATAGATAGAGGTGTAGCGTAAAGCCATGCAGACTGCATAGTCATATTGGGTATAAACTGATAAAGTATTAAAGCGGCTATGTATGCAGAACCTATTAAGCCTATTAGTGCAATGGCCATAGATTTGAGTATAGGCCATAATTTTTCTTTTTTTAATTCTAGTTCTAAAGCCGCCTCTAAAACAATCATTATAAGGCCAACAGTTCCTAAAATTTCTAAGGAGCCCTTAAAATCTGGGACTTCTGGTATAAAAAATTCTAATCCTATTTTAATAAGAATACCCAAAACAATAAGCATTAGTACTGCCGGTATGTTTGTCTTTTTTGATATACCATTGAAAAAAAAGGATAATACAACAATTAAGGATGCACCTATAATAAGGTTATATGAGGATAAGATTTCCATTTGGCTATGTTTTGGTTGGTGTTTGGCTAAAAATAAGATAATTTATAGGAAGGATAATTTTCAATGAGCTTATATTTTATTTGGTTGTTTTCAAAGTGATTGAATTAGCTGTAATTAGGCTATTGTAGGAAATTAAATTTATTGTATATTTGCAAAGCTGAAAGGATATAAAGGTATTCATGAGGGGACAATTAGTCCCCTCTTTTATTACTTATTATTTATGCTAAAGGAAAAAGTAAAAGAATTATTGGAACAAGGTCTTCAAGAAGATCCCTCCCTATTTTTAATCGATTTCACTATGGGTGCTGATAATAGCATTCATGTGGTTATAGACGGTGACCATGGGGTTACGGTCAGTGATTGTATAAAAATTAGCAGGGCGATTGAGCACAACTTAGATAGGGATGAACATGATTTTTCTCTTGAAGTAGCTTCTGCAGGTGCAGCTGCTCCGTTGGTTATGCCGCGCCAATATTCAAAGAATATTGGTCGAAAACTTGAAGTTCGTACAAATGATGATAAATTTGAAGGTAATTTAACTGCTGTAAACGATGATTCGATTGTTTTAGAGTGGAAAGCCAGAGAGCCTAAGCCAATAGGGAAAGGAAAAGTAACCGTTCAGAAAAAAGAAGAAGTAAATTTTTCAGATATTATTAAAGCAAAAGTTGTATTAAAATTTTAATTGTAATTACCAATGGAAAATATTGCGTTAATTGAATCTTTCTCAGAGTTTAAGGACGATAAGTTCATAGACAGGGTAACATTGATGGCCATTTTGGAAGATGTTTTTAGAAATGCGCTTAAAAAGAAGTTTGGTTCAGATGATAACTTTGATATTATTATCAACCCAGATAAAGGTGATTTAGAAATTTGGAGAAACCGTATTGTTGTTAACGATGGTGAGGTTGAAGAGCCAAATGAGGAAATTTCATTATCCGCAGCTCGTAAAATTGAGCCAGATTTTGAAGTTGGTGAAGATGTGTCTGAAGAGGTGAAATTAATTGATTTGGGTAGAAGAGCAATTTTGGCTTTGCGTCAAAATCTTATTTCTAAAATTCATGAACATGATAATACAACTATATATAAGCACTTTAAAGATTTAGAGGGCGAAATTTATACAGCTGAAGTTCATCATATTCGTCATAAAGCAATTATTTTACTAGATGATGAGGGTAATGAGATAATCTTACCTAAAGACAGACAAATTCCTTCTGATTTTTTCCGTAAAGGTGATAATGTAAGAGGTGTAATTGAAAGTGTTGAATTGAAAGGTGCAAAACCTACTATTATAATGTCTAGAAGTTCACCTAAATTCTTGGAGCAATTATTTTTTCAAGAAATACCTGAAGTTTTTGACGGTTTAATTACGGTTAAGAAGGCGGTTAGGATACCGGGAGAAAAAGCGAAGGTTGCTGTAGACTCTTATGATGATCGTATTGATCCAGTTGGTGCCTGTGTAGGTATGAAAGGATCAAGAATTCATGGTATTGTTCGTGAATTAGGAAATGAAAATATAGATGTTATTAACTGGACAGCTAACCCACAATTGTTAGTGACCAGAGCATTGAGTCCGGCAAGAGTTTCTTCGGTAAAGTTGAACGAAGAGAAGAAGACGGCGCAAGTTTACTTAAAGCCTGAAGAGGTTTCTAAGGCAATTGGTAGAGGCGGACATAATATTAGACTAGCTGGTCAATTAACTGGTTATGAGATAGATGTGTTCCGTGAAGGAGTAGAGGAAGATGTTGAATTAACAGAATTCTCTGATGAAATCGATGCTTGGATTATTGAAGAATTCAAGAAAATCGGATTCGATACAGCTCGTAGCGTTTTAGAGCAAGACGTTAACGATTTAGTGAAGCGTACAGATTTAGAAGAGGAAACTATTTTAGAAGTTGTGCGTATCCTAAAAGAAGAATTAGAAGATTAGCTATATATTAGCACTTAAATAAAAGAACGGGAATCAGTATTTATGGCAGACAATGCGAAAATAAGGCTTAATAAAGTTCTTCGTGAACTTAATATTTCCTTGGATAGGGCAGTGGACTTTCTTAACGGAAAAGGACATGATGTGGAAGCGAGGCCTACCACTAAAATTTCCGATGATGTTTATCAGGTTTTGCTTGACGAGTTCCAGACGGACAAGAGTAAAAAAGTTGCATCAAAGGAAGTTGGTGAAGAAAAACGAAAAGAGAAGGAGGCTATTCGAGTTCAATTAGAAAAAGAACAAGAAGATCGTCGCTTGGCCCGTGAGCGAAGAAACGCCGAAACAGAAGAGAATACCTTAGTTGGCAAGGTTGAACTTGCTGGTCCTAAAATGGTAGGTAAAATTGACCTGAATCCTAAAAAGAAGGTTGAAGAACCTATTAAGGAGACTCCAAAAGCTGAGGAGAAAATTGCTCCTAAAGTCGAGGAAAAGGTTACGCCTAAAGTTGAAATTTTGGAAACTCGTAAGGTTATATTAGAAAAACCTAAGGTCGTTGCACCTGCGGTTAAAAAGCCAGAGGAAAAGAAAGAGGAGCCAAAAGTTGAAGCGCCAAAAGCTGAAACACCGAAAGTTGAAGCCGCTAAAAAGGCAGAGGTTAAAGAAACTCCAAAAGAACCAGTAGTGGAAGCTGCTCCAGAACCTGAAGCTCCAAAAACTATTGAAACGCAATACCAGAAATTAACTGGACCAAAAATTGCCGGAGAGAAAATCGATCTTAGTAAGTTCGAGAAGCCCAAGAAAAAGAAAGAAGAGAAAAAACCTGCAGATAGAGCAAGTACGGATCGTAAAAAGAGACGTAGAAGAATTGTTACAAAGAATCCTTCTGGTCCTGGTCAAAGTAGAGGTACGGCTAACACTGGAGATAGAAATAAAGGTAGGGGTAGATTTGCGCCTGTAGCAAAAGTGGAGCCTACTGAAGAAGATGTACAAAAACAAGTGCGTGAAACCCTAGAAAAACTTCAAGGTAAATCCAAGAAGGGTAAAGGGGCTAAGTACAGAAGAAGTAAAAGAGATCAGCATAGAGAGCAGACTGAGAAAGATTTAGAACAACAGGAATTAGAGAACAAGGTACTTAAGGTTACTGAGTTCGTTACTGCAACTGAGGTTGCTACTATGATGGGTGTTTCTACGACAGAAATTATTTCTGCATGTATGTCCTTAGGTTTAATGGTAACAATGAATCAGCGTTTAGATGCTGAGACTTTGTCTATTGTAGCTGAAGAATTTGGTTATGAAGTTGATTTCGTAACGGCAGATATAGAAGAAAGTATAGTTGAAGAAGTTGACGCTCCTGAAGACTTAAAGCCAAGAGCTCCTATTGTAACAGTAATGGGTCACGTGGATCACGGTAAAACATCTTTATTGGATTATATCCGTAAAGAAAATGTTATTGCCGGTGAAAGTGGTGGTATTACTCAGCATATTGGTGCTTATGGTGTTACTTTAGAAAATGGAGAGCGTATAGCTTTCTTAGATACCCCTGGTCACGAGGCGTTTACCGCTATGCGTGCTAGAGGTGCTCAAGTTACCGATATTGCAATTATTGTTGTAGCGGCTGATGATGATATCATGCCACAAACGAAAGAGGCTATTAGTCATGCGCAAGCAGCTGGTGTGCCAATCGTTTTTGCTATTAACAAGGTTGATAAATCAACAGCTAATCCTGATAAGATTAAAGAAGGTTTAGCGCAAATGAATTTGTTAGTAGAAGATTGGGGTGGTAAAATTCAGTCTCATGATATCTCAGCAAAAACAGGTTTAGGTGTTAAGGAATTATTAGAGAAAGTATTACTTGAAGCTGAAATTTTAGAGCTAAAAGCAAATCCGGATAAACATGCGACTGGTACAGTTGTAGAAGCTTTTCTAGATAAAGGAAAAGGTTATGTTTCTACTGTATTGGTGCAGTCAGGTACGCTTAAGATAGGTGATTATGTGTTGGCCGGTACCACTAGTGGTAAGATAAAGGCAATGCAAGATGAAAGAGGAAACAGTGTTAAAGAAGTAGGACCTTCTAGACCAATATCTATATTAGGTCTTGATGGTGCTTCTCAAGCTGGGGATAAGTTCTATGTGTTAGAAGATGAGCGTGAAGCTAAGCAAATAGCTTCTAGAAGATCTCAATTACAACGCGAGCAGTCAGTAAGAACTCAACGTCATATTACACTTGATGAAATTGGGCGTAGAATAGCGTTAGGGGAATTCAAAGAGCTTAATATTATTCTTAAGGGTGATGTTGATGGTTCGGTTGAGGCGTTAACAGATTCTTTCCAGAAATTATCTACAGATGAGATTCAGGTAAATATAATACACAAAGCAGTTGGTCCTATAACGGAATCAGATGTGTTGTTAGCTTCTGCATCAGATGCAGTTATAATTGGTTTTAATGTTAGACCAATGGGTAACGCTAAAGCTATTGCTGAAAAAGAAGAAATTGATATTCGTATGTATTCTATTATATATGCTGCTATCAATGATCTTAAAGATGCGATGGAAGGTATGTTGTCTCCTGAAATGAAAGAAGAGATTTCTGGTACAGCTGAAATTAGAGAGACATTTAAAATCTCTAAAATTGGTACCATTGCGGGTTGTATGGTTACTAGTGGTAAAATCTTTAGAAACTCTAATATTAGATTGATACGTGACGGTGTGGTAATATACACTGGTACTTTAACATCTTTAAAACGATTTAAAGATGATGTTAGAGAAGTAGCAAAAGGTTATGATTGTGGACTTCAGATTAAGAACTATAATGATATCAACGAAGGTGATATTGTCGAAGCATTCCAAGAGGTTGCTGTTAAGAAGAAGTTGAAATCTAAATAAATAAATTAAAGGGTTGTTTAAAAGCTTCCTTTAAAATTATATCAAAAAAAAATCGACCTATTTGGTCGATTTTTTTGGTTTTAATAACATCGCGTCTGGATACTTGACACGAACTTCATTAAACTTTCGTTCTGCATCTAATTTAGAAGTGAACCTTCCAACTCTTACACGATAGGTTGGTGAGTCAAAATCAATTTTTGAAGATAGTTCTGGGAAATCTTCTTCGACATTTGCTTTTATTCTTTGGGCTTTCGCGTAATTTCCGAAACCTACCTGTATTCTGTAATATTCATTATTGCTTAAAGAAGATTTGTATATCTCTAGCAATTGGTCAATCTTTTGGTCTTGCTGAATATTTACTTTAGCGCCTTGCGCGTAGCTAAAGTGCGTAATACATGCAAAAATTACCAAGGTACTTAGTGTTTTCATAACCTATTTGTAGT
This sequence comes from Maribacter sp. Hel_I_7, assembly GCF_000688315.1. NCBI lineage: Bacteria > Pseudomonadati > Bacteroidota > Flavobacteriia > Flavobacteriales > Flavobacteriaceae > Maribacter > Maribacter sp. Hel_I_7. Next base: position 523,299 of record NZ_JHZW01000002.1, on the reverse strand, counting down.
TTTATTTTCAATCATTGCAAAAGTAATTTATTCAGGATCAAACAAATAAATGGTTGTTTATTTAGAATATTTCTAAATTGTAAATTATAGATACATTAACATTTTTCAAATAAAGTCTATGTCGTATTTTTGTCTCCGATTTAGGCATTTGGTGGATTGTAATTGGTTTCATCTATGACCAAAATCATGCCAAGATTCCGATAGAAATATTCGATATATGAAAAAGGTTCCAAACCGAAATCAGTTTTCTAAAATTTTAGGTTTATCCCTAATAGCAATTTTATTTTCTGCAAGTCCATTAATAGCGCAGGATGCTGCTGCAGATGCAACAGCTGTAGAGGCTGCCGCTGGTGGTGGAGATGCAAAGAAGGGTAAAGCTTTGTTCAATCAGAACTGTGCTGCTTGTCACGCGTTAAATCGTAAGATGACGGGTCCTGCATTAGAAAATGTGGAAAGTAGATTAAGTGAAGATGAAGGTTTAGATAGAGAGTGGCTTTATGCTTGGATTAAAAATAGTCCAGCTGTTATAAAGTCAGGTGATGCTTATGCAAACAAGTTGTATGCTGAATACAATCAAGCTGCAATGACGGCATTTCCAACATTGTCTAACGCTGACATTGATGATATATTAGCATATACTGCTGCTGCACCCGCTGCGGCTCCTGCCACTGCTGCTGGGGATGTTCAGTCGGCTGCCGGAGGAAGTGGTTCTTCGTCCGGGGTTTCAAATGAAATTATTTTAGGTGCCTTAGTATTGGTATTTGGGTTGTTAGTGGTCATGTTGCTATTGGTTAATAAGACATTGCAGCGTATAGCTCAAGCAAACGGAATAGCGATAGAGAAAGAAGGTGCCGCAAAAAGAACTCCAATTTGGAAAGCTTTTGCTCAAAATCAATTTTTAGTTATTGTTACTGCAATACTATTATTGTTAGGTAGTGCTTATTTCGCTTATGGATGGATGATGCAGGTTGGTGTAGATCAAGGTTATGCTCCTATTCAGCCAATTCATTATTCTCATAAGATACATGCTGGTGATAATAAAATTGAATGTAAATATTGTCACTCTTCAGCACGAGTTTCTAAAACATCTGGAATACCATCTCTGAATGTTTGTATGAACTGTCATAAATCTATTTACGAGTACACGGGTAATCCAGAAGGTCCTTCGCAAGAAGATTTAGAAAATGGGTACACTAATGAGTTTTATACAGGTGAGATCAAGAAGTTGTATAAAGCAGTTGGTTGGGATGAGGAAAATCAAAAATATACTGGTGAGAGTCAGCCAGTAGAATGGATTAGAGTTCATAATCTTCCTGATTTTGCTTACTTTAATCACTCGCAGCACGTTTCTGTTGCAGGTGTAGATTGTCAAACTTGTCACGGTCCTGTAGAGGAAATGGAAATTATGTATCAATATTCTCCTTTGACCATGGGGTGGTGTATTGATTGCCATAGAGAGACGAATGTTAAGGTTGAAGGTAACGAGTATTACGAGAAAATACATGCAGAGCTTTCTAAGAAGTACGGTGTAGATAATTTAACAGCTGCTCAGTTGGGTGGTCTGGAATGTGGTAAGTGTCACTATTAATAATAATTTAAAGAAGCTAATTACAGAATACGTATGGCATCAAACAAAAAATATTGGAAGAACGAGGCGGAGTTAAATCCTAACGATTCCATTGTTGAGGCGCTAAAGCAGAATGAATTTGTAGAGCAGATTCCTGTGGATGATTTCTTGGGTGACAAGGAAACTTTGTCTTCTGCAAACACAAATCGTAGAGATTTCTTGAAGTATGTTGGGTTTAGTACCGCGGCAGCTTCTTTAGCAGCATGTGAAGGACCGGTTGTAAAATCGATTCCTTATGTTGTTTTGCCTGAAAATATAGTGCCGGGAGTTGCTAATTATTATGCGACTACTGTAGCTAATGGATTTGACTTTGCAAGTATATTGATCAAAACTCGTGAAGGTCGTCCTATCAAGGTTGAGAATAATACCTTGGCGAAAATAGGTGGTTCTGCAAATGCTAGAATTCAAGGTTCAGTTCTTTCTTTGTACGATAGTACAAGATTGCAAGGGCCGATGGCGAATGGTGAGCCTGTTGAATGGGATGTGCTGAAAGCAACGGTTAAAGCTAAAATGGGTGGACTTAAAGGTTCGGCTAAGAAAATAGCGATACTTACGCAAACATATGCCAGTCCGTCAACAGATCGATTAATGGCAGATTTAGTTGCTGCTAATGAGAATGTTGTTCATGTAACTTATGATGCAATATCAGAGGATGCTGCTTTAAATGCTTTTGAAAATAAATACGGTGAGCGTGCTTTAGCGGATTACGATTTTGAAAAAGCTGATCTTATAGTTTCTTTTGGTGCGGATTTTATTGCTGATTGGCAAGGTGGCGGATATGATGCTGGTTATTCTAGAGGTCGTGTGCCTAAGAACGGTAAAATGTCAAGACATGTACAGTTAGAGGCGAATATGTCATTAACTGGTGCTAACGCAGATAAGCGTGTGGCTATGAAGCCAAGTGCTCAGAAAGTTGTTTTGGCTAAATTATACGGTAAATTAAATGGTACATCTGTCGGTGGTAACACTTCAGAATATGATGTATTAGTTGATTCTATTGCTGCGGAAATTAAGAAGGCTGGATCTAATGCGGTTGTTGTTACTGGGTTGGATGATGTAAATGCTCAGGCGGTTGTTTTGGCAATTAATGAGATGTTATCAAGTAAGGCTTTTGATACTGCTGCTCCTAAGTATATTAGAAAGGGTAGTGTTAAGGCTGTAAATGCTTTAATTGCCGATATGAAAGCTGGTAGGGTTGGTGCTTTGTTAATGGACGGGGTTAATCCTGTTTATTCTTTGCCTAATGCAGCAGATTTCAAAGAAGGTTTGGCTAAAGTAGACCTTACAGTTGCATTTTCAACCAATTGGAATGAGACTACTGAAGCTGTTCAGTATGTAGGTGCAACAAACCATTACTTAGAGTCTTGGGGAGATGTTCAGATAAAAAAGGGGCATTACAGTTTAATGCAACCAACAATTAAAGAATTATTTGATACGAAGCAGTTCCAAACTGTAGTTTTAGAGCTATTAGGAAGTGAGCAATCGTATTATGATTATATAAAAGATACTTGGTCAAGTAGTGTTCTTAACGGAGCTAATTGGAATCAAGCATTGCAAGATGGTGTTTTCAGTGCCGATACAATGGTAGTGAATGAAGAAGGTGCTGCTCAAAATGTAGTTGCATCGGAAACACCAACTGAGGTAGTGGCGAATACTTCTATGGCTTCGGCGATACGTAGTCTAGCAAATACTACTAGCGAAGGAATGGAGCTTACTTTATATTCAAAAGTAGGTATGGGTGATGGGCAGCAGGCAAGTAACCCTTGGCTTCAAGAGTTTCCTGATCCAATTACAAGAGTGTCTTGGGATAATTATGTTACTATATCTAAGGCGGATGCTGTTGAATTAGGTGTAGAGAATGTAAATGTCGCAAATGGCGGTATGGATGGTAACTATGTTAAGCTAACCGTTAACGGTGTTAGTTTAGAAAAAGTTCCTGTAGTTGTGCAGCCTGGTCAAGCAAAAGGTACTGTAGGTCTTTCTTTTGGTTATGGTAAAAAAGTAGGCTTGAAAGAGGATATGCAAACAGGTGTTAATGCATTTGCTTTGTATGACGGTTTCAATGCTAACCAATCTGTAAGTGTAGAGAAAGTAGCGGGAAATCATGAGTTTGCTTGTATTCAATTGCATAAAACCCTAATGGGTAGAGGTGATATCATAAAGGAAACAACTTTAGAGATATTCAATACAAAAAATCATTCTGAGTGGAATGAAGTTCCTATGGTTTCTTTAGATCATCAAGAGGTTCCCGCAACTTCGGTTGATTTATGGGACAGCTTTGATCGTACTATTGGGCATCATTTTAATATGTCTATCGATTTAAATGCATGTACCGGTTGTGGTTCTTGTGTTATCGCTTGTCATGCTGAAAATAATGTACCTGTTGTAGGTAAGGCTGAAGTAAGAAAGTCTAGGGATATGCACTGGTTGCGTATCGATAGATATTATTCTTCAGAAGAAACTTTTGAAGGAGATAATCAGAAGAAAGATGGTTTTGATGGTTTATCTGGTGATAATGGTTCATTAGGAGGTTTCGGAGAATTGGAAGATCCTTCTGCTAATCCTCAAGTGGCATTTCAGCCGGTTATGTGTCAGCATTGTAATCATGCGCCTTGTGAAACTGTTTGTCCTGTTGCGGCAACATCACATGGTAGACAAGGTCAGAATCAAATGGCTTATAACAGATGTGTAGGTACAAGATATTGTGCAAATAACTGTCCTTATAAAGTACGTAGATTTAACTGGTTCTTGTATAATAACAATGATGAGTTTGATTTCCACATGAATAATGATTTGGGTAAAATGGTATTGAACCCAGATGTAAATGTTCGTTCTCGTGGAGTAATTGAGAAATGTTCTATGTGTATTCAAAAAACACAGAAGACTATTTTAGATGCCAAGAGAGATGGGCGTGTTATTGAAGATGGAGAGTTTCAAACAGCTTGTTCTTCTGCTTGTAGTAATGGAGCCATAGTATTTGGTGATGTTAATGATGAGAAGAGTAAAGTTGCAGAATTAAAAGCGAGTGATCGTATGTACCATTTATTGGAGCATGTAGGTACTCAACCAAATGTTTTCTACCATGTTAAGGTTAGAAACACCAACGAAGCATAAACAATAGTAGAAAGTAATTATAACAAAAGTCTATGGCGTCGCATTACGAAGCACCTATACGTAAACCCCTAGTAATTGGGAACAAAGGCTACCACGATGTAACTGTGGATATTGCCGCCCCAGTAGAAGGAAGAGCAAATAAGCATTGGTGGATAGTTTTTTCCATTGCCTTAGTGGCATTTCTTTGGGGAGTAGGTTGTATTATTTACACAGTCTCTACCGGTATCGGTACTTGGGGTCTTAATAAAACAGTTAACTGGGCTTGGGATATTACCAACTTTGTTTGGTGGGTAGGAATCGGACATGCCGGTACTTTGATCTCAGCGGTATTATTATTGTTTCGTCAAAAATGGAGAATGGCAATTAACCGTTCTGCAGAAGCAATGACCATATTTTCGGTTGTACAAGCAGGTTTGTTTCCAATTATTCACATGGGTAGGCCATGGTTGGCTTACTGGGTACTTCCAATTCCAAACCAATTTGGATCATTGTGGGTGAACTTTAACTCTCCACTTCTTTGGGATGTATTTGCGATATCAACATATCTTTCTGTTTCATTAGTATTCTGGTGGACAGGTTTACTACCAGATTTCGCTATGATTCGTGATAGGGCTGTATTGCCTTTCCAAAAGAAAATCTATAGCTTGTTAAGTTTTGGTTGGACAGGTCGTGCTAAAGATTGGCAACGATTTGAAGAAGTATCTTTGGTACTTGCTGGTTTAGCAACGCCTTTGGTATTATCTGTACATACTATTGTATCATTTGACTTTGCTACTTCGGTAATACCAGGTTGGCATACAACTATCTTTCCACCTTATTTCGTTGCTGGGGCTATCTTTTCTGGTTTCGCAATGGTGAACACATTATTAATAATAATGAGAAAGGTATGTCACTTAGAAAATTATATTACTATTCAGCATATTGAGTTGATGAACATCGTAATAATGCTTACAGGATCTATTGTAGGTTGTGCATATATTACAGAGTTATTCATGGCATGGTATTCTGGTGTTGAATACGAACAGTATGCTTTCTTGAATAGAGCAACCGGACCTTACTGGTGGGCTTACTGGTCAATGATGACTTGTAACGTATTCTCTCCACAGTTTATGTGGTTTAAGAAACTTAGAACAAGTATTATGTTCTCTTTCTTTATATCTATTATAGTAAACATAGGTATGTGGTTCGAGAGATTCGTAATTATCGTAACTTCTTTACATAGAGATTACCTTCCATCATCTTGGGCAATGTTCTCGCCGACATTTGTTGATATCGGTATATTCATTGGTACTATTGGTTTCTTTTTCGTTCTATTTCTTTTATATGCTAGAACGTTCCCTGTTATTGCCCAGGCAGAAGTTAAATCTATTTTAAAAGCTTCTGGTGAAAAGTATAAAACACTAAGGGATGCAGGTAAGCCATTGTATACAATTACTCCATTAAAAAGTGAAGTAAGAGAACCAATTACTGATGATGTCATAATGGGTGAGGTAAAAGCACCTGTTGATGATAAGATTGGTGTATCAGACTTGTTAAGTGCAGTTGGAACATTCGATGCTACAACTCAACAACCTGATAATTTGAAAAAAGTAAAAGGTATTGGTCCACAAATGGAGGCTACTTTAAACGAAATTGGAATTTATACATTCGCTCAAGTTGCTAGAATGACCGAGAGCGAGTACAATTTGTTAGATTCTATTACAGGTTCTTTCCCAGGTAGAGCTCAACGTGATGACTGGGCAGGACAAGCAGCAATTTTATTAAATAACAAAAGATAAATATGGCATCTAAAGTTATACACGCTTTTTACGATGATGATGATATTCTTATGCTTGCCGTTAAAAAGGTAAAAGCAGCGAAACATCATATTGACGAAGTATACTGTCCTTTTCCTGTACACGGGTTGGATAAAGCTATGGGGTTAGCTCCAACAAGATTAGCAATTACAGCGTTTCTATATGGTTGTGTTGGTCTTACTGTTGCAGTGTTAATGATGAATTACATCATGATAGAAGATTGGCCACAAGATATTGGTGGTAAACCAAGTTTTAGCTACTTGGAAAACATGCCGGCATTTGTGCCTATTATGTTCGAATTAACGGTTTTCTTTGCTGCCCACTTAATGGTTATAACATTCTATTTAAGAAGTAGATTATGGCCTTTTAAAGAAGCTGAGAATCCAGATGTTAGAACTACGGATGATCATTTTTTGATGGAGATAGAAATCCATGACAACGAGCAAGAACTAAGAGACTTATTAATGGATACTGGTGCAGTTGAAATTAATATCTCAGAAAAAAACAGTCATTAAATATGAACAGTTTTAAGAAATTAGCAATAGTATTCGGTTTGGCTATCGTGGCAACTTCTTGCCAGAATGAGCGTGAGCGAAATTATCAGTACATGCCTAATATGTATGAATCTGTAGGTTATGAAGCTTATGGTGAGGCAGATTTTTTGCCAAATAAATCAGAAGCAATGTTGCCTCCGGCAAATACAATAAATAGAGGGTGGTTGCCATATGAAATTGAAAATTCTCCAGAAGGTAAAGAATTATCAAGATTGCAGTCTAGTCCTTTGGATTCAATGAATGTGGAGGCTAACTTAGCAAAAGGTGGTCAATTATATACAATTTATTGTGCTATTTGTCATGGTGACAAAGGTGACGGACAAGGTACACTTGTTAAAAGGGAAAAGATATTAGGTGTTCCTAGTTATGCTGACCCAGTAAGAAACTTGACAGTAGGATCTACATATTATACAATTCATTATGGATTGAATTCAATGGGTTCTTATGCATCTCAAATGAATACAGAAGAGATGTGGCAAGTATCTGAATATGTAATGAAACTGAAACAAGATTTAACCAAATAATAGGTAAACAATACTATGTATACGTTTTCAAATAGACTCAAAATAGCGTCCATCGTTCTAATGATAGTAGGTGCATTAGGAATCATTGGAGGATTTGTTATGGCTCCTGGAACCATAGCAGAGGCGAAAGAAATGGTGGCAAGTCATGACTCTGGTCATGGTGATGATCATGGAGCTGAAGCTGAACATTCAACACAAGAGAATGATCATGCTGTTGCCGATACTCACGGAGAGGAACATGATTCTTCTCATGATCAACATTTATTAGATCAACTTAAAAATAGACCTTGGGCAGCTTTGTATGTTGCGGCTTTCTTTTTTATGATGATATCACTTGGTGTTTTAGCATTTTATGCTATACAACGTGCTGCGCAGGCAGGTTGGTCACCTTTGTTATTCAGAGTTATGGAAGGTATAACGTCTTACTTGGTTCCTGGCGGTATTATAGTATTTGTTATTTTACTTCTTTCTGTATTGCACATGAATCATTTGTTTATTTGGATGGATGAAACGGTAGTAGCTCACGATGCTTTACTACAAGGTAAATCTGGTTATTTAAACCCTACTTTCTTTTTGATAAGAGCAGCTATATTTTTAGCGGGTTGGATTGGTTATAGAGAGTATTCTAGAAAATTATCTTTAGCTCAAGATGAGTCTGATGATAATTCTAATTTCAAATTAAACTTTAGAATATCTGCTGGTTTCTTGGTATTCTATTTAATCTCTGAGTCTATCATGTCTTGGGATTGGATTATGAGTGTTGAGCCACACTGGTTTAGTACTTTGTTCGGGTGGTATATTTTTGCTAGTATGTTCGTATCTGGTATCACTGTGATTGCAATGGTTACAATTTACTTGAAGTCTAAAGGACTTTTACAAGATGTGAACGATAGTCATATTCATGATTTAGCTAAATTTATGTTCGGTATCAGTATTTTCTGGACATACTTATGGTTCTCTCAGTTCATGCTTATATGGTATTCTAATATTCCTGAAGAAGTTACATATTACATCACCAGAATTGCTGATTATAGATTGCCTTTCTTTGGTATGGTAGCTATGAACTTCTTATTTCCTGTGCTGTTATTAATGAATAGTGATTATAAAAGAGTTAACTGGTTTGTTATTTTAACTGGTATTGTAATCTTAGCGGGTCACTATATGGATATTTTTAACGCCATTATGCCTTCTACAGTAGGTAAGAACTGGTATATTGGTATTCCTGAAATTGGATCTGTATTGTTTTTCGCAGGTTTATTTATATTTTGGGTATTTAGAGCACTTGCAACGGCACCTCTACAACCAAAAAGAAATCCGTTTATTGAAGAAAGTAGACACTTTCATTATTAATAGATAAGTAAAGTATAACATTTATATATACGATGACGACATTATTGACTTTAGCTGTTCTTGTTCTTGTTGCGATTGCCATATGGCAGTTGACTAAAATCTTTGAATTATCTCAGCTTAAAACCGAGAATCACCAAATAGCAACGGATAGTGATAACAAGAATAACGGATACATGTTATTTGCATTCTTGATATTTATTTATGGAATAACCATTTTCAGTTTTTGGAAATACAGTAAATTCTTATTACCTGAAGCAGGTTCTGCACATGGTGAGGAGTATGATAGCCTAATGTTGGTTTCAATGGTTATTATCTTCATAGTTCAGACTTTAACCCAAGCATTATTACATTACTTTGGTTATAAGTATAGTGGTAAGAAAGGTCAAAAAGCCCTTTTCTACGCAGACAATGATCGTTTAGAGTTTATCTGGACAATTATTCCTGTAATTGTGCTGGCTGGTCTTATTCTTTGGGGATTATACACATGGACAACGATAATGGATGTTAATGATGAAGATGATCCACTAATTGTAGAATTGTATGCTCAGCAATTTAACTGGACAGCAAGATATGGTGGTGGAGATAATGTTCTTGGTGGTTCTAATGTTAGAATGATTGACATTGATAAGGCTAATGTATTAGGTCTAGACGAATCAGATACTTATGCACATGATGATGTTATTGTAAAAGAATTGCATTTGCCAGTTGGAAGAAAGGTGAATTTTAAAATGCGTTCTCAAGATGTTTTACATTCTGCTTATATGCCTCACTTTAGAGCACAAATGAATTGTGTTCCAGGTATGATAACTGAGTTTTCTTTTACTCCAATTTATACAACAGAGGAAATGAGATCTAATCCAGATGTTTTGGACAAGGTAAAAAGAACGAATAAAATACGTGCAGAAAAGGCTGCAAGTACTGGTGAAGCATTAGATCCTTGGGAATTCGATTATATATTGCTTTGTAATAAGATTTGTGGAAAATCACATTACAACATGCAGATGAAGATAATTGTAGAAACAGAGGAAGAGTATAATGCGTGGATGAAAGATCAATCAACATTTGCCGAAACGGTAATGAAAGATGATACGGCTCCAGCATTTAATACAGTGAGTTCAGTTTCAGTAGGAGAATAATTCTATATTCTCTAGTTAACAAAGCTATAATAAGAAAATTAATAAAAATAAGATTTCGATTATGTCAGCAACAGCACATGCACATGTAGATGATCACGCACATGACGATCATGGACATCATCATAAAGAAACTTTTGTAACAAAGTATATCTTTAGTCAAGACCATAAAATGATTGCCAAACAATACCTTATAACAGGTGTATTGGTAATGGGTTTTATTGGTATTGCGATGTCATTATTATTTAGAATGCAATTGGCTTGGCCAGGGGAATCTTTTCCGATTTTTGAAACTCTGTTAGGTAAGTGGGCTCCAGGTGGGGTAATGGATGCTGATATTTATTTGGCGTTAGTTACCATGCACGGTACCATAATGGTCTTTTTTGTTTTGACAGCTGGTCTAAGTGGTACATTTAGTAATCTTTTGATTCCGTTGCAGATAGGTGCCCGTGATATGGCGTCTGGCTTCTTAAACATGGTTTCGTTTTGGCTGTTTTTTGTTTCTGCTGTTATAATGGTTATTTCATTATTTGTTGAAGCAGGGCCTGCAGCTGCTGGTTGGACGATTTATCCGCCATTAAGTGCATTACCTATGGCTCAGCCTGGATCTGGTTTGGGTATGACTTTATGGTTGAGTTCAATGGCAATATTCATCGCATCTTCTTTACTAGGATCTTTGAATTACATTGTTACCGTAATAAATCTAAGAACAAAGGGTATGTCAATGACTAGATTGCCTTTGACAATTTGGGCATTTTTTGTTACCGCGATTATCGGTGTAATTTCTTTCCCGGTTTTATTATCTGCAGCTCTTTTATTAATAATGGATAGAAGTTTTGGTACTTCTTTCTTCCTATCTGACATATTTATTCAAGGTGAAGTTTTACATTATCAAGGTGGTTCACCTGTTCTATTTGAACATTTGTTTTGGTTCTTAGGACACCCAGAGGTATATATTGTAATTTTACCTGCAATGGGATTAGTATCTGAGATTATGGCTACTAGTGCTCGTAAACCTATTTTTGGTTACCGTGCCATGATTGCTTCTATTCTTGCAATTGCTTTTCTTTCAACAATTGTTTGGGGTCACCATATGTTTATTTCTGGTATGAATCCATTTTTAGGATCTGTATTTACATTTACCACTTTATTAATTGCTATTCCTTCTGCTGTAAAAGCGTTTAACTGGATTACAACACTCTGGAAAGGTAATTTGCAATTAAACCCGGCAATGTTATTTTCCATTGGCTTTGTATCTACTTTTATTACTGGTGGTTTAACAGGGATTGTTTTAGGAGATAGTACGTTAGATATAAATGTTCATGATACTTATTTTGTGATTGCTCACTTCCACTTAGTAATGGGTATATCTGCATTGTACGGTTTGTTTGCGGGTGTGTACCATTGGTTCCCTGTGATGTTTGAAGGAAAACTTTTAAATAAGAATTTAGGTTATGTTCATTTTTGGGTAACTGCAATTTGTGCTTATGGTGTATTCTTCCCAATGCATTTTGTTGGTATGGCTGGTGTACCTAGAAGATATTATGAAAATACGGCTTTCCCAATGTTTGATGAACTTGCGGATATACAAGTATTAATGACTGTATTTGCTATTATTGCTGGTGCTGCTCAATTAGTATTCGTTGCAAACTTTATCTATAGCATTTTCTATGGTAAGGTTGGTCCTGTTAACCCTTGGAAATCTAATACGTTAGAATGGACTGCTGAACAAAAGCATGTACATGGTAACTGGGCTGGTGCTATACCTGAGGTTCATAGATGGTCTTATGATTATAGTAAAGTAGATGAGAATGGGGAATATTATATTCCAGGTCAAGATTACATTCCTCAACATATACCTTTGCAAGAGAATGAAGAAGAAATGAGTCATTAGACTATATAAATATAAAAAAAGCCCAACTAGCAATAGTTGGGCTTTTTTTTGTTTAGCTCTTAAGATATTGCTAAGTTGTTATAAGATTAAATTATATTAGATATCTTCATTTTATATTAGAAGTTTAGATTATGAAAAAGTTCACCCTATTAGTAGTTGTATTGTTTATCTCCTTTTCCGGTTATACACAACGTAAGCCCAAGATTAAAGGAAATAAGAATGTTATTGAAGTAAGAGAGGATTTAGCTCCATTTACGGCAATTGAATTGGTAGATGATTTAGATATTGTTATTCAAAAGGCATCACAAGAAGGTTATGTCTTAGAGCTTGATGATAATCTTTTAGATGTTCTAAAGTTTAAAGTTGATAATGGTGTTTTGAAAATATCTTCTTTTTATAATATCACTTCAAAAAAGAAATTAGAGATTACAATTTTCTTTCAAGAGTTGAGAAGTATTAAAATGCTAAATGGTAAAATTAGTATGAAAGATGTTATTTCGACGGATCGATTAAAAGTGGCTACTTTTGGTACATCTAGGTTAGAACTTAATGCTACTGCTGATATTATGGATATTACTATGGAGGAGATAAGTTCTGGTGATTTTAATTTAGCTAGTGACTCCTTAAATATTACCTTAAAAGACAGAATAGATGTTAAGTTATATACAACAGGTTCTAGCAACAATATCTATATGTATAAAAATGCTTCTGCTAAGTTGGAGGGTACTGCCGATTTTTTAATGGCAAAAATGTATGGTAATAGCTCTCTTAAAGCTGCAGACCTTCAGTCTAATGATGTCCTTTTAATTACTGAGGACTCTCCAGATATTGAAATTAGAGCATTAAACACCCTACAACTTAATTCTAAAGGAAGTACTAGAACTAAATTGTATGGCGAGGCTAAAATTACCATCTTAGACTTTCTAGACACTTCTCGACTAGAAAAGGAAAGGAATTAATTGGCAATAGGGGCTGTCATAAGATGTTCAGGTATTCCGAAACCATCTACCAGGCTATCTAAATGCGGTCTTAACTCAGTGCATAAACGTTCAACTCTTTGGCGTATCGCTTTTGATTTATTTCCGCTAATATAGCCTTGCTCTAGATACCAAGAAGCATCTTTTCTAATTTCATGAAGTGCATATAAAGTGCCCAATTTTTCAAATAATGCTTTGTATTCTAGGTCTGCAATAGTGCTGTTATGTTCTATAAAGGATTTGTATGCTAGTTCTGTGCTGTACGCCTTGCCAAGTGTCATTAGGTGAGTTTGAACCTTTAAAAAGGCTTGATATGACGGAATTCCTTTTTTAATATATCCTCGTATCCTCATGGCAATAGTATAGGTTAGGCGTCTTGTTCTATGTTCTAGAGCATGTACATGAAATTTAGGATTATATAAATGATCTTTGTCGGTCTTATTGGTGTAAAGAGGGTTAATGGTAGATAGTTTATCACTTAACTGTGAGCTCAACAATTTCAATACTGTTGAGAAACCTGCACTATTGAATTCTGCTTTAAAATCTGATAGCACACCTTTAGCCGCAAGTTGTAATAATACGTTATTATCACCTTCAAAGGTGGTGAAGATATCAACGTCACCTTTTAAATCTGCAATTCGGTTTTCTAATAGATATCCTTTACCTCCACAAGCCTCTCTACATTCTTGTATAGCATTATTTGCATACCAAGTAATTATTGATTTTAAGCCAGCAACTTGCGTTTCAATTTGTCGTTTATCTGGTTGAGATTCATCGCAATATAACTCCATCATTTTGTCTAAAGTGATGTGATAAACATATGCACTTGCCACTAATGGGGTTAATCGTAATTGGTGAGATGGGTAATCCATCAATAGGTCTTCTTGAATTTTTACGCTGTCATTAAACTGTCTTCTTTTTAAAGCATGTTTAATGGCTACCGTTAAAGCAAATTTAGCTCCACCTAAACCAGCTCTTGCAACGCATATACGCCCACCAACTAAGGTGCCTAACATGGTAAAAAATCGCTTGTTCGGATTTTTAATCTCTGAGTAATAGTCACCGTTGCCTAGAATAGTACCATACTTATTTAATAGATTTTCTTTTGGCACCTCTACTTGATTAAACCATATTTTGCCATTATCTACTCCGTTTAGTCCTAGTTTGTATCCATTATCTTCAACTGTTATACCCGGTAAAAGTTCATGGTTTTCATTTCTAAGTGGAACTAGAATAGCGTGAACTCCCTGATTTTTTCCGTTAACGATTAATTGCGCGAATACCGATGCCATTTTAGAATGTATGGCATTGCCAATATATTCTTTGTTGTCATTTTTGCCTGGGGTATGTATAATAATCGTTTCGGAGTTTTTGTTATACGTTGCTGTCGTTTTAATACCACGAACGTTAGAGCCGTGTCCGGTTTCCGTCATGGCAAAACAACCTAATAACTCTGCCGTGCCCGCTGCGCCCAAATATTTATCATGGTGTTTCTTTGTTCCAAGTTTTTGAATGCTTCCTCCAAACAGTCCAAATTGCACACCAAATTTTATCGTTAAGCTTCCATCTGCCCACATCATATTTTCAAAAATTGTGGCATATCCTTCCATGTCATTTGCGCCACCGTATCCATCAGGATAAGCCATTGCTCCATAACCTTTATCGGCTAAAAACTCAACCTGTTTCAAAACATGATTGCGAAATTCCTCTTTGTCACGTCTTACTTTCCATGAGAATATGGGGTCACTCAAAACATTTCTAAAAGAATCTATGACATCTGCATGGTCTCCTTTTAGGATTTTGTCTATTTGCTTAGCTGAATATTGAGAGGCCTTTTTATCTAGATCAATATGAACATCAAATAAATGGTTGTAGTGATTGGGTTGTATGCCTAAATTTATTTCAATCTTTTTAATATGCTCATTAAAAGGGATGTTATGATGATAATGTATAGCAACCTTTTGGCTAAATGCTGTTAAGGGGTAAGTTTCATGTTCTACCAATTTTACACCGCTATTGGTTATCAATTGCTTCCAAGATTTAAGTAATTGATTTTTTGGTGGATTATTAATATTCAACCAAGTTTTCAGTTGCTTTTTATCTTCAGTTGATAGGGTACTGTCGTTGGAAATAGCATTGGTAACTACATTGATTTCTGATGCAGATAATAGGTCGTCTGACCATATGATATAAAATACTGGTATATACTGAAGAACAGTTGCGGTGTAATTTTCTTTTGTCATGCCATGAAATTACAATTTTTAGTTAGAATTGTATAAGCTAATTAACGCTTCATTTAGGTATAAGTTAAAATATAATAAGCTAATTTCTTATAGAATAAGTTATCTAGTGTTTGTCTATCTTTGTTAGTCTATGAACGAGCATTTAGACCCATCTGCGGAAGGTTTCTCTAACGAGGAATTGGATATTGAAAGAGCATTGAGACCCATAAATTTTGACGATTTTACAGGTCAAGAGCAAGTGCTTGAAAATCTTAAGGTATTTGTTGAGGCAGCAAATAGAAGAGGTGAGGCGTTAGATCATACCTTATTTCATGGTCCTCCTGGTTTGGGTAAGACCACATTGGCTAATATTTTAGCGAATGAGTTGGGAGTAGGGATTAAAATTACATCTGGTCCTGTTTTGGATAAACCGGGAGATTTAGCCGGACTTCTTACCAATTTAGAAGAAAGAGATGTTTTATTTATTGATGAAATACACAGATTAAGCCCTATAGTTGAAGAGTACTTGTATTCTGCCATGGAGGATTATAAGATTGATATAATGATTGAGTCTGGACCAAATGCAAGGTCTGTGCAGATTAATTTAAATCCTTTCACTTTAATTGGTGCAACCACAAGATCTGGATTGTTAACAGCGCCTATGCGTGCGAGATTTGGTATCCAAAGTAGGTTGCAATATTATTCTACAGAATTGTTATCTACCATTGTGGAACGTAGTGCAGAAATTTTAGGTGTACCCATAACTATAGATGCTGCAATAGAAATTGCGGGCAGAAGTAGAGGAACCCCTAGAATTTGTAATGCCTTATTAAGAAGGGTTAGAGATTTTGCGGAAATTAAAGGTAATGGCTCTATTGATATGGAAATATCAAGATTCAGCTTAAAGGCCTTAAACGTAGATGCGCATGGTTTAGATGAGATGGACAACAAAATTCTTACTACTTTAATAGATAAATTTAAAGGAGGTCCTGTTGGTATAACTACCTTGGCTACTGCCGTTTCTGAAAGTGCAGAAACCATTGAAGAAGTGTACGAACCTTTTTTAATACAACAAGGCTTTATTATGAGAACTCCACGTGGTCGGGAAGTAACCGAATTGGCTTACAAACACCTTGGAAGGATAAAAGGAGGAATTCAACCTGGATTGTTTTGAGTATAGACATAAAATCTAAATGGACAAATAGTATTAAAACCGAAGCCAAACGCCTCGGTTTTTTATCATGCGGTATATCCAAGTCAGATTTTTTGGAAGAAGAGGCTCCGAGATTAGAAAAATGGCTCAATAAGAACATGAATGGCGAAATGAGCTATATGGCGAATCATTTCGATAAAAGATTAGATCCTAGGTTACTGGTTGAAGGCTCTAAATCTGTCATTTCATTATTACTAAATTATTATCCCGAAGAAACACAAACAGATGATAGCTATAAGATTTCAAAGTATGCTTACGGTCAAGATTATCATCATATCATTAAATCTAAACTTAGGCAGTTACAAGAATTTATAACCGAAGAAATCGGCGAGTTAAACGGGCGTGCTTTTGTAGATTCTGCTCCAGTTTTAGATAAGGCATGGGCAGCAAAGAGTGGTTTAGGTTGGATTGGTAAGAATAGCAATTTACTAACCCAGCAAGTAGGTTCTTTTTATTTTATAGCAGAGTTGATTGTCGATATAGAATTAGAATATGACCATGCAGTAACTGACCATTGTGGCACATGTACTGCGTGCTTAGATGCATGTCCTACTCAAGCAATTGTTGAGCCTTATGTGGTAGATGGTAGTAAGTGTATTTCTTATTTTACCATTGAATTAAAGAATGAGCTTCCAAGTGAAATGAAAGGTTCTTTTGATGATTGGATGTTTGGCTGTGATGTTTGCCAAGACGTTTGTCCATGGAACCGGTTTTCTAAACCACATAATGAACCATTATTTAACCCAAACCCAGATTTACTTAGCATGACTAAAAAAGATTGGGAAGAAATTACAGTGGATGTCTTTCAGAAAGTTTTTAAAAAATCTGCTGTAAAAAGAACGAAGTACGATGGACTCACTAGAAATATCGATTTTTTAAAATAAATTAAATTTCTCAATCGTTTTCGTTGGCTATTTCTGAATAGTTATGTTCAAGGTCAGCCTTAATTATATTATATTGGTAGTCGCTCTAAATTATGTTTTTCGAAATTATAGCATATATTTTGTGAGAATGTACTAAAGATCACCATCAAATAATAATAGCTTTACTAAATGAAAATCAATAAACCAAGTCTAAATTTTTGGCAGATATTTAATATGAATGTTGGGTTTTTAGGAATCCAGTATAGTTTTGGACTTCAACAAACAGCTATTAATCCTATATTTTTATACTTAGGTGCACCAGAAGATATGCTGCCAATCTTAAATATAGCCGGTCCGGTAACTGGTTTAATCGTTCAGCCTATAATAGGAGCGATGTCAGATAAAACTTGGTCTGAAAGATGGGGTAGAAGAAAACCATATTTTTTAATAGGAGCTATATTAGGGAGTTTGTGTTTATTCGCTTTCCCTACAAGTCCGGTTTTATGGTTTGCAGTAGGTTTACTTTGGATTTTAGATGTAGGTAATAACATGGCAATGGAGCCTTATAGAGCATTCGTTGGTGATAAGTTGCCAGAAAAGCAATTGAGCTTAGGGTACCAGATGCAAAGTCTTTTTGTTGGTGCTGGTATTCTTTTGGCAAATGGATCAATTGTATTGTTTCAGTATTTATTTGGGGGAGAATCTGTAGAAGTTGCGGGTACCATACCAACATGGTTATACTACTCTTTCTATATTGGAGCCATTCTTTCTATTACAACCATTCTTTGGTCAGTTTTAAAAACATCTGAAATTCCGCCAACTTCAGAAGAATTGGTAGAAATTAATAAAGTTAAGGCTAAGCCTTTTTCAGAACGAATTGCTTTGCCATTTATAGAAATTGCAGAGTCTATAAAGAAGATGCCAAAATTCTTATGGAAACTTGGTGCTGTTTACCTCTTTCAATGGTATGCGCTGTTTATTTACTGGCAGTATACAACGCCATTATTTAAATTGACAATGGGCTATTCTACAGGCGAAGCGGCATCACAATCGGCACAAATGAGTTTAACTTACAACATTGTAACTATGGTGGTAGCTTTAGCATTAGTACCATTATCTGTTAAGTATGGTGGTAAAAAAATCTACGCACTAAGTTTAGTCGGTACCGCAATTTCACTGTTTGCAATCCCTTTTATAGAAGACCCAATACTGGTTTTAGTACCAATGGTTCTGTTTGGAATTGGTTGGGCTGCAATGATGGGTATACCTTATACAATGGTATCTAAAGTTGTTCCGCAAGAAAGACGCGGAGTGTATATGGGTATATTGAATATGATGATTGTTATTCCAATGGGAATAGAGACACTTACATTCGGACCAATTTATAAATACTTATTGGGCGGTAATGCTGTAAATGCTATGTTATTTGCAGGGGCATTCTTTGTTATAGCCGCAGTTTTCGCAATGCGTTTAAATGTAAATGATAAAGAAAGGGTGGTTGAGTTGTAAATAGTTTGATGACTTTTTATGGTCATTTACCAACTCGTTATTTTATTTATATAAATACAGTTAGTATTTACGCTTTGTTGTAGAATACCTTTAAATTTGTTTTTTTAAAATAGAAGAGTATGAGCAATGAAAAGCTAAGAAGAGAAGCACTTATTTATCATGCAAAACCACAGCCTGGTAAGATAAAAATAGTACCCACTAAACCTTATAGTACCCAACGTGATCTTGCTCTGGCTTATTCTCCCGGTGTGGCAGAGCCATGTTTAGAAATAGCAAAGGATAAAGAGAATGCATATAAATATACTTCTAAAGGTAATTTAGTTGCTATTATTTCTAACGGTACCGCAGTTTTAGGGTTAGGAAATATTGGTCCTGAAGCGTCAAAACCTGTGATGGAGGGGAAAGGTCTTCTTTTTAAGATTTTTGCTGATATCGATGGTATTGACATTGAGGTGGATACCGAAGATGTAGATAAATTTATTGAAACTGTAAAAATGATTGCACCAACTTTTGGTGGAATTAATCTTGAAGATATTAAAGCTCCAGAGGCTTTTGAAATAGAACGCAGGTTAAAAGAAGAATTGGATATACCTGTAATGCATGATGATCAACATGGTACAGCTATTATTTCTGCTGCTGCGTTGTTAAATGCATTAGAGATTTCCAACAAGAAAATGGATGAAGTTCGTATCGTAATCAGTGGCGCAGGTGCAGCTGCTGTTTCATGTACGAAGTTATACAAGGCGTTTGGCGCTAAGGCAGAGAATATAGTGATGCTTGATAGTAAAGGTGTCATTAGAAAAGATGCTGAAAACTTATCGCCAGCAAAGAAAGAATTTGCTACCGATAGAAAAATAGATACTCTAGATGAAGCTATGGTAGATGCCGATGTATTCGTTGGTTTATCTATAGCAAATGTAGTAACGCCGAATATGTTACTCTCAATGGCTAAGAACCCTATTGTTTTTGCAATGGCAAATCCGGATCCAGAGATAGCTTATGATTTAGCAGTTGCCACTAGAAAAGATATTATAATGGCAACGGGAAGATCTGATCATCCTAATCAAGTAAATAATGTGCTTGGTTTTCCGTTCATATTTAGAGGTGCTTTAGATGTTAGGGCTACTGCTATAAACGAGACTATGAAAATGGCAGCAGTAAAAGCTTTGGCAGATTTAACAAGACAACCTGTACCAGAGCAAGTGAATATTGCATACGGTGAAACAAGATTAACTTTTGGTAAGGAATATATTATACCTAAGCCTTTTGATCAGCGATTAATATATGAAATACCACCTGCTGTTGCTAAAGCTGCAATGGAGAGTGGTGTAGCCAAAGCTCCGATTGATGATTGGGATAAATATAGAGAGGAGCTAATGCTTCGTTCGGGTAACGATAATAAAGTTGTTCGTTTATTGCATGCCAGAGCTCGCAGTCATGCCAAGAAAATAGTATTTGCAGAAGCAGACCATTTAGATGTGTTGAAAGCTGCACAGATTGTTCATGAAGAAGGTATTGCAATACCTATTCTTTTAGGTAGAAAAGATATTATTCTTGAATTAAAGAAAGAGTTGGAGTTTGATGCTGATCTTGATATCATTGATCCAATGTCAGAGGAATTCGATGAACGTCATGTTCGTTATGCTACCAAATACTGGGAAAGCCGTAAGCGTAGTGGGGTAACTTTTTACAGTGCGAAGATAAAAATGCGTGAGCGTAATTATTTTGGTGCTATGATGGTTCTTGAAGGTGATGCTGACGGAATGATTTCTGGTTACTCTAGAGCATACCCTACAGTGGTGAAACCAATTTTAGAAGTAATTGGTAGAGCTACAGGAGTTAAGAAAGTTGCAACAGTTAATATTATGATAACCGAAAGAGGTCCTTTGTTTTTGGCAGATACCTCTATAAACATTGAACCTAATGCAGAAGAACTTGCGGACATTGCGAAAATGACAGCAAAAGTTGCTTCTACTTTTGGGTTTGATCCTGTATTGGCTATGTTAAGCTATGCCAACTTTGGCTCTTCGACGCATCCTAATGCAAGAAAGGTTAGAGAAGCTGTGCGTATTTTGCATGAGACCGCACCAGATTTGGTGGTAGATGGTGAAATACAAATGGATTTTGCATTAAACAGAGAGTTGCATGAGAGCAAGTTCCCGTTTTCTAAACTAGCTGGTAGAAAAGTGAATACGTTGATTTTTCCTAATTTAGAATCTGCGAACATTACCTATAAACTTTTAAAAGAATTAAATGGGGCAGAATCTATTGGTCCTATTGTAGTTGGGTTAAGAAAAGCAGTTCATATTATGCAATTAGGTGCAAGTGTTGATGAAATTGTGAATATGGCAGCTGTAGCGGTAATTGATGCTCAAGAACGTGAAAAGCGAAAGAAAGCAAAAGAAACTAAATAAGGTTTAATCAAATAATAATACAAATAGGGAAATTGGTAGGCATACTTCTTTCCCTTTTTAATTTATAAAAATCATGATACATCACTTAAGAGGAAAACTAGTAGAGAAAAACCCCACTCATATTATAATCGAATGTGGCGGAGTAGGGTATTTTGTGAATATTTCTTTGAATACATTTTCTAAGCTACCTGAACAGGAAAATATTTCAGTTTATACCCATCTTCAAGTAAAAGAAGATTCTCATACTTTATTTGGATTTGTAGAGAAATCTGAACGCGAAATATTCCGTTTATTATTGTCCGTTTCTGGTATTGGTTCAAGTATAGCCAGAACCATGCTTTCTTCAATGTCTCCATCTCAAGTAAGAGATGCAATTGCCAATGGAGATGTTGCATCTATACAAGCCGTAAAAGGTATAGGAGCTAAAACAGCTCAACGTGTAATTTTAGATCTTAGAGATAAGGTATTAAAAGTTTACGATATAGATGAACTTTCGCTAAGTACAAACAATACAAATAAAGATGAAGCGTTATCTGCTTTAGAAGTTCTAGGCTTCGCACGTAAACAATCAGAGAGGGTTGTCGATAAAGTGCTTAGTCAAGATGCTTCCCTAAGTGTCGAGAATATAATTAAACTCGCGCTCAAAAATTTGTAATAAGTTTGAAAAACGGGGTAACTAAATTTCTTAAAATTTCTTTTAAGCACATCTTTCTTTTCTGTATGTTTTTTACTTCTACGGCAATTGTCGTGGCACAAGAGACAGAAGAACAGGAAGTTGATTCTGTGAAAACAGGTTTTGATCTGGGTAGAATTCTAATTGAAAATCCAGACAGTATCGTTTCTAGATATATTTACGATCCAAAACTTGATCGTTATATTTATAATGAGAGCGTGGGCGATTTCAATATTGGCTATCCGATTATACTAACTCCTGATCAGTATTTTAAACTAATAGAGGAGGAGGGAATAAAATCTTACTTTAAAGAAAAATCAGATGCCTTTTCTGGTAGAAAAGAAGGAAGTGAAGAAGCTCGTAAAAACTTACTTCCAAATTTCTATGTCAATAACGATTTCTTTTCCACCATATTTGGAGGTAATACTATAGAAATAATCCCTCAAGGTTCTGTTGCAATGGATTTAGGGGTGATATGGCAAAAGAATGATAACCCATCGTTGTCACCAAGAAATAGAACAAACCTATCTTTTGATTTTGATCAACGTATTAGTCTTAGTATGTTGGGAAAAATTGGAGAGCGTTTACAAGTGACAGCTAATTACGATACAGAAGCTACCTTTGATTTCCAGAATATAGTTAAGCTAGATTATACGCCAACAGAAGATGATATTATACAGTCTATTGAGGTTGGTAACGTAAATATGCCGCTTAATAGCTCTTTAATACAGGGAGCACAAAGTTTATTTGGTGTTAAAACAAAATTACAATTTGGGAAAACATCTGTTACAGCTGTTTTCTCTGAGCAACGTTCTCAAAATAACACTGTTGTTGCTCAAGGTGGTGGAACTTTAAACGAGTTCTCTTTGACTGCGTTGGACTATGATGAGAATAGACACTTTTTCTTAGCGCAATATTTCAGGGATAATTACGACGCTGCACTATCTTCTTATCCTTATATACAAAGTCAAGTACAAATTACCCGTATAGAAGTTTGGATTACGAATAGATCTCAACAGACATTGAATGTGCGTAATGTAGTGGCTATACAAGATTTAGGTGAGGCAGATAGAGATAAAACAAGAGTAGGTCAAAATAATGGTAGTGGGGGTGGATTCTTTAATGGTCCTGCAGATTTAAGACCTCGAAACAATGCCAATGATTATGATCCTGCATTAATTCTTACGAATAATGGTGCTCTAAATGATAATATTAGAGAAATAGCAACAGTAGAAAGTGGTTTCAATGCTGGTAGTTTTGCTGGTGGATATAGTCCAAATCAAGGTTTTGATTATGCCTATTTAGAAAATGCAAGAAAATTAGAGCAGGGTAGAGATTTCGATTTTAATTCTCAATTAGGGTATATCTCTTTAAACCAACGTTTAAGTAATGATGAAGTTTTAGGGGTTGCTTATCAATATACCTTTCAAGGTCAAGTATACCAAGTTGGTGAATTTGCAAATGGGGGTATTGAAGCTACTACGGTTACTGAACAAGTTAACACGGTTATTGAAAATAACACGTTGATTCTAAAACTTCTTAAAAGTAATATTACCAATATCACTGACCCAATTTGGGATTTGATGATGAAGAATATTTATGCTACTGGGGCTTATAGTTTAAGCGAAGAGGATTTTAAGATGAATATTTTGTATTCTGATCCTACCTCAAGAAACTATATAACACCGGTAGAAGAAGGTCCTGGTTCTGGTTGGCCGGAAGGTTTGGAAGAACGGATTCTTTTAAATGTTTTTAATCTAGATAGGTTAAATGTCTATAACGATATTCAGCCTGGCGGTGATGGTTTCTTCGATTTTATAAGTGGTCAGACCATAGATGTTCAAAATGGTAGAATTATTTTCACTAAAATTGAGCCATTTGGGGAGTCGTTATATGAGCAGTTAGAGAATGGTAACAGTGGTCAGTATGACGTTACTTCAGGCTATAATGCCAACCAAGAGAAGTATGTTTTTAGAGATATGTACTCGTTGACAAAAACAGCTGCATTACAAGATCCAGAGAAAAATAAATTCTTATTAAAAGGTACGTACAAATCTGAAGGTAGTAATGGTATTTCTATAGGTGCCTTTAATGTTCCTCAAGGTTCGGTAACCGTTACTGCAAATGGTAGAACATTGCAAGAGGGTATCGATTATACGGTAAATTATCAATCGGGTACAGTTCAAATATTAGATCCTAGTTTAGAAGCTTCAAACGTGCCTATTAACATATCCGTAGAAAATAATGCGGTTTTTGGGCAACAAACACGTCGTTTTACGGGTGTAAATGTAGAACATCAGTTTAGCGAAAAATTTGTTTTAGGTGGTACGTTATTGAATCTTAATGAGCGTCCTTTAACTCAGAAATCTACTTACGGAGTAGAATCTGTAAACAATACTATTTTTGGATTAAATGGTAATTTTTCAACTGAAGTTCCTTTCTTAACACGCATGGTAAACAAATTGCCAAATATAGATACAGATGTTCCGTCTAATGTTTCTATACGTGCAGAAATGGCTGCTTTAATACCAAGTTCTCCTAAGAATGCAGATTTTGAAGGTGAGACAACTACGTATTTAGATGATTTTGAAGGAGCTCAGGCGCTAATAGATATTAGAGCATCCCTTGGGTGGTCACTTGCAAGTATGCCGTTGGAATTTGGTAATGGAGGTCAGCCTTTTGGCAGTTCCCCTGAAGATCCTGCTAACTTATTGAATGGATATGGTAGGGCTAAATTATCTTGGTATACTATAGATCCGATTTTTTATACGACACAAAGACCATCTACGGTTAGTGATGATGATATATCAACTAATGCCACTCGTAGAGTTTATATTGATGAGGTTTTTCCAGAGACAGATGTAGCTCAAGGGCAAACACAGGTACAAACCACTTTAGATATGGTTTACTACCCAACTACTAAAGGTCCTTATAATAACAATCCAGATTTTGAAACTGAAGCTCCTACTGAAAAATGGGGTGGAATGATGCGTTCTCTAAGTAGTACAGATTTTGAGCAAAGTAATGTTGAAT
Organism: Maribacter sp. Hel_I_7; assembly: GCF_000688315.1. NCBI lineage: Bacteria > Pseudomonadati > Bacteroidota > Flavobacteriia > Flavobacteriales > Flavobacteriaceae > Maribacter > Maribacter sp. Hel_I_7. Next base: position 498,403 of record NZ_JHZW01000002.1, on the reverse strand, counting down.
TCGTTCAGTTCTGGGTAATGGATCCTTATGTAGATGGTATTGCCAATGGTCCAGGTGAGTTGGTTCTTAACTTGGGTAATATTTCTGAAGATATTCTACGCGATGGTAAAAAGCAATATGAAAACGGACTGCCAGGTGTAAATAGTAATGATTTTGTTTCACCAACTTCTTGGGGTGAAGTACCTGCTACGCAATCTTTAGTGTATGCATTTGATGCCGATGAAAATAATAGAGGTTTACAAGATATTGGTTTTGATGGTTTAAATGATGTTGCTGAAGCTGACGTGTTTACCAATAACGGCGGTGAAGATCCTGCTTTAGATAACTATGCCTACTACTTAAATAGAGAAGGGAGTATCTTAAATAGGTATTTAGACTTCAACAACCCAGAAGGGAATTCACCAGTTTCTGTTACCAATACGGATAGAGGTTCTACAACATTACCAGATGTGGAAGATGTTGACAGAGATTTAACCATGAATACGGTTAACAGTTATTATGAATATAGAATTGCAATAAAGCCGAATACAACCATAAATGATGAGTATGTTACTGATATTATTGAAGGTACAGCTACTGGAGATGTTAGAATACCTAATGGTGATAATGTAAATTACCGTTGGATTCAGTATAAAATTCCATTAAGCGATTTTACTGATGCTATTGGTGGTATTACAGATTTTAGATCTATCAGCTTTATGAGAATGTATATGACTGGTTTTAATAGTCCAACAATTCTTCGTTTTGCTACATTAGATTTAGTTAGGGGAGATTGGCGTACATATACAAATACATTACAAGATAAAAATATTGATAGTGACCCGTCTGATGATGGTACTACCTTAGATGTAAATACAGTAAATATTGAGGAAAATAGTAGTAGAACTCCAATACCTTATGTATTGCCACCAGGTGTTATTAGAGAACAATTAAATAATAACAATACTATTATTCGTCAAAACGAACAATCACTTTCATTGACGGTTTCTAATTTAGAGTCTGAAGATTCTAGAGGAGTATTCAAAAATTTAAATGTTGATATTCGTCAGTATGAGAAATTGAAAATGTTCATTCATGCCGAAAAAATTGTAGATAGTGATTATGCAGATACCTCTACACCTTTAGTTGGTTTCTTGCGTATGGGTACAGATTTTACTCAAAACTATTATCAAATAGAATTGCCATTAGAGTTTACTCCATTTTCAGCGGTTGCAGATGATGAGATATGGCCAGAGAATAATGAGATGAATATTGAGCTTAGTGATTTAACAAAGGTTAAATCACAATGGATAGCAGATGGTGATCTTAGTGATGTTCGATATTTTGAAATTGATAACGGAGAAGTTATACCTGTTGGTGAATTTGATGTTCGTTCTCCAGGTAGAATACGTATAGGTATTAAAGGTAATCCTTCATTAGGTAGTATTCGTACTATGATGGTAGGTGTAAAGAACCAAGATATATTGCCAGCAAGGGGAGAGGTTTGGTTCAATGAACTTCGTCTTGCAGGTTTAGACAATAATGGGGGCTGGGCAGCAATTGCTGCGCTTGATGCCAATATCGCAGATTTTGCCAATATAAGTGCAACAGGTAGTAAAAGTACATCTGGTTTTGGTTCTATAGATCAAATGCCAAATGAACGTGCTCGTGAAGATGCAATTTCTTATGATGTTGTTACTAATGTAAACGTTGGGCAATTGCTTCCTAAAAAATGGGGAATTCAATTACCGTTCAATTATGGAGTATCGGAGCAAATGATTACTCCGGAATTTGACCCTGTTTATGATGATTTAAAATTAGATGATAGAATAGCTGCAGAAAGTACTCAAGAAGGTAAAGATGATGTGTTAGAGCAAGCAGAAGATTATACAAAGCGTACGAGTATCAATTTAATTGGTGTTAGAAAAGATCGTGGAGAAGAAGCGGATGCTAATTTTTATGATGTTGAGAACTTTACTTTTAACTACAGCTATAATGAAACCGATCACAGAGATTTTGAGATAGCAGAATTAAGAGAGCAAAGTGTAAATACCGGTTTTGTCTACAATCACAGTTTTGAGCCTGTAGAAGTTGCTCCGTTTGCTAAAAAAGATTCGCTTTTTAACGGTAAATATTGGAAATGGTTAAAAGACCTTAATCTTAACTTGTTGCCATCTAATATTGGTGTTACTTCTAATATTAATAGGCAGTTTAATGCACAAAGATTTAGAGATGTGTATACGGATGGTGAAGATAGAATTGAATTGCCAGAGTTGCAGCAACGTAATTATTTATTTAATTGGCAATATGCGGTAAATTATAATCTTACTAAATCATTACGTTTAAACTTAACCGGGTCTAATAATAATATTGTTAGAAATTATTTAGACGAGAATGAACCTTTAGAATCTACCGATAGAATTAATAATGAATTGGGAATGTGGGATGGTTTCTTTGATGTTGGTGAGCCAAACAGACATTCTCAAGAGCTGCAATTGAATTATGAATTGCCTTTTTCTAAAATTCCTGCACTAGACTTCATAAGTACACAATATACATACACGAGTAATTTTGATTGGCAAAGAGGTGGAGATGCTTTATTTGAAGTTGCTGGCGAATATATCAATACGGTACAGAATGCCAATACGCATACTATTACATCATCAATGACTTTGCAAAAGTTCTATGACAAAATAGGACTTAAAAAACGAGAAGCTCCAAAAGCAAAAACTTCGGGTCCTATTAGAAGAGATAAATCTGGAGCATTGTCAGAAGATCAAGAAAAAATTAAAGGTAAAACAAGCGATTTGTTCAATACCGTTGTTGATATTGTAACTATGGTGAAGAGATTAAATCTTAACTATAGTGAAAATAGTGGTACGGTATTACCAGGTTACACACAGTCAGTTGGGTTTGTTGGTACAACCAAGCCTACAATTGGTTTCTTGTTCGGTAGTCAAGCAGATGTTCGTTTTGAAGCTGCTAGAAATGGTTGGCTAACAAGTTTTGAGCAATTTAATGAGCAATTCATCCAAAGAACAAATAAGCAGTTGAATATTACAGCTACGGCACAACCAACAAAAGACATTACAATTGATTTGGTAGCAGATAGACAGTATTCAGACAGTTATCAAGAAAACTTTAATGTTGTTGACCAAGAGTATAATCTACAATTAGGTAACAATTACGGTAGTTTTAGTATTTCTACTATGATGATAGGTACTGCTTTTGGAAAGAGTGATGAGTTTGATTCAAGTACTTTTCAAGAGTTTAAGGATAACAGAATTACTATTGCGAACAGAATAGCATTAGAACAGGGTATTCCAGTGCAACCAAATGGCGAATTTCCGGTTGGATATGGAAAAACACAACAAAGTGTTTTGTTGCCTGCTTTCTTTGCAGCGTATACTGGGCAAGATGCAAGTCGTGTAAACTTAGATACATTTAGAGATATTCCTATTCCTAACTGGAGTATCAAGTATACCGGTTTAATGAAGAGCAAGTGGTTTAAAAAGAAATTCAAGCGTTTTTCTTTAAGTCATGGGTATCTTGCAGCATATAGTATTAACTCGTATCAAACGAACTTAGAGAAGGTACAATTGATTAATGATGGGGCTTCTCCAATTAATGCTGAGAATAATGACCTTTTGCCAGATTTAATTCTAAATAATGTAGTGCTTACAGATCAGTTCAACCCATTAATACGTGTAGATTTTGAAATGATCAATTCTGTTAGTGTATTGGCTGAGGTAAGAACAGATAGGGCGTTATCATTGAGTTTCGATAATGATTTAATGACAGAAATTAATGGTAAAGAATATACTGTTGGTTTAGGTTATCGTTTTAAAGATGTAAAGTTTGTTACTAATATTGGTGGAAATAAGACACGTTTAAAGGGAGATTTAAATTTAAAAGCAGATGTTACGCTACGTGATAATATTACCATTATCAGAAATTTAGATATCAACAATAATCAAATAACATCTGGGCAAAATTTAATGTCATTGAAGTTTACTGCCGATTATGCTTTGAGCAAGAACTTAAATGCATTGTTCTTTTATGATCATTCATTTTCAAAGTTTGCTGTTTCAACCGCATTTCCACAAACAACTATTAATACAGGATTCACTATTCGTTACAATTTTGGTAATTAATAGTTCAATTGAAAATAAATGAAGTGCGATTGAAATTGTGCACTTTTGAACAAATCATTACATCTGTATTTATTTTGATAACCTAAGTTGAAAACTTTACATTTGCCGAAGTAAAAAATAATAAACGATTATAATGAATATACCAGCTGAATTAAAATATACAAAAGACCACGAGTGGGTTAAGATAGACGGTGATATAGCAACCGTAGGTATTACAGATTTCGCACAAGGTGAATTAGGTGATATTGTTTACGTAGAAGTAGATACCTTAGATGAGAGTTTGGATCGTGAAGCAATATTTGGTACGGTAGAAGCAGTAAAAACTGTTTCTGACTTATTCTCTCCTTTATCTGGTGAGATTATCGAGTTCAACGAAGCTTTAGAAGATGAGCCTGAAAAAGTAAATTCTGATCCTTATGGAGCAGGATGGATGGTGAAAATAAAAATTAGTAATGCAAGCGAAGTCGAAGATTTATTGAGCGATGCTGCATATAAAGAGATAATTGGTGGTTAAAAACACTGTTTATAAAGTACTTTTCATAAGCTGGATGATGTTTGTAACATTTTTCAGCTTATTTTCTTTTTCAGATGTTGGTACCTCAAGCATCAATATTCCCCATATAGATAAGGCGGTTCATTTTACCTTTTATTTTGGTGTTGTAGTGCTAGGGTACATGGCAATATCTAAGAAAAGAGGTGTGGGTGCAGGTGAGTCTAAGTTATTGTGGTACATTGTTTTATTCGCGGTACTGTACGGCATAATTATTGAAGTGTTACAACATGTGGCAACGTTAGATAGGCACGGAGATCCTTTGGATGCACTAGCTAATTCTACAGGAGCTATTGTAGGAATGTTGGTCTTACGATTTTTATTTTTTCGCACCTCGTCGTTAAAATGAAAATTTTAGTTGCATTTTTATGGATTAATTAGTTAAATTAGCAATCACTAAATTGAATATATATGGAACCTAAAAAGAATCCTAAGGCGGATTTAACAAAGAACAGCAGTCTTTATTTCGTTATCGGTTTATTCGCAGTAATGTTATTTACTTACGTAGCATTTGAGTGGAAAACGTATGATGAGGTAAATGATTATGATATTTCTATGAATGTGGATGATCTTTTAGATGAAGAAGTGCCAATGACAGAACAGATTAAAACTCCACCACCTCCACCGCCACCAGCTGCACCTGAAATTATTGAAGTTGTAGAAGATGAAGAAGAGGTTGAAGAAACTGTAATCGAATCTACTGAAACTAGTCAAGAAGAAGAAATCGTTGAGGTTGAAGACGTTGTTGTTGATGAAATCGAAGAAGACGTTGATGTTCCTTTTGCTGTTATTGAAGATGTACCTGTATTTCCAGGTTGTGAAAGTGAGAGCGATAAAAGAGCTTGTTTTAACAAAATGATTCAAAAACACATTGGTAAAAACTTCCGTTACCCAGAAATTGCTCAAGAAATGGGTGTTCAAGGTAGAGTTAGTGTAATGTTCGTAATCCAGAAAGATGGTAGTATTGGTAACGTTAGAATGCGTGGACCGGATAAGAACTTAGAAGCTGAAGCTGCTAGAATTATCAGTAAATTACCAAAAATGACTCCTGGTAAGCAGAGAGGTAGAGCAGTACGTGTTCCTTTTAGTATTCCAATTAATTTTAAATTACAATAGTATTTTATTACTATTTTAAATGATATAAAAAAATCCCGAGCAAACTGCTCGGGATTTTTTTTGGTATTAATTTTTTAATAGAAATCTATTTTTTTAAACTGGTATAAAAAATGTTTCTCATTCGTTCAGGGCTAATAAATCCGGTTCCGAATTCAGCATCATATTTAGAAGAGATTGATGAATTCTTTTCTACCTGTTCTAGGGTGTCACCAGAGGCTATAGCCTTAATTATGCTTGCTTCTATGGTTTTTAGCATTTCAAGGTAAGTTATTAATTTTTGCTTGTTTGAGGGTCTGCCATGACCAGGTATGATTAAAGTATCATCATCAATAACCATAATCGCTTTTTCTATAGCTGCTATATAACCTTCAACACTACCGCCATTCTTTAAGTCCATATAAGGATATCGACCAGAAAAATAAGTGTCACCCATATGAAGTACATTGTTTTTGACAAAATAAATCATTGCATCACTATTTGTATGGGCATTATGTACGTGAAATGCCATTATGGTTTCATCGTTTTCAAACAATTGTAATTCTTCTGAAAAGGTAATTTCTGGTAAAATTTCTTCACCTAGTTCAGGTTGCTCTTCTAGCTTTTTCTCGAGACTTTTTCTAACATTATTTTGGGCGATTAGTATTGTAGATTCAGAATTAAACTCTGCATTACCACCTGTGTGGTCACCATGTAAATGTGTATTTATTAAATATTTTAATGGTTTGTCGGTAATGCTTGAGATAGCTTGTTTTATTTTAGGACTTAATCTGGCAAATTGATCGTCTATCATAAAACTGTGGTTACCGTTAACATAGAGACCAATATTTCCTCCTTGTCCAGTAAGCATATATACTTCGCTAGTAAGCGTGTCAATTGTAATGGTAACTTCTTTCTCTTGACTCCAGCAAATAGAGTGAATTAGAAGAAGTGTAATAAGTAAGTTTAAATGTTTCATTTTAAAGTGTTAAAGTGTTAATTTCTTGGCTTTCAAATATACTAGAAATAAAGGTTTAAGGTTGCAGAAATATAGTAGGGGGGTTATCTTTGCAGACCTATTTAAAAAATATGAAAACGGCTATTGGTTCGATGAAAAATAATGCACTTGCATTGTTATTTGCCGATTTTAAGGAAATTACCAAGGCTAGATTGGCTATTAGTGTCGTTTTTTCATCCATTGCAGGCTATTTTTTAGGAGCCTACGAAATTCAATGGTTTCAAGTTTTCTTATTGGCATTTGGCGGTTATTGTATGGTAGGGGCTAGCAATGCCTATAACCAGGTTATAGAGAAAGATTTAGATGCTTTAATGAAGCGTACTAAAAATAGACCTATACCCGCTGGTCGTATGACGGTTAATTTCGCCATGACTATTGCGGTTGTATTGACCTTGCTTGGTATTTTATCGTTATATCTGTTAAACCCTAAAACAGCAATGTTTGGGGCTATTTCTATATTTCTTTATACCAGCGTGTATACCCCGTTAAAAACCATTACTCCTTTAGCGGTATTTGTTGGAGCCATACCAGGAGCAATTCCTTTTATGTTGGGTTGGGTAGCAGCCACCGATGATTTTGGTATTGAGCCGGGCACCTTGTTTATGATTCAATTCTTTTGGCAATTCCCACATTTTTGGGCACTGGGGTGGATGTTAGATGATGATTATAGAAGTGGTGGTTTTAAAATGTTGCCAACAGGTAAAAAAGATGCGGCTACTGTGCTTCAAATTATAATGTACACTATTTGGATGATGGCGGTTTCCGTAATTCCTGTTTTTGGAATTACGGGTAGATTACAGTTGTCTGTAGTAGCAGCGGTAATAATCTTTTTAATGGGTGCGGTAATGTTAGGATTCGCTTTTCAACTTTACAGAAAAAAGGACAATGTTTCAGCAAGAAAATTAATGTTAGCAAGCGTTAGTTATATAACATTGATGCAAATTGTTTACGTAATAGATAAATTTTTAGCTTAATTATGGATTTAACACAGGGAACGGAGGTAGAGAAGAATGCTAGGGCAAAGAAAATGATGCTATGGTTTGGTATCGTTAGCCTACTAATGGGTTTTGCAGGATGGACAAGTGCGTATATTGTAAGTAGCTCTAGAGAAGATTGGTCTAGTGATATTCTACTGCCTAATTCATTTTTGTATAGTACGTTAGCTATTATTGTAAGTAGCTTCTGCTATATGTTGGCTAAAAATGCCATTAAAAATGGGGAAAATGCTAAGGGTACTAAATGGTTGTGGATTACGTTAGGTTTAGGAGTTCTATTTGTGGTTCTTCAGTTTTCTGGTTTTTCTCAGATGGTGGCAGATGGGTATTACTTTACAGGACCGACCAGTAGTATAAAAGTTTCGTATATCTTTTTAATTGCTATGGTGCATGTTGTGCATGTTGTAGCAGGAATGATATCGCTATTGGTTGTATTATATAATCAAAACAAAGGAAAATATAGCACTGAAAACTATTTAGGTGTTACCTTAGGGGCAACATTTTGGCATTTTTTAGATTTATTATGGATCTATTTAGTGTTATTTATGTTCTTTGTAAAATAAAATGTGAATCAAAATAAGTTTTGGGTCGAATTGCGTTTTTAAATAGTTCAAAAAAATGTAAATTTGCTAAAGTTTTATTAAAACGATAACTAGTATATGAATTCTACGGTGACTACGGGAACGGAAACAAGCGTATGGGGTGGAGGTAATCAACCCTTAGGAGCAAGCTACGGTAAATTAATGATGTGGTTTTTCCTTGTGTCGGATGCGTTAACTTTCTCTGGATTTTTAGCGGCTTACGGCTTTTCAAGATTTAAATTTATAGAAACATGGCCAATTGCGGACGAGGTGTTTACACACGTTCCTTTCTTTCATGGAAATTATCCCATGATTTATGTTGCTTTTATGACCTTTATATTGATTATGTCATCGGTAACGATGGTGTTGGCAGTAGACGCTGGTCATAAGATGAAGCAAAATGCTGTTACATGGTATATGTTCGCTACCATCATTGGTGGTATTATTTTCGTAGGCTCACAAGCTTGGGAATGGGGTACTTTTATTAAAGGTGACCATGGTGCATTAGAAACTAAAGGAGGTAGAATATTGCAATTTGTAAAAGCGGATACAGGAGAAAGAGCTTCATTATCTGATTTTGCAGCATCATTGCCTGGAGATAGGGTTATTCACGAAAGAAAAAATGGACTTTGGTTCTTTCAAGAGTCTGCTTTACCAACTGTTTCTTTAGAAGAAGTAGTTGAGGGTTTCAAGGCTGATTCTAATATTTTGATTAGAACGGAATTGATTAATGAGGAAGGTGAGAAAACGTTATTAGATAGAAAAGCATCATTGGCTAAATTGGCAGAGGCAACACAAGTTGTAGAAGGTGCTAATTTGATACATAATGAATACGGAAGCAGGTTATTCGCAGATTTCTTTTTCTTTATTACAGGTTTTCACGGTTTCCACGTATTCTCTGGTGTAGTTATCAATATTATAATTTTCTTTAATGTTATTATTGGTACATACGAAAGAAGAGGTCATTATGAAATGGTTGAGAAAATCGGACTGTACTGGCACTTTGTAGATTTAGTTTGGGTATTTGTATTTACCTTCTTCTACTTGGTATAATCCTTTTTAAGAAAAACAGTATTACGGTATATAGAATTTTAGATTAAAGTAAAATGGCAGACGGACATAAATTAGAAATTTTTAGAGGACTTGTAAAGTTCAAATCTAACACACAGAAAATCTGGGGAGTATTAGCTTTTTTAACCTTAATAACTGCTGTAGAAGTGGTGTTAGGTATTATAAAGCCAGAGTCTTTGACTGATACTTATGTATTGGGGATGAAAACGATCAACTGGATCTTTATCATTTTAACCTTGGTTAAGGCTTATTATATTGCTTGGGACTTTATGCACTTACGTGATGAGAAGTCTTCGTTAAGAAGAGCTATAGTTTGGACACCTATATTCTTGGTTATCTATTTAGTGTTTATTCTTCTTGTAGAAGCAGATTATATCTATAACGTATATAAGGATGGCTTTGTAAGTTGGAATTTCTAAGTTATAATTAACAGAATTAAAAGACGGTTTTATAACCGTCTTTTTTATTTTTGTAAAGTTTGTATTTTAATACTTATTCTTTGGGTTGCTTTCTAAATTGCAGCCGTAACTTGTCTTCTTGATATATGAAAAAGACCTTTGTTCTTGTTGTCTTATTTGTGCTTCCTATAGTAGCATATTTATTCTTTGCTTCTGGGGTTACAAATTTTGGTAAACTAGCACAGCTAACAAAAGATGTGCATGAAATAGATTTTTCTGATCAAGCTCAGTTCAAGGGTAAAATAACCGTTCTAGGTTTTTTAGGTTCAGATGTGGAAGGTAGAAAGGGTAATGCCTTTAATTTGAATCAAAAAATATACAAAAGGTTTTACGAGTTTGGGGATTTTCAATTTGTAATGTTAATTTCTAAAGATCAAGAAAGTGAAGTAGAAGCTCTCAAAACTGAACTAGCTACTTTAGCTGATAATGACAAATGGAATTTTGTTTATGCAAGTGATGAGCAAATAAATTCTATTTTCAAAAGCCTCAAAACTGATATTGAGCTGGATGCTAAATATAGTACGCCCTATGTTTTTATCGTAGATAAAGATTTAACTCTTAGAGGAAGGTCTAATGATGAGGATGATGGAACAAAATATGGTTTTAATTCAAATTCTGTTGCAGATTTGAACAATAAAATGGTAGACGATGTTAAAATTATTTTAGCAGAATACCGACTTGCCTTAAAAAAGAATAATCCTGATAGCGCTAAATAATGAATAAGAAATATACATACGTTTGGGTTTCATTGATTGTTCTAATTTTTGGAATTATTGTAGTGCCAAGAATAGTAGATACGGTATCATCTGGTTCTATAGTTGAAAATGATCGTTTGAATAATTCCAACGCTAACAGTAGTCAGAAATTAGCTTATATTCTATTAGATGGTAAGCGACGAAAAGTACCTTCATTTGAATTTATTAATCAAGATAGTGTGCTGGTTTCTGATAAAGACTATCTAGGAAAAGTCTATGTGGTAGATTTCTTTTTTACTAGATGCCCTAGTATTTGTCCTGTAATGACTACCAATTTGGTAAGTGTACAAAATCATTTTATAGGTGAAAAGGATTTTGCAATTGCTTCTTTTAGTATTACTCCTGATTTTGATACACCTGCAGTTCTAAGGGAATATGTTGAAAAGTATGAAGTTAATAATGAAAATTGGAATCTAATGACGGGTGATCATGATTCTATTTATCAATTAGCAAATGCGGGTTTCAATATTTTCGCAGCAGAAATGCCAGATGTACCTGGCGGATTTGAACACTCAGGGTTGTTTGCCTTAGTAGATAAAGATGGTTATTTACGTTCAAGAATAGATGAGTTTGGAAACCCTATCGTTTATTATCGTGGAGCTATTTTAGAAGAAAAAGGAGCAAATGATCAAGGGGAAACCGAAGAGATAGGTATTTTAAAAGAGGATATTAAAAAATTGTTGGAAGAATAAGAGTTTAGGTATGCAAGGGAATGTAAAGGACGAGCGGAAATTTAATAAGTTAATAGCGGTGGTATCTATAATCATCCCTATTGTTGTGGCAATTCTCTTTGGAGTAAAATTACCTAATGTAGAACCTTTGTCGTTTTTACCTCCTATTTATGCTGCTATAAATGGGCTTACAGCTGTGTTGTTATTAGTTGCGGTTTGGGCTATAAAAAATGGAAAAGAAAAACTACATCAGAATTTAATGACCACCAATATAGTATTGTCTTTATTGTTTTTAGTGATGTATATCGCTTATCATATGACTTCTGATTCTACGAGTTATGGTGGTGAAGGTGTAGTACGGTATGTTTACTTCTTTATTCTAATTACTCATATTGTCTTATCAATAGCATTAATTCCTTTAGTGCTAAGAACTTATGCAATGGCATATTTAAAGAAATTTGAAGATCACAGGGCGTTGGCTAAATATACTTTTCCTGTTTGGCTTTATGTTGCGGTAACCGGTGTTGTAGTTTATTTAATGATATCTCCCTATTATGTATACTAAACGAACATTATTAATTTTATTGATTTTGATATCATTGATTCCTTTTGATGCTGATGCACAATGCGCTATGTGTAGAGCTGTTTTAGAAAGTGAATCTTCTGGTAAAGCTGCAGAAGGTATTAATAATGGTATAGTTTATTTAATGGCGGTACCTTATATTTTGGTAGCTGGTCTTTTCTATTTTATCTATAGAAAAATGAGGGCTTAATTCTCTTTCTATTATTTTTTTCTTCAAATAGTGTAACATTCTTCCGTTTGGTTAGTCTTATGATTGTGTAGTACTTGTATTGCATTCATCAATCAATCTAATCAATCAATCTTATGTTCGACTTAGAACGTTGGCAAGAAATATTCGATACTATTCGCAAGAATAAGTTACGAACGTTTTTGACTGGACTATCAGTCGCTTCAGGAATTTTCATTCTAGTCATTTTATTGGGTTTTGGTCAAGGCATGCAAAATGGTATAGCCAAAGAATTTGAACAAGATGCAGCTACGAGTGTTTGGGTTTGGCCGGGAGTGACAACTAAAGAGTTTAAGGGTATGAACCCTGGTAGACCTATTCAATTCAGAAATGAAAACTTTGAAATTGCCAATGTATTATTTGAAGACCAAATAGAAAACAAATCCCCTCGGTTATTCGTAAGAGATGTTTTTGTTAATTACGGTAGTGAATCTTTGGCTTATAATGTTCAAGGAGTATCTGGCGATTTTCAGTTTATTGAAAATGAGTTTATGACCGAAGGTAGATTCTTAAATCTACAAGACATAGATTCTAAGGCTAAGGTGGCTATTATCAGTAATAAGATAAATAGAGAAGTATTTCAAGAACTAGATAGCCCTATTGGGGAGTTTTTAGACCTATCTGGCATTCCTTTTAAAATTGTTGGTATATATGGTGATATAGGAGGAGAACGTGAAGAAGACCGTATCTATATTCCTGTTACTACCGCACAACAAGTTTTTAACGGTGCAGATCATTTAAATAATCTTTCCTATACATTACCTCCTGTAGAAGATTTTGAAACTGCAGTTGCGCAATCCATTAAATTTAAAAATGACCTAAAGTCGTACTTGCAGAAAGTACATACGGTTGCACCAGATGATACAAGTGCCATACAAGTATATAACCCTATGGAAGAGGCTAAACGTTTTTATGCCTTAATGGGTGGTATTAAGTTCTTCTTTTGGTTTGTAGGTGTGTGTACCATAATTGCCGGTATTGTAGGGGTAAGTAATATAATGCTCATTGTGGTTAAAGAACGTACAAGAGAAATAGGTATTCGTAAAGCTTTAGGGGCAAAGCCATGGTCTATTGTTGGTATGATTTTGCATGAAGCCATTTTTATAACTGCCATTGCAGGTTTTTCAGGTCTTATTTTAAGTATGGGACTGTTGGAAATTGTTGGTCCACATGTAGAAGTGGATTATGTGTTGAATCCTTCTGTAAACTTTAATGTAGCAATAACAACGGTATTCGTATTAATTTTTGCTGGAGCCATAGCAGGATTTTTCCCAGCTTGGCGAGCAGCAAAAATTCATGTTATAGAAGCGCTTAAAGACGAATAAATTTAAAGAATAATTAATAAACAGCCATGTTCAATAGAGACCGTTGGAAAGAAATATTAGAAGTTTTGTCTAGTAATGTTTTTAGGACATTGGCTACTTCTTTTGGGGTGGGTTGGGGCATATTCATTCTAATTATACTTCTTGCTGCGGGTAAAGGTTTGGAGAATGGAATTCGTGCAGATTTTGGTGACATAGCTACGAATACCATGTTCATGTGGTCAAGAAATACAACAATATCATACAAGGGGTTGCCTAAGGGAAGACGTTTTAGTTTCAAACTTGAAGATGTACAGGCTATCAATGATAAGGTTCCTAACCTACGTTTTATTTCCCCAAGAAATCAGCTAGGTGGTTTTGGGAGTGGTAATAATGTGGTACGTGGTCTAAAAACAGGTGCGTTTAATGTTTATGGCGATTATCCCGAAATAATAAGGCAAGAACCAATGACCATTACTTCTGGCAGGTTTGTTAATCAAAATGATATTGAATACAAAAGAAAAATAGCAATCATTGGCGATGGTGTGCAAAATGAATTGTACGACCAGGGTGAAACAGTAATAGGGACTTATATAAAAATTCAAGGTGTGAATTTTATGGTGGTTGGTACGTATCAGAAAAAAGATAGTGGCGGCGGGGAAGAGGGTCAAAAAGAAATCTATGTTCCGTTTACAGCTTTTTCTCAGGCTTTTAATATGGGTAACGATGTTGGTTGGATGGCAATTACTGCCAATGATGGTAGTTCTATTTCGGAACTAAAAGAGAAAATTGTTGGGGTGGTCAAAGAGAATAGAAAAATTCATCCAGACGATAAACGTGCCGTTGGGTATTTTGATTTGTATGAACAGTTTAATCGTGTAGAGAGTTTGTTCGGTGCACTAAGATGGGTGGCTTATTTTGTAGGTGTACTCGTTTTGTTATCCGGTATTATTGGGGTGAGCAACATTATGCTAATTGTCATTAAAGAACGGACTAAAGAAATTGGTATTCGAAGGGCTTTAGGTGAAGCGCCTTGGTCAATTAAAAAGCAAATATTGATGGAGTCTATTTTTCTAACCATTATTTCAGGAATGATCGGGATAATTTTTGGAGCGGCATTTATTTACGGCGTAAATGCAGTACTTGATTCCGTAGGTCCGGTAGATATGTTTATAAACCCAAGTGTAAGCTTAGGTGTGGTAGTGAGTGCGTTGGTCATTTTAATATTCTCTGGATTGTTAGCGGGGTTTATACCTGCCCAGAGTGCCATCAAAATAAGACCAATTGAAGCTTTAAGAACAGAATAAAATTATCATCAAAATATAACCAATCAAAAAATGAAAAAGTCAACAACAATTATCATCCTTCTTATTATAGTGCTTGCCTTTGGCGGGTCTATGTTTTATTTGTATTCAAAAAATGCAGAAGACCCAGTGGTGTATCAAACAGAAGAACCTTCTAAGCAGACCATTATTAAAAAAACCATGGCTACGGGCAGTATTCTGCCATTAGAAGAGGTGCTTATAAAACCAAATATATCTGGTGTTATAGAGAAGATTTTTGTGGAAGGTGGCGACTATGTAAAATCTGGCGATTTGCTTTGTACCATTAAAGTAGTTCCAAATCTAAGCTCTCTAAATGATGCCAGGAATAATATTAATGAAGCTAAAATAAACCTAGATGATCAATTACGTAATTTAGGTCGTCAAAAAGGTTTGTTTACCAAAGGGGTAATTTCTAAAGTAGATTTAGAGCGTGCTCAATTAAGCTATGATCAGTCTAAGCAATCTTATGCAGCCGCCAATAAAAGATATGATATTGTGAAAACGGGTACTACCTCTGGATTTGGTAATGCTGCAAATACACAAATTAGAGCTACTGTTAGTGGTATGGTCTTAGAAGTCCCTGTTGAAGTAGGTAATCAGGTCATAGAAAGTAATAATTTTAATGAAGGCACTACCATTGCAGCTATAGCCGATGTTGATAAAATGATTTTTGAAGGTAAGGTTGATGAATCTGAAGTTGGAAAAATCAAAGAAAATCTTCCGCTAGAAATTATTGTAGGTGCAATAGAAGATAAAGTGTTCGATGCTGTATTAGATTATATAGCCCCGAAAGGAAACGAAGAGAATGGTGCTATACAGTTTGAAATAAAAGGGACGCTTAAGAAACAAGACTCCGTATTCATTAGAGCAGGTTTAAGTGCAAATGCATCTATAATTTTAGCTCGTGCAGATAGCGTTTTAGCTGTGAAAGAAGCTTTGGTGCAATTCGATGATAAAACCAAAAAACCATTTGTAGAAATTGCAACTGGTGATCAAGAATTTGAAAGAAGAGATATTGAATTAGGTATCAGCGATGGAATTCATGTTCAAATAAATTCAGGCATTAAAGAAGGTGATAAAATTAAGGTATGGAACGAGGTAAAGCCCGATGAGCTTGCTGAAAATGAATAAAGTAAAAAAATAAATCAATTGATGTAACAAATAATACACTAGGTAGTCTAATGAATAGGCAGTGTAAAAATTGTTCAAAACAACAACCAACATGATTCAAATCAAAGATCTTCACAAGTCCTATAAAATGGGCAAGAATTCACTTCACGTTCTTAAAGGAATAAATTTTAATGTTGAGGAGGGCGAATTAGTAGCTATCATGGGCTCTTCTGGTTCGGGTAAATCTACCTTACTAAATATTTTAGGAATGTTGGATAGTTCTGATTCTGGAGAGTATATTTTAGATAACGTGCCTATTAAAGATTTAAATGAAACAAAAGCCGCGCGATATAGAAATAAGTTCTTAGGTTTTGTTTTTCAATCATTCAACCTTATCAATTATAAAAGTGCAGCCGAAAATGTTGCATTACCGCTGTACTACCAAAAAGTACCAAGAAAGGAACGTCAAGAAAAAGCCCTTAAATATTTAGAACAAGTAGGTCTTAAAGAATGGGCAGGTCATTTACCTAGCGAACTTTCTGGTGGTCAAAAACAACGTGTCGCAATAGCAAGGGCATTGGCGGCAGAGCCTAAAGTTTTATTGGCAGATGAGCCAACAGGTGCTTTGGATAGTAAAACTTCTTATGAGGTTATGGACTTGATTCAGAAAATTAATGATGCCGGTAATACTATTTTGATAGTTACTCACGAACCTGATATTGCCGATATGTGTAAGCGTATTGTTCATTTAAAGGATGGGGTAATTATAGAGGATAAGAAAATAGAACAAGTAAGAGCCGAACAATATGTTTGATAGAGACATTTGGCAAGAAATATATCACAGTATAAGCAACAATAAGCTTAGAACTTTTCTTACCGGGTTTTCGGTAGGTTGGGGAATATTTATTTTAGTATTGCTGTTGGCATCTGTAAAAGGAATGCAGAATGGTTTTACACTACAATTTAGCGATGATGCTACGAACTCTATTTTCGTAAGAACTGGAACTACATCATTAGCTTATGGTGGATTTGAAGCTGGACGGAGAATTCAAATGACGAATGATGATATTGAATACATCAAAAGAAGTTTTCCAAATGATGTAGAATATATAAGTCCTAGGGTATACCAAAATACATCTGCACGTTATAAGAGCGAAACAGGTAGTTATAACATTCAAGCTGTATATCCTGATCACCAGGCAATTGAAAAGACTATTGTGAATAAAGGGCGTTTCATTAATACCAACGATCTTTTAAATGCATCTAAAGTTGCCGTTATAGGTAGAAAAGTAGAAGAGGATTTGTTTAAGAATGAGGACGCCATTGGCAAATTCGTTGAATTCAATGGATTGCCTTTTAGGGTCATTGGTGTTTTTACAGATGATGGGGATGATAACGCTGAACGCAATATCTATGCGCCAACAAGTACGTATCAAAAAATGTACGGTCAAACAAATCATATTGATCAAATTGCATTGACTTATAATCCTAATTATGACTTAACAGAAGCACTTGCTTTTTCAGATAGATTAGAAAATGTTTTTAGAAGGCGTTTTAAAATTGCTCCTAAGGATCAATCAGGAATTAGGATCTTTAACTACGCAGAGGTTTTTGAAGATATCAGCAACTTTACAGGTGGTTTAGATATCGCAGTAATTATAGTGGGACTTTTAATATTACTATCTGGTATTGTCGGTATCGGTAATATTATGGTGTTTATCATTAAAGAGCGTACTAAAGAAATCGGTGTACGTAAAGCTTTGGGTGCTGAGCCATGGTCGATTATAAAATTGGTTTTGTTTGAATCGGTTTTTATTACGGCTTTATCCGGATTTATAGGATTGGGCATTGCAACGGGATTACTGGCAATTGTTGGACCTAATATTAAAACTGGTGCTTTTGCAAATCCTTCGGTAAGTATGTCAATTGTGGTAACGGCTACAATTATATTAATAGTGGCTGGTGTATTGGCAGGATTAATTCCTGCAATGAAAGCGGCAAGAGTGAAACCAATTGTAGCATTAAGCGATAAATAATATGTGGATATTAGATAGGGATTTATGGTCTGAGATTTTTGCCACATTGGGTAAGAACTTGTTTCGAACATTTTTAACAATGTTAGGGGTTATCATTGCTATGATAATTTTAGTATTGCTATTAGGTGGTGCAAACGGAATGAGTAATGGTTTTCAGAAGATATTTGCGGGTACAGCTTCTAATAGTTTATTTGTGTGGAGCCAAAGCACATCAGAACCATATAAAGGCTTTGAAAGAGGGCGTAGAATTCAATTTAAATTAGAAGACGCAACTATACTTAAAGAACAAATACCTGAAATTGAAGTGCTAGCGCCAAGAATAGAACTTGGTAGTCATAGGGGTGTGGTTACTGTTTATAGAAATGGTTTGACTAGTGGTTCTGCGGTATATGGAGATTATCCCAATATAGATGAAATCATGAAAAAGAAACTGGTAGAAGGTCGGTTTCTAAATGAAAATGATATGACCGAATCTAAGAAGGTTTGTGTTATAGGGGAAGAGACTTATAAATTACTATTTGAAAAAGGGGAAAAGGCAATAGGTGAAGATGTTCGTATAAACGGTGTATTCTTTAACATTGTCGGAATTTATAAGCCTAATCAAAACATTAACATTGATGGTGAAAATTCCGTCTATATTCCTTTTTCCACATTTCAAAAAGCATTTGGGTCAGGTGATAGAATGGGGTGGATGGCAATTTCAGTAAAATCAGATGCAAAAGTGCCAGTCGTTGAAAGTCAAATAAAACGTTTATTGAAGAATAAGTACGATATCAACCCAATAGACGAACGCGCTATTGGTAGTTTCGATATGTCTGAAGTGTTTAATAATGTCAAAGCTTTTACCGGCGTACTGCAAGGTGTTTCATTTTTTGTAGGCATACTTACGTTATTGGCAGGTGTAATTGCCATTAGTAATATTCTATTGATTACGGTAAAAGAACGTACAAAAGAAATAGGCATAAGACGTGCCTTGGGGGCAACACCAAAAGTGGTAAAAAGACAAATAGTTTTAGAATCTATAGTAATTACCGTGTTTGCTGGTTTTGTCGGTTTTGCAATCGCAGTAGGGTTTTTGGCAATAGCAAATAACTTAATAGGTGATAATAGCGATATGCCATTTTATAATTTAATGATTAGCATACCACAATTTTTAGTCTCTTTTATTCTAATGGTAGGTCTTAGTGTATTAATAGGATTAATACCGGCAAATAGGGCTATAAGAATAAAACCAATTGACGCATTAAGAGAAGAGTAACAGACCAAACAACAAAGAATAAATAACAATCAAATAGTTGAGCATGAACAAGTATGTAAAGTACGTATTAATAGGAATAGCAGTTTTAGGAATACTGGCTGCAGTAGTCTATTTTTTAAAGAAGAATAGCACTCCTTTAAAAACATATGAAACTGAAACAGTTGTAAAAAGAGATATTACCAATAAGGTAGTTGTTACCGGAAAGGTAATTCCGCAAGACGAAATTGAAATTAAACCTCAAATTTCAGGTATCATCCAAAAAGTATATTTAGAAGAGGGTGTTCAAGTAAAAGCTGGGGATTTAATAGCAACTATTAAAGTAGTACCTAATGAGCAATCTCTAAATCAGGCTAGAGGTAGGGTTAACAATGCTAAAATCTCTTTAAGCAATACTAAAATTGAATATGACCGTAACAAAACACTTTTTGATAAGGGTGTAATATCCAGTCAAGATTTCAATGCCTTGCAACTAAGATTTGACCAGGCAACGCAAGAATTGCAAAATGCTCAAGCAGACTATCAAATTATTAGAGTAGGTTCTGCTGGTGGTTCTTCTAGTGCTAATACAAATATTAGGGCTACGGTAACTGGTACGTTGTTAGAAATTCCTGTAGAAGTCGGTGATCAGGTTATTGAAAGTAACAACTTTAACGATGGTACTACAATCGCTTTTATTGCTGATATGTCTAAAATGATTTTTGAAGGCGAAGTTGATGAGGCTGAAGTTGGTAAATTAAAAGTAGGGATGCCTTTAGAAATTAGCATGGGTGCTTTACAAGATGAAAAATTCAATGCTAAATTAAAATTCATTGCTCCTAAAGGTGTTGAAGAAGAAGGCGCTGTACAATTCAAAATTGAAGGTGATATGGTAGTTTCTGATAGTACTAATATTAGAGCTGGTTATAGTGCGAATGCATCTATTGTATTAGAAGAAAAGAAAGATGTGCTTTCAATTAAAGAAGCCTTATTGCAGTTTGATAAAGAAACCAATAAACCTTACGTTGAAGTAGAAACGGGTGAAAATGAGTTTGAAAAGAGAGAGCTTGTTCTTGGTGTAAGTGATGGTATAGATGTTGAAATTGTTTCAGGAATTGATGAGAATTCCAAAATAAAAATATGGAACAAGTTAGAGGCTAAAAGTGAAGATAACGGTCCAAACGAAGATTAAGAAAATCAATCAAATCAAAAAACGAATCGGTCAACCTAGGTATAGGTTGGTTTAAAAAAGAATAAAATGAAAGTAAAAATCACAGGATTACTACTGATATTTTCTGTTGTGGTAGGGATGGCACAACAAAAGAAATGGACTCTAGAGGAGTGTGTGTATTATGCTGTAGAGAACAACCTTACGGTAGCGCAATATGAATTGGATTTAGAGAACGCTAAAATCGATCAGTCTGATGCTCTTGGGGCATTATTGCCAAATTTAAATGGAACTTTGCAGGCATCTGCAAATACAGGTCTTGCTTTAGATCCAACTACCAATAATTTGGTCTCTGCTACGATTTTTTCAGCTCAAGGAGATTTAACTTCATCGGTTACTTTGTTTGATGGTCTTAGGAATTATAACCGTATCGAACGGGCAAAATTGAGTGGTATAGCAAATCAATATCGTTTAGATGATATTAAGGATGATATTAGATTAAGTGTTGCAAATGCTTATCTGCAGGTATTATCCAATAAAGAATCGCTAAAAGTTTTTAAAGCTCAGTTGGCTGTTACTGAACAAGATTTAAAGAGGACTAATGAACTGGTAGAATCAGGTGTTGTTGCTCGTGGTGACTTATTGGAGTTAGAAGCTACGGCCGCAGGTCAGGAACAGCAAATTATAAATTCTCAGAGTTTGATTTTAATATCAAGAATCAATTTAGCACAAATGCTAGGGATAACAGATTACGAAAATTTCGATATAGCAGAAGAAGAGTTTGATATTCCTCCATCTGATATTTTAGACAACTCTGCTAAAGTAATTTTTGATAAAGCTCTGACCTTCAGAAATGATATTAAATTTGCTTTTTCTGGTGTAGAATTAGCTGAAAAGGATTTGGAAATTTCTAAAGGGGCTAAATATCCAAGCCTAGGAGCGTTTATAAACTATAATACTAGATATTCCGATCAAAATAATGATCCATTTACAGGTGAGAAAATTCCATTAAAAGATCAATTATATATCAATGATGGTATTTCCTATGGGGCACAAATGAGTATTCCGATTTTTAATGGATGGAGCGTTAGAAATAGTATAAAGCGTTCTCAGATTAGTGTCGATATTGCGAGAATCGAATATGAAAGAACTATGTTGCAATTGGAGACTGATGTGAACCAGGCGTATGTAGATGTTACTAGTTTTTATAAAGCTTATGAGGCAGCACAGAAAACTTTAGAAGCAAGAAGTCTTGCGTATCAATATTCTAAAGAACGTTTTGATGTAGGATTAATGAACTCGTTCGATTTTAGTCAGGCACAATCTAGAGTTGATAATGCCGAGGCAGAATTAATTAGAACAAAATACGATTACATATTCAGACTAAAAATATTGGAATTTTATTTTGGGATTCCTATTTCATTAGAATAGATTAAATATAGAAATATAAAAGCCTGTAACATTTTATCGTTACAGGCTTTTTCATTTTGTAGTAAGTAATACCTTTGCACTATGGGCTTAATATTGAATTTAGAAACATCATCTACAAATTGTTCGGTTTGCGTCGCTAAGGAAGGAGAAATTCTTGCGATTAGGGAATCAAATTCAGCGAACTATTCGCATGCAGAAAAACTTCATATTTTTATAGAAGAAGTAATGCAGGAGGCATCTGTTCAAATGCAAGATTTAGAAGCCGTAGCGGTTAGTAAAGGTCCGGGTTCTTATACAGGGTTAAGAATTGGAGTTTCAGCGGCTAAGGGCTTATGTTACGCTTTAGGCATTCCATTGATTTCTGTTGCTACATTAAAAAGCATGGCATCTCAAATTCAGATTAAAGAAAATGAAGTTTTGATTCCGGTGTTGGATGCTAGACGTATGGAGGTGTATTCTGCAGTGTTCGATGCTGAATTAAGTGAGATTAGAGAAACGAAGGCAGAGATTATAGAAGAGAGCTCTTTTCAAGAATATATAAATGCTAAGCACGTTCATTTTTTAGGAAGTGGAGCGGAGAAGATAAAAGAGCTTATTCCGGATGATACAATAACATATCATTGCGAGATTGTACCTTCTGCAAAAGAAATGGCTTTCATTTCTTCAAATAAGTATCAACTAAATGATTTTGAAGATGTAGCTTATTTTGAGCCTTATTATTTGAAAGACTTTGTCCTTCAAACTAAGAAAGCTAAATAGTAAATATTAAAAAAGCCCTTGAGTAATCAAGGGCTTTTTTAATTCAGTAAGATGATTTAATTGACTTTCATTTGTGTAATCACTCGTTGTGGGAATGGTATTTCAATTCCTGCAGCATCAAATCTGTACTTAATTTCTTCCATCACATAGAAATGTGCAGCCCAAAAATCGGGATTGTTCGCCCAAAAACGAAGGGTTAGATTTACTGAACTATCTCCTAATTCACCTACATATACTTCTGGTTCAGGAGCCTTTAAAATTGTTTCGCGTTCAGCGCAAATAGCTAATAATATTTCTTTGGCTTGTTTTATGTTAGAACCGTAACCTATACCAACATCAATTTTATCTCTTCTAGTATCTAATGCGTTATAATTAGTTATAGTGTTATTGGATAGTTGACCATTTGGTATAATAGCTATTTGATTTCCAAAGGTGCTTACTTTAGTAGTGAAAATAGATATTTCCCTTACCGTTCCATCTACACCCTGTGCAGATATAAAATCCCCTATTTTAAAAGGCTTAAATAAAAGGATAAGTACACCACCGGCAAAATTAGCCAATGAACCTTGTAGTGCTAAACCTATAGCTAAACCTGCAGATGCAAGTATAGCGACTAAAGAAGTTGTTTGAACTCCCAATTGGGTAATAACCAATACAAATAATATAATTTTTAAAGCAATACTAATAAAGCTTTGTAAAAATGTCTCTAGTGCTAAATCATAGTCTTTTTTAGCAAAAAACTTGCGAATCATTTTATTGATGAATCGTATTAAATACGTTCCGGCAATTAAAAGAAATATTGCCCATAACACACTGGGTAAAACAGCCCATAACCAGGCAATTGCATTATCTGCATGTTCTTGCAGATTTGTTATTTTATCTAACATATAATTTTTTTTCTTTCGGCTTAACCTCTAACTACTTACTTGATAATAATAGGATATTAAACAATGATTAAATCACTGTTTCAACAAGGTTTAATACTTTGCTTGGTTCTTCCACGGGCATTTGACAGCTACCGTGATTACAAACGTAAATTAGTGTCTTGTTCATTACATACCTATTCATTAAAAGAGGTAAGTTGCTGGTTTTAGCATTTGAAGCAGCAAATATAACGTTTGGAAGATAGTTCTTCATAAGGGTTTTGCATATGGGTTCATAATTTTCACCGATAGAGACCACTTCAAAGAATTTTTGATCCATAAGTAACGCAAGGTGAAGCCAATTTGCATGATTTTGAGGATTTTCAATGACTGAAGGTTTCATTGTTTTCATCATTTTGTCCAACCTAATATCAAGATTATCTTCAGGGAAATATTTAGAAAGTTTATGAAGATTGTGAGCCATCATTGAATTGGAAGAAGGAATTACATTATCGGCTACCTCTAAAGTTCTTCTAATAAGATCGTCTTCCTTATTTGACGTGAAATAGAAGAGTCCCGTTGTATCATCAGAAAAATTATCAATAGCATACTTAGTCAAATGTAAACTCTGCTCAAGCCATTGTTCATCGAAAGATATTTCATAGAGCCCTAAAAAAGAATCAATAGTAGAGGAGTAATCTTCTAAGAACCCGTTTATAGTACTTTTTCCATTTTTGAAGTTTCTGTAAAGACCACCATCTTCGGTCATCATATTTTTGATAATGAAGTGTGCGTTTTTTAATGCTAATTCTAAATAAGTTTCATTTTCTAAATATTTGTAGGCATCTGTAAGTCCTTTTAATGCTAATCCGTTCCAAGAGGTTAAAATCTTATCATCTAATCTAGGTTTATTTCTTTTCTCTCTTTCAGTCTTCAATAAACTTAGACAATTAGCTATAGTTTGCTGTAATTCTATTTTAGTAATAGAGTGGTTCATTGCAATGTCTAAAGCTTCGGAATCTCTAATAAGAACATAGTTTTCTTCTTCCCAATACCCATAAGAATTTATGCTGAAGTATTCACTAAAGACAGGGTAATCTTCTTTTAATAATTCTTTAAGTTCATTTTCTTTCCAAACATAAAAAGCCCCTTCTACTAATTTATTATGCTCGTTAAGACTGTCTGCATCTAAAGAAGAATAGAACCCGTTACTTTTATCTAAAAGTTCCTCTTTTAAGAAATCAATACTTTTTTCTACAACACCTTTATAAAGTTCATTTTTAGTATCGGCAAATGCTTTGGAATACAGACTTATAAGCAATCCGTTGTCATATAACATTTTTTCAAAGTGGGGAACATGCCACTTTGTATCTACGGAATACCTTGAAAAACCCCCACCGACATGATCAAATATACCTCCCCATGCCATTCGTTTTAAAGTTGTATTCACATATTCTGCAACACCTTCATCTTGTTTTGAATGCGAATAGTGTAATAAGAAATTAAGGTTTGTTGGCATCATAAACTTAGGAGCTCGCTTGTAGCCTCCTAAAAAAGTATCAAAATAGTTAGACCAGTCTTTCACCAATTCATCTATTTCCGATGTTATGATTAAATCATGACTATCATCAAAAGTAATTGCGTTTATTTCTTTAAGCCCATTGGCCATATTCTCGGCGTAGCCAATAATTTTGTTTGGGTCTTCTATATAAAGCTGCTGAAGTTGATTTAATACCTGTATCCATTCTTGTTTTTTTACAAATGTGGCACCCCAAAAAGGCCTACCGTCAGGTAGAGCTAATATATTTAATGGCCATCCTCCACTACCAGTCATCATTTGCAAAGCGTCCATGTAGATATGGTCAATATCTGGTCTCTCTTCTCTATCTACCTTAATATTTATGAAATGAGAATTCATAGTCTCTGCAACTTCCTCATCTTCAAAACATTCGTGTTCCATAACATGGCACCAATGGCAGGCAGCATATCCTATACTAATTAATATTAGCTTTTGCTCCTCTTTGGCTTGTTGAAGTACTTCTGTGTTCCAAGCTTCCCAATTAACTGGGTTGTGAGCATGTTGTAATAAATACGGACTACTTTCTTTAATTAAACTGTTGGTATGTTTATGTGGGGTTGACATAGAATAGTTATTAGTATTAGGACAAAAAAAAGCGCCCAAAGGCGCTTTTAATATTTGTGAATAATTGTTATTTCACTTCAAAAGTGATTTTAACATTTACTCTGTAATTTTTGATTTTTCCATCTTCAACGGTAGCACTTTGCTCGTTGATGTAAACCGATTTAATATTTTTTACTGATTTAGATGCTTCTGAAACTGCTTTTTTAGCTGCGTCTTCCCATCCATTATCAGAATTTGCTAATATTTCGATTACTTTTAAAACTGCCATAATTAATGATTTTTAGATTTACTACAAGTTACAAAAATTGAAGGCAATGTTTAATTCATTTCAATTTTTAATTAGCCGTTAATAGCAACAACCTCATTTACTTTGTCTCCCATCATATTTTTAAGCATGGTTTCAATACCATTCTTTAAGGTAAAAGTGGAAGATGGACAACCGCTACATGCACCTTGTAAAATTACATTTACAGTTTTGCTTTCGGCATCATATGATTGAAACATAATGTTACCCCCATCACTTGCAACCGCTGGTTTTACATATTCTTCTAATATATCAACAATTTCTTGTGATGTTTCGTCAAGCTCAACAGTACTTTCTGCGGTAACGGTTTCAGATACTTGTGCTTCGGCACCAATAGATTTTGCGTTATCCGCAACAATCTCTTTACCGGCAGCAATGAAGTTTCTGATTACTTCACGTATTTCAATATTAATATCATCCCACTCTGCTACTTCATATTTAGATACTGAAACATAATTTTCATCTATAAACACTTGCTTTACAAATGGAAACTGAAACAATTCCATAGCTAATTTAGAATCTCTTGCTTCATCAATATTCTTAAACTCGAACGCAGATCCAACAATTTTTTTGCTGGCAACAAATTTCATTGTAGAAGGGTTAGGTGTAACCTCGGCATATACTGTTACTGGAATTGGTTTGTCCATATCTTGTTCAATAACAATGGTTTCTCCAGAATTTAGATATTCTACCAATTGTTGTGCAACCTCGTCTTTTACATCTTCCCATTGAACGATATCGTAACGTTCTAAACCAATAAAATCACCAGAAATGTATACTGTTTTAATAAATGGCAAATAGAATAATTGCTGTGCTAAAGGAGAGTTATGGGCTTCATCAATATTCTTGAATTCGTAATTCTTACGTTGAACTAATAGATGATTAGTTTCGAACTTTAATATATTGGGGTTATTGGTCTTAACGACCGTAATTGAATACTCTTTCATTTCTCAAAAATTTTATGTAAAAATACAAAGGAAATCTTAGTTTGCACCTACATAATAATGTTGAGGTTAACTCGTTATACACTTTATATTAGTGAAACTAAACCTTAGTTTTAAAGTCCCAAGATGAAATACCATATACTTCTATTGTTTACAGTGCTTATGATTGGTTTAAAATCTAATGCGCAAGAGGGTATTCCTGTTTATTTTGATTATTTGTCAGATAACTACTATTTAGTTTTTCCATCTATGGCCGGTATTGGCGAAGGAGGAAAAGTTAGGGCTACGGCTAGAAAGCAATGGTTTGATGTTGATGATGCCCCAAGTTTGCAAACTATTAATGCTCATTTTAGATTAGGTGATTCTCCAAGTGGTATTGGTGCAATTCTTTTTAATGATGCAAATGGTTACCATTCACAAACCGGATTAAAGCTTACTTATGCTCATCATTTAAGAATGGGAGGCGATGATATTAGACAATTGAATCAGCTGTCATTTGGTTTAAGTGGAACAATACTACAAAGTAGTTTGGATGAAACTGAATTTAGGTCCGTAACACCTGACCCTGCAGTTTCCGGTATTAAATTAAGTTCATCTTATACTAATGTTGATATTGGTGTTTCATATAACTATCAAGAGTTTTATACTCATTTTGCTGTTACTAATGCGTTAACAGGTAGTAAGAGAAACTTGTATTATAGAGATAGACAGGATAATCCAGATGAGTTGGTTATTGATAATATTAGAAGATTTTTGGTTTCCGCAGGTTATGTTTTTGGAAGGAGTGAATGGCAATTTGAGCCTTCTGTACTTTTTCAATTAACAGAATTTACTAAAGAGAAAAGTTTGGACATCAATGCGAAAGTGTATAAAGATGTTGATTTTGGTCGTATTTGGGGTGGATTATCTTACAGAAGAAGTTTTGATGGAGCCCAATTTCAAGACAATGCATCTTTTGGAGAACAACGTTTGCAATTAGTAACACCTATTGTAGGTGCTAATATTAATAATTTTATGGTGTCTTATAATTACTCTTATCAGATGGGAGATATTCGTTTTGATAATGGAGGTTTTCATCAAATTACCCTTGGGTATGATTTTGGACAAAAAGAACGTAAATATGATTGTTATTGCCCAGCGGCAAATTAATAAGGTCTGTTCGAAATTGAACAGACCTTGTTCATTGATTATTATTCCCAACTATAATTTTTAGAAGCAGCTTGCTTTTTTATCGCTTTAATCATAGCATTTTCTAATTCGCCAGATTTATCATTGGTTTGGTTTTCAGAAATATAGGCTAATCTCTTTGTATTGTATTCTCGTATCTCTTTTTGGATATGCTCTCTTTCGCTTTTCTTTGTATCTACAAAGGTCTTTATTTCCTTTTCACTTTTGCCTTGTAACTCTGCTGGCAGTTCATCATTTTGTATAGAACTTATTTCGAATTCTTCATCTTCATAGGCATCAACTAAATCCCATTTTTTGTTATTGTAAAGCCTAGAACTTTTACTTACCGCTCTTTTAACTGCAACAGCCTCTTGCATTTCTAATGCATTCTCATCTTGTGTTGCTTGAGCCATATATTTCGCTTTACCCATAGATCCATATGATATGTAGGTTTTATTCAATTTTGAATTTAGTTTTATAATAATATCGTCATAGGGTGTGGTAATATGCACAACCTCTTTGTTATGATCAATAGCCATATACTCACCACCTGTTAGTGCTGCGCCATTTTTCCAATCTGAACTAATTCCTAATTCATAATTTCCGCAGAAAATAGTATTAACAACCACATCTTTTTCATTGGCATTTGCTAGCGCTGTTCTATAATTGTATCTGCCTTGGTCAAAAGGTTCATTACCGGCAATAAAAATCATTCGAAGTAAGTCTGGATCTTTGTTCCACGGTAATTGATGTAGAGAAGTCTGTAGAACCTTTCCACAATATTCTTCACCACCATTGGTTGTCAAAGAGAATAATTTTTCGGAAATCTCATCTAAATCACTGCTGAAACCTAACACTTGCTGAATAAAACCCTCACCGGCAGAAAGATTGTCATTACCATATTGGTATAACGCAATTTGTAATTTTGGTCTTGTATCATTTCCACACTTGGCTAAACTAAATTCGTTTACAATATCCCATAGTTGAGTTTTTGCTTGGTTAAGTAGCCCGTCCATACTATTACTAGTGTCTAACAACAGCGCTATTTGAACAATATTTTCCTTAATCGGTACTGTTGTTTCCGTAGCGTGTGCAATTAGTTCAATAGGCTTTTTTTTATCACTTATATTGCATGCAGATATTGTAGATAAGGTTAGCATCGCTAAGCCTAATGATCCAAGTTGTTTAATAGTTTTCATACTTTTCTTTTTAAATTCAATGCTAAACTAAATGCAACGAATTTCTAGAAATAACTAAAATGAGTGAAGAGGTCTTTTCACTTAGTAAAGTAATACGGAGAGTTTGTGAAGCAATGAAATTCTCAATTAAAAGTGCAATTTTCGGTTATTCTGTATTTTTTTGTGCCATTATAATCAGCTAAGTTTACAGTAATCATAACTGATGAAAACTTATTTAAACTACATATTGTTTTTTTTGCTTCTGGGTACGTTAACCGTAAAATCCCAATCGCAAAATGATGCCCTAAAGTTTAATTTAAAGGGCAGAGTAGAGGTTAGAAATAGCGGGAGACCTATATCTGGTGTATCTATATCTAATGATATGGGGAATTTCGTAATAACCAACGGGCTTGGGGAATTTGAAATTAAAACTAGAATTGGAGATCAACTTATTATAGAACATGATGACATTGAGACGTTAAGGTATGATGTAGAGAAAAATGATGATGTTTTAATTCTAGTTGAAGACTTTGAATCATCTTCTATAAGTAGCAGGTCTAAATCATTGCCAGATATATCTATTAAACATCAACAATTGCTTGATTCAGCAGAAGAATATAAAGCAGATGATATTGAAAGAAGTATTGATTTAGTAGCTCAGTCCATATCTATTTTAGGTAAAAGAGGAAGGAAAAAAGAACTGGCACGTTCTCTCTCTAAATTAGGGGAGATATACCAATACCATAAGCAGCTAGATTTAGCGATTGATAATTATGAGGATGCTTTAGAAAATAACAAGACCATTGCTACTTCTTTACTATTGGCAAAGGCGTATAATCTAACCTCAAGGTATAGTGAGACTATAGACTTATTGAATCCGTTATTGGAAATCAAATCTATGCCACCACACCAAAGTGCAGTACTTTATGAATTATTGGGAGATGCCAATAAAGGGGAAGGCAAAGATTTTGTCGCTATAGAATTGTACAATAGAGGATTGTTAATTGCAGATAAGAATCAGTTGACTCCAAAAATGATTGATCTTAATTCGAAAATTGCGGATACATATTCTTTAGGTAATCAACCAATGGAAGCAGAAGCCTATTATGATAACTCACTTGACCTAGCTACTCAATCAGCACCTAAACGAGCATTACAGGAAAAAGAAAAAGTTGCGGATTTTTATAATACAAAAAGTAGGTTCAATGAAGAGATTACGATGCGTAAAAGTAGTCTTGAAGAGCTGAAGAAATTGAAGTCACCTAATGCGGGCGTAAAAAAATTAGAGCTTGGGGATACCATAACATCACAACGTATAAATTATAAAATCGCAAACGCATATATCTCTCAAGATAAGTATAACGAAGCCATTCCTTTTTTAGAAAAAAGTATTGTTGAAGCAGGTTCAGATGATGATTTAGTAGTACAAAAAGATGCTACAAGAAAATTATCTGAAGTATATAAGGTAAAAGGAGATTTTACTAAAGCACTAGATACGTATCAGAACTATGTAGCATTAGTAGATTCCCTATATGTACGTAAAGAACAGGAGATTTCTAGGGCAACTCGTTTTAATAGGGAAATTGCAAATGCACAGAATAGACTTACAGGTTTAGAGCAGGAGAGAGAACTATCGCAGAGTAAGTACGACTTAGCTTTAACTGAGCAAGAATTAGTGCAAGAAAGCAACAAAAGACAGCAGTTGGTCATTTACTCTTTAATATTTGGACTGTTACTTACTTTATTGGCGGCATTTTTCTTTTATCGTAGTAATCAACAACAGAAATTGGCTAATAACTTATTGGCGCTAAAATCGTTGAGGTCACAAATGAATCCGCATTTTATTTTCAATGCTCTAAATTCTGTAAATAATTTTATTTCTAAAAGCGATGAACGAAGTGCTAATAGATACTTAAGTGATTTTTCAACCTTAATGCGTTCGGTGCTAGAGAATTCAGAAGAAGATTTTATTCCGTTAGAAAAAGAATTGCAACAGTTAGAACTATATATAAAACTAGAACATTCAAGATTTGAAGATAAATTCGATTATCGAATAGATGTTGATGAAAATGTACAGGTTTCTAAATTTCAAATACCACCAATGCTATTGCAACCTTATATTGAAAATGCTATTTGGCATGGACTAAGGTATAGAGATGAAAAGGGAGAATTGTTGGTGACGGTAAAAGAGAACAGTGTAGATTCTATAATTATTAGTATTACAGATAATGGAATAGGGAGGAAGAAATCGGCAGAAATAAAAACTCAAAACCAAAGGAAGCAGAAATCTAAAGGAATGGGTATTATTAAAAAACGTGTTGCTATTTTAAATGATATGTATACAGATAAAGTAGATATTAAAATTTCAGATTTGCAAGCTGATGGTGTCGGCACAAAAGTGCTTTTCATATTAAAAAGAGTAAAATGAGTTTAAGAGCAATTTTAGTAGAAGATGAAGCTAATAGTAGAGAGATCTTAAGGAATTATATATCTAAATATTGCCCTAATGTTACTTTATTAGGTGAGGCGGCATCTATTAAAGAAGCTTTGGCGCTTATAGAGAATAATGAATTGGACCTTGTGTTTCTTGATGTTGAAATGCCTTTTGGAAATGCTTTTGATTTACTTGATCAATTACCAGATAGAACTTTTGAAACTGTATTTGTAACAGCATATGATCACTACGCTAAAGATGCTCTAAATAACCATGCGGCTTATTACTTAACAAAGCCAATAAATATAGATGAGCTAATAAATGCAGTGGACTATGTAGAAGGGGTACGTGAAAAAGAAGCTAGTTTAGAAGGTGAGGTGCTTAGTACGAAAGCAAACGGAGTAGAAGGTAAGCTGACATTACCACAGCAAGACGGATTTCAAATATTGAATATAAGTGAAATTCTATATTGTAAGGCAGATGATAACTATACTGAAATCTATTTGTTGAATAAGAAGATTTTGGTGAGTAAAACGTTAAAGTATTTTGAAGATGCTTTAACCGAATACCCTTTTGCACGGGTACACAAATCTTTTCTGGTAAATGTAAATGAAGTTGTAAAATACAGAAAAGGAAAAGGAGGGAGCGTTGTAATGTCCAACGGAAAAGAAGTAATGGTTTCTGCATCAAAAAAGAAAGATTTCCTATCATATTTTAATTAATATCTATAAATGATAAAAGCTGTTAGAGGTAAAGAGCCCATTATTGGGGAAGATTGTTTTATTGCTGAAAATGCTACAATTGTTGGTGAAGTAAGCATGGGAAAACAATGCAGTGTGTGGTTTAATGCTGTATTACGTGGAGATGTTCATTATATTAAAATGGGCGATAAAGTTAACGTGCAAGATGGAGCCGTAATTCACTGTACGTACTTAAAATCACCAACAACGATAGGGAATAATGTTTCTATTGGACATAATGCGCTTGTGCACGGATGTACTATTCATGATAATGTGCTGGTTGGTATGGGTAGTATTATAATGGATGATTGTATTGTAGAAAGTAACAGCATTATTGCAGCTGGCGCAGTATTGACAAAAGGAACACATGTGCCATCTGGAAGTATATTTGCCGGTATGCCCGCTAAGAAAATAAAAGATATTAGTCCTGAGTTAAGTTCTGGAGAAATCAACAGAATTGCCGAAGCATATACCATGTATTCTGGCTGGTTTAAAGATTCAGAATAAATTCAAATAGTCAATTATTTATGGCAATCTAGCTAAAATACGTACTTTTGATCCACCAAAACTAAAAGTTATGA
The DNA here is from genome assembly GCF_000688315.1 of Maribacter sp. Hel_I_7. Classification (NCBI taxonomy): domain Bacteria; kingdom Pseudomonadati; phylum Bacteroidota; class Flavobacteriia; order Flavobacteriales; family Flavobacteriaceae; genus Maribacter; species Maribacter sp. Hel_I_7. Next base: position 465,552 of record NZ_JHZW01000002.1, on the reverse strand, counting down.
ACGCGTATGTTTTTCCTGGGCAAGGTGCTCAATTTATTGGAATGGGGTTAGATTTATATGAGAAATACCCTATTGCTAAGGAGTTATTTTTAAAGGCAAATGATATTTTAGGATTTAATATTACCGAGGTAATGTTCAATGGTACCGCTGAAGGTTTAAAAGAAACTAAAGTAACCCAACCTGCTATATTCCTACATTCTGTTATTTTGAGTAAAGTAATGGGAGATTCATTTAAGCCAGATATGGTTGCAGGTCACTCTTTAGGAGAATTTTCTGCACTGGTAGCAAATAATACTTTAAGTTTTGAAGACGGACTAAAGCTTGTTTCACAACGAGCATTGGCTATGCAGAAAGCCTGTGAGCTTAAACCATCTACAATGGCTGCTGTTTTAGGATTAGAAGATGACATAGTTGAAAAAATATGTGCAGAAACAGAAGGAGTTGTGGTTGCTGCAAATTATAATTGTCCTGGTCAATTAGTGATCTCTGGAGAGGTAGCTTCAGTAGAACAAGCTTGTGAAAAATTAAAAGAAGCGGGAGCAAGACGTGCATTAATGTTGCCTGTAGGTGGCGCTTTTCACTCTCCTTTAATGGAGCCTGCAAGAGAAAAATTAGCTGCGGCCATAGCAAATACAACATTTTCTACGCCTAGCTGCCCTATTTATCAAAATGTACCTACCACTGCGGTAATTAGTGCAGATGAGATTAAAAAGAATTTAATGCTGCAATTAACAGCTCCAGTTAAATGGACCCAAAGTGTTCAGCAAATGGTAAAAGATGGTGCTACAATTTTTACGGAAATTGGGCCTGGTAAAGTATTACAAGGTTTGGTAAGAAAAATTGAACCATCAGTTACAACACAATCCCCAGAGCTTACGGACTAGGCGTTGTTTCCTTAATAGTACCATTTAACCCATAAATCCTTTTTTCAACTGTTTCTGAGCGGTTTACCTTGATTTTTTTGTAATATTGAGGCCCCCGTTTTTGGTTGTGGATTTAGAACATCCTCCAGCCTTATTGTTGGGAATGATAAAGAATGCTATGAAAATAAGAGAATATAATAGTTTGTTTAATACTATTTCTAATAGTGCTTTCAAGAAATTTCTATTCGTTTTTGGATTTCTTTGTTTAGGAGTTTTTTCTCAAAGCGTTTCTGCTCAGTTTGTAAGCCTAAATGTTTTAGATTCTGATGCAGGCGAATTGGGAGGTAATCAAGGTTCTTTTAGGGTTAGTCTATCAACTACACGAAACGTTGATACTGAAATTGAAGTTCTGGTTGATCAAACTGTGTCGACTGCTATTGCTGGAACTTCTGCTGCAAATGGGGATAGATCTGCTATTAGCAGTACAGTTGTTATACCAGCAAATGAGTCAAGTTTTATTATATATGTTGATGTTTTTGATGATGTTCTAGTTGAGGGCGATGAAATTATAAAGTTGGATATAATTTCGGCAGATGTATTTATAAATATTAATAATAGATCTGCAATATTAGTAATTACCGATAACGATATTGCAACATTAAGTATTGCAGATGTAACTGAAACTGAAGGTCAAGGTTTAATATTCACTATTGATTCAGATAAGCAAGTACAAAATCCATATACTGTCGATGTAATTTTTCAAGACATATCTGCAATTGGTGGTGACCCTAGTTTAGTTGTACCTGAAGATTATAATAACGAAACCCAGACAATATCTTTTTCACCTGGTGAGACGACTAAGCAGTTTAACGTTCCTACATTGAATGATTCTAACGTTGAAAATGACGAAACTTTCATTGTTAATCTTGATGCAGCTCATACTAATGTCGATTCTGATGATACTGCTATCGGTACAATTGAAAATGATGACGTTGGTAATATAACGATTGAAGATGTAACTGAAACGGAAGGGGATAAGTTGCGTTTTAGGGTAGTTAATAATGTTGAAGTTCCTAATGCATTTACAGTATTGGTTAATTTTGTAGATGCTAGTGCAACTGGTGGCGATGTGGATTATGAAAGTGATCAACAGGTTTTAAGCTTTAGTGGTGCTGCTGGACAGGGTAGAAATGTTGATGTTGATACGGAAGATGATAATTTAATTGAAGGTGTTGAAACATTTACAGTTACATTAGAATCAAGTGACCCACTTGTAGATGATTCGGATACTGCAACCGGTTTTATCGAAGATGATGACACATATGTAGCTTCAATACAATCTACCACGGCTACAGCAAATGAGAATCCATTGAGCAATGGTGTCTTTACTGTTGGTTTACGGTCTTCTAGTAATCCGTCTGGGCCTTTTATTACAAACAATACAGGGGCACCAATAGCTGTAAATTACAATAGAACAGGTTCAGCAACTTCGGGCTCAGATTTTAATGTTTTAGGTACTTCGGTTTCTATTCCAAATGGTCAGAGTTCTGCCGTAATTACGGTGACACCTATTAACGATGATGTTGTTGAAAATAACGAAACGGTTATTTTAACTCTTGGTACTGGTACAAATTATACAGTTGGTACTCCAAATAGTGCAACGGTCACCATTATTAGTGAAGATGTGGAATATGTTGCGCAAGTGACTGCATCAGATGCTACCGCTGCAGAGAGTACTGGGGCAGTTTCAACTGGGGAATTTACTATAAGTTTAAGTGAAACTAATGTTACGGGAAGTCCAATAATAGTAGGCTTTTCTTTGGGAGGATCAGCTTTAAATAATACGGATTATACATCTAGTTTTACATCTGCTGTTAGCATTCCAAATGGACAGATAGAGACTAAGATCGTTATTACCCCTACCGACGATCAAATTCAAGAAGGAACTGAAACCGTAATTCTAACACTTTCCGCTGGTACTGGTTATGTCTTGGGTGCCGCAAGTACACGTACCGCTACAGTTCAAATTAATGATAATGATCAAGCGACGTTAACAATCTCTAACGCTTCATTAAATGAAGATGATCCGGATGGTGAAATGGAATTTGATGTAGTTCTTGATTTGGCAGTTGTTGGTGGTACAATAGTTACATATTCTTTTATCAATGATACTGCAATAAATGGTACTGATTATACAGGAACAAATGGTTCGTTAACTTTTACTGGTACAGCCAATGAAACAAGAACTATAACTGTGCCTGTTATTAACGATGCTATTTTAGAAAATACAGAAACATTTACCATTCAATTAGGCTTGCCTACAAATAATGTACAACGTGTAAGTGGCGGAACGGCAACAGGTACTATCCAAGATGATGACAACTGTGTTGCGGCGCCAATTTTAGATGCGTCAGTTTCAAATATTTATTGTGTAGAAGCTGCGGGTGATGATTTTTCAGCCAACTTATTTGATTTTACGAGTAGTGCGGCTCCTGCAGGAACGGTTTTAACTTGGAGTAGAGTTTCTAATCCATTGAATACTAATTCACATTTAACTGTAGCGGAAGCCCAAGATGTAAGTTTGCCAGCCTCTTATTATGGCTTTTTCTACGATGCAGCTAATGATTGTGCAAGTGGTACTATTGAGGTTCAAATTGTGCGTAACGTACTTCCACAATTGGTTACCATTAATGATAATGAGCGTTGTGGACCAGGTACGTTATTGTTAAGTGTAGAACCAAGCGATGGTGCTTCTGTTAATTGGTACGATTCAATTGAAGCAGTTACACCAATAGCCACTGGCGAAACTTATACAACTCCTTCCTTAAATGCAACTGCTACTTATTACGTGGAGGCAACGGAAAATGAATGTACTACTGATCGACAACCTGTAATTGCTAGAATAGGCTCTCAAGCTTCCACTGGAACTGCACAGAATGGTTCTATCTGTAATGTTGCGGTAAACGGGCTTACGTCTATTGATTTAGATACTAGACTCAACGGGGCTGATCCTGGGGTTTGGGTATTTGTATCTGGTCCTGAGACTAGTGTGGATTTAAGTTCTACCAATGTTGTAGATTTTGAAGGACTTACTTCTGGTGCCTATATTTTCAGATTTACAACCACAAATTCTACAGCACCTTGTTTGAACCCTACAGTTGATGTTACTATTAATGTAAGTGATTGTGAGACTGATGATGATAACGACGGACTTTTAGGAGGTCAAGAAGTGGTTCTGGGAACTGATTCTAATGACCCAGATACAGATGGTGATGGTATTGAAGATGGTTTAGAAGTTGGTGATGATATTGATAATCCGTTAGATGAAGATGGTGACGGAATCATTGATGCTTTAGATTCTAATACTGCAGATGCTGATAATGATGGTGTAAATGACCAACAAGACCCTGCGAATAATAATCCATGTATTCCTAACCGCTTTAACGGTAGTTGTGATACTGATGGTGATGGCATTTCAGATTTGGACGAACAAACAAATGGATCTGATCCAGATGATCCTTGTGATCCTGTGGCAACTCCAAATTGTGATGATCCAATAGATTTGGAAGTATTGAAATCGGTTGACAATGTAGATGCATTAGTTGGTGATACAATAATATTTAAAATTTTGGTTACCAACTTGTCAGATAGAACGGCAAGAGCAATTGTAGTAGGTGATCTTTTAGAACTAGGTTTTGATTTTGTTTCTGCAGATTCTGCAGATTACGATGAGATTTCTGGAAATTGGAATATAGCCGAACTTAATCCAGGTCTGTCTTTAGAACTATCAATTACTGTAATTGTAGCCGAACAAGGACCGTATACAAACACTGCTACTTTGCTGGAGTCTATTCCTTCTGATAATAACCCTGCAAATGACGAAGCTACTGTGTCACTAAATACGGAGGCGCCAGAAGGCGTTGATCTTAGAATAGAAAAAGAAGCTAGACCAGATAAAGTGTTGATTGGAGATGAAGTTGAGTTTGTAATTAGAGTAACCAATATTTCTGAATCGGATGTGGTTACGGATATTGTTGTGAATGATTTGATACTTATTGAAAACGGATTTGAATTCGTCTCAGCCGAATCTGATTTTAATGGAACTTATGATGAAGCTACAGGAGAATGGAACATTCCTACTTTAAGCAAGGATGAGACTGCAACTTTGAGAATTAGGGCTAGAGTACCTGGGGTAGGTACTTATACCAATACAGCAAATATTGTAAGGTCAACCCCAAGAGATAGTAATGCACTTAACAATGAGGCAACTGTTGAAGTTGAGGTAATTCCAAAGAGTATTGCTGATCCTGGATTCCTTTTCAATCAATTCTCACCGAATGGAAATAATCAAAATGAGGTACTTCGCATTAATCGAACGTTAACAGATTCAGAAACAGGCGTGCAAGTAGAAGTTAACTTGCAGTATAAGATAAAAATATACGATCGCTACGGTAATCTTGTTTATGAAACCGAAAAAGTAAACGATAGCGATGTTTGGGACGGAACTTATAAAGGAAAAGAAGTGCCTAAGGGAACTTATTTTTATATTATGAATTATAGTGTTAATAATCAGCCCGCAATTCTTGACAAAGGGTGGATACAGCTTATTAGATAAAATAAATTATGGATTATAACTTTAATAAATCGAGTTATACTATTGCTCTTGTACTATTTTCTCTGGTAAGCTTTAATGCATTTGCACAGAAAGAACCGCAGTACACGCAATACATGTATAATATTGGTAGTTTTAACCCAGCTTACGTAGGTACTGTAGAAACGCCTGAGTTATCTGGATTGTATAGAGCTCAGTGGATAGATATTCCTGGTGCGCCAAGAACTTTTCGTTTTGGAGCCAACTTACCTTTTAAAAATGAAAAAGTAGGTTTAGGACTAAATATAGTCAATGATGAATTGGGTCCGGCAACCCAAACCTATGCAGATATATCTTATTCTTATCAAATAATGGTAACTGATGAGACAAAATTGTCTTTTGGTATTGATGCCGGTGGTTCTTTTCTTAATGTAGATTTTTCGAAAGGAACTTTTGAAAACCCTGGTGAAAATCTTAATGAAGAAATGTTAAGTAAATTCTATCCGACTGTTGGTGCCGGTGCTTTTTTATATTCAGAAGATTGGTATTTAGGAGCTTCTGTACCTAATTTTTTAACCGAAGGTGTATATAATGATGAAGTTGCATCTATAATAGAAGATAAACTTCAGTTTAACTTCATTGGGGGTTATGTTTTTGAGCTTTCGGAAAATCTTAAATTTAAACCTGCATTTTTGGTGAATACCATATCGGGTTCACCGGTCAATGTAAACTTATCGGGTAATTTTTTAATTTCTGATGTAGTTACTGCGGGTGTTTCCTATCGTTTAGAAAATGCGTTTAGTGGGTTAGCGGGCTTTCAAATATCCAATCAATTGTTTGCAGGGTATTCTTATGATTATAATACAAATTTGCTTGGTGAATTTAATAATGGATCACATGAAATTATTCTTAAATTCTATCTAGGAAGAAAAGGACCATCAAAATCTAAAGGAAATAGTGATAAGAATGCAAAAGGTAAACCAAAGCAAATTGATTCGCCTCGATTCTTTTAAAGTGAACTAAAATGAGATTTAAAATAATCATAGTATTTCTAGTTTTTATACCATTTCTAAGTACGGCTCAAGACAAAAAATCGAAAGCCGATAATCTTTTTTATGGTTATCAATATGAAAAGGCAATAGCGGCTTATAAAAGTGAAATGCAAAAAGATTCATTAACTAATAATCAGTTATTAAATCTTGCAGATTCTTATTTTAGCACCGGTAACTATGACAGTGCATCTGAGCTTTATTTAAAGGTAAATAAGAATGATACGATCATGTCTGTCAATAGATTTAATAAAATGTTGCAAAGTCTTTCTAAGAACTCAGAGAAAGATCGGGTAAAAACTTTTCTTAGGTCAAAAGCTGACAAGTTATCTCTTGAACTTCTAGAGAATGCAGAGTTTAACTATAGTCTTTTAGAAATTCCTTCTAACAATGACAATAGTACTATACGAGATTTGGCTGTTAATAGTCCGCAAGGAGATTTTTCACCTGCATTTTACAAGAATGGAGTATTGTTTAGCAGTAGTAGAGGTAGAAATACAAAAAATGTATATGAACCTACTGGAGAATCATATTTAGATATTTATTTTGCTAGATTAAGTTCTAATAATCAGTTGGTAGATATTGAAACTTTCAGTGAAATACCTGCTACTGATTTTCATAAATCTACGCCATACTATTCAGATAAACTTTCTACCTTTTTTTACATCCTTTCAAATACTGAGGAAGGGGAACTTCGTTATGATGAAAATGGAAAAAATGCATTGGCAATAGGTACATTATCTGATACTGGAAGATTTAGATTTATACTAAAGGACTTAAGTACATCATTTTATTATCCTTACTATGATGATAATACGGACCGCCTATTTTTTGCAGCAAACTTTGATGATAGCTATGGTGGTACAGATTTATATTATGTATACACCAATAATGGACAAATAATGTCTGCTCCAATTAATTTGGGTCCAAGAATAAATTCTCCGGGTAACGAAATTGCTCCTTATATTTTTAATGGAAGCTTATATTTTTCGTCTGATATTTTCTACGGTTTTGGTGGTATGGATGTTTATAAGGCTAATATGTTGCCTAATGATTCTTTTACAATTCCTGTAAATTTAGGAGAGGGGATTAATTCTACGTCAGATGACTTTGGTTTTATTATTAAAAATGATGAAATAACAGGATTGTCTGGGTTCTTTGCGTCCAACAGAAAAGGTGGTAAAGGTGGAGATGATTTATATGCTTTTAACTTTAAGAATGATCCTGGACTAAAAACTTTTGCTCTTGGAGGAAAGGTAGTTAACTTAAAAAATAAAGCAGGAATAAAAGGTGCTCAGGTAAGGTTATTGAATCAACAAGGTGATGTTATAAAAGAAGTAGCGTCTACTGCAGATGGTAGTTTTAGGGTTGAAGTACCTTGGATGTCACAAATTACGATTCAAGCTATGAGTAACGGTTATTCAATTTTTTCAACTACATATTCAGAGGAGGGTATGGAAGAGATCCAAAATGCTTCTTATAATATGGGACTCTCGAAAATGGAAGATTTAGTTACCGAGATTGAAGAAAAAACTGTGTTAAAATTAAATAAGTTTTATTTTGATAAAGGTAAATCGACATTAAACCCACAAGTTGAAGCTGAATTAAATAAAGTAGTAGATGCAGTGGTTCGTTTTCCACAAATGAGATTGAGAATACAATCTCATACAGATAGTAGAGGTAGTAATTCTTACAATAAAAAACTATCTCAGCAACGTGCAGATACTATAAAAGATTTTCTATTGAAAAACGGTCTTAATTCAAGTAATATTATCGAAGTAACAGGATACGGTGAAGAAATGATTGTAAACAATTGTAAAAATGGGGCCTATTGTTTAGATTTTCTTCATAAACAAAATGAACGCACATTGTTTGTCGTAGAATAATAGATTTAAATATCTTGCTTAAAAGATTATTATATAGAAATAATACAGCGCAAAACAAGTTAAGAATAGAATACCTGTATAGGTCAATAACTTTAACTTTTTACCGGGCCAAAATTTAGGGGCAAGGTCATTACTGGTAACATTCTTTAAATTCATGTAGCCCACAATTGGTGCTACTATGAATGATACAAAAGTTGCTAAAGCAACTAGATTTCCCATATTAGCACTGAATGAAGCAATAACTATAAAATTAATAATAGTTAATATAAGCACAGCTATTGCAAATGCAGCCTTGGTAGTGAACCATTTTTGTTGTGGCTTTAATAGACCTATTATATCTAAACTAACCCTGGCTAAGGCATCATGTGCAGTCATACACGTACTGAACATTGTAGCAAAGGCAGATACGGCGATAAGAATATACGCCCATGAGCCTATATGCTCTGTGAATAAGCGAACTACTTGGTCGGCAAAACTGACTGCATTATTACTTAGTTGAATATTCGTGCCGTATAAGGTGTACCAACCTATTACCATGAAAAATATGGCTAAAATTGCTGTTATAGTGTAACCAATATTAAACTCTTGTAACGAATCTTTTAAACTTGGCTTTTCTTGACTTTTCCATTTCTCAATACTCCATAGGCTAATCCAGCTAGAAGCCTCAACACTTGTTGGCATCCAACCTATTAATCCTATTAAGAAAAGTATGCCTACTTCATTGAATATTGGTGAAGGCTTAAAATTTGCTACATGGTCAACTGGACCTTTTAGCAAGACTAGTACAGTAGTAGCCAATAAAGCAATGAAAAGTACACTGACTACAAATTTCAAGCTTATTTCTAAAAATTTATATTTTCCAAAAATCAGAAGAACGCTGATGATTAAAAATAAGGTCAAAGCTACTGTGGTTATAGAGCTGTGTACGATGCTAAAAAGATTAATAAATAAACCAGCGGTTACCGTGTATAGTGCGGCAAGTATTGTAAACGTTGTAATAAAGGTAATTATAGCGTAAAAATATAGATATCCCTTACCTCGGTTAAGATAGCCTTCTATCAATGTTTTATTAGTAACGTTGGTATAGCGAACGCCAAATTCAAAAAAAGGGTATTTTAGAATATTTGCTAAAATTATAGGGATGACCATTAACCAGCCATATTGGGCACCGGCTTTGGTAGATAATACAAGATGAGAAGTGCCTATGGCCATACTTGCAAACAAAAGACCAGGACCTAAGTTTTTAAGTATCTTCTTAATATTCGGCATTATAGTTTGGTTTGGTTGGTGCCTTTAAATGTAATCTATTTAATTCTATTACTTTATTTCAATGGTTGCGCCATAAAATTTGGGTTGCGTATTTAGTACCATATCAATAAAGACCTTAACTCTAGCTAGATATTCTCTTATTTGCACCTTAAGTCCTTGACTGGTAGAAATATCTTGGGCGTTAAAACCAATAGCTTTTAGGCCTTTTTGTTTAGCAATATAAATTGCTCTTTCATTATGAAATTTTTGGGATATCACAGTAACTTTATCTAATCCAAAAACAAATTTCGCTCTAAACATTGAATCCAAGGTTCTAAAGCCGGCATAGTCTAAGAAAATTACATGCTCTGGAATTCCACCATTGATTAAATCTTTTTTTATGGTATTAGGTTCATTGTAATAAATACTTCCATTATCACCACTTACAAGAACAAATTCAATTTTCCTTGCTTTATAAAGAGCTATTGTAGCATTTATTCTGTAAGTGTAATATGGGTTTGGAGAACCGTTGGTTAAGCGATTAGATGTACCTAAAACAAGTCCAACTCGGTTGGCGGGTATGGTATCTGTATCTGTGTAAGTTTGTCCTTCAGCAGTGCTTGAAATAATTATGTTACAAACAAATATGACGAGAATTAATGCTATTATTAGTAAGCCGGATATTTTGAGTAAAGTTTTCAGCATGCATTTGTAATGATAACTAAAGTTAATGAATAACTAAGAACTTCAATTTGAAAATAAATAAAATAAAAAACCCTTGAAAATCTTACGATTAACAAGGGTTTTGGTACTCGAGGCGGGACTTGAACCCGCACGCCCCAAAGAGCACAGGATTTTAAGTCCGGCGTGTCTACCAATTCCACCACTCGAGCATACTTGGCTTTAAATAAAAAATGCTGATGAACAACATTTCTGAGCGAAAAACGGGATTCGAACCCGCGACCTCCACCTTGGCAAGGTGGCGCTCTACCAGCTGAGCTATTTTCGCAAATCTATGAACGTGCATCTCTTAAAAGATGCGGGTGCAAATTTAATACAATTCTGTAAAGAGCAAAGTAAAAATGAACAAAAAAAATAAAAAATTTATGATGTTGCCTTTTTGTCCTTGGTTAACAGTCTTTTAATCTCATTTAATTTCATCAATGCCTCTACCGGAGTTAGGGTGTCAATGTCCATATTTGTGATTTCTTCCTTAATTTCTTCTAATAAAGGGTCGTCTAAATTGAAAAAACTTAGTTGCATTTCATCAGAATCATCTTTGAGTTTGTCTCCGACTTCTTCGCTTACATGCTTATTTTCTAATTTTTTTAAAATTTTGTTGGCTTTTTGAATTACCTGTTGTGGCATACCGGCCATTTTAGCTACATGTATTCCAAAACTATGTTCACTTCCTCCTGGAACTAACTTTCTTAGAAATAGAACGGTGTCTTTCAATTCTTTAATGGCAACATTGAAATTCTTAATACGGTTAAAAGTATTTGTCATTTCATTTAGCTCATGGTAATGTGTAGCGAACATTGTTTTTGCTCTTGCTGGGTGCTCATGTAAATACTCTGAAATTGCCCATGCAATAGAAATACCGTCATATGTACTTGTACCTCTTCCTATTTCGTCCAACAAAACCAAACTACGCTCAGATAGGTTGTTTAGGATAGATGCGGTCTCATTCATTTCAACCATGAATGTTGACTCGCCCATCGAAATATTGTCACTTGCGCCAACACGGGTAAATATTTTGTCTATTACACCAATTTTTGCAGTTTCAGCAGGTACAAAGCTTCCCATTTGAGCAAGAAGCACAATTAAAGCTGTTTGCCTTAATAAGGCCGACTTACCACTCATGTTTGGACCTGTAATCATTATAAATTGTTGATTGGACCTATCTAGTTGTAAATCGTTCGCAATATATTGTTCACCTAAAGGCAATTGTTTTTCAATAACCGGATGTCTACCATTGGTTATTTCCAGATCTGTAGTTTCGTTTAAAGTAGGACAGTTGTAGTTATTTTCTTTTGCCAATTGAGCAAATCCACACAAACAGTCTAACTGAGCAATCAAGTATGCGTTATTTTGAACAGGAGCAATATATTCTTGCATCCAAACGACTAATTGAGAGAACAACTGTTGCTCTAAAGTTGATATGCGATCTTCTGCACCTAGAATTTTAGCTTCATATTCCTTAAGTTCTTCAGTAATATAGCGTTCTGCGTTTACAAGCGTTTGTTTACGTGTCCAGCTATCAGGAACTTTATCTTTATGTGTATTTCTAACTTCTATATAATATCCAAATACATTGTTAGAGGCTATTTTAAGGGATGTAATACCAGTTGCAGCGGTTTCTCGCTCTAACATGCTATTCAAATAATTTTTACCCGAAGTAGCTAATCCTCTAAGTTCATCTAATTCTTCAGAAAAACCTTTTGCAATGGTGCTACCTTTTAAAATATTAACGGGAGCTTCCTCGCTTAACATTTCCTTTATTTTAGCCCTCAATAAATCGCAAGATTGAATTTGATCGCCAGTTAACGCTAAAGATTCGTTTTTAGAAGCGGTTGCCAGTTGTTTAATAGGAATTAAAGCTTCTAATGAATTCTTTAATTGTACAACCTCTTTAGGATTTACCTTACCTGTAGCAACTTTAGATATTAGGCGTTCTAAATCGCCCATCTGCTTAATATGATGCTGAAATTTTTCTAGAACAACTTCTTCTTTATATAGAAAAGATACGATTTGCTGTCTCCTTTTTATTTTCTCTAGATTTTTAAGGGGTAATGCCAGCCATCTTTTTATCATTCTACCGCCCATAGGAGAGATAGTCTTGTCGATAACATCTAAAAGTGTAACGGCATTTACGTTAGTAGAATGATATAGTTCAAGGTTTTTAATAGTAAACCTATCCATCCATATATAATCATCTTCTGCAATACGTTGCAGTTTTGATATATGCTGTAATTGACGGTGTTGTGTTTCGCCTAAATAGTGTAAAACGACACCAGAGGCAATGACGCCACAAGTTAAATGGTCTACACCAAATCCTTTTAAAGTGTTGGTGTTAAAATGAGAGGTAAGGTTTTCTAGCGCGTAATCCTCTTGAAATACCCAGTCTTCTAAATAGAAAAGGTGATGGTTCTTGCCGAAAACGTCTGTAAATTCTTTTTTATGTGCTTTAGAAATTAGTACTTCATTTGGAGAAAAATTCTGTAATAATTTGTCAATTTGTTCTTCGCTACCTTCTGAAGTTAAAAACTCACCGGTAGAAATATCTACAAATGCAATTCCTATTTTCTTTCTTCCAAAATGAACTGCGCAAAGAAAATTATTCGTTTTAGAATTTAATATATCATCGTTCATTGCCACCCCTGGCGTTACCAATTCGGTAACACCTCTTTTGACAATGGTTTTAGTTTGTTTAGGGTCTTCTAGCTGATCACATATGGCTACACGCTGACCAGCTTTTACCAATTTAGGTAAATAGGTATTTAATGAGTGATGAGGGAAACCGGCTAATTCGGTTCTTTCACCGCCATTATTTCTATTGGTTAATATAATGCCTAATATGCGCGATGCTTTTACTGCATCTTCACCAAAAGTTTCGTAGAAATCACCTACTCTAAAAAGAAGTAACGCATCAGGATACTTGTTCTTGATGGTGTTATACTGCTTCATTAAAGGGGTTACCTTTTTTGTCTTGCTTTTATCCGCCACTTTATCTTTATCTCATTAATTTTGCACCTTCACGAAAGTATGGTTTTATCCCTAAAATTTACATTATTGTTGATATTTGAGGATAAGTTTATCACCATTAATTACTAATGAAATTGAATAGTAAAGTATGCGAAAGTTAAGAAATGAGGAGCTGGACAGGAAAGATGTAGAAGGTTATAAACTTGCTGATAAATCTCCGATAATAATTGTTCTTGATAATATAAGAAGTTTGAACAATATTGGATCGGTTTTTAGAACGGCCGATGCTTTTTTAATAGAAAAAATATACTTGTGCGGTATTACTGCTACACCGCCCCATAAAGATATTCATAAAACGGCCTTAGGTTCTACTGATAGTGTAGCGTGGGAACATGTTCAAGATACATTAACGCTGGTTGAACGATTAAAAAATGAAGGCAATCACGTTATTTCAGTAGAGCAGGCGGAAGACGCAACAATGTTAAATGAGTATCTGCCATCTAAAACTAAGAAGCAGGTTTTAATTTTTGGAAATGAAGTTAAGGGTGTTTCACAGAATGTAGTTTCTGCAAGTGACGAAGTGCTTGAAATTCCACAATTTGGAACAAAGCATTCTTTGAATATTTCTGTGAGTGTAGGTGTTGTCGTTTGGGATTGCTGGAGTAAATTAAATGCATAAAAAAACCTGGTCGTAGACCAGGTTTTTTAGTATAGTTTGAGTTAGTTAGTTGCACTTATGCCCGTACAATAAAAGAAATCCTTTTCATTTACGCAAGAAATTGCGTGTTTTATATTACTATAGGTTAGATAAGGCAAAATCTTCAATTGTTGCTAAAATGGTTTCATAATCACGTTCGTGACTAACAAAATCTAATTCGCTAACATCTATAATGAGTTGATTTTCTTTAGGATAAGTCCTTAAAAAGTCAAAATAACCCCTGTTAATCTTTTCAAGATAAGAGAGTTCAATATTCTGCTCATAATCTCTACCACGTTGCTTAATTTGCTGTAACAACCTTTCTGTTGTTTGGTACAGATAAACGTAAACTTTAGGCTTTTTAACCTCTTTGTACATGAAGTTGAAAACTTTTCTATACAAATCAAATTCGTTTTGTTGAAGTGTAATTTTGGCGAAAATTAAAGATTTGTAGATGTCGTAATCACTTACCATGAAACTTTTAAATAAATCTAGCTGATTAGTATCTTCTGTGAATTGCTGGTATCGGTCAGCTAAAAACGACATTTCTAAAGGGAAAGCATATCTGTCTTGATCTCTGTAAAAATTTGGCAAAAACGGATTTTCGGCAAATCTCTCCAATATTAATTTAGCATTAAAGTCTTCAGAAATTTTAGTAGCCAAAGTGGTTTTTCCTGCTCCAATGTTTCCTTCAATAGCAAGGTATTCTAAGCTAGCAAAGAAATTATGCCTGTTCTTGAACAGCCTTCTTATTTGCTTGGTAATTGTACTTTTATCTTTGCATTCTTGTAGTAAGTTTCTGGTGTCTTTATTGAATATGGGGTGGTAAAATTGTGGTGTAATGTCTGCAAGTGGTTTTAAAATAAACTTCCTTTCTTGCATTTTTGGATGTGGTACGGTTAAATTTTCCGTATCAATTATTTCTTTCTCATAATAAATGATATCAATATCCAATGTTCTGCTTTGGTACCCATCGCCATCTTTTCTTTCTCTTCCAAAATTAGTTTCAATTGTAAGAAGCTGGCTTAGTAGATCTTCAGGAGAGAGCAGGGTTTGCAATTCCAGGCAAGAATTAAAGAAATCTTCACCTTCAAATCCCCATGATGGTGTTTCATAAATAGCAGAAACCTGTCTAATTTCGCCGGCTACCTTGCCAATTTCGAAAATAGCTTTTTGTAAAAGTAGTAGGCGGTCACCTAAATTACTGCCAATGGATAAAAATGCTGTTTTGTATACTCCCATAATATTAGGACAAAATAACTAAAACATATTCACATTAGTTATCTTTGTTCACTATTTAAAATAAAGATTTAAATGAATTTTTTAAGAAATTTTCTTGCTTCTATTTTGGGTTCCTTGTTTGCTTTTGGAATCTTATTTGTAATGTTTTTAATTTTTGTTAGCCTAGTAAGCAGTAGTGAGGATACTGTTGCTGTAAAAGATAATTCAATACTGGAACTGCAATTGCAAAGACCAATTTCAGATTACACAGGTAGTAATGAGTTGGACCCGTTTGCAGGTATTTTTGAAGAGTCTCAAGGGTTAGATGAAATAGTACAAGCTATTGAAGTAGCTAAGAATGATGATCGTATTAAGGGGATAAGTATAAATAATAATTTCATAATTGCTGGTTTGGCTCAAACTCAAGCTATTAGAAAATCTTTAGAAGATTTTAAAGCTGAAGGTAAATTTATATATTCATACGCAGATTTCTTTATGCAACGGGATTATTACCTGGCAAGTGTAGCAGATTCAATTTTTATTAATCCGGTAGGAGTTTTGGATTTTAAAGGGTTATCTACAGAAGTGCTTTATTATAAAGAGCTTCAAGAAAAATCTGGAATAAAGATGGAAGTTATACGTCATGGAAAATATAAGAGTGCTGTAGAACCTTATTTGGAAAATAACATGAGTGATGCAAACAGAACTCAGCTTACTTCGTTATTACAATCTCTTTGGAATTCTATGATTTTTGATATATCAAAGACAAGATCAATTTCTGAATCTGATTTAAATATCATTGCCGACACCTTAGGGGGGAGGACACCAAAGTTTGCTAAACTATCTGGATTGATAGATGACGTTGTTTTTTATGATGAGTATGAAAATAAATTGGCAAGCGCCCTGCAATTAAAGAAAGATGAGGATATTAACTATAGCACCCTAAATGACTATGTTAAATATTCGAACAAGAAAATATTGAAATCTGGGGATGATAAAATTGCTGTTGTATTTGCGCAAGGAGAAATATTTTACGGTGAGGGCGGTCCAAATATTATAGGTCAAGGAATCATCAATGAAGCGTTAATAAAAGCTCGCGAAGATGAAAATGTTAAAGCTATAGTTTTACGGGTAAATTCACCTGGTGGTAGCGCTTTAACCTCAGATATTATATGGAGAGAAGTAGCTCTTGCTAAAAAAGTGAAGCCTGTTATAGTATCTATGGGTAACGTTGCTGCGTCTGGTGGTTATTATATTGCTGCCGGTGCAGATAAGATTTTTGCTGAGCCAACCACCATAACTGGCTCTATAGGAGTTTTTGGGACCGTACCTAATATGACCGAATTAGCAGATAATATTGGTATAAATGCGGAGCAGGTAGGTACCAATAAAAATGCTGTAGAGTATTCATTGTTTGAGCCTATGCAAGATAGTTTTAAGAATCAAATACAGGAGAGTATAGAAGAAACATATCAAACATTTCTTCAACGTGTGTCCGAGGGTAGAAATATGACTATGGCACAAGTAGATAGTATTGCACAAGGTAGAGTTTGGAGTGGAACAGAAGCTTTAGAAGTCGGTTTGGTAGATGAATTGGGTAATTTAGATGATGCTATTGCTGCAGCTGCTGAAATTGCGTCATTAGGTTCTTACGGAATCAAAAAATTTCCAAAGTACAAAAGCGGATTTGAACGATTTATGGATGATTTAGAAGGAGCAAGTCTTCAGCTTAAAGAGAATTTGTTGAAAGATGAAATAGGTGACGAGGCATACAAAGTGCTTAAAGAGTTACAGTCTTTTAAAAAACAACAAGGTATACAGGCTAGAATGCCGTTTGCCTTAGATATTAAATAATTTTATGACCTTAAAGGACAGGAAACTAGCGCAGCGTATTTATCTGTATTTGGGAGCTTTGTTTATCACTTCTTTAGTGGTTTCTAACCTCATATTTCAAAAGTTTTTTTATTGGAATCCCTTCGGGGATTTCACTGTTTTTGGGGTTTCACTTTTTGTGGTATCCGTAGGTATCTTACCTTACCCAATAACTTTTTTGATCACGGATCTTATTTCAGAAATCTATGGAAGAAAAATGGCAAACCAGATAGTGACTGCTGGTATTTTTGCGTCATTCTTTTCCATGGGTATTATATTATTGGCGGAAACGGTACCCGCAATATCTTCATCACCAATAAATGACGAGACTTTTACCCAGGTTTTTGCGCTTTCACCAATTGCGGTTTTAGCTTCTATGATAGCCTATTTACTTGCGCAATACGTTGATGTTGCCATTTATCATTTTTGGAAAAAATTGACCAATGGAAAATATTTATGGCTGCGGAATAATTTTTCGACATTTTTATCACAATTTCTAGATACGTTTACCGTTGTGGGACTATTATGTGTCTTTAAAGTTCTGCCGTGGGACCTATTTTTTGGTCTCGTAGTAAGTGGATTTATTTTTAAGATTTTTATAGCATTTATCGACACCCCTTTTCTCTATTTCTTCGTATATATTATGAGAAAACGTTTTAATCTAAAGCCAAATGAAGAATTGGACTTAGATACATTATAATAAGAGCATTAAACAAAACAGTATAAAAATATACTATGGGTAAGAAAATTTTGAAAATTGTAGGAGTTCTATTAATACTAATAATAGCAGTGTTAATTGCCGCTCCTTTTTTCTTGGAGGCAAAGATTGGGGATATTATTAAGAACAATGTCAATAAAAATGTAAATGCAACGCTAGACTTTTCTGAAGCTAATCTAAGTTTGGTTAGTAGCTTTCCAAATGCTGAGGTTGCTTTTAAAGATGTTGTGTTGATTAACAAAGCTCCGTTTGAAGGAGATACCTTGTTCAAGGCGACCAATTTAGAATTGACCATGGGTATTATGCAGCTGTTTAAAGGTACGGGAGAATCAATAGCGATTAACAATATTTATCTAGACGATGCCTTGGTAAACGTTGTTGTCGATAAAGAAGAGAATGCAAATTATGATATTGCCATTGCTTCGGAAACGACTACAACAGTGGAGGAGCCAAGCACTACTGATGGATTTTCATTTGACTTACAGTCTTATGAAATTTCTAATTCTAGAATTTACTACACGGATAATTCAACGGGTATAACTTTTAAATTAGATGATTTTCAACATAAAGGTACAGGAGATTTGTCTTTGGCTACTTCTGAATTAGATACCCACACAGACGCTTTTATTTCTTTAGAAATGGATAGCGTTAATTACCTAAATAAGAATAAGATTAAATTAGATGCTCTTATTGGTATAGATTTAAATGAGAACAAATATTCTTTCTTGAAGAATGAGGCTTTGCTTAATCAGTTACCATTAGTATTTGGTGGTTTTATTAAATTAAATGAGGCCAGTCAAGAAATTGACTTAACCTTTAAGACGCCATCATCAGATTTTAAAAATTTCTTGGGAGTAATACCAGAAATTTATTCAAAGAATATTGAAGATGTTACTACTACTGGAGATTTTACGGTGAATGGGAATTTTAATGGTATAGTTGATGAAACTCATATTCCTAAATTTCACATTGAAATTAAATCTGATAATGCCTCTTTCAAATATCCAGATTTACCCAAGGCGGTGCGTAATGTGAATTTTGATATTCAGTTGAATAATAAAACCGGAATCACCGAAGATACTTATGTAGATATAAATAAGGCCTCTTTTATGATTGATGAAGATAAATTCAACCTTACGTCACATATTACAGAGCTTATGGGTAATACCAAGGTTAAAGCTCATATTGATGGTGCTATGAACTTGGCCAATATTTCAAAAGCATATCCTGTGCCGGCAGAGTATAATCTTAAGGGCATGTTAAAAGCAGATATTACTACCGCCTTCGATATGCAGTCTGTTGAGAAAGAACAGTATGAAAAAACAAGTACTACGGGAGATTTGAGTGTTACCAATTTTGAATATAATTCAGATGAATTGGCTAATCCTGTTAAATTTAATTCAGCACGGTTAACATTTAACCCTAAGACGGTTACGTTAAATAATCTGAACGGTACGACAGGTACCACAGACTTTGATGCAACAGGTACAATCAATAACTTGTTGGGTTTTATGTTCAACGATGAGAAAGTTGAAGGTAACTTCAATTTAAAATCTAACACTTTT
Organism: Maribacter sp. Hel_I_7; assembly: GCF_000688315.1. NCBI lineage: Bacteria > Pseudomonadati > Bacteroidota > Flavobacteriia > Flavobacteriales > Flavobacteriaceae > Maribacter > Maribacter sp. Hel_I_7. The sequence continues at coordinate 446,137 of NZ_JHZW01000002.1, read as the reverse complement.
GCTCTTAATGATTTTATGGTGGCAGAAACCGACAATCCTGTAGAGACTGTTAATGGCGAAACGAATAGTGGCTCAACTACTGAGGAAGAGAAAATAAAAATACCATCATTTTTAGATGCAACTATAAATGCCGATGCTAAGAAAGTTATATACGATAACATCACATTAAGCAATGTTACCGGAGTTTTAAGAATTAAAGACGAATCAGCAACACTAAGCAATATGAATGCGGGTATGTTTGGTGGTAATATAGCTTTTAATGGAGATGTGTCTACAAAAAATGATACGCCTACATTTAATATGAAGTTAGATTTAAATAAGTTGGGTATTCAAGAGACTTTTGCTTCTGTAGATTTATTCAAAACTATTGCACCAATTGCTAAGATGTTAAATGGTAAACTAACTTCAGATATTTCGCTCTCAGGTAATTTGACAGATGATTTGTTGCCAAATTTATTGTCCTTAAGTGGAGATTTGTTTGCGGATATAATGACAGAAGAAGTAAATACTGAATCTTCACCTGTATTAAATTCATTAGTTTCTAATTTGAGTTTTATTGACCCAAAGCAACTAAACTTAAAAGACCTTAAAACATCCCTATCATTTAAAGATGGTATTGTAACGGTTAAGCCATTTACGTTGAATTATAAGGATATTCAAATTAATGTGGACGGTAGTCATTCGTTTGATCAAAAGCTTAATTATAAGGCAACATTGCAAGTGCCTGCAAAATACTTAGGTTCAGATGTCACAAAATTGATAGCTAAGATTGATGATACCTCGTTAAATGATTTAACTATCCCTGTGGTAGCAAATATTGGAGGTCTTTATAATAGCCCTCAAGTTACTACTGATTTAACTTCAGGTGTAAAACAATTAACCACAAAATTAATTGAGGTTGAAAAACAAAAGCTTATCAATAAAGGAACTGATAAGGCTAAAGATTTAATAGGAGGTTTAATATCGGGTGACAAAACTAAAACAGATTCTGTTAATAAAGATGCATCTTCTACTAAGACTAGTGCTAAAGACATTATAGGTGGAATATTATCCACTAAAAAAGATACGACTTCCACAACAGCAGTTAAAAAAGATTCTACTCCTGTAAATAAAGAGAAAGAAGCTGTTAAAGAAAAAGCGAAAGATATTTTAGGAGGCTTATTTGGTAATAAGAAAAAGGATTCAACTAACTAATAGTTATACCTACATAATAGCCTTCGCTGCCTCTAACATTAAAAACAGTATTATCGTCAAAAATGAGATACTGTCCCTTAATACCTTTTAAGACTCCTTCAAAAGATGGTGTTTTAGTAAGGTTAAGGCTTTTTACTTTAGTTGGATATTGCAATACCGGAAACTCCATTTCAGTCTCTGATTTAGATTCCAAAAAATAAGGTAAGGCTTCTTCTGGAATATACTGTTTTAACTTGTCTCGCCATTCTTGTAGATTTTCGTCGACAACGTTATTTGTAAGCATGGTACGCCAGTTGGTCTTATCGCCAACGTGGTCTTTAAGGGCTACTTCTGTAATGCCAGCTAGGTATCTATTTGGGACCTCAACAATTTCAATAGCTTCATGAGCGCCTTGGTCAATCCACCTTGTGGGTATTTGACCTTTTCTGGTTACACCAACTTTTACATTGCTAGAATTTGCCAGATAAACAATATGGGGTTGTAATTGAACTTTTTTTTCATAAGCCAAATCTCTATCTTCTTGGTCTAAATGAGCTTTGCTTAATTCAGGTCTCATAATCCAATCTCCTGCAGATGGTATTTCAAAAAAGCATGATTTACAGAAACCTTGTCTATAAATAGGCCTGTCATTACCACAGTTAAGGCATTGAAATTTAATAAATTCAATTTTAAATGATTTGTTCAGAACTTGATTTACGTTTAAAAAATCAGATTCGAACAACATATAATATTGAATAGGGCTTCCTATTTCCGTCTGCATTTTTCTTAGTACTCCCTCGTATTGCATGTTAATTCAGCTTAATGATTTATCTATTTGAAAATGATAGCTAGATGCGCTATTTTTAGCAATAACAAAGATACCTATAAATGCCAATTACTCTATTTAATTCGATTGCCTCTTGGTTGCTGAAAAAACGATTTCATCAGATAGAACTTTTTTTAAAATATCCAGAAGAAGTTCAGGAAGAGGTGCTATTGCAATTGCTGGAGTTTGCAGAAGATACCGAGGTAGGTAGAACATATGATTTTGAGTCGATTGAGTCTTATAAGGACTTTAAAGAACGTGTGCCTATTGTTTCTTATGAAGAGATTCAACCAATAATAGAAAGGACAAGAAAAGGTGAACAAAATTTATTTTGGCCCACTAAGGTGAAATTGTTTGCAAAAAGTAGTGGCACAACAAATGCAAAAAGTAAGTTTATTCCCGTAAGCGGAGAGGCGTTAGAGGATTGTCATTATAAATCAAGTAAAGATTTACTGTGCCTCTATTTAAATAATAATGAAAATTCTCAATTATTTACTGGCAAGAGCCTTCGCTTGGGCGGTAGCAAAGAACTTTATGAAGATAACGGTTCTTTGTTTGGAGACTTGTCTGCAATTTTAATAGATAATATGCCTTTGTGGGCAGAGTATAGTAGTACGCCTAGTAATAAGGTTTCCTTAATGAGTGAGTGGGAAAGTAAGTTAATGGCTATCATTCATGAAAGCGTTCAGGAAAACGTTACTAGTTTGGCCGGTGTGCCTTCGTGGATGTTGGTGTTATTAAATAAGGTACTTGAGGAAACAGGAAAGGAACATCTTTTTCAGGTTTGGGAAAATTTGGAAGTTTACTTTCATGGTGGGGTAAATTTCAATCCTTATAAAGAACAGTATAAAAAAATTCTTCCAAATAGTAATTTTAGGTACTATGAAATCTATAATGCTTCTGAAGGTTTTTTTGCTATTCAGGATAGAAACGGTGCCGATGATCTTTTGTTAATGTTGGACTATGGAATATTCTATGAATTCATTCCGATGGATGTTTATGGAACCTTGGATGAAGAGGCAATACCCTTATGGGATATTCAACTTGGGAAAAACTACGCAATTGTAATTACCACTAATTCTGGGTTGTGGAGATATAGAATAGGGGATACTGTTCGTTTTACATCAAAGAGTCCGTATCGTATTAAAGTGACCGGACGTACTAAACATCACATTAATGTTTTTGGTGAAGAATTGATTATAGAAAATGCGGAAGAGGCCTTGAAAATAGCATGTGCCAAAACAGGTGCTGAAATTATAGATTATACTGCAGGACCTGTATTTATGGTGAATAAGGAAAAAGGAGCTCATGAATGGGTTATGGAATTTAGAACCATACCTGAGGATTTTAGCGCGTTTGTAGAGATTTTTGATAATGCTCTAAAATCTCTAAACTCAGATTACGAAGCTAAAAGGCTTAACAATATCACCTTAAACTCGCCGGTTGTACATATTGCCCGTGAGAACCTTTTTTATGATTGGTTGAAGAAGAATGATAAACTTGGTGGTCAACATAAGATACCACGACTATCTAACAAAAGAGATTATTTAGAAGAGCTTTTGCCAATGAACAAGTAATTTGCTCTATACACACTAAATATTAGCCTAATCACAACAAAATTTCATATTTAATCGTTAGTTGCCATACATTTACTGTAGTAAAAGTAACTTTTGTCTTACAGCTTAATTGTAGGTTTTATAATTCTAATTAGGATCAATAAAAGGAACTACATCGATAATTTGAGCGTGTAAACAATTAAATGATAGTAAGTAGGGTTAATGTTTCAACTTGCTGAAACAAAACTTAACCAAACTATAAATACAATTATTATGGCAGAGAAATTAGTGATCGTTTCCGATATGTGGGGCGCTAAGAAAGGTTTATGGATTACATCTTATTTAGGGTACCTTCAACAATATTTCGATATAACATTTTACGATAGCCAACAATTGGCAAATTTGGATATTTTAATTCAGACTGAAGAGAATGTACATAATGCATTTATAGAAGGTGGTACTGAAACGGCTGTATCTCATTTATTAAAAAAAGAAACTGAACCTTGTTATTACCTTGCTTTCAGTACAGGCGCTACAATCGTTTGGGAAGCTGCTAAGAAAGGTTTGCCTGTTAAATCGTTATACGGTGTATCTCCTACCAGAATTCGTAAAAAGAACGATAGACCAAATGTACCGTTCCAATTAGTTTACGGTGCTAATGATGAATTTAAACCAAGTGAAGAATGGGCTAATAAATTAGGTGTTGATATGGAAGTAATACCTAATTATGGTCATACACTTTATACAGATGAGAAAATCATTCAAAAAGTTTGTTTAGACTTACTTCAAGAAGTAACGCAAATTGCACCACAAATTAAAAAGGTGGTTTGAAAAGAATATAAATAATGAGGTATATAAAAAAAAGCGAAGATTTTAATCTTCGCTTTTTTTATATGCAATAATTATGTTGAAGTTATGAAACAGCCTTTAGCTTTTTAATGGTATCATGAGATAGCATTTCTTCAGCGTAAGGTTTAGTAACCTTAAAGTTTGTTTCACCAGAAGTTGGCATTTCAAACATGGCATCTGTAAATATAGCTTCACATAGAGATCTTAGTCCCCTAGCGCCAAGTTTATATTCTATTGCCTTATCTACAATATAATCTAAAGCTTGTTCTGTAATGGTGAAAGTAATGTCATCCATTGCAAACAACTTCTCATATTGTTTTATAATCGCATTCTTAGGTTCTGTTAAAATGGCTCTTAACGTCTTCTTGTCTAACGGATTCATATGTGTAAGAACTGGAAGTCGACCAATAATTTCAGGTATAAGTCCGAAATCTTTTAAATCTCTTGGAATAATGTATTGTAATAAATTACTCTCATCTAAAAAGCTATCAGATTTGGAAGCACTATACCCAACAGCTTGCATGTTTAAGCGTTTGGTAATAGCACGCTCAATACCATCAAAAGCTCCACCGGCAATAAATAAGATATTTTCGGTATTTACTTCTATAAATTTCTGGTCTGGATGCTTTCTTCCTCCTTTTGGTGGAACATTTACTACAGTACCCTCCAATAATTTTAAAAGACCCTGTTGAACACCTTCTCCAGATACATCTCTTGTAATTGACGGGTTGTCACTTTTACGAGCAATCTTATCGATTTCATCAATAAAAACAATACCTCTTTCAGCTTTTTCAAGATTGTAATCTGCCGCTTGTAAAAGACGGGTAAGAATACTTTCTACATCTTCACCAACATAACCGGCTTCTGTCAATACTGTTGCATCAACTATTGCCAATGGTACGTTTAATAGTTTGGCAATGGTTTTAGCCATAAGGGTTTTACCTGTACCGGTTTGCCCTACCATAATGATGTTACTTTTCTGAATCTCTACATCGTCTTCTTTAGAAGAAGGTTGAAGTAATCTTTTATAGTGGTTGTAAACCGCAACGGACATTACCTTTTTGGTACGCTCTTGTCCTATGATAAAAGTGTCTAAAAATTCCTTTATTTCTTGAGGTTTTTTTAGAACAAGTTCAGAAGAAAGATCGTTGGTCTTTGTCTGTTTTGATTCTTCGGCAACAATGCCATGAGCCTGCTCAATACAGCGATCACATATATGGGCATCTAGCCCAGCAATCAACAGATTGGTTTCTGGCTTTTTTCTGCCGCAAAATGAACACTCTAAATTTTCCTTTGCCATTATCTATCTTCTCTATTCTATTCCTTAACGATCAAAAATCGCTTTTGGTTTAAAAATCATTAATTTATTTGATTCAATTAGTCGGACTTATTTCTTCTCCCTTACCAATATTTCATCAATCATACCGTATTTTAAAGCTTCGTCAGCCTTCATCCAGTAATCACGGTCACTATCATCACGAACTTTTTCAATATCCATACCAGAATGCTCTGCTATAATTTCGTATAGTTCTTCTTTTAGTTTTAATATCTCTCTAGCGGTAATTTCAATATCACTTGCTTGACCTTGAGCACCGCCCATTGGCTGGTGAATCATAACACGAGAGTGTTGTAGTCCACTACGTTTTCCTTTTTCACCTGCACATAATAATACAGCACCCATAGAGGCAGCCATGCCTGTACAAATAGTTGCAACATCTGGTGTAATAAATTGCATGGTATCATATATACCTAAACCAGCATAAACACTACCACCTGGAGAGTTAATGTAAATCTGAATATCTTTTTTGGCATCTACACTGGCTAAGAATAATAATTGAGCCTGTATTATGTTAGCAACTTGGTCATTAATACCTGTGCCCATAAATATGATGCGATCCATCATTAAACGCGAATAAACGTCCATTGCAACAATGTTCATTGATCTTTCTTCTATAATGTTCGGCGTCATGTTCGTTGGGTACATGCTGCTCATTATAGAATCGTAATATGTGCTGCTAATGCCTTGATCGTTTATAGCGAAATTCTTGAATTCTTTTCCGTAATCCATAAATTGTATGTCTATATTTTAGAGTAAAAAAAGGTGCCGAAAATTTAATTTCCCGGCACCGTAAAGATACTTAATTTATTGTTTGGAATTATCCGTAAACTTCTTTCACGAAATTTTCATAGGTAACTTCCTTTGTCTTAAGGTTTGCCTTTTCTTTATAAAGATTCAATAATTTTTGACTCATCAATTGTTCTGAAAGTCTTTTTACTTCATCTTGATTACCTAGTACACGTGCTGCAATATTATCCAACTCTTCTTCTTTTGGATCTAATTGACCGAATTGTGCCATTTGAGAACGTATGAAACCTTTTGAAAATTCTTTCAATTCATCAAACTGAACTTGTAATTCGTTATCACGAATTATTTTCCCTTCAATTAATTGGTAACGAAGACCTTTTTCAGATTTAGCATATTCTTCAACAGCTTGCTCTTCAGATAATGGCTCTTCGCCCGTTGTCTGAATCCACTTTGTTAAGAAACCTGTAGGTAGCTCAAACTTAGTGTTGTCAATGAAGTATTCAGTTACGTCGTTCAGTAATTTTTGATCAGATTGTTGTTCAAATTGCTTTTCAGAATCTTCTTTAATACGCTCTTTTAATTCCTTTTCAGATTTTACACTGTCAGGTCCAAAAAGTTTATCAAATAATTCTTGATTCAACTCAGCTGCTTCTCTTTCATTAATTTCAGAAATGGTAAAAGTTACCTCTGTATCCAAAGATTCTGCCTTTTGCTTATCTATGCCTAAAGCACTAGATAGCATATGGTCTTCATTGAATAAACCTTTAGTTTTTAATGTTACAACATCACCAACTTTCTTGCCCTTCAACGCATCTAAAGCTTTTTTGCTTTTCAATTTGTCAGTTTCAATCATGGTCTTGCTGTCAATTTCTTCTTCTTCATTGAAGAAAGTACCGCTTACCTCATCATTTTTACTGACCTCGTCTTTACTTACAAGCTTACCGTATTGTTTTTGAATACGCTCAACTTGCTCTTTTATCATTTTATCGTCAGCAACAATTTTGTACTGCGTAATAGGCTTTTTAGTTTTTAATGAAACCTCAAAATTAGGTGCTAGACCCAATTCAAATTCAAAAGCTAATTCATCTTGATCCCAGTCAAAATTATCTTGCTGCTTAGGTAAAGGATTTCCAAGTACATCTAACTTCTCTTCTGTAAGATATTTGTTAAGATTATCTTGTAATAATTTGTTTACTTCATCAACCAATACAGCTTTACCATATTGCTTTTTTATAAGACCCATAGGAACTTGGCCTTTTCTAAAACCAGGAATATTGGCTTGCTTCTTATAATCTCTTAAGATAGTGTCTACCTTATCTTGGTAATCTTCTTTTGTGATAGCAACTTTAACTACTGCATTTAAATCGTCTATCTGCTCTTTCGTAATATTCATTCCTTAATATCTATTTGCATGTATAAAATGGGATGCAAAAATACTACATTTTGCAAAGTCAACCAATTTTTTAAAGTATTGAATTTCAAATCACAAGCAACTATGACTTGTCGTCTTTTAGCAATGAAAAAAAGATTGATTGTAAAAAAGATAGCAAGAGGCTAAAAATCAATGCCCACCATATATTCCCAACTGCAAAACCATCTATTAGTTTATCTGCTAAAAGAATGATTACTGCATTAATTATTAGTAGAAAAAGACCGAATGTAATTACTGTTACAGGTAAGGTGAAAATGACCAAAATTGGTTTTACAAGCAGGTTTAATATGCTTAGTACTACGGCAACGATAACGGCAGTCATAAAATTGTCTACAGATACATTCGGTAGTACGTTTGCCAATATAATTACAGCAAGGGCGCTTAACAGTATTCTTAAAATTAATTTCATAATATTTGTTTTAAATTGTATTTAATAATTAGCCTTTGTTGAAAAAGGCGAGTGATTTTTCAAAAAATTGCTCTGGATTTTCTGCATGTAACCAATGTCCGGCATTATCTATGGTCTCAACAGTTGCCGTTGGAAAATGTTGTTGAATAATTTCAATATCGTTTTTAGTAACATATTCAGACTTGTCGCCTCTTAAAAATAAAGTGGGTCCGTCAAAGCTGTCGGTGCTACTGATATTATCCCCAATTTCTTCCATTTTCTCGCTTAAGACAGCTAAATTGAATTTGAAGCATAATTTTTTATCCTCATCCCTATCTAAGTTTTTTAATAAAAACTGTCGTATACCAGGGTTTGATAAATGCTTTTTTAATTGCTCATCTGCATCTTTTCTGGATTTTAGATTTGATGTGTCAATAGAGTTTAATCCATTGATTATTTCTTGATGATGAGGTGGGTAATATTTTGGTGCAATATCCGCCACTAGCAATTTATGTACACGTTCAGGATATGAGCATGCAAACTGCATAGCTGTTTTACCACCCATTGAATGACCAATTACATCTGTCTTTTCAATATTGTGATTGTCTAGATAGTTTAGAAGGTCGTCCGCTAAAATATCATAATTGAAATCTGGCGAATGAAAACTTTTACCATGATTTCTTTGGTCTATTAAATGAACGCAAAATCCATTATCGGCAAATAACGAACCTATTGTTTTCCAATTATCTAACATGCCTAAGAACCCATGTAAAATACACAAAGGTTTGCCTTCTCCTAAAATTACTGAATGTAATGTTTGTTTCATTTTAAACGGTGTAAATACATGTTTACTACATTGTCCAAGCCTAAATAAAGTGCTTCGCTAATTAATGCATGACCTATAGATACTTCTAATAAGTTAGGGATGTTTTGGGCAAAATACTGAATGTTGTCCAAGCTTAGATCATGGCCTGCATTTATTCCCAATCCTAATTCATTGGCTCTTTTTGCAGCTTCAATAAATGGTTTTATAGCGTTTTCTTTGTTCAGGAAATATCCCGTAGCGTAACTTTCGGTATATAATTCAATACGGTCGGTGCCCACTGCCTTTGCACCATCAATCATGTTTGTATTGGCATCAACAAAAATAGACGTTCTAATACCAGCATTTTTAAAAGTGTTGATTACATCTGTCAAAAAATCTTTGTGTTTAATGGTGTCCCATCCAGCATTGGAAGTGATAGCATCAACGGAATCTGGTACAAGTGTAACCTGTTCCGGTTTTACTTCAAGAACTAAATCAATAAATTTTTGAACCGGATTACCTTCTATATTGAACTCTGTTTTTACAATTTTTTTTAAGTCTCTGGCATCTTGGTATCTAATATGACGTTCGTCTGGTCTAGGGTGTATGGTAATGCCTTGTGCGCCAAACCCTTCTAAATCGGTAGCAACCTTAAGCAAATCTGGAACATTGCCGCCACGGGCATTTCTAAGAGTTGCAATTTTATTTACATTAACGCTAAGCTTTGTCATTATGTCTTATTTACCTTTTAAGAGCTTCAAAAATACAAATAAGGCACGCCTTTTGATATTATTAATTGTTATTTTGCGTTATAAATAGGCCTATGCATATTCAAGAACATATCATTACGAACTTACCGGTATTCGATATTAAGGATACAACTGAAAAACTTTTAGAGTTTTTTCAAGATACCACCTATTCTCATATTGCTATTTTAGAAGATGGACGATTTTTGGGACTTTTCTCTGAAATAGATGCCGACGGATTGCTTCCTGAGTCTAAAATTGAAGAGTTTAAGTATGAGCTGCAGAGCTTTTTTGCTCGTAGAGATACCAATTGGTTAGATGTTTTGGAGGTATTTGCCCGAAATGAAGCCAATCTTTTGCCTGTACTAAACGAGAAAGAAGAAGTTACTGGTTACTACTGTTTGACCGATATTGTAGCCGAATTTATTGACACTCCGTTTTTCACGGATCCTGGTAGTATTTTAGTAGTGGCAAAGGGTGTTAAAGATTATTCTTTTAGTGAAATTGCGCAGATAGTTGAAAGTAATAATGCAAAACTTTTTGGAGGTTTTATAACTGATACTCAAAATGACGTTATTCAGGTAACCTTAAAGATTACCGCCAATAACTATAATAAAGTTGTGCAAACTTTTAGACGTTATAATTATCATATTATTTTTGGTAATAGCGATGATGAATTTCTTGAAGACTTAAAGAACCGTTCAGATTATTTAGAGAAATACCTTAATGTTTAGAATGAAAGTAGCAATCTACGGTCAAACATATCAAGACAGTGCCATTGAATATCTCATTGAATTATTAGATGAGCTTAATAAGGTGTCCGCAGAAGTTTTTATTGAGAAAGATTTTTATGATTTGTATAAGGCTAAAGATGATACTCAATCATTTCCAGTTTTTACTATAGATAAAGGTTTGAATGCATCTTTTGACATGTTCGTCAGTTTTGGTGGAGATGGTACTATATTAAGGGCTACTACATTTGTAAAAGATTTAGGTATTCCTATAGTGGGTGTAAATACCGGCAGGTTAGGATTTCTTTCTACATTCAAAAAGGAAGACGTTCGTAAAGTAGTTCAAGAATTTAAGCAAGGTGCCTATACGGTTGTAGAGCGTAGTTTGGTTCAATTAAATACAAAGGAGTTGGATGTGGAGTTTGGTGATCTTAATTTTGCATTGAACGAAATAACCGTAAGTAGAAAAGATACTACGTCTATGATTACGGTTGAAACTTATTTAAATAACGAGTATTTAACATCTTATTGGGCAGACGGATTAATTATCTCGACACCTACAGGTTCAACTGGGTATTCTTTAAGCTGTGGAGGTCCTGTTATAGTGCCAACGGCAAAATCTTTAGTTTTAACTCCTATTGCTCCGCATAACTTAAATGCAAGACCACTTGTGATTTCCGATGATACCGTAATTCGTCTAAAGGTTTCGGGGAGAGAAGAAAATCATTTAGTTTCTTTAGATTCTAGAATAGCATCATTAGAAAATGGAGAAGAGATTACAATAAGTAAAGCTCCATTTACTATCAAAATGATCGAGTACACTTCAGAAAGTTTTTTAAAGACCTTAAGGAATAAGCTACTTTGGGGTGAGGACAGGCGAAATCGAGCTTCCTTTTAAACAATAAATGACCTTAATCGCTGTTTATCTTTTGAGAACATAAAAATTATTTCAACATCTACTTTGTGTATGGTGAATGTAATAGTTGTAAAATCTGGTTTATGCGTTACATAACGTTATTAATATTACTTTTTTCATTTTCAGGTTTGCAGGCGCAGACTTATGAGGTAGGTATTTTTGCTGGTGGAGCCAATACCATAAGTGATGTGGGTAGAACAAATTATATTTTACCATCTGATATTGCTTTTGGCGGATTGTTTAAATGGAACATTAGTAAAAGATACGCCTGGAGAGGAAGTTTAATTTATGGCAAGTTTACGGCAGATGATAATAAGTCCAGTTCATCGGCAAGACAACAAAGGGGTTATGTTGTTGATAATTCTGTTTTAGAAGGGTCTGTTGGTCTAGAATTTAATTTTGTAGAATATAATTTGCATAAACTTGGTCCGGCATTTACACCTTATTTATATACGGGTCTAACTTATTTTAGGTACGATTATGCCTACTTTAATGGTGGAGTGCTTCAAGATATAAATCAAAAAGAGGGTAGTTTTGCAGTACCAATGACCGTAGGTTTTAAGTATCGTATCAATCAGTTTCTTATTTTTGGGGGCGAAATAGGTGCTAGATATACCTTTACAGATAACTTGGATGCTAGCAATCCTGTAGGTTCTAACTTTGAGGAGTTTCAATTTGGTAATATATTTAGTGATGATTGGTATGTTTTTTCCGGTCTAACCTTAACATATACCTTTGGTAGAAAGCCTTGCATGGATTGTTTTGAGTAAATAGAAAGATGAGCGATACAAACGAAATTGACAAACTTAATGTTCCAAAGCACCTTGCTATTATCATGGATGGTAATGGTAGATGGGCAAAAGAACGAGGTAAACTAAGGGTTTTTGGTCATGAACATGGCGTAAAAACTGTTAGGATAATTGTTGAACAATGCGCTCAATTGAAAATAGATTATCTAACATTATATACGTTTTCAACAGAAAATTGGAATAGACCTAAGATAGAAGTGCAGACACTTATGCGCTTATTAGTGTCTTCATTAAAGAAAGAACTTAAAACTTTTAATAAAAATAATATACGTTTAAATACTATTGGAAATATAGATGCATTACCATCAAAAGCGTACAAAGAGTTGGTAGAGGTAATGGACCAAACAAAGCAAAATACAGGGATGACGTTGACCCTTGCTTTGAGTTATGGTGCTCGTGAAGAGCTGCAATCTATGGTAAAAGAGATAAGTACCAAAGTTAAAAATAATATAATTTCAATTGAAAACATTGACCAAACCATTATTAATAACCATCTTTACACGCATGATTTGCCAGATGTAGACTTGCTTATCCGTACTAGTGGAGAACATCGGATCAGCAATTTTTTATTATGGCAAATAGCTTATGCAGAGTTATATTTTATTGATGTATATTGGCCTGATTTTAGAGAGCATCACTTAGTAGAGGCCATAAAAAATTACCAGAACAGAGAACGAAGATTTGGAAAAACTAGCGAACAACTCACTTAAAGATATGACTAGGTTCATATCTTTGAACCACTTTTTAACCACAATTTTATTTCTAACTACCTTTATTGCTGCCGCACAGGATAATTCCTATGAGGACGGCAAAAGCTATATTTTAGGAGGTTTAGATGTAACTGGGCTGCAAAGCTATAATGAGCAAACGGTAAAAACGTATACCGGGCTTAGGGTAGGGCAACCTATTACTTTGCCAGGAGAGCAAATTAGTGAAGTCATCAAGAAATTATGGGGTCTAGAGCTTTTTAGTGAAATTGAATTCTTCATTACCAATATTGAAGAGAATACCGTTTTCTTAGAATTAAACATTATAGAACGTCCTACGTTAACTAATGTTAAGTTTTATGGGGTTAAAAAAGGTAAGATTGAAGGTTTAATTAAAGATACCGATCTTAAGAAAGGTAAGAAAATTACCGAGAGTTTAATTTCAAATTCTAAGAATTACATTGCCAATAAGTATAAAAAACAGGGGTATTTAAATGCTGAGGTTGCTATTGCCACTTCTAAAGATACTCTTGACACCAATACTCAAAGCATGGTGGTCAATGTTAATAAGGGAGACAAAGTAAAGATCCGTGATATTATATTTGAGGGTAATGAGCAATTAGGTGATAAAAAATTGCGCAAAGCTTTAAAAAATACCAAGAAAAAGAAATTTGGTCGTTTTTGGAAAAAATCTAAATATATACAAGAGGACTACGAAGAAGATTTAGGTTTACTGATTGATAAATTTGCCGAAAATGGGTATCGTGATGCTAGGGTCATTTCTGATTCTGTTATTAAAGTCGATGAAAATAATATCGATTTAAAGATAAAAGTTGAAGAAGGTGATAAGTATTACTTTGGTAATATTGATTTTGTTGGTAATACAGTTTATACCGATCGTCAATTAAATCAAGTTTTAGGTATCAAAAAAGGAGATACTTATAACGGTGTATTATTAAGAGAAAGAATTGCCGATAATTCTAAGCCAGATCCATCTGATGTAACAAGTTTATATCAAAACAATGGATATTTGTTTTCAACCATCAACCCGGTAGAGATTTCTGCAGCGAATGATACTATTGATTTTGAAATTAGAATTATAGAAGGTAAAGAAACCTTTTTAAGTCATGTTACCGTATCTGGTAATGATAAAACTAATGACCACGTTATTTATCGTGAACTACGTACACGACCTGGTCAAAAATATAATAAGGCAGACATTATTAGAAGTATTCGTGAATTAGGTCAACTTGGCTTTTTCGATGCGGAACAGATTACTCCAGATGTTTTAAATGCTAACCCTAATGAGGGCACGGTAGATTTAGCTTGGAACTTGGTAGAATCTGGGTCTAGCCAAATTGAATTACAAGGTGGTTATGGTGGCGGTGGTTTCATTGGTACTTTAGGTCTATCTTTTAGTAACTTCTCTATTCAAAATTTATTTAAAGGAGAAAAGTACAAGCCAGTACCTATGGGTGATGGTCAAACCTTTGCTCTTCGTTTGCAAGCGAGTCAGACTTATAGAGTATATAGTTTAAATTTTGCAGAACCTTGGTTAGGTGGTAAAAAGCCGGTACGTTTTAACCTAAGTATGTCAAGAACACAGCAGTTTGCAGCTTCTTATGATACCAGTGGTGATATTGATATTAATAAAGATCAGCAATTTTCTATAACCGGTATTACTGCAGGATTGGCGAAACGAGTGCAATGGCCAGATGATTTCTTTACGATTTCTCACTCTCTAAGCTACCAGTTATATGATTTTAGAAATTACAATATTGGTCTATTCAACTTTGGTGATGGTAAAGCAAATTCTTTAGCATATACATTTGGTATCTCTAGAAACGCAACACAGGGTGGACGTATTTTCCCAAGAGGAGGTTCTAACTTTGAAGTAAGTGCTAAGTTTACACCACCATGGTCTTTGTTCAGTAATAAAGATTTCAGAGAGTTGAAGAATAGGTCAGAAGAATTGGAAGAAGAAAAGAATTCTGTTGGGTTAAGCGCAGCTGATCAATCAGAATTAGAAGATTTAGATCAAGAGAGATTTAGGTTATTAGAATACTATAAAGTAAAGTTTAAAGGCGACTGGTACACAACCTTAGTAGATAAATTGGTGTTGCGTAGTAATGCTGAATTTGGTTTCTTAGGCAGTTATAATAGTGCTGTAGGTAATGTTCCTTTTGAGCGTTTTTATGTTGGAGGTGACGGTTTAGGTAACTTTACTTTAGATGGTAGAGATGTAGTTCAATTAAGAGGTTATGACGAGCAAGCAGTAACGCCATATTCTGATGGCGCAACTTCACCAGATGGTGCATTAATTTATAATAAGTTCTCATTAGAATTGCGTTATCCATTAACATTGAAGCCTTCTGCATCTATTTACGGATTGGCATTTTTAGAAGGTGGTAATTCTTTCAACAATTTTCAAGACTTTAATCCGTTTGAATTAAAACGATCGGCCGGTGTGGGGCTGCGTATCTTTATGCCAGCATTTGGATTGTTGGGTATTGATTTTGGTTACGGATTTGACGAAGATCTTGTGCCAACTTCTGCAGGGCAAGGGCCAAGCGGATGGCAAACACACTTCATCATTGGTCAACAGTTTTAATTTTCTTTGAATAATAATAATCGTGCTTAGTGCTAATCCTTTAATTTTAAAAGATTTAGTAATTTTGGCACGATATTTTCTTTAGGATTAAACGACATTAACAATGAGTACAAAAACAAAAGTTCTTTTATTAGTTTCGGTCATCTTCATGACAATGCAAGGGTTTGCCCAAAGAGGGGTAAGAATGGCTTATGTGGATATGGAGTATATCTTAGAGAATGTTGAGGAGTACAGAGATGCTACTGAACAGTTAGAGACAAAAGTGCAACGTTGGAAGGTAGAAATAGAGCAGAAGCAAAGTATTGTGGAGCAGATGAAGAAAGATTTAATGGCAGAGAAAGTGCTGTTAACTCCAGAGTTAATTTCTGAGCGTGAAGAGGAAATTCAAATTTTGGAACGCGAAATGATCGAGTATCAACAAGATCGTTTTGGTCCACAAGGAGATTTGGTATTACAGAAAAGAAGGTTGATACAGCCTATACAAGATCAAGTGTTCAATGAAGTACAAAAAATTGGCACGAATAAAAAGTATGATTTTATTTTTGATAAATCTGCGGATGTTGTAATGTTGTATTCCGAAAAAAGACACGATATTAGTGATTTGGTCTTAAGAGGTATTGCTAGAACAAGAAAAATTAGCAAACCTACAAAGAAAGCAAACGACCGTAATAGGTTAGATGATTTTGATGAAGAGGAGCCTGAAGTTATTAGTGAGGCTTTACAAGAGCGTTTAGATAAAGCGTCTGAAGCTGCTGAGACTAGAGAAAAAACTGTAGAGAATGCGAAAGCAGAACAATTAAAATTGCGAGAAGAGCGTAAGAAAGCGTACGAAGAAAGAAGAAAGAAGTTGTTAGAAGAACGCGAAGCTAAGAGGCAAGAAAAATTAAAGGAAAGAAATAGCGATACCGAAAAAGACGATAATAACGGTACTATTTAAATAGGTTTAACAACCGAAAATTAATACTCAAAATTGAATTAAAATTACACTCATGAAACAAGTAAAACAAATTGTGGTAGCCTTATTGTTGTTCGTAGCAACGACAAGTTTTGTAAATGCCCAAAGTAAAGTAGCTCACATTGACGTTACTCAATTATTATCTGCAATGCCAGAAATGAAAGCGGCAGAAGCTGAGCTTAAAAAATTACAAGAAACTTACAATGCCGATATTCAGGCTTCAATGACAGAATTGCGTAACAAGTTTACACAATACCAAAACGAAGCTGCAGCAAAATCTAAAGAAGAAAACGATAAGAGAGCTGTAGAATTACAAGGTTATGAAAAGAATATTGGTGATGCACAACAAGCTGCTCAACAAGAATTCCAAAAGAAACAAGCAGAATTATTTGCTCCTATTTCTGAGAAAGCAAAAGCGGCTATTGAAAAGGTTGCTGCTGCACAAGGTTTTGACTACGTAATCGATGCGCAAGCAGGTGGTGGTTTAATCGTAGCTAAAGGAAAAGACCTTTTAGCAGATGTTAAGAAGCAATTAGGTTTCTAAATAGAAACTAAGATGATAAAGAAAAAGCCATCTAATAATTAGATGGCTTTTTTTATGTTTTAATTTTTCTTTTAATATTCGTCCATCGAAGGTTTCTAATAAATTCTCCTTCTTCTTTAGTTACTAAGTAGGTAGCGCCGCTCTTTGCAGCATTTAAATACCCGGTCATATTATTCCAGAAAGATGCTACAGACTTATTTTTTAAAGCCATTTTTAATGAGGCAATACAGGTTATTAAAAATCCATAACGCATAGTATACATAGCTTTTCCTTGTAATCTTTTAGCATTGGGGTTATAAGCTTTACCAGTGGGTCTTAGATGCTTTATTTTAAGTGACGAATCCGTTTGTATTTGAAAGCCGTGGTACTTGGCTAAAAGCTCATCTACCGTATCCCATCCCATTGCGCTTTTTAATCCTCCTATGGCTTTAAAACAAGCTTTAGAGTATGCTTTGATAGCACCTCTTACGTGATCTTTATCCATCGGGTGATTCATAACCCAGTCTCCAGATTCTGTTTGCTCATATATGAAACCTCCACAAATACCTAAATTTGGACTTGCTTTAAAATGTGTGCTAATAACCTCAAAGTAATTATTAGGCAAGATTAAATCGGCGTCTAGTTTTACTATGAAGTCAAAATTATCATCCAATATTTTAAGCCCCTTACTAAAGGCATCAACAACTTTGCTACCAGGCATGTGTTGTGTAGAGGAGACTGAATTAACTTTAGTGAATATAGGGTCTCTAGCAATGTATGCATCTATAATGTGCTCAGTGTCATCAGTAGAATTATCATTGACCAGGATTACTCTTTTGGGCAATTTGGTTTGTAAAAGAATAGAATCTAAAGTGCTTTTTAGAAAAGCCTCTTCGTTATGTATAGGAATAACTAAATAGTAATCCATAGTCAAGTGTTCTATTATTTCCTAGTTGCGTAAACAATATAATACCGTGGAGTAAATAAACGCAATAAAGGTCTTAGTCCAATTTTTTTGACAGGATTGGTCCATTTCATTGAATCTTGTATTTCCCATCCAGCTTTTTCTAATAACCAATCAAATTGCCAGTCTTCAAACTCATGATAATGTCTGTCCCATTTATCTGTTTTGCTTCTGTATGCAGGGGAAAACCATAGTTTTAAAGGAATACTTGCAACTAGTTTTTTAGATTTAGAATTGGATAATAAATGTAATGGGGCTAAAAGGTGTTCAAATATTTCGAAAGCCGTAAGTACATCTGCATCTGTATCAACAACAGCGCTAAAATCTACATCTAAATCTTCCCCTGATGTATTGGTTACTTGGTAACCTTCCTGTTGCATTATTTTAGTAAACGGGTTATGCACACCTAAATCTAAAATAGATTCATTGGTATCAATGTGCTTACGTAAGAACTCAAGTGTATGTTTGTAACGTTTGTTTGGAAAGCTGTTTTCGTACATGTTTAGATTCTGTATACCATTGCATTGACGTTCATTCCGGCGCCAACACTAGCAAAGATAACAACATCTCCCTTTTTAACTTCCTGATTTTCTAATTTACCGTCTTTTACGAGGTCAAATAATGTAGGTATAGTAGCTACAGAGCTGTTACCTAGTTTAGAAATACTCATTGGCATAATACCTTCAGGCATTTCTTTGTCGAAAATTTTATAGAAGCGTTTTACTATGGCTTCGTCCATTTTCTCATTTGCCTGATGTATAAAAATCTTTTTCACTTCGTCAATTGAAATACCACTATTATCTAGGCATGTTGCCATTGCTGATGGTACGTTGGTAACAGCAAATTCATAGATTTTTCTACCATGCATTTTAATGTAGAATTTCTTTTTCTCATCTTCCTTGTCATAAGCTTCTCCAAAAAATAGAAAATTAGCTTCATCATTTGCATAAGTAGCAGACTCATGTGATAATATTTCACCACCATCATTAGATGCTTCAACAATAGCAGCACCGGCACCATCAGAATATATCATAGAATCACGATCATTATCGTCCACTATTCTAGATAGGGTTTCTGCACCAATGACCAAGCATCTTTTTGCAATACCACTTTTAATGAATGCATTGGCTTGTATCATACCTTCTAGCCAACCTGGGCAACCAAAAATTAGATCGTAAGCAACACATTTCGGATTTTGTATCTGCAATTGATGTTTAACTCTAGTGGCTAAACTTGGTAAAGTGTCTCCTTGAATATATCCATCTTTTAAATCCCCAAAGTTATGGGCAACGATAATGTAGTCTATGGTTTCTTTATCTACCTGTGCGTTTTCTATAGCTTTCTCAGCTGCAAAAAAGGCTAAGTTAGATGTAGTATATTTTTTAGGTGCATATCTTCTTTCTTCAATGCCGGTTATAGCCTTGAATTTTTCAATGATTACCTCATTATTATGTTTAAAAGAGGAACCATCTAAATTTAAAAAATGATGATTATTAAAATCTTTATTTGAAATTTTTAGGTCTGGGATATAGCTTCCTGTCCCTGTAATTGATACGCTCATTTTAAAATATTGAATTGTAACCGAAATTTATGAAAAACGGAAAGATTATTTTATGCATGCATAGTAAATTTTACGATGGTCAATGTGCATTTCTTTAAATTGTCTTCATTAAAAAAGCCTTTTCGAATTGTCGAAAAGGCTTGTTATTATAGGGTTGTGACGTTTATTCAGCTTCCATGTAAGCCTCAATTGGCGCGCATGTACAGATTAAATTACGGTCTCCATATGCGTCGTCTACTCTGCGTACCGATGGCCAAAATTTATTTTCAGCAATATAGGGTAGTGGGTAGGATGCTTTCTGTCTAGAGTATGGAAACTGCCAATCATCTGTAGTAGCCATTTCTAAAGTATGTGGAGCATTTTTAAGTACGTTGTTAGGTTCTTCTATATTAGATTCATCAATTTCTTCTCGTATAGCTGTCATTGCTTCACAGAATCTATCTAATTCTGCTAGACTTTCGCTTTCTGTTGGTTCTATCATTACAGTTCCTGCAACTGGAAAGGAAACCGTTGGTGCATGAAAACCATAATCCATAAGACGTTTTGCAATGTCCGTAACCTCAATACCGTTCTTTTTAAAAGGTCTGCAATCTAAAATCATTTCATGTGCAGCTCTTCCCTTTTCACCAGTATATAAAACCTCAAATTTTCCTTCAAGTTTATGCTTTATGTAATTAGCATTTAGAATAGCAATTTTTGTTGATTGTGTTAAGCCATATTCACCTAGCATCTTAATATAGCCATAGGAAATAAGACAAACCAATGAGCTTCCCCATGGTGCTGCTGATATCGCAGTAATGGCATCTTTGCCACCGGTTGAAATTACCGGGTTGCTTGGTAGAAAAGGAACGAGCTGGGGAGCAACGCATATTGGACCAACACCTGGACCGCCACCTCCATGAGGAATAGCGAATGTTTTGTGCAAGTTTAGGTGACATACATCTGCGCCAATAGTTGCAGGGTTGGTTAAACCAACTTGTGCGTTCATATTGGCGCCATCCATATAAACTTGACCACCATGGTCGTGAATTAATTTTGTAATCTGCTTTATTGATGATTCAAATACACCATGCGTAGATGGGTATGTAACCATTAACGCCGCTAATTTATCTGAATGTAATTTTGCTTTTTCTTCAAGATCAGCAACATCAATATTTCCTTTTTCATCGGTTTTGGTAACTACAACTTTCATTCCTGCCATAACAGCAGAAGCAGGGTTTGTACCGTGTGCAGATGAAGGAATTAAACAAATGTTTCTTTCTGATTCTCCTCTAGATTCATGGTAAGCTCTAATTACCATTAAACCTGCGTACTCTCCTTGTGCTCCAGAATTTGGCTGTAAAGAAGTATCCGCAAATCCTGTGATTATAGAAAGGTCTTTTGCAAGCTCACGCAATATAGTTTGATATCCTTCTGCTTGGTCTACTGGTACAAATGGGTGAATATTACCCCAGTTAGACGAGCTTAATGGTAGCATTTCACTAGCAGCATTTAATTTCATTGTACAACTTCCTAAAGAAATCATACTATGGTTTAATGCTAAATCTTTGCGTTCTAGTTTTTTAATGTAACGCATTAATTCCGTCTCAGAATGATAAGAATTAAAAACCTTATTCTCCATAAAGGCGCTAGTGCGCTCTATATTTCCAGATATAGTAGTTTTATTCAATAGACTGGAAACTTCTTTGGAAGTTTTTCCAAGCGCTTCAGAAAATATGCTAATAATCTGATTAAGGTCTTTCAATGAAGTGGCTTCATTTACAGCAATTGAAATAGTGTCATTGTCTACATAATAGAAATTGACTTCGTTTGCTTCTGCAATTGGGCGTACTTTGTTCGAATCTGCCTTAACGGTAATTGTATCAAAATAGGCGGAGTTAATTTGATATAACCCTAAGTTTTCAAGCGCATCTACTAATGTTACTGCCGTAGAATGAATTTTTGAAGCTATATATTTTAATCCTTTCGGACCATGATAAACACCATACATTCCTGCCATTACTGCTAATAAAACCTGTGCAGTACAAATGTTAGAAGTTGCCTTGTCTCTTTTTATATGTTGCTCCCTAGTTTGCAAAGCCATTCTTAACGCAGGCTTTCCATCGGTGTCTTTTGTAACCCCAATAATTCTGCCAGGAATACTTCTTTTGAATTCTTCTTTGGTTGCAAAAAATGCAGCATGAGGACCGCCATAACCTAAAGGAATACCAAAACGTTGAGTAGTACCTACAACTACATCTACCCCAAATTCTCCAGGAGGTGTTAATAAGACTAAACTCATGATGTCTGCAGCTACGGCTACTTTAATATCATTTTCTTTTGCCTTGGCTACGAATGCAGCATAGTCATATACTTGCCCGTATTTACCAGGATATTGCAATAAAGCACCGTAAAAATCAGCGCTATATTCAAATTCCTCGTGGTTACCTACTACCAATTCAATCCCTAAAGGAATAGAACGAGTCTTTAAAAGGGATAAGGTTTGAGGTAATATTTCTTCGGATACAAAGAATTTTAAAACATTGTTCTTCTTTTGGTCCCGACTTCTTACATCAAAAAGCATGGTCATAGCTTCCGCTGCTGCCGTACTTTCATCTAACAAGGATGCATTTGCCAATTCCATTCCCGTTAAATCGGAAATTATGGTTTGGAAATTAAGAAGTGCCTCTAACCTTCCTTGAGCTATTTCAGCTTGGTACGGAGTGTAAGCCGTGTACCATCCCGGATTTTCAAGAATATTCCTTTTAATCACCGACGGAATTAAACTTTCATGATAACCTAAACCAATATACGTTCTAAATACCTTGTTCTTTTTAGATAAAGCTTCGGTGTGTGCAAGAAACTTATGCTCACTCATTGGCTCATCTAATTTCAAAGGCTCTTTTAGGCGAATATGTTGTGGAATGGTCTCAAAAATAAGTTGCTCGAGATTTTCAACACCTACCGTGTTAAACATGGTATTTAAATCTTCCTCCCTAATGCCGATATGGCGTAGTGCAAACACGTCAGTCTTCATAGATACTATTGTTATATAATGTGTAAAATTACCACTTTTATGTGTGTAATTTGGTGTAGAAGGGCTGCCATATATTGAAAGTTTTTAACCAAAACAAAGGGTTATAAACACTTTAGCTATTTTTGTTTAATGACCATAGTCAAAAAGATTTTTAATTTTTATTTGGATGCTAGCATTCATGTTGCCTTGGGGGTATTTTGTTTGGTACATGTAACTGCGCTGACCTTAAACATTACAGTTCCTCAAGAGTTGTATTTTTTTATTTTTTTTGGAGCTATTAGTTGCTACAATTTTGTGAAATATGGTGTGGAAGCAGAGAAGTATATCTTGGTAGCTAACACGTATCAAAAGAATATTCAATTTTTTAGTTTTGGTTGTTTGCTTGTTGCTGGTTATCAGTTGTTTTTTCTGACGGAGAGAGTATTTGTAGGATTATTGGTTTTAGCCGCTATAACCGGTCTTTATGCATTACCTGTATTACCTAAAAATAAGAATTTCAGGAGTTTTAGCGGATTGAAAATTTTAATTGTGGCAGCCGTGTGGGCAGGCACAACCGTAATTTTGCCAGTTATTTCTCAACTAGATGTTATTTCTTGGAACGTGAAGATTGAGACGGTTCAACGTTTTCTTTTTGTACTGATACTATTAGTTCCTTTTGAAATACGGGATTTAAAATACGATAGTGCATCTCTTAAAACATTACCTCAAAGGGTGGGGGTAAAAGGGGCAAAAAGAATAGGGTATTGTTGGACAGTACTTTTTTATGCAATTACATTCTTAAAAACAGATTTAGATATTACTCACATAATGGTGAAAACAATTCTGTTTGTAGTTCTAATGTTGATGATATTTAAAACAGAACTAAATCAAAAGAAATATTTTTCTTCATTTTGGGTAGAAGCTATTCCTTTACTTTGGTGGGTGCTTTTTGTTATAAGTATAAAGTATTCTATTTTGCATTAGAGAAAGTTTCTTTCATTTTTCTCTTTTCCTCATCAGACAATACCGTAAGTTTTGCTTGATTACAAAGCGATGTTAATTTTTCATTTTTTGCACTATGTTTAGCGCATGTCTTACACATGGTAAGATGAAACTTTAACTGTATTCTTTCCCAAACAGTTGCTTCTCTATACTGGTGTCTGTTGCAAATATTTGCAGCTTTTTCACAAGAAATCATCATAATTAAAACCAATTTTGATTTAAACAACCCATTAAGCCGGTTCTGGCCCTATGTATCATTACCCAAAGGTTAGACGCATTAATTCCTAAAGCATTACAAATATCTTCGGTTTCCATACCTTGAATTGTTTTCATGGTAAAAACCTGTGCTTGCTTTTTAGGTAGTTTAGATATGCAATTTTGAATGGCAAGACCTAATTCCTCGTTTTCAAGATTGTCATTTTCAAAATTGCTATTAGGATCTGCAATGCGTTCTTCCATCCAATCGCCTTCTGCATCGGTTTGCGAGCTATAGCTCATACGTACCTCTGCTTTGCCTTTTTTTGAATTTATTTTGCGGTAATGATCAATTACTTTTCGTTTTAGAATTGCAATTAACCATGTGCGTTCTGCTGCATCACCTTTAAAATTTTTGGCAGATTTTAATCCCGCTATAAAAGTGTCTTGTACAAGGTCTTTTGCAATTTCCGAATCACTAACTCTAGTAACCGCATAATTGAACAGGTAATCTGCATAGAGATCTACCCACTTATCTGGATTAAGTTTGTGTGTTTCCATTTATTTTTTCTGCATTTCAAAAGTAACTGAATTTTGTTTATTATGGTTACTTTTGGTAACGTAAACACTATAACTATGAAGAATTTATTGTTTTTTGTTCTACTTATAAGCGCCCAATTAACTCATGCGCAAATGGAGTCACAACCAATTACAGAATTTGCTGGGTTTGATTCATCAACAGAAATATTAATTGATGTAAGAACACCTGAAGAGTTTGCAGAAGGTTCTATTGATGGTGCTTTAAATATTAATTTGCTTTCTGATGAATTCAATAATCAGGTTGCAGTGTTGGATAAAGATAAGAAGTTGTATGTGTACTGTAAAAAGGGAGGAAGAAGTCTAAAGTCTCAGGCTAGATTAAAAGAGCTAGGTTTTAGCTATGTTGTAGATTTAGAAGGAGGGTATGACGCATATTCTAAAAAAAAATAGCTAAATGTTAAAGGATTAAAGCCTTGGTTCAATTTTTTATTTCTGACAGAATTTTTGTTAACTGATTTTCACGTATTGGTTTAATAATATAATCAGATACTTCACTTATTTTTTTCGTCTTTTCAAAATCTACCAGGTCAACAGATGATGATAGTACGTAAATGGTAATCTTCTTTTTAATTAGTGATATGGTTTTTAGGTATTCACCCATAAAACGGTAACCATCCATTACTGGCATATTTATGTCAAGAAAAATGACATCTGGTAATTCTTTGGGGTTATCCATATTTGCCTTAATAAAGGTCATTGCTTCTGCCCCATCAGTAAAGGGTGTAATTTTTCCTACTGATGGTTGCGCCTCTAAGGTGTGAAGTATAGTGTATTGAAATACATCATCATCGTCTATAATACAAACACTTATATTATTATCCATATAATCTTTTAATTTAAGGTGATACTAAATGTAGAACCTACATTAACCTCACTTTTCACTGAAATTGAGCCACCCATTGCTACAATTTGCGCTTTTGTTAAAAATAAACCTATTCCCTTTGCATCTGGATGTTTGTGGAATACTTTGTTAAGTCCAAATAATTTGTCGCCGTGACTTTTCATGTCAATACCTATGCCATTGTCCATGAACTCTAGTACTGTTTTTTTATTTACCAATTTAGAGGTAATGCAAATTTTAGGAGATCTGTCTGGAGATCTATATTTAATAGCATTGCTAACTAAATTAAGAAAAATACTTTCTAAATAAATAGGGTTATACATTACATTTTTCGCTTCAGAAAATTTATGTTCTATAAAGGCACCTGTTTCTATTAATTCTGCAGCTAATATTTCTTTGGTTTTGTGTAATGTATGCTCAAAGGATAAATTTTCTCTTTTGTGAACTGCATTATGTTTTATTGTTATAGTTTCAATTAGAGCATTCAATGTTTCTGTTAAGTGGTCTATTACAGTTTCGAACTTTTCAAAGATTTCTATTTTCTTAGTTTCACTAGTTGTATTTTTATACATCCCTAAAAGCGCGTTCAAATTACTTACAGGAGATCTTAGGTTATGTGATGTTATATGATTGAACTCTGCTAATTGTTTGTTTTTGGAAGTTAAAACCATTGCAGAGGCTTCTAGGCTTTTATTTGTTTCTAGAATTTTTTGTTGTGCCTCTACTTGCTCCGTAATATCTTGGCTAGAGCCCATTAATTCTACAACATCGCCATCGTTATTAAGTAGTACCGCACCAATAATTTCTATGGTTCTTACTTTGCCGTTATTTTTTATAATGCGGTGTTGAAACTTGTTGAACTTTTTCGTACTAGAAATTTCTTGACTAATAGCAATAACTTTTTTTCTATCCTCTGGGTGTACCCTTTTTAAATATGTGCTAAAATTAGGGGATGTTTCTGGGTCAAAATCTAGAATCTTTAGAAGATTTACTGATTTTTCCATCACATCATTTACAACATCCCATTTCCAATGACCTATGCTTGAGAGCTGTTCTGCAAAATTTAAAAGTTGGTTTTTCTCAAGTAAATCTTGTTCTCTTTGAATGCGATATGTTACATCTTGTGTTGTCCCAACTAATTCAATTATATTTTCATCATCATCCATAATAATTTCAGCCATGAGTTCTATGGAGCGAATATCACCGTTGTTCATTAAAATGCGATACGATAAAACGGAGTCGCTATTTTTTGTTGCAATAATATTTTCAATTTGAGCAACGACTTTGGCAGAATCATCTGGATGTATTCTAGATAAAAATAAATCCATATCTATGGGGGAATTTGGATCTAGATCGTAGATTTTATAAAGATTGTCTGACCATTTGGAGACGCCTGTATTTGGATTCCATTGCCACGACCCCATCATTGCCATTTTTTCTGTGAAGGAAAGTAAATGGTTTTTGTCTTTTATTTCCTGTTCAGTCTTTACACGATACGTAATATCTTGTTCAATGCCTTTTAAAGACGTGATTTCTCCATTTTTATCCGTAAAAACCTCTCCTACAACTTCTAATGTTTTTATTTCTCCACTACGTAGTTGTATACGATATTGGGCTTTTTCAATTTTTTTATCTTTTAAAAATCTATTTTTTAAAGCTTGGGTATAACTTAAATCATCTGGATGTATGTAAGAGGAAATTAGTTCAATATCGATAGGGGATCCAATTTCTATTCCGTAAATCCTATAATGATTGTCCGACCAATTTATTCCACCGGTATTGGGGTTCCATTCCCAAGAACCGATATTCGCTATTTTCTCAGCATTATTATATTGTTGATTTTTTTCTAATAGTTGTATTTCTTTCTTCTTAATTTCCGTAACATCTTGGCAGGTGCCAGACATTTCTAAAACCTCACCCTTTTTATTGCGAATTATTTTACCAACAGATTTAATAGTTTTTATGCTGCCGTCGTTTAATTGAATTTTATAAGTTGATTCAGGAAAAACACCGGTTTGCATAGCGTTTTCTAAATTTGAAATAACTCTATTTCTGTCATCTTCGTGAACGAAATTTATATAGGTTTCAAAAGTTAATGGCTTTTCTTTGTCATGGCCATAAATTGTGTGAAGATTATCTGACCAAAAAACTTTATTGGTGGGTGTATCCCATTGCCAATACCCAATCATTGCCAATTTTTCTGCAATATTTAATTGTTGGTTTTTCTCTAAGAGTTCTTTTTCTTTTTTTTCTCTGTTAGTAATATCTTGGCAAGTGCCAATCACTTTTATGGGTTCTCCATTGTCATTCGTAATTACCATGCCAATAGAACGAAGAGTTTTTATCGTACCATTTTTTAATTGAATGCGATAGTTAGATTCTGGAAACTCTGTTGTTTTTAAAGCATGATCAAACTTTGAAATTATTTTTTCTTTATCATCCTTGTGAACATAATCTAAATAAACGTTGAACGATATAGGAGAATCTTTCTCATGATCAAATATGTTATAGAAATTGTCTGACCATTTTACGGTATCCGTCGGAATGTCCCAATCCCAAGACCCTGATTTTGCTATTTTTTCTGCATAATTAAGCTGCTGTACTTTTTGAACTATATCAGATTTTGCACTATTGGGTTCAGTTATATCATAAGTTGCTCCATAAAGTATTATAGAGTCTTCATCTTTCTGAAAAGGTTGTACTGATGTTCTTAAATTTCGAAGATTACCTTTTGCTGTTATAATTTCATATTCTAATTCAAATGGCGCGCCATTTTCGATAGCTTTTTTATGGGATACTAAAAGTTGATTTCTAGATGCAACATCTTTAAATTGACCATACATGTTTTCCGTAGTGGGAATGTAATCATTAGAAGCTTCATGTATTTCTTTTAGAACATTGTTCCAGCTTAAATTATTGGAATTTACATCATATTGAAACATTCCAATTTTAGCCACACAACCTGTGTTTGCTAAATCTTTATCTGTAGGGGAAAGAGTTTTCTCTTTACTCATTTCAATTAAGAGTTTGTACATCAGCGAATAACACTAAAATAGAAATGGGGAACGTGTAAAATAAAAGTGTAGCTAATTGGCTACAATATAATTAATAATTATTTGATTTGCAGAAGGTTTGTGAGTTAATTGAATTCTATAGTCAGATATTTCAATGTCTATACATTTAATCTTAGTTGCGCGTATAGAGATAATATGAAGGTGAGACCTAGGGTTAACCTATGGGGTGATTTTTTATTTGTTCTCCGTAGATGTTTAACCACATAAATTTCAGTGATTTTAGAGTTTATCTATGAAAAGGAGTTTAATCTGAATACACCTTTTTAATATTTTAATGAATTAGGTAGTTTTTTATGTCTTGTACTAAATTGACCTGATATCGATTCTGAATTATATTCATTAGTCAATATCAGGTTGTTTTTTAATTTTTATTTAGAGTTGCTAGATAATTTTGAATTTATACTAGTTCAATAACCCAGCTCTTTCTAGCAATGCCTCAACCTTTGGTTCTGCTCCTCTAAATCTTTTGTAAAGTGTCATTGGGTTTTCGGTACCGCCTTGCGAAAGAACGTTGTCCTTAAATTTAGTGGCAACTTCTTTATTGAAAATTCCCTCTTCTTTAAAGTATGCAAAAGCATCTGCATCTAAAACTTCAGCCCATTTGTAACTGTAATATCCAGATGAATATCCTCCTTGAAAAATATGAGAGAATGCTGTGCTCATACAAGTTTCCGGTGTTTCAGGGTAAAGGCTTGTATCTTTAAAAGCTTCATCTTCATGAGCTTTAACGTTGGTTATGCCTGTAGGGTCAACACCATGCCAAGACATATCTAATAATCCGAAGCTTAATTGACGCAAGGTTTGCATTCCTTCTTGGAATGTGGCGGACTCTTTTATTTTCTGAACCAATTCCATTGGTATAGTTTCTCCTGTTTCGTAATGTTTGGCAAACAACTCTAATGCTTCTTTTTCGTAGCACCAATTCTCCAAAACCTGACTAGGTAATTCTACAAAATCCCAAAATACAGATGTTCCGGAAAGACTAGGGTAGGTCGTATTAGCAAGCATACCATGTAAACCGTGACCAAATTCATGAAACAAAGTAGTAACCTCGTTAAAAGTAAGTAATGATGGCTTGCTTTTAGTTGACGGAGTAAAGTTGCATACATTAGATATATGTGGACGTACATTTTCGCCATTTCGCTTCCATTGCGATTTGTATGAAGTCATCCATGCGCCACCTCTTTTACCTGCTCTTGGGTGAAAATCTGCATAAAACAATGAAATGAAATTTTTATCGGTATCGTAAACCTTATAGGTTTTTACCTCGTCATGATATTTTTCAATGTCGTGTACTTCTTCGAATTGTAAATCGAACAGGTTTTCGGCTACTTTAAAAACACCGTTGATTACATTTTCTAGTTTAAAGTAAGGTTTCAGTTTCTCATCATCTAAATTGAATAGCTCTTGCTTTAATTTTTCAGAATAATAACTGCTATCCCATTTTTCTAAACGGTCAATATTATCTAGATTTTTCGCAAAATCTTCTAATTGCTTAAACTCACGCTCTGCAGCTGGCTTCGCTTTCGAAAGCAATTCGTTTAAAAAAGAATGCACTTTCTCTGGAGTCTCTGCCATACGTTCTTCAAGAACGAAATTGGCGTGTGTTTTGTATCCTAAAAGATTGGCTCTCTCAAAACGTAACTTGGCAATATCAAGAACATTTTCTTTGTTGTCTAGTTCATCGTTATGAAATGCTCTACTGCCAAACGCCATAGAAAGCTCTTTACGTAACTCCCTATTCTTGGCGTACTTCATAAAAGGAATGTAGCTAGGGTAATCTAAAGTGATCATCCAGCCATCTTCCTTGCCTTTTGAAATGGCTAATTGTGCTGCGGCTTCTTTTTCACCTTCTGGTAATCCGTCTAAATCAGCTTCATCCGTTAGGTGTAGTTGGTATTTATTGGTTTCAGCAAGTACATTCTCGCCAAAAGTCAATTTCAATTTTGCAAGCTTTGCATCTATAGCTCTTAAGCGTGTCTTTTTATCCTCAGATAAATTAGCTCCGTTTCTACTAAAGCTCTTGTATTTTTTATCTAAAAGTGTGGTTTGTTCTACTGTAAGGTCTAAACGATCTTTTTGATCGTAAACGGCTTTTACTCTTTTGAATAATGCTTCGTTTAATGTGATATCATTACCGAATTCTGAAAGTAGGGGAGAAACCTCTTGCGCAATTTTCTGAATTTCCTCGTTAGTTTCTGCGGAATTCAAGTTGAAAAATACACTTGATATTCTGTCTAATTGTTGACCAGAAAACTCTAAGCCTTCTATGGTGTTTTCAAAAGTAGGAGCATCTGTATTTTCTGTAATGGCATCAATTTCTGCTCTTGCATCTTCAATAGATTTTAAGAAAGCAGGCTTAAAGTGCTCATTTTTTATTTGTGAAAAAGGAGCAGTATCAAAAGGGGATAATAATGGATTCATATTTCAAGTTCAAGTTTAAGGGTCAAATTCAAGACCGCTTAAATAAATTAAAATCAATTTTACTCAATAATCGAGATTTAAATGCTCCGACGTTTCAGTCGAAATCTAAATAGAATTTTCAATTCAATGCTTTGCGGATTGCTCCGAGATTGTTTACTAATTATTTGCCGTTAACAGCCTTTGCGCCTTCAATTACTTTTTGCTTCAGACCTTCTTTATAAAATATAATTTTATCTAAAACGCATTTATCTGAACTGCCGATAATCTGCGCAGCTAAAATTCCTGCATTTTTAGCTCCGTTCAGCGCAACTGTTGCTACTGGTACGCCACCTGGCATTTGAAGTATAGATAAGATAGAGTCCCAGCCATCAATAGAATTACTGCTTTTTACAGGAACTCCAATTACTGGTAATGGAGACATAGACGCAACCATACCGGGTAAATGAGCAGCGCCACCGGCACCTGCTATAATAACAGCATAACCGTTTGTGTGTGCATTTTTACTGAAATCGAATAATTTTTCTGGTGTTCTGTGGGCAGATACAATATCAACATCTACCTCTATATCAAAACCTCTTAAAATATCTATGGCTTCCTGCATTACGGGCATGTCACTTGTACTTCCCATTACTACGGCTACTTTACTCATGTTTTTTATTTTGAAATCACTTGAATTGTTTCCTTTACTTTTTCGGCAATAGCTCTTGCTTTTTCCAAATTACTATTGACTATGGTTACATGACCCATTTTTCTGAACGGTCTTGTTTGTGCTTTGCCATAAATATGAGGTGTTACTCCTTCCATGGCTAAAATCTCTTCAATATTTTTATAAACTACATCACCTGTATGGCCTTCTGCACCTACTAAATTGACCATAACACCTGCTACTTTGCTATCGGTGTTTCCTAAAGGTAAACCTAGAATACTGCGAATGTGTTGTTCAAATTGATTGGTGTAGCTGGCTTCAATACTGTAGTGCCCGCTGTTATGTGGTCTTGGGGCTACTTCGTTCACCAATATTTTATCATCTTCGGTTTGGAACATTTCAACAGCCAGCAATCCGGTAAGTCCTATTTTATCTGCTACTTTTAATGCTAATGCTCTTGCCTTTTCAGCAACTTTATCATCAATACGTGCAGGACAAATTACATACTCCACTTGGTTGGCTTCTGGATGAAATTCCATCTCTACTACTGGATATGTTTTAATTTCTCCTTCAGAATTTCTAGATACGATTACAGCTAATTCGTTTTTAAACGGAATCATAACCTCTGTAATACATTCACCTGTAGGTAAGCTCTTTAGATCTGCTAAACTTCTAACGACTTTTACTCCTTGTCCGTCATAACCAAACTGTGCAACCTTCCAAACAAACGGAAATTGTAATCCTCCGTTTTCAATGCTATCCTCAATTTCACTCAGGTATGCAAAACGCTGAAAATCTGCAGTAGGTATTTCATTGTCAACGTAGAATAATTTCTGTTTTGCCTTATTTTGAATAATACGCAATGCGTTAGGTTGTGGGTATACTTTTACTCCTTCATCTTCTAATTTCTCTAAAGCATCAAGATTTACGTTTTCTATCTCTATGGTTAGCACATCTACGTCTTTACCAAAATTGTATACCGTATCAAAATCTAATAGACTGCCTTGTACAAATTCATTACACGACATTCTACTTGGTGCTTCAGAAGAAGCATC
Organism: Maribacter sp. Hel_I_7; assembly: GCF_000688315.1. Taxonomy (NCBI): domain Bacteria; kingdom Pseudomonadati; phylum Bacteroidota; class Flavobacteriia; order Flavobacteriales; family Flavobacteriaceae; genus Maribacter; species Maribacter sp. Hel_I_7. The sequence continues at coordinate 413,667 of NZ_JHZW01000002.1, read as the reverse complement.
TAGAACTTTGGTGTAAATATCCCATTTTCGTGTTTCGTACAACATCATTTTACCTAGTTGACCACCACCTAAAATGCCTAATTTAAAACCTGAAGAAAAATAATCCATATAATTGTTGCTTTGGGCAGTTGAAAAAACGCCTTAAGTACTACAAAAATACGGTTAAATCTTAGAAACCAATTCCTTTCTAATCAAAAACACAAGGCAATACCTTATCTTTGCAAACCTTGATAATTTATGAAAATTGATACAAATTCACGACAAGTTTTTTAAACCTTTTCTAAGCGAATCTGAAATTCAGCAGGCCATTAAAACGGTTGCCGACAAAATTGCAGCGGATTATAAAGACGAGACTCCCATTTTTGTGGGTGTCTTAAACGGGTCTTTTATGTTCGTTTCTGATTTGATGAAAGCTTACCAACACCCTTGTGAAGTTTCTTTCGTAAGACTAAGTTCTTACCAAGGCTTAACATCTACGGGTATTGTTGAAACGTTATTAGATGTACCAGAAAATATAGAAGGGCGCAGTGTTATTATTTTAGAAGATATAATTGATACAGGGCGTACCTTGCAGAAATTAGTCCATTTATTTTCAAAGACAAAAGTTAAAGAGTTTAAAATTGCAAGTCTTTTTTATAAGCCAGATGTGTACAAAGGCGAATACGCCATTGACTATTTTGGCTTGGCTATACCTGATAATTTTATTGTAGGTTATGGTCTTGATTATAAAGAGCAAGGAAGAAATTTAAAAGAAGTATACCAACTAAACCAGAAACATATGATTAATCTTGTACTCTTTGGTAAACCAGGAGCCGGCAAGGGCACGCAAGCACAATTCCTAAAAGAAAAATACAATTTAATGCATATCTCTACCGGAGATGTTTTTAGATTCAATATCAAAAACGGAACGGAGTTAGGTACTTTGGCAAAGTCATATATCGACAAAGGTGAATTGGTGCCAGATGAAGTAACAATTAAAATGTTACAGGAGGAAGTAGAGAAAAACTCAGATGCTGACGGATTTATTTTTGACGGTTTTCCAAGAACGGCTGCTCAGGCAGAAGCTTTGGATAATTTCTTGGAATCTAAGGATATGAGTGTAAATGCTACCATTGCACTAGAAGCAAATGATGAAATTTTAATAGAGCGTCTTTTAGAGAGAGGTAAGGTTAGTGGTAGAACTGATGATCAAGATGTCGTTAAGATTAGAAATCGTTTCGATGAATACAACGAAAAGACAACACCCGTAAAAGAATTTTACGAAGCTCAAGGTAAGTTTCATAGCGTAAACGGTATTGGTACTATTACTGATATCACTGAACGCTTAACGAAAGTAATCGAAGGCTTAAAATAATATAGAAACTCTTTTGTCAACCATAGCTTTGATGAAGATTTTGAACTGAAAGAATAGCAATGACAGAAGGTAATTTTGTTGACTACGTAAAAGTGGGTTTGACTTCTGGTAAAGGAGGCAAGGGATCTGTGCATTTGCATCGTGAAAAATTTATTACCAAAGGTGGTCCTGATGGTGGTGATGGTGGTCGTGGAGGTCACATTATTGTTCGAGGTAACGAAAACCTTTGGACATTAATAAATTTTAAATACACGAAACATTTTAAAGCCGGTCATGGTGCCCACGGTAGTAAAAGCCGTAGTACAGGAGCAGATGGTGAAGATGTGTATTTAGATGTGCCGTTGGGTACAGTGGTTAAAGATTTTGAAACCAAAGATGTCCTTTTTGAAATCACTGAACATGGTGAGGAGAAAATTCTGCTACAAGGTGGTATGGGCGGTCGTGGTAACTGGCATTTTAGAACATCTACAAACCAGACGCCAAGATATGCTCAACCGGGTATGGATGGTTTAGAAGGTGAATTTTTGTTAGAACTTAAAGTTCTTGCTGATGTAGGTCTAGTAGGTTTCCCAAATGCTGGTAAGTCTACTTTATTATCTGTAATAACATCTGCAAAGCCAAAAATTGCCGATTATGAGTTTACTACTTTAAAACCTAACTTAGGTATTGTAGAATATCGCGACTTTAAGAGTTTTGTAATGGCAGATATTCCTGGTATTATAGAAGGTGCTGCAGAAGGTAAAGGTTTAGGGCATTACTTTTTAAGACATATTGAACGTAACGCCAACTTGTTATTTTTAATACCTGCGGATAGTAAAGACATCAGTAAGGAATATGAGATTTTACTTGATGAGTTAAGACGCTACAATCCTGAGTTGTTAGATAAAGAACGACTTATTTGTATCTCTAAAAGCGATATGCTAGATGAGGAACTTATGGATGAAATGAGAGAAGAACTCAATAAAGATTTAAACGGCACTCCGTTTATGTTTATATCATCTGTAGCACAAATGGGTATTGTGGAATTAAAGGATAAGCTTTGGGCAATGCTTAATTCATAATAATTAGATAGGATGAAACAGTATTTAAAAAATATTGTTGAAATTAATGACAATAGGAAAAGTAGAATTTTCGCCTATTTTATTCAAATTTTAATCTTTGTTTCAATACTATCTTTTTCATTTGAAACCGTTCCGGATCTTGAACCATCAACCAGAAAAATTTTAAGGATAATTGAGGTTTTCTCCGTTATCATCTTTACAATTGAGTATGTATTACGTATTTACGTTTCAGACAAGAAAAGTAAATTCATATTCAGCTTTTTTGGAATTATCGATTTTCTGGCAATTCTTCCATTTTACTTATCATTAGGTGTAGATTTAAGATCACTTAGAGCCCTAAGGTTTTTGAGGTTGTTCCGTATACTTAAATTAATGCGCTACAATAAAGCTATTGAGCGTTTTTCCAGAGCTATTAGTTTAGCAAAAGAGGAAGTGTTGTTATTCTTAATCGTTACGTTAATCTTAATATATTTTTCGGCTGTAGGTATTTACTACTTTGAACATGAGGTTCAACCAGAAAATTTCGCTTCTATTTTTGATAGCCTTTGGTGGGCAATTATAACACTTACTACAGTTGGGTATGGCGATGTTTACCCTATAACCGTTGGGGGTAAAGTTTTCACTTTCTTTATTTTAATGATAGGGTTAGGTATTGTAGCAATACCTACAGGTATTATTTCTTCTGCGCTAACAAAATCTGTTGATAAAACAGAAGATAAATAATAATTAGTGAGATGTCAGGCTATGGAAAAGCATAGTTCAATGCTTAACGCTTAATCGAATACCTTCTTAAAAATATATTTTACGATTTTATTTTCTTTAATTTTAAGAAAATCCAATTTCATGAAAATTTTTCTATTTAGTATAATATTAGTCGTTTTGACCTCTTGCGGAGCTGCAAAAGTTAATTATGATTACGACAGTCAGACAGATTTTACTTCTTACGCTACTTATAATTATTTTAATGACATGGAAACTGGCTTGAGCGAGTTAGATGAGAAAAGGTTAATGGAGGCAATGGATGCAACGCTTGGTGAAAAAGGATACATGTTTGCAGAAGAACCAGATGTTTTTATTAATATAAAAAGCACTGTCTTTAAATCTCAACAAGGGAATAATGTTGGCGTAGGTTTAGGTGGTGGTAACCGTGGTATCGGTGGTGGAGTTTCTATTGGTATTCCTGTTGGCGGACCAAAGCTTACTCGTGAGCTACAGATAGATTTTGTAGATTCTAATAAAGATATGCTTATTTGGCAAGCAATAAGTGAAAGCCCTTTTCGTGAAGGTGATACTCCTGCAGAAAAAGCAGAAAAGCTACAAGCTGTTGTAGATAAGATATTCAGTAATTACCCGCCAGAATGAAGTTATTTTACTTTAACAACATAGGTTGCAATTAAGTTATTGTCAGTAGAAACATGTACATCATACAAGCCTTTCTTTTCAAAATTCTGAACTAAACTTATTTCATTTGCGTTTCTAATTATTGTAGGGTTACTTTCTTTTTGAATACCGCCTCTGTTGAGTGACAGTTGTATTTTCCCATTAAAATTATCTGATACATATAATTTAAAGGTTATGGATTCTCCCTTTTTTATCTGATTATGCATTGCTAGAGGTGATACTGGTGTTATTGATTCAAGAAAAGCCTCTTTATAAATAACAGGTCCTTCCATAAAAGTGGTTAAAGCGTTATCATCTACTAGCGCTATTTCTCTTTTTGTAATTGGAAAATGATTTTTTGCGAACAATATTGGGTCAGCAAGAAAATAACCATCGAAATAATCAGGTTGAAAAAGAGGCGTCCCATTTATTAGCATAGTTTGTCCTGCAGACCACGTGGCATCGCACAAATACCACTTGCCATTTATCTCAATACTATTCCATGAGTGGTTGGGCATACTTTCCGCATCTAATAGCAACGTTGGTGTACGCCCATATCCATTAATAATATTACATTTAAAACCTGCTAGGGTAGCCATTTCCTTAATCAAATATGCATATCCTGTACAAGCTGTTTTTTGTTCTTTTAACAACTTTTCAAAGACTTTTGGAGTTATGCTAGTATTCCAATTTAAAAAGGCCTGTGTGTCATCGGCAAACTTTTTGCGTTTATGACTTATTTTTAAATAGGAAGAATAATCATTCTCAATGTTTGAACTTACCCATGTGTAAATAGCTCTAAACTTTTCTACATCGGTATTTAATGATGTCGTCAAATTATGAGTTAGCACTGGTAAATTCTTTAGACTGGCTTCTTTGTAATATGTAGCAATGCTATCTGCCTTCTTAAAATCTATAGGATTAAAGTCTGAGCGTTGCGCAAAGCAGGTTAATGAAAAAAATAAAGTAATTAATACAATGATTTTCATTATTTAAAAATGTCTCCAATCTTTTGAAAAATATTTCTTTTGCTTTTATAAGCACCGCCAATTACGATATCTCCCATTAATTCAACATCATAGGTGTCAAACGTAATATTGATATCAATGGTAGAAGAAACACTAGGTAATACCTTATATGTTTTAGTTTCATAACCAATAAAACTAAAAACCAAAATATCATTTTCTTTTAATTGTTGGGGGAATTCAAACTTACCATCAAAATCTGTTTGTGTGCCTACCGTAGTTCCTTTTAAAATAACATTTACACCTGGTAGGGGTTCATTTGCTTCATCTAATATGGTGCCGCCTAACGTATATTTTTCTTGATACTTTACCATCATGCCCATGACATTCTCTTGTTGATTAGAAACAATTTCAATTGGTGGTTCAATACTTGCAGTTTCTTGTGCTTTAACCTCTGTTGTGCACAATGCTAATAGGGATAAACCCATCATACCTATTCCTTTTGTTAGTATTGAATTGTTCATAGTGTAATGCGTATTTGTTTCATAAGATTTTAGTTGCGATGATTTGAACTTGCCACAGGTTTTTTTACTTGTTGAATTTAGATATCGTACAAGTTCTTGATCCGAAAAGTTGGTGAAATCAATGACTTCTTTTTGGCAACTAGCACAAAATCCGCCTTTATCGGTTTTACTAAAATTAGCGAAATTTTCTTTACATGGTTCTTTTACGTCAATTGTTAATGAGCTTTTCATAATACAGTGGTTTTATATTTATAGGTCTAAAGTATTATGGACCGTATTCTTATAAAACAAGTAATGAGTGTAAGGGCTCTTTGGATGAGTTAACTTCAACTAACCATTTATTTAAAGTTTTTAAATAATTTTTTCATTAGGTAAATGGGTCGTAATCAAATGTTAATGTTGTTAAATGGTTGTGTAAATAAATGTATAGAAATTAAAATCCTGTTATTTTTGTAACAAAAATCAATATAAGCGTCTTATTGATTTAGACGTTTAAACTAACTCACAAAATGAAAAAGATTTATTTATTTGCTGCCGGTTTGGTAGCCTTGGCTTCTTGTAAAGAGGAAGCAAAACCTACTCCTGAAGTAGAAAAAATTCCGGGTATTGTTCTAGCGAACATGGATACGACCCAAAATCCAAAATCAGATTTCTATAACTATGTAAATGGGAACTGGATGAAGTATACTGAAATTCCTGACGATAGAACTAGTTGGGGTGGTTTTAGTGTGCTTCGTAAATCTACCGATGACGATGTGCTAAAAATTTTAGCGACAGCTAAAGAAAGTGGAAATTATGCTGCCGATACGGATCAAGCAAAAGCTCTGGCAATTTTTGATACAAAATTAGATTCTGCTGCTAGAAACAAAGCAGGTATTACTCCGTTACAACCAGCATTGGATGCAATTGCTTCGGTTTCTAATTTAAAGGAATTACAAACAGTATTGGCGACCAATGCTGCCGTGTCTTCTCCTTTTATAAATATTGGGGCTGGTGCAGACTTAAATAATAGTAGCATGAATGCTGTTTATTTAGGTGCTAACGGTTTAGGTCTTCCTGATCGTGATTTTTACTTAGAAGAAGATGAGAAATCTGTAGAAATTCGTGAAGAATATAAGAAGCACGTATCTAAAATGTTACAAAGATTAGGGGATTCTGAAGCGGATGCAACTAAAGCTGCCGAGAAAATTCTTGCTATGGAGACGCAATTAGCGGAACCTCGTTTAAATAAAGTAGAGCGTAGAGATGCTAGAAACTATAACAACCCTAGAACAATTGCAGAGGTTGATAAGATGTTATCGACCATTGATGTAAATAAATTTATTAGCGATTTAGGTATTACTAAAAAGTTCGATACGCTTTTGGTAACTCAGTTGAGGTATACCGAAGCTTTGGATAAGTTTTTAAAAACAACTCCTATCGAAGATATTAAGACTTTAATACGATGGGATACATTTAATAGTGCTGCCGGAAAATTAACGATTGATATTGAAACTGCAGATTGGGAATTTTATAGCAAATACCTACGAGGAGCAAAAGAACAACGTGCTGCAGACGAGCGTGCACTTGCAACTGTAAATGGTACAGTAGGTGAAGCACTGGGTCAATTATATGTTGATGCAAAATTTCCGCCTGAAGCAAAGGCTAAAGCTGAATTAATGATTGCGAATGTAATCGATGCTTTCAAAGAACGTATCTCTGTTTTAGATTGGATGAGCGATTCTACAAAAACAAAAGCTATTGAGAAGCTAGATAAGTTTACCGTTAAGATTGCTTACCCAAATAAGTGGGAAGATTATTCTACTATGGAAGTTTCTGCAGATAAATCATACTTTGAGAATATGACTGCGGTTAACAAATGGGGAGAGTTGAAGAACTACTCAGAAATTGGTGAGCCTGTTGATAAAACAGAATGGGGAATGTCTCCACAGACTGTAAATGCATACTTCAATCCATTGAACAATGAGATTGTTTTTCCGGCTGCGATTTTACAACCACCTTTCTATAACTATACTGCTGATGAAGCTGTAAATTATGGAGGAATTGGTGCAGTTATCGGACATGAAATTTCTCATGCTTTTGATGATAGTGGTTCTCGTTTTGATGCTGATGGTAATCTTAAGAACTGGTGGACAGAAGCAGATTTAAAAGCCTTTACAGAAAGAGCTGATGCTTTAGCGGTACAGTATGATAGCGTTATGGTATTACCAGATGTTTATGTAAACGGAAAATTTACTCTTGGGGAGAATATTGGAGATTTAGGTGGATTGTTGGGTGCTTATGACGGACTTCAGAAATACTATGCTGAAAATGGACGTCCAGAAGATATTGATGGCTTCACGGCAGAACAACGTTTCTTTATGTCTTGGGCTACAGTTTGGAGAACTAAGAGTAGAGATGAAGCTTTAAGAACTCAGATTAAAACTGACCCACACTCTCCTGGTATGGTAAGAGCAACACAACCTTTATTAAACATTCAAGAGTTTTACGATGCTTTCGATATTAAAGAAGGTGACGCTATGTATTTAGCTCCTGAAAAGAGAGTTAGTATTTGGTAGATTATTTTTTATTAAAGACGAAAAGGGCGCTACATAGTAGCGCCCTTTTTTTGTGTTTTAACTCGTCTTTGCGAAGAACTTTTCGCGACGTGGCGATTTGTTTGGCATTAGTAATGGGTGAGTTTTTAGTCAGCCCATAAGAAGATTACTTCACTATGTTCGTAATGACATTCAGTCTTTTTCAACTCGTCTTTGCGAGGAGCTTTTTGCGACGTGGCAATCTGTTTGTCATTAGTAGCATGGGAGTTTAAGTCAGCCTATAATAAGATTACTTCACTTTGTTCGTAATGACGTTAGTTTTCAACCGAAACTCTTACTCCTTCACTATGGCTACTAAATTCTGGAGCATACATACTTTCAATGGTAGTAATGCCATTACTGAAATTACCGGCATTGTTTACACGAACATCATACTCAAAAACATATACACCTTTTGGTACATAGTCAAAGAAGAAATTGGTGCTCGCATCTTTGGTGCTTTCGTAATACCCTAAGCCGTCTTGCCATTTGTATCTAGAGATAACATTGACAGGTTCAAAACCTGCAGCTCTCATATCTTTCATATGAATGAATTCCATATCTCGGTCAGACCTTAATTCGATACGAATTCGAACTAAATCGCCAACTTTTAAAGTAGTGTCATCCATGATTTCTGAAATTACCTCACCTGTAGCTGTATTCTTTTTTAAGAAGAGTTTCTTCTTTAATTGAAGCGGAGTCTTGGCACTGGTGATTTTATCCAAGTCTTCAAAATATTGCCAGTATAAAGCTCCCCAAGCAATTCCGTTTCCTTTTTTACTGATTTGAATTTCACTCATTTTTGGAGTTACTTCGTTGCCATTCCAAGAGGTTTTAAAGTATCCGGTGCCAGCTTCTATTTTTACATTTTCTAAAGTAGAAGGGTCTAGTTGTTTTCCGCCCACCAAAACCTCAACAGCATCGGTAACGGATAACCAATCGCTACCTTGTAATAGCAATGCGTAGACCGCTTCGGTAGTTGCTTTAGTTGTGCTCCATTGATTGGTCTGCTTATTTTTAAGTAACCATATTTTAAGGTTGTCAACTGTTTCAATATCTGCTGGTTTAATTTCAGAAAAAGCTTCAATCAGTATAGATTGAGTTTCAATAGGCGCTTGGTGCCAAAACCATGAACTCGTATTACTTTTCCAGTACATACCCAATTCATCGCTGGTGATACTATTTTCTTCTAACCCTCGTAAAATCTTAGAAGCTGTATTTGGGTCTTCCATACGATGCAAGGTTAATGCCAGCATGCCTTGAGCATATAAGCCTCGAGATTTCCAATACTTTTGAGCTTGTTTTAAATAGTACGTTGTAATTTCTTCTACTTTCTTAGAGGTTTTAATATCAGGAAAAAAGCTACGCATATATAGATAATGAACTTGATATGCGCTTAAGTGATCATCATTTATGTTCGTAGTATGTTTTTTCATTTCCTCATATTCTTTCACAAACTCATTGTCCAAGTATTTCATGGCTTTCGAAACCATTTGTGCTTGTTTATCAGCTGTAGGCGATGCAATATTTAAATGATTTAAATGCCCCATACCGGTAACGATATGTTGTGTTATGTACCGGTTGTCTGGACCACCATTAAACCATGCCCATGCACCATTAGAGTTTTGATTTTGACTTAATTTATTTAAAGCAGACAATTGCTCGTTCTTCATCTTGTTCAAATTGAACAATAAACCTATTCGTTTCTTTTGCTCGGTTTCAGATTGAGCGTCACGTAACCAAGGAGTTTCCTGAATTAAAAGTGATTTCAATTCTTGATTCTTTTCTAGATTACTGAGCAATGCATCTGAATTTGCCCACTGTTTAAATACGTCTTGAATTCTTGGGTTGCTATTGGCTATGTGGCTAGCCAAGCTATTGGCGTAATATCTAGAGAACGTTTGCTCATTGCAATCGTATGGATACTCCATTAGGTATGGAAGAGCCTGTACAGCGTACCAAGCAGGGTTAGAGGTCATTTCTAATGTTAGTTTATGATGTTTTAAACTGGTTGAAGAAACATTCTTTAGCTTATCTAGTGTAAATGTCTTTGATTGATTGCTTCTAATCCACATTGGTAGCGTTTCTGTTATCAAAGTTCTGTTAGAAAGTACGGGTAGCATATTTTGTTCCCCATCAGAGAAATCACCTGCCTTTGCTATGATCTTATATTGAACGGACTGTAATCCTTCAGGAATTTTCAATCTCCATGACACTTGGGTGTTACCAAGAGAATCAACGGTAAATGAAGTTTGTTCGTTGACTGAGGTCAACAACTGACCAGAAATATCATCTCCCGTTAAAGCATCGGTCAATTCTAATTTTGCCTGACCAGAAAGATTTTTCTCCGTTAGATTAGCAATTTTAGTGCTTATGGTAATTTCGTCTCCTTCCCTTAAAAATCTTGGAGCATTGGGTGTTACCATTAACTCCTTTTGGGTTACCGTTGTTAAGTTGGTTATAGCACTTTCTAATTCTTTGGTATGTGCCAACAGTTGTAGGTTCCAGCGTGTTAATGCTTCAGGTGTGGTAAAATTAAAAGATACGTTCCCTTCTTTATCCGTTTGTAATTTTGGAAAGAAAAAAGCAGTTTCTTGAAGATTTTTTCGAATGATTACCGAATCGAAATCTTGAGGTTCTTCATCTGTCTCTGGTTCTGTAATTTCAATGCCAGCTGCGTTCCCTTCTAATTTGCTTTCTATTTCAGTTGCCACATAGCCAACAACTACGTTTTCTTCTAATTCAAGATCATCCGCCATCATTCTATTGGCAACAGGTGCGGCAGTCTTATATAATCTACGGGATGAATTAAACATTCCTCCAGAAACAAAATTAAGACCAAACCAATCGAATGAATCAAAATTTAGCATTGGATAACTCAAATTATTGGAGTGTGGAAATGTATAGAAATTACTTATTGTAAAACTATGCTGTGCGTTTGTTCTTATTTGTGAATAATAATTGGGTTTACTCAGCGGATAAAAACTCCAATAGTGTGGTCTAAATTGATCTAGAGACGCATCGTACATATTGGCTAAAAGCTCTGCACTTACTTTTTCCCCTCTTGCACCTTTAACTTTAAAAGACCAAGTTTCATCAATGCCAGGAGCTATTTTATCTCTAAACGACATTGTTTCTATTTGTAAATCTGTTGCAGGGTAGGGTACAGGTATAGAATGTCTATTAGATTTAAAATTATTTGCAAAGGCATAGCTGTAGTTAACAACAAAACCGCCCAAATCATTTTCCGTAACCGGTATTGAAATGGATTTAGAATTATTATTTAATGTAATTACCATAGCATCTGCTACTTTATGGTCTTTTTCGACAACTACGGTAATGTTTACATTTTTAGCGCTAGAAAGAAATGTTACCTGCGCGGTATCGCCTATTTTATATTTTGCTTTGTCAGTTTTAATATGAAATAATTGATTATCGGCTAAGGTATTCTCATTACCTGTAAATGTGATAATGGCAACATCTTTTACCTTTTGTCCAAATTTATCTTTAGAACTTAACTCTAATCTGTATTTTCCAGATTGCCAGTTTTTAGTCTTTCCGAAACTTAATTCTTTAGATTTACCCGTGTCAAAATTAGACTGCCACACTATTTTACCTTTCTCCCAATGGTTTGGGTCGTCTTCATTTTTAAAAGCATCATGAGGGTAAAATGTTTTGAATTCTTCTTTTGTAAAGCCTACATAATCTGGAGCTGGCCATGGTCTAGTACGTAATACGTAATCTGGAGCTTGTAATTTATATAACTTTACTTCACCTGTAGCGACAACAAATTCACCATTTAAATTGGTGGAGTTTATATTGAGAATATTATCCTTAACTGTTTTATCAATTGTTTCAGGTAGTATTAAATTAACATTTAGGGCGTGATAGCCTACTGCAACATTGGTAACCGTGCTTCTAGTTTCGCCATTTAAATCGGTTACATCTGCAGTAACTTCATAATTAAATGTGGGTAAACTTTCTTTGTCTAGACTGGTGTCTGGTATGGCTTTAAAAGTGATTTCAAAATTACCATTAGCATCGGTAGTAGTTTCCCCTTGGGTTATTTCTTGCGGAGAGCCGTTGTAAAAAGATCTAGACCAATAATACCATCTTGGTAAATTCACTATTCTTTTTACACGGTATACAACTTTTGCATCAGAAATGGCACTACCTGCATATGCGGTAGCTTTTCCGGTAACCAAAACACTATCATTAACCTTGTAAGTCTGAGTAACAGGTTCAAAATTGGTTTCGAACTTAGGGCGTTTGAATTCCTCTACCGAAATACTAGTGTAGCCATTTAAACTAACCTCGTCTGAATAGGTGTGTAGTGAAAACTGACCTGTGAGTCCAGAATTTGGGAGCATAAATTCTCCGGAAACAGAACCGTATTCATTTGTGGTCAAATAAAGTGACTCTATTTCTTGTCCGTTAACATCGTTTAGGTCTATCTGTATTTTTTTATTTGCTAAAACTTGTGATACTCCATTATCTTGGCGAATGGCAATACCTTTAAAATATACAGGTTGCCCTGGTCTATAAATACTTCGGTCAGTAAATAAAAAACAAGTATAGTTAACATTCTTCTGGTTTTGGTTATAGCTTCTATTAATGTAATAGTTGCCAAAATAGGCGGTTTCTTTGTCTTTTTTTACTGTAATGTCTACACTGCTCCAGCTATCTTTAGTTTTTGCAATGGTGATAGAACCGTTCTTGCCAGTGCTATAAGTTTTGTTTTTTAAGGCATCATTATAATTTTTTCGGTAGGTAAAAATAACTTCTGCACCAGATATTGGTTTTCCGTTATTACGGTCAATGACTTGGTAATATTGATGCGAATTGGTTTGCGTTTCTACCAAGGCTAAATCTGTTATTTCAACAGAGGTGTAACTTAATATGTCCCTTTTACCATCTTTAGCTTCGGCAACTATAATATAGTCTCCATTTTCTAAAGCTGGCATAGAAACTTCTGTACTATGCGATTGATAATCGTTTTCAGTTTTTAATGTTGCCGACCAAGATTTAACTACAGGCAAATCTTTAATGAAAGTTTCTTTCTTAGAATCGTTGTAAAGCTCTTCTAGCTGTTTTATTTGCTTTCTATTGATTTTACGAGCGCTAAAATTAAGATTTACAATATTTTTATAATTGACTAGAATACGGCTCAAGGTATTTGTAGAAATATACTTTTCAGCAGTCAGGTAAATGTTCGGTTCTGTTATTTGAGATTTTAGAACTACACATTTTTCCGCTCCTAAACTGTCAGGGTATCTGGCAATTACAATATCACAAAGAGCAATTGCTTCTTTCAATTTCCATTGCTGCTCAGTATTGGTTTCTGGGGTATATGTATTTCCCAGTTGTTGATACCGTTGGGCTATTTCATATGTGTATAATCCAGAAAGCGGACTATGCTTTATATTTTCTGCTGAATTTTGAAGTACCTCTAAAAATAATGCATCCTTACTGGAGAACGTAGCATTTTTATGAATGAAGCGTAGTCGCTCAATATCAACCAACACTAATGGGTGAATATCTGGGTTGCCAAAATGAAATGCTACAAGTTCTTGGTAAATGCTCAGAGCCTTAGCTTGAAGAGATGTTGTTTCTTGAGCTTTAAAATCAATAAAACTAGAAGTATATGCCTCGCATAAAATAGATGGGTCATCAATTTCAAAAGCGTCTACCGGTTTGTTGATGGAGTTTTCGCTAGTTGTATAAAAACTCAGTGCAGTATGTGCCAATAGGTCAAAAAGGGATGGTCTATAAATTCGGTTTTCCTCTTTTATGTGCAGAATATATTCGAAATCGGAAATAGGTTGGTTCTGAGTTTCGCTTGAATATTCTAGCGAAGCTGAGAAATGTTGGTCTATTTCTTTGAATAGCGTATCTAGGTCCCATGTTCTAAAGTCTACTGAATCTACTTTGGTTTCAGTAGTTGTTCTATTGTAAAATTGATATCTATTATATTGATAGTACTGCCAGTATAGGTTCGCTAAATAACTGTGTAATATGCTTTTGGTAACATTATCTGCGGATGCAATTTCTAGCTTAAAATCATTTACAATGCTCAATTCGGCATCCTCTTCAAGCGTTTTTATAAATTTTGATTTATAAAGGAGCGATTTTATGACTTGCGTATCGTCGCCTTCTTTTTTTGCCTTTGTAGAAATAATTTCAACCAATTTTAACGCCGATTTGGTTTGGTTTTCAAACTCATAATCATCAACCTGTTTCCATAGTTGATCGAATGAATTATTTTCTTGGGCATTACCAAATTGTGAAAACATAAATACGGTTAGAATTAGATATAGCTTTTTCATCATAGTAAAATTACAATACAAAACTGTGCCAAATAAATAATAGGAACAATGAATAATGAGGGAACTGTAGTTTTGGGTTAGTTATGTGAACAAACGTTTATAATTCTTAAAAATAAAATTATTTAGATTTTTTTACTACAGTTTAGATGTTATAGGTTGGTTGCAAATTCAAAAAAAAACACCCCATTTTGCTAATTAGCATAATGGGGTGTTTTATAAATGTTTAAAACCTTTAAATTAATCTTGAAGCTCCAATTCGTTAAGATTAGGAATTGCTTCAGGTTTATTTTCTTTCACTAAATCTTTTATGAATTCATCAATTTGAGACTTGTTAACGTTAGGCATACAAATAACATGTGTTATATCATCTGTAGCCAATTGCCATTTCTTTTTAATAGCATCAGATACTTTAGGAAGTACAACGGTAATGGCACCTTTATTGGTCCAGGCGTTAATTCCTATTTTTTGTAATTCTCCTTTACAATACTCTGCTGTCTCTAAACTATGACGGTACCGTGCTTCTAGACCTTTTACGCCCATTTTCTTAATGGCATACCATAAAAATAACGGACTGTGTCCATTTCTAGAACCTGTAATGGTGGTATCTAAAGAACCTATATAAGAAATACCTCTTGCAATTCTATCTCGTAAAGAACGCTTAGCTATAATAACGCCCGATGGAAAAGGAGAACCAATAAATTTATGACCACTAATAGAAATACTATCGGCTCCGTCTTGAAAATCAAAAGGAATACGGGGTTCTATAAATGGACCATATGAACCAGCTAACGCAGCATCACAATGAATGTAGTGATTTTGAATGGCTAGCTTTTTCAGAATTTTTTTCACTTTAGAAACATCATCCTTCGCCTCGGTCATTGTAGTGCCGAATGTGGTAAGGATAATTGCCGGTTTGTCTCGGTTTAATTGTAAGGTGTTTTCAAGATCTTCATAATCTAACTCCCCATTTTCTTGAGCTCTAATAGTAATGCTAGGCAGGTTTAATAAATGAATATTCTTCTTGACGCTATAATGTGTAGATTCAGAAAAATACACCATTGCCTTAGGGTGAGATTCCCTAGCTAAATACAATCCGTAAAGATTACTTTCAGACCCACCATTGGTAACATAGCCCCAAAAATCAGTAGGGTCTGCTCTAAATAATTTAGCGAAAAAATCAACTACTTCTCGCTCCATTTCATGTGTTTGAACCTTGTAGGTATTATCCTCATAAGGGTCACCAACATTATTTATGGGGTGCTTTAAAAATTCGTATAATCTTGAATAATCAAAATCCTTTGCTACTGGGTAACCTATAACTTTATCCTTCTCTTGAATTAGTTTGGTTAACAGCTCATCTATCTGTTGCTCGTTATTCATATTCATTATATTTATATGCGTATTTTAATATGGTAAAATTACAATTACTCGTAATATTTTACTTTATTTAATCATAATACAGAATATTGAACTGTTATATTTATTTTTACAGTAATTAATAACTGTTTGATGGAGGTTTAATTTAGATAACAGAAAAATAAACTAGTATGGATAGTATCGATAGTAAGATTTTGATGCAATTACAAGAAAATGCAAA
The DNA here is from genome assembly GCF_000688315.1 of Maribacter sp. Hel_I_7. Classification (NCBI taxonomy): domain Bacteria; kingdom Pseudomonadati; phylum Bacteroidota; class Flavobacteriia; order Flavobacteriales; family Flavobacteriaceae; genus Maribacter; species Maribacter sp. Hel_I_7. Next base: position 397,884 of record NZ_JHZW01000002.1, on the reverse strand, counting down.
GCAAAACACCAAAGAAATAGCGGCTAAAGTCGGACTTAGTGTTACCCCTACTTATGAAAGAATTCGGAAACTGGAACAGGCAGAGGTTATAAAATCTTATGTAGCCTTACTTGACAGAACCAAAATAGGAAAGGAGCTTATTGCTTATTGCCAGGTGACACTATCTAAGCAGCAGAAAAAATTAGCGGATAGCTTTAAAAAGGAAATATTACTATTGCCTGATATTATGGAATGCCATCAAGTATCCGGTAATTTTGATTATCTATTAAAAATTGCTGTAGATGATATAGCTGGGTTCCATGAATTTATAAATGAAAAGCTATCTATAATTAATGGTATTTCTACCATACACAGTTCATTCGTATTAAACTCGGTAAAAGATAGTACTGCTTATAATATTTAGACGATTTTCTCTTTTACTGGTTTATGCCAGTATATAATCAGAACTTTTTGGGCAAAGTGTTATAGGGTTGATTATGGAACTTCTATAAAGTACTTTTCCTCTAGTGGTTCATCTTGCCAAAACGCTTGTTCAAAAGTCCAATAGGGATTGTCCTCGTACAATACATGGTAATCTCCCCAAGTACATTGAAAGGCATACGTTTCTTGTGTATCAACATTAGTAACTTTTCCGAAAAGATACGCACTTGTGGTACCACTTACTCTACCGGTATGTAGCTCTGCTTTATCAATTGTTACTTCTGTGCCAATAGGTAGTTCAGCAAGAACTTCTAAATCAGAGTTCATTCCAAAACTATTCCCATCCTCTAAATGAAAAGTATAGTTTTCCTTTATAGGAATACCCGGATACTTAAAAATTAAAGTAGGTTTCTTTGTAACGATTTTCTTATTTACAATTTCTAAAAATGGTTTTTCACTAGAAACATCTCGGTATTTAGGTCTAAAAACCAAATAGAACATAACAGCCAAAGCTCCTATCCCCAGCACCAAAAATATTCCACAGCCTATTGCCATTTTTTTCAAACCTTTAAATTTTAAGTCGTTGGTAGCTACTAAATATAAGATATGTAGATTATATGCGCTTAAGTGCTCAAATCAGTATTTTCCCAGCTATCACCATTAGATACCATAAATGTTAAAGCATGTCTGCGTTCATGAATTACTCCGCCATTACCCATTGGGTCAAAACCATTTGGTACGGTGTCGCTTCCCATTTGGGCACTTCGTACCGCATTATGTAAACAATAGAACAAATCTTCTTTTTGCATCAGTTTTTCTTCTGAAACTGTTTCTTGGTTTTTAATCCAATCTGCAATATTTTCATCTAACGGGCAGGTAAAATCAGAAAGAATCTCTTGCATTTGTTCACCAGTCATCATTTGCCCTGATATCTCTGGTTCCTTATATCCAAAGTACCATGCTAATGGCCAGGCATTTTCAAATTTCCATCCAATGGCGTTTCTTGCTTGTTCATCGTCTCTTGCAACATTTAAAATTGAAATTTCTTCTTCGGTCAGTGCATCGGTAAGACCGTTTCGTTGTATGAAGTCGAGAATTCTTTCGTCCGATAAATTTTCTGGTGGTACCATTAACCAAAGCACTAAAGCCTTTATGGCATGTAACCGATTTGCTATTTCTAATGAAGGGCGTAGTGATCTTCCAAGTTCAGTTGGTAATGAACGTACAGGCGCAAACCCTGCAGCGGCAGATATGGCTAAATTGTTTCGTCTTAAATCGGTCATCCAAGCTACCTCTGCAGGTGTTTCTTGAACATTATCTTTTTTAGGTTCCGGTTTTTGTTCGTTATTTTCTTTTGAACCGAATAGTTTTTTGAATAAACTCATGCTATGCTAATTAATGTGATTTTAGTACAACGCTTTTGCTTCCATCAAATTGGATAGTGATTATAATTTTTTTCAAGGAAACTTTACGCGGTTATTTGAACACTATAAAACTGGACAAAAAATATAAAAATTTATTGTTGTCTTGTGAGCAAGTGTTTATGATTGGAGTATAGCATTGGAATATCAGTTAGATTCAATTGCAAAAGCTCTGTTAAACACTATAGCATACCCTAAAAAAATCTATTTATTATGTACTTTCGAGCCGTCTTAAGGCAAATACTATGGAAGTTGATAAAATGCTAGATTATATTAAAGATGTTTTGGAAAATATGCCAGCTGATTGGTTGAGGTTAACAACTCATCGGTTAGATATTTACAATGAAGAATTGGCTAAAATTCAGTTTTTAGATCAGTTTGAAATTTTGGCAAATCAAAATAATTCTAGTTCTTCTGTTCTTAGTGAATTGCCTACTGCATACGATTATATTCGTTTAGGTCACCCATTGTCTTGTGTTTTAGAATGGGCAATTGCTAAACTGAATAATCTAGCGCCAGATCAGGTTATTAGTTTCTTGTCAAAGACAACGCCTATTTTATCTGTTTTAAGAAAGAATTTATTAAACCATAAAAACACGTTAATTGCTTATACGAACGAACTGCCCAGTTCTTTTGATACTGAAGTGCTAAAGACTGTTTATGGTTATACGTTTGAACTAAAAAAAGTAGAAAAAGCATCAGACGTATCGGAGTTTGACGGTAGTGTCATTTTTGTGTCACACCAAGATGAAATTTCCCCTATTAATCAAAATTCGAATATTGATTTTTATATACATCTTTATGCTGATTTTGGGAGTATTCTTTTAGTTAGTGGCGAACAGAATAAAGAGTATATTTCAGACATACAGCATGTAAGAAGAAGAGAAACCGTAGCAATGACTCCGAATAATTGTCTTGCTGCTTTAAAGTCTTTAGTAAACCAACCTACTTCAGACACGCAAAAGAATAATGTGGTCGAGAATAAGACTACGGTATTAGATGCTATTAAGGAGGTTAGTGGTGCCAATACTACGCCACTTGTTGCATCCAGCGGATTATCTGTACAGTATGCCATTTTAATGGGGCTAGTGCATAATGCTATAGAAAACCATAAAGGAAAGGCAATTAAAATTGTTGTTCCGCCTAATTGTTATGGAGGTACCAATGATCAAGCAAGGCGTGTTGCTGCTTGTAATGATGCTATTGAGATTGTTGATTTACCAGTAGATGGCGATAATGATATGGTACAAAGTATTGGTATCGTTTTAGATAAATTAGCTAAAGAAGATGCTATCCCTTATATTATTGCTGAAATACCTACAAACCCTAGGGTTGAGGTTCCTGATCTTCAAAAATTAAGAGATGTTTTAAGTGCTAAACGTAAAACTGCAAGTGGGAGCGAGGCTTTAGATCCAGTTTTTATATTGGATCAAACGTTTTGCCCTAATGTTCACTTTTTAGGTGAATCGGATATTCTATCATCAGTAAGAACTATTTCATTTGCTAGTGGTTCAAAATTTCCAAGCGGAGGTAAATGCACAGCAGGTTATTGTGTAGCGAATAAAAAAGCGGAGGTTTTAATGGATAAAATTGCACTGCACCTTCAACTTTGCGATAATGAAGCTACAGACTTGCAAATGGAAATTTTAGCTAAACAAATGCCATCGATGAAACAAAGAATTCATGATGCTTATTTTAACACGCTTGAATTCGTAAACATTATCAAGGAAACTTTACCAGCCGCTAAGATCAATTTTGTATCAGAGGAATTGGCAAAAGAAGGTTTTACACCCTCTGTTTTTTCTTTAGACCTACCTACAAAAGGAAATACTGCTGAAGAAAGAGAAACGTACAAAAGAGCGCTTAATCATAAATTAATTAATTTAATGATTACCGAGATTCCTAATGAAAGCAAATACTGTGTTAGCTACGGACAGTTAAATGGCTGCTATTGGACGATACCGGCAACATCTACCCAAGGCACCACAAAAGAGGACGACAAGGATTATATAGCCCGTGTGTCACTTTCTCCAAATATGGATGTGGAACTGCACAAAAAAATCTTTTTGAAATTTGTGGAACTAATGTAATGGCTGTATAGTTTAAAAAGAATGAATCAATTATAAGACATGTTTAAATTATTCTTTAAAAATGTTGAGGAAAAAGTTGCATTAAGCATTGATGAAAAAACGGCTATTGGGGAAAAACTAGAAAGAAAAGAAATTAAAAAAGGTCAATTTTTATTACGAGCCGATGAAATTTGCAATCAAATAGTATTCATTGAAAAAGGAGTGTTAAGAACATATTTGAAGGATGAAAATGGATTTGACCATGTGATATTTTTTGGACTTGAAGGATGGACTGCTGGAGATTTAAACAGTTTTATGAAGGAACAACCAGCAAGATTCTATATTGATGCCTTAGAGGATTGTGAACTTACTATGATTTGTAAAACAGTCCATGATGAATTAATTGAAACCATTCCTGCGTTTGAATCTTACATGAGAATTTTGATGACTAATGCATATATGGCGAGCCTAACTCGTACATCTGATTTAATTAGTTTATCACTAGAAGAGCGATATAAAAACTTCATCACTTCGTACCCAAGTATAATTCAAAGAGTACCACAATATATGATAGCTTCACATTTGGGAGTTTCACCAGAAACACTCAGTCGCCTTAGGGCAAAGATTATAGATTAAACAATGGTTCAATTTTTATAACTTCTTGACAAATGTCAATGAAACATGACAGCAATGTAGAATAGCTTTGCACAAAGTTATTCTCAAATTGAATATTCAGAAAACATTGAAGCCATGTATAATTCTATTAAAACACTATTTATTATCTTATTTACTTCTTGGGGATGTATTGCTACAGCTCAATTAAATTCAATACCAGAGGATGGAGGAATATTTGTAAATCCTGAATTTGGAGATAATTCAAATAGCGGGACTAATGATTATCCTATACAATCGGTATATGAAGCTGCGCAGCGTATAAATCATGCAAACGGTAAAGGCGCGATAACTATATATCTATCGGAAGGTATACATGGTTTGGACAAGACTGTAACTTTCCATCCTGCAAACTGGCATTTTACAAAAGAAAACCGCTTGACAATTAGAGCAGAAATACTACCGGATAGTACTAGCTGGAATCACGGTAAAATGCCGGTTATTATTTCAACAATGCCTTTGAACTTTAAACCATACGGTAATGATGACCCTTTACATGGAGCATCATACGGACTTCAAATTGAAACGAGCCATGTAACCATTCAAGGATTACGTGTTTTGGGAACCCCTGTTCATGAAACTCCTAAGGATGGTTATGTGAAAAGAAATTACCCGATAGTTCGTGAAGGAATGGACTTGTCTGATTTAAGAATTACACAATGTCTTTTTTTAGGCGATATTCATGCTATACCTAATCACCTATCAATTCTGGCTAGTGGTCACGGTATAGAAGTAGACCATTGTGTTTTTTACGGAGTGAAAGATGCAGTTGTATTTTGGCAGTCAAATGAACCTGCAGTAGGTTGTTCAATGCATCATAATTTGATTGTTGATAATTACGGTGGTGCCGTTTGGGCTTGGACAGTAGCCTCAGATTTTAAATATTACAATAACGTTGTTTCCAATACGAATGTATTTTGGGAAATTGGAAAAAATGAGCAGATGACCTATAAGCTATCAAATTCTATGGTACTAGGTTATACTGAATTATTGAATAAAAATGGTGGTGCATTTGGATACGGCGAGCCTGCAGATACATCAAAATTGATTTATAAAAATGATGTCATTATCAAGAAAAAAGGTGCAGTTGAATTAGATAAAAATCCTACCAGTAAAAATTATCTTCATCTAAAACCTGGCTCAATAGGTTCAGAATTAGGAGTAGGATTGTTCTTGAAATAATGTTTTAACATTAACTGCTTATGCCTAAAGTCAAAAGAAAAATAAGCGTTAATTTACTTTAATTGCAGATAATCCTTTATGTGATTTAAATTATATTAATCTATATAACCTTGCTTGCGCATCCAATCATCATTAAACATTTTGCCTATATAGCGGCTTCCGTGGTCATGGAACAATACCACGACGACATCGTCTTTTGTAAAATGCTCTTTTAGTTGCAATACACCTTTAATTGCAGAGCCTGCCGAATTCCCTAAGAACATACCTTCTTCTTTGGCTAAACGTTGCGTATACACCGCACCGTCTTTATCGGTTACTTTAGTGAAACCATCAATGATGCTGAAGTCAACATTCTTTGGTAAAATATCTTCACCTATACCTTCGGTTACATAAGGGTAAATTTCCTTTTCATCGAAAATACCCGTTTCATGATATTTTTTAAATACACTACCATAGGTATCAACTCCCCAAATTTTAATATTTGGGTTTTGCTCTTTTAAATATTTACCAACGCCAGAAATTGTACCTCCTGTACCAACACCAACTACAAAATGAGTGATTTTTCCATCGGTTTGCTTCCAAATTTCTGGTCCGGTACTTTCGTAATGTGCTTTTGTATTACTAGGATTATCATACTGGTTTACATACCAGCTGTTTGGTGTTTCTTTTGCTAATCGTTTAGAAACGGAGTAGTAAGATCTTGGGTCTTCTGGTTCAACGTCCGTAGGGCAAACAACAACTTCAGCACCTACCGCTTTTAGAATATCGCACTTCTCTTTCGACTGCTTATCCGCCAGAACAAAAATACATTTATAGCCTTTTACAATGGCAGCCAATGCCAGTCCCATACCTGTATTTCCAGAAGTTCCTTCAATTATGGTTCCGCCAGGTTGTAGTCTTCCATCTGCCTCAGCATCTTCGATCATCTTCAACGCCATACGATCCTTTACCGAGTTACCAGGATTAAAAGTTTCGTATTTGGCTAATACTAAACAAGGTAGTTCTTCCGTAAGTTTATTTATTTTAACTAGAGGAGTATTACCAATTGTGCCAAGTATATTTTCTGCGTATTCCATAGCTGCTTTTAATGAGGGTCAAAAATATAAAACAAGATTGACTCAATACCAATATTGTTGCATATACATCAATAATTGTTGCGGTTTATGTCAATAAAACTAAGATTAAGTGTGGTTAGGAGAGAAGTTGTACTTATATATTTTCTGTTACCACCGCCTAGTTCTAAAACGACATCAAAATTATATTTACTTAAAGTTTCTATAGTAGCCTTTTTGTCTAAATCTCTTGTGTCATATTGTTCTGCCCAACTATTATATGCTTTTTCTATGCTGATGTTTTAGATTTCCCTATCAATGTAAATAGTCTTCTAAAACTTTAGTTACATTATTTAAAACTTAATTTAACGAATAAGGCTTAAAAAGTAAAGTGCTTAGTGTGATACTACTTTTAATCCAACTATAGAGATAATTAACGTGGTCATAAAAAATAGACGCATAAATGTAGCCGGTTCTTTAAAAATGAATATCCCCACTAAAACTGTGCCCACAGCTCCAATGCCAGTCCAAACTGCATAAGCGGTACCAATGGGTAGTTCTTGGGTCACTTTTATAAGTAGAAGCATACTAATTACCAAACAGGTTAAGAAACCCATGTACCAATAGGTGGCTTCACTTCCTGTTGCTTCTTTGGCTTTTCCAAGACAAGCTGCAAACCCTACTTCAAAAAGTCCGGCAAGTACTAGTAATATCCAATTCATTTTTAATATTTATGTGTTATCTGTATTGACCGGTTTATTTAGAAAATTCATTCAAAATAGCCATCGCCTTTTCTGTGTCTTTTTGATCTATAAAAATATGGTCGTGATAATATGCTGCAACGACATTGCAACTAATTCCATTTTCAGAAAGCGCTTTTGAAAATGCAGCTGTTAAACCAACTGCTTCTAATGAAGAATGTACAGTAAGTGTAATCCAAGAAGCAATAAAAGAATAGTCTAAATCTAATTTGTCCGCCACTGCCTTTTCTGCAATAATGGTGATACTTTCTTCTTCTTTAAAAGACATTATTATTTGGCTCAGGTTTATTTGCTCCAAATTTTCTGTTTTACAAAATACAAATTCGCCTACATTATGCTTAGGTTTCATTGATTTTAAAAGGGTATCTAAGTTCTTTTCTCCACTCATTTATTTTGTGTCTTTACTTATTTTCTGTAGCTCATTTAAAGTTGCTTGTCCAACACTTTTGGCTGACTGTGGGTTTTGACCCGTCACCAATCTTTGGTCAGCAACAACATGATCGGTAAATGGTTCTGATTTTTCAAAAATAGCACCACGCTCAATTAATTGGTCTTCAAGTAAAAATGGAACGACATTCTCTAAATTAACCCTGATCTCTTCTTCGTTCGTAAACGAATTTACTTTTTTACCATCTACAAGATACGACCCATCATTTAATTTAATATTCACGAGTCCGGCAGGACCGTGGCAAACGGCGCTTACAACACCATTGTTTTCATATATCTGTTGTGCAATTGCTGCAATTTCAGAATTGTCTGCAAAATCCCACATGGCTCCATGACCACCAGCATAGTGTATTGCAACATAATCATTGGGATTTACTTCGCTAGGTTTTTTAGTGTTTTCAATTTTGTGGCGATACAAATCATTATCCCAAAATTTCTTATTGATAGCATCTGTCATGTCAAAAGCATCTACTGGCGCTTTTCCACCTTGTGGACTTACAAAATCTATTTCATAACCGGCAGAATGTAACACATCCCAAGGATGAGAAACCTCTCCTAGATAATAACCGGTTTTCTCTCCGGTATTTCCTTTTTCATCATGACTGGTAACTACAAATAATATCTTTTTTAATTCTTGTGCTTTTGCATCTGCAGCTGAGTTACCTGATTTGCTTTTATTATTACAGCCCGTAAGAAGTACAACAGATAGGAATAAAAATAGGAATGATTTAATTTTAATGCTATTTGACATATCTAAATTTATTTTAAAATAAGTTTTAGATTATTCCCGATTCTAAGAAGGTTAAAACAGTTTTTCTGTTTAACAGGGAATAATATTATATGGCAAAATTCATAAACATTGAGCAGAAATTATTTAACAAATGATAAATAAACAATTTATTTTATACTCGCTCTAATTCTGCTTAAACTAACTTGGGTAATGCCTAAATAAGATGCAATATGCGTTAGTTGTACCCGCTGTATAATGCTAGGGTAATTTTCAAGAAGTGCTAAATACCTTTGGGTTGCAGTATTAAACTGTAAAGAAATAAGACGCTCTTCAGATTTAATAAGCTCGAATTCTGAAAATTTACGTCCCCAATTTGCAATGTGTATGTCTTCTAAAAATAACTGTTGAAGTTTTTCTGTTTTTAGTTCATAGAGTTCGCAATCTTCCAATAACTCCACATCTTCATATCCTTTTTTATTATTGACATAATTTTGCATGGAAACTATAGGGTCGCCTTCTTTACCGAACCAAAAAGTGATTTCATTTTCATCTGAATAGGCGTATGCCCTTGCAATTCCTTTTTTGATGAAATAAATGCTTGTTTCAATTTTATTTGCTCTGAATAGAATATGCCCTTTAGGAAACTTGGTTTCAACTATTGATTTCTTTATCAAGTTTTTTGATGCCGAGGCTAATGGATAAATAGTATCTATAATTTGGTCTAGTTCCATGTAATTGGGGCTAACAATTTTTTTATTTGAATCAAAGTATGTTTAAAATCTTTCGGTATTAATTTAGATAAATAACACTGTTGTCTTTTGTATCTAAAAAGGGATATCCTTTATGTCTTAAATACGTTGTTGATCCTATCGTAATTCTAGACTTTGTAAATTCTTTAATTCTTTAATTCTTTAATTCTTTAATTCTTTAATTCTTTAATTCTTTAATTTTATAATTTGATATTGTAAATATATCCAATTCAATATCATGTTTTCTAAATTGGGAACCTATGATTTCTTGTTTACAAAAAAAACCGTAATAGCTGTTGTGGTGTGTATAATGGACTTTCTCATGGAGTAATTTTACTTACTTGGTTTGGAGACCTTTTTTCTCACCTTTACAATGCCCTTTTTTAATCTTGGACTTCTTGAGATAATTACAGAAAATCCCATGGATGATAATAGGGCAATAAAAGCCAATGCGCCCAGTGCCCCACCGTAGCCTTCAAAAAAATGAGCTTTGTTTACATAGATAATACCAAATAAGCTAGCTGCAACCGCCAATCTAATATAGTTGCCCCTTGATAGTGGAGATACCATACCTATGAATGTGGCACCAATAAATACTAAAGGAATATTCTTCGATAGGTACGCGCCAAAAAGTTCTGGGAAACAATAGAAAAATAGACCTACAACTAGGGATAGTAGAGCAGAGGATCTTACTGGTCCTTGTTTTAATCGTTCACTGATGAAGAATGTAAGCCAAGCGCCTAATACTCCGGTTAAAATAAATATGAGATAGTTCATGTGGCTAATCCGTATATTAATGAAACAATAATAACCCCACCAAAGGCTACGGTACCCAGCTTACCGCCAACGCCTAAAAATAAGTTTTTTGATAACAGAAGAAATACGCCTGCCACCAAACCTGCCGCAGTTACAAAACCAATAGACGGTACAATCTCAGAGCTAGACATGCCCACAAAAACCCCGCAATATATAGCTGCTGGTAACTTCGCCAAATAGCTTGAATCTTTATTGATTTCAGGTATAAACGATGCCATGGTACCGGTAATACCAGCGGAAAGTACACTCCCTAATCCTCCATAAATGTTTAATAGGTAGCAAATTACGGCACCAACGGGAACCCAAATGATGACACTTATTTTTTCATATTCATATTTTGTGTGATGTAGGTCTATGTAGCGGTATCCAAAAAAGAGGGTCAATATTAAAAGAAGCATGGAAAGTATAGCTACAAAACTGCCGGTTTCATATTCCTCTTTTACAATGGTAGTCAAAAACGCTATTTGAATCAGTAATACAGTCAGCACCATAAAAACTCTTATGGCTTTATGTTTCCTCATCGAAAAAATATGTTTGCAAATGGTGCCGTATCTGTTTTGATAAAGGCTCCTTTTTAGGTTATACTTCCTTGTAAGTAATTGAGGGTACTAAATTAAGAATTACCACTCAATTGGTAACCTTAAAACAGGTCTTATATCTGTAATTTATTTTAGTTGATACTAATGAAATCGATACATTTCAGGAATTTGGAAGTGACAATTTATATTTGTTGTAACCAAAATTAAATAATGCTTGAACTATCAAATTTAGAGTAATCGGAATCCAAATAAAGTTAATATTATAACCATTCCGGCTTCTCCAGTTGTCTTAATGATCAATCTAAAAAGTATAAAAGGAAGTACATTGATGAAAACAGCCAATAAATACATTCTAAGAGGAGTAAAGTATTAAAAAGTCTTATTAATATGAACCTATAATTATTGCTTTTTCTCACCTTTAGCAGCCCAATAAATACCACCGAATAAATGGTCTAAATACATTTTATTTTGAAAAGCCTCTGGTTTATGACCTAGTGTAGTATAGAAAGAACGGCCTCCGTCGTATAATTGATACCAAGCTATAGGGTGGTTTTTGCCCATACCTTCAAGGGGAATTTCATCATACCCTTTTTGGTAATCATACGTGTTTTCGTCTACGGAAAGCAGTACTGTTATGTCATCGGACTTTAAGGATTTGAAATTATACCATTCCTCACTCCACAGCCACTTTTCCGGTAGGTGTAAGTTTGATGGAAAATTAGAATCATGATTGGTAAGCACAGCTGCCTGAAATTGGGGATGGTCTTTAAAAACTCCACCAATAAGATCATCAAACCAAGTATTTCTAATCTCACTATCAGAAGTGGAATGGACTCCCACAAAGCCTTTACCATTATTTAGATGGGCTTTTAGAACTTCAAGCTGTTCATTGGCTAAATTGTCTGCATTGGCATTTAAAAATACAACTACATCGTAAGACGGTAATTTTTTGGCGAGATCTTCCGGACTTTGCGTCCAATCAAACTTAAACTGCTGTTCTGCCGCCATTTTATGGAAAGCATCTACCGCACTAGGTATGCACTCATAATGCCAAGTATCCTGTACCGTGAATAACAACACCTTAAATTGATCTTGGGCAAAAGCCATAGTATTGAAAGTTAAAATGATAAAACATAATAATTGTAAAATTCTGGTTTTCATAAAGTCAGGTGTTGCAAGTGATTTGTTATAGTATATTAAAGTATAAATAGTTCCATGCAGAATTGATACTATACCATACCGGGTAATTAAAGGCCTCTACTTCTGCAACAGTGTATTTAAGACCTGCGGCTTTTGCGTATGTAAAGTAAAGCTCAAAATCCATTTTGCCACTCTGTCCAAGTTCTTCATAATCCTTTACGTGCCAGCTTATAAATCGGTTTTCATACCTTTTGAAGTAATCAATTGGGTCAACTTTTGAAAAATGCATCCAATACAAATCGGCTTGAAAACTAACGTATTCCGGATCGGTGTTTTCTAAGAAATAGTCATAAACGACCTTGTTCTCTATAGTCTTAAACTCATCTGAGTGATTGTGGTAGGCAAATCGAATCCCTCTTTCCTTACAAAGTTTTCCAATGGCATTGTAATACTCAGCATACCTTTTAAGTTCAGAAAGGGTAGTGATTTCTTTAATTTGATTGTTGGATATGGTAAGGTATTCAACACCTGCTTGTTTGTGGTCTTCTATGCATTCTTGCCACCATTGCATCGCTTTTTTCCAAGCCTGTTTATCTTCGGAAGGGAGATCGTAAAACGTCATGGATCCCGTAAACTTTAGGTTGTTATCTTCTACCAGTTTTTTAAAATCTAATGGAGATAATCCATAAAAAGAGCGGTCTTTGTACACAAAGGTTTCAATATAGCTATAGCCCATTCTATCAAGATACTTCAGTGTCTCTTTTGGGTTTTGCTGCATTTGTTCATGAACGGAAACCAGTTGAATACCAATATTTTTATCCTTTGGATTTTTCTTAATATAACGAGTTTGCCAAAGAATTTCGTTCTGTGGGTTTACTCCCTTTAAATGAACATCGGTTTGATTTTTAAAATCAAAAGTAACCGTCATAGTTTCTTTACCTGTAAAGTCGCGATCTCTCATTATCCAATCCGTATCGCTGGTAAACCCACCTTTCCCCAAGAACATATTACCTTGTGCACTTTTACCCAATGCAAAAATTGAATCGGTCTTTGCGTCGTGACCAATAAGTTCTGTTAAGGTATGATTGTATGTTTTGCCATCTTTTTGAAATACATCAACTGACATTGCGGTATTATCTATTTTAGGATAATTGTTCATTTTTACAAGGGGCGTTTTGCCGATACTATCTGTTGTATGATTAATAGAACTGACCCAGAAGCCTAAATACTGCTGTAATCTATCTGCTTGTTTTGGAATATTCGTTTGTGCGAAAACAGTACTTGTTCCTATTAAAATGAGCAGTAATATAATTTTATTGGTAAACCTTTGTATGCTGAAATAGTACGTCATTCTTTGGTATTTATGTTAGTAAATATAAACGAGATCCTAATCAAAAGACTATAATCAATGTAGCAATGAATGCTACTGGTGTTGCATATGGTCAATTATGTTTGTCTGAGTAAGACTTATAGTTATTAGAACTAATAAGCTTTATGCACTTATAGTTGTTCTTAGTATTGCGAATTTTTTTACGGACTTGATAGCTACGTATGCAAAGAGGGAATGCCACATTTGTGATATACAACGCACATTTTATTATAGAATTCAGATAAGATAATAGTTACCTTCGGATGAAGCGAAACTTAGTATCTAAGTAACTCTTTTCAGAAATAATGGAAAAAGAAGCAGTCTTAAAAATTATAAAATAGAAGAATCTATAACTTAATATTTTATACAAATACACCTTATGAAAAATATACTTTTTGTCGCATTGGTTATGTTATGCATTTCAAATTTTACCCAAGCCCAATCTACTGTCAAGAACGATGGAAATAAAGAGGACACGGAGAAAATGCTTTTAACCATTTTCTTAAAACATGATCAATCTATGAACCTAAGTGAGATTGAAGATGTTAGAAATAAACAAGGGTTTTACAAAAGCTTTCCTCCAGAAGGTGTATCGGTCGTTAATTGGTATGTAGTAATGGGTATAGGTCAAATGGTGGTATTGGAGTTACCGGCATCCAAACTTAGGGATGTGAATTTGGCAATAGAAAAAACCGCTTGGAAAGCATTCAAATCTGAAATTTACCCTACGTATGATTTGTATCCGCTAATAGAAGAAAAGTTAGATAACAAGTCTAAAGTAAGCTATTAACTGTTGTTCTAGCTCATCCAAATTTCTTTGTAATAAATGTTTAAAGAGATTTGGATGAGTCCGTTGAACTCGGTTTTTTAATACTAGTTTTTAAGGGGTACCGAATATATCTTTCCTGCCATCATATCAGGTACCAATAATCTGTCTTTGTCTTCTTCCAAATAAAAATCTGCGGCAGATTCTAACCCTTCGATAAGTATGGTAGACACTTCTGTTTTCAAATTGGTATTTGGTATTACTGACTACATCTTAGTTATAAATAATGCGAGAGCAATCTAGCATTTACTTTCCACCAAGCACATAGTAAAATATTTTTATTTTATGTTTTCTTTGTCCCGCTAAAATGTAAAATTCCAAAGGTTTTTTGGACATCATTAAAATACGCAAACCTTTAAATTAGACACTAAACCCACAATCCGTTTAGGTTTTGCTATACTCAATTATTCATGCTTAAGTGCTGGTAGTATTCTGTCTTGCAAAACTCTATAAGTTGACTTTTCTGGTTCACCATTTATATTCCAACCATTAAAGACAATTATTAAATTATGTTCTGGTGTTATCATTAAATACTGACCTCCATATCCGTTGGCAGAATAAATATTGGTTTCGCCATTATCAGTATATTCAGGAATCCACCATTGATACCCGTATCCGGTAACACTTTTCCAATGTGGTTTTACGTTTTTAAGTAAAGGACTTGTGGATGTTGCCACCCAATTTTCAGATACAATTTGCTTACCGTTCCATTTCCCTTTGTTCAAAAACAATGAACCAATTTTAGCCAAGTCTTCTGCCTTAAGATATAAACCTCCTTCGGTATCAATTTCTCCATCGGGTGTTTCTTTCCAATAGTAATCTGTAATGCCTAGTGGCTCAAATAATTTTTCTTCTGCCCATTTATCGATTCGTTTGCCGGTAATGGTTCTAATGATTTTACCTAAAAGCACAGTTCCACCACCGTTATACACGAATTTTGTTCCTGGTATGGTATCCATAGGCTTGCTTAACACATACGCTATCCAATTGTCGCTTGATTCTAGCCTAAAACAGTCATTTGTAGTATCATTATGATCCGTCTCTTCATTCCAATCTAATCCACTTCTCATCGTCAATAAATCTTCAATTGATATGTTTTGCTTTCGTTTATCTGAAAAATCAGTATCATAACCTGTCAACAAAGGCATTACTTTGTCACTCACATTATAATCTTCGTTTACATCTAGCGCAATACCGAAAAGGATTGAGGTGATACTTTTAGATACAGATTGAAGGGTGTGTAATTCAGTTTGTTTGTAGTATGGATGCCAATCTATACTATTGAAATTATATTGATGATTGGTTGTGTCATATTTTTGAACAATGGTTTCATAGTCCTGCTTATATTTAAAATCTGCCAATAATTCATCATTTTGTATGACCATAAAGCGGTCAATTAATCCATAATCCCCATTATTTATTTCTGAATTAATAGAATCAATTACGACAGAAATGGTGTTTTGAGAAGTAGACTTCTGGTCATTTTTAGTAGACTCTTTACTTTTTGAGTTACAACCAATTAACGCAACTATAAGTAAAATTAAAAATGATAGTTTATTCATCATATTTAGTATTGTTTTCATAGTTTTTCTTTTAATAGGGTTTAGCGCTTGCGCTATAATTAGTACGACTTTTTAATCTAACGGATTTCTAGCTACGCGCTAGGCTAATGTTCTTGGTTCATTTACTGTTTTATCTAAAGTTAAATCCATAAGATTTAGCGACTTAATAAATATACGCAGACCATTCGGTTTTGCCTTAAACTCCAGATTACGTTTAGGTTTTGTGCTTAGTGTTTTTTTCTGCGTTGTAATTTCTCCCAGTTTTGAATCCAGAATAAGCTAGTAATACTAAAAGTCCTATCTGAACAATAAATAGAATTCGTGATATAATTTTAAGTGCGTTTCCAACCACAGATTCATTATTGGGAGGTCCACTAAAAAAATCTAGCATACCAATTGTTTTCCCAAGAACTGCTGCGACCAAAATCGTTACAATTATCAATATAAGATTTGCCGTAATATTTTTAAACCTATTTCTAACGGCTCTTAATAGATAAACCGTAAAAAAAATGAAAACAAATAATAGTAAAACTAAATGGACATTGGCAATAACAAAATAAGTATCATGAATATTTATATCGAAAGTAGAATCAATATTAAATCCGTCTATTCCAAAAAGGATTAGAGTTAAGACTAAAAAAAGTCCAGCGGTAACAACTAACCAAATGATTTCTTTTCTACTCAAATTTTTAATTTTGGTGACTTTTCAAAAATAGCCAAGGCTTAGTGTTGGCAATTACTTGCGGTAGTAATTATTTTCCCAATATTTCATTGATGTATATTGAACGATATTTTTCTGGATATTCAACCTGTACTCCGTGCGTTCCATTTTCAAATAGAAACCATTTTTTAGATGGAGCAATAATAGAATCAAAATACATCTTTGCTACAGACGTTTCGGTAAAATGGTCATTGTCTCCTTGTAATATATAAATTGGCACATTCAATTCTGGAATATCACGCATTAAATTCATATCAATAGCTGTAGATTCCAAAATCTTAGCGGCAGGATAGTAGGTTTCAGGACTATTTATCATATCAGTGAATTTTTCCTTAAACGTCAACCCATTATCTAAAAACATACTTTTAATAAAATTAAAATCGGTATCTAATTTTATCGGTGCATATTTCATTACAATCTGTCGTTCTATTTCAAAGGCTTCGGTAACTGAATTTTTTGAGTTTTTAACATAAGGTGGTTTTCCAATTTGTTTTAATTGATTGATTGAAATGGTATCATTGTGTTTTTGAGATTCTGACAGTGCAAATTCATAAGATAACTCTTCTGAAAGTGATAGATTAGCCATTAGACCACTACCAATATAGGCGTGATATAATTCAGGCTGTTTTTGAACCATATAAGCTGCTACCGCTGTTCCCCAAGATATACCTTCGATGTAAATTTTATCTTTTTTGAAAGTCTTTTTTAAATGATTTGATAGTTCTAAACCATCAGCTACTATATGGGGCAAGGTAATGGACGAATCAGCTATGCTATCGTTATAGGCTAGTCCAGAGCCTCTTTGTTCCCAATAGCAAACTGTAAATATATCTTCCAAATCAACTCCCGTGAGTTTATAAATTATAGGTAAAATTGGTGCGCCCGGTCCTCCATGAACTATTAGTAACACGGGATTATTTTTGTCTTTTCCTCTAATAGTAACCCTTTGTGGCACTCCATTTATGGTCATATCCTCGTGCATAGCAATACTATTCGGAAGCACATTACCCTTTTCGTCTAAAAAAGGTTCTTCGTTTCCAGAGCTATTGATTCGGATTATTAGCAATACAACTAAAATAAACGCAATAAGTGCTCCCAGTAAAACCAAAAACCACTTTCCTATTTTCTTTAATATTTTCATATGTTCTTGATTAGTTCTGTGGTTTTTCTTATTCTGCCAACGGTTAGTATAATGTTAATTGCGAGCCTCGTACAACTAATTTAACAAAAGGAAACCGAATCTTAGAAAAACCCGAAGGATTTTCTGGGTACACACAAACTAATCAATTGGTTATACACGGAGTCGTGCTTTTGTTATTTTTCGAGCTCTTTCTCAATTTCTTTTATAGTGTTCTCTATTTCCGCTTTTACACGTCCAAAAAGATTTGGTCCATTCGTTGCTTTAGCCGATAGGTAGTAGGCTAATAGATAATTTTCAAATTCAGCTGATTCGAATAATCTTTTGTTATCTGTTTTTTCGGAAATCGACTCGCGATCAAAATCCTTAAATCCTATATCCATCACAAGTCTTCGTACACTTCCCTTATTATAAAAAATAGTACGCAATTTATCTTCTGTGAAATCCATTGCATTTAACTGAATGTTTAAATGATTCAATGAGCTATTAAAAGAGGCTAGGTTTTGTCGTAAGCTTTTATTCAAAATGATATTTAGCTTACCTGAACTAATGATATCTTCTAAAACTCCTGTTGCTGGTATATAGCCAATTGAACTACCGAAAATAGGTGCGAACTTTTGAGAAATTATTTGACTATTGACTGTGTCAAGTACATTTTTGTCAAATAAAGTCAATAGATATTCAAGTGACTGAATACGCAGCTCATTTTCTTGAATAGAGGCATTTATTTTATTCAGGTTTGTTTCAAATTCTGCTTGTAGAGATAATAAATATTCCTGCTCTAGACTTCTTTGTTCGTTGTAATTATTGTTATTATTAATCTGTAAAGCGATTAATATTCCAATCACAACAAGTATAATTTCACCGATAGCATAAAGTAAATATTTACTGAATTTATTTTCAGTCAGCATTTTTTGACGAATTTTTCTAAAGAATTTTATCATTGGTTATTGGTTGGTCATCTTGAAACACAACGGTTTAGCTAAAGCTTATTACCAGGCCGTATCGAAAAGGCACGTTTGGGTGGGTTTAGTTGTATTTTTTCTTGTTGCAAGGCTAAATCCATAAGATTTAACGACTTAATAAATATACGCAGACCATTCGGTTTTGCCCAAAAATCTGCATTACGTGTAGGTTGTGTTGTAGCAAGTATTTGTTTTACGCAGATTTGAGCATAGGAGTTAAATCAGATTATTTATTTGAATCCAATTTATCCACAATTTGAAATACTAGTGCTATATGTAATATTAAAAGACCAGCTGAAATCGGATTAATTCCGAAACTTCCAAATCCAACTTTGAAAGTTAAATAGTAAAAATCCAAAAGCCCGAAAATTCCAACCAGCAGAGTTATGCCATAAACGACATAGTAAGTTATTCTGTTTTTAAAATAGAAATAGATTGAAATTATTACGCATCCAATTCCGATGTAGTGTTTTAAGCTTAGAGCATAATTGGAAGTAGAAATCATCACTAATGAAACTAGAATCAGTATTATTGAAATTCCTAATGGTATAAAATCGAAATCTAGTTTTTTCATATTTGCTACAACGGTTTAGCTTTGAACAGTACGGGAGCAAACTAGTGTTTGCTTGTTACCTACTGGCTTTTCTTTACTCAAAAATACGGATTGCACTAATATAAGCCCAAATGATAAACAGGAATTGCAATGGGATTCTAAACCACAAATAAATAAGACCGTTTCCGTCAAATGTTCCTTTTTGGTAATTCACATGATTTAAAGAAGCATATATATTGGCAGGTAACATTAGCAGGAGAAAAACAATAAGTGCCCATCCAGAAACTATTTGAAATTTAGGAATTATTAAACCTAATGCTAATAGTATTTCAAATATTCCGGTTAGGTAAATTATACTTTCTTTGAAAGGAATAATTTTAGGTATCATCATTGACATTCCTTTTGTAAATGCAAAATGTCCAATAGCTGTAAAAAGAAGCATTATCGACATTGCAATTCTTGCTGATAAGGCAAAATCATACTCTTTTTTGATAATTTTAATTATGAAAATCGAGATTGTAAAACTTAATAAAAGTACAATTAGTGGTTTCATGTTTTTCTAAATTATTGAAATACAAATTTCAAAATACATTCTGTTGAAAACAATGAACCCAAGTTAAGTTATGCGTTTTCTTATTCTGCTTAATGCTTGCGGAGTAACACCAATGTAAGAGGCAATATATTTTAATGGAATTTGTTGGAGTAACTTTGGTCGGTCAGAGAATAAGTCCAAATATCGTTCTTCTGCTGTTTTACTTAATAAAGAAAGTTCTCTTTTTGATTTTATTAAGAACATGTTTTCAGCCATTTTACGTCCAATAATATTTCCGCTGTTTGTTCTTTCATAAACTTCTTGTAAGTCTTCTCGGGAAATTTTCCAAAGAATGGTTTCTGTCAAAGTTTCAATTTGGTATTCAGAAGGATCTTGTGTTAAAAATGAATCATAACCTGTAACAAATTCATTTTCGAATAAAAAACCAAAAGTTAAATCGAATTCTTCTCTTGGAACATAAAGTCTGACTATTCCTTTTGTAATAAATGATAGATGGTTCTCAATCTCTCCAAAATTTAATAAAATAGAATGTTTTTTGAGTTTTACCTCTTGCAATTTCGAGGAAAAAAACTGCCAATCAGAATTGTTCATTGGAGTTATATTTTCAATAAACCTTCTTATTTCGTTCATTCAAGATTCTTTTATCTAAAGGCTGGACTATGATTAGTGGGGCGCAGAAACCTGACGGATTTCCAGCTACGCGCTAAGCAAAATCTCAAAGATTATGTGACCTCATAAATATACATAGACCTTGACGTAAAAACCTAAATCCCGCATTAATTATAGCCATTGTGCCTGTTGCACAAGTCCTTGATAAAAATACTGTTTTTGCTTAACTTTAGCTATGCAGGGAAAAAAGGATTACCAGGAAAAATTGTTCGCCCGTTTCCAATTGAGCGAGCGTATACCTAAGAACAATTTCTACAGGCGTTTAAAAGAGGTTCTGGACTTGGATTTACTCTATAATCTGACCAAAGGCTATTACGGTGAGAGTGGTCAAAAGAGCATAGACCCCGTGGTCTTCTTCAAGCTTTGCCTTGTGGGCTACCTGGAGAACATCATCAGCGACCGTAAGCTTATCGCCCATTGTTCGATGCGCTTGGATATTCTTTTTTTCGTAGGCTATGACATTGACGAGGAACTTCCCTGGCACAGTACCATAAGCCGTACCCGTCAACTTTTTCCTGAATCGGTATTTGAAGAAGTATTCACCAATGTCTTGAGTATGTGTGTAGAAAAAGGGATGGTTTCCGGTCATACTCAAGCAATAGATTCTGCCCCGGTAAAGGCTAATGCGAGTATGGATACATTGGAGCTGAAGGTGCCCGAAGAGGAACTTGACGAGCATTTACGGAAGGTACGTGCTATCAGCGCCATGGACAAGGAAGTGCCACACCGCAAGAGCAAGGGCGACAGGTCGGATAAGGGGCAGCGTAGCATCAGTGCCAACACTAAGGAACTTGGTGCTATAAAGGGCAGGAACAAAAAATGGGCGAAGGACCAGGATCAAAGACCTGGCGCCGGAAACAAGGGAGCGAAGTATACGAGCAACAAGACCCATTACAGTCCTACCGACCCCGATGCCAGAATAAGCGTAAAGCCGGGCAAGGCAAGAAAGCTGAACTACCTCAGTCAGTTGAGCGTGGATACCGCCCATCATGTAATTACCGATATCAGGGCGTACCATGCCGATGGCAAGGACAACCAGCAGTTACAGGATATCGTAAAGCGCCTACAGCGGCGCCTATGGCAGCAGGGCTTCGTTTTTGAGAACTGCGTGGCCGATACGGGCTATAGCAGTGGCGAGAACTATGCCTTTTTGGAAAGCAGGGGGCTGAAGAGCTTCATACCCGCCCACGGAACGTTCAAGGGAGGTCCCGATGGTTTCGTTTATGACCAGGGGACGGACAGCTACCGCTGTCCCCAAGGGAAAACGATACCGTTCACCAAGGAGTTCAGGGATTACCGCACGGGAACAAGAAAGAAGGAATACCGGGCAAGAAAGCATATCTGCACCGGGTGCCCGATACGCAGTAGCTGTCTGGGCAAAAGCGCACAGGAGAAGAAGTTCGGCGTTACCTATTACCGGGCGGAATATTTTCGTAACATCGCACGGGTGGAGAGCCCACTGGGGCGGTATATGAAGGGCAAGCGACAGAGTACGGTAGAGCCCGTTTTTGGTACCCTGACCCAGTTCATGGGACTGAGGAAGATAAATACCGTCGGGCTCGCACAGGCGAACAAGGTGATGCACCTCTCGGCGATCGCCTACAACCTCAAAAAGTACCTGAAATTTGAAAAGAAACGCTCCAAAAGTGGGGCGGGAAGGCTTGCTTTTACGGTTTTCGTAAAAAGCATGGTTCATTACCTGAAAAGCACTTCTCCGGCGCACCGAAAATTCACGCTCAACTTCTAGCTTAGCATAAAAAAAGCCCCTTGAAGAGGCTTATATCGATAGTAATTATTTCTAATTATAGGCTAGTGCAACGGTTACCATTGTTAGACCAGTATTTATTTTAGAACATTCATTTTTCTAAGACCAAGAAGAGTTAAATCCAACCTTTTTTTAATGAAAGAATCAAAATTAAACTCCTTTTTAGGCTCTAGATTTGTGGCAAATAGGTATGTGTTGTTTTTGAATTCAACAAACCCAACAAACCAACCATTGTATTCTCCGTTATTATTTGATAAACCAGATTTCCCACTAAGTTTATATTGGTCAGTTTCTTCAATGAGCATAATCTTTCGCATAATACTCTCAGTTCTTTTTGAAATAGGAAGTTCAAAATTGTAAAGCCTTTTCAGGAAGTCGATTTGTTGCATTTGACTTATTCTTGATGCTCCTTCTAACCAAAATTTATCGATATTGGTAGCGTCAATTTCTAGATTCCCATAGTTAAGTTTGGATACATAATCGTTCATTCTTTTCGAACCAATTTTTCTTGCAACTTCTTGATAACAATGAACACAAGAAAACTGAAAAGCATCTCTAAGAATCAGGTCTTGTTCCCAATTTTTTAACCATTTTTTTTCCCCGTCCCATTTAAATATGACACTATCATTTTCAATCACACCAGTTTCAAGTCCGATAATTGAATTTGCGATTTTGAATGTAGATGCTGGTAAATTTCCTTTGTTTGACCATTCAAAGTCATTTGAATAATATACGTCTTGGTTTAAGTCGTAAATTAATATTGAACCTTTGACATCAGAAGAATCAATAATCGACTGAAATTCAGGTTTTATGATGTTCTTATTTGCCGATTGCTCTTTATTTATGGTAGTGATTCCTTTGTTTTCTTTGCAGGAAATAAAGAGAATTAAAAATACTGCTATCGATGTTATTCTCATTTTTTATAATGGTGCTACGGTTAGTATATGAAAAGTAGGCGATTTTAAAGCACCGAATTTTCAGTTAAGCACAAAGTTTGATACGATTTAAAACGTTTGATTTTATTACTTATCCGCCTATTTTTTATATACATTGTGTGTGCCCAGCATGGGCATCTTTTTAACTACAGAAAAGTAGTTGATTAATCTAGAGGGTGCAAGTCCCTTATGGACAGGGGTAACGCCTTTAACCATTAGTAAGTTGCAAGGTTGCTAGTTGCGAAGCTAGGACTGAAGGAAGCGAGCCTACAAACTCTGGTACTGACGAATAGGAACCTGATATGAGGCTATAAGGTCGGGTAAGCAGGCACATAACTGTGACGCCCCAAACTCCAAGCAATTGGAAGCAGACCAAAGTAGTAGATTGGGCAGCGATCAGAGGAAAGAAGATGCCCTTACCTGGGGAGGTCTCCCAAGCTACGAGTAGCTATATGGAGAAGTCAGCAGAGGTCATAGTAGTTCAGTTGTGATACTGAATGAAGGACTGAACGTTAATGGTCTTTAATGAACTAAGGAGTTTAGCTGTGTTACAGATAGTTTTCCAGCAGTTAAATAGCCTTAAATCAAGCGAGACACCTAAACAATTTTATAGTACCGATGATTAAGGAATTAATCAACAAAGAAAACCTAAACCGCGCCTATTTAAAGGTCTACCGAAACCGTGGAGCAAGCGGTGTAGATGGCATGGAAGTCCATGAACTGTCTCGCCACTTTGGGCACTATGGCGAACAGTACGCCTTGCAAATAGCAAGTGGCACGTATTATCCCTCAGCGATAAAGGGCATAGAGATACCGAAATCAAACGGAAAGACGCGCCTTTTAGGCGTACCTACCGTAGTAGACAGGGTATTTCAACAAGCACTACATCAAGTGTTAGAACCTTTGTTCGAGAAAGATTTTCATGCTTATAGTTTTGGTTTTCGTCCTCAGCGTAACACGCATCAAGCGTTAGCGAAGAGCCTATCAGAAATCAACTCGGGCAGAAAGTATATTGTGGACATCGACTTAAAGAGCTTCTTTGACGAGGTAAGACATGATGTGCTTCTCAACTTGATACATGACAAAGTAAGGTGTCCACTAACGCTAAAGTTGCTACGCAAATTCTTACGTGCACCTATTGAAATCAATGGCAGCTTGCACAAACGCAGTAAAGGGGTACCGCAAGGTTCGCCCTTAAGCCCACTTCTGTCGAATATCTTGCTCAATGAGCTAGATAAAGAGTTAGAAAAGCGTGGTCACGAGTTTGTACGCTATGCCGATGATTTCAGTATTTACCTGCGCAGTAAGCCAGCCGCCAAAAGGGTAGGGAATAGCATTTTCAAGTTTTTGCGAGACAAGCTGGACTTACCCATCAACCGAGAAAAGAGCGGATTACGCACCCCTTACAACTTCAATTTATTAGGCTACGGATTTGTTCCTACCTATAAGAAAGGAGAACGGGGCAGGTATCAATTTGTGGTAGAAAAGTCGAAATGGCAAGTGCTGAAACAAAAGTTAAAGTACCTGACCAAGAAGACGGTTCCTGCCAGTTTTGATGAGCGTATACAGCGCATAAATAGGTTGATACGTGGTTGGACAAACTACTTTAAACTAGCGAACATTCAAGCAAAGCTAAAGCAGCTGGATGAATGGTTGCGAAACCGATTACGGTACTGTATTTGGCATTACTGGAAGAAACCCGAGCGCAAGCGTAAAAACCTTATCCGTTTAGGTATTGAACAAGGACAAGCCTATGCATGGAGCAGAACCAATATGGGAGGATGGGCAGTAGCCCAGAGTCCTATTCTGGGTACCACCATAACCGTATCACGCTTAAAGCAGCGAGGATATCTAAGTCTATTGGATTACTATAAGAAAGTAAAGCATCATTAACGAACCGCCCAGTACGAGACCCGTACGCTGGGTGGTGTGAGAGGCGCAGTCCGTTCCTAACTAGGGGCGGACCCGTCTACTCGATTACCATACGTTTTTTTTACTATATAGGTCAAGTATCTTTTTCAGTCCAGTCATATTCCATATATTTTGCAGTTTTCAAAGCAACGTCTTTCCCATGAAGATTTTCAATTATGTGAAAGGACAAATCAATTCCTGCTGAAATTCCACCAGAGGTAAAAATTTTATCAAATCCTACGAACCTTTTAGATTTCTGTGGAATACCAGTAGGTACAATTTCCAACATATGGTCATAAACTTCGTGATGAGTGCAGTAAGGTTGATTGTCCAGTAGTCCTAAAGTACCAAGTAATCTTGAGCCTGAACATATGCTAGCGGTAATCAAACTGTTCTTATGTACTTCTTTAATCCAATTCAGGGTTTCAATTTCTTTCATTTGATTCCTAGTCCCAGCTCCACCAGCAACTATCAAAATATCAATCTTCGGTGCGTTTTCAATATTGTATTTAGGGTTGACGGAAAGTCCATTGACCGCAGAAATGGGTTCGTTTTTTTTGGCAACTGTAAATACATCGAAAAGCTCGAAATTATTTAGCTCAGAAGTAACGGAAAATACCTCAAAAGGCCCTGCAAAGTCCAGTACTTCTACATTGTCAAAAATTAAAATTCCAACTGTTTTCTTCATGATTTGTATTTGTTTTTAAATGTATGGTAACGGTTGAGCTATGAACAGTTCGGTAGCAAACTAGCGTTTGCTTTCCGCCACGCACATAGCGAAATTTTATTGGTTGATTTATTTTTTCTTGACCTGAGCAAAATCCATAAGATTTTGCGGGCTTCATAAAAATACGCAAACCTTTCGATTAAGCTCGAAGCCCGTATGGTTTATAGGTTGTGTTGGTAGTAGTTTTTATTTCCCATATTCTCAAAGTCTGTTTGATAATGCTTAGTCCTCAAAGAATGCTTTAATGTATGAGTTAGTTTCATTAGGATATTGAAAATGCGGAGCATGGCCGGCTTCTGGCATGACAATGAGCCTTAATGTTGGCGCTTTGCCAAGCATTGGATACCAGTTTTCTAACGAAAATGAGATATCATTATCACCAGATAAAACCAAAATAGGAATGTTTGTGTTTTGATATGCGGTTCTAAAATTATCCGAGTCTTCAGCAATCGCATTTTTTGAGGCAAAATATCTATTGAATACTTCTTGGCTTGAAGGTACTTTACTAAGGTCAAATCTTTTTGCTATTCGCTGCATAGATTTTTCTGCCGCAGTACTACTTTTCTTTGAGCTTGGCTCAAAAAACAACACTAGAAAATCGTCATCA
This sequence comes from Maribacter sp. Hel_I_7, assembly GCF_000688315.1. NCBI lineage: Bacteria > Pseudomonadati > Bacteroidota > Flavobacteriia > Flavobacteriales > Flavobacteriaceae > Maribacter > Maribacter sp. Hel_I_7. The sequence goes on along the minus strand of NZ_JHZW01000002.1, from coordinate 371,585 downwards.
GTATTTACTGGTTTTAATGCTCTTTCAAAGAACTCTTTCTTAAACGGCAACTCATTTTTTCCAATGGGATTATTACCAATTATAACAGTTTTTAATATTCTTGAAGGATTTAGAAACATAGTATACTGAGCTACCCAGCCGCCATAAGACCATCCTAAAACATGAAATTGTTCTATATCTAGGTAGTCTGCAAGTTTTATAACATCATTTGCAACATCTTTAATAGCTAAAGGTAATTCTCCTTCAGAATAGCCAATACCACAATAGTCAAAAGTAATAACGGTATTATGTTTTGCTAATAAATTAAGAAATAAAGGATCCCAAGTGTCTAATGTTCCTCTAAATCTATTTAGTAATATTAATGGTTGTCCAATACCAAATTTTCTATACGCAATTTGATTATTATCAATGTTTGCAAATTGAGTATGAACTGTAAGTGCGTTCTCTTTCATAATTATTCTTTTATATTTGTATTTTACTTGCAAAATGCAAGTGTAAATATAAATCAATCTACTTGCATTGTGCAAGTGAATTTGCGTTAAATTTTATGAAAGCACCAAAAAGAAGGTCTCATTGTCCCATAAGTTCTTCACTGGAAGTTTGGGGAGACAAATGGTCATTATTGATAGTTAGAGACCTAATGTTTAATAAAAGATTTACTTATGGAGATTTTTTAAAATCTGAGGAGAAAATTTCAACTAATATTTTAGCGGCTAGATTACTAATGCTTGAAAAGAATGATTTGATTGAAAAATTGGAACATCCTGATAGTAAAGCCAAAGTACTATACCAATTGACCCAAAAAGGTATAGATTTAATTCCGGTAATTGTAGAAATTAATTTATGGGCAGAAAAGTATTTTCAATTATCGGAGGAAAAGAAGTTTCTAATAAAAGAGATAAAATTAAATAAAGAGAAATTTATTTCAAACTCAATTAATAGCTTGCTAAAAGACTAGGTTTAAATTACTATCAATGGTTTGGCTATGCTTAGTTGCGACAATTTAGTACTCAATTTTATAAGTGCAAAGCCAAGTTTGGGAAATCGGAGATTTTTCCAAAGTAGCACAGAACTAAGCAATTAAGTATAGCCGTTGTAATAGGCATAATTTATTTCAGTTCAGCATTTTGTTCAAAATAGCGTTTACGTGAATTTTAGTCGTATTAAACACTTTTAACTTGTCAAAATCTTCTTGTTCAAGTATTAGTGGTAATTCAGTTCCACCTAATACAATTCCTTCGATATTTTCATTGACTTGTAATTCATTTATTATTCGAATGAGTTGTTTTTTTGTTTCGGGAACAATTTTGTTAAAAACTAATTCTCCCATATATTTTTCGTGAATATAGTTTTGGTCTTCCTCATTTGGAATTACTATTTTAATTCCATTTTTTTCTCCTGATTTTTGATAAAATCCTTTGCTCATTGTTGATTTTGTTCCTAGCAAACCAACTTTTTTAATTCCTGTGTTTTTTATTGCATTAGACGTTTCCTCAACTATACTTATCATTTTCGTGTTTACAGATTCCGCTAGTTTGTCAAAAACTAAATGAGGTGTATTTGATGCTAATGCAATATAATCTACATTCGATTTTTCTAATATTTTGATTTTACTTTTTAAAAACGCTACCAATTCATCTAATTGATTAGTAAAAATATAATTAAGCATTTCTGTCATATCCACGCTTTGAATAAGAATTTCTGGATATTGATTTGTGTTCAATCTCTCTCTAAATGTCTTTATCAACAATCTGTAGTATTCGATAGTTGATTCAGGTCCAATTCCACCAATTATTCCGATTTTATTCATATACTTTTTTTCTTTGCCTATAACGTGTTTGTATATGGCTTGTTGCGTGTTTAAATACCTAATTTAGCAAATACAAACCGAATAGAAAATCTGTGAGGATTTTTGTAAGTAGGCTCGAAATAGCAATCAATTATACACGGCTTAAGTTTGATTCTCAGTAAATTGTTGCTATAGCTAGAAAGAACAAAAGAGAGAATTAAGGTTACTATACACGGTGAAGCTTTAGACTTCGACAACATTGATAATCCTCTCTCTTTTACTACTTAAATCACGTTCAGTTCTGTGAGACTTTAGATCTCTTTTTCAAGTTGGTGTGAGCAGAAGTAGCCGGTTCTTTCATAAAACATTTCTTATGAATAAATATAAAGAAACTTTTGGAGTTGACATCAGTAAAGATGTCTTTGATGTACATGGTAGTAACAAAGGTCACGACCAGTATAAGAACGATGAAATTGGATTTAAGAAATTCCTTAAGGAATTACCCAAAAGTTCATTGGTCGTTATGGAAGCTACCGGATATTATCATTACAGGCTTGCACAGTTTCTTTACAAGAATAGAGTAGTAGTTTCAGTAGTAAACCCATTATCGATAAAGCGATTCATTCAAATGAAACTTGCAAAGGTAAAAACGGACAAGAGCGATGCCAAGGCTATATGTGAATACGCCCTGATCAACGAGGTTCCTATTTACAATGCCTTAACGGATACCCAGAGCGAATGTTTACAGTTGTTCCGATTATTGGATACCTATTTAAAACAACGAACGGCAACCAAGAACAAGATACATGGGGAAGCAGTTCTGGGTATACCCTCAAAGTTTGTTTATCGTTCCTTGATACGTAACAAGAAGCAGCTGAATAAAGAGGTAGCTGCTATCGAATCAAAGATTCTATCATTGGTAAAAGAGGACCAACAGGAGCAATTGACCTTGTTGATGTCAATACCAGGTATAGGTCAAAAGACTGCATTGTTCCTAATAGTGGTCACCGATGGTTTTAACAAGTTCGAAACGGCATCACAGCTTTGTAGTTATGTAGGTATAACCCCAACGATACGTGAGTCGGGGAGCAGTGTAAGAGGTCGAGCGCGAATAAGTAAGGTCGGCAATAGAAAGCTTCGTAATCTATTGTTTCTATGTTCTTTCAATGCCTGTAAACATAACAAGGCATGCAGAGAGGTATATGAGCGAATCGTGAACAAGGGGAAGAGCAAGAAATTGGCATTGATAGCGGTTGCCAACAAATACTGAAACAGTCCTTTGCTATCGCAAAATCTGGCAGACCATATGATGAAACCTACGTTTCTGTATTGCCTAGATAAATAGCAGATAAATTGAATAAAAAAAGCTCAAGAATCTGATTTTAGAATCCATGAGCCTAGAATAATATTGTCTCAGATTAAAGAAGAATTTGTTTGTTTTTTACCTCAGTTCTTTGTTGTAGTGTGTTTTTTCTCCAGCTCTTTAATTTTAAATTTAATTTTAGAGCTCCAAGTATTACTCCCGACAAAACTAATAGTACTGTCAGCTTGTAATATTCTTGATTTGAAAATGATTCTGTAATAATAATAACTGAAGCCAAAATACAGGCAATAGGAATAAAATAGGACATTACCATAATACCCTTGAAAGCAATATTTTGCACTGTTGAATTGTCTTTAACCCAATTCAGTTGTTTTAATGGTACGATACTAATTAGGTGATAAAACATATGAAAACCAATATTCATAATTAAAACAATTCCGAATTTGTCTTGAACTAATAAGTTATCAATCGGTGTTAAAATAAAAATTAGACTTACTGCAATTAGAAAATATGCAATCAGTTTATAAAGTTTATGTAATTTATTTTCTGTCAAGGTTTTCAATTAAGTTTCTTATTTTCTAATTCCGCAAACCTTTGTTTGTCTGTCGTTTCTATTTCAGTCAGTTCAAAGCTATTTTTGTCTAAAACATCAAAATCAACTAGGCTTAAATAAAGCTCCACAGCATTTTTGTCTATCATTATCTTTCCACCACCAGCCCAATGTCTGTCAGTTCCGTTTTTCTTAATTCCAGAAACCCAATATTCATCTCCATTTTCTATGTCAAAGTAATTTCCTGCGATTCCTTGAGCATTTGAGTTTTTAAGTGCTTTTCCGTTAAAATACACAGTCCGTCCAGATTTTGAAAATTCAGCAATTCCAATCCAAGCTGGTCCATTATCTCCAAATCCGCTTTTCAATTCGATGTATTTTAATTCAGGTTTCATTATGTTAAATATTTTGATGTCTTACCATTCCAACCACATTTTGAACAATTTCCGTTTTCAAATTCGTGCTCACAATTTGGATAATCATATAGTTTATGAGCGCAATCTGGACATAAATCTGTCATTTCCGAACTATCTTTAAAGTATTCAGATTCACATTCTATACAAATAATTTTCTCTCTGTTCATTGGTTTCTCAAATGCACTACAACGCTTGGGCTAAGCGTAGTGCGGTTTTATAGAAGCGATTCCCATTCCGCCACAAGCCGAAGCTAAAGCTTATTGTTTAGTTTTATTTTTTCTTGTCCAAAGCTAAATCCATAAGATTTAGCGACTTCATAAATATACACAGACCTTTCGGTTTTGCCCTAAAGTCCGCATTACGTTTAGGCTTTGTTGTAGTGCGTTTTTATTTCTCGGTTTATTATATCACTTATCTCTTTAGCTTTATCCACTATCATAAAGTGCTCCCCTTTGTCAATCAAAATTGTATTATCTCCTTTTGGTGGAAGTAACTTATCTTTTGTACCACCAATCTTAATTAAATTTGATAATTGAGTTTGATTTTTCCAATTCATTAGTTCTCTAATCGCCCATTTAGTGAAACTTACGTCTGTATCGTCTATGATCGAGTTTAAGAGTTCTTTCTTATTCGTTCCGAACATGAAACTTGCAATTGCTTTCGGAGGATTCAATAAGCTCTCAGGAACGAGCTCTAACAGTTTTGATTTTCCTGTTAGTTTGATAAGTCCGCTCAATTCATTTCTTGTTTCAACGGATGAGATTAAAATCGTGAATTTTGGTTTCGTCAATTTACTGATTTCAGTTGCAATTAAGCCGCCAAAACTTACTCCTAAAATTCCAAAATTTTTATCCGTATCGATTCCGTATTCTACAATTAGTCTTTTGGAATATTCAATTATAGATTCCTTTGTTTTCGGTTTAATCCACTCAATTGGAACTAATTCGTAGTCTAGAGTTAAATATTTAAAAACTCTTTTGTCTGCTCCAAGTCCACTAATCGCATATATTTTCATTTGTCCTTAGATGTTCTTGAGAAATGCACTACAACAATTGTATAAGGTAACAAGTTACTTTATATCTATTTTACCCGTAATTTAATCAAATCTTCTAAAGTATCAATGAATACGGTTGCTTAGTGGTGTTTACCCGTATATTATGTGTATAATATACGTTTGTAAACGACTAAATTTTATTATTACTTGGCCATCTAAAGAGATTTTAGAAGTCCGCCATCAATAGGAATATTTGTTCCAGTTATATAAGCTGCATTGTCAGATGCCAAGAAGGCTGCTAAAAAACCATATTCTTCTGGGTTACCTATACGTTTCAATGCCACTCTAGATTCCATGTCTTTACGTACTTGACTTTGTTCCACGCCTAATTGCGCTGCTTTTTTTGCATTAAGTTGCGTAATACGGTCCGTATCAAAATAACCGGTGAGTACGCTATTTACTGTAATGTTGTGTTTGCCAACATCTGTAGCCAAAGATTTTGCCCATGTTACTACGGCAGCCCTAATAGAATTAGATAGCGCTAGGTATGATAGTGGTTCTTTCACTGAAACGGAGGCAACATTTATAACTCTACCCCAATTCTTTTGCATCATAGACTGTAGTGCCAATTCTGTTGTAAAAACCACGGTTTTAAATAAGAGATCAAAAGCTTCTTGGTAATCATCTACTTTTTTTTCTAATGCACTACCAGCAGAAGGTCCTTGTGTATTATTTACCAAAATGTCTACGGTATTGTTCTCAAAATAAGTACTGATTACCTTTTTGTAGTCTTTAAAATTATTGAAGTCTACGGCAAGATATTGGTGTTGCTGTCCTTGATCCGTTGGTAATTCTGCAACAATATGATGTAATTTCTCTTCGCTGTGAGACATTAAGGTTACACTAGCGCCACTTTCTGCCAATTGTTGTGCTATAGCTTTACCTATACCTCCGCTACTACCACCAACTAATGCTTTTTTGTTTAATAGGGTTATGTTCATTTTTTAAATTTTATAGAAACAATAACTAGCGATACTCTTCTCTTGTTGGACTAAAAACATCTAACAATTTACAAGGGGTAAGTGCAATGCCACTATGTTTCTTATGTGGTGCTATGACCACAATGTCACCTGGCACGTATACCTTTGTGTTGCCCTCTAATGTAAATTGAAATTCACCTTCTATTACGTGCATAATTTGCTCGTTCATATGGGCGTGTTCTGGTACTTGCGCACCTTTTTCTACATCCCAAAATGCCATACTCATATGTTCAGAATGTACTAATTTTCCATGTAATCCAGGCATAATTTCCTTTGATGGAATGGTAGAAAGATTCAATGTCATAGTATCTTTTGTTTAAGTACTAAAGATACTAGAAACCGTTTCAATTATAAAGATGCAGGTAGTAAAGTATTTTATTGCAAACAAATTTTTATACTATCATCTGCTGTTTATTTGTCATAATCCCAGCCAACTACAACAAACTCGCATCGGCGGTTCCATTCATGATCTTCTTCTGAGCAAGCATCTTCTTTAGGGCAAACTACAATGGGTTTAGATTCCCCATAGCCTTTAGATACTATTCTCTCAGAAGCTATTCCGTTTTTAACAAGAAATTCTTTAGCGGAATCGGCACGTTTTTGAGATAGGTCTTTGTTGTAATTACCATTACCCCTAATATCTGTATGTGTGCCAATCTCAATGATCATACCCGGGTTCTTTATCATGATGTCGATTACGGTCTGTAATCGCTCTCTAGATTCTCTTCTAAGGTACCAAAGACTATAATCAAAATGTATTTCTTCGGTCTGTATAACCGTACGGTCGGTTTCTTTTACCAAGGCACTTTCTGTATTAATGGCATCTTCTATTTTTTTGGGTAAAGCTTCCTCGGTTTTTACTTTCTTAGCTATCTTTTCTTTAGCTATACGTTCTGCTTGTACGGCAGATTGTTTTTCTGCCAATAGCGCTGCCTTTTTCTCTTCTTCCAATTTCTTGATGGCCAACGCCTCTGTTCGTAACTTTTCGGCTTCTTGTTTTTGTTGCAATACCAATGCCTCAGCCTTTTGTTTTTCGCTTACTGAATATAAGCTCATTGAGGCATCGTGTTCTGCATTTCGTTCTTTTGTACTGCGGATGGTTTTAGAATTACTTTCATAACCAGTTTTTTCAGCATTTACCGTGTAGGATGTTTCACAGGTAATATTAAATTCAAAAGCACCATTTGCTTTGGTTGTTGAGGTAGCTATTGTTTTATTATTCATATCTACCAATGTCAACGTTGCGTCAGCAAGGGGCAGGGTAGTAGTGCGGTCTGTAATAATACCTGCTATATATTGTTGGCAATCTACAATCTGTAATTCTTTGGTTACGGTAAAGTTGTATATATCATCACTTCCCTTACCAGATGGTCTGTTTGATGCAAAGTATCCTGATGTGCCATCTGAATGCAATACATATGAAAAATCATCATATCCGCCATTTACGGGTAGCCCTAAATTATCTGGTTGTTGAAATGAACCTTTATTGTTTTTTGAAATAAATACATCTAAAAGTCCGTAGCCTGGGTGTCCGTTAGATGAAAAATAGAGTGAATTATCAGAAGCAATAAAAGGAAACTGTTCTTTCTTATCTGTATTGATCACATTACCTAAATTCATGGGTGTTCCAAAGGTATTATCCGCTTGTAGGCTGACTTCATAAATGTCAAATGAACCGAATCCGCCAGGTCTATCCGAAGAGAAATATAATTTTGTTCCATCGGTATTTAAAGCTGGGTGCTCGTTAGAAAATTCGTCACTGTTAAAAGGTAATTCGGTAATATTCTTCCATTCTCCATCTACCAAATTGGCACTATAAATTTTTAGGTTAGATACTTTTTTATCATCTGTCTTGCGCTTACCGTTATTGTAATTATTACGGGTAAAATACATGGTGTTGCCATCTGCAGAAATCGTAAAAGATCCCTCGTGTAATTTGGTGTTGATGTTGTTTGATAAGCTTGTACTGATACTATCGCCTAATTGTTCTTGGTCAATAGGGTGCGTATAAATATCCAAGTACTGTTGGTTGTTCCAACGATACATTTTTGAATTCGATTTTTTATGGGTTGCAGTATACCAAATTGAATTACCTACATGCATGGCCCCAAATTCTGATGAAGTTGTGTTTAGGTAACTATTTTTAATGGTAAAACGGTCTCCTATGGCTTTTACATTTTCTAAATAAACGGCATCTGCTTTAAGTTTCTGCAGTTTATCGGTATTGCCTTCTTTAGTATAAAAGTCTACAAGCACACGTTCTGCCTCTTCATATTCGCCAATGGCTTTTAAAGATTGATTGAGCTTAAAGTAATATTGTTCTCCAACAGCATCGCCATAATTAGAAATTAAATAGCGATACCAGCGAGCGGCAGCATTTAAATTGAATGTATGGTAATAGCTGTCTGCCAAGTTCTTAACCACTAGGCTACTTTTATTGCTAGGTAATGCCGCTTCGTATAAAGCAATGGCATCTGCATAATAGGCTTTTTCAAAAAGGTCATTGGCACGTTTTAATTCTTGTTGAGACCAAGCGGATTGAAATATTCCTAAAAACAGTATGATGTATATATATAACTTTTTCATTTTAGTAGAATCTAGGAGATTTATCATAGCCTTTTTTGAGTCCCCAAAGGTCTAGGTTGAACAGCACAAAAATTTCGTGAGAACCGGTATTGAACGCGCCTAAATTTGATAAGGTATAATCGTATGCATAACCAATTCTTAATGCAGGTACTACAGACACGTTGAACATGGCACTTACAGAATCTTCTAAACGATAAGACACACCACCTTCAAAACGATTATTGAATAAGGCATTAAAAGAGAAATCTGCCGTAATGGGAGCTCCCGATACCATTTTTGTTAAGATTGACGGTTTTAATTTTAGATTAGTATTGATATCAAAAACATACCCGGCCATACCAAATAAGTGAATGGCTTCTGCACCAATACGTGTTATGCCATCTCTATTTTCTAAATGTTTAGAGGTCAATAAATTTGGAATGGATATGCCTGCGTAAAATTTATCTCTATTGTAAAAAGCACCCACACCAATATTTGGGAAGGTGTTGTTTAAGTTTTCATTAAAAGCAGGGTCATCTTGTATTTCCGGAAGTCTAAAACCATTAAAGTTTGTTTCAAACGTGGTAACACCTCCTTTTAGTCCTAAGCTTAAATTACTTTTTTCATCTAGCTTAAGAATATAGGCGAAATCCACATATATGTTATTCTCCTTTAAGGAACCGTCTCCAATATCATCTGCTATAATAGAGGCACCCATTTCTATTTTTTCTGATAACGGTGTATGTGCAAAAAAGGTTAAGGTCTTTGGAGCACCAACGGCGTTTTCCCATTGGGTTCTATATAGCGTACCAAAATTAAGCATGCCCACATCATTGGTAGTATACGCAGGGTTAACCACATTCATATTATACATATACTGGGTATACTGTGGATCTTGCTGACCTTGCAGTTTTAAAAGGAATAAAAGCAACACAATGCAGATACTCCAACGGATGTTAATTAATTTCTTTTGCATTGGTTATCTGTTTAAGTATAAGCGACCTTGTATAGGTTCAGAATTACCTTTATTGTAATTTATAATGTAGAAGTAGACACCGTTAGGTGCGGTAGATGACCCATTTCTACCATCCCAAGCAGGGTTGGTTTTGTCTCCACTAAATAACGTAGTACCGTACCTGTTTAAAATTTCTAACGTATAGTTGGGAAATATGACTTCTATGTTAGGGATGAAAAATGTATCGTTTCTGCCATCGGCATTCGGTGAGAACCCGTCTGGGATAAAAAAGTCATAATTTTCTGGATCACAATCACTGAAATCTATAGTAACAGGTAATCTTGTGTTAGTAGAGCAACCTGTAAGCGTATTGTAATTTTCAGCATAGTAAATTGTATCTACTACCAACGGTACATCATCAGTTAAGGCAATACCGCCAGTTTCTGTAGAATACCAAAGAACTTCGTTTTCTGTTTCACTTTCTAAAGATCTTAGTGCTAATACTGTTGGATTATCTAAGCCACAGACTGCTAAATTATCTGCTAGCAAAGAAGTTGGTACAACTGTTATTACAGTGGGTGTTACCTCTAACCGTTCTGAGCTGTTGCAACCGCCACTATTTGTTGCTGCAAAATAAGATTGACCATCAACAAGAACGGTAGATGCTGCTAATTCGGTATTGTCAGTATTAAACCACGTAACCGAACTGCCAGGAATAACATCAATAGTTATGTCGGCTAATGTAGGATTATCTTCAGCACAGAACAACGGATTTACATTAGTGCTTGTTGGCGCATTGGGATTACTAAAACTAACTGTTACCTGAATACGTTCTGTACCCTCGCAATTAGTCAGTGGATCGCTGTTGGTTATAAAATAATCTTCACCATCTACCAATGCCGTTGAAATTGGCAAGATGGTAGTGTCCGTTAGTGTATCGTAAAACAAGATATCTGCTGCTGCGGTCACTTCAATGTCCATTAGGGTTGGACCGCCAGGAAAATCGCTTAAACAAAATGTTTGGTTAATAGCTGCTTGCGGTGCTTCTGGCACTCCGCCTCTTGAGAAATTTTCATTCTCTTCAAACTCAAAATCTAGTCTACATGGTGTAGTGTCGTTTTGTATGCTTCGTACACTTGCAGTATAATTACCTAATGGTAATGCATCTACATCAATTTGATAAGCAGCAGTACCGCCCGTGAAATTTATGGTATTTGTGGTAAGTACCGTATTGGAACCTAGTTCTGTTACATCATAGGTAATAGTATATGTGCCATTTGGTAATATAGGCGCATCTACCAAAACATCTATTTGTGTGGCATCGCAATTATTGTCTACGATGAGGTCTAGCTGAATGGCATCTGGTAACGGGGTTACGATAAATATATCAGCTAGATTACAGTTGGTTGGAAATGTATTTAAGATGGTGGGGCTAACTTCATATTCACCACCGTCAGAAAAATTGCTTCCTGCTATGCTAAACGTTGCATTACCATTTGTAAACGCTAATTCAAAAGTTTCTGAAGTTTCTGTACTGGCATCTGGTCTCGTTAAAACATATTCAGTAGTAAAAGTGCCATTTGCAAAATTACCGCTAGTATCCAATATATTGTTTATGGTAACAGTGGCATCAGTCTGTACACATATATCTGCAACATCGGCTATGGAGCTTGCCACTAAAAACGTAGTAGGTGGTACAAATACTCTTGGACAAACATCCCTAATGGGTGTAACACTGGTAATTCCTGTTATTTCTAATGTAACCGTCTGATTAAGGGGTACTAAATCCGGATCGACTATAAAATCACCGATTCCTCCAGATAATGATGCGGCTGCAACTCCTGGGGAACCATCAATAGTATACCCTATTAAAAAAGATCCATTATGCAAAAGGTTGGCATCATACTCTAGGTCAACTACATAATCTTGTCCAAAACATATATTATCGGCAATAATATCTCCAACTAAAACAGGAAGAATATCTATAACAACGGATACTTCTCTCTTTTCGCAAACGGGATGCGTAGGAAATACTGTATACGTAAATGAAAATGAATTGTAGCCGAAATTATCGTACAGCTCTTGAATATTAATAATTGAATCATTTAGATCACTTAGTTGATTGGTGCCGCTTTCTGACCATGTTCCATTGGGATCTTCGCCTGTCAATTGTCCGTTGAGGTCAAAATTGGTAAAGGGTGAAAAGTCATCGTTGGCACAAAAGTTTACGCTTGTTGCAAAACCGGCATTTGGCGGCGGGTGAACTTCTAAAACTACCGTTGCGGTTCTACCAGTACAACTATTTACATCTGGTACGGTATAGGTGAAAATATAAATACCGGTTCCAGCGGCTTGGGCATTAAAGATATTATCTTCTAAGAAACCGGTAAACGTACTAGGGTCTTCTTCCCAAAGCCCATTAAAGTCTTGTACTTTACCATCAACATTACTTCCTAGAAATCCGTGAAGGTTTACGCTATTGTCATCTCCGCAGGCATTGGCACTACCGTCAACATTATCTTCACCAGGATAACCACCTAAATTAATAGTTACAGTTGCCGTTTGGTTACATGAAGTATTGGTATAGACAAATGAATGCGTTCCAAAATTATTAATACGCCAAAGATCAACCACACCTGTGTTTTGATTTAATGCATAGAAATTTTCTGGATTTGTGGTTGACCATGTTCCGCCAACGGTAGGTGAACCACCTAGTTGTGAGAATAGATCATAATCGCGATTAGCGACGTCGGCATCTTTATTGCATACTTCTATTGTAATGTCATTACCTGCGCATTGTGCATTAACTAAGTTTGACAAACTAAGTATGAAAAACATTATAGTAAAGAGCCTTAATTTTAATATATTCATTAATAGGGGGTTAGTTGTGAATATGATTAATGAGCGTTAAAGGTATTTGTGAAAGCTATCGTAAGAAACTATATGTTGTAAAAGTGTTAAAATGTAGGGTGAATACTACTAAATATGATAGGAAGTGTTAAAAATATGCGCATTTCATCGGTAAAAATGCTTCGGAATAGCTGATTTTCAACTCTTGAGAATGTAAGGAAGTAGGTAATAATAGTAGCACAATACGTATCTTTGCCACCTAAATTTTAGGAATGCGAATACATTTTATTGCAATAGGAGGAAGTGCTATGCACAATTTAGCGCTGGCATTAGAGCACAAAGGATATGTAATTACGGGTAGTGATGATGTCATTTTTGAACCTTCTAAATCTAGACTTGCTGCCAAAGGGTTATTACCAGTAGCGTTTGGATGGTTTCCTGAAAAAATAACAAGTGATTTAGATGCCATTGTTCTTGGAATGCATGCAAAAGCAGATAATCCTGAATTGCTGAAAGCGCAAGAATTAGGTATTACGATATACTCTTATCCTGAATTTTTATACGAGCAATCCAAAAATAAAACGAGAGTAGTTATTGGCGGAAGTCATGGTAAAACAACCATTACTTCTATGATATTACATGTGCTCAATTTCCATGATATTGAAGTAGATTATATGGTAGGTGCCCAATTAGATGGGTTTGATAGAATGGTGCACTTAACTGAGGATAATGATTTTATAGTTTTAGAAGGAGATGAGTATTTGTCTTCTCCAATAGATAGACGACCAAAATTTCATTTATATCAGCCTAATATAGCGTTGTTGAGTGGTATTGCTTGGGATCATATTAATGTATTTCCAACTTTTGAAAATTACGTTGAGCAGTTTAAAATATTTGTAGATAGTATTGTAAACGGTGGTTCTATAACATATAACATAGAAGATGAGGTAGTTAAAGAAGTAGTTGAAGCTTCTGAAAATGCGATTAGAAAATTACCATATACTACTCCAGAATATACTGTTGAAGATGGTGAAACGCTATTGGAAACTAATGAAGGGCCAATGCCAATTGAAGTATTTGGCAAGCATAACCTAAGTAATTTGGCAGGAGCAAAATGGATTTGTCAGAATATGGGGGTTGATGAAGAAGATTTTTATGAGGCAATAGCAACTTTTAGCGGAGCTTCTAAACGATTAGAGAAAATTGCAGAGGCATCAACTAGTATCGCCTATAAAGATTTTGCCCATTCGCCAAGCAAGGTTGCGGCAACTACCAATGCTGTAAAAGAGCAATACCCAAACAGAAAATTAATTGCTTGTTTAGAGTTGCATACCTATAGTAGCTTTAACCCTGAATTTTTAAAAGAATATAAGGGAGCCTTAGATGCTGCAGATGAAGCGGTAATTTTCTTCTTACCAGAATCTGTTGCCATAAAGAAGTTAGAAGCGGTAACTCCTGAACAAATATCAGAAGCATTTCAAAGAAAAGATTTAAAGATTTTTACCGATGCAGCTTCCTTTCATGAATACTTGGAAAGTCAGTCGTATGATAACACCACATTGTTACTTATGAGCTCAGGTAATTATGGTGGATTTGATTTAAGGAAATTTCAAGAGTTGATGAGTTAAGGTGGGAATTACAAAGTAAAAAGTATTAATTCTTGAGTTTTTTGAACTTGAATTTGATATTTCAAACATCCAACATCCAACATCCAACATCCAACATCCAACATCCAACAATCAAGTTATACTCCAAATTGCTTTAAATGGTGGTCTAAATGTTTGTATTGTACCTGACCCCATTGCTCTTTAGTAAACGGACCAAAAGCAGGATGTGGATACCATTCTTCACGATCACGTACGGCATAGAAATCAGCAACTAGCATTTTAAGAATGTTATGCTCAGATATAAAATCTTTATCTTCTTTAGCTTTTAATTGAGGTGCTGTAGGTAAACTTTTTCTCCATGGTTTATCATTGTAAAGCGATTTTTTGAAGAAGGTTTTAATAAACCAATTTCCTTTAGAACTATTAGGTTTATTGGCTATGGCCAATTTTAAAGGATACTGGCAATGCCAACACATTTGACCAACGGTCATTTTTCCCCAACCTCTCTCAGAGTTTTCGGTAAGTAGTTCAATTCTATTTTTAATTTCCTCGAAAGCCTCTTTGTTTAATAATGATTTCATGTCGGTTTTTTAATTGATGTATAAATTTACCATAAAATAATTTGTTCTGTATCTTTATCCAATGCACGACAAACCCACTTCGTTCTCCATTAAAAATTGGTCAGATGATGACAAGCCTAGAGAAAAACTAGTACAGAAAGGTAGATCGGTATTATCTGATGCTGAATTAATTGCCATTTTAATAGGTTCAGGAAGTAGGTCTGAAAGTGCTGTGGAACTATCTAAACGAATTTTGGCATCCGTAGACAATAACCTGAATGAACTTGGTAGGCTGTCCATTAAACAGCTAATGACCTTTAAAGGTATTGGGGAAGCAAAAGCAGTAAGTATTGCCGCAGCTTTAGAAATAGGAAGAAGGAGAAGAGGAGAAGGTGCCGCCAAAATAGAAAAAATTGGTAGTAGTAAAGATGTATACGAGATTTTACAACCACTACTGGGAGATTTGGAGCATGAAGAATTTTGGATTCTCTTTCTAAATAATTCCAATAAAGTATTGCACAAGGCGCAATTAAGTAAAGGTGGTATTACCGGTACTTTGGTAGATGTGCGTATTGTTATGAAACAAGCTCTGGAACTTGGTGCTGTTGCAATTATTTTGGCACATAATCACCCTTCTGGTACGTTAAGACCAAGTGCGGCAGATAAACAGATTACCCAGAAGATAAAAGTAGCTAGCGAAACTTTAGATATTAAAGTGTTGGATCATTTGATCATTACCCAAAAAAGTTACTATAGCTTTGCAGACGAAAAAATTCTATAGATGTTATTGATTTACACGCATAAGATTACACCGCGGCTTACCTATATCATGAGACATATCTTTGTGAATATTTTGGGCGTTGAGCTCGATTTTACCACTAAAGTAGAAGAGTTTATAAAGCATACGGGACCCAAAATCACGTATACGAAGCAACCGTTACAAAACGAATTTTTTATTAGAAGCAATGAGTTGTTATTTGAACAAGGAATAAATGATATTCAATTAAATATTGCGGACTGGGATGGAGTTCCTTGTTTTTTTCAGGCAGGGGAGAAAAGCATTCTGCCTTTTGATATGTTTGCTGCCAGTTTTTTTATGCTTTCTAGATATGAGGAGTATTTACCTCATGTAAAGGATATTCATGGTAGGTTTTCACCAAAAGACAGTGTTGCCTTCCAACACGGATTTCTTCAAAAACCTGTAGTGGATATTTGGGCGTTTAAATTGTTAGACGCACTTAAAGAACGTTTTCCAGAACTAGAGCATAAGGACAAAACCTATGATTTCATATCTGTTTTAGATGTTGCTACATCGCATTGCTATGCAAATAGGGGTGTTGTACGTGGTTTGGTTGGTTTATTGTTAGATGTTGGTACACTAAAGCTTAAAAGGGTTGTTGAACGTATTGCGGTGGGGATAAACAGGCAGAAAGACCCCTATGATAATTATGCAGAAATAATTGCCTTGCATAAAAAATATAAAGTGAAATGTAATTTCTTCTTTCAATTTGCAGATTATTCTAAGTATGATAAAAACGTTTCTACCAATAGCATCCGATTTAAATCGCTTATAAAATATGTGGCAGATTATGTGCCGGTTTCCTTGGCAGCTAGCTACAGTTCATTTTCAAATTTAGAATTACTGAAGAAAGAGAAAGCCAATCTAGAAGTGGTTATCAATAGACCGGTAAATAATTCTAAGATGCGTTATAATAGGGTAGATGTACCACAAACCTATCGTAATTTAATTGCCGCAGAATTTACGGATGACTATACCATGGGTTATACTTTTGAACTTGGGTTTAGGGCAGGTACGTGTACTACATTTCAATTCTATGATATTCCACTAGAAGTAAAACAACCTATAAAAGTACATCCTTTCGCAGTACACGATATATCGTTGTCTAAAATTAAAAAGGACCAAGATTTACTGCGTCAAGTACAACAGATTACCAATGAGGTCCAAAAAGTAAATGGAACGCTGATAACGATGTTTTCTAACGAAGTGCTAGGGAATAAGGAAGACCGTGATTGGATGGCTATTTACGCTGAAATAATAAAAGAGCAACATGTTTGAAAATAAAGTCACAGATGTATTTTTTGATTTAGATCACACCCTTTGGGATTTTGATAAGAATTCAGCATTTACGTTTCAAAAAATTTTCAAGGAGCAAAACGTAGCTTTAGAACTAGAAGATTTCTTGGAAGTTTATATGCCCGCCAACTTAAAGTTTTGGAGATTATTTAGGGAAGAAAAAATTACCAAAGAGGAGTTGCGATACCAACGGTTAAAATCTGTTTTTGATACTATGGGTTATGCTGCTAAAGATGATTTAATACATTTATTGTCAGATGAGTATATCAATAATCTCTCTTCTTTCAATACCTTGTTCCCTAATGCAATTGAAGTGTTGAATTACTTAAAACCTAAATATAAACTACATATAATCACCAACGGTTTTCAAGAAGTACAGGAAAAGAAGCTTATCAATTCTGGTATACACAGTTATTTTGATCAAATAATAGATTCTGAAATGGCAGGCGTTAAAAAGCCTAATCCTATAATTTTCAATTTGGCTTTAAATAGAGCTGGTGCCATACCTGAAAAATCTTTAATGATCGGTGATAGTTTAGAAGCTGATATTATTGGGGCTAAATCTGTAGGTTTTCATACCCTACATTTTAACGCTCATAAAGAGGAAACACATGATGTATCTCCCATAATTTACAATTTAGAAGAAATAAAATCCCTTTTATAGAGTTACTATAACTATAGGCTTGTGCCTATTTGCTTAAACTTTGAATTGGTGATGAAAGGGGTACGTATACTTTGTATGGCTTTACTTGGTTTTCTATTGGTAACTTCTTGTTCTGAGAATCAAGATTTTGACCAGCTAGATAATCTAGAAATTACCCCAGATTACGAGACTAGTATTTTTTATGTAAAGGCACAGGAAAGTTTAATAAATAGAGTAGCCGGACTCAGTTTTTTTACCCAAAATTTTAATTTTGATGCTTTTGAAGAGCCTTTTTTTACGAAAAGAGTACTTGAAGGCGTATTGACCTATGAATTGGAAAATACTACCAGTAAGCCTATTGAGATTAGACTTGAGTTTTTAGATGAAGGTGAAAATATTTTAGATACAGAAGTTTTTAGAATGGATGCTGCACCAACGGCAATATTATCTCGTGATGTCGCTTATGGTGCTACGGGTAAAAGTTTAGATATAATTAAGTCTACTTCAGAAATACGTTTAACGGCTATTAACTTAGGTGATAATAGCAGCGAGTCAGATTTACCAGACCCTTCGGTAGTGCTTCGCTCTAGCGCAAAATTCACATTGGAATTGCAATGAGATTAACACGTTGCCTTTTTGTAATATCTATGTTATTTACTTCGGGAGCTATTGCCCAGAATAAATCGGTTCTCTACGATTTTAATGAAATTCCTCAGTCACTTTCTGTAAACCCAGGTGTTGAAACAGATTTTAAATGGTTTGCCGGTGTGCCTTTATTATCCGGTATTTCTGGATATGGGGGTTCTAACGGTATATCTGTACATGATATCTTTGCTGATGATGGTGTTGATATTAATGTAAAATTTAGGGAGCGAGCTTTAAATACATTGACACCTAAAGACGAATTTAGTTCTACAATACAACTTGAATACTTAACTGGAGGATTTAGAGGAGAGAACCCAAATCTTTTTTATTCGTTTGGTGGATATTTAGAGTTTGATAATATTACCTATTGGCCACAAGATTATGCTTCATTAATATTTGATGGTAATGCAGATCAACTGGGAAGAAGATTTGACTTGGGTGATTTAAAGACGCAGGGTTCTTTGGTCAACGTTTTACATTTTGGTGTCAATAAAAAAGTAGATCGTAATTTAACGATAGGTGGAAGAGGTAAAATTTATTCAGGAATTGTTGATTATAGTTCCACTTCTAATAATGGACATTTGAGCAATACAGAAGGTCAGAACAATTTAATAGCAACCAATCTAAATGCAGATTTGTTATTACGTACCTCTGGGCTTCAAGATTTAGATAATGCCAGTGATTCAGATACGCTAACAAATGAGATTATAAGTAGAGCTCTTTTTGGCGGAGATCTTGGTTTAGGAATAGATGTTGGTTTTACGTATCACCTAACCGAAAGAACTACTATAACTGGAAGTTTATTAGATGTAGGGTTTATTTATCATTCTAGCGACCCTAAAAGTTACAGCCTTAAAGGAAACACAACGGTAGAGGGTATTCAAATAAATGTTTTAGAAAATTTTGCCAGCCTAGATCGAGATTTTTGGCAAGATTTGGTAGATGATATAGAGGCAGAAGTCCCTTTTGAAACCGACACGAAAAGTTATGTTTCTTTTAGACCTACTAAATTGTACGCATCTATAAGAAATGATTTTGGAGAGCCGGTTGGTAAAGAGGGACAACAAAGTTGTGATTGTACGGCAGGGTCTTCGGGTGGTGGAGAACTCCGTACCAAATATAGAAATTCAGTTGGTGGTCAATTATATGTTATTAATAGACCTAGAGGTCCACAAATGGCTTTGACCGGTTTTTACACTCGTAGAATTGGGAATATTTTAGCTTTGAAAGGTACTTATACCGTAGATAAATTTAGTTATACCAATGTAGGTTTAGGTATGAATCTACAAGCCGGACCGGTTAATTTTTATATAATGGCCGATAACTTGTTATCTTATAACAATATTGCCGATACTAACTATGCTTCCTTTCAATTTGGGTTGAATATTATTTCCTGGGGTCGTAATTAGAAGCATATCTTCTTCATCATATTTTATTTTTTTGGCATGCTTTTTTCATATATTACCATGAATTTAAAATATAGGTCGTTTTGAAAACAGTTATCGCATTACTATTCACATTTATAGGTTATAGCACTTTTGCACAAACAAATTTAGATGATTATAAATATATCATTGTACCAAAAAAGTTTGATGCCTTTAAAAATATGAACGAATACCAAACAAGTACATTGGTTAAGTATCTATTTACAGGAAAAGATTTTAATGCAGTTTATGATGATAATTTACCCGAGGATTTAAAATTTAATAGGTGCTTAGGGTTGTCTGCAGATATACAAGATGATAGTAGCATGTTTTCTACCAAGACAATTATTAACTTAATTGATTGTAACGATGAAATTGTATTTAGTTCTATGCAGGGTATAAGCAAAGAGAAGCAATACAAAGAAGCGTATAACGAAGCCATTAGAGAAGCTATGCGTTCGTTTAATGGAATGAACTATACATACAGTGGTAAAAGTGAAAAGAACGAAGCTGTTACCGTTGATTTTAGAAATGACGTTAAAAAACTAGATGAATCTAAAGCCGATAAAATAATTCAAATTGAAAAAACTACTGAAGTGGTGAGTTCTCAAAAAGAGCCAACGGTTATTTCAAAAGAAACAGAGAAAACTCAATATTACAAAGACAATACTCCTGTTGAATCTAATATTAAAAAAACAGAAGCTGAGAAGCCTGCTTTTAAAAGTCTAGAGATTAAAAAACCAAGTGCTAAAGATATGTGGTACGCACAAGCTACAGATAATGGTTTTCAGTTAGTAGACAGCACGCCAAAAGTTAGAATGAACTTACTAAAGAGTTCAGCTGACAATGTTTTCATGGCAAAAACCGATACCAAGAATGGTATGGTGTACCAAAAAGAAGGCAATTGGATTTTTGAATATTATGAAAACGATAAATTAATTCAAGAAGAATTAAATATCAAATTTTAAAAATCATATTTCTCTTTCCATCTATTCTTTAAGAAATCGCTAAGTGCTTTTTCACGGGCATTATTACCTGGTTTGTAAAATGTTGTACCTGTGAGTTCTTCAGGTAAAAATTCAGCGTCTACGAAATTGTTCTGGTAGTCGTGGGCATATTTATATTCTTGACCATAACCTAAGTCTTTCATTAGTTTTGTGGGTGCATTTCTTAGCGGAAGCGGTACAGTTAAATTTCCTGTTTGCTTAACTGCTTGTTGTGCTTTTCCAATAGCCATATAACTAGCATTGCTCTTTGCTGAGGTTGCTAAGTAAATGGCACACTGGCTAAGGACTATACGTGCTTCCGGATAGCCAATAGTTGTTACTGCTTGAAAGGTGGTGTTTGCCATTACCAAAGCGGTAGGGTTTGCTAAGCCTATATCTTCAGAAGCGGAAATGAGCATTCTACGGGCTATGAACTTAACATCTTCACCACCTTCAATCATTCGTGCCAACCAATACACCGCACCATTGGGGTCACTACCTCTGATGGATTTTATAAAAGCCGATATAATATCATAATGCTGCTCACCGGTTTTATCATAAAGAACTGTATTTTTCTGAACTTTTGATAAAACCAATTCATTGGTGATAACAATGTTGTCACTTGCTTCTGAATTAACTACTAGCTCAAAAATGTTTAATAATTTTCTGCCATCACCTCCAGATAAACGTAACAAGGCTTCTGTTTCTTCAAGCTTTATATTTTTAGATTTAAGCAATGAATCTTTCTCCATTGCCCTTTTAATAAGGTTTTCTAAATCATCTTTTCCAAATGCATTTAATACATATACTTGGCAACGAGAGAGTAGTGCTGGTATTACCTCAAAACTTGGGTTTTCTGTAGTAGCCCCAATTAAAGTTACCCAACCTTTTTCTACAGCTGCTAGTAATGAGTCTTGTTGAGATTTACTGAACCTATGTATCTCATCAATAAATAGAATAGGATTTTTTGCGGTAAACAATCCGCCTGCTTGCTTCGCCTTATCAATTACTTCACGAATGTCCTTTACACCACTATTAATTGCACTTAAAATGTAAAAGGGTCTTTTACTTTGTTCCGCAATAATATTGGCTAAAGTAGTTTTGCCGGTACCAGGAGGTCCCCAAAGTATTAGCGAAGGAATGATTCCTCTTTTAATTTGGTGCGTAAGAGAACCTTTTTCACCAACTAAATGGTTTTGACTAATGTATTCATCTAATGTTTTTGGGCGTACGCGTTCTGCTAAAGGTTCGTTCATAGTACAAAAGTATGATAATCTTAAAAGAGAAAATAAAAGTAATGTGCCAATTGATTGTTAAGTAAGGTTTTGAATGACAATATGACCAATTTGTAAACGTTGGTAGTATAATTGTAATTCCAATACCAAAACAAGCTCATGTCAGAAATGGGACATTTTAAGTTTTCTAATAAAATATTGGGTATTCCTCTAATGGCCATGATTCTCATATGGGTCGTTTACTGGGTAGAACTTGTTATTGGAGTTAATTTTAATGAAATGGGAGTGAAGCCTAGAACTCTTTTAGGTCTTCGCGGTGTAGTATTGAGTCCGTTTATTCATGGCTCTCTTGAGCATTTATATAACAATACAATTCCCTTGGGTATTCTACTTTCGGCATTATGGTATTTTTATAGGGATGTTGCTTGGAAAGTATTGGTGTATGGTATTTTGTTGTCAGGCTTAATAACTTGGCTAATTGGTAGAACATCTTACCATATTGGAGCAAGTGGATTTATATATGTTCTTGCAAGTTTTATTTTTTTTAAAGGAATTTTTAGTTCTCATTTTAGACTAGTAGCACTTTCATTAATTGTTGTATTTATTTATGGAAGCATGCTCTGGTATATATTTCCTGTGAAAGACGGCATGTCTTGGGAAGGACATTTGGCCGGGTTTCTAACGGGTCTATTTTTAGCGAAGGTTGTTAAGGCTAGTATTCCCCCAACTAAAAAATATGAATGGGAAAAAGAGGACTTTAAAGAAGAAGACGACCTCTTTTTAAAGCACTTCGATGAAAATGGAAACTTCAGAGAATTACCAAATGAAGAAGAATTAATTGAAGATGATGGTTTGTCAATAAACTATATCTACAAAGAGAATCGTAAAAGCGATCAGCAATAGGTTATATTACATACGTTGACGAACAGCTTCATATAAAAATACTGCACAAGCAACAGATACATTCAAAGATTCTATTTCGCCAAGTAACGGTAACTTAGCTCTATAGTCCGAAGCCTTTAAAATTGATGGTGTAATACCGCGATCTTCAGCTCCCATAACAATAGCTATAGAATCTGTAAAAGGTACATCATAAACAGAATCATCTGTTTTTTCAGTAGCTGATACAATTTTAATGCCTGATGCCTGTAAATAGAAAACGGCATCTTTTAAATGATCAATTTTTGCGATAGGAACTTTATATGCTGCACCAGCTGATGTCTTAATGGTATCTGCAGTAACGGGGGCTGCACCTTTTTTCTGTACAATGATTCCATCAACTCCAGTGCATTCAGCAGTTCTAATGATGGCACCAAAATTACGTACATCCGATAGTTGGTCTAATAGTAAAAATAATGCAGGGCCTTCTTTTTCGTTAGCCTTTTCTACTAAATCTTCTAGTGTATGAAATGCAATAGGGGAGATATTTGCAACTGCCCCTTGGTGATTACTTTTGGTTAATCTGTTTAACTTTTCAATTGGTACATAGACCATATTGATTTCGTTACGACGCAATAAACTTTCCAATTCTTTCATAAGGTCTCCTTTAAGACCTTTTTGTAGAAATACCTTGTCTATCTCTTCATTTGAATTGACAGCTTCTATAATGGCTCTTAAGCCATAAATCTGAGTGGTTTTTTGCATGGGGCAAAGGTATAAAAAAACCGCCCAACAATTGTTGGGCGGTTGTAAATCTTAATGGTAAAATATATTAACTGTTTAAATACTCAAAAACTTTTATTAAATCTTGTTTAGATTTAATGTTCAGGTTATTCTCTTTTAAGAAGATTTTCAGCTCTTCTTTTTTAGAGTCATCAACTAGCTTTAATAGTTTGTTGTTTTTCTGAGGAATTTGGTCAATTCTATTGACTCCAGTTTTTTGAAAGTAAAATTCTGTAAATTTTGTAAATCTACTTGGAACGGCTGCTATAAAAGAATTTTGAGCAGGCTGACCTTCAGTAAATTTGACAAGAGTTCTTTCGTATAAATCATACTGACTTCCTTTTTCAATAAGAGATAAGTAACCATTTATTGTTGCTTTCTTGTCCGTTACAAAAGTTTTAAAACTCAATGGCTTGGAATTAATTAGTAAACTAATTTCCTTGTCTTTTACCAATGCTTGATATGCTTCCTCTTCAGCGGCAGTTTTTTTAATTTCAATTTCTTCGTTTAGCGCATTGTATCTATAATATATTGATCCAACTACTTCATCATTGTATTTTAAGACTGTAGGGGCAAAAGTATTAGATGTATAAGGTGAACCTTGAAATTTATCTAAATCTATTTCACGTCTTTTTTGATAAGCTTCATTTACCGGACCTAAGAAATTAGAGATAACGGCCCCAGCTGCTGCATTTTGACTTGCACCACCTAAGTTTGTTGGTACTTGACCAGAGTATTGAGCTTGTAATGTGGTGCTAGCTATAGCTGTAATAGCAAACATTAATATTTTTTTCATGGTGTGGTTGTTTAAGAGGTATAATTTAAATATTTTTTTTAAACCTCTTATCTTCAGGATGTTTAATTTTTTGTTAATTCGAATGTTCTTAATTTATCATTGTTAAATCCAGCAACAAGTATTGTTTGGTCATTGAATTTTATTGATTCCATACTTTTTACATTTCCTCTTAAATAAAGTCCTGTTTTTTCCATTGTTACAGGAGTGTATCCATCTTTTCCATTAGAAATTAATGCTAGACCAGAAATAGCATCTAATCTGGGTGTTTCTACTTCTGTCTCATAAATGTTGCCAGATATTACACAATCTTCGAATCCATCATTGTTCAAGTCAAACAATGTTATGGCCAAAGTTGGAAATAATTGGCACTCATTAGGTAAAGTGATTTTTTCGAAATTGTTATCGCCTTTGTTTAAAAGAAGTATGGAATTAAACTCATTAGCTTCTTTAGAATATGATTCTTTTAATTTTTCTCCATAAATGTCTTCCATAGTGGCATTGGCAAAATCATTATAAGTAGAGAATTTATCTTTTATAAAGGGCATTTGCTGTGAAGAGCATTCTCTGCCTCTAACCGGTACGTAAGTTTCATGATATTTCTTACTAAGAACAACATCATTGATTCCGTTGTTATCAAAATCATTTGCAAATATTTTAAACGGGCTTTCATCGGTTGCTTTAAATTTTATATTTCTACCTACATTTCCTATCAAATAATCTTTTTTACCATCATTATTTATATCGGTCTCTTTTATTTTAAACCACCAGCCTTTGCTATTTAGGTCGGTATTCTCGGTTGCTACAAGTTGAAACTTTCCGTTGTGATTTTGAAATAGACCAATAGGTGTCCATTCGCCAACAGCGATGAAATCTTGCCATCCATCATTATTAAAATCTGTTGTAATGATACTGTTGATCAATCCAAAATTTTCAAGATCTGGAGCGATACTTTCTGAGACATTTTTTAATATACCATTGTCATTCTCATAAAGAATTGATGCACTATGTTTTGGGTAATTATGTGGTATTATTCTATTTCCTACTAAAACGTCATTATCCCCATCTTTATCAAAATCAATTATGGTTACAGATTTTCCACTCTTTGGATATGATTGTAAAACGGGAGTATCTAGTTTCGTAAACTCGCCCTTGCCATCATTTAAATACAATCTATCTGCATAGTACGAAGAACTTTCTCCATACTCATTACCACCACTGACTACATAAAGGTCTAAGTCGCCATCATTGTCAAAATCAAAAAATACAGATTCGGCATCCTCTTTATTTTTATCCTGTTTAAATGAATTAGGTGTTTGGTTTATAAAGCCTTTCTGCGTTTGCAGGTATAGAGTACCTGATTGGCCTGATCCGCCACCTATATATAGATCTTCTCTTCCGTCCCCATTAATATCACCTTTAGCCATAAATGGCCCTGTGTTAGATTGTTTGTAGGGTAAAAGAATTTCTTGTTCAAAATCATCATACAATGTTTCTTGATGGGTGAAATTAATACTGTACGCTTTTGGTGTTTCAGATTTAAAATAAGAATTACTTGCTATTAAAGATGAATGCTCATTTAATGTGGCATCCTGTTCTTTGAATATTATAGAAGAGTTGGCTTTAACATTGTATTTATATGAAACTTTACCGCTAGGCCATTGAATTTTTACTGTGTCAATCAAAGTTGAACTTCCAACGCCAAAATGTGCAGAGTTTGCTTGAGATGACATATAGCCTCTTACTCTTTTAATCTCTTCGTATTGGGTTTTGTTATCATGGGATATCGTAATCTTCGAAAATGATTCTGAAGTATTCCCTTGTGCGGTTACTTTTAGGAAATTCCCTAAATTGTTTTCTACAGTTTTGTTCTTGTAAAGAATTGCTTCTTGGTCAATATTGTTAATTATTAAATCAAGATCTCCGTCATTATCAAAATCTCCTTGCGCGGCACCATTGCTAAAGGTAAGATCATCTAAACCCCAGTTGCTACCTACTTCCTTAAAATTTAGATTTCCTTCATTTTTATACATGAGGTTACTAAGACTTTCAGAAGGCATTTCATCATATAATTGCTGTTTTATGTTATTCGGAATATTGCCTTTATATTTTACCTTAGTTTTATATACTTTATTTTGAAAATCATTGTCCAAAGCATATTTACGATAACCGTTAGTGATGAATACGTCCTTTAATCCATCATTATTATAATCGGATAATAATACTGACCAGCTCCAATCAGAACTAGCCATAGAAGTTAACTGAGAAATGTTAGAGTAATGGTTGTTGCCTAAGTTAAGTTGTAGCGAGTTAAACATGTATTGATGTTGAAAACCCACTGTTTTTGTTAAGTAATTAAACTTATCTGTGCTCATAGAAGCCATTAATGTTTTTGCTCTAAAATTGTCGTTAGATGCCATGTCTAGAACAAATATATCTTGTAATTGGTCATTGTTGATATCAGCAATATCTAAGCCCATACCGTAAAATGAAACCTGTTGTGTTAAATCTTTTACTGAGTTAATAAAACTACCGTTCTGGTCGTTTAAATAAATGGCATCTGGTAAATAATAATCACTAGAAATATAGATGTCTAAGTACCCATCTGAGTTGATGTCAGAGACGCATAAACCTAAACCAAAAACCGGGTTTTCTAAGCCGACTTCTTTTGTAGCATCTATAAATTTACCATCAACGTTCTTGTAGAAGTGACTACTATTAAAATACTTGGTATCTTCTGTTGTGTTTACCGTTTTAAGAAGTGAAATGGGGTCTAAACCGTATAATTCATTTTCATTCATTACAACACAATCTAGATCGCCGTCTTTGTCATAATCAAAAAAAGCGGATTGTGTGGATATGCCTGGATCATCTAATCCTAGTTCTTGTGCTTTTTCTGTAAAAGTTAAATCTTTATTATTGATGAATAGAAGATTGTTTCTGTTGCTTCTATTATTAGGTCCACCTTGAGAGATGTAGATGTCTTGCCAACCATCATTATTGATGTCAACGAAGGTTACACCATTACTCCATTTTTTTCCAGTGTTAATACCTGACGATTTAGATATATCTTCAAATTTAAAATCACCTTTGTTTAGATATAGTTTGTTTTCAACTTGGTTTCCTGAAAAGATAATATCAAGTAATCCATCATTGTTAATGTCTTCAACACCAACTCCGGCACCGTTGTAGAAGTAGTCAAAATTGAAAACATTGTCATAGGTTTCCATGTTTTCTTTTAGATTATTACTGAATGTGATGTTACTAATTTCACTTGAAATGCTTTCGAAGATTTTGGTATTTGTATTTTGATTATATGCTATTTGTTCTGAAGATTCTTTTTTTTGATTTGAACATGATAGGGTAATTGATACAAGTATAATTACAATTATCAATCTTGAATCTCTATTTATGTTGAAAAGATTTAGCATATCGGGGGGGGTGTTAAAAATTAGTTTAAACAAAATAGCTGCCCTAAGTTAAGAGGGCAGCTATTGATTAATTTAAGAATTACGAAGACTACCCGTTACAGATATTCAATGTAATAGGTCCAACTGCCGGACTTGGTCCATCAGATATTGCAGTTTCACCTGTTGGAGCAGTAATTTCATAAGTTACTTCAGAATCAAAAGCACCGGAAACAAATTCTAATGTAAATTCTGTAGCTCCTTCTGGTACCGTGAAAGTAAGTGTACCTGCACTACCATCTGGAATTGTATATGAAGATGCTTCACCATCGATAACAACATCAATAGATGCACCATTCCATCCGTCACCATAACTATCAACTAAGTCAATAGTATACTCACCTGGTACTGGAGCTGGAGGGATACATTTAATAACTGGACCGTAGAAATACGGTGCATTAAAGAATGATCCTGTAATTGTACCTGTACTGTCATCGTTAGTAAAGGTTCTACCATCTGTTAATGTTAAGATCAAACGATATTGAATTGCATCACCACCGTCGAACTCTCCTTCAACTAAACCTAATAAAGATAAAGCATTAGCTAAGGTAGTCTCATAGCTTGCTATTGGCAAACCAAATTCACCATCTGTAAAATCAGAAGGAAGAAATGTTTCTATTAAGATTTCATCAACTGTAGAATCACCGTTACCCGCTGTATTGTCTTCAAAGCTAATGTATAGATCAACTTTTTCTAACAAATCTCCATCTTCGTAATCTTGCTCTTCAAAGGTGAAGCCAAAAGAAGTAGATGTATCGAAACGGTCAAATACTCCGCCAGATTCAATTGTTCTTAAAACGGCACCTCTGGTAGTTTCAGCAAATACTTCGTCAATTACTTTACCTCCATCATCATCACATGATGTTATTAGTAGAGAAGAAACACCGATTATAGCGCCTAGTATTTTATTGTTTATTTTCATTTTCTTAATTTTTAGTTAGCAGATGGGAAAGCTGGTCCGGCTGGATTAGTATCCCAAAATACTTGAGTTGATAAATCAGATTTCTGAGAAACATTCGAGTTTGTAATAACCTCTGTTTGAGGATACAAGAATGATCTTGGAAAAGACCCTGGGTTTAATTCCCAGTTAGGTGCCAAAGTTGTTGGGAAACCTGTTCTTCTGTAGTAGTTAAATGCTTCAACACCACCACCGTAAAGTGCGATCCAATATTGTTCAGACAAAATGTTTGTTTGATCATCACCAGAAGCAGCTAAATAATCAGCAACAATACCATCAATGTATGTTGTTACTTCAGCATCAGAAGGAGCAAAAGAAGTATCAGCAGTACCATCTAAAGATCCAAAACCTTGTACTTTTTCTATTGACTTTGTCATTGCCGATTCTAAAAATGCAGCTTTAGCAGCAGGAGAGCTAGCTATTTCAGCTTGCCAGAAATCAACATATGAAGCTAAGATGATAGGTTCGATACCTGCACCTCCGCCACCTAGGCCAAGACCAACACCACCAAAGCTATTGTCATCAAAACGACCTGCAGCTGGATAAACACCTACAGCTGTTCTAAGGAAACCATCTGGAGGAGTACCTTCATTGTTTCCATGAGATCTTCCCCAGTATCCATTAGGAACTGAACAATAAACAAATCCATCATAATGAGCTGGAGCAACTGCTAAAGAACACGCTAAGTCTTCTTCACTTGCTGGTTCTCCTGCAGCACCTGGTGTAGCATCAACTTGACGATAGAAATAATATCTAATTCTAGGGTCATTCTTTACTAACATGTTATTCATCAACCAGTTTGATTGGTAGATGTTAGCACCACTTGGAGTGTAATCATCTTGGTAATCTGGGTGACGTGTATCTGGCTGTAAATCTCTTGCTCCATATTGGAATTGGAAATCATCACTAGAGTCAGCAATATAATCACCAGAAGCGATAATAGAATTAAATGTGCTAACGTCACCAGTAGTTACGGCAGCTTTTAATTTAATTGTATTAATTAATTTAATCCATTGATCAGTGTCTCCACCGTAGAAAAAATCTGTTGCACCTTGATCGGCAGGACCTGCAGCAAATAATGCTTCAGCCTCATCTAATAAAGCTAATGCTCCTGTGTAAACCGCTTGACCATCATCTAATAATGGAGCAGGAAAATCTACAGGGTTACCAGCTTCGCTCAAAGTTGCTTTTCCAAGATAATCTGTAAGTAATAAAAGCATATGTGCTTTTAGAGTTTGGCCAACAGCTATATGGAAAGAGAAATCAGTATCAGTTCCTTCGTCAATAACTTGAAGGTTTGCTACGTTAGGAAAAATTCCTAAATCAACATCTGAGGTGAAAACATCACCATTACCATCTGTACTACTGTAAAGACGCTCCCAAACATCATCTAATGTGTTACCTGGGTAGGTGTTAAAATAGTTACGTCCAAGCATGTAATCAATTCTTGTTAACTCAGAACCAATATCATTTAATTCGTACATGTTGGCTACATAAGCTAACTGAATAGAATTCAATAGCAAATTTGGATCTGCTTGATCTGCTGCCAAATCATTAGGGCTAGTCCTAAGATCTAGGTCTGTTGTTTCACAAGAGTTTAATAGCACTCCTGCGGTAAAAACAACGGTTATATATTTAATTATTTTTTTCATAATATTTCTATTAATTAAGATTAGCAATTTTTAAAAGGTTGCTTTAATACTAAGTCCATATCTTCTAGAACTAGGACCATTTAAAAAGTCAAAACCTTGAGAGTTACCAACACCAGCACCTTGAATGTTAGGGTCAAAGTTTGCACCTTTAGGTGTATTGTAAGCATCATACCACAAGTTGAAACCTTGAGCAGTAATTGTCAAAGATCCAAAAGGAGTTCTTTCTAATGACTTTGCAGGGAAAGTATAGCCTAAAGAAAGTTCTTGTAAACGAACTACAGAAGCATCATAAACTTTCAATTCTGTTGGTCCGAATAAAATATTGTTGAAGTAGTAAGTAGAGTTGTTGATCTGCTTATTGTTTACTTCACCAGTACTTTGAGAAACTCCTGGAAGAATATACGTATTCTCTCTGTCTAAAGTTTCGGTAATTAAACCTCTACCTAACAAAGTACCAATAGTGTTAGAAACAATATCACCACCTTTTATATGACTAATCTGAAAACCTAAATTCCAATTTTTATAAGAAAAAGAGTTAATTACGTTCATTACAAAGTCAGGGTTTGGATTACCGATAATTGGAACATTTCCATTAGCGTCAACTTCTGTAGTAACATAATCACCACCATCATCAACTAAGAAATTACCATCAGCATCTCTAGCAATTGCATCACCTACAATTACACCTAATTGCTCACCTTTTATAGCGGCGTTACCACCAACAGATAATGTAGAACTACCAGCATAAATAATGATATCTTGTTCTTGTTCTGTAACAGTAAATTTGTTTTTAGTAAAGTTTGCTCTTGAATTCCAGTTAAATCCACTTGAAGAATCGCTTCTAAACCAATCAATTCCTAAATCAATTTCAATACCATCACCTTCTATTTTACCAACATTACTTTGTGTGAAAGTAAAACCAGTTGAAGGAGAAAGAGGCTCTCTTACGATAAGATCTTTTGTAGTTCTATCAAAATAAGTGAAATCTAAAGAAACTCTATTGTCTATGAATTTAGATTCGAAACCAACTTCAAATTCAGAAAGTAATTCTGGCTTTAAATCTGGATTTGCTTTAAATCCGGCAACTTGATTAGTTGTTACACCACCATCATCACCATAAACCTGCGTATTTTGTTCAACAACACTTACTGTTGGGTAAGCTGTTGGAAATGTTGCAGATTGTCCTAAACCAGCTCTTAACTTTAAGAAGTTAAGTCCATTTTGAGATTTAAGTCCAGGCCAAGCAGCAGTTGGCAAGAATGATGCACTTGCACTTGGGTAAGTTTGGCTATTGTTCTCTGTAATAAGGTTAGAAACCCAATCCGTTCTAGTAGATGCAGTTAAGAATAACATGTTGTCATAATCTAAAGTAACTTGACCTAAAAGACCTGCAATGTTTCTTGTCTCAGAATACTGAATTGGAGATTGGTTAGCATAGTTGAAGTGTCTTTGTATATCAAATACAATTTGACCTGTACTAGCAACACCTTGCTGATCAAATGATGTAGATCTAGAAGTAGCACCTACGTTAAATGTCATACCTAATTTCTCTGATAAATCATAATTACCATTTAAGGCTAAATAGTGATCCCAGATAGTATTATTGTTATCATATGTATTTAAGAAACCGAATATGGCACTTGTAAATTCTACACCACCCTTGTTAGAGTATTGTTCGTTTCTTTCATTGTAATAATCTAAACCTGCTCTATAAGTAACATTAAGATTGTCATTAATGTCATATTGCATTGCTGCATTCCAGAATACACGAGTAGTCAATTGAGAATACTTAGCATTGTTTGCAGTCCAACGAGGGTTTATAATGTCGTTACCATTTCTATAGTAAACACTAGAACCGTCAATTGGGTTCTGGTAAGGTAAACCTAATAAATCAACACTTCTTGGTGTAAAGTAGATGTTACCAAAAATTGAAAGTCCAGTAGTACCATTACCTTCACTAGCTGCAATTGGAGGTGAGCTATAATCAGTTCTAGAGTAGTTCATTGCTCCAGATACTGTAAATCTATTTGATAATTTAGATCTACCACCAATAGATACGTTAGCTCTTGTTAAACCGTTTCCTGGAATAAAAGACTCGTCATCTAAATAACCGAAGTTCGCATTGAAAGTAGTATTACCATCTTCAGAAGCACCGTTTATGTTAACAGAAGTAGAACTTACTGAACCTGGCTTAAAATAATTCTCAACTGAGTTGTAAGGTTTCCAGTCATATCTTGCACCCTGAAATTCAGGAAATGCTTCTCTTGTAGCTGCTACTGCTGTAGTGCTATAAGGATGTTCTAGAGTACCATTTGCATCAATTGAAGATTGTCTACCCCAACCAGAAAGACCGCTTTCTTCAAAGCTAGGGCCCCAGTTACTAAAGAACCATCCAAAGGCTTGGTCAAAACCATTACCATATTCATCTTGATAATCTGGTAATGAAGCAAATTCATTAACGAAGTAAGATTGATTAACAGTTATTTCTGTTTTTTTCTTTCCACCAACAGCAGAACCTGCTTTTGTAGTAATAAGAATAACACCGTTTTTACCTTGAGAACCATAAAGAGTTGCTGCTGCAAGACCTTTTAATACTTCAATTTTTGCGATGTTGTTTGGATCTAAATCTAAAAATCTAGAAGAACCAGTGTTACCAGTTAAGAAGTTAGAACCGCCACCGTTTGTGTCTTGTGCATTAGTATCACTACTAAATGGTACACCATCAACAACGAAAAGAGCTTGGTTACTTCCACTAAAGGAACTTAAACCCCTAACAACAACGTTAGTTGCAGAACCAGACATACCACCAGCGGCAGTAATCTGAACACCAGAAGCTTTACCAGATAAAACACGGGCAACATCACCTTCTGACCGAGATTCTAAGTCTTTTTCGTCTACAGATGATACTGCAAAACCTAAAGCTTTCTTCTCACGCTTAATACCTTGAGCGGTTACAACCACTTCTTCCAGCGCTTGTGCATCTTCTTCCATTTGCACACTTACTGTACTACCGGCACCTACCGATTTTCTTACAGCTTTCTGACCGATGTAAGTAAATAATAATGTTTCGCCTTGTGCGGCCATAATGGAATAGTTACCATCAAAATCTGTCTGAGTACCTGTGGTGGTACCTTCAACTACAATGTTAACCCCGGGCAAAGGAAGCCCTCCCTGATCAGTAACCGTACCGGATACTGTTTTTTGCTGTGCAAAAGAAATATGCACAACTAACGCTAAAAGTAGCGTTAACAATCCATTTAGTTTTGTTCTCATTTTTAAATTATTTGAATTAGCTAGCGACAAACTTCACAATAATGTGTTAATAATGCAAGATAATTTTAATAAAATTTTAAGAATTCGTGATAAAATTGGGAGTTACAGATTAAACACGATCCATATTTAAAGTTATATAATTCAACACCGTTTTTTTTGTCATATTCATAATTCTTCAATATTTGTCTAAAAAACCTGCATTTAATTCAACTCAAAAAACGTATGGGGATTTGCTGATTTTACAAATTGTTAAGGATGTTTTAACAAGTGTGTTTTTTACGATAAAACGGGGGGAATTAAAAAAAAATAAAAATAAATGCGACTTGGTTTGAATTTTACTTAAATATTACTACATTTGCCGACCCTTAAAGTAGGGGTAATTTTTTATATATCATTATAGTATGCCAACAATATCACAATTAGTACGAATAGGAAGAGAGACGATTACTAAGAAGAGTAAATCGGCTGCTTTGGATTCGTGTCCTCAGAGAAGGGGTGTTTGTACACGTGTTTATACTACCACACCTAAGAAGCCAAATTCAGCTATGAGAAAAGTAGCAAGGGTTAGGTTAACAAATGGTAAGGAAGTGAATGCTTACATTCCAGGAGAGGGTCACAATTTACAAGAGCACTCGATAGTATTAGTAAGAGGCGGAAGAGTTAAAGATTTACCAGGAGTTAGGTATCATATTGTACGTGGTGCATTGGACACAGCAGGTGTGGCCGGTAGAACACAGCGTAGATCTAAATATGGTGCTAAACGCCCTAAAAATTAATTAAACTTGTTTAAAAGGAAGTAATGAGAAAAAGACAGGCAAAGAAAAGACCACTTTTACCAGATCCAAGATTTAATGATCAATTGGTGACACGTTTCGTCAATATGATGATGTGGGATGGTAAAAAATCAGTTGCTTTTGGTGTTTTTTACGATGCAATAGATATCGTAGATGCTAAAAAAACTGATGAAGAAAAAACAGCTTTAGAGCTTTGGAAGGATGCATTGAGTAATGTTATGCCTCACGTTGAAGTTAGAAGTAGAAGAGTTGGTGGTGCAACATTTCAAATTCCAATGCAGATCAGACCGGACAGAAAAATATCAACAGCTATGAAGTGGTTGATTAGTTATGCAAGAAAGCGTAATGAGAAAGGGATGGCTCAAAAATTGGCTGGAGAAATTTTAGCAGCAGCAAAAGAAGAAGGAGCAGCTGTTAAGAAAAGAGTCGATACGCACAAGATGGCTGAGGCTAACAAAGCATTTTCGCACTTTAGATTCTAAATAGAAATGGCAAGAGATTTAAAATTTACAAGAAATATAGGTATTGCTGCGCACATTGATGCTGGTAAAACTACGACAACAGAGCGTATTCTTTTTTATACGGGTGTTAGTCATAAAATAGGTGAAGTTCATGATGGTGCTGCTACTATGGACTGGATGGAGCAAGAGCAGGAAAGAGGTATTACTATTACTTCTGCTGCTACTACTTGTACTTGGAAGTTTCCTTTAGAGAATGCAAAGGAGCTTGATAATACTAAGGATTATCACTTTAATATAATAGATACACCGGGGCACGTTGATTTTACTGTAGAGGTAAACAGATCATTACGTGTTTTGGATGGTTTGGTTTTCTTGTTTAGTGCTGTTGATGGTGTTGAGCCTCAATCAGAAACTAACTGGAGATTGGCTGATAACTATAAGGTTCCAAGAATTGGTTTTGTGAACAAGATGGACCGTCAAGGTTCTAACTTCCTTATGGTTTGTAAGCAAGTTAAAGAAATGTTGGGTTCTAATGCAGTTCCAATTGTACTTCCTATCGGTGACGAAGCTGATTTTAGAGGTATAGTTGATTTAGCTAAGAACAGAGCAATTACATGGCACGAAGAAGGTTTTGGTGCTACTTTTGACGTAATTGACATTCCTGAGGACATGAAAGCCGAAGTTAAGGAGTATAGAGCTGCCTTAATTGAAGCTGTTGCAGAATATGATGAGGAGTTGATGGAGAAATTCTTCGAAGATGAAGACTCTATCACAGAAGATGAAGTGCATGCTGCTTTAAGAGCTGCTGTTATGGATCGTGCAATCATTCCAATGATTTGTGGTTCTTCATTTAAGAATAAGGGTGTTCAGTTTTTATTGGATGCTGTATGTAGATATTTACCTTCGCCTGTAGATAAAGAGGCGATTGAGGGAACTAACCCTGATACGGGTGAGGTTGAAAAACGTAAGCCTAGTGTAAAAGAGCCTTTTGCGGCTTTGGCTTTTAAAATTGCTACTGATCCTTTTGTTGGAAGATTGGCATTTTTCAGAACTTACTCTGGTCGTTTAGATGCTGGTTCTTATATATTGAATAACCGTTCAGGTAAAAAGGAACGTATTTCACGTATTTATCAAATGCACTCTAATAAACAAAATGCTATTGATTATATCGAAGCGGGTGATATTGGTGCGGCTGTAGGTTTCAAGGATATCAAGACTGGTGACACCATGTCTGATGAAAAGCATCCAATTGTATTGGAGAGCATGGATTTCCCTGAGCCAGTTATTGGTATTGCTGTTGAGCCTAAAACTAAGGCAGACGTTGATAAGTTAGGTATGGCTTTGGCTAAATTAGCTGAAGAGGATCCAACTTTCCAGGTGAAAACTGATGAAGCTTCAGGGCAAACAATTATATCTGGTATGGGTGAGCTTCACTTAGATATTATTGTTGACCGTTTAAGAAGAGAGTTCAAGGTTGAAGTAAACCAAGGTGAACCACAAGTAGAATACAAAGAAGCATTAACTAAAACGGCATCTCACAGAGAAACTTATAAAAAGCAATCTGGTGGTCGTGGTAAATTTGGTGATATTGTATTTGAGATGGGTCCTGCTGATGAGGATTTCAAAGGAGAAGGTCTTCAGTTTGTTGATGAGATTAAAGGTGGTCGTATACCAAAGGAATTCATTCCATCTGTAGAAAAAGGTTTCAATGTTGCTATGCAAAACGGACCGTTGGCTGGGTATGAAATGGATACAATGAAAGTTGTACTTAAGGATGGATCTTTCCACGCTGTGGATTCTGATGCACTTTCGTTCGAATTAGCTGCAAAAATGGGGTATAAAGCTGCTGGTAAAGCTGCTGGTGCCGTTATCATGGAGCCGATTATGAAATTGGAAGTTATCACCCCAGAAGAAAACATGGGTGATATCGTGGGAGATTTAAATAGACGTAGAGGTACTATTGGTGATATGAGTGATAGAGCTGGTGCCAAAGTTGTTAAAGGTACTGTTCCATTATCTGAAATGTTCGGATATGTAACATCTCTTAGAACTTTATCTTCAGGACGTGCTACTTCAACAATGGAATTTTCACACTATGCAGAAACTCCTTCTAATATTTCAGAGGAAGTTATTAAGGCAGCAAAAGGTATAACAGCATAAATTTAGGACATGAGTCAGAAAATTAGAATAAAACTAAAATCTTACGATCACAATTTAGTGGATAAATCTGCTGAAAAGATTGTAAAAACGGTAAAGACTACCGGTGCTGTTGTAACAGGACCAATTCCTTTACCTACGCATAAAAAGATATTTACAGTTTTGCGTTCACCTCACGTGAATAAAAAATCAAGAGAGCAGTTCCAATTAAGTTCTTATAAGAGATTATTGGATATCTATAGCTCTTCATCTAAAACTATTGATGCACTTATGAAGCTAGAGCTTCCAAGTGGTGTAGAAGTAGAGATTAAGGTGTAATTAATTGTCTAGCTCATTTATGGGCTAGACTACATGTCCTAAGCTGCGTGCGAGGGAAAAACGGAAAAAATAATTTAGGGTTAAATTATTTTGACCCTATTTTTTTGTATAGAATTTAATAAGTAATAATTAATATAAATAAGTATGTCTGGGTTAATAGGAAAGAAAGTAGGCATGACCAGTATTTTTGACGAGAATGGAAAGAACATTCCATGTACCGTTATACAAGCTGGACCATGTGTAGTTACCCAAGTCAGAACCGAAGAGGTCGACGGGTATAGTGCCCTTCAACTTGGTTTCGATGACAAGGCAGAAACTCGTGCTAATAAGGCTGAATTAGGCCATTTTAAAAAAGCAGGTGCTTCTCCTAAGAAAAAGGTCGTTGAGTTCCAAGATTTTGAAGGTGATTTTAAATTAGGTGACACCGTAGGTGTAGATGTTTTTACTGAAGGTCAATTCGTAGATGTTATTGGTACATCTAAGGGTAAAGGTTTTCAAGGTGTTGTTAAACGTCACGGTTTTGCAGGGGTTGGTCAAGCAACTCACGGTCAGCATAACAGACTTAGAGCTCCTGGTTCTATTGGTGCTGCATCATATCCAGCAAGAGTATTCAAGGGTATGAAGATGGCTGGTAGAATGGGTACTGATCGTGTAACGGTTCAGAACCTTAGGGTTTTAAAAGTAGTTCCAGAGAAGAATCTTTTAGTAGTAAAAGGTTGTGTTCCGGGCCATAAGAATGCTTATGTAACTATACAAAGGTAGATGTAATGAAAATAGCAGTTTTAGATATTAAAGGAAAAGACACAGGTAGAAAGGCAAACCTTTCTGATGATGTTTTCGCTATAGAGCCTAATGATCACGCAGTTTACTTAGATGTTAAGCAATATTTAGCTCATCAAAGACAAGGAACGCACAAAGCTAAAGAAAGAGCTGAGATCGCTGGTAGTACTAGAAAGATTAAAAAACAAAAAGGTACGGGTACTGCAAGAGCAGGTAGTATTAAATCGCCAATCTTTAGAGGTGGTGGTAGAATATTTGGACCTAGACCTAAGGATTATACTCAGAAGTTAAATAAAAACTTGAAGCGTTTAGCAAGAAAATCTGCATTGTCTTTGAAGACAAAAGAAAATGCAATTTTAGTAGTTGAAGACTTCGATTTTGATACTCCAAAAACTAAAGATTTTATCGAAGTTTTGAAGACATTAGGTCTTGAAAATAAAAAGTCTTTAATAGTGTTGGGTGATTCAAATAAAGGTGTATATTTGTCTTCGCGTAATTTTAAAGGCTCAGAAGTTATAACTAACTCAGAATTAAGTACTTACAAAATTCTTCATGCTAATAGTGTGGTATTGTTAGAGAGCTCTTTAGAGGGGATTGAATCGAATTTAAATAAACAATAATATCATGAGTGTGTTAATAAAACCAATTATAACGGAGAAAATGACTGCTGATAGCGAGTTGAATAACCGTTATGGATTCGTAGTTAACCCTAAGGCTAATAAGTTGCAGATTAAAGATGCAGTTGAAGCTACTTATGGTGTTTCTGTGAAGAAGGTTCGTACAATGAATTACGGTCCATCAAGAAAATCCAGATATACAAAAACTGGTGTACAACATGGTAAAACAAATGCTATTAAAAAAGCAATTGTTGATGTAGTAGAAGGTGATATTATCGATTTTTACAGTAATCTATAAAGACAAGAAATGTCAGTTAGAAAATTAAAACCAATCACTCCAGGACAGCGTTTTAGAGTAGTAAATGGATTTGACGCCATTACTGCTGATAAGCCGGAGAAAAGCTTGCTTGCTCCGTTAAAAAAGTCGGGAGGTAGAAACAGTCAAGGAAAGATGACCATACGCCAAAAAGGTGGAGGTCATAAAAGAAGGTATCGTGTAATAGATTTTAAGAGAGATAAGCAAGATGTACTTGCTACTGTTAAGTCTATTGAATACGATCCTAATAGAACTGCATTTATTGCTCTTTTGGAATATGCGGATGGCGAAAAGCGTTATGTTGTAGCTCAAAACGGATTGCAGGTTGATCAACAGATTTCATCTGGATTAACTGTTGCTCCTGAGATAGGGAACGCAATGCCTTTGAGTGAAATTCCTCTAGGAACTATAATTTCATGTATTGAGTTAAGACCTGGTCAAGGTGCTATTATGGCGCGTAGCGCAGGTACTTTTGCTCAACTTATGGCAAAGGACGGTAAGTTTGTTACTGTTAAGATGCCATCTGGTGAAACAAGATTAATTCTTTCAGGTTGTATGGCTACTATTGGTGCTATATCTAACTCGGATCATCAATTACTAGTATCAGGTAAAGCTGGTAGAAGTAGATGGTTGGGTAGAAGACCAAGAACTAGACCGGTAGCTATGAACCCTGTCGATCACCCAATGGGTGGTGGTGAAGGTAGGGCTTCAGGTGGTCATCCAAGATCGAGAAATGGAATTCCTGCTAAAGGATTCAGAACTCGTTCTAAGACCAAGAGCACCAACAAGTATATAATAGAACGTAGAAAGAAATAAAAAAGTAGAAAGAAATGGCACGTTCACTAAAAAAAGGACCTTACGTTCACTATAGTTTGGAGAAGAAAATCCAACAAAGTGTTTCCTCTGGAAAAAAAGCAGTAATCAAAACTTGGTCTAGAGCCTCTATGATTACACCTGATTTTGTAGGAATGACGATAGCGGTTCACAACGGAAAACAATTTGTACCTGTTTTTGTAACAGAAAACATGGTAGGACATAAACTTGGGGAATTTTCACCAACTAGATCTTTTAGAGGTCATGCAGGTGCGAAAAACAAAGGAAAAAAGTAAGCTATGGGAGTTCGTAAAAAACAGATGGCCGAAAGAATAAAGGCTGAGAAGAAGAAGGTAGCTTTCGCTAAGTTGAATAACTGTCCTACTTCACCTAGAAAGATGCGTTTGGTTGCTGATTTAATTCGTGGTGTAAAGGTAGAGCAAGCTTTAGCTATTTTAAGGTTCAATCCTAAAGAAGCTTCTAGGAAGTTGGAGAAATTATTACTTTCAGCTTTGGCTAATTGGCAGGCAAAAAATGAAGAGGCAAGTGTAGAAGATGCTGATTTAATTGTAGCTGAGATTAGAGTAGATAGTGGTGCAATGCTTAAGAGATTGCGTCCTGCTCCACAAGGTAGAGCACATAGAATTAGAAAACGTTCAAACCATGTAACTTTGGTATTGGGGTCAAAAAATATAACAGAAAACTAGGATGGGACAGAAAACAAATCCAATAGGAAATCGTCTAGGAATCATTAGAGGTTGGGAATCTAACTGGTATGGTGGTAACGATTACGGAGATAAATTGGCTGAGGATGATAAAATACGAAAGTATATTCATGCAAGACTTTCTAAGGCTAGTGTTTCTAGAGTTATAATTGAACGTACTCTTAAATTAATCACAGTTACAGTAACCACTGCAAGACCTGGTATTATTATCGGTAAAGGTGGTCAGGAAGTTGATAAACTTAAGGAAGAATTGAAAAAAATCACCAATAAGGAGGTTCAGATCAATATCTTTGAGATAAAAAGACCTGAGCTTGATGCTAACTTAGTTGCAGCAAGTGTAGCTCGTCAAATTGAAAGTAGAATTTCTTTTAGAAGAGCAATAAAAATGGCAATCGCTGCAGCAATGCGTATGAATGCTGAAGGAATAAAGATTCAGATCTCTGGTAGATTGAATGGTGCTGAAATGGCTCGTTCGGAATCTTATAAAGATGGTAGAATTCCATTATCTACTTTTAGAGCTGATATTGATTATGCTCTACAAGAAGCTCAAACTACATATGGTAAACTTGGTATTAAAGTTTGGATTATGAAAGGTGAGGTATATGGTAAAAGAGATTTATCTCCATTAGTAGGAATGCAAAAGGATTCTTCTAAAGGTGGTAAGCAAGAAGGTGGAAGAAAACAACGTCGTAGAAAGTAATTTTTTAAAGAACTAAAGTAATGTTACAACCGAAAAGAACAAAGTTCCGTAAAATGCAGAAAGGCCGTATGAAAGGTCTTGCTGGGAGAGGACACCAACTTTCAAATGGTATGTTCGGTATAAAGAATGTTGATGATGCTACATTTTTGACTTCACGCCAGATAGAAGCTGCTCGTATTGCTGCTACTAGATTCATGAAGAGGGAAGGTCAATTGTGGATTAAAATATTTCCAGACAAGCCGATTACCAAAAAGCCATTAGAAGTACGTATGGGTAAAGGTAAAGGTGCACCAGAATATTTCGTAGCCGTGGTAAAACCAGGTAGAATTATGTTCGAAGTGGCCGGAGTTCCTATGGAAGTAGCAAAAGAAGCTTTAAGATTAGCGGCTCAAAAACTTCCTGTTAAAACAAAATTCATTGTAGCTCGAGATTACGAGGGCGGAAATTAAACGTAAGGAATAATGAAAAAACAAGAGATTAAAGAAATGTCTGTGGAAGGACTTACGGAGAAATTTGCCGAGTACAAGAAGCAACATGCAGATTTGAAAATGGCACATTTTGTAACTCCGTTAGAAAATCCACTTCAGATTAGAAAAGTAAGGAGAACGGTAGCAAGATTAGCCACTGAATTAACTAATAGGGAAAACCAATAATTGGTGGGCTTTATGGAGAAAAGAAATTTAAGAAAAGAGAGAGTAGGAGTTGTCACTAGTAATAAAATGGAGAAGTCTATTGTTATTGCTGAAGTGAAAAGAGTAAAACATCCTATGTACGGTAAGTTCGTTTTGAAGACAAAGAAATATGTTGCACATGACGAAAAGAACGATTGTAACATTGGTGATACTGTAAAGATCATGGAGACTCGTCCTATGAGTAAAACCAAATGTTGGAGATTAGTAGAAATCTTAGAAAGAGCTAAATAAGTTATGTTACAGCAAGAATCTAGATTAAAAGTAGCGGATAACACCGGAGCAAAGGAAGTTTTAACTATCCGTGTTCTTGGTGGTACCAAAAGAAGGTATGCTTCAATAGGTGACAAAATTGTTGTTACGGTTAAGGAAGCTACTCCGAACGGAGGTATCAAGAAAGGTGCGGTTTCAACTGCTGTTGTAGTTCGTACTAAGAAAGAGGTTAGAAGACCTGATGGGTCTTATATCAGATTTGATGATAACGCCTGTGTGTTATTGAATCCTGCCGGAGAAATGAGAGGAACTCGTGTTTTTGGACCTGTAGCAAGAGAGCTTAGGGATAAGCAGTTCATGAAGATTGTATCATTGGCCCCAGAGGTATTATAATATAACGGACAAGATGAAAAAGTTAAAAATCAAAACAGGAGATACGGTAAGAATTACCGCTGGTGACCATAAGGGAACCGAAGGTAAAGTGATGCGTGTTGATCTTGAGAAAAATAAAGCCATCGTTGAAGGTGCCAATATGGTATCTAAACATGAGAAGCCTAGTGCTAAGAACCCTCAAGGTGGTATTGTAAAAAAAGAAGCTTTAATCCACATTTCTAACTTGGCTCTAATCGACGGTAAATCTGGCGATACAACTAGAGTAGGTTACGAAGTAAAGGATGGTAAAAAAGTTAGGGTTTCCAAAAAATCCAATGAAGTAATTTAGTTATGGCATACGTTGCAAGATTAAAGAAAGAGTATAAGGAGCGAATAGTAGCTGCCCTTACCGAAGAGTTTGGTTACAGTAATGTAATGCAGGTTCCTAAGTTAGAGAAGATAGTAATGAGTAGAGGTGTAGGAGCTGCTGTTGCTGACAAGAAACTTATTGACCATGCAATAGATGAAATGACTATGATTACTGGTCAAAAAGCCGTTGCTACTATGTCTAAGAAAGATGTTGCTGCCTTTAAGTTAAGAAAAGGCATGCCAATTGGTGCAAAAGTTACCTTAAGAGGTGAGCGTATGTACGAATTCTTAGATCGTTTGGTGACTTCAGCATTACCTCGTGTTAGAGATTTTCAAGGTATTAAGGCTACAGGTTTTGATGGTCGTGGAAATTATAACTTGGGTGTTACTGAGCAAATAATATTTCCTGAAGTTAATATTGATAAAATCAATAGAATTAACGGTATGGATATTACCTTTGTAACTTCTGCGGGAACTGACAAAGAAGCAAAATCATTATTAACAGAATTAGGTTTACCTTTTAAAAAGAATTAGTATGGCTAAGGAATCAATGAAAGCCCGTGAGAGAAAAAGGGAAAGAACTGTAGCAGTTTATGCTGAAAAACGCAAGGCTTTGAAAGAAGCTGGCGATTATGAAGCGTTACAGAGACTAC
Organism: Maribacter sp. Hel_I_7; assembly: GCF_000688315.1. NCBI lineage: Bacteria > Pseudomonadati > Bacteroidota > Flavobacteriia > Flavobacteriales > Flavobacteriaceae > Maribacter > Maribacter sp. Hel_I_7. The sequence goes on along the minus strand of NZ_JHZW01000002.1, from coordinate 328,125 downwards.
CTAAAAATGCCTCTCCGGTACGTTTACATAACAGATGTAAATTAACTGGAAGACCTAAAGGTTACATGAGAACTTTTGGTATTTCAAGGGTAAAATTCAGAGAGATGGCTAATGCCGGTTTAATACCAGGTGTTAAGAAAGCTAGCTGGTAGATTAAGAATTATTAATGGATTCAGGTTTAGCTTAATTGCTGAAAACCGTTTCCGAATTATATACATATGGTAACAGATACTATTGCAGATTACCTAACGAGAGTTAGAAACGCGAGTAGAGCGGGACATAGGGTTGTTGAAATTCCTGCGTCAAATCTAAAGAAAGAAATAACTAAAATATTATTCGATCAAGGATATATCTTAAGTTATAAATTCGAAGAAAATAAAGTTCAAGGTTCTATTAAGATAGCTTTGAAATATGATAAGCTTACAAAAGAGCCTGTTATCAAGAAAATACAGCGTATAAGTAAGCCTGGTCTTAGGAAATATTCAGGTAACGAAGATTTACCTCGTGTATTAAATGGTTTGGGTGTTGCAATTGTTTCTACATCTCATGGTGTAATGACTAGCAAGCAGGCTAAGGCAGAGAAAGTTGGTGGTGAAGTTTTGTGCTACGTTTATTAATTGATTAAAGATTTAGAAAATGTCTAGAATAGGTAATAATCCAATCGCAATTCCTGAAGGGGTTACAATTGAAATTAACGACAATATAATTTCTGTAAAAGGGAAATTAGGTGAGTTGACTCAAGAGTTCTCTGGTGTAGCGGTTAAAGTAGAAGACGGACAGGCTTTCGTAACAAGGCCATCGGATTCTAAGGAGCATAAAGCAAAGCACGGTTTATATAGATCACTTATAACTAATATGGTTGATGGTGTTTCTAAAGGTTGGACCAAAGAATTAGAATTAGTAGGTGTAGGGTATAGAGCAAGTAATCAAGGTCAAAAACTTGAATTGGCTTTAGGTTTTTCTCACAACATCGTTTTCAACTTAGCATCTGAAGTTAAAGTTGAAACTATATCAGAAAAAGGTAAGAACCCTATAGTTAAGCTAACGTCTCATGACAAACAACTAGTTGGTCATATAGCTGCAAAGATTAGATCTTTCCGTAGACCAGAGCCGTACAAAGGAAAAGGAATTAAATTTGTAGGTGAAATATTAAGAAGAAAAGCTGGTAAGTCGGCTTAATAATAGGATATTATGGGATTATCAAAAACACAAAGAAAATTAAGAATCCGACGTAGAATACGTAAGGTTTCTTCTGGAACTGCAGCTAAACCAAGGTTATCTGTTTTTAGAAGTAACAGCGAAATTTACGCTCAAGTTATAGACGACGTAAAAGGAGTCACTTTAGTATCCGCTTCTTCAAGAGATAAGGATATTGCGAAAGCAAAAGGAAATAAAACCGAGATTGCTGCTTTGGTTGGTAAAACAATCGCTGAAAAATCTGTAAAAGCTGGCTTAGAGAAAGTTGCTTTTGATAGAGGAGGTAATTTGTATCACGGAAGAGTAAAATCTTTGGCTGAAGGTGCAAGAGAAGCAGGTCTAAAATTCTAATATACTAGTATGTTCCAAAAATATAAAAACGTAGAGACTGTTAAGCCAGGTGGTTTAGACTTAAAAGATAAATTAGTTGGTATTCAACGTGTAACCAAGGTAACAAAAGGTGGTAGAGCATTCGGTTTTTCTGCAATAGTTGTTGTAGGTGATGAAAATGGTGTTGTAGGTCATGGTTTAGGTAAATCTAAAGAGGTTGCTACTGCAATAGCAAAGGCAATTGAAGATGGTAAAAAGAACTTAGTTCGTATTCCTTTAAACAAAGGAACTTTACCTCATGAGCAAAAAGGAAAATTTGGTGGAGCTAGAGTTTATATCCAGCCTGCATCTCATGGTACCGGTGTAATTGCTGGTGGAGCTGTAAGATCGGTATTGGAATCTGTAGGTGTACAAGATGTATTATCTAAGTCTCAAGGATCTTCAAATCCACATAACGTTGTTAAAGCAACTTTTGATGCTTTGTTGCAACTTAGAGATGCAAAAACTATCGCTACGCAAAGAGGTGTTTCTTTAGAAAAAGTATTTAAAGGATAAGAGGAAAATTATGGCAAAGATTAAAGTTACACAAGTAAAAAGCGGAATTAAGAAACCTCAAAATCAGAAAAGAACTTTAGAGGCTCTTGGTTTAAAGAGAATAGGACAGGTTGTTGAGCATGACGATACGCCTAACATTCTTGGAATGATAAATAAAGTTAAACATTTAGTTTCCACAGAGGAAGCTTAAATTTAGAATAAAAATGGGTTTACATAGTCTACAGCCTGCAGAAGGTTCAGTTAATAGAGACGGAAAACGCCTTGGAAGAGGTCAGGGTTCTGGAAAAGGTGGAACAGCTGCAAGAGGTCATAAAGGAGCAAAGTCAAGATCGGGTTATTCTAAGAAGATTGGTTTTGAAGGTGGTCAAATGCCATTACAACGTCGTGTACCTAAGTTTGGTTTTACGAACATTAACCGTAAGGACTATCAAGGTATCAATTTAGAGAAGTTACAAGAGCTTGTCGATAATAAAGTGATATCTAATGAAGTTTCTTTAGATCTTTTAATTGAGAACGGTTTAGTTGGTAAGAATGAATTAGTGAAAATTTTAGGAAATGGTGAGTTAAAAGCTCCTCTTAAAATTTCGGTACATAAATTTACTGCATCTGCTAAAGCAGCTATTGAAGCAGCAGGTGGTGAAGCAATAAGTTTGTAAGCATAAACGAGAGCATGAAGAATTTTATTGATACAATATCCAATATTTGGAAGATAGAAGAACTAAGAAATAGAATTCTTATTACATTGGGTCTTTTGTTGGTTTATCGTTTTGGTTGTCAAATCGTACTTCCGGGTATAGATTCAACTCAATTAGGTGGATTAACGGATAGTACTGATCAAGGTATATTTGGTCTTTTAAATGCATTTACAGGAGGGGCATTTGCTAATGCTTCTGTTTTTGCGTTGGGTATTATGCCTTATATCTCTGCTTCCATTGTTGTTCAGTTGATGGGTATTGCAATTCCTTATCTTCAGAAACTACAAAAAGAAGGAGAAAGTGGTCGTAAGACTATTAATCAAATTACTAGATGGTTAACCATCGGTATTTGTATAGTTCAAGCTCCAGCATATTTATATGGATTAGAGGCCTTTGGAGTTAGAGATAGCGCGTTTTTATTAGGTAAAGGATTGGATTTTATGGTTCCTGCAGTTATCATTTTGGTAACAGGTACTGTATTTGCAATGTGGTTAGGAGAGAAAATTACTGATAAAGGTATTGGTAATGGTATCTCTTTATTAATTATGATTGGTATTATAGCTACAATGCCTCAATCTTTTGTTCAAGAATTTATCTCTAGAACAACTGATAATAACGGTGGATTAATGTTCATCTTAATAGAAGTTATTATTTGGTTCTTGGTTATCTTGGCTTGTATTTTGTTAGTAATGGCTACAAGACAAATTCCTGTACAGTATGCAAGACGTACTGCTTCTGGTGGATACGAAAAGAACATAATGGGTTCAAGACAATATATTCCTTTGAAGTTGAATGCTTCTGGAGTTATGCCAATTATATTTGCTCAAGCAATTATGTTTGTACCTGGTATGATAGGTGGTGCATTTGATGATACTGCTTTTGGACAATGGATGCAAGTGCAGTTTAGTGATATTTTTGGATGGGCATATAATTTGTTATTCGCAATATTGATTATAATCTTTACATATTTTTATACTGCAATTACGGTTCCTACTAATAAGATGGCAGATGACCTTAAAAGGAGTGGTGGTTTTATACCAGGAATACGTCCTGGAAAAGAAACTGGAGATTATTTAGATAAGATTATGTCTTTAATAACGTTACCTGGATCTATTTTCTTAGCTTTGCTCGCTATTTTACCAGCGATTGTAGTAAAATTGATGGATGTTCAAGCTGGATGGGCTTTATTTTATGGTGGTACCTCCTTATTAATTATGGTAGGTGTAGCTATAGATACGGTACAACAGGTAAATTCATATTTATTGAATAGACATTACGATGGTTTAATGAAAACCGGTAAAAATAGAAAAGTAGCATAATTTATGGCTAAGCAGGCAGCAATAGAACAAGATGGATCTATCATTGAAGCATTGTCTAACGCAATGTTTCGTGTAGAGTTGGAGAATGGACATGTGGTAACAGCGCATATATCAGGTAAGATGCGTATGCACTATATAAAACTATTACCTGGAGATAAGGTGAAACTGGAGATGAGTCCGTATGACCTTACTAAAGCAAGAATTACATATAGATACTAAGATACAAGATGAAAGTAAGAGCATCAGTTAAGAAGAGAAGTGCCGACTGCAAGATTGTTCGCAGAAAAGGCAGGTTGTACGTAATCAACAAAAAGAATCCTAGATTTAAACAAAGACAAGGGTAATTATGGCAAGAATCGCAGGTATAGATATACCAAAACAAAAGAGAGGTGTTATCGCCTTAACCTACATTTTTGGAATTGGAAGTAGTAGGTCAAGAGAAATATTGAATAAAGCCCAAGTTAGCGAAGATACTAAGGTTTCTGATTGGAATGATGATGAAATAGGTCGTATTAGGGAAGCTGTTTCTGAATTCGTAATCGAAGGTGAATTACGTTCTGAAACTCAGTTGAACATTAAGCGTTTGATGGATATTGGCTGTTATAGAGGTATTCGTCATAGATCAGGTTTGCCTTTAAGAGGTCAACGTACTAAGAACAACTCTAGAACTAGAAAAGGAAAGCGTAAAACAGTTGCTAACAAGAAGAAAGCAACTAAATAATAATTAGGTATGGCAAAGGCAAGTACTAAAGTTACCAAGAAACGTAAAGTTATAGTTGATTCTGTTGGTGAAGCGCACATAAGTGCATCTTTCAACAACATCATTATCTCTTTAACAAATAAAAAAGGAGATGTAATTTCTTGGTCATCTGCTGGTAAATTAGGTTTTAGAGGATCTAAAAAAAATACACCGTATGCTGCTCAGGTAGCTGCTGAGGATTGTTCTAAAGTTGCTCATGAAGCAGGTTTAAGAAAGGTTAAAGTTTATGTAAAAGGTCCAGGTAACGGAAGAGAATCTGCTATTAGGTCTTTGCATAATGCTGGTATCGAAGTAACGGAAATTATTGATGTTACTCCAATGCCTCATAACGGTTGTAGACCTCCTAAGAGAAGAAGAGTTTAATTAATTACTAATATATTTCACCGAAAGTGTAGTTACGATTATCGAAGGATAAGCCTTAATTCATAATCTCACTTTCAAACTTAAAGAAAATGGCAAGATATACAGGACCAAAATCAAAGATTGCTCGTAAATTTGGCGAAGCAATATTCGGAGACGATAAGTCATTCGAAAAGAAAAATTACCCTCCAGGGCAACACGGTAACAATAGAAGAAGAGGAAAGAAATCTGAGTACTCTGTTCAATTGATGGAGAAGCAAAAAGCTAAGTATACTTATGGTATTTTAGAAAAGCAATTCAGAAACTTATTCCAGACTGCAAAAAGAAAAGAAGGTGTTGCTGGTGAAATTTTACTTCAATTATGTGAATCTCGTTTAGATAACGTTGTTTATAGAATGGGAATTTCTCCAACTAGAAGTGGTGCAAGACAATTAGTATCTCACAGACATATTACGGTTAATGGCGAGTTGGTTAACATACCTTCTTACTCATTAAAAGCAGGAGATGTTGTTGGTGTTAGAGAAAAATCTAAATCATTGCAAAGTATACAAGATTCATTAACTGCTAGTAGTGCGGTTTATGAGTGGATTTCTTGGAATAGCGAAAAGAAGGAAGGTACTTACGTTACTATTCCTGAAAGAATGCAAATTCCAGAAAATATCAAAGAACAATTAATTGTGGAGTTATACTCTAAATAAACAACACTGATCCAATTATGGCATTATTTAATTTTCAGAAACCCGATAAAGTAATAATGATCGATTCCTCTGATTTCGAAGGGAAGTTTGAATTTCGCCCTTTGGAACCTGGTTATGGATTAACTGTTGGGAATGCATTAAGACGAGTATTGCTTTCTTCTTTAGAAGGTCATGCAATTACTTCGATTAGGATTGATAAGGTAGAGCATGAGTTCTCCATGATTCCTGGCGTTGTTGAAGATGTAACCGAGATTATATTAAACTTGAAGCAAGTACGTTTCAAGAAACAAATAGAAGATTCTGAAGCTGAAGTAGTTTCTATTTCTGTTAGTGGTAAAAATCAGTTAACTGCTGGTGATTTTCAAAAGTTTATTTCTGGGTATCAAGTATTGAACCCGGATTTAGTAATTTGTAATATGGATGCTAAAGTTAGTATCAATATGGAAATTACAATTGAAAAAGGTAGAGGTTATGTTCCTGCAGAGGAAAATAAAAAATCTGGTGCTCCATTAGGTACAATTGCTATCGATTCTATTTTTACGCCTATAAAGAATGTAAAATATAGTATTGAAAACTTTCGTGTAGAGCAAAAAACGGATTATGAAAAATTGGTTTTTGAGATTTCTTCAGATGGTTCTATTCATCCGAAAGATGCATTAACTGAGGCTGCAAAAGTTCTTATACATCACTTTATGTTATTCTCTGATGAGCGTATCACTTTAGAAGCTGATGAGATTGCTCAAACAGAGACTTACGATGAGGAGTCTTTACACATGAGACAATTATTGAAAACTAAATTAGTTGATATGGACCTTTCTGTTCGTGCACTAAACTGTTTAAAAGCAGCTGAAGTAGATACTTTAGGAGATTTAGTTTCTTTCAATAAGAATGACTTAATGAAGTTTAGAAACTTTGGTAAAAAATCTTTAACTGAACTTGAAGAACTTGTTATAAACAAGGGTTTAAGTTTTGGTATGGATTTATCAAAATACAAATTAGATAAAGATTAAATAATCATATTTTGCTCCTCGTTCTAGCGAGTTTGGTAGCAAGATGATAAAATTGAAACATGAGACACGGTAAAAAGATTAATCACTTAAGTAGAAAAACTGCTCATAGAAAAGCAATGTTAGCAAACATGGCTTGTTCATTAATAGAGCACAAAAGAATTAACACTACAGTTGCTAAAGCTAAAGCTTTGAAGCAATTCATTGAGCCTTTGATTACTAAATCAAAAGCTGAAAATAATGTTAGTGCTGAAAAAGGTACTCATAATAGACGTATCGTCTTTAAAAACCTTCGTGATAAGTATGCTGTAACGGAATTATTCAGTGTTGTATCTGAAAAGGTAGCTGATAGACCAGGAGGGTATACAAGAATTATCAAGTTAGGTAATCGTTTAGGTGATAATGCTGACATGGCAATGATAGAATTGGTTGATTTCAACGAATTGTATAATGCTGGTAAGCCTAAGAAAAAATCTACTAGAAGAAGTAGAAGGTCAGGTGGTAGTGATGCTGAAGTTGTTTCTGCAGAGAAAGAAACTAAAGCAAAAGACGAAGCTCAAACTGAAACAGAAGCTAAGACAGATGATTCTAAGGAATAAAATTGTCAATAAATATTAATAATGAAAAAGGATAAGCTTTCTAGCTTATCCTTTTTTTATGTTTTTTTGTGAACGAATAAATTATAAGACTAAGATGAAATATCAAGCAAAGAGAAAAGCTCTAGTACTACTAGCTGATGGTACTATTTTTTATGGTAAATCTGTAGGTGATAAAGAAGGTACTGCCTTTGGTGAAGTTTGTTTTAATACAGGTATGACAGGTTATCAGGAGATATTTACTGATCCATCTTATTTTGGACAGATAATGGTAACTACAAATGCTCATATTGGTAATTATGGAGTTAATAAAGATGAGATTGAGTCAGAGTCCATTAAAATTTCTGGTTTAGTATGTAGAAATTTCAGTTATGAATATTCAAGACCTTTGGCAGATGATAGTCTTCAGGGGTTTTTAGATTCGAATGATCTATTTGCAATTTCTGATGTTGATACTCGTGCTTTGGTGAGCTATATAAGAGATAATGGGGCTATGAATGCAGTTATTTCTACTGATATAGAAAATATAGATGCGCTTAAAAAACGTCTTAGTGAGGTTCCTAGTATGAAAGGGCTAGAACTAGCATCCCGAGTTTCTACAAAAGAGCCATATTTTGTAGGGGATGAAAGTGCCTCAATTAAAATTGCTGCATTGGATATAGGAATTAAAAAGAATATTCTTAGAAATTTAGTAAAGCGTGGGGCGTATGTAAAGGTGTTCCCTTATAACAGTAGTTTTGAAGAAATGTCTTCATGGAATCCTGATGCTTATTTTATCTCTAATGGCCCTGGTGATCCAGAACCGTTGGTAGATGCAATTGCTGCGGTTAAAAAAATGATACTAACAGATAAACCCCTTTTTGGAATTTGTTTAGGACATCAAGTACTGGCATTGGCAAATGGTGTGTCTACATATAAAATGCATAATGGTCATAGAGGTATTAATCATCCAATATTAAATTTAATTACTGGTAAAGGGGAAATCACGTCTCAAAATCATGGCTTTGCTATTAATAGAGAAGAAACTGAGGCGAATGGTAATTTAGAGATTACGCACACACACCTAAACGATAAGACAGTTGCGGGAATACGAATGAAAAATAAAGATGTATTTTCCGTTCAATATCACCCAGAAGCAAGTCCTGGACCACACGATGCTGATTATCTATTCGATGATTTTTTCAATTTAATTGAGAAAAGTGCAAAACATAACGAAATAGTTTAAATAAACATTATTTAATTGGTAATTGTAAGGTGTAAACAAACCTGGTAATTTGCCTGTTTTGTATCTTTACTTTTTAATTTATCAACCTATAAAAATATATTAGATGAGTATTATATTAAATGTTCACGCAAGACAAATTTTAGATTCTAGAGGAAACCCAACTGTTGAAGTAGATGTAGTTACGGAGAATGGAGTAATGGGAAGAGCAGCGGTTCCTTCTGGAGCTTCAACTGGTGAGCATGAAGCAGTAGAATTACGTGATGGAGGTAAGGCTTTCATGGGTAAAGGTGTAAGTAAAGCTGTTGATAATGTAAACACTATCATTGCTGAAGAAATTTTAGGAATGAATGTTTTTGATCAAAATCTTTTAGATCAAACTATGATTGACTTAGATGGTACGCCAAATAAATCAAAATTAGGTGCAAATGCAATTTTAGGAGTTTCGTTAGCTGCTGCTAAAGCTGCTGCCAATGAATTAGGTCTTTCTCTTTTCAGATATATAGGAGGAGTTAGTGCAAACACACTTCCTGTTCCTATGATGAACATAATTAATGGTGGTTCTCACTCAGATGCACCTATTGCATTTCAAGAGTTCATGGTTATGCCAGTAAAAGCGAAGAGCTTTTCTCACGCAATGCAAATGGGGACTGAAATTTTTCATAATCTTAAAATGGTATTACACGATCGTGGTCTTAGTACTGCAGTTGGTGATGAAGGAGGTTTTGCTCCAAACTTAGCAGGTGGTACTGAAGATGCATTAGATACAATTGCTATTGCAGTTAAAAATGCAGGTTACTCTTTAGGTGATGATGTTATGATCGCTTTAGATTGTGCTGCTGCAGAATTCTATGTTAATGGTAAATATGATTATACTAAATTCGAAGGTGATAAAGGTGTAATTAGAACTTCTGAAGAACAAGCTCAGTATCTAGCTGATTTAAGTGCTAAATACCCTATTATCTCTATTGAAGATGGTATGGACGAAAATGATTGGGACGGTTGGAAATCTTTAACTGATAAAATTGGAGATAAAGTTCAATTGGTTGGTGATGATTTATTTGTTACTAATGTTGAGCGTTTATCTACAGGTATCGAAAAAGGAATTGCTAATTCAATTTTAATTAAAGTAAACCAAATAGGAACTTTAACTGAAACTATAGCAGCTGTAAATATGGCTAAAAATGCCGGTTATACTTCTGTTATGTCTCACCGTTCTGGAGAAACTGAAGATAATACTATAGCAGATTTAGCTGTTGCATTGAATACAGGTCAAATTAAAACTGGTTCTGCATCAAGATCTGATCGTATGGCTAAATACAACCAATTACTTCGTATTGAAGAAGAGTTAGGAAGTACGGCATACTATCCTCAAGAAAAAGCTTTCAAAATAGGATAATTTAAGTATTGATTATATAATTAAGCCTTTCTTTTTAGAAAGGCTTTTTTTTTTGGCGTACATCAAAACTTTAACTACCTTTTGAGAATAAACCAAATATAATCCCTCTTTATTAGCGTATGAATAATTTTCTTTTTGTTTCCGCAGAGAATGACGCCATTCCAGATTGTAAAGCTGGTGGAATGGGAGATGTTGTTAGAGATGTGCCTAGGGAGATATCGAAGCGAGAAGATAAAGTTCACGTGGTTGTGCCTGCGTATTCTAGATTGCATAAAAATGGAATTTTTAAAACTAAACTCGAATTTAGTCTTAGGGGTATGCCATACACTGCAGAATTGTACGAAGTAATCCCTAAAAGAGTTGATAAGAATATTACACATTATGTTATTCACCATCCTGAAATAATAGAAGGTGGTATCGCCCATATATATCACGACGACCCAACGGAACCTTTTTTTAATGATTTTGTCAAGTTTGTGATTTTCTGTACAGCTACAGCAGAGGCAATTAAAATAGGTGCATTTGGCGATTTGGATATAGTGCATATGCACGATTGGCATTCTGCTGCATTATTGTTTATAAAGACATATCATCCAAATTATAAAGATTTGAAAAAGATGCGTTATGTATATACCATCCATAATTTGGCAATACAAGGTATACGTCCTTTTTATAACAATTATGCTTCCATGAATAACTGGTTTCCAGAGGTGCAGTTAGATCATAAAGCGTTAATGGATTCTAGATATCAAGATTGTATAAATCTTATGGCGGTTGGTATACGTCTTGCAGATGCTGTACATACCGTTTCTCCATCTTATAAGGAAGATGTTCTTTTACCAAGCAGAAGGCCAGAATTTATAGGAGGTGAAAGTTTGGAGGACGATTTGTTGAAAGCAAATAATGAAGGAAGATTATTCGGTATTTTAAATGCAAGTAATTACGGTAATATAAGAGTAGCAGAAAAAGGGTTATTATATAGAAATACTGTAAAAGCTTTATTTAGGTGGCTTCAAGATACTTCCAAAAAATATAAGGCAGATTTTCTTGCGCATACCGGTGAGAAGATTATGCAGTATGTTGGTAATAGACCAAAATTTATTGTGTCTAGCGTAGCTCGATTAACCGAGCAAAAATTTTATTTCTTAAAACGTTCTCCAGAGGCTTTTGAAAAAATGCTGGCAAGATTAAGTGAGATTGATGGAATATTCATTTTGCTAGGAACTGGTGATCCTGATTATGAAGAATTTTTTCGCCATATGAGCTATCATCACAAGAACTTCGTTTTTACTAACGGCCAATCAGAGGATTTAATTGATTCTATGTACTTAGAAACAGACTTATATTTTATGCCAAGTTTATTTGAACCTTGTGGTATAAGTCAAATGCTGGCAATGAGAAACGGTAATCCATGTTTAGTTCATCATACCGGTGGCTTAAAGGATACTGTTGCACACATGAAAACAGGCTTTGCATTTAGTGGTGAAACATATGATGAGCAAATTAATAATATGGTAAAGAGTTTTGATGAGGCACTTACCATTTGGGAACATGATAAACCCACTTGGAAAAAGATTAAAGCCAATGCAAAAAAGGCTCGTTTTACCTGGGAAAAATCTTTAGATGAATATTACAAGTCACTATATCTGTTGTAAAGAATGTAATTCATAGAACTTATTGTTAATTTTACCCCAAACAGAATTTTGAAATTGTTAAAACAATCCTGTTTTGTTAACTTTACGAGTAGTATTTAAAACGTAAAAATTAAAAATGTCAGATAAAGCTATTTTAGAATATAATGGTGAAAAATACGAGTTTCCAGTAATTAAGGGAACCGAAGATGAACTTGCAATTGATATCAAATCTTTGCGTTCAGCAACCAAAGGAATTATAACCATTGATCCGGGTTTCAAAAATACAGGATCTTGTGAAAGTGCTATTACATTTTTGGATGGTGAGAAAGGGATTTTACGTTACAGAGGTTATTCAATTGAGGAATTGGCTGAAAAAGCAGATTTCTTAGAAGTAGCTTATTTATTGATTTTCGGAAATTTACCAAACGATACTGAACTTGCGAAATTTCATAAAGACATTAAAGATGAATCTCATGTAGATGAAGAGATGAAAAAGATTTTGGATGGTTTTCCAAAGTCTGCACATCCTATGGGTGTGTTATCTTCTTTAACAAGTGCATTAATTGCATTTAACCCTTCTACAGTAGATGTTAGTTCTGATGAGGCTATGTACCATGCAATTGTACGTATTCTTGCTAAATTCCCAGTTCTTGTAGCATGGACTTTGCGTAAGAAGAAAGGTCTTCCGTTAGATTACGGTGATGATAGTTTAGGTTATGTAGAGAACATTCATAAGATGATGTTTAAGCGTCCTAACCAAGATTATAAGAAGAACAAGGTTGTTATAGAGGCTTTGGATAAATTATTGATCTTACATGCCGATCATGAACAAAATTGTTCTACGAGTACAGTTCGTATAGTAGGTTCTTCTCATGCTGGTTTATTTGCTTCATTATCTGCAGGTATTTCTGCACTTTGGGGTCCACTTCATGGTGGTGCAAACCAAGCTGTTTTAGAGATGCTAGAAGCTATTGAAGCTGATGGTGGTGATACTAAGAAGTATATGGCAAAAGCAAAAGATAAATCTGATCCATTTAGATTAATGGGCTTTGGTCACAGAGTTTATAAAAACTTTGATCCACGTGCTAAAATAATTAAGAAAGCTGCTGATGAAGTATTGGCAGATTTAGGTATAGATGATCCAATTCTTGAAATCGCTAAAGGTTTAGAAAAAGAAGCATTGGAAGATCCATACTTTGTTGATAGAAAATTATATCCAAACGTAGATTTCTACTCTGGTATCATTTATAGAGCTTTAGGTATACCAACAGAAATGTTTACGGTTATGTTCGCGTTAGGAAGATTGCCAGGATGGATTGCACAATGGAGGGAAATGAGATTGAACGGCGAACCTATTGGTAGACCAAGACAAGTTTATATTGGTGAGAAATTAAGATCTTTTGTCGAACTTGACAAGAGGTAGATTGCTACCGTTAATAAAAAAACAAAAAGCTCTTTTAATTTTTAAAGGGGCTTTTTTTTATGCCATTTTTTAAATCATATATACAGAGACATATGTTGCAATTAAATATTAATGATGAGATTTCACAGTTAAAAGCTGTTGTTTTAGGTATAGCTAGAAGTTCTGGACCAACGCCAACAATAGAAGAGGCTTATGATCCAAAATCTCTAGAACATATTAAGGCTGGCACATACCCATTGGAAAGTGATATGATTGCTGAGATGGAGGCTTTTAGAATGGTATTTGAGAAATACGATGTAAAGGTATTTAGACCTGAGGTTCTTGAAAATTGTAATCAAATATTTACAAGAGATATAGCCTTTGTAATTGAAGATAAATTAATTAAGGCGAATATATTACCTGACCGCGAACAAGAGGTAGAGGCAATTTTACATGTACTTGATAAAATTGACGATGATAATATTCTTCAACCACCAGCAAACGTGCACGTGGAAGGTGGTGATGTTATGCCATGGAACGATTATATTTTTGTTGGAACCTATACCGCACCAGATTATTCATCTTATATAACTGCGCGTACAAACAAAGCTGCAGTAGAATATTTAACGAAACAGTTTCCTCATAAAACAGTGAAGTCTTTTGAATTAAGAAAGTCTAATACGGTTGCTCAAGATAATGCTTTGCACTTAGACTGTTGTTTTCAGCCTTTGGGTAAAGGAAAAGCTATTTTACATAAGAACGGGTTCTTGGTAGAAGAAGAATACCAATGGTTGGTTGATTTTTTTGGAAAAGAAAATATTTTTGAAATTGATGCTCAAGAAATGTATCATATGTTCAGTAATGTATTTTCTATATCACCACAAGTAGTGGTTTCTGAGCGTAATTTTACACGTCTCAATAATTGGTTACGTGATCAAGGTTTTACCGTAGAGGAGATTCCGTATGCTGAAATTTCAAAACAGGAAGGATTACTGCGTTGTAGTACATTACCATTAATAAGAGCATAAGTTTATATAAAAATAGATAAGAGAAATTTAATTAGTACCCCTATATGCAAATAACAAATACAATCCTCATGATTCGTCCGGTGTCGTTTAGAATGAACGAACAGACCGCTGTCAATAACTACTTTATGGAAGATATTGATTTGAAGAATCAAGAAATTAATGCACAAGCTCAAGAAGAGTTCGATGCTTTTGTATCCTTATTAAAGAGCAATGGAGTTAATGTCATTGTGGTTGAAGACACAAAAGAACCTGATACTCCCGATAGTATTTTTCCTAATAATTGGATTTCATTTCATTCAAATGGAACAGTAGGTGTTTACCCTATGTTCGCTGAAAATAGAAGAAATGAGCGCAGAGAAGATATCTTAGAAACTCTTGAAGAGAACGGTTTTAAAATTAAAGATGTTATAGATTATACTTCTGCAGAAGATGAAGGGTTGTTTCTTGAAGGCACTGGAAGTATTTTAATAGACCGGGTAAATAAAAAAGCGTATTGTGCGCTTTCTGAACGTGCAAATGAAGATTTGTTTATTGAATTTTGTGAAGATTTTGATTTCTTCCCGGTAATTTTTACGGCAAACCAATCTGTAGATGGTAAAAGACTTCCTATCTATCATACGAATGTAATGATGGCGTTGGCTGAAGACTTTGTGGTAATTTGTACGGATTCCATAGATGACAAAAAAGAAAGAAAAAACGTTTTGGACCATCTTAAAAAAGATGGAAAAGAGGTGATTATTATTACTGAAGGTCAAATGCATCACTTTGCTGGAAATATGTTACAAGTTTTAGGAGCAGATGATAAAAGATATATGGTTATGAGTTCAGCGGCTTACCATAGCTTACGACCAGAACAAGTAGCTCAAATTGAAAATCATTGCGCTATTCTACATAGTTCGTTACATACTATTGAAACCTGTGGTGGCGGTAGCGCTCGTTGCATGATGGCAGAAGTATTTCTTTCGAAGAACTAATGCATAAGTAACTTACCGCGTTTATAAATTTTAATGGGTTAAAAAAGTCTTAAGCTTTTATTATCTTCATAGGTATCAGATATTGATAAATGCTATGAAGATAAGACCCGTTTATTTTTTTTTACTATTAGCTGTTGTTGGAGTAGTACTAGTGTTTGCAAATACTCCAACAATATCAAACTATAAAACTTATGATAATCAGGGAATAGCGCAACAAAATCCTGATGAATCTTATGAGAAAATGATGGACGTTCTTACCCATCAACGTTGTATGAATTGTCACCCTAACGATAATATACCAAAACAAGGCGATGATAGGCATCCTCATTATTTTGGTATGGCTAGAGGTGATGATGATAATGGATTTGAAGCAACGAGTTGTAATACATGTCATCAATCTATCAATAATACAAATTCTGGTGTTCCAGGTGCACCGCATTGGTCATTGGCTCCGGCTTCAATGGGTTGGGAAGGGCTTTCGCGAGCTCAAATAGCTGAACGTTTACTCGATAAAAATACCAATGGCAATAGAAGTCATGATGAACTTGTAAAACACATGACTGAAGATGATTTGGTGTTTTGGGTGTGGGAGCCAGGTGTAGATGCAGATGGTAATCAGCGAACGATACCACCAGTATCTAAAAAAGAATTTAAAGAGGCTGTTGAAAACTGGTTCGCCAATGGAGCAATAATCCCTAATAAATAATAAGATTTTATGGAAATTTCATTGACAATAAACGGTATGCTAAAAACCGTTGATGTAGGAGACGAGAACACACCACTACTTTGGATTGTTAGAGATTTATTGGACCTAAAAGGAACCAAGTTTGGTTGTGGTAAAGCAGCTTGTGGTGCATGTACTTTACTTGTAGATGATGAGGCTGTTCGTTCTTGTTCTTACCCTGTCAAATTTGTGGAAGGAAAAAAGGTGATTACAATTGAAGGTTTGGGAGATAGGGAGAATCCACATCCTGTGCAACAAGCATGGATTGAAGAAATTGTACCTCAATGTGGATACTGTCAACCTGGTTTTATGATGGCAACGGCTGCGCTCTTAAATAAAGTACCTAACCCAACTGATGAGGATATAGACAATAATATAATTAACGTTTGCCGTTGTGGAACGTATTATAGAATGCGAAAAGCAATACATAGAGCTGCAAAATTACAAGCTGAAATAAATACGAACGAGACTAAAGAAATATAGTTGATGGGGGATAAAAGTAGTGGAGCTAAGAAAGTTTCTAGACGTAAATTTTTAGTAAGAGGTGGTTTGGGTACTATTGGTGTTTTAGCCATCGGGACATATATTTTTCGTAATGGTATTCGTAGAGAAATTTTAGGTACGGTTAACTCTTTAGAAATGCCATATACAGATAACACCGATCAGCCGATGGTTTGGTTTGAGGTAACTTCTGAAAATAATATAGTATTACATTCTCCTAAAATGGAGATGGGTCAAGGAACTTTTACTGGTATTGCCCAAATGGCTGCAGATGAACTTTCTGTATCTATGCAACAAATTCAAGTTGTACATGCAGCTTCTTCAACGGGCAATGTAGATAGTTTCGCAACGGGTGGTAGTACTTCTATATCTGGTCTATGGCAGCCACTTAGAGAGCTTTCTGCAATGCTACGAATGATGCTTTTAAAAGAAGCCTCGCAGAAATTGAATATTGATGTAACCCAACTTCAAATTGAAGATGGAGTTATATCCGGTACTGGAAAATCTTTGACTTATGCACAAGTTGCTGAAGGTGTGAAGAATTGGGAAGTGCCTGATACTCCTAAATTAAAAAGTTTGAAAGAGTATAAATTTGTTGGTAAACCCATTGCTAGAGTAGATTTAGATGCCAAGGTTTTTGGAGATTCTATATATGGGATGGATGCTCAAATGCCAGATATGCTTTATGGCGCAGTTGTAAGACCTACCAAAATAGGATCAATTTTTGTTAGTGCAGATATTGCTACTGCAGAAAATATGCCTGGTGTGGTAAAAATTGTGGTTGAAGAGGATTTTGTTGGTGTTGTCGCAAAATCTATGATTGAAGCAGAAAATGCGAAGAATGCTATTAACGTCACTTGGAATAGTTATAAAGATTTGAATACCGAAGCAATTACAAAAATTATTAAGGTTGGTAATGGTAAATCTACCATCATTCAAAAGAATGGAAATTCATTAGATGAAGAAGGTGATTTAGTAAGACTAGAATTTAGAACTCCAATTGGAGCACATGCCCAAATTGAACCAAATGGAGTAGTGGCATCAGTTGATGGTGATAGCGCAATTGTAAAAATTTCTACTCAAGTTGTAGGTATCACTAGAAAAGAAGTTGCTAAAAGATTAGGTCTGGATACTGATAAGGTTAATATAATACCTACTTATTTAGGTGGAGGATTCGGTAGAAGATTGCATACACCACATGCTGTACAGGCTGCTGTAATGTCTAAAGCTGTGGGTAAACCGGTAAAATATTTTTTCAGTAGAAAGGAAGAGTTTCAGCATGATATGTTTAGACCGCCTACCCATCACGTTATAAAAGGAAAATTAAATGCAGACGGACTTTTACATGGCTTGGAACATGAATTTGTTAGTGGAGATGTTGGTAACAATTCTGCACTAATACCTAATTTTTTACCTCCTATTATTGGAGCCGATGTTGGGGCAATACGTGGAGGGTTCATTCAATATTCAGGTATTCCAAATTTCAGAGCAGTTTATTGGCATGTAGATTTACCGTTTGCTACCAGTTGGTGGCGTAGTCTTGGTTTATTGGCAAACACATTCGCCATGGAAAGTTTTATGGATGAAATGGCGCTGAAGGCTAATAAGAATGCTGTAGAATTTAGACTTCAGCAAATTGCGGATGATGCTATGGGTGTGCGTCTAAAAAATGTAATTAAAGCTGCCGCTGAAAAAGCAAACTACTCTGAAGAAATAACAAATGGTCGTGCTATGGGTTTTGCGGCTTCTATAGATGCTAATACTCCATGCGCTCAAGTTGCTGAAGTTTCAATTATAGACAACGAAATAATTGTTCATAAGGTAACAGTTTCTTTAGATCCGGGTTTAGCGGTGAATCCAGACCAAATACGTGCACAGTGCGAGGGTTGTGTAATTATGGGAATGAGTGCTGTGTTATACGAACAAATGTTTGTGGAAGATGGGGAGTTAACACCAACAATATACGGTCCTTATCAAATGGCATTAATGAAAAATGCTCCAAAGGAAATAGATGTTGTTTTGCTACAAGGAAAAGATACTCCCGGTGCAGTGGGCGAACCACCACTAGGACCTATTGGTGCTGCAATTGCAAATGCCGTTAGACGCTTAACGGGAGAGAGATTGACCGAGCTACCATTGAAGCTATCAAAACTTACGGTATAATTATAGGTTTTAGAACTTTATATTCAGTTATTGACTGGCAATATTTTTAATCATTCCGCCAAAAATGAAGTAGTGAAAAGGCACTATGCTATACCAATATAATCTACCACGCAAACCACGTGGTCTAAATGTCGCTGTTTGATGTAGTACATTATCATCATCAATTTTGAATTCTAGCCAAGCCTCGCCGGGCAACTTCATTTCTGCAAATAACAAAAGGCGTTTTGCCTTTTTATCTGCTAAAAGAACACGCCAAAAATCTAAGGAATCACCAGCGTATATTCTGTCAGGATGTGTTCTGCCACGCCTTAAACCAACACCGCCAGAAAGTTTATCCATAAAGCCCCTAATTTTCCAAAGCCAATTGCCATAATACCAACCAGTTTCGCCGCCAATACTCCATACGCGTTGTAGTACTTTCTCAGGATTTTTTACTTTAATTTGTTTGTGATCCTTAAGTACACCATATTTTGGAACTTGTATATGCTTTTCCAGATTGTCTACAAAACGACCACTAATCATACTATCCTTCCAGCTACTAATAACTAAATTCTGCTCTATTTTTTTAAAAGCTAAATCTATGGCCTCTTTGTATGTGTGAGGTTTTATATTGAGAATTTCTTGTAATCTGGTATCTTTTGCAATAACCTCAATTTTCATACTGTCCACTAAATTCAATGCTAACTTGTATGATGTTGAGGTAACAAAGTATAGCCAATAAGAAGAGAGCTTTGGCGTCATGACAGGTACAGTCCAAATCCAGTTTTTAAAGCCCCTCACTTCTGCATACTTATGAAGCATTTCTTTGTATGTAAGTACATTGGGGCCGGCAATATCAAAAGAGTCGTTATATGTTTTTTCATTTCCTAAAACGCCTGTCAAGAAAGTAATTACATCGCGTATTGCAATAGGCTGTGTCTTTGTCAATACCCATTTAGGGGTAATCATTACAGGTAATTTTTCGCACAAATCACGAATAATCTCAAAAGATGAACTTCCAGATCCTACGATGATACCTGCTCTAAGCACAGTTAATTTAAATTTGCCTTGATAAAGAATGTCTTCAACATTTTTGCGAGATTGTAAATGCTTTGAAAGGTTGTCCTCATTTACTATTCCGCTTAAATAGACTACTTGTTCTATTTGAGTTTTTGCAACATATTTATTGAAATTTTCAGCAGTTTTAGCCTCCATTTCATCAAAATCTTGTGTTGATGAGCTCATGGAGTGGATCAGAAAATAGGCAGCATCAATATCATTTGGAACAACATTTTCTTTCGGCTCTTCTAGAAAATCAATTTCTATAACCTCAATTTTACTTCTAGTTTCCTTATCTACGGATAATCTAGCTTCATCACGAACGGCGCATACAACCTCATGTCCCATATCTAAAAGCTGCGGTAGTAATCGCATGCCTATATAACCATTTGCGCCTGTGAGAAGTATTTTCATTATCTGGGTATTTGGTACATTTTAAAAATGTAATAAAGTGGTGTTATGGTTACAAATGCTACAATGAATGCAGTGATTATTGTGAAATTAAAATAAAAGCTTAATCCGTATGCTTGGGTAATGATTTCTATTAGGATTGGTGTTAGCATAATTGATATGGCTAGACTTAAATAAACCAACATCCGCAAAGAAATTTTATAAAGTTCAGGGGCATTTCTCTTGGATAAACTGACCGGATAATTCATGTTCCAAGGTTTTACTTTTTTGATAACAAGGTTTAAAAAGAGATAAATTATTAGTGTCAAGACTGGAAATGTCCAAATAGAATCTTTAGAGCCATAGCCATCAATTTCTCCTTTAAAATTAAAATGGCTAGGTATTTTATTAGGTAATTCTGTGTAGAAAATTGCAACAATTATAAAATTTAGAACAACTATAAACCAGCCTAACAGTAAGAGATTTTGTTGATTTTTAGTTAACCTTATTTCTATTTTAGGTAGGTTCATAAATCTTCTATTGAGGTTGGTGCGTTATCCGCTTTGTACGCTAATAGTTTTTTAAAAAACTTCTGCACAGCTTTCGTATCAGAGGCAACTTTTATAAAATATTGATCTCTATATATTGAATATACTGATGCTTCTCCTTTATACAATGTAAGTTTATAATAGGGTATGATCAAAGCATAAGATTCTAACAGAGAACGAAAACCGACAATAATGCCATTAGGTCTTATTTCCACATTGCAAGTATCTGTGTTATTATCTAAAATCAGTAAATTTCTTATTTCGATACTCGTTTCGGTAATAGTGAGTTTTGGAGAGCCAATACCGCCCATCGCCCAACGTTCTTTCAACGTAAATGGCTTGCCTACCTGTTGATCGATTTTTTTAATAACCTCTTTATTGTTGTAAGATACATTTACAAGCATGCTAGCTTATTTACCGTGTTTTTATTAAAGTTAACTAAATGAGAAATGAATGACGAATCTGTTTACCTTAAAAGACTAAAAATGATTAGTTTTGCAGGCTTAATTAAACGTTTTGGTGAATATTCAAGAGGTACTATCAGATAAAGTAAAAGAAGCGGTTAAATCTATCTTTGACAAGGAATTGCCAAATGTAGAATTTCAGCCTACCCGAAAAGATTTTGAAGGAGATATCACAATTGTGGTTTTTCCTATGTTACGTGTTGTAAAAGGCAACCCAGTGGAAATTGGAGAGCAAATAGGTGCATATATTCAAGAGCATGTAGATGAAGTTGTTGGTTTTAATGTGATCAAAGGGTTTTTGAATATCGTTATCAACGATAGTTTTTACCTGGATTTTTTCAATTCAATTACATCTAAAGAAAATTTTGGTTTCGTAAAAGAATCTGATGATGCCGTAATGGTAGAGTATTCTTCGCCAAATACTAATAAGCCATTACACTTAGGGCATATTCGTAATAACTTATTAGGATATTCTGTTGCTGAAATTTTAAAAGCTTCAGGTAAGAAAGTATACAAAACACAAATTATTAATGACCGCGGAATCCATATTTGTAAAAGTATGGTGGCTTGGCAAAAATTTGGAAATGGAGAAACACCTGTTTCTGCCGGGTTGAAAGGTGATAAGCTAGTCGGTAATTATTATGTGGCATTCGATAAAGCTTATAAGGAGCAAATAGCAGAATTAGTAGCTAACGGTACTGATCAAAAAGTTGCTGAAAAGGAAGCTCCAATATTATTGGAAGCTCAAGAAATGCTTTTAAGATGGGAAGCAGGAGAAACGGAAACCGTTGAACTTTGGAAAACCATGAATAGTTGGGTGTACAAAGGTTTTGAGGTTACTTATAAAAATTTAGGGGTTGATTTTGATACACTATATTATGAAAGTGATACGTACCTTTTAGGGAAAGATGTAGTTGCAGAGGGACTTGAAAAAGGTGTTTTCTTTAAAAAGGAAGATGGTAGTGTTTGGATAGATTTGACTGAAGACGGATTAGACGAGAAAATAGTTCTTCGTTCTGACGGTACTGCAGTTTACATGACCCAAGATATTGGTACGGCTATACAACGTGTAAAAGATCATCCAGATGTAAATGGCATGGTGTATACCGTTGGTAACGAACAAGATTATCACTTTAAAGTGCTTTTCTTAATTCTTAAAAAATTAGGTTTTTCATGGTCTAATAAATTGCACCACCTAAGTTATGGAATGGTAGATTTACCAAGCGGTAAAATGAAGAGTAGAGAAGGTACAGTAGTTGACGCCGATGATTTAATGGCTGATATGACCCAAACTGCTGCAAACATTTCTGAAGAGCTAGGTAAGTTAGAAGATTACAATGAAGAAGAAAAACAGTCGCTTTATAAGATGATTGGTTTAGGTGCATTAAAATATTACATTTTAAAAGTTGATCCTAAAAAACGAATCTTATTTGACCCAGAAGAATCTGTTGATTTTCAAGGAAATACTGGTCCTTTTATTCAATATACGTACGCTAGAATCCAATCTATCTTAAGAAAGGCGGAAAGTATGGGTATTGTAATTTCTAAGGATGCTAATGTGTCTGAATTACATGGCAAGGAAAAGGAATTGATAAAACAGCTTCAACTATTTCCTGACACCATTCAATTGGCTGCAGAGAACTATAGTCCTGCATTGATAGCTAATTATACCTACGATTTGGTAAAAGAATTCAATTCGTTCTACCAGCAAGTTTCCATACTTGGGGAGGCTGACGATCAGAAAAAAATTCTACGTGTTCAGTTATCCAAAAAAGTAGCAGAGGTAATAGAAGATGCATTTAAATTACTGGGTGTAGAGGTGCCTGAGCGTATGTAAGCTTAAAAGCTTATTCGTAAACTGAAATTTGGTGTAATACCCAACGATAACCGTTCTATAGTTTCAATGGTATTATCTTCTTGTAATCTGTAATACGTATTTAAGGTATTACGTCTATGGGTGAAGTTCAGTACAGATGCTCCCAGGGTTGTTTTTACCTTATCATTTATATTTAGGGTGTATATAGCCGATGCATCTGCTCTTAGGTATTCTGGTAGCCTGCTGCTGTTAGATTCCTCGTAGTTTATTTCATTTGGGAAAACAGCTTCATTAATTGGGTCGTTTTTATCTGGTTGTGTAAAGGGTTTGCCAGATTTATAATTTAAGCCCAATCCTAATTTTAAATTACCGATAGTGTAGTTTCCGGCAAGTGTAACGGCATGTCTTACATCTAAGTTATTTGGGAATATGGTAGGTGATAGGGCATCAAAAGTGTAATCGTTTTTATTGAAGGTATAGCTAAGCCATGCACTGTAGTAATTGTTTTTTGTATTAATTAAAAACTCGGCTCCTTTTACGACATAAGAACCTATTTCCCCATCAAACTGATTTTGGTTTTGAAATCCTTGGGTATAGACATTTATACCGTCTACCTTTTTATAAAACCCATCAATGCCAAGGTAGAACTTATCAGTGTCATAATTAAAACCAATAGAACCTTGTTTGCTTTTAGTAATAGGTAGGGCATCTCCATCAGAAAGAATCCATCGTCTTTTTTCAATTCCCAAGAAGTTCTGTTCTAAATCTATTATTTGATTGGTGACCTGACTTTTAAATTCTCCTAAAACCTCGGTTTTAAAATTGGGTAAAAACGTATAGGTGACATTTAATCTAGGTTCAAAAACATATTCTTTAAACGTATTTAAATTTTCAAAATAATTAAGCCTTCCACCTAGTGAACCTTTTAATTTTTCATTTTCTGAACTGTAATTTAGTTCAGAGAATAATGCGTGATGCCGAATAACCCCTTTAATATTACTTGCAAAAGGAGGCTGATTAACATTGGTAGTATTTTCAATTCCTGTTTCGGTAAACTCATAGCCGTTCATCCAATTTATAGTGTCACATAATTGATAATTAGTAGTGAGTTTTACGTTCGATTCTTTTACCAGATTATTTTGGGTAAGCTTTTGAGTGTCGTTATTTGAAATAGATAGGGCATCTAAATCGTACTGTGTGTAATAGAAACTTAGTTGCGATGTAAAGATACCTGTCCATTCGCTTTGCAACTGACTTCCAATAGAGAAATTATCTTGGTTGAGATTACTTCTATTGGGAGCATTGCCGTCATTGGTAGTTTCAAGGTAATTTAAATTGTTGCTCATTGTGATCATGCTTGCGCTAACATGATGGTAAGGATTTATTTCGTAGATAAACTTAGTTGTAAAATCATAAAAGTAAAATTCACTTTCATTATCTACCTCGGTGTCTTGAAATGCTTTTTCTGAAAATGTAGTGTAGGTTGGAGTATTCAAGAAATCTGTATACGATCTACGGGCAGATATTTGGATGGCTAAATTTTCATTAACGGGAATCTCGCCAAAAACATCACCGGAGATTAAGTTAAAACCGGCACCACCTTTAGCATATAATGGAAGTTCTTGCATAGATTTCATACTCAACGTGCCACTTACGCCGCCACCATAAATGGCAGATGTTCCATTTTTAATGATGGATACCTTTTCGGTTACATAGGGGTTGAATGCAGATATTAATCCAAAAAAGTGTCCGGTTTGGTACATTTTTATACCATCCCAAAGAATTAGGTTTTGGTCATTAGTACCACCTCTTATATTAATATCTGATACAGTTTCATCAACACTTTTTATACCTGGTAACGCTTGTACTGTCTGTAGAATATCTGGCTCGCTTGCACCAGGTAGAATCCCGAATTTTTCAGTATTCAATTCAATACTGGCATCACTTAGTTTATTAAGTCCTGTGGTTAGAAATTGCGTAACAATGACTTCGTCCAATTCTTGGTAACTGAGTGCCATGGCAATAGTTTTGCAGTCGGTAGTTTTAATGAATTCTTTTGCCTCTATGAATATTGGTTTAAAGCCAATATGTTTAATTTGTATCAAGGAATTTCTAGGAACATTTTCAAAACTAAAAGCACCATTGGCATCCGTAATTCCCGATAAATTAGATTCATATATTTCAACCGTAGCACCAGGTATGGTGTTCTCTTCAAAATTGTCTAAAACAAAACCACATATTGTTATAGTTGATGCTTTAGTTAGTGTATAATAACGGTCATTAAGTTTAGTGATGGTAATTCCTGTTGTATTTCTAAGTGAATTAAGAATAGCATCAAGTGAATCTGAATTAGATTTTTCAATGTAAATGGCATTTACATCACTATCTGCATAGGAGAATTTCACATTGAACGATGTCTCCAATTCAGAAAGATAATCGCGTAATGGAATACTATCGTTATCTATAGTTTGGGCATAACTATTCATGCTGAAAACTAACAAGAATAGAAAAACGATAAAATTATTTTGGTGCCTTTTTTGCATAGAACAGCACTTTATTCCCTTCTAAGTTAAACTTAATTTGTAAAGGAACGCTTATGCTTTTTAGGGCAAGATCTAAATTGTCGTTACTAAAAGTTCCTGTAAAAAGTTGAGCTGTATCAATTTCTTTGGAGGTAACTTCAATATCATATTGTCGCTGTAATTCATCCATAACATAATGTAGCGGAACACTTTCAAAAGAACTCTCTTTAGATAACCATGAAGGAGCGCCATTTAATGGGGCTTTTGACATTGTGCTATTTCCATTTAAAGTCATTAAAGAATTTCCCGCAGGTAATTTTGTTTCTTTATTATTAATGGTCACACTTACTAAGCCTTCAAAACAAGTAACTTCAAAATAGTTTTCTCTGGTTTCAACATTAAATTGGGTTCCTAATACGGTAACTAATCCTTGAGAGGTGGCTACCGTGAACTTTTTTCCTTTGGCAACTTTAAAATAAGCTTCTCCTTTAAGATCTACATTTCTATGTTCATTCCATTTTTTTTCACTGAAAGCCAACTGAGATTCCGCGTTTAAAATTACCTCAGATGTATCTGGTAAGGTTATGGCTTTATTCTCTGCATAGGCTGTAGTGTAAGACTCGTTTAAGGTGCTCAAGTAAAAGAATGATCCCGCTAGCAATACTGCTATAACAGCGGCAATACGAAGAAATGTTTTAAATGGAGAGAGTACATGAACTTTAGTTTCCTCCGTTGTTGTTTTATGTTGGTCAATAGCTGTCCATGCTTTATCCATATCAAATTCAGGAGATTCTAACTGAGAAGTAGACTCTTTAATCTTTTGATATGTTTTAAAGGCTTCTGATTTTTTGAATTTCACCAACTCGGCTTCGGTCAACTCATCATTAAGCCATTTTGCTAAGTAATTATCTTGCATGTTTTTAGCTTTACAGTAGTATAACAACTAAATAATAGTTTACCCTACTTTATTCTTAAATATAATTTTTTCTGTACTAAATTTATCTATATGCCATCAATCTGCTCCCTTAGACTTTTAAGGGCCAAGTGCATTCTTTTTTCTATTGCTTTGACGCTTACATTTTCCATTTCTGCTATTTCTGCATATTTTTTACCATTTATCCTGTTGAGTAAAAAAGTAGTACGCTGATTTTCTGGTAGGCTATTCAATGCATTATCCAATTTTTCTTTGAATTGATTTTCCTCCATAATAAACTCAGGAGATTCATTGGTGGTTTTTAAAGTGGCGTCTGCATATTTTAAGCGTACTTTTTCTGCCTTTATCACATTAAGATAAAGATTGTTCGCAACAGTGTATAAATATGATTTTGCTTTTACAGGTGTAACCTTTGCGCAATTTTCCCAAAGCTTAACAAAAGCTTCTTGCACCGCATCATTGGCTTTTTCTTCGTTACCGAATTTGTAATAAATATAATTGAAGATAGTTTTAGACGTTTCATTAAAAACTCTCTTATAAACCTGCTCTTCACATACATTTAAATGGTCTTCTGCTTTCAATGGATTGCTTTTTGCCAAAGATATTTTAAAAAAAATAAAAAGGGAGGTAGGGTATTTTTATAGTCAGTTGTTTTAGAAGCATAATAACAAACAATACCCCGGTAATATGAAAAAGATATTTAATTATGCAATGTACGTTAGCCTACTAACAATTGCATTAAGTTTTACAGCTTGCCAAGATGAAATTGAGGAAATCAACACAGGTGAAGAACCACAAACAATAACTGCAAACTCTACTACTGCAGACTTAATTCAACGAACCAGTTCTAATGATGGTTCTTGTGATAACATTGTTGATGGCACAAGTTGCTATCAAATAAACTTTCCTTATACCGTTGAGGTAAATGGATTAACACTCACTATTGAATCTGAAGATGATATAGAACAAATTGAAGATATATTTGATAGTGTAGAAGATGATGAAAACTTATTGGATATTATCTTTCCTATTACCGTAACAGCTGGTGATTTCTCTGAAATTACTATTAACGGATTGGAAGATTTACGCGAGTTAGCCGCAGAATGTAAAGAAGGTGGTGATGACGATGATATAGAGTGTATAGATTTTGTGTATCCAATGACGTTATTTTCATTTAACGTCAATTTGGAACAAACAAATACTATTGAGGTTACAAGTGATCGTGAGTTAAGATTGTTTTTTAAGGATTTAGATGACGATAACTTAATTAGTTTTGATTTTCCTTTAACCTTAAAGTTGCATGATCAAACGACTATTACAGTAGAAAATAATCAAGAACTGGCTAGTGCAATTGAAAATGCCAAAGATGATTGTGATGAAGACGACGACGATGATTATAATGATGATGATTTTGATCTAGATGAAATAAATGAAGAACTAGTTGAATGTGTTTGGTTCGTTACAGAATTTAAAAGAAATGATATTGACCAGACACCACAATATGTGAACTACATTTTAAATTTTAAAGAAGATGGTACTGTGCTAACTGGGTTTACAGGAGCTACTACTATTGAAGGTACTTGGACAAGTACAGTTGGTGACGACGGTGCAAAACTTACTATGGATTTTGAGTCGAATACCGATTTCAACTTAGAGTGGAATGTGTATGATTTGGGTAATGATAAAATTAAATTATACAGTGATGATAGCAATAGAATTGTTATGAAACAATTCTGCGATGAGGATTTAGTTGAGGAAACTGTTGAAAGCATTACAGAGACTTTGAGAGAATGTGCTTGGGTGATTAAAACTGCTAAGAACAATGATGTACAAATCAATAGATTGTTAGGTGATGAGTTTGAATTTCAGGCAGATGGGGTTGTGACACTAACTAACGAAACCACTGTGACTGAAGGTACATGGACGGTATCTACTAATACACAAGGCGTATTTGTAGTAGCCATAGTTATGGAAGATGAAAGTGCTGTAAGTTTTGAGTGGTTGTTGATAGACCTAGAAGACGATATTGTAAAATTCAATGTTGAAGAAACTTTTTATGAATTGGTAATAGTTAAGAAATGTATAGATGATGACGAGGAGGATATTGAATTTATTGAAACAATTTTCGATGATACCGAGTGGGATATAGCATATTTCGCAGAGAATAACGATGAGTCCACCACGTTATTTGCAGATGTAAAACTGTATTTAGATGATGATGGTAGCTTAGAAGTTAGAAACTTAAATGGTGAAGTTTTTAGCAACGGTAGCTGGTTTGTATATAGAAATGACTTTAACGGTAAATTAGAAATGATAATTTCTTTTGAACCAGGTAGTAATTACTTGCCTTTAGCTAATGATTATCAAATTTTAGAGGTAGATGATATGAGAATTGAGCTTAAGCATGAAAATGACACTGGTTTATACGACCATTTAATATTAGAAAGAGAGTAAGATTAGAACATCCAAAAATATACCGTTAACAGTAAAGAGTTGGGCCTCGTTGGCGGTATTGATGGAGGTTTTAGTTAGGGAGTTTATGAAAATGTAATTCCTTTTTTGCCCCACAAGCAACTTTAGAGCATCCAATTTTTAATGGGTGCTCTTTTGTTTTGTAGATTTTGTGGTACATGCTGCGGAAATAGCATCGAATATTATTAAATTTGTAACCCCTTAAAAAAGAAAAGAATGTTCGATAATTTAAGCGATAAGCTAGATAAAGCTTTACATGTACTAAAAGGACATGGTCAGATTACAGAAATTAATGTTGCAGAGACTACCAAAGAAGTACGCCGAGCCTTATTGGATGCCGATGTTAACTTTAAAATAGCCAAAGAATTTACCAATAGGGTAAAAGAAAAGGCATTGGGGCAAAATGTATTAACGACCTTACAGCCAGGTCAGTTAATGGTGAAAATTGTAAAAGATGAGCTTACCCAGTTAATGGGAGGTGAGTCAGAAGGTATTAACCTATCCGGTAATCCATCGGTAATTTTAATGTCTGGTTTACAAGGTTCTGGTAAGACTACCTTTTCTGGTAAGCTTGCAAATTTTCTTAAAACTAAAAAATCTAAGAACCCATTACTTGTAGCTTGTGATGTATACCGTCCTGCGGCAATAGATCAGTTACATGTAGTTGGTGATCAAATTGGGGTGCCGGTTTATTCTGATAGAGAAAATACCGACCCTGTTGCTATTGCCAAAGCAGGTATTGCAAAAGCAAAAGCAGATGGGCACAATGTGGTAATTATAGATACCGCTGGTCGTTTGGCAGTAGATGAGAAGATGATGGCAGAGATATCTGACATTCATAAAGCAATACAACCACAAGAAACATTGTTCGTTGTCGATTCTATGACGGGTCAAGATGCGGTCAATACTGCAAAAGCTTTCAACGATATACTAAATTTTGATGGGGTTATCTTAACCAAATTAGATGGTGATACCCGTGGTGGTGCGGCTATCTCTATTAAATCGGTAGTAGATAAACCAATTAAGTTTATTGGTACGGGTGAAAAGATGGAGGCTATAGATATTTTCTATCCTTCACGTATGGCAGATCGTATTTTGGGTATGGGTGATGTTATATCACTTGTAGAAAGAGCCCAAGAGCAATTTGATGAAGAGGAGGCAAGAAAGATCCAAAAGAAAATTGCCAAAAATAAATTCGGATTCGATGATTTCCTGAGCCAGATTCAGCAAATCAAGAAGATGGGTAATATGAAAGATCTTATGGGGATGATTCCTGGTGCAGGAAAAGCCTTAAAAGGTTTAGATATTGATGATGATGCCTTCAAACATATTGAAGCTATTATTTATTCAATGACTCCAGAAGAGCGTTCTACGCCTTCTAAATTAAATGCTAGTAGAAAAAAGCGTATTGCAAAAGGTTCTGGTAGAGAAGTTCAAGAAATCAATCAGCTTTTAAAGCAATTTGATCAAATGAGCAAGATGATGAAAATGATGCAAGGCGGTGGTGGCAAAAAGATGATGCAGATGATGGGTGCCATGAAAGGAATGAAATAATAAGCGAACAACACAATTAAAAAGATACGGATATGGAATTATTGGATGGTAAAAAAGTATCCAATCAAATAAAGGAGGAAATCAAGGCTGAGGTAGCTAAGATGCGTGAAAGAGGTGAAAAAGTACCTCACCTAGCGGCAATTATTGTAGGTAGTGACGGTGCTAGTTTAACTTATGTAGGTAGTAAAGTGCGTTCTTGCGAGCGTATCGGTTTTGAGTCTACCTTAATACAAATGCCAAGTACTACTTCTGAGCAAGAATTATTGAACAAGATTAAAGAATTGAACGTTGATGATGATATCGACGGTTTTATCGTTCAATTGCCTTTACCAGAACAAATAGATACCCAAAAGGTGATTATGGCCGTAGATCCAGATAAGGATGTAGACGGATTTCACCCAACCAACTTTGGTAAAATGGCTTTGGATATGAGTACGTTCATACCTGCGACTCCGTTTGGGATTCTTGAATTATTAGAACGCTACAAGGTTGATACAAAAGGTAAACATACGGTGGTAATAGGTCGTAGTCACATCGTTGGTAGACCTATGAGTATTTTAATGGGTAGAAAAGGATGGCCGGGAAACTCCACGGTAACCCTTACCCACAGTCACACTAAAAATATTACCCAAATTATTTCTCAGGCAGATATTGTAATATCAGCATTGGGAGTGCCTAATTTCCTGAAGGCTGAAATGGTAAAAGATGATGCTGTGGTAATTGATGTAGGAATCACAAGAGTGCCAGATGAAACTAAAGAAAAAGGATATTATATTACAGGTGATGTTGATTTTGAAAATGTAAGTAAAAAAGCATCTTTTATAACTCCCGTACCTGGTGGGGTAGGTCCAATGACCATAGCAATGTTGTTGAAAAACACATTATTGGCTAGAGAGAGACATAGAAATAGAAATTAATTTCTTTCAACAATAAAAAAACCTTCAACTAATTAAAGTTGGAGGTTTTTTTATTGCGGTAATTTCTTAATCGTAATACCTGTATTTGTACTATCATTAGGTGTTAAGATATCAATATCATTACTGTCGTCATAATCACAACTAGCAATGCATGTAACTGAACAAAGAATAATAGTTATCATTAAAATTTTTCTCATAATAGGTGTTATTTAGCGGTTATCATGAATACAACTATTATAAAACGAATTTTTATTTAAAATGGTATTTGTTAAGAATCAATTAATTAACAAATTGACAAGGAGTTGGAATTAAATTTTTTAGTGGTTATTATTATGCTAGTTTATATTTTGTCTAAGTTTAAAGGTGCAATGCAATTAAAAACAGTCGTTCTGGCGGTTTTAAACCAGTAAAGAAAGTATATGAAATTGAACCATTTTTTTGATTCATCGGTAGATATGCTTTGCATTGCCAATTATGATGGATATTTTGAAGATGTAAATCCGGCGTTTATTAATTTACTTGAATACACAAAAGAAGAGTTGTTTTCAAAGAAGATTAATGATTTCGTTTTTGATGAAGACAAAGATGCTACGCAACAAACAAGGGCAAGTCTTCATGAAAATAAGAAGCTGTTAAGTTTTCAAAATAGGTATGTCAGTAAATCGGGAAAGATAATTTGGTTGTCTTGGAGCGCTGTGCCAGTAGATGAAGAAAAGTTGGTGTATGCAATTGCAAAGGATATTACCAGCGAAATGAATTTAAAAAATGAGCGTATTCTAGAATTTGCCAAACTAAAGACGGTAAATGAAGATCTTGTGAGATTAAACTACACTACTTCACATGATTTAAGGGCACCAATGAATAATCTAATTTCTCTTTTTGATGTGTTAGATTTCTCTGTAATTCATGATGAAGATACGATACAGGTACTTAGGTATATGGAGATTTCAGCTAAAGGTGTAAAAGAGTCTTTAGAGAAGTATCTGAGCTTAGCAGAAAATGCAAGTAAAGGTTTAAGTTCACTTACAGAAGTTAGCTTTGAGACCATTTTGACTAAAACACAAAGTACACTAGGGTCAATACTAAAGAATTCTAAAACAGAAATTGACTTTGATTTTTCTGTTTATGAAAGTGTTTATTTTGACAATGCTTATATGGAAAGTATTTTCTTGAACCTTATTACCAATTCCATAAAATATACAATCCAAGGTGTTCCTCCTAAAATTGAAATTAAATCAGATTTTATAGAAGGTAAGAAGGTGCTCTTGTTTAAAGATTACGGGCAAGGTTTTGATATGGAGAAGAATGGACATAAGATTTTTGGTTTAAACCAGCGTTTTAATACTACCGAAGATGGCAAAGGTGTAGGGCTATTTTTAATTCATAATCAAATTAATAGTCTAGGCGGTACAATTTCAGTAGCCAGTGCCCCAAACGAAGGGGCTGAGTTTACAATCACCTTTCCTGCCTTATAAATTGACTATCTCGTATTTTCTTAATTACTAGTTTTAAAATAATATTGATTTCTAAAATTCAATAGAGAGATTTCATTAATTATCTTTAAGCTTGAAAATATAATTTACCATGATAAAACAAATAGTTGCCATTGCATTAGTATTAGGTCTTTTTGTAAGTTGTGAAAAGGTGGTTGAGCCGGTTCATAAAATTCAAGTTTCCTTTAGTGAGGATGTCGGATCTACAACGTTAGATGGTCGTTTATTACTTATGTTATCTTCCGATGATAGTGATGAGCCTAGGTTTCAAATTAATGACGGATTAAATACCCAACTCATTTTTGGGATGAATGTAGAGAATTGGGCTAAGGATTCTGTCTTAACTTTTGATGAAACTATTTTTGGATACCCATATGAAAGTTTAAAGGACGTACCGCCGGGGGAATATAATGTTCAGGCACTACTAAATGTATATGAAACTTTTAATCTGTCTACGGGGCATACGGTAAAGTTGCCTATGGATAATGGCGAAGGGCAGAAGTGGCAGAAATCACCTGGTAATTTATACAGTAAGCCATTTAAGATAAGAGTTGCCAGCAATGGTTTTGAAAATGTTTCTGTAGAGTTGGATCAGGTAATACCGCCAATTGAAGAGCCAGAAGATACCAAGTGGATTAAACATGTAAAGGTAAAATCAGAAAAACTATCGGAATTTTGGGGTCGTGATGTTTTTTTAGGAGCCCATGTTTTGCTTCCAAAAGGATTTGAGGAACATCCTGAAGCTAAGTATCCTCTTATGGTTTTTCACGGTCATTTTCCTTCAGATTTCGGAGGTTTTAGAACTACACCGCCTGACCCTAAAATGAAACCTGAGTATTCTGAAAGATTTAGTATCGAAGGTTATAATATAATAGAGCAACAAGAGGCGTATGATTTTTATAAACGTTGGAACGAACCTGATTTTCCACGCTTTATTATTATAGAAATTCAACATCCAACACCATATTATGATGATTCTTATGCTGTAAATTCGGCAAGTCAAGGACCTTATGGAGATGCGATCACCTATGAGCTAATTCCAGAGATAGAAAAACAATTTAGGGGAATGGGCGAAGGTTGGTCACGTTTCTTGTATGGCGGATCAACTGGTGGTTGGGAAGCATTGGCAGTTCAAGTTAAATACCCTAATGAGTATAATGGATGTTTTGCAGCTTGCCCAGATCCTATAGATTTTAGAGCTTATACGCTAACCAATATATATGAGGACGATAATGCATACTATTATCCAAGTGCACATAAAAAATTAGAAGTACCATCGCATCGAAATTATCTAGGTCAAATACAATCTACATTGCGTCAAGGCAATCATTTAGAGCTAGTATTAGGAGATAAATCAAGGTCAGGGCAACAATGGGACATTTGGGAGGCTACCTATTCGCCACAAGGCAAAGATGGTTATCCGGTTAGGATTTGGGATAAAAAAACAGGTGAGATAGATCATGAAGTTGCAGAATATTGGAAAGAGAATTTTGATTTACGTCATATTCTAGAGCGTGATTGGGATAAACTAGGTGATAACCTAAAAGGGAAAATACATATCTATTGTGGAGATATGGATAACTATTACTTAAATAATGCAGTGTACTTAATGGAAGATTTTTTGGAAAGTACCACGGATCCTTATTATGAAGGCGAAGTTTTATATGGAGATCGAGATGAACATTGTTGGAACGGAGATCCAGACCAACCCAACGCTATAACTCGTTTAAGATACAACAGTATGTACGTGCCCAAGATAATGGAACGCATAGAGAAAAGTGCACCTAAAGGAGCAGATTTAACCAGTTGGAGGTATAAGTAGGTCTAACCGTTTTAATTGAAATACTAATTTCATTTCGAGTGAATTTTGAGTCACGAAAAATTAGTATCGAGAAAGATTATTTGCGAGTTGGCAAAAATGGTCTACTGGGCACATTAAAATTTAATTAGAAAAGAATAAGAATTTAAAAATGAAATACAGAAGATTCGGGAGAACAGATTGGCTAGTAAGTGAAATAGGGTATGGAATGTGGGGTATGGCTGGTTGGA
Organism: Maribacter sp. Hel_I_7; assembly: GCF_000688315.1. Classification (NCBI taxonomy): domain Bacteria; kingdom Pseudomonadati; phylum Bacteroidota; class Flavobacteriia; order Flavobacteriales; family Flavobacteriaceae; genus Maribacter; species Maribacter sp. Hel_I_7. The sequence goes on along the minus strand of NZ_JHZW01000002.1, from coordinate 293,364 downwards.
CGGCTAGTGATGATGCACAATCCGCAAAGTCTTTGGACCTTGCCGTAGAAAACGGAGTCAATTTTTTTGATACTGCTTGGGGTTACGGAGAAGGACATAGTGAGGAATTGCTTGGTGATTTGGTAAAAAGACATCCCTCTAAAAAAATATACACAGCTAGTAAAATACCACCTAAAAATTTTCAATGGCCGGCGAAACCTGAGTATGCATTTGAGGACTCATATCCTACGGAGCATATTGTGAAGTATACCCATAAGACTTTAAAAAATTTAGGGTTAGAACAAATTGATTTGATGCAATTTCACACGTGGGACGATGTTTGGAGCGATAGGGAAGAGTGGCAACGTGCTATTGAAGATTTAAAAACCTCTGGTAAAGTTGCAGCAATGGGCATTAGTATGAACCGTTGGGAGCCAGAAAATGGCGTAAAAGCATTAAAAACGGGTCTCTTGGATGCTGTTCAAGTAATATATAACATCTTTGATCAAGCTCCTGTAGATAAACTTTTTCCGCTTTGTGAAGAGTTGGATATCGCAACCATTGCACGAGTACCTTTTGATGAAGGTACATTGACAGGAAACATCACTAAAGAAACTACTTTCCCTGAGGGGGATTGGCGCGGCACCTATTTTGTTCCTGAGAATTTAATTTCTTCGGTAGAGCATGCCGATGCCTTAAAACCATTAATTCCTGAGGGAATGACTATGGCCGAAATGGCACTTCGTTTTATACTAATGAATGATAATGTTGGTACTACCATACCAGGTATGCGTAAGCAACGTAATGTATTGGCGAATACAGCCACTAGTGATGGTAAATTGTTGTCTAATGAACTGTATGAAGAATTAAAAAAGCATCGTTGGGATAGAGTTCCGACTTCTTGGTCTCAATAATTGTCATTTAGAATCAAGATTTTCTTAATATAAAAACCACCAACATTAATAAATGTTAGTGGTTTTTTAGTAAAATGCCTTTTGAGAAATCAGATCTGGTTACTTCGCAAACAATTGCCCCATATCTTTAAAAGCTTTAAACTCTAAAGCATTACCTGCGGGATCATAGAAAAACATCGTTGCCTGTTCGCCAACTTTACCTTTAAAACGTACATAAGGTTCAATAACAAATGTTACACCTTTAAATTTTAGCTCTTCTGAAAAGCTTTGGAAAGTATCCCAAGGTAAAACCACACCGTAGTGTGGAACTGGAACATCGTGACCGTCCACGGGATTATGATGTACGGTTTCTGCTTCTGATTTTGGCTTGTAATGTATCACCAACTGATGTCCGAATAAATTGAAATCTACCCAATGGTCGCTACTTCTACCTTCTTCGCAATTTAAAATTTCTCTGTAAAAAGTTCTACATTCTGCTAAATTGTGAACGGGAATAGCAATGTGAAATGGTGTTACGTTTTGCATGATCAGTTATTTCTTAGTGCCGATATTAATTGTTTCTTATTCATTTTTGAGCGTCCGTCTATACCAATTTTCTTGGCTTGGTCGTACAACTCTTTTTTAGTTCTGTCTTCGTAATTAGATGCAGCTCCGCCCTTTTTACCAGCATTTTCAGTATTTGCAATACGGGCAGCTTTTTCTTTGCTATATCCCTTATCGACTAAAGCTTCATATTGTTCCTCATTTTTTATACGAGGTCTGTTATTTGATTTTGCCATTTTTATTTTAAAAATAAATAAAAATAGAACTACGTCTTTGCTTTAATAAGCTAGATATTAATGCTTTAAAAAATCTATAATTTTATCATTAACTACATCTTGGTGCATTGAATGTCCGAAGCCTTCCGTGCTAAACAATTCACTTCCTTTCCAATGTTTATTAACATTTACAGAAGCATGGTAAGGTGCAATTTGATCTAATCTATCGTGAAAAATTAATCCTTTTTTATGGTTGTTTTGAACGAACTTGGAACTAGAAAAATCTTCAGTAGTAAAATTGAATTTCTTGTAAACTAATTTTTCTATTTCTTCTCTTACCTTATCATTGAAGCCTAATAGGTTTTTATAATGGTTAAGTATTTCATGAAATTCTGAAGGAGAACCTACAGTTACCATTTTTTCAATTTGGCTGTTCGGGTTTTTAGACTCATTATATAACAAAGTCATACCTCCCATCGAGTGACCAATAGCCATCTTTGGCTCATATTTTAATAAAAGTGCTTGTAATGTTTCGGCATATAATGGGGCATGAAGAATTTTGCCAGAAGAATACCCATGGGCAGGTGCATCAAAAGCTATGATATTATAATCTTCTTTTTGTAATTTTTCTATCAGCTTATGCCAACGCCATGTGTTACTTTCCCAACCGTGTATAAGTATTACGGTTTCTTTGCTACCGGGCCAGTTGTATACTTGTATTTTATTTTCGCCAACAGATATTACTTCAAATTTAGCATTGTCTAAATACTCTTTTTGGTTAGGTAATACACGACCTTTTCGTACGGTAGCAAAAACTGTAAAAGCTTTTTTTGCAATTTTCTTAGGGATAAACCAAACTAATAAATTAAAATATAGTCCGTATAATTTAGGAATAAGCTTTTGAAAGAATACTGGCACTTGCTGCTATTTAAAAATCAATATAAGGGTAATTGTTGGCAGAATATAAAAAGGAAAATGTATATCAATCCCAACCAACCATCATGTATTTTACTTTGGCGTTATCAGGAATTTGCACCTCTTCAATTTTGCTGTTGGCATTGTACCTAAGACTTTCTGGCAACTCCTTTTTGTCTATGGTAAAATATAAGTCGCTGTCCTTTAGTAAAACAACTACATTGTTAATAGAAGTGATAATTTTTTTAATAGAATAATTTTCACGTATTTCTTTAAAAGTGCTCAATTTAGAAACACCTTCTTCGGTGACAAAACGCTCATCATTAACCATTATATTTTGAATAGTGGCAATACTGTCATTATTTGGTGTTAGAGTAAGTAGTAATGCACCACCTCTTTCGTAAATTTTAATTTTACTTGCTCCGCTACCAAAATTTAATTTTACGGTGTCTTTAACTACCGAGTCTTTTTCAAAAATCAATTCAATATCTCTTGCTAGACTCTGTTTACTCAATTTGCCTACCTGGTCTCCAGATATTTGAAAATCGTTATTTTTTTCTTTTGCACAGTTAATGAGCAAACAGCAGCCAAAAATTATTAAAAGGGTGTGTGTAAACTTCATAATACTATCTCATCACTTTTTTTAATACTCCAAGTACGCCTCTTATGAATGTAGCGCTTGTTAATACTTTAATTACTGGATTCTGTCTGGTACTAGTTCTTCTAGATGTTTTTCTTGCAGCGGGTTTATTCTTTTCTTTCTCGGCTAATTTTTCGGCATTCTCAATTTTTTCGTTCAGAATTTCATAAGCACTTTCCCTATCTATAGTTTCATTGTATTTTTTAACCAATGCAGACCTGTCAATTACTTCTTTCAGTTCTGTATCTGTCAAGATATCCATACGGCTCATAGGTGCGCGTAATAACGTAGCAGCAAGTGGTGTTGGTCTACCTTTCTCGTCTAAGGCAGATATTAATGCCTCTCCAATCCCTAAAGAGGTAAGTACTTCTTTAGTGTCGTAAAACTCAGACTCAGGGTAATTTTCTGCCGTTAATTTTATCGCTTTTCTATCTCTTGCCGTAAATGCTCTTAGCGCATGTTGCACCTTTAAACCTAATTGCGATAATACATCATTTGGTACATCGGTTGGGTTTTGGGTTACAAAGTACAATCCAATACCTTTGGATCTAATCAATTTAACAATACTTTCAATTTGATCCAATAGTGCTTTGGAAGCTTCTTTAAAAATAAGGTGAGCCTCGTCTATAAACAATATTAATTCTGGTCTGTCGCTATCACCTTGTTCAGGGAACGTATCATATATCTCAGCCAATAAACTCAACATAAATGTTGAGAATAATTTTGGTCTATCTTGAATATCCGTTAAACGTAATATATTAATATAGCCTCTTCCTTGTTCATCGATACGGGTAAGGTCGTTTACATTAAAAGATTTTTCTCCAAAAAATAATTCGGCTCCTTGTTGTTCTAGCTCTATAATTTTTCTAAGAATAGTACCTGTAGAACTCGTTGATATTCTACCGTATTCTTTTGTGAATTCTGCTTTACCGGCACCTGTAGCGTATTGTAATACTTTTTTAAAGTCTTTTAAATCTAACAATGGCATTTTTTGATCATCGCAGTATTTAAAAACAACGGCAACAATGCCAGACTGTGTTTCAGAAAGGTCTAGGATACGTGATAGTAAAACAGGACCAAACTCAGAAACGGTAGCTCTTAGTTTTACTCCATCTTGTTCAGAAAGCGAAAGTATTTCTACTGGAAAGCTACTTGCCTTAAAAGGGAAGCCAATTTTTTCGTGACGTTCATCTATTTTTGCATGACCAGGACTTGGTTGTGCCAATCCACTTAAATCACCTTTTAAATCCATCAATAAAACGGGAATACCTTTTTCTGATAAATTCTCTGCCAGTACCTGAAGTGTTTTTGTTTTACCTGTACCCGTAGCACCTGCAATAAGCCCGTGTCTATTTAATGTTTTTAAAGGTATTTTTACAAAAGCATTTTTTACAGCCTCGCCATTAAGAATAGCTGCACCCATATTTATGTAGTCACCTTTTGTAGTATACCCTTTTTCTATGTGGTCAAAAAAATCTTCGGTACCGGCCATTTTATTTATTTTCGATAAAAATAGTTGATTTTTAACCAAACCAAAAGGCAAGGGCTGCCTTAAATATCACTAATTTTTAACATTTGTGGACTATTGATGACCATCTAGGGTTATAATAGACCAATGTTTACTTTCTAAGGAAATTGTGAACTAAAACGTATCTTTGCCAAATGAAAAATGAGGAGGTACTTGAAAAAGTGAATAAAGGGTTGTATTTGCCTTTAATGGAAGAGTTTTACACTATACAGGGTGAGGGATTTCATAAAGGAACAGCAGCTTATTTTATTCGTGTTGGTGGGTGTGATGTTGGTTGCCATTGGTGCGATGTAAAGGAGAGTTGGAATGCAGAAACGCATCCGCCTACAGCTATTGAAAAAATAGTGGATAATGCTGCTACATATTCTGATACAATTGTAATTACAGGTGGTGAGCCTTTAATGTGGGACATGAACCCAATTACAAATGCCTTGAAGGCAAAAGGTTTGAAAACACATATTGAAACTTCTGGTGCCTATACACTTTCTGGAGATTGGGATTGGATTTGTCTTTCTCCAAAAAAGAACAAATTACCTGAAGGGCGTATTTATGACGAAGCGCATGAGCTTAAAGTCATAGTTTATAACAAACACGATTTAATTTTTGCAGAGGAACAAGCCGCTAAAACTAACCTTAACTGCATATTGTATTTGCAACCAGAATGGAGTGTTAGGGATAAGGTAGTGCCAATGATCGTAGATTATGTAATGAAAAATCCTAAATGGAAAGTTTCATTGCAAACCCATAAGTATTTAAATATCCCTTAAATCTTAATAGGCCTTAGTTACGACCACCGTTTGCACGAATATCTAATAAACATTCAGCATCTAAATCTACAGTATTTTCGCCTTTAGCAGTGTTTTGCTGTAATAGGTTTAATACTGTTGTGCCAGACAATACACAGCCAGATTTTATTCCGTCTTCGTATGTTGCTTTGGAATTAGTTTGTAATGATTTCCCTGTAGAACTGCCAAATTGGAGCTCGGCGCGCATTAGGCATCCTATTTGGTTACAATGATTGTCGCCAACCAACTGTCCGTCTTCATTTTCAGACTCAGACTGATGGTCGTTTACCATGTCGGTTCCTAAGTCCACAAGACCAAATAAGTGGCCAAACTCATGATTAAGAGTGGTGGTTTCCACATCTGCCTCATTAATAGAAGAGCTCAGTGTAGCTAATTCTCTAACCGTTACTTCATGAATAATCATTGATGTATTGCGGTATACAGATCCTAAGGTTACCAATCCATCTTCAAGATCATCACCTTCTGCCGGTGCATCAGAAAAATAAATATAGATGCCCAATGAGCTTCCAGTATTGAAAACGGTTCTATTTTTTGTTTCTAGGTCTGCAATTTCTTGAAGTGTTAATTCATCTTCAGAAGGGCTTGACAGCTCTGTGTAAACCAATTCTATCTCTTCTTTAAATGTGTGTTCTTTTAGATAGTCGGTAAATTGGGTGATAGCAGATTCTGTTGGTTTAAAACCAGTAACATATGCAATCTCAATTACAAGTGTATCAAAATTATTGTTAGATAATATATCTCTAGCAGAATCTCCAGTAGCCAATAAATTGGCACTTTTATTTACTGATGTATCTGAATTGTCACTGTCAGAAGAATTTTTAGAGCAAGAAATGGTAAATACTAATATACATGCTACTAAGAAACTTTTGAATTTATTCATAACTCTAAATTGTCTAATAAGGATAACGTAAATAAACTTACCCTATTACTTCATATGCGTCAATCTTGCTAAATAGTCGTAATGTTCGCCTTCCATTACAAGTTTACATGTTAAATTATTATAACTCGCGGCTCTTTGCAAGGTGTTGTAGTCAACATATAACCATGGAAAAGACTGGCTTTTTTGCTTCTTATATTCCATGGAGAAGCTTACTTCACCATAGTAATTAACGTTATCGGGAATCCAATAGCCACCGTCTTCATCATTTTCAAACATATAAATAATGTCACTAGAGTCTAATAGAATTTGTCCGTTATCTTTTAAAAGCGATTTTAGTTTGGTAAAGAATTGTTCTAGTCCATTAAGAGTTCCAGCCAAACCCACACCATTCATTAAAATCAAAATAGTATCATATTGTTGACCTTGATAATCTTCTAGATTGCCGTAAATAGCATTTTTTAATCCCCGCAGCTTGCTAACTTCAATTGCACCTTTTGAAGCATCTAAACCAGTTACGGAAATGCCCATGTTTTGTAGATATAGGGCATGACTACCGGCACCACAACCCACGTCCAATACTTTGCCTGAACACAAGCTTAATGCCTTTTGTTCTATTTCTGGCATATCTTTAAATTCTCTGAACATATAAGGAAGTGGTAAAACATCCTCTTCATTTAAAGAAGAATATGTGATAATATCTTCTGAATAATTTCCTTTTTGATAATCTAAAAGTGCGGTACCTAAAATGTCTTCGTTCAAAATTCTTGTATTTCTCAATACAAAAGTCTCGCTTTTTGGTACTACTTTCCTAGTTTTGAAGAATTAATTTAAGACATGGAAGAGGTTTTACGTGAATTGCCAAAAAAGGCGAGTGAGAAACATAATGAGAATAAAAAGTTTTTTGCCAAGCTTCGTAAAAAGCCACCTAAGAATTTGGACTATACTATGCAAGAACTGCATGAGGCTGAATTTAAACGAACTGATTGTCTTACCTGTGCCAATTGTTGTAAAACAACGGGTCCGTTATTTACCAATGCTGACGTAGAGCGTATATCAAAATCGTTCCGAATGAAAGCTCAAAAATTTATTGAAACGTATTTGCGTGTCGATGAAGAAAATGATTACGTCTTACAACAAACACCTTGTACTTTTTTAGGAGCGGATAATTATTGTTCTATTTATGATGTACGCCCAAAAGCATGCCGAGAGTTTCCGCATACAGACCGAAAGAAGTTTCAACAAATAAGTAATCTTACCCTTAAAAATGTAGCTATTTGTCCTGCTGCTTTCAATATAGTAGAGGAGATGAAGAGGCGGATAAAGTGATGAAGTTGAAGAATGGCTGACTAAATTGTATTTATTGAAAGTGGGCTTTGATGATTAGTTATATGTAGTTATGTTAAATTATATCATTAGTAAAATTAAAAAAAAATGAAAATCAGATTGTTGAAAAAAACTATTGATGAAATAAATCCATTATTTTAAATAAGCATGAAACGTCCTATCCATTTTCTTTTTATTATTATTTCTTTACTTGTATATAACACTTCTTTTGCACAAGAAGATATTAGAAATACTGTGGTTGTAAATTCTGTATTTAACGCACTGAAAACACAGAGCGAAAAAGAATTTTTAAAAATATTACCTACTACAAACGAAGTGGAATATTTGATTCCAATTGTCAAAAATGCTCAGCCAAAAGAAAATATTCCTTCAGTAGATACCATAATTTCAAAGTTTGAAATTAAAGCTATCGAGAATTTTAAAAACATAAGTAAAAGGGGAAACTCGTTCGGGGTATTGTGGGAAGATATTATTTTAGAAAAAGTAAGCTATAAAAATAACCCTGACCATAACGTGCCTATTGAAAGAGGAAGTATTACCATGGAGTGTTCAAGTAACGACAAGAAGTTTCTGATTGTTTTGAAAAAGTCATATAAAATACAAGATACTTGGCGTGTAATGGACCCAATAAAGTTCACCCTTTTGTAAAGTTCTAATTTTTTAGTGTCATTAATTCAAAGCTGGTATTAAATAAGTATACTGTATTTGTAGTGGATTAAATCAATAAAACTTTATTATATTACATGATTAATTACGAAATCATTAGAATTTGTTTTTTTTATTGATGATACTATAATTATATTTTAGATTGATTTCTGCGGTTTATAATTTTAACGACTTACGTATTTGATGGAACAATTAATAACCTATTTTGAATCGATACCTGCTGCACACAGATCATTAATATTGGTTGGGGGAATAACTTTCTTTTGGATATTAGAAGGTATTGTACCGTTGTTCAACGGTTCTTATGATAAATGGAAACATTCTTTACCCAATTTCTTTTTTACATTAACAACCATCATTATTAATTTTCCTTTGGCATTTTTACTATTAAAAACATCTGATTGGGCAGTAGCCAATAATTCTGGTATTATTAACTGGTTGCCAGAAATGCCTTTGTGGGCTTATGTATTTTTAGGTGTTGCTCTGTTAGATTTAATTGGGGCGTATTTAGCACATTTGGTTGAGCATAGAGTAAAACCATTGTGGATGGTGCATTTGGTGCATCATACAGATCATAATGTTGATACTACTACAGCTAATAGGCATCACCCGTTAGAAAGCTTAATACGTTATGTATTTACTCTGGTAGGGGTTTTTGTAGTTGGCGCACCAATAGGTATTATCATGTTATACCAAAGTCTTTCGGTAGTATTATCACAATTTAACCATGCGAACATTAAACTTCCAAAAGGTGTAGATAAAGCTATCAGCTGGATACTTATTTCACCCGATATGCATAAAGTACATCATCATTATGTGTTACCATATACAGATAGTAATTACGGAAATATCTTTTCTTGGTGGGATCGTCTGTTTGGAACGTATATGCATCTAGACAGAGAGAAAATTATTTACGGTGTAGATACTTTTCCAGATGAGGTTGCAAACGGACAAATTAGCTCATTACTTAAATATCCATTTGTTGGGTATCGAAAACCAACAACAGATATCGTTAATGATAATCATCCATTAGTAAAGTAGGTACTTTGCTCTAGTTTTCTTGAACTTTTCTAGGTCTGCTTGCCAAGTGGCTTTTATTTCGGTATTGGTTAGTCCGTCTTCAATTTGCTTTTGAAGTTTTTCAGAACCTGCATGCTTGGTGAATCCGCTAGTCAGAAAATATTTGCTTTTATCAACCGAGTTGGTGTACGCATCTATAATATAATCCATAGTTACTTCATTCATGCGCTCTGTTTTTGATAGGTCTTTACCATAACACAACTTTCCTTCTTCTTTTGGGTATTTAGAGCCAAAATTTGGTTTTGGAGTATATGTAAAATCGTAAACTTTACTGTCTAAAAAGGAGGCTCCGTAACGTTGAAACTGAAACTCCGTCCCACGACCGGCATTAATATTTGTGCCTTCAAAAAGACCCAAACTAGGGTATAGGTTTATAGAGGTGTCATTAGGTAAGTTTGGTGAAGGTCGTATTGGTAGACTATAAAATGTATCATGTGTCCAATTTTCTAAAGGAATTACGGTTAAGTCTACCTTTTTATCACCATCCAACCACATTTCTTCATTAATCATAGTTGCATATTCGCCAATGGTCATTCCATACACTAACGGAATTTCGGTCATACCCAGAAAAGAGGTGTGTGCGGCTTTCATTATTGGTCCATCAACATAATGTCCGTTAGGGTTTGGTCTGTCCAATACTAAAATGGGTATTCCTTTTTCGGCACAAGCTTCCATCACCAATTGCATGGTTGATATGTACGTGTAAAAACGTACACCTACATCTTGTATGTCGAACAATACTAAATCTAAGCCTTCGAGTTGCTCCTGACTTGGTTTTCTATTTTTACCGTGCAACGATATTAAGTCTAGACCCGTTTTGATATCGGTACTATTATTTACATGCTCACCTGCATCGTAATCACCTCTAAACCCGTGTTCTGGTGCAAATACATGTTTAATGTCAACATCTAAAGAAAGTAGACTATCTACCAAATGGGTGTGTCCGTCAGAATTAAAAATGACGCTGGTCTGGTTTGCGACAACAGCTATTTTTTTTCCTTTTAAAAGTGGTACATAAGCTTCAGTTCTGTTAGCGGCAACTATAATTTCTATTTCCGTTTGTTCTATATGTGGCTCGTTGTTTATTGTAGTAGCTACTTCTTTGGTTTCGTTTCCACAGGTAGCCAATACCAAAAACCATAATAAAACTGTACTTTTGAAATTGGATAAAAATAACATCATTTGAATCTAGAATATTTTATCGCCAAACGGCTTATAAAGGGTAAGGAGCATAAAATTAGTATATCTGCGCCAATAATAAAAATAGCCATTGCCGCAATTGCAATTGGGGTTATTATGATGTTGGTTGCTATTGCTACAGGTCTAGGTTTAAAAGAAAAAATACGTGAAAAAATAACTGCATTTAACGGTCACGTACAAATCTATAATTACGATAATAATAATTCTGAAGTTTCTGTAGTGCCTGTGAGTACAAATCAGGAATTTTATCCGGATTTCAATATGGTAGATGGTATTGTTCATATACAAGCTGTTGCCACGAAAGCTGGTATTATACGTACCGAAGAAACTTTTGAAGGTATTATTGCCAAAGGTGTCGGTACCGAATATAATTGGGAACCATTCAATGAGTTTTTAATTGATGGTGTATTACCAGATTATTCCGGTGAGTTAAATTCAGATGTGTTGATTTCTAGAATAATGGCTAGTCGGCTTAACTTAAAGGTGGGCGATTCATTCTTTACTTTTTTCTTGCGAGATGATGCAGCCGATAAAATTCCCAATCAAAGAAAATTCACCATTACCGGAATCTTTGATAGCGGATTTGAAGAAATTGACGGACTCTATATTTTTACGGATATACGCCATATACAGCGTATGAATAAATGGAAGGATACCGAGGTAGGTAATTTTGAGATTTTCTTGAATAGTTTTGATGATATAGACCAGAAAGCCAATGAAATATATGGCGAAACGGTAGCTAGTTTAGATACCAAAACTATAAAAGATAAGTACTATAAAATCTTTGAATGGATTGGGTTGTTCGATTTTAATATCGCATTAATCATTGGTATTATGATTATAGTAGGTGGTATAAATATGATTACCGCTTTATTGGTTTTAATCTTAGAGCGTACCCCAATGATTGGTATTTTAAAAGCGTTGGGTACTACGAATTGGAGTATTAGAAAAGTTTTTTTATACAATGCAGCGTATCTTATTGCTGTTGGGTTGTTCTGGGGAAATCTTATAGGTCTAGGAATTATTTTTATTCAAGAGAAATTTCGTGTTTTCAAGTTCCCGAACCCGAAAGAATATTATATAGAGTACATTCCTGTAAGTATAGATTTGTGGACCATTCTGTTATTAAACGCGGGAGTTTTGTTTCTTTGTTTGTTGATGTTGTTGATTCCATCATATATTATTACCAAAATTACACCTGTAAAAGCTATTCGTTTCGAGTAGTTAATTTTTTGAATAGCTTATTCCATATTTAATCTTTGTTTAAACCCCTTTTTGGTAAATTTGATGTAAAACAAACCACATGCATCAAAAGTTACTACTTACCGTATTATCTATGTTTCTGTTTACGGCAGTTCATGCACAGAAGCTTTCAAAAAACGAAAAAAAGATTGTTAAAGCTATAGAGCAAAACAATGCCGAGGCAATTTCCTTTCTAGAAAAAGTCGTGAATATCAATAGCGGTACTTTAAATCTTAAAGGTGTTGAAATGGTAGGTCAAGAATTTGCTTCTGCTTTCACCGATATCGGTTTTGAAAGCACTTGGATTCCTATGCCCGAAGAAATGAATAGAGCAGGACATCTGTTCGCTGAAATTAAAGGTACAAAGGGAAAAAAGCTTCTATTAATAGGTCATTTAGATACCGTTTTTGAAGAAGATAGTCCGTTTCAAAAATTTGAGATGGTCAACGATTCCATAGCTCATGCCCCAGGGGGAAATGATATGAAAGGTGGCGATGTTATAGTGCTATATGCATTAAAAGCACTACAACAAAACGGATTGCTAAATGACGCTCAAATAATTGTTGCCTTTACAGGTGATGAAGAAAGTACAGGAAGCCCTCTAGAGAAAAGCAGACATGATCTAATTGAAGCTGCTAAAAGAAGTGAGATTGGGTTAGGTTTTGAAAACTCAACTGGGTTTAATTATGCAACAGTTGCCCGTAGAGGTTCGTCTGGTTGGAAAGTTGAGGTTGAGGGTAAAAGAGCGCACTCTTCAGGAATCTTTAGTGAAGATACCGGAGCAGGAGCCATTTTTGAAATGTCAAGAATTTTAAACGGCTTTTACACCGATGTAAAAGGGGAAGACTTATTAACCTTCAATCCTGGTACTTTGGTTGGTGGTACGTTCGTAGAATTTGATGAAATGACCAGTAAGGGAACTGTATTTGGCAAGACCAATGTAGTAGCTCAAAAAGCAGAAGTTCGCGGCGGATTACGATTTATATCTGAAGAGCAAAAAGAACGTGCTCGCGAAAATATGAGAACAGTTGTGGCCAACAATTTACCACATACCTCTGCCAAGGTAACTTTTGATGATAGTTATCCTGCTATGCAGCCAACGGAAGGTAACAAGGCATTGTTAACTAAACTGAACAAAGTAAGTTTAGATTTGAAACAAGGTGAGGTATTGGCATATGATCCAGGAAAAAGAGGCGCTGCAGATACTTCTTTTGTAGCGGAATATGTAGATTGTTTAGATGGTTTAGGTACTATGGGTAATGCAGCACACACTCCAGAAGAAACTGTGAACTTAAATACTATAGAAGCACTGACAAAAAGAACTGCACTATTAATTTATAGATTGATAAATGAGTAAAATAACAACACTTAAAGTTGGAGATCAACACGTAAAAATTGAAGATGGAGAATTGGTAGGGTATCAAGTTTCTGGTCATGAGTTTATGCACCAAAAAGGGAACCCTGGTTGGCGTAGTGTTGATACTGAAATGTTTCCGTTAATAGGACCTACTAGCGAAGCAGATTTTAAAGTAAAAACTCCAAAGGGATTCGCTATTCAAGATCAGCATGGGTTACTGCGAGAAATGAAGTATAAAATAGTGGGGAATACGGATAGCAAGGCTGTTTTTGTAAAAAAATACACTGCAAATACAACCGTATTGAATTCTAAATATCCTACGAAATCTACTGCGGAGAAATTAGCTTGGCCGTATAATTTTGAGTTCGTAAAAACCTTTGAATTAATAGATGGTGCATTAAACGTTTCGTTTACAATTTCTGGCGAAGAGGGAATGCCATTTATGCTTGGATATCACCCCGCATTTATGCTTCATACTAAAAATGCTATCATATCTGCAGGAAAGCAGAATATTACCATACCAGAGGTTATGGCAGTAGGTAGCAGAGCACTTCAAATACCAAATATCGATGTCGTTACGTTGAAAGATGAGCGTACATTACAAATAACATCAGTAGGGTTTAGTCATTTTATGTTATGGACAGAGGTGCCCAATATGGTCTGTATAGAGCCTATTACATTTTATCCATACGCTGTTTCTCAAGATAATTTGGCAGAAGGTTTTATGGTATTAAAAAATGAGCCAATGTTGTTCAAGGTAAAGTTGAAGCCTTTGCCATAAATATCCATTACTAAATTATGGTGTATGTGTTATGATGTTAAAACCAGTTTAGAGGCGCAATTGAAGCGGGCAAAAAGGAGTCAAGATTTAAAGGCGATAGATGAAATTATAGAAAAGCTTGGTCCTTTAACTGATTTGCCGTTACATCATGCTTCTGGATTTTCACATCCAGATGTTTTAATATATACCAACGAAGATGAGTTTTATCCTATGGTAGCTACTTGGGGTTTAATACCACATTGGGTGAATAGCGTAGAACAGCAAAAGAAGATTTGGAACAGTACGTTGAATGCCAGGGTAGAGACCATTACTGACAAACCTGCTTTTAGAGATTCTGTCCAAGAGAAACGTTGTATTTTTTATGTCGACGGATTTTACGAACACCACCATTGTAATAATCATACATATCCGTTTTACATCCATCGAAAGAATAACCAACCAATAGCCTTGGCAGCCTTATGGTCTAAATGGGTAAATCCGGAAGATGGAGGTGTTATAAATTCTTTTTCAGTAGTAACCACAATTGGTAATGGATTAATGGCAAAAATTCATAACAACCCAAAACTAAAAGAACCACGCATGCCTTTAATGCTTTCTGAAAATATGGAAGAACAGTGGTTGACATCAGCGTTAGATTTTGATAAAGAATTAAAAGAACTATTGACCGAAAATGGTACTATTGAATTACAGGCCCATACGGTAGGGAAGCTAAGAGGGAAAAGCTATGAAGGTAATGTAGCTTCAATTTCAGATGAGGTTGTATATAAAGAATTGGAAACTGAAGAATGGAAATTTTAAGTAATGGCGTATAGTGAATATTTGGCGGATAGGGTAAGAATACGTCTAAAGGGAAAAGGGGAGTTAGAGGAGAAGAAAATGATGGGTGGACTCACCTTTATGATGAACGGTAAAATGTGTTTAGGCATTATGTTCGATAAGAAAAGTGAAGAAGATAGGTTAATGCTAAGGGTAGGTAAACTTAATTACGAAGCGCTTTTAAATTTACCAGGTAGTAAACCAATGGATTTCACGGGAAAACCAATACGCGGATTTCTATTTATTGAACCTGATGGTTTTGATACCGAAAACGACTTAGATTTTTGGGTAGAAAAAGCATTGGAATTCAATAGACTTCTTAATCCGTAATGTAATGGTTTTAAAATCAGCCGCTGTGCCCTTCTAATTGATTAAATTTGCTGCGTGAGGAATATTTTGCCTTTTATGGAATGGGTTTCTACCTATAAAAAAGCCTACTTTATTAAGGATTTAATAGCGGGTCTTACCGTTGGTATCGTTCTGGTGCCACAAGGTATGGCATATGCTATGATTGCGGGGCTACCACCTGTGCACGGTTTGTATGCTTCATTATTTCCTGTGCTTACCTATGCTTTGCTTGGTACATCGAGAAAAATAGCTGTTGGTCCCGTTGCAATGGATTCCTTATTGGTAGCCGTTGGTCTTGGAACATTGGCAATAACTGGTGTGGAGAATTACATAATAATGGTAGTTCTGCTTACCTTAATGGTGGGTGCAATTCAATTGGTATTAGGTGTACTGCGCATGGGGTTTTTAGTCAACTTTCTCTCCAAACCCGTTATTAGTGGTTTTACCTCCGCAGCGGCAATCATCATAGTATTAAGTCAGTTAAAGCATTTGTTGGGTATTTCTGTTGCGGGTAGTAATAGAATTTATGAAACGATATTCAATATTTTTTATAAGCTAGGTGAGACTAATTGGGTAGATTTTGGTATCGGTCTTGTGGGTATCGGGTTACTGTTGGCATTTAAAAAATGGAACAAAAATATACCCGGTATTTTAATAATAGTAGTGTTGGGTATTTTAGCTGTTTTCCTTTTTCAGATGGAAACATTCGGAATTAAATTGGTGGGTAGTGTACCTAGCGGGTTGCCAACCTTTGTTATGCCGACCGTTGATGTTGAAGATATGAAGCAACTAGCGCCTATTGCAATTGCGTTGGCATTGGTAGGTTATTTAGAAGCAATATCCATTGGTAAGGCATTAGAAGATAAATCAGGGGAAGATACGATAGAAGCAAATAAAGAATTAATAGCTTTAGGCTCCGCTAATATTGTAGGTTCTTTATTTCAAGGTTACCCGGTAACGGCAAGTTTTTCTAGATCCGCAATTAGCTATGATGCTGGTACTAAAACAAACTTATCTGCAATATTCAGTGTTATATTGGTTGTTTTAACCCTGTTATTTTTAACACCTTTATTTAAGTATTTACCTAATGCCGTTTTAGCTAGTATTATTATGGTGTCGGTCGTCAAACTTATAGATATCAACTATTTTAAACATCTGTGGTTGAATAGGAAAGATGAGTTTTTTATAATGCTTATTACCTTTATTATTACATTGTTTATTGGCATTACTCAGGGTATTTTAATAGGTGTGCTGTGCTCTTTATTGTTGATGGTGTACAGAACATCTAAACCGCATTTTGTTGAGATTGGTAATATTGGAAATTCCGACTATTATAAAAATGTAATTCGTTTTGCCGATGAGGTGGTTGTGCGTAATGATTTATTAATCGTTAGGTTCGATTCTCAATTGTACTTTGGTAATTCAGCTTATTTTAAAAAGCAACTTTTAAAACATATTAAGGCGAAGGGACCTAAGTTAAAGGGGATAATTTTAAACGCTGAATCTATAAATTATATAGATGCAACGGCAGCAGATATGCTAACTAAGCTTATTCATGATATTCGTGAAAGAAACTTACAATTTTATATTGCTGGTGCTATTGGACCAACAAGAGATATCATTTTTAATACAGGAATAATTAAGGAATTGCAAAGAGAATTTCTGTTTGTAAAGACAAAAGAAGCGGTAGACTTTTTTGATAACCCGAACGAAGTTTCTTTATTGGCTGCTAAAGTGGCCTATGAAAATAGTAGGATGGCTAAGATGAAAGTAGCCCCAAAATAAAATAAATCTTGTACCTTAAGGAAGAAGAGGTATGTTGAATAATATAAAAGATAGTGTCGTATGAACATAGAACAAATATATACTGGTTGTTTGGCTCAAGGAGCTTATTATATTGAGAGTGATGGTGAAGTAGCTATAATTGATCCGTTAAGAGAAGTGAGTCCTTATATAAAAAGAGCAGCGAACGACAACGCAAAAATCAAGTATATTTTTGAAACTCATTTTCATGCCGATTTTGTTAGCGGGCATGTTACATTATCTAAAGAAACTGGTGCGCCTATTATTTACGGACCTACTGCAAACCCAACTTTTGATGCCATTATAGCTGAGGACGGACAAGAGTTTAAATTAGGAAAAATTACATTTAAGGTATTGCATACTCCTGGGCATACTATGGAAAGTACAACCTATTTATTGAGAGATGAAAATGGTAAGGACCATGCTATTTTTTCTGGTGATACATTATTCTTGGGAGATGTTGGAAGACCAGATTTAGCACAGAAATCTGCGGATATGACGCAAGAGCAATTGGCAGGAACATTGTTTGACAGTTTAAGAACTAAAATAATGCCATTAGCAGATGATATTACCGTTTACCCAGCACATGGCGCTGGTTCTGCATGTGGTAAGAATATGATGAAGGAGACTGTTGATACTTTGGGTAATCAGAAGAAAATGAACTACGCTTTACGGGCAGATATGACTAAAGAGGAGTTTGTAAAAGAAGTTACGGACGGGTTATTGCCACCACCTAAATATTTTCCTTTGAACGTAAAGATGAATAAAGAAGGGTATGAGGATATTGATGATGTTCTTGTGCGTGGAAACCGTGGGCTAACTCCAGAAGAGTTTGAAAAAGCAGCGAATACTACCGAAGCTTTGGTATTGGATGTAAGACACCAAGATGAGTTTGTGAAAGGTCATGTGCCAAGATCTATTTTTATTGGTTTAAACGGAGATTTTGCTCCTTGGGTAGGAGATTTAATAGCGGATACAAAACAGCCTTTGTTATTGGTGATACCTGAAGGTAAAGAAGAAGAAGCTATTACGAGATTGTCTCGTGTTGGGTTCGACTCGGCTATAGGATATTTAAAAGGCGGAATTGAAGCTTGGAAAGCAGCAGGTAAAGAGATTGATCAAATTACTTCAATTACATCATCTGAGGCTAAAGATATTATTGATAAAGGCGATGCTGCCATTTTTGATGTACGTAAAGATGGTGAGTATTTAAGTGAGCACTTAGTAGGTGCTGTTCATACGCCGCTGAGTGAATTGAATAAGTATTTGTCTAAGTTTCCTGAGAAGGGAGAATTCTTGGTTCACTGTGCTGGTGGGTACAGATCGGTAATAGCATCATCTATTTTAAAGAGTCGTGGAATTCACAATCTTATTGATGTAAAAGGCGGTTACGGAGCACTTAAAAAGGAAGATTTAAAAAAGACAGATTACGTGTGTCCCACAACTCTATAAACAGAATTGTTTATCTGGGTATCATATCTTAACTTGAAGTATTATTAATTAACCCCTTTAAATAGGATTTTATATACTGTAATGTTTAAAAATTTTATTGATCGTGTCGGTCTGACCAATGTAATCATGCTTATAGTAGTATTGTCCATAATAGTGGTATCGGAAGTTCTTTTCTTATCCGGCAAGAAATTAGATGCTATTTTTATAGCATTTTGGGCGCCTACTATTTTAGGTTTTATGAATTATTTAAAATATAAAAAGTAGTGGAGTTCGTTCTAATGTATTCAATATTCATATCCATAGTTTTTATGGTATGGTTACTTTTTGTAATTAGGATGTACAAGAAAATGAAAGACTAGTTGTAAGTAGTTCTTTATAAGGAAAAAACGGAATCAGGATTTTTTCGAAGGTAGCTCTCTATAATACGTTGCGTTTCTAAAGTGTTTTTTTGACGAACTATAAAAGTCTCTAGATCCTTTGGCTGTTGAATGGGTGTTTCTTTAGGAACAAATCCGTAACCACTATAATTATTTTCTTGAATAAATACAAAAGCGTTCTCATCTGCAGTCCTGCCTTTTATCTTAATAAATACATCTGTATGTACTTCTTTTAAGCTGGTTAGCGCTTCCTTAACACGGTCGTTATATTCGTTAACCATTTGTAGATCAGAACAAATACCAATACATTGTTTTATTTTGTAATGAGAGCATACCGCTACATTTTCTTGCAGATGACAATACTTAGGGCAAAGTTCAAAAGTGCTACATAGCGTTTCTAAATATTGCCTTGCTTCTGTAGGGCTATAACAAATTGCCAACGGATTAGGTGTCATTTTTATTTTATTGAAGGCAAGGTGAATAATGCCATTTCTGTCTTCATAGCTGAATATCCCATATTGCTGAATAGACCTTTTTTGAGCACTATTATATTTAGGGTAATGGTGTTTTATTTCTGCAGATTCTTTCAATAGCGCTATAAGCTCATTACCGGTTTCCTCAAAATCTAAAGACGTGGTTTCTGCACAAAGAGTAATTTCTTTTGTCTTTTTATCATAAAAATGACCAAGTACTCTTTTCTTGATGTTCTTAGCTTTACCTACATAAATAATTTTTCCCTTTTGGTCTTTAAAATAGTAGACGCCTGGTGTTGTAGGTAGTTTTAAGTATTCTTCTTTTGGTAAACCAGGCGGTAATGTTGCCTCTTGTGATTTTGAATTTAAGAAAAGCTTAAAGACCTTTTCAGAATTTTCTGCACGTAATAACTTGTGAAAAAGTAATACGGTGGCATGGGCATCTCCTCTGGCTCGGTGCCTATCAGTTAAAGGTATTCCTAATGCTGCCGTTAGTTTTCCTAAACTGTATGAATTATAACCGGGTAGAAGCTTTCTTGATAAGCGAACCGTGCATAGCTTCTTTCTAGAGAAATCATGTCCAAGTAATTTAAACTCGTTTTTTATGACATTGTAATCGAAATTGACACTATGGGCAACAAATATAGTATCTGCTGTAATAGCATTTATTTGCGGAATTATTTCTTCTAGCAATGGTGCGTTACGGACCATGTCATTGTCGATTCCGGTAAGCCCGGTAATAAATGCCGGTATAGGGCATTGCGGATTCACCAAAGAAGTAAATTCATCGATTACTTTATGACCATCATATTTAAAAATGGAAATCTCAGTAATTCTATTGCCTTTTACTCCGTTGCCGGTAGTTTCTATATCAATTATTGTGTACAAAAAGTGAGGAATGTATTAGAACTGCAAAGTTAGCAGAAAATGCATTAGTATGAATGGTTCTAACGTCGGTTTAGCACTTTAGAATATTGAAATAAGAAGTGAAATAGATTGTTGGAGGTGCGACAGACATTAAAAATAGTGTAGAAGACCTACTGAAGCTTAATGCTGCAACTAAATATATTAAAGTAGTAGTAACTACTTTAATTAGGTTAATGTTACTTAGAAAACAATAGAGATAAAAATTCTTATTTAGCTACCTGTGTGTTCGTATTATTAATAGCTGTTACTCCTGAATTTTGAGTATTAGAATCATTATTTAAAATGTTTTTTTCAGTATTGTCACGTACTACATATTCTGAGACAAGATCATAATCTTTACCGCAAGAGGATAAACTTAATAGAAAAACAACAGCTGCAACAGGGACGAAAAAGGTTTTGGTAATGTTCAATTTCATGTAAATGGTGGTAAAAATTATCTCGCTATTTTATTAACGCGTTTCGAAAATATTTAAACTTTATTCATTAACGACGAAAAGTTGTATTTATTCGATGAAATGCATATTAATGTTATTAACACTGACTGTTAATAACGGTAAGAGGTTAAATTATAAGCTAATTAGCTTATAATTTAGATAAGACTTATTATTCTAAATCGAAAAAAATGTAAAGGAAAATGGTTTAGAAGTGCTATTTATTTTCTTTAAGGCTATTTGCTTTAATTGTTATAGTCAGCTAGGTATAAAATAGTGATACTTTAAAATTGCTTTTTTTGAGAAAAGCTCCTATTCTTATTTTTTGTAACAAGGAATTAAGGAACACTTTTAAAATGCAAAGAATTTAAAGTTACCTTGATGTTTACTTAAACTTGAATTTAATAAATGAACTCATCTTTGCAGCGAGTTTAGAATAAGTTTGAGTTAGTTGACTAACCGATGCATCATTATAGTGTGTCGGTTTTTTTATGCCCTGAAATAAAGAACTAAATGAAAAATGTGCTTGTAATAGGAAGTTATATGGAGCTGATTAAAGCTGTACTTTGATTTCTTTGATTTTAAAAACCTGAGTTCTTAGAAGGTTTTGGAAAATAAAAACAATTTTCTCCTGATTTTCTTCAGGAATACGACCTCCAATAATCCAATTTTTTCTAACGTAATTGGTACTTTTTAGATTAAACTCAGACATCAAGCATTGTAATGCTTCTTCTCGAGTTTCGTCGTTCATTTTACTGAACATTTGTTTTATATTTTCGGTCATTGTTGGTTTTGGTAGTCTCCAAAAATAAATAAAAAAGTGTTTCAACTGTCGAAAATCTTTAAATAGATATGAGCATGTTGACAACAATTTAATCTTTACTTGACCTTAGCTTAAGTTAAAATAGGATTTTAGTTATAACATTTGCAAACCGAAATTTTTTTTAAGGTAAAACCGTACCTTAAGATTTTTAAAGATTTTCTTCATTATAAAATTGAATTATGAGACTTATAAGAATAGCAATAACCTTTTTGTTTTTAGCAAGTATTAATACTGGGTTTTCTCAAGATTATAAGGTTCATTCTCATAATGACTACAAACAGAACGTTCCGTTCTGGAAAGCATTTGGTGCTGGGGTACAATCTATTGAAGTAGATGTATTTTATATCGATGATAAATTAATGGTTGCTCATGAACTTAATGAAATTCAGCAAGACAAAACTTTAGAACGTTTGTATTTAAATCCTCTAAAAGAAGCAATAGCCTTAAAAATGGTTTCAGGAAAAGAGATTCAGTTAATGGTAGATGTTAAGACAGATGCCTATAAAACGCTTGATGCTATCGTTGGTAGCTTAAAGGATTATCCAACTATTATTAGTAATGAAAATATCAAAATCATCATTTCTGGTAATAGACCGGTTTTAGAGGAGTATGTAAACTATCCAGATTTTATTTCTTTCGATTATCAAAGCATAGAACCTATTAACGATGCTAAAACACTTGATAAAATAGCCTTGGTTAGTTTAAGTTTTAAGAGTTATTCTGAATGGAATGGTAAAGGCAGACTAACCGTTGATGATTATAATAAGGTTACTGCAGTTATAGATAAGGCACATGAATTAGAAAAGCCATTTCGTTTTTGGGCAACTCCAGATTCTAAATCCGCTTGGAAAGCTTTTACGAACATGGGGGTAGATTTTATAAATACAGATATGCCTAATGAGTGCGTGCAGTATGTTTCTTCTTTAAAGGAAAGAGTAGCTAAGAATACAATTTTCTCGAAAGTGTACAAACCAACGTTTGAATCTGATAAGGCAAATCGTGCACCTAAGAATATTATTCTAATGATTGGTGATGGTAATGGGATTACGCAAATCTCATCTGCAGTTTTAGCGAACAACGGAGAGCTATCCTTAACACAATTGAAAAGTGTAGGTTTTATAAAAACACAATCTGCCGATGATTTTACTACAGATTCTGCTGGTGCGGGCAGCGCAATTGCCACAGGTCAAAAAACGAATAACAGAGCAATTGGTACCGATGTAAATGGTAGGGCAATACCAAACCTTACTGAAATACTTTCAGAAAATGGATTTAACACTGGTGTAATTACTACAGATGAGATTACAGGAGCTACGCCTTCATCCTTTTTCGCCCATAGAACGGATAGGGGAATGGTTGCAGAAATTGCATCGGACTTACATACTTCTAAATTGAAACTATTCATATCAAGACCAACTACCACTGTTACGAATATTGAAGCGTCAGGATTTGAAATGAATTCGAATATATCAGCTATTGGTACTAGTAAAAAAGAAAAAGTAGGTGCGTGGTTTGCTGATATTAAGATAAAATCTTTAGAAGGGTATATAGAACAATTGTCGGTTGCTACTAAAAACGGACTTTCTTTTTTGAATAATAAAAAGAAGCCTTTTTTCTTAATGACGGAAGGAGCTAAAATTGATAGCTATAGTCATGAAAATGATATCACAGGAGTTATAAATGAAAGTATATCTTTTGATAAGGCAATCACTGAAGCATTAAAATTTGCCGATGCAGATAAAAACACTCTTGTCATTATTACAGCGGATCATGAAACTGGTGGGTTAACCATTCCTCAAGGTAATATACTTAAACATGAAATTGAAGCTGATTTTACTACACATGACCATACAGGCGTAATGGTTCCTGTTTTTGCCTATGGTCCCATGTCTCAAGAATTCCAGGGTATTTATGAGAATAATGAGATTTTCCATAAAATCCATAAAATATTAGACCTTTAAATCAGAAATTGTTTAATTGCCACTCTTTAAAATGTTAATTTGTTAAACAAAATCTGTTTAACAAGATAATCCCTACTGCAGAATTCTTTAAGCTGAAAACAAATGTTAACTTAATACTAATTTAACAACAGCTCAATTTTGGTCAAATATGCTAATGTAAACGTGATCTTAAGTTAACAGTCACTTGCATCGCTAAAACTACTTTTGCAGCGCAAATAAATTTTAGGATTTAAGAATTTCTAGAACTCAATCTTACTTCCTGAAATAAAAAAACAACAAATTTTATTAAACCAAACTGTATGAAAAAATTAAAATTTTTAATGCACTTCTGCTTACTTGGTTTTGCTTCCGTTATGTGGGCGCAGGACAATGTATCGGGAGTGGTGACAGATGAATTCGGGCAACCCTTACCAGGTTCAACGGTTCAAGTGAAGGGAACTACAAATGGTACCACAAGTGATTTTGATGGTAATTTTGTAATTAACGCAGAAGCTACAGATGTATTGATAATATCTTATCTAGGGTATTCAACACAAGAAGTGGCAGTAAATGGGCGTGCAACTATTAATGTAGAATTAAAAGAAGATGCCACACAATTAGATGATGTGGTTGTAGTAGGGTACGGCACCCAAAAACGATCAGATGTAACAGGGTCTATTTCATCCGTTAAAAGTGAAAACTTTAATAAAGGTGTGGTAGCAAATCCAGGTCAATTATTACAAGGTAAAGTTGCTGGGGTTAACATTACTTCTGTTAGTGGTGAACCAGGAGCGTCTCAAAATATCGTAATTCGTGGTATTGGTAGCTTTAGGTCAGGTACGTCTCCATTATTTGTTATCGATGGTTTTGTAATCGATAACACAACTACGGGAGTAGGCTCAAATCCTTTGAATTTTATCAATCCTCAAGATATTGAATCTATGGATGTTTTAAAGGATGCTTCTGCAGCTGCCATCTATGGTGCACGTGCAGCAAACGGGGTAATCGTTATTACTACTAAGAAAGGTAAGGCGGGTAAAGCTGAAATGAATGTATCGGTTACTACAGCATTCGCAACCCTTGCAAATAAAATTGATGTGTTCTCTGCAGATGAGTTTAGAAGACAGGTGCCAGCAGTTGGTGGAACCTTACTTGATGGTGGTGCAAATACGGACTGGCAAGATGAATTGACAAGAACCGGAGTATCAAAGAATGTTAACTTTTCTATGAGTGGTGGTGCTCCAGATAAGTTTACTTATTTCGCATCTGTAGGTGTAGATGATCAACAAGGTACTTTTGCGAACAGCTCATTAAAAAGATATTCTGGTCGTTTAAACTTAAATCAGAAAGCTTTTGATGGTAAGTTGAATGTAGATTTAAACCTAACCGCTTCTAGAACTTTGAACAATAGACCAGATGCCAGCGCTACTGTGACAGATATGTTAGAGTTGAATCCTACTATTCCGTTATATACCAATGGTTCTCCTACGTTGTTAAATGATAACAGATTAAATCCGTTAGTTCGTAACGATCTTTATTTAGATGAATCTAATAGTAATCGCATATTAGCAAATATTTCCCCATCCGTAGAAATTGTAAAGGGTTTGGTTTATAAACTTAGTCTAGGTGTAGATTATTCTTCTACAAACCGCGATCAACAGCGTTCTCCTTATGCATTATTAGAAGATTTAAATCAAGGGTATTTAAATTCATGGGTAACAATGAATGAAAACACTCAAATAGATAATACGTTGACCTATACTTTTGATAAAGGTGAGCATAGTGCTACAATTTTAGTTGGTCATTCATATCAAGAAGTATTATTTCAGCAAAAAAAGTTCGAATTGGAGAGCTTTGCAGATAATGATATTGATCCAAGATATCAAGATCAAATAAGTAGTCAAGAGTTTCCTACAAGCTTAATTTCTACAGCAGAGAAAAATGAATTACAGTCTTTCTTTGGTAGGTTAAATTATGGCTACCAAGATAAGTACTTGCTAACGGCTACAATGCGTGCAGATGGTTCTTCTAAGTTTGGGGCAAATAATAAATACGGATATTTCCCGTCGGTAGCTTTAGGATGGAATATAAGTAAAGAGACTTTCTTGGCAGAAAGCGATGTTGTAAATAACTTAAAACTTCGCCTTAGTTGGGGACAAACAGGAAATCAAGAAGGTATTGATAATAAAGTCTCCCTAGCAAGTTATACAGATAGTAAAAGTGATAACGATACCTATCCTTTAGATGATAGTGCAACCACATTAGATGGTTATCCTTTTGGTACTGTACCTGCTCGTACAGCAAACCCTAACTTAAAATGGGAAGTAGCTACACAGACAAATATTGGTTTGGATTTTGGATTGTTTAATAATAAGATAACAGGTACCGTAGATTACTTTAATAAGGTTTCTACCGATGTTGTTTTGTTTGCAAATAGAGTAGATCCTATTCAGCCTACCGAAAAGATTTGGACCAACTTAGAAGATTTAGAAATTCATAACTCAGGTGTAGAATTCGCTTTAGATTATAGAACAATGATCGGTTCAGATTTCTCTTTTAATATTGGTGGTAACGCTACGTTTATTAAAAATGAGGTTACAGATTCTCCATTCGCTATTATTACTACAGGTTCGGCACAAGGTGCAGGGCAGACTGGGGCTACGATCAATGGTTATTTAAACAATGAAGCTATTGGTACTTTCTATATGAAAGAGTTCATAGGTATTGGAGCAGATGGTTTAAATGAATTTAGAGATGTAAATGGTGATGGTGAAATCTTAGATGATGACCGTATTGCAGCAGGTAGTGCTGCGCCAGACTTTACCTATGCGTTTTACTTGAATTTCGATTATAAGAATTTTGACTTAGGATTTAATTTTAACGGTGTATCTGGTAATAAGATTTACAACCATACGGCAATGTCGTCTTTTTCAAAAGGGCAATTGAGTAGAAATTTAAATACAACAGATTTCGCTATTCAATTTCTTGATGAAGATGTAAGTAATTCAAACGAGGTATCTACACGGTACTTAGAAGATGGCGCTTACCTGAGGTTGAACAATGCTACTTTAGGATATACCCTTTTAGCTAGTAAAATTGGATTGGATAAATATGTAGGTGATATCCGATTTTCATTAACTGGTCAAAATTTATTTACCATTACCGATTACACTGGGTATAGCCCAGAAGTGAATACTGGTAGTGAAGTAGATGGTATACAGACTTTTGGTATTGATAGGTACACCTATCCTTCATCAAGAACAATCTTGTTTGGCTTAAACGTATCCTTTTAAAGAAAAAAAAAGTTTCAAAATGAAAAATAAACTAATTATAACATCCTTGTTCCTAGCGTCTTTTTTGACTTGGAGCTGTACGGATTTAGACGAAGAATTATTAGACGAATCGTTAACAGGTGCTCAGGCAGAAGTAATTAGCGGGGCAATTGCACCTGCATATGGCTATATCTCTTGGACCTGGAGACATACCAATTATTACGGACTTCAATTAATACCATCAGATGAAGCAATTTTACCTTATCGTGGTGGATCAGATTGGTTTGATGGCGGTAAATTTTTGGCAGCGCATAGCCATAATTTCACTCCAACAAATGATTTAATTTCCAGTGGATGGAATGAGCTTACAACCAATATTTCAAGAACTTTGGCAGCAATAGAAGTGTTGACGCCTTTGGCAGACGAAGGTGATGCGGAAGCAGCTGGTGCTTTGTATGAAATGAAAGCGCTTAGAGCTTATCTGAACATGCTATTGTTAGATAGTTGGGGGATTGTGCTTAAGAAAGAATCATCTGAAGAACTTTCTGAGGTATTAAGAACACAAGATGCTATTGACTACATTGAAAGTGAATTGTTATCTGTGGTAGATGTCATTAATACGGATAAAGGTCCGGGTAGAATGACACAATCTGCCGTATATGGTTTCTTGGCTAGGTTAAATTTAAATGCTGCGGTTTATCGTGATCCTTACGGAACTCCAGATTTTACACAGGCAGATATGGACCAAGTACTTTCTTATACGAACAGTATAATTAATTCAGGAGATTTTTCTTTATCACCAGAATATTTTGAATTGTTCAATGATGAAAATAATTCTAATCCAGAATTAATATTTGCTTTGGATCAGCGTGGTGTTTTAACTAGAGAGCATAGTAGATGGGCATATTGGTCTATTGCAGGAGCTATGTTTCCAAGACCGGAATGGCCTAGTGCAGATGGTACGGATGGCCCTGCCATTACAACTGATTTTTATCAAACATGGGTAGATGCAAACGGCGATGTAGATCCTGCAGCAGCAGATTCCCGTTTTTATCAAAGAAATACGTTGGTTCCCGATGCTCAGCTAGCAGATTTGGAAGGACGTGATAAGTTGTTGGAAACAGAAACAGATGATAGTTTCTACTGTGTTGACGCAGTAACCTTTGAAATGGATAGAGGTATTCTTCGTGGTATTCAATGGGGACCTAGAAAAGGTGATGATGGTCAATTTTTAACTTGTGACGATGGTACTGTAAAGATATTACCGGTAAGACAGACGAAAGGGAATAGCGATGCAAGAGACGTAGGTTATGTAGATCATACCTTAGCAATAGATTTTACGAATGAAGGGTCATTACACAATACAGGGTATAGAGTTTCTAAATATCAATTTAGCCGTACTTCACCAAATGGTAACGGTAACAGTAGTGTTGATTTAGTATTGATGAGGCTTGCTGAAATTTACTTGATGAGAGCAGAAGCTAAATTAAGAAACGGAGATTCTGCTGGTGCTTTGGCAGATGTGAATATTGTAAGAACATCAAGAACCGCTCGCCCTGATCAAACTCCCGCTCCATTATCTTCAATTAACGCTGATGATTTATTCCGTGAGCGTGGTTTTGAATTGTACTGGGAAGGTTTTAGAAGATCAGATCAAATTAGATTTGGTAAGTATGAAGATACTTGGACAGACAAAACGGATACTGATGTAAATCACAGACTTTTTCCAATACCGCAAAGTGCCGTTGATGGCGCCTCTGGTATAGAAGGTTTCTTGGTGCAGAACCAAGGGTATTAAATTCAAATTAATAATAGGTTTAAACGGCAAGAATTAATTTTCTTGCCGTTTTTTTATGTGTATAATGGAATTTTAAAGTTTTATTTTAACCAAGAACAAGGTTGTTTCGAGTAGTTTATATAATTAAAAATAAGATATAACAATTGCCTCTGCAAAGCTGAGGTTTAACATAATCTACCCCTTTTTATAACCATCTAATAACACTTAAAAAGTTACTAATAGTAAATAATTTTAGAATATTGCCTCTATAATTTACTATTAGTAAACAAATGAGGTTATTAAAAATTTCTAAACTAAATACAACAGTTCTTTTGAATGGTGCTCTGGCTTCATTCGGACTCTACTTTTGTATGTATGCTTTTAGAAAGCCTTTTTCCGTTGCTACTTTTGAAAATCAGTTACTCTTTGGTGTCGACTATAAAATTATGCTCATTCTTGCACAAGTAGTCGGTTATATGCTTTCTAAGTTTATTGGTATTCGGGTGGTTTCAGGTTTAAAATCGAAACACCGTGTAGCATATCTAACGGGTATGATATTATTCGCAGAGTTGACCCTTATTTTATTCGGTTTTGTTCCTAAACCTTATAATTGTATACTATTTTTCTTTAACGGTCTTTCCTTGGGGATGATTTGGGGAATCACCTTCTCTTATCTTGAGGGTAGAAAAATGACCGAAATATTAAGTATCATTCTATGTTCAAGTTTTATTGTTTCTAGTGGTGCGGTGAAGTCGGTTGGCTTATTGCTCATGACAACCTATGGTATTTCTGAATTTTGGATGCCTGCTGCTACTGGAGGGCTTTTTTTGTTGCCTTTTTTTATCTGTTTGTATTTTCTAAAAAAGCTTCCAGCACCTACTGATGAAGACATTCAACTTAGAAAAAAGAGAAAACCAATGAGTGCTGCAGATCGAAAACGGGTATTGATGCGATTCTCATTTCCAATTATAATTTTGGTAATTTTCTATACGGCTTTGACTGCATTACGTGATTTTAGGGATAATTTTTCCAGAGAATTATGGGATAGTGTAGGGTATGCAGGTGATGCATCTATTTATACATTATCAGAACTTCCAATTGCATTTTCGGTTCTGATTATATTGGGACTATTTGGAGTTATAAAAAATAATTTCAAGGCATTTATAGGGTTTCATTTCCTCTTAATTTCGGCAAGTATTCTTGTAGGTGTATCCACCTTTTTGTTTCAGCAAGGAGCTATGTCACCGGTAAACTGGATGGTGCTTATAGGTTTTGGACTTTATGCTTGTTATGTGCCATTCAACTGTATATTCTTTGATAGAATGATTGCAACTTTCAAAATTGAGGGTAATGCGGGCTATTTAATTTATATAGCAGATTCCTTTGGGTATTTAGGGAGTATGGCGGTATTGCTTTATAAGAATTTCGGGCAATCAAATAGTTCTTGGATACAATTTTTTATGGGTTCAACATATCTAATCGCTATCATGGGTGTTGCTATATCTATCATTTCCATGGCATATTTTCAAAAGAAATATAAACGAACCCAAATAGAATTTAAAATTAAAATACCAATGATAAATGGCTGATATAGATTATGATTTAGTAGTTGTAGGTGGTGGTGTGCTTGGTACTTTTCATGCCTATCATGCCATGAAGAAAGGACTCAAGGTAGCATTATTGGAAAAGGATAGTATGCCTAAAAGTGCTACGGTTCGTAATTTTGGTCAGGTTGTTCCTTCTGGTATGAATACCAAGTGGCAAGAATATGGCCGTAAGAGTTTAAAAATCTACAAAAAAATTCATGCGAAATTTAATATTACAGTTCGCCAAGAAGGATCTATCTACCTGGCAAGTAATGAAGAAGAGGTACAGTTAATTGAAGAGTTGCGAGAAATTAATCGTATAAATGAATATACATCTATACTGTTTACCAAAGCAGAATGTTTAAGCAGATATCCTGGTTTGAACGAGAAATATGTAAAAGCGGGGTTGTTTTTTCCAGAAGAAATAACGGTAGAACCACGAACTATGATTGGGCGTATTCATAAGTATTTACAGAAAAAAGGATTAAGCATATTTTACCAATCTAAAGTAATAGAATGTTATGCTCTTGGTAACGAAGTAACCACGCAATTGGCAAATGGGAGAATGTTACTGTCTTCTAAAGTTATTATTTGTAATGGCAGTGATTTTAAAACCTTGTATCCACAGCTATTTGCTACAAGTGATCTTGAGATTTCGAAACTGCAAATGATGCAAACAAAGCCACAGGAGAATTATAAAATTCCGGGATCCGTTTTAACGGGTCTCTCAATTAGACGTTATGAGGCATTTGCCGAATGCCCATCTTACCTTAAAATTAAATCTAAAGAACTATTAGAAAGTCCTGAGAAAAAATGGGGGGTACATATATTATTCAAACAGGCTATGGATGGAAGCGTAATATTAGGTGATTCTCATGAATATGCAGACGTGGAAAACATAGACGATTTAGGTTTTGACCTCAATATGGAGATTGATAATCTGATGATTAAAAAAGCAAAAGAGATTTTTGAACTTCCGACCTATGAAATAAACCAGCGTTGGTTTGGTATGTACTCTCAATGCAAAAACTCAGATATTTTTGAAAGGACCATAGATAGAAATATTCATATAGTTACGGGAATAGGGGGCAAAGGAATGACAGGAAGCGCAGGTTTCGCAAAGCATAACATTAATCAAATTTTTAATATTTAGCATGCATATAATTAAATTGGCCGTATTTGATATGGCAGGTACAGTTGTCAATGAGGATAACATCGTTTATAAAACATTACAAAAAGCTATTAATCAAAGAGGTTTTCAGTTAGACTTAGATTTTGTTTTAGAGCATGGTGCCGGTAAAGAAAAGCACCAAGCAATTAAGGATATTATAGCCGCTGAAATTGGGTGTTTCGATACTGAAATGGCTACCTCTATTTTTGAGGATTTTAAAATGTTGTTGGTCGATGCTTACAAAAATTTAAATGTTACTAGTTATGAAGGGGTAAAAGAAATGCTCTACGCTCTTAAGAAAAGCGGAATAAAAGTAGCTTTAAATACTGGATACGACTCCAATACCGCTCAATTATTATTGGATAAAATGAAATGGAAATTGGGTACGGAGTATGATGTACTTGTCACTGCAGATGATGTGGTCATGGGTAGGCCAAATCCTGATATGATAGTGGAGGCCATGATGAAGTTAAATGTTCATGATGAAAAGTTTATACTAAAAGCTGGGGATTCTATTATTGATATTGAAGAAGGTAAAAATGCTAATTGTGGTATAACTATTGGCGTGACTACGGGCGCTCATACCCGTAAGCAGTTGTTAAGTGCAAATCCTACCTATGTTTTAGATAGTTTGGCAGGACTTAATGATCTTATAAAATTCATGTAGTTATGGTAATTGCTTTAGGTTAGAAACAAAGTAAATTCAAGTGCTTATGTTACAATATTTTCATTGTAAATTAAATATGTCGAGAACTTTTGAAGTGTTTTGGCACCTAAATAAAGAAGTAGAGAACCAACATTGTTGCAGTACTTTTACTCCTGTTCTCAGGTACATGTGAAATTCTGCCGTCAAAGAAAATGGAATCGCCTTCCTTTAAAAGTACTTCTTCGTCATCAATTAAATAATAGCATTCACCAGACAACATATATTTAAATTCAAAAGCATCTGTATTTACTTTTTCTCTTTTAGAATTAGGGTGTACGTGTAGCAAAACCGCTTCAAAACCAATTGTATTCAATTGTTTTTCAAAAATATGGGAATATGAAAATCCTACGGCGTCATCCTCTTTCTCTATAGTTAAATTATCTTCTTTTCTGGAAACTATAAAATTAGCACCATTAGATTGTGGTAGTCCGTTAAAGAAATCGGTGACCTCCACATCCAAAGAACTTATAATTTTTAAAAGAACAGGTAGAGAGGGTATAGTTCTCCCATTTTCAATTCTAGATATGAGTCCGGCAGTAACGCCAGCTCTTATGGCAATTTCACTAATAGTCAAATTTCCATTTTTACGAATTTCCTTGATTCGTTTTCCTATTCCAATAAGATAATCATCCATTCATATGTGTTCTCCTACAAACATAATGAAAATTAAAATTTATCTTTTCTTGTAAATGGATGTGGCTGCTAACATCTATTTTAAAGGAGGTTTACATTAAACTAACGTTTTGCATATTTGTAAATAATGTTTAACTAACTTTTTGCTAACCTTGTGCTTGTAATGGTTGCAATTGCTTAATATATATAACTGTTTTCATTCAATTTTCATTTAGATATTTGCTGAACTAACAAACCAAAGTTTACAAATACGAATAAAATGAAAAGAACATTATTAATTACAATGGTTGCTGTTTTAGCAAGTTTTGTAGCACATTCCCAATCTATGCTAACGGGAACTGTGTTAGATGAAAACCAAGTTCCATTACCCGGTGCTACTGTGGTGGTTAAAGGAACTTCAAATGGGGTTGCCACGGATTTTGATGGTAACTTTAGTATTGAACTAACCGGTTCAAACGATATTTTACTGGTATCCTATATAGGTTACATTAAAAAAGAAGTTGATGTAACAGGAAAAAGCGCTACAATTATTTCATTGGAGCCAGACTCTCAACAATTAGATGAGGTTGTAGTTACCGCTTTAGGTATTGAAAGAGAAAAGAAATCTTTAGGTTATGCCTCTCAAGAACTGAACAATGACGAAGTGGTGCAAGCAAGAGAACCAAACCTGTTAAACAGTATGTCAGGTAAAGTTGCTGGTCTACAAATAACTAACAGTCCAACAGGTTTAGGTGGCTCGGCTAGAGTATCTATTCGTGGTGATGCTTCATTGAACATCAATGGTAACTCGCCATTGTTTATTGTAGACGGTACTCCTATCAGTAATGAAATTGTAGGTTCTAGTGGTTCTGGTACACAAAGTGTAGATTACGGTAATGGTGCTTCAGAAATCAATCCGCAAGATATAGAGTCTATCAACGTTCTAAAAGGTCCTGCTGCAGCGGCACTTTACGGTTCTAGAGCTGCCAACGGTGCTATTATTATTACTACAAAAAAAGGAAAATCTCAAAGTAGTAAACTAGGTATCTCATTTAATACGGGTGTTACTATTGAAAATGTTTTGATGTTGCCAGACTGGCAAAATGAATATGGTCAAGGGAACAATCAACAATTTGCTTTCGTGGATGGTAGTGGCTCTGGTATTGCAGATGGTGTTGATGAAAGCTGGGGGCCAAGATTGGATACAGGTTTGATGATTCCACAATTTGATTCTCCTAGAACAGACGGTACTCGTGGTGGTGACACTTTTGTTAGTGATGCGGATATTATTCCTACCCCTTGGGTTTCTCAACCTGATAATACTAAAGATTTCTTTGAGACAGGTATTACTAAGACCAACAGTATCGCTATTTCTAAAAGTGGAGAAATGGGTAATATGAGGTTATCCTTTCAGAACCTAGATCAAGAGGGTACATTGCCAAATACAGATTTAAAAAGAAACACGTTAAGCTTTTCCGGTACTATGAATGTGTCTGATAAAGTAAAAGTGAATGCCAATATTAACTATGTAAAAACAGATAGTGATAACAGACCTGCTGTAGGTTATGGTACCGAAAGTATAATGTATCTTTTTATATGGTACGGACGACAGTTAAATACGAATAATCTTAGAGATTACTGGCAGCCAGGTTTAGAGGGTACACAACAATTCAATTACAACTACAATTACCACGATAACCCTTATTTTACAATGTATGAGAATACTAATGCACAAGACAAGGACCGTATTTTCGGTAATGTAAGTCTTACCTATGATATTAATGAAAACTGGAAGTTGTTATTGC
This sequence comes from Maribacter sp. Hel_I_7, assembly GCF_000688315.1. NCBI lineage: Bacteria > Pseudomonadati > Bacteroidota > Flavobacteriia > Flavobacteriales > Flavobacteriaceae > Maribacter > Maribacter sp. Hel_I_7. The sequence continues at coordinate 258,955 of NZ_JHZW01000002.1, read as the reverse complement.
GTAGCGGTCGTGATTTCTATAGAGACTTTAGAGTTCGTAAAAGAGCTTTTAGTACCCAACGTTTTCCTTTTGGAACATATCAAGAAGATAATATTTTCTTTGAGGAAAGTAACTCTGATTTCTTATTGAGCTATGACAAAAACTTAGGAGAAAAGTTTAAACTTAATGTATCTGCTGGCGGAAATCAACTTCGTCAAAAGCAAGATTTTACCAAAAGTGTAGCACCACAATTAATTAATCCAGGGGTTTATTCTTTTAATAATAGTAGACAGGCTGTACAAGTAAGTTCTAACAATAGCGAAAAACGAATCAACAGTTTGTACGGTTATGCACGTTTTTCATATGACAATGTTTTGTTTATGGATGTTACCGGTAGAAATGACTGGTCTAGCACCTTGCCAGAGGGGAATAATTCTTATTTCTATCCTTCGGTTACATTAAGTGCCATCGCAAGTGATATTTTCAATATGCCAGAATGGGTTTCATTTGCTAAAGTAAGGGCGGCCTATGCAGAGGTAGGTAATGATACAGATGCGTACAGACTTCGTAGCTTTTATCAAAATGAAACTCCTTTTGATGGTTCTACGCCAATCTTAACAGAATCTTCTTTAATACCCAATGCTGATCTAAAACCGGAGATTACGGGTTCTTATGAATTTGGATTAGATCTTCGTTTCTTTCAAAGTAGGGTGAATTTGGATCTTACCTATTATGATAGCGCTACCAAAAACCAAATCATCAATATCAGTACAGATATAGCCAGTGGCTACAGTAGTCAGTTGATCAATGCAGGTGAGGTTCGCAATTATGGTTTTGAAGCGATTGCCAATTTTGTGCCTGTATTGACAGATAATTTTAAATGGAGCTCAACCTTCAACTTTGCTACCAATAAAAGTGAGGTGACCGATTTAGGTGATGACATTCAATTTACCTTGACCGAGTCAAACGGAGCATTTATTCAAGCTCGTGAGGGTGGTTCTATCAGTGCAATTTACGGTAGGGGTTTTCAAAGAGTAGAAGATGAAAATAGCGAGTATTTTGGTCAAATGATCATTAATAACCAAGGTATACCTGAGCGTACGGATGATTTGGTGTATCAAGGGGATTATGCTCCAGATTTTACTTTGGGTATGCAGAATACCTTTAAGTATAAGAATATAGATCTTGGATTTTTAATAGATACCAGACAAGGTGGTATTGTAGTTTCTAGAACCAAAACTATTGGTAGTACTTCTGGTCAATTACAAGAAACCTTGGTGGGTAGAGAAACAGGTATAGTGGCAGAAGGTGTTGTAAATACAGGAACGGCTGAGAGTCCGGTGTATACGCCCAATACCGTAAATGTAGATGCTAGAACATTCAACAATAGATATTACGAAAGAGATAATGTGGAAGCTGCTAAATATGATGCTTCTTACACCAAATTGCGTGAGGTTTCTTTAGGGTATTCTTTCCCTCAGAAAATGATTCAGCAATTGCCTATTAGCAATGCTCGTATTTCTGTAACGGGTAGAAACTTAATATTGTGGACAGAAAATCCTCATTTTGATCCTGAGACTGTGGGTGTATCTGGTGGTACGTTGCAGCCAGGTATTGAGAATATGTCTTACCCAAGTTCGCGTTCGTTTACCTTCAACTTACAGGTTAATTTCTAATAGAAGTAGCTACAATAAAATAAAGAAATCATGAAAAAAACATTAGTAATAATATTTACCCTAGTTATGGCGGTAAGCTGTACCGAGAATTTTGAAACGATTAATATTAATCCTAATTATCCCGCTTCTGCACAACCAGAACTATTGTTGCCGGGCATTCAAAGAGAGATGGCATACAATTGGGGCGGTCAAGGTTGGGAAGAAGGTTTTACCGTAGTACAATATGGCGCACGATTACAGTTTACTAGTGGCGATACCTATAATTGGTCACCTTCTGGCGATCCGTATGATAATGCCTATGCATCTTTACGTGATGTGGAAAATATCATTAGGGATACTAGGGAAAATGAAGATGCACAGAATTACTATGGGGTTGCCTTGGTAATGAAATCTTGGATATACTCTTATGTTACCGATGCGTATGGCGATGTGCCTTATTCAGAAGCCACTAGTGGTATCGAAAACGGAAATGTAACACCTGTTTTTGATGCTCAAAGTACTATTTATGCCGGTATTCTGGCAGATTTGGAAATGGCGAATACACTGTTGACCGATGCTGATAATATTTCGGGTGATATTTTCTACGATGGTGATATTGCAAAATGGAGAAAATTTGCAAACTCCCTTAGACTACGTTTGTTAATGCGTATCAGTGATGTTGATAATGCAACTGCAGTTGCAGGTATGACCCAAATAACAAGTAATCCTTCTGTATATCCAATTTTTGAAAGTAACGATGATATGACTTTCGTGGAATGGAATTCTGATAATCCACAACCTAAATATGATACCCGTAGTGGTAGTTTTGATGAGGTTCGTTTAAGCCAGACTTTAGAGACACGTTTAAAAGAGTTAGGGGATAACCGTTTGTATGTTTTTGCACAACCCACTTCAAATTCTGAAAAAGGAATTTTCTCTGAAGATTTTGATGATTATGTAGGTATGCCAAACGGATTAGATGATGAGGCTGCTTTAGGATACAGTCCTACGGGAAACCCTGATGAGTCTGGATCTAACTTTATTTCTAGATTAGGTATTTTACTAGGATGTAGAGCATGTAATCCAGAAGAAGCTTCAGCTACAGCTTCACATACAATTATTATGAGTTACTCTGAGCTACAGTTTATTTTAGCTGAAGCAACAGAAAGAGGATTCATAACTTCTGGTGATGCAGCAATGTACTATGAAAATGGAATTAAAGCTTCTTTTGAGTATTATACGGAAAGAGTTGCTGCAGGCGGATGGTCAGATATTACCAATGCAATGCAGGCTACAGATCTTGACGCATATGTAGCACAAGATGCTGTAGCCTTTACAGGTGATTCCGATGATAACTTAGCTAAAATTGCACTTCAAAAATGGATTTCTCTTTTCTATACCGGTTTTGAAGGCTGGTCAGATTGGAGAAGAACTGGTATGCCAGAGGTGACGCCTGGTCCAGATGCTGTTAATGATGGTCGGGTTCCAGTTCGTTTTCAATACCCAAATTCTGTAAAATCTACAAACAGTGAAAACTACAATGCAGCTGTTCAAAACATGGGTGCAGATAATATTAATACCAAACTTTGGTGGGATGTTTATTAAGCACGTGGATCTTAAAATCTTAGTGAGATTTATACCAATTTTTTTACTGACCATAGGGATGACGTCCCTATGGTCTTGTAATTATGATAAGTTAGATGATCTAAGTAATAAACCAATCCATGTTGTAGTAATTGGGTTTGATGGGTTAAGTCCTGACGGATTGCAACAAGCCAATACACCTACTTTTGATAAAATAATGGTAGAAGGGGCATCTACTATGCATGCAAGATCTGTATTGCCAACAAGTTCTAGTACTAATTGGGCTTCCATGATTATGGGTGCCGGACCAGAACAACATGGTATTACCTCAAATTCTTGGGAACGGGATAATTTTGTCTTACCCGCGGTTACACAAAGCGAACCCTTTTTATTTCCATCTATTTTTCATTTAATACGTGAACAAAAAAGTTCTGGAGAAATTGGTGCTATTTATCACTGGGGAGGTTTTGGGAGACTTTTTGAAAAAAGTGATGTGGACTTTGATGAGAACCCAGCCACGGAAGAAGAAACTGCCGTAAATGCCAGTAGCTATATAAAAGTGAAAAATCCACTGTTTACGTTTATTCATTTTGATCATATAGATCATGCTGGTCATGAATATGGGCATGGTACAAAAGAATACTATGCTTCTGTTGAAAAGGCAGATTCATTATTGGCAGAGGTTTTGAAAGCAATTGCAGAGTCAGACATGGCAGATAACACAATGGTCATAATTAGCTCCGACCATGGTGGAACAGGAAAAGGTCACGGCGGCGAGTCATTAGATGAAATAGAGATACCTTTTATTGTATGGGGTAAAGGTATAAGAAAGAACTATCAGATAAAGTATCCGGTATATCAATATGATAATGCGGCAACAGTAGCATATGCATTGCAAATTGAAACACCACGTGCTTGGATCGGTAAACCGGTTATTGAAGCCTTTGAGGGTGAAAAAGTGATTGATAAGTATCCTATTCTAGTGCAGTTAAAACAACCGGAATTAGGGATGCCTGCTAAAGGGTATGCTTCTGAAGGCGGATTGTATAATGATTCTGCAGAGCTTATTTTAAAAAATCCAAATGATAAGGGCGAAATTAAATACACACTCAATGGTACCATGCCAAAAAGTAACTCAGAAACGTTTACTTCCTCTGTTTTACTTAAGGAAAATACAGTGGTAAAGAGTGCCGTTTTCGTTGATGGGAAACTAAGTAGTCCAGTAAATGAGGCTTATTTCAGAATAAAACCGGTAGCTCTTGTAAAGCCTATTGATTATGAGGTTTTTCATTTAGATAACTTGTCTTTTATTCCATCTATAGGAAATAGAAAACCAGATGCAAAGGGTAATACTTTTGAATTTTCATCAGTTGAAGTCCGGTCGCACATAAAGCCAAACACTTTATTCAAATTTACCAGTAATCTTAAAATCGAAGAAGAAGATAACTACGAATTTGCTATTCGCTCAGATGACGGCAGCAAACTATTTGTAGATGGAGCTTTGGTAGTTGATAATGATGGTGATCACGGTGTTAGAACAAAAAACGGGAGTGTTGATTTGGAAAAAGGGAATCATATCATAGAAGTGCTATGGTTTAATGGCGGTGGAGATGGTTGGTTAGATGTATATGTAAATAGCGATAAAATGCCTAACCAAATTTTGTCTACGAATCTTCTATTAAACAATTAGACTTGAAAAATTATAGACATCTAAGTTTGGTTTTTATTCTCTTTATTTCAGCATTGTGTTCGGCCCAAAGTAATGGTGAGCAGCTGCCATCTTGGGAAGAAGGTATGTTAGTTATTCACCACATCAATACGGGTAGGGGAGATGCTGCTTTTGCAATTTTACCAGATGGTACTACATTGTTGATTGATGCGGGCGATACGTCAGAGAAGCACCCACGAACTTTATCGGCACGAAATGCGCAACGTATGCCTAATACTAATAAATCGGCTCCAGGTTGGCTTATAGATTATATACAGCAGTTTTTTCCAAAAGGATATAAAAAACAGTTGAATTATGCATTGATTACTCATTACCACGATGATCATTTTGGTGAGTTGGATAGTTTGAGGTTGAAGGCTTCTGATGGAGATTACTTGCTTACCGGTATTACCGAAGTAGGTCATACGATACCTATTAATAAGATGTTGGATAGAGGGTTTTCATATCCAATTAATTTAAAGGATTACGCTATCCAAAACCAAGAACGGTTTACAAGCGATATCTATGGTATGGTACCAACCCTTAAAAATTATTGGAAGTTTTTAGAGGTTAAAAAGCATAAAACAGGAATGGTTCACGAGCAATTGGTCGCTGGTCAAAAAAATCAAATAGCACTAGTAAATAACCCCAATAAATTTCCAGAATTTCAGATCCGCAACATTGCTGTTAACGGTACCATATGGACAGGAATCGATAATGATACGCTAGCACTTTTTTCCAATGGTATTTACCCAGGTGAAAATCCGTTGAGCACCGGTATAAAAATCAGCTACGGAGCGTTCGATTACTTTACAGGCGGAGATATAAGTGGCGTGAACGATTTTGGCGGAACAGATATGAATTCTATAGAAGCCAATATTGCACCTGTTATAGGAGCCGTTGATGTGGCAACATTGAATCATCATGGTAATCGTGATTCTCAAAATACGTACTATGTTCGTTCGCTAAGACCTAGGGTTTGGATTCAGCAAAATTGGTCATCAGACCATCCGGGTGATGAAGTTTTAAGGCGTATCACCTCTGAAAAACTGTATCCGGGGCAGCGCGATATCTTTTCAAATGTAATGTTGCAAGCAAATAAAGATGTAATTGGTAATCGGTTGAATCAATACAAAAGTCAGAACGGACATATTGTACTTCGTGTGCATCCAGAAGGGAAATCATACACTATTTTTATTCTTGACGACACTTCGGTGAAGCGAGAAATAACAGCACAATTCGGACCTTATGAAGCAAGATAAATCACAGAATAGGCGTACAGAAGGTGATATTAATGGTACGAAGGCAAGGAAAGAATGGCATGCGGGTATTACTGATGCGAAGACGTTGCAACTTTTAGAAAAAGATGCCCGTTACTTTTTTCATCAAGCCTTATCCACCCCTTGCTTAGATGTATTAGATAATTGCAATGGTCCATATATTGAAAACATATCGGGTAAAAAATATCTTGATTTTCATGGAAATAATGTGCACCAATTGGGTTTTTCGCATCCAAAATTGGTACAGCGTTTAACGGAACAATTACAGGGACTTACATTTTCAACAAGAAGATATACCAATGAGCCTGCTATCCGATTTGCTGAAAAGCTGACTTCTTTGCTTCCCTCAGATTTGAACAGAGTCTTAATGACACCTAATGGAAGCTCGGCAACAGGTATTGCGTTGAAATTAGCGCGCGCTATTACCGGTAAATTTAAGGTAGTATCATTTTGGGATTCTTTTCATGGTGCTTCACTTGATGCAATTAGTGTGGGTGGTGAAGCTGTATTTAGGGAGTATATGGGACCTATGATGCCGGGTGTTGAAAGAATACCGCCACCGGTAACCTATCGTGGAATTTTTGAAGGTAACGAAAGCAAATGTTTAGAGCATTTAGAATATGTGTTCGCCAAAGAAGGTGATATCGGCGCTTTTATAGCAGAAACAGTGCGTAACACAGATGTGCAATTGCCTTCGGTTGAATTTTGGCAAGAAGCCCGTGCCTTATGTGATAAATATGGAGTTGTTCTCATTTTAGATGAAATACCTATTGCATTGGGCAGAACAGGGAAAATGTTCGCTTTCGAGCATTATGGAATAGAACCAGATATTCTGTGTTTGGGAAAAGGATTAGGAGGAGGCATTTTTCCTCAAGCGGCAATTGTAACCCGAGATCGGTATAATAATTTTTCGGATATATCATTGGGACATTACACCCATGAGAAGAGTCCACTAGGTGCAATGGCGGCATTGACAACCTTAGAAATTATTGAGGAAGAGAAAATTTTGCATAAGATTGCGGGCGACTCATTGACCATGTGTACTGCAATGACTATTTTAAAAGATAAATATGACTTGATCGGTGATGTTCGTGGTCGTGGATTGTTATGGGGAATAGAGCTGGTAACCAATAGGGATACTAAAGAGAAAGCAATACATCAAGCGGAACAGGTAATGTATGAATGCCTTCATAACGGATTAAGCTTTAAGGTGTCTGCAGGTAATGTGCTGCAATTGGCACCGGCATTGACTATTTCTCGCAAAGAATTAAAAGATGCAATTCAAATATTAGATAATGCGCTATATCGCGTCAGTAATTAAACAGTTATGAAAATACATAAATTCATTTGGGTGGCTATCTTATTAATAGGGGCATCAACATATGCACAAGATAAGGTTGTTTTTGTGGTACAACCCTATTTACAAAATGCAAGTCCCACCGAAATGACTATTATGTGGGAGACTTCTATGGGAGAAGAGAGTGTAGTTGAATATGGAACTTCTCCTAAATTGGGCAAAAAAGCTACGGGTGTTGCTAATGATATTAATTTTACCAAAGCTCGTATTCATGAAGTGAATATTACTGGGCTAAAACGTTTTACGGAATATTTTTATAGAGTAAAAACGGGTAAGTTATTATCAGATATCTATCAGTTTAAAACTCCTCCATTTGCGAGTGATCATGAATCATTCAATCTTTTGGCAATGAGTGATATGCAAATAGATCATCAGAACCCTGATAAGTTCAATGAAATAGTAAATAAGGGGATAGTACCATTTTTAAAATCGGAATACGGTAACGAGGTGCCTGATGATCTAGCATTGGTTTTAGTCCCTGGAGATTTGGTGGAGAACGGGGCAAAATATGAGCAATGGCAAAATGATTTTTTTAAACCTGCTAAAAATTTATTCTCAGAAGTACCTGTGTATCCTGTTTTAGGTAATCACGAGCGTAATTCTAACTTCTATTTCAAATATTTCAGCCTTCCTAAAAACGGAACACCAGCATATGCAGAGCATTGGTGGTATAAAGATTATGGAAATACCAGAATAATAGGACTGAATTCAAATGAAGGCTATAGAGATAACCGTGAGCAATTTGCGTGGTTGAAATCCTTACTTGATGAAACAGCGAAAAACGAGGATATTGATTTTGTTTTTGCGCAATTACATCATCCACACAAATCGGAATTATGGATTCCTGGTGAAGAAGAATCTTCAGGTAAAGTGGTGAAAATGTTAGAGGAGTTTACAACAGAAACAGGAAAACCAAGTCTTCACTTTTTTGGACATACGCATGGCTATTCTCGTGGGCAATCTAAAGACCATAAACATTTATGGATTAATGTTGCAACCGCAGGCGGAGCAATTGATAATTGGGGTGAATTTGAAGGTAGGGATTATGATGAATTTAGTGTAACCCAAGATGAATACGGTTTTGTTATGGTTGAGGTAGATGGTGATAAAACAAACCCAAAATTCACCATAAAAAGAATTAGTCGGGGTAATGAAAAGGTATTTCGAGAAAACGAACAGACCGATGAGATAACTATATATGCCAATGAGCATAAACCAAATATTCCAATAGCTGTTTCACCAAATGAAGTAATAGAATTTACAGGAGGTATGTTAAAGGCAGAACCTTTTGAAAGTACTTTTGAGAATGCCTATCATGCAGCTTCGCACTGGCAGATTTCTACTACTGATGATTTTACTAATTTGGTGTTGGATAGCTGGAAGCAATCTGAAAATTGGTATTATTTGGAAAACCGTCAAAAAGGTGATGATTTAACCGATGAACCTACTAGAAGATTACAACCAAACACCTCTTATTTTTGGCGTGTTCGTTATAGAGATCAACATTTAAATTGGAGCGACTGGTCTGCAATACAACCATTTAAAACTAATAATTAAATTACTTATGAAAAGATTATTTAAAGTAACTGCTATTATCATTTTATTGACTTCAATGTCAATAAAAGCGCAGCAAGACAAGAACCCAAATGTGTTTTTAATTACATTAGATGGGGTACGTTGGCAAGATGTGTTTACTGGCATGGATACTAACTTGTTAAATAGCGACTATACTGAAAACAAGGAGCTATTAACGAGTAAATTTATGGGAAGCTCTTTAGAAGAAAACAGAAAATTACTTATGCCATTTCTCTGGAATACCATTGCCAAAGAAGGTCAATTACATGGGAATAGATCAAAAGGAAGTAAAGTAGACCTCACCAATAAAATGCTATTTTCTTACCCAGGATATAATGAGATTTTAACGGGTAAAGCTGATGATGAAAATATAGACAGTAATGATAAAAATTACAATAAGAATAGTACCATCTTAGAAACAGCGAACATGTCTAATGTTTATAAGGGGAAAGTGGCAGCCTTTGGTAGCTGGGATGTTTTTCCGTTCATTATTAATGATAAGAGAAGTGGAGTGCCGGTTAATGCTGGTTATATGGATGCTTCTGGTGATTTAAATGAAAAAGAAAAGTTTTTAAATGAGATACAACGTCAAGCGCCTATAGTATGGGAGAGTGTTAGGTTAGATGTTTTTACGCATCATTTTGCAAAAGAATATGTAAAAAAGAACCATCCCAAATTAGTATATATTTCATATGGCGAGACTGATGATTTTGCGCACGGTGGCTTGTTTGATTTCTACATGAAGTCATTACAAAATACAGATGCTTTAATTGCCGACTTATGGAGTTTTGTTCAAAATGACCCTATATATAAAGACAATACTTATTTTATAATAACAACCGATCATGGAAGGGGAGAAGGTATTGAGGAAGGTTCTAAATGGACAGGTCATGGTTCAGATGTAAAAGGAGCAGAACATACATGGCTAGCTATATTGGGTCCAGATGTTAAGGCAATTGGAGAAGTTAGTAATGGGCAATTATACACCAATCAAATTGCGCCAACAGTTGCTAAAATTTTAAACTTAAAAATAGATGCAGAGGTGATGCCGGGGAATCCACTTAAATTAAATTAGTCTAGTTGCATATAATGCTAAAATTTGTGTGCAACTTAATATGAGATAATAACCGATACATCTTTAATGTGTATCGGTTTTTTTATTACTAGGGTTGGCTTAAATGTAGTTTATGTATGCTTAAAATTCAAATTACCCAATTATTTTGTGTGATTTTTAATGATTTCGAAGTTTTTTACGAGTCCCTTTAAATAAAAATACATGTATGGGTTTACACCTATAAATTAAGCTATTTTTAAGATGATTATGATTCATCTTAATTTTATTAGAATTTAGAAATGATAGTATCTGAAGATAATAAACAATCTAAAAAACTTGGAATTTTTGCCATCTGGGCTATTGGTGTGGGAATGGTTATTTCTGGCGAGTCTTTTGGTTGGAATTTAGGTTGGGCCATTACAGGACCACTATGGTTTTTTGTTCCGGTTGCTGTAGCGGCACTAATGTATTTTGGCTTGGTACAAACATTAATTGAATTGGCATGTGTATACCCAGATGCTACAGGGCCACATACTTATGTAGAAAAAGCTTTTAATAAAAAATGGGGGGCATTTATAGGATTGGCCATTCTCTTTGAGTTTTTATTTGCCACACCGGCTATAGCAAGTTCATTGGGTGAGTATTTAGGGTTTTTAATGAATGATCTCTCTTTATCACCTTGGATAAGTACACTATTTTTGTTGGGTTTTTCGATTGTTAATCTTTTTGAAATGCACATAGGTGTCCGTTTTTTAATTCTATTGACCCTTTTGGCTATTTTGGAACTTTTTATGTATCAGGGTTCAGTATTTACTGCTTTTGAACTTCAGAACTTGTCAAATTCAAATGTGGGTAGTTTAGATTTACAAAGTTTTGTGCAAGCAATTCCGTATGCGATGTGGTTATTTTTGGCAATTGAAGGGATATCGCTGATGACTAACGCAGTGGATAGAAAAAATTTTAGAAAAGTTATTGGGCGAGGTTATAATTTAGCATTTTTTACACTTCTTATACTTGCAGTTTTAGTTTTGGTGTTGGCGGCCGGAGGTATTGATTGGAATTTGCCCGAGAGTTTAGGATTATTGGAAGAAAACCACCCAATGCCAGCATCTATGGCTTTGATATTGGGAAAGGATCATTTTCTGGTGCAGGTCTTTACTTTTATTGGTTTATTTGGACTAATAGCTTCATTACAAGGAATAGCATTTGCGGCAACCAAACAGTTAGAACCATTATTGCCAAGTATTAAGGATAATTTGGTGTCAAAACGAGTTATAGCCTCTACAATAGTATTTGTCATAAGTTTAGCGGCTATTTGGACAAGTCAAACCGGTTTTTTAATTGAGGTATCTGTATTTGGGGCAGTATGTATGTATTTTGCGGTAAGTAGTTCTTTATTGGTATTGAGAAAACGAAACAATATACTGGCAGCGAGAGTTAATGTAAAAAATACTGCCTATTCACATGATAATTTTAATGGTATATTTTCATCGTTCAATGCATGGGTTGCAGTCATAATTTCACTAATTTGTATAGGGTCATTTGCGTATCTACAATTTCAAGCCTTTATTATTTTTATAATCTGTAGTTTGGGCTATGTGTTTTTAATTAGAAGAAAATAAATGGTATATCGTTTCACATTAGGACACCAAAACTACCTATTTGATGATTTAAAAACTCTAATGGCTAAGGCAAGTCCTCACCGTTCGGGAGATGTTTTGGCGGGTATAGCGGCTAAAAACAATGTAGAACGAATTGCTGCTCAATATGCATTAAGTGAATTACCGTTAAAAACATTTTTAAAGGAGGCTGTTGTACCGTATGAAAGTGATGAGGTTACCCGTCTAATTATTGATACCCATGATGCTAAATCCTTTGAGCGTATCTCGCATTTAACTGTGGGTGAATTAAGAGATTTTTTTTTGGAAGACACTACAAATGGAAATACAATTCTCGAGTTAAGTAGAGCACTTACACCTGAGATGGTTGCAGCAGTTTCTAAATTAATGAGAAATCAAGATCTCATTGTGGTATCTTCTAAAATTGAATTAGTCACGCGTTTTAGAAATACATTAGGCTTAAAAGGTAATGTATCTATTCGACTACAACCCAATCATCCGACCGATGATTTAAAAGGAATTTTAGCAAGTACTATAGATGGTTTGTTATATGGTTGCGGAGATGCCGTAATTGGTATCAACCCGGCTACAGATAGTCCGGAGGTGACAATTAATTTATTAAAAATGCTTGAAGACCTTCGACTAAAATTTGAAATACCAACACAAAGTTGTGTGCTTTGCCATGTAACTACTGCAATGCAAATTATGAAGAAGGCTCCTGTAGATCTAGTGTTTCAGTCCATTACAGGTTCAGAAAAGGCAAATAGTTCTTTTGGGATAAATTTAAATCTATTGTCTGAGGCTCATCAAGCTACTTTAGAGCTTGATCGTGGTACAATAGGTAACCAATGTATGTATTTTGAAACAGGTCAAGGATCTGCGCTATCTGCCAATGCCCACCATGGTGTAGATCAACAAACTATGGAAGCAAGGGCTTATGCGGTTGCTAGGCATTATGATCCATTATTGGTGAATTCTGTAGTGGGTTTTATAGGACCCGAATATTTGTATGACGGTAAACAAATTATACGTGCAGGTCTAGAAGATCATTTTTGTGCAAAGGTAGTAGGCTTACCTATGGGGATGGATGTATGCTATACCAATCATGCAAATGCTGATCAAGATGATATGGATAATCTGCTAACACTTTTAGGTGTTGCCGGCTGTAATTTTTTTATGGGTGTTCCAGGAACAGATGATATCATGTTGAATTATCAATCTACTTCATTTCACGATGCGCTTTATATACGAAAAGTGTTACAGAAAAAACCTGCGCCAGAATTTGAATCTTGGCTATTAAAAATGGGTATTATAGATGGTGATGGGGTTAAATTAGATGTAAGGGGTTCACATAAATTATTAACCAATCTATGAGCAATAAGTTAGAAATACCAGCTAAATGGCAGCAACTTAAAAGTTATACAAAAGCTAGAGTAGCATTGGGCAATGTTGGTACTAGTTTGCCTTTAAACGACGTACTTGCACTTAAGCATGCACATGCCTTGGCTAAAGATGCCATTCTTACTCAATTAGATAAAGAGTTTCTTAAGATTAAGGCTAAAGAACATGATATTTTATGCAGTGAATTCAAAAGTCAGGTTAAAGATCGGTTAGAATATTTAAAAAGACCTGATTTAGGTCGTAAACTAGTAGCTGCTTCTGAAGTTGAAAACATAAAAAAAGTAGATATTGTCATTGTTATAACCGACGGTCTATCTGCAACGGCGGTCAATTCAAACTCTTTTTCAGTTTTGGATGGTGTTTTGCCAGATTTAAAAGAAAAATTTTCTATTTGTATTGCTTTAGTTGAACAAGGAAGGGTTGCAATTGGAGATCAGGTGGCAGAATTTTACAATGCTGATTTTGTTGCTATTTTAATAGGAGAACGCCCAGGTCTTTCGTCTCCAGAAAGTATGGGTATTTATGTAACTTATAAACCCAAAATAGGATTTACAGATGAACGTAGAAATTGTATTTCCAATATTCATAAGGATGGTTTATCGAGTATTCAGGCGGCTACCTTACTTAAATATCTGATTGATCGTTCTTTTGCATTAAAGATTAGTGGTGTAGAGTTGAAGATTGATTTAGGAGCTATACTAGCTGATGAGTAATTTTACACCAATCAAATTGCGACAATTGTTGCTAAAATTTTAAACTTAAAAATAGATGCAGAGGTGATGCCTGCTACCACTTTAAAGTTGGAATAAAAGATTATTCTAAGTTTTCTATAATTAAAATGGACCTGTTTATACGTTAAACAGGTCCATTTTTTATAAAAATTAAGCTGCTATTTCATTTGGTAAACAACATTTACTGTAAATTGTTCTTGATAATCAGTGTAGTAGCTAGTCCAGTCTTCGTTGTGGTATTGATTGCTACTAATAGAAATTATTTCACCAACGCTAGTATTTATTGCCTTACATAAGCTATTTGCATTATCCATAGCATCTTTTAATGCTAATTCAAGAGCTGCTTTATTTTTTTCTGAAGATATATGTTGTTTAACTTGAAATTGTAATTGTACACCTTGCAAATTGGTCTTTACTAATTTCATAGCTATTTCTTTAGAGTTGGTTTCATAATAAAGTACTGTACCATCTCTTTGGTAGCCTAAAGAAAAATATTCCATTTCTTTTTCTTCAAATTTAGATACATCAACACCATTTTCTTTTAGAGCAGTAAAGTATTGTTTTTTTAATTGCTCCAAATTCTCCATTCGGGTATCGGCATAATAGACTTGATCCATACTCAAGGTAGCCTTAATACGATACTTTTCAATTGTCTTCTCTAAAGGCGCTGCGCCAGATACCGTCACTGTACGTTCTTTTGAATTAGTTTGGGCTTCAGTAGATGAAATTCCAATTAAAATTAGTACTAAGATCAGTGTAAATTTTTTCATTTTTATGTGTCGTTTATTTTTTATCAAATTTATGATTTTGTAACCTAAATACTCTGTTATGTTTACTCAATATAGGGGTTATAGGCAATTTTACACCTTGAAAAGTGATTTAGTATATAAAAAATTTGTGAGTTTTATCTTGTTAACTTATATTAACAAATAAAATTGCTAGGTAATATTTATAAAGAAAATAGTTTGTTATGAAAGTTGACACGGTTTGTATAATTGATGATGATCCAATTTGCGTTTATGGTACTAAAATTTTGTTGAATCATAATAATTTTGTGAGTGCAAATATTCTAGTTTATGAAGATGGAGAAGAGGCGTTAATAAATCTTACTTCTCAATTATTAAATAGGCAGCGAATGCCAGATATAATTTTGTTGGATTTAAATATGCCTATTATGAATGGATGGGAATTTTTAGATAAATTTCAAAAATTAACTTTCACAAATAAACCTCAAGTATTTATAGTCAGTTCACACTTTGATAAAAAAGCAATTGAAAAGGGAAGAAGTTATGAATTGGTACGTGATTTTATTTCAAAACCATTAATCGCAAAGAATCTTAACGATATTATTTCTATGAGTAAGATTGCAGTTTAAACGCGCAAAGTTCATAAAATAAAAAACCACGTCATATGACGTGGTTTTTTATTTTGTGGAGCCGGAGACGACCTTGCGTTTATAAAAGGTCTAGTAGACCTTTTTAGCATGGTGCGAGCTATTGCACTGGCTTTCGAATCCTGTAGGTATAACGAAAAAAACCACCCTAAGGTGGTTTTGTTTTGTGGAGCCGGAGGGATTCGAACCCTCGTCCAAACAAGCAATTAAAATGCTTTCTACATGCTTAGAATCTGATTGATTTTCGATGCGTACCTGACCAGAAACCGCCTAATACACACTTATCTTCTTAAGATTTTGGTGGTGTCGCCAAAGTGAGCGGACACCCTTATGTTGACTTTTCTGGTGCTCCTATAAGAATCGCCATCAACAAGGGCTATTCAGGAACATCTCGCTTCCCTACCTGGTAGGGACGAGGCTAAATCCTACTATAATTCAGATTAAGCGGCAAGAGCGTAATTATTTTCGCCAATTAAAAGTGTGAAAAATGAGATTAACGAGCTGTTTCCCAGCGCTCGACATGCTTACATTCCAACTGGTCTCGCTGTCAAAACCGGTCGGCCCCAATATGTAAAAGAACTTCCTAATCTAAATAATAGCTGTATCAAATTAATCGACTTCAACTATTAAATAGCGGGCAGCAAAGCTAACAAAACTTTACGATCCCCTATAATTTTTATTTTGACCGAAGCCAAGTGTTTCTAATTGCATATTTTAGTACAATATTTATACCAAACCTATATGAAGTTCGGAATCATCAGAGAACGTAAGAATCCACCAGATAAGAGGGTTGTTCTATCTCCAAAAGCATGTCAAAAAGTCTTAAAAACGCATACAAAGGCACAAATAATAGTTGAGCCATCTCCTATTCGTGCTTATGCCGATGGTGATTATAAGCAATTAGGTATTACTGTTGCCAGTGAAATGGATAATTGTGATGTTCTTTTAGGAGTTAAAGAAGTGCCAATTGATTCCCTTATTCCCAATAAGAAGTATTTCTTCTTTTCGCATACTATAAAAAAGCAGCCGTACAATAGAAATTTGTTACGTGCTATTTTAGAAAAGAATATAGAAATGTATGACCATGAGGTTATTACCAACATGCAAGAACAACGTGTTGTTGCATTTGGTAGATATGCAGGTATTGTGGGAGCCTACAATGGTTTTCGTGCATACGGACTAAAATTTGACTTGTTCAATTTGCCGAAAGCGAGCGTTTTGCCTGATCAAACAGCTTTAATTGCTGAACTTAAAAAACTAAGTTTACCCAATATAAAGGTTTTACTTACAGGAAGAGGTAGGGTAGGTAACGGTGCTAGGGAGATGTTAGACGGCATGGAAATGAGGCGTGTAACCGTTACTGAATATTTAGAAGAAACATTTAATGAGCCAGTGTATTGCCAAATAGACGCTGGGGAGTATAATAAGCGTAAAGATGGTGTTCGAGGTAATAAAGCGAACTTTTTTGCAAACCCAGAGGAGTATAAATCTAATTTCTTTCGCTTTGCAAAGGTGACGGATTTCTATATTGCCGGACATTTTTTTGGACAAGGTTCTCCATATTTATTTACAAGGGAAGATGCCAAGCATCAAGATTTTAAAATTCGTGTAGTTGCCGATATTAGTTGTGATATTGATGGGCCGGTTGCTTCTACCATACGCCCTTCAACCATTGCTGATCCAATTTATGGATATGATGCTATGACGGAATCTGAAGCTGATTTCAAAAAACCTGAAGCAATTGCTGTTATGGCAGTTGATAATTTACCGTGTGAATTACCTAGAGATGCAAGTGAAGGTTTTGGTGAGGCATTTATTAAAAATGTAATTCCTGCCTTTTTCAATGATGATAAAGATGGTGTGTTAGAAAGAGCACGTATGACGCAAAATGGTAAATTGACAGCGCGTTATTCATATCTTCAAGACTATGTTGACGGTAAAGAATAAACTTAGGTTTTACTTTTTAGAATAATTTATTTGAAATTGTTTTTTTATTTCTAAGCTAGTTACAGTAAGTATACCTAAGGTATATGCCAATAAATCTTGAATGCTAAAATAGTTTCCGAAGATTAAGTTTGCCCATTTAGATTGTTTCACCCCAAAGTAGCTTAACATATTGGTAAGCTGCAAAAATTCAATTGCATACGCTATAAGTAAATTGATAATGCCCAGGGTAATATCATTTGCCTTCACGAAAGATTTAAAAAAGTAAAACATAAGAATGACCACAAGGTAATCTCCGAATGTGTGTCGAATAAAGCCGGATTTTAAAAACACGGCAATTAAGATTTCTATACCTAATAAGATTAGAAAGTATATAAAATAGATACGGGTGAATTTGAATTTCATGTGTTGAAGGTTTACACGTTCGCGAGATAGATATATAATATACTTAAGGGGTAATTTATAACTAGTAAAATAAGAACCATGGTATGCTCCTGTATATCCTTTGAATACCGCAATAGATTTAGTAATAATATGACTAGAGCTATACAGGTAACGATGATATAGCTGAGATATAGTATAATACCAACAATATTAATAAACTTGGTTTCCGGAATTAAAGCGATGCACATTACTAAAGTTGATAAAAGAAAATACAAGGAAACTACTCTTACAATTCTACGGTTCCATTTATGTTTAAATAAAACCGCCATTACTTATCGTTTTTAATTAGTTGGGCAAACGTATATTCTTGCCATGTTTTTTCTGATTGTAAGGTGATATATTCTTCGTGTTTTTCTAGAATACTAATGTTAAGATCATAATTAACTTCTTTCTCTTTAGCATAGTTATATAATTGAATGCTATTGGTATCCCCTAAATCGATGAGGTAATGAATATCTGGATTTTCTAGTGTACTTAAATTAAAATACGTAATTGTTTTATCCCACGGCACTGCAGCGCTTAGTACTAAGAAAGTAAACACTGTGGCGATATTGGTGCGTACTAAATAAACAAAGCTTTTTATTTCCGCTACTTTAATATAGGCTGTAATTAATCCGGTAAGGGTAAGTAGCAGATATACGAAAACACCAATGCGTTTATAAGTAAGACCTAAGGCTTCAACATAGGTAAAGTTCTTGTAAGATGTAAAGACAATTAGTATAATATTTAAAGAGATCCAAACATAGGTTAGCGTTTTTATTTGCGTATTCTCTTTATAAAAATTGAGGTTTCCTCTAAAGAAATAAAGAATTAAAATAATTGCTAACACTATCGAAAACATTAGGGCATAGACACCTTGATGAACAGATGCCGAATATTCTGCATTAGAAATATCGCCTTTTTGGAATAGGTAAATTCCGTCGGTTACTAAAAAGAATACCAGTAAAAAATTAAGGGCGATAAAAATAAATGAGCCTAAGGTATGCTCACTTTCAAGTTGCTTTTTTTGACCTATTATTTCTATTTCGGTCGGAGTCTCCAATTCGTTTTTCTGAGATACATCAACTGCTATTAATTCTTGTGCATCTAACGGACGTAAAATGTTTAGAAATATAACATACCCCAGAAATGTGAAGAATACCCAAGGGAAACTAATAAAGTCAAAAGAGATTTGGTCTACCAGATTTTCAAAAACAGGATTCGCATTCTTATAAAGCGTGGCAAATAAGATTAGTAGAATACCAGCAAAGAAGCCACCTTTTAAGCGGTTCAACAGTTTTGGTGAAGTCTCTTTCTTTATATCTTTTTCTTCTTCTGAATTTTGTCTTTGAATGAAATTTGCGATAGACGCAACCAATAAATTAGTAAACCCAAGTAACCAAGAAAGGTATAATGAGGTTTTGCTTGATATGGACTTTCCTATGAACACCATCAATGCCATGAAATGAACAAATACGGTAAACCCCGTTGGGTTAATAAGAATAAAGATGGAAGTTAAAATATAGGTAAGTGCATAGCCCCAAGACATGGCTCTAGTTTCTTTTAAGGTAGAGACAAGCACTACCACTAAAATTGATATTAAGAATAGATTTAGACCAAAGCTTTTACTGTAGAATAATAAACTGAAGGCTAAGGCAGATAAGATTGATTTTATATGAATATTCATAATATGATGTATTTAAAAGGTCGTTAATGATTAAAGTTATCTCAGTATCTTTTTGAATATGAATACAAGTATTAGGCTTGCAGATAGTTGTCGAAATTGTTTGTTATAACCTATAAAAGATTTAGGTAAAAAATAGTAATGGGTATATTGACTATAACAATGAGCATGGTACTAATGTGTTCGGTGCAGTCTTTGTAGTACCGTATGCTATTTATTACTATGAGGAGAAGTAAAATTGTATTGGTAAAAGTAGCTAGAATCGTGTACAAGTAACCTATTCTTACAAAATAGGAATCACCAGTTGTTTTAAATAATAGGAGTAAAACAGTACCAAGAATAAAGCTGATTATTGCAGTCAATACAGCTATATAATTAATTGAGTGTGTAAATTTTGTTTTCATTATTGTAGGATTTATGGAATTAAAAATGTGGATTTTATTCGTTGGATGGGTTGATGCAGCAGCTTCTGAAACTCTAATTGATGAAAGGGTAGTGCAGATTTTCCAAGTGTGTATTTCGATTTGAAGAATCTCCAATACTCCGGATATAGAATAGAACCTATTAATATTACGGTAAATAGGTAAAGACTTCTTTTTCCATTTCCCAATAAATAGAACTGCATGCTTATTTCTTCGGGTACCGTAGTTCCCGTGTTCGTGAGTACATGAAATACATCATGACTCTCTAGTTTTTCTTGTAACTGAAAGTTATTGGCAATAAGAAATTCACCCATATGATAGCCTAACGAGTTGCTTGGATACTCTTTTAGCACTTCAGCATTATATTGCCAAGCTTCATTTTTCTTGAAGTATTGATAGGGTGTCACGCTCCAATCATATAATTTTTCTAAAACGGTTGCTCTCATTATTTATTATTTTAAAAGTACTTTGAAATTCAAAGTAAAATGATAAAAAAATATATTACTTACCTATGAGTTTTTCTAAAGCATTAATATGCTTCTTAAATTGTGCTTTGCCAAGTGGGGTGGCAGAATAACGTGTGTTTGGTTTACGACCAATAAATTGCTTTTCCACTTTTATATATTCCTCTTTTTCGAGCGCTTTGGTGTGACTGGCTAAATTGCCGTCGGTTGCACCTAACAGTTCCTTCAACATTTTAAAATCAGCATAATCGTTCACCATTAGAATAGACATTATGCCCAATCGTATTCGGTGGTCAAAAGCTTTATTTATGTTGTCAATTAAACTCATATATCAATAGCTAACTAATCTTAATTTCTATCATACTTATAATACATTAATCCACCATATAGAATATGGCAAACGCCAAACCCTAAAGCCCAAAAATACAATCCATATCCTATAAATTGAGTACTAACTAGTCCAATTGCTATAAAAGCTAAACCCATATAACGTACATCGCCCATAGTGTACTTACTTGCATTTACACAAGCCAGACCATAAAATATAAGCGTCGTAGGAGCAACGAGACCGGCAATACCCTGTTGCATTAATACTAGGCAGAATAAACCACCGACAACTAAAGGAATTAGAAAGTTAAATACCAGTCGTTTACTTGTGCTGTCCCAAATTTTCTCGCCACTTTTTTTGGCTTTTCTTAAGGTCATTATAAATCCGGTAAATGCAGCTAAAACTAAAACGGCAGTTGCGATGATTGTTAAATCTTTAACCATATCAGTTCCCCAAAGAGAGGTGCTTCTTCCAGAAAGACCATCATAGTTGCTGGCAGAAAAACTTTTTAACCTAGTGTATGCTAATCCTGCACCTATTAACGCGTATACGCCAGCTAGAATACCAGATAGGCCACTTAGAGAAATAAACCGTGAAGAACGATTCATTAAATTCTTGATTTCGGTAATATCGTTTAGATACTTATTTGTCTCCATATTAAAGTACTTTGAAATACAAAGTTAAATTAAATATGCAATTCAGCACTATAGATTTTAAAAAAAAATGATTTTTACTACTTAACCGTAATGCTGTATGAAATTGTAGGTTGTTGTTTTGGCGCTGTAAAACAACCTAGTGCTTTTAGTTTTAATAAGACTTCGCGCTTATTTTCTAATGTTTTAAGGGATATTTTTTTTGTTTCGCCGGCTTTAATTTTAAATACAGGTGAGCTGTCGTAAAAAGTGTATTCAGATTCATTTTCAAAAAGAAGGTCACTACTGGTAATATTTTTTACTTCTAAAAGGAGTACATGTGTGTTGTTGGCATAACTGGCTTTTTCAACTATCAGGCTTTGCTCTAAAAGCGGAATTAAAAATTCTTCCTTACCAACCATTAGGTCATTGTACACCGCAACTGTTCTTCCTGCAAATAGCGCTTCTTGCATACTTTCTATGCTCCTTTCCTTTGCAAATACCAGCGTAATTGGTCGTTGGTTGCCTTTTTCAGTATAATCCCAATCTATGAGTCCGTGAATGTCACTGGTACCCATTATGGTTAGATTATGTTCTAAAGCTAACGCTAATGATTCTTGAGCATAATCCACAGAATTGATTACTTCTATTCCGTGTAATTCACCCTTTTTTAAGCGTTCTTTTTGAAAGTCGCTGAATATGGGATTTCCTTTTGGAGATTGATTATACCATGCCGGATGGTTCCAAAATACAAATGCACCTTGTTTTTTGGCTTCCATAAAAGCATCTTCTGCCTTGTCTTGTAAAATAGGATTTGCATCTTTTATAAAAACGGCATTATTGTGACCCGCAGGTTCGCTTCTCGTAATTTCAGAACCATGAACAATCATTAAATCATGCTCCTTGGCTTCTGCCATAGCAATAGTATAAGAACGGTTTCTATCTGGATGCGGAATGTCAGCTAAGTGTGGTTGATATTCTAAATGTTCAGTTAATGAAATAGCATCCAAGTTATCTCGTAGTGCCTCCATCACTCTAATATTAGGCCAAACATATCCATCTGAGAAAACGGTATGAATATGTAAATCTGTCTTTAGACTTTTATACCCTGGTATATCTGGAAAATTTAGAGGTCGTGCACTGCTATGCTTATGCTCTTGTGCTAGAATAGAAAAGGAGATCAATAAGAAATACAGAAAGGCAAGTCGAGTTTTCATGGGTCGGTTATTTATCCAAATGTATGAAAATCGACTCGCCTATCTATAAATGAGGTGTTTACTATAGATTAATAAATGGTTATTTATTGATGCTATTATTTTTCTGAGTCTTAATAATCTTGCTAAAAATGAGCAGACCAACTATGCCAATAACAATCCAAAAAATATCTATGAACAAAATTTGGTCATATCCCTTTTCAAAGCTTACCCATATCCAATTACCTGTACAGATACCATTCACAATTGGTATGCTTAAGCCAATTATACTGCCAGAAAGTAAACTGTAGGTATTGGTGAGATAATTGTCTTTTTGCAGTATGAAGAAAATAGAAATCAATAACCACCCTATAAAATAAAACTGGTAGAGAAGGCTCATTCCTGTAGGATTCACCACTTTAACTAAAATAAATGATAAAGCTGTTATAGGGTACATACTTAAACAAATGGCTAAATAGTACCTGACTACTGCCTCATTGAATTTTCTTTTTTTAACGGGAATATTTTTCTTGTTTCTGGCGGTCAACCATATAAGTACACCGCTCAGTATTACGAAACAACCAATAAGACCTAGTAAAAATGAAATGATGCGCAACCCATATCCACCATAATCACCAAAGTGCAATCGATAGAAGATACCTTTAACCGCATCTAAGTAAGATGTTTTTTGGGTAGGGTCTTTAATACCATATATACTACCGTCTGTTACATTATATATGGTATATCCGTAGCCGTTAATTTTATTTTTATAATCTAGATTTCCACTTACAGATACATGCATCCCTTTATCTCCATAATTGAAAATATGAACTTCGTTCACATTAAAATTATTCCATTTAGACTTTACTTGTTTTACGTAGCTATTAATATTTATTGATTTATTTATAGGCGTATTTTGAAATTCGAAATGTGGATGCGCATATTCTAAATCTTCATATAGTTTTTTATCATTGCCATCATATAGCGCTAATACCGTAGGTGCCACCAAAAGTATTTTTAACATAAAAAAAGTTCCTGTAACTGCATATACCAATTGAAACGGAAAACCAATAACACCTAATGCAGTATGTGCATCTGTCCAAACTGTTTTTAACTTAGTCATTGGTCTGAAAACATAAAAGTTGGAAATAATTTTATCCCAATGGACCACTATGCCGGTAATTAATGCGAACAAGAAAAATAGGGCTACAAAACCAGATAGGTAATACCCGAACGGGTGTGGCATTTGAGCGAAAAAATGTAAACGATATAGGAATTCGCCCAATGAGTAGGAGGTAGCATAATCAGTAGTAGATTTGTCATCTGTATTTAAATAGTAAAATGCACCTGCAGCTTTTTCTTTGGTAAGTAAAGTATCTTTTGAAGCTCCTAAGTTTACACCAATATGTTGTTCATTGTAGTACTGCTTAAACTCAATGTCTCGACCGAACAAGTTTCTTTCTTTGGACATTTGCTCCAAGGTCTCATCAAAATCTAAGTTTATTTCCTCTGGCGCTTTAACCGTGTGGTCGCGCTCCCAATTAACAATTTCATCTCTAAAAAAGGAAAAGGAGCCAGTGAAGAAAATTACATAGAGTGCTACACTTATTACAATGCCGCTAACCGTATGTAAATGAAATAAAATGTTATATGTTCTTTTAGACATTATATAAGAGGGTTTAGAGCTTTACCGTAAAACATTATTATTGCCAGTATAATGGAGGTTATAACGTAAATACCCCAAATTTTCCATCCGTTTTTAGCCAAAAAAGCTATAATCATTAAGCAGACCCAAAGTATTATAGCGCTGTAAGTGCTGGTAATTATTACATCAACATGGTCTAACCAACTGGCAATGGCCAAGTGAAAAAGTATTGAAACGATAAAACCACCTATAATGGCGGCCGTAATTTTGGAAAAGCGAGGCCAAAAAGACGGATTCAGATATTTTGAATTAGCGGGCATATTAAAAAAATGAGAATTCCATTAGGAAAATTAGTAGTATGGTTAGGCTTATTGTTTTGTAGGTAATAAGATGAAGTGGCTGTAATAGTATTATGAGACTAGCCACGGTCATTAAGAAAATTGAAAAGGTAAAAATGCCCGAGCCCCATCCAAATTGATATATGGAAAGGGCACAGGCAATCATAATTACTATAGAACCTATTGCTTTGGCTTGGGTACTTTTTTTAAGGCACCAAGTTTCTATTTTTAAATGTATGGGCACCTTTTGCCTTTTTGTTGTTGCGTAAAAAGTATAAAATCCGGTAAAGGTTAATAATAGAATTATAGTTATCATCTCTGTTTTTACTGGTTGATACAATAAGTAGCACAATGCCAAACAAATTCATAATCTTTTCCATTATAGGAACCTGGGACTCTTTCTTCATAAACAGTTTCCATAGTGTACTTAGTATTCCATGGTAATTGAAAGCTTACTTCACCGTTATCATCTGTTTCAAGAGTTTTACTCCATAAATCTGACACATATATTTGAAACTCATTTTTAGCCAAAGGTTTTCCTTTAAAAAGCACTTGTAATTTAATTTCACCATTGGTGCTCTTTAATTCCTTTATTACTATGCCGTCAGTATTTAAGGTTTTGGTATCGGCTATTATATTACCCACCTGTACTTTGGCGGTAGATTGATAATGGGTTTTGAAGATGCCAAAATCCCATTCTGTATAATCCAGTACTTCAATATTGTCATTATTTAATGCTACTGTATAAGTTCCATTAGCTTTTGGAATGAAATAGGCTACATAGTAATCTTCTTTCGCAGTAGTTTTTAAAACTTTTTTTGAGCCATCTGGATGTATAAGCCACAAATTGAATTTTGCAACTGACGGGAAATTATCCCCTTTTACTTTCTCAATAACTCCGTGAGTGTATTCGCCAAAATAGACCCTAACTTCTTGTTCTTTTTGTAAGCTGCCGGTTCGGTCGGTTTCTAGCCATAAATAGTGGGCAAACATTGGTGAAATGGTGAATAGAAGTAGGGAAATCGTAATTATTATTTTTTTCATGATTATTTATTTATGGTTAAACCCTCGGCATTTTGCCGAGGGATAACCGGATTGCACTAACTCAACAAGAATTAATTAATATGTTTTTCTAGAAATTATAGGTTACTGTTACCCTACCATTGATGCCTGGTTCTGATTGCCAATATAAATAAGTGGCATAATTAGATCCGGAATACAAGTATTCATTTAAAAGGTTGTTCACGTTAAACTGAACTCTAAACTGATCATTGCTCCAGGAGAGTGCGCCATCTAGTCTAAAGTAATCGGGTAATTGAGATTCATTATCTGCACCCCATGACCATGTAGAACGATCAATTTGATATTGGTAGCCTAAAGAAGCACCAAAACCTTGAAGCTTGGATATTTCTGGAAATTTATAATTAAGCCAGCCATTTGTTAAATGCTTTGCATGCCCAGCTACACGTTGTCCTATACTTTCAGGGTTGGTGTCTTCTGTAATTTCAACATTTGTATTGGCGTAATTTAGTATAACGTTTAATTCAGGCGTAATCTCACCTTGCAAATCAAATTCTATACCTTTAGATTGAATTTCACCCAACTGTATTGAGAAGTTAGGATTCTCTGGATCTGTTACCAGTACATTTTGTTTGGTGATTTGATATGCACCTAATGAAGTTCTTAACCTACCATCAAAAAAGCTCTTTTTAATACCACCTTCAATATCATTGGCATCAACTGGATCAAAGGTTTCTCCTGTAAAGCTTACTCCATTTTGTCCAATAAATGAGCGGTCGTATAAGGCATATGCTGTAAGACTTGGTAATATGTCTACACTTAAACCTATACGTGGTGTAATTTTTGAATCGGTTTCATCTTTGCCCCGGGTAAATAGATTGGTATATCTACCTGCAAGTGTTAAACGTGCCTTGTCATTAAAAAAACCAATTTCATCCTGTACATAAACAGAGCGGTTAATACCACCGTAATTATAAATGTTATCGCGATATTGAACGGGTACAGACTTGTTGAATACCGGTAGTTCTGTGTTTCCGTATACAGGATTATAAATATTAAATGGTTTGTCTATATCGGTGAGACCAAATTGATTGAAATCTGCCCAATATTCCTTTTGGCTATAATCGAATCCACCTAATAGTTTATGGCTTACGCCACCAGTTTGAAAGGCTCCAGATACATAAGTTTGAAAGTACTTGCCTATAGAGAGCGCATCCCAATTACTTATGTAACGTACTGCATCGCCATTTTGCTCCATTGACCACACCCAAGTAGAATTACCTACTTGATCATAACGTAAAGAACCAAATTTGGTTTCCCAACTCCAATCCTTATTAAAGTCATGTTTTACGGTTCCAAAAAAGGTAACTTCCTGTATGTCTGAAGCTGGGTAATTCGTATCTGTAAATTTAAAATCTCTATCTAAACTACCGTAACCGTCCTCATTCGGAGCAAAAACATAGGCTGCTCCCATATAGCTTTCTGCTTGTTGAACACTTAATTCTGCCGTAACAGACGTTTTTTGAGATAGATTGTAGGTTAGGGCTGGAGCAAAGCCGTAACGCTCAGCATCTTCATTACCTCTATGACTATCAGATGTTTGGTACATGGCATTAAATCGATATAATAATTTCCCGTTTTCGGTAGCCTTTCCTCCAAGGTCTAATGTTGCTCGATAGTTATCAAAACTACCTGCCATTAATGATACTTGTCTAATTGTTTTTTCAGATGGTTTTTTAGTGACCACATTATAGAATCCGCCAGGTTCTCCCGCAGACATCATAAAACCTGCAGGACCTTTTACAAATTCTATTTGATCTACAAATGCCATATCTTCAGATAATGGTCCCCAAGTGTCTTGTACATTAAATCCGTTTCTAAATGCCGGTAACCTAAAACCTCGCATATTTACTCTAGCAAAATTTCCCCAGTGCTCTAAAAGTGTAACTCCAGAAACATTTCTAATAACCCCGTCCATAATACTTGTAGCTTGTTGGTCTTGTAGTAGTTCGCTACTAATGATTTGAATGTTCTGAGGTAGTTTGGCTATTTCTGTTTTTAAGCGTAACGATGATGATGGGGTTTTTACGGCATATTTGTTATGATGCCCTTTTACTACTACTTCATTAAGTTGTTCACTTTGCTCTGGTAGCGAAACAGTGACTATTTCTATTGATTTATTGGCTAATACGGTAGTTGAGATTTGTTTAGAAACATGACCTACGATAGACAATGTCAATGTATATGGACCAGCGGCTAAATTCTTTATTTCAAATCTACCTTTGGCGTTAGTGGTTGTTCCTAAACTGGTTTTGGAAATACTAATATTAACATTAGATAGTGGGTTGTTGTTTTGGTCTACAACGGTACCTTTTAAGTCACCACTTTGTGCAAAAGTGAAAGAGGTGCCAATTAGAAAGAGCAGAATTGTGTAAATATTCTTCATGAATTATTTGTTATTTTTAATTAGTCTAAATAAGTTTGATGCGAATTTATGACCTAGTCATGGATTAGAAATGACGTGAAATGGTAAAAAAAAGACGCAATTTTACAGATGCGCAGATTGTTGATTTAACCGAGTCGCAAGAAATTGCGTATCATAAATTGGCGGACTGTGTTGAAGAAAATGGTAATGATGAGGTAAACCATAAGGTCTATCATGTTAAAGAGCAGTATGGTAAGGGACGTATTGACGAAATACATTTTGAAGATGTAATTATATCTACTCTGGTCTTTAGATTGAAGAGGGATGTCGTTTTAAAGCAGAAATTAAAAATCGACTTTGTGCAATTATCTTTTCTGATTGAGGGTGAGCGAGTAATTTCAATTTTAAATTGTGATGATATTTTTTTAGAGAGTGGAGACTCTTACTTGGCAAATATCAAATCTTTTGAAGGAACCTCTAAGATTACCGGAAATAAAACATATAAAGAGGTTAAGGTGAAGTTATCAAATTCATTTTTAGCTAAGCATGGTTTTTTCAATGATTTAAAATTAAAAGAACTTATAGATGATAATTTAATATTGCCAATTACTAATGAAATGATGTCTATTTTAGAAACTTTTGAAAAGGTGAGATTTGAAGGAACGGCAAGACTTATTTATTTAAAAGCAAAGGTTTTTGAGATGTTGGCCGTTCAAGTTTCCAATTACAAAAATGAACATCTTAGTAATAATGCCTTTCAAAATAGTAATGTATTGAAGAAATTGTTATGTATTCAAAAACGTATTAACGAGAATTTAGCCATTAACTATTCCGTAGCAGAATTGGCTAAAGAAGTTGGTATTAATAAAACTGTTTTAAACAAAGAGTTTTTAAGGGTTTTTGGAAAAACTGTACATGAATATAGTATTGATAAAAAGATAGAAAAATCAAAATCTCTATTATTAAATACAGATATACCCATCTACGAGATTGCCGAACAAATAGGTTACAAAAATGCCACACATTTCTCTGCAGCGTTTAAACGTCAAGAAGGTATAACACCAAAGAAATTTAAAAATAGCTTGTAGTAATCTTGTGAAGTAAATAGTATCAATTTATCAAAGAAACCCCAATGCCAAAGGTGGTTTGTCTATGGTTATAATCAATGAGAGTTTCTCCGTACCCATCAAAAAGTTGTAAATGCCCGTTGAAGTTCTCGTAAATAGGAAAAGACCAGGTGAATTGTAAACTGCCGCGACTCTTATCTCCTAAGTTTAACGAATGTCTGGCTATTGTTCTAAAACGCTGTCTACCCCAATCATAAGTGATATCAGCCTCGCCACGTCCAACGTAATCAGATATATTTTCGTTGTCATCAATTTTACTTCCTATACGTATCCAAGGTTTTAGCATTACTTGCCAATTATCACGCTCAAATGCAGCATGAAAGGCAATACGGTTCCAGCTTCTTGAAATTGGGTCAGACTGCCCGTTAGATTCATGTATGACTGAAGCGCCAACCATTTTGGTATCAAAACCAAGTAATTTAAATTTAATAGGAAAGTTGGCGATAATTTCGGGTTGATAATTCAATTCTCTAAATGGTCTTGAACGTTCTGTGTTATAAATTTGCCAATAAGCGGTCTGCGAATAGCCCATCCATAAATCCATTCGACCATCAAACATACCATGAAAAATTTTTGTTTTTAGGCTAATCTGAAATTTTGATTCTACAGCATTTAAGCTATTTGGCTCATCTAAAACTTTATCTGAATTTTCTGCCTGTGGAAATTCATTTGGGTTGGTAGAATATTTTGCGGCGGTTATGTATATAGGTTTGTAAGAAGTAAGAATGAATGTGCCACGTTGATGCTCATCATCTAGTTCCCATAATTCACTTAAACTTTTACTATTATTGAAATACCAATTGTGATCGTGATCGTCTTGCGAAAAACATTGATGGCTGAAGGTTATTATAAAAGCAAATATTAAAACTGTTGTTGTTTTATGTAACATCGATAAATTTTAAAGGAGTCAAAATTATATATTTGAATGCGTATTAGTAAATAAATTCGTATTTTAAATTAATACAATCAATTTAATAATGAAACCAGCAGAGAACTACATTTTTAATCAGCCCGAACCTTACAAGAGTATTTTAATGCATTTACAAATGATGATTGAAACTACTTTGCCAGAGGTAGAGTTAAAGTTTAAATGGAATATTCCTTGTTTTTATATTGGAAAATCTCCGATCTGCTATTTAAATGCATCACACAAAAAGCAATTTGTGGATATTGCTTTCTGGAACTCTGCACACCTTACAAAACATTTGAACGTACTAATTTCTGAAAACAGAAAAGTAGTACGTTCAATGCGTTATAGTACCCTTGAAGATATTGATAACGAGGTTCTTATTGATGTTTTACAAGATGCTTATTCCGTTCGTAAAAATGGGTTTTATAAACGAGAAGACTTATAAATTAAAACTGATTTACCACAGATCTCAGCGCCACTAAATCTGTCAATAGTTTTTTCATTAGTCCTAAGTCTAGCATATTGGCACCATCACTTTTTGCATTGGCACAATCAAAATGAGTTTCTATAAAAAGTCCGTCAACACCAGCGGCAACACCTGCACGAGCCATAGTACCAATCAATGCTGGTCTACCACCTGTAACACCAGAAGTTTGATTCGGCTGTTGTAACGAATGTGTAACATCTAAAACTACAGGTGCATATTGTTTCATGGTCGGTACACCTCTAAAATCTACAATCATATCTTGATAACCGAACATGGTTCCACGATCGGTAATTATAGCTTGCTCGTTTCCAGTTTCAGTTACTTTGTTGACAGCATGTTTCATGCTCTCCGGACTCATAAATTGCCCTTTTTTAATATTTACCGTTTTACCTGTGTTAGCAGCAGCAACCACTAAATCTGTTTGGCGTGCTAAAAAAGCTGGTATTTGTAGCACATCAACATATTCTGCGGCCATGATGGCATCTTGCTCGGTATGTATATCGGTAACCGTTGGCACCTTAAATGTTTCAGATACTTTTCTTAGTATTTTCAATGCTTTTTCATCGCCTATACCCGTAAATGAATCTAACCTACTACGATTTGCTTTCTTGAAACTTCCTTTAAAAACATAAGGTATTTTAAGCTCATCGGTTATGGTTACAATATGCTCTGCAATACGCATTGCCATGTCTTCACCTTCAATGGCACAAGGACCAGAAAGAAGAAAGAAATTATTACTGTCGGTGTGTTTTATTTGGGGTATTAGAGATAAGTTCATTCGTCGAATATTTTTAAACAAAGATACTATTTTAAGCAGCTTACTGTTCTATTAGGATAAGATTGTCGAAAACCCAAATCGGAATGAACTTTAAGAAGTACCTACCTATAATTTTACTTGCCTTATTTGCTTGTAAAGGCAGCGCCCAATTTGGTAAGAATTGTGAATTGAGACAGGTGAAAATCAATTTGATCAATCCGGGTTTGGAGTATGAAATGGCATTAGGTGCCAATACAACTTTTGATGTTAAGGTTGGTATTCAGGCGGCATTAGATCCATTACTGCCAGATGTGTATAGTGAGCTGGGAGTTTTTCCTGCCATTGCAGGGCAGTACAGGTATTATTATAATTTTGAGAAACGACAAAGAAAAAGAAAACAGATTTACGGTAATTCTGCCAATTATATAGCGCCTGCGGTTGCTGTTTTTTTTCCGGGTTCACGTACAATTGGTACAGAGAATGTAAAAGGTGCCTTTGGTTATGCAGGTTTGGTAACCGGTATTCAGCGAAGTTATGATTCTGGTTTTAACTTTTCGGTAGATGTTGGGGCAGCATATTATGATGGGCAATTTGAAGGTGGTATTTACCCTGTTGCCAACTTAAGTATTGGTTTTATAATTAGTGAAAAACGATGGTGTGTAGGTCGATAATCACGTAAGTAATTTCTTAATATTTCTATAAATCAAGTGGTTACTTTTTTTTAATCATGTAGTTTTAGTTGCAACATCAATCTAACTATATGAAAAAAATTACGCTGATTTTTCTATTCTTATCTATTACGACAGCACATTCTCAGATTAGGGATTTTTCTGAAAAAGGTAACGGACTCGTCAACCTAGAGCGTCATCAATTTACAATTAATCTACTTGGTCCTGGTATTAGATATGAGTTGGGCTTATTTAAAAATGTAAGTGCATCAACTAGTTTTACTCCAGCATTTGCAAGATACCAAGAAGGCTATGCTTTAGGTTTTGCTTGGCATACCAGAATAAGATATTACCATAATTTTCAAGAGCGTTTAGATGTCAATAAGAATACGGTAGGTAATTCTGCAAATTACTTTGGTCCTGCACGTAGTATTTTCTGGGAACCTGTTCAGTTTACCGATAATATATCTGACGGAAATAGTAACTATGCCTTTGCTTTCTATGGCGGAGTGTATGGCGTGCAACGTACCAATAGAAAGGGATTTAATTTTAATGGGGAAATTGGTTATGGTTATTTTAGGGGTGACGGTCTGGATAACGGTCACGGTTTTATGGTAAACTTAAATTTTGGATGGGTAGCAACAAAAAGAAAATCTACAAAGCCAACTTTTGATTAACGTGGTCTAATATTTGATATACAACCCAAATAATATCAAAACAAACTACAACATGAAAAAAGTCATTTTTCTATTAGTTATTCTTTTGTCCGCTTTTTATGTGAATGCACAATCAGGGAAATTAGTAGAGGACGGACTTTTTAAAATTAACGCATTGGCACCTGGTGTATCTTATGAATTAGGCGTTGGCTCTAAAACTACATTGAACTTGGAAGGTTTTTTAGGTTTTGCATTGAACGGAGGGTCTGGTAGGGATATTGATTTTGGACTTTTTCCAGGCTTGGCTGCAGAAGTTAGACAGTATATTAATTTCGATAGAAGGCTTAGAAAAGGCAAGAATATATCTGGTAACACAGGTAATTATATTTCATTTTTAAATCAATTGCAATTTGGTACACCCATAATTGGTAATTTAGAATATGCTTCAGATTACTATTATAATATTGTCTTAGCATATGGTTTACAGCGTACTTACAAAAAGGGATTCTATTTTGGTTTAGCCTTTGGACCAGGTATTTTTGTTAATGAATTTGATGCAAATACAGGTGTTTTAATAGATGTTAGACTTGGTTGGGTAATTGGCGGTAGAAAAAAGTAGCCTAAGCTCAAGGGAACTCTCTCAAAATCAATAAGATAAAAATAACAAAAGTTTAAGTGCAACTATTAATATTTAAAGTATCTTTGCACGCTTAAAATAGACCTTATGTCCACTACAAAGAATATTGCGATCATTGCGCACGTTGACCACGGTAAGACCACCTTGGTAGACAAAATAATGTACCACTGTAGCTTGTTTCGTGAAAACGAGAATACAGGTGATTTAATTTTGGATAATAACGACTTGGAAAGAGAACGTGGTATTACCATTACTTCCAAGAACGTTTCCGTTATATATAAGGATACTAAGATAAATATTATCGATACTCCTGGTCACGCCGATTTTGGTGGTGAAGTAGAGCGTGTATTGAACATGGCTGATGGTGTTTTGTTGTTGGTAGATGCTTTTGAAGGACCAATGCCACAGACTCGTTTTGTATTACAGAAAGCGATTGATTTAGGATTAAAGCCTTGTTTGGTTATTAATAAAGTTGATAAAGAAAACTGTACTCCAGAAGAAGTACATGAAAAAGTTTTTGATCTAATGTTTGAACTAGGTGCTGAAGAATGGCAGTTAGACTTCCCTACAGTTTATGGTTCAGCAAAGAACAACTGGATGAGCGAAGATTGGAAAAACGAAACAACTAACATAGAGCCATTATTAGATATGGTTATCGAGCATATTCCTGTTTTTGAACCAAAAGAAGGAAATACGCAAATGTTAATTACCTCTTTAGATTTCTCTTCATTTACAGGTAGAATTGCTATCGGTAGATTACAAAGAGGGTCTTTAAAAGAAGGTCAAGCTATATCTTTGGTTAAGAGAGACGGTTCTATCGTTAAATCTAAAATTAAAGAATTGTACGTATTTGAAGGTTTAGGCCGTAAAAAGGTACAAGAAGTTGAAACTGGTGATATCTGTGCCTTAGTTGGTGTTGAAGGTTTTGAGATTGGTGATACCGTTGCTGATTTAGAAAATCCAGAAGCTTTAAAAACTATCGCAATAGATGAGCCTACAATGAGTATGTTGTTTACTATTAACGATAGCCCATTCTTTGGTCAAGATGGTAAATTTGTTACTTCTAGACATATTAAAGATCGTTTGGCGAAGGAATTGGAGAAAAACCTTGCCCTACGTGTAAATGATACTGATAGTGCTGATAAGTTTTTAGTATTCGGTCGTGGTGTATTACACCTTTCTGTTTTAATAGAAACTATGCGTCGTGAAGGATACGAATTGCAAATAGGACAACCACAAGTAATTATAAAAGAAATAGACGGTGTTAAATGTGAGCCTATTGAGCATTTAACTATTGATTTACCTGAAGAAGTTTCTGGTAGAGCTGTTGAAATGGTATCTATCCGTAAGGGTGAGATGACTAAGATGGAAGCAAAAGGTAACCGTATGTTATGTGAATTTCAAATTCCATCGCGTGGTATCATCGGTCTTCGTAACCAATTATTGACTGCTACTGCTGGTGAAGCTATTATGGCACACCGTTTCTTAGAGTATCAACCAATGAAAGGTGATATTCCTCAACGTCAGAATGGTTCTTTAGTTTCTATGGAAAAAGGAAAAGCTATTCCTTATTCTATTGATAAATTACAGGATCGTGGTAAGTTTTTCGTTGATCCGGGTGAAGATATTTACGAAGGTCAAGTTATTGGAGAAAACTCTCGTGGAGATGATATGACCGTGAACATTACGAAAACTAAAAAGATGTCTAACGTACGTTCTTCAGGAGCGGATGATAAAGCTAAAATTGTACCAGCAATTAAGTTTTCATTAGAAGAAGCTTTAGAATATATTCAGAAAGATGAATATGTAGAGGTTACTCCTAAGCATTTACGTCTTCGTAAAATTTACCTAACGGAAAATGACCGTAAGCGTAATAAAATTGCATAAATAGTAAAGTCCTTTTTTAAGCGATTTTATTTACTTTATATAAAAAAAGCCACCTTTCTAGGTGGCTTTTTTGGTTGTGTAATTTTGGTATTGGGCCATTGTTTGTCAATTGAGGTTATTACTAAGCTGATTTAATGAGATTTAGAGCTATTGTATTAAGGAAAATGCAAAAAATTAAGATAGATTTTCCTACTTTCTTAATAATGATTGCATCGTTCGTTTTTCTTCGTTTCTGCATAGATTTTTATCTAATTTAAAGTGCGATTTAAACTCAACTCAAACAAAAACATAGTATGCAATTAAAAGGTAAAAATGTACTTATTACAGGAGGTACTCGTGGCATTGGTAAATGCATGGTAGAATATCTTATTGAAAAAGGGGTAACCAATATTGCCGTAATAGCTCGAGACAAGAAGAATCTAAAGCTATTATCGGAAGAATTTGCAGATGTCAATTTCATTAGAATAACCGGTGATGTAGCAAATATTCAAGTATTAAGAGACGCTGCCGCACGTATAGAAGATAAATGGGGACATTTAGATATACTGATCAATAATGCAGGTATTGTAGCTGCAGGTCCTTTAGAGGATATACAAGATGAAGACTTATATGATCAAGTAGCCATAAACTACACAGCAGTAATGTTATTGACCAAATACTGTATCCCTCTTTTAAAATTCTCTGAAGATGCTTATATCTTAAATATTTCATCTGGATTAGGATTAATAGGTATGCCTTTCTATGCCGTATACGGAAGTACAAAAGCTGCAGTACGTCAGTTTTCAGATTCTATGAGAAGAGAATTGGCTCCTTTTAACATTTCGGTTACGTGTGCTTTTCCAACCGCTACGGATACGGAAATGATGCAAAAATTTACAGGTAGAAAAATGGATGCCCCAGATTATGTTGCACAACGATCATTAGAAGGTTTATTAAAAAAAGAAATTCAAGTTATTTTTGGCGGTGATGACCGACTGAAAGAAAATACCTTAAATTTTGAAGCACCAGAAGAACTAGATAAGCAGGTGGCACAGAATTATGAGGAACGTAAAACTGCTAGTTTGGATCATAAAGCCGTCTGATCGCTACTAGGTAATAAACTAAACGGCACACAACTATGAAATTACTTTACAAATTTTCACTCTTATCAGTATTTGCAGTTATTTTATCCTGTAAAGAAACTCCTAAATCTGTTAATAAAGCTACTGATGTATCGGTAACTGAAACTGATGTTATCTCTATCCCAGAATCTTGGGTTAACTCGCGAGTTGCAAAAGCTAAAGAAAAACTAAATAGCTCTGAAGCAGGAAAAGTAGTATGGAATGCAATGGAGGCTCATGGTGGATTGGATACTTGGTTCGCAAACGGACCAATTACTTTTCGTTTTAATTATCAACCTTTAGATGGTAAAACTGCTAGAGATAGTTACCAAACCGTAGATACATGGAGTAACAGATCTGTGCATACAAGTGCTACGGAAAGTTCTGCCAAATTTGGATGGACAGGAGAACAAGCTTGGGTAAAAGCTAAAGATAGTACCGCATTTGCCTATGATACTAAATTCTGGGCGCTAACTCCGTTATGGTTTGTTGGTCATCCGTTTGTTTTGAGTGGGGAAGGTGTGAACTTAGAGTTGTTGGAGCCTACTACTTACAAAGAGAAAGAGTATAACGTAGTCAAAGTAACTTTTGATGCTGAAACTGGTGATGCGCCAGATGATTATTACATTCTATATGTAAACAAAGAATCTAATAAATTGGCGGTTATGAGGTACATAGTTTCTTATCCTCAATATTTTAAAGATGGCGGGCATGCGCCAGAAAAATTTACTGAGTTCATAGGAGAACAAGTTGTAGATGGTATTACAATGCCAGGCGGTTTTAAAACCTATTGGACAGTAAAAGACAATCAACCTGGAGATTATATTACCAAAATTGATTTCACCGATGTATCTTTTGAAAAGGATTTGTCTAAAGATTTCTTTGATGCTCCTGAAGGTGCTAAAATTCTTGAATAATTATTTCAACATATTAAACATAAAAAAGCCCCAAAGTTATCTTTGAGGCTTTTTTTATAAAAGTAATTTATCTTATTCTCCTTTATGTAGTGATGCTACCGCTGCGCCAATTATTCCAGCATGGTTTTGAAGTTCTGCTGCTATAACCTTAGTATCAATCTTAATTTTAGATTTAAATTCATTAAAATCTTTAGATGCTCCACCACCAAGAATAATTAAATCTGGAGAAACAATCAACTCAACATATTCTAAAAAGGTGTTGAATCTTTTTCCCCATTTTTTATAAGATAGTCCTTCTTTATCTTTAGCCGAACCAGCCGCCCATTTTTCAATCTTGGAATATTTTTTATAGGGTATTTGACCCAATTCAAAATTAGGAATCAATCTGCCATCTAAAAATGCCCCACTACCTAAGCCTGTACCTATGGTAATCATAATAACAAGACCTTTTTCGCCTTTACCAATACCATAGTTCATTGTGGCATAACCAGCGGCATCGGCATCATTGATAACGGTGAAATCTAAACCGGTCTTTTTCTCCAACAATTCTTCAACGTTAACACCTAACCAGCTTTTATGAAGATTACCGGTAGCTTTGCAAACACCATTTTTTATTATCGTAGGAAAACCACAACCAACTTTACCTTTGTAGTCAAAATGTGCAACAATTTCAGCGATTACATCGGTCATTGCTTCTGGTGTTCTAGGTATGGGAGTAGGTATTCTAAAGCGCTCTGAGATCATTTCTCCGGTTTCAGAATTAACTAAAGCTCCTTTAATTCCAGAACCACCAACATCAATACCAAGTAAAGTCATTTTATTTTTTTGTTATGAATTACAAAGAAACGAAAAAGAATCGGCTCTTTGAAGTGAGATTGTTTTGTGTGTTTTACTTCTTTAAACTACCACTAAAATAGAACATAAAAAAAGGACCTGTTTAGGTCCTTTAGATTATTTATTCTGGCATTAGCAGGTCTACAATGGTGCTAACTTGAATTTCTTCATCGTCTTCATCCAATTCAGAGTCAACTGTAAAAGTGATAGAAAACTGTCTACCAACAAATTTTTGACTAGTTAAATCGTACTTGCTGCTTACTTCGTTGGTAACATTATTGAATTCTACAATTTCGCCTTCATCATCTGTAAAAGAGTAAACGCCATTGCTATAGCCTTCATAAGTTGCATTCATGGTACCTGTGTCTTGACCAAATGTGGTAAACGAAGAAACTGCTACGAACAATACTATTAAAAGTGATTTCATTTTTTGCTTGTTAAGTTAATTTTCGATTTTTTTTGCCCGGTTTTCAAGCCTGTTTTTGAGACTTGAAAAGTTGTTACAAATGAAATCTAATTAGTTGAATAACGATTAAATTTATCATTTTATTATGAAAGTTTTTTTTAAACTTAATGAACTGTAAACCAGTGGGCTATTTTTGATTTATTGCAATAAAATAATTGATGTTTAGACTATAAAGTAGCATAATTAGATACTACCTTTACCCAATTAATCAATACCACTCCATTGAAAAACTATAATTTACCTAAGCTACTTGTTGTTTTGATACTTGTTTCTTTTGGGATAACACGATTAGGTTATTCCCAGACTCAAGTGTCACCAGATAAGGTTCAAAATTTAATTGGCGTCTATAAAAATGATATTAGGGGTCCGTATAAAGATATTCGTTGGTTTTGTACAGATGGTAGCGTACGCCAGCCAAAAGATCCTTGTCCAGATAATATAGGTCCAGGGGTGCAGCATGCGCGCTATAAAGATGAGGTAGTTGCTTTGGGTAAAAGCAACCATATTTACTTTGGTCAAATTCTAGCTTATACAACTATTGATGAACTTTGGGATGCTAACCACAACCATTCTCGTTTAAAACAATATCAATTAGATAAGTATTTGCGTTTGGTCGATGACGGATGGATCAATCAGAAAGGACAGTTTTACAGAGGATCGGTTCAGGTAGAAGATGAAGAAGCATGGGGTATTGCTTTCTACAAATCTATATTATCGCAAGATGCTATCATTGCCAATAATTTCTACCTTATTAGACAGTCTTTAAAAGACATCCCTCATAACGGTGATGATAATATTGCGCAATTAATGCGAAGCGAATCGAAAGTGATTTCAGATTTGTATACTCCGTTTATGGACTTGAGAACTAAGATTCATAGTCAACCAGAAAAATTGGATATTCAAAAAGTAATTGATTTCAAATCAAAAAATCAGAAATTACTAACTACAGATTTAAATAAGAAGTTAGATGGCTTGGTAAGCACTATGCAAGTTTTCTTTAAGCCAGTAGATGTTCAGGCTTTATTAGATAAGTCCAAATTGATTAAAGGAACTTCACTTGGCGATAAAGTTCAAGCTTTTATAAATAGTAAAGAGGCAAATGATACCGCAAGCTATACTGTAAACGAAGCTGCATTGTTACTAGTTGATATTCGTGAAGAATTAATAGCCGAAAAGCGACCATTGGCACGCTTACAATTATTAGATATCTCATTAAAATTAGAAGAACTTCTATTTCAAAATGCACCTAATTGGGAGCCAACCAGCGTTAGCGGGCAATTAGAAAAAATTTGTGCTTTAGCAACGGCTTCAGTTGGTGCTGGATATTTAGAGCTGTGGGAGTGGGAGCAAATTTCTGGTACATTAAGCAAATTTAATCAAGATCAATTAAGCTTAGCAGAATTAACCCAAGTATTGGAAACTGCAAGAGCAGCAGTAGAATGGAGTGCTGCTATGGTAAAGGCAAACTACCAAGAAGTGGTAAATGTGTATACCGCTTTTGAGCCTAAGGCATATGCTTTTATCGATGATAGAATTAGAGGTTCTGTCGCATTGCATTTAGGGCAAAGTGTAGGAGAGCTTGGTGATTTTATAGCAAAAGAATCTGCCTTGACCAATAAAGTGATGGATGTTGCTAACCAAAGTACGTTTAGAGGTTTAAACCCTGGGTATGCTTATGGTGAATTAGTGGTTGTAGATGGCTCATCTGAAGATGTAGAAGTATCTGCCGATAAAATTTATGTATTTCAACGTTCACCTTCAGATTTAAAACCAGTTGCAGGTATTGCTACGGTGGCAGAAGGGAACATGGTTTCGCATGTGCAATTACTGGCGCGTAATTTAGGGATACCAAATGCGGCTTTGTCAGATGCTAACCTTCAAAGTTTAAAGAAGTACGACGGTACAAGGGTGTTTTATGCAGTTTCTAATAAAGGTAATGTAATCTTGAAACCAGAGTCTCAAATGACGGATCAAGAACGCGGATTATTCGTAAAAAAAGAACGTAATACCGATAAGATAGAAGTACCTGTTGAAAAAATTCAATTGGGAAATACCGATGTTTTGAATATGCGCGATGTTGATGCTAGCGATTCGGGAGCGTTATGCGGACCAAAAGCTGCGAACCTTGGACAGTTGAAAAAAATGTTTCCTAAGCAGGTGGTTGAGGGGTTAGTGATTCCGTTCGGAATTTTTAGAGACCATATGGATCAGCAAATGCCAGGCGAGAATAGTTCATATTGGGAATATTTGAATGCGATGTTTGTGGAAGCTGAGCGTATGCGCAGTGCAAATGTATCAGAGCCAGAAGTTGAAAATTATCAATTGCGTCAATTGGAAATACTAAGAGCTGCAATTAAGAAAATGCCTTTGAAAGAAGATTTTATGAATCAACTGGAAAGTAAATTCAAATCTGTTCTTGGGTCGGACTTTGGAAAAATTCCTGTGTTCTTACGTAGTGACACCAATATGGAGGATTTAAAAGAGTTTACTGGTGCAGGTTTAAACTTAACATTATTCAATGTGTTGGATAAAGAAAAAGTTTTAGAAGGTATAAAAGATGTGTGGGCTTCACCATACACTGAACGTAGCTTTAAATGGAGACAGGTGTATTTATTGAATCCTGAGAATGTTTTTCCTTCTATTTTGGTGATACCAAGTGTGGATGTAGATTACTCGGGTGTATTAATTACAAAGGGTATCAATTCTGGTAACGATAAAGATTTAACCGTGGCATTCAGCAGAGGTGCAGGTGGTGCCGTAGATGGTCAGTCAGCAGAAACGTATACTATATATGATAGTAATGGCTATCGTTTATTAGCGCCAGCACGCGAGCCAATGTACAATACCTTACCAGCAACAGGCGGTACAGGTAAAAAAGCAGCTACTTTTCAGAATAGAGTAGTGAATGAAAAGAACATGACCGAAATCAGGACTTTGGCAAAAACTATTCGTGAAACACTACCAAAAGAAACAAATTCAGATTACGAAGGTGCTTATGATGTAGAGCTTGGTTTTAAAGAAGATAAATTATGGTTGTTTCAAATTAGACCATTTGTTGAGAATAAAAAAGCGTTGAGTTCTGGGTATTTAGAATCTATTACACCGAAAATTAATACAGAGAAAGAAATCTCTTTAAAGACAAAATTGTAAAATGAAAAGGATCTATTGGTTTTTAATTGCTTCGTTCTTTTTTATTTTCACTGGGTGTGATGATGAGGATGACAATGTTGTTAATGAAGAATTGCCAATATCTACAATAGCAGGCTTAAATACATTTGGATGCCTTATTAATGGACAAGTGTATGTGGCTGAACAAGAGAGCTTTTGTTTAGACTGTGAAGATGCACCTAAATTGCAATTAACCTATGGCAAAGTTTTTGAAGAGTATCGGTTTTCTTTAGGTACATTCAATGATATTGAGGGTGATGTTTCTATTGCTTTAGAGCTTTTTAATGGAGCTGAACCGTTAACGGAAGGTCTATATTCTCTTTCACAAACTATATTAGAAACTAATAACA
Source organism: Maribacter sp. Hel_I_7 (assembly GCF_000688315.1). Taxonomy (NCBI): domain Bacteria; kingdom Pseudomonadati; phylum Bacteroidota; class Flavobacteriia; order Flavobacteriales; family Flavobacteriaceae; genus Maribacter; species Maribacter sp. Hel_I_7. Next base: position 217,137 of record NZ_JHZW01000002.1, on the reverse strand, counting down.
CACTCGTAGCTAATGCAACTTGTAGTATTAATAAAAAAATTAGTGGCGAAAAAATTGAGTCGGAATTTTACTCTAATGAAAACATTGGTGGAGTTTTGGAAATAATTAAAATTGATGAAGAAAAGAAGTTTATATCAGGTATTTTTTATTTTTCAGCAGTAGATGGCAACGGTCAATTCGTTAATATAATCGACGGTCGTTTTGATGTTACATATAAGAGTTTTTAAGAACTAGTATTGATATGAGTATGAAGAAAATTATAGTATTACTAATTGTTGTTTTAAGTGCATCTGCATTTACAACATACAAATATTACCCAATTGACGGTTACGAGCGTACAGGCATAAAACGTTTAAAGAGGTTAGAATTAATTAAAAGTGGCGAGCTTAAAGATGCAACGGCATTACCGGCTGGGGCTTTAAAATCGTACAGCGATATTCAATTGAACCTACTCTCAAGAAAGAGTGATAGTGCAATGGGTTTAATGCAGGTGAACGAAGATTTTCAGAAAGAGATAAGTGCACTTTTCCGCGGATTGGATAAAAGTTATTCGCTAACTGTCTTGGATATTTCTGACCCTGAGAATGTGCGTTATGCCGAACGAAATGAAACGGCAGGCTATCAACCAGGTAGTGTTGGTAAACTGGCTGTTTTGGTTGGGTTGTTTACACAATTAGAAAAAATTTATCCGGATTCATTTGAAAAAAGAACGGAATTGTTAAAGAACAAATCTGTGAAAGCGGGAATATGGGGATTGACAGATGAACACACTATTCCTATCTATAATATTGAAAAGAATACATTGGTAAAACGACAGGTGATTGCTAGCGATGTTTTCTCATTATATGAATGGGCTGATCATATGTTATCAGTAAGTAATAATGGTGCGGCGAGTATAGTATGGAGAGAAGTTTTGTTAATGGCAGCTTTTGGTGAAAAATATCCTGACTTAACTCAAGAAGAAACGGATGCTTATTTTAAAGAAACTCCAAAAAAGGAGTTGACGGACTTAAGTAATGATGTTGTCAACTTGCCGTTGCGCGATTTAGGTATCACATCTGATGAATGGCGACTAGGTAGTTTTTTTACTAGAGGTGCAAATACCTATGTAGGTGATAAAGGTGGTAGTATTGGGTCGCCACAAGGGTTAATGAAATTTTTGGTTCAGTTAGAGCAGGGTAAAGTTGTAGATGAGGCTTCTAGTTTAGAAATGAAACGATTGATGTATATGACAGATCGTAGAATTCGCTATGCACAATCACCTGCCTTAAAAGAAGCAGCCGTATATTTTAAATCTGGTTCACTTTATAAGTGTGATAGAAGTAAAGGTGAAGCCTGTGGTAAATATATGGGTAATGTTACCAATTTTATGAACTCGGTAATCATCGTAGAACAACCAGATAATTGTAAATATATGGTGGTGTTGATGACCAACGTTCTTCGTAAAAATTCTGCTAGTGACCATATGTACTTAGCTGGAAATATTGATAAAATTATTCGAAAGGGGTAGAATTTTAACTTCTGATTTATCTAATTTAAATAACCTATTGTGCTATATGTCAATAGGTTATTTTCGTTTTAAGAGGTTTTAAAGCCCAATAATACTTAATCTAAAGTTAAAAGTTTTTTTTATATCAAAGCACTTGCTTAGTTTTGTAGTGTAATTGGAAATAATGGCACGTAAAAAACAATATAACGAAACTGAAGTCATAGATAAGGCCATGCGCTTGTTCTGGCGTAATGGCTATGAAAGCACATCGGTTCGTATGTTGGAGAAAGAAATGGGTATTAACCAGTTCTCTATTTATGCCAGCTTTAAAAATAAAGAAGGTGTATTCTTAGAAAGTATTAAACTTTATAATACTCAAATTAAAGCCATCACCAATACCTTAGAAAAATCTAATAATGGGTTAGAAGGTATTAAAGATTATTTTTTTGATTTTCTAGATTTTTCTAGAGAAGGTGCAATTTTCAAAGGATGTTTGGTTACCAATACGGTAAACGAAATTAAAGAAGATTCGAGTCCGGTTATTATGGCGGCTTTGAAACGTTTTTCTTCAAATATTAGAGAACTTTTTGTAAGGAACCTAAAACAAGACGACTTAAGGGATGTAAAAGAAATAGAAGCACAAGCTGACTATTTAATGAACGCTCTTTTAGGTCTGTCAATTTCATCAAAAGTATTTAAAGAGGAACAGTTAAAAGGCATTATTAGGATTACATTTTTACACTTGTAGCATTTTTTTTGAACAATAACTAAGCAGTTGCTTAGATTTAACATAAATATAATAATTAATAGAAATAATAAGATTATGACAACTTTAAAAGTACACGACATAGAATCTGCACCAGAAGGTAGCAAAGCATTATTAGAGAACTCTCAAAAATCATTTGGTATGATTCCTGGTTTGCATGGTGTATTGGCTGCTTCACCTAAAATTTTAGAAGCGTATCAAACATTACATCAGTTATTTACTGAAACTTCATTCAATAATGATGAGTTGACAGTAGTATGGCAAGCTATCAATGTTGAGCATGCTTGTCATTACTGTGTACCAGCACACACAGGTATAGCTAAAATGATGAAGGTTGATGATGCTATTACAGAAGCATTACGTAACGAAACTCCGTTAGCAGACGCAAAATTAGAAGCACTAAGATCTATGACTTTAACTATAGTTCGTAACCGTGGTAATGTAACTCAAGAAGATTTAGATACTTTTTACGCTGCAGGTTATGGAGGGCAACAAGTGTTGGAAATTATTTTAGGATTATCTCAAAAGGTAATTAGTAACTATACAAATCATATTGCGCATACACCTGTCGATGCACCTTTTGAAAAGTTTGCATGGTCTAAATAATTGAGGTTTCAGTTTTCCCCGAAACCATATGTTGATTGAGTGATTAATTGTAGCCTTCTGTCTTTAAGGCAGAAGGTTATTTAATTTTAATAAACTAAATACATCAAAATGAAAAAAATAGCAATAAACGGAATGGGGCGTATTGGTCGCGCTTCTTTAAAAGTAATTTTGGATACTCCAGAATTAGAATTAGTAGCAGTAAACGATATCGTATCTATAGAGAATATTGCTTATTTATTAAAGTATGATTCAGTCTATGGTATTTATGAAAAGGAAGTTTCACATGATGAAAACAACCTTATCATAGATGGTAAAAAAATTCAATACAACTCGCAACGTAATCCTGTGGATTTGCCTTGGGCAGAATACAAAATTGATGTCGTTATTGAAAGTACCGGTTTCTTTACTAAGAGTGAAGATGCTAGAAAACACATTAAAGCAGGTGCTAAATCTGTAATTATATCTGCACCTACTAAAAGTGAAGACATACCAACGGTAGTACATGGTGTAAATACCGAAGCTGGTGAGACTAACATATTCTCTTGTGCTAGTTGTACTACGAATAATATTAGCCCGGTTGTAGAAGTATTGGGTCGTAGAATTGGTATCAAAAAAGCCATTATGACTACGGTGCATGCATATACGGCATCTCAGGGTATTGTTGATGCGCCTTCTCAAAAGAACTTGAGAATGGGTCGTGCAGGTGCGGCAAATATTGTACCTACGTCAACAGGTGCGGCAATTGCAACTACAAAGGCATTACCAGAATTAGCAGGTAAGTTTGATGGTGTTGCGTTACGTGTGCCAATTCCGGTAGGATCTATGTCAGATTTAACTTTTGTTATGGAACGCGATGTAACTATTGAAGAGGTGAATGCTATCTTTGAAGAAGAAGCAGCAACTGATAGATATAAAAATATTTTGGACACTACAGATGAGCCTTTGGTATCTTCTGATATTGTAAAGAATCCGCATGCATCAACTGTTGATTTAGGTATGACTAGAGTAGTGGATGGCGATTTATTGAAAGTGATGACGTGGTATGATAATGAATGGGGATTCACCAATCAAATGATACGTCAAATTTTGGCAGAAATATAAATTCAAATTAGACACAGAAGCTCCATTATTTTTTGGAGTTTCTGTTATCATATTAATTGTATAAAAATATTTACGATGATAAAAGTATCTGTAATGTATCCGAACAGCGAAGGCGTAAAGTTCAATGCCGAGTATTACAAAAACTCACATTTGCCAATGGTATCTAAATTGGTAGGTAGTGCATTAAAAGGATTAGAATTAGATTTAGGAGTTGGTGGTAGAGCACCTGGTGAGGCTGCGCCTTATGTTGCAATTGCCCATTTAAAATTTGATGATGTTGCTTCGTTTCAAGCTGCTTTTGGTCCGCATGCAGCAACATTCGCTGACGACGTTAAGAATTACAGTAACGTGCAAGGAGAAATTCAAATTAGTGACTTGGTATCTTTCTAAAGTCTTTATTGATTCAAACAATAAATAGCTAGTAGTTGGTAAAAGTTTTTAATAATTAGTTGGAAGATTACGTATGGAAAATATAGATGTACCTATTGAAAAATTAGCGCAACAGTGTTTCCATGCAGTTTTTAGAACAGATTCTGATAAGCCTGGTTTTAAACACTTTAATTTAGGTAAGAATAGAAGTCCATTAGAGTTTAGAACTATAATGACATCACTTAAAAAGGAACTGTCAAAATTAAGCGAAACCTACTTTGGTAAAAAACTAAGTTACCATTGGTTGGTTCGTTTTGATCAGCAGGTAAATACCCCTTTTCATGTGGATAATGCAGCACATCAATCTTTCCTTTTGCTAGGTTACGAGCCCAGTGTTATAGAGAGTGAACTTCATATTGCAGATTATCATGCGTTTGCAAAAGAAAATGATAAAGACTTTTTAACAAATTTCACTCCGGTGTTTAAAGATGACAAATCAATATTAGTGCCATTTACAACGAAATTGAAGTCATTTGATAAAGAAGCGTATCACATTGTAATCATGAATAACAGCAGCCCTACGCTTCCGGCAGAAACGTTAGGCGTATATCATAAAGCTGTTATAGTGGAGCAGAATTTTAGTGAAAGTAGAATCGTGAACTCTATGGTTCTGAATATGACATCCGAAGAAAAAAATATTGAAGATCAAAAGCGAGAAGAAAGCTATTTAAATTCTAATGTTATTAGTACATAGTACTGGTGAAATTTTAGCAGGGATAAAAAATATAGACCATAAAGAATGTAATTATGAGTAAAAAATTAAAAATAGATATTGTATCTGATGTTGTATGCCCATGGTGTGCAATTGGCTACAAGAGATTAGAAAAAGCAATTGATGAACTAGGTATTCAAGATCAAGTGGAAATAGAATGGCAACCTTTTGAATTGAACCCAGGGATGCCACCAGAAGGTCAGAATGTAACCGAACATATTACAGAGAAATATGGTTCTACCATAGAGCAACAACAAGCGTCGCAACAGAACATGACCGAGATAGGAGAGGAGCTTGGCTTTAAATTCGATTATTTTGATGACATGCGTATGTCAAACACTTTTGATGCTCATGTGTTATTGGAGTATGCAAAAGATTTTGGGAAACAAACGGAACTAAAATTGCGCTTAATGACTTCATTTTTTGGAGAAAGAAAAGATGTGTCTGATAGAGAGGTCTTAAAACAAGCGTTATTAGAAGTAGGTTTAAATGCAGAGGAAGCATTGTCTAAATTGGATAATGAAGAAGCCCGTTACGAAGTAAGGAATAAACAGGGACAATGGAAAAATATGGGTGTAAACTCCGTACCAACTATTGTATTTAACATGAAAAGTGCAATAACAGGTGCCCAACCCGTTGATAGTTTTAAACAAGTACTTTCAGAATTGATTGCTGAATAGAAAATTAAAAATGCAGGTTATGAATAAAGCAGATAAAAACAAAGGTGAACTAGATGCATTGTTAGATGTAAAACGTCAAGGAGCATCGAAATTTACGGAAGAAAAAAGGAAGATTTATGCTGATGGTATTAAAAGTGTTGCAGCATCTGGGGTGCTTGAAAATGCATTGAATATAGGAGATAAAGCGCCTAATTTTAGTTTAAAAAATGCATTGGGAGAATCTGTTTTGTTATATGATGAATTAAAAAAAGGTTCAGTTGTCTTAACATGGTACAGAGGTGGTTGGTGTCCGTATTGTAACATTACACTGCACTATTTACAAGAAAAACTTCCTGAAATTAAAGAAGCAGGCGCTACATTAATTGCCATTACACCAGAATTGCCAGATAATTCTTTATCTACTTCAGAGAAGAATAAGTTAGAATTTTCTGTTTTAAGCGATGTTGGTAATGTAGTAGGAAAAGAATATGGCGTAGTATATACATTAACCGATGAGGTAGCTACTATTTATGAAGCAGGATTTGGGTTAAGTGAAGTAAATGGAGATCATAGTAATGAACTGCCTTTGGCTGCGACTTATGTAATCAATACTGATGCTATTATTCAATATGCTTTTTTAGATGCTGATTACACGGAAAGAGCAGAAGTCACGGATATCGTAGAAGTATTACATAAGCTGAAATAAATTAATATTTGACCACCAATACTGTTAATCATGAAAAGAGATAGAATCATTTATTACATAGCAACTGGTATTTTTAGTTTGGTAATATTATTTTCCGCAGGCATGTACTTTTTTAATCACGAATTTATAAAAGGTGCTTTCGTAAAATTGGGCTATCCTACGTATTTAATTTACCCATATGCTACGGCAAAATTGGTTGGTTTATTTGCTATTTGGAACCCTAAATTTCACATTTTAAAAGAGTGGGCGTATGCTGCATTTTTCTTTGCGGTAACATTAGCATTTTTTGCTCATATTATGGTAAGTGATGGAGAGCAGATGGCTGCTGTTATTGCTTTGGTTTCATTGGTCGTTTCTTATATCTTTAGTAAAAGAATATAGAAAACTTATAAAAAAAGAATATTGCTATGATCGAAACTAGAGAAGATAAAATTTCTAAAAATATTCGTCCAAAAGTCCTATTCTTTGATGTTAATGAAACGCTTCTTGATCTTACGATCATGAAAAAAGAAGTAGGTCAAGTGTTGGGCGGTAGAGAAGATTTACTCCCGCTTTGGTTTACAACAATGTTACAGTACTCATTAGTGGTGTCTGCAGGCGGACAATATAAACCATTTGGACATATAGGAGCTGCTGCATTACAAATGGTAGCTGCAAATAATGATATAGTTATTACAGAAAGCGAAGCTCGTAAAACTATTGCCGAAGCTATGGGCAACTTGCCACCACATACTGAAGTAAAGGAGGCATTGTTGCAATTGAAGAAAGCAGGTTATAAACTAGTGGCATTCACTAACTCATCTAAAGAAGGTTTAACCAAGCAATTTAAAAGTGCAGGATTAACGGAGTATTTCGATGAGATGCTAAGCGTTGAACCTACAGGAAAATTTAAACCATTTACAGATACCTATGTTTGGGGTGCTAAAAAAATGGGAGTTGAACTAGACGAATGTATGCTTATAGCAGCACACGGTTGGGATGTAGCCGGAGCCTTATGGGCTGGCTGGCGAGCAGCATTTATTAGTAGACCGGGTAAACAGCCATTTCCGTTATCAACAGAGACAGAAATTTCAGAATCTAATTTACAACGGGTAGCAGACATTCTTGTAGCTTATACTTAAGAGTATAAATATATATTACCATATTATTGGCACCACACATAGCTTATGAGTGGTGCCTTTTCTTTATTGAAAAGGTGCAGAATTGGATAGTAGGTAGATTATGTATCTTTGCCGTACCATTAACTAAAGATGATATTACATGTTTAAAAAAACACTATTTGTTGCGCTTACTTTCCTTTTATTAACTTCATGTTGGAAAGATAAAAGCCCTGAAAATCTTATTCGTTTAAAAGATAAATTTAAGTCTCAGGTAAACGATTTTGAAAGTAAGAAAGAAACTGCCAATAAAAACGTTAACAAAGGCTTAGAGTCTTTAAATGCATTAAAAAGTGCTTTAGAAGACACCAAAAATGAAGATAAAGAATTCGCCAAAGTATATGGTGATTGGGAGAAGGTAGATCGCCGTGTTCAGAATTTGAACAAAGAATACGAAGATTTAAAGGAGAAAGCTTCTAACTTATTCACAGCTATGGAAACTCAGACCAATAGCCTAAGTGATGAAAAGAGTAAAAAAACACTTTTAGGTGCCATAGAAAAAGCGCGTACAAAGTATAATGGCACTTTGGCTAATACTTCAAAAGCTATTGATAAGTTGAAACTTTTACATGGCGATGCCGTTGAGGTAGTAAAAGCCCTAGAAGTAGCTGCTGCACTAAATTCTTTTGATAATATTAATGATCAAATGAAAAGTATAGAAGGTCGTGTAGATGGCATTATGCAAGAGTTGAATGTTGCTGTTGTAGAAAGTAAAAAATTATACGAGAAAAAGATTACAGAATTAGGAGAATAACAACCCCTTTATTGATATGCTCAAAAAGCATATCATCTTTTAGAAAACAGCAAGTGCAGAGTGGGTTAACCACAAAACATTTGCTGTTTTCTGTTTTAGATTTCCCATGTTTTTTACCCGACCTTAACAATTATATTATGGGTATAACATATCATTATGGTGCTTTAAGGATATAGCGTATGTCTATTTCATTATTTTTTTACAGTTAAAAATCCCATAATATTTGTTAATGGATTTTGATGCCATGGTCTTAAAATGAGGTATATTCATTTGTTGAAATATATGTAGTTAATATCACATTATTTTACTCCATATTTTAAATGTCAATTATATTTATGAGTTCTACAATAACGAAGTTAAAGGCTTTAATTGCTTCCACTAAAACATATATTGTTTTATTGATAATGGCCGTAGGTTTGCTTCTTTATACCGTAGCCGTGGGATATCAGCAAGTTAAAAGGCTACATAAAACTGGCGGCTTGGTTTCTCACACACTTGAAGTTCAACGAGCTATTGTAGAATTATCCGCTAAATTTTTAGAGGTGGAATCTATTCAGTTTAAAAAATATTTTGAGAAAGACGAAAGTAATCTCTCTTCTATAGTGGTAACAGAATTAGGTCAGTCTCTAGAAAGATTAAAATTACTTACTGCAGACAATGAAGCCCAACAAGAAAAGGTTAAGGCATTACAGCAATTGCGAGATAAAATCATTATTGAAATAGATAGCAGTAGTCTTTTAGATACGGTCTCTGTAAAAGATACCGCTGCAATTGATTTTTCTAGTATTGGCTATAAGCATGTTGACCGTATTTCAAAAATTGTAGCAGAATCTCAGGTTATAAAAGAAAGAATGTTAGCTGAGGAAAATTATTTAATGGTTGAGCGTAAAGAAGAATATACCTCTCAATCATTTTTAACCCCAATGTCTTCATTACTGGTAGCATTAACTGCATTAGGCATATTTATAATTGGCTTTATTAGCATTTATAAGCAGAAAGGAGAAATTCAAGATGTCAACAGTCAGGTTTATAATCAAAACAAAAAATTACAGGAAACAGAAGAATTTTTAAAAGGTGTTTATAAAAGTTCAAATAATGTCATTAGCCATTTTGAGCCACTATTAGATGCAGATGGAGTGATAACCGATTTTCAATTTCGCTATACCTCTAATGCAATTGAAAAGGTGACAGGTGCAGAACAGGATGATATTATTGGGAAATCTCTTTTAGAAATGTACCCAATGGTAAAAGAAAACGGACTTTTTGATTTGATGAAAGAATGTTATTTAAGTGGCGCGTCTCAAGAGCATGAAAGTGTTTATAGGTTTGAAGGGCAAAATAAATATATACAGAATACAGTAGTAAAATCTGCAAATGGTATTACCAATACCGCATGGGATACTACAAAGGTTAAGGAAGGTGAAAAAATATTACAAAAACTAAATGAAGAATTAAGCCTACAAAACACCATATTTAAGGAGGCGGAAAATGTTGCGGGTGTAGGAAGTTTTATTTGGTATTTAGATAATGGTAGCGCAACCGTATCAGATAACTTTTATAGAATTCTTGGAGTTGAACCCGATCATTTTGAGGTTACTTTTAACAGCTATAAAGAATTCATCCATCCAGAGGATATTTCAATATTTGAGGCACTAAGTTGTAATAAAGAAGAAAATGGCGTGTCTACTGTATTTACCTATAGAGTTCAGACCAAAAATAAAGGTGTTAGGTATCTGGATTTAAAAGGCAGGCGTATAGAGATTGATGATAGACCTGTATCTGTTGGTATAGTACAAGATATTACCAGTCGTGTAGAAAAAGATAGACAGCTAATTGATAGTTTTGAAAAATTGAAAATTAGTAATGAGGAACTAGAATCTTTTAATAGAGTGGCAAGTCATGATTTGCAAGAGCCGTTAAGAAAGATTCAAATGTTTATATCTCGAATAGAGGATACAGGTAATAAAGGAATACCGGATGAGGTTCATGGGTATTTTTCTAAAATTAAATCTGCAACATTTAGAATGCGAGAATTGATTCAAAATCTGCTATCTTATTCGAGGATAGATAAGATCAATTCAAAATTTGAGAATATTGCTTTAGATGATGTTATTACTAAAGTTGAAGATGAACTATCACAGTTAATAAAGGATACGGGTACTATTATTTCGTATGATAAATTGCCGGTAATTAATGGTATTCCATTTAAGATAGAGCAGTTGTGTACCAACCTTATCAGTAATTCTATAAAATATAGAAAAACCAATACATCCCCAATTATTGACATTACTTCAGTTCGATTACGAAATATTGAAATACCAGAGAATTTCGCTAAAAATTCTGAATACTATTACAAACTTTCATTTACCGATAACGGTATTGGATTTGATCCCGAATTTGCAAGTAATATTTTTGAAGTTTTTCAAAGATTACATACAAAAACCGAGTACTCTGGAACAGGTATTGGACTCTCTATATGTAAAAAAATTGTAGAGAAGCATAATGGTTATATACATGCAATTGGTAAAAAAGATGAAGGTTCAACATTTGTTATATATCTACCAAGTAATTAATACTTCCACTACTAATATTAAAATGTAGTTTCATTAGCTCATTTATATTGTACTTCATATCTGTATAAACTTCATACTCTACTAGTTAATAAAATTTAATGGCGTATTTGATTGTGGTAGTTATTACCATGATTAAATGGTTCATTTATAAAAAGTTACTTTTAAGACTTTATAAGTACAACTATAGAAATGGATCAACCAAAAATTATAACGGAAAGATTAAAATTAAGATTAATTGAAATAACTGATTTAGAAGCTATTCATACGCTTCATATTTTACCTGAAACAGATAAGTATAATACGCTAGGTATTCCTAAGAATTTAGAAGAGACTAAGCGGGTTATACTTCCCTGGGTTGCGGCAAACAAATTATCAGAAATAACAAATTATACTTTCGCTATTATACTTAAAGAAACAGATGAATTTATGGGTCTATTTGGACTTAGACTTGGCGATAAAAAATACAGTAGAGCAGAAGTTTGGTATAAGCTACATCTCAATTTTTGGAATAAAGGGTATGCAACAGAATCTTTAAAAGCAGTATTGAATTTTGGATTTAATACGCTTAATTTACACCGTATAGAAGCTGGTTGTGCGGTAGAAAATGTTGGCTCAGCAAAAGTGATGGAAAAAGTAGGTATGACCAAAGAAGGTAGAAAAAGACAAATACTACCATTAAAAACAGGTTGGTCAGATAGTTTTGAATATGCTATACTTAATAGTGATAAGCCAAACTATACAACGATATAAAATTTTTTATAGATTTTTTTTAAGTTATATAGCAATGACTTAGTCTGCCGAATATATTAAAGAGGAACTGCGTATGAATGTTTTATGGTGCCAATAACAAAAGTACTATGAGCACTGCCTATGTTCTGTATGGCACCAAGATCATTGATGACGAAAGATTGGTAGTGCTTCATATCTTTAATTATGATTTTAAGTAAAAAATCATAATCGCCAGATATATTATAACATTCCGTTACCTCCTTTAAAGAGATAATATCTTTAACGAATTTATTCCCAATTTCTTTGGTATGCTCTTTCAATGTTATATTACAAAAAACAGTGAGGGTCTTACCAATTTTTTCAGCTTCTACAATAGCAACATATTTTTTAATGATGCCATTTTTCTCTAAACGTTTTATTCGTTCATAAACTGGTGTTGGAGATAAATTTACGTTTTGTGCAATCTCTTTAGTTGTAAGTTTTCCGTCCTCCTGTAGTATCTCTAATAATTTCCAGTCGGTTGAATCTAAATTATGCATAGATAGTTTTTCTTTTAATGATTCAAAATACACCTAATAAAAGGTGTATTAATTATATTAATGCATAAAATTAGTTATATTTTCTTACTTATTATCAAAGAGTAGATAATTTAATCATTATAAATAATTTTGATGGAAATTTAAACTTTATCAAATGAAAACAATTGTATTAGGTTATCCTAGAATAGGAGAAAAAAGGGAGCTCAAAAGGGCGATAGAAAAATACTGGAAAAATGATATTTCTGAGGACGTGTTGGTTAAGGTTACTAGTGAATTAAGAACTAAAGCTTGGAAGACACAACAGAACTATGATATAGATTTAATTTCCTCAAATGACTTTTCATTATATGATCAAGTTTTAGATATGTGCATTACCCTGGGCTGTATTCCTCAAAGGTTCAAAGATTTATTGGGATTACAGCAGTATTTTGCAATGGCAAGGGGTCATCAAGCTAATAGTGTAGATGTCACCGCCATGGAAATGACAAAATGGTTCGATACTAACTATCATTACATTGTGCCTGAATTTATTAAAAAGCAGTATTTTAAATTAAATTCAAATAAAATAATTAGTGAAATTAAAGAGGCTAAAGCACTAGGTATTACAACTAAACCTGTTATTATAGGACCCATTACATTTTTGCTTTTGGGAAAGGAAAAGGAAGAAGGCTTTAATAGGTTGAATTTATTAAACAAGCTATTACCAGTTTATAAAGAATTGGTATTAGAAATTGACCAAGAAGGTGTCGATTACCTTCAAATTGATGAGCCCATTTTATCGACTGATCTTACAGAACAGGAACAAGCTGCTATAGTAAAGGCTTACAATTATTTCTCAAAAATTGGTGTAAATCTAAAGTTTATCTTAGCAAATTATTTTGATTGTTATGGAAAGAATTTAGAGCTAGCATTAAAATTACCTGTTCATGTGCTTCATATAGATGTGGTTCGTTGCTCATTACAATTAGAAGATATTTTAGAAACTAAATTATTAGGTGATAAAGTACTGTCTTTAGGGATTGTAGATGGCAGAAATATTTGGATAAATGATTTTAAAAAGTCATTAAAATTAATAGAAAGAGCCAAGAATGAATTAGGAGAAAACCAAGTTTGGATCGGTACTTCGTGTTCATTACTTCATGTGCCTTACAATTTGGAACTAGAAGAAAATAACGAAAATATAAATAGCGAAGTAAAGCAATGGCTAGCTTTTGCAAAGCAGAAATTACAAGAGATTGTTGTTCTAAAAGAAAAGAGCTTTCAGGAAGAAGATGTACGTGTTAATGCATTATTTGAAAAGAACCAAGAGGCAAATCAAAGTAGAAAAGTCTCATCACTAATTCATGATCAAAATGTACAGCAGCGACTTGATAGCTTAAAAGGTACAGATAGCGAAAGAGATTCTCTGTTTTCAATCCGCCAGGCACAACAACGAAAAGAATTAAAACTTCCTGTATTCCCTACAACCACCATAGGATCTTTTCCACAGACGAAAGAGGTAAGGCAAACACGTTCTAAATTTAAAAAAGGAGAACTGTCGCAAGAAGATTATGATGCATTTATAAAAAAGGAAACAGAAGAAACAATTCGTTTTCAAGAAGATGTAGATTTAGATGTTTTGGTTCATGGTGAATTTGAACGAAATGATATGGTAGAGTATTTCGGGGAGCAATTAGAGGGCTTTTTGTTTACTAAATTTGGCTGGGTACAGAGTTATGGTACCAGATGTGTAAAACCACCAATAATTTATGGAGACGTATCTAGACCCACACCAATGACCGTAAAATGGTCTTCTTACGCACAGTCTATTACCCATAAATATGTGAAAGGAATGCTAACCGGACCAGTGACCATATTACAATGGTCTTTTGTAAGAAATGACCAACCAAGGTCTGTAACGTGTAATCAAATTGCATTGGCTATACGCGATGAGGTAAATGATCTAGAGAAAGCCGGTTTGAAAATTATACAGATCGATGAGCCAGCACTTAGAGAAGGGTTGCCCTTGAGAAAAGAAGACTGGAAAGCTTATTTAGATTGGGCGGTAAATGCGTTTAAAATCTCGGCAAGTGGAGTAAGTGACCATACTCAAATACATACCCATATGTGCTACGCAGAATTTAATGATATAATAGAAAGTATTGCAAAAATGGATGCAGATGTTATTACCATAGAAACATCTCGGTCAGAAATGGAACTTTTAAAGGCTTTCGTAGATTTTAAATACCCAAATGAAATAGGTCCGGGTGTTTATGATATACATTCGCCAAGAATACCTTCGCAAGAAGAAATGGAACACCTATTGGATAAGGCTTCAAATCTTTTGCCGTCCGGAAATGTTTGGGTGAATCCTGATTGTGGATTAAAAACTAGGGATTGGCCTGAAACTAAAACAGCTCTTAAAAATTTAGTACTATCTGCAAATAGAATGCGAGAGAAATTATCTCATGTGATATAAAAACTAAATTTTTAAAATGATAATTTAAAAGACATCTAGGATGAAAATCCAAGATGTTTTTTGATTTAATTGAATACTAACAGCTATAAATTATATAATTAATTTTAAATTCAGAATCTTATAAATTTTAAAGACTACTTAGGTGATTGTTTTTAATAAAAGGAAATAGTTTTAAAAACTAAATCAATAAAATGAATTTAAACCAAATAACGGTACCTTCTTTAGATTTGACAAAATCAATTCCTTTTTATGAGGCATTAGGTCTAAAATTGATTGTGAAAGCACTACCAAATTACGCAAGATTTGAGTGTCCTCATGGAAATTCAACTTTTTCCATTCACCAAACAAATACTTTACCGATAGGTGAAGGAGTCTATGTTTATTTTGAATGTGCAAATCTAGATGAACAAGTAGAACTTCTTAAAGAAAAAGGAATTGTTTTTGACCAAGAACCTACCAATGAAAGATGGTTGTGGAGAGAAGCTAGATTAAAAGACATGGACGGTAACCAGCTTATCTTGTTTTATGGTGGTGAAAATAGAATTAATCCTCCGTGGCGTATTTAGTTCACTTATTAAAAGGAATTATTGCTATTAATATTAGTATAAAATTTATTTTTTTTGAATATTTCAAACAAGGTGTTATAGAATTCACAGATGTTATGGTTTTACTAGTTACGAGGTTAATAGTATAACTGAGTTAATTTTAATAAGTTAACAACATATTTATCCTAATTGTAATGATTAAGTAATACTAATCAGTTGATACATACAATAATCAATCAATTATTATAACAAGTATTACTTTTAACAACTTATTGAAGAAGTAAATAAAAATTGTTCAATATTTCAAGCTACTAATTAGTAGTTGAAGTTGATGAAAGATAGTTAAAATTGAAAAAGACTTTATGGTCCATAAAAATGCAGAGGAAGAAAGATTAGCCGTTGAGGATAATTATAAAAATTGGAAAAGATGGGGTCCTTATTTAGCTGAGCGTCAATGGGGAACGGTAAGGGAAGATTATAGTCCAGAAGGTCATGCCTGGAGTTTTGTTGGTCATGACAAAGCACGTAGTAATGCCTATAGATGGGGAGAAGAAGGTATTGGCGGATTCTGCGATTCTAGAGAAATACTTTGCTTGGCACCTGCTTTCTGGAATGGGAAAGATTCCATTTTAAAAGAGCGTTTGTTCGGTTTAACCAATGATGAGGGTAACCATGGTGAAGATGTAAAAGAACTTTACTTTCATCAAGTATCTACACCCACGCATTCATATGCTAAATACTTATACAAGTACCCACACAAAAAGTTTCCTTACATAGAATTAGTTCGAAAGAATAAAAATAGAAATAGAGAGCAATCAGAATTTGAGATTTTAGATACTAAAGTTTTTGATAATAACACCTATTTCGATTGTTTTATAGAATATGCCAAAGAAGATGTTGGTGATATTTTAATGAAAGTTACCGTAATTAATAGAGGCCCAAGAGCAGCTAATATTCATGTTCTTCCACATTTATGGTTTCGTAATTTTTGGAAACATAACCAAAGATTCGAAAGGCCTGAAATGAAATCTATTTCAGATAATTCAGTACAGTCTCGTAGTACTCGTAATGGACGATACTATTTTTATCATGAAAAAGGAGAGCAATTATTTTGTGAAAACGAAACCAATAACCAACGTATTTACAATGTGCCAAATGAGGTAGAGTATGTAAAAGATGGTATAAATGACCACGTTGTTAATGGAGAGGCTACGGTAAACCCAGATAAAAAAGGATCGAAATTTGCCGTTTGGCATAAGCTTCGTTTAAAATCTGGAGAGGAAAAAACAATTAAAGTTCGTCTTAGTAAAAAGAAACTTAAAGACCCTTGGGGCAACTATGATTCCATCTTTGAAAAGAGAATTCAAGAATGTGAAGAATTTTATGGTGATATTTTAAAGAAAGAGCTTCCGGTTCAACAACAAGAGATTGCCAGAAAAGCATTCTCTGGTTTACTATGGACAAAGCAGTTCTATTATTATGATGTTTATAAATGGCTATTTGGCGGTCCAGGAGAAGCCAAACCATATAGAACCGATTCTCGGAATAAGCATTGGGAACATTTGACCAATCGTCACGTAATTTCAATGCCCGATAAGTGGGAGTATCCGTGGTATGCTGCTTGGGATCTTGCTTTTCATATGGCATCGTTTGTTGAGATTGATCCATATTTTGCCAAAGAGCAGTTGTTGCTGGTATTAAGGGAAAGCTATATGCACCCTAACGGACAAATACCTGCTTACGAATGGAATTTTAGTGACGTAAACCCTCCAGTTCATTCATGGGCAGTATGGACGGTATATGAGAAGGATAAGAAAAGAAATGGTAAAGGCGATTTCAAGTTTTTAGAAAAGGCATATCAAAAATTACTGGTGAACTTTACCTGGTGGGTCAACCAAAAAGATAAGAGTGGAACAAACCTTTTTGAAGGCGGATTCTTAGGTCTTGATAATATTGGTGTTTTTGATCGTAACCACATGCCAGAAGGTATAACGCGTATGCAACAAGCAGATGCTACCAGTTGGATGGCAATGTTTACCTTAAACATGTTACGCATGTCATTAGAGATGGCAACAATTAATCCAAACTACGAAGACAGTGTCGCCAAGTTCTTTAGGCATTTCTTAAATATCGCTTGGGCAATGCATCACATTGGGCAGAAAGATATTTCTCTTTGGGATGACGAGGATAATTTCTATTATGATGTTGTAGAAATGTCCAACGGAAATACAGACCGATTAAAAGTAAGATCCTTGGTTGGTATCATACCAATGTTCGCCGTAGAGATCATTCATAAAGATTTGTTTGATGAGCTAAAACACTTTAAAGTTAGAGCTGCAGAAATTGTGCGTACAAGACCAGATCTAGCTTCTTTGATTTCTAATATCGAAGAATTTAATTCTGATGGAAATTACCTGTTCTCCATTATGCGTGGCTTTAGACTAGAAAAGCTATTGTTTCGCTTATTGGATGAGAAAGAATTTTTATCTGATTATGGTATTCGCTCACTTTCAAAATATCATGAAGAGCATCCATATGTATTTCAACATAACGGTCACCACCAAATTCAGTATGAGTCTGGGGAAAGTCAGTCAAACATGTTTGGGGGTAATTCTAACTGGCGAGGTCCTATTTGGTTGCCTTTGAATTATATGATTGTTCAGTCTTTACGTAAATACTTCTCTTATTATGGTAAGGAGTATATTTATGAGTTTCCAACAGGCTCTGGTGTAAAAATGAACTTAAACGAGATTGCAAATGAAATTTCAAAACGACTTATAAAGTTATTTGAGCCTGACGAAAACGGTAAGTTTGTATATCACTCAGAAGACGATAACCATGTGTTTACTAAAAATGAACACTTTAAAAAGGAGCATTTCTTTTATGAGTTTTTTGATGGCGATTCGGGTAAAGGTCTTGGAGCTTCTCACCAAACAGGTTGGACAGCTTTAGTTGCAAATCTTATTATGGAATTGGAGCAGAATAGCTAGAATCTATTTTCTAATATAGTTGAACAAAAACGAGACATTTTTAATGTCTCGTTTTTATTTTTAAGCTTCTGTCGTAATCGCTTGTTGTGCCTCTAAAGCAAAACTCCTGATTTTTGGATCAGCATCATTAAGAAGATTTTCGACCATACTTAGGTAGCGAGGTTCTTTTTGCTGTGCAATGAGATATAATACCGCCAATTTAATCTTTAAGTCATTGCCTTGTAATAGAAGTTTAAAACATTCAAGTTCCGTAGGTATTTTATGTTTTATCTTTTGTAGCTCTTCTTCAGACGAAATGTCTAAGGCAGATTCTTCAATAATCGGTAACAGTTTACGCTTTAATTCTCCCGTTAAAAGATTGTCTAAAAATTCGATGGCATTGTGTTGCGCTTCCTGTTTCTGACTAATTAAGCCCTCATACGCAATGGCAACATCATTTTGTTGATAGCGTAAACCTAATAGTTTAAAAATACGCTCTAGTCCAGAATCTAAACGGCGTTCTAGTAATTCCAAAAGGCTAGTTCTAGCATCTCGTTCTGCATCGCCTATTTCTTTCTTCGATTTGTTTCTATTTCGGTATGATATAATAATCTGGGTATGCATAGACGATAAGGTCTGATGATGCAGTTTGCATTCATCAAAAATTACCGAGACCACTTTGTAGCGATTAAATTTCAACTGCGGATGCGTAGCTCGTATGGCACTCAAAGCACGAATAGTTTCTAAACGTACAGTAAGGTCATTATCGGTTAATATGGCTAATAAATGGTGCACAGCTTCTTTTGAATGAAAAGATTGCATGGCTGCAGGTATAAAACGAAGCACAGGTAATGGTTGTAGACGATCTTGAATTGTACTACGTAACACCGGTAGAATCTGCTGGCCATAGATTATAAAAGCCTCCATCACGGTAGGTCTATAATTTTTCTGACCTAAAAAGGGAATTATATGTTGTGCTAAGGTTGGGTCTGTTGCAGTACCAATTGCCTTTATAGTTGTTATTACAACAGCTTCATTTTCGTATTTTAAAAAAGCAATTAGCTTATTATAAAAAAGAGGTAGGTTTGCCACCCCGAGTGTTTCAATAATCGCCTCTATATAAGATACATCTTGTTCGTGATGTTCAATATTTGCAATTGCATTTGAAATACGATCCAATAAAGAATACCGCTGTTTTAACGAGTAGTTATTTTTTGCAGCTCTAGCCAAACAATAAAGTGCTGCCATAGCAATGCGTTCATTAGCGTGTTCTAAATAGGCATCGAACACAAAAGATTTGTCTTTGTGAGCAAAACTTAAAACATACGCCAAAGTAGCGGTGGTCAACTCTCGGTCATCAATTTTTAAAAGTTCGGAGACCTCCGCGGTCATGCTCTTTGAATTTAGAAAGTACAAGTTCTGAATAGCTGATAGTTTCACTTTATTACTAGGGTGCTCCAATAACAACTCCACATCATCTGCAAAGCGTTTGTCATTAATTTCCATCAGCTTATCTAGCATAAATAGAATTTGTTCTTCGGTGCCCGTTTTAAATACCGTACGCATACCGGTTACAACAGATACTTTTGTCTGGGAGGTTTTTTTAGTCTTTTTAAAGGAATCCGTTAGTACTTCTAAATTGGTTCTAAAGGTTTTGTAATATTCTATTCGCACTTTGTAAATAAAATACAACCAAAGGCAAACTAAAGCTATAATAAGAATACCAATGTAAAAAGAAGGTAAATCTAGACCACGAACAACAAATATTAAAAGGCATCCGGCAATACCAGTAGCTAAACTATCTACAACAACATCTATAAACGATTTAGTCCTGTTTTTCAAGTCGAAGGGCAGGGGTAAAGTCAATAATTCCGAAGCACTTTTATGTATAGATTGTTTTAGTATTCCGTCCATCGCCTTAATAACGACTACGGCAGAAAGTTCAGGTAACATCAAAAATAAAATGCTCCCGCCAAAAATTCCAATGGGTAATAAAAGCAATGAAAAACCAACGCCCCAAACACCCACAATTCTATGGGTAAAAAATAGCTGTATTACCAGCGATAATAAGTTGAAGGTCGAAAACCAAAAGGCAAAAAAAGCGGTAAGCTCGTCGGCATCGGTTATGGCAGATGAGGCAAAGTCACTAAATAAGTAGTCTACCAATTTGGCAACAACTACGCTCACCGCGACAATGCTCGCTATGTAAGTAAGATGTTTAGATTTTAATATGAGTTTTAGTGGTGGCTCTGAAATGTTTGTAGCCGACTTATGTTTCTTGACGCTGCCGTTTTTTTTAACCCTAATATTCCAAATTCTACGTAATAATGGAATACAGAAAAATAGGAGTAAGGCGGCAACGAACATTAGATTTTCATTTCCAATAAGAGGAGCCAAAATAGAGGTGAGGTACCCACCGAATATGCCACCAATGATAGCGCCAGACCCAATAAAGCCGAACAATCTCTTTGCTTCTCTAATATTGAATACCAAGTTTGCCAATACCCAAAATTGTGATGCAGATAGTACTGCATAAATTGCTACCCATATATAAAAGAAGTAGAGTAACACACCACTGACCACATCTAGCGAGAGCAGTATACCTAAACCAATTAAAATGACAATAGAACTAATAATGGTAAACTCAATTACTTTTTTAAGCGGGAATTTTGAAACGGCTTTTGAATAAAAATAAGAGGTAGCTACGGCAGTCATAGCAACTAACAAGAAAGCAAAAGGCAATTGTTCAATTCCTAATTCTGATAGAAATAGAGCATTTACCGTTGGTTTAATAATGAGTAGAACGGCAATGACCAAAAAAATGTAGGCGAGCATCCAAAGTGATACTTTGAACTCGCCTTCACGAACATCGAATATTTTTTTTATTAGTCTTTCTACCATCAAGAAATGGAAATTGCTATTCCAAGACCTAAAGTACAGGCTTTTTTAACACTTTCTCAATTGGCTTCACTAAATCTCTAATAATTTGTTCGCCATTGGCATCATCTATTAAAGCAACCAAAATATACCTTCTATTGTTGTCTTCTCCCCAAACCAAAATAGAATCGGAATGGTAGGTACGCCATGAACCCGATTTTCTGAACAATCTAGCGTTTGGTGCAATTTTATCTAAGGTGTTTACAAATTTATGGTGTAACTCTGGGTCTTCCATAATATCTAACATCTGCTTAGACCTTTTTTGATTTACCAATTTTCCGTTCGCCAATAAATAATAGTATCTGCATACTTGCGTAACTGATGCAGCGTGACTCAAATTTTTTAATGGTTCGCGATTGGTGTCACCACCACTACCATATCGCTTTCCAACCCAGAGTCCGCCTCCTTTTTGTTCATCATAGAAAGCGTATTTAGGGTCGGTCATAACCGCTTCAAGCTTTTCATAACCAACACGATCGATCATTCTAGTAGACGCGGCATTGTCAGATTTGCTAATCATTAAGCGCATATCTTTTTTAACCTCCGCTGTTTCTTTAATTTCTCCTTTTTCAATAGCATCCATAGCAGCTAAGAGAATAGCTATTTTAGGCAGGCTTGCCGCATACATCATATGGTTTCCGTTCACACGGGCAAAGCGTACTTGTTCTGGGTTGCTCAAATCAACTAGACCCACCGCCATTTTCTTTTGTATAATGAGATCGTTCCATTCTGGGTGCGATGCCAGTTCTTCTCTTAAGTTCGTTTGCAAAGAGCTATCTAGTAATTTTTGTAAAGGTTTGATCTTAGAATTATCTATTTTAATTGGTAGCTCATTTTGTGCATTTATTGTTACACAGAACATAAAGGAAAAAAGAAAAAAGACTACAGATGATTTCATTGAATTTAGCATATTTAAAAATGTAGTCAAAATTAGGTAATGGACTGATTTGCCATATGTTAATTTTTGTATTTATTGTAAAATTAAAAAATCCCGCAATTGCACTGTATTGCTCTGTATACCTTAAATTCTTGTGTTAAATTTTTAAATAATTATAGATTATATAGTACCTATGCGTCCCTTTTTTTAAAGAGTAAATGGGTTAAAAATTTATATTGACATTCAATTAAATAACTGTATCTTAAATAATGGAATATATGCAAACTTATGAATCTTAAAGATGGTGTAAAAACCGCTGAGAATAAAGTATCTACGGAGGCACGTAGACTTAGCGATATGGTTAAGGATTCTAATAAATCTTTAGTTGACCGTTTAGAGTGCTTTGAAGATATTATAAGTTTAGAAGTTGGTGATACAGGTTTGCACAGGGCTAAAACCTTAGAACGTGAGTTTAATGTTCGCCAATTATACCTAAAGTATGAAGGTGATAACCCAACAGGCACTCAAAAAGATCGTATTGCTTTTGCACAATTATATGATGCATTGCGTAGGGAATTTACCGTAGTAAGCTTAGCTACTTGTGGTAATTACGGGGTTGCTATGGCACTGGCATCAGATTTAGCGGGTATTGCTTGTAAAATTTACATTCCAGAAAGTTACCATACCGATCGCATAGTGGAAATGGAAGCATTGAATGCAGAGATTATCCGTATTCCTGGTAGCTATGAAGATGTAGTTACGGAAAGCTCAAAATTAGCGGCAGAACATGGTTGGTATGATGCTAACCCTGGTGGAGCCAACACTCCGCTTCAAATTTCTGCTTACGCACAAATTGCACAAGAAATTTTTGAAGATTTGGGCGATGCACCTAAATATTGTGCGGTACCTGTTTCTAACGGTACTTTATTTGCTGGTATTTATAGAGGATTTGTGAATTTGTATAAAAGAGGGAAAACATCTCGCATACCTAAAATGATTGCGGCATCTTCATCTCATAAAAACCCAATTGTAGAATCATATCTTCAAGGATTGGATCATTGTAAAGATTTGAATCCGGCTGCTATTAAAGAAACGAAATATAACGAGCCATTGATCAACTGGCATAGTTTCGATGGCGAAGAGGCTTTATATGCTTTGCAAGAATCTGAAGGAGAAGCTTTTAATATTAGTGACAAAAAATTAAAGGAGATGACTTCTCTTTTACATAAAAAGGAAGGATTTAGAATTTTACCAGCTTCCACAGCTGGTTTGATTGGACTTCTTGAATTAGATGAAAAAATGAATTTTGAGCCCGATCGTTTTGTGGCGGTGCTCACTGCAAAAAATTAAATAGATAGATGAAAAAAGTTATTGACGGTAAAGCCCTGGTATATTGTGAGGGAGCATTTAATACTCCTAATGGTAAAACAGCACATGGTTTGGTTCGTTTTACCGAGCGTTATGAGGTAGTTGGGGTATTAGACGAAAAATATGCTGGTAGAGATGCTGGTGAGGTTTTGGATGGTAGACCTAACGGAATTCCGGTTTTTAGAGATTTAGAGGCTGCAATTGCTACTTTGACCGCAAGTTATAATCTGCCAAGTTACTTAGTAATTGGTTTGGCACCAGATGGTGGTAGATTGCCAAAAGAGGCTAAATCGACTATTAAGGCTGCATTGCAACAAGGTTGGAATGTGGATAGTGGTCTGCATGATTTTCTAACTAATGACCCAGAACTGGTTGCATTGGCAAAAGAAAAGAATGTGAAGATCAGAGATGTTAGAAAGACTCCGGATCGTGACCAACTGCATTTTTTTACAGGCGATATTGAAAAAGTCAATTGCCTAAAATTAGCGGTTCTTGGTACAGATTCAGCGTTGGGTAAACGTACCACTGCTTGGATATTGGTACATGCGTTTCGTAATGCCGGTAAAAAGGCTGAAATGATCGGAACAGGGCAAACAGGATGGATGCAAGGTGCTAAATACAGCATGGTTATGGATAGCTGTATCAATGATTTTGTATCTGGCGAAATTGAGCATGCTGTGGTTAGTGCATGGAAAAATGAAGATCCAGATGTTATCGTTATTGAAGGTCAAGGGAGTTTAATGAACCCAGCTTATCCTGGCGGATTTGAAATTCTAGCTGCTGGCAGACCAGATTATGTAATTCTGCAACACGCTCCTAAAAGAGTAGAGTATGACGGATTTCCAGGGTATAAATTACATTCTTTAGAGGAGCAAATAAGGGCAATTCAGGTTATTTCCGGTAAAGAGGTAATTGCGATTACCGTTAACCACGAAGACATGAAAAAAGAGGAAATTCTAGATGTTTGTAAAGCAATAACAATAGAAACTAAATTACCTGCTTTTGATGTGTTAGAGTACGGAGCTGAAGATTTAATTTCACTTCTGATGGCAAAACTGAAATGAGAATAACCAATATTTCTTTTGAGCGTTTAGATCTTAAATTATCTGACCCTTATACCATTGCATATGAAACTATTGATCGTACCAGCAATTTTATTCTAAAGGTTGAAACTGATGGAAAAATAGTTGGTTACGGTTGTGCAGCACCAGATCCTGTGGTTACTAATGAATCGCCCAGTGATGTAACTTATGCTATTAAAAATATCATTATTCCTTATTTACAAGGAAAAGACCCATTTACTTATGCACTGCTATTATTAGAGCTGAAGGAATTATTGGGCAAAAGGTCATCGGCTTTGGCTATGGTAGATTTGGCATTGTTCGATATTATGTCGAAAAAAGCTGAGGTGCCTTTATATAAGTTTTTAGGCGGATTTCGTAATCACATAGCTACTAGTATTACCATTGGTATTATGGGCTTGGACGAAACCTTATCTTATGCTAGTGAATTTATAAAACAAGGTTTTACAATTCTTAAAATAAAAGGCGGGTCTAATTTAGAAGAGGATATTGCTAAAATGAGATCTATCCATGAGAAGTACCCTAACATCGAATTAAGGTTTGATGGAAACCAAGGGTATTCTGTGAAAGAATCTGTAGATTTTGTAAAAGCTACGGCAGCCATTGGTATAGAAATTTTTGAACAGCCAACAAAAGTCGAATCAGAAGAAAGATTAGGTGAAGTAACCGACCAGGTCAGTATTCCTGTAATGGCAGATGAAAGCTTAAAAACATTGACTGATGCATTTCGTTTAGCACAGAATGAGCGTGTGGATATGGTCAATATTAAATTGCAAAAAGTGGGCGGTATCTGGGTTGGTATGCATATCAATTCCGTTGCTAAAGCCGCTAAATTAGATGCCATGGTGGGCTGTATAGATGAATGCGGATTAGGTATTGCTGCAGGGCTACATTTTGCCTTGTCAAGACCTAATATTGTGTATGCTGATCTTGACGGACATTTAGATATTATAGATGACCCATATCATTCTATTTTTAGATTGGAAAAAGGAATTTTATACCCCACCGAAAAACACGGGTTGGGTTTTTCTGAAGCTAACATTTAATCATTTTCCATGTATTTAACTTTACTTGCCGTATTTATCGTTGGGTATCTTTTTATAGCATTAGAACACACGATTAAAATTGATAAAGCCGCCGCAGCATTACTTACTGGTACGCTATGTTGGGTGATTTTTATAATTGGGAGAGATTCTTTTCTTGTAAATATTTCAGGAGACGAATCTATTCATTTTGTAACAGAGAGTCTCCGTGAGAATTTAGGGGAGATTTCAGAGATTTTATTTTTCTTACTTGGTGCCATGACCATTGTTGAAATTATCGATGCTCATGAAGGCTTTTCGGTAATTACAGATAAGATTACCACAACCAATCGTGTAAAGTTATTATGGATTCTGTGTTTATTGACCTTCTTTCTATCTGCAGCTTTAGATAACTTAACTACAGCTATTGTAATGTCTGCTTTACTAAGAAAGTTAATACACGACAAAAAGGACCTTTGGATGTTTGCAGGACTTCTTATTATTGCCGCAAACGCAGGTGGTGCGTGGTCACCAATTGGCGATGTAACAACCATTATGCTTTGGATAGGTGGTCAGGTAACGGCTATGCATATTATTAAGGAAATTTTCTTGCCAAGTTTGGTTTGTTTATTGGTGCCATTGGCCATAATATCTTTTCGTTTTAAAGGGCATATTACCAAACCAACGGAACAATATACTTCCGATTCTCATGTATATCAAGTAAGTAGTTTTGAGAAAAACTTGGTTTTTGCTATTGGTATAGGCGCACTTTTATTCGTGCCTATTTTTAAGACCATTACACATCTTCCGCCATTTATGGGAATACTTTTAGGTTTAAGTGTTGTTTGGATAACTACAGAAATAATTCATAGAAATAAAACTATTGAAGAAAAGAAAACCTTGGCAATTTCTAATGTGTTGAGAAGAATTGATACGCCCAGTATCTTATTCTTTTTGGGGATATTGGTAGCAGTTGGTGCTTTACAGTCGGCAGGACATTTAGCAGATATGTCTCGCTTATTAGATGCTAATTTTGATAGCATTTATGCAGTTAACTCCATCATTGGGGTGTTATCTTCGATAGTAGATAACGTACCACTTGTTGCGGGTACTATGGGTATGTACAGTTTAGATAGTTATCCGCCAGATTCTGATTTTTGGGAATTACTTGCTTATTGTGCAGGTACAGGTGGCAGCATTCTTATAATAGGTTCAGCTGCAGGGGTTGCCATTATGGGCATCCTGAAAATTGATTTTATGTGGTACCTAAAAAATATTTCTTTACTGGCTTTTATTGGCTATGTAGCAGGTATACTCACTTTTACGTTGATCAATTAAATATTACTAATCTTCTAATTGCTCAATAAGATTGGCAACTAAAGCTGTCCAGCCTGTTTGGTGAGAAGCCCCTAGACCACGACCGTTTTCTCCATGAAAATACTCGTAAAATAATATCAAGTCCTTAAAATTAGGGTCTTGGTAGTATTTCTCATAGTTCTTGTTAATGGCGCGGTTGCCATCGGCATCTTTCTCGAACATATGAATGAGTCGTTTGCTCAACTCATCACTCACCTGTTTTAGGTTGAGCAATTTTGAGCTTCCCGTTGGGTATTCAAAAAGAAAATCATTACCATCATACCATTGGTATTCGCGAAGTGCCTGAATAAATAAATAATTCATAGGCATCCAAATAGGACCACGCCAGTTAGAATTGCCTCCAAATAGGGAAACGGTAGATTCCGCTGGTTCATAGTCAATAGAGTAGTCTATACCATCTATATGAATTTGATATGCCTTTTCGTGCACCTTAGATAAAGATCTTATACCGTATTCACTCAAGAATTCATTCTCGTCTAAAAGTGCGGCAACTAATTTTTGCATTCTATCTTTTGGAACTAACGATAAAAGTAAATCACCATTCTCTTCATACTGTTGTATAACCTCGTATTTTAAATTCTCTGC
Source organism: Maribacter sp. Hel_I_7 (assembly GCF_000688315.1). NCBI lineage: Bacteria > Pseudomonadati > Bacteroidota > Flavobacteriia > Flavobacteriales > Flavobacteriaceae > Maribacter > Maribacter sp. Hel_I_7. The sequence goes on along the minus strand of NZ_JHZW01000002.1, from coordinate 189,697 downwards.
ACGGTATTTTTTAAACCAAAGAACACTTGCTTTGAATTTCGGGAACTTATCTAGCACGCTTTTCTTAATAGTAAGTACCGCTGCCAATGATAACATACCGGCAATAGATCGTACTTTTATAGTGGTAGATTGCCCGTCTGGTAAGGTTAAGCGATCATAGAAGAACCCTTCAACATCGTCCCAGGTATTGGCTTTATCAGTATCCATTTTATTCAGAGCTTCCGCTATGAATACAAAATGCCCAAAGTATTTGGTTGCCATATCTTCATAAGAATCGTCATGTTCTGCGATACGCAAACTTATTTCTAGCATATTCAAGCTATACATCGCCATCCAAGCGGTACCATCTACTTGGTCTAAAGAACCACCACCGGGAACACCATGGCTGCGGTCAAAAACTCCAATGTTATCCAAGCCTAAGAATCCGCCTTGAAAAACATTGTTGTCATTTCTATCTAAACGGTTTACCCACCAGTTGAAGTTCAAATTGAGTTTATTGAACATCCGTTTTAAGAACTTAATATCTGCTACACCGGTGATGGATTTATCAGTTCCATAAATTTGTAAAGTTGCCCATGCCTGTACTGGCGGATTCACATCACTAAAATTCCATTCGTAAGCAGGTATTTGTCCGTTAGGCGACATGTACCATTCTTTGGTGAACAATAGTAGTTGGTCTTTCGCAAATTCTGGGTCTATAGATGCGAACGATGCACAGTGAAAAGCAGAATCCCATGCAGCATACCAAGGGTATTCCCATGCATCTGGCATAGAAAGTATATCGTGGTTTCGTAAAGTTTTCCAATGGCTATTACGTCCGCTTAACCTTTCTTTTGGTGGTGGTGTGGTTTTGTAATCCCCTTCTAGCCATTTTTCAACTTCGTAATTATAATATTGTTTCGTCCAAAGTAAACCGGCAAATGCTTGTTTTAAGATAGCCTTTCTATCTTCGGTTGCATTTGGTGCAATGTTCTCATAAAATTGAGCGCATTCATTTTGTCTTTTCCTAAATATGGCGTCAAAATCATCAAAAGGTTCTTGCAGATTTTCTTCCGTTAATCGCAATTGAAAAGTTGCAGATTCACCACCGCCTATAATCTTTTGATACATTGGGGCAAACTTGGTGCCCGAGTTATTTTTGGTAGCCAGGTCATAGTCATTATTGCACACGGCGATGTTAAATAAGTCTTTTTTAAACGGATGATCATTCACATCTTTATAAACCTTTTCTCTGTTGGTTTCATTTTCAGTAAATAATAACTTGTCTGCAGGCTGAAAATAGAAATTGTATTTACCCACGTACGGGTGATCTATAACTACCGAAGTGTCATTGTCAATTTTAACGGTTGCTATTACCGGTTTCTGGGACATTTCTTTAAATGACCAATGATTACGCATAATCATCTGTGGCAATAAGGTTATAGGAGCAGGTTTGCTATTTCTGTTTGTAATGGTAATTTGAATAAGAATATCGGTTTCATTGCCTTTCGCATATTCTGTACTGACATCAAAGTAGGTATTGTCGTCAAAAATACCCGTGTCCAATAATTCGAATTCCAGCTCTTTACGATTGCGCTTTTGATTTTCCTCGATCAATTGATTGTATGGATATTCTTTCTGTGAATATTTGTACAAATATTTCATGTACGAATGCGACGGAGTATTTTCTAAATAGTAGTATAGCTCCTTTACATCTTCACCGTGATTTCCTTGCGGTCCTGTTAACCCAAAAAGGCGTTCTTTAAGAATAGGATCTTTTCCGTTCCATAAAGCAATACTAAAACACATATTGCAATAGCGATCACTAATACCTGCTATGCCATCTTCTCCCCAACGAAAAGCGCGACTTCTAGCATGGTCATGCGGTAAGTAGTTCCAAGCATCGCCACCCGCACTATAATCTTCCCGTACCGTTCCCCATTGACGTTCACTTAAATAGGGCCCCCATTTTAACCAGTCTTTTTCTTCTTTTTGATGTTGTGCTAAACGTTCTTTTTCAGGGTTTTTCATGCGGAATTTAATTAAGTAATTGCAAGATGTTGGTCGTACAGGATATTATAAACTATAGTTTGCTGGTGTCAATTTTAAAAAGTTCTGCAGCATTTTTCCAAAGAATCAGTTCTTTTTTTTCGTCGGCTAAATCTAATTGACCCATAAATTTTAGATAGGATTTCATATTAGAGATGGGCCAGTCCGTTCCATAAAGCAGGTATTTTGGGTCGCCAGCATAGGTAATCATTTCTTCGATTTCCTTTTTCATGTAGCGTTCAAACTTATCGGAGAAATCGCCCAAAACCAACCCGGATATATCTGCGTAAACGTTTTTGTTTTTATAAACGACCTCCATACAATCTTTGATCCACGGGTTACCTACATGACAAATCACGATTTTTAATTCTGGATAGTCAACAGCTAAATCATCAATATGAATAGGGTGGGAGTATTTTATTTTTCCGGTAGGGGCGTAGGTGTCACCAGAATGAAACATGACAGGCACATCATACTCAATTGCCATTTCATACATTAATTTGAAACGAATATCATTTGGGTAAAACGGCTCGTAACCTGGGTAGAATTTTAAGCCTTTAATGAATCCTTTTTCAAGGTAATCGCTAATCTCAATAACATCTCTGTGGTTGTAATGTAAATAACTAATGCCTGATACCACACCTAGATTGTTATATCCTTTAATTGCCTCTACGACTTGTTTGGTGCTAGGTCTATGTTCATTGACTTTATATGACGTAAGTACTAAAGAATAATCAATGTTATTATCCTTCATGTTTTGTGAAAGCTTGTCTAAACTCTCGTTTAATGACACCACTCTGTCTTCATGATAGTTGTTGATGTGGGTGTGTACGTCTATAATCATTTGTTGCTATTTTTCGTTGGTTCTACATAAAGGTTGCTTGTTGCTAAGTATCTTATTTTTGAATAATTATTTTCCACTTATCAGATTCAGCAAATTCTTTAATTGCTGAATTTCGTTTAGAGAGTAAGTTAAACATATACTTTTTCAAGAATAAAAAATTGGCTATTCTACCTAAAAAACCCAATGGTGAAGTATAATCAAATTTATCGATCATCACAGTGATGTTGCCTTTATCTTCAAAATAATGTTGATGCTTAAAACTTTTAAAGGCACCTTTTACCATTTCGTCTGTAAAAGAATTTGGATAATTAAATTGAGTGATTTTTGTAGTAAGATTTTGATATATGCCAAAATGCTTAGCACGCCATGTAACCGTTTCATTTAAATTGATTAGTCCACTAGTAACTCCTGCAATTGCCTCTTCGTAGGTATGTTCTGTAGAAATTTTATGAAGGTCAATACTACGAGATAAGTCAAAGACTATAGTCTTCTTTGCATTTATTTCTGTACAAATTTTAATCTTAGGCATATTTAAACCGCCCTTTGCACTACCTCAAATACTTTATTGGCATCACACTTAATGGTTTTAGAAGGGAATTTTAGAATCAACGCATAATCATGGGTTGCCATTAATATGGTTCTACCAGACTTATTGATTTCCTGTAAAACTTTCATAACCTCTACACTGGTTTGTGGATCAAGGTTTCCGGTAGGCTCATCGGCAATAATTAATTCTGGGTCGTTCAATAAAGCACGTGCAATAGCAATACGTTGTTGTTCCCCTCCAGAAAGTTCATGAGGGAATTTAAATCCTTTGGTTTTCATTCCTACTTTTTCAAGCACGTTAGAAACCTGAGTATCCATTTTTGCCTTGTCCGTCCAACCAGTTGCTTTCAAAACAAAAAACATATTCTGGTTGATATTACGGTCTGGAAGTAGTTTAAAATCTTGAAAAACAATACCTAATTTTCTACGTAAAAAAGGAATGTCACTTTCCTTTAAAGTTTTAAGGTTGAATTCACCCACATGACCTTCACCTTTTTGCAATGGTAAATCGCCATAAAGGGTTTTCATGAAGCTACTTTTACCGCTTCCGGTCTTACCAATGAGGTAAACGAATTCCCCTTTAGCAATTTTTAAGCTCACTTCGCTCAACACCAAGCTCTCTTTTTGAAAAATAGAGGCATCCTTAAGTTCTAAAACAATCTCTTCCATAACGCAAATGTTGATATAAAAGTAATAAGTTCCATTTGATATTTGAGAGCCCTTAATCAAAATCTTTTCTTTTGTATAGGTATTGCACATACTTAGGTACAATTTTTGTCGTTATCACATGTGATAACGGTACTTCTAAATAGTAACAGAACACTATGCTTAAAAAAATCACCGCTTTTATTCCAATGGTACTCGGTTTGGTCGCATTGACCACGGCCCAAGAGTCTAAGATTTACACCCATGAACAAAAAGCATTTCAAGACGCGCTAGCGCTTTACAACAACGAACAATATCAAGCGGCACAGACCATTTTTGAAAAGGTCAAAGTGTCTACCAAAGATGAGGAGACTGCTGCCAATAGTGCATATTATGCAGCCAATGCGGCAGTACGCCTAAACCAGATCGGTGCAGATCGATTAATGGAAGATTTTGTTGAAAAATATCCTACGTCTACCAAACGTAATTCTGCTTTTGCAGATGTGGCAGAATATTATTTTCAGACAGGGAAATATCCTTATGCTTTAAAATGGTATGACAAGGTTGACCAGAACTCATTGTCTCGTGGCGAGATGGATAAGTTCAATTTCAACTATGGGTATTCGCTATTCTCATCCCGTAAAACAAATCAGGCAGAAAAGTATTTAGAAAAGGTAACTACTTCTCAGGTATATGGGTCTCAGGCAAAATATTACTTGGGGTATATCTCTTATCAAGAAGATGATTACGAAACGGCAAATCAGCGTTTCGATCAAATTACCGATCAAGATGTTTTAGAAGAGAAGTTGAGCTATTACCAGGCAGATATGAATTTTAAACTTGGTAAGTTCGAAGAGGCAATTGCCGTGGCTAAAAAACAAATACCAAAATCTGATAGAAGGGAAGTTTCTGAACTGAATAAGATTATAGGGGAAAGCTATTTTAACCTGAAGCAATACGAAAATGCAATTCCGTATTTAACCGAGTATAATGGTAAAGGTGGTAAATGGAGCAATACCGATTACTACTACCTGGGTTATGCTTATTACAAGGGAGGAGATTATGCGAGTGCTATAGCCCAATTCAATAAAATTATTGGCGGTACCAATAGCGTTGCACAGAATGCTTACTACCATTTAGCAGAGTGTTATTTAAAGCTTGATAAAAAGCAAGAAGCATTGAACGCTTTCCGTAATGCTTCTCAAATGGATTACAGTGCAGAGATTCAAAAAGATGCATTTTTAAATTATGCACGTTTGAGTTATGAGGTGGGTAATGCCTATGAGCCGGTACCACAGGTAATAACTAATTACTTGAAAACTTACCCGAAAGATGAGCATCAAGAAGAAATGCAGACCTTATTGGTAGATTCATACATTACTTCAAAGAATTTTGAGGGCGCAATGCAATTGCTAGAAGAGAATAAGAATTATGCAAGTAAAGCGGTATATCAAAAAGTAGCTTACTATAGAGGTATTGAACTTTTTATGGAAGGTGATTACAATGCTGCAGCAGAGAATTTCGGTAAGTCTTTAAACAGTGCAGAAGATATGTTGTTTAAAGCAAGAGCAAATTATTGGAAGGCGGAAGCTGATTATAATAGCAATAGATTTGATGATGCCGCAAAAGGATTTTTAGCCTTTAAGAATAACCCGTCAGCAAAAAATACAGAAATGTATGCCGATGTAGATTATAACTTGGCATATGCATACTTCAAGCAAAAGGATTATACCGATGCTATTACCTATTACAATGCATTTACCGCTAACGGAAATGCAGAGGTAGAGAAATTGCATGATGGATTTTTAAGATTGGGAGATAGCTACTACGCTACTAGTAAATACTGGCCAGCTATTGAAACATATAACAAAGCACTTGCATTAACAGGTCCTGAGAAAGATTATGCTTTCTACCAAAAAGCAATGAGCTATGGTTATGTTGATAGAGGTGCAAGCAAAATTGAGAATTTAGAGGAGTTCGTAAACCAATACCCGAGATCTAGTTTTAAAGATGATGCCTTGTTTGAGCTGGGTAATACCTATGTATCGCAAGGGCAAGAGAACAAAGGCCTTGAGGCTTATGATAGATTGATCAGTGAATACAGAGGTAGCTCTTTAGTGCCACAAGCATTAATGAGACAGGGTCTGGTTAATTATAATGCGAGTAGAAACGAAGCTGCTTTAGCGAAGTTTAAAACTGTTGTTAGTGATTTTCCAAAAACACAAGAAGCCATACAAGCGGTAGCTACAGCAAAATTGGTCTATGTTGACATGGGGCAAGTAAACGAATATGCAGAATGGGTACGCGGACTTGATTTTGTTGAGGTAACCGATGCCGAATTGGACAACGCCACTTTTGATGCTGCGCAAAAGCAGAATTTAGAGGGTAATGTAGATGCTGCTATTAAAGGGTATAAAAATTACATTCAGCAATTCCCAACTGGGTTACATGCTGTTGATGCTAACTTTAGTTTAGCACAATTGTACTTTGGTAAAGGGGAGAAAGAATCGGCTTTACCATATTATAAATATGTTGCCGATAGAAGTACAAGTGAGTATGCAGAACAAGCATTAACCCGTGTTTGCGAGGTTTATATTTCTAAAGATGACTACCAAATTGCTTTGCCATATTTATTGAAATTAGAGAGTCAGGCAAATATTCAGCAGAATAGAACATTTGCACGCTCTAACTTAATGAAAGGCTATTATGGTGAGAAGAATTATCCAAAGACTTTAGAGTATGCCGACAAGGTATTGTCTACGCCAAGTATAGATAATAGAATTAAGAGTGATGCACATATTATGATCGCTAGATCTGCCATTGCTACCAATGACGAGCAAAAAGCAAAGTCAGCATATGCAGAGGTTTTAAAAATTGCATCTGGGGCTACGGCTGCAGAAGCATTATACTATGATGCCTATTTTGAACATAAAGATGGTGCTTATGAAAACTCAAATGTCGCCGTACAAAAACTGGCTAAAGACTATGCGGTATATAAAGAGTGGGGCGGTAAAGGTTTAGTGTTAATGGCTAAGAATTACTATGCACTAAATGATGCCTACCAAGCAACTTATATTCTTGAAAGTGTGATTACAAATTTTAGTCAATATCCAGAAATTGTATCAGAGGCAAGGGCAGAGCTTGCTATTATAAAGTCGAAAGAGGCTAAGAGTAACTCATCAGTTGATCCTAATTAAAAACTACGTACACCAGTAAAAGAACACCTATGTACAACAAACATATATTTGCGCTTATTTTTTTAACGCTTGGTTTTCAAGTTGTTTTTGCTCAAGAGGAGGAAAAGGATTTGGGAACGGAGACCGTAACGGTTACCAAAGCGTATACGCCAACCGTTTCAGATGCTTTTAAAATTAAATCGGTTCCTAATATGAACGATTCTATCGTACTACAGAAAAAACCGATTACCTATAGCATTTTTTCAGTGCCTGTAGCGTCTACGTTTACACCATCTAAAGGCACGGCATCTAAAGTGGAAAGATTGCCGCCGCCAGTACTATATAATTCGTATGCTTCTTTAGGAGCAGGCTTATATGGTAATGTATTGGGTGAATTTTATACCAGTAGAACCATTAATAGAGATGAAAATTTTGATATTGGTTTTAATCATTTATCCTCACGAGGTGGAATTGAAGGTGTTGAGTTGAACGATACTTTTTATGATACCAGATTAGATGCATCATATGCAAAACGCGACCGCGATTTAGATTGGGGAGCGGCAATTGGGCTACAACATCAATTATATAATTGGTACGGTATAGAGACAGGCGTGTTCAGTGAAACAGTTATTAATAGTATAGACGAACGTCAGAACTATTTTATGGGTGAGGCAAGTGGTCACATCAATGTAGAAGATGCTTTCTTTAAAAGAGCGGACTTAACTTACCGTAGATTTTTTGATGCTGTAAGTTCTGGAGAAAACAGGGCTATCTTTAATACAGGTTTTGAGTTTCCTTTAAACGACGAGGTATTCAATGCCAAGGTAAAAGTTGATTATGTGGGTGGTACTTTTGAGAACGCAGATGTTAGCAGTACTACTAATGACAATGGAATTTCTTATGGAAATTTACAAGTAGGTGTTAATCCGTCTTTAAAAATGTTACGTGATGACCTATCATTGAACTTGGGAGTGAATTTAGTATACGGAATGGATTTAGAGAATAGCGAAAGTAACTTCTATATCTATCCTGCGGTAACCGCATCATATCGTTTGTTAGATGAATCTGTTATTGCTTATGGTGGTGTTACGGGTGAGTTGAAGCAGAATTCTTATTATGATTTTGTGGAAGGCAATACGTTTGTTTCTCCAACGCTAACCGTTGCTCCAACAGATAGTCAATATAATGCCTATGTCGGCTTTAAGGGGCAATTATTGCCAAATTTAAGTTATAACGTTAAAGGGTCTTATTCGGCAGAGAATAACAAACCATTATATGTTTTAAACCCTAGAAACGATTTTAGGTCTGATGAGAAAGGGTATTATTACGGAAATTCATTTGATCTGTTTTATGATGATATAAAGACATTGGGCATATTTGGGGAATTGAATGTTGACGTAAACCGTAATTTCACTTTGGGTGTTAATGCTGAGGTTTATGATTATAATACAGAAACCGGAAACCCAGCCTGGAACTTGCCAAACTTAAAAGCATCTCTTTTTATGGATTATCAGATTGGAGAAAAATGGTATGCGGGAGCTAATTTATTTTATGTTGGCGAACGTGATGATTTTTCATCAAACGTAATTCAGAATGCACTGCCTAGCGATTTTCCTGCAACGCAAATTACTTTAGACGGCTTTTTCGATGCAAATGCGCATATTGGCTATCGTTATACAGATCAATGGTCTTTCTTTATTAAAGGGGCAAACCTATCTAATAATGATTACCAACGTTGGGCTAATTTTCAAGTTCAAGGTATTCAGGTTTTGGGAGGAGCAACGTATAAGTTCGATTTCTAGAATCTTATAAAATTTATATTTCAAAAAGCCCTTCTAATTATTTAGAAGGGCTTTTTGGTATGTCTAATCTTAATTTTATAGGATTTCTGTACTTTAGGGAATCTGTACCATACTCATGTTCGCTAAAACTCAACATATAAAACTTTTACTATCGCTACTGTTTGTTATGCCTTTCTTTGGGGTTGCACAAAACCTGGTTCTAAATCCTAGTTTTGAAAGGTATATAAATTGCCCTGTGAAATTGGGGAATCTAGAAAAGGATGTTGAAGATTGGAATATGCCTACACTTGGTTCTACAGATTATTTTAATGGTTGTAGTAAAGTCATGGGTACTCCGGAGAATTTCAATGGGCAGCAACCGGCTAATTTTGGAGTTGGCTATGTTGGGTTTTATATGTATGCCCCAAACGATTATCGCGAGTATATTGAAGCGCAAATGAGTTCTACTTTGAAGAAGGGAGAACGATATAGTATCTCATTTTATGTAAGCCTGGCTGAACGTTCAGATTTTGCAGTAAAGGAGTTTGGTATACGGTTTACCGAGCTTCCAGTTTCCGTAGAGACGAGTAAAGTATTGTCTGGCTTGCATTTTTCTAAACTACAAGGAGATATATCCGAAGAACTTGAAATCACATATTCAAAGTATTATTCCGACGAAATAAAATGGGTTAAGCTAACTACAGAATATGAGGCTACCGGAACTGAAAATTATATGATTATCGGTAATTTCAAGAATAATAAACGCACACAGAAATATCAAACAAAAAGAAAAATCACCAAAGGGTCTTACTACTATCTTGATATGGTCTCAGTAACGAATGTTAATTCAAAAAATGAAAATGTAATAGTCTCCAATGATAGAGAATATCAACTAGATAGTATTCATGTTTTTAAAGATGTCTACTTTAATTTCAATAAATCTAAAATTAGAGGAAACCACCAACATGAAATGGAATCGCTATTGTCTTACTTGAAGTCAAATACAGATATTAATATTAAAATAATAGGTCATACGGATAATAAAGGCTCTGATGTTTTTAATCAAAAATTAGCCTTAAAACGAGCTTCTGAAATAGTAGCTTATTTAAGTAAAAATGGAATCCCTGAAAAAAGAATCACTACAGAAGGGCATGGTAGCCTAAAACCCATTTCTACTAATAATACAGAAGCCGGTAGATTTCTCAACCGGCGTGTAGAATTTGTTCTTAGTAAAAAAGATTAGTAATCTGAATATTCAGTAGGGTACAAAAGATAAATATCTGCATGGCTAACCGTGTTTTGGTATTTGTCGATTACTGAAATTTCTTTCCATTTATCAGAAGACCCAAAGTCTTTCCAAAGTGCATCTCTCTTTTCTATGTTGGTAAAAGTGGTCATGTACATTAGGTTAGGCATTTTGTCGCCAGAGATAACATCTGCATAAAAAACGGCATTGAAGCCTAGGCTTTCAAAAAGTTCAACTTCACCGCCTTCATTAAACATATTAACTTTTCTATTGTACATGGCTTCTGTTGGACCTTCATAGCTTCGTAACTCGTAAACCCTATCAGTACGATTGCCCTCAACCTTACTAGGTTTCATTTTTGGCATATCAGGAAAAGCTCTCATTAATACCGAGCTTATTCTTTCATATGGTTTTTTATCATGTGTAGCATTTATATATTCAGCACCTGCAGATAAATGTGTTTTGTCTACTGCAAGCATCGACTCCAATTTATCAAACTCGGCTAATGATTGAAATGGAATCAGTACATAAATTTTGTCACTTACCTTAAACTTATCAGGTCTAACCTTAAAGACGCCTACAGGTTTAATACCCATTCTTTTTAAAGCAGGTAAATACGCATGTTCTAAGTAATTGTCGACCATTTTTTCTTGGTCGTCATTTTTAATGGTATAGGTTTTTAGTTCGTAGTACTCTTTTTCTTGAGCATAACCAGAAATTGATGAGATAACCATAATCAAAAGTGTAAGCAATGGTAACCGAAATGTATTCTTCATGAAGTTGTGAGTTTGTTTTAGAATTAGAAAGTTAATCATAAAAAAAATGATGCCTATGATGTATTTTTGTAGTAGCAATTTTTCTATGTCAAACTTCCTTAAAAAACCATTAATTGATCCAGCCAAAAGTCCCGTTTTTTATGGTTATGTAATTCTGGTAATTGGTACAATTGGTATCTATTGTAGTATTCCCGGGCAAACAATTGGGGTATCCGTTTTTACAGATCCGGTAAAAGATGCACTGGGGCTTTCTAGAAATCAGTTTAGTAATGCTTATATGATTGGTACCATTGTTAGCTCTTTAGTTATAGGTAGGGCAGGAGTTTGGTTTGATGTCTATGGCGCAAGATATGTAGCTTTCTTTGCATCACTTTCATTAGGTGTAACCCTGTTTTTATGTTCATGGTCTGCGGTAATGAGTTCATATATTAAAGAAGTGCTTTCTGTGGATACATGGATGGTACCTTTTACGTTAATGACGGTCCTTTTTTTCTTATTGCGTTTTGCTGGGCAAGGTGTATTGACCATGGCTTCACGAAATGTAATTATGATATGGTTCGATAAAAATAGGGGCAAGGTAAATTCGTTTAGTAGCGTAGCACTTTCTTTTGGGTTTTCTTCATCTCCATTATGGGTAAATGCCTTAATTGAAGGATATGGTTGGGAGAGAACTTGGCAGTTTTTGGCAATTGGTTTACTAGTTTTTAGTGTGTTTATTTATACGTTTTATAAAATATCTCCAGAAAAACATGGGTTGTTACCAGACGGCGCAAAATCACTATCTGTAGAAGAGGAAGAGAAGAAATTAGTTCCTAAACAATTTACACTCGAAGAAGCAAAAAAAGAAAGGGCTTTCTGGATGTATGGTTTAACCCTTGCTTTCAATAGTTTTTTTATAACAGGACTAACTTTTCATGTAGTATCAATTTTTACTCATGAAGGTTTTGTGAAAGAGGATGCAATTGCTATTTTCTTACCAGGCTCAGTGGTAGCGGTAACGGTATCTACTCTGTTTAATTTTCTAAGTGATTATTTACCATTAAAACTGTATTTATACCTTATGCTACTTGGTGGGTTTTTAGCATCCTTAGGGTTCTTGTTTCTATCTACGGCTGCTGGCGTACCTATGTTAATTGCTGGTTTTGGTATTCTTGGCGGATTCTTTGCAGTGCTTAATGCAGTGGCATGGCCTCGGTTTTTTGGCAGGGCTCATTTGGGTAGTATTACCGGTAAAATAATGAGTATTTTAATTTTAGCGAGTGCGTTGGCACCAAGTGTTTTTAGTCTATGCCTCTCTACATTTGGATCTTATAAAATGGTAGGGTACTTAGGTTTAACTTTTTTAATATTTTTGGTAATAGCCTCTGTTAAGGCAGATAATCCGCAATAAGTAGTCATTTTAAAAACTTAATGCTTAACATCTTGCAGTTCAAGTAGAAATCAATTTATCTTTACATAAAATAGTACAAATGGATTTGAATTTAGCAGTATTAATTGATGGTGATAATATTCCGTCTGCCTACGTAAAGGAAATGATGGAGGAGATTGCTAAATATGGCAACCCAACTATAAAACGTATTTATGGTGATTGGACCAACCCAAGATTAGGAAAATGGAAAAATGTATTGCTTGAAAATGCAATTACTCCCATTCAACAATATGGTTACACCCAGGGGAAAAATGCTACAGATTCTGCCATGATTATTGATGCTATGGATATTCTGTATACTGGTAAGGTTAATGGCTTTTGTATTGTTAGTAGTGATAGTGATTTTACTAGGTTGGCTACTAGATTAAGAGAAGCAGGTATGCAGGTCTTTGGTATTGGTGAACGCAAAACACCTAATCCGTTTATTGTTGCTTGCGATAAGTTTATTTATATAGAAATTCTTAAAAGTAGAACTGAAGAAGAATCATCTGATACAGCTGATAAGACACCTGCCGAAAAGAATACTGTTGATAAGATTACCCCAAAAGCATTACGTTTTATTGCTACTACAATTGATGATGTTGCAGATGACGATGGTTGGGCATTTTTAGGTGATGTTGGTAGCTTACTACAAAAGAAGCAACCAAACTTTGATTCTCGTAACTATGGTTTTCAAAAATTAACTCCATTAATCAACTCAATTCCTCATTTTGAAATTGAACGTCGTGAAGATTCCAAGGGGCGTAAAAAATTAATTTACGTGAAAATTAAGGAGAAGGGTAATTCTAAATCCAAAAAATAAATCGTTTTCATTTTTCAGTAAAATTGCAGCAGTACAATCCTATTAGTTTTTGTATTTTTCCATACAAATTCTGACATCATGATTCGTACGCTTTGGCTTTTGTTATTTATTGTTGTTTTTAATTCCTGTAAGGATATTTCAAAGCAAGATAAACCCATTATACAAAAACCTATAGCTGATGTTTTTGCTGAGTTTTATGAATTCAAGAAAAGTATTAATCCTATAGAGGCTACAAAGGCTGGGTATTCAAAATATAATGATACCATAGCTAACTATATTTCTGACGACTACATCTTACATTTAAAAGACCGCTACACTTACTTTTTAGATGAATTGGGTAAATATGATTCTACCCAAATAAGTTCAGAGGATTATATGACTATGCGAGTAATGAAGTGGGACTGTACCGTTAAATTAGAAGGGGTAATGAATTCTATGGTTACCGTTGCATCTCCTATTTATGACTTGCCAAGTTTTGAATTAATGCCGCTTTTTCAAATACAATCTTTGCATTTGTATGTTGCGCAATTAGCAAGTGGTGCAAGTGTACAGCCATTTAAATCCATAGAAGATTATAACAATTGGTTAAGTAGGTTAGATGATTACTTGATTTTTTTAGATACTTCCATTGATAAAATGAAAAGAGGTATGGATACGGGCGTTGTTTTGCCAAAGGTTTTAACGCTTAAAATGTTGCCTCAAGTTCGGTCTTTCATTGATGTTCCACTTGAAGAGAATCTTTTTTATCAGCCCGTATTAAATTTCCCTGATGGACTATCAGATGTTGATATGGATATTATAAAAAGTAATTATGCAGCGTTTATAAAAGATAAACTGACACCAAAATATGTAGAGTTAAATACATTTTTGACAAAAGAATATTTACCTGTTTGCAGAGATACGGACGGACTACAAGATTTGCCTAATGGAAAAGAAACATATCAATATTTAATAAAATTACATACGACTACCAACATGAATGCTGATGAAATTCATGAACTTGGCTTGTCTGAAGTGGCTCGTATCTCAAAGGAAATGGATTCCGTTAAAAATGAAATTGGTTATAATGGCGATTTAAAATCGTTCTTTAATTCATTGAGGAATAAAAAAGAATTGATGCCATTTTCAAAACCAGAACAGGTAATAGAAAGTTTTAATGCTATTAATAACCGTATTGCCTTACGTATAGATTCATTATTTAACCTAACTCCTAAAGCTGGCTTTAATGTCAGGAGAACAGAAGCCTTTAGGGAAGCATCTGCAAGTGCAGAGTATGTGCCAGGATCGAAAGACGGATCTAGAGCCGGTATTTTTTATGTTCCAATTCCTGATGCTAAATCATATAACGTTGTGCATGACGAGGCGCTGTTTTTACATGAAGCTATACCTGGACACCATTTTCAATTAAGCTTACAGCAAGAGAATACCAATCTACCGGAATTTTTACATCCAGAAAGTATGGGTGTTTTTGTAGAAGGTTGGGCATTGTATGCAGAATCGTTAGGTAAAGAGTTGGGTATTTACACTGATCCGTACCAATATTTTGGAATGTTAAGTATGGAGATGCATAGGGCAATAAGATTGGTAGTAGATACAGGGTTACATGCTAAAGGTTGGACAAGAAAAAAAGCAATAGAATACTCCCTTGATAACGAAGCAGAATCTGAAGAAAGTATAATTGCTGAAATTGAGCGTTATATGGCAACACCAGGTCAAGCGCTATCCTATAAAATGGGTCAATTGAAAATTAGGGAATTAAGAACAAAGGCAGAAAAAAGCTTGGGCTCTAATTTTAATATTAAGGAATTTCATAGTCAAATTTTAAATTCAGGTAGTTTACCTTTAGTTTTATTGGAAGAAAAAATAAATTATTGGATTGTACTACAACAAAAATAATGTAGTTAAAGCCTTACAATTTAATAAAATATAAAAATAAAATCGACGTTTAGTTTACATAGTTAACATAACCATTAATGAAAATTACCCGTTTTATATTTCAAGGAGTACTACTAGTATTTGTTTTTTGCTCATTTTCAACAATTGAATCTAATAGGACTACCTATTCTAATCAACAAATATTAAATGAAACTACTACTAATGATTCTGTAGTGGGCGTGTGGAAATATTCGATGTCTAATGTTGATGCACCTTATGAGAATGGGGTATTCTTTATTACAAAAAAAGAAGATTCTTATGATGTGGCCTTAAAATTATCTACAGGTATACTAACAGGTCAAGATGTTATTGTAACTGAAAACGGCATTAATTTCAATGTAAATTTTGAAGGATTAAAACGTGTTTCTTTTGTGCTAATAGTCAAAGGAGATAAAATTATGGGAGAGACCTTTTCTGAAATAGGCTCTAGTGAAATTTATGGAGTGCGTCAAATTCCAGGGCGTTAAAGATTTAAATCTTTCCAAAAAAATACTTAGTTTTCAATATAATTTAAAGAGGGTAGTATGCCCATGCTTTAATGATTTTGCTAACTAACTATTCTATTTTGAAAAAACTACTTCCTGTTCTACTTGTATTGTTGTCTGGTTGCGAACTCATGAAAGAGAAAGTTGACCTTGTTATTGTAAACGCTAAGGTTTATACTGTTGATGATTCTTTTTCTGAATCACAAGCATTTGCTGTGCAAGATGGTAAATTTATTGCCGTTGGTACTACAGATGAAATTAGAGATGTGTATACTTCAGATCAGTTAATTGATGCAGACGGTAGGGCAATTACCCCTGGTTTAATTGATGCGCATTGCCATTTTTATGGATTAGGACTTACCCAGCAAATAGTAGATTTAGTAGGAACTACAAGTTTTGAAGAGGTGTTGGAGCGTGTAAGGGCTTTTCATACTGCCAACCCAAAGTCGTTTGTTAGAGGTAGAGGTTGGGATCAGAATGATTGGGAAATAAAAGAATTTCCGACCAAAGCACAATTAGATACTATTTTTCCAGATATACCTGTTGCCTTAGAACGTGTGGATGGTCACGCCTATTTGGTAAACCAAAAGGCTTTAGATATGGCTGGTATAGATTGGAGTACCAAAGTTGAAGGTGGTGAAATCGTGAAATTATGGAAGAATGGTTTTTCTGGTATTACTGGAATTTTAGTAGACAACCCAATGACGCTTATTGATAGTATAATGCCATTGCCATCTCTAGAAGATAATATTAAGGCGTTGAAAGATGCGGAGAGAATTAGTTTAAACCATGGGCTTACCACCGTTAACGATGCAGGTTTAAGTAGAAGTACTATAGAATTGATCGATAGTCTTCAGCAAGCAGGCGAATTGTCAATTAG
Organism: Maribacter sp. Hel_I_7; assembly: GCF_000688315.1. Classification (NCBI taxonomy): domain Bacteria; kingdom Pseudomonadati; phylum Bacteroidota; class Flavobacteriia; order Flavobacteriales; family Flavobacteriaceae; genus Maribacter; species Maribacter sp. Hel_I_7. Next base: position 173,124 of record NZ_JHZW01000002.1, on the reverse strand, counting down.
GGTATATGCTATGGTAAGCAACAATAAAGAAGATGTAGATTATTTTATAAATAAAGGTCCTATAAAAACTGATGGATTAAATGTTAGGTCTATAAAGGTTTATGGTGATGGGGCTTTAGGTTCTAGAGGGGCTGCGCTAAAAAAAGAGTATAGTGATTTGCCTGGTCATTTTGGAGCTATGATTACTCCCGTGGAAGATATTGAGGCTTTGGCAGAAAAACTTGCACTATCAGAATATCAAATGAATACGCATGCTATTGGCGATTCTGCCAATATTGCGGTATTAAGAGCCTATAAAAAAGTGTTGCAAAGTAAATCTGATAGGCGATGGAAAATTGAACACGCTCAAGTATTAACAGAGGGCGATTTTGATTATTTTGAAGATGGTATTATTCCTTCGGTACAACCAACACATGCAACTAGCGATATGTATTGGGCTGAAGACCGGTTGGGAGAACGTGTAAAAGGTGCTTATGCCTATAAAACTTTATTGAATAAAGCGGGGACCATAGCTTTAGGAACCGATTTTCCTGTAGAAAATGTAAGTCCGTTTTTAACTTTCTACGCAGCAGTTGCTCGTATGGACACTAGTGGGTATCCAAAAGGAGGTTTTCAAATGGATGAAGCATTGTCTAGAGAAGAAGCCTTAAAAGGGATGACAATTTGGGCAGCATATTCCAATTTTGAAGAAGACGAAAAAGGAAGTATAGAGGCAGGCAAATTTGCCGATTTTGTAATCTATGATAAAGATATGATGACAGTACCGGTAGAGGAAATTCCTACCATTCGGGCAGAACAAACTTTTATAAGTGGTATAGTTAGGTAAAATTATATGCTTAAAAAAAAAAGCCTCGGTCCATGACCGAGGCTTTTTTAATTTATATGAATTGCTAAATTACATAGTAATAGGAACAGCAACTCTAGTTTTGTCCCAGCCCATTACTAATTGAGCACCACCGTTAGCATCTTTGAATGCGATAGAGAATTCTTCAAGAGATGAGGTGTCAGAACCATTAGGTACTGTCACACGTGCAACATCAGCAGCTTCATCGTAAAAATAAGAACCCCATTGGTTTAAATTTTTGTTTAAAATAACTGTCCACTCGTCTGCACCTGGTATAGTGAATAATGAATATGTACCAGCTTTAACATCTTTTTCACCGAATTTTACATCTTTGTAAAATGTAATTTCAGGAGCTTCATTTGCTCCTGTTCTCCAAACTTTTCCTGTTGGAGCTAATTCTTCCATAGAACGACCTTTTAATTGTGGTCTTCCGTAAATGATACGAACAGCCTTTTCAGATACCTTGTAATCTGTTGGGTAGGCAGCCATATCCATTGGGCTCTTGTCGATTCCTGAGAAATCTTGAGCAGATACCGTAGTGGTTAAAACTAAGGCTAAAATTAATGTTGCGAGTGTAAATACTTTTTTCATAATAATTGTTTTGGTTTTCTAGGTCATAAAACTAAGCAGTTCCTTACAGTCCTATTAATAAAAAGAAGTTAAATTTTAGATAGTTACATTTCAACAGGTTTTAAACAGAATAAAGTTAAAAAACCTTTGAATTTGAACTGAATATCATTGTTATTATTACAATATGTAAGCATAATTGAAGTATATGTTTGTTAATTGAAACTATAAATAGATATTTGTATTCGAATTGATATAATAATTAGATTATGTGTGGAATTGTATGTGCATTTGATGTTAAGGAAAGTACAGAAGTACTTAGGCCTCAACTTTTAGAAATGTCAAAGAAAATAAGACATAGAGGTCCAGATTGGAGTGGCATCTATGCAGATGATAAAGCTATATTGGCGCATGAGCGTTTGGCTATTGTTGATCCAGCTTCTGGAAAACAGCCTTTATTGAGTCCTAATGGTAAATTGATATTAGCTGCCAATGGTGAAATATATAATCATAGAGAGTTACGTAAGCAATTTGAAGGCAAGTACGATTTTCAAACGGAGTCTGATTGTGAAGTTATTTTGGCTTTATACCAAGAAAAAGGAGTAGACTTTTTAGATGAGATGAATGGTATTTTTGGCTTCACTATTTATGATGCTGAAAAAGATGAATATTTTGTGGCTCGTGATCATATGGGAATTATTCCATTGTATATGGGCTGGGATAAGAACGGTACATTTTATGTTGCTTCTGAATTAAAAGCTTTAGAAGGTACATGTACCAAAATAGAATTGTTCCCTCCAGGACATTATTTACATAGTTCTGACGGAGAATTAAAAAGATGGTACTCTAGAGATTGGATGGAATATGATGCGGTAAAAGATAACGCAACTAGTATACAAGAGATTAAAGAAGCATTAGAAGCAGCTGTTCACAGACAGTTAATGTCAGATGTACCTTATGGTGTGTTATTATCAGGTGGTTTAGATTCTTCTGTAACCTCTGCCATCGCTAAAAAATATGCCCAAAAGCGTATTGAAAGTGGTGATACTACAGATGCTTGGTATCCACAATTGCATTCTTTTTCTGTTGGGCTAGATGGATCACCAGATTTAGCAGCTGCTCAAAAAGTTGCAGATCATATTGGTACCGTACACCATGAAATTAAGTTTACTATTCAAGAAGGTTTAGATGCTATAAAAGATGTAGTGTATAACCTAGAGACTTATGATATTACTACAATTCGTGCTTCTACGCCTATGTATTTAATGGCTCGTGTTATTAAGTCCATGGGTATTAAAATGGTATTGTCAGGTGAAGGAGCAGATGAGCTGTTCGGTGGATATTTATATTTCCATAAGGCACCAAATGCTAAAGAATTTCATGAAGAGACCGTTCGAAAATTAAGCAAGCTTCATATGTATGATTGTTTGCGTGCAAACAAGTCTTTAGCATCTTGGGGTATAGAAGGTAGAGTTCCGTTCTTAGATAAAGAATTTATGGATGTAGCTATGCGTATTAACCCACAAGATAAAATGATCAACGGTGAGCGTATGGAGAAATGGGTTGTTCGTAAAGCTTTTGAAGATATGTTACCAGAAAGTGTGGCATGGAGACAGAAAGAACAATTTTCTGATGGTGTGGGCTATAGCTGGATTGATACCTTGAAAGTAGTGGTTAATGAAGAAGTAAGTGACGAACAGTTGGCAAATGCTAAATTCAGATTCCCTCTTCAAACACCAACATCAAAAGAAGAATTTTACTATCGTTCTATATTCGAAGAGCATTTCCCTTCAGATGCAGCTGCTTTGTGTGTGCCACAGGAAGCTTCTGTAGCTTGTAGTACCCAAATTGCTTTAGAGTGGGATGCAGCTTTCAAAAACATGAACGATCCATCTGGTAGAGCTGTAGCAAATGTTCATTCAGATGCATATGTTAAACAATAGGGTTTGAATTAGTCATAGTATCTATTGTGAAAACCCCGTCTACTTAGTAGACGGGGTTACTTTTATAGCACATATGAATCTAATGATTTACATATTGTCTATCATTTGCTTTAATTTTTCCTTAGACTCACCGGTCTTTTCTTGTATTCTACCAAGTAATTCATCAGATTTACCTTCAGCGTACTTTAGGTCATCATCTGTAAGGTCTGCATATTGTTGTTTAAGCTTACCTTTTGCTATATTCCATTTCCCTTTAAATTGCTCTTCATTCATGATATATTGTTTTAAGATTTATAGCTAAGTTAGTATCGATATGTAAATGAAATCTTAATATTTTTAGTATTCAATCGATAGCGCACACATTGATTTTGATACCGTTAATTATGGGCTGGGATTGTTAAGAGATCATTAATTTTTAAATGGATTTCCTGAGATGAAAATGTAATTGTACTGGCTCAATTTCGAAGTTATATCGGGAATTGCAGTATTCTTTTATCGTTTTACCTAAATAAATGAGGATTCAATAGTTATGTCTATTCTGTGTTTTAAAGAACAGACTGTAATTTTCCACAATAATTGTTGATAACTTACAATTGCTCAATTGCTAGAAAGTCCATATTTCATGGGGTATTGCGTATATTTGTAAGATTGCAAAATTTGAAGTAAAACAACCTTAATTTTATGAGCGAAGAAGCAAATAAGAAAAATTATTCGGCAGATAGTATTCAGGCCTTAGAGGGAATGGAGCACGTACGTATGCGTCCATCCATGTATATAGGTGATGTTGGGGTCCGTGGTTTGCACCATTTGGTATATGAAGTAGTAGATAACTCTATTGATGAGGCTATGGGTGGTCATTGTGACACTATTAGCGTAATCATAAACGAAGATAATTCCATAACCACAAAAGATAACGGTAGGGGTATACCTGTTGATCTTCATAAAAAAGAAGGTGTATCTGCATTACAGGTTGTAATGACCAAAATTGGTGCGGGTGGTAAATTTGATAAAGATTCTTATAAAGTTTCTGGTGGTCTTCACGGGGTTGGTGTTTCTTGTGTTAATGCACTTTCTGATCATTTGTCTGCAAAGGTATTTAAGGAAGGTGTTATTTGGCAGCAAGAATATTCTAGAGGTAAGGCTTTGTATCCTGTAAAACGTATTGGCGAAACTACAGAAAGAGGTACAGAGGTAACTTTTCACCCAGATGATACCATATTCACTCAAACAATAGAATATAGCTATGAGACTTTAGCCAATAGAATGCGTGAGCTTTCTTTCTTGAATAAAGGGGTAACCATTTCTATTACCGATAAGCGTCAGAAAGACGAAAAAGGGGGATATGTTGGTGAAACTTTTTATTCTGACGAAGGTCTTAAAGAGTTTGTTAAATTTTTAGATGGTAACCGTGAGTCTTTGATTCAAGATGTTATTGCAATGGAAGGGGAAAAGAATGATATTCCTGTTGAGGTTGCAATGATTTATAATACGAGTTATACTGAAAATTTACACTCGTACGTAAACAATATTAATACACACGAAGGTGGTACGCATTTATCTGGTTTTAGAAGAGGTTTAACTTCTACTTTAAAGAAATATGCAGATGCTTCTGGAATGTTGGATAAATTAAAGTTTGAAATTCAAGGAGATGATTTCCGCGAAGGTTTAACTGCAATTGTTTCCGTAAAAGTTTCTGAACCTCAATTTGAAGGTCAAACTAAAACTAAATTAGGTAACCGTGAGGTTTCTGCGGCTGTTAGTCAAGCTGTATCGGAAATGTTGACCAATTACCTAGAGGAGCATCCAGATGATGCTAAAATTATCGTTCAAAAAGTAATTCTTGCAGCTCAGGCTAGACACGCAGCTTCTAAAGCGCGTGAAATGGTACAGCGTAAGAATGTTATGAGCGGTGGTGGGTTACCAGGTAAATTATCAGATTGTTCTGAACAAGACCCTGAAAAATGTGAAATATTCCTTGTCGAGGGAGATTCGGCGGGTGGTACAGCAAAAATGGGTCGTGATCGTAATTTTCAAGCGATTCTTCCTTTAAGAGGTAAGATTTTGAACGTTGAAAAAGCCATGCAACATAAGGTTTTTGAAAATGAAGAAATCAAGAATATGTATACTGCTTTGGGTGTTACCATTGGTACAGAAGAAGATAGTAAGGCATTGAATCTTGCTAAACTAAGATATCATAAGGTAGTCATCATGTGTGATGCCGATGTCGATGGTAGCCATATTGAAACATTAATATTGACCTTCTTCTTCCGTTATATGCGAGAGTTGATTGAGAGTGGTCACGTTTATATTGCAACGCCGCCATTATACTTAGTGAAAAAAGGTCAGAAAAAGAGATACGCTTGGAGTGATAAAGAGCGTGACGAAATTGCTGAAAGCTACAGTGGTGGAGTTAGTATTCAACGATACAAAGGTCTTGGGGAAATGAACGCCGAGCAATTGTGGGATACTACTATGAACCCTGAGTTTAGAACCTTACGTCTAATTCAAATTGATAATGCGACAGAAACAGATCGTGTTTTCTCAATGCTTATGGGTGATGAAGTACCGCCTAGAAGAGAATTTATTGAGAAAAATGCTGTTTATGCAAACATTGACACATAGAAAATACCATTTACACAACAAAAACCTGCGTCTACAGCGCAGGTTTTTTAGTTTTAAGGAAATTTACAATTATGAAAAATTTACTTACTTGTGTTTTTCTTGGAACTTGTATAACGGCTACCGCACAAGCAGACTTTAATAATGTGCTATCAGCAGGCGTAGAGGATGCAGAAAGATTTACTACCGATTATATGGAACCACTCTCTGAAAGTGTGGTGTATAGTATTTCTACAGGATGGTACAATACAGCCGATGCAAAACCTTTAGGTGGGTTTGAAATCTCGATAGTTGGAAATATCACTGGTTTTAAAAATAAAGAGGATAAGAAGACTTTTCTTTTAGATCCAAATGATTATGAGAATCTAGATTTTGTTGATAATCCAGGTGAGGCAAGAGAGGTTTCTACGGCATTAGGTGATATTTCAGGAACAGAAATGTTCGTTGAAGGAGAAGTATTGGGTGTTACGGTTCGAGAGACGTTTGAATTACCATCAGGATTAGCTGGTGAAGATATTAATTTCGTTCCTTCAGGTTATGTGCAAGCAAGTGTAGGCTTGATAAAAGGGATAGAGGTAAAAGCAAGATTTCTTCCTAAAATGGAATACGAGGATGCTTCAATAGGTTTATACGGAATTGGTATTCAACATGATTTTACCAAATTATTGCCTGCAGATAAAATTTTACCTGTTGCTATTTCTGCAGTTATTGGGTACACTAATATTAGTGGTGATTATGACCTGACCAATGCAAGGCTAATAGATGGAGAGAATCAGCGAATAGAGGCACAGATTAATAGTTGGGTATTTGGTGGCGTAGTTTCAACTAAACTCCCAATAATTAATTTCTATGGCGGTGTTAATTATATTACAGGAAAATTTGTTACTGATGTTCTTGGAACTTACAGGGTAACGAGTGGTCCTTTTGCATCAGATACCTATGTAGATCCTTTTTCTATAACCAAGAAGGTGAGTGGTGTAACCGGTACTTTAGGTACTAAACTAAAATTAGGTTTTTTTAGGCTGAACGCTGAATATAATTTAGGAGAGTTTAATACCGCAACCCTAGGTATTAATTTCGGTTTTAGATAAAGACAAGTTATAAATTTAAAAAGGTCCGATAGGAATTATCTCTAATTCCGTCGGACCTTTTTTGTGCTTTAAATAAGCGTAGGTAATACTTTTTAAAAGCTAAGTTAGAACAACAATGGGTATAAAAAAGACTGCCCAGATCCCTCCGGACAGCCTTTTTCCCATGGCCCTGTTAAAATCGTTTATTCCCTTATAGCCAATGTAGCACCATCTTTCTTTAGAAGATAGAATCCATCTTCAGTAGCTTTAATGGTAATTACATTGTTGGGCTTGCCGTCAAGACCTTTATACTCTACAGTATAAATATCGTCTTGCTTGGACCAGTTGAAATCTGTTTTTAAGGTAATTGTATTGCCGTCAATTTCATGATATCTTCCTAAGAATACATCATTGAAAATCCATTCTTTACGTACGGTTTGTTTCGCAGAATTTTCTGTTGTAATAGTGTTAGATTGCGACCATATCCCAATAATGGGGTCGGTATTCTGTTCTATCCTAGAACAGTTTGCAAGCAACACTATGGCACAAATGGCCAACAAAGAGAGGAACTTCTTAGTCATAAGTAGGTTAATTTAATTTTGGATTTGGGATCCACAGTTATTAACGTGATGAATTTTGTGTTATTACTTTAATTCGACGTATGGTAACTATTTGACGATTTCTTCGTTAAAGCGCAATTTTTTTTAACAAGACGTGTATTTTATCGATGTTTTTTAGGGCTTTCAAGAGTAATTAAATCACAGGTCCGATAGCATATTTTATCAATAAATACCTATTTTTGGAGTGAAAATTCAATAAACATAGGGTGGGCGTTCCATTTTATATATAATAATTCATAAAATAAGAATAAATGAAAGTTACAGTTGTAGGTGCTGGTGCAGTAGGTGCTAGTTGTGCAGAATACATTGCCATTAAAGATTTTGCGTCAGAGGTGGTTATTTTGGATATTAAAGAAGGTTATGCTGAAGGTAAGGCTATGGATTTGATGCAGACTGCATCATTGATGGGGTTTGATACTAAAATCTCGGGTAGTACTAATGATTATGCTAAAACTGCCGATAGCCATATTGCTGTAATTACCTCTGGTATTCCAAGAAAACCAGGAATGACTAGAGAAGAATTAATAGGTATTAATGCAGGTATCGTAAAAACAGTATCAAGCAACCTTTTAAAGCATTCTCCAAATGTTATCATTATAGTTGTAAGTAACCCTATGGATACTATGACATATTTGGTACACAAAACTACTGGTTTGCCTAAAAATAGAATTATAGGTATGGGTGGTGCTTTAGATAGCGCACGTTTTAAATATCGTTTAGCAGAAGCAATGGAAGCTCCTATTTCTGATATTGACGGTATGGTAATAGGTGGTCATAGTGATACTGGTATGGTGCCATTAACATCTCATGCAACTAGAAACAGTATTCGTGTTTCTGAGTTCTTGTCAGAAGATAGATTGCAACAAGTTGCGGACGATACTAAAGTAGGTGGGGCAACTTTAACCAAATTATTAGGTACAAGTGCATGGTACGCGCCAGGTGCTGCAGTTTCTTCTATGGTACAGGCAATTGCATGTGATCAGAAGAAAATGTTTCCTTGTTCAACAATGTTAGATGGTGAATATGGCTTAAGTGATATCTGTATTGGTGTTCCAGTAATTTTAGGAAAAGACGGAATTGAAAAAATAATAGATATTCCTCTTAGTGATGCTGAAAAAGCAAAAATGAAAGAGAGTGCCGCTGGAGTTTCTAAAACAAACGGACTTTTAGAGTTGTAGTTCATATACTCATACATAATAAGAAGCCTTTATAGTTCAACTATAAAGGCTTCCTTTTTGTAAGAGGTTGAGCTTTAGAAATATTTATATTGTAGAAAATAGACTACCTAGTATAATCTTTCTTTTTATATTTGCCGCATGAATGCAAAATGGTGCGTAAGTACTTTAATTATTATTCTAGCCTTATTCGGGCTAAGTCAAGAGCAATCAAAGGCTTCTAATCAACAAATTGTATTACAATTTACTGATGTAGAATTAGCTTCAGAAAGTGCTCATGATGATGTTTTGGCAGCTATAACCAAGAAGTTGCAAGTATTGGGTGTTGATGCTATTGAAATCATAGAAAATGATGGCAGACAACTAAGTATTCGTTATTATAGTGATGTTGATGCAATAAGAGTTGAAGAGTTTCTTTCTCAAGAAGACCAACTGTCATTAACAAATGAAGATGAATTTCCTTCAGATTACCCTAAAGAACAACTTCCGGAAAAATATAACCTAGTAGTATCGGATCTTCATCAGCAAGCTGATGGAGGATTTAAGTTACAAGCAAATCTTGTTTTAATTCAAAAGCAAGACTATAGTAGATTTTATAGCCCGGTAACTCTACATTATAACAATACAATTGTTTTTAAACATGAAACTGTTGTTAATGTAGCTTTTAAGATTAATAGAAACATTGCAATTGCAATAGATAATACTTCACCAATTATTCCAGAAGTTAGGGCAGGACCTAATGTTTATGGGAATAGCTAATTCCGCTAAAAATTTTACTAAGGAACGTAATTACTTTGCGTAAAAGTAATTTGCTTTAGATTTTAAAAATATTCAAAACAATAATCAACATAAATTAAATTATTACAAATGCAAAACAAAGGACTTATAAAGCTTTTTGCTTTATTATTTGGGTTAGTTAGTATCTACCAGCTATCCTATACTTTCATAACAAGTAAAGTAGAAAAAGAGGCGAATGTCTTTGCTGCAAGCCGTGTTTCGGAAGCAGAAGATGGTTATATAGCGCAAAGAGAAATTGTAGCTGCAAACTACCTAGACTCAATTGGTAACAATACCATTTTAGGGTATACCAATTATCATGAAGCAAAAAAGAAGGAATTAAATAAAGGTCTTGACCTTAAAGGTGGTATCAACGTAACGTTACAGATTTCTATTAAGGATATCCTTAAAGGTTTGGCTAACAATACAAAAAGCCCAGTTTTTAATAAAGCATTGGCTGATGCAGATGTTGCTTCTAAAAGTAGTGATGATACATATATCGATTTGTTTTTTGAAGCTTTCGATAAGATTAAGGGAGAAACTAAATTAGCTTCACCAGATATCTTCGCAAACAAAGGTCTTAGTGATGAAATTAATTTTCAAATGTCTGATGATGAGGTTAAGCCTATCATCCGTAGAAAAATAGATGAGTCTATAGTTTCTGCTTTTGAAGTATTAAGAGAACGTATAGATGGTTTTGGTGTTACCCAACCAAATATTCAAAGAGAAGGAAATTCTGGTCGTATTTTGGTTGAATTACCAGGTGCTAGAGATATCGCTCGTGCACAAGACTTATTATCAAGTACTGCTCAATTAGAATTTTGGGAAACATACAAACAGAGCAATACAAGCTTTAGTACTTTTCTTATTCAAGCAAACGAAAAATTAAAGACGATTGTTGAGGTTAAGCAACCGGAACAAGTTAAAGAAGAAACAGAATTAGATTCGTTATTATCTGATGTATCTGCAGATTCTTTAGATTTAGCTACTCAAGTAAATCCGTTATACGAATTATTGATTCCTGCTAACCCAGGAAGTAATGCAATGTTTCGTGCTGCTATTAAAGATACGGCAACAATTGGCTCGTACTTAAGAATGCCAGAAATTAGAAGGTTGTTGCCTGCTGATATTCAGTTTACAAAATTTGTATGGGAAAGACCATCAACTGAAGATACCGAAGTAATAGATTTATATGCTTTAAAATCAAATCGTGATGGTACGCCAAGAATTAGTGGTGATGTAGTTAGTGATGCTAGAGCAGATTTCGATCAGTTCAGCAAGCCAGCTGTTTCTATGACCATGAATACTAAAGGTGCCAAAGAATGGGAAAAATTAACTGGTGATGCATATACTAACCAAACTGGTATTGCTATTGTTTTAGATAACAAGGTATATACTGCTCCTGGTGTTTCTTCAGGTCCTATCTCTGGTGGTCGTTCAGAAATTACGGGTGACTTTACAGTAAATGAAACTAAAGATATTTCTAACGTACTAAGAGCTGGTAAACTTCCTGCTTCTGCAGAGATTATTCAATCAGAAATTGTTGGTCCTTCTTTAGGACAAGAAGCTATTGACAGTGGTTTTATGTCTTTCTTGATTGCTATGGCAATCGTGCTTTTATGGATGATCGCATACTACGGTAAGGCTGGTGTTTTTGCAGATGTCGCTTTGTTATTGAACATCTTATTGATTTTTGGTGTGTTAACTAGCTTAAATGCGGTATTAACATTACCTGGTATTGCAGGTATCGTTTTAACTATTGGTATGTCGGTGGATGCTAACGTACTGATCTTTGAGCGTATTAAAGAAGAATTGGCTAAGGGTAAAGGCAAGAGTCAAGCGGTTGCTGATGGTTTTGGTAATGCATTGTCCTCTATTTTAGATGCGAACATAACAACTGGTTTAACTGCAATTATCTTATTCATTTTTGGTTCAGGACCAATTAAAGGTTTCGCAACTACATTATTAATAGGTATTATAACATCTTTATTTACAGCAATATTCATCACTCGTTTATTAGTTGATTGGTATATTGGAGGAAAAGGTAGAAGCTTAGATTTCTCTACAGCTATCACTAAAAATCTTTTCAAAGGAATCAATATCGATTTCTTGGTAAAAAGAAAGATAGCTTATGTACTTTCTGGTATACTAGTAGCTGTTGGTTTGTTTTCTTTGTTATTCGGACCTGGATTACAAAAAGGTGTAGATTTCATCGGTGGTCGTTCTTATACAGTTCGTTTTGAGCAAGCGGTTAATCCTTCTGAAATAGCATCTGAATTAAATACTGTATTTGGTAGTGGTACAAACGTGAAAACGTACGGTGAATCTAACCAAGTAAAAATTACTACTCCATATAAAGTAGATGTTGAAGGTATTGAAGTTGACACTGAAATTCAGGATAAATTATACGCATCTCTTCAAAAGTACTTGCCAGATGGTATTAGTAAAGAAGCTTTTAAACTAGGTGGCGTAGATGCTGAAGCTGTTGGTATTTTGGCATCGGTTAAGGTTGGTCCTACGATTGCAGATGATATTCAGAAAAATGCGTTTTTAGCTATTTTAGGTTCATTGGCAGTAGTATTCCTATATATCTTATTTAGATTTAGAAGATGGCAATTCTCATTGGGTGCTGTAATTGCAGTATTCCATGATGTATTGATAGTACTAGGAGTGTTCTCTATATTTGGTAAATTAATGCCATTTAATATGGAAATTGATCAAGCATTTATAGCGGCGATTCTTACCGTAATCGGGTACTCATTGAATGATACCGTGGTTGTGTTTGACCGTATTCGTGAGACATTGGCAGAACGTGGCTGGAAAGGTGGTTCAAATATCAATTACGCTATAAACAGTACGTTGAGTAGAACATTAAATACTTCGTTAACTACCTTGGTAGTATTATTGGCTATCTTCATTTTTGGAGGAGAGTCATTAAGAGGATTTATGTTTGCAATGATCGTTGGTGTAGTTGTAGGTACATACTCATCGGTGTTTATTGCGACTCCTGTAATGTTCGATGCATTAAGCAAGAAAATTACTTCTGGAAAAGAAGAATAGATACAACTAACTCAAGCAGAAAAAGCCGTTCAGAAATGAACGGCTTTTTTTATTTTTATAATATGAGATTAAATTATTTTACCCAAAGATCCATTTTCACTGGGTATAAGGTTTAAAATCCGTTTGGGTTTTAGACCTTTTTCTTTTCTATGGGAAACAAAGATTATAGCGGTATCTGTTTCTTCTGAGAATTTATTGACCAATGCAACCAATAAAGCTGCTGAATCATCATCCATACCTGCCGTTGGTTCATCTAAGATTAAAATTGGTGGTCTTTTAACCATAGCACGGGCTGTCATAACCAATCTTTGCTTACCTGTAGATAAGGTATTAAAATAAGCCTTCTTTAAGGCATGTAGGTCTAGTAAAGTTAGCCACTGCTTCACAATTCTTTTTTGTAATTCTGTTGGTATTGTATAGAGTCCTACAGAGTCCGTTAATCCAGAGATAAGCATATTTTCTATAGAGTGCCTGCCGTTGAATTTATTGGTCATTGCAGGAGCGTAATAACCAATTTTGTTTTTAATATCCCAAACACTTTCTCCGCTTCCTTTCTTGTTTCCGAAGAGATAAATATCTTGCCCAAATGCTTTTGGGTTGTCTCCGAAAATCATGGAAAGAATGGTAGATTTTCCACTACCATTAGTACCAGATAGTTGCCAGAAATCACCTTTGTTAATTGTCCAATTAATATTGTTTAATATTCTTATCTCTCCGTAAGCGACATTTACATTTTTGAAATTGATTAATGGATTTTGAAAACCGGAATATGTTGTTATGGCATTTGGAATGCTAACTTGGCTAAAGGCTTCAATTGAAGAGTTTTCGTTAAATTCTATATTTTTAATAACAGAAAATTCATCCTTATCAAGTTTTCCATAGTTGTTTATAAATGAAAGAGTGTCTGCCTTGCGACTTGCTAATAGAATAAACGAAATATAAGAAGAGTGAGATTTAAGGATATCTTTTAGTTGCGCTTGGAAAGTTATATCTAAATTATCAAAAGGGTTATCTAATATTATATAATCAGGGTTTTTACTTAGTAAATGATGTAATAAAGCTCTTTTTTGTTCACCACTAGACATGCTCTCAAGAGATTGATGCGCAGTACTAATAATTTTTTTATCATGCTTATCTTCTTCATCAATAAGTTTTTCTAAAGTAAAAGGGGAGAATAATTTTCCCGTTTTATTTTCAAATTCAAGAAAATTTATAGGCATTTTCCCTTTTTGAAAATTTTTTAAAAAACCTTTCTTGTTAGAGTTATTATCTAAATATATTACCCAATGATTCATTTATGCATGTATTCTAAAAATATGAACTTCGTTGTTGTGGTAGGTGGTTGTAAAGTCTAAAAACATTCCGTTTTTTAAGGCTGTCTTTTGCGAGGGGATATTATTGATCTGAATAATAGAAATTAGGCTTTTCGCCCATTGTTTTTCAAAAGCTACCAATTTGCATTTTTCTGCGGCTTCAAAAGCAAAACCTTGCCTCCAGAATTTTGGAAGAATGGAATAGCCTATTTCTAACTCTTGTTTATCATCTACTTGTTGTACCAATAAACCGCAAAGCCCAACCAAAGTGTTGGTATTCTTTAAAAATAGTGCGTTCATTCCGCCTAAATTTTCATTGTAGCGCTCAAAGATTCTGTCAAATTGTTGTTGACAGGCTACTTTAGGGTTTTTAGGTAAACCAGACCAATATTGACTACTTAAAGGTTCTTTGTGAAATGGAAGCCACTTTTCAAAATCAGCTGGTTGTACTTTTTTAAAAAGTAACCGCTCAGATTCTTCACTGGTCAATAAGTATGCTGACATTGTTGTAGTAAATAAGATAAGTAGAGGAACGCTGGCGCTACTTTCTATTGAAACTTATGCTATCACCTATAGATAGCCCCAATTCTTGCGCTAAACCACCATTAACTTCGAGTACGTATTTTATAGGAACTTGTGACGATAACCCGTTTTCGTTTAATGGTTGTGCATTTTCTTGAAAACTGGCGATCCTTTGGTTTTCTTTAATATAAATAATATCTAAAGGGAACTTTGTATTCTTCATATAAAAAGAATGCATAGATTCATCTGGAAAAATAAACAGCATTCCTTGATTATTTTTCATTCCCTTTCTGTACATAAGTCCCGTTTGGGTCTCATATTCAGTTTCTGCAAATTCAATATTGAATTTAGTTTTTACGGTGTCGCTGGCATTTAAGTAAACTGTTAAGTCCCCTTCATGCGTGAATTCAATATTTTGAGTAGCTATAGTTTTTTTAGAATCTTCTTTACAAGAAAAAACTAGCATTGCCAATGCTATTATAAAAACCCAGCTCTTGTTGATTTTATTAAACATTAAGCAGTTTTTGTTTTTCTGAACATAAAATAAAACCCAATAATAATAAATGGTATACTTAACCACTGACCTGTGGAAAGTAATCCTAACGATTCTTCAAAACCACCTTGACTTTTCTTAACGAATTCTACGAAGAAACGTACTGTCCATAGCAACACAAAGAATAAGCCGAATAAGTAACCTGGTTTGTTCTTTTTGTCTGTCTTCCAGTATAAGAAATAAAGTAAAATGAAGATAAGAATATAACCGATACCTTCATACAATTGTGCAGGATGACGGTAAGGAATTTCGGCTAGATACTGAGAAAATTGCGGATTGTTTTCAATAGCGGCATAGGCTGCGTTTAATGTTTTTTCTCCTGTAATGCCCAGAGCTTTTGAAGGGTGTAAGTCATCAGAATCGCGAATGAATTTGGTGGCAAAGATGAAATTTTCATCAACTATTTTACCATTTATTTCAGAATTGAAAAAATTTCCAAGTCGTACACAAAAGCAACCAATGGCAACAGGTATAACCATCCTGTCAAAAATCCATAACATGCTAAATTCCGGATATTTTCTTGTATACAAATAAGTACCAATGATAATACCAATTGTAGCACCGTGACTTGCTAAGCCAGTGAAACCGGTAAATTCATAGCCATTTATTAACCCGAATAATAAGCTGCCAGAATCACTTTCACGAACCGGAATTAAAATTTCTACCAAGTGGTTAGAATAGTATGCCCAATCATAGAAGAAAACATGACCTAATCTAGCACCTAACATGGTACTTAAAACCGTGTAAATGAAAAGAGAATCTAATTGTTCTATAGATTTTTTTTCGTTAAGGAAAATCTTTTTCATAAGAAACCAGCCTAATGCAAAGGCGGTAATCCAAAGAAGATTGTAATACTTTATTTGTATAAATCCGATATTGAAAAGTGTTTCATTCGGATTCCAAGTAATTCCTGAGAAATGCATGTGTTGAATTTTGAAAGGCTAAGATAAGAAATAGCCATTAGACAAATCGATTTTGAAAAATAGAGTTGTCATAAATATTATAGAAAGTTGCTGTTTTAAGAATGAATTAATATTTCCCGTTCATGGAACGGGATCGTACCCTTTACCACCCCAGGGATTGCAGCTAAATATGCGTTTTGTCGCAAGCCAACCTCCTTTAAATAGCCCATGTTTTTTTAAAGCTTCTAATGTATATTGCGAGCAAGTAGGGGAGTACCTGCAGGTAGCAGGCGTATATGGTGATATGGCCAGCTGGTAAAAACGAACTAATAATACAAAAGGCGTAATCAGTATTTTTTTGATAGATATCTTCACAGTCAATAATTGATAGTACAAATTTACTACAAAAGTGCTAACCCTTTAAAAGAAGAAGTCCGGATGATTAACAGCCGGACTTCATTACATTAAATGATCACTTTTTAAGCTCCGATTCTGATCGGTTCTAGGTGTTCTGCCTCTTTTTCAGTATACAGTCTAGATTTAATAATAAAACGTATGCCCATTGGTATTTCTAATGAAAAACTTGAACCGATACCAGGTGTTACATCAAGCGTTAACTGAGTATGTTTCCAGTATTCATATTGATCTCTTGACATATGAAAATCACAGCCTTCTATATTGCCTAGACAAACATCGTTATCATCTAGCATTAAATCGCCTTTCTCAAAACACATAGGGGCAGATCCATCACAACACCCACCACTTTGGTGAAACATGAGTTCGCCATGTTTTTCTTTGAGTTCAGCAATAACTGCAGCTGCTTTTTCGGTTACTAATACTCGTTTCGTTTTCATCTTGTTTCGGTTATTAAAAGAATCCCATTTTCTTTTTATCGTAAGAGATAAGCATGTTTTTTGTTTGACGATAATGTGCTAACATCATTTTATGGTTTTCTCTACCAATACCAGATTTTTTATATCCGCCGAAAGGAGCATGTGCAGGGTATAGGTGGTAGCAGTTTACCCAAACTCTACCTGCCTTAATGGCTCTAGAAATTTGATATGCTTGGTGTGTATCTCGTGTCCAAACTCCGGCACCTAGTCCATATAATGTATCATTGGCTATTTCAATTGCTTCCGCCTCATCTTTAAAGGTAGTAACACAAAGAACAGGTCCAAATATTTCTTCTTGGAAAACACGCATTTTATTATTTCCTTTCAAGATGGTAGGTTGTACATAATAACCACCTTCTAATCCTTCATTATAAGCTTGATCACCACCGGTTAGCACTTCGCAACCTTCTTCTTTTCCTATTTGAATATAGTTTAGAATTTTCTCAAACTGATCATTTGATGCCTGTGCACCCATCATTGTATTTGGGTCTAACGGATGTCCTATTTTAATTGCTTTTGTGCGTTCTATTACTCGTTCAATAAATTTATCATAGATGCTTTCCTGTACTAACATTCTCGATGGACATGTACACACCTCACCTTGATTTAAAGCAAACATGTTAGCGCCCTCTAAACATTTATCGAAGAATTCATCATCGGCATCCATGATGCTCTCAAAGAAAACATTTGGAGATTTACCACCAAGTTCTAAGGTTACGGGAGTGATATTTTTTGAAGCGTATTGCATAATTAATTGTCCGGTGGTGGTTTCTCCGGTAAAAGCAATCTTGTCAATTCTTGGGCTTGATGCTAGTGGCTTTCCTGCTTCTGCTCCAAATCCATTTACAACATTTAGTACGCCATCTGGCAAGATACCTTCAATAATCTCCATAAGAATAAGAATGCCCACTGGTGTTTGTTCTGCAGGCTTGAGAACAACACAGTTACCAGCCGCCAGTGCTGGTGCTAATTTCCATGTAGCCATTAATAAAGGGAAATTCCAAGGAATAATTTGACCGACGACACCAAGTGGTTCTGTTACATTTAAAGCGACCGTGTTAGAATCTAATTCACTGACCGATCCTTCTTCTGCTCTAATAACACCTGCAAAGTATCTAAAGTGGTCTACTGCTAAAGGTAAATCTGCAGCTCTGGTTTCACGTATGGCTTTACCATTGTCCCAAGTTTCTGCTCTCGCTAAAACTTCTAGATTTTGTTCTATTTTATCTGCAATTTTTAAAAGCATATTACTTCTCTCCGTAGCAGAAGAGGTATTCCATGATGGGGCTGCTTTCCATGCGGCATCAATAGCTTTCTCAATATCTTCCGCAGTGGATCTTGGTATTTTCGTAAATGCTTTTCCGTCTACAGGTGAAATATTATCAAAATATTCACCTTTGCTAGGTGCCACCCATTTTCCACCAATAAAATTTTCATATTGATTTTTGAATTTAGGTTTTTGAAGTACGTCTTTTTCTACAGTTGCTGTTGTGCTCATATTATGTGATTTAAGTTAATAATAGATGTAAGTTTTTATGATATTCTAAATGTACTTACCAAGTTCTTATTACATCTGACGCATTCTACGAATAATGTGAACTATTCTATCAATAATTGATTTTATGATTTTTTTAAGTATAAATTTTTGTAAATTCCTTAAAATAAAATCAAAATAACTGTGATTCAATTATCCGATAATTTCTTTAATGGAAGACGTTTAGAGACAATGGTGGAAAACCAAACCTCTTATACCATGAATAATGCGGCTATGCATGTTTTTGAAACACATGAACAGGCAGCTAGTGTTTTATTGAAATTTGAACAACCTGTTTTAGCAAGTATGATTCAAGGAAAGAAAATTATGCATCTGCGCGATTTTGAATCATTTGATTTTTTACCTGGAGAATCTTTAGTCTTGCCAGCCAATGAAGGCATGTGCATTGATTTTCCTGAGGCTATGGCAAAAAATCCTACGAGGTGTTTAGCTATGGCCATTTCAGAAGATAAGATTAAAAAAGTATTAGAGTTTATGAATGAAAACATGCCCAAGAGTACCAAAGAGCCATGGGGATTAATGGATTATAATTTTCATTTTGTAAACGATAGAGGAATTTTTCAAATTATACAGCGCCTATTGTTTTTGTTTTCTGAAGACCATCCTTCAAAAGACTTGTTCGTTGATAACATGTTGCGTGAACTTATTATTAGAATATTGCAGACTAACGAGCGTAAAATATATAGTAATGCAACCTTGACCATTAAGAAAGAAAGTAGGTTAACCGAGGTCATTAGATATATTAGAGATAATGTTCATAAAGCTATACAAGTGGATGATCTTAGTAAAATAGCCTGTATGAGTCCATCTCATTTTTATAGAACGTTTAAATTAGAGCTGGGTATTTCTCCTGTTGAATTTATTAATAACGAGAGAATAAAATTGGCAGTTGGGTTATTGCAAGACCCAAGTAGAAGTATTAAAGATGTATATCTGGACTGCGGATTTGAAAGTAGGTCCTATTTTAATAGAGTATTCAAAACAAGGCAAAACTTAGCGCCTGGCGAATACCAGTCTAAAATACAAAAATCTAGATTTTTAGATTAATTTTAAAGGCTATACGTAGTTCCTTCTTTGCCGTCTTTTAATTGAATACCTAACACTGCAAGTTGATCACGAATTTTATCTGATGTGGCAAAATCTTTATTTTCTCTTGCTGTCTTACGTAATTCAATCAATAATTCTACAACACCGCCTAATTTCTCAGAATCAGCATCAGAACTACTTTTGTTTTCAAGACCTAAAACATCAAACACAAAACTATGAAGGGTGTTTTCTAATTCTGCTCTATCTTCTTCAGTAATTGATTCTGAACCTTCTTTAATTAGATTTATATGCTTAACAGCGTCAAATAATTTTGCTATTAAAATTGGCGTATTAAAATCATCGTTCATTGCTGCGTAGCAAGATGTTTTCCAAGCTGCAACATCAAAATCAGTAGTCTTGCCAGTATTCAAAGATTTAACAGCATTAATGGCTTCCATCAATTTATTAAAACCTTTTTCTGAAGCCAAAAGCGCATCATTACTCATATCTAAGATACTAGTATAATGAGCTTGCATCATAAAGAAACGCACCATAGAAGGTGAGAACGGCTTGCTAAGAATTTTGTTTTCACCAGAGAATATCTCTCCAGGTAGAATACTATTTCCTGTAGATTTTGCCATCTTTCTACCGTTCAAGGTTAACATATTTGCGTGTAACCAATAGTTTACAGGGCTTTGATCATTGCAAGCTTCTGCCTGTGCAATTTCACATTCGTGGTGTGGGAATTTTAAATCCATTCCGCCTCCGTGAATATCAAAGGTTTCACCTAAATATTTAGTGCTCATGGCTGTACACTCTAAATGCCACCCTGGAAATCCATCTCCCCATGGCGAAGGCCATCTCATAATATGTTGTGGTTCGGCCTTTTTCCACAAAGCAAAATCTTGTGGATTATGCTTATCGTCTTGTGCGGCAAGATCGCGTGTATTGGCGATCATGTCTTCAAGCTTGCGTCCACTTAATTTACCATATTCATGCTTTTCATTGAACTTAGCAACATCAAAATATACAGAACCATTGGTTTCGTAAGCAAATCCTTTTTTAAGAATATCCTTAATAATTTCAATTTGCTCTATAATATGGCCTGTAGCTGTAGGTTCAATACTAGGAGGTAAGAAATTGAATTTCTCCAAAATATTATGAAAGTCAACAGTATATCGTTGAACAACTTCCATAGGTTCCAATTTTTCTAAACGTGCTTTTTTTGCAATTTTATCTTCGCCATCTTCCGCATCGTCAACCAAATGGCCGGCATCGGTAATATTACGAACATAACGTACTTTATAACCAAGATGTCTAAAGTATCTAAAAATCATATCAAAAGACATGAAAGTTCTACAATTACCTAAATGCACATTACTATACACTGTAGGTCCACAAACATACATGCCAATATGACCTGTGTTAATGGGTTTGAAAACTTCTTTTTTACCTGTTAAGGAATTGTATACTTTGATTTCTTGACTTTCGTATAATTGCATGAAGCTATATGCTATTAAAAATGGGTATCTAGATTAAGGTAATTCAAAAACTCACGGCGTACTAATTCTTCTTTGAATTTACCGCCATATTCTGCCGTTACGGTACTACTATCGATATCGCGTATACCTCTAGAGTTTACACAAAGGTGTTTTGCATCTATTACACAAGCAACATCTTCAGTACCTAAAGCTTTTTGTAATTCTCTTACAATTTGAATATTTAAACGTTCTTGAACTTGAGGGCGTTTAGCATAATAATCAACTATACGGTTCATTTTAGAAAGACCTACAACCGTACCTTTAGAAATATATGCAACGTGCGCTCGACCTACAATAGGTAGTAAATGATGCTCGCACGTAGAATATAGGGTAATGTTTTTTTCAACTAACATTTCGCCATACTTGTACTTATTATCAAAAGTAGAAGCCTTAGGTTTCTTGGCTGGATTTAAACCACCAAATATTTCATTTACATACATTTTAGCAACTCGGTTAGGAGTTCCTTTTAAGCTGTCGTCAGTTAAATCTAAACCTAACGTAAGCATGATTTCACGAACGTTTTCGCGAATGCGTTCAATCTTTTCGGCATCATCAAGGTCAAATGCATCTGAACGTAATGGAGTATCTTCTGAAGTGGAAATATGATCATTTCCTAATTCCTCAAATTGATTTTCCAATGTATCCTCAATTTTCATTTTATCTATCTTTTAGAAGCTGCAAAGATATACAATATGTGCCACTTTATAACTAAATGCGGGCATTACACAACATTAATTAGCCATAACGTTAAGGTCTAGTTAATTTTATTTTTCCAATTTAAAAGGCCTTTATGACCAAGTATGGTATAACCATTTTTTTAATTAGCTTACTTTGCTTCTTTACTTCGTTCGCTCAAGTGTCCGCAGATTGTGCCAATGCGGTACCTATTTGCTACAACACACCGGTAAACGGAGGTACTAATGGTTACGGAATTGATGATTTTAACGGAGCATCTATTTCTGGGTGTATTACACAGGGTAGCGGAACAATAGAAACCAATTCTGCTTGGTATAAATTTAAAATCGGGGAAATTGGTCAATTAGGCTTTAATATAGGATTCGATTCTAATGAAGATTGGGATTTTGCCTTGTACAGAACTAATGACTGTAGTTCATTAGGAGAACCTGTAAGATGTAATTATTTTGATAATTCTGATGATAGTAGTTATATAGGTGTTGGTGAAGATCCTACCGGATTGGATAATATACAATATGATGATTGGTTAGATGTTGAGCCAGGAGAAGAGTATCTCTTGATGATTAATAATTTCAGTAATAATAATTCCGGATTTTCTATTCAATTTTCAGGAAACATTTTTGTAGAGTTCCCTAATTCAGCCTTGGATTGTGATATAATAGATAACTTATTAGGACCACCTGTAATTGCATGTGATAACGAAACGGTTATTTTAGATGCAACTACTACGGATGCGTTAGATTATGAGTGGTACTTAGATGCTGGTGCGGGCTTTCAACTTATTCCTGGTGAAAATGACCCGCAATTATCAATAGCTGTTTCTGGAATGTATCGTGTTTTAGTGGTAAGACCATTAGGAAATAATTTAATTAGTGAGACACAGGTAGCATATGCGCCATCACCAGAAACGTTTCCTTTAGAAAATGAGACTGCTTGTTTAGATGGTACAGCCATAGATTTTAATGTAAAAGATACTGAAGCTTTGGGAAGTCAAAGTTCTTTAGAATTTAGAGTGTCTTATCATGATAGTTTTGAAGATGCTTTTGATGGTACCAATGCACTTTCAAAAGAGTTTATTCCATTACAAGAAACTCAGACTATTTATGTTAGAACTACCTCCTTAGAGAATTCAATGTGTTTTGATGCTTCAGAAACTTTTGAAGTAAACGGAATTGAGTTACCGTTTTTAGATTTTGATACAGAAGTTTTTATATGTGGTGATGAACCTGTTGTTACCATTGGGCAACGTATACCAAATAGTGATTTTTCATATGAATGGAGTTCAGGGCAAACCTCTTCTTTAATTACCGTTGCAGAACCAGGTGTGTATACTTTATCTGTTACCAATACACAAGGTTTAATTCAATGTATAACTGTTCGTTCTGTGACCGTGGTTTTTTCTAGTCCGCCAGTTATTTCAGATATCACTATTGAATATGAAGATGATGCATCTAATGTTGTATCCGTTTATGTGGAAGAAGAAGGTGATTTTCAGTATCAAGTAGATAATGATATACCACAAGGTAATGGTGTTTTTAATAATTTGTTTCCAGGCGAACATATTATAACGGTCAGCGATATAAATGGATGTGGTTTTGATACTAGAGATATCGTTGTTGTTGGTTTTCCAAAGTTTTTTACTCCTAACGGAGATAACGTAAATGATACTTGGAAAGTCGATGGGTTGTCTGCCTTAGATAATCCTGTAATTACAATATATGATCGTTACGGTAAATTACTGTATCAAATAATTAATGACTCCAGTGGATGGAACGGTACATTAAATGGATCTTTATTACCAGAATCTGATTATTGGTTTAAGCTTTCCTATACTAATTCTTTAGGTGAGAATACTAGCGCATCATTCATCAATAATCACTTTACTTTAAAGCGTTAAGCCTAATAATTAGGCTCAAAAAGTGCATTTTATCGATTAAATACCAGAATCTTCGTTGTAAGATACTAAAGCGGAGCATGTGTAGTTATAATATACATCACCTATACTAATAGATACGCTTTTATGAGAACACTTATTTGTTCTATTTGTTGTATGTTTCTTTTCTATTGGAACGCAACTGCACAAAATTCTGCCGATTGTAGAACGGCTATACCTGTTTGTGCCGATCAACCTATTATGGGTATTGCTGGTGGCACCGGTGATGTTGATGATTTTGATCCTGATGTTATTCTTCAAACTGGGTGCCTTGAAAAAGGTAGCCTTTCTTCCGCAAATATTGAGTTTAATACCTCTTGGTTCGTTTTTAGAGCGGGAACAGGTGGCCAGGTTGGTTTTGATATTGAAGCTTTAGCGACTTCAGGATCTACACCTACGGCCGAATGGGATTTTGCTGTTTATGGTCCAGATGTAGATTGTGCTGATATTAGCAATGGTACCGCCCAACCTATTCGATGTAATTATGAAGTAAACGACACTAATTTTACGGGATTAGGTGTAAACCCTGATAGCGGTCAAGAAGGTCAAGCATCTTTAACCGGTAGTCAAAATACTTATGATGAATATTTAGACGTACTTCCTGGAGAGATATATTATATTTTAATAAACAATTTTGCTGATAATTTTACGGGAGACCCTGAACCTTTTATGTTGACTTTTACGGGTAGTTCTGTTAGTGATAATCAAGATACTGCTTTAGATTGTACTTTGCGTGATGAGTTTTTGGGATTGGATATCATTGCTTGTGAAGGTGATGATGATATAACTATTAGTGCATTGAATTCTCCTGCGGGCGCAGATATTGCAAGTGTAGAATGGACTGTTGATTATGAAGATGATGGTGTTGTTGATGATACGCTTACCGGTTCTGGTGATTTTGGAGCAGAACTAATTGTTGCTAGTCCTAATTCGGGTCGTTATTTCGCTACAATTACAACCATAACAGGTACGCCGCCAACTGTTAGAGATGATAGTGGAGTGTTAATTACATTTTTTGGCACCCCAATTTTAGACCGAGTAGAAACATTGGATACTAATCTTTCAATTGATCCAGACCGAAACAATGTTGAGTTTTTTGTGGACGGTGATGGGGATTATGAATATGCTATTAATAATGGCGTATTTCAAGATGATGCTGTTTTTATGAATGTGCCTCCAGGAATTAATACTGTAATTATCAATGATAAAAATGGATGTGGTATAACTGATCCAATTGAATTTTTGGTAGTAGGTTACCCTAAGTTTTTTACGCCCAATGGTGATGGAACAAATGATGATTGGAATGTAAAAGGTATAGAAACATTAAATAACCCAGTTGTATTTATATTTGATAGGTATGGTAAGCTATTAAAACAATTAGGCGCAGCCGATGCTTGGGACGGTAATTATAACGGTCAACAAATGCCTTCTACAGATTATTGGTTTCGTTTTGAATATGGAGAACAAGAAGATAATTTAATGGTTGCCAAAACAAGGAAAACACATTTTTCTTTAAAGAGATAACAAAAAAAAGGGAAGCAAATTTGCTTCCCTTTTTTTATAAATATAATCTTTTAACTTAAAAGTTAATGGTATAACTTAAAGTAGCGTTTGTTATGCTCCTGTCTATTGTTGCGGGTGTGGTAATACCGGCGTTAAATAGTCTTTCGCTAACATCTTGTTGAGATTGACTAAGAGCAAAATCTAATTTACTTCCGCCAAAATTATATCCTATACCTGCAGAAACAGCATTTAAATCTCCAATAGTATTTCCATTGGCATATGGGCTTTGTTCAAAACGATATCCAGCTCTAAAGCTTACTTGTTGAACTCTGTATTCACCACCAAGTCTAAATGTTGAAACTGAGCCAAGATCACTAGAAATTTGAGTATTTACAGATTGAAAACTTGGGTCGTTTGTAGGGCGTAATTCAGATTGAGAAAAATCTTGATATCCGTAATCAAAACTTAATAGACCATCCTTAGCAAAAATTACTGCTAAACTACCCGTTAATTTACTAGGTGTTTTTACAGTATAGCTTTCAAATAGGTTAACAATATTGAAATTGATAAAATTAATATCATCGTCTGCTAAATCAGAATTAATGCGTTGAGATAAATCGTCTTCTAATCTATACCAAGTAGGGGACTGGTAGCTGCCGCCTAATCTTACGTTATCATTCAATTTTGCAATAGCTCCTAAGCTAAAGGAGAAACCGTTACCTTCTGTTTGTAAATAATTATCAAATGTTGTGCGTGTAATTTCAGAATTAGGCTCGTATCCACTTTCAGTAAACTGATCATATTGCGTATATAATACATTGTGAAAGTTTAAAGAAGCACCTATGTATATATTCTCTTTGTATTGAGACGCTGCATTTAAAGTGAATTTACTATTATAGCCAGAAGTTCTTCTTAAGAAATCTTGTTCCACTCTATCATAAAGACTGTTGCTAATATAATTGGTGTTATTATCGGCATCTGTCTCTGGGTCAAAAATACCGCCATAATACCCTAAAAAAGCTTGCTGGTCACTAAAACCTTGAACTGCACCTATATCTAAATAGCCTTCTTCTATAAACTCTCCTTCCTGTAAAAGAATTGATCCAAAAGGTGTGCCTCCTGCATATTCTAAAAAATACGTATCAATACCATCTACTGCACTTCCGGTAACATAATATTCGTTATCAAAATTATCGACAACATCGTAGTTGAAGGCCAAAGTAAATTTTTGCCAATCAGAATTAGAGTCGGTGTTTTTAAAAACAAAAGCACCACCTATTTGATTTAATTCTATGTTGTTGTCTTTTGTAATTAAAGCATCTCCAAAATAGCGAGCGTCGTTATTTGTATGATAGTTAGATCCTGTTACGGTAAAAAGGCTGTTGTTAAATACAGCAGACCCAGCAGGATTTACGTTTAAAGATGATAAGTCGCCACCTAATGCGCCAAATGCACCACCCATAGCTTGAAAACGGGCAGTACCTTGAAGGTTTTCGGTACCATAACGTAAAGCGTCATTTATATTTTGTGCACTACCAATGGCACATGAAGCTAGTATTATGAAAGTTAAATATCTTTTCATAGCAATATTCAATTTTAAAAATAATGTTAGATTTTAGTTTCTTCTTCCGCTACTTCTGCTAGATGAACCTGAAGATCTTGATGAAGAACCACTGCTAGAACTTCTGGTACTGCTACCAGAACTTCTGTAAGAACTTCCGCTAGAGCTACTTCTTCCAGAGCTATAGTTACTACTTCTAGAGCTACTTCCAGAACTACGGTAAGATCCACTTCCAGAACTTCTTGTGCTTCTGCCAGAAGAATAACTTCTAGATGTGCTTCCAGAATTTCTATACGTAGAAGTTCTAGGTACAGCTACTCTACTACTTGACCTTGCAGAGCTAGGGCTGCTACTATATCTACTACTGCTACTTCTTGAGGAGTTGCTGCTATATCTTGGAGTGGCCCTAGTACTTCTACTTGTTCTGTATGCTCTATTTTGATCAACGCCTACAGTTCTTCGTGTAGTCGTATTTCCTGAATATGTTCTTGAGCTACGTGTATTTGCAGAGCTTCTAGCGGTTGCTGTACGAGATGTGTTGCTTCTGTATCTTGGAGAATCACCTCTTGTGTTTACATTTGATCTTCCACGTAATGCAGTTGAAGACAAACCGCTGTTATTTATATTTGCTCTTGTGTAATTTCCTCTTCTAGAATTATTTAATGCATAATTTCTATTAGAAAAACGATTATTTCTGCCGTAATATCTATTGCCGTAGCCATACCCGTATCCATAACCATAATAAGGTCTGTTCCATCCAAATCCAAATCCTCTATATCCTGCGTATCCGAATCCGAAACCTGAATATCCCCAATTGTTCCATCTGTTCCAGCCCCAAGGTTGGTTCCATCCGTAATTATAAAAACCTCCGTAACCCCAGTTGTTCCAACCCCATCCAAAAGAATTGCCATAGCCCCAGTTATTCCAACCGTTATTATGAATATAAATGCTAACATCGGCATTATTGCTACCCCAACTTCCGTAACCTTCGTAATCATTGGTTGTGGCGTAATAATCAGTTAGTTGATCTTCTGGTATAGTATCGTCTATTTCATTGCTAGAATAAGAATCAACATCAGTGAAAATTTCACTATCCAATATTTCATCATACTGATTTGCTTTTTCACCAAAGTAATTAGAATAGGTATCCGTTTCGGGATTATTTTGATTATAATTTTTCTGTTGAGGTCTTCTTTCTGTGGTTGGTGCGTCATCTGAATATATGCCGTCATTGTCGTAGTAAGAAGATTGTTGGTATGAACCGCAAGAAGCTGCCAATACAGCTAGGGTCACCATCATTGTTATGTTTCGAATTTTGTTGTGGGGCAAAGAATATATCATCGGATCAAAATTATATTGTTGAACATATTAAAAATAACTAGTTTTACTCAATTATTGTATAGTAATATTCACAAAATTTGTGCCAAAGTCCAGATAATGAGTAAAAATTTGACAAAGAGAAGCGAGGATTATTCCAAGTGGTATAATGAATTAGTGGTTAAGGCAGATTTAGCCGAGAACTCTGGTGTAAGGGGTTGTATGGTCATAAAACCATACGGCTATGGTATTTGGGAGAAAATACAAGCAGGGTTAGATAAAATGTTTAAGGAGACAGGTCATGAAAATGCCTATTTTCCTTTATTCATTCCTAAATCCTACTTAAGTAAAGAAGCTAGCCATGTTGAAGGGTTTGCTAAAGAATGTGCGGTTGTTACGCATTATCGATTGAAAAATGCAGAAGATGGTAGTGGGATCATTGTTGATCCAGATGCCAAATTAGAAGAGGAATTAATTGTTAGACCAACTTCTGAAACCATAATTTGGGATACCTATAGAAAGTGGATACAATCCTATAGAGATTTGCCATTATTAATAAACCAATGGGCAAATGTGGTACGATGGGAGATGCGTACTAGATTATTCTTAAGGACAGCTGAGTTTTTATGGCAAGAAGGGCACACCGCTCATGCAACCGAAAAAGAAGCAATTGAAGAGGCAGAGCAAATGATGAACGTTTATGCGGATTTTGTTGAAAACCATATGGCGATACCTGTCATAAAAGGAACTAAAACAGAGAGTGAAAGATTTGCCGGTGCTATAGAGACATATTGTATAGAGGCATTGATGCAAGATGGTAAGGCTTTACAAGCAGGTACATCGCATTTCTTAGGGCAGAATTTTGCAAAGGCTTTTGATGTGAAATTTGCTACTAAAGAAGGTGGTAAAGAATATGTATGGGCAACTTCTTGGGGGGTTTCTACAAGATTAATGGGTGCCTTGGTAATGACACATAGCGATGATAATGGATTGGTAATTCCACCAAAATTGGCGCCTATACAAGTTGTTATTGTACCAATTTACAAAGGAATGGATCAATTGGACCAAATATCCGATACGGTTAATCCATTAGTAAAAGAATTAAGGGCTAAAGGTATTTCTGTGAAATTTGATAATAGGGACACACATAAGCCAGGATTTAAGTTTAATGAGTATGAAATGCGTGGAGTTCCTGTTAGATTGGCAATTGGACCAAGAGACATGGAAAATGGCACGTATGAAGTTGCAAGAAGGGATACATTGCAAAAAGAAACAGTTTCTGCGACTGATGTAGTAGCTAAAATTGAATTTTTAATGGAGGATATTCAGAAGAATATGTTCCAAAAAGCACTCGATTATAGGGCTGATCATATTACAGAAGTGGATTCATATGACGAATTCAAGAAAGTTTTGAATGAAAAAGGTGGATTTATTTCAGCTCATTGGGATGGTAGTAAAGAAACTGAAGAACGTGTAAAAGATGAGACAAAAGCTACGATAAGGTGTATTCCTATTGATGCGAAGGAAGAAAAAGGTGTTTGTATGGTTACTGGAAAACCATCTAATAAAAGGGTGCTATTTGCTAAAGCGTATTAATTTTTTCAAAAAATTATAATCAGGTGTTGTGATAGTAAAAAATATTTGTATTTTTGCATCCGCAATTGCGCAAAGTATGGTCCGTTCGTCTAGGGGTTAGGACGCCAGGTTTTCATCCTGGTAACAGGGGTTCGATTCCCCTACGGACTACTAATTAACATTTGGATGTATTTCCAAGCATTGACATATAATGGTCCGTTCGTCTAGGGGTTAGGACGCCAGGTTTTCATCCTGGTAACAGGGGTTCGATTCCCCTACGGACTACAAAAATTGAATGGATGAGAATCCGAAGAAATTATAATAAATTATAAAATGGCAAATCACAAGTCGGCATTAAAGAGAATCAGAAGAAACGAAGCAGTTCGTTTACGTAACAGATATCAGCATAAAACTACGCGTAACGCTATAAAAAGATTACGTGGAGAAGAATCTAAGAAAGATGCAGAGGCTCTTTTTCCAAGTGTTGTTAGTATGATCGATCGTTTAGCAAAACGTAACATTATACATGATAATAAAGCTGCCAACTTAAAAAGCAAATTAGCTAAGCACGTAGCTGCACTATAATTTAGCTTTAAGTTAAAAGTATAGAGCCTTCCTTTAATTAGGAAGGCTTTTTTTGTTTAGTTTTTTTAAATTGTTTCGTTCGCTATTCTTAGTCTCTTCATGAATAATAGCCCTAGAATAATACAAGAGTAGAAAATTCCAATAGTGGCGTAATGGTATTTAGATAAATTATAAGCGGTAAATAACTCGTAATTAAAGGATAATATATACATGGTAATTGGGTAACACGTATAAAAAATTAAAATACCAACACTGATCCAAAATAGAAGATTTGTATGTAATGGCAACTTGTGTTTAATCGTAATTAATTTATACAAATAGATTATTGCTGCATATAACAAGATTATTGAGCCTGCAATAATTCCAAAATTTTGAGGTTCCGTAAAAAAATCTTGATAAAATAAATTTACTATACATGTTATTACAAAAAATACACTGCCGTATTTAATTATCTTCTTTGTTATCGGATATTTACTTAAATGGTAATAAATGTAAAAGAAGTAAAGAAAAAATATAATATCGAATACATTAAAAATGATAGTATTGTAATTGTGAAATTCTTGCTTGTAAATAAGTTGAATGTCATCTACATCTCTAACTATTAAGCCCAGGACTTCAGACAAAAAAGTGTATGCGAGTAGAATTGGGAAATATCTTAATACAGTATCATAATAGCGTTGATATTTAGCTATGGACAGAACCAACGCTATAAAATAGAGTAATATAAAATAATTCTCCAATAGGTATTCCAGCATAATTCAGCTCAAGTGTTTACAAGATGATTAATTTTTTGGTGGTGGTACGCCTGAGCCTCTATTGAGCGTTAAACTTTGTTGACCTTGAATGTTTAAAGGTTTTGCGGCTGTTTTTGAAATTGGTGCAAATGATGCATGCGCTTTGTTGTTTTCATTTGTATGTATGCTGTAACCTTTTATATTTTCAAAATCATTGTTTAAAGGAACTGCTTGTTTGCCTTTTGCACCTTGCCCTATGTAGAACAGATAATCTCGTTTTCCATCATTATAGGTTGGTGAAAGCATAATTGAATTCTGTCTTGGGTGTTTAATGGAATCTTTTGAATTCGGGAAAAACACATCATCTGGGTAATTAGAATAGTATAATCTTAAAGTCGATATTTCTACGTTGGCATCTGCAGCTTCCTGTTCAATAAATTTTAGATACTGCTTTAAGATTTTATAATCGTAATATACATATCTGCCAACATCAAATTCTTTGTCATCTTTATAATGCTGGTTTATAGAATCTTCGTAATGTTGAATTAGAGGAACCCTTCTTTTGCTATAAGAATCATACATGTTTTTAGCTTGTGATACTTCTACAATTTGAGCAGGAGCTTCTACAGTGGGTTTATCATTTTTATCAGGCTCATTGGGCTCTTGTACTTGGTTACAGCTAACAAGCACTGTGAGCATCAAAATAAAGGTGATTCTAGTCAATAACATGGTTGGTCTTTTCATTTTCCAGGAATTAGATTAATTAGTTAGAAAATAGAAAAAAGACTGGGGGAGATATCTTTCTCTAAAGATGATAAAGATATTAAAAATAATGTAGGGCTGCACATAGATGACTTTGGTTTTAAAGGAGTTAAGATTATGGAAGTTTATAAAAACAAAAATCCCGATTTCTATTAGAAATCGGGATTTTAAAATTATTTATAAAATTCTATTGATTCATAGTCATCAAGAACTCTTCATTATTTTTTGTTTGCTTAAAGCGTTGCTCTATAAATTCCATTGCTTCCACAGGGTTCATGTCCGCAAGGTATTTACGCATAATCCACATACGCTGTAAAGTGCTTTCGTCTAAAAGCATATCATCTCTACGTGTACTAGAAGAAGTAAGGTCGATGGCAGGGAAGATTCTTCTATTGGCAATCTTACGATCTAATTGAAGTTCCATGTTACCAGTACCTTTGAATTCTTCAAAAATTACTTCGTCCATTTTAGAACCGGTCTCCGTTAATGCAGTAGCAATAATAGATAATGATCCGCCACCTTCGATATTACGCGCTGCACCAAAGAATCTTTTTGGTTTGTGTAATGCATTTGCATCAACACCACCACTTAATACTTTACCTGAAGCTGGTTGTACAGTGTTGTAGGCTCTTGCTAAACGTGTAATGGAATCTAAAAGGATAACAACATCATGACCGCATTCTACCAAACGTTTTGCTTTTTCTAAAACAATGTTGGCAACACGTACATGTTCTGTTGGTTCTTTGTCAAATGTAGAAGCAACAACCTCGCCACGTACATTACGCTGCATATCGGTAACCTCTTCTGGTCGTTCATCAATTAATAATATAATTTGATAAACCTCTGGGTGGTTTGCTGCAATACCATTAGCTATATCTTTTAAAAGCATGGTTTTACCAGACTTTGGTTGAGATACGATCATTCCTCTTTGTCCTTTTCCAATAGGAGAGAACAAATCTATTATACGAGTAGATATCGTGCTTTGACGCTCAGCTAAATTAAATTTTTCTTGAGGGAATAATGGAGTCAAATGTTCAAAGGACACGCGGTCACGAACTATTTGAGGGTCGATTCCGTTAATTTTATTCACCTTAATAAGCGGAAAATATTTTTCCCCTTCTTTTGGTGGTCTTACATTCCCCAATACGGTATCTCCAGTTTTTAAACCGAAAAGACGAATCTGAGACTGAGAAACATAAATATCATCAGGAGAGGATAGGTAATTATAATCAGAGGAACGTAAAAATCCGTAACCATCTTGCATAATATCTAAAACTCCTTCACTAGCTATAATAGAATCGAACTCATATTCAGGTTCCTTATACCTATTCTTTAAGTCCTTGTCAAAATTGCTTTTGTCATGGGTAGGTCTAGGGTTTGGCTTCTTATTATTATTCTGCTGAGGATTCTTTTGCTTATTAGGCTGGTTAGCAGGTTTTGGCCTAGGTCTAGGTCTTTTTTGCTCTACTGGTTCTTTTGACTCAGTTGCTTGCGTTACCTCTTTTTTTGCTGGAGCTACTTTTGTAGGCTCAGTTTTTGCAGGGGCATTTCCATCCTTGTCCGTGTTTTTTTCAACACGTGGTCTAGGTCTAGGTTTTGGTTTTGGCTTCGGTTTTTCTTCTGCTGGTTTGCTTACTTCTTCAGTTTTTGAAGGAGCTATAGCTGCAGCCACTTTAGGATTAGCTGCCTGTAAGTCCAAAATTTGATAAACTAAGTCTAGTTTTTTCAAGGTTTTGAATTTAGGAACCTTTAGTCCTTTAGCAATTTCCTGAAGCTCAGGTAGCTTTTTTGATTTTAAATCTGAAATCTCAAACATTAAGTAGTAGAATAAATTATAAGTAGTTTGTATTGTAAGAAGTAAATAATTTTATTTGGATAATCTCAAGGAATGTTTTCCTTATTGGTAGGCGTTATGACTTGATAACGTAGCAATATTACAAATTATTTTGAATTAAATGGCTATAATTTTTGAAAAGACCTGTATTTTTGCAGTGTAAAGTGGTAATTGATTTATGATTCAAAGAATACAAAGCCTTTATTTGATAGTTGTAGCAATACTTACAGGTGTTCTACCGTTCTTCTTTAACCTATGGGTTAATATAGATGGGGCAGAAGTATTCGCGAATAATGAAATGCTTATTTCTATTGCCTTTTATGCGAGTGCAGTATTAGCTGTTTGGGCTATAGTACAATTTAAAAAAAGAAAATCTCAGTTTGTTATAAACAGGCTGAACATGATATTAAATGTTTTTTTATTAGGATTTTTCGTTTACCGATCACTAAACTTATCCGGAGAAACTTTGGTTTCTGAGAAGGGTATTGGGATGCTGATTCCAGTATTTTCTATCATTTTTTTGGTCCTTGCAAATAGGGCTATAAAGAAGGATGAAGATCTTGTAAAATCTGTGGATCGCTTACGTTAAGCCTATAATCTTAGTAGTATTAGTGCGTTAAAACCCGGGGTAGTTTCCGGGTTTTTTTATGCCCTTTTATTTCTGAAAACAAGTTTCTTCTTTTCAATTATCACAAAACTGTTGCAGGATTTTAGCCTAGTGTGATAAACTCTTTATGTTTTCTTGAATTCTTCGTGATACCGCATTTTTATGTTTGTTCCAAGAAACAGAAAGGCTAACGATAGCCGTTAGTTATGCTGTTTAAAACAAAAACAAATTTAAAAATTACGATTATGAAAAACGGAAAATTTACTCTTGTATTATTAGTTAGTGCCGTGACAACTTTTTTTATTAGTTGCTCTGATGATGATGCAGAAGTAGTAACAGTGACAGAAACGGTAGTTGAAACAGAAACTGTTGAAGTGGACTCCTCGTTACCAGTAGGTGATTTGATGGTAACATTAAGTGGAAATTTGGTTGCTGAGAGTGGTACACCAACACAAGGTTTGGTTGAAGTTGGAGTTGATGCAGAAGACGTTAATTTTGTTCGTTTTGCAGATGATTTTACAACCGAGCTTGGCACTGGAACAGTAGGTATTTTTCTTTCTACATCAGATGTTTTTACTGCTGATCCTGCTAATGGAAATCCAGATTTAATGCTAATTGGTAATGTTGCGGATAATGGTGAAATGTTCATTAAATTGAGCGATACGCCCGATGCTAAATACACACACATCATTCTTTGGTGTGCTACAGCTAACATACCATTTGGTAATGTAGCTTTAAACTAAAATAACATATTACTGCCTTTGGGAATAGAGACACATGATTCTGTTTTTCTATGTCTCCCAAAGGCTTTTTTTCGGGATACACTTTCTGTATTTCCTGAAATTTAATATCACAGAATTATGAAAAAAATAAAAAATTTAATTTTTGTATTTTTTTGCTTCTCTGCCGTTTGCTTACAAGCCCAAAGTGGTTGGACGAGAGAAGCCAAAGGATTATATCTACAAGCATCGGCATCACATTTTTCTTCTAATGATTATTATACTACAGAAGGTAGATTAGCTGATCAAGGAAGTACTTTTAATACAAATGCTTTTTTAATTTATGGAGAATATGGAATATCTAATAGATTTACCGCTATTGTTGATTTACCGTTAGTTCGTTTAAATAGTTTTAGTACAACCGAAACTGTAGGCGGTGTCGGTAACATTCAGCTTGGTGTAAAGTATAAGTTGTTAAAAAACTTTCCATTGTCTTTACAAGTAGCATTAGATATACCTAATAATGATGGCAACAATTTTGCGCAATCAAAAAATGCAAATGATTTTGGGGAATTTGATGAGATAAATTTACCGCTTTCTGATGGTGAGTTTAATGTTTGGACCACCTTAGCTGCATCTCATGGATTTAAAAATGGAAAATCATATGTTTCTGCATTTTCAAGCGTAAACTTTAGAACAGAGAATTTTAGTAACCAGTTTCAGGCTGGGGCAGAAGTAGGTCATTTGTTCTTTAATAAATTGTATTTGATAGGGAAGTTGAAAATTCAGGAAAGATTGTCTTCTGAGAATAATGTGCAAAGCGGATCATTTTTATTTGGAGAGGGAACAACGTATACAAGTTATGGTATTACCTCAATGTATAAATTGACCGATCATTTAAACTTGGTGGCTCAATATTCAGATTACGCAGGTTTTTTGGTGGAGCGTAAAAATATATATGACGGTGGTACATTTTCATTAGGGGT
The DNA here is from genome assembly GCF_000688315.1 of Maribacter sp. Hel_I_7. NCBI lineage: Bacteria > Pseudomonadati > Bacteroidota > Flavobacteriia > Flavobacteriales > Flavobacteriaceae > Maribacter > Maribacter sp. Hel_I_7. Next base: position 137,332 of record NZ_JHZW01000002.1, on the reverse strand, counting down.
GGCATTTGAATTATAATTTGCTGTTTTACAGGGTGTGTTCAATTAAATTCGCCCTGTTTCTATCTTTTGCCAAGTTCTATAACTTCTAAATCTTTAATATTATCTCCTTCAATAATAAAACGTAACATGGTTCGCATTTGGTGAAAACCGTGTTTTCCGCAAGCACCAGGGTTCATGTGCAGAACGCCTAACTTTTTGTCCATCATTACTTTTAGAATATGAGAATGCCCAGAAATGAATAATTTCGGAGGATTTTCTCTTATCATATCACGAGTTCTAATGTTGTATTTAGGGGGGTAGCCTCCTATATGTGTTATGAGTACATCAACACCTTCGCAAAAAAATCTATTGTTTTCTGGAAATTCTTTTTGGATTATATGGTCGTCTATGTTACCATGTACACCTTTTAAGGGTTTTAATTTTGCTATGGTATCAGTTACATCTAAAGTTCCTATATCGCCGGCATGCCATACTTCATCTGCCCATTTTACATGTTTTAAAATGGCGTCATCTATATGGGAGTGGGTATCGGAAAGTAAAAGAATTTTGGTCATTAAAAGTTTAGGTTTGATGAAGATTTAAGTTTTACTCTGAGTAATTGGCTAAAGGTGATTAAACGTATCCTTTTTAATACCTTTGCAGTATACAAAATTAGTACATCCTTTTGAGATTCTTCATTCAATTTTCATACTTCGGTAAAGCTTATCATGGCTGGCAGTATCAGCCTAATGCCATAACAGTGCAAGAAGTACTTGAAAAAGGTATGTCTAAACTTTTAAATGTCCCTATTTCACTTATGGGCGCAGGTCGTACAGATACAGGTGTGCATGCAAAAGTTATGTATGCCCATTTTGATGTTAATAGTTTAGACAATATTCCAGAATACATTTTTAGATTAAATTCTTTCTTGCCAAGCGATATTGCAGTTGATCGTATTTTTGAAGTTAAGGATGATGCTCATGCTCGTTTTCATGCTACATCACGTACTTATGAATATCATATAACAAAAAAGAAAGACCCTTTTTCTTCAGATTTAGCCCATTTTATTAAGAAAGAGCTGGACTTGGAGCAAATGAATATGGCTGCAAACCTGTTACTGGGAAAGAAAGATTTCGAATGTTTTTCAAAATCGAATACTGATGTTTTTACTAATATTTGTGATTTGCAGAAAGCGGAATGGACATTAGAAAATAACACTCTTGTTTTTACTATCACGGCAGATAGATTTCTTAGAAATATGGTTAGAGCTATCGTAGGAACACTATTAAATGTAGGATTGGGTAAATATTCTGCCGACTATGTTAATACCATATTAAAAAGCAAGGATAGAACAAAAGCTGGTGTTTCTGTTCCTGCAAAAGGACTATATTTGACCTCTATTGTTTACCCCAATACTATTTTAAAGAATGGATAAGGATTCTGGAAAAGCATTTGATACTCGTCTTTTTAAACGCTTACTAGCCTATACAAAACCGTATAAAATTACTTTTTATGGCGTTGCTTTGGCAGCCATATTATTGTCTGTTTTTGCTATTCTTACCCCTTTAATTGTTAAGAAAATAATCGATGAAGCCATAAAGGGCAACAACGAAGAAATGTTGTTGTACCTAACGATTGCTATGCTGGTGGTTTTATTAGGGCAAGTAATATGTCAATTAGCCTTTAATTATTATGCCAACTGGCTAGGAGAATCTGTTATCAAGGATATCCGTATTGATTTATTTAAAAAAATGCTCTCTTTTAAAATGAAGTATTTTGATAATTCTTCATTGGGTGTTTTGGTGACCAGAGCCGTAGCAGATATGCAAAGAATTGGAGAAATTTTTAGTCAAGGCTTTTTTGTGATTGTGGCAGATTTACTTAAAATGGTCGTTGCGGCAGTTGTAATGCTATTTATAAACTGGAAGCTCTCATTGATTGTTTTTGCTTTATTACCAATAATAGTATATGCTACAAGATGGTTTCAAAAAGCAATGAAAGTTGCGTTTACCGAAGTTAGGGCAGAAGTTTCTAACTTAAATTCTTTTGTTCAAGAACGTATTACGGGAATGAAAATAGTACAACTATTTACCCGTGAAAAAATTGAGAGCGATAAGTTTAGAGAAATTAATGAGAAGCATAAAAAGGCTTGGTTAAAAACAGTTTGGTACAATTCTATATTTTTTCCAATTGCAGAGATAGTTTCGTCTTTAACCGTTGGGTTAATCGTGTGGTATGGAGGTTTACAGAATGTGGCAAATATTACAACCGATATTGCAGGTACGATCTTTGCTTTTATCATGTTGATTGATTTATTGTTTAGACCACTACGTCAAATTGCAGATAAGTTCAATACACTTCAAATGGGTATGGTAGCTGCAAATAGAGTATTTAAAATATTAGATACAGACAGCCATATACAAAATGTTGGTTCTTTTGAGAAAGATGTAGTTAGTGGAGATATTAAGTTTGATAATGTTCGTTTTGGATATTTGGAAGACGAAGAAGTTTTACACGGAGTTACTTTTGATGTAAAAGCAGGGGAAACCGTTGCTATTGTTGGTGCTACAGGTGCTGGTAAAAGTACTATCATCAATTTATTAAATAGATTTTACGAAATCAATTCAGGTTCTATTATGGTTGATGGTGTTGATATTAAAGAGTATAATTTATCTTCTTTACGTAAACATATTGCCGTAGTATTACAAGATGTCTTCTTGTTTGCCGATACGATTGCAAATAATATTTCTTTAAAGGATGCTACCATAAGTGTAGATGATATTGAAAATGCAGCTAAAGCTATTGGTGTAGATGAATTTATTTCTAGTCTCCCTGGCGGATATCAATACAATGTAAAGGAAAGAGGTACTATGCTTTCTAGCGGGCAACGACAACTAATAGCATTTTTACGTGCATATGTTAGCAACCCTAGCATTTTAATCTTAGATGAGGCTACATCGTCCGTAGATACATATTCTGAGCAATTGATTCAATTGGCTACAGATAAAATTACACAAGGAAGAACATCAATTGTAATTGCCCACCGTTTGGCTACAATTAAGAAGGCAGATAAAATTATTGTAATGGATGCCGGTAACATAGTTGAGACAGGCACACATAAAGAACTTCTTAAAAAAGGTGGTTATTATAGTAATCTGTACGAGGCTCAGTTCTTAGCTGAGGAGGTTGCTTAATCAAGGAGTCATTTTCTGAAATGTGTCCGTGAAAAAAGCCAAATAAGCAGATATTCCGATTATAAAAAACGTAAACACAGCGCCTAATAAAACTAGAAATAATAATAGTTTAAGTATGGTTTGTTTTATAGTGAGATTAAAGATTTTGTAAAATACCCAAGTGAAAAATAAAATTTGGAAAATCATATTTCCAAAAGAGACATAATACAGCATTTTAGAACTCCAAATAGTCAACAGATATAAGGTGTTGATGAGAATAGACATTTGAGAGTATGCATAAATGTTGATTACAAAATGTTCACTCAGATTAAATTGTTTTTTGTTGATAAATACAAGTCTAGATATCAGTGCTAGAAATGGAAGCATGGCTATATATGCGAGACTTTGATATTTAAACAGATAAGTATTCCATTGTTTTTGAAAATTCTGACCCATTTTTTCTGCTTCGGTCATAGAATCTCCACTTTGATACAGAAAATCAAAGTCTAAAGCTTTTGGAAAAAATTCTGTGTAAACATAAACAAACAAACCCCCAAGGGTAATGGCTATTGTGAAATAGCTAATGGGGTTTAAATACTTCTTTCTAACACCATTAATGTAACCTCCAATTACTTCATCTGGCTTTGTAAAAAGGTGTTTGAAAGTTATAAGAAAGGTGTTGTCAATGTTGAAAAATCGCTCGGTGGCATCATACCATAGATTTTTCACGGTAAGCCTATTTCGAATTACTTTAGCCCCACAATCGGGACAATAACTATAATCTGTTCTTAGGTTGTTTTGACAGTTTTTACAATCCATTAAGCTAAATCTTGTTTAATCATATTACTTAACTGGGTAATAGAATCATAAAGAACAAATTCACCGTTTTTGATATAGGAGATTAAACCGGTTTCCTCACTGACCACTATGCTTAATGCATCGGTCTTTTCACTAATGCCAACGGCAGCTCTGTGTCTTAATCCAAATCTTAGCGGAATATTACGCTCATTAGAGACAGGAAGAATTACCCTGGTTGCTACAATATAATTTCCAACTATTACTGCAGCGCCATCATGTAAGGTGCTGTTCTTATAGAAGATACTTTCTAGAATTGGTTGGTTAATTTCAATATTCATTCTATCCCCCGAGCTTTTAATGAAATCTAATGAGTTGCTACGCTCTATTACTAAAATAGCACCTGTTTTAGTACTTGCCATTTTTTCACAAGCTTTAATTATAGCGTCTACATCCGTATCGGTAGATATACCTTCTTGTTTTAAAAACTTAAAGTGTTTTACAAAATTTCTTTTGTTAGCAAAATTGGTAGACCCGATCATTAATAAGAATTTTCTAATCTCTTGTTGAAAAACGATGATTAGCGCAATAAGTCCCACTTGCATAAATGCACCAACCATACTGCTGATCATTTGCATGTCTAACAATTCGGTCAATTTCCAAAAAGCCCAAACTATTACAATACCAATAAAAATGTTGATAGCAACAGACCCTCTAACCAACTTATATATGTAATATAGAAGTACGGCAACAAAAATGATGTCTAAAACATCTGTAATCTTAAAATCAATAAAATTTAAAAAATCCAATCGGTACTTTTTTAGTAAAATTAAGAAAATAGATTACAAGTAATTCATATAAACTTAGGCATTTAATTGTTCATATAGTTTTACACATTCCAAAGCTTCTTTTACATCATGCACCCTTAAAATGTTTGCACCTTTTTGTAGGCAAACCATATGTAATGCCGTTGTGCCGTTTAACGCTTGATCAGCAGTAGTTTTTAGTGTTTTGTAAATCATTGATTTTCTGCTAATGCCTGCTAAAATAGGATGCTCAACAAGATTCATAATTTCCATTTGCTTTAAAAGCTCATAGTTCTGTTCTAAGTTCTTTGCGAAACCAAAGCCTGGGTCAATAACGATATCTTTGATTCCTAAAGATTTTGCTGCTACAAGTCTTTCTGAAAAAAAGGAAAGAACTTCCTTTAAGATATCATCATAATCTGTATGTTGCTGCATGTTTTGTGGTGTACCCCGCATATGCATCATAATATAGGGTACATTTAATTTTGCAACGGTAGGTAACATTTTTTCATCTTGTAATCCTGCAGAAATATCATTAATAATTTCAGCACCATTTCCAATACATTCTTTAGCCACCTTACTTCTAAATGTATCAATTGATAAAATAGTTTTTGGGAACCTTTGCAGAATCAAGCTTACTATGGGTAAGATGCGTTTTAGTTCAATTGCCTCATCTACTTTTAAAGCGCCAGGTCTTGTGCTATATGCACCAACATCTATAAAAGTAGCGCCATCGTTTAACATTTTTTCGACCTGATTTAAAATACTAGACTCATCTTTATATTTTCCGCCGTCATAGAAAGAATCTGGAGTAATGTTTAAAATACCCATTATTTTGGGATGGTCTAGAGATATAAGTTTACCGTTGCAATTTATGGTCATTATCAATATTTAATAGGAATTTGTGGCATTTTCCAAGTTTAAACCTTCAATCTTGATGGTTACAATTTTTTAAGCGAAATTTACACAAATTAGAAAGAATTACATGCTAGATACGGCAAAGGAATACGATGAGGTAATTGAGGTTTGTTTAAATCTGTACCAGAAAAAAATGTCAGATTACGGTAGTGCGTGGCGAATTTTGAGATTGCCATCACTTACAGATCAAATATTCATAAAAGCGCAACGTATACGTGGCCTTCAAGAAAATGATATTCGTAAGGTTGATGAAGGTGAACGATCGGAGTTTATCGGTATCATAAATTATTCTGTTATGGCACTAATTCAACTTGAATTGGGTGTTGCTGAACAACCAGATTTAAACACAGAAGAAGCGGTTGCATTATATACTAAGCATATTAAGATAACAAAAGATCTAATGCTAAATAAAAACCATGATTATGGTGAAGCTTGGCGAGATATGAGAGTAAGTTCGCTTACAGATTTAATTTTGCAAAAATTACTTAGGGTAAAGCAGATTGAAGATAATAAGGGAAAAACTTTGGTAAGTGAAGGTATTGATGCCAACTATCAAGACATGATTAATTATGCAGTTTTTGCATTGATACATTTAGGGTCAGAATCAGATAAATAAGAGTAATAATGAAGTATTTAGTAGGGGTCGTTAGAATTTTTGTAGGTATTCTTTTTATTATTAGTGGGTTTATTAAATTGAATGATCCGGTAGGATTTTCATTTAAACTAGAAGAATATTTTAGTCAAGGTGTTTTGGACCTTCCTTTTTTGACTCCTTTTGCCTTGGCAATATCTATTCTTGTAGTTATTGTAGAAGTAATGGTTGGGGTCATGCTAATTTTAGGGTACAAGCGCAAAATTACGATTTGGACCTTGCTGGCAATGATAATTTTCTTCACTTTCCTTACGTTCTATTCGGCTTACTTCAATAAAGTGACAGATTGTGGTTGCTTTGGAGATGCTATAAAACTGACACCCTGGGAATCATTTACAAAAGATATTGTTCTCTTGGTACTGATTCTAATCATTTATATTGGCAGAAAGTATATTACTCCATTGGTAAACTCAAAAACGTTGATGACTTTGTTGATCGGGTCTTTACTTGCTTGTGTAGGTTACGTGTATTACGTATTAAATCACTTGCCAGTTATAGATTTTAGACCATATGAAATTGGTAAAAATATTGAAGAGGGCATGAGTACGCCAGAAGATGCACCAAAGGCAATTTTTGAATATAAGTGGAAATTTAATGTAAATGGCAATCAAGAAATTTATGTCACTAATGGAGATTACCCCACTGTTGACGGAGAATTCATTGATGTTGAAACTAGTGAGATTCAGGCTGGGTATGAACCACCTGTTCATGATTTTACAATTGAACAAGAAGGAGAAGATTTTGCAAGTTCATTATTACAAGAACCAAAGTTGGTCATGGTCATTGCTTATGATTTAAGAAAATCTAACCTTGAAGTTTTTAAGGAAATTAAAACGGTTACAGATAAAGCTTTAAAATTAGGTTACAAGGTTATTGGAATGTCTGCTTCTGGTCCTGATCAAACAGATACGTTAAAGAAAGAGAATAATCTTGGATTCGATTTTTACTTTACAGATGAGACTACGTTGAAGACCATAGTAAGATCAAACCCTGGTGTATTGGTTTTAGAGAAGGGTACAATAAAACAAAAAGTACATTATAACGATTTAGAGAATTTAGTATTCGAGTAAGATTTTAAACGGAAATAGTATAATTAGAAATATAATAACATGAGAGCAAAGATAGTAGCAGGTAACTGGAAGATGAATAAGAATTTAGCTGAAACAGAAGCGCTTTTAGCAGAGTTATCGGCAAAATTACCAGATACAAATGCAGAGGTAATGGTAGCACCTACATATGTTAACTTAGCTAGTGCGGTACGTACTTTAGAATCTTCTAAAATTGAAGTTATTGCACAGAATATGCATTATGCGGAAAGCGGTGCTTTTACTGGTGAGATATCTGCAGATATGTTATTGGATATAGGTATTGATACAGCAATAATCGGACACTCTGAAAGAAGAGCATATTTTGGCGAAAGTGATGAGATTCTATCAAAAAAAGTGATTACGGCCTTAAACAAAGGTATTCGAGTAATGTTCTGTTTTGGTGAAGAATTAGAAGATCGTAAATCTGGAAACCATTTTAAATTGGTTGAAAGTCAGTTGAAAAATGTCCTATTTAATTTAGAGCCTTCAGCTTGGTCAAATATCGTGTTGGCATATGAGCCAGTTTGGGCAATTGGTACTGGTGAAACAGCTTCTCCGGAACAAGCTCAAGAAATGCACGCATTTATACGTAAAACTATTTCAGAAGCTTTTGATGCTACTATAGCAAATAATGTAACCATTCTATACGGTGGTAGCGTTAAGCCAGGTAATGCCGTAGAAATTTTCTCTAAGCCAGATGTTGATGGTGGTTTAATTGGTGGTGCTTCATTAGTAGCTGACGATTTTATTGCAATCATTAAGGCTATATAAGCGAAAAAGTAAAAATGAGCGATACAGTATATATTGAATACCGTTTTACGGTAAAACCAAAAGAACCGGCATCAGACCTTCTTATAGCAGAATTGGGTGATGTTGGTTTTGAAAGTTTTGTTGAAGAAGAAGATGATGTGTTGGCGTACATTCAGAAAACTGATTGGTCTGAAAATATCTTAGAGAATGTTCAGATTCTTGATAATCCCAGATATTCATTTACTCACGATTATAAAGAGATTGAGCAAGAGAATTGGAATGCCACATGGGAGCAAAATTTTCAACCTATTATGGTTGATGATATTTGTATGATAAGAGCTCCATTTCATGAGGCTATTAACGTAGATTATGACATTGTTATTGAACCAAAAATGAGTTTTGGTACAGGTCATCATGAAACAACTCATATGATGTTGCAGCATATTTTGCAGTTAGATGTAAAAGATAAAACTGTTCTAGATATGGGAAGCGGTACAGGCGTATTGGCTATTTTAGCAGGTATGAGAGGGGCAACAACAATTGATGCTATAGATATCGATAATTGGTGTTACTTAAATGCCAAAGAGAATGTTGAGCGTAATAATATGGATTTTATATCTGTGTATGAAGGTGATGCTGCGTTATTAAAAGGGAAAAAGTACGACTTAATAATAGCAAATATCAATAGAAACATATTATTGGCAGATATGCCTAAATATGTACAGTCTTTAAATTCTGGAGGGGTATTGCTATTAAGTGGTTTTTACACAGAAGACCTAGATATGATTACACAAAAGTGTGTCGATTTAGAGTTAAAGTTTGAAAAAAACCTTGAACGGAATAATTGGGTTGCAGCAAAATATGTAAATTAGATAGTATTAATTAAATTAATATGAGCACTAAAGAAGAAATTTACGAAGAACTACTTTTAGAAGAAGAGACGGTTCAGCAAAATGAAATCGTTCTTTTCAATGATGAGGTGAATACTTTTGATCATGTAATAAATACATTAATTTCTGTATGTGAACATTCGCCAGAACAAGCAGAGCAATGCTCTTTAATTGTACACTATAAAGGAAAATGTACTGTGAAGACGGGGGAGTATGAAGAACTTAAACCACAATGTTCAAAATTGTTACAAGCAGGTTTAAGTGCTGAAATTACTTAAGACTGAGATTTTATTCATTATTTATTAAAATAAAAAAGACCCCTTATTTCTATAAGGGGTCTTTTTATTAGATTAATCTAAAAAATAAATTATATGATAGATAGAAGTTTATACCAATGGTACACCATTCAGTCTCTTTTCAATCTTCTTCTTTTTCTCGGTTAATCTTTTCATTACGTCCATTAAATTAGAATCCTTAGTTTCTTTATAAACCTCGTTGATGCTCAATATAAGTGCTTTCGCCTCTCTTGATGCTTCTACTCGGTCACTAGTGGACATATTGCTCATTTTTCGACTTTCAAATTCCTGAGCTTTTTCAAGTAACTCCATGTGATGCTTTTTTTTCAAAGTTAACATAATATTCAAATTACGCAATTCTTTGTTGATTGTATATAGTTATGAGGCTATTAGATAATAGTATTTATGAACAATTTAACGAAAATGGGGGTTTTAGAACCTTTTTTTCGGAGGTGAGCGCGATTTTTATTTCATTTTTTTAATCTGTGATTTATAAATTTATAATTTAAGGTGATTTTTTAATTTAATTCTGTTATTCAAGGTCTTAAATTATATATCAGATAAATTGTAGTACTTTAATTGATGATTAATCTAATTTTAAGTCTATTTAGTTGCTAAATATTTAAAATTGGATATATTTGTGTAATCGATTGCATTAATTTACAACGCGAATTATTTTTTATGAAAATTTAGTGTTTTTTCATTCTAGAATAGTGCAATACATCGTTTAATATCAAATAAAGGGAAACCTTCAAACAAAAAGTAATGAGTAAGTCCGTAGTAAATAATAAAACATTCATAACAGAAGATTTTCTATTAGAAAATAAATTCTCCCAACGATTATTTCATGAGTATGCGGCTCAAATGCCAATTATAGATTACCACTGTCATTTGCCACCTAATGAAATTGCAAACAATCGTCAGTTTGAAAATCTGACTAAGATTTGGTTAGATGGTGATCATTACAAATGGCGTGCAATGCGAACTTTTGGTATAGATGAAAAGTATGTTACGGGTAATGCATCAGATAAAGACAAATTTATTGAATGGGGTAAAGCGGTACCTTATACATTGAGGAATCCTTTATATCATTGGACACATTTAGAGTTACAACGCTATTTTGATATTGATACTTTATTAAATGCCAATACGGCAAATGATATTTATGATGAAGCCACGGCAAAACTACAAACACCTGAGTATAGTTGTCAAAGTCTTATTAAAAAAATGAATGTTGAAGTTATTTGTACAACTGAGGATCCAATTGATAGTTTAGACCATCATGCTACTATTAAAAATAGTGATTTTGATACAACTGTAAGTACTGCATTTAGACCAGATAAGGCAATAGTAATTTCTAGCGAAACTTATCTTGAATATATAGAAAAGCTATCTACAGTTAGTAAAGTGACTATTATTTCATACAGAGCTTTGTGCGATGCACTTTTGGTAAGATTAGATTATTTTGAAGAGAATGGCTGCACTCTTTCTGATCATGGTTTAAGTTATGTTCCTTTTAGAACATGTACAGATGCTGAGATAGAACTCATTTTTCAAAAAAGAGTTGCTAAAAAACAATTGTCTTTAGAAGAGGATGAGAAATTTCAAACGTCCATTTTATTGTTTTTATGTGAAGAGTATCATTCTCGTGGATGGATACAGCAATTTCACCTTGGGGCATTACGAAATAATAATGCTAGAATGACACGTATTCTGGGTCCAGATACAGGCTGGGATTCTATAGGTGATTATTCTCAAGCTAGAACACTTTCTGGTTTCTTAAATGCTTTAGATGCTAAAGACAAACTTACTAAGACTATTTTATATAACCTTAATCCTGCAGATAATGAAGTATTGGCAACCATGATCGGTAACTATAATGACGGTAAGGTAAAAGGTAAAATGCAGTTTGGTTCCGGTTGGTGGTTTTTAGACCAAAAAGATGGCATGACAAAGCAGTTGAATGCGCTATCTAATATGGGATTAATAAGTTGTTTTATTGGTATGTTGACAGATTCTAGATCTTTTCTTTCATACCCTAGACATGAGTATTTTAGAAGAATTGTATGTAACCTTTTTGGACAAGAAATGCAGAAGGGCGAACTACCGCCAGATTTTGAATTGGTTGGTAAAATAATTCAAGATATAAGTTACAATAATGCCAAAGCTTATTTTAAATTTTAAGCAATAAAAGCTATGAAAACTAAAAAAAATGTACTGTTATTCATTTTAATTGGCACCTTTTTAGGTTGTGAAATACAAAGTGATGTAAAGACTTTGCGCTTGGGTCACGGTCTAGATGTTAGCCATTCTGTACACAAGGCAATGGTAAAAATGGGCGAAGATTTATTAAAGCGCTCAGGTGGTAAACTTAAGCTTGAAATTTATCCTAGTCAACAATTGGGTACAGAACGAGAATGTTTGGAGCTTTTACAGATTGGTAGTTTAGATATGACCAAAGTATCTGTTGGCGTTTTGGAGAATTTTGCTCCTAAAATGAAGGTTCTAGGTCTTCCTTTTTTGTTTAGAGACCGTCAACATTCATTTAATGTACTTGACGGACCTATTGGTGAAATGTTGTTGAATGACGGTGAAAAATATTGGCTAAAAGGTTTAGGATATTATGATGCCGGTAGCCGTAGTTTTTATACTATGAATAAACCTATTGAAAAACCAGAGGATTTAGTTGGTGAAAAAATACGGGTTATGGAAAGTGCTACTGCCGTTAATATGGTAAAAGCCCTTGGCGGTTCGCCAACTCCAATTTCATGGGGAGAATTATATACTTCGTTGCAACAGGGAGTAGTGGATGGTGCAGAAAATAATCCTCCAAGTTTTTATCTGTCTAGACATTATGAGGTTTGTAAATACTATTCTCTAGATGAGCACACCGTATTGCCAGATGTTTTATTAATGGGTACATATGTTTTTGACAAATTAAATGAGCAAGAGCGAAAATGGCTTAAAGAAGCAGTGACAGAATCGGTGAAATACCAACGTATTCTTTGGGCAGAAGCTGAAGAGGAAGCATTACGCGAAGTTCAAAAAGCAGGAGTACAAGTCATTAGACCAGATAAATCATTATTTGCGGAAAAGGTAAAAGGTATTTTCGAAGGGTATAAAGATGATAAAGATATTTACCCACTTATCAAACAAATTCAAGAAACTAAATAGTTTACTATGCGAAACAAAATAGATTCCATTTTGGGCAAGACATTGGTGCTTATCATGTCGATTATGGTCATAAATGTACTATGGCAAGTATTTACAAGATATGTAACGGGCAATCCAAGTTCTTTTACAGATGAGCTGGCGCGTTATCTTATGATTTGGATTGGTGTACTTGGAGCAGCATATGTTTCTGGACGTAATTTACATGTAGCCATAGATATTTTACCGCTTAGACAGAATAAGAAAACACAGAAGAGACTTAAAGTTATGGTTACCGTACTGATTATACTTTTTGTTCTTTTTGCTTTTGTAATTGGCGGTTCACGCTTGGTGTACATATCCTATGTTCTAGGGCAACAATCACCAGCTTTACAGGTGCCATTGGCACTTGTTTATATTATTATTCCAATTAGTGGATTATTGATTATGTATTATAAAATTTCTGACTTAAAAAATATTGAATCATGATGGAGCATTTACCAATTCTTGTTTTAGTTATTAGCTTCATATGTTTATTGTCAATTGGTACTCCGGTAGCTTGGAGTATTGCTATTTCATCTTTATTGACAATGCTGGTAAGTATACCTGCTATGCCGGCATTTACCACGGTATCTCAACGTATGGCAACTGGTCTCGATAGTTTTGCCCTCTTGGCTATACCTTTCTTTGTGCTTTCTGGTGAACTGATGAATAAAGGTGGTATTGCCCATAGACTCATTGCTTTTGCAAAAACTTTGGTAGGGTCATTTCCTGGCGGCTTGGCTTTAATTAACGTAATTGCTGCAATGTTAATGGGGGCTATTGCTGGTTCGGCAATGGCATCTGCATCTGCAATGGGAAGTATTTTAGGTCCAGAAATGGAAAAAGAAGGGTACTCTAAAGAATTCGGTGCAGCAGTAAATATAACATCAGCGACCACAGGTTTAATTATTCCACCAAGTAATGTATTGATCGTTTATTCATTAGCAAGTGGTGGTGCGTCTATTGCAGCCTTGTTTTTGGCAGGATACATTCCTGGTATTATGACAGGTTTATTTCTAATGATAGTTGCATCTTTTTGGGCGAAAAAGAAGAAATATAAAGTAGGTAAACGCAGTAGTTTAAAAGAGGTAGGTAAAACATTTATTGATGCATTACCTAGTCTTTTTATGTTGGTCGTGGTTATTGGAGGTATTGTTACAGGGATTTTTACAGCTACAGAGGCTTCTGCCATTGCTGTACTATACAGTTTAATTTTAGGTTTTATTTACAAGGAGATTACCTTGCCAAAACTACCTCAAATTTTATTGGATTCTTCGGCAACAACTGCAATTGTAATGTTATTGATAGGTTCTTCTATGTGTATGTCATGGGCATTGTCTTATGAAAACATTCCACAGGATATTAGTAGCGGACTTTTAAGTTTAAGTGATAATAAAATTGTTATTCTGTTGATTATAAACTTATTGTTATTGTTCGTAGGTATTTTTATGGATATGACTCCTGCGGTATTAATATTCACTCCAATATTTTTACCAGTTGTAACAAAACTAGGTTTGGATCCTGTTCACTTTGGTATTATCATGGTTCTTAATTTATGTATAGGATTGTGTACACCACCTGTAGGGTCGGTCTTATTTGTTGGGGTTGGTGTAGCCAAAACTACCATTGAGAAAGTCTTTAAACCTTTATTGCCTTTGTTTATAGCAATGATTATTGCACTGTTTTTGGTAACTTATATTCCACAGTTAAGTTTATGGTTACCTAGCTTATTTGATTTATAATTTTATACTAAAAATCATGCAGAAATTAAATAGAAATAATATTGAGGTTTCTGATGTGTTACCTATAAAAATTGTTCAATTTGGGGAAGGTAATTTTTTGCGAGCCTTTGTAGAATATGCCTTTCAGACTTTAAATAAAGAAGTAGGGTTTAATGCTGGTATTGCCGTGGTACAACCTATTGACAAGGGTATGGTGTCATTGTTAAATGATCAAGACGGTCTGTATACACTTTTTACCAAAGGCTTAGAGAATGGTGTTGCTGTTGAGAAAAAAGAACTGATTACTAATATAGTATCGGGCATTGATCCATATTTAAATTTCAATGATTTTTTAAATCTAGCGAGAGAGCCGGAATTAGAATTTATAATTTCAAACACTACAGAAGCAGGTATTTCATTTGTGGAGATAGATGAATTTAATATGGCTCCGCCAAGTTCTTTTCCGGCAAAGCTTACAAGATTATTATTTGAACGTTTTACTTATTTTAATGGGGCAAGTGATAGAGGTTTAACCATAATACCATGTGAACTTATCAATTATAATTCAGATACTTTAAAACAAATAATCCTGGATTATATCTCTCTTTGGAATTTATCAAAAGAATTTAAATATTGGATTTTAAATTCCTGCACATTTCACAATACATTGGTAGACCGTATTGTACCTGGTTATCCTAGAGATCAAATTGAAGCTTATAATAAGCAGTTACACTATCAAGATAATTTAATTGTAAGCGCAGAAACCTTTTTTTTATGGGTAATAGAGGGTGATGAAGCGTTAAAGAAGAAATTACCATTTCATAAAACTAGCTTAGACGTTAAAATTGTAAATGATATGCAGCCTTTTCGTACCAGAAAGGTTCGTATTTTAAATGGTGCGCATACTGCTATGGTTCCAATTTCATTATTGTACGGTAACGCAACAGTGAAAGAAACTGTGGAGGAGGATTTTACGGGACCATTTATTCGTTCTTTAGTATTTGACGAAGTTATTCCAACTTTAGAAATGGAAAAAGAGGAGCTGAACGAATTTGCTAATGCAGTTTTTGATCGATTTAAAAATCCGTTTATAAAACATCAGTTAGCAAGTATTGCTTTAAATTCTATTTCAAAATTTAAAGTTAGAGTGCTGCCAAGTTTGTTAATGTACTACCAATTAAATGGAAATTTACCTATTAAAATGGTATTTGCATTTGCTTGTTTAATCCGATTTTACAAAGGAAATTATAATGGAAATGTTATGCCCGTTAATGATGATAATGATGTTGTTTCAGAAATGGCGTTGCTATGGAAATTATGTTCCATGAATGAAATTGCCACGAAAGTTTTGGGTAAAACTCAGTATTGGGGGCAAGATTTAAATGAGATTGAAGGTTTGACCAATGCTATAACAACATCTTTAGAATTCATAGAAGAATACGGTATAGAAAAAGGATTTTTGAAATTAGGTCAGTCGTAAATACAAGGCAATGCAAAGGAAAATAATTAAAGTTCAGGAAGAGGATAATGTGGCTATTGCTTTGATAGACCTTGTAAAAGGAGACCGTTGTGAATATAATGGTGAAGAAATAATTATTTTATCTAACACTAAAGCAAAACACAAAATAGCATTCGTTGATTTGGCTATCAATGATTCTATTTATATGTATGGCGTATTGGTTGGTAAGACAGTTGTTTCAATCGCAAAAGGTGATCTGTTGACCACGGAGAATGTAAAACACCAAAGTGATAAGGTGGTGGCTAAAACCAAAAATATAGGTTGGAACGCACCCAACATTTCCAATTGGAAAGACAGAACTTTTATGGGGTATCATAGGGCAGACGGTCAAGTGGGTACCCAAAATGTTTGGTTATTTTTTCCATTGGTCTTTTGTGAGAATAGAAATATAGAAGTACTTAAAGAGGTTTTTGAAAAAGAACTTTCTATGGGTAAGGAGCGTAAGCAAAGACAATTGCTACGTAATCTTATTAATGGTAATGATGTAAATTTTAATGATGGTAAACAGCAAGTTTCTGAGCAAACTTTTGATAATGTAGATGTTAAGTTTATAACCCACCAAGGGGGTTGTGGCGGTATACGTCAAGACTCACATACATTAGCCAAATTATTGGCAGGTTATGTAAAAAATCCTAATGTAGCTGGTGCAACGGTATTAAGTTTAGGTTGTCAAAATTTACAGATAGATATTTTTAAAGATGCCTTGAATTCTATTGATTCCAATCTAAACAAACCAGTGCTAATTTACGAACAGCAGCAAATGGGTACGGTAGATGATATGTTGAATATCATAATCAAAGATTCATTTGCGGGTATTAAAGCAGCTAATTCTATTGAACGTAAGCCAGCACCTATATCAAAATTAAAAATGGGATTGGAATGTGGAGGTTCAGATGGTTTTTCGGGTATTTCTGCAAACCCAGCTTTAGGCTATGCTTCAGATATTTTAGCGGCTGTTGGTGGTTCACCAATTCTTTCCGAATTTCCAGAGTTATGTGGTGTAGAGCAAGAGTTGGTAAATAGATGCGTAGTAGATGCAGACGCAGAAAGGTTTATGTTTTTAATGAAAGCGTATGAGGCTTCTGCAGAGGCGGCTGGTTCAGGATTTGATATGAATCCGTCACCAGGCAATATTAAAGATGGTTTAATTACCGATGCAATGAAATCTGCGGGTGCTGCAAAGAAAGGGGGTACATCACCTATTGAAGCTATCTTAGACTATGGTGAGTATGTTACTAAACCGGGCCTAAATCTACTTTGTACACCAGGTAACGATGTAGAAAGTACAACAGGTATGGTAGGTTCAGGTGCCAATATCGTTGTTTTTACAACTGGCTTGGGGACACCAACAGGAAATCCTATTGCTCCTGTTTTAAAAGTTTCTTCTAATTCTATATTGGCGGAGCATATGCCTGATATTATCGATATAGATACGGGTGCTGTTATTAGGGGAGAAAAGACCATTCAAGAAATGGGAGAGGAGATTTTGGAATATGTAATTCAAGTAGCCAGCGGTGAGAAAAAGGCAAAAGCCGATATTTTAGGTCAAGATGACTTTATTCCGTGGAAAAGAGGGGTTTCACTTTAATAAAGTAGCAAATGTTACTACTGCTTACTTGATGATTTTCTAATAATTAGTTTGGCAGGCAATACAACGTTTTCATCTATTCCACTTTCATCATTTTCAATTTGCTTTAAAAAAACTTTAGCAGCCATTTTACCCATTTCCATAGGTGATTGGTCTACAGAACTAATGGATGGTTCCAGAAATTGAGTGAAAGGTTCGTTACTGAAACCTACTACACAAAAATCTTCTGGTATTTTTACAGATATACTTTGAAGATATTTTACAGCTCCCAATAAGCCGTTATCCGTGGAAGAGAAAATAGCATCTGGCGGTACGGGTAATTTCATAAGTTTTTCTGCAGCCTCCTTTCCTGCTTCCATATCACTGGTTAAAGAAATTACATAATCACTATGGTATCCAATTCCATGTTTTAAAAGGGCATCTTTATAACCATTTAATCTATTGTTATAGAGTTCAATATTTTGGTCTACATAAAAATGGGCTATTCTTTTACAACCTTGATGTATTAAATGCTCGGTAGCATCAAAACCACCTTGATAATCATCTATAGTTACCGTACTGGTGCCATCAAAATTCAAAACACGATCAAAAAATATAAAAGGGGTAGATTTTTTTAATTCTTGATTTAGTTGCTCTTTATTCTCGTTGGTAAAAGATGTAGAGATGAGAATACCATCTACTTGGGCATTTATTAAATTTTGAATAATCTTTTTTTCACGGTCAACATCTTCATGGGTCTGGGATATAATTACGTGAAATCCTTTTGGGTACAGTTCATCTTCAATACCTCTAATAACAGATGCGAAAAAGTTTTTATTAATAAACGGTACTACTACACCTACATTTTTGCTTTTACCGCTTTTAAGGGCCAATGCTAATTTATTCTGCTTGTAATTCATTTTCGCAGCAGTAGCATGTACAAGCTCTCGTGTTTTTTTACTGATTTTAGGATTATTGTTTAAAGCCCTAGAAACAGTAGCTGCTGTTATTTTTAGCTCTTTTGCAATGTCGTAAATAGTAGCTTTTTTGCTCATAGGAAAGTGTATTACGAATTTACGATTATTGAATTAAAAAAAAGTAAAGTAGAAAGCTTAATAATTAGCACGTTTTAAATTT
This sequence comes from Maribacter sp. Hel_I_7, assembly GCF_000688315.1. Classification (NCBI taxonomy): domain Bacteria; kingdom Pseudomonadati; phylum Bacteroidota; class Flavobacteriia; order Flavobacteriales; family Flavobacteriaceae; genus Maribacter; species Maribacter sp. Hel_I_7. The sequence goes on along the minus strand of NZ_JHZW01000002.1, from coordinate 118,849 downwards.
TATAAATTTAATAATTCACTGTTTTTCTGTGTTGTTTATTTTCACGAAATTCAAGGGATAGAAACTCTAATTTTACTACATATTTTTATATTTACAAGTAAACATGGTATCTTAAGTTTTTAGCGAAAATGAGTAACACTACAATATTATTTATCATTATTTTAATGCCTTATTTAGCTCATCATTCCAATTTTGAAAATATGATTAAAAAAGATTTAAAAGATGCTGTTACGATTGAAAAAAGAAGTTATGGTACTACTACAGATGGTGAACTAGTAGATCAATTTAGCTTAAAAAATAAAGGAGGAATTGAAGTTCGTATTATAACCTTTGGTGGAAGAATTACTGAAATAAACACAGCTGATAAAAATGGTAAACTAGAAAATGTTGTTTTAGGCTTTAATAGCTTAGAACAATATGAGAAAAAGAACCCATTTTTTGGTGCTTTGGTAGGTCGTTATGGAAATCGTATATCTAAAGGAAAATTTAGCTTAAATGGAACGGAGTATTTATTGGCTAAGAATAATGGAGAAAACAATTTACATGGTGGTTTAAAAGGCTTTGATAAAGTAGTTTGGAAAGTTGAAAATGTAGAGGAATCTACTTCTTTTGCTTCTTTGAAATTGAGTTATTACAGTGCGGATATGGAAGAAGGTTTTCCTGGTAATTTAAAAACTACCGTTACATACACGTTACATAGTAACAATAGCTTGGACGTATTGTATGAAGCAACTACTGATAAAACCACAGTAATTAATTTAACACAGCATTCTTATTTTAACTTATCAGGTAATTTTTCTCAGTTGATAGAAAATCACGAAGTTGAAATAGATGCGGATAAATTTGTTCCGGTTGATGCTTCGTTAATTCCTACGGGTGAATTGGCTATTGTTGAAAATACCCCTTTTGATTTTAGAAAGTCAAAAATTGTGGAGACTGCTATCAATAGGGAACATGAACAATTAAAAATAGGCGGTGGTTTTGATCATTGCTGGGTACTCAATGGTAAAGGGTATAGATCGGTAGCAAAAGCACATCATAAAGAATCGGGTCGTGTAATGGAGGTTTTTACCGATCAACCTGGTATGCAATTTTATACTGGTAATTTTTTAGATGGTACTTTGCCAGCCCCAAATAACGGAGTTTACGTAAAAAGAAGTGGTCTTTGCTTTGAGACACAGCATTTTCCAGATTCTCCAAATCAACCACAATTTCCAGATACAACGTTAGAACCAGGACAGAAATATGAAACCAAAACTACTTTTAATTTTTATATTAATCACTAGTTTTAGGCCAGTTCCTTTTCATTTTTAGGACATTATTTATTTGGTATTATTTACATGGTAATCTCGTGTTAGTAATTTTTGTTATCGCGGTAATTTAAATCGGTATTGACGAATATATTTATTCATAAAAAAAGAACATCATGCAAAAACCAAATAAAAGATTAGAAGGTCAAACTTGTATAGTTACTGGCTCTAGTGACGGTATCGGTGAAGCGGTAGCAAAAGCTATGGGAATGGAAGGCGGTAATATCGTTGTCAATTATCACAGCAGTAAAGAAGAAGCAGAGGAAGTTGCACATTGGATCAGTACAAACTCTAATTGCGGTAGTGCAATAGTCGTTAAATGCGATGTTAGTAAAGAAGATGATGTAAAGAACATGTTTAAACAAACAATTGCTGAATTTGGTACTGTAGATGTCTGCGTAGCTAATGCTGGTATGCAATTAGATTACCCATTACATGAGATGCCTTTAAAAGATTGGCAGCGTGTAATAGATGTGAATCTTACAGGTCAGTTTCTTTGTGCAAAAGAAGCTATTATAGAATTTAAACGAAGAGGTATGAGACCAGAGGTTTCTAAATCTCTTGGTAAAATAATTCATATGAGCTCGGTTCATGAGGTAATTCCATGGGCGGGTCATGCAAATTACGCAGCTTCTAAAGGCGGATTGGTAATGTTGATGCAAACTATTTGTCAAGAATACGGTCCAGATAAAGTAAGATGTAATTCAATAGCTCCGGGAGCAATAAAAACAGATATCAATAAAGAGGTTTGGAGCACAAAAGAAGGAAGAGATGGTATGTTGAAACTTATACCCTATAAACAAATTGGTGTGCCAGACGATATTGGAAGCGTTGCCAGTTGGTTAGCATCAGATGAATCTGAATATATTAATGGAACGACAATTTTTGTAGATGGAGGCATGACATGTTACCCAGGTTTTACGGCAAATGGGTAGTTGTGAATAAAAAAAGCCGCCCAATTAGGCGGCTTTTATATTTATAATTCAGATGATTATTTCATCATTGGCTTGTAATCAAATTTTTGTCCACCAACAGATGCATCTGCCATTAAACCAGCTTTTGGTAAAGCGAATACGGCAACACCATCTCTATATTTGGCATTAACTGAAACTCCAGATTTTAAAGCAACCGCAGAAGCTTCTGCAGAGAATTCAAAATCACCTTCTTTAAACTCAGCTAAATCATCTGCTGTCTCAAAGAATATTACTTCGGTAATTGCTTGTCCACCAGCTTGTAATCCTACACTTAATTTTTTCAAATCAGCCATTCCAATCATAGTACCATTTTCATATACTACCCCATTACCAGATGCTCCACCAATTATAAACCCTCCTTTACCTACATTAGGAAAAATCACATAACCTGCAGAATTATTGAAGAAATTGTCTAAACCAACTTCCATTTTCATTAGTTTATCTTTTGCCTTATTGGCATCTTTTATAACTTTTTGGTCTTTGCTGTTTTGTGCATTTAGCCCTACAGCTAAGAATAACAAGGTTGTAAATGCAATCGATTTTAAAATTTTCATATGTTCTAGATTTTAGGTTTAATAATTATTATTAACAGTACAAAGCTAAATTTTACTTGTGTAATGAATTGACTTATTAGCCTTAAATCTTAATTCGAATAAGTGTTAAATATATGTGAATCAGTTAATTAGAAGTTAAATTATGATTTATGGAAGAGAATAATTTCTTCTAACTTGTTTATTGATAGGAATTTATCTAGTAAATTGATTTCTTAAAAATTTGTTAATTATTACTAATAGTTATATATTCAATAAATAATCTAACTCATAACATAATAAGATGGGGAACCAAGAGAATTTTTTTGATTCAAAAATGATAGCAAACCTAATTATAGCTTTCGCTTTGTTATTTTCTGCCATTTATTATTTCAATTACGCTCAAGAAATTGAAGATGACATTAATACTGTTATTGTAAATTCTCTTAAAGATGCAAGCAATAGCTTGGCTGAGCAGGAGACTGCACATAAATAATTTAAATTTCTGACCATAACTATAGGCTGCCAATTCATAGTGATCGGTAGCTTTTTTTATGCCTCTTTCAATTATCTTTTACCCACAAGAACATTAGTTACTAACGCTGCTACTATCATTAGGATACCTAAAAGGCTCCAAAGAGAATAGATGTCTCCGAACCAGAAAATACCGACCATAATTGTAAATATGACTTCAATGTACTTTAAGGGAGCAACTAAATTGGTTTTGGCAATTTGAAATGCTTTGGTCATAAAAATCTGTCCGAAAAAACCAAAAACCCCTAAACTTAGAAGTATTAACCAGTCCATACCTTCCGGGTTAATCCAATTATTAATACTTAGTAGACCACCAATAACAGTACCTGTGAACATAAAATAATTAACAATAACCAAAGGGTGGTCACTGTTTCCTATTTTTCTAATTAGTACATATACTAAACCGCTAAACACAGAAGCCGCTAAAACTAGAAGTAAGCCTGTAGTGTTTATATTTTGATCAAATCCTTTTAAAACCAGTACTCCCGCAAAAGCAAATAGAAATAGAAACCATTGAATTGGTTTTAATTTCTCTTTAAGTAAAAAGACGGCAAACATTGCGGCATAAATTGGAGCAAGATATCTTAGGGAAACAGCGGTTCCAACTGGTAGGTATTGTAAAGACATAAAAAACAAACTCATAGCCGTTAAACCAACTAAAGCTCTATATATCATTAATTTACGACTATTTCCGAATATAGGTATGCCTTTAATTAAAATTAGGGCGGTTCCTAAAACAAGTGAGCCAATAGCTCTAAAGAAAACAATTTCGAAAGTAGGGTAGTGATTTAGGTATTTTACGAAAGAATTCATTAAACTAAATGAAAACGTACTAATAATCATATATAATATTGCCTTCTTCACAGTCTTAATTTGTGATTGCAAAGTTACTCGTGACAAATAGAATTAAGTCTTAATACAATGAAAAATAACTATTTAACTATAAGTTTTACGATACCCATAATTTTATAGGTATATATGTTGCTGTTCAATGACATATTGAAGATTAAGGTTCATAAATGAAAATAAACCCTTATGTTTTTTGATTAATCTATTTTCTATATTTTTCTGTTAATAAATGTTCTGTATTTAGTTATAATAGGTTGAACGTTATGTATCATTTTAAGAAATCTCTTAACTTGGCAGAACAAAACAAATTGATTGGTTTAAGCCATTTTTTTTAATTGGAACTTAATCTTATCAGATTGAAAAAACAGAATTAATATGAACGAATTGTTATCGTTGAAAGATAAAAATTATGCCCTATCTGGGGGAACAGGAACCTTGGGTGGTTCAATTGCTAAATATTTAGTGGAAAATGGAGCAAGAGTTCTTTTATTAGGTAGATCAGAGGAAAAATTAAAAGAGAAGCAAGAGGAGTTAAATAGTCTTGTTGCTGATAGTACATTTATTTTTAAGGTAGATGTAATGGATGAGAGTGATCTTATCAATTTGAAGAATAAAATTAAAAAAGAATTTAACCACTTAGACGGGTTGGTGAATCTTGCCGGAGGAAATATACCAGGAGCTACTTTAAAACCAGATCAAACAGTTAGAGATATCGCTATGGATGATACTAGAAAAGTAGTCGATATTAACTTATTCGGTACGGTTACACCAACGGTTATTTTAAGTGAGTTAATGGTAGAACAAGGTTATGGTTCTATTGTGAATATTTCATCTATGGCTGCCAAGCAAACTATTTCTAGGGTTCTCGGGTATTCTATGGCCAAAGCTGCAGTTGATATTTTTACGAAATGGATGGCAAATGAACTAGCGTCTAAACATGGAGATAAAATTAGGGTGAATGCAGTAGCTCCTGGTTTTTTCATAGGAAATCAAAACAGACGATTACTTACTAATGAAGATGGTTCATTTACAGATAGAGGTAATAGTATTATTAAAAACACCCCAATGGGTCGTTTTGGTGATGCATCAGAACTTAATGGTATGGTTCATTATTTGCTTAGTGATGCCTCAAGTTTTGTAACTGGTAGTATTTTTGATGTAGACGGCGGATTCAGTTCTTTTTCAGGTGTTTAAATAGTATTTAATAGTTAGAACAGTATTTATTTTTGCAATCGATTACATATGTAATATGTGATGATTTGTAACATGTAGAACGTATGGATTATTTAAAGAAAACCTTTCGCTGGTTTGGACCTGATTTTGGAGTTAGCTTAATAGATATAAAGCAGCTTGGTATTGAAGGTATTGTAGCGGCATGTCAAGAAATTCCAGTAGGTGAGGTATGGCCATTAGCTTCAATTGCTAACTTGAAATCACAAATTGAAGCTAACGGAATGGAATGGTCCGTTGTTGAAAGTGTTAATATCCATGCAGATATTAAGTATGGGCTTGCCAACAGAGATTGGTACATTGCTAATTATATTCAAACGCTTAAAAACCTTGCTGAAAATGGTATTTATGATGTTTGCTATAATTTTATGCAATTAATTGATTGGACACGAACCGATTTAGATTTTAAATTACCCTCAGGAGCATCAGCTCTAAATTTTGATCCTATCGCAGCAGCAGCTTTTGATTTATACATATTGGCTCGTGAAAACGCAGAACAATCTTATTCAGATGCTATTTGTAAACAAGCCAAAAATTATTTTGAGGCACTAACGGATATTGAAAAAATAAATCTAAAAAATGCGATTTTGGCTGGTATGCCAGGTTCTAGGAAGTTGATTGCCTTAGATGATTTTAAAACAAATCATGCGGCTGTTTTAAAAATTGGTAAGGAAAGTTTACAAAATAATTTATCTTACTTTTTAAATGCTGTAATACCAGAAGCGGAAAAAATTGGCATTCGTATGGCAATCCACCCAGATGATCCACCATTTTCAGTTTTTGATGTTCCAAGAATCGTTTCTAATTACCAAGATATTAAGTTTATACTTGATTGTTGTCCATCCACTAGTAATGGATTAACATTCTGCTCAGGGACTTTAGGAGCATCCGAAGAAAACAACCTGGTTAAGATTATTGAAGATTTCGGGGATAAAATTCACTTTCTACATTTAAGAAATGTTACGCGTTTAGAAGATGGTAGTTTTTATGAAGCTGATCATTTAAATGGTTCAGTACCTATGCAAGAGGTCATGAAAGCTATTATAATAGAGCAACAGAAAAGAGTAAACAACGGTAAGGGCATAGTTAATATTCCTATGAGACCTGATCATGGTCACGTTCTTTTAGATGATAAAAAAAGAATAGATGAATTCTACTCCGGTTACTCCTTAATAGGTAGGGCAATAGGTTTGGCTCAACTTTCTGGTTTGGAATTAGGTATTAGGAATGGTCTAAAATTATAATTCTTATTATCGAAAAAATAAATTAATATTTAGGTTATAATCACATATAGTTTCATGCGCATATCATTTTTATTCTTACTAATTATTTCATCACTATTATTTTCTTGTCAATCTAAATTTAATGAAACTATAGTTTCTTTAGATTCTTATAAAATTGAAGACGGATTTAATTTAGAAGTGATAGCCGCAGAGCCTCTTTTAAAAGCGCCGGTAGCTATAGATTTTGATGCAAAAGGTCGAGTTTGGGTGGCACAGATGCCGGGTTACATGAATGATTTACAAGGGTCTGGTGAAGAAAATCCTTCTGGTAGTATTGTTATTCTTGAAGATTTGGATAATGACGGTATTGCTGATCATTCAAAAGTTTTTATGGATAGCCTAGTGATGCCCCGTGCATTGGCACATGTCTATGGCGGATTGTTGTATGCAGAACCGCCCTATTTATGGTTTGTTGATATTAAAGATGATAAGCCTGTAAATAAGGTGATGGTAGATTCTATATATGCTGTTGAGGGAAATCCAGAGCATCAACCAAACGGACTAGAATTAAATATTGATAATTGGATTTATAATGCGAAATCTAATTTTAGATATAGAAGAAAAGCTGGGAAATGGGAAAAAGAACCTACGACTTTTAGGGGACAATGGGGTATTACCCATGATAATTTTGGGAGGTTATATTACAATGATAATTCTAGAATATTACTAGGGGATTATGCTCTGCCAAATACATTTATCAATAATAAATTTTTTACTCCAAAATCTAGTTTTGATAAGCTTCTGACTAATGATCAAAGGGTATATCCTGTATTTGCCGGTTCGGTTAATAGGGGGTATGCAAAAGGTGTTTTAAATGCTGATAGCATTTTAGTGAATGCAACCGCTGCATGCAGTCCTTTAGTGTATAGGGGAGGTGAGTTTACAGAATCTTATGACGAAAATGTTTTTATCTGTATACCAGAAGGTAATTTAGTCAAGCGAGCACTATTGACTTTTACGGGAGATTCTGTTTTTGCAAAACAAGCTTGGCAAGAAAAGGAATTTATAACTTCTACCGATGAAGGTTTTAGACCTGTAAGTTTAAAAAATGGTCCAGAAGGTAAAATGTATATAGTGGATATGCATAGAGGGATGATAGGTCATCATGCGTACATGAGTCCGTATCTAAGAGATAAGGCAAAGGCTAAGGAATTGGACACTATTATAAACTTTGGAAGGATACTAAAAGTTGCTCACGAGAATTCTACAGCTGATAAAATACCTGACTTTAATGCCTTGAACGGAAGTGAATTGGTGAAATTACTATCTAACGATAATGGTTGGATTCGAGACCGTGCACAGCATTTTCTAATTTTTAAAGAAGTTAAAGATGTAATTGATGAAGTAAAAGAAGTAGCACTTAATTCTGAAAATCAGTGGAGTCAAATTCATGCATTGTATGTGCTGGAGGGCTTGAATGCCTTATCGTTTGATTTCTTGATAACCATAATAGATAAGAGTAATAGTCAAGTAGCTTCTCATGGCATGGTCCTATTAAAGGAATTTGCATCCACAGCGCATATAGAAAAGGCGCTAGTTTTATTTAATAATGTGATAAAACGTAACGAAATAGAATTAGATCTGTACTTAGGGAATGGGTTAGGAACTTGGATGAATTTAGATGAAAGTAAATTCACGCCTATTATGATGAAAATCTTAGCAAGAAAACCGGACAATAACACTTTAGCAGATGCTGTTATTGGTGGTTTGTCTACTGTAGATACAGAGGTCTATAACAATACCGTTATCATGGATAGTTTAAAGCATACGCCGTTTGTAAATAAGTTAGCAAGAACTATTTCAGATAAGAATGCAGGTAAAATGAATGCTATTTTTACCAAAGAGAAAACTACGGAAGATACCCGAACTAGTGGTGCAAGAATGTTTTTTCAAATTTGTGCATCTTGTCATGGAGCCGGAGGAAAAGGCATAGAAGGTTTGGCACCTCCTTTAATGAATTCTGAACATGTGAAAAACACAGAGAGATTGGCCCTTATAATATTACATGGTCTTGAAGGACCTGTACACGTTAATGGTGAACTTTATAATATAAATTTGGCAATGCCTGGTCTTATTAGAAATGACAATATCACCGATAAAGACATTGCCAATATTATATCATATGTAACCAATGCTTTTTCTGATAAACCAAAAAGATTGAGCACTACACGTATACAGGAACTAAGAAATGTAAAGTCTTCTACAGGTATGGAATTTACAGAGAAAGAACTTCAAGCACTTGATAAATAATTACCAAGCTATTTCATACTTTTTCTAATGCCCATTTCTAGACCTCGTAGCTCAGCTAAACCTCTTAGTCTACCTATGCCAGAGTAACCTGGGTTTGTTTTTTTTCTTAAATCATCTAACATTTTATGGCCATGATCTGGGCGTAATGGCATTCTGGTATCTGTTCTGCCAGAGGCTTTTCTCTTTTCTTGTTCTTTTATCAATGCCTGCATTACCGAAAACATATCTACATCTCCTTCTAAATGATTTGCTTCATGAAAATTACCATCGGCATCACGCTGTGTACTACGTAAATGAATAAAATGAATACGATCACCTAAGCGCTCTATCATTCTTGGTAAGTTATTATCTGGTCTAACACCAAATGAACCTGTGCAAAATGTAAGTCCGTTGTTTGGGCTATCAACAGCATTGTAAAGGTCAATGATATCTTGCTCTGTACTTACAACTCTTGGAAGTCCTAAAATTGGAAATGGAGGATCATCAGGATGTATACACATACGCACACCAGCCTTTTCAGCTACCGGAATAATATTAGATAAAAATTCGAATAAATTATCCTTAAGTTCTTTTGGTCCAATAGCGTCATAGGTAGCTAAAATTGTATTGAACTCTTCTAGTGAATATCCTTCTTCTGCACCAGGTAAACCTGCTATAATATTGCTTATTAATTTGGTTTTATCTTCTTCAGAAAGCGTCTTTAAGTATTCTTTGGCGGCAGTTTTTTGGGCTTCAGAATAGGTATCTTCAGATCCTGGTCTTTTTAATAGATACAATTCAAAAGCAGCGAAGGCAGCAGCTTCAAAACGTAATGCGGTAGAACCATCTTCTATTTCATAATCTAGATTGGTCCGTGTCCAATCTAATACAGGCATGAAGTTGTAACAGACCGTATCTATACCACATTGACCTAGGTTAGCAATGGTTTGTTTATAGTTCTCGTAATAGACTTTATAATCCCCTTTTTGGGTTTTTATTTGCTCATGAATGGGAACGCTCTCTACAACAGACCATGTTAAGCCAGCGGCTTCTATTATATTTTTACGCTCAATAATTTCCTCTACCGGCCATACCACGCCATTAGGAATATGATGCAAAGCACTAACTACACCTGTTGCACCTGCTTGTCTAATATCTGATAATGATACGGGGTCATTTGGACCGTACCAACGCCATGTTTGTTCCATTTTTCTAAATTATATTTTATTAAACTCCACTAAAAGCACTAAAACCTCCGTCAATTGGGACTACTACGCCAGTTACAAATTTTGATGCCTCTGCGCATAGGTAATGAATAGTACCATTTAATTCGTCCGTCTCACCAAATCTTTTCATGGGTGTATTTCTAATAATGGTATCACCTCTGTCAGTAAAATTACCGGTTTCTTGGTCAATTAAAAGATTTCTATTTTGATTTCCGATAAAAAAACCGGGAGCAATAGCATTAACACGTAAACCTTCTCCAAATTTTGTAGCTAATTCTACAGACAACCATTTCGTGAAATTATCTATAGCTGCTTTTGATGCAGAATAGCCTACCACTCGAGTGATTGCACTTTGTGCAGTCATTGATGATATATTAATAATAACACCTTGTTTATTCTTCACCATTTCTTTGCCGAAAACCATTGCGGGTAGAATGCTGCCAAATAAATTAAGGTCTACCACTTTTTTAAAGTGATCAATATTTACATCAAAAATAGTTTGGTCAACACCTATAGTTGCACCAGGCATATTACCACCTGCAGCATTTATTAGAATATCTATTTTACCATGTTGCGCTATAATTTCATCTGAAACTTTAATTAGACTTTCTTCTTCTAAGGCATTACACACAAAACCGGATACATTATCGCCAATGGTTTTAAGTTTTTCAACGGCTGCGTTTACAATGTCATCTTTGTAATCTAAAATAACGATTGTAGCGCCATTTGAAAGTAAATAATTAGCCATTTCACCGCCAAGTACTCCGCCACCTCCGGTAATTAATATTACTTTGTTTTCTATACTAAATAAGTTCATTTTGTACTATTTATTGTTTCAATTCAATGGTATGAACCCCACTTTTTAAATGAACAGGATTATGGGTTGATTTTAACTTTTTACCATTATGTTTAATTTTTGAAAAAATTGGAGGAACTGTAAATTCTGCGGTCATTTCCTTAGGAATTTCAATGGTATAATGGTCTGTATTCTTGTCTTTTTTAAAGCTAGCGGTTATGATGCCGTTTTTGGTAGGTACTTTAATATTAGAAAAAGTTAAGTCTGCCAGTTGAGGTTTAATTTCAGCTACTTTAAAACCGGCTGTTTTTGGTTTTATACCCCAAATGTAACGAGTTGTAATGTTCAAAGGTGCTGTACCCCAAGCATGATTCCAATCAGAATTTGGTTTGTGCTTTACATCCCAAGCTTCTAAAGTCATGGTTGCACCTATTTCAATCATATTCCACCAACTTCTATCGCTTTCTGTTTCTGTGATTAGGTCTAATGCGTACTGTGCCTCGCCACTTTTATATAATCCTTCTAATAAGTATTGAGACCCATAAACACTACAAGCCATTCCTCTGGTTTTTATAAAATCTGTAACGGATTTAATATGTTCTTTAGGTACTAGACCAAAAGCTAGTGGCATCATATTGGCATGTAAAGAAGAATGAGTAGAATTTTCTCCATCTAAGTAATACCCTTTTTTAGTATCCAATAATTTAGTGTTAATAACGCTCTTGATGGTTGCTGCCTTATTTTGAAAAAACTTTACATCTTCGTCTTTATCAAGAAATTCAGCAATTTCTGTCATTAAGACAAGGTTGTAGTAGTAAAAAGAATTGACGACTGTATTTACTGGTACTATTTCATAACCATCTCTTTCGCCTTCTGCGGTAGCCAATTCCCAACCAGTATCTTTTTGTGCCGGTGGCCAATCTATAATGTCTTTAATTTTTGTATCAGGTTTCTTAAAACCTAATTTTGAAATTAACTCCTCGTTCATTTGCGGAGAAGAAGAGCTAATGAGTCCATCTTCACGTTCTAAATCCATTAAAGTCTTTAACTTTAGATTCTCATAATGCTCCTTCAGTGGTTCCAAATCGCCCGTATACATGTAATCTGCATAAAACATGGGTACGGTATGTAGCAACCATTCTGTAGGCCAAGTTGGGTTTTTTATAAAGTAGGCATTGGTTCTTCTTCCCATAGCATAAAGACTATCTACGCTATAGTGACTTAGTTGATTTATATAGGCATCTGCTTCATACGGTATTCTTTCACGGTCACCATCTATATAATAACCCGTAAAACTGGTAGCTTTAATAGTATGCTTACAAAGTTTCCATATAGAGTCTAATATTGCATTTGATGAGGAGAAACTACTTGCTTCTTCATTGAAATTATTATGTGTGGCTTTTTGAAGTACTTCTATATTTTCAATAGGTATTTTTAGATTCTCAATTTCACAATACCTAAAAGGCATAATTATGCCTATACTATCAGGTAATAATATGGCTGCACCAGATGTATTTCTTTTGTTAGGGACAAGTTCAATATTGGTAATCGTATTTGCTTGTAGATTACGCAATACAATTCTTTGATATCTAATAGACCCACCTGGATTTCTGTCTATTCTATTTTGTGCGTCTAATTTTTCACCAAGGTGAATGACTAACGAATCGTTTTGAGTTGTCGTACTTTTCAATTCAACTGTACCAAAATAGGCTTTACCAAAATCTAATAAATACGTGTCTGTTGATACTTCACTTATTTCAGCAGGACTGTTGAAAGTAGTTCTCAAATCGATATCACTAGTACTATTTTGAGCTTGACAATAAAAAATAGAAAGGGTGATAAGACATATGCAAATATGCTTTTTCATAGGTTTTACGGTAAGTTAATTTATGATAAGTAGTACTAGATACTATGTTGTTTAAAACATAGTATCTAGTTTATTTACTTTTAGATTGTACTACACCTTTATCATTCTAGATACTTTCCAAACTCTATAGAAAAGTAGATGCAGTAGTGTTTTTAATCTTATTAATATGAAGAGATTATACAGGTTTAATTTCCCAACCTGGCTCATAGGATCTAGACCATAATTTCATAGCCTCTCTATTAAATATACGACCAGTTGTTTCATCTATTTCAAAAGAGTCATCTATTCTTGAAGCTATATTTGCGTAATGCGTAAGCATTTGGCTAATAGCACCTTCATCTATTGGTGAAGTTAATTCAGCTTTACCTCTTATTGCATCAAAAAAGTTAACCGTGTGCAATGTTGACATATCGCCACCACCACCAAGTGCTGTACCTGCTTCTTCGTTCGCTGTAATATTTTCTTTGATAAGACCTCCTTTTTGGTCGAATAATTTATATCCGCCACGATCAATGTAAGCTGTACCTTCAGAACCAGCTACTATTGTACCTCTACCATATTTGTTGCCGTATTTATGATATCCGGTTCTACTGTTACCGTCCCATTTTATGGTTTTATTGCCAGCAAACTTAAATGTAGCTTCCATAGTATCATACATTTCCCAGCCATCATCTTTGTAGTGATATTTACCTGCATCAACAGATACCTTTTCAGGATATTTTACACCTAATGCCCATCGTGCAATATCTAATTCATGGGTAGCATTGTTACCCATTTCTGCGGTACCATAATCCCAACCATACCAGTGCCAGTTATAATCCCAAGTGTTATCTGTATATGCTCTTCTTGGAGCAGGACCTTGAAATAAATCCCAATCTAAACCTTCTGGCGGATTTGCTTTTGTTTGGTGTGGTACACGACCTCTGGCACTAACATAAAAAGCAGTTGCTTTATATACATCACCAATAATACCATTATGAATTTCTTTTATTATTTCTTGAGACTCGGGTGCCGAACGTTGTTGGTTACCCATTTGCACCACTTTGTTGAATTTCTTTTGATAAGCAACAACCAATTCTCCCTCACGAGGATTATGGCTACACGGCTTTTCTAAAAAAACATGTTTACCGGCTTGCATAGCCATACATGCACCAGGAGCATGCCAGTGATCTGGAGTTGACATAAATATAGCGTCAACCTCTTTATCATCTAGAATTTTACGAATGTCATTTTCTAATTGTGGCTTATAATTAATTTTAGAAGCCAATTCGGTAGCAGCTTTATCTCGCTGACTTTTCATGACATCACATAAATATTTAAGCTCTACGTTATTTTTTTCATGGGCTATTGCTGGTATATATGCACCATATCTTCTTCCCAAACCTTGTATTGCAACATTAATTCTGTCGTTTGCACCTATTATTTTAGAGTAACTCTTAGCTGTTATAGCATTTGCGCTAGATCCAACTAAAGTAGCCCCAACGGCTCCAATTGCAGTTTTCTTTATAAAATCTCTTCTATTTGAACTCATGTTGTTTATTCTTTAGTATTACTAATTGAGCGAATCTTTACATTTTTGAAAGAAACCAAATCACCGTGGTCTTGAAGTAAAATTTGACCTTTGTCCAATTCTCCAAAATTGGGCCACTTAGCATATTTACTTTCAGAAACTAACTTTCTGTATGCATCGCTCTTTCGTTCGTATTCTAAAACCTTTGTACCATTTAACCAATGTTCTACGTGATTATCTTTTGATATAATGTAAGCTGTATTCCATTCACCAATTGGGTTAATAGGTTTATTTACATCAGCCTGAATTAAATCGTATAATGAACTTACCGTTCTACTACCTTCATGATTTCCTAGTTTAGCATCTGGATGTAGGTTGTCATCTAATATTTGATATTCTAGTCCTATAGAAGAACCCTCACCTTTATTAATATTGGTATCTACATAATATTTGATACCACTATTAGCACCAGGTGTCAGTTTAAAATCTACCTTTAATTCAAAATCTCCATAAAGTTCTTTGGTAACAATATCACCACCGGCAGAAGATTCTGCGCCTCCTGAAGAAAGAACACTTAAAATTCCATCTTCAATTTTCCAACCCTGTTCTGGGAACTCTTCTAGCTTGGCACCTCTCCACCCATTGGTAGTTTCTCCATCCCAAAGTAATTTCCATCCATCTTTTTTCTCATCAATAGTTAATTGATTTTTGGTGATGATAGGAGTAAGTGGCGATTTTCTAGAATATTTAGAAACGCTATCGGTAACTATTTTTACATTTTTCCAAATAATATCCGTTCCAGCTTTTTGGTCATCATGTATACTGTGTACTTGCAAACAGATAAATCCTTTTGCAGTTTTATCATCAATTAAGTAAGCTGCAGGAACATCATTTACCCAGGTTTTAATAGTGTCGCCAATTGCTTCTATACGATAATGGTTCCAGTCGTTTTGCTTAAACGCTTTTTGTGCAGCCGGGTTGTCTGTCATTGGGTTTAACCATCCACGTCTAGACTCATCATATATACCACCGCTCCATGCTCTTTCAGATGGATCAATTTCAACTTGGTATCCATGTACTCTACCATCTCTATAGGTAGGTATGCTATTACTTCTAATCTGTATACCAGAATTCATAGTCGAATCAACTTTATAGTCTAATTCTAAAATGAAATCATCATACATTTTATCTGTGGTCAAAAATGTATTCGGTGTATCATGGGTGGTAGTGCCTACAATTGCACCGTCTTTTACATTATAGGTAGCATCGCCGCCTAGTTTATGCCAACCGTTTAAAGTTGTGCCGTCAAATAAATCTACCCAAGGGGTTTCATCTTTAGTGTTTTCGGTACAGCTAACTATTAATGCTAGTGCTGTTACCATCAGTAATTTACTGGTTGAAAGGTAATTTTTCATTATTAATTTATTGGTTTTGGAGTGGCTCTACAAAGTACAGCGATTGTGGTTTTAAGGGATGGACATTTTAATACAAAGCATGGATTTAGCATTCTAAACGTTAAATGGTGTTATGTATTGAAAAATGAAAATATGTAATTTTTTGTCTAATAGCTATATGAAATATTTAAAAATTAAGGAGATTATTTGATGATTTAGCAAGATAAAAATAATCCATTTTTTTATGGCTGTCCATATTTCCGATGAATATGTCCATTCGTTAACATGGTCTTAACAATACATTAGTAGTCAATTAACTTAACAATAACAAAAATGAAAAAACTAAAACTATTAATGGTATTCCTTTTATTGGGCATGTCATCAGTACTATGGGCGCAGAGTAGCGTAACGGGTACGGTGGCAGATGACCAGGGTATGCCTATTCCAGGAGCATCTATTGTAGTAAAAGGAACATCAAATGGTACAGTAACGGATTTTGATGGAAATTTTAGCATTTCAGTAGAAGAAGGAAATGTATTAAGTGTATCCTATTTAGGTTATAAACCTGTAGAGGTAGCTTATTCCGGTCAATCTAACATATCGGTAACTATGACAGAAGATACCGCACAGTTAGATGAGGTTGTAGTAATAGGATATGGGTCTGTAAAGAAAAGTGACTTGACCGGTGCTGTTGCTTCAGTTGACAGTGAAACACTAACGGAACAGAGAAAGACCGATATTGGTCAAGCAATTCAAGGTCGTATTGCGGGTGTTGATGTTAGAACATTAAACTCTAAGCCTGGTGCGCCTTTATCTATTAAAATACGTGGTAATACGGTTATTACTGCAAATCAAGGTGGTGAGCGTGATGGTGTAAGTGATGATTTAGCAGATGATCCTTCTAAACCGCTATTTGTGGTTGATGGAATATTTTTTGATGATATCAGTGTTTTAAATCCTTCTGATATTGAGCAGATGGATATTTTAAAAGATGCTTCAGCAACCGCTATTTATGGTTCTAGAGGTGCAAACGGTGTTGTTATCATTACAACTAAAAGTGGAATTGAAGGCAAAACTGTTTTTACTTATGATTCTTCTTTTGGTTTGCGTTCGGCAACTAACATACCAGAACTTTACTCGGGTCCTGAATATGTTCAGTTTGTTGATGATGTTTTAAGAGCAAGAGCATGGCAAGGTACAGATAGAACTGTTGCATCTTATAATAGTGTAGTAGTAGATAGGTCTACAGAAATTCAATCTTCTAACGAAGAAGCATCAAATGTTGCAAATGGTAGATATACCGATTGGATGGATACATTTAGAAAATCTGGCTTACAAACAAGCCATACCGTTGGTATGTCTGGTGGTAGTAATGGTTTGGTCTACAATGGATCTATAGGTTATTTACATGACGAAGGTGTTATGGGAATAGAAGAGTATGAAAGGTATAACTTAAGTGCTTCGCTATCTAAAAAGGTATCTGATAAGGTAACTGTAGGTATTAAATCATATTTAGCCCTTTCTGAAAGAGAGCAGGGTAGTAGAGAATTGTTTAGAAGTACGTTACGTTTAGCGCCAACGGTTAATCCTTATGATGAAAACGGAGAGCCTATTCTATTTCCAGATGATCAAGATTTAAGATTTGTTAACCCTATATATGATGCGGAAGGTGCATGGAGGTTAAACAATAGATCTTTAGACGTTATTGCAAATGTGTTTTTCAACTATAAGCCAAATGATTGGATCAACTTTAAAACACAATTTTCACCAAATATTTCTGCACAACGTTTTGGAGAATATCGTGGCTTGTTGACGAAGTCTTCTAGAAATGATCCTTCAAGAATACAGTCTCATTATCAATCAGATTTTAAAACATCTTATACTTGGGATAATATTCTTGATTTCGATTTTGATATTGCTGAAGGTCATAATCTTAAAACAACTTTAATCAATTCTATATATTATTCTAACCCTGAAGGGAGTGATATTCAAGTACGTAATTTTGATACTGATGCTTACTTATTCTTTAATACACAAGGTGGCTCTGATGTACCTAGAGACTATGGTAGTTTTTATGAAAAGGAGACATTAGCTTCTTTTGCAGGTCGTTTAAACTATAATATAAAAGATAGATACCTATTTACTTTTACAGGTAGATACGATGGTTCATCTAAATTAGCAGTAGGTAATAAATGGGCATTCTTTCCATCGGCAGCTTTTGCATGGAGAGCAAGTGAAGAACCATTTTTAAAGGATGTAGACTGGCTTAGTAATTTAAAACTACGTTTAAGCTATGGTGAGTCTGGTAACGATAAAACAGTTAATCCATATAGTTCACTTGCCTTCTTATCTCAAGACAGTTATTTGTTTGGTGATGATTTCAGCATTGGTAAATCTGTTGCAGGTCTTTCTAATGCAGATTTAACTTGGGAAATTTCTAAAGAATATAACTTTGGGTTAGACTTATCGATTCTTAACAGTAGAGTTAATTTTGGTTTTGAATACTACAGTAAAGAAACAGAAGGAAGTATTCTTGCCCGTCAATTATCTTTTGTAACCGGTTTCGGTGATTCTGGTACCATAGGTAATTTTGGTTCTGTAAGAAACAGAGGTGTTGAACTTACTTTAAACACTGTTAACGTACGTACAGATAATTTTACATGGCGTACGAATATTAACTACACTAAAAATGATAATGAAATACTTGCCCTTTATGATGATATAGACCAGATTTTGGTTGGGTCAGATTCTAGATTAAACGGTGTTTTACAAGTAGGCGCACCAATTGATGCTACATTTGATTATGAAGTTGACGGTATTTGGCAAATAGACGAAGCTGCAGAAGCAGAATCTTTTGGACTATTACCTGGGCAATATAAATATGTTGATCAAAATGGTGATGGTGTAATTAATCAAGAAGATAAAAGGGTTATTGGTTCTCAATCTCCAGATTGGATTGCAGGTATGACAAACACGTTCAATTATAAGAATCTTGAAATGAACGTGCAAGTGAATACAAGACAAGGTGTTTTCGGTCATTCAGAATTTCATCAAAATTTTGCGAGTTTCAATGGTGACGGTGCTGTATTCAACAGCTTAAAACAAGATTATTGGACACCTAATAATCCTGATGCTAAATATCCTTCACCAGAATATGGAGAGTCTTCTTATCCTTGGTTTTATGAAGATATGTCCTTTGTAAGAATTGGTAATATTGGTCTTGCCTATTCATTTCCTCAAGACCTTTTAGACAAGTTGAAAATGTCCACGTTACGTTTATCACTTGATGTTCAAAATCCATTCACTTTTACCGATTTTGCTGGTCCAGATCCAGAAACAGGTTTACAGAATTCCTATAACATGGGGTATTCGGTTAAAACAGTTTTATTCGGATTAAAATTATCGTACTAATTTTTAAACTATAAAAAGATGAAACTATTTAAATTTATAAAGATTATAACGGTCTTCTTGGTTATGCTGTCGCTGTCTTATGCATGCGAGGATTATTTAGAAGAAGAAATATACTCAGACATTACTTCTGAGAATTTTATTACTCAAGACAATGCAGATCAATTAGTGATCGGTGTATATAGTAGTCTGCGAAATGTATACAATGAGTATACGTACCAATTTTTGGGCACAGATATTTTTACAAGTAAAAGTGAAATATTCTCTTTTAGCGCAACTAATGACTATTTCAATTTGAATTCTGGCACAGGCTTAGCGGTTTGGTCAAATAACTATAGTGTAATTGGTAAAGCGAATACCGTTATTAATAGGTTTGAAAATCAAATAAGCTGGAGCGATGCTAATTTAGGCGATAGAGATTATGGTATTGCACAAGCAAAAGCACTTAGAGGTTTGGCATATTTTAATTTAGTGCAGCAATATGGTGGTGTAGTTATAGAACTGGAAGAAGCCCAAACTATTCGTACAGATTATGCTAGGTCTTCTGAGGCTGAAACATATGCTCAAATAATTTTAGATTTAGAAGAGGCTATTCCTACATTGATAGATAACCCTAGTACAGGTAGAATGTCTAAAAGAGCGGCACAACATTTATTGGCAGAGGTATATCTTGCAAGAGCGTACACATCTGCAGGTAGTTCTGCCGATTTTGATACTGCTGCAGCATTGGCTGAGCAGGCAATTGGTAATTATGATATTCGTAGTCAATCATATGCTGAGGTTTTTGATTATGAAAATCAAGAAAATGATGAAATATTGTTTGCCGTACAATATGGAAATAGCGGTTTAGCGGCAGATAAGAGTAACAACAAGCATTCGCTTTTTATGAATCAGGTTTTTAATTATCCTGGTGTAAATAGAACTACAACACCATATGGTGTAAGTAGTTTTGGAGCAATGCCTACTCCTTTCTTTTATTCTTTATTTGCTGATAATGATACAAGAGAAGATGCCACAATTCACCGTGCAATTATTGCAGATAGCGATGAGCCAGATGGTCCAGATAATATTGTTGCTGGTGATACGATCGTGTATTATCCAAAGAATGCTTTAGATGCGGAAGAATTGGCAGAGCGTTTAGATCGTTATTGGGTATACCAACCAGATCAATATCTTTTTGGATTACCTGAAGATGTACCGGGAGTTAATTATTTATACTCTTTGAATATTGAACGTACAAATTTCCCAATATTCAAGAAATTTGATGATCAAGATTTTAATGAAGATACCGACGGTGCTAGAGATACATTTGTATACAGAGTAGCAGGTACACATTTAATTGCTGCAGAGGCTTATTTAGGAGCAGGTAATACTGCAGCTGCATTAAATCATTTAAATATAGTTCGTGAGCGCGCTACTGGCGTGGCAAATGAATATACCTCGGTTACTATTGACGATATCTTAAATGAAAGAGCATTAGAGCTTGCAGGTGAAGATAATAGATGGGCCGTGCTTAAAAGAACAGGTAAGTTAGAAGAGCGAATAGATCTTTACAATCCCCATGTTATTGATCATGGTGCTTTTGACGCTAGTATTCATTTATTAAGACCTATACCTGCAAATGAATTGCAGTTGTCTGATGGTTCTTTGGTGCAAAACCCTGGTTATTAATATTTAGTAGTTGTATAAAATAAATAAGAAGTTAGTTTTTATTGAGTGAGTTAATATGGGCAGGTGTAAAACCTGCCTGTATTTTACACTATATCCGATAAAGACTAGATTCTTCTTTCTTAACCAAATAATGTTCATTAATTAATATTCAATTTAAACGGAATTTTGAGATTCGCTTTTCTTTATCAGTTAATTTGAAATTTAGAAATTCGATTTCATTGAATAACTTATCATATTTATTCTATCGCAATATTAAAATCTAAAGTAGTAGTTGCAACTGTATTTTATCTCATATCTAATATGAGCAAATATGTATGTGACTTAAAAGATTCATTGTCCCAAAACCTAAGTAAATAGAAAGACCTAAACGAATGATTAAAAAATATAGATTAACACAATTCTTATTACTTGCCATGTGCATGGTATTTTGCCTGGCATGTAATACTGGTGTTGAACAACCATCAACTGTTTATTTAATAACAGGTGAAAATTCTAATGCTGTAGAAATTTCTACCATAAATGATTTAAAGAACGACTTAGAAAAAGTTTTAAAAGAGGAGGTGCACATTGTAAAAGAAGGTGTGGAAATTCCGAATAAATCTTTGGTTTTTATAGTAGGTACAGCAAATTCCAATTCCATTATTACGGATATGGTGACAAATGGGGAATTGGTTTTAACAGATGAACAACCAGGTCCAAGAGGTGGTATTTGGTCTAAGAATACATACGCCGATTCTGATGTCATTGTAATAGCGGGATTAGATGTACAGGGATTACAATATGCAATTTATGATTATTCAAATGAGGTCTTAGGCGTAGATCCATTAGAATATTGGACAGGTAAAACACCGGTAGCATTAAAAGTTAATGATATTTACAATTTTGAACCAAAAACAATTGAACCACCTAGAGTTCCCAACTTAACATATTTTGAGAATGATGTAGATGAATTGGCAAACTACAGAGGTGAGTTATTAAAATACGATTGGGAGAGTTATACTGAAATGATCAATTCTCTGGTACGCCTTCGATACAATTCAATTCAACTTTTTGATATGTTGGGTAGACCCGAGTTTTTTATTAGACCCGAGTATAAAGCCTTAAAACCAGATTATCAAATAGATATTGATTATGTGGAGAAAATGATAGATTATGCCCATGAGAAAGGAATGAAGATAGCTGTAGATTTTGCTTTAGGTTATCAAATCCATCCTATGGATGCCGAGAAAGCAGATTGCTGGAAAACATATAAAGCAGATTGGTTACAGGCTTGGCGCTATTATTTTGAACATACACCATTGTCAAAAACAGATATTTTTATTTTACGACCACGGCATCAAGTTTGGGATTGGGAATATGAAAGTACTTGTGGAGAAAGCAAAATTGAAGTATTCAATGAGGTTTATGCTGCTTTTGGAGAATTAGTGGATGAATATAAACCAGATTCTCAAAAAGTATTGGTGTGCTATTCTGATGGTATGGAAATGTGGAACGAAGGTTTTAGACCTCCTACAGATTGGACAGTACTTTGGTCTGATCACGGATTTGGTGAATTTGAACATTTACCAAATACTATAGATGGTTATGATTTTGGTACCTATATGCATGCCGGTTATTGGTTGAACCATACCGTTCACAATCCTTATCCAGAGAAGGTGGAATTGGTAATGAAAGAAATGTTTCAGAAATATGAAGCGGACAAGTATTGCTTGGTTAACGGTCAAAATTTCAGGCCATTTTTGTTGAATTTGGTCGCTTATAGTGAAGTATGTAACAATCCAGATACGTTTAATGCAGATGCTTTTTACAAAGAATGGACAGAACAATATTTTACACCTAAAGCAGCTGAACACGCCGTACAATCAATGAAATGGTTAAGTGAAGCTCAAGAAGGTAGAAAAGGGTATGTAGAACATTTATGGGAAATTAGAGAAGCTGTTTCATACCTTTCTAATGCACCGATTGTAAGACCAGGTAAATCCCCTGTACCATTTGATTATAATCGTGTAATTGGAGATGTGGAGAATGTAAAACGAGTGAAAGAAGTTTTAGAGAAATCACTTTCAGAGGCAGAATTAGGATATGAACTATTGAAGAGAAACGATAATTTTTACCATTCTTATATTCTTCTACCTGCTCAACTTTATTCTGATTTAATAGCTTTTGAAACAGAATTACATAACATGGCATTGCTTAAAAAGCAGTTTGAAACTACTAAGGATATAAAGTATTTAAACGAAGCAATTTCTTTGCTGCCAACGGCAAAGAATAAACTTAAAATCGTTTTTGATCATAGAAGTTCTGGCGATATCGATGACAAATGGAAGAATTGGTATTCGATAGCAAATAGAAGACAAAACAATGGTTTTCCGACCTATGAAATGCTAGATGCGATTGAGGCTAATCTTAATAAAATGACACTTTAAATTGAAACTAATGACATTTGCTCACACATTAAAAAATAGCGTTGTCTTACTAAGTATTTCAATCTTGTTTTTAGGCTCTTGTAAACAACAGGTCAATGAAACCAAACCGGTAAGTGCTCCAGAAATTGACTATGCGGCAAAGGTATATCCGCTTTTAGATACAGAAAATTCTAGGTGGTTTTACTTCTCATCGGCAAGTAGGCCTTTTGGTATGGTCAACCTGAGTCCAGATACCCAAATTGGTGGCGCTTGGGGAAGTGGTTACCGATATAAGACAGATACTATAAAAGGTTTTAGCCATATTCATGCATGGCAAATGTCTGGTATTTCAGTGATGCCCGTAACTACCAATGAGAAAACCAAAGATGATATTTTTAAAGATTTTTATTCAAAATTCAATCATGATAATGAGGTTGTTATACCAGGTTATCATAAAGTTGATTTAGACAGATATGCAATAGAGGCTCAACTATCGAGTACTAAAAGAGTTGGTTTTCATCAATACACTTACCCGGATAACGAAGAGGAAAAGGCCATACTTTTTAATTTAAATACGATATTAGGACCAAGTAGTAACATAGATGGAGTTTTGGATCAAAATTCTGAAAATGAACTTTCAGGAAAAGTTACGATGGAGCCTACACATAGGCGTCCAAAACCTATGACCGTTTATTTTAAAGTACAGCTAAATACTCAAATATCTTCTATTGAAAAAGATGAAAGTACAGGAAATTATCTCATCATATTAAATAAAAATAAAAATGATGTTTTAATGAAAGTGGGTATTTCTTACACCTCGGTTGCCAATGCGGAGCTTAATATAACTACAGAATTACCTAACTGGCAATTTGAAAACGTAAGAAGTGAAGCAAAACAAGAATGGAATTGTTTATTAGGCAGAATTGACGTTAAAGGCGGTTCTGACCAAGATCAAAGAAGATTTTATACAGATTTATGGCATGCTTTACAGGGACGCAGAATTATAAATGACGTAAATGGTGCTTATCCTGATAATACTGGCGAAATTTTTAGAATAGGACAATTGCCATTAGATGCTAATGGTACACCTAAATTCAATCATTTTAATTCAGATTCTTTTTGGGGAGCACAATGGACTATAAACACGTTGTGGGGCTTGGTGTATCCAGAAATAATGTATGACTTTTCAAATTCTTTAACGCAGTATTATAAGGATGGCGGACTCATACCACGTGGTCCTTCGGGAGGTAATTATACCTACGTGATGACAGGGGCAAGTGCTACACCTTTTATGGTTACTGCAATACAAAAAGGAATTATTGTAGATGAATTGGAAGACGTTTACCAAGCTTTAAAGAAAAATCATTTAGCTGGCGGAATTATGGAGAAAGCCGGCTATGAGCACACTACTAATGTTGGTGGTGGTTTAAAATATTATATGAATCAAGGTTATGTGCCTTACCCTATTCCAGAAGGTAAATTTGGTAGCCATCAAGATGGTGCTAGTTTAACCATGGAATATGCATACCAAGACTGGACGTTGGCACAATTAGCGAAAAAGATGGGTCACAAAGAAGATTATGATTATTTCTTGGCGAGATCTTCTAATTATAAAAATGTTTTTGATTCAGAAATAGGATGGATGCGTCCCAAAAATGTTGATGGACAATGGAAAGCAGATTATGATCCGTACCAAGCAGAAAATGGCTTTATAGAATCTAATGGAGCACAATCTACATGGTTTGTCCCTCATGATATTAAAGGATTGGCAAGCTTAATGGGAGGCGAAAATGCTGCGATTAAAAAGCTAAATGAACAGTTTGAAACTGCAGAAGATTTAGGTTTTACTGCAGGTACATCACATTCGGCAGAATTACATCCGGAGTATAGTAGAATTCCAATCAATTTTGGTAATCAGCCCTCAATACAAACAGCTTTTATTTTTAGTCAATTAGGTAGACCGGATCTTACGCAACTTTGGTCAAGAAAAGTGGCGAAAACTGTTTTTGGCGGCTTATCACCATCCACCGGATATAATGGAGATGAAGACCAAGGATTAATGGGCAGTTTGGCTGTACTTATTAAAATTGGAATTTTTCAAATGAACGGAGGTACAGAAGCTAATCCTGAATACCAAATAGGCAGCCCTATTTTTGAAGAGGTTACTATTAAATTGAATAAAGATTTTTATAGTGGCGACCTATTTACCATAAAAGCGAACAACAATAGTGATGCTAATTTTTATGTATCAGAGGCCGAGTTTAATGGAATATTAATAAAAGCTAATAGCTTAAGACATGACGATATTGTAAAAGGGGGCGAGCTAATTTTGGAAATGACCAATACAGTAAAATAAAAATATGAGAATCAAGGTATCAGTTCTATTGGCTCTTTTTTACTCTACAATTTATTCACAAATAAATAATAGGGTAGATTTAGAACAGGATTTTATGGATATGGGATTTGGGATATTTGTGCATTGGAGCGTTGATTCCCAATTAGGTAGTGTAATAAGTCACTCATTGGTAGGGGCATCAGATGATTATGTTAATCGGTATTTTAATGAACTTCCTAAAACATTTTATCCAGATAAGTTTAATGCAGACGAATGGGCAAGGTTATTTAAAATAACTGGTGCTGAATACGTTGTGTTTACTACCAAACACCATAACGGATTTTGCATGTGGGATACGGAAACCACTGATTTTAACATCATGAATACTCCTTACAGTAAGGACATTACTGGTGAGCTTTTTACAGCATTACGTAAGCAAGGGCTAAAGGTAGGTGTGTATTTTTCTCCTGAGGATTTTAACTTTTTAAACAAGCAAGGAGAACTCATTTCAAGAAATAGTAGAATGAGTCAGATTACAGAAAATGAAGAACTGCTGGAGTACGATAAAAAACAGGTCAAGGAATTGGTGAGCAATTACGGACCTATTGATGTAATATTTTTTGATGCTTTTAAAACAACACCTATAGTGCAGTATGTACATTCTTTAGACCCAAATATTGTAGTTACAAGAGGAGAAATGGAAACTCCAGAACAGAGTATACCCAATACGGCAATGCAAGGACCATGGGAAACCTGTATGACCATGGGAACCCAGTGGCAGTATAAACCTACTAATGAGTCTTATAAAACTGGAACTGAATTAATTGAAAAACTAATAGAAATAAGAGCAAAAGGAGGTAATTTTTTAATGAATGTTGGTCCTAAGCCTAATGGCGAAATTCCATTGGAACAAGAAGAACGGTTAAGAGAAATTGCCCTTTGGATGTATGTAAATAGTGAAGGGATCAAAAATGTAAGGCCTGTGCCAACTATTATTAAAGATGGCGATATGTGGTTTACTAAAGGTAAAGATGAAAATACGGCATATATTTTTATAACTGGTCAAAAAGATTGGTTTAAAGGTTTTAGAAGAAATTTTCTGCTTAAAAATATGAAGGCAACTAAAAATACGGCTGTTTCTGTTTTAGGGCAGAATGATTTAGTGGTTGAATATTGGCCGGAAAATACACCTACATCTCAATTTGTTCAACATAAAGATTTACTGGAAATCTCAATAAGTAGAGCACAACGGCTCTACAATGATAAGGTTTGGCCTAACCCTATTGTGGTTAAGGTGACTAATGTGGAATTTATTAAATAGTAAGGCCGTCTGAGTAAGTTTATCAAAATACGATTTATGTCGATTAAGAAAATTGTACCATTATTCGCAATATTTATATTGATTCCCTTAACTGGTTTCTCACAAAATCAATGGGAATTTCAAAATCAAGATTTACCGTTAGAAACAAGGGTAGATGATTTAATGACTAGACTATCTATTGAAGAAAAGGTTTCTTTGTTGATATCTACTTCAGAGGCTATTCCAAGATTAGAAATAGAAAATTATTATCATGGTAACGAAGCGTTGCACGGTGTAGTAAAAGGTGGTCGATTTACTGTTTTTCCGCAAGCAGTGGCATTGGCTTCAACATGGAATCCAAATTTAATACAACAAGTTTCAAAGGCAATATCAGATGAGGCTAGGGGTAAATGGAATTTCTATAACCAAGGGAAAGATCAAAAGAATGTGTATAGTGATCTATTGACATTCTGGTCTCCGACCATTAATATGGCTAGAGACCCACGCTGGGGTAGAACTCCTGAAACTTATGGTGAAGACCCATATTTAACGAGTAGAATTGGTGTTTCCTTTGTCAAGGGATTACAAGGTGATGATGATAAATATCTAAAAGTAGTTTCTACACCGAAGCATTTTGTAGCCAATAACCAAGAGGAAAACAGGTTTGCTTATAACGCCAATATTTCAGAAAAATCCTTACGTGAATATTATTTCCCTGCATATAAAGTGGCTGTTCAAGAAGGTAATGCCCAATCTATTATGAGTGCATACAACGCTTTAAATGGGGTGCCTAGTACTGCAAATGGTTGGCTATTGAATACTGTTCTAAGAGATGAATGGGGTTTTGAGGGTTACATAGTAAGTGATTGTGGTGCACCCACCTATATTCAGAAATCGCACAAATATGTGAATACAAAAGAAGAGGCTGCCAAGGTAGCTCTAGAAAGTGGACTTGATTTGGAGTGTGGAGACGATATTTATGCTGAACACCTAATAAAAGCATATGAAAATGGGCTGGTGTCCCAAGAAAATTTAGATAATGCGGTAAAAAGAGTTTTAACCGCTCGTTTTAAATTAGGGATTTTTGATAAAGTTGACGACAACCCATATAGCAAAATCTCCCCAGATGTAATTGGATCTAAAAAGCATCAAGAACTGGCATTGGAAACATCAAGACAATCTATTGTTTTGTTGAAGAATCAATATGATATTTTGCCTTTAAATGTAAAGGATATTAAAAAAATTGCGGTTGTTGGTTTTAATGCTAATCAGGTTGTTTTTGGTGATTATAGTGGTCTTCCCGTAATTAAACCTATATCACCTTTAGAAGGTATTAGAAATAAAGTCGGAGATAAGGCAGAGGTCACTTATGTGAAATGGAAAACGGCTGCTAGAAACTTAAATTTAATTGAAGCTGAAAATTTAGTGAATGACCAAACTGGTGAATCTGGTTTGTACGGAGAATATTATGATGACAAGTTTTTAGAGGGTACGCCACAAACGCGCGTTGATAAAGTGGTGAATTTTGATCCGGTAAATAATCCGCCAGCTCCGTATACTAACTTTCGTCATAAATCTATGCGTTGGTCTGGTTACATAAGCCCAAACTTTTCAGGAGTGTATAAGATTGGGGTCAATTCTGATGATGGTGTTCGTATGTGGTTAAATGGTGAATTGGTAGTGGATGAATGGCACAACCGTGGTATGACCACAGATCAAGTAGAATTAGATATGAATGCGGGTGAAAAATACGCTATTAAATTAGAGTATTTTGATAATGGAGGCGATGCCATTTGTCAGTTGCTTTGGGAAGTACCAGCAACTACAGAAGATTTATATAAGGAGGACAAACAGGTTGCCAAAGAGAGCGATTATGTGATAGCTGTAATGGGTATTAATAAATCTATTGAAAAGGAAGGTCGCGATAGAACTTCGTTAGCGTTGCCAGAAGACCAGATCAATTACTTAAAAGAGATATATGCCGAGAACAAAAATCTAATTGTTGTTTTGGTTGCTGGTAGCTCTTTGGCTATTAATTGGATGGATGTTAATGTACCAGCAATAGTGGATGCATGGTATCCGGGTGAAGCCGGCGGTACTGCCATTGCAGATGTATTGTTTGGAGATTACAATCCTGCAGGTAGATTGCCATTTACCTTTTACAAATCGGTTTCAGATTTACCTGATATGGATGATTACGAGGTGTCTAATGGTAGAACATATATGTATTTTAAGGGAGACGTACTGTATCCTTTCGGATATGGATTAAGTTATACCCAATTTAAATATGATTCTTTAAAAGTAAAGTCTGAATCTGATGCTGTTTTAATATCTGCAACAATTAAAAATACCGGGACATTTAGTGGCGATGAGGTAGTGCAGTTGTATTATACGGTTAATAATTCAGCTGTAAAAAGACCTATTAAAAAATTGATAGGGTTCGAAAGAATCAGCTTAAATGTTGGAGAATCAAAAACTATTGAATTTAAAGTGACTAAAAATGACCTGCAGTATTGGGATGAAAAAGCTAATCAATGGTCGTTCGAAAAAGGCGAATATCAATTTATGATAGGGTCATCTTCTAAAGATATACGACTTCAAAAATCAAAAAAAATAAAATAATGAAACAGACCATTGCTTTGTGTATGTTGTTATTTGCTTTTGCATTCGTAGGCTGTAAGAGCAAACATGTGTCACTAAACGATATTCAAGTAATAGGTAGTCATAATTCATATAAAATTGCGATTGAAAGACCGTTGTACGACTACTTACATACGGTGGAACCAAAGAAAATAGAAAGTTTGCAATACACCCATATTTCTTTAGAGGAACAATTGAATTTAGGTTTACGGAATTTAGAATTGGATGTTTTTTATGATCCAAAAGGAAATCATTTTTCTAACCCTAAAGGATTAGAAATAGTAAGATCTCTTGGTCAAGAACCTTTGGCTTTTGATGTGGAAGAAAAGCTGAAACAACCCGGACTTAAAATGTTTCATGTTCAGGATATTGATTTTAGAAGCCACTATTTATTGTTTTCTGATGGATTAAAAACCTTGAAAAAATGGTCGGATAACAACCCAAATCATACTCCTGTAATTATTCTCATCAATACGAAAGATCAAAAAGTATTACAAACCAGAGAACCTTTGTCATTTGATAAAAGCGCCTTAAATGCGCTTGATGATGAAATAAAAAGTGTGCTTCCTGCAAGTCAATTAATAACTCCTGATAATGTTAGGGGTGATTTTGAATCCCTTGAAAAAGCTGTTTTAACAAAGGGGTGGCCAAGCTTGAATAGTGTAAAAGGGAAGTTCTTATTTGTGTTAGACGAAAAGGAGAAACGAATTAATGAATATCTATTAGGTCATGAATCCTTAAAAGGGAGAGTCTTATTTGTTAATAGTAAAGAGGGCAATGCAGAAGCTGGTTTTAGAATAGTAAACAACCCAGTTAAAGAGTTGGCGTATATAAAAGAACTGGTTTCAAAAGGGTATATGGTTCGCACTAGGGCAGATGCCGGTACCAAAGAAGCAAGAACTAATGATTATGAAAAGTTTGAGAAGGCAAAGGCATCGGGAGCGCAAGTAATCTCTACAGATTATTATGTGCCCTCCACATTATTTGATTCTGATTATAAAGTGATTTTTGAAGATGGAACGTATGAGAAAATTAATAAAAAGTAACTTAATAAAGAAGATAGTTGTAACGCTCATTTGCATTCAAGTGGTAGTATTAGCGGCACAAGAGCAAGCTACTTCTGATTTTACACTTGTAGGGGACAATGTGATTACCTCTATTTTAATAGATAAGAAAGATGCAAAGGTTGAAACTATAGCATCAAACATGTTTGCAACTGACGTTTATAACATCACAGGGAAAAAGCCTATTGTCTCCACTAAAGATAGTAGGTCTGAAACTACAATAATTACTGGTACAATAGGTAAGAATAAATGGATTGATAGCATGATCGCTGCTGGTAAAATTGATGTTTCTGAAATTGAAAATCAATGGGAACGATATAGTATTCAAATAGTTGAAAACCCAACATCCACCATTAAGAAAGCTTTAGTTGTTGTAGGTAGTGATAGAAGAGGAACAGCCTATGGTATTTTAGAACTCTCTAGAAAAATAGGTGTTTCTCCATGGGAATGGTGGGCAGATGTTACTCCGACTAAAAAAGAGTCACTTTCTCTTACTATAGAAAAAGAAGTTTCAAAATCTCCTTCCGTAAAGTACAGAGGAGTTTTTTTAAATGATGAAGATTGGGGATTACAACGTTGGGCAGCTTTAAATTATGAGCCAGAAACTGGTGATATAGGTCCAAAAACTTATGCCAAAGTATTTGAATTGTTATTACGATTAAGGGCAAATACTATTTGGCCTGCCATGCATTCTAGTACTAAACCTTTTTATTCGTATCCAGAAAATAAGTTTGTGGCAGATGATTATGCCATTGTTATTGGTACATCGCATGCGGAACCCATGCTTAGTAATATAAATACCGAATGGAAACATGACGAAATGGGGGAGTATAGATATGATACCAATTCAGAAACCATAAAAAGTTTATTCACCAAAAGAGTAAAAGAAACATCCAAATTAGAAGGTATTTATACTACAGGTATGCGTGGTGAGCATGATTCGCCCATGATCGTTGGTGAGGATGATACTGATGCGCAGGTTAACTTATTGGAACGTGTAATTACCGACCAACGAGCCATTTTAAAAAAGGAGACCAAGAAAGAACCATCAAGTATTCCACAAGCTTTTGTGCCCTATAAAGAGGTGTTGAATTATTACCAAAGCGGACTAAAGTTACCTGAGGATATCACTTTGGTTTGGACCGATGATAACTACGGATACATACGTCAATTAAGTAATCCGCAGGAGCAAAAAAGAGCTGGTGGTGCTGGGGTTTATTATCATACCTCATATTGGGGTAGGCCGCATGATTATTTGTGGTTAAATTCTACCAATCCGGTTTTAATGTGGGAAGAAATGTCGAAAGCATTTGAGCTTCAATCTCGTGATATTTGGATTCTAAACTGCGGTGATATTAAACCACATGAGTATAACATTGAACTGTTTTTAGATATGGCTTGGAATATGGATGACTTTAAAGAAAGTTCGTCTGTAAAACAGCATACTAAAAATTGGGCTTCGCGTGAATTTGGTGAAGCATCTGCAACTAAAATAACAGATGTATTATTTGAAAATAACCGCTTGGCATATATAAGAAGACCGGAGTTTATGGCGTGGAGCCAGGTAGAACCGGTAACTAAAGAAGGAGAAACAGAATTAACACAGTTTCATTATGGTGATGAGGTTTCAGCACGCATAGAAAGCTATCAAGGTTTAATTGATGCTACTGAAAATTTATATACTGAAATACCAGGCTATAGAAAAGATGCTTTTTATCAATTGGTGTATTATCCGGTTATTGGCGCTTCAAAATTAAATCAGAAATGGTTGTATAGTTTTAAGAACAAGTTTACCGCAAAGCAAGGCAGACAAAGTGCTAATGCTTTTGGGGCTTTATCTGAAGAAGCTTATAATAGAATCAGTAAAGAAACCGATTACTACAATACAGTGCTTAAAAATGGTAAATGGAATCATATTATGACGATGGCTCCACGTTTTCTTCCCGTTTTTACACAGCCCGCATCATCAACTATTACTAGCAACGAGAAAACTAGCTTGGGTTTAGCCTTGGAAGGGTATCAGATGGAGGTTAATGATAAGGTAATTAATAGCTTTGCAGATGTACTTCCTGTTTTTAATAGCTATACTAAAAGTACTTATTTTATTGATGTTTTTGCAAATGGTAAGGGTACGGTTAATTGGGAAGCAAAACCCAAGGCAGATTGGATTCGTTTATCACAAAGTAAAGGGACCTTAACTTCCGATAATTTAGAAAAACGTATTTGGGTCAGTATCGATTGGAGTAAAGTTCCCCAAGGCGAGAATAAAAAAGAAGCTCCACTAGGGCACGACTTTCAATTGATTCCGCCGAGTTATAAGGTGAATAGTGCTATTGAATTTATTTCAGAAGGTAAAATTACTACCATTGGTGTATCTGTCTATAATCCTAAATTTGAGGCATTAAATAACTACAATGGTTTTGTTGAGGATAAGGGTTATGTATCTATTCATGCCGAAAACTTCACCAGAATGAAAGATGGTAAAGAGGCAAATTGGACGTTGTTTGAAGGTATGGGGTATACGAATAAAGTTATTACGGCGCTACCTAGAACTGCGACGCCTTTAGTGGACATGGAAGAAATTAAAGCGAATAGTCCGGTTTTAGAATATGATTTTTATACTTTTAATTTTGGTGAAGTGGACGTGAATATACAAGCGGTGCCCACTCATGCCCCATATGCTGGAATAGGTGTTCGTTGTGCAATTTCTATTGATGATGCTACACCGGTATTTGTAGATTTTGAAACTACAGGTCGTAGTGAGGAATGGAAAGAAAATGTACTTAAAAATGCATCGGTACAAATGGCAAAACAAATTGTAAATAAGGCAGGAAAACATACATTGAAAATATGGATGGTAGATCCTGGAGTACTAATAGATCAAGTGTTGATAGATTTAGGTGGATGGAAAAAGAGCTATGCGTTTCCGAAAGAAACGGTCAAAAAATAAATCAAAATAGCATAAGACGACACTATAGATTTTTATGTGTTGCTGTGTTATTTTTGATATTTTCTTGTGATAATAAAAGAGAAGAGGAATTTAAAGAAACGAAAATTGCATTCATTGCAGATGCACATTTTCAAGATATCTATGCACATTTCGCAGATGCCGATTACAAAGGAATAGAAAACCCACAAACGGGCGACTTTGTGAACATTCGTACCATGAATGCGCAATTACAGTCTACCAGAATATTCAACGAAAATTATTTTGCATTTATTGAAGCACTAGATGATATTGTAACCAAGGGAATTAAATTAGTAGCATTGCCAGGAGATTTTAGTGATGATGGGCAACCTATTCACGTTAAGGGTTTACGAAAGATTTTGGACAAGTATTCTAAAGACCATGGAATACTCTTTTTTGCAACTACGGGAAATCATGATCCTGTAAAACCTTTTATACAAGAAGCGGGTAAAACAGATTTTTTAGGTGTAGGAGGTAAAGAGCAAATAATTACTAGTACTATTAAAAATATTAAGGATACTGTAGCTGGGCAACTTACTCCGATCATTACTTCTGAAATAAAGAAATGGGGATACCAGGATATATTAAATGAAATGTCTGCCTTTGGTTTTTATCCACAAAAAGAATACGTGTATTGGGAAACCCCATTTTCAGACTATTCTTATCAAGGTTATACATTCAACAAGGCAGAGCAAGCGTCTTTATTAGAAAATAGAACCTATGCTATTGATGAATTTAATAAGCACCCAGATGCTAGTTATCTGGTAGAACCAACTGAAGGCGTTTGGTTATTGGCAATAGATGCCAATGTGTACGTTCCCAAAAAAGAATTATTAGAAGTTTCTGAAAATGCCAATGATTTTGAAGGCGCAAGTATTGGGTACAACAATGTGCTTTTACAAAAAAGACATTTAATTGATTGGGTGAAAAAAGTATCAGAGAAGGCTAAAAAAATGAACAAGGTTTTAATTGCTTTTAGTCATTACCCCATGGTTGATTTTAATGATGATGCATCAGAAGAAATGATACATTTTTTTGGTGAATCGAATATGCAACTACACCGTGTGCCAAAAGAAGAAGTAGCAGAGCTATTTGCAGATGCAGGTATTGAAATTCACTTTGGTGGTCATATGCATATAAATGATACTGGTGTAAGAATAACTACAAAAGGAAACACTTTATACAATATTCAAACTCCGTCATTGGCAGCTTATGCACCTGGTTATAAAATTTTAACTATACATTCTACGAATGATTTTGAAGTAGAGACCGTGGTGATTGAAAAAGCTAAAAACTTCAATAGTTTGTTTTCTTTATATGAGCAAGAACATGATCATTTAAAAGAAACGCAAGCACCTGAAATTTGGAATAAAGACATTTTAGCTTCTGATGATTATAGGGATTTTACACAGTGGCATTTAAAAGAATTAGTACGACTCCGTTTTTTGCCAGATGATTGGTCTCAAGAATTTGTAACCGATTTTATAAATAAAACAGGAGAGGAACTTTTAATAGCACAATCTGAAGATTTTGATAGTGTATTAAAAAGCTCAAATTTATCAACTAAC
Organism: Maribacter sp. Hel_I_7; assembly: GCF_000688315.1. Taxonomy (NCBI): domain Bacteria; kingdom Pseudomonadati; phylum Bacteroidota; class Flavobacteriia; order Flavobacteriales; family Flavobacteriaceae; genus Maribacter; species Maribacter sp. Hel_I_7. The sequence continues at coordinate 83,758 of NZ_JHZW01000002.1, read as the reverse complement.
GAATTTAAAACCTGGACGGGTTTTGATATGATTTATGATTTTTATCGCTTAAGAAGTGCAGATGAATTGGCTTTTACAGATATTGGTGAAGCTCGTTTAAAACAATATGAAATAGTTTGTAAGCAGTTGAAAGAATCTGAAAATAGCGCTTACAGACTATGGGCAAATATTTTCGAGAAGAGTATAAATGGCAAACCTTCCGATCATTTTAAAATAGATTTAAAACAAGGGACTATTGAAAGTATAACACCTTAATTAGATAATAAAAAACTATTGCCTGAAGCTTTTGTACATTTATAATAAACCTAACTCAAACATTTAAAACAGTACATGCGAAATGTTTTCTGCATATTTATAAGTATTATTTTATTTGCTGCAAGCCTAACGGCTCAGGATATAAAATTTGAACATTACAATGACGACAGTGGGTTGTCTCATAATGCTGTTAGGCATATTGTACAAGATAAGCATGGGTTTTTATGGTTAGGTACATTCGCTGGTTTAAATAGATTTGATGGCTATGAGTTTAAATCTTACTTAAGCTCTTCTACAGATAAGACCAAACTGCATAATGATGATATAACAGCTTTAGAGTTAGATGAGGATTCTAACAGCTTATGGATCGGTACTAGAAATGGTCTGTCCCTTTTTAAAACCGATACCCACACATTTAGCACCTATTTGCCAGAAAAGGATAATGAAAACAGTCTTCCAGAAGGAGAGATAAGATCTGTTTATGTAGATAAATTTAAAAGGATTTGGGTTGGTACCAAGAACAGTGGACTCTATATTTTAAACAGTAAAACGGATACATTCAAGAAAGTAGAAATTAAAAATTTCAACTATATAAAGGCAATTGTTGAAGATAAGAACGGAGATATATGGATAGGTAGTTATGAATCTGGTGGTGTAGCTAAATTGACTTTAGGCGCAGAAGGAGAAATTATTCAAAAAAATATATACAACCTTTCGGTACCAAATTCTGTTGAAAAAAATCCGTATCTAAACTTTATATATGAAGATGCAAAATCTGATATTTTTATAGGTACTAGAGTAGGACTCTATAAACTAAACAAAACCACTAACGAGTTTGTAAACCTTGAAATTGAAGATCCTGAGATTAAAGATGGTTTAGGGCCTTATTTTCTTTCAGTAATTCAAGCAACAGATGGTAAATATTGGGTAGGTACATTAGGAGGTTTACTAGTTTGCGATCAGTTAGAAGATATAGGTAAAGGTGAATTTAAATGGCATTATTCCGTATTGCCAGATGATACCTCTTTGGTAGATAATTTGGTGTCAGCACTATTTTTTGATGATTCTGGAGTATTATGGATTGGTACTGAAGATGGTTTGGATAAATATGATCCATTTGAAAATCAGTTTAATAGCAATAAGGACATTTCCTTACATATAAATAATCAGGTTCCAAGAATTAGAGGGTTTAGCAAAACCTTTGATAATAAAGTGGTAGTTGCAACCAGGCACAACGGACTTTTTATATCAAATGAAGAAGATTTTTTGCCGCTTTATAACAACCAAAAAGATATTGCAAGTATTTATTCTATTGATGGTACTATATTTTACTGTGGTTTATGGAATGGGAATTTATTGGTATATGATTATAAAGCAAACTCGGCTAAAGAAATTTCGGTTGGTTTTGAGCAATCACCAATATTTGCTTTTGAGGCACTAGATGAAAATCATTTACTATTGGGCTCATTTGGGGAGGGAGCTGTGTTATTGAATACCAAAAGCCTTAAGAAAGCTGATAGTACAACTATAATTTTAAAAGGATATCAAATAAATGAAATAGTTAAGCAAGATGATTCCAATATTTGGTTTGCTACCGAGACTGGGGTTGTTCATTTTTTAAGGGATATAAGCACTTTTAAATATTATAAATCTACTGACACACCAAACATAGGATTGCTACATGATAATGTGAGTGATATCATGTTTGATAATGAAGGGCGACTGTGGGCGGCAACAAGAAAAGGTATTAGTCTTTTTGATTTTGAGACCAAAGAATTTAATCCTTTAGAGGAACCTGTAGAGTTAAGGGATAAGTGGATAACCGATATGCTTACCTATACCAATGGTGATATCTGGTTTAACATGAACAGTAACAGTGTAGCTAGGTTAAAATCAAATTTAAAAAATTACAATATTTATGATGTTAAAAGTGGTAATAGGTTAGATGTTTTTAGCTCAAGTGGTTTTTACAATTTTGAAAATTCCAATATATATTTAGGAGGAAAGAATGGTATTATCTATTTCTCACCATATGCCATAAGTGAGAACAAAGTTGCCAAAAAGCCAATGATTACTGAGTTTAAGATTCAGAATGAGGTGATACATCCAGGTACTGAAATTAATGGCGAAATTCCGTTAAAGAAAAATTTAAACGAAACTAAAAGCGTAACCTTAGATTATAAGAATAGAAATTTTTCACTTCAATTCTCTGCACCTTCATACGTAAATGAAAAGCTTAACAAGTTTGAATATATGCTAGAAGGTTTTGATGAAAACTGGATTTCTACAACCAGTAATTCAAGAACCGTACAATACACCAACTTGTTTCCTGGTGACTATACTTTTAAAATTAAATCTAGTAATAGTGATGGTTTTTGGAGTGATGTAAATTCATATAAAATTACAGTAACTCCTCCTTTTTGGTTAACCTATCAAGCATTGATATTATTTCTAGCCTTATTCGCTTTAATCATATATTTCATAAGGAAAGAAATGAAAAACAGGTTGCGTTTAAAGCAAGAACTTGTTACCGAAAAAGTAAATAGGGAACGCGATATTAAGTTGAATAATGAAAAACTTCGTTTTTTTACAAATATATCTCACGAGTTAAGAACTCCTTTGACTTTAATATTAGGTCCTGCAAAACAGTTGTTAGAAGAAAGCAACGAAAACAGTAGCGAGTATCAAAAAAGCAGATTTAATCTAATTCATCAAAATGCAAGTAGACTTTTAAATTTAGTGAATCAGGTGCTAGATTTTAGAAAGGCACAAACGGGTGAATTAAAACTTAAGGTTTCTAAAACAGATGTGCTGTTATTTACCACCAACACGTTTGAATCTTTTAAGGAGTTTGCTTACAATAAGCAAATAGAACTGAATATTAACAGCGAAGTAGAGACATTATTTGGTTGGATAGATAGAGATAAGTTCGATAAAATCTTATATAACCTTTTGTCTAATGCCATTAAGTTTACCAATAAATACGGCCATGTAGATTTATTTTTAAAGCTAAAGGAAAACAATACTGAAATATTGGTAATTGAAGTAAGTGATGATGGTATTGGTATACCCTTAAAAAGTCAAGAAAAGATTTTTACTAGATTTTACCAAGCCACCAATAGTAAAGAGAACAATACAGGTTCAGGTATTGGTCTGTCACTTGTAAAATCTCTTGTAGAATTACATAAAGGAACTATAGTTGTAGAAAGTAAACCTAATGAAGGAAGTACGTTTACGGTAGAAATACCTATTAGTCGAGATAGTTATACTAAAAAAGAGGTCTTTGAATTTATTTCTAATACTGAGCTAGAAGAGCCAGAAACATTTATTCCTATTAAAAGAAAAACAACAAATACAGAAATCAAGGATAAGATTTTAGTGATTGAAGATAATATTGAATTAAGAAAATATCTTATTGACTATTTATCTGCGTACTACAAGGTGTATGAGGCTGAAAACGGTAAAGAAGGATTGCAGCTTTGTAGAAAAATTAAACCAATGTTGTGCGTTGCCGATGTTATGATGCCGGTAATGGACGGTCTAGAATTTTGTAACGAATTAAAGAACGACGAATTTATTAGTCATATCCCAGTGATTCTTTTAACCGCATTATCTGAAAATGAAGATAAGGTTAAAGGTTATGATGTGGGGGCAGATTCTTACCTAGTAAAACCCTTTGACCCCTCATTATTGAAATCGGTAATTGTAAATACCATTAAAACTCGTTTAGAGCTCAAAGCTAAATTTTCTGACGAGGTAGAGAGCGAAATAGGGTTGCTCACTCACTCACCCATTGATAAAGAATTAATGGAGCAAATCACTACTATTATTGAAAAGAATATAGATGATGTGGATTTAACTACTAATTATTTATGTCAAGAATTGGGGATGAGCTCTTCAAAACTATACCGAAAAATAAAAGAGCTTACAGATTTAGCGCCAAACGAATTCATACGTACTATTAGATTAAAAAAATCTGCACAGTTATTAAAAACAAAAAAGTATAATGTGTCTGAAGTCACCGATTTAATTGGCTTCAATGATCCCCTATATTTTAGTAGGTGTTTTAAGAAGCAATTTGGTTTCCCACCCAGTAAATTATTGAAGTAGAGATTTTTAGGTTTCTATGGTTTGTTAAGTAATCCATATTTATGATGGTATTATCCATTAATTTATGACATAAATACTATAAATTGCAAGTAGATATATCGTACATATCAAAACAACAAATCAACTTACTCAAAAACATTAATAACAACTTTTATGGAAAAAGCGTTGAACAACAATCAGAACCATCCCATGGATAATATTGATGATTGGGAAGATAACTTACTAGAGAGATACCCTGATCCGGAAGAAATTACAAAAGAAAAAGAAGAGTTTAGAAACTATGTCGACTCTGATAGGATGGACACCGTTAAAGAGTTTTATAAAATAAATCATGAATTTCAAACATATGATTTTGTAGTTGAAAAGGAGAAAGAGTTTCTACAGTTCAATAAAAAGGATATGTCAATTTGGGAGGCTGTAGACTTTCTAAATACATTGGTAGATGATAGTGACCCAGATATAGATTTAGATCAGTTACAGCATTTATTACAGACTTCTGAGGCAATTAGAGCAGATGGTCACCCAGATTGGTTTGTACTTACTGGATTCATTCATGATTTAGGTAAAATACTTTGTTTGTTCGGTGAGCCACAGTGGGCTGTAGTAGGAGATACTTTCCCCGTAGGATGTGCTTATTCAGATAAAATTGTCTATCCAGAGTTCTTTAGTGCAAATCCAGATGCTACAAATAGTAAGTACAATACAAAGTACGGCGTATATGAGCCAAACTGTGGTTTGGATAATGTAAAAATGAGCTGGGGACATGATGAGTACTTGTATCAGATAATGAAAGATTATTTGCCGGAACCTGCACTTTACATGATCCGTTACCACTCATTTTACTCTCAACATAGAGAAAATGATTACACGCATTTAATGACAGCAAAAGATATTGAGATGTTTGAGTGGGTGAAGAAGTTCAATCCATACGATTTATATTCCAAGGCACCAGTACCACCAGATGCAAAAGCATTACTTCCTTATTACAAAGAGTTAGTATCGAAGTATTTACCCGAAAAATTGAATTTTTAGAATTCTAATTATTTGAGTTTAGCAATGCTCTAGCCCTTCCAACTAGAGCATTTTTTTTACACCATAGTACCAAACCAACCAATCTACACATGTATACAGCTATTACTTTCATTGCATTTACTGCTTTTGTTGCATTCTATTCATGGTTTAAACTTAGAAAAGAAAAACTGGACTCTAAAGACGGTTATTTTCTTGGAGGAAGAAGTTTAACAGGCGTTGTCATTGCCGGCTCCATGTTGTTGACGAATATTTCTACAGAGCATTTAATTGGTATGAATGGGTCATCTTACAAGAACGGATTTATTATAATTGCTTGGGAAGTAACTTCTGCATTGGCTTTAGTTGTAGCGGCAATATATTTTGTTCCAAAGTATTTGAAAATGGGTTTGACGACCATACCAGAATATTTGGAAAAAAGGTTTGATAGTACAACAAGAACGCTAGTTGCTTTGTTTTTAATGGTGTCTTTTATTGTAACATTATTACCTATTGTACTATATACTGGTGCCATAAACATTGAGAGTATTTTCAATATATCAGAGGTTTTAGAGGTATCCAAAGAAGAAGGACTTTGGATTACCGTAATTTGTATAGGTGTACTAGGTTCTATTTATGCCATTTTCGGCGGATTAAAAGCTGTTGCCATTTCAGATACAATAAATGGATATGGGTTGTTGATTGGTGGACTTGCAATTCCAATTATTGCACTATTCAGTATTGGTGATGGTAATTTGTTTGATGGTTTGTCTAAAGTATATAACCATAGTCCAGAAAAATTTAATGTAATAGGGGCAAAGGATTCTGTATTACCGTTTGAAGTACTTTTTACGGGTTTGATTATTAATCAGTTGTATTTCTGGAGTATGAACCAAACTATTATTCAGCGTGCGTTAGGTGCCAAGAATTTGGTAGAAGCTCAAAAAGGTTTATTGTTTACCGGTGTTTTAAAGATTTTGGTACCGATTATAATTATTTTACCAGGCGTTATTGCGTTTTATTACTTCGGTGATTCTTTATATGAGAATCAAGATATGATTTACCCCGAGTTGGTTAAAAAGGTGCTACCAATTGGTTTTGTTGGTGTATTTGCAGCAATTATCATGGGTGCCGTTTTAAGTACTTTTAATAGTGTTTTAAATAGTGCGGCTACAATTTTTAGTATAGATGTATTTAAAAGACATTTTGGTAAAAATGCTAGCGATAAAAAGTTGGTTAGAATTGGTAAGATTACCTCTACTGTACTAGCAATATTTGCCATATTGGTAGCTCCTATGGTGGCAAATGCCCCAGATGGGTTGTATCAATTGCTACAGCAATTAAATGGTATTTTCTTTATACCAATAGCTTCAATAATGTTGGCAGGGTTCTTTCTTAAGAATATTTCTGCAATAGCTGCTAAAGTTGCGTTACTTGTTGGTTTAATGTTTTACATACTAACAACCTTTATTTTTAAGGTCGATATTCATTTCGTTCACATTTGGGGAATAGAATTTGTATTGAACGTAGTGGTAATGTTTTTGGTTTCTTACTTCTATCCAAACCATAAAGCTACCATTGAAGAGGGTGAAGATTATGTAGAAATGAAACAATGGAAATACACAAAGCCAATGGCTATTATGTTATGTGTTGTTACAGTTGTTATTTATGTAATTTTAGGGACTAATTAATGAGTGAAATTATTCTCGTATTAATAAGTTGAAAATCTGAATTTTAGTATTGCAATAGGATCATATTTAGGGAATGCTAAATTTGACTGTTTATTAATTATTTCTATTTTTTTGAAAGGGGAGAAAAGATGCTGTTGTATATCCTTTATTTAAGATAATTAAATTTTGAAATCAAATCCCTCTTCAGATTTACGCTTATATTTCTCTTCATTAAATCGATATAAAAATGAACCTTTTCTAGAACTCGTCATATCCTTTTCATCGAGTTTGTCTAAAATATCAAGAAGGTTTACTTTGTTAATGAAGTTTCGTTTATCTAATTTTTTATCTAATATAGATTCATATAAACTCTGGAGTTCGCGCATGGTAAATTTTTCCGGAAGTAATTCAAATCCGATCGGTTTTACAAGCGCTTTACGTCTTAGACGTAAAATAGCCTTTTCAATCATTTCATTATGATCAAAAATTAACTGTGGTACTTTGTTAATTTCAAACCATTTCGCAGAATCAATCTTAATCTTATCGAAGTTTTTCGCATTCAAATCAATCAATGCATAATAGGCAACAGAAATAGTTCTCTGCCCAGGATCTCTATCTATTCGGCTATAACTATATAGCTGTTCCATATAGATATCTTTAAGTCCGGTTAAGGCATTCAATACGCGTATTGCTACTTCGTCTAGATTTTCACTTTTCTTTAAAAATCCACCTATTAAAGACCACTTACCCATTTCTGGTTCAAAATTTCTTTTTACAAGAAGAACCTTCAATTCTTTTTCGTCGAACCCGAATATTATACAATCCACAGACAATAGAACCTGGTCTTCCTTTTGGTAGTACTGTAGTTTTGTGTTAGCATCTTCGTTTTGCGAGGCGGTACCTAATTTCATTATCTATAAATAAATTTTCTTCAAGTTTGATTGTCAATCGTTTGCTAAAATAACATTTATTAACAATTTAGTTGGTTAGTTTTTTGTCTTATCAGTAGTATTCTGTTCTTATCGTAGGTAAATAAGGCAAATGTTGTGGTAATGGTATTTTATGCTTCTAGCCTTGTTTTGATTTCAAAGAGAATCATTAATTAACGCGGCCAAAATAGAGTTAGGCTTACGTAAATTTTTGGAAGAAGGCGGTTTTAAAGCTTTTACAGATACTTTTGAAAATTTGGGCGAGCTAAAGCAACTACCGGGTCTTGCCGTACAAAGATTAATGGCAGATGGATATGGATTTGGAGGAGAAGGCGATTGGAAAACTGCCGCTATGGTTAGGGCCTTAAAAGTTATGAATACAGATTTAGTAGGTGGTGTTTCGTTTATGGAAGACTACTCATATCACTTGACGCCACAAGGATCATACTTTTTAGCTTCGAATATGTTAGAAATTTGTCCATCTATAGCAGATGAGCATAAACCTTCGTGTCAAGTACAATCCTTGGGATAGGAGGTAAAGAGGATCCTGCTAGATTAGTATTTAATACAGCAACTGGTAGTGCTATGAATGTCTCATTGGTAGATATAGGTAATAGATTTAGAATGGTAGTAAATAAAGTAGAGGCTGTAAAACCTGCCAAAGATTTACCTAATTTACCTGTTGCAAGAGTTTTGTGGGATGCCAAACCAAATTTGGAAATTGCGGCAACCGCGTGTATTTTAGCAGGTGGAGCACATCATACAGTGTATTGTCAAAATCTTAATGCAGAGTATATGGAAGACTTTGCGGACATAGCAGGTATAGAATTACTTGTTATTGATGAGCGAACTACTGTGCGAGATTTTAAAGATAGAATTAATGCTGATGAAGCATACTATCATATATTTCAATTTAGGGTTTAATTAATATCAAATTCACTAAGAACAAATAAACTATGGGGATTATTTCATTTATAGGGTTTACATTACTAGTAGCTACAATAGCGTATGTATCAACGCGTAAAACGGATGAAAAATCCTCTGATGGTTATTTCTTAGGTGGAAGAAGTTTAACAGGACCGATCATTGCTGGTTCGTTATTATTGACAAACCTTTCTACGGAACAAATTGTAGGAGTAAATGGTGTGTCTTTTAGAGACGGATTACCAATTGTTGCGTATGAGGTTTTAGCGGCCGTAGCCATGGTGTTTACCGCTTTTGTTTTACTACCCAAATATTTAAAAAGTGGGATAGCCACAATACCTCAATTTTTAGAAAATAGATATAGTAAATCTACCAAAACTATTGTTTCATTATTGTTTCTGTTAGGTTACGCAATATCAATGCTGCCAACGGTTTTATACTCTGGTGCATTAGCGATTAACACGATGTTTGATATTCCCGAGGCTTTAGGTATAGGACCGGAACAAGCACTTTGGATAACGGTTTGGTCTATTGGTTTAATAGGTAGTGTTTATGCTATTTTTGGAGGTTTACGAGCGGTAGCGGTGTCAGATTCAATTAATGCTGTTGGTTTGATAATTGGTGGTACACTTATTCCTGTTTTTGGTTTAATGTATATTGGTGATGGTAATGTGTTTACTGGTTTAACTACTTTGACTACAGCCCTTCCCGAAAAATTTGATATTATTGGAGGTCCTGATTCCGATGTGCCTTTTTGGACCATATTTACAGGTATGATTATTGTAAATTTTTATTATTGGGGTACCAACCAAGCAATTATACAAAGAGCGCTTGGAGCTAAAAATTTAAAAGAAGGTCAAAAAGGTCTATTATTAGCTGCTTTTCTAAAAATATTGGGACCAATTATAGTGGTATTGCCAGGTATTATTGCCTTTTATATTTTTAAAGGTGATTTGGCAAATGCAGATGAAGCCTACCCTATGTTGGTAAAAAAAATACTTCCTACAGCATTTGTCGGCTTTTTTGCAGCTGTTCTTTTCGGGGCTATTTTAAGTTCGTTCAATAGTGCCTTAAATAGTTCTGTAACGCTATTTGGGTTAGATTTCTACAAACAATATATTGATAAGACCGCTTCTGATGTAAAGATTGTAAAAGCTGGAAAAATATTTGGAGCCTTTTTAGCTATATTCTCTATGGCTATAGCGCCACTTTTATATGGTGTGCAAGGGGGAATTTTCACTTATTTGCAAGAGTTGAACGGTACGCATAGTGTGCCAATTTTAGCCATTGTAATTGTTGGTATTTTCTCTAAACGTGTTACGGCTAAGGGAGCCAATATGGCAATTTTGTTTAGTGTAATAACGTACTTGGTTGCTTTATATGTGGTTAGACCAATTAGTATAGAGAATGGTACCTATTTCCCGCATTTTTTACATCTTATGGGAATAATATTTGCTTTGGCATTAATAATCATGTTTACGGTAAGTTACTTTAAACCAAGGGAAACTGATTATGTTCAAGAATATACGAAACAAGTTGATATTCAAAATTGGAAGTACCTAAAATTTGTAGGATTTAGTATTTGTGGAATTGTATTGTTAATTTACATCTACTTTGCTAATTAATTCTATGTCATTAGTAATCAATATACTTTGGTAATTGAAGTATTTATGGCTGACGTAATTGTGCAAGCGATTACTAGTCTAGAATAGATTTATAAAAAGGCAGTTTGTAATGATAGTAGATACTATTGCAAATGCTAAGCATGTACTTTATAAAACAAACCAACACTTTATATCATGTATAGAATCTGCATTACTACAATTGTCACTCTAGTTCTTTTTGTAGCTTTTGGTTGCAAGAATACATCTGCAAAACGGTCCGGTTCAGAGATGATTTCTATAGATTCATTATTGCAAAATCGTTACGAAAAATTGTTGGAGTATCCTGTAGACTCCTTATCCATCCCAAGGAGTTATAATCCTCTAACTAAAGAAATTAAAGTAGTTGAATCTAAAGATTGGACAAGTGGTTTCTATCCTGGTAATTTATGGCAATTAAACAAGTTAACAGGTAAAGAAGCTTTCAAAAATAAGGCTGTTGAATGGACTGCATTTATAGAGAAAGAAAAATATAATGGTGGAACCCATGACATGGGTTTTAAAATCTATTCTAGTTTTGGAGAAGGTTTTGAAATTACTAAAAATGAACATTATAAAGATATAATAGTTGAGAGTGCCAATACATTGATTACTAGATTTAATGAAAATGTAGGTAGTCTTCGTTCATGGGATTTTAATGCTGATATCTGGGAGTTTCCTGTAATTATTGATAATATGATGAATCTTGAGCTATTGTTTGAAGCTACAAGAATTTCAGGAGATAGTATTTACCATAATATTGCTGTTAAACATGCTAATACTACACTTAAGAATCATTTTAGAGAAGATAACAGTAGCTATCATGTGGTGGTTTATGATACTGTTTCAGGAGGAGTGAAAAGTAAAGTTACGCACCAAGGTTTTAATGATAATTCTGCATGGGCTAGGGGGCAAGCTTGGGGTATTTATGGTTTTACTATGTGTTATCGTTATACTCAAAATCCTAAGTATTTAGAGCAAGCGGAACAATCAGCTGCATTTTATTTACAGCATGCTAAGCTTCCTGAAGATGGAATTCCGTATTGGGATTTTGATGACCCTAAAATTCCCAATGCAGTAAAGGATGTTTCGGCAGCAACTATAGTTGCATCTGCGTTGGTAGAGTTATCCATGTATACCAACAATGACGCTTATCTAGACTACTCAAATAAAGTTTTAAATTCTTTAAAAAGTGAAGAATATATAATACCAATAGACATAGAGGCTCCGTTTATTTTAAAGCACAGTACTGGTAATTGGCCTAAAAATGATGAAATGGATGGACCTATAGTTTATGGTGATTTTTATTTTTTAGAATTAATGCTGAGGATAAAGGAGTAAAACCTAGGCAATCATTTTATTATTTAATGGAATAGATGAATTATTGACTGAAGTAAGATTTCTAGAAATCATTAACACACTTAGCGTAAATAATTATAAAAGAATAATAAGACTAAGCTTTAATTATTAGCTGTTTTTTTCTTTTTTAGAAAAAAAATTAACGATCTTATGCATCTAATTGCTCATTGCAAAGCTCTTTATTAACAAATTAGAATACACATATTTGTTATTTCTTACTGATTAATTTAAACACACTTTCTAAAATTATTTTAATTTTTATATGAAATATTTAGTAGCCTTTTCCTTGCTTATACTATTTACAATATCTTCTTGCAATACCCATGAGTCAAAAACACTTTTTAGGCAGTTGCCATCACAAACAACAGGTATTACATTTAATAATACAATTGTTGAAACAGATAGTTTCAATATAATCACAGAAGAATATATTTTTAACGGTGGTGGTGTAGCTGTAGGGGATTTTGATAATAATGGCTTATCGGATCTATTCTTTACAGGCAATCAAGTTTCAAATAAGCTTTATTTAAATTCCGGTAATTTTAAATTTACCGATGTGTCCGCTAGTGCAAATATAGAAGCGGAAAATAAATGGAATACCGCTGTAGCAGTTGTAGATATTAATGCTGATGGTTGGTTAGACATTTATGTGTGTTCTGCAATGCAAAGCCCTTTAGAAAAAAAAGCAAATCTACTTTTCATTAATAAAGGGATTAATGATAAGGGCGAATTAAAATTTGAAGAGCGTGCTAAAGAATATGGTATTGCGGATACTGGTAATGCAATGGGGGTAACATTTTTTGATTATGATAAAGATGGGTATTTAGACCTATATATAGTAAATAATGAAGAGGCTCACAATCAGCCAAATACCTATAGAAAAAAAATTGAAGATGGAACAGCTATAAGCAACGATAGATTATATCATAACAATGGCGACGGTAGTTTTACAGACCAAACTTTAGCAGCTGGTATACGTTATGAAGGTTATGGATTAAGTGTTGCAATTTCTGATTTAAATTATGATGGATGGCCAGATATTTATGTGACGAATGATTATTTAACCAACGATTTATTATATATAAACAATCAAGACGGTACGTTTACGAATGACATAAAAAATCATATAAAGCATCAAAGTAAGTTTAGTATGGGTTCGGATATTTCGGACTTCAATAATGATGGGTATTTGGATATCGTAACATTAGATATGCTTGGCGAAACTAATGAGCGTATGAAGACCAATATCGCGGGTAATAATTATATGAATTACCTTTTTAACGAACGGTTTGGTTTTGAATATCAGTATAGCAGAAATATGTTGCAATTAAGTAATGGTCCTGAAATTCCTTTTAGTGAAATAGGAATGCTTGCAGGTATGTCGAAAACAGATTGGAGCTGGTCTCCTTTGTTTGCAGATATTGATAATGATGGTAATAGAGATTTACTAATAACAAATGGTTTTCCAAGAGATATAACTGATATGGATTTTGGGGAATTTAGATTAGAAATGTCGCAGTTTCTCAATGAGGCAAAAATGCTAGACTCCATTCCCATAGTTAAGGTTGCAAATTATGCATATAAAAATAATGCAGATTTAACCTTTGTTAACGTAAGTGAAGATTGGGGATTGAAAATTCCCTCATTTTCTAATGGTGCGGCTTTTGTGGATTTAGATAATGATGGTGATTTGGACTATGTTGTAAATAATATAAATGATGAAGCATTTGTTTTTGAAAACACAATTCAAAACTCGAACAGTATTCAGTTAAAACTAAAAGGACCTAAAAATAATTCTTTAGGGGTAGGAGCAAAAATTAAAGTTTCACTTACCAATGGCGATTTTCAGTTTTACGAGCATCAATTAACACGTGGTTATATGTCTTCCGTAGATCCTAAAATTCATTTTGGTTTAGGTGCAAGCGCCAAAGTTAAGGCAATAACTGTATTATGGCCCGATGGTAATTTGCAGGAGGTTGTAGACCTGAATGAAGATGCCCTAGTTGAGATTGATTATGCAAATGCAAAAGCAAGTCAAGATGTAGCTTTAGGATTTCCGTTTATGAAAGAGAGTTCTAAAAAGCTATTCAATGAAATTGGTGATAGCCTTGGCATTAAATATGTGCATCAAGAATATGATATTATAGACTATAGTATTCAACGGACTTTACCCCATAAACTATCTCAAAATGGACCAAGTATAGTTGCAGGAGATATTAATTGGGATGGACTTCAAGATTTCATCGTTGGCAGTTCATCTCGTTACTCACCTATGATTTTTGAACAACAAGGTAATGGCATTTTTACGAATAGACCTCTTTTTGAAGAGATTGCTGATAAAATGAGAGAAGAAGAGGATTTGGTGTTGTTTGATTTAGATAATGATGGAGATTTAGACTTGTATCTAGTTTGTGGCAGTTATGAGTTTTCAGGTGATTTGAGTAGATATAATGATCAATTATATATAAATGACGGAAATGGTAATTTTAACTTATCGACTAACAAATCTCCGCTAGTTACCAGTAATGGTTCTGTGGCAGTAGCTGCCGATTTTAATAATGATGGATATCAAGATTTATTTGTTGGAGGAAGAACTCCTGCAGGTAAATTTCCACTTTCTGATAATAGCTATCTTTTGCAAAACCAAAACGGAACCTTAGTTAATGTTACGCAAAGCCTACTTCCCGAAATTGAAAATTTAGGTATGATAACCGATGCAGTGTGGACCGATGTGGATAAAGATGGGTTACTAGATTTAATTGTTGTTGGAGAATTAACTGAAATAACGCTATTTAGGAATACAAACGACGGATTTGTAAAACAGGAAATCCCTGATTTCAAAGGTTTGTATGGTTGGTGGGAGAGTATAGTGGTCGCTGATTTTGACAACGATGGAGATGATGACTTGGTAGTTGGTAATGTGGGTAGAAATAATTTCTTTCAGCCTACAAAAGAAAAGCCGGTACATTTAATAGCCAAAGACTTTGATGCAAATGGCAGTATTGACCCTGTTTTATTTACATATTTATTAAATAAAGAGGGAGATTATAAATCATACCCAGCAAACTTTTGGGGAGATTTATCAAAGCAAAGTCCGTTGTTTAGATCAAAATTTAATTTTTATAAAGATTTTGCAAAAGTCAGTAGAGAAAATTTATTTACTGCTAAAGAAGTAGAAGGAGCCATAAAGTTAACTGGTAATTATGATAGAAGTGTTTATATTGAAAACCTAGGTGATTTCAAATTTAAAATCAATGAACTCCCTATCGAAGCTCAATTTGCACCAATAAATGATATGTTAACCGGAGACTTTGATTCTGATGGTTTTAAAGATATTTTAATGGTAGGCAATGATTATGGAAATGAAATCTTTATTGGTCGTTTAGACGCTTTAAATGGACTGTTCTTAAAAGGTGATGGAAAAGGTAATTTTAAGACTGTTTCTGCCGAGATGAGCGGGTTTTTAGCTAGTGGTGATGCCAAAAATATTACTACAATAAAAACATCTAATAACGAAGATATTATCTTGGTGACTCAAAATAAGGGTAGGCTCTTAATTTTTAAATGAACCTTTGAAAAGGGTCTATAATTCTTCTGAATTAGAATAAAATTTTATATTAAGTATAATGTGCAGTAAAGCATGTTAATATGAATATTAAAGTTTTAGACCACCCCAATATGTAAACGTTCCATATTGTACAAAATAATACAATTAGCATATCTGTATTATTGAAATTAATGCTTAGGCAAAAGTAACTTTAATAACAATGAGAATATTGAGCATAAAAAAAAACCCATAATATATGGGGTTTTCTTGTGACCTCGACAGGGTTTATTTTCAGAATGTAACGAGTTAGTAATCAATGGCGTTATAAAATTTGTGTGTCAAATTTGTGTCAAATATTTCTTTAATTCTTCTAGTTTTTCTTCTACTCCGGTAATGTACTGCATGGCTTTAGACGCATTGTAATCGGCAGGTTGCTCTGCGACACGATCATTTATTTTGCGATGCTCGTGTGGCAATAGCAACCAATTCAAATCTATTTCAGGAAAACGTTTTACCACTTTTAATATGAACTCCATATTCGGTGTACGACCTGTAAAGAACTTGTTCGTATGAGCATAGTTCATATTGATCTCATGGGCAAACTCCTTTTGTGTAAGTCCCTTTTTATCAATTAGTTCTCGCATTTTTTCCCCAAATTCCATATTTAGAACAATTATAAATTAGACAAATAAGAATATATTATTTGTAAATAATAGACAGATTAGAATATATTTGTTGACATAAATAGACAAACCTTGACAAATATAATTAAAAATACACCTGCAGAGAATGTGCATTCGCATAAAGAGGTTCTTGATTTTCTAAAAGAGCACCTTAAATATGGGTATGTAAAAGAAGCGAAAAGCCGTCTGGCTAAAAAGCAGCTTACTTATTCTTCTGGTAGTATACGCAATATCAAAAGCGGTATTGTCGAAGATTGGATAGTGTTAAACGTCTTGGCAGAGATCGCACTTGAAAATAAAACGGCAAAAAGAACCGTGAGCAATTTAATCAGTAACCACTAAATAAAACTGTTATGACAAACCAGAACAAATTATTACCCGGACTCACCAGCGATGCTGTTGAATTTTTTATCGATAACGATAATATTAAAGCGATTACCAATGGTAGCGTGATGGATTTAACTCAACTTCCTTTCTCTTATATGCAAATGTTGCAAGATGAAATCGATAAAGATCATGAGGTTAAAATTCACCTGTTCGATATGCACCCAGCGAGTAGCTACAAACGATTAGAGCAATTTGTAAAATGCCGTTTTGGTGGGTTGGACTATAAAGCCGATATGTCTACCGATGGGGTTCAAGATGGTGAATGGTGGCCGTGCCCTTTGCGTGGTACATGTGCATCAGAAGGGGTATTGTGTAAAGCGGTTCAGTATAACGGTGCGCGGTTAGATCATCAAGATATTACGCTAGTACAAATGTTGTCTACCAATAACACCAATGATGTTATCGCAAGTGAAATGAACCTGCCTTTAGGCTCTTTTCACCTTGCTAAAAAGAAACTATATCAAAAGCTTGGTGTACAGACCAAGCAAGAATCAACAATAATAGGCCAACGCCTTAATCTTATCTAGGAGAATCCTAGGTGCAGCTGGAGCACACGCCGGCTATTATATATTAGTTAGTTACCCTGCTGTTGGGGCAGCAGGGTTTTTAAACCAAACCTTATGAATCTAATTATCTATATCACAATGTTCTTATCGGCTGGCTTCCTGTTCGGTATGGCAGTGTTCACCATCATAGATGCCAAGGCAACGAAAAGAATGTTTTTTCAATTAAATAAAGCGAAGTAATGGCTACTAAACCAGAATTCAATATACAATCATGGTTCGACCACTATTTGAAATTATCAAATGTGGATAAGAGCAAAATTAATCCTGTTCAATTATCCGAAATGAAAAAGGCTTTTGTGGCAGGTATATCTTCATTTCATGTGGATTTAATTGCTGAATCGAAGTTACCTGAAGACGAAATAGTAATGTGGCCCTCGATAATAGACGAACAATTGAGGAATTTTTGGAACGCGGAAGTGGAAGGTTATAACGAAAAAAACAAGTAAACAATGCCATTTATATCAAAAGATTCAATCGAAAAGGTTTGGGAAATTTCCGATATGGTTGAAGTCATTAAGGATTTTGTTGAACTTAAAAAAGCAGGGGCGCAATTTAAAGGACTAAGCCCATGGATAAATGAATCTTCAGGAAGTTTTATGGTTTCACCTGCAAAGGGAATTTGGAAAGATTTTAGCAATGGAAATAGTGGCAACTCTGCAGTTAGTTTTCTAATGAAAAAAGAGGGTATCACATACCCTGAAGCGATTGAGTGGTTGGCGAAAAAATATAATGTAGAGTTACAATATGAAGATAATAAGGCCACCAGGGCTTATCATGAAAAGCAAGAAAAAAAGGAAGCCCTTCGCCCTTTATTAGAAAGTAGTTTAAGAAAATTTGAACAAGCATTTCAAGAACTACCTGAAGACCACCCTGCTAAATTGGAGGTATTCGGTAAACGAGAGTATTCTAATGATATTGTCGAAGACTATAGGATTGGATATGCACCTGGTGGCAAGTTTCTTTATGATTTATGTGTAGCCAACGGTAGAAAGGCAGATGCCATTACATTGGGCTTAATATCGGATACGGGTGATAAATGGCATAACAGAGTTATTTATCCTTTGGTTGAGCGTAAAGGCACTTCATTACTACCGGTAGGTATCGCAGGTAGGGCATTGGTAGACAATAAAAAGTACGCTAAATGGATAAATTCTGCAGATAGTGAGCTATACAAAAAAGGAATTTTTTGGTACGGACTGGACAAAGCTCGTGAAGCGATAGTTAAAAAGGGCGAAGCCTGGTTGGTCGAAGGGTATAATGATGTAATTGCCTGGCAAACCAACGGTATACCCAATACCATTGCTGGGTGTGGCACAGCTATTGCAATCGGTCAAATCCGTTTGCTAAAAAAATTATGCGATCGTATCATTTTTAATTTTGACCCAGACGGACCTGGTAAAAAAGCAATGCTCAGGTATATACCTGAATTTATTAAGGAAGGGTTTCGAGTACAACTTGTAGTGAACCAACCACAGTTGGACCCAGACGATTTTATTCGCTATCATAAAGTTGCTGCACGTAAATACGATTTAAGCAATCTAAGTGACAATATAAACTATCGTCAAGATGGATTTAAATTCTTGATGGCACATCGCTTTAAGGCAAAAGATGCCGTTGCAATTGCGCAGTCAACTAAAGAATTAGTTCAACTGGTAAGTGATATTTCAGACGAAGGCATCCGCAGTATTTATAAGGACTGGTTAACTAAAGAAAGCTCAGTAAAACCAACCGAAATAAATAAGTGGTTTAAAGAACTATCACTTATAAAAGATATCAAGGGAAATCAGAACAAACGAATACAAGAGTTTTCTTCAGAAGATTTCTACCGCCTTCCTGAAAGTGTAAAAGAGCCATTGGAAAATATAAGGCCGATCATTGAAAAGTATCAAATGTTCATGGCCAATCATCAGATTTATGTACAGCAAGGCGCTGAACCCCCTTTTACTTTTAAAAGTTACAGCAATTTCGACATTGAGATTATTCAACATATGCAAGATGAAAAGTACCCAATGAAGCTGGTACGTATTAAGAACGTGCATAAACTTGAACGCATTTTTGATATGCAGAGCGCTGAAATGAACACCCCCATGTCATTTGAAAACGCTGTAACGGCGCACGGCAACTTTAGATGGAAAGGTGGTCGTAAAGAACACGAACTTCTTAAAACGTTTCTGTTCGATTCAATGGGTACCGGTCGTAAGATTGAAGTGCTTGGTTGGCAACCTGAAGGGTTCTGGGTATGGAACAACAAAGTAACAGTGCCTAGCGAAAATGATATCACTATAGATGATAACGGAGTATTTGAACATAAAAACGTTATGTATTATGTGCCTAGTGCCAATAAAATATACAGTACGAACATCTATAAGTTCGAGGCTCAAAAAAGAGTGGTCTCCCTGCCACCCACTATAAACTTTCAAAACTTTACCAATCAGCTCATTAAAGTTCATCGAAGTCATGGTATGATGGGTATCCTGTTCTCCATAGCTTCTATATTTCAAGATATTGTTGTTTCTGAGCTAAATTCTTTCCCTATGCTGTTCTTATTTGGACCTGCTTCTTCAGGTAAAGATCAATTAGCGGATGTATGTCAGAGTTTCTCAGGAAGACCACAGACCGCTATTAACTTAGAGGGTGGCGTAAGTACTATTAAAGCGCAGGTTCGAGAATTTGCCCAGTTCTGTAATTTAATTTCTCAATTAAGTGAATATAAGAACGGTGATCCAAAATTAGATGGAGTTCTTAAAGGATTATGGGATAGACGTGGCTATAAAAGAGGAAATATAGATAGTCATGTGGGTACAGAGAGCATTCCCATTCTTTCAAGTGTAATTATGACCGGTAATTATGCTCCCGATCAAGAAGCTTTGATTTCAAGATTTATTTGGGAGTTTATGGATAAGACCGTTTTTGATGACGAGGACACAAAAGAGTACGAGAAGCTTAGTGATATTGTAAAAAAAGGTATCAGTGGCTATACGGATATGTTCTTGCACCATAGGGCATCCGTAAAAAATAATTTCAAGGGTAGGTATAGAGAATTTAAGAGCACTCTAGCACAACGTAGACCAGAGGCACAGAGTAGAATGGTTCAAAATCTTTCGGTACTGGGAACATTTTACCAGATGTTTCAGAATATACCCGAGGTAAGCTTTCCTTTTAGCCATGAAGATATGATGTCCCATTTCGATAAGACTATCGATAGTCAAATGAGCAAAATGAACAGCGCTAGTGTAATCAATCGTTGGTGGGATTGTTTCTTGGCGAGTATGCGAGGTACGGTGGCAGACCAAATTAGAGACGGCCGTGATTTAAAACTTGACGGTGATAGACTGTATTTCAATTTTACCAGCTGTTACAATCGGGTACAACGGCAATGGTATACGCAGTACAGAGATAGCGCCCCGGCTAAGGGAGTAATGATGGATGCATTGAAAAAAGATAAATCATTTATAGACACTATCGCAGGGGTCCGTTTTGCGCCTGGTAAAGAATCTAAGGCTACATCTGCCTATTTGGTGCAGATACAAGAGATACCTATTAAAGATGAGATAAAGTTTGCGGTTGATTTTCAGCGGAATGAGAACTCTTTGTTTCCATCCCCTGCAACCCCTGAAGAAAAAATAAATAATACGGAGCAGAAAGATTTACCCTTTTGAACTTCAAACGTTTCAACACCTAAATAAATAATACTTAATAAACTAAAAATCAAATGATTAACTATAAAAGTAAGGTGTTGAAAAGGTGTTGAAGTTGTTTGAAAGTGTTTGAAGCTGTTTTGTGTTTCAAACACTTTCAACACCTTTTTAAGCGTAAGTATCTGATTATCAATGATGTTGAAGTGTTGAAACGTGAAAGGTTATTTAAGTATAACGCGAGAGCATTAAAAAGTTTTTTTATGAGCGATACATTAGAATGTAGTGTAGTAATGAAAGTTAGAAAAGCTACGGCCAGTGACTTGAAATTAGACGATAAAACGTTGAATTATGGTCAACCATTTTGGTTAAAGAGTATGGTTACAGGTGAGTTTATGAACCAACCTTTAAAAATTCATGAGAATACAGATGTAGATGAGCTGGCTTCTTGGTTAAAAAATAATATGATATATGTTCCAGTTCAATGGAATGAAAAATTTAAAGAAATATGAAAAAATATACGCGATTAGAAGTGGCAGCCATTTTCGCAAAGTGCGAGAATATTAATGAGATATTCAAGGCGTGCAGGGTGTTTAAATATTTTGCCGATGAATTTGGCGATCCGTTGCCCATGTATATCAACCTGTGGGCGAATGCATGTATTCGTCATCTATCCTTAAAAAGAAGACCACGATGAGCAAACGTCAAGAATACACGTACATGCACCGGTGCAACAAAAACGGGATTGGTATTTATCCGGTATTAAAATATGGCTACTATTTTCTAGAGATAGAGTTCAATAAAACACACGAATTTTTTCCGCATGAAATAATCAAGATTAAACCAGGTGAAATTCGGTACGATCCATCGAAAAAAGTATGGTGTAAAAAAATGTTTGAATTATACGAACACTTGTACAAAACAAAGATTGCGCCCAAAAGTGATGCCGCTTAATTTAAATAACGGAGTTATGAAATATCTAAAATTAATAGGGATACCGTTTATCGTAGTTAGCTTTTTTCTTGCTTTTTTCTTGGGTACCATCATCTATTTTCTACTACAAATCGTGAAATTATTTTGTAACGATGACAAAATTTTTGTTGTACGCAGGTATTAATAACCATTAAAATCAATTATATGAAAATTTGGAAACTGCTTAGGTGGCTTAATCAATTAGGGTGCCGGCATACAGACTGGTATTATGAAATGTTACCATCATCGGTAACCTGTGAAGCTATGCAGATACGCTGTAGACATTGCGATAAAATATTGTCTAACAAAAAATTGGATTGTTGATATGGCTAGAGCATCAGATATAGAACGATCGGCCAAGTACATTCACGCGCAATTAAAAGGATATTATCAAGCCTGGGAAGAGCTTGAAGTGTTGGCTAACGAGATGGGTCAAACATTGGATACCAAAACAGCAAAATTAAAACCAATGAACAATAATTTATAATCAATAAACAGTAAATAATTATGGCAAAAAAAGAGGAAGATTACGGTTTTTACACGGGTACAAGGGTAGATGTAACCAAAAGAATTGAAGAAGGATTAACCAAATTTTTTAGAAAGCAACTACCTGCAGAGGCTTATGCCGCTCAAGCAAGAAGTTATCCTTATCCGATTTTTAATTTTAAGGGAAAGCAAAAAGGGTACGGGGTTCCGAAATAAGTAGGCGGTTGGCAGTAACAGTTGGCAGTAATAAATTAACAATAATCAATAATCAATTATGGCGAAAAGAAAATATACTAGAAGCGGAGATACCGCCGTGGCGTACGAGTGTACCAGAAGAGTTTGTAAATGGCAAGGTTTGCCAGATGAGCGTAAATGGCGTAGAACCGAAGGTGTGATCAATAGTAAAGAACAGGTATGTCCCAAATGCGGCAACAATACTTTCTACGGATTAATAGAAACCCCTAAAAAAGAAACGGTATGATATTAGATCAAGAATATACAGAGAATAGTATTAGAACTTATACGGGAAAATGCTTTGATATTAGAAAACTGGATCCAGATTCTATCTGTATCGAAGATATTGCTCATGCACTAGCATATACACCTAGGTTTGGTGGACATTTAGAAGGTTTTTATAGCGTAGCGCAACATTCATTCTATGTTTCTGATTGTTTAGCCGGAACGAATGATGAATTAGCAGGTCTACTTCATGATGCAAGCGAGGCTTACTTAGGTGATATGCCTAGTCCTTTTAAAAAATTAATGCCTTGCTATAAGGAGCTGGAACATAATCTATCTGTAGTAATTGCTAAAAAATTTGGTATTAAATATCCGTATAGTATGTACATTAAAGATGCCGATGCACTATTATTAAGTTCGGAATGGAATGCTTTTGTTATGAAAAAAGATTTAATGTGTTATTGGTCTCCAGAAAAAGCGAAGGCTATGTTTTTGAAAAGGTTTAACAAATTAACTAATTATGATCTTAGGTATTAGCACAAAGTGGCCCAAGAAAATGGGAGCGTTGGCAGGTGAGCCAACGTATTTTGTAGAGAAATTATGGAAAGGTCTAGGTGATGAGCCTATAGATACCGGATTTCAACAGGCTTTATTTTGTAATAGGTTTGATATGCCTATGTATAAAAAATTAGAGTTCGGTAAACCGCATACCATTCGCGAAGACAAAGCTCACCGTTGGAAAGTGGGATTGGATATTCACTTTTATATAGATGTTCGCAAAATAAGTATGATGCGTTTTGCACCGGTTAAAAAAGTGACCGCGATCCAGGAGCTGGAGATACAATGGATAGACCAGGACAAATGTAAATTGGAAAGACCATTGGTGTTTATAGATGGCGCATGGATCACAGACGTTACAGAACTAGCGCTCAACGATGGCTTCCCCACCGTAGAGGCATTCTTTACTTGGTTCAATACAGATTTTAAAGGAAGGATTATTCATTGGTCAGATGTTCGTTATTAGTTGTTGGTTGACCGTAAAAAAAATAAATTAGAAAATGAAAATTAAAACATATAAGTACGAATATAACTGGGGAGATGCTTCTGCCCATTTAGAAATTGATATTGAGAAATTATCTGAAGGTGATGCGAAAATGTTATTAGAATTCTTCTCTTGGGATTGGGACTTGGAAAAAAACATTTATGATGAACTGGGTAGGTTGTATTGTAGAACAGCAATGTGTTTTGCGACCACTAATGTTCATAATTTAAGAGGTGTGTTGTCTGATTTTGAAGATGCGGAAGGATTTCCTGAGTTAGATGGAAGTTATGGAATTAAACTAATCAGTGTTGAAGGGATTGATTTTAGTGAGATTGAAATGGATGAAATGAAATGAATCTCTTCAGTAATATAAAAACGTGCAGCTATTGCGGTACAGCATCCAAACCAAAGAACGATGTATTGTTCAATGGTTTTAGAGATGCCGTCACCGGTGCCCTCGTCTGCTGGAACTGCAAGGCGCTGCATGATAAAAGTAAATGCAATGATCAATTAATAGTAAACAATCAGCAATGGAAAAAATAATGGTGAATGCGGAGTTTCTTTTTGAACTCAGTAGCAAATTACAATGGATTAGCAGAGTGCCTGGTATACTACCAGATAAAATTAG
The DNA here is from genome assembly GCF_000688315.1 of Maribacter sp. Hel_I_7. NCBI lineage: Bacteria > Pseudomonadati > Bacteroidota > Flavobacteriia > Flavobacteriales > Flavobacteriaceae > Maribacter > Maribacter sp. Hel_I_7. The sequence continues at coordinate 59,458 of NZ_JHZW01000002.1, read as the reverse complement.
AGGTGGCGAACAATGGATTTGGCTAGACAAAAACGGAGATGTTTTTGAATGTGGTACTGATTTCTCCGCTGCTGAGAAAAAAGCTACGTACCCATGTAAAGTATATAGAGTTCAGAATGTAGCAAGCTCAAATGATGGATAACGTAAAATGTAAGATTAGTTTCAATAGCAATAACAAGCCTTAGTAAATATTAACTTAAAATTAAACAATAATGAAAGCACAAGAGTTTTATCAAAAATCAGATTTAGATATTGACACACGCAAAGAAATATTTGCCTTTGCAGAAGCGTACCATGCCAAGAAATTAATTTTACATAGTAATGTAAAATCGTCTTGCGACAAAGTAGACTTATCCTTAGTCTTATCTGAACACCACAAATACATACTTGAAAATAATTACACACAAAATTATATTGATACTGACTTAGTTGCTTTTGAATTTATGGGGATGGATTACGACGAACAAGAAATATCAAAGAACTAAGCAATATGTTTTACAACACCAAGCTATGACCAGTAGCGAGGCACGAGCTTTTGGTTATAGCAACTGTTATCGCATCGTTTCTTTTCAAATAGAACCTCTAATACTGGAGGTTTTTTTATGCCCGGTAGCGAACGCCTGGTGCAGTAGACTAAGATACTTCCGTATAATTGTTACAACATTAAACAAATGCGACAAAACGGCACACACGCCATTGTGTCAGTATCTCCCCCAAACCCCCTCTTAGCTCTAGTAGAAAATAATTGTAACTTTGTAACCACTTACGAAAAAGCTTGTAGTCATTGGGCTGAACGGATACAAAAGGTTTATTAAAATTGTAACTTGGTTACAAAAAAACTGTAACCTTTACTAAAGGTTACAGTTTCTACAAACTTGAATATGCCTCGGTTACAAAAACCACTCTTCAAAAATCTCCATTTAAATAGTTGTTAATCAACAACTTATACAAAAAGGTTACAAAGTTACAGAGTTACAAAAAAAAAGCACTTTAACAGAGACTACAGAAATCTACTAGAAAAACTGTTCGACCAGAGCGAGATGATTTTCATTTTGTTTAACGTTTGGTAAATTTTAAGTCTAATTTTGGGCGATTGCCGGATAATGGTTCAACAATATTCGAAAAAGTCTACTTTTTCGCTTCATGTTACACCATATTATATGCTTATTTGTCTATTTTGCAATATCTTAGTAGACAGATATGCTGATTACAGAACGTGTTTTATCGAATCCTCATATATGCGGAATCCAACTGGATGTTTCGGGTAATGAATTTGCGTCCGGCACGCTAGACAATCAGCCGTTCTATAATACCAACATCAGTCAGGGTAACTTTAAATCCGTCTACTATAGTAACGGCAGCGCCCGATTTCAAGAAACGACTTCAGAAACAAAAAACGGAATTCTATATGCCCAGCGAGTTACTATAAAGTTCCCCAGTAACGATGAGCAGCGTAGTCTTCGGTTAGAAGAGCTTCGTAAAGTGAAGTTTTTGAGTATGAAGTTCAGTAATGATCAAACGGTCATCATCGGTAGAAACGACTTTTTTCAGAATGCGAGTCCGAAAGTAACGGTCTCCAGCAACGAGAAAACGACAGAGGTTGAATTCAGGTCCACCAGTATTTTTCCCATCGGTTTTTTTGAGAATACGAATGCCTATGGTTTCGTGTATGAGTTTCCCGTATCATTTTTAGAACCCTATTAGCATGAGTGTATTTCCATTGACCATAATCGAGAAAGAAGATTCGCCGGCACGTTTGCTGGAGCTTGCCAATGTACCGTTGAAAAGCAAATGGTTGGCGACGGACTTCAATGAAATGCGGTTGGCGCTTATAGAGCTGCACGGGCGTAGTATGTATTTAGCCGATAGCAACGGTAAGGTATGGCATATACGTAAAGGTAACGGCAATACGGATATTGCTGCATTTCAGCAGAACGATAAAATTGAGGCCTGGGTAGATGATGCTACTAAAGAAGAATGGATAGAGGGTATACTCATGAACAATGCTTTTACGGGCGTTGCGGATCTAGAAGATAAAGATGTCTTCTTTAAAACGAACGGTAAAATACGATTAACATGATAGCAATAGGGGTACTAATAGCATTTATGATCGTGGCGCTTATATGGCTTGGCAATTTGATTTTGAAGCTTCAAAAAAAGTATAAGGCAGAGATACCGGTTCTGGCAGATGACGAGCATGTGCCCGTGATCAAAAAAGGGGAGAGCAATGTTACTATTATCAATAAAGAGAACGAGACCGTCTTCAGCGATGAGGAAGGCAATTTAATACCATTTAAAAAAACGTTGTAATGAAAAAGTTAAGTATAGTAATAGCCCTATTGGTATCGGCATTCGGTATTGCCCAGGTAGATGTCATTGGTCCTGCAGATGGACTGCTACTCGATACAAAAACATCGACGGTGTTGAACGGTATCGGTAATCCGCGTGAGGGGTTGTTGGTAGGTAATAGTACAACTAAATCGCTTTGGTATTATAACGGTACCGAGTTTGTGGATTTGATGGATGTTGTTGGCGGTGGAGTTACCGACCATGGTGCATTATCTGGTTTAACCGATGATGACCATACACAATATCATACCGATGCCAGGGCGGCCTCTTGGTTGTCTGCTTTGTACTCCGATTTGGATATTGATAATAACGACGACTTATTAAAAGATGGCAGCCGCAGGCTTACAGGTGATCTTTTACCTCAAAGTAGTGGCTCAATAGACTTAGGTAGTTCAGGAGCTTCATTTTCTCAAATTTTCTCTAGCTATATCTATACAGGAAACTTGCATGCATTATCAACAGAGATAGATGTTGATGATCCTTTGGATATGCAGAACAATGCTATTAAAAACTTAGCTGCACCTGTAAACGATACGGACGCAGCTACTAAGGGTTATGTAGATGCATTAGGTTCAGGCGGTGGCACAGACGATCAAACATTACCGGAAGTATTAACAGAAGGTAATGATGCCGGTGGGGAAGATGTATTGAATGTCGGAATATTAAATTTGTCAGATAAAAATTCTGATACTGGAACATGGGATATTACAGAGCAAACAGCTAGTACTTATTCAGGTGATTTAGCATTTAGGAATAGTTCTGCTGGTTCATCTATTAACAGAGCTTTTATTGCTCATGATGGAATTATAGAGCATGACTTGCATTTAGCGACTAAACTCTATGTTGATACAGCTATTAGTAATAATGACGCATCCGAAGTAACCTACGACCCAACAACAAGCGGATTAACAGCAACGGACGTACAAGATGCTATTGATGAAATAGCAGGTTCAGCAAGTTCAATACAATCAGTAAGAAACAACCTTACAACAGGTGATATAACAATAAATAATTCAAACTTTATATCTAGTGGAAAAAAGGTAAATAATTACAAAGCGGATGTAGGTGAGTTGACTTTTGGTTCTGCTGTCACACAATTAAATACATGGGCAGATTTTAACAATAGCGGTAACGGTGCTGTTACTTTAAAACCAGAAAGTGGTTATGACTTTTCAGGTTATGCCCTTAATGAAGATGGGTTTAAAACAGCTTTAGATGTTGATTCACAAATAGAACTAAGTCCTTATGAAACTGCAAACGTTATTAAATTAGATGCTACTACCTTTTGGATCGAAACAAGTGGTTTAGCTTCAAATGGTTCAAATTTCCCTTATACAAATCAAAACAACAGTAATCCAGAATTATGGAATATAGGTGCAGCAGCTTTTCCACCTAATGAAACCAATGCAGCTACCTCACCAAGTGAAATAACTACAATTAACGCAACTACATCTAGTGTGGTGGTTACTGGTTTTGATGATTGGAGCTACGTATATCAAATAGAAAGTAATGCTAGTGGTGGTCGTGCAAGACCAAGTGTAACTATTTTGAACAGTACAGATTACAGGGTTGATGTTTATTACAGAATGATTCAAGGTAATGATGGAAGAATCAAATTAAATGTTGGAGCTGATGGTTTTCAATGGTTAAATCTTAATTCTAGCGAATGGGTTCTGTTATCTCATGTATTTGAAAGTACAGCTACAGGTTTTCAACTTGACGCATACCCTAATAATACCACTGGTAGTATAGGTGATATAATGCAGATTAAAATTAGTTTAAAAGCGTTGTAAATGAAATACATATTATTCTTATTATTTCCTTTTTTAATAGCTGCACAAGGCTCTATTATACTAGATAGTCCGTTTGATAGCTCTAGTGAATTAGGTAGTAACGGTTCTACCGATTGGCGTAATGATATAGGTACTTTTGATAGTGGTATTATTACAGATGGAACAGCAAGACAGGGCATAGGTTATGTTAGGTTGACAAATGATTTAGGGGGTATTAGATCAGAGATTACAAGACAGTATAATGACGCCCCAAATGCTGCAAATGGTTTTTATGATTGGTACACAGAATATTGGATAGGTTACTCTATTAGAGTTGTAGAACCTGTTAGTGGTTATGCTATACTTACTCAATTCAGACCACACACTCATAATTACACGAACACAAGCGGTACTAATCCATATACATTAAGAAATTTATCTGGAAACAAATTTGGTTTTTTGTGGAATACAAATGCAAGCGCAAAAAATACAACGTTTCCTAGTGGAGCAATAAGCGGAAGTATAGTTTATGAATACCCTTATGAGCTTGGTGAGTGGTATGATATTGTTATCAACTTTAAATTAGATCCTGATAACGGTTTTGTAAGAATATGGTGTAATGGTGATGTAGTTTTAAATCATGTAGGTACTACTACTTATAACAAGGCTCATGACGGAAGCCAAAAAGACCCTGCGGGATATGTAAAGTTAGGGTTATACTACGGCCCTAGTAATTCAACAGGCGAAGCGCACTATGATACATTTAAAGTATGGAAAGGTAGTGGTGGGGAATATGAAGATGTGAGTCCTTTGGGGCTATCAATTGACGGTGATATTACCGTTCCAACACCTGCACCTTTAGAATTTAAACCTATAGAGCAACAATTGATGCTGAACAAGAAAAGGAACAATTAAAAATGACCAATTATCTAACATTCGTAATAGTGTATATAGCTTTTATAGTGTTGGGTAAGTTATGGTATCAATATAGAAATAGTAAATAATTATGGGAGAAATTGTCGAAAAGTTTTGGTATCAGGAATTAGACTGGTCTATGATATGGGTATGTACTGGTGGTATACTTGTAACTATAATGGCTATAGGTACGGGTATAACTCAAAAGAATTTATACGGTGTAGATAATTACTTTAAAGGTACTTGGAAAAACTATTTATATCAGATTTTAAGCGGTTATCTAGTACTATCATTTATAGTAGAGGTTGGACTACCTTTTGCTGATTACTTCGTTAGTATTCCTGTTGATATTCAAACACCTATTGATCATTTTTTGGCTGCTATTAGCGGACTCGGTGGTGGTTTTATTGTAGCGAAATTGATACGGTTATTGCAAAAATTGAATTAAGATGATATTGGTTACAACAATAGTTAGTGTGTTGGTGGCAATAGTAATATTGCTCTCTGATCATGCCGATAAAGCATAATAAGCGCATGCCTGAGAATTCCCCCAAAAAACTACTGCTTAGACTGTGGATCAAATACAGGTGGTGGTTGCGATCAAAAGAGCGCCGGTTTATAAAGACCAGGCTACATACGTTCATAAAAAAGAATAAAGGTTGGTTGGTTCTGGTGCCATTGGCTACGACTACCGTACAGTTGTGGGTAATGACCGGTAAGCGCGATAAGTGGCGTACCAAGAGCGAACAACTAGCGGTTACCAATGCTTTTTTGGTCACCGCCAATATCGGTAGAAACATTGAGATGGATGAGCTCGATATTGCCTGGTACGAGAAAACTCAACGTGGCGATAGTATTCGCATTACGGGCATGAACGAAAAGTACGAGGAAGTATTCGGACTCGACAGAGTGAAGAGTTTAGGTAAAACCAATTTTGATCTAGTGCCCTATGAAGTGGCTGTGGTTTTTGAGGCGATGGACCGTAAGGTATTAAGCAGCGGAGAACCTGAAGATGACGTAGAACCGTGGATGTGGCCAGACAGCAGTAAAACGCTATTGTATAGCCATAAATGGCGTAGCAAATATTATAAGAACAGAATGTTCGGTTTTAGTGCTCCTTTAGAGTTGTTGGTAAAGGTTATTGATGCTCAAGGGAAAATGGAAGTCATAGAGATTGTAACCGATAGTGCAAATGCGGTGCAAGACACGATAATTATTAATTAAATAGAAGTATCATGAAAAACAGTTTAAAATTATTAGTAGTGGTGCTATTGGCACCTATGGCGTTATTGGCGCAAGAAGAAAGCATTGAATTCGATAATGCCACATCGGTATTAACATGGCTTATGCCACTTATTACATTGGGCGTAACGTGGCTCGTAAAAAAGATAGCCCCGTTCGTTACCGGCACGACCACGTTGATTGTGGTGCCTTTGATAGCCACGGCATCTGCCTACTTAGGTACGTTGGCGAGCGACGGCAATTTTATTGTCATGTTCTTAACAGGACTTGGTTCGGTATTCTTAAACCAACTGTACCGATCGGTAACAAGTGAAGTATAAAACTAACTGGGTGGGGTTCGACTCCCTGCCCAGTAACAAAAGTAGATTAAAATGAAAAAGATAGTAGTTGCCCTGGTATTAATGTTCGGTTGTTTGGCGACCGCACAAGAGCTGAGTAAAGATGCCGTTATAGAAATCGGAGTCATTGGCGATGCCAAGAATTTTAGAATACGTACCTATTTCGGTCCCGACCAACAAAACCCGGCACAAGATATGACCTGGGAACGTCTAAGCGGTAACCGTGTTGCCTTTGTTGTGGTACCTACGCAAGAGTACATGGTCAGTAAAGAAGGTTTTAAGCTGGGTAAAATAAAGCTCTCCCCAAAAGACCCCTTGTTCAACACCTACGGCAGTACCTTCTCCAATTACAACGAGTTGGAGCAATGGGCAGAAGATAGTTTGGGTGAGAGTGATGGGGATGTGGTGTCTTCCCCTGGTTCTGGTGCAAGTACAGAAAGACCAGAAAATGCTTCTACGGGGGAAAGTTTTTTTGATTCAACATTAGGTTATCCGATATGGTATAATGGAACTAATTGGGTAACAAGTGCTGGAGTTGATGAGCCAGACGTAGTAGTTGAATTGGCTTACAACCCTAATCTAATAGAAATAGGCGGTCAAAGTAATGCATTCGGATTTGCTCCTAGTTCTGGATTGCCTGGAGAACTTTCTATACCTATAACTGGGGCTTATATGGCTATAGGTGGTAAAGACGGTAGTTATGAATCTATGACACTAGAAACTTTAAGCTATACGAATAGTAAAGGATGGAACGGTACTAATACATTTGGTAATTTCGGTATAGAGTTAAGGCTGGCAGAAGTATTGGTAGATACATTTGGAGAAGATTTTTACTTCATAAAAACATCCGAGGGATCAACAGGGCTTGAAACTGTAGCTGCTGCGGATTGGAATATTAATTCTGTAGATGATTTATATTTAGATAGTAATGGTCATCATGATGCAGCGGTAGCATTAATGCCTAGTCAATTAGCCCCTGCTTATTATGTTTGGATTCAAGGAGAGGAAGATATACAACAAGATAATTTAGATACTTACCAAGCTAATTTAGAAGCTTTTATTGCAGCAAAACGAGCTTATTACAATTACCCTCAAATGCCTTTCCTTATTTGTAGGATGAGCAATAACCAGACTTTATATACAGAATTACAAAGAAATACTATACGAGCGATTCAGGAAACTGTAGCTGCACAGCCATATAATGTTCTAATAGATACGGATGCAGCCACTACTCAAGCGGATAATGTACATTATAATGCTTCTGGAATAAACACTATAGCACTTGAGGTAGCGGAAGCTATAGGGGTGAATATAGATCAGTTAGGTACTGAATTAACAGGTACTTCTTTTAGTTCTCCATATTATCTAGAAGGTTCTAATGATGTTTATTCTGATGAAAAGGCTTTTGATAACAATACATCTACATTTTTTAGTTCAGAAGGTTCAGGAGGGTCTATTAATAAATATATAGGGCTTGATTTAGGTGTTGGTAACGAAAAAGTAATTACAAAAGTATATATATATCCCAGGACTAGCTTTGGTGATAGATCACATAATCTTACACCACAAGGGAGTAATACAAGTACTACAGATGGGTTTGTAGATATAGGGCCATCGACTGGTACAGATCCAGTAAGTGGAGAATATACAAAATTAATAATCACAGATACAACACCTTATAGATATATTAGAATGTATGGGGAGGTTGCGGATTTAGACGTAGCAGAAGTTAAATTTTACGGGTACTAGAATAATTTACCTAAATAATGAACAGCATACATAATATAAACAGCTATGACATTAAAGGCGATGGTCTTCCTTCTAAAGTGGAGACCGTTGCTTATGTTGCTCATATGGCACCACTAAAACTTGTGGAGCAATGGATAAAAGAAAAGTACAAATGTGATATTAAAATTTATGTATCACTTAAAAGTAGCTACAGAAGTGTTGAGTGGGAAAAATCAAAAGGTCGTAGCGGTTATTCAGAACATACCTATAATTTTTTGGGTGCTTGTGATATTACTTGCGATAACTTTAAAGAAAATCAAGGAATATTACTTGAAGCCTTAATTGCTGTTACTAGGTACACACGTTTAGCAATCTATAATGGTTTTATCCATGGAGATTATAAAAACGCTCAGAATGATGCTTATGTCTACAACAGTAAATGGGTAAGGCAAACACACATAAAAAGAGAAGCTTAATGAACGACATTCTATTCTATCATCAAAAATATTGCGGTATCTGTGGTACTAAAGGAGCTTACGAAATACGACCAGGTGATTTTATCTGTGAGGAACATTTGTTAAGGAATATACCATGTTAAAATGTATAATTACTGTATTACATATAAGGTATCAGAAGATGATTACAGACCAGGCTTAATGAACATGAGAGGTGCGAATATAAAAGAGGTTGAATCTGCTTTTTATAAAGCGTTTCCAACGTATATATTAATAGACATTGTATGAGAATCGGGATCCTGTTTTTAGTTTTTATCATCTGCACGAGCTGTGGTACCCGTAAACGTGCGATGGATTTAGAAAAACTTGAACTGGAGGAAAAAAAAGAAACTCGTGTTGAAACTAAAAATGACATTACCTCGAATGTACGGTACACCAAGGCGTATAACATGACCACGCTAGAACCGGTGGATCCAACAAAGGAAAGCACCTTTACGGACAGTGCCGGTAACACGACCAAGTTCACCAACAGTAAAATAATATTTGACAGTTCAAAAAAAGACAGTTCGGCTACGGGCACTGACCGGTCTGTTTCTGCTAAAGCAGAAAAGATTGAAAGCAAATTAAAATCCAAAAAGAAAGCTGTTGAAGTGGAGACGAAAAAACCGAATCCGTATTTGTGGGGCGGTTTGGTGGTAGTGGTATGTTTTAGCTTGTACTTATTAATTAACCGTTCTAAAAAATAGCGTTTGACGTATAAAGGAAAAGAAATACAGTTAGTTCCCTTCAGGTTGCGAGATCACCTGGTACCATTTCTTTTCAATGAATTTAAAGCCGAGGAGGTGGTGATGATGCCACGTCTGCAGACCAAGGCCATAAAGTTGAACCGTACCAGTAGCATTTGCCGTATTATCAACCTTATTCATGCTAAGTACGAAGACAGTACTCATTTGTACGATTATAGAATACAGTTCAGTATTCGCATGGTGCAGGGCGGTAAAAAGTTCGAGAGCTCACTTTTTAAAAGTCGTAAAGATGTGCATGAAATTTTGAGGTTTACAGAATCTGACAACACCTATATCAATAGTTTCTTTGAAGACATTTTCCGTACTGCATTCATCTTCTATGTTAACGGTAGCAAGCAGTTTACCAATATTGGCGTAAAAGAGGTCATCAACGATTTTATGGATGAGTACGACCTGCTAGAACTTGGTTTCGATACCGAGGCGTTGCGTATTCTCTATTACCGTGAAACCAGTAAGGAAAATAAACTGACCAGGTTTCAGCATAAGAAGAGTAATAGGGTTACCAATTACTAAGCGTGTCCCTAACAAACAGATTGCCGCGCTTCGCTCGCAATGACGTGATTTTGGTGTTACACGCTTAACGCTCAGTTCTTCCCATTTTTACGTTGTGAAAGTAAATCGTCTATTATCGGAAGTTATTAGAGGGGTTTGGTTATTGGAACCAAGCTACCTATTGGGGTTTGGTGAAACGGTGCATAAAATCGTCAGCGGGCAGAATGTGGAATTTGAAAACAGTACTACTGCCCTGGTAAAGATCATGGACCCAAACGGTAACCGTGTGCGTGCCAATGATGACGGAGATATGGATATCCCAGAAGGTTCCGTTGCCGTGGTAGATATGATGGGGGCGGTCATTAAATATGGCGATTGGTGTACTTATGGTGCAGATGAAATTGTTGGGGCGCTGCAAATGGCAGAGAACAACCCCAATATTAAAGGAAGTATTTTAAATATCGATGGACCAGGGGGCGCGGTGAGTGCTATAGGTCCGTTTTTGCAATTTGCGAAAACGAAGACCAAGCCCGTTATCGGTTTGGCAGATGCCTGTATGAGCTTACACTATTGGACGGCGTGTGCGGTCTGCGATTACTTAATGGCAGATAATGATGTAAGCGCCCGTTTTGGTAGCGTTGGCGTAGTAGCATCGTTTCAAGATGTGAAGCCTTACTATAAAGAACAGGGGATCGTGTTCCATGAAATTTATCCAGATGAAAGTGCGAACAAAAACGAAGCTTTTCGTTTGGCGCTAGAGGGTAAATATGATATGATAAAGACAGAGCAGCTATCTCCACTTGCTCAAAAATTTCAAGCTGGTGTGCGTGCCGGTAGACCTAACCTTAAAGAAGAACCGGGGGTGCTCAATGGTAAAACTTATGATGCCGATACCTCTTTAGGCTTGGGAATGATAGACGGCATTGGTAGTATAAAAGAAGCGATCGGTATGATCGATAAAATACAATTACGAACAGAATTAAAGAGAATTATTTAAACCCTTAATTATAGAAAGCCATGAAATGGACATTAGCAGCAAATTTAGCCACAATTGTTTGTGGGATCCTCGGTATCGGAGAAATTCCGGTATTGGAGGGAAAGGTCAATTTTACAGATGACCAAAAACAGCAATTAGCGAAACGGCTAGAGGCTGAGAGTGATGTAGATGAAGCGATAAACGCTTTTAATCGTGATCTCGCAAAGATGGAAACCGATGCCCAGCGTGAGGCTCGTTTAAACAGTGAATTGAAAACGGCATTGCAAGAAGCCGGACATACTGAAGAGGAAGTGGATGCTAAAATCGCCGAAGGCGATGTACCCGGACAAATTGCTGCGCTTAATGCCAGTAACAAGTTAATGAAGCAACAGATAGATAAGTTGATAAACGAATCTGAACCTGATGCTCCCTTAGCTATAGTTCCATCACCAGGTAAAAAAGCAATGCACAGTGCTACCCATTTATGGGGAGACAACAAAGCTTACAACGCTTTTGCGGGTAGACCATGGAACCAAAGAGCTGCAGGTATCGTAACCGATGCAACGGAGTTCAGTGATAAAGTGATCGTTGAGAAATTGAACGATGATTTGGATCATTATTTTAGAGAGAATCCTGAAACTATTAAATCACTACATAGAGATAATTTTGGTTTACCATCGTTTTGGCCCAAACGTTTTAACGTAGATGATAAGGTAAGTGACGGTAACATAGTTTCGGCACCTATTACCCAAGCTAGAAAACTGCCTTGGTTACCGAAGAACAAACAAATGATCCAGGCAGAGGAAGGTCAAATATTCCCTGTACAAATAGACATTGAGTTCATTGGTTACTACTTACAGAAAATGGAAGCTAGCTGGTTGAACAAATGGAATAAAGAAGGTTCTCAGCCTTACAAAGAGTCTTTTGTAATGTTCTTGGTATCTGAATTGGATAAAAAAGCGCGTGTTGAAGATCGTATCTCTACTGTAAAAGGTATTCACGTTGCTACTCCTGAAGATGCTACTACTCCCGGTAAATTCATTAACAGACAAGATGGTCTGTTATACCAATTGTACAAAGGTAGGTTCATTACCAAAAAATTCAAGCCGTTTGCAGTAGGTACGCCTACCACTTCTAACATTGTCGATTATGTAGACAAAATGATAGAAAGTTTGGATTTAGATGTGCGTGTTATGCCAAATTTGGTGTTCTACATTTCGCCATATTGGATCAAAGCCTACAAGCGTAGATATGAGCAAATTCACGGTACACAGAACAACTATACGGGTTATCCTGTAAACCCTAAGGATTACAGCAACGTTCAGTTCGAAGTGATGCCAGATTTAGAAGGTTTAGATGTCATGTTCATCACCTTTGATGATAACATTGAATTGTTGGAAAACATTCCGAAAGAAAAATCATTATATCATTTTGAGTACCTAAAAAGAATCATGTACATATGGGCAGATTACAAGCAAGGTATTCGTTTGATCCATGTGGGTAACAAGATTAAAGATGGTGATCCATTAGAATTTAAAGTACAAAGTGTTTGGACGAACGATGTGCCGATCTTTAAGAGCGATGTGAACATTCCGCTGTTTGATGATGCCACGGGTACCATTAAAGCGAAGTATGGCTATATGAAAGTTGACGCTGCTTGGGCAACGCCAATAACACATATTGAAGGTGCACAACCTGGTCAGATCATTAAGTTAGAAGGTAATACAAATATGGCAGCCAGTAAGAATGTAAATTCTACGGGCAACCTAACGTTAACTGCTACGTTCGATCTAAAAAGTGGTGGCATTCTAACACTATTCGTTAAGAACGACGGTACAATTACAGAATTGAGCAGAACTGCAGGACCGCCAGCTGTAGCTGCAGACGAAGATGTAAACTTTGACGGTGATACGATCGATGCCAGCAATGGTAGCGTATTCAGATTTACCGGTGCGGCTAGCGATGTACTAGAAGCTATACTTAAAGGTGTAGAAGGCGATTCGGTTACTATTTATGGTAATGCCGCTGCTGGTGTAACACTTACGGTAAGTGATGTTGCCGGTAATATAGATGTTACTGCTAATGCTGTTCTTGCCCTTGCGGCAGACTACGTGACTTTAGTCAATGTAGGCGGAGTATGGTACGAATCTGAAAGGGATATCGCCTAATCATTAATCTATAGTCCTTCTGTTTTTTACGGGGGGACTTTTAATACTTAAAAAGTTATGCCAATATATACAAGAAAATCGGTTCCGGCTCCTGTAGGGATTGCCCCAGGTGCAGCGAAACCAAAGAATCCGAATGTGACCATCATATTCGTAGATGATATTTTATCATGGCCAGTACGTGATGCAGGGGGAATTCTGCTAGACGGAAACTTTGTGATGAAACCTGGTACCAGTATGCATCAAATTTACATGACACCTAAAAAGCAAAAGCCTGGTTATACCGGTGAGGGCGATGTAGATGCGGAAGTTGTACCACAAAAATTTGAAGGCTCTTCGCCTGGTAACAGTTTAGAGCTTCGTGAGTTCATTCAGAATACACTGGGTAAAGATGTAATTTTGTTATCTGGTGATTGCCAAGGTGCGGAGTATGACCAATATGGTACGCCATGTTCACCATTACGTATGAAGCCTACCGGTGTTATCGATGATACCAGAACGGCACATGACCTTATGTTCGAGCAACCTTTGGCAACGGGGTATTTACCTGCATTGTTTAGAGGTGCTATTGTAATGGCAGATCCTTTTGAGGTTGCCGATGAAAACATTTCGTTGTTGAAAGCGAACGGTTCTCAATACCAATTGGCAGCCAACGCATTAGGTACGGCATTAGATATTGCCGCTATCGACCTTGACCATGGTGCTGTGGTGAGTTTAATTGGTGACGGTGGTGCTGACCCTTATGTGCTAAGCGGCGGTGCGGCTACAGCTGCAACGGTTATTTTAGCGAACGGTACAGATTGGGCTGCGACCAAAAATGCGGTGTTAGATTTAAAGGTCTACAAAGCTGGTGCAACTACCTATTTAATAGAACAGAAAAGAGCTTAATTAGTTTGAGTTAGTTTGGTTGTTTAGATTGAAAATCCCCTGCAGGAGTGTAGGGGATTTTTTTTATGGACAAATGTTAGACAAATGTTCGACATTGTTTCGACATGCCCTGTTTTCTTCATGTTACACCGTTTGCAATTGGCAATTGCCATATTTGAAGTAAGCAAGTACAAATAAAATCTGATCACAATATGAAAGATAAAGTTTTAGCCTTTTTAAAGGATGGGTCCGGAGTGCCGGAAGAGCGTTATAATGAGGCTATGGCCTTATTACAAAAAAGTGAGGGTAAGAGTGTAGCCCAGGTAAATAGTTATTACCGTAGTGGCTTCACGGAAACGAATCTCAAAAACATCTGTTATGACCTGCAGCAATTGCATGGGGTGAGTGATGTGGAGATGGCAAGTTCTAAAAATAAAAAGCCAAAAGTACAAAGTACGAAGTCTGATGATGGTGACTCTTTAGATGCTGTTTTGGCGTTGGTGCCTGATGAAATAAAGGCTATTGTTGTTTTCATTGCGAATATGCCTGCAGGAGATTATCCTGCGGAAACAAAGGTATTATTCAAACCATTATCTGAATTTGTAGAAAAGCATAAAGCTGTATTCTTAATGCCGGATAAGACGCCGATGAGCGAAGAGGAAATATTTAAAACCATTTATGTGTCTATTGCAGATTGGAAAGATGAGAATAATTTGGTTAATGCCTTTGCTGATAAGATTACTGGTATAATTCAAGAACAATCTGGACCAGGTTCTGCAGGATCTATTGATTTAGCAAATACGCTAAATAAGAGTGCAGATATCCTGAATAACGATACATATGTTGCGAAAAACGGAACAAATTCACTTATAAGTGAATTAGAGTCTGCATCAGAAGAAGTTAAAAGTGGATTAAAAGTAAGAGAGCGTTTTGCATTCTTGGGAGAAACGGATTGTCCGGATAAGTTTAAAATACTAATTAATGATTTTTTTACAGCTTTAGATGCTTTTAAAGCGGGGCATGCTGCTTTGCTTATAGTTACGGAAGAAGGAAAAGATAACCGTACGTTAACGGATGCTGAAATCTATGCAATAGGAAAAGAAACTATTGATGCCTTCCAATTAAAACAAAGTATTTGGGATGAGCTGGAGTTCTACAACGAGCATAAAGAGGTTTTGGGTAATCACCCCATTTTTGCCGATGATCAACTAAAAGAAAAGGTTGCCGCTATGAGCGATGTAGATTTGGTGAACCGCCAGAAAAACGTGCGTAGCTATATCAGTAAAGAAAACAAGAAATTGAAATCTGCAAAAGATGAAGCTGCAGCAACCAAGATAAAGGGAAAAATTCAAGAGTTGAATCAAGAGTTGAACCTATTGGATGAGCGCATCGGAAAGAAAAAATAAATTTTTTGATTTACGACAGGCGAGTGCGAAAAACGATGTTGTAAACGATAAGAGCCCCAATTTTACTTCTAAGTATTTATTGGGGCATTATCAAAAAATAAAGCAGCTAGATAAAGACCTGGGCAGGTTGCCCAGTAAAGAAGAATTTTTCTTTCTGCAGACAGACGGGGCTTTTAATGCCTTTACGTTCATACCCTTTGTTGCCCGTAACTACGCTATTAAAGAATTGTTCGCCAGTACCTATAGTATTAGTCGGCGAACTATTGAAGCCATGGTAGAACTGCACGATGCAGGGGTTATCGAAAAGATAACGCTGTTGATCAATGAAAGTATGCCGAAACGGAATCCGGTAACGATCGATTTACTGAATGGATTGGTAAAGTCAAGACCTAATATCTGTGTAAAATATGCATGGACACACGCTAAAATCTGTTTACTGGAGACCATGGATGCCCATTACTGTATTGAAGGCAGTGGCAATTGGAGCGAGAACGCACACTATGAACAATATGTGTTTGCGAATAGTAAAGGGTTGTTTGAGTTTAGGAGGGAGTTGTTTGATGGTTGTTAGTTGTTGGTTGTTGGTTGATGGTTGTTGGTTGTTCGTTGGTGGTTGTTGGTTGTTCGTTGTTGGTATTAAGATAAAAGTATTAAGTACAAAGTATGGATATAGCTCAGATAGGTATTATGATTTTTGGGGCTTCGGCTATTTGGTTTGTGGGGCGTAAAGAAAGCTGGAAACGGTGGGGCTATATTTTAGGTTTGCTAGGTCAGCCTTTTTGGATTTATTCATCCGTAGTTAATGAGCAATGGGGAATCTTAATAATGACACTTTTCTATACGTATTCATGGAGTCAAGGAATTTATAATTATTGGATAAAATGAAACTATCTCAAGAGGAGTATGAACAGATTGAAGATTTATCGGCGGCGAATTATGGTGTCGATAAAATTGCGATGTATTTAAGCCTAGACAAAAAGGAATTTCGGATCGATTGGGAGAATCTCAATAGTTTGGTACGTCATCACTATGATAGGGGTCAGCTGGTTGCTGATTTTGAGATCAACCAGAAATTATTGGAGAATGCCCGTAGTGGTAATATTACTGCAGCACAGATATTTGAAAAGAACCGGGAGCGTGTTCAGGTAGAAAACCTGAAGGAACAAATTTATTTTGGTACGGAATGAGATTGAAATTGGAAGATATATCGTTGGATATTCTCTATGACTTTATAGAGAACGGCAATCCCGATAAAGCAGATCCCGCCATTGTGGAATATTTAGAGGTGCTGGACAAAGTGCGCGGTATGCGCTTGCGTTTTAGCAATTTTCCCAGTAAAGACCACATCATTAAACATTTAATGAAGGTAGACGGGTTCTCCCGTTACTTGGCTACCCAATTCTACAATGACGCTACCCAGTACTTTTATTGCGATACCAAAATTACTAAAGAGGCGTACATAAATATGTATGCCGAAGACCAGGAAAAAGATATTGCCCTGGCAAGAGCTCTGGCAAAAGATGTAAGCGATCTGGCAAAGATTTCTAAAATGAGAATGGACCTTGCCAGTCTTAGACAGCTGCACGTTGCCGATAAAGAGGAACTACCGGAAGAATGGTTCGCAAAACCTTGGAAGCTTTATGCGATGGATGCCGAATTCTTAGGCTTGCCTACCGTAAACAGGCACAAATTGGCGGAGCAGATAGACAATTTGCCCGAGCTGAGCGAAAAGGAACGTGAAATGATCAAGCGTGAAGCTGCAGTATTACCCGTAAAAATATTCGTAGATGGCTCGGAAGACGCACGTAAATCATAAAAACCTAGATGTAGAAGGTAGATTTGGCTCTTGGGTTAAAATGAGTATTGACCTGATATCTCCCAAAACATTGATATTTATTGGTGGGCGTGGAACTTCTAAAACTGGTGATATTCATGCGGAACGGAGTATTGAAGTTTGTTATGATATGCCAGGGAGTTATCAGGTATTTGTCGCGGACACGTATGTAAATGCGTTAAAGAACGTGGTGCCAACCTTGTTAGAAGGTTGGGAGCGCAAAGGGTGGAGAGAAGGAACCCACTACGTTACCGATGAGCGGCCGCCTGCACACTTTAAACTTCCGTATAAACCGGTAAGTCAGTACAAGCATACCATCAGTGTATTTAATGGGTGTTTTTATAACCTGGTTTCCATGGACCAACCTGCAGGTGCAGCTGGAAACAGTTACCAACATTTGTTCGGTGATGAAGTTAGATATATAGATCCAAATAAATTAAAGAAGTTAACTCCAGCATTACGTGGTGAATATGTGCGTTTTGGACATTCTGTTTATTATAGAGGTAGGACATTTACAACTGATATGCCTAATGTTGCAGAGGGTGATTATGATTGGTGTTTAGACGAAGAAAAAAATATGGACTTGGAGCAGATAAAACTCGCTCTTCAAGTTGCTCTTGTATTAAATGAGATTAAAAAAGAGCTGTATAATGCCATTCGTGATAATGATAGAATTAAAACAGGTAACCTTAGAAGAAATTTAGAGCGTTGGACGGAACGTTGGGTGCGCGCTCGTAAAGATTCTACCTTCTTCTATGTCGTAAGTAGTTATGTGAACGTAGATGTGCTTACAAGCGGTTATTTTACCGATTCGCTGAAAGCATTGGGTATCGAGGAGTTCAAAGCCAGTATTCTGTCTTTAAAGGCAGAATTGAAGAAGGGCGAGCGGTTCTACATTAACCTGGGCAAACATCACTTTTATGATGACGGGGTTTTCTCCGATTTTTATAACGATTATGCCATTGGTGAAGAAATTGAAGAGACGAGCTTGGCGCTCAAATATATTAACCTGGACAAAGAGCTCGATGCCGGTGTAGATTTTGGGAACATGTGCAGCATGGTTCTCGGTCAGGAATTAGGCAGATACTACTATTGCCTTAAAAATCTATACACATTGGCGCCAGATAACTTGAAAGAATTGGCGAAACAGTTTATCGATTTTAATAAACATCATAAAAAGAAGGTTCTGAACCTTTATTATGACCGTAGTGGTAACCAGTACGCCCAAATGAAAAAGGATTGGGCAACGGAGCTGCAGAACCATATTGAAAAATATGACGGAGTGGCAACGGGTTGGACAGTAGTATTAAAAAGCAAGAACCAACGTACCATTTACCATGATGAAGAATTCAACTACGCCAAAAAGTTAATGGGGGAGTATTATGACGGCATTCCGAAATTAAAAATAGACAGGTACCAGTGCCGCGAATTGAAAAGTAGTCTGGAACTTTCAAAAACGAAAATGAAAAAGAATACCCGTACCGGCAGTATTGAAGTGTTGAAAGATAAGAGCAGCGAAAAGCTGGATCTGAAGAAATTGCCGATGCAATCTACCAATTTCAGTGATGCGTTTAAATATTTAATGTGGAGACCAGAATGGGTGAAAGTAGCGAGCAATAAGAAAGGCGGCGCCATGATGGAACCTAGTGTGATGGATTAGAAATTTTTGTAAATTTATAGTATGTATGGAACTTCTACGAATTGGGAAAAGAAAACTAGAATGCAAGATGACATGCATAGTTATTATAAGTCAAGTGATATTGAGTCTTGGAAACGTGAACATTTGAATTTTCCTGAACATAAAACCTTTATGCAAGAATTGGCTGAGAAAAGTCCGATTCATGTAGATGAGTACCGATATAGATATCCTCTTTTTGCGAACAAAGTGGTGCTGGAGAAAGATATAAAGCCTGATAACTTTAGGAGATTTGATGAATTGAGTATTGAGTTGTTGAAATTTAAAACAGAGAGGTTGGAATCTGGTCTTGATTTTAATTACAGGGACGTTTTAGGTCTGCAATTAAAAAGAAAATTTGAGGTTTTAAAACAAGCTGGAGTTCCAGTTTTTTTGCATAATGATCCATTTGGTGACTATCCCGATAAAAGTACAGGATATGAATATTCAATACCAAAGCAATTTGAATATCAACAATTTTTTATCACAGAACCTTGGCATATTGCGTTGAGAGGTTCATTTGAGTATGCAAGTAATAAGCTTCATGCATTTGTAGATAACTACAATTGCTAAAGAAGACCAAGCCCGCCCGTAAGGGCGAAAAAATTTCTCGCCCTTACTAGCATTGGAAAAATGGGTTTAACCGTTTTCGGTCGGTTGTCGGGTTTTTCCGTTCCCACTATGTTACGGCTTGCATTTTCAGGTTTTTTTTAATGAGGTCGTCTCAAAAGCAATGCTAACAAAATTCATCCTCTGCACTAGGTGTTATTTAATTAAAATCAATAAGGTTTTATGTTGATGAAAATTTGGGTTTATTGCATAGCTGCGGTGCGGTGCTGTCATTCTTAGCGTGTCCATGTGGTGAACTTCGCCCCTTATTTGATGCATACATAGATTAATAGCGGTCATTTTACAACAAATAGAATCAAGGTCTTGCGCTACATAGTAATTGCCTTGAACGGCTTTATTTGAAGCTAAGAGCAGGCGACCGCTTCCACACGTTGGATCGTTTATATTGTTGCCCCATGTTGCGCCAGTTAAAGTAATAGATGCCATAATATCGCATAAACTTTTAGGCGTAAAGAATTGACCTAGCCTACTTTTTTTATATTGTCCGGCTAAAATTTCGTAGTAGTCGCCTAATGGGTCGATCCAATCTTTATTTAATTTTGCATTGTTATACAGTATTAAAAGTTCGCCCATCATTTTTGCGAAGTGGTTTAACTCCTTTTTATTGTATCGTTTTATTGTTTCAAAATATAGCGGTTCTTGTGTCTCTCTAGCGAATACACATATGAAAATGGTTAGAAAATCATCAAAAACGGTGCTCACATCGTGGCGGTATGTCAATTGATTAAAGAATTTATTAAACTCTTTTAATTCTCCTGGTACTTCTCTAGTCTTTGGCATTTTTTAACGGCTCTACTTGGTTATTAGAAAAAACGAAAGTGATCGGAAAGAAATCGAGTTCCTCGGTTTTTTGTTCTCCGTTGGGTTTCTCAACCTCTTGTTTTTTTCTGCCCCATAATAAAAAAGCCTTTTCACCTTTTTTTACTACGAAGCCGTTTTTTATCCAGCCTTTGAACGTGTTAAATTTGTGGTGAATTTCGTCGGTGTAGATATGCTCTACAATTAATTGGTTAATTGTCATTGCTTCAATTAGTTCCTCTTCTTCTGGGTGCTTGCATTGATTTATAAGTTCTTCTCGTATTGCTTTTGCTCTACTTGAAAAGTCTTTTAATATTTCTCTTTTTTGCTGTATTGTTGTTTTTTGTGCTGTCTCCATGATTAAAAAATATATTCGTTAAAATCGCTTTGTTGTTCTGTTTCGTTTTGGAATTGGTCCGCAATGGCTTGTGCTTTGTTAAATGTTTTTTTGCATCGAGCTTTAAAAATTTCGTAATCGGTGTAATTGAAAATTTTGCTCAATCCTTTTTTATGTAGAATCGATTTAACTTGTTCGGAGAGTAGGAAAGGGTTATTTTTATCCTTTCTAATTTCGTTCGTCATAACAGATTAGATTATTGATAAAAAGCCCGTAAAACCTGCCAGTTAAACGGGCTTTATTATTTGTTAGATATTATATTTTAAAATTTCGTTTTCTGAATGTGCAATAAAAAGGCTTAATTTTTCTTGCATCACTTTTACTACTTCTTCCACTACTTGAGAATTGGACACGGTAAACTCATAACCCTCGGCATTTTTAAGAGTTATATTTTCTTTTGTGCCATCACTTGAAATAATAAATTTATCTAGCTGATCTTTTTTGTCCGCTAAAAACTGATAACGGTTTGCCAATAGCTGAAAGTTTTCCATTTTTTTAATCCTTGCGCTTGCGCTAGGGTTTAGAATTTCTTCAACAGTTGAACGGCTCATTTTTTCTGAATCCTTGGCGGTTGACTCTGTTGCAACTTTTTGTGGGGTTGCTTTTTCGGTTGCTGTTTTTGCACTCGTTTTTGTGTTACTCATAACTTATAATTATTTGATTATCAATACTTAAAGATAATAAAATATCGTCTAATAGGCGAGTATTTATATGTAAAAAAGCAGGGAATAATCTAGTTTAGATCACTTCTAAATAATGTATGATTGCCTATATATTTTGTTAGAAAATCAGAGGTTAAAAAATATTTTAAAAATTAAACATTCTGAAAATCAATGAACTAACCTAAAATATTTAGGTGGTGAGTTGATTTGAGTGAATCAAGACACCGACCCGCTGAAAAACGTAAATGCAATTGCCTGTGCGGCTGAATCTGCGAAATATGACTAAGCATTGAATCACACCACCACCAGTACTTATTGTTGTTGTCGCTCTTCATGTTACAAACAACAATGAATCCTATTAGTATAATTGTGTCATATAGCAATTGCATGAACACAGTTAATATCTATGATGCATTAAAACAGATGCGAGAGCTCACCAAGATTGGTGCACCATTCTCATTTGAATACATAACATTTAATAGTTCTAAAGGTTATAGCGAGGGAACAAAGAAAGTTGCTAAAGCATTATTACGTACTGGGTACTCAAGAGAGCAATCGGATAAAAGTGAAATACTTATTGGATATACAGTAGAGCCTGAAACCTTACCTAGATGGTTCTATCTGCCTTTATTAATGAAGTTTAACGGGATGAAAGTAACACCATGAATATTGAATACATAGGTAATAATGCGGTAGTAGATGATGGTCAGAACGCTTTTACGTTCGAAGTATCGGACAATCCGCGAAGCTTTGACTCTTATCGTGTCGATCAACAGACATTGGATTGGACAGATAACAGATACCATCTAGGTGGTTGGCGTGTATTTCCTTATGGTAATGACAATCAATTACCTAAACAAATAAGAGATATAGTTCAAGAGAACTACATTGCTCCTGGTTTAGTTAAGAAAAAGACACAATGGTTATGGGGTAAAGGACCTAAGCTCTATATTGAGAAAGTAGTAGAGGGTAAGCTTGTTAAAGAATGGGTTGAAGATGATGAGATATGGAAATGGTTCCAGTCGTGGGATGGTGAAGAGTACCTGACCAAGGCATGTGTAGATTATAACCATATAGAGGGTGTATTTACTAAGTTCTATTTGAGCAGGGGCGGACGTATAGGTAAACCATCTATTGCTAAGTTGGAGCATAGCATGCCCGATAAAAGTAGATTGGCAGCTGAACTAACTGATACAAGTAATAAAGCTACTCATGTTGTAGTTACTGATTGGAACTTTGAAATGATTAATGCTATTCTTAATCCAAAGGTCTATCCTATTTTTGACTATAAGAATCCGTTTGCGCACAAGAATAGTATTCTATATAGCAATATGTATAGTTTCTGTTCAGATTACTATACAGTACCTGATATATATGGTTCGTTTGAATGGCTACGTAGGTCTACCGCAATACCGGCAATCCTTAGGGCATTGTCTCAAAAAGGAATCTCGGCAAAATATCATGTTATATCGCCTCAAAAATTCTGGGATGATAAAAAGAAAATGCTTGAAGATGATGCTACGGCTCGTGGTAAGAAATTCAAACAGAAAGATTTCAATAATTATAAAAACGATTTCCTAAAAACTATAAGTAAGGTATTGTCCGGTGAATCTAATACCGGTAAGTTCTGGCATTCTACCAAGGAGATAGAAATTGAAGGTACCAACATGAAAGAACATGGTTGGGAGATTAAGGAAATACCGAGCAATACCAAAGAGTTTATCGAATCTCAAATAAAAATCTCTGAACGTGCAGACCATGCAGTGAGTTCAGGTATCGGAATAGGTACCGTATTAGGTAATGTTTCAGAAAGTGGTCGTTCAAGCGGTGGTAGTGAAAAGTTGTATGCGATGAAGGAATATCTGGAAACGGGAGTTGACATTGCTGAAATGATCGTATGTAAGGGTATCAATTTCGCTATAGCAGCAAATTGGCCGAACAAAAAAACAAAAATGGGCTTTTATCACACCGAACCCGAAAGAGAAGAAGATATAACGCCAAGCAAAAGAATCAAAAATCAATAGCATGAATATTATTTTTAATAAAGATGGTGCCGGTGATCAAGAGATGAAACAACATCTTGGCTTTATAGATAAAAGTATTGGCTACGCTAATTTAGACCGATTCATTCGTAATGCCTGTTTGACTTTAATTGAAATTATAGGGCAACCGACTTATGAGGCTATTTATGCTATGTATGCTGCAGGCATTCCTTCTGCTGTGAATACTGGTTACATCACCATGTTACAAGATGCAATTGCTATTGAGGCATATCGCAGATATGTGCCATCCAAAGATGTGGGGCATACGCAAAACGGCAGGCGTATGCGAATGGACGAACATGAAAAACAAGCCTTTGAATGGATGATTGATCGCGACAACAGCAATATGGAACGTATGTTTTATCTGTCCGTTGATCAATTATTGAATGAATTGGAAACGCTTGCTTCTTGGAAAACTTCAGATGCTTATAAAAAACTGAACGCATTATTTGTTTCAAAAACTTCAGATGTTCAAGAGTGGTTCGATATCAGTAGCTCTAGATATCTTCTTCTAAAACTAACACCAGGTTTAAGACAGGCAGAGCGCCGTGCTATTCTGCCTCGTATCGGTACAGAAATGATGGCGACGGTAAAAGCTGCTCCCCAAGACAATGAAGATTTGTATATGCTTATTAAAGAAGCGTGCGTGTATTGGGCATTATCGTGGGCAATGAGAGGTCGGTTAACGGTAACCTTGTTTCCTGAAGGGGTGTTGCAACGTTTTGTTAGCGATAGAACCACTACTCAAGGCAAAAAACCACCATTACAGAACGAATATGCCTGGGCAGCTCAAGAATTCATGAACGATGCCAATGATATCCTCATAAAAATAGAGGAAATGGTAGCTGAACCTGTTCTAGAGGAAGAGGAACCGTCCGAAGCAGAAACCGATACCGAGAAATACGGATTCAATGAAGATGACAATTTCGTAACTACTTAAACTAAAATAATGTTAAAAAAAATCACTCGTTTTTTTAAAAACTGGCTGCAGCAATGGAAAGATTATTTTCAAATGCGAACCAATGACCGATTGACCAATAAATTATTTAAAGCTCAAATTAAAGACATCAAAGAGCGTACTGAACTAAAAAAAGAAATTCTCGAATATATACAGTCAGAATTCAAGGTTAACCCACGTAGTAAGCACATACCAATGAACATACGTCGGCAAATTGTAGAAGGTGTATATAACAGGTTTCGTAGTAGAATGGAGCCTTTAAAGGTCAATGTAAATTATAGCCTACAATTCGCGCAATGATTTCTATAGAAATTCCACATACCGGCACCAAGCTTTATATGCCCGAAGATTTATCGGAGTGCGATACCAGGCAGTATTATGAGCTGTCTATGCTGATATACCAATTGCAGACACAGCAAATGTCTTATGAGGTATTTCGGGTACATGCCGTGTATGCTCTTTTAAATATGAAGCCTGTTGAAGATGATGATACCGGTGCTCAAGAAGATAAAATGGCAAACATCTATAAGCTATCAGAGCTTGTAGATGATTTTTTTGAAGATGGAGAAGGTGATATTCGTATTCTAAAACAATACTATGTACATAATCCTATCGCCAAGATAAAGCTCTTGGGCAGTAATTATTACGGACCTGCAGACGGATTCGAAAATATTCAGTTTGGCGAATACATAGATGCACTTCACCTATTCTCTGAATTCAATGCCACAAATGATAATGAATGCCTGTATCAATTAATGGCTACGTTATATCGTAGACCAAAATCGATATTCAAAATAGGCGTTTCTAATGAAGAAATTAATGGTGATGCTCGTAAAGCGTATAATCAACACGGTGTAGAAGATCGCGCCAAACATTTTAAAAAGCTGTATTTCGGACAGGTATATGGTTTTTACCTATTGTTTGCATCCTTTCAAAAATATATAGCATCGGCAAAGATATACTGGCAAGGTAGAGAGCTTGATCTTAGTATATTGTTTGAGGCGGACCCCGAAAGCAAGCAATCTGATGTGCCTGGTATAGGGATGAAGAGTATTTTGTTTACGCTGGCAGAAAGCGGAGTGTTTGGCTCAAAAAAGGAGCTGGAGAAAGAAAACCTTTGGGAAATTTTAATGCGCATGTACGATCTAACCAAGCGAGATAAGGACTTCAAAGTCCAGCAAGACGCTTTAAAAACGAAATCATGATAATTACACCGAATGAGTTAATGTTGTTTTTGGCTGCCTGCAAAGATGCGATTGATGAAATTAATCATATAGAAATGATTATCGATGATTCTCAATTAGCCAATAGAATAAATGATGTACATGTAGCCGATAATTTATTGTTATACGGTGTGTTGCCAGATTATGGTGGTGATTATAGAGATGACGACGCACCAATGTATGATAATGGGTTAGATTTTCTTATCCTTAAAAAAGTGGAGTATGCAGATTTGAATCAAAGCGACTTTAATGCCGTTATGCAAGAAACTTTAATGGCTGCACGTAAGTTTCTTACGTATGTGTACACCGAAAAAATGAATTCGAATACCTGTCCTACATTTGCATATTTAAAAGAAGGTAGTGAAAAAATTACCCCTGTCTGGGCAAAAGCAGGTTGCAATGGCTATATGGTATCGTTTAATTTACGAACTGAATTATAAAAAAAATAGTCGTACCTTAGACGACTATGAAAGACGAGCAGATTAAACAGCTTTTTATGAAGGTTGTTACCGATAACGATTTAATTAAACCTTTAGGTGCAAGCAAAGATCAATTGTATAATTGGCGCCATCCAAAAAGGAAAAAGACATCTTTAGGTGTAATGCTAGAAGTACTTGGTAAGCTTGGTTACTTAAAATTTCAGAATGTCGTAATTACAACAACAGATATACACCCGGTTATAAATGACAAGACTAGAACGCCGTAAGGCATCGCAAGAGAATTTGATTTTAGAACGCCGGTTCATACGTACTGTATTGCGTGAAGAAGGTAATGATATGATGGCAACGCAGACCAAGAAAATGAACCGTAGTGGCTTTCAAAGTCGTGAGCTTTTTGCCGATCGTAAAATAGATGCTACCGATACCGTGCTTTCTTTTGATCATTTAATGAAACACCGTTTTATAGATATGAAACGTAGGCGTACCACGACTGGTGTGGTAAAGAAAAAGAACTACGCTATACATAACCGCCTACTCTATGGTTATGCCAATAACATTGTTCGTAGGTTGTCATTTGGCTTTACGGAAAGTACCAGGGAAATTATGGGAGGTTTAGAATAATCAAGATACAATGGAAAAATCAACTTTTCAAAACTTAGTAGTTTTAAAAAATGTTCAGAAATCAGTAAAGAAAAAGCTGGGTTCTGACTACAATTCTAAAATAAAACCATTTGTTGATATTATAGACAAGGTAATGGTGAATAATAATATAAATGAGTTTGAAGCTTTGAAGTTAATTAAAGATGAGCTTTCTATTTATAAAAAGTCTGGAGCACCTCAGTTTTTCTCGGCAGCTTTAATTGAAATTACCCAATCAAAACATTTTACGGGTTTTAAGGATAAATGATAATGTTGCATTTCATCGATTATTTTTACCTCAAACCGTAATAATAGAATGTCCTCTTAAAACCAGAGGTTTTCCTAGTTGTTTGGTGTTGTAAGATTTTTACCTTTGCTTGAACAACTTTTTAATAAATAAATTCTCCCCCGTTTATTTACGCAATTTCATTTCTGAACTTTAGGGAATAACCCTAAAATAAGTTTAAAATGAAAAAAGTAGTATTTGCGTTGTTGTTCATTGTTGCTGTTAGTGCTTGTACCAATGATAGTATTGAAGAAGAAGATACATTAAATCAAATTGAAAGCGTTGACGGTTCAAAAATTAAAAGACCAGGTTCTAGCGGGGGTAACTAATACCTCTCGCAGTTCTTTGTTAGGAAATTTATTGGTAGCCTTATCAGGATTCATTTTGTATTCTGATAAGGTTTTCTCTTTTCTAGGGATGCAGTTTATCGTGCCCGAAAAGTGGGCAGCTGCAGGTATGGACTTTCCCACCTTTGTTTGGTTCTGTTCACAGACCATTAGCCCTGCAATCTGGGCGTTGAGTACCCGTTTGTTTAAAACACATTTGTTAATACATGCGGTACCGGTGTACTGTTATGTGTTGCAGTTATATTTTATATTTTTTGATTTCAAGATAGTAGATGACAGTTATTTGCAGGTATATGTCGTTGGTACTACAGTATTAACCATGTTGGCTTTATTGGGTATGTGGTGGTTGTTAAGACGCCATGTTGCCCAAAAAATTGAGCAGGCAAAAAAGATAGTGTTGGAGAATGGCAAGTAATTTAAAACAGTTAGCATTAGTACTACAAGTTGCAGAAGAGCTTCATGTAGAAGGTAAACTTCAAAATGAAGATTATAAGAGGCTCATTGAAAATGTAGAGGCAGAATACAAGCATAGTTCAAACTATATGAGAGAGGTCAAAGTTTGGCTGAACGAATTGTTGAGCAATGATAGGGCGTCTAACCAATTACAAACTTTAGATACGCTTCTATTTACGTTCTTGGAGTCTTCAGATGCTGATGACCACCAGAATAGAACCGAGATTATTCTATTGGTAAAGCAGTTCAAGAAATTACTTTCTATAACAGACGGTTATAACGAAAAGTTATTGGTAAGACAATTAAACCATTTACAAAATTAGAATATGAAATACGATCAGAATTCGAACAATCCAAAAGGATATGTTTTTTATGCATTATTATTTTTTATGGGGCTGATGATTAATTTGTCATCTGCTCAAGGGGCTAGTGTTAGTTGGAAGAAGAAAATAAAAGAACCTATAGAGACTCTTGATGGTCATGTTATCGATATAGGTGACGAGATACAAATTAATGAAGGGGTAAACCAAGACGGTTCTTTTAGGTACGTTCAGTTTGTAAATAATTTTAATGAGCCTATTCAAAATGCAGATAGTAGAGCTGCATTTAAGAAGCAGAAAGTGAAGTTTTTTAAGGAACAGGACGGAGTACATTACCTTTTTACCAAGTATTTCTGTATAAATATAAATGCAGCTTTTAAGAATGGAGAGATTTCATTAAAATAAAAAAATGGATACTATCATAGCATTTTTCGTAGGTGGATTATTAGGTTTTTTTGTGGCAACCCTTTTATATAAAAAGCCCAAATCTTTAGATATAATTGAAACTGAAAATAATCTTAAGTCTGTTTCTTCTAAACCTATTTTTAAAAATGAAGAATATGCCGAAAGTGCTAAAATAGAAGCTTACGAGGATATTGCTGAGTTTAAAAGCAGAAAGATAAAAAGCAATTATCTGCAGCCTAGAAAAGATTTAGATGATAAGACTCATTTTTTTTATGGTAAGAAAGTGGTGGTAACAGGTGTGTTTGATGATTTTTATGACCGCAATATTTTGGTTAAAAAATTATGGGAAGTTGGTGCCGACGTGGATAGTGGTGTAAGTAAGAATACTAAAATATTGATTATAGGGAATTCACCAGGTCCTAAAAAAATGGATTTAGCGGTTGAATTTGGAGTCACTGTTATATCTCAAGAAAACCTTTCCGAATATTTTGAGGACTATGAAGATTTTATAGAACCTTAATAAATTAATCTACATATTTTCTTATAGGAATTACTTTCCTATCTTCGCCTTGTCGAATTACACATGCAGTTTTTTAAACTGAATATTTACCGGAAGGCGTCCGTAACCCGTAAGGGTCGGGGGTCTATATCTTCGCATTATGCATGTGTAACCTGACAGCGCCTTCCGCCGTCGAATTATACTATGTCAAACAAAACATTCTTTAGAAACACCGATACCATTTATACAGATGACGGTGAAGTTATCGATAGCGATAGCCTTTGGGAACAAAAAGAACAAAACCTATTGGTCCTCGTTGATGATGACCGCTACATAGAACATAAGTTGACCATGAACTTTATAGAAGTAGAATAGTTAACTTATAAGTTAAATTTTAAGCCCCGGTGTCTGAGCGTAGTCGAAGACATCGGGGCTTCTTCATGTTACATGAAAGGCAATTGCATTTGGCTAAACTTGCTGAAAGCAATTAGTAATGGCTAAACGTATCGTAGACGAAGAAATGAGGTTCACCATTGTGGTCAATGGCGATAAGGCACAAAAAGAACTCTACGACCTCGAAAAATCTACCAGAGACCTAACCAGTCGTAACAAAGAACTCCGAGCAGAACAGGCTAAGCTTGTAGCATCTGGGCAAAAGAGCAGTGCGGCATATAAGGCATTGTCTGCAGAGATCAAACAGAACAATGCCGTAATCAAATCTAACAAGGCGCAAATGAAAGCCTTGCAAGAACAGATAGGTGTTACGGGGTTGACCATGGCGCAATTAAAAAAGAAAGCTGCAGAACTTCGGTTGCAGTTGCATAACATGGTGCCGGGCTCCGCTCAATTTAAAAAGTTCAATACTGAATTAGGGGCGGTCAATACCAGATTATCTGAGCTTCGTAATCAAAGCAAGGCATCTCAGTTCTCTTTGGGCAGTCTCGCCAACGGCTTCAATAAATACGCTGCACTTGGTGCATCTGCCATTGCTACGGTTACCGGTTTGGTATTCAGTATGCAAAAGTTGATAGACATCAACGGTAAACTGTCAGATGCCCAGTCAGATGTGCAAAAAACTACGGGGCTTAACAAAGAAGAAGTAGACGAACTTACCAAGTCCTTTGGGGCTTTGGATAGCCGTACCAGTCGTATCAACAAATTAAAGATTGCCGAAGAGGGTGGTCGTATCGGTATCGCCAAAGATGAAATTGAAGATTTTGTCGAAGTTATGGATAAAGCGGTTGTTGCTTTGGGCGATTCTTTCCCTGGTGGGGTAGAAGAAACGGCTTCTAAACTCGGTAAACTAAAGTTGCTGTTCAAGGAGACCAAAGAACAAAGTGTCGATGAAGCTTACAATGCCATAGGTAGTGCCATTAATGAGCTTGGTGCAAATGGTGTGGCTACAGAGAGTAATATTGCCAATTTTGCTACCCGTGTAGGTTCGTTGCCAGATGCGCTAAAACCGAGCATTGCAGATGCGCTGGCATTGGGTGCAGGTTTTGAGGAAAGCGGTATTCAAGCGGAAATTGCCGGGCGTGCCTATAGTATTCTCTTGAACCAAGCGGCTACCAATACCGAAAAGTTTGGCGAGGTAATGGGTATTACTGCAGATGAAGTGGCAAGACTCATTAACGATGACCCGTTGGAGTTCATGATCAAATTTGCAGAGGGGCTAGATGGTATGAACGCTACCGATACCGCCGAGACCTTAAATTATTTGGGCGTACAGGCAGACGGTGCCAATAAAGTGTTGGGTGCCCTGTCCAGTAATACAGATAGGTTCAGGGGTTTGCTAAACCTTAGTAACGATGCTATGCGCGAGGGTACTTCGCTCGTTAATGAATACAATATTAAGAATACCAATTTTGCCGCTACCTTAGATAAGTTGCAGAAATATTTCATGGGTATTTTTGTTAGCGGTCCCATAGTTGGGGGCGTGAAAGGTCTCATCATGAGCCTTGCTGATTTATTAGGTATTGCCGATGATTTGAACGAAGCTTTTGATAAAGAAAGCAAACAGCTTTTTGAGAATACCAAGGCGAACAGGGCATTGGCTGAATCTAGTTCCGATTTATTAGAAGAGTATGAAGCTTTGATGGATGAAGGTGTGGACCCCACCACCGAATCGAAGAAAAGATTGGACGAAATTACCTTGATATTGTCCGATAACCTGGGCGATTCGGTTATTGCCATCGATAAAGAGACAGGTGCGCTTACCTTAAATACCGAGGCGGTACGGGAACAGATAAAATTAAAGCGCTTTGCTGCAGATGAAGATGCCGCTACCATTGCCAGTCGTTTAAAAGGTGCTCAAGATGAGATTAAACTTTTAGAGCAAAGACAAAAAGCATTGCAGCCTACATTAGAAGGTAGAACCAGGTTGGCTAGAAAAGCATTGGCACCGTTCGGCACTACCGTTCCTCAAGATGATTTTCAAAGAGGGTTGCCAGAAGTACAAGAACTCAATAAAGTTTCTACTGCTTATATCAAATTATCCGATGATATCGAAACACAGAAAGAACGTGTTGCCGAATTCTTGGTACAATTAAAAGAACTTAATTTCTCTGAAGCCGATGTAGATAACCTCTTCAAGACCAATAACGGAGATGAAGCTGCAGCGGGTCCGTTATTAGGCACGTTCAATGCAGGCGGGTTGGATAATGGCGATAAGTTTAAAACACCCTCAGGTGGTACACCTGCCCAAAAAGAAGCCCGAAAGTCATTACTTGATTTTCAGCGCGAGACAGAAGATGCTCGTCTTGAACTCATATCAGATAGCTATTTAAAAGAACTGGAGCTACAGCGTATTGCCCATGAGCGTAAAATTGCCGATCTGCAGTCGCAAAAACAGACAGGGACCGCAGGCGCTACAGAGGTCAATGCCGAAATCAATAGGCAGATTGCCGTACAGAACGAAATCAACAACCTAAAGGTTGGTACCATTGTAGAGAACGGCATACAGGATCGTATTGAAAAACTGGGCGATGGCTATGAGCGCGAAAAGCAATTGCGATTGGTACAGCACAACCAACAGCTTGCCGCCTTGGGCGATAACGAGAAAAAGAAACTTGCCCTTCAAGAAGATTACAACAAGCGAGAGCTGGTCGAAGAAGAAAAGCAGTTGCAAGAGCTCTTGCGCATTGTCGATGAGATTAAGGATAGTGGTTATTTTGGCGGTGTAAATCTAGATTTGTTGACGCCTGAGCAAATACAGGTGTTTGAGTCGCTTGCCGATGACCTTATCTTAAAGCTTTCTGAAATTGGAGTTGCCAAGGCAGCGCTGGGTAAACCCAGTGCAGGCTCTGAAAGTGATGTTGATGCCGGTAATTCGTTGGCGCAAAGTTTTGAAAGTACCGATATATTTGGCTTTACGCCCCAACAATGGAGCGAAACCTTTGATAGTCTCGATACCGTTAACGAAAAAATGCAGGCTGCAGTTGTGGTTGCTACAGCAATGAGCAATGCCTTTGGACAGTATAACGATTTTGTAAATAACAAAACACAGATAGAGCTTGCCAATTTCGAAAAGGCACAGCAAAAAAAGAAAGATGCCCTAGAGCGTAATCTAGAATCGGGCTATGTAAACCAACGCCAGTATAATGAAAGTGTACGTGCTATAGAACAGGAAACTGAGGCTCGTAGGGCAGAGGCAGAATATCAACAGGCGAAAAGAAACAAGGTGCAGGCTCTGGCGAATATTGCGATCAATACCGCAGCTGCTATTATGGGTATATGGGCACAGGTACCGAAATTCGATTTTGGTATTTCTGCAGGTCTTATGACGGCGTTCGTTGGCGGACTCGGACTCTTACAGGCGGGTATGGTAGCTGCTACACCGTTACCCGCTAAAGGCTATGAAATGGGGTATTATGGCAATATGCCCGTGCAACGTGAACAAGATGGTAAAGTATTCAATGCCGGTTACGGTGGCAAGCCTTCTACCCAGTTGGTAGACCAGCCAAAATATTTCTTGGCAGGTGAGGGCGGTAAAGATTTCCCGGAAATGATTATCGACGGTAGGGCGTTCAAAAATTTCAATCCAGAATTTAAAAATTCATTGTACAGAGAAATCGCCCGTGTAAAAGGGTATGAAGGTGGGTATTATCAAAATGAAGGATCTCAGGCATCGTCTTCTGGTAGCAACGATGTAATGCTAATGGCAACATTGGCACGTACCAATGAGGTGTTGGACAGGATTCAGAGAGAAGGTATTGAGGCGTTCTTGGTACGTAGTTTCCGTACCGCCAAAGATTTACAGGAAGATATAAACGATTACAACAAACTCAGAAATAAAAACAAAAAGTAATGGGGTATAACGCATATAATAATTCAATTTTTGAATCTGCAGCGGCTACAACTGCTTGTAATAAGATAATAGAAGCGTTGCAAGTTAAATTTGGTTTGGTTACAACAAACGAAGCTTTTGTGTTATCTGGTGCAGCGGCTTCATATTTGCAAGTGCCCACCGAAAATAAGAATATTAGAAATATTTCTTTTGTAACTACAGATGAAGATATGTATGCTTTTTTGGTGGGTAGGTTGTCAAGTTTGTTGTCTCCTTCAGGTATTATCGCCTATAAAGAAGTAATTCAGGTAGTGCTTACCGGTAATGTATATATAGAAATATGGTTGATTACCACTGTTTTAAATAGAGAGGTGCGTTATGGTATAGAAATGCAAGAGCGAGATGAAATACCAGCAAACCTGTTAACGTATTATCAACCATCGGGAGATTTGGCAATTGGTACACCGCCAATGGTGCATAACTATGATCAAATATTTAATCCGGGCAGTACGGTGCTATACAACCAATCGTGGCTGTTTAGTCCAAATAAGGTAAATGTGAGATGGACACAAGGTGAGGCGGTTCCTGCCGACATAGATGTCGCTACCATTATTAAAAATTATAAGACCGATGATAAATTTTCGAATTATTCCGATTATCAGGTTGAAGTTATAAGCAATATTGGTAAAGGTAACGGATTGATTTCTCCTTTTTTTAGTGCAGATATTGGTGGCAATACAGTGCATCAAATTAGTGGTAATCCATTAGATCAGACACTTAATATTTCTTTTGTCAATTTTCAGTTGATCGATCCCGGTAAGTATAGCGCCAATGTCGGTTTTCAAGTTTCGGGCATAGATGCTCGTACAGGTAGTAGGGGTTAATGGATAGAATTGTATTACCCATTGAACTTACGGTGGTAGCACCTAGTGCTGTTTACGTGAAACCTACTGAGCTTTATTTTGAACATGTTATTGGTGAGGCGTTGCCGGCAACCCAAGAGGTGGTGATAAACGATACGGGTAATTATACCATAAAATATGCCAAAGAGTTGATTGTAAATGGCAGCGGACTCATTGATCGTAGTACGCGAGATATTAATATTAAAAGTGGCTCGGGCATAAAAACGATAAACGTTGGTTTAGATCGATCTATTGAGAACAACGGTGCCCGTAATCAGAGTTATGCCATTTCGGTAGTTACTTTTGATGGTACTAAAATAGTGGAAACGGTCGTTTCGGTGTTAGATAGTAGAGAAATAAAGGTGGTGCCATCTTCTTTTAGTTTTGAGGCTATTCAAGGCGTGGAGGAATCGCCGTCTCAGGCAATACGTATCAGTTCGCCATTGCCGTACACGTACGAGATATCGGGTTGGTTAACCATCAATAGGGTGTCGGGTGTGTTGGGCAGTTCCTTTTCGGGTTTGATAGACCCTGCAGATTCAGAAAACTTTTCGCCTGGTGTGTATTCCGGTGAAATTAAACTGACATCAGATGAAGGTACGGTAGTTGTTCCGGTTACCTACACCATCAAGGCAAATTCATTCACGGAGCTGCAGCCCAACAAAATTAACTTTACCAAAGATCAGCTATTCGTTAATTTGGCTACGAAAAATACCGGGGTGTATCTTCGTGCCGTGCTAGGGCTTACCTGGTATAATTTTAAGGATGTGGCAACGGTGACCGAATATCCGCAGCATATACCAATTTTTAACGGTCAGGCAGAATTCCATCCGGGGGAATTTATTCATAGTATTATGGATAGCCTTACCGATATTGAACAGTTTATACCTGCCGATTTAGAAAGTAGGGTAGATAAACCTTTTGATTATTATACACCTGCAAGTTTGGATATCTCAATGGAGCAACGCAACTATTCAGATGGCGGTTTAGTGGAGACAAAGGAAATCAATAACCTTTTGTTTGTAAAAGGTACCAAGCCCAATCAATTTGCCAATGATGCAGGGGTTATGCTCAGTGATTATCCAGTGCGTGTTACGCCTAATAGTTATGGCATCATAAACTTTATAAAACGTAGCGGTGTACATAATATAGAGGTGCATGTTAACGGAGTGCTGAAAAGAAACATAGTTCACGATACCGTTAATGATAGTGTATTTGGCATGATATTCAGCTTTCATACCTATAAGCCTGGCGATTTGGTCTACTTGAAAATTGAAAATGAGAATGAAGGATTCTTTGAACGCCGTTTCTATGTATTTCCCGAAAACAAAGAATCGTATCATCTCGCTTGGGTTACGGAACATGAACAGTTGGATCTGTTGGAATTTACGGGCGGGTATTCGATTGAAACGGAATATGAACGTATAGAGAATAACGTTTATAAAAATCTGGTGAACGTAAAAGAAATACTGCAGACGGATAAATCACAACCATTGGTAGCGAATACCGGCTGGATATTAAAGGACAACCATGTGTTGCTCGATAGTCTTATGCGTAGTAAACGGGTGTGGCTGTTCTTGCCGAATACCGATTACAAGATTGCTCTGGTACCACAAGGTAAAAAGCTGTCAAATTATGATAGCGACCAGGCAACCTATGCTTATGATATAGAATTCACTATTAACCCAGACAATGATGCAAAAGTTTATCCACGATAATTTTATGCTGGACCTAACCAGTTATCAAATAGATAGGGTAGAGGAGAACCAATGGTTTTCAGATGATTTCTTTACCAAATATACCTTTCCGTTCGAGCTAAAGATAACCGATGAAATCAATCGTTATTTTGGCGGCATTTTAGATTATAATATTGAATCGCCGGTGACTGTATACAACGGATATTTCTTTATTGACGGCGGTCATGAAGAGGCTGTGTTGGAGATTAAAGATGTAAAAGGTAAAACCGCTACTATAGAAATTAGCTACGGCTTGGATGAGTTTCCTAATTGGGATACCAGGCTAAGCGAATTGCCGTTACAGAAGCAAGAGCTTGGCGAATCGTTATTTGACCATGCAGAGGGTATTATAACGCAGACCTATCCGGCGGTCAACTATAATTTTGTACAAGTGCATACAGATAGTTTCAATGCGGAGGAAGATAGGTGGTTAGGTTTTGAAGGTATCATCAACAATAGAAAAGCAGGGGTGTTTTTATTGAACGAATTTGATGTTGCCGAAGACCTTACCTACAACAGAAATATCATGATACCCTTTCCCTATCTCATGCATGTATTGATAGCAGGTTTTCAAGATGCTGGTTATGAACTGAAGGGTGATGTATTGACCGATCCAGAATTGTTGAAAATTGTTTTCGTCAAAGAAGCTGAAGAATATATCAATGCTAGAATAGAGGGTGAAGAGTATGTAACCACTACAGATGAATACCAAAACTTGTATCAACAGCGTTATACCTTCGGTTTTTTAAGTGCTAGTTCAATTACTACTACTTTGGGCAGGTACGAGCATGAATATACTTTTCCGAAAAGAGGTAGATATAAAATTACCGGTAATATTTATTTACGTAGAGATGATTCTGAGGCAGAAGCAAAAATATATTTTAAAAATGCTCAGATGTGGCGGGCGTATGAAGGATTGTTGCGGTCGGGGTTTTCAGAGAAAATAAAATATGTGGATCTGGTAATCGATGTCGATAATTTAAATGATAAGTTAATCATAGAATCGAACCAAATTAATTACGGATTCACCAATGATCAGGTAGACCGCCAATTGAATATGGTAGACTTAACAATTACACCATTGGCTATTTACGATGAGAACGGTGATTTGATTCCACCATTGATTACGACCGAAAAGCTCGACCTTACCCATTGTGTTCCTGATAAAACGTTTGGTGAGCTGGTGAAAATGGTAAAGAATTGGAAGAATATGGATTTCCGCATCTATGGTAATGAGGTGCATATGAATTACATAGAACCTCAATTGAATGTCAGTGAGGCAATTGATTTCGGTAATTTCAATTTGCGTGAGCCGCGTAGAAGATATGATCAGGGAGATTCTTTTTTGTTGCAATTTAAAGATGTGGACAATGAAAATTATACCAGGGGACAATTGTTCGTAGATATCGATGGTGTACAGACTTCAGGTTTTACTACAGATGATAAGACCAACGAAATTGATATAGATGCAATACCATTGCCATTGGTGTATAGGGGCGATGTTACCACGGCATTGGCGGTGAACGACGGTAAGAGCGATTTCTGTACCGTGTTATATAATGGTGCTACAGGTATCGATAATATTGCACAAGAAGATACCGATGTCATGTTACCTGCTGTTTATGAGAATCATTGGAGCAAATGGCTATCGTTCCGTTTGCGTTCACAAGGGTTCACCACACAATTTAATGTAGCTAAACAACGAATGCAGGGAGTTACCACTTATGATAAGGTGTTCATGTACAACAATTTTCACCTTATTAAAACGCTTAATAAGGTGAATTTGCCGGGTAAAGATGTGTTTCAAGTGGAGTTGGAACTGGAGAGCCTAAAATAGTTTATCCATCAAAGCCATGTCTTCATTGGCTTCTTGTTCTACAATATGTACGTAGATCATGGTGGTCTTTATATCTGAATGCCCCATAATTTCTTTGAGCTTCATTAAACCGCCCTTCATGCGAATAAAATTGGTAGCAAAAGTATGTCGGGCAACATGGAAGCTTATCTTATGGTTATAGCCTAAATGTTTGGCAATTTTTTTGATTTCTCGGTTCATATGAACATCACTTATTTCATTCACGAACAATTGAGGATGGTGAGAAACAATATTGAGTGCCTTTTCATTTATGATAATTGTCTGTAAATTGTTCGTTTTGCTTACGTGAAAGCGAACAAAGCGATGCTCGATAATATCTTGCCGTTTTAAATCCATGATATTGCCCCATCTAATACTGGTAAAGCATGAAAATAAAAAGTAACCGAGTATCAATTTCCATTCATCTGTGATGAATTCAGAAAAATAATACTTGTAAAATCGCTCAAGCTCATGCGGTTTTAGGTCCATGCGGTTGCCGTGGGTTCTACCAACTTTAACATCTGTAGCTTCTATTGGTAATTTAATACCTGCTTTCTGGGCTTTTAAGAGAAACTTTTTAATTGTTGCTAGATTCGAGTTAACGGTTGTCGAAATATTTCCTTTCGATGCCAGATATATTCTGTACTTGTTTTCGAATTCAGGAGTAATATCAGAGAACATTATCTCATGGGGGTACTTCTGAAGTTTATTAAGAACCGTATTCATCCGTTTCAAATAGCCTTTGCTATATAATTTAGCTTCTTTCGCTAGTTGTTTTTTAAAGAATATCTTGAAATCTACACGTTCGGTGGTCTCTTTTAGTTCTTCTGCAAGTTTTGTGGCTGTCAGCGGTTTTTCATTTAGTAAGTACACCGTTTTAATTTTAGAAACCTTGGCTTCTAAATTTTCAAGAATAAGATTATAGGTCTCGGAATTATGAGCGGTAGATTTTACCCGTTCAGTTTTCTGGTCCCAGTCTTTAGGGTAGAATTCAAGCTCTGTTTTAGGTCTTTTGCGGTCTCCAGGGGAGCTAATGAACATATATAGCGGACTTTTACCGCTTTGGTTTACGTAATCCCTAAGGATAAATTTGGTTTTGATTGTCACAAAGATTTTTTTTGTGTCCAATTCTGTGTCAAAACTCGTCGAAAAGTGGCTCATAATAGAAAAAATAAAGGCGTGTGATACCAGTTAGTTAACTGTTGCACACGCCTTTAACTATTATACAATAGATTTTTGTGACCTCGACAGGATTCAAACCTGTAACCTCTTGAGCCGTAATCAAGGGATACCTTAGATTCAAATATATTTAATATTAGATATTATTATAAATTACGGCTGTTATTCAAGTATATATGTTAATAACATCTGGTTAATAGTAGTTAATAATATTTCATTTTGTGGGTAAATGTGGGTAAATTGTGGGCAAATGTAATTTTAATGATAAATGAATAGCAAAATAACCATAGTACAGGATAAGCGTAGAAAGCTAAAGGACGGTACTTATCCAGTAAAGGTTAGAATATGGTCTAATGAACTTAAAAAAGCAAAGAGAATCACCACAGGGCTTAATATGAGTGAAATTAGATTTGAATCTGCATGGAACTCTAATATTGGTTCTCATAAGTTGAAAGGAGTTGCTAAAAAAGATTATGAGCAATTATCATATTTATTGAAAAGAGCAGAGGAAGCAGCCGAATCTTTAGAATATTTTGATTTTGAAAACTTTGAACAAAAACTACTTAGAAAAAGTTCAGATAAAACAAGTGTTATTTATCACTTCAACAAAACCGTAGACGAGTTTAGAAGTAAAGAAAGAATAGGAGCAGCTGAGAGCTATAACGCTGCATTAAAATCTCTTTTAAAATATGAAGCCCAAAGAACTAAGGTTAGTAAAAATACCCTATCATTTTTAGAGATTACTCCTAAATGGCTTGAGGACTATGAAAGTTTTATGATAGATGATAAAGGTAGAAGTTTAACCACCGTGGCAATCTATACTCGTACTCTTAGGGTCATTTTTAACAATGCTATAACCGATAATGATTTGGATAAAAAGTATTATCCTTTTGGTAGAAAGAAATATGAAATTCCTGAAGAAAAAAAGGTAAAGAAAACTTTAAGTAGGGAACAAGTAACACTATTGTATCATTCTAAGTTGCCACAACTACAGGATAGGGCTAGAGACTACTGGTTCTTTAGTTATGGATGCAGCGGTATGAATTTTAAAGATATTGCTATGTTGAAATATGAGAACCTAAAAGATGATGAAATTTCATACTATAGGGAGAAAACTAAGATAAAGAAGAGAACGAATAAAAAGAAAATATCCTTTCAATTAAATAAGGTTACAAAGAGAATACTTGAGAAATACAAAACTGAGTATAGAGGTGAACAATCTTATGTTTTTCCAATTCTTGATGATGGTGATTCTGCCGAAGTCATTTATACAAAGGTCAAAAACTTTACTAGAGCTATTAACCAACAACTAAAAAATATTGCTAAGGAATATGAGTTCCCTAAAGAGTTTTCGAGCTATTGGGCTAGACATAGCTATGCCACCAATATGATTAATATGGGGGCATCTATAGAGTTCGTTAGCGAAGCTTTAAATCATTCTGATATTTCGGTAACACAAAACTATTTTGATGGTTTTGAGGATAAAACAAAGAAAGAATTTGCAGATAAATTAATGGATTTTTAAAAATGGAATTACAACGAACTTTTCTCAGTCAATTGTACGAAAATAGAAAGAATAGGATTGGAGTTGATGAAATTCCTTACATCGAATTGTTTCAAAACGATAAGGAGCTAAGAAATTATTTATATCAGGAATACATAACGGAGTGTAAAAAATTCTCTAAACCTTCTCATATAGTTTTATTAGATATTATGAATTCTTTAGCAACATTAAGTGTAATGGTAAAAACGTTTAAAGAATCTGTTTTTGAAAACGATTATAAAGAATTAGGTAGTATGGAAAGGTATGCTAAGGTTTTTTCTGGACACCTGACTGATAGAGTTCGGAAAATTAAATCGGATAGGCTAACTAGCGTTTTACTTCATCAATTTATTAATGATGATGATATCTATTTTATTAAAGGTCAAATAATAGCAAATAAATACTTAAAACTTAAACATGATAATTCTTATAAATGGGAAAGTAACTACCTAGATTTGAAAGGATATGCTAATGATTTTATAAAGGAATTTTTAAAAATTGAACTTGATGAATCTACTGTAGGGTTAAGTAGTGCTTATGATGAAGAGTTAACTGATGTCGTAAATGAGTTAGATCCTATTTATGATGCAGAGGGAAGGTCACTTGCTCTATACTATTTGTTTATAAACGAAAAGGTAACTAGAGGTAATGCACAAAAAAAATTAAAAGTTTCAAAAAATAATTCTACACAAAAATTTTTAGAATACTATAAGGAATATGAAGACTATTATAATAATGTATCCACATTATGTAATTCTAAAAATAGAAAGCAAATTTTTGCTTTAAGGAAAATTTACAGAAATACTAAGGAACTGCTAGTTTATAAAGAATTTAGTACTAAGGAAGTAGATTCAGCTTTAAGTATTATTGAGACTTTTATTTTGGATAATTAAATTTTCTAAACTAGTGTAAACCAGTTACCACCTCCACTATTTCCCAAATTTGTCTTGTAGAATTAAAACAAGATAAATGGAAACACCCACACTTGAGCAAACACCTAGAATGGTGTTAGAATTAAATAAAAAATTAGATCTTTTTTTAGAAAAATTTTCTTTTACCAATCTATCTAAAGATGAAATAGAACAACCTATAGAGATTGATGAAGCATGTTCTTATTTAAAGGAAAGTAAGGATAGCTTATATAAAAAAGCTCGTAAAGGATTGATACCATGTCATAAAAAGAATGGTAGGTTATATTTTTTTAAATCAGAACTCCTTGAATGGATAAAGTCAGGCAACAGTAATTCCGAAAAGCATATACAACAGGAAACTGACAATTTACTTTCCCGAAAATCTATAAGAACAGCATAATAAAAAAGCCCCATGTCTTGGACGGACATATTGGGGCTAAAAATCTTTATTTCTAGAAGATGCAAGATACAATAAATACAGAATTAAAACAATCCTCAGATTTAGTTTTAGCAGATATATTAGACGAGGTAATAACTATAGAAGGTGATGTTTCAAATTCATTAATGGTTGATCTTGAAACTGTTTTAATAAATCCATTAGAACAATTACCACCACCTGAAAACTGTCTTCAGATAATATCTAATGGAACACCTTCTGTTATTGCTACACTTGGAAACTTTAGTTTATTGATTGGTAAGGCAAAAAGTAGAAAAACTTTTCTAATTGGTTCAAAATTAGCTTCATTCATTACTAATTCTGAAATATTGGAAACAATAAAAGGAACAGCTAAAAAAGGTAAGAACGAAGCAATATTATTCGATACGGAACAGGGTAAGTATCACCTACAAAAAACTGTAAATAGAATATGTAAACTTTCAAACACTTCAAACCCAAACAACTTTAAAGCTTATGGGTTAAGAAAGTTTAAAGCCATAGACAGGGTTAAAATGATTGAACAAAAAATTTACAACTCACCAAATTTAGGTTTAGTTGTTATAGATGGGATAAGAGATCTGGTAACCTCTATTAATGATGAAGACCAAGCCAGTAATATGACCAGTCTTTTACTCAAATGGACTGAAGAGTTAAATATTCATATCGTGGTT
Organism: Maribacter sp. Hel_I_7; assembly: GCF_000688315.1. Taxonomy (NCBI): domain Bacteria; kingdom Pseudomonadati; phylum Bacteroidota; class Flavobacteriia; order Flavobacteriales; family Flavobacteriaceae; genus Maribacter; species Maribacter sp. Hel_I_7. Next base: position 16,821 of record NZ_JHZW01000002.1, on the reverse strand, counting down.
GTGCTACATCAAAATAAAAACGATAATAACGCTAGAGGGCATTTAGGGGCTGAATTAGTCAATAAGGCAGAAACTACTTTATCAGTAACTAAAAGCCCCCAGAACAAAGATATATCGATTGTAGAAGCTGAATACTGTAGGGATAGAGAACCTGAACCATTTGCTTTTGAGATTAACGAAGAAGGGCTTCCAATACTAGCAGAAAACTGGGAAGTTAGAACAGCATCAAATAAAAGAGGTGGTAATAGTATAGAGCTAGATGATTTTAAGAAGTTTCAGCTCCTTACATCCATTTTCTCAAAGAAATTAAGCTACACCTATAAAGAGCTTTGGATTGCTTTACAGACAGAGCATAAAAGGCAAATAGAAAAGGAGTTATCAGATGCTAAATCAAAGAAGTTAGTAGATCAATGTAAAAACGAAGGTTGGGTAGTTCAAGATGCAGAAAGGAAGCCATATACATTAGGTAAATATACTAGTGATATCCTATAGGTTTAATACCGCCTACTATATAGGCGGTTAAACCGATGAACCTAAGGGCGTTTATAAGTTTAAAATAAGGTTTGAACCTATTGAACCGATAGAATTATGAAAGATTATAAATACATTTTGGAACCGTATAAAAGCAGCAAAAGCAGATATCATTGCCCTAGTTGTAATAAGGCTAATCAATTCACAAGGTACGTAAACATTGAGGTTAGTGAATACGTTAACGATAATGTAGGTATATGCAACAGGTTAGAAAAATGCGGTTATCATTTGACGCCAAAAGAATACTTACAAAGGTTTGATAGGTTTGGGCAAACTCCGAATTTATCGGTTCAAAACGTTAAACCTATAACACCCCTCTTAAACCGATATAATAAGCAATTACCCACCACTAATTTAGATAGGGAAATACTGTCAGAAAGTTTCAAAAGAACAGGAGAAAATAACTTTTTAAAATACATGGTATCGCTATTTGGTAGGGAACAGATGGAGCAACTGAAGAAAGAGTATTTAATAGGAACAAGTGAAAGGGATAACAACCGAGTAGACTTCTTTCAAGTCGATTTAAACAACAATGTCAGGCAATTAAAGAATATGGGTTATGACCCATTAACGGGAAAAAAACAAAACGTTTATTTCACTTTTCCTAAAAGTAAATATCCTAATTACAATTTGGTACAATGTTTCTTTGGCGAACATTTATTGAAACGATACCCAGACAAAAAGGTTGCAATTGTCGAATCCGAGAAAACGGCAATAATCGCTAGTGTCTATATCAATGAATTTGTTTGGTTGGCAGCGGGTAACGCAAACGGTCTAAATCATGAAAAGACCAAGGTGTTGAAGGGGCGTAATGTAACCTTATACCCTGACCTAGGGCAGTATGAAAATTGGCTAAATAAAATTTCGGATTTAGAACCTGGTGCAAAATATGAAGTTTCAAAGATTCTTGAAATAAAAGCTACAGAAGAACAGAGATTGAACGGCTATGATTTAGCTGACTTCTTAATCAATATTCCATTAGAAAAATTTAGAAAGCAGGAACAACCGTCTATAATAAAGTATGACCCAACATTTGATGAAAGTGAATTTGAACAAATTTCTGTAGTTGCTGAGAAGTCTGAATTTGATAAGCAACTTATCAGTATAACGGAATATTTCTCAAAGCTTGATTTAAAAGGCTTAGCTGCGGTGGAGATATCTAAAGGTGTGGTATGGTCGGAACCTGATAAGACTATAAAAAGCTATCTGAATATTTTAAATAGTGGTGTAAACGAAAAGGTAATTAGACCCTATTATGATGATCTAAAAACTTATCAGGATATTTTAAATAATTGAAAAACAATCAATATAAATCATTATGCGAGGAGGAAAAAGAGAGAATGCAGGTAGACCTAAAGGAACACCTAATAAGAAGACAGAAGCCTTAAGGGCTAATGTAAATATGTTAATAGATGACAATTGGGATTCAATACAGGAAGACATTAAATCATTGTCATCAAAAGATAGGGTAGATACTATTATCAAATTGTTAGAGTACTCCCTTCCTAAATTAAACAGGACAGAAATTACAGATAATTTAAATATAGACAAGATGACACCTAATCAACGAAAGGCAAGGATTAAGGAATTGAGTAAGAAACTTAATATAGTTTAATCTAAAAGGATTTAAAAATACGAATAGAACGATAATTAAAATGGAAGCAGAATCTAAAACGTTACAAAGTGTTACAGAATTTGAAACGATTACAACAAAGAAGGAAGTAATTGTACATCTTGAAAAAAGACCTAATGACTGGAAGAATCTTTTGAGTTATTTAATTAAAGAATATAACCACAGCATGACGGTCAAAGACGGGAAAGAATACCGCATTTGTGAAATGATAGCTGAGGTTTGTAGTATAGGTGGTGATGTTGAAGAGTTGGAGAGATTTAGGAATTCAACGTATGAAATGCATCATTATTTAATTTCTAGATGTATTCATAACCACATTTTGGAATACGGCTCTTTTCCACCTAGTTCGTTGGTGATAAAAGAATTGGGGCTTTCCAGAATGACAGTCTACAGGCATTTAAAAGATGGTTTAAAATCCGAGTTCAATAGTCTCCTAAAAGGTAAGTTGAAATTCATGGCGGCTAACGCATTATCTAAACTTTACTTAATAGGCGTAAAAGATAACAACGCTAGTGCATTAAAAAGCTTTATAGAGCTGTCAGGAGGTATCGAAAAAGAGCCATCTACGAACATAAATAACTACATACAAATTAACAATCTAAAGATATCTAAAGATGAGTTTGAGCAATTGCCATTTGAAACAATAGAACAGATAGAAAAATTAATATCCAATAACATTAAAAATGAAAAATAGAGAAGTGTATGTACCTAAAACATACGATGAATTTGTCAAGCACTGCGATAGTTTAGGAATAGAGCAGGGAACTGAACAAGGAAATAGTTTAATGCGAAAGTTTTCAGCGGAAATAGAGGACTTTTTTGAATAGTAAATAGAGTTTAATTTTTAAATATAAATAGTATGAGTGAAAAATTTGCACCTCGAATAATAGAGGTTGATTACAATGGTATTGAATCGAGAATCAGGAAAAATGAAGATTTGAAGAAATCTATTATTTCGGTATTGGTTAAAGCTGAAAGAATGTTAGACGAGAAACCTTCTAATGAGGTCAGAAAAAGACTTTTAAGTAGGGGTTACCAGTATTTTCTAGAGACTATAGAAAATAAGTTTCCGTTTCCTAAAGCGTCGAATTCCGAAAATTATAGATTGTTAGGAGTAGACCCCCCTTCTTTAGAAAGAAGTTTGCAGAATATGGTGAATCAATTTAATGGAAGTGAATTGTCTTTATCTGGAACAGATTTAGTTATGACAAATCAAGGTAAGGCGTCCATAGAAAACGATTTTACATACTTTACACAAAATGTTAAGCAGAATGAAATTTTAGATTTTGCCCTGAAAATTTGCAACATTTTAAAAGAGAATGAAAAGAACTTTATTGATTATTGTGATTTGCATCCAGGTGCCCCAAAAGGTGTTAGTTGGCATGGTAATTCTAATGTAGAACAAAAATTCTTGATAGTGAAACCTGAAAGAAAGGATATTGATTCTGAATATAAGTATGTTCCATTCGCAAGGGGTATTTATCACGTGGAAAATAAATTACAAAGGAGTTTGCAATTAACTAAAAAATAAGAATTATGAAAATTGAAAGTATTACAAGAAAATTGAAAGGAACTGATATTAGCCTGTTTGAAATTTCCTCAATGACGACTAAAATCAATGAAATGTTTAACAATAGTCAAATACCAGAGCATTTAAAAGAGGTGTTCCTAAGTGATGTTAAAATTGATAATCACAATCATTTGGAGGATATATTTAAAATTCACGAGAATAGATACCTGAATATGGTTGGAGAGCAACCAAGGACAGACATTGAAAAAGAGCCTTCATCAGAAGAATTAGATAGGATAATTAATTCTATGGGGCTTTAAGTAGGATACTAAGAATAATTCCTGCCATACGGTGGGGATTATTCTATTTACATAGTTTTCAGTAACGGTAAATTCAATTATAATTCAAAGAATTTACATAATTAAATTAATAAAAGTGATTTAGCGACTTGTATCTCCAATAATCATTAATACTTTATCTCTGTTCTAGTTTCAGTTATAGTCTCATCTTTTTTAACAATAGTTAAATGTTGATGATAGTGAACGGAGTTATCTATGTAGGTGCTTGTTTTGGGTTCTTTATTAGAACCAATGAATAAATCAAAAATGGAAGTGAGTATAAAATAACCAAATGCCCCAAAACCAATTATAATTAAAAGTAAGATAAATATACCCATTGGGTAAAAGTATAAAATTAATAAATAGATAAAATTATGGAAGTTGAAATGAAGTTGTACACCGAGGGTGGTGGTGGGCCGGGAATACAGGTATTGTCAAATGGCAAATTAAAGAATGCGAGTAAGGGCATTAAATTAGATATTAGAATGTCCGAAATGGAGGATATGCACTTTAATGACAATAGGATTTATCAAAGTTTTAGAATTGTTGCTGCTTGGAGTTATCGCCATATTAATCCTTCAAAGAAATATTACACACATTTTGATAATGAACCGGAACGGGGAAGAGGTTGGAAAATGGTTAGGGTTTTCGACGAAATATTCGATAATCTACAAGATAACGTTACCAGAACTATTGATTTATCCGCTCCGTTACCAATAGTAAATTACAACTTACCCGGATCACTTGTTGTTATGATGATCGATAGAAACTACTTAGGTAGTCGAAGACGTGATTATCCAAGCTATGAAGCGTGGAAGGTGTATCGTAATATACCCAAATACAAACCCTTTATTACATATTCTTATGATGATGGGTATTGTATAATGAAAGTAACGCAGCAGGGTTAAGGAGTTTTTTAGTGTCATTACGTGCTTACAAATAGCTTACAAAACCTTAATTTTTTATTATCGTTTTCGAGAGCTGATAAAATAAAAATAAATCTATCTTACTAAATGGGTAATTAATCTAATTAATACAATATTTGGTATTATATTTGGTTAAAGCATTGATATGTAAATAATTCGTAGATTTGCAACCCTTTTTGTAAATTGATAATTGCAAAAATAAATTATGTTAGAAAAAGAATTTAAGTTTTACTTAGACAATCAGTCTGCTCTGTTGGAAACTTATGGAGGTAGTTTTATTGTTATAAAAGGTAACGAAGTTTTAGGTAGTTATAATTCAGAAATTGAAGCTCTTACAGAATCTAGAAAAAGTAACGAGGTTGGTACATTTTTAATTCAAAAATGTAGCCCAGGAGATGAAGATTATACTGAAACTTATCATTCTAGAGTTGTAATTAATGACTAAAATTAAAGCGTTTACTTTAAAAGTACCACACCGAATAAATGTACTGAAAACAAAATGTGGAGTTTCAGATGCTGTTCCTTTAGGAGGCGGATCCGCTAATCCATTAGTATTAAAAGAATATGAAGCAATCTGGGATACTGGTGCTACAGGAACAGTCATTACCGCTAAGGTTGCAAAGGAGCTCGGGTTAAAGCCAACTGGAGTAGTTACCTCTCACCACGCTGGTGGTTCACACAGAGTTAATACTTATCTTGTAAATATTTATTTACCTAATAAAATAAATGTTGTAGGTGTTAAAGTTGTTGAAGCTATTCTATCTGGTAATACTGAGATGTTAATTGGTATGGATATTATTTCTTTAGGAGATTTTGCATTCACTAATTTTAAAGGTACATCTTGTTTTACATTTCGGATTCCTTCTACTAAACAAATTGACTACGTACAAGAAGATAAAATTAGAGTAGCTAAAAAGAACCCAGTAAAATCTAGTTACCAAAGGAGAGGTAAGGGAAAAGGAAAAGGTAAGGGAAGATAAATTATTAAAGGAGTAATACAAACTATAATAGTACAGCCCTGTACTTTAACCCCATTCACATTTAGTAATGAATACCATCAATCCACATATCCCGAAGATAAACCAAATCATATTTTTTTGAAACTTATCTGATTCCATATTAATTAAGCTTGTTTAGTAGGGTTTCTAAATCCTCCTTTGTTTCTATACGGTATATAGTATTCTTATACTCTACAAAACCATTAAGTAAAGAATGACCTTTACCAGGCTTAAACAGTTCCCTAATATCAACATCCAATGTATCGGAAATCTTTTCTAATAGTTCTATACTTGGTTTTGCTACACCGCTATTTATCCGTGCTATAGTATTACTGGCAACACCTACACCATCCGCAAGTGCAATAGACGTCATATTCTTTTCTTTTAATACCTCTTTAATCCTAAACATATCTTCTCTTTAATACTTCAAATGTATATAAATATGTTAAAAAATACAAATAAAGTATATTTTTATTTGTATATAATATACTTGTAATGTATATTTGAATAAATAATTAACATTTAAAGTATGGAAGATATATTAAACAGGGGATATTTCACGAATGAAGAGTTTGAAGACATCTGGGATAAAGCGATGGAAAGACAATCAGAAATACAACCCAAAATAATATTTAAAATATTTAAGTGGACATTAAAAATTCAAATAACAAATAGTAAAAATCAATTAAAATGAAAGCAATCAAAAAAAACTTAAAAATCGAATTGTTGACGGGATTATTTAGACAGTATTATGTATCTGAACAAATAAATAATATTTGTAAGACCAGTAATGATTCTGATATAAATGTAAATCCATACATACAGATACTTTTTGGATTTGACCCAAGAACCGTAAAAGGTAAAGAAGATGAATATTTATCCATATTTGAATCCGTAGGTAACGATGGCTCATTGTCATACAAAGAGAAAGCCGAGAATTTCTTTATTCAAGTCAAAACATTTAAAAAGAAAAATTTAATAAGAATCAAATAACAATTTAAAAATCAAACATTATGGTATTATCAGGAGCAAGATCAATTGAAGTAGCTAAAACAATCATCGACAACCCGTATAATTATATGGTATTGGAAACTAATAGATTAAAGTATGGTGGTCAAAAGGAAAAATTTAAATCTGCATTAGAGGTTTTGAACTTTGTGGATTTAGCAGACACAATCAATAAAACAATTGAAAAATTGGAATCACCACAACGAATAAAAACCGATATCTTTTATACTGCTATTGAGTGTATTATAGAGAATCTTGGATTTCATGATGCACAGTTTAAACAATACCTCATAGAACTAGATAAAGTATATAGCTATAGTCAAATATTCCAGAATTTAGCGGAAACCGATTATTATATGCCATTTGAGGTAGATTATATATTATTAGGTATGACCCCAGAGGAACTTAATAATTTATCTCAAGATAAGTTGAATGAATTTAGTGAGAGTTATGGGGATATTTGGGAGGAGCACAATGAAAAAAAAATTACTGTTGATCAATATATTGGAAGAGCAAAACTTTTAATAGAGGGGGTAAGGAGGAATAAAGCAGGTAGAAATTCCGTAAAAACCACTTAAAATGGGTAAATAGTGGGCAAATGAAAAAGGGGCTACAAAATAAATCTTTGTAAACCCCTTTGTTTTTAGTGACCTCGACAGGGTTTATTTTCAGAATGTAACGAGTTAGTAATCAATGGCGTTATAAAATTTGTGTGTCAAATTTGTGTCAAATATTTCTTTAATTCTTCTAGTTTTTCTTCTACTCCGGTAATGTACTGCATGGCTTTAGACGCATTGTAATCGGCAGGTTGCTCTGCGACACGATCATTTATTTTGCGATGCTCGTGTGGCAATAGCAACCAATTCAAATCTATTTCAGGAAAACGTTTTACCACTTTTAATATGAACTCCATATTCGGTGTACGACCTGTAAAGAACTTGTTCGTATGAGCATAGTTCATATTGATCTCATGGGCAAACTCCTTTTGTGTAAGTCCCTTTTTATCAATTAGTTCTCGCATTTTTTCCCCAAATTCCATATTTAGAACAATTATAAATTAGACAAATAAGAATATATTATTTGTAAATAATAGACAGATTAGAATATATTTGTTGACATAAATAGACAAACCTTGACAAATATAATTAAAAATACACCTGCAGAGAATGTGCATTCGCATAAAGAGGTTCTTGATTTTCTAAAAGAGCACCTTAAATATGGGTATGTAAAAGAAGCGAAAAGCCGTCTGGCTAAAAAGCAGCTTACTTATTCTTCTGGTAGTATACGCAATATCAAAAGCGGTATTGTCGAAGATTGGATAGTGTTAAACGTCTTGGCAGAGATCGCACTTGAAAATAAAACGGCAAAAAGAACCGTGAGCAATTTAATCAGTAACCACTAAATAAAACTGTTATGACAAACCAGAACAAATTATTACCCGGACTCACCAGCGATGCTGTTGAATTTTTTATCGATAACGATAATATTAAAGCGATTACCAATGGTAGCGTGATGGATTTAACTCAACTTCCTTTCTCTTATATGCAAATGTTGCAAGATGAAATCGATAAAGATCATGAGGTTAAAATTCACCTGTTCGATATGCACCCAGCGAGTAGCTACAAACGATTAGAGCAATTTGTAAAATGCCGTTTTGGTGGGTTGGACTATAAAGCCGATATGTCTACCGATGGGGTTCAAGATGGTGAATGGTGGCCGTGCCCTTTGCGTGGTACATGTGCATCAGAAGGGGTATTGTGTAAAGCGGTTCAGTATAACGGTGCGCGGTTAGATCATCAAGATATTACGCTAGTACAAATGTTGTCTACCAATAACACCAATGATGTTATCGCAAGTGAAATGAACCTGCCTTTAGGCTCTTTTCACCTTGCTAAAAAGAAACTATATCAAAAGCTTGGTGTACAGACCAAGCAAGAATCAACAATAATAGGCCAACGCCTTAATCTTATCTAGGAGAATCCTAGGTGCAGCTGGAGCACACGCCGGCTATTATATATTAGTTAGTTACCCTGCTGTTGGGGCAGCAGGGTTTTTAAACCAAACCTTATGAATCTAATTATCTATATCACAATGTTCTTATCGGCTGGCTTCCTGTTCGGTATGGCAGTGTTCACCATCATAGATGCCAAGGCAACGAAAAGAATGTTTTTTCAATTAAATAAAGCGAAGTAATGGCTACTAAACCAGAATTCAATATACAATCATGGTTCGACCACTATTTGAAATTATCAAATGTGGATAAGAGCAAAATTAATCCTGTTCAATTATCCGAAATGAAAAAGGCTTTTGTGGCAGGTATATCTTCATTTCATGTGGATTTAATTGCTGAATCGAAGTTACCTGAAGACGAAATAGTAATGTGGCCCTCGATAATAGACGAACAATTGAGGAATTTTTGGAACGCGGAAGTGGAAGGTTATAACGAAAAAAACAAGTAAACAATGCCATTTATATCAAAAGATTCAATCGAAAAGGTTTGGGAAATTTCCGATATGGTTGAAGTCATTAAGGATTTTGTTGAACTTAAAAAAGCAGGGGCGCAATTTAAAGGACTAAGCCCATGGATAAATGAATCTTCAGGAAGTTTTATGGTTTCACCTGCAAAGGGAATTTGGAAAGATTTTAGCAATGGAAATAGTGGCAACTCTGCAGTTAGTTTTCTAATGAAAAAAGAGGGTATCACATACCCTGAAGCGATTGAGTGGTTGGCGAAAAAATATAATGTAGAGTTACAATATGAAGATAATAAGGCCACCAGGGCTTATCATGAAAAGCAAGAAAAAAAGGAAGCCCTTCGCCCTTTATTAGAAAGTAGTTTAAGAAAATTTGAACAAGCATTTCAAGAACTACCTGAAGACCACCCTGCTAAATTGGAGGTATTCGGTAAACGAGAGTATTCTAATGATATTGTCGAAGACTATAGGATTGGATATGCACCTGGTGGCAAGTTTCTTTATGATTTATGTGTAGCCAACGGTAGAAAGGCAGATGCCATTACATTGGGCTTAATATCGGATACGGGTGATAAATGGCATAACAGAGTTATTTATCCTTTGGTTGAGCGTAAAGGCACTTCATTACTACCGGTAGGTATCGCAGGTAGGGCATTGGTAGACAATAAAAAGTACGCTAAATGGATAAATTCTGCAGATAGTGAGCTATACAAAAAAGGAATTTTTTGGTACGGACTGGACAAAGCTCGTGAAGCGATAGTTAAAAAGGGCGAAGCCTGGTTGGTCGAAGGGTATAATGATGTAATTGCCTGGCAAACCAACGGTATACCCAATACCATTGCTGGGTGTGGCACAGCTATTGCAATCGGTCAAATCCGTTTGCTAAAAAAATTATGCGATCGTATCATTTTTAATTTTGACCCAGACGGACCTGGTAAAAAAGCAATGCTCAGGTATATACCTGAATTTATTAAGGAAGGGTTTCGAGTACAACTTGTAGTGAACCAACCACAGTTGGACCCAGACGATTTTATTCGCTATCATAAAGTTGCTGCACGTAAATACGATTTAAGCAATCTAAGTGACAATATAAACTATCGTCAAGATGGATTTAAATTCTTGATGGCACATCGCTTTAAGGCAAAAGATGCCGTTGCAATTGCGCAGTCAACTAAAGAATTAGTTCAACTGGTAAGTGATATTTCAGACGAAGGCATCCGCAGTATTTATAAGGACTGGTTAACTAAAGAAAGCTCAGTAAAACCAACCGAAATAAATAAGTGGTTTAAAGAACTATCACTTATAAAAGATATCAAGGGAAATCAGAACAAACGAATACAAGAGTTTTCTTCAGAAGATTTCTACCGCCTTCCTGAAAGTGTAAAAGAGCCATTGGAAAATATAAGGCCGATCATTGAAAAGTATCAAATGTTCATGGCCAATCATCAGATTTATGTACAGCAAGGCGCTGAACCCCCTTTTACTTTTAAAAGTTACAGCAATTTCGACATTGAGATTATTCAACATATGCAAGATGAAAAGTACCCAATGAAGCTGGTACGTATTAAGAACGTGCATAAACTTGAACGCATTTTTGATATGCAGAGCGCTGAAATGAACACCCCCATGTCATTTGAAAACGCTGTAACGGCGCACGGCAACTTTAGATGGAAAGGTGGTCGTAAAGAACACGAACTTCTTAAAACGTTTCTGTTCGATTCAATGGGTACCGGTCGTAAGATTGAAGTGCTTGGTTGGCAACCTGAAGGGTTCTGGGTATGGAACAACAAAGTAACAGTGCCTAGCGAAAATGATATCACTATAGATGATAACGGAGTATTTGAACATAAAAACGTTATGTATTATGTGCCTAGTGCCAATAAAATATACAGTACGAACATCTATAAGTTCGAGGCTCAAAAAAGAGTGGTCTCCCTGCCACCCACTATAAACTTTCAAAACTTTACCAATCAGCTCATTAAAGTTCATCGAAGTCATGGTATGATGGGTATCCTGTTCTCCATAGCTTCTATATTTCAAGATATTGTTGTTTCTGAGCTAAATTCTTTCCCTATGCTGTTCTTATTTGGACCTGCTTCTTCAGGTAAAGATCAATTAGCGGATGTATGTCAGAGTTTCTCAGGAAGACCACAGACCGCTATTAACTTAGAGGGTGGCGTAAGTACTATTAAAGCGCAGGTTCGAGAATTTGCCCAGTTCTGTAATTTAATTTCTCAATTAAGTGAATATAAGAACGGTGATCCAAAATTAGATGGAGTTCTTAAAGGATTATGGGATAGACGTGGCTATAAAAGAGGAAATATAGATAGTCATGTGGGTACAGAGAGCATTCCCATTCTTTCAAGTGTAATTATGACCGGTAATTATGCTCCCGATCAAGAAGCTTTGATTTCAAGATTTATTTGGGAGTTTATGGATAAGACCGTTTTTGATGACGAGGACACAAAAGAGTACGAGAAGCTTAGTGATATTGTAAAAAAAGGTATCAGTGGCTATACGGATATGTTCTTGCACCATAGGGCATCCGTAAAAAATAATTTCAAGGGTAGGTATAGAGAATTTAAGAGCACTCTAGCACAACGTAGACCAGAGGCACAGAGTAGAATGGTTCAAAATCTTTCGGTACTGGGAACATTTTACCAGATGTTTCAGAATATACCCGAGGTAAGCTTTCCTTTTAGCCATGAAGATATGATGTCCCATTTCGATAAGACTATCGATAGTCAAATGAGCAAAATGAACAGCGCTAGTGTAATCAATCGTTGGTGGGATTGTTTCTTGGCGAGTATGCGAGGTACGGTGGCAGACCAAATTAGAGACGGCCGTGATTTAAAACTTGACGGTGATAGACTGTATTTCAATTTTACCAGCTGTTACAATCGGGTACAACGGCAATGGTATACGCAGTACAGAGATAGCGCCCGGCTAAGGGAGTAATGATGGATGCATTGAAAAAAGATAAATCATTTATAGACACTATCGCAGGGGTCCGTTTTGCGCCTGGTAAAGAATCTAAGGCTACATCTGCCTATTTGGTGCAGATACAAGAGATACCTATTAAAGATGAGATAAAGTTTGCGGTTGATTTTCAGCGGAATGAGAACTCTTTGTTTCCATCCCCTGCAACCCCTGAAGAAAAAATAAATAATACGGAGCAGAAAGATTTACCCTTTTGAACTTCAAACGTTTCAACACCTAAATAAATAATACTTAATAAACTAAAAATCAAATGATTAACTATAAAAGTAAGGTGTTGAAAAGGTGTTGAAGTTGTTTGAAAGTGTTTGAAGCTGTTTTGTGTTTCAAACACTTTCAACACCTTTTTAAGCGTAAGTATCTGATTATCAATGATGTTGAAGTGTTGAAACGTGAAAGGTTATTTAAGTATAACGCGAGAGCATTAAAAAGTTTTTTTATGAGCGATACATTAGAATGTAGTGTAGTAATGAAAGTTAGAAAAGCTACGGCCAGTGACTTGAAATTAGACGATAAAACGTTGAATTATGGTCAACCATTTTGGTTAAAGAGTATGGTTACAGGTGAGTTTATGAACCAACCTTTAAAAATTCATGAGAATACAGATGTAGATGAGCTGGCTTCTTGGTTAAAAAATAATATGATATATGTTCCAGTTCAATGGAATGAAAAATTTAAAGAAATATGAAAAAATATACGCGATTAGAAGTGGCAGCCATTTTCGCAAAGTGCGAGAATATTAATGAGATATTCAAGGCGTGCAGGGTGTTTAAATATTTTGCCGATGAATTTGGCGATCCGTTGCCCATGTATATCAACCTGTGGGCGAATGCATGTATTCGTCATCTATCCTTAAAAAGAAGACCACGATGAGCAAACGTCAAGAATACACGTACATGCACCGGTGCAACAAAAACGGGATTGGTATTTATCCGGTATTAAAATATGGCTACTATTTTCTAGAGATAGAGTTCAATAAAACACACGAATTTTTCCGCATGAAATAATCAAGATTAAACCAGGTGAAATTCGGTACGATCCATCGAAAAAAGTATGGTGTAAAAAAATGTTTGAATTATACGAACACTTGTACAAAACAAAGATTGCGCCCAAAAGTGATGCCGCTTAATTTAAATAACGGAGTTATGAAATATCTAAAATTAATAGGGATACCGTTTATCGTAGTTAGCTTTTTTCTTGCTTTTTTCTTGGGTACCATCATCTATTTTCTACTACAAATCGTGAAATTATTTTGTAACGATGACAAAATTTTTGTTGTACGCAGGTATTAATAACCATTAAAATCAATTATATGAAAATTTGGAAACTGCTTAGGTGGCTTAATCAATTAGGGTGCCGGCATACAGACTGGTATTATGAAATGTTACCATCATCGGTAACCTGTGAAGCTATGCAGATACGCTGTAGACATTGCGATAAAATATTGTCTAACAAAAAATTGGATTGTTGATATGGCTAGAGCATCAGATATAGAACGATCGGCCAAGTACATTCACGCGCAATTAAAAGGATATTATCAAGCCTGGGAAGAGCTTGAAGTGTTGGCTAACGAGATGGGTCAAACATTGGATACCAAAACAGCAAAATTAAAACCAATGAACAATAATTTATAATCAATAAACAGTAAATAATTATGGCAAAAAAAGAGGAAGATTACGGTTTTTACACGGGTACAAGGGTAGATGTAACCAAAAGAATTGAAGAAGGATTAACCAAATTTTTTAGAAAGCAACTACCTGCAGAGGCTTATGCCGCTCAAGCAAGAAGTTATCCTTATCCGATTTTTAATTTTAAGGGAAAGCAAAAAGGGTACGGGGTTCCGAAATAAGTAGGCGGTTGGCAGTAACAGTTGGCAGTAATAAATTAACAATAATCAATAATCAATTATGGCGAAAAGAAAATATACTAGAAGCGGAGATACCGCCGTGGCGTACGAGTGTACCAGAAGAGTTTGTAAATGGCAAGGTTTGCCAGATGAGCGTAAATGGCGTAGAACCGAAGGTGTGATCAATAGTAAAGAACAGGTATGTCCCAAATGCGGCAACAATACTTTCTACGGATTAATAGAAACCCCTAAAAAAGAAACGGTATGATATTAGATCAAGAATATACAGAGAATAGTATTAGAACTTATACGGGAAAATGCTTTGATATTAGAAAACTGGATCCAGATTCTATCTGTATCGAAGATATTGCTCATGCACTAGCATATACACCTAGGTTTGGTGGACATTTAGAAGGTTTTTATAGCGTAGCGCAACATTCATTCTATGTTTCTGATTGTTTAGCCGGAACGAATGATGAATTAGCAGGTCTACTTCATGATGCAAGCGAGGCTTACTTAGGTGATATGCCTAGTCCTTTTAAAAAATTAATGCCTTGCTATAAGGAGCTGGAACATAATCTATCTGTAGTAATTGCTAAAAATTTGGTATTAAATATCCGTATAGTATGTACATTAAAGATGCCGATGCACTATTATTAAGTTCGGAATGGAATGCTTTTGTTATGAAAAAAGATTTAATGTGTTATTGGTCTCCAGAAAAAGCGAAGGCTATGTTTTGAAAAGGTTTAACAAATTAACTAATTATGATCTTAGGTATTAGCACAAAGTGGCCCAAGAAATGGGAGCGTTGGCAGGTGAGCCAACGTATTTTGTAGAGAAATTATGGAAAGGTCTAGGTGATGAGCCTATAGATACCGGATTTCAACAGGCTTTATTTTGTAATAGGTTTGATATGCCTATGTATAAAAAATTAGAGTTCGGTAAACCGCATACCATTCGCGAAGACAAAGCTCACCGTTGGAAAGTGGGATTGGATATTCACTTTTATATAGATGTTCGCAAAATAAGTATGATGCGTTTTGCACCGGTTAAAAAAGTGACCGCGATCCAGGAGCTGGAGATACAATGGATAGACCAGGACAAATGTAAATTGGAAAGACCATTGGTGTTTATAGATGGCGCATGGATCACAGACGTTACAGAACTAGCGCTCAACGATGGCTTCCCCACCGTAGAGGCATTCTTTACTTGGTTCAATACAGATTTTAAAGGAAGGATTATTCATTGGTCAGATGTTCGTTATTAGTTGTTGGTTGACCGTAAAAAAAATAAATTAGAAAATGAAAATTAAAACATATAAGTACGAATATAACTGGGAGATGCTTCTGCCATTTAGAAATTGATATTGAGAAATTATCTGAAGGTGATGCGAAAATGTTATTAGAATTCTTCTCTTGGGATTGGGACTTGGAAAAAAACATTTATGATGAACTGGGTAGGTTGTATTGTAGAACAGCAATGTGTTTGCGACCACTAATGTTCATAATTTAAGAGGTGTGTTGTCTGATTTTGAAGATGCGGAAGGATTTCCTGAGTTAGATGGAAGTTATGGAATTAAACTAATCAGTGTTGAAGGGATTGATTTTAGTGAGATTGAAATGGATGAAATGAAATGAATCTCTTCAGTAATATAAAAACGTGCAGCTATTGCGGTACAGCATCCAAACCAAAGAACGATGTATTGTTCAATGGTTTTAGAGATGCCGTCACCGGTGCCCTCGTCTGCTGGAACTGCAAGGCGCTGCATGATAAAAGTAAATGCAATGATCAATTAATAGTAAACAATCAGCAATGGAAAAAATAATGGTGAATGCGGAGTTTCTTTTTGAACTCAGTAGCAAATTACAATGGATTAGCAGAGTGCCTGGTATACTACCAGATAAAATTAGAGGTGGCGAACAATGGATTTGGCTAGACAAAAACGGAGATGTTTTTGAATGTGGTACTGATTTCTCCGCTGCTGAGAAAAAAGCTACGTACCCATGTAAAGTATATAGAGTTCAGAATGTAGCAAGCTCAAATGATGGATAACGTAAAATGTAAGATTAGTTTCAATAGCAATAACAAGCCTTAGTAAATATTAACTTAAAATTAAACAATAATGAAAGCACAAGAGTTTTATCAAAAATCAGATTTAGATATTGACACACGCAAAGAAATATTTGCCTTTGCAGAAGCGTACCATGCCAAGAAATTAATTTTACATAGTAATGTAAAATCGTCTTGCGACAAAGTAGACTTATCCTTAGTCTTATCTGAACACCACAAATACATACTTGAAAATAATTACACACAAAATTATATTGATACTGACTTAGTTGCTTTTGAATTTATGGGGATGGATTACGACGAACAAGAAATATCAAAGAACTAAGCAATATGTTTTACAACACCAAGCTATGACCAGTAGCGAGGCACGAGCTTTTGGTTATAGCAACTGTTATCGCATCGTTTCTTTTCAAATAGAACCTCTAATACTGGAGTTTTTTTATGCCCGGTAGCGAACGCCTGGTGCAGTAGACTAAGATACTTCCGTATA